>NZ_CP081903.1:0-2540000 GCF_020091405.1 Bacteroides cellulosilyticus
ATGAGTGAATTAAATCATGTCGGGCTATGGAACCGCTGTCTTGAAATCATCAGAGACAATGTTCCGGAGCAGACATACAAAACATGGTTTCTCCCCATCATACCTTTAAAATATGAGGACAAGACGCTGGTCGTACAGGTACCCAGCCAGTTCTTCTATGAGTTTTTGGAGGACAAGTTTGTTGACTTGTTGCGTAAAACTCTATATAAAGTTATTGGTGATGGTACCAAGTTATTGTATAATGTTATGGTGGATAAGAGTTCACGTACTACCGTCAATCTCGAATCTACTCCCCGCACTATTATTCCACAGAAAAAGGTAATCGGCAGAGAAATACCACAAGCTCCTATTGCAGATTTAGATCCGCATCTGAATCCTGAATACAACTTCGAAACATTTATAGAAGGCTATAGCAACAAACTTTCACGCAGCGTAGCAGAAGCTGTCGCTCAGAACCCGGCGAAAACAATTTTCAATCCGCTGTTTTTCTATGGAGCGTCGGGTGTGGGAAAGACGCACCTTGCAAATGCTATCGGCACAAAAATCAAAGAACTCTATCCGGACAAGAGAGTGCTATATGTATCAGCACATCTGTTCCAGGTACAATATACCGACTCTGTACGTAACAATACTACAAACGATTTTATCAACTTCTACCAATCAATTGACATATTGATTATTGATGATATTCAAGAATTTGCCGGTGTTACCAAAACACAGAATACATTCTTTCATATCTTTAATCACTTACACCAAAACGGTAAACAGCTTATTCTGACTTCAGACCGTGCTCCCGTATTATTGCAAGGCATGGAAGAACGACTCATCACCCGTTTCAAATGGGGTATGGTAGCTGAACTGGAAAGACCGACTGTAGAATTACGCAAGAACATCCTGCGCAATAAGATACATCGTGACGGTTTACAGTTCCCTCCGGAAGTAATTGATTATATTGCAGAAAATGTGGGTGACAGCGTGCGTGACTTGGAAGGTATCGTCATCTCCATCATGGCGCATTCTACTATATATAATAAGGAAATTGATCTGGAACTGGCGCAACGCATTGTGCGGAAGGTAGTGAAAAGTGAAAGTAAAGCGGTTACCGTTGACGACATCATCAATGTGGTATGCAAGCATTTCTCACTGGATACCGCTACCATCCATACTAAATCACGAAAACGCGAAGTGGTACAGGCACGCCAGATAGCCATGTTTCTCGCTAAATCCTATACAGATTTTTCGACGGCTAAGATAGGCGCATTAATAGGCCACAAAGATCACGCAACCGTATTGCACGCCTGCAAAACCATTAAAGAATTACGGGAAGTAGACAAAACTTTCCGCGCAGAAATAGATGATATCCAAGCATCATTAAAAAAGCAGGGTTAAAAACCCTGCTTTTTTATTACTTTCCAAAGATTCTCCGACATTACTTCGTTATCTTCTTTCTTATAACGTACATCCGTAAAGACTTGAGCCAAGGTTTCTTTGTTGTTTTCAAAAATAAACTGCTTATTTTCGGGCAAAGATTCCTTATAGGCATACAGGCGATCTATATCCTCAGGAGTATAATCATGATACGTCTCCTCATGTACAATAGCTTCCAGCGGCAATCGATCTACCTGTGCAGGCTCCTCGGCAGGCCAACCTACCGTCACTGTTGTAATAGGAAATACCAATTCTGGTAACTCCAGGGCTTCGATTATCATTTGCGGATTATAAGTCGTCGTACCCAGATAACATATACCTAATCCTTTTTCTTCCGCAGCCACACAAAAAGTCTGTGCTGCCAGCAAGGCATCTACAGAGCCGGTTACGAACCACTCTAAATTATTATACCCGGGAGTTGCTTTTCGCTGTTCGCACCATTTAGTAAAACGGCGCAGGTCTATACAAAATGTCAAAACCACAGGTGCAGTTTTCACCATCGGCTGATTGAAATGAGCCGGTGCCAACCTAGCTTTCCGTTCTGCATCACGCGTTACAATTACACTGTACACCTGCATATTTCCGACTGTAGAGGCCCGAAATGCAGAATCAAGCAAATCATTTAACAAATCTGAAGAAATATCTTTCTGCTGATATTTGCGGATTGTTCTTCTCTGTTTTAGGATTTCCATTCTTTTATTTTTTTGCAAATATAGAAAAAGAATAGCGAATTGTTGTCAAAGAACGAGTTTAAAGTTTATCTATGTTTTCTAAAAACAATTGGCCTGTTTAATCAAAGGCTAAAAACAATTTTCTTTTTTGGAAACTTTTTGTTCATACAATAATGCTAATATTTTATAAATCAGCAAACTATTATTCAAAAATGGAAATCTCACAGCCTGTTCATAATTTATTCTGTTTTTATTTTGCTATAATAAAAAACATTCTTAGCTTTGCAATCGCATTTGTTAATGATAGGTATTACTTCTACACTCTTACTTATTAAAAAATAAATCTAAGGAAAAAAGAATCGTGGAAAAACAAACTTATTCTTACGAGGAAGCTTATGAAGAATCTTTACGATATTTTCAGGGCGACGAGTTAGCTGCGCGTGTTTGGGTAAACAAGTACGCAGTAAAAGACTCTTTCGGAAATATTTACGAGAAATCTCCGGAAGACATGCATTGGAGAATAGCCAATGAAGTAGCCCGCATCGAGGCTAAATACTCTAATCCATTAAGTGCAGAGGAACTATTCGATCTGCTCGACCACTTCAAGTACATCGTTCCGCAGGGAAGTCCGATGACCGGAATTGGTAACAACTATCAGGTAGCCTCTTTGTCTAACTGCTTCGTGATCGGAGTAGATGGAGAGGCGGATTCTTATGGTGCCATCTTCAAAATAGACGAAGAACAAGTACAACTCATGAAACGCCGTGGTGGTGTAGGACACGATTTGTCGCACATCCGCCCGAAAGGTTCTCCGGTGAAAAATTCGGCTTTAACCTCTACCGGCCTGGTGCCATTCATGGAGCGTTACTCCAATTCTACGCGTGAAGTCGCTCAGGACGGACGGCGTGGCGCACTGATGCTAAGTGTATCTATTAAACATCCCGATTCAGAAGCATTCATCGATGCTAAAATGACGGAAGGCAAAGTAACAGGTGCAAACGTATCTGTGAAACTGGACGATGCATTTATGACTGCTGCTATCACAGGTACTCCATATATTCAACAATATCCTGTCAATGCTGCCGAACCAACTGTGCAGAAGGAAATCAACGCAACCAATTTGTGGAAGAAGATCGTTCACAATGCATGGAAATCGGCAGAACCGGGTGTATTGTTTTGGGATACCATATTAAAAGAATCCGTACCCGATTGCTATGCAGACCTGGGATACCGCACAGTTTCCACCAATCCATGCGGTGAAATTCCTTTGTGCCCGTATGATTCCTGCCGTTTGCTGGCTATCAATCTTTATTCTTATGTGGTAAACCCCTTCAAACCGGATGCATACTTTGACTTTGAATTGTTCCGGAAACATGTAGCGTTGGCTCAACGCATTATGGACGATATCATCGATCTGGAATTGGAGAAGATAGAACGCATCATGGAAAAGATTGATGCTGACCCCGAAAGCGAAGATGTGAGACATACAGAACGTATATTGTGGGACAAGATTTATAAGAAGAGCGGACAAGGACGCCGTACCGGTGTAGGTATTACTGCCGAAGGTGATATGCTTGCTGCACTGGGATTGCGTTACGGTACGGAAGAAGCTACCGAATTCTCTGAAAAAGTACACAAGACCGTTGCCCTGAGTGCTTACCGTTCATCGGTAGAGATGGCAAAAGAGCGTGGCGCATTCGAAATTTACGATACCGAACGTGAAAAGAATAATCCGTTCATCAACCGTTTGCGCGAAGCAGATCCCCAGTTGTATGAGGATATGAAGAAATACGGTCGGCGCAATATTGCCTGCCTCACCATTGCACCGACGGGTACCACCAGTCTGATGACTCAGACCACCTCAGGTATCGAGCCTGTATTCTTGCCCGTATACAAGCGTCGCCGTAAAGTAAATCCGAACGACACCAACGTACACGTAGACTTCGTGGATGAAACAGGAGATGCTTTTGAAGAATATATCGTCTTCCATCCCAAGTTTGTTACATGGATGGAAGCACAAGGGCACAATCCTTCTAAACGTTACACACAAGAAGAGATCGATGTATTGGTTGAGCAATCACCTTATTATAAAGCAACCTCAAACGACGTAGACTGGCTGATGAAAGTCAAGATGCAGGGACGTATCCAGAAATGGGTAGACCACTCCATCAGCGTGACCATCAACCTGCCGAACGACGTGGATGAAGACCTGGTAAACCGTCTGTATGTAGAGGCATGGAAATCCGGCTGTAAAGGTTGTACGGTTTATCGTGACGGTTCACGTTCGGGCGTACTCATTTCTGCCAAGAGCGATAAGAAAGAAGAAATGCCTCCTTGCAAACCGCCTACGGTAGTAGAAACCCGTCCGTCAGTTCTGGATGCCGACATCGTACGTTTCCAGAATAACAAAGAAAAGTGGGTGGCATTCGTCGGTTTGCTGGACGGACATCCTTACGAAATCTTCACCGGTCTTCAGGACGATGACGAAGGTATCATTCTGCCGAAGAACGTTACTTCCGGACACATTATTAAGAAGGTGGACAAGGACGGCAGCAAGCGTTACGACTTCCAGTTCCAGAACAAACGCGGATATAAAGTCACCATCGAAGGTCTGTCCGAAAAGTTCAACAAGGAATACTGGAACTACGCCAAACTGATCTCCGGAGTATTGCGTTATCGTATGCCTATCGAACAGGTTATCAAGCTGGTCGGCTCTTTGCAACTGGACAGCGAAAGCATCAACACCTGGAAGAACGGTGTGGAACGCGCATTGAAGAAATACATAACGGACGGTACAGAAGCCAAAGGCAAGAAGTGTCCGAATTGCGGCAATGAAACACTTGTATATCAAGAGGGTTGCCTCATTTGTACCACTTGCGGAGCTTCACGTTGCGGATAAAAACAGACCTGCGAAATGCAAGCACAAACGTTTGCATAGGAATTTGAAAAACTTAGATAGCGGTAGCTGCTTGATTATGCGGAATAATGTCTATACTTGCATAGTCAATGCAGCTATTACTAAATCTAATATTATATGATACTATCTTTTCATATCGAGTACCGCACAAGTTGGGGTGAAGAGGTCAGAGTCTTAGGATCTATTCTTGAACTGGGCAACAACCAGCCTGGTAAAGCCATACCTTTACAAACAGTGGATGGCATTCACTGGACTTTAGATGCGGACATTCAAGCGCCTGAAAACGGCATCGTACAATACAGTTATCACATTTATCGCGACGGCAAAGATACACGTACGGAGTGGAACAGCCTTCCCCGCACGCTCTATGTATCGGCTGACAAGAAGAAAGTCTACCGCCTGCAAGACTGTTGGAAGAATCTGCCCGAACAGCAATATTTCTACACGTCTGCTTTCACGGAGTCCCTGCTTGCACATCCCGAACGTAGCGCCGCTCCAAAGAGCCACAAGAAAGGATTATTGATCAAGGCTTATGCTCCGTGCATCGACAATGACCACTGCCTGGGTATTTGCGGCAACCAAAAAGTCTTGGGAGACTGGGATGCGGATAAAGCCGTCCTGATGAGCGATGCCAACTTCCCCGAATGGCAGGTTGAAGTAGACGCCTCAAAAATCAGCTTCCCGCTGGAGTATAAATTCATCCTTTATAATAAGAAAGAACGTCGTGCCGTGGCATGGGAGAACAACCCCAACCGCTACATGGCCGATCCGCAGATAGGCGCTAACGAAACACTGGTAATCGGTGACCGTTACGTCTACTTCGCCCTGCCCGACTGGAAAGGTGCCGGAGTAGCCGTGCCCATCTTCTCGCTGCGCTCCGAAAAGAGCTTCGGCGTAGGCGACTTCGGCGATCTCAGGCAGATGATAGACTGGGCAGTACTTACCCATCAGAAAGCCGTACAGATATTGCCTATCAACGATACTACCATGACGCATACATGGACGGATTCTTATCCATACAGCAGCATTTCCATTTATGCTTTCCATCCCATGTATGCGGATCTGAAACAGATGGGTACGCTGAAGGACAAAAAAGCAATGGCAGAATTCAATAAACGGCAGAAAGAGCTGAATGCCCTGCCTACCGTGGACTATGAAGCAGTAAACCAGACAAAATGGGAGTTCTTCCGCCTGATATACAAACAGGAAGGCGAACAAGTTCTGGCATCCGATGCCTTCCGGAAGTTCTTCGAAAACAACAAAGAATGGTTACAGCCATACGCTGTGTTCAGCTATCTGCGCGATGCCTACAAGACACCTAATTTCCGCGAATGGCCGAAATTCACAGAATATAAAGCAGAAGAAATAGAAAAGTTATGCCAACCGGAATCTCCCGACTATCCGCATATCGCCATCTACTTCTTCATCCAGTTCCACCTGCACCTGCAACTGCTGGCTGCAACGGAACACGCACGAGCCAATGGTGTAGTACTGAAAGGTGACATTCCTATCGGTATCAGCCGCAACAGCGTAGAAGCGTGGACAGAACCCTACTACTTCAACCTAAACGGACAAGCGGGTGCACCACCCGATGACTTCTCCGTGAACGGCCAGAACTGGGGCCTCCCTACTTACAACTGGGACGTAATGGAGAAAGACGGTTATTCCTGGTGGATGAAGCGTTTCCGCAAGATGTCGGAATACTTCGACGCCTATCGTATCGACCACATCCTGGGCTTCTTCCGTATTTGGGAAATCCCGATGCATGCCGTACACGGACTGCTGGGGCAGTTTGTTCCCGCCCTGCCGATGACGCGCGAAGAAATAGAAGGCTACGGAATGGCATTCCGCGAAGATTTCTTTACGAAACCCTATATCCATGAATACTTCCTCGGACAAATGTTCGGCCCGCATACTGATTATGTAAAGCAGACCTTCATAGAGCCTACGGAAACATGGGAAATATATCGCATGCGTCCCGAGTTCGACACACAGCGCAAAGTAGAGGCTTACTTTGCCGGAAAGACGGACGAAGACAGCATTTGGATACGCGACGGACTGTACGCATTAATCAGTGACGTACTGTTTGTGCCCGACCGTGAAGATCCGAACAAATTCCATCCACGCATCGGCGTACAACACGATTACATTTACCGTGCCCTGAATGATTGGGAGAAGGCGGCATTCAATCGTTTGTACGATCAGTATTACTATCATCGCCACAACGAGTTCTGGCGCGAACAAGCCATGAAGAAGTTGCCGCAACTGACGCAATCCACCCGTATGCTGGTATGCGGTGAAGACCTCGGCATGATCCCCGACTGTGTAGCTTGGGTGATGAATGACCTGCGCATCCTTAGTCTGGAAATACAGCGCATGCCGAAAGATCCTTCACAGGAATTCGGACATCCGGACTGGTATCCGTACCGCTCGGTTTGCACCATCTCTACGCATGATATGTCTACGCTACGCGGCTGGTGGGAAGAAGATTTCCAACAAACGCAACGGTACTACAACACCATGCTGGGACATTACGGCGCTGCACCAGCCGTTGCCACTCCGGAACTTTGCGAACAAGTGGTACGCAACCATCTTTACAGTAACTCCATACTGTGCATCCTCTCCCTGCAGGACTGGATGGCTATGGACGGAAAATGGCGCAACCCCAATGTACAGGAAGAACGCATCAACGTGCCTGCCAACCCCAGACATTACTGGCGCTACCGCATGCACCTGACGTTAGAACAACTGATGAAAGCGGAAAGCCTGAACGAAAAGATTAAAGGATTGATAGAACAGACGGGACGGAAAGGATAATCGCCACACTCCCGGTTGCCAAACGGGCGGATAGGTTCAAAGACTTATCCGCCCGTTTTCTTTGTTCAATGATAGGAAATTCTTATTTTTGTCACATACCAGTTATTCTATTTGATTATGAACAGTTACATATTTCTTGATAATGTCCGTTTCTTTGCCTATCATGGTGTAGGTGAACAGGAACGCGAAGTGGGTAATGAGTTTGTCATTAACCTGAGGTTGAAAGTCGACATTGCCCGTGCTGCCGAGACGGACGACGTGACGCACACCGTGAGCTATGCCGATGTATACGAAAACATTAAAGCAGAAATGGATATCCCCTCCAAATTGCTGGAACACGTCTGTGGGCGTATCGTGAAACGACTGTTCCGCACCTTCCCCACCGTGAAAGGCATTGAGCTGAAGCTTGCCAAGCGTAATCCACCTATGGGAGCCGATATGGATGCGGCAGGAGTGGAAGTGCACTGCGAAAGAGCCTGACTACAATAAGTTTTTTTGCAAAGTTGTCAGCACTCCAGCACTGACATACTTCAATCCCTTTATTGATGGGGGTTTGCTTGCAGTGCTGACAACGTGATGATGAGTGCTGACAAACGGTTTGTCAGCACTAAGTTGGATTCGGTTTCCACAAAGGGAACGATAATTCCCATTAAAGGAAACGACAGTTTCCATTAAAGGAAACGAGCGTTCCCACTAAAGGAAACTCGAGTTTCTATGAGGAGAAACTACAGTTCCCAAGCGCAGGAAACTTCAAACTGATGTGTACTGGTTTTAGTTGACAACTTCGTTTGTTATAACTGGATTAGTTTACTCAATATACTTTAATATCTAAACAGGTTTACTTTTGTTTTTTCTTATTCCTATTTTAGTTGTCTTTTGTTGGTGCTTGCAAATTTATGCATCTTCCTTTATTTACGCAAGCCTTTTTCAGGAAAATGTAATGTTGCCAACAAACAAAAACTCTTCGGTCGGGGATCGCCCTAGCGGCAAGGGGCGGGACCACCCGTCCCGACGAGCGGGTATTATGCTGTAAATTCTACCGTTTCTCTGAGCACTTCCATAGGTGTCCTCATGTTTATCCCTTGATGAGGCCGCACATGATTATATACATATACAGCATCTTCAATGCGCTTGCTTACTTGCTCGAAGCTCTCATCATCACAGTCGAATAGCCAACCGTTTTTAATGGTGTTGTTCATTCTTTCAGCCAATGCATTATGCAAAGGATCACCACACTGCGTCATACTGATGTTGATTTGATGCTCTTTAAGCCTCTCTACATATTTATTTGAGCAATACTGGACACCCCGGTCGGAATGATGAATAAGAGTGCTCATGTCTATGTGATACTTCTCATAGAATGATATTGCCATCTCCAAAGCTTTCAAGGGTCCCTCCGTCTCAAGAGTTTTGTAAAGTGCATATCCCACGATGGCACGACTTGCCGCATCGGTAAGCAACGAGAGGTAAGCCCAGCCCTGACCGGTGTTTACGTAGGTTATATCCGCCACTACCATAGCGCCCAATCGCGTAGCGACAAATTTGGGTGTAACATTCAACAGATCGGGGTAGATATAGTAATTATGGTTCGAATTCGTTGTTTTAGGACGCTTGCGACTTGTACGTTGACACAAACCATTGGAGCGAAAAATGTCATAACAACGATCACGACCGATAACCATCTTTGGTCCAAACTTACTCACGCAGCAGGCGTATAACTCGCGCATACCAGCTTTGGGCATGAGTTCCAACAGTTCCTTGCAGTACAACACGATGCTTGTGGTAAGGATATCAACCTCCAAATGCCGGTTCACATGCTTGTAATAACCTTGTCGGGTTATGCCGAAGTAATCACAGAGGAACTTTATACAACCATGTTTGCGTCGGGTTGAGTGCCTCTGTGACAAGGTGTCGATTACTTGGCATCGGAGTTTTTTCGTACCTTGATATGATACGTGGATTCAGCAAGATTGATGAGTTCTTCGCACGCCTCATGACGTAAACTTTCATCAGCAAGAGACCGATGAAGTTTACGGTTCTCAGCACGCAATAGCGATAGTTCTTTCTGGAGCTCAGAAATACTAGAATCAATAGCATCGCTATTTACCGGTTTAGGTGATATACCCATAGCTTTGTCTTCCATTTGATACTTGTTAAGCCAATAAGTAAGAAGCTTGGCACAAAAGCCGTTACGCTTACAAAACTGAGATTTGCTCTCGGGACTTGATAAATACTCACGAATATAAGACATTCGTTCATCATCACTGTAATAGTTGTACTTCTTTTTCGAATATTTCATCTTTATTTTCGATTTTTGAAGTGTCAACTTATTCAGTACACTACAAACACTTATATATCAATACATATCTTCTTCCTTTCCATTCATATATTTCACTACAAACTTCGCTTTCATTAAATTACAAACGTTTTATTAATAAAATCAATATTTATCCATACCTTTGCCGCCAACAAAATAACCGACCTTATGACAAACCTAAAAATAACGACAGCATTACTTACTGTTTTATTACTACTATCTTCTTGTTCACACAAAAGCGAAACAGGAACATTATTCTCACATGCCGATGCACTCATGGAAGAACATCCCGACAGTGTACTCCGATTATTGGATTTACCGCCGGAAGAAATAGAAGAACTTTCCGACAATGAATGCGCGCGTTATGCACTGCTACTTGCACGTGCAACGGATAAATGCAAACAATCTCTGCTACCTTGCGACTCACTGCTGAATGTAGCATTAGAGTATTATGACGATGACGAGAAAGAAAAAGCAGTAGCGTTGCTCTATAAAGGAAGACTGGCGGTAGAAATGGAAGAGGAAAAAGAAGCTATCTCATATCTTCAGGAAGGATTGACCATCATACAAAATTTTCCGAAAGAACTTAAAACGAAAAATCTATTACTCAGTTCATTAGGGAATATCTATTTTGATGCCGGGTATTATGACGAATCATTTGGGATGTACAAAGCTTTGTATCAGTGCTGTACCACAGAATTAGACAAATCAATGGCACTAAACAATATTAGTACATATTACTGCATAATAGATGAAGAAGATTCTACCCTGATGTTCCAGCGCGAAGCGTTAAACTATGCTATTTCCTCAGGAGATTCTCTACAGATTGCTATGTCCAAACACAATTTAAGTCTGGAATTTGATGGATTTGACGAACTTGATTCAGCCTTGTATTATGCACAGAAAGCTCTTATAGAACTACCACAAAGAGAAAATCATGGAAATTACTATTTCAATCTCGGAGACCTGCTCTTAAAGACAGGAGGAAACAAAGACTCAGCCAGATATTATTTAAATAAAAGCTTGGAGGACATACCCATTGAAGGTAAAATCTCCTGTTTAAAAAGTTTATATAACCTTGAAAAAGACAACGGAGATTACAAAACAGCAAATACCTATCTGGAGGAGCAATCTGCCATCATAGATTCTTTATGTTACATGGAACAATCAACCGAAATACAACAACTGATCTATGAATACAACACAAAAATGCGAGTAAGAGAGGAACAAATAAGAGGCAATCGCATTGTACGAAGTACCATCGCAGGCTCTGTATTCGTTTGTTTCCTAATCATACTTATCTATCAAAGCCGCATAAACCGGAAAAAGCGACTTCAACTCCAATACGAACGATCCTTAGAACAAACACAAAATAAATTGTCCTCTTTAGAAACCACTATTGAAAATAATCAGTTAATGATTAACTTACTACAACAAGAGCAAAGCAATTTAAAGCAAGAACATGAAAATAAAGAACAGCTAATAGAAGAAAGAGAGCAAGCTATAGCTCACTTAAAAGAAGAAAAACAACAGCTACTCGATTGGTTGTTTACTCAAAGCAGTATTTATAAAAGAGTAATTACTCTGTCCGGGCAAATCTCCACGAATAAAAAACAAATGAAAGCTCTAATAGCTACGGAGCAGGAACAATTAAGAAAGACAGTATTCGGAATATATCAAAGTTACATATCTTTCCTCCAAAATGAATATCCCAGACTGACGGAAGATGATAAATTGCTCCTTTGTCTACAAGAAACTTCTCTTGAGCCATTATCTATTGCAATTTGTTTTGGTTATGCTGACACACATCCTCTCAATCAGAAAAAATACAGACTAAAGGAGAGAATGAATAAAGAAGAAAGCAAGATGTGACTATGAATTTCATTATCTAACTATTCATCAACACATTACGATTTCATAGTGTGACTGTAAAAATGCATCCATAAGAATTGTTTGCCCTAACTTTGCAGCCGAAAACAATAAAACTATTATCGTAATGAAAATTAAATTATTATTTATTCTATTATCTGCATTATTCATTATGCCGATGAGTGCAATGCCACACAAAAGGCATCGACACAAAGTGAATACAAAAATTATTAATTCACATTCAAAAGCTATCCAGGAAATAAACGAGAATATAATCATAGATTTCCGAAAACATATTCAATACTATGGTTTTTACGGAGTAAAATTCGTAAAAACCATGATATTTTTAATTTATTAGTAAACCTGGCGAACAAAGAGAGTTAAAAATGAAAGCTTAACTAACAAAAGAAAGTAAAGAGAAAAGTCTAATTAAATATATTTCTAGACTATTTTATTACTCTACCTTTGCCGCCATAAACCAATAAAACAAGTTCAAGATGAAAACAAAAACTTTATTCATGATGAGAAAACTATTCGCTACAATTTGCCTACTGTGTATGATGTCTTCATTATCGTACGCACAAAATTTCAGATACGGCTTTACTGGCGGTGTCAATTTAAGTAAACCTATGGGAGACATAGAACCCCAATGCCAAGCAGGACTTCTCTTGGGAGCCAAAGGAGAACTGGGAATACCGTCCGTTACAAAAGGTTTTTATACCGAATTCGGATTACATCTGTCCGCAAAAGGTTACAAGTATGAATACGGAACTAATGGAAGGTATTTTACAGAGAATCTCAACTATTTAGTTGTTCCTATCCATATAGGATATAAAATAGAATGCAGTAAATCGGTTTCACTTTTCGCCAATGTAGGTCCATATGCTGGAGTAGCATTGTGGGGCAAAGAGAAATCTTATAGAGACGGAAAGAAGTTTCACACGGAAAGTGACATTTTTAGCGGTGAATATGGGTATAAAAGATTCGATTGGGGGTGCGGATTCAATGTTGGTGTAGAGTATGCAAAACATTTTCAACTCTCATTTGGGGCTGATTGGAGTTTAATGAACGTATCTAAAGCTAACGACTATACATACAAAAACAGAAGCTTCACTTTTTCTTTGGGATATATACTATAAATATTCTATAGAAAACGAGACTAAAAACTTAGCTAATAAAACTATTATACGATGAAAGTAAAGTCTTTATTTATAATGAGCAAGCTATTCACTATAATTTGCCTGCTATGTATGACATCTACATTCTTATCCGCACAAGATTTCAAATACGGCTTCACTGGCGGTGTCAATTTAAGTAAACCTATGGGAGACATAGAACCCCAATGCCAAGCAGGACTTCTCTTGGGAGCCAAAGGAGAACTAGGAATACCGTCCGTTACAAAAGGATTTTATACAGAATTTGGTTTACAATTATCTGCAAAAGGTTATAAAATGCAATACGCAACGCCAGTAAACGGTGACGAAAGACATTACACAGAGAATCTCAACTATTTAGTTGTTCCTGTCCATATAGGATACAAAATAGAATGCAGTAAATCGGTTTCACTTTTCGCCAATGTAGGTCCATATGCCGGAGTAGCACTGTGGGGCAAGCATAAATCTTATAGAAACGGAAAGAAGTTTCACACGGAAAGTGACATTTTTAGCGGTGAATATGGGTATAAAAGATTCGATTGGGGATGCGGATTCAATGTTGGTGTAGAGTATGCAAAACATTTTCAACTCTCATTTGGAGCTGATTGGAGTTTAATGAACGTATCTAAAGCTAACGACTATACATACAAAAACAGAAGCTTCACTTTTTCTCTGGGATATATATTGTAAACACACCTCAATCCCAAATCCCTATATATCATGTTTTTTTGCGGAATTAACTCTGCAAAAAACATGATATATAGGGATTGGCGCTTATAATCTACTGGTTTTATTGGAGAAGGGCAAAGAAAGGAGCTTATAAATGTAGCATAACAGCGAAAAGTCATCCTTAAAAGTGTAGATATATAGAGAAAGTCATCCTTATTTTTGTTATAACTATCCGAAAGCTTCACATAGAAAAGGGGGGAAGGACTTTCCAATACGAAGCCCTTCTCCCCTTTTTATTCTTATCGGAGAACTTACTTTATCCTCTCTTTTTCTTCCGCTTTTTGGCAGACTCCACCGCCTCGGCAACCACCGGTTTGTTTTCAAATCGTTTGGTGTAGCCGGTGTAATCCGGAATAGTGCGTTCATACGTCGGATCGACGAATAGCGGGCTTGAAATAATATGGTCTGCCGTACTGCGATTACAGCAGAAAACGATATTCTCAACACCGGCAAGACGGGTCAGCGCTTTCACATCCGTATCGTGCGGCTGCAACGTCATAGGATCAGTGAAGAAAAAAAGATAATCAATCTCGCCATCCACAATGCGGGATCCCATTTGCTGATCACCACCCAGGGGACCGGATTTCAGAATGGTAAAATCCCACTCAACATCGGGATGCTTTTCCTTAAGAGCCTCAAGAATAAGAGTTCCCGTAGTACCTGTACAGTAAAACTTGTGCCCCATAAGCAATTCGGAGTTCCAGAGAACCCACTCGATGAGGTCTTTCTTCATGGCGTCGTGCGCCACCAATCCAATCTTTCTAACTAATTTTGTCATAAGCCAATACCGTTTAAATAATAAACAATCGGTAAAAAGAAAAAGCTATAATTGCGAGAAAAATTTCTTTCCACGTAAATAATACTGCGCCAAGATACTGTTTTTTGTCCATTCCGGTATCACGGAAAGGGAAGTTTTTTTCAGGTTCTCTTCACGTGCAGGAGTAAAAGAAGAACGTAACAAACGATATTCACGCCGTGCACGAAGCACTGCCAATGCATTGGGGAACTGTAGTTTAAGTATAAAACTCAATGCAGCTATATAGTCAAGAACTGCACGGGTACGCATCACGGAAGCAAAATCCCGGGATGGCAGGTTCTTGTAGAGCATGACAAGATTATTACGAAAATTGAGGAAAGTCTTTCGGGGATTTTCTTTCTTCAGCGTAGCACCGCCTACATGGTAAACCACACTTTGCGGCACACAGGCAATCTGCCGGCCACGTGCACGAAGCCGCCAGCAAAGATCGATCTCTTCCATGTGGGCAAAAAAACGTCCATCCAGTCCACCGGCTTCACGATAATCTTTCAAGCGGATAAACAAAGCTGCACCTGTAGCCCAAAAGACGGGAATGATAGTGTCGTATTGTCCCTTATCCTCTTCTACCACACCCATAATCCGACCGCGACAAAACGGATAACCGTAACGATCAAGAAAACCGCCCGCCGCACCGGCATACTCGAACATCTCCTTCTGCCTCCAACTGCGTATCTTCGGCTGGCAAGCCGCCGCTTCAGGATGAGCATCCATATAGCCAGCCAGTGGCTGAAGCCAATGTTCCGTCACCTCCACATCTGAATTGAGAAGTACTACATACTCGGCATCGACCTCTTGCAATGCCATATTATACCCATCAGCGAAACCTTGATTTTCTTCCAACAGAATCAATCGGACGGTAGGAAATTCACGACAAAGCATATCTACAGATGCATCTGTAGAACCATTATCAGCAACATACACTGCCGCACCGTCCGCCTCGGAAAAGCGTACTACGGAAGGAAGAAACGAACGGAGCATATCACACCCGTTCCAGTTTAATATGACAACCGCTATCTTATTCATGTTGTTTCTTTAAATCTTCCCGTGTGAGTTTCCACCGTTTATGCGACCAGAACCAATAAGCAGGAGCACGGCGAATGGTCTGCTCCAAGCGGCGCACAAAAAGTTCGGTTATTTCTCCCTCGGCAGTTTGCTTCGGGGTTTCAGTCAACAGATCAAAGTATGCTTTGCAATATCCTCTACCCTGTTTTTCCAATTCACAATAAAAAACAGGATAATTCATCATCCTGGCAATACGTTCACCACCATCCATAAATACGGTATCCTGATTCAGAAAAGTAGTCCAGTGATGGGCTTCATTGCGATTGGGCGACTGATCGGTAATCAGTCCGATCACTACATGCTTCCCTTCACGGCGCAACCGGATCACTTCGCGGGCAGTGGAATGTTTCGGCACATTATAGCCGCCATGACGGGCACGGATGATCTTAAACATTTCATCCATATACTTGTTTCGCAAGGGTTTATACACTTGCAAGGGTACGTCTTCCGGTTTCATGAAGGCTCCCATCGCCGTCAGCCACTCGAAATTGGCATAATGAGGAATGAGCACAACGATGCCTCCATATTTTTCAAGCATGCCGAGATATTCTTCAGTATTACCATATTCCATACGGCGGGAAAGATCTTCGAACGACATACGCATCATCTTTATTTCTTCCAGCATGTAGTCGCAGATATAGTGATAAAACTCACGCTCAATCTCGCGCAGTTCAGCCTTGGATTTTTCGGGAAAAGAGTTCTTCAGATTCTTACGAACTACCTTCCGACGGTAATGCACCAAATGACGCATCAGAAAATAAAACCCATCGGACAAGATATAAAGTGCCCGGAAAGGAAGCAAAGCCAGAAGCCACATGCCGGCGTAAGTCAGCCAGTAGACAAGTTTCGATTTCATACTTTTCTTATACCTTATTATAATAGCATAGTTCCCTGCAATGCGGTTCCGTCTTCATTAAAATCGCCTAAACGAACAGACACCACCTGATTATCCAATGTATTATTGTGGGGAACCTCCACCCGGATATAGTTAGCCGTGAAGCCATGCATCGGGGCTCCCGGCTTGGAGCGTTCCAGCAACACAGGCAAGGTTTGTCCGATATGACGGGCATAGAATGTATGCGTCTTTTCGTCCGAAAGCTCCAACAGGCGCTGACTCCGACGGTGCTTTTCCTCGGGAGTTACCACATGGTCTATCTTTAATGCCTGCGTACCCGGACGTTCGGAGTAGCTGAACACATGAAGCTGGGTCACATCCAGGCTTTTGATAAATTCGTAGGCCTGCTCAAAGTATTCATCCGTTTCACCACGTGTGCCCACAATCACATCCACACCGATAAAGGCATCGGGCATCACTTCTTTCACTTTCCGCACTTTGGAAGCGAAAAGTTCCGTATCATATCGCCGGCGCATCAGCTTCAGCACTTCGTCACTACCGGACTGCAACGGAATATGGAAATGAGGCATGAAACTGCGGGAATGAGAAACAAATTCTATAATCTCATCAGTCAGCAAATTGGGCTCTATGGAGGAAATACGGTAACGTTCGATACCTTCCACCTCATCCAGCGCCTTCACCAGATCGAAGAAAGTTTCTCCGGTGGTTTTACCGAAATCCCCGATATTGACACCTGTCAGCACAATTTCCTTTCCTCCCTCAGCTGCTGCCTGGCGCGCTTGTTCCACCATGGATGCAATTGTTCCGTTGCGGCTCCGTCCGCGGGCAAAAGGAATGGTACAGTAGGAGCAGAAATAATCGCAACCATCCTGTACTTTCAGGAAATAGCGGGTACGGTCGCCACGTGAGCACGACGGTGCAAACGAATGGATATCTTTCAGCGCCGAAGCATAAGCTTCTCCCGACTCATTCTTTTGCAGGTTGCCGAGATATTGAAGCAAGTCTTTTTTCTGTTCGGCACCAAGCACCACATCCACCCCCTCAATCTTTGCAACGGTTTCGGGTTTCAACTGGGCATAACATCCGGTCACAACCACGAAAGCCCCCGGATGCTGCTTCACCAGGCGATGGATAGCCTGGCGGCATTTCTTATCCGCCACTTCCGTCACCGAGCAAGTGTTCACCACACAGATGTCCGCTTTCTCTCCTTTACGTGCCGTACGCACACCTGCATCCCGCAAAATCTTACCGATAGTAGAAGTTTCCGAGAAGTTCAACTTACAACCTAATGTATAGTAAACCGCTGTCTTATCTTGAAATATATTGGTATCAATCATATCTATTCTAAACACATTTCTGCTACAAAGTTACATATAATTATTAGATTTTTCCTACTTTTGCACAAATCATCAATTTTCGTGCAATGATACAAGAGAACTTTATCAAACTCTACGAGCAGAGTTTCCGTGAAAACTGGGACCTTCCTTGCTATACCGATTACGGTGAAGACGAGAGTTATTCCTATGGACAAGTGGCGCAAGAGATAGCTAAATTGCACTTGCTATTCAAACATTGCAGTCTGCGCCGGGGCGACAAAATTGCTATTATCGGTAAGAACAATGCCCGTTGGTGCATCGCTTATATGGCCACCATCACTTACGGAGCTATCGTTGTTCCCATTCTTCAGGATTTTAATCCGAATGATGTACATCATATCGTCAACCACTCCGAGTCCGTTTTCCTCTTTACGAGCGATTCCATCTGGGAACATCTGGAAGAAGAACGCCTGACCGGATTGCGTGCCGTATTCTCCCTTTCCGATTTCCGTTGCCTGCATCAGCGCGACGGTGAAACAATCAATCGTTTCCTCAAACACCTGGATGAAGAAATGCACATAACTTATCCGAAAGGTTTCCACCGGGAAGACGTGCAGTATACCACTCTTTCCAATGATAAGGTAATGCTGCTGAACTATACCTCGGGCACCACCGGTTTTAGTAAGGGCGTGATGCTGACAGGAAACAATCTCGCAGGAAATGTCACTTTCGGTATCCGCACCGAATTATTGAAAAAGGGAGATAAAGTACTCTCCTTCTTACCCTTGGCTCACGCCTACGGTTGCGCTTTCGACTTTCTTACGGCTACTGCCGTGGGTACTCACGTCACACTTTTGGGCAAAGTCCCCTCTCCAAAGATTCTGATGAAAGCCTTTGAAGAGGTAAAACCCAGCTTGATTATTACCGTGCCACTCGTTATCGAGAAAATCTATAAGAATGTCATCCAGCCCATCATAAATAAAAAGACAATGAAATGGGCGCTCAGCATTCCTTTGCTCGACGGACAAATCTATGGGCAAATCCGGAAGAAACTGATAGATGCTTTGGGCGGACGTTTCAAAGAAGTCATTATCGGCGGTGCTGCCATGAACCCGGAAGTGGAAGAATTCTTCCATCGCATCAAGTTCCCGTTCACCATCGGCTATGGCATGACGGAGTGTGCGCCGTTAATCAGTTACGCTCCCTGGAACGAATTCATCCCGACTTCTTCCGGGCGAGTGCTCGACATCATGGAAGCCCGTATTTACAAAGAAAATCCGGAGGTAGAAATCGGTGAAATCCAGGTACGCGGAGAAAATGTGATGGCAGGTTATTATAAAAATCCGGAAGCCACTAAAGAAGTCTTCACCGAAGACGGCTGGCTACGTACCGGTGACTTGGGTAAACTGGATGAAAAAGGAAACCTTTATATTCGTGGCCGCAGTAAGACCATGATCCTGAGTTCCAGCGGACAAAACATCTTCCCCGAAGAAATCGAGGCACGGCTTAACAACCTGCCTTTCGTACTGGAAAGTCTTGTTATCGAACGCAATAAAAAACTGGTAGCTTTAGTCTATGCAGATTACGAAGCTTTAGATTCCCTGGGACTGAACCAAGAGGAAAACCTCAAAACCATCATGAACGAGAACTTGAAGAACTTGAATAGCAGTGTGGCCAGTTACGAGAAAGTCAGCCAGATTCAGCTCTATCCTACCGAGTTTGAGAAAACTCCTAAAAGGAGCATCAAACGCTACTTATATAACAGTATTGCAGAAGATTAGTATGTTATTAAACATACAAAAAGTAGTCAAAAGGGGCTAACCTCCAAAAAAAACATAAAAAAAGTTGGGATTTGGAGAACAACATATCGAAAAAGTACATACCTTTGCAACGTTTTAATAAAGCAATTGATTGTATTACGTTTTTAAAAAGCAAAGAAAATGAAAAAATTAGTTTTGATGGCTGTAGCTATCGTAGCAGTATCTTTCGCATCTTGTGGTAACAAACAAGCTGCCGCTGAAAAAGCAGCAGCAGATTCTATCCGTATTGCTGATTCAATCGCAGCAGTAGAAGAAGCAGCAGCCGCAGCAGCTGAGGCAGCCGCAGCAGCTGATACTGTAGCAGTAGATAGCGCAGCAGTTGTAGCTGAATAATTTCAGAACAACTCACTGAGAGAATTGAAAGTCTGACGTGCAAAAAAGCACGAACAGACTTTTTTTATGCCCTTTTGTTTCCTTAGCCCTACAACATTATTTCTTATACTTCTTTTCTTTTTTTGTTTCAAATAATGCCTATCTTTGCCTTAAAACACTAAATAATAATATTATGAAAATAAAACTGTCAGACAAACTAAAGTACATAGCCAAAGAATATAAGTTAGGTGATTTCGTCCGCAATCTCATCGCCGTAGTATTAGGCATCATTATCACCTTTGTTGGAAGTGACTGGATTTCAGAACGAAATACTCAGAAAGAAGTTGAGAAGTCTATACAGTTGGTTAAAAGCGAACTAATTCTAAACAGAGAAACATTGAAGGAGATGGGAAGCAGAGTAGTATTCGAACAAAATGCCGCACGATATCTGTTTGAATATAAAAACAAGAAGGATGAAATCTCTCAGGACTCTGTGAAACAATATTTACCTGTTATTTTTCAATGGAGTAAGTACACATTCATCAATGATGCCATGGAAATGCTCAAAACATCTTCACTCATCCAAAAGATCAAGAATAAGGAACTTTCCCTGCAAATTATAAAAGCATACGGAACAATCAAAACCGCAGAATCCTCTTTCGAAATGTATAAGGAGTACAAAAAACAGGCACAAGATGAATTCAATGCCAATCCCCAAGTAGCCGCTTGCTTTTACAACCAAATAAAAAAAAGAGAAAAAGTTGAATACTCTGAAGAAAATGACCTGTCGGAAGAACTTTACCTGGTACTCACTTTACCAGAAGGCTTAGGTCTACTTCAGACCATGCCCAATATCCTTAATCCCAAAACTCATTTTTTTGCCAGTATAGAAGAACTTGATGAAACCATTGCAGCAATTGACAAGGAGTATAAGTAATCCTACACAAATTAAAGGAACAAATGAAAAAGAAATTAAAAGAGATTATCACATCCCCTACCACAACAAGACGGTTAGGAGATTTTATCTGTAATTTTACAGCAGTAGTATTAGGCATCATTATCACTTTCTGGAGTAGCGATTGGATTGAAGAACGCAAACAACAGAATGAAGTTAAAAAAGCACTGTCACTGGTGAAAAATGAAATGATGATAAACCGAGAATATATAGAGGAAATGATGAAACAAGAGATATTTGAAAAACAAGGCACTCAGTATTTACTTCAATATATGGATTGTATAGAGAAAGCTTCGCCCGATTCTCTGGAAAAATATGACAACTTTGCCTTACTATCAAGAGACTACATCTATATAAACGATGCCATGGAAATGCTCAAATCATCTGCCCTTCTACAAAGTATTGATAATAAAGAAATAGCCACCCAACTTATAAAAACTTATACGGCTATAGAGAGGGCTTACAAAACAGCTACATCCTATGAAAACAACAAAATGAACAGAGGAGAAAAGCTACTGGATAATAATGAAATACAAGTATTTCTAATAGAAAACAGAGAGAAGAATTCCTGGATGGAAACATGGAAATTCTTATTCAAATATCCGGAAGGAACTACCTTGATAAAGAGCATTTATGATACCCACTCGAATCCTGCCCAAATATACGGTCAATATTTACAAGCCATTGATGAAGCAGTAGCTGCCATTGAGAAAGAATATGAGTAAGTAAAACAAAAAAGCCCGGCTCCTCTCGGAAACCGGACTTTTTCTATATATGAAGTATTCAATTATGCTTCTTCAGCAACAACTTCGAAAGGAATCTCTACAGAAACTTCCTTGTGCAGCTTAACGATAGCTTTGTACTGGCCAACTTCTTTCACAGCGTCTTTTACAACGATGATCTTACGGTCAATTTCATGACCTAACTTAGCCAATTCATCTGCAATCTGGATGTTACCAACAGAACCGAAGATAGTACCGGTTGAGCTAACTTTAGTAGCGATCTTCAAAGATACGCCTTCCAATTTAGCTGCCAATGCTTCAGCATCCTTCTTGATTTTTTCCAATTTGTGAGCACGTTGCTTCAAATCTTCAGCCAACATTTTCTTTGCAGCAGGAGAAGCAATCACAGCTTTACCTGTCGGGATGAGGTAGTTACGACCATAACCAGACTTAACAGTTACGATGTCGTTCTTATAACCCAAGTTTACAATGTCTTCTTTCAATATAATTTCCATACTTTCCTCCTCCTATTATTTCATCATGTCAGTTACATAAGGCAGCAATGCCAAGTGACGGGCTCTCTTTACAGCTTGAGCTACACGACGTTGGAACTTCAAAGAAGTACCGGTGATGCGACGCGGAAGGATCTTACCTTGCTCATTCAAGAATTTCTTCAAGAATTCAGGATCCTTATAGTCGATATACTTAATACCACTCTTTTTGAAACGGCAGTATTTTTTCTTCTTAACGTCCACTGACGGCGGAGTTAAATATCTGATTTCTGATTGAACTTGTGCCATGATTAATCCTCCTTTTTAGTTGATTTAACACTTCTTCTCTTCGCAGCGTATTCAGCAGCGTACTTGTCTTGCTTGAAAGTCAAGAAACGAATAACGCGCTCATCACGACGGAAGTTAAGCTCTAACTTGTCAATTACAGTAGGGTCTGCATTGAACTCAATCAGCTGATAGAAACCAGTTGACTTCTTCTGGATAGGATATGCCAGTTTTTTCAGTCCCCAGTTTTCCTCATTTACGATCTCAGCACCTTCAGCAGTAAGGATGCCTTTGAATTTTTCTACCGCTTCCTTCATCTGAACATCAGACAAAACGGGAGTTAAAATGAAAACGGTTTCGTATTGATTCATACTTGTTTAATTAATGAATTAATAATTCGTTTAAAAATTTGCGGTGCAAAGGTAGGGATTTTATTTTGATCTACAAACATTTAATGTTTTTTTGTGCCCGAAGGTAGGATTTATCATAGAAGTGACTTACCTTTGCAAAGTTGTTTAAACAATAATTTCATGATCGAGCAATTTAACTTTGACATCCGGCTGATTTTTGCCATCCTGAACGGTAAAGTTTCCGCCGCAATCAACCGAAAACTGTCCCGCAACTTCCGCCAGAACGGTTTGGAGATTACTCCGGAACAGTGGACTGTCCTCATCTTTTTGTGGGAAAAAGACGGAGTGACGCAACAAGAGTTGTGTAATGCAACTTTTAAGGACAAGCCCAGTATGACGCGCCTGATTGATAACATGGAACGTCAACATCTGGTAGTCCGTATCTCGGATAAAAAAGACCGCCGCACCAATCTTATCCACCTCACCAAAGATGGAAAAGAACTGGAAGAACGCGCACGGGTAATCGCTAACCAAACTTTGAAAGAGGCATTACACGGTATCACCGTAGAAGAGCTGAGCATAAGCCAGGAAGTATTAAGAAAAATATTTTTCAATACGAAAGACTGAAATAAATGAAGAATGAAGAATGAGGAATGAAGAGGCTCAGGCAAAAGATGTGGTATCCAGCCTCATTTTTCATTCCTCATTCTTCATTCTTTATTAAAATATGGTTTTTTTTGCAAAAATAATTTCGCTTGTTAAAGAATTATGCTTTTCTTTGTGACAAGAATATAATAATCTATTAAAATACACACACATGAAAGGTTTATTAAAAAATCTGGGCTTGATATTAGTCTTGGTGGGAGCTGTAATCTTGGTTGCATGTTCCTTTACCGGTAATGTAAACAACAATACCATTTTAGGAACATCAGCTGTCCTGTTGGTATTGGGATTGGTTACATACATTGTCATCAATAAGAAATTGGCAGACTAATCGTCAGAAAAAGAATAAAAAAGGCGGTTGCTTTGATAGCGACCGCCTTTTTTATTCTTATGCAAGGAGTCTATATCAAGACTCCGGTTCCGGTGTAATCAACTTATATCCCTTTCCGTGGATATTGATGATTTCAATGGAAGGATCTTCTTTCAGATGCTTACGCAGCTTCGTGATATACACATCCATGCTACGTGCATTGAAGTAGTTATCATCAATCCAGATGGTCTTCAAAGCAAAGTCACGCTGTAGGATTTCGTTAGCATGAGCGCAGAGCAAACCCAAGAGTTCAGACTCTTTCGTAGTCAGCTTCGTCTGCTTTTCAGGCGTTGACAGAATCTGTTTCTGTGTATCGAAAGTAAACATACCGATCTTATAGATATTACTCTCTTTGTTCTTCTTTCCACGTACACGTCTCAGGATTGCTTCAATTCTGAAAGTCAGCTCTTCCATGCTGAACGGCTTGGTGATGTAATCATCCGCACCGATTTTAAAGCCTTCCAGAATATCTTCTTTCAGTGTCTTTGCGGTCAAGAAGATGATAGGAATTTCGGCATTTGCAGCACGCACTTCCTGAGCCAAAGTGAAACCATCTTTCTTCGGCATCATCACGTCAAACACACACAAGTCATATTTATTCTTCAGAAAAGCTTTGTATCCAGCTTCACCGTCGGGATACAACTCCGCAGAATAACCTTTTGCCTGTAAATATTCTCTTAAAAGCATGCCAAGATTTTCATCATCTTCGCACAATAAAATACGCAGTTTCTCGTCCATATCATTAATTTTTAAGTAAAGGTAATGCAATAATAAATTTAGTTCCAACGTTTAGTTCACTCTCTGCCCGGATGGTTCCCTTATGGTCCGTAATAATCTTTTTCACATAAGACAATCCTAATCCAAAGCCTTTCACATCGTGCAGATTACCTGTATGCACGCGGTAGAACTTTTCAAATATCTTTTTCAAATTTTCTTTCTTAATACCTATACCGTTATCCTGAATAGAAATCATCAGCTTTCCCGGTTCATTCCAGGTCTTCACTTTCAATTCCAAATCCGCATCCGGTCTCTTATACTTCACCGCGTTATCCATCAGATTGAAAATCACATTCGTAAGATGCATTTCATCTGCAAAGATATTCGGGTCTGTTGCGTTCAGTTCCGACTCTATATTACCGTTATAACGCTCCACCTTTAAGGTGAATGTATTAATAACACCTGTAATCAATTCATTAGCATCCAGTTCCTTCATTTTCAAAGTAGCCTTTTGCTTGTCGAACATCGACATCTGGAGCACCTTCTCCACCTGGAACCTCAACCGTTTCGTCTCATCATTGATGACCGTCGATATATGCTGGAACATGGCAGGCGACTTACCCACTGCAGGGTCTTTCAACATCTGCGCCGCCAGTGAAATGGTCGATATCGGCGTTTTAAACTCATGCGTCATATTGTTGATAAAGTCATTCTTCATCTCCGTCAGTTTCTTCTGGCGGAACACGATATAAATCGTGAAGATAAACGTAATCAGCAACACAAAGGTGAATATCATCGACGGTATCATAAAGTTGATCGAGTCGAAAATATAATCTCTTTTGCCCGGAAAATGTATCTTTACGATACTCATACGGGCAGGTGGATCATTCAGGAACAAAGGCTGGGAGTAAGAATACTCGCTACCTTCATCGACATAGTCCGAACAACGGTATACTTCCCGTCCATCCCGGTCGATCACCTTAAAGTGATATCCCAGATCAATGCCATTATCTACCAAGCCCGACTTTAAGTACTGATCCAGATTCTTAAAGTTGATGCGTTCCTCAATCGGCTTGCTACTTGCCGTATATAACATCTGCAAGGCAACTTCATCCAACAAACCACGCTGGTACACATAACGTTCTTTCATTAAATCGATTTGTGTACGAGCTGTTTTAGGAATCGTCTTAGCGCCATGCTTACGCGAAATCATCGCTCTCGGCAGCTCTGACGGCTTATTTGTGATCGTCTGAAGTTCCATGGCCGAATACTTGGAACCATCCGGCGACGTCACCGTAAACCGTTGTGTTTGCACCAATGCCTGCCCTTGCTCAGTCAATTCCCACGCTCTCTTTTCTGCCTCAGAGATGTCTTCCCGCAACCAACGGGCAACCTCAGCGGACTCTACTTCTTTAGAAGCAGCCATCAGTCCACGCTTCACAGATTCATCAAATTGCTCGTTACGCATCTTTACCATCTTCTCTATGTAGCTGATTTGCAGATACAAGAGGCTGAGGAAAGATAACCCCATAACGATACCTAATATCCATATTGTTGACTTCTTCATAGTCACAAAATTAACACTCCCTAATTAACACTCCTAACCTATTAACCTGATTTAACCGCAAGTTCTCGTAAATTAACCGAAAAGAGTTTTTTAAGTTGCATTACGAGCATTATAACAAATCAGCGTGTGTTTGGTTTGCAAATTTAATAAAAAATTAATCATTCTCGTTCACATTTACGCATGTTCTTAATCAGTGTTAATAAAAAAGCCATTACCCCTCGTTCTGAGGGAGTAACGGCTTTAACAAATTATAAAAACAGACGAAGTGAAGTCTTTTATTCTTCAGCTTGCTTAGCTTCGAACTCCTTAACCAACTTATCTTGTACATCACTTGGAACAAGTTCATAGCTGGCAAATTTCATGATAAACGAAGCACGTCCTCCTGTCAAAGAACTCAAGGCTGTGGAGTAAGATGCCATTTCCTTCAAAGGTACTTTAGCACTCAGCTTTTCATAACCGGCTTCACTACTCATACCCATAATCATGGCACGGCGTCCCTGCAAGTCACCCATCACATCACCCATTCTATCCGACGGAACAAATACTTCCACATCATAGATAGGTTCAAGGATCTTCGGTCCTGCATTCTTGAATGCTTCACTAAATGCATTACGACCGGCCAACATGAAGGAAATTTCATTAGAGTCTACCGGGTGCATCTTACCATCATACACGATAACACGTACATCACGAGCGTACGAACCGGTCAACGGTCCTTGTTCCATACGAGACATGATACCTTTCAGGATAGCCGGCATGAAACGCGCGTCAATAGAACCACCTACGATACTATTAATAAATACCAATTTACCGCCCCATTCCAATGGGATTTCTTCGGTACCTTTCACGTTCATCTTAAACTCCTGCGCACCAAACTTATAAGTATCAGGCAACGGCATACCTTCGTAATAAGGTTCTACAATCAGATGCACCTCACCAAACTGGCCTGCACCACCCGATTGTTTCTTATGGCGATAGTCTGCACGAGCCGCCTTTGTAATGGTTTCACGATACGGAATTCTCGGTTCCTCATATTTGATTTGCAACTTTTCATTATTCTCCAAGCGCCATTTCAACGTACGCAAGTGGAACTCACCCTGTCCGTGAACAATAGTCTGGCGCAATTCCTTGGACTGCTCTATCACCCAAGTCGGATCTTCCTCGCGCATACGGTTCAATATGGCCATCATCTTTTCCGTATCGGCCTCATTCACGGGTTTGATAGCACGGGAATATTTTGAATTGGGATATTTGACAAAGTTGAAACGGTTTTCAGTACCCTTACCATTCAGAGTATTACCTGTATGCACATCTTTTAATTTCACAGTACAACCGATATCACCGGCCACCATTTCTTCCACCTTAATACGGTTGGCACCTGCACAGGCATAAATCTGAGCGATACGCTCTTTCGAACCACGGTCAGCATTCGTAAAGTCTTCACCTTCGTGCACTTTACCGCTCATAACCTTGAAGTATTGAACGTCACCGATATGAGGTTCAACAGCGGTCTTGAAGAAATAGAGAGAAGTAGGTCCATTCGGATCCGGTTCCACAACCTCGCCACGGGTATTGTGTACGGGCGGCATCTCGTTTACAAACGGAACCACATTACCCAGGAATTCCATCAAACGACGCACACCCATATCTTTACCTGCACAAACACAGAATACGGGGAACATGCCACGTGAAGCCAAACCTTTACGGATACCCTCGCGCATTTCGTCTTCTGTCAGTGAATCCTGTTCAAAGAATTTCTCCATCAGGCTTTCATCGTGTTCAGCAGCAGCTTCTACCAATGCTTTATGCAGTTCGGTTGCTTTTTCCAATTCCTCTGCAGGAACATCTTCAATGGTGGGTGCACCACCTTCGGGGCCCCACGAATATTTTTTCATCAAAAGTACATCAATCAACGAATTAAAGTTCGGTCCGGTAGCCAACGGATATTGTACGGGAACTACCTTCGAACCATAAGCAGACCTCAACTGCTCCAGTACCATATCATAATCACACTTCTCATGGTCAAGTTGGTTCACCAGGAAAATCACCGGTTTACCTAACTTTTCTGTATATCGGAAATGATTTTGGGTACCCACTTCAGGACCATATTGGCCATTCAGAAGCAATATTGCAGTATCAGTAACATTGAGTGCTGTCATGGCAGCTCCAACAAAGTCATCACTTCCCGGACAGTCTATAATATTAAGTTTCTTACCGTTCCACTCCACATGGAAAACGGTGGAAAACACAGAATAGCCATATTCTTGCTCCACCGGGAAGTAATCGCTGACTGTATTCTTGGCAGTAATTCTGCCGCGACGTTTTATAATACCACTCTCAAAGAGCAGCGCTTCTGTGAGAGTGGTTTTACCCGAGCCATCATTGCCAAGCAGGGCAATGTTCTTAATTTCATTCGTCTGATATACTTTCATGATATATAAGATTTAAAATGAATAACTCAGTATGCCTTCGCATACCCTTAATTTTTGTGAGGCGCAAATTATGAATTTATCAAAAGAAAAGCAATAAATCGACGGTGTTACTAAACTATGTTATGTAACACATCACGACTAACAGAAAGATTTTCTTAACTTTACAGCGTAAATCACTAATCTTTAAACTTACAATGAAAGCACTGCTATCCGTCACCACGCTGTTGATTCTTCTATTGTTCAGCGGATGCCAATCCAATGGTGCCTCGCACAGGCAACGGCCATTGATCGGCATATCCTGCTCCCACCCCAATGATTATTCGACTGCCCGAATGACTTACACAGAATCTGTGATACAAGCCGGAGGTACCCCGATGCTCATCCCTATCACAACGGACAGTACGGTGTTGGCGGATATCGTCAGCCGGCTGGATGCAATTATATTAATAGGAGGGGCTGACATTCACCCTTCTTATTATAATGAAGAACCTATCGAGCAACTGGGGGAGGTTGATTCGCTACGCGATGTTTACGACATCGCCCTGATTCGTCTTGCAGCACAGCGCAATGTACCGATGTTAGGCATCTGTAGGGGTGAGCAATTGATAAATGTAGCGTTCGGCGGGACACTCTATCAGGACATACCGGCACAATACCCGGACACTACCGTACGACATAATCAAAAAGAACCGAGCAGCGTGCCCACGCATACGGTTCATCTCCTGCAAGGCTCCACGATAGCTCAGATTACGGGGCAAACGGAGCTTTTCACAAATACGCATCATCACCAGGCGGTGAAGCTGGCAGCACCCGGTTTCCGCATCACGGCATGGGCCACGGATAGTATTCCTGAAGCCATTGAAAATATCAATGGAAAGCCCATTTGGGGAGTACAGTTCCACCCGGAAGCATTAACAATGGCAGGCGACAGTATATCTGCCAGATTCTTCCACTTTCTGGTTGATAAAGCGGCGGCATTTCGAAGGAGTAAATAAACCCGGTGCCTACTCATCCCGAAAGGCATAGGCAAGGCACTTTTGTTTCTCAGTTAAGGCACTCTTGTTTCTCAGGCAAGAAACTCTTGTTTCAATGGGAAGAAATCTTTGTTTCTTAGGCAAGGCAATTTTGTTTCAGTTGAAAGAAACAAAATGAAACAAACGAGAGCCTGACAAAGCTAAAGTATCTCTCCTCCTAATCACAAGAAAGGGCGCAATCTTACGACTACACCCTTACTTTTTTATCAATAGACTTATTTTCATAAGATGAGACTATAATTATAATATAGGTACGCGCGTGTATCATATATAATCCAACTTAATCACGATCACCCTTATATCCTGATCTTCCTTATCCGTAGCTATCTTTGCAATATGCCAGTCGGACGGGAAGAACAAGAAAAACTCACCGGGAACAGAGTCGATAAAGGTAGTTTTTTCCGGATCAAAATCATAGTGAATAACATCTCTCTTCTCACTATATTCGCAATTAGCCTTTGAAGACTCATGATCCAGCAATGCAAAACGTTCCGTTCCTTTCACCACATACTGCAAATCTATATGTTTCCGGTGTGATTCGGATGTCCGCTTCTCTAACGGTTCATTCTTACTATCTTCAACAGAAACCACAAGTGACGTTCCTTCTATCGGATGTTTTCCCTTCTCGATAGTAGTCAGGTCGTGCGACGCCAACCAGCGAAAAGCCGCCTTCCATTGTTCCGGATTCGCTTCGTACTGCGCTTTGAATTCCGCTAAATTCGTAGAAGAATGGGGCTTCGCCTTCAAACCTTCACTCCAGACTTTCGATTTTACCCATTTTTCAGGCGAGATACTTTTTACTTTCTTGCCACTTTGAGCAGAAACAGACAGACAAACCGCAAGCATACAGGCAGTTGCCAATAACCATTGTAAGTGTTTCATGTTAATGTTTTCTATAATTTCGTTTACTGACTACAAAGATATAAATTATAAATCGTATTAAATTGAAACATCTGTCTACCTATATTGAATTATTTGTGGAACATTAAATGAGAAGTCGTTCTTATCTTTGCAACAGAAATTAATTCGTAAACTAACAATAATCCATTCAAATCATGAGAAACATTTTCTGGAGTATGACATTAGTTGTTGCCTGTTTATTTGGAGCTGCTACAGCGCAAGCCCAAAAACAAGTAACCGCCAACAATGCCATCGTGCCGGGTGAAGTATGGAACGACACCGACGGTAACCCCATCAATGCACATGGTGGCGGTATCCTCTACCATGAAGGAACGTACTACTGGTACGGTGAGTACAAAAAAGGTAAAACCATCCTGCCCGAATGGGCCACATGGGAGTGTTACCGCACGGATGTAACCGGCGTGAGCTGCTATTCATCCAAAGACCTGCTGAACTGGAAGTTCGAAGGCATCGTGCTTCCCGCAGTAAAGGACGACCAAGGCCACGACCTGCACACCAGCAAGGTACTGGAACGTCCGAAGGTGATTTATAACCCAAAAACCAAGAAATTCGTGATGTGGGCACACGTGGAAAGTGCCGACTACAGCAAAGCCTGCGCCGGAGTAGCCGTCAGTGACTCCCCTACCGGAGAATTCACCTATCTGGGCAGCTTCCGTCCTAACAATGCCATGAGCCGCGACCAAACCGTATTCGTGGATGACGACGGCCGCGCTTATCATTTCTACTCTTCCGAAAACAACGCCACACTGTACATCAGCGAGTTGACAGACGACTATCAGAGACCGAGCGGACGCTATACCCGTAACTTCGTCAAGGAAAGCCGCGAAGCCCCCGCCGTCTTCAAACGTAACGGAAAATACTACATGCTCTCTTCCGGCTGTACCGGGTGGGATCCGAACCAGGCAGAACTGGCTGTAGCTGATTCCATTATGGGTGAATGGAAAACAATAGGCAATCCTTGTACCGGAACAGATGCCGACAAGACTTTCTATGCTCAAAGCACTTACGTGCAGAAAGTTATGGGCAAGAAAGACATGTACATTGCCATGTTCGACCGCTGGAATAAGAAAGACCTGGAAAACTCACGTTATGTATGGCTTCCTTTCTCCTTCGAAGGTGATAAAATCACCATTCCCTGGCGTGACAAATGGAGCTTCGACAATTTCGAAAATCAAGGCCGTTTTGAAGCCGGCAAAGGAACTTTCCTGCTAAATGGCAAACCATTTGTAGTTAAAGCCGCCGAACTGCACTACCCGCGCATCCCGAAACCTTATTGGGACCAACGCATCAAGTTGTGCAAAGCACTGGGTATGAACACTGTCTGCCTCTATGTATTCTGGAACTCTCACGAACCGCAACCCGGCGTATATGACTTTACGGAGCAAAACGACCTGGCTGAATTCTGCCGTCTGTGCCAGCAAAATGATATGTATGTCATCCTCCGCCCCGGACCGTATGTTTGTGCCGAGTGGGAAATGGGTGGTCTGCCGTGGTGGCTGCTTAAGAAAAAGGATGTGCGTCTGCGCGAATCCGATCCTTACTTCATAGAACGTGTAGCTCTGTTCGAAGAAGCCGTTGCCAAGCAAGTGAAAGACCTGACGATTGCCAATGGCGGCCCCATCATCATGGTACAGGTAGAAAACGAATATGGATCTTACGGAGAAGATAAGGGGTATGTATCCCAAATCAGAGACATCGTACGTGCCAACTTCGGAAATGACATCGCTCTGTTCCAATGCGACTGGGCTTCTAACTTCACCCTGAACGGACTCGATGACCTGATCTGGACCATGAACTTCGGTACAGGCGCCAACGTCGACCAGCAATTTGCCAAACTGAAACAGCTTCGTCCCAACAGCCCTCTGATGTGTTCTGAATTTTGGAGCGGTTGGTTCGACAAATGGGGTGCCAACCACGAAACGCGTCCTGCTGCTGATATGATCAAAGGTATCGACGATATGTTATCAAGAGGCATTTCATTCAGCCTGTATATGACACATGGAGGTACGAACTGGGGACACTGGGCAGGCGCCAACTCTCCCGGCTTTGCACCCGATGTGACGTCTTACGATTACGATGCGCCTATCAGTGAATCCGGTCAGACAACTCCTAAGTATTGGGCGTTGAGAGAAGCCATGGCGAAATACATGGATGGTGAGAAACAGGCGAAAGTACCTGCACTGATCAAACCTATCAGCATCCCTGCTTTCAGATTCACAGAAATGGCACCACTGTTCGAGAACCTGCCCGCAGCAAAGAAGGATGAAAACATCCGCACCATGGAAGAATATAACCAAGGCTTCGGAAGCATCCTCTACCGCACTACCCTGCCTGAATTGAAATCACCCGCTACCCTCACAGTAAACGATGCGCACGACTATGCTCAGGTATTCGTAGACGGGAAATACATCGGCAAGCTCGACAGAAGAAACGGTGAAAAGCAATTGGTACTCCCCGCCTGCGTCAAAGGCTCCAGACTTGATATTCTGGTAGAAGCCATGGGCCGCATCAACTTCGGACGTGCCATCAAAGACTTCAAAGGAATCACGAAAAACGTAGAACTTTCTATGGACATCAACGGATATCCTTTCGTTTGCGACCTGAAGAACTGGGAAGTTTTCAACATTGAAGATACCTATGAATTCTATCAGGGCATGAAGTTCCAGCCGATAGAGTCATTGACAGACCGCCTCGGACAACGTATTCCGGGTGTTTACCGTGCTAAATTCCAGGTGAAGAAACCGAGCGATACTTTCCTGAACTTCGAAACATGGGGCAAAGGACTGGTTTATGTGAACGGTTATGCATTAGGCCGTATCTGGGAGATCGGTCCTCAGCAGACTCTTTATGTACCGGGATGCTGGTTGAAGAAAGGTGAGAATGAAATCGTAGTTTTCGATATCGTAGGTCCTAAAGAAGCTAAGTCCGAAGGTTTAAGTGAACCGCTCCTTGACCAGCTGCTTGTACAGAAACCCTTGACACATCGCAATGAAGGCGAAAACCTGAACTTGTCAGGTGAAAAGCCTGTATTCACGGGAAGTTTCAAACCGGGTAACGGCTGGCAGGAAGTTAAATTCAACAAACCGGTCACCGGACGCTATGTTTGCATTGAAGCATTAAACTCACAGGATGGAAAAGACCTGGCTTGTATTGCCGAAATGTATTTCTTGGACAAGGATGGCAGCCGTCTGTCCCGCGAGCCTTGGATTGTGAAGTATGCCGACAGCGAAGACGTGGCTCACGTCAACCGCTCTGCCGACAAGACTTTCGACCTTCAGGAATCCACCTATTGGAGCACAGAGAAAGGTAGTCCTTATCCGCATACGATTGTAATCGATCTGGGCGCCAGTCATGCCGTGACTGGTTTCCAATGCTTACCCCGAATGGAAAGCGAAGTACCGGGAGGCATTAAGGATTTCAAGATTTATGTGAAGGGGGAAAACTTCAAATACTAATCTGATTCACCACAGAGTAACACAGAGTCCCACGGAGTTCATTCATTTGATTTTAAATCAATAGAACTCCGTGGGACTCCGTGTTACTCTGTGGTGAGATCTTAATAAAGTATCACCTGATCCAGCACCACTTAGACAGCCGCTCTTCTTTATATAGAAGTCCGACTCATTATCGTACGATTGTAGTTTCAGGGCCAAGATAAGAGCGCTTCATTCCTCCCATATCTATCACCACCTTTTGAATAATCATACCCGGGTCAGAGCATATCAATTTCAAAGTATGCTTGCCCGGCTTATCAATGTTTAGGGTTACAGCATTTATCGTACTGTTGCGGTACACATTTTCCCTCCATTCGCCTGAATATTCTTTTGCATTATTCGAAGCATATTTCAATAAGCCATCATCTATCATTATGCCGAAGCAAGTGCCACGTTCCGAATTCACCGGGAAAACAGGTAATGCATACGTATAAACCGTTACTGAACCGGCATTAAAAGTATAAAAATCATATTCCACTTTGGCAGCCTGTCTGGAACGACGTGGATTTTGAACAGGTTTTGTAGCCTCTCCTAATTGTATGCACTGATTCTCATATCCCAATCCCTCTATTACTTTCATTTTTATATCTTCATTCTCCACTTTTCTATGAAATTTTCCCGGATTGATAGATACACAACCATTATCCTCCACATACCATCCTTTCAACTCGCCGGCTGTAGGATAAGCAGGATTGAAAACAGGCAAATAAATCTTTTCCTGATTGCTGCCGGATATAATATCAATTTCACCTGTTACCCTTTCTCCTACCGGAACTTTCGACCAGTCAACAGATACAATAATCCGTTCTTGCAGAAGAGTGGTTCCGCTCTGCCTGCTGAGTTTGATCCACGAATCCGAAACTTTAGCATTCCACGTAAATGCTTGTTCTCCTATATTATACAATTCAATAAAAGATTCTTTCCGGGTATAAGGATTTACGCAAGGAAGTACATTCAATGTAATCTTTCCCAAAGGAGAGTCCTGTCCCGGAAGAAAAACACGCATTTCTGCTTTCTGCGGTACATCGATGGTCGTTACCGGTGGCATCTTCTGATAAGTAGCAGTCCATCCGGGTGCCAGAGCCATCATATGGTTCCATTTACCATTAAGCAGGGAGTTATACTTACCGGTATAATAATCGATACTATCATGATAAGCCTTTGTTCTATCAGCCAAATAGTTGGTTGCTGCACGTCCTTGACGCGCGTACCATCTGTTTTGCTGCGCAGTCAGCATTTTCTTGTTCATAAGCGCCGCTCCCTTCACAGGATAGAAAACCAGCTCATAAAAAGCAGCCTTATAAGATTCCGGCAACGTGTTCCATATCTTTTCGCTCTTATCAGAAATACGGTCGTACTCTTGCATTCTGCCTTCTGCTTCATTATAATTTGCAAAAGAAAAGTCTGTATCCGTCATTCTTTCCTGAGCATGTTCATTATTCCATTCATATCCCCATCCCATTGCCTCCGGTTTGTGCTGGAAACCTAAATGATAATAACTGTTCATTATATCGTCAATATCTTCCCTATACTTTTCACCAAATATGGAAGCCAGAAAGTCCACCTGATGATTGTTTATATTATCAAAATTGAATTTATCAATGTCCCAGGCCATATCCAGAAATGTTTTCATACCCAATTCACCCGGTTTGATGTCTCCCACATTCAATAACCAATAGCGTTTTGCCCCGGTATCATAAGCCTTGCGCATTTCTTCGAACATCAATGCCGGAGGAGTTGTATTCAACCATAAATAGTCATGCGGCTCGCCCAAATATGAAATATGATAATATACGCCCGATCCGCCTTTACGGTTTCTTTCCTCCTTATTATTCAATCGTTTGATATAACCGAAATTATCATCCGGCCAAACCAACATAATGTCTTCCGGAAGCCTCAACCCTCTCTCATAGATATCAAGCACTTCTTTATAGGGAACAAAAATCTGAGGGATAGAGTCAAGAGGAGAATCTACATGTTGCTTCAGAATGCCTCTTTGGTCAGCAATGACCTCCTCTACCAAGCTGACTTCTTTATCTTTGGGAACACCTACGAGTCCGGCGTCATGAATACCACGCATAGCAATCGTATAAATGTTCTCATATGGGGCATTCTCGGAAACCCGTCGGTCGAGTATCTTATTGATTCCTCCTTTGTTAGTTATATAATTCCATTCTCCCATTGTTTTTTTATCCCACTCCGTTACATTATTAAAGAGTAACGGTTCGCAATGAGAAGAACTCATTATAATTCCATAACTATCAGCAACTAATTTGTTTTCAGGATATTTATTGAAAGCACCCGAAGAAGGATGCATCGCAGGTGCCAGCATATTACCTTTCATCCGCAGAATCAGTTCACACACCTTAGCATAAGTCTTCGGTCCGATGTCGCCCAGTTCTTTATCAAACGTTTTTCCGGCCCACGGAGTTATTCCCCAACCTTCATCATTAATAAAGATACCCCTGTACTGAACAGACGGGGCCTGAGAAACATAGTTTATGTTCTCAATATATAATTGAGACTTTCTTTTTGTCGGCACATCGGCCCACCAGTACAAAGGAGACACTCCTATAGCCTCTGACAGTGTGAATACGCCATAAGCTGTACCACGCCTGTCGCATCCGGCAATGACAAGCACTTTTTTCACTCCTTTGGCAGGATCATCTATCGTTTTAACAATAAACTGTTCCCAACCACCACGAATAGCCGACACATCTAATTGTCCCTCTGCCACCAATCGGTCAATAAAAGCATTATGTCCCACTGTCCCCACAACAACGGCATACTCCGAAGAAACCTTTTTCGAAGAAACAGGTACTTTCTTATTAGTCACCCGCTTTATATCTTCAGCCAGAAGACAAGCCGTTTTTTCTACTACACCATAATCCCCGGCATCATAATAAATCACTGTCTTATGGGAAGACACTAACGGAAAGGTTGCCCCGCCCCCGGTTTCTTTAACTATAATCTGTCCCCAGCATATTACCGGAAGAAACATAGACATGAATACAAACCAAAATCTCATCATAACATAAACTATATTTTAATTACTACTTATCATCTTTATTCATATCCGGGGTTCTGTTCTAACACAGCTCCTCTGTTAGCTTCAATTTCTTTATAAGGTATTGGCCATAATTCATAATGTTTTTCCATCTCCTTGGCATAATAAGGATTGCATTTCATCACGCGGTCGTAAAGCTTTCCCATTCTCATCAACGTTATTCTACGTCTTTCTTCTACGCCTAACTCTCTCATTCTCTCATCCAGAATATAATCCAATGTTATCTGAGATGCCGATACAGGCTTAGCATGAGCTCTATCGCGAATCACATTGATATCAGCCGCTGCCTTATCCTTATCATTTAAAGCCAAATAAGCCTCAGCACGCAACAAGTAAGTCTCGGCAAGCCTGAACATATATTGATCCGTATATGTAGCACCGGCTCCACTGTTAAGCGCAAAAGTTTTGGAATTGGAATACAAACCATCCGGATGATTATACGGAGTAGTACACTTGGATTGATAAGCATAGAGCGGACGGGACGGAACCGTAACCCCTACCGGCGGATTCTGAGTGTCAATGGTATCCCCGTAAAGTTTGGCATACTCTTTATTATGAACTGCAAACTTTCTCACAAAATTATGATTAGCGTTTCTCATGTCTCCATAGAAATCATCTTTCCATATCTCATCACTGAAATATCGGGTCGAAATGGCCCAACCAATGCCACGACCTCCGGTATAGTCACCAATCGGCCAGCTAAAAGGATTCATGCCATGTGCTTTCACGTCACGAACCATCGGAGCATGATGCCTTTCCAAAGTGTATGTCTGGTCTTTGGCCGTCAAGGAACCACTTCCACCGGGAGTGTCAGTTTCAATCTGAATAACCCAGATTCCTTCTGTATTTCCGGAACCTCTGTTCTGATTATTTTTTCGGAATAAATCCCAATATACATCTCCCGGAAGTTCATTAGCTCTGGAACCAAAGCGAGTGTACATTAATCCGGTAGCCGGATCATCGATGACTGTTGTAGCAGCATCCACCGCTTTCTGATATTGAGCTGTTGCCAGATAAAGTTCTGAAAGCAAATGATATGCAGCCGCATTAGAAACTTCCCCATCCTGCACACTGGACAAACTGGGTAGATGAGTAGCCGCAAACTCTACATCCGTAAGTGCCTGCTTCAACACCTCTTCTTTGGACGCCCTGACATAATCAAACTTAGGCTCGACGACTTCTGTCAATAAAAGAGGTACCCCACCGTACAGATAGGCCAAGGTCCTGTATGCAAATCCTCTAAAGAAACGGGCTTTGGCTTCGGCAATCGTCTTTTGTTCCTCTGATACTTCAGAAGCAGGCAGACGGTCGATAATAGTATTAGCAGTTGATATGGTATGATAAAGTAATGACCAGTGTACCGATGCAATATTACCGGTTGAATGATAAGCTGAAATCATATTGGAATGTCGCTCCGTACCATTCGGTTCGCCATCATAAACAATATCCGTACCGTAAAGGTAATCCATCGGACGGTTTTCATCCCTACTATAAAATTCTCTTCTTATCAGGTAATAGAGATTATTTATTGAACAATCAATATCCTCTTGGGTAAGAAAAGAATTGGTTGCACTCATGAAATCCAAAGGCTTCTCATCCAAAAAAGAACTGCTGCACGAACCCAGCACTGCTGAAAGCAACAAGGTAATAGTATATATTTTTATTTTCATAATAAATCAGATTAATAAGTAAGACTAACACCAAAAGAAAAACTTCTCATTACCGGTCTGCCCGAATAAGTGCTTCCGGCTTCCGGGTCCCAACCATGCCATTTTGTAAAAGTCAGCAGGTTTTTCCCACTGAAAAACAGATCAATTTCACTCAAACCAACCTTGTTCGTAACAGACTTTGGAAAGGCATAAGACAATGAAACATCCTGCAAACGTACAAAGCTGCGGTCTTCATATACCGTAGGAGTTATTTTCGGGGTACTAATGGAGCGTGCATAGACTGCATCCGGATTACGCGGTGACCAGTAATCCCATGCACTTATACGATTCCAGCGCAGATTATTCTGATCTCTGACTAACGAAGAAGAGTTTGCCGCCAGATACCCATCCTTTCCTCCTTGAACAGAATTGATAAAGAAACTAAGTGTGAAGTTCTTATACTCCAACGTATTCATAATACCAAATCGGTAAGCCGGATCTCCTTTCCCTAAAATGACACGGTCTTCAGGGGTTATTTCTCCCTCTCCGGTCATATCTACAATACGATAATTGCCCGGATGGAAACCGGCAGGTATATCATCACCTAACTGATAAATGCCATCTACCACATACCCATATACCGCAGAAATGGGCTGGCCTATAAACAGATTACTGGATATGTTATCATCCTCTATGCCATCTCCGTCATTATCTTCTCCTGTCAAAGTTACGATCTTATTGGAGTTTGTCGAAAAATTGAGTGAAGTAGTCCATTTAAAATCAGAAGTCTGTATATTCTTCGAAGTGAGAATAAATTCGAAACCCTTGTTTTTGATTTTTCCAAGATTAGAAGCAATCTTTGAAAATCCCGTAATATCAGGCAAAGCCACATCATACAATAAGTCTTTCGTAGTTGTCGAATAATATTCAACGGAACCGGTGAGTCTCTGACCCAGAATTGTGAAATCAAGCCCTAAGTTTATCCCTGCTGTTTTTTCCCATTTCAGATTATTATTTCCCAAAGCTGAGATTTCCTGTCCGATTACAGGCTTTCCACCATCACCAAAAATATACCTGATCTCAGAAGCAACTGTGGACAAAGATTTGTATCTGCTGGTTTGATTTCCGCTAATACCATATCCCCCACGCAGTTTCAGATAATCAATCCAGGGTATTTTAAAGAAAGACTCTTCTGAGATAATCCACCCTAAAGCTATGGAAGGAAAAGTGGCATATTTATTATTCGCCGCAAATCCCGAAAAACCATCTCTACGCACCGTACCCGTTATCAAATACCGGTCCTTCAAACGATAGCTGACTCTGGCCATCTGATAACAAAGGGCTTCTCTCCAGGCATCCGAATATACATAGCGGGTGGTTGCCTGTTCCAGACTATTATAACCCAATGTCATGCGTGTAAATCCTTGTCCCAAAGCCTTTGTATAATCGTACTTACGCTCCGAAGCCCCATATAATAATGTGGCATCAATATGATGTTCACCAAATGTAGCATTGTAAGCCAGAATATTATCTATAGTATAATCATAGTAACCGGTATGCTCTTTATAAGCCTCTCCTTGCAGATTGTATCCATACTGGCTGGCCTGAAAATGATTGTCTATTCTATAGTTATTACCAAAATTCAACCGATACACTAACCCTTTAAGAGGCAATCTTATTTCGGATGATATATTACCGAAAAAGTAATTATGACGTTCGTAATCATCAATATCCGATCCCATAAAAGGATTGGTATCCAATGTATTAAAAGGATATGGTTTTATTTTGCCATTTTCGTCATAAGGTTCAATCAATGGAGATTGGGTTATCAGATTCCACAAACCCGGCTCCGCACCATCCTGATTCACAAATGCACCAAAAGTCTGAATTCCTATTTTCCACCAGGGAGCTATTTCCGCATTCAGATTCATACGAACGCTGTTTCTCTTAAAATCATCATTCACGATAAATCCACGTTGATCCGTATTGGAATACGAAAGCATATAATTGATGGATTTACTGCCACCGGATATATTAAAACGGTTTTCAAACAGATGTCCGCTTTGTGTACCTTCGTCCCACCAGTTATAATTATAAGGACTGACATTTCCATTTTCATCCCTCAACGGAGCATCCGGCAATTTAGACGCGAGATCAAAATCCGGATTAGGGGTAGTATAATCAGGACCCAGGAAAGCCTCCGTATAATAGAAGTCTCTGACATTATCCAGATACTCTTCACGATTCATCGGACGATAATTGTGAGTTGGGTTGGAAAACGTATAACTACTGGAGAAAGTGATTTTCGGTTTCCCTTCCACACCTTTTTTAGTAGTAATCATAACTACTCCATTGGCAGCCTGTGCACCATACACAGCAGTAGAACTTGCATCTTTCAGGATATCAACAGATTCAATGTCATCAGGATTTATAGAAGATAACGAGCTTGTATAAATGATACCGTCCAGAATGACTAGAACATCCTTGTTTCCTCCCAAAGTATTCGTACCACGGATAGACATGGACGGAGTACCTCCCGAATTGGTCACCTGCCCAATATTAAGTCCCGGAACATTCCCTTGCAAAGATTGCAACACATTTGAGTTGGGAGACCTTTTCAACGTTTTAATATCTGCACGTATAACAGCACCCGTCAAGTCAGCCTTACGTTGTGTTCCATATCCCACTACTACCACTTCATCCAATGCTTTCACATCTTCTATCAAACGTATATCAACAACCGTTCTATTTTTCACAGGCACTTCCTGAGTAATAAAACCTATATAAGAAACAACCAAAATATCATTCGGAGCAGCCTGAAGATGATAGTTGCCGTCTATATCTGTTATAGTCCCGGTATCCTTACCTTTCACCTTTACATTCACACCAATAATCGATTCACCGGATGTATCCGTAATTTGCCCTTTGATATTCAAATTTTGCGCAAGACCGGACATAGCGAAAAAAAACAAGAAAATCCAAATAAGAAAATGTTTCATAAAATAATAGTGATTTAAAATTAACTACTTAAACTCATTCATTATGTTTTTCAGCTAATGAAATTAAAAAAAACTGTAACTCTTATGTGCTTCTCATAGGCAATCATTTTAAGGTTTCACATAGCATGGAGAATTAGCTCTCCAAAAGATTTCACCGGACAAAGGTAAATTCGAGCCAAGACTTCAGGCATCTGTATCATTCAGAATACCGCCGTTATTTTTTCAATGACAGAATTGTGGGCGACTTTTGGAAGGATTGCGACCATCATTGTGCTTATTAATGCTGATTTTTGTATTTGTTTGAGATTAAGTAGTAATTTTGAAGATGAAAATAGTATGAAAATGAAACAGAGCGGCCTATTCAAGTTAATCTTATTACTCTCATTAGTAGTTTACTCCATAGGAGGTTTCTGCCAGCAGATTCCGACTATTAATTTAGTCATGAAAGATGGATTATCCAGCAACTATGTAACAGATATCGCTCAGGATAAGTATGGCTTCACATGGATTGCAACCAAATATGGTCTTAATAGATTTGACGGAGATAAATTTACTGTCTATCTAAAGGAGCCCGATAAAGCATTACTTAATAGTAATGATATTAATAAGATTGCGACAGACACCATTAATAATAAAGTATGGATTGCCAACAGATGGATGGGCATAAATGTATTTGATTGTGCAACACAGCAATTCTCATCTTTTTTGCATGATAAAAATCGCCCGGAAACACTGATATCCAATGAAATTAAAGATATTCTGGTCACTTCCAACGGAAATGTATGGATTGCAACAACGCAAGGATTAGATTTATATAATCCCGAGAATTCACAGTTCATACATTATAATACGTCAACCGTTCCCAACTTCCCCTCAAATGGCATTATGACATTGGCTGAAGGCAATAATGGCGATTTATACATCGGACATACTCATAGCGGATTCACCATCTTCTCTCCAGATAACAGAAGCTTTAAAAATTTCACTCATTCACCTCTAAACAAAAATTCGCTCCCCAACAATACCGTACATTCCATTTTTGTTGACGCTAATTCTAAAATCTGGATTGCGACCAACAACGGAGTGTCACTTTTTGATCCTTTCAGAGAAACATTCCGCAATTTCAAAGATGTCAGCGGGATTCACAACACGATGCAAGGAGCAGTTTATAAAGTCTGCAAAACTAGTGATGGACGAATATGGGTGGGTACAATATCTGATCTTTGTTATTTCGACTCCAAAGACACAGACCTGATCTTATCCGGGAAAAAGGACGTCAATCATATGTTTATCCAGGATATCTATTGGGGAATATCAAATCCAACCGTTCATAGCATCTTTGAAGACTCTTTCAAAAACGTGTGGATAGGGTCAAACGGCGGAGGGGCCAGTTTCATCAGTAGCACTTCATCTTTCTTTCATAGTTGGAAAATTAATAAAATTCCGGGAGTCACTAACGGGCTCAATGACAAAGAAGTATTAACAATATGTGTTGCCGACAATGGAAATGTATGGATGGGAACCGATGGAGGAGGTATCAATGTCAACAAAGATGGCAAGAATTGCAGATTTTACTCCCACGATACAGGAGAGGTTTCATCAAATGCTTATCATTCTTCTTTAAAAGACTCTAATGGAGATTTATGGTTTGGAGATATGGAGATTGACATATTCTCAAAAAAAGAAAACAGATTTATCCATTACACCCCTCAAAAAAACAATTCAATAATCCATTGTTTCTTTGAAGATAACCAGAGAAATGTGTGGATTGGCAGCAGTAACGGGTTGGAAATTTACAACCTGATAACTAAGAAAAAAGATTTTCTTAATAAAGATAACAGCCAACTATTGACTAATGAAATCAGAGCTGTCTCACAAGATAAAAACGGGAACATATGGATCGGTACTCTCAATAGAGGGATTAGTATATATAATCCGGAGAGCAAGATAATGAAACATATAAATGAACACACCATATTTGAGAATTGCGCAATCAACCAAATATTCAGAGATTCTAAAAACAGAATTTGGATTGCAACAACAGAAGGATTAGTCTTATTCCCTGATGAGCAGTCAGATGCTTACCAATTGTTTAACACCCAAAACGGACTAGCCTGCAATCTAGTCTGTTCTATTGAAGAGGATTCAGAAGGTAATATCTGGCTGAGTACCCATTCAGGTATCAGTTGTTTCTTTGAACCAGAAAAAAGATTTCTTAATTATGACCATAAAGACGGTACCCTATTTGGTACATATATGAACAACTCTGTTGGTAAGACTCAAGACGGAACTATTTATTTCGGCAGCATCAATGGCGTGTGCTACTTTAATCCTAATGACAGGCCTTCGAATATTATTCTTCCTCCGGTAATATTTACCGAGTTCAAAGTCTATGGTAGAAACCCTCACGAAGATGCGATTGACATATCCATACCTATGACAGACGGAAAAGTCACACTCAATCATAATCAGAATATATTCAGCATAACGTTCAACGTCATGAACAAATCACTGCAAGGAAAAGTTGAATATGCCTATAAACTGGAAGGATTGGAGGAAAACTGGATTAATATAGGAGGAGAAAATCAAGTTGCATTTCGCAATATTCCTTATCGCAACTATAAATTGCATATTAAAGCCCGTTATAAAAACCAGGAGTGGCAAAATAATTATTCAACACTGTTCATAAGCATCAATCCTCCGTTTTGGCTCAGTTGGTGGGCTAAATTGATATATGTAGCAGGTATAGCCACCATCATATTCTTCATAATTAAATCTTATAAAAAACGCTTGCAGTTACGCAGTTCACTATCACTTGAGAAAGAAAAAGCCCAGAAACAGCAGGAATTGAATGAAGAACGATTGAGATTTTATACCAATATCACTCACGAACTGAAAACTCCATTGACGTTAATACTCGGGCCACTTGAGGACCTACAGTGCGATTCAAGAATTCAAGAGGAACACATGAAGAAGATTTCTCTTATTCATAAAAGCACAATCCGCCTGTTAAATCTGGTCACTCAAATATTGGAGTTCCGTAAAACAGAAACTCAAAACAAGAAGTTATGTGTAATTGAAGGAAACATTGTCGAAAAGATTCAGGAAATCGGTTTCAAATATAAAGAACTGAACAGAAATGCTGATATCACATTTGATATGATTACTGATGCAGACAAAATACAGATATATTTTGACCAAGAAGTGCTTTCGATGATTGTTGATAACCTTTTATCCAATGCATTCAAATATACCTATAAGGGAACCATCACGCTTGCTTTGCGGTCAGTAATAGCCAATGATATAGAATACACAGAAATTGAAATAGCTGACACAGGAATCGGAATCTCCCAAGAGGATATCTCACGTATATTTGAACGGTATTATCAAACTAATATAAGAAAAAACATACCCGGATTCGGTATAGGGCTCGCTTTAGTGAAAAACCTGGTAGATTTGCATGAAGGAACTATCCTGGTGGATAGTGAACCTAATGTAGGTTCATCCTTCCGTGTCCGGTTAATAACCAATAATTCCTATCCCAACGCCATACATATCAATACTAACCTCAAAGAATCCATAGACGAGGAGAAATTAAACAAACCCATCGTTTTAGTGGTGGAAGACGAGGGCGACATCCGTGATTATATTGCTGAAGCACTGATGGGCTCTTACGATGTTCTTGTTGCAGAGAATGGAGAACAAGGATGCCAGGCCGCCTTCACAAGTATTCCCGATATAATTATCAGCGATATAATGATGCCCGTAAAAGATGGAATCGAGTTATGCAAGGAAATTAAAAACAACATTGCAACCAGCCATATTCCTGTAATACTGTTGACAGCAAAAGACACATTACAAGATAAAACAGAAGGGTATGATGCCGGTGCCGACTCCTACGTCACCAAACCTTTCAGCGCATCTTTACTTAAAAGCAGAGTGGCCAATCTATTAGAAGGAAGGAAAAAAATAGCTTCCTTAATATCTTCAAGCACGCATCTTAAGCAATCTATCATCAAAGAATCATTAAACAAAATAGATAATGAATTCATTGAGAGAATAACAAGGATTATAGAAGAAAACTTGATGGATGAAAAAATAGATGTGCCCACAATAGCCCAGGAGTTATCAATGAGCTACTCTTCTCTTTATAGAAAAATAAAAGCCCTGACCGGGATGTCAACAGGAGAATTTATCCGTAAACTGAGGCTCAGGAAAGCAGAGCAACTATTGCTCTCAGGAAAGTATAATATTTCAGAAATAGCCCATCAGGTTGGGCTGAATTCCGTATCTTATTTCAGAGAATGTTTCAAAGAGGAATACGGAATGTCTCCATCAGAGTATATAAAACAGTTGAAGTAAACGAGAATCTCCCCTAAGTCCATTCCTTCTTAAGGGAGATTCTACTTAAACTATTTTGTAACAATTGGAATTATCAATAAAGCATGATCTGATCCAAAACGACACCCTCGTCCAATGCCTTAATCACCAGCTTATGCGATTTTCGTTTGCTGACGGGTAGTTTCACTTTTCGTATCGCTTGATTGCGCAACACATTTTCTTTCCATTCTTCGCTACGCCCTTTGGTTTCATAAGAAACGGTTTGCGGAGCCGATTTATCAACTGACAGTGTGAAACGCAGTTGTTTTTCATCCATAGGATGATTGGGTAACAAGCGTATTTCAACTTCCACAGAATCGGTCTTCCAATCATCAAAAACAAAAGTGAGAGAAGTATTTTTACCGATACCTGCCGCTTTACCCTCATATCCCAACCCTTCGCACTGTAAAGGATTTCCGGCTGTACAATCCATAGCATTCCATTTATAGGCAGGAGTCTTCTCATTTACCATAGGCGTAACGGCAGTTTCATGTGCCACACGTTTAAAGACAGGGAGTTTGCGGGGTTGGAAATCCATCATGTGAATCCACTTTCCGTTTTGCAAAGCGTTATACCGACGCGTCAGTGAAGCAATGCTATCGAAAGCTGCATCACTTTGTTCCCAATCGACCTTTCCGTGACGGGCAAGTTGTGCATTCAGGAGCTTCCGGTTCATTTGGTCGGCAGCTTGTACGGGATATTTTACCAATTGCATATAGGCATCTTTCCGGTAGACAGGAAGTTTGGCCTCAACTTCTTCGACTACGGAAGACAAAGCAGCATAATCTCTCAAGCGTTCACGAATGGCCTGTTCACTCCAAGGCAGGTCTTTTACTTTCTTATAAATAGGGTCACGTTCTTCTTCACGCGTATTCCCCATAAACTCGGGCTTGCGGATATAGGCCAAGCGGTAATGTTCTTTCATCACCGGAAGCAGAGTCTTTGCGTATTCCGTACCAAACTCTCTGCCCAACCAGTTCTTCAAATGAGTTGTAACACCTTCTTCAGCCACCTGTTCTATATTCCATGCCATATCGAGGAATAGCTCAATCTGATATTCGGCAGGTTTGATATCACCTACATTCAGGACCCACATTTTCTGGATGCCACGGTCATAGGCCAGTTTCATCTGCTGATAGAGCAGATACGGGCTAAAAGTACCCAGCCAGAGATAATCGTGCGGACGTCCCCAATAGGATACGTGATAATAGATGCCGTTTCCACCTTTGCGGGCTTGTTCTTCCGGCGTAGGAAAGTGACGGATATAGCCATAATTATCATCACACCAGATCAGCGTGACATCATCGGGCACCTTCAATCCGGCATTATAAATGTCGAGTACTTCCTTGTAAGGTATGAAAGCCTGCGGAATGGCGGTGACATCTTTATTCACATACTTTTCCAGCAAACCACGCTGGTCTTTAAGCACGCGTTCCAACACAGCTTTCTGTTCTGCAACAGTCTTGGCTCCCTGCATTTGTCCGTCGTGCACACCACGCATACCCAAAGTATAGATATTTTCTTGTCCCGCCACTTCTTTCACACGGTCTTCCCAGAATTTGTAAACGGAGGCACTGTTATTCACATAGTCATAATCGCCCTCTCCCCTTCTTCTCCATTCGCCGGCAGCACTACACACCATCGGTTCACAATGAGAAGAACCGATAAAAATACCGAATTCGGCAGCTACTTCCCGATTACCTTTTGTCAGGAAAAAGGGCAAGGTACACTCGTGCATGGCAGGCCAATAAGTATTAGCCCGCAGGCGGAGCAATAACTCAAAGATGCGACGGTTCGTCTTAGGACCGATTTGTTGCTGATCGGCAGGCTCGTAATTCTTACTGCTCCAAGGCATCAATCCCCAATCTTCATCATTGATGAAGATGCCACGGTATTCTACGGAAGGAGACTGTGTCGTTTGGTAATCTGCGGGTAAAGTGAAAGATGTCTTTTTTTCCGGCACCACATCCGCCCACCATTCCCACGGCGATACTCCTATCAGGCGGGAAAGCTCCATAATACCATAAGCTGTACCATGTGCATCGCTTCCGGCTACCAATAGTTTTCCATCCGGTAAAACAGTCAGTAGAAAGGCTTGCTTTTTATCTTTCAGACAAGAAAGATCCACACCAGTTGCCTCTACCAATGAAGTTTTTCCTACAGTTCCCACTATGATATCCCCTTTCCGGACATTCATAACGGCAGGAGTCGAAAATACTGATTGATAGTCACGCATAAACAATTTCAAAGCAGTTTGCACCACTTGTTCTTCCGTATTGTCACTGACCAGTGCAACCGATTGCCCGGAACGTAAATTAAACTGTGCCCAGCCAAGCTGCGCAATAAAAAGCAAAATTAAACTGATAATCCCTTTTCTCATTATTTCAAGTTATTTTTCAAAGATACATCCTATCATTTGGTTAGAAAACTTATTTTTATAGCTCCCCCATACGGATTGAAGTCAAAGGTCAGTTTATCATCCCGATCTTTTACCAACAGACTCTTTCCATTTTGAGATACCTTCACTTTTTCCCTCCCTTTCTTATCCAACACCATTGTCAAAGGTTCGTCGAATAATTCTTTGTCCAGCGACAAACGAGGTGTAACCACCCACTGCGATTTCTTTTTCACAATATCCAGGTGTACATTCTTCCGTTCTTTCACATAGGCCGCTACCTCACGAAAAGTACCGACCCAAATATTATCTTCCTGATTCTTCACTCTACGAAAATGTTCCCATAATATATCCGAAGAAGTGAAGGCATCATATCCGGTAGAGATGCCATGTATCATAGCCACTCCCCAATCACCGGCAATCATAAGCTCCTTCACCCATTTATCCAGCGACTCAACCGTGGATTTCGATTTATCACCACCCACACCATGTTGCCTTGTACGGGTAGCCACTCTACTTTCCGAAGCTTGCCGCAATATCACTTCATCAAAGGCATTGAACGGATAACAGAATGTCAGAGGTTTCTTACCTATCATTGCCCCTATAATGCTATCATTCTTCTCTATTTCCATTTTCACTCCATCTGAGTTAAGATGCTTCAGATTCGCATGCGACCAGCTATGATTGGAGATTTCATGCCCTTTATCAGACATTTCTTTCATCTGCGGCCAAGTCATACGTGACTTACCTTGCCGTGCAGCCTCATTCTCTATAATGTTCCCGCATACCCAGAAAGTACCTTTGAATCCAACCTTCTCCATTTCGGGGAAAACAAGCGTATAGTGCTCCTGTAAACCATCATCAAAAGTATAACTGACAGCACATTCCTTATTGTCCTTATAGTCGGCTACATATACTTCCGGATCACGGTAGCGAATATATGGCACCAGTTCCGGCACTACTTTGGCTACAGCCTCAATAGCAATCCCTGCCACCACTTTTCCACCATATATATTCAGGTGGGTATTATCTACCTTTCCTTTCGGACAGAAGTCATACTTACCCGCGGGCACCCACATAAAGAGTTCCTTTGATTTTTCTACTTCCATCCCAACTACCAGATCATGGGTTAATTTGTTCAAATCAACAAAAGGTACCCCCATTTCTTCAGCTACCTTGCGGGGAGAAATCAAATATTCGCCATGTGTATCTACCAGTACATTTCCTTCTTTCTCATAACTACCTTTATTTTCCATTGCCCCTTCCGGTGGGAAATTCCTACGCACAATTGAATTAAACAACACCGGATAAGCTCCTTTCTCACGTGTCTCCGTTACAAAACGGCGCAGATTATTATCAAAAGTACTTCCCGGGTCAGTGTGCAACTTCTCCGATGGCTTCTCGTCATTATGCCCAAACTGGATAAATACATAATCACCTTTCTTCAGCCTTGAAACAACCGTATCCCAACGTCCTTCATTGATAAAACTAAGCGAACTCCTTCCATTCCGAGCATGGTTATCAACCACAACATCATCAGTCAAGAAGTCAGGAAGCATTTGCCCCCAACCACGCTCAATATTACCATTCCTCAGGCTTTTGTTGGCCATGGTGGAATCACCGATCATAAAGATGGTGATAACGTCTTTCTTTTCCGTTATAAAAGCTGAAAAGAGTAATATCGCACAGAGTGCAAACAGTAGTTTTATTTTCAGATTTTTCATGCTAAGAAATATTCAGTAACAATAAGTAAGTTCATAGATACGGCGTATGGAGCTACGTACAATTAGATGTATTATCGTACATAAAGAAGTACATTTTTTCTATAATCCCTTATTGACCAACAGATAATAGACTAACGCCCAGTCCTGATCATTCGCATAAGGATCGTAAAATTCCGCCTTCACACCGTCAATCTTATAGGGGTACATATAAGCACAAGACGCCTTCCCATCTTCGAAGAAAAGACATAGATTATTCCTCACTACATTTTCCGCACGCTTCTGATAAGAGCTATCACCGGTACATAACGCATAGTAATAATATACCGCACCGGTTATCGTACTCCAATAATGGGGAAAAGTATCACCAAACAGTTCACGTTTGCCAAACCAATGACCATCCCAATGACGAATCGCAACTTCATTCAGATGGTAGCTGGGTTGGGAACCATTGAATGCTTCCAGTACAGGCATTTGCCGTTTCACCTCATCCAGATATTTCTGATTGCCAGTCTCCAGATAGAGCTGTGCAAGGAACTGAATGGCAGGGGCTACAATGCTTTGCTCATAATTTACCTCATGCGCAGGGTAATTTAAACCATTCTTTACAAACACATCACCTGTCTTTATAAAATCGTTCCGCAAATCCGTATATTCTTTCTTCATTCCGGCTTCTTTCAGGCTTTGCAGTCCCAACCGAACAGGAATGCCTATTGCATAAAAGCCATAACCAAACTGCTGGAACATAGATTTCAGAGTCTTATAGCCATCAGTCACAAATTGTTTGCCGCCAGTCACTTTATACATCTGAAAATAGAGTTCCGCCACCCACATATAATTATACCCACGGTTGCGATTCTTCTGGTCTACACTCGAATAGGTTACGTAATTATCCGTTTGCAGTTTCCGGTGTACAAAATCAGTGTACCTCAAAAGAGATTGCTTTAATTCCGGGTCTTTAGTCAGCAAATACTGTTTTGCCAGTAGTACCCCCATACCCAGGCGTTCCGCTCCTTCATCGCGATCCACCGGATTACAGTTTGGCGTATCATTCAGATAAATGCTATCACCTTCATTATCATAAACCATATAAGCCCCATCACGCAAATCAGACGGATTGTTCATCTGTTGACGGGTACGAATAAAATCGACACGCTTTCGGATTAAATCAGCCGTATTGCTGATGACCAGACAGTCTGCATGAGTTTGCTTATTTCCATTGTAATAGAAATCAAAACGTACTTCTCCAGCCTGTTCCATCGGTACTTCTACAAAACAAAGATTCCCCGCCTGTTTTACGGGGACAGGTACTCCATTCATCTTAGCGGTACACGCTTCTAAAGGTTCCAGACTCCGACATTCCACACGGACTTTCTCTCCTTTCTCAAACACATATTTATTACAAGATACAAGTACACTCCCTTTTTCCAGAAGCTTACGGCGGAAATCATCATTCCCATTGTGAGCAAAGATATGCCACTCCAGTGAATAGCTTTCTCCCGGCTGCAACAATAAATCCGGTAGATCCAATGCAATGATACCTCTTGTCTGTGAGTTTGCCTTTTTACGTCCACGTTCCCAGATTTCATAGTTCCTGATAGCTCCGTTCGTCACCACCAGTCCCAGATGGGGAGTAAAAGCTCCCATACGGATAGCATTGACATAGGCAGCACTTCCACCTTTCCAAATATGCGTATGAGCACGGGAATTAATGCATTGTTGTGCATCCGGGTAATTATCATTGAAAGGAGTGCAGATAGCCACATCATATAAAGATACAGGTTCTTCTCCTTCATTAGTGAAAAAATATTCTTCTACCAAATCGCCCTGTTTTATTTCTCTTTCTACCAGAATGCGTATATCACCTTCACGATATAAAACTTTCATTCCGTCAGGACTGATTTCCACAGGTACTCTCCATTCCCGCTTTACGGTTTCCTTTCCTTTAACCGCCGTAAAGTATCCCAATCCCCAACCATAGTTATCCTTAACCCAAGGGTATTGAGTCCCATCAGTTTTCACTACCCAGTTCATACTACGATTATCACCCTTCAAGGTCAGTTCACTAATAGCACCGGTAGAGGGATTAATACGTATCTCCACAGGAAAATTCCCGGCAGATAAACAATTGACTGCAATCAACAGACAAACAAAAATCCCGATTCTTTTTATCAGTTCGTTTTTCATGACATAGCTCTGGTTTTTAATAACTTCGATCTTTGCTTTTTTAACTCCTCAAAAATAATAAATACTATCAATAGTCACAAAACTATTATCACTTCCATAAATCGTTTTCGTTTTATCCGTCCATATTGGCATTATACCTGTCACTTCTATCAATAAAGTATAACTATCTTCCGGCATCTCTGGAGTCATGATGCGAATCGCTTTTTCCGGATATTTACTATAAAAATCTACTAAAGAAACATACACCGTATCCTTCTTGGCATCCAGCAAACTCACTCTTGCGTATCCGCTATGAGGATTCGATTCCCCAATCACTGCAGCATGAGTCCCTTTAAAAGGAATACTCAGAACACTGCCCCGAACATTCGAAGATAACCCCTCGTTGTCTTGCTTCCAATCCGGTGTAAATTCCATCTTTGAAATAGGAACCAACTTTCCTTCACGTAATGCATCTACTGGTTTCAGTTGGTCGATATCCCAGCATTGCCAATACTCTGGAATGGAAATATGCGTTCCATTTACTTGCAAAGGCATCCACACATAAGTAGCAGCCGAGGCCTGATGAGGATATGACCAGCGATCACCCATAAACATCGGAATTGTGTCATTGCCCCGTTTCAACGGAAAGACAAATGTACTTTGTGAATTATAAGTTAACTTTCCTTCCGGACAGAACAACCCTTGTTTTGTCCAAGGACCTTCAATTTTCGGTGCCGTAAAATAGAAATTATCATTTTTCTCCCAACTGGTCAGATTGGAGTAGAGCATATAATATATACCGTTTTTCTTAAACATGGCAGGCGATTCTCCTGAGCCTTTCACATGAGCTACTTCTGCCTCTATGGAGCGATAATCATCGCTCAGCCGATAAATAGGCCCGTGATGGATTAGCAAATACCCTTTACCATCCGTATCCTGAAAGGTTCCCATATCCCAACGTTTAACAGGTTTTCCATCATGAAGTAAAGGTCCTTGTAATTTATACTCCCCATTTATTGTACTGCATGTAGCATAACCGATATAAGGATCCTTATACCCCATATCGTCCGCATGCATATACATGACATATTCTCCTGTAGAAGGACATTTCATCACCTTTACCCGCTCACCTACACGATTGGGTCCCAATATACCGTCTGGTTGTACCGGTAGTACTACCCTTTCAAATTTCCAATTCACCAAATCATCCGAAGAATAGCAACTAAAACCCGGAAAAGCATTGCTTTTATCTGATTTATATTCACCGAAAAGGTAATATCTACCGTTATCCTCAACTATGCAGGCACCATGTGCATTAACGATATTTCCTTGATTATCGAACCAAGGGATTCCATTATAAACAATCTTTCCGGAACCCTCATTTGAGATTCCTGCACACCCTACACAAAAAAAAGCTACTAATAAAAGCAATTTAATCATATCTATTATCTATTAGAAAACAAATTTATTTATCACCTGTACGGTTCAATACGGAATAGGAAACATTCTTTTCTACCACATTTTCCGTGTAATTTACCTTCTTAACAAAATCTTTTACTTCCCCCACATATACATCTTCAATCACTATATTCCTGGCAGGAAGTCTGGCATCTCCTTTCAGTTCGTAGATGGCATCAGCCGAAGTACATGTCACATTTTTCATATAAATGCCATCAATACGCGTAATGCGTTCTTCATACGTAGGAACAAGATCTTTCCATTGATAAAGCACATCTGTATCTATTTCAAGTACCCGTTGTACATGCCCGGCTTTGATATTCTCCATGTGAATATTCTCCACAAATGCTCCACGCCGATGATTGGTCTTGACAAAAAAGAGCCTTCTGACGGATTGCGGCACCTTGCAATCATGCATATACACATTACGGATACCCCCTGAAATTTCACTGCCAATGCCCAATAAAGTATGCCCCTCTACAATGTCGCAATTACGGATTACAATATTCTCCGTTGGTGTATTCAGACGCCATGCATCGCGATTACGTCCCGCCTTGATTACCACCGCATCATCTCCCTGATCGAAAGTACAATCTTCCACCAAAAAGTTACGGGTCATCTCAAGGTCAATCCCATCGTTATTGTGTCCATGAGCTTTTACATCCAGATTACGGACAATGCCGCCATCACACATATACATATGCACAGTCCAGAATGGGCTTTCCCTGATTTTGAATCCATCAAGCAAGATATTCCTGCAACGGTTGAATTGTATCAGATGCGGACGTAAATGGTTCTCGCCTACAGCCATCTCCCGTTTTTCTACAGGAACATCTGTAGATGCCATTGTATAAAGTTCTTTCAATGCATTCATGTGAGCCTTGGGACGGGCAAACCAGACTTTCCAAGTATCCATTTTAGGCTTCAGCATTCCTTTGCCTGTTATAGCTATATTCTCACACTCAAAAGCATAAATTAATGGAGAATAGTTATAACACTCCATGCCTTCCCATGAAGTCATTACAGATGGTAAATAATCAGATGGATTATCAGTAAAACGTAACACTGCATTCTCTGCCAGATAAAGATTTACGTTACTTTTCAAATGTATTGATCCTGTAAGCCATTCCCCTTCAGGCACTAAGACTCTACCACCTCCTGCTTTACTGCAAGCATTTATCGCTTGGGCAATGGCATCCGTATTATCCACCTGTCCTCCCTTTATAGCACCATACTCCTCTATAGAAAAACTCCTTGAGGGATAAATAAATTCTTTAATTACCTCCATACGGAAAGGAGCATCTACCTTTATTTCTCGATATTGTCCCCACAAAGGCAGCAATGAAAATGTAGAAATACAGAATACCAGTAACCATCTCATTAATAAAGTATTTTTCATAACGTTTTCACCTATTTTATTTTTAATAATCCTACAGTTCTTCCTCATTTCTTCCGCAGGGTAATCATTGTATAAGAATATTTAGGAAATGTATAAGTTACAATATCATCCATACTTAATTCTGAAAATTGAGGAACTACATTATCTTGTTTATCTATAGTATTGTATTCTGTGAGTTCACAATTTCCCATAGATATGACTTTTGCCTTGTTTCTCACCTTTCCAAAGCCCTTCACATTTATCACGCTCTCTTGGGGTTGATCAGTCATGTTTACAATATAGAGTGTCAGTTCATCACCTTTATCATCTATCTTTGCTGTAAGATCAATCTTCTGCTCATCACTGCTAATTGTCTTCACCACATTCGGTTTCCACGACTTCATCATTAGTTCATCTATATAAGCCGATGGCTGAAACCATACTTTATCTGACGTATAGTGAATTCGTCCCTGATCCCACATATAATGTAATCCGTGTGGTTGAAACGTATTAGCTGTCCCCATCATCTTGAAACAATCACCATAACGTTGCAACACAATCCAATTATGAGCATGAGCCAAACCACGATCCCAATCACAACGAGACCCATTTTCTTCCATAGGACATAAATTCAATTTAAAACCGGGATAATCTTTAGCCAACTCACGCTGCAAGTCTATTCCCATCTCACTCTCAAGCCACTCTTTATCACCAGCAAAACTACGACTGCCACTATAATGTGAATCCCATGCAAACTTATCGCCTTTACCTTGAGCTATAAACCATCCCACCAATTCCGAAGCTAACGCATAATTCTGATTTCCACGTATATATCTGTTTCTACTAATATTCAATGAAACCATAATAGACATATCAGGATCTACCGACCAAGCAGCTTTAGCAAACTTCTTTACACATTCCACATATCCGCGGGAAATACGCCGTTCATTATCCACTTGAATATACTTTAAATTATATGGTATCGGATGGCCATCTGCTGCACGACGTGCTCCCCACTCTGAAGTAACCTCTCCATTAACATATTCTACAAAATCCCGGATATCCTCAGCTGTTTCATCCATACTCATACCGATAATTGCTACAGCATTAATGCACTCAGCGGCTTGAAGCATTTCGATAATACCAAAACTGTGGGTAGCATAAACGTTAAAACCTGAGCGAAACAATACCCGACGTTCATCAATAGGTCCAAGCATTTTTTTCCAACGATAAAGGAATTTATCGGCTCCTACGTCCACCATGGAACCATTATAACGGAAAGCTGTGATACCCTGTTTTTTCAATGCATCTATGAAAGATTTACGTAAAGGATATCCGTTCGAACGCCCCCAATCGCCCGGCTGCAAAAAAGCAAAGCCCAAATTAAGCGTACCCGGTTGCTTTAAAGTTATGCAAAAATCGCCATTAGCCGTATAAGCAGAAGGAGTCAGATTGAACTGTACTTTTTCATAATTACCATTACCTTCCAATATATAAGATTTTTCATCCAGTATCTGTCCATTTTCATCTCTTAGGGAAATATAAACATTAGTAGGTTTTTCAGCCATTATACGCAGTACACCGTCATAAGGCTTTCCTTTCTCATAACAAATCCCCATACGATAAAGGCCCAAATTGCTGATACCCACTTCACCTGTACCACTGATAAAATTTATCTGCTGTGTTTGCCTACCTATATAAGCCTTACCATCACGTATCAGTTTATAACTGTATTCAGGTTGTCCGCTTACTATTTTACTCCAATATTTAGTTATCTGTTCATTACCGTTAATCCGTTCCAGCATTATCCGTTGAATATTAGCCGGAAGTGAATCAAAAGGTAAGAAACGTCCAGTGAATTTCAGTCCTGAAATGATTTTGGGCTTCTCGAACGGAGTAGCATCATAAATATCTTTGGAATAAAAATCATATTTCTCTGACAAGTTATTCCAATTAACCCGATGATAAATATCACTTTGAGTAATAAGATGCGGAATACGTCTTTCATCAAGCACTACATAGAGTTTTGAGTAATCAGCACGTTTCACGTTCAGAAAATCAATATCGATATTCTCCTCAAAGGCCTCACCATGTAACAGCTGGCTAAAAACACCTCCATTGGTTTGGTTGTTCAAGTCTTCAATATTGGTTCCATTGAACAATTTACTTACAGTAGCGATTTTCTTACTTGCATCCACCTCTAATCGTACCTGCGCATACCCAGTTGTCACCATTAGTGGCAAACAGATACTTAATAACAAAATATATCCGATTTTCATTTTGATTTTCTTCCTTTCTTATTATTAGGATTATTCATATCATTATCCGTTCAAAATAGTTGCAACTCATCAATATTTCCTGCAGATAATGGATAGACCACACGATTCACCCGTTTATAATTTCCTGTGGATTCTAATTTTATCAGATTGTCCATAGCAGCATTAAGAGTTACCATAGTTTCTACTGTACGATAATTAGTCCAAGAACCGGTATCTTCCAATTGAATCACCTGCATCTTTCCATTCACAAAAAGCAGGCATTTGACAGCTTTTCCACTCCCATTAGAATATCTTATTTTTAAAGTTTTCTTACCACCAGCTTTTCCATCAACTCTCTTCCAAATGATACACGCACCTTCAGAAGAAGGTAGTTGTGCATATCCATTACCGGCAAAGCCAACGCCTTCAATTGCAGCATCTGATTTCGTCCCAGCACAAAGGATAGCATTCTCTGCCTGATAAATGATATAGGGAATAGTAAGTCCCAAGTCTTTACAAATAAGCAGTACCGTTGTACCAGCTTCCACAGACAAAGACCTGTTAGTGGAAGGAGATGCATCGAAGAGTACTGATGAAGACAAAAGAACTTCCCCCTCATTTACCCAACAATTATTATCATCAAAATAACCTTTGCTGGCAGAAAGTACATCAATACCGTCTGGAAGTGTAAAACGCCCTCCTTTGGAACTCATTAACACAAGTTCGGTATTACTCCTCAAAATACTTATGCCTTGAGATGTCGGATAATTAGGTTCAAACACAATTCCTGCATTACTGACACTTGGAGTAGAATTTCCTCCTTCCCAATTGTGTACAAACAGACCATAACCGTGGGCATTTATAGCAAGATCAACCCTGTCACTACTCAATATCTTATTTACCAAACGAATATCCTCAAGATAGGCAACTAACGGCTTTACCATATCTCCATCCCTTCCATATAAACTTTCAATACTATAAAAGTCAAAAGCAGAATTTCCAGACAAAGCTGCCAGATGCATCTGTGCTGCATAAGGCACATTCGTATTAGTCTCCATTATCATACGAAAATTCTTACCCACATAAGGCATATTGTACCTCATACTTGCCACAAATGAGGTGTCTGACGAGAAATGATGCCGATAAGTATCGATACCCATAAAATCAAGATTTGTACCTTCTTTCGAAATACGACGTTCCTCATTCCCATACACACGAGCCATGACATTCCAATACACACAATTGGCCCGTGTCCACACAACATAGTCAGATTGTTTCACAGCACTTGCCACTTTACTTAAATAAGAAATGACTTCGGAGTTTGCGAATAGTCCCTTCTGTCCTATCGCTTCATTGTTTATCTGCACGCCGATAATCGGATGTTTGTTCCCATTAGCTTTATCCCATTCACTTATATGCTTCATCACCACTCCTAACACATATGTTTCTCTTGCACATAAACGATCATCCGTCATATCCATGCTATAATCCGACATATCACGACGGATGCGGTAATCGCTTGTCGTTTCTTTTGAATCCGGTGCAGGAGAGTAAAGTACATAGTCAGGAGTACGTAGATGGTTCGGCATCTCTTTCGAGCGACTCAGCCATTGCACATGACCTCCACTATTGGCACCAAACCACAGCATTTCCATCTTCAGCCCATATTTATTCACCAATGTCAGGTATTCATCCAAAATCTTCCAATCAAAGTTATCTTTTTCCGGTTCTACTTCATACCAATGTACGGGAATGGAAACTGTATTAAATCCATCGGCCGCAGCCTGTGCAACCAAGGCTTCACAAGCGGCATCACTCCATTTCTCGGAATAACGCAACAAATCAAGCCGTATCTGGATATTAATCATATAATAAGGGGTTCCATCTACCCGCAACACGTATTTCTGTGCTCCTTCCAAACTCGTATCAACCCATGATACCGCATCCACGTTCTTCTTACTTTCAGAAATACGATTTTTAGCATCCAGTAATAAAGAGACATTTAACAGCAAGACACAAACTAAAATCCATCTATATTTTGGCTTCACAATCATCCTTTTTATATTTAAAGATTATCCGCATATTTGAGCAAAGTATGCGGATAACCTGTTTTTATTCTAATATTTATTTCTCAGCAGGCATATCGGCTGTAACAGGCCAATATGGATTTTGATAAATAGGAGAAGTTTCAACCGAACGTCCATCAGTCGATGTTATGAGGAATTGATCTATTCGGATAGGTTCCAAATAATGAGCCATTTTCCAGACAAAACCATCATGACAAATCTGATTACTTCTTTTTCTATAAGGACGGAGATATTCACTGTCATCCGGTGAAGAAACATTGGCTTTGCTATCATTTCCATATACCAATATAGTATTTCCTGTATTATCATTATACCAGTTTTGCATAGGTGTATTCCATAGATGAAAACCTTCGGGGATATAAGGTTCAGTAAGCATCTGATCCATAGCTCTCCAACGACATAAATCCATCCAACGGAAACCTTCGGAAAGAAGTTCACAACGACGTTCCCGGCGAATGTTATATAGTGTTTTGTCAGTCAATATCTGTCCCGCAGAATAGGCTCCCCAGTCGTTTTCAGCCTCTTTACTCATATTAGTTGCCACTATAGTAGCGTCAATATCTGTACTAACTAAAGCCCTGCTACGAAGTTTTTGCCAATATTCACGCGCCAAAGCATCAAGTGTTCCATTTCTCTCATAACTGGCTTCCATATAGTTCAACAACGCCTCTACCGACCGATATATGACAAGTCCTAAATAACCCTTATTCTGAACCAGATACTTACTATCCCAAGCACCTCCCTTACGTAATGCATATCCTGTTGTATAGGCATATTGCAAAGAACCTGTTGTTATATCAGGATAGGGTTCATCCAACCAAATATTGGTAAGCCCGGTAACACTTTCCACTAAAACATTCTTTTGCCCTGGTTCTTTCAAGAAAAGACTCAAACGACTGTCCCGATTTTGACGTACATCATTAATAGTTTTGTCTCCCTTATAATAGCCGTCGCCATCAGCATAAGTACCATGAGCATAAACAGGAAGTCCATCAGCCATCAAGAAGTTCTGTACATACCCACGCGTCATACCAACTCCCCAGTTGCTCTCATCTGCTGCCAAAGCCACATCTTGTCCACTACCCAGACCCGATACATATTGACGCCACATCAAAACCTCGTCTACACCAGACAAATCCTCTGAACCAAACATTGCAAAGAAAGGATTCTCCGGAGTATTCACATCTTGTTTCAATATACCCGTATTCTCAGTTAACCGATCTTTATATTTCTCTGCTACTTCTTTTGAAGCAGCCATAGCTTCATCCAGGAACCAATTAATTTCATTGTCTATACTTCCACTGGGATATTGATAATTCGCATTGTATTCTTTACTCTTGCCTGGCCACCCTTCGCCATTGGGCACAAAAGCCGTACCTTTAAAATATTTCAGCCATGTACCTTCATAAAGAGCTACGCGTGATTTAAGCAATAAAACTACATCCCTATTGATACGGGTTTTCTGCATATCTTTTCCAGCCAGCAAGGCAGCAGCTTTATCCAAGTCTGACAGAATGAACCTTGCTACTTCATTACGTGGAGAACGCTTGGCCGCTTCAGTCAATACCAACATATCATCAGCCAAAGGCTCTGTTATAATAGGAAAATCCCCAAATTGCTGGTAACGGTTGAAGTATTCGAGTGCACGCAAAAAATACATTTCTCCAATATAGTGTTTCACATTCTGTAAATCACCAGTAATAGTATTCTGGCTTCCCGATAAATCTTCGCCGAACTTAGGCAATACACAAGAGAAAAAGAAATTCAGATTATAGATAGTTTTAAAGCTCCAATTTCCACTACTATTAGGTACTTTCCATTCACCCGGAAAGAAATAAGAGGGAGCACTTTCAGCAATCTGATTATCTGTACCCTGATCATTAGCATAAATACCATAGGAGTTGCCGGGACAAGAAGGAAGTACACTTGCATACCATTTATCGGCATATGCCTGCAATTGTGAGGCATCCGTAAAGTAGGTCTCGGGAGCAAGATCAGACCTCGGTTCCATATCAAGAAAATCATCACACGATGCAAACATGCCACCCAGTACGAAAGCTGTTAATATTATATATTTAGTCGTTTTCATTTTTCATGAAGATTAAAAAGTTAAACTTAAACCAAAAGACCATGTAGAAGAGAGTGGATAGGCATTCCCCCCCCAACCGCCAGTACAGGTTTCAGGATCAAACAAAGAATTTAAAGAAGTAAAAGTCAATAGGTTCTCACCGGAAACAAAGATACGACAGTTGGATACACCCACCTTTTGTAACAAAGATGCAGGTAAAGAATAACCCAATTGTAAGTTCTTCAGGCGCATATAACCTGCATTTTGCATATAACGGCTCTGTACTTTCTGATTCTTTGCACCGAAACTCGTTCCATCGGATGACTTGGAGAAAATAGGTCTTGGATAATAAGAATTCAAATTAGCAGGAATTTCATGCCCGTCCAGTCCGAGAGGTTCATCACGAAAGTAATCACCATGCTCTTCCAAGCCAATAGTGAACCATTTACTAAAGCCACCACGAACCCCCCAGAAATAAGAAGACATTCCTGGCCAAAAATCATGTTTAATAACCCCTTGCAAGAAACAACGAAAATCAAAGCCTTTCCAACTGGCGGTAAGATCAATACCATAGAAATAGTGAGGATTAGCATCACCCAGTAATTTTAAATCACCATGATCTTCTAATGTAGATGATCCTTCGCTGATTTTACCATCATTATTCAAGTCTTTATACATTATATCTCCCGCTGCCCACTGCGACCCCAGTGCAGTCTGACCGCCATTGGGCAAAGAAGCTAAATGAGCATCCATCTCTTCTTGCGTTTTAGCAATACCTATGGTCTCATACCCCCAAATCTCATTAATTTTGTGCCCTGTTATATAACCTGTTTTATATTTATTTTCCGTAAGACTATAATATGGCAGTGTTCCGGTCTTATTACCCGGATAACTGTCAATATAAGTCACTTGATCAGATAATGACACACTTATTCCATAATTCAGTCCATTATTCAAACGGTCTTTCCACGAAAGTGAGACCTCCCATCCCTTAGTCTTTAAATCACAGTTATTCTTCTTCGGCACATCCACCCCCAACGTATTGGGCAGTTGTTCTGCAGGTCCCACCATATTCTTAGTATAACGGATAAAGTAATCAAATGATCCTGACAAGCGATTATTGAAAAAACCATAATCCAATCCTACATCCCATGTACGTACCTTTTCCCATGTCAATGACGTACTAATCAGACTTCCTACACTAGCAGTATTAGGACGCGCACCGTTCTGAATCCAATCACCATTCAATGCTCCCAGATCCATTACACGGTAAGTAGGATACCATGAGTTTGTATTCTGGTTGCCTAACTCTCCATAAGAGAATCTCAATTTTAATTGATCAACAATATGGTTGACCGGGGCAAAGAATTCTTCCTGAGCAATATTCCATCCGGCAGAAAAAGAAGGTGACAGTTGCCAACGGCTGCCACGGCGGAAACGAGAAGTACCATCGTAACGCATATTCACTTCAAATAAATAGCGTCCTAAATAATCATAATTGAGACGACCGAAGAACCCTGCCGTAGCCCATTCGTTAGTATAGCCCTCTACTCCCGTATCTTTAGAATTACCTTTACCATCCAATCCATTCGTCAAGTCAAAATCCCAAAAGTCTTCTTGCTCTGTAATCAATCCATATTTGGTGACCGAAAAATAATGTTGCTTCATCTTCTCCGCCTGAAATCCAGCCATAAACTTAAGATTGTGCTTATCGGCAAAACTGTGAGAATAAGAGCTATAGACATTCAGATTCAAATAATTTTCCTTAAGTTGCGATTCAAATAAGCTAGTACTTTGGCTACCGTTATTTATTTCGTTACCTTGCGGATCATAATTATAATAAGTAAGCGTAGCTTCCTTCACGTGATCATTTTTAATATGATAATTGAACTCGACATTAGTAATCCAATTCTTTACAGGTTCCAGAATAAAAGCACCCTGATAATATTGGCGGTCAATTTGCTGATTCCTCTGTCCACCTTCGGCCAATTGGCGAGGACCATCCTGATTGATATGCCCGTTACGATCGTAGACAGGTAAATTGGGCCAGTTTCCTCTTCCCAAACCATCGTAATAACTATCCGTAAATGCTCTTGGTCTCCAACCGTCAGTACGCGTAAAACGAGTACTCCAGTTAAATTTCAGCCAATCCGTAAGGGTGGCATTGATTTTACCAGTGGCATTGTAGCGTTTCTGTCCTTCTTCACCGAACCGTATCAAACCCTCCTGATCCAAATAATTGAAAGAAGCGTAATAAGACATCTTCTCACTACCTCCCGTCACACTCATATTATGTTCGTGCGAGAATACGGAACTTTTATAAGTTTCCTTCCAGATATCAGTATTGGCATATCCTTTCGTCCAACGGTCCTCCCATGCTGAACTATTCTTTTCATCAAGTCCATACTGTAGTTTTCCTGCTTGGAAATCAAGCATTTTTTGTAATACATCATCAGTATAGTCTTGTCCTACTCCCTGGTTAACACCTGCATAATTCATCATGACTGCAAATGAATAGGAATCCATAGCTTCAGGCATATTGATTGGAGTGGAAATACGGAAACTATTGTTATAATTGACAGAGATTTTACCCTCCTTACCCTTCTTTGTCGTTACAAGGATCACACCGAAGGGAGCACGTGAACCATAAATAGAAGAAGCGGCAGCATCCTTCAAGACTGAGATATTCTCAATATCCTGCGGATTTACCGTATTAATATCTCCCTCCATTCCATCAATCAGAATAAGAGGTGCACCACTCGATCCATCACCAATCGTACCCGTGCCACGCACTGATATATCCATATTTTTTCCCAACTGGCCAGTATTCGTCGTAATCTTCAGACCCGGAACCAAGCCTTGCAAAGCCTGTGTTGCCGATGATACCGGACGGGATTCCAACTCTTTCGCTGTAGCAATTCCCACCGAACCGGTCAGATTCACCTTCTTCTGAGTACCAAAACCTACCACCACAACTTCATCAAGCATTTCAGTATCTTCTTTCAAAGTTACATCAATAACTCTGCCTGCCACTGCCTGTACTTCCTGCGCTTTATATCCTATATAAGAAATGAGAAGCGTTGCACCGGAAGGTACTGAAAGAGAAAAGTTACCGTTGACATCAGTAATAGTGCCATTAGATGCATTCCCTTTTTCTACAACACTGGCACCGATGACCGGCCCCAGCGCATCACTTACAGTTCCGGAAACTTTGATTTGTTGTTGAACCGTTTGCACACTTTGTTCATTGCCCGTAGCCCTCACCGTGAGGGGTTGTCCGGCAATGAAACCAGTGCAAAGCAATAAGGCCGCAAGTGCCTTCCGATTGTTTCTAAAAGAATCTGATTTCATTGTTTTCCTTTTAAATTAGATAATAATAATAAGGTTAATAGAATCTCAAAACTATGTCCCATTATGGGATATGCAAAGATATCGAAGTAATAAAGAAAACATAGGGGACAAATTCGCTTTCGAGAAAGGACAAATTTGTCATGGCTATTTTATCCCACTCTTTGACCAATCTGTCTTAGACTGATATAGGTAGACTAACAAAAAAGTATCAGCCAACTTTAATTTGTTCCTGCACAACCATCAAATGATATGAGAAAAAGGCAAGAGTGCTTATTACAGTAATACAAAGGCAAGGCAAATTCATCAAATCACAGAGGCAAATCGGGCAAAACCAAAGCAACAAGTACATTAAATACAGATTTATCGTATATTTGTTGCAAAGACAACCCTAAAACAGGAACAATCATGCGAAGCTACAAACTTCTTCTATTCTTGCTATGCAGACTGCTATTCTGTACTGATAGCATGGCACAACCTTATACCTTGCGACATTTGGGTGTAGAAGACGGATTGTCGAACAATTATGTCCGCGACATTGCACAAGATAAACAAGGCTGCATCTGGGTGGCAACAGAACTTGGACTGAACCGGTTTGACGGATGCAACTTCACCACCTATAAAAGTAATAACTCACAATTAATCAATGATGCACTAAACGTACTACTATATGACGAAACAGAAAATGTAGTATGGATAGGTGGAAAATTCGACGGTATAAGTGCATTGGACTGTTCCACTTACCAGTTCTACTCTTATACATCCCAAGACGAGATTAGGGCAGATAATATCGTGCACCTGTCGCATGCCTCCGATGGAGGGCTTTGGTTGACTCCACATTACGGGAACATTGTTCATTACGATAAACATAGCCGTACATTCACATCGCTCGCAGATATGGGCATAGAGAACCTGAATAAATCCAACTGGTGCTGTTTCGACGATGGAGAAGGGCACCTTTATATCGGACACGCCCAAAGCGGAATGAGTATTATCAACCTGAAAAACAAAACAGTACGTAAGCTCAGTCATGCAAACAATAATCCGCAAAGTTTGCCCGGAAACAGTATTTATTCCATTTATAAAGATCATTTGCAAAATATTTGGGTAGGCACCAACAGGGGGGTGGGCTTATTTAATCCGAAAACAGAAGAATTTACCGTATTCAGGCATGAATCCGATAACCCTCATTCTCTGATTGCCGACCATATTTATGATATTAAAGAAATGAATGACGGCACATTATGGATTGCCAGCGATATTGGGGGGATCAGTATACTCGATTTACATAGTATAACTTTTAAGAGTCCTGAAAAGGTACAGTTCTACAATATCACCGCCGACAATAGCAAGCACGGAGTTACATCAGGAAATATACGCACCTTGTTACAGGATTCTTTCGGAAATATCTGGATAGGCAATTACAGTAGCGGTATAGATTTTATCAGCCACAGCCAACCGGAATTCCACATATTGCCCTATATGACTGAAAAAGGGAATATCACTAAACACAAGCCTGTATGGGGACTTTGCAAAGATGAGAACGATCAAATCTGGTTGGGCGGTGAAAATGAAATAACATTATTCAAGGACAACAAAATCCTGAAAAGTATAGATATTACCAAACAACTTTCAAGACCATACGGACAAGTGTTTTCCATCATCAGCGACCAACAAGGCGCATTATTACTTGGAATATACGATGACGGTCTTCTAAAGTTCAATACCCGTAACAAACATATCGAACGTATTCCATTGGATATGGCTGATGTAGATATCATCACCTTTTTCAAGGAAAATGATGAAAAAATATGGATAGGTGCCGAATATGGAATATACAGCTACAGCAACGGTACTCTCCGCAAAGAAGACGAAATCAACCGGTTATTGCCAGACCGATCAGTATATGGCATTCTCCGCGACAAGCAAGGTAAGTTGTGGATAGGTACTTATGGCGGAGGAATAGCTGTCCTTGACAAAGAAAACAAGCTGGTAGCCAAACTGAACAAAGGCACTCGCTTCTGCTCTAATGCCATCAATAGTCTTTACATGGATTCTCAGGGGGGCGTATGGGCTGCCACACGCAACGGAATAGGATACATTAAAGATACAGCCCGTCCGGAAGAGTTTGAAGCATACGGTTATGAGCAAGGACTTGAAGACACCTTCGTACGTGCCATTCAAGAAGATGCATCCGGAAATATCTGGCTCAGTACCAACGATGGAATATCCTTTTGGAACAAGCAAAAGAAGAAATTCGACAGTTACGACTATCGTGACGGCATACCTATGGGAAACTTTATTGAAGGTTCAGCCTGCCGGGCAGAAGATGGCACACTCTATTTCGGTTCGCTAAACGGTGTCTGCTATTTCAATCCGGAGAATCTGATCGTAGAACGCCAAGTGGCTCCTGTACAGATTATCGAATGCAGAAGTCTGAACAACCAGATAGAAAGTCGTAATGAAGGAACTATCATTCCGACCTCTGAGGGAAGCATCAACCTGCCCTATAACCGGAATTCTTTCCGCATCTCATTCACCGTACCGGACTATTCGCAAAGCGGACAGGTGGAATATGCATATATGATTGACGGACTGGAAAATACATGGACCAATACTTTAGGAGAAAACATGATTACTTTCCGCAATATTTCCCCGGGAGAATATACATTCAAAGTAAAAGCAAGGTTAAGAAATCAGGAGTGGGACGATAGTCATATAGCCACATTACAAGTACACATCTATCCACCTCTATGGCTGACGTGGTATGCGAAAGTCTTGTATATTCTGCTGGTATTATTGTGTGTGTATATCTGGTTCCGTTTTTACAAACGTAAACTCATGCTGGAAAACTCCCTTGAACTGGAAAAAAAGAAAAGCCAAAACGAACAGGAACTTAACAACGAACGTCTGCGCTTCTACACCAACATCACACACGAACTGCGCACCCCATTAACGTTGATACTCGGTCCACTGGAAGATTTAGTCAATGACTCTAACGTACCTGCTTTTTATAGTAATAAAATCAAGATGATTCACAGCAGTGCTATCCGGTTATTGAACCTTATCAACCAAATACTGGAATTCCGCAAGACGGAAACACAAAACCGAAAACTAACAGTAACCAAAGGAGATTTAAGTAATCTGATTACAGAAATAGGTTTGCGTTACAAAGAGTTGAACCGAAATGATAGAGTAAAATTCCACATCCGTGTTCAGCCCTCAAAGACTAAACTCTATTTTGATACTGATATCATCTCTACCATACTGGATAATTTGTTATCAAATGCCATAAAATACACTCCGGAGGGAGAAATCAACCTGATTATGCATCCAATAAATCAGGAAGGCAAACAATATACAGAAATAGTAGTCAGCGATACCGGATACGGTATAGATGCTGACGCACTACCGCATATCTTCGACCGTTATTATCAGGCGAAAGGGAAACATCAGGCGTCAGGCACAGGCATCGGCCTTGCATTAGTCAAATCACTGGCCGACCTGCACGAAGGCAGTCTGCATGTAGAAAGTGAAACGGGTAAAGGAACGACTTTCACTTTCCGGATTCTCACCGAAAATACTTATCCCGATGCCTTGCATAAAGAAGAAAAAACGGAAAGTATTCCAGAAAAAACGGAAAGCTTAAAAGAGGAAGAAAATGATACTTGTCCGGTAATACTGGTCGTAGAAGATAATGATGATATTCGCGAATACATCGCTACTTCTTTCAGCAACAACTACCACATTCTAACTGCAACTAACGGAAAAGAAGGAATAGAACAAGCACTGAAATATATCCCTGATATCATTATCAGCGACATCATGATGCCTGTGATGGACGGTATTGAATTATGCAAACTGATAAAAGAAGATGTACGCACCAGCCATATACCTGTCATCCTGTTAACAGCCAAAGATTCCATTCAAGATAAAGAAGAGGGTTATGAAAGCGGTGCCGACTCATATCTTACGAAACCATTCAGCGCCAAGTTATTACATAGTCGCGTTCACAATCTGTTGGAATCACGGAAGAAGTTAGCCCTGCTGATAACCAACCGCACCAAAGAGCTAAAACCTGAACAATCTCAGGAATCAATGAAACTAAGTAGGCTGGATGAAGAATTCCTGAACAGGTTTACTGCAATAGTAGAAGAAAATATCGACACACCTCAATTGGACATGCCTTTCATGATAGGCAAGATGAACATGAGCCACTCCACCCTTTACCGGAAGATAAAGGGGCTAACAGGCATATCAGGCAATGAGTTCATCCGGAAAATAAGACTGAAAAACAGTCTCCGCTTATTGATGGAAGAAGGACTAAACATTTCCGAAGCTGCTTACGCAAGCGGTTTCAATGACTTGGGGTATTTCCGGGCTTGCTTTAAGGAGGAATATGGAATGGCACCGTCGGAGTACATAAAACAGAAGCAATAAAAAGATGAAGCGGACATCCCTTCTACCTGAAGGGACATCCGCCTCTTATAACAACTACCTACTGAAAACTGTAACTAAAAAAACTACCCTTTGTTTATTAATACCAATCTTATGTTAATCTATAACCTATTGTCGATGTTGCAAAGATAGAGTGAAATTTTCATTCAGTAGTAGCACAATTGTTTCATAAAAGGTGATAAATCAGTCAATTTTCAGTTTATCCCCCGATAAATCGACTTTAAACAGGTGCGGAATACGAATATATCGCCCGTTCACATCTTTATGACTATGAACCGACATCATCCACTCACCATCCAAAGTACGGAACAACATTCCATGTCCGAAGTTAGGCGGAGTGACCGGTTCTTTCTCTTGTATCCAAGGGCCATCCAAGGTTCCACTCTCGGAATAGGCAACGCCTTGTGTATAGTCCTGGAATACCCAGCTTGTCCATATCATACCTAACCGGCCCGTACCTGTGCGGAAAAGCCATGGTCCGTCGGTTACACGGTTGGGCAATACTTTGTCCCCCATCTTCTCACGGCTCCAGGGAGATTCACTGGCACGGAAAAGAATCTTTCCTTTGCCGATGGAACCGCTTAAATCGGGCTTTAATTCAATCTTTTCCATCGTACCGTTCCAGTTTTGCAGCCATTCGTGGCAATAGATCATATAAGGTTTGCCGTCACTATCCACCCAGAATGTCCCATCAAGGGTAGGCATATTCTCGGGTAGGTAAGTGGGGTCTTTCATAGGTTTATAAGGGCCATCCGGTTTATCACTGACCAGGATGTGGCTGGCACGACGGGGGATGACGTTTCCTTTTACGGTATCAATCTTGATGGCGTTGTTCGTAAAAGTGGCGAAATAGTAATATTTTCCGTTGTATTCGTGCAGCTCAGCTGCCCAGATTTCGGGTTTAGGGCCCATCCAGGAGTCAGGATCAGTTTCTGCTACACGATAAGGGCCTTCCCAACGGGCAAGGTCTTTGCTTTTCCAAAGGAGGCCGCCGGTACCGGTCATGTAATAAGTGGAGGTTTTCTTATCGGCCAGTATGCAGGGGTCACTCAAGTGGATGGAATCAAGAGGGATGTTGGTACGGAAGCGGTTTGGGACCTTCTGCTGGGCAGATGTAAGGACAGAACACAAGGTAAATATAAACACCAATAATTCTTTTCTCATATTAGTTCTTTTAATATAATGAGGATAGATACGCGGACGACGCGGATAAGGCGGACAAACGCGGAATAATCATAAATCCGCGTTTGTCCGCTTCATCCGCGTCGTCCGCGTATCTATAACTTATTCAATTTCTATACCGTGTTGTACCGGAGTAAGAATGAACGTAAATTCATAGTCACCATAAGGCAACTGATACTGTGGTAACGGCCATGCACCCCAACTGTTCACACATCCTAAGCCCATCTGAGCCTTGTCGATGCAGAGATTTGTCAGGTTAGCCTCTTTCACTTCGGGAGAGTGGCTCTGACCTTTGTCCCAACCATCATCCAGAGACTCGATAGTATAGTGCAGGGCTGATGCGGAGAACGGAGCGTCAGCTACAATCTGCAAACCGCGTCCGGCATCGTTCAGTTGCTTCCACCAGCGGATATCGGTCTTCGTACCTGTTTCCTGCGGACGGATATAAGAATAGAATTGTTCATCTACACTCTGGCGATACAATCCCAGATCTGTACAATGATTACGGTCACTGTAGTTCTCTACCGGGCCACGGCCATAGTATTCTACAGTTTCAAAAGTCTTGGGCATCTGCATCTGCATACCGAAACGGAACATATGAGATACTTTAGCCTGCGGATCGGCAGTCATCTTCTGAGTCACCTTTACAGCACCCTTGTTGTTGATTACATAAGTAAGATCCAGTTTGGCAGAAACATTCTTCATTTCGTATTCTGCACGTACCACTGTCTGATTGTCTACTGTCTCCCATTTGAAGGAAGTCAGCTTCAGACCCGGGTTCTTCCAGGCAGCGAATTTCTGTTGCAAACCTGCACCGAAATCATTGTCCGTAGGTGCACGCCAGAAGTTAGGTGCCAGTTCGGCATCTTCGTTCATCAATTCCGTGCCTGCTACGTTGTAGCGATTCAGGTAACCGGTATGTTTGTTGAATTCCAGACGGAAGTTATCACCGTTGATGATCAGATAACGCCAGTCGTTTTCCTGGATTTGAGGAGCAACGGTAGGAGTATTCACAACTTCCACATTCTTCAGGTCCATGGCAGGAGCCTTGTAGGGGTTCAATACAAGCTGGTCTTTGGCTACGGCATATCCGGCGGGAAGCAGACCTTCGCGGTTCTTCAGGCGATAAGTTACATTCAACAACCATTCTTTGCATTCGCAGGTTTTGCCGATGTTCAATTTCACTTTGGCAGTCTGCTGCGGAGCTACGTTGAGGTCTTCTACACGACCGGTACGAATTACTTTACCGTTAGCAAGCAATTGCCAATCCAGATAGTAAGCGGAAAGGTCACGGAAGAAGTTTTCGTTGTACACGTTCACTTCGCCGTTCTTCAGGTCAGCGGGAGTTGTCCAGATGTTCTGATAATAGTAACCCACTTCGTACATGTGCGGATTGGGAACACGGTCGGGACTGATCAGACCATTATCGCAGAAGTTCTTGTCGGAACCGTCGTAACGGTTGAAGTCACCGCCATAAGCGTAGATAGTTACACCGTCTTTGCCTTTCCAACGAACGGACTGGTCTACGAAGTCCCAGATGAAACCGCCTTGCAGGTTAGGGTATTTACGGATCAGATCCCAATATTCTTTGAAACCGCCCTGTGAGTTACCCATAGCGTGGGCATATTCACACTGGATAAGAGGCTTCTTGGCATCTGTACGCTGGCCATATCTTTCCATGTGCTTGTAATCGGCATACATGGGGCAGTCGATGTCGGTAAATTCGTTTCCGTGCGCCTGTTCGTATTGTACGGCACGACTGGAATCTTCATTCTTGATCCAACGGTAGCAAGCTTCAAAGTTAGGTCCGAAACCGGCTTCGTTACCCAATGACCAGAAAATAATGCTGGGATGATTGAAGCCGCGTTGTACGTTGCGCTGGTTACGTTCCATGTGAGCTTTGGCATAGTCGGTGCGTTTAGCCAGTGTCTTTTCACGATAACCCATACCGTGTGATTCGACATTAGCCTCAGCCACTACATACAAACCGTATTGGTCGCAAAGGTCGTACCACAGATTGTCATCAGGATAGTGACAGGTACGCACAGCGTTGATATTAAATTTCTTCATGACCTGGATATCCTGGATCATGCGTTCGGGAGATACGACATAACCACCATCCGGATCAATTTCATGACGGTCGGCACCTTTGAAGAGAACGGCCTGACCGTTTACTAATATCTGGTCACCTTTCAATTCAATCTTGCGGAAGCCTACCTTTACGGGGATTACTTCGTTGCTGCCTTGCAAAGTGGCACGCAGTGTATAGAGGTAAGGAGTTTCGGCTGTCCATTTATGCGGATTTTCCACATTCATCAGAATGGTACCGCTACCTTTGGCTGTTTCCGTAGCTACTGCCTTGCCGGTAGCATCCAGTAATTCCATATTTACGTTACCGCTGCCTTTCAGGTCGAGCGTCACACGCAGAGAACCATTTTTGTATGCCTCGTCCAGATCGGGAGTAATACGGATGTCCTGGATACGTTTCTTGTTGCGGGCATAGAGGTAGCAATCACGTCCCACACCACTGTAACGGAAGAAGTCCTGGTCTTCCAGGTAGGTTCCATCACACCAGCGAAATACCTGGAAAGCGATAAGATTCGTTTGTCCGGGTTTCAAATAAGGAGTCAGGTCGAATTCGGCTTCGAGCTTGCTGTCTTCGCTATAACCTACATAACGGCCATTTACCCAGAGATACATGTTGGAGGTTACAGAACCGAAATGAGCGATAATGTCTTTCCCTTTCCAGTCAGCGGGAACAATGATCTCACGACGGTAAGAACCTACATGATTGTTCTCTGTAGGAACTTCAGGAGGGTTGTTCTGGAACTGATTACGCCAGGCATAGCCAGTGTTTACATAAATAGGATCGCCATAACCATTCAATTCCCACACAGCCGGAACTTGCAGATTATTCCAGCCTTTGTCATTGAAACCTACTTTCCAGAAGTCGGTAGGACGCTGGTCGGCATTGCGTACCCAAGAGAATTTCCAGGTACCGTTCAAAGTCATGTAATTAGTAGATTGGGCTTTCTTGCCTTGCATGGCGGCATCTGCCGATTCATAGGCAAAGTAATTAGTGTGCATGGGAGCACGGTTCACGGCATTGATCTCCGGATCAAGCCACTCTTTAAAGGACTGTGCATTTGCAGTCAGAGCCAGGGCTGCAAAGAGTCCGGTAATAAGATGTTTCTTCATGGATATAAAATTAGTATGTTTGTAGCGGTACGAAGAATATTTTCTGCATACCGCTACAAAGATAGGGTGAATGAACTTTTTTTAGGGGGAATAATAGTTCAAAAAAGGGGGAATAGAGTTCAAAGAGCTTGTAACTATTCCATCCGGTACACTCCGAACGAACGTGGTTCAAGTTTCAGTTTCAGAGATTGCCCTTCTACCTGTACCGGACGTACACGGGGAACAATCGCTTCCTGATCCAGCGTATTTACTGTGCGCCAATTGTCATTCTGTAAGTAAGTGCAGGAACCGGCAACCAACTGACGTTTCTTCAAACCATTGAAATCGATCTGAACATCGGCAGGCTTACTGCTTGCATTCACCAGTTTCAGGATGATTTCTCCGGTAGGTGCATTCAGTGCAGCTGTTGCATAGAGGCTGTCCTGCCCCGCTACTGCTTTGCCATCCATCTTCAGGCTGAGTACATCGGTACCGGCATTCATGCCGTACATCTGCTGAACGTAATAGTTCGGTGTGCGCATCATGCGCAGGTTATCGAACCAGATCAGGTCGGGATTCCACTGCCAAGCGTCTACGTGAGCAAACAACGGCGCATAAGTAGCCAGATGAACAACATCCGCATTCCGTTCCAGTCCCGTCATAAAGGCAGCTTCGGAAAGGGCGGCGAGGAAGTTGTTATCCTTCTTCGTGGAATGATCGTGTGAAGCATATTCTCCGGCGAAAACCTTCGGACCTTTGCGGTCGTAATTGTCATAGCGTGACGCATTGCCAAAGAACCAATCAGGATTCATGTAGTAGTGTTCGTCCACCAGGTCTACACCGATACGCTTCATTTCGGGCCAGAGATAATCGAATTTATCACCGCTGGCACTCGGGCCGGAGCTACCTACAACCTTCACATCAGGGTATTTCGCACGGATAGCTTTTGTGAAAGCTTCCAAACGTTCTACATAAACCTTGTCCCACTGTTCATTACCGATACCGATCATCTTCAGATTGAAGGGTTCGGGATGTCCCATATCGGCACGCACCTTTCCCCACTTGGAAGTAACAGGGCCGTTGGCAAATTCAATCAGGTCGAGTGCATCCTGTATGTACGGATCGAGTTCATCCATCGGAACTACTTCGTTGCTTTCGTACTGGCAGGAGAGCCCGCAGCTGATTACCGGAAGAGGTTCTGCACCGAGGTCTTCGCTCAACAGGAAGTATTCGAAGTAACCAAGTCCCAAAGTCTGGAAATAGTCAGGGAAGGCTTTATGTTTGAAGGTGTAGTTCCAGCGGTTTTCATTCAGAGGGCGGTTTTCAACAGGACCTACGGAATTCTTCCACTGGTAACGGGTTTCAAGACTGTTACCCTCGATGATACAACCACCGGGGAAACGGAATACGCCCGGGTTAAGGTCATAAAGGGCTTGTGCGAGGTCGGCACGCAGACCATTCTCACGTCCTTTCCAAGTATTCACAGGAAACAAGGAGATATGATCCATATCTACCGTACCCTGTGTTTCGAGGACGATACGCAGGCGGGCATGAGCGTCTGTGAAAGGAGATTTCAGCACCGCCGTCAGCTTTTGCCAGTTATTGCCGCTGACTTCGATTTCTTTCTTCAACAGATTCTGTGCATTGGAGTTGACGAGCTCGATGGAGAGCTTCATCGGCTTCGCATCCGGCGTGCGGGCATAAACGGAGAAACGGTATTCTTCGCCTTGCTTCACACCGATGCCGCGGTAACCTTCATTATCCAGTCCGGCACGCAGTAGGCGGCCGTCGTTCACTACGCGTACATAGTGAGGATTGCGGTCAAAACAAGGGTCTGCATCCTGAACGGTTACATTACCGAAAGGCACCCAACCCACGAAAGGTTGTGGGAATTCAAAAGAACGGTTCTTTACCAGTTCGGCATACAGACCTCCATCGGCACCAAAGTTGATATCTTCGAAAAAGATGCCATACATTTCAGGTTGTATCTTTGCCGTCGGTTTGGAAACGTCGACGGTCATCACATGCTGCTGCGCCTGCACACCCAGTGCAAGGGACAGGACTAAAAGGGTGGTTAGTTTTCTCATGGTTGATATGATTAATAAGAATATTTTTAATTATCATTTACCAACGACTTGATGAATACGTATCACTGTAAACGAATAAGCCGGCATTGAGTAAGAAAAGTCATTTCCTTCTACCTTGAAATCAGAAGAAGCGGGTTTAGCTCCTCTGTCTTTCGGATCACCTGTCAATATCGTTTTTGTAGCCGAAGGATTTACCAAAGTAACTCCGTCCAACTTCACCTGGGAAGAAACTTCCACCGGAAGCATATTCACTAACTTCACGATATAATCTCCGGTATTAGCGTCTTTCACAACTGATACTCCGACACGTTTCTTCACGGCATCCCAACCATTATTCAGTTTTACCGTAGAAGACAGGTATTCGGTACCGGCGTTCTGACCATACATTTGTTGGGTATAGTAGCCTACTGTGGGTCTTACTTCCGTATTATTGAAATAGATCAAGTCCGGATTCCATTGTGTATGACCATCTTTAGCCAACAACGGAGCATAGGAAGTCATTTCTACCACGTCACCGTTACGTTCTACGGCAGTTAGATAGAGAGCTTCGGCAAGCGCAGTTTCTACATTATTGGGGCGTCCCGGCAGGTGGGCGGCGTATTCGCCTAAATAGACTTTCGCTTTGCTACGGTCGTAATGATCGTAATATTCCTGATTGTGAATCATCCAACCCGGTTCTACGTAATAGTGCTCGTCTACCATCGGTACACCCAGTTCGGTAGCAAGATCCCAACCTACTTCATAATCCGTACCTTCGTAGAACGGACCGGTAGTACCAATCACGGTAACTTCAGGATGTTTTGCTTTCACTGCATCAAATATCATCTTAAAGCGTTCCACGAAGACAGGTGTAATCATGTCCTCATTACCGATACCGATGAACTTCAGATTGAACGGTTTCGGATGTCCGGCTTCCGCACGCTTCTTACCCCACACGGTTTTGCGGGCATCTCCGTTGGCATATTCTATCAGGTCGAGAACATCTTGGATGTACTGATCCATTTCTTCCATCGGAACGCCACCCTGCTGTCCCATGCAAGTCAGTTCATCCTTGGAATGGTGGGCGCAGGTACCAGAGTTCTGACAAGGTACACCGGCTGCAAGCACAGGTACGGGTTCCGCACCCATATCTTCACAGAACAAGAAGTATTCGTGGTATCCCAGACCGCGTGTCTGATGGTATCCCCAAAGATTGCGGAGCGGCTTGCGGGCTTCCAACGGACCGATAGAACCTTTCCAATCATAAATATTATCTATTCCATCGCCATGAGCCACACAACCACCGGGGAAACGTACGAAACGGGGATGCAAATCGGCAAGCGTTTGTGCCAGATCAGCGCGGAGTCCGTTCTTACGACCTTTGAAGGTCTTTTGCGGAAAGAGGGAAATCATATCCAGCGCATACTTGCTGACAGCCTGGGGAACAATGGACAGAGATGCCGCCGCCGCATCGCTTGTGGCTGTCAAGACTGCTTTCTGTTGTTTCCAATCTTTAGATGTTACATTTACGGCAGTTTGTGCTATAATTGTTCCATCTTTATCAACCAAGTTCACAAGTACCTTGCCTCCTTTCCCCTCAAGCACTTTACCAAAGAGTGAGAAATCATATTTCTCACCTTTCTTCAGGGCTATGCCATCGAAACCGGCATTCACCAATGCTGTTTGTTCAGCTGCATTCACATCGAAAACAGCATAATGGGAGTTATTAGGATGAATAGGATTTTCCGTTGCAATGCTCAATGTAGCATCACTGCCCTGAACACTCCAGGAGTGAGTACTATTCCAGTTCTGATCGTTACCACGGTCGGTCGGGGTATACTCAAAGTCACGGTTCTGAACCAGTTCGGCATACAAGCCACCGTCTGCTCCATAGTTGATATCCTCAAAGAAAATACCAATCAGATGCTTGCTGATTTCTTTCGCCTGACCTGCATTCACCTGAATAGTAGCCTCTACAGGCTTGAGGTTGGCAAAACGTACAGGGTCTTGCTCGGTACGCTCGGCATTCAGTGACTGGCGGTATTTCTTATGTTCGGCATAGCGGATGATCTGCTGCACGGTAGTATAGGGAACTTCCTGTACCCAGCCTTCTTCTTCGGAACCATTCACCAATACCTTCTTCTGAGTGGTGGGATACACATCTTTGGGTTCATACTTGCTACGTTCTTCGGGAGAGAAATAACTCTGTGCTTCCCACTTCTGCAAGTCGGGAGAGGTTACATAGGCAAGTGCCTTACCGGTATTCGTAGCTTCCCAGATGCAATGCCATTTGCCATCAGCACGGGTTTGCATCAAATGGGGCTTGAACATAGTCTTTGCCCGTCCCCACGGACCGAAGTCGGAATTCACATAGGCAAATCCATCAGCCACGCTAAACCACTTCTCTCCGTCGGGACTCCAGGCAAACTTCAGGCCGCTGCGTCCGTCACGGTTCGAATAGGAAAAGAGGTACACCTGATTCGGTTCATTCGTCACGCCCTCCACCTTTGCCTGCACAGGGAAGACAAAGGACAGAAGTAAACATACACTTAAAAATCTAATCAATCTGTTCATGGTATTATTTATCGGGTTATTTGTTTTCAATACATTTGTATCGACCTATTTCCAGTACTTTCTCAGCTTCTCAGCCTCTTTCTTAGTGATGTGGATTACTGCTCCATGTTTCGGTGAAGAGAAGTTAGTCGCCTTCATCACACCTTCATTGAAGTGTCCCAGATCTTTGAAGTTCACAAAGTCAGTGGTTTCACTGAAACCGAAATTATGAGGATTGATACCATAGATGTCATACATTACCACCCATTTGTCTTCGCCGATGCGCTTCCACATGTTAGGAGCTTCGCAGGCTTTCGGTTCCGGATCTACCCATTCCGGCAGGTAAGCATATCCACGGTTGATATACTTCGATACAGCTTGTTTGATGCCCGGTGTTCCGTCGTGAGCAACGTAAAACATGTGATATTTATCACCTACTTTCGTGATGTCGGCATCAATAGCTGATTTGGTAGCATCGGGATATTGGAACAATAGCCGGGGTTCTGTTTCCAGACCGTCAAAATCTTCGTTTACATAAGCATAGTACAGCATATTCCGTGCATTGCCCATGCGCATGGTGAAGTAGATCATTATTCTGCCTGCATGTTCATCGTAGACCAGTTCAGGTGCCCAGGCACAACCGATCTCATCATATCCGGGGAAAGTCTTGTCAATACGGACCACATGGTGTGTCCAGTTTACAAGGTCTTTTGATTTCATCAGGACAAAACCACGGTTGTTACCCCAGCCGTATTTGGCTCCGTCACGCTCCCACTCGGTGTTGCGCAGACCTTTCTGCTGGGCAAAGATGTGCAGGTCGGTCATGGCAATGTAGAAAGTACCGTCCGGTGCACGATAGATATGCGGGTCACGGATACCTTTCTGTTCGGCAATCGTATCACCGGCGATAATGGGCTGACCGTTATTTACATCCGTAAATGTATATCCGTCATCGCTGACTGCGAAATATAAACTATGTGTATCGTCTTTGAAATAGGTAAACAGATAGGCTCCCATTTCCTTTTCATTCGTTTTCCAGTCCTGAACCAGTACGGCGCCACCTTGCGGTTGGAGGGTCAGTTGGAGTTTGCCGTCAGCTTTCAGTTTCAGAGTTTGCAACTGGGGTTGCAGTTCTTTATCATCATTATAGAATGAGAGAGTCTCTCCTGCAAGCATAGGTAATTCGAGTTTCAACTTCAGTACTTCTTTTGTACCGTTAACGGCAGCTACATACCATTGTTTGCCGTGACGACGTGCAACAACTGCATATTTTCCGGGATAACCATCAATAAAACGTGTTTCATCCCACGTAGTAGGCACCTGTTTCATAAAGTCCAGGCAAACTTGCGGGGCATCCGTCAGGTTGTTGGGTGCCAAAGCATAATTCTGAATAGGATTCTGGAACAACACAGCTGTTGACAACTGGAATACATCCGTCGTGCGACGGGTAGTTCCACCATTGTTCCCCCGGTTCAAACGCTTGTTCAGGAAAGTACCGCCAAATTCCATGCTGCCCACCGCATTACGGATAAAAGGATGCAGGCAGGCATTGAAAGCTTCTTCATCACAGAAATGTTGGTTGAAAATCAGATTCTCGGAAGCCAGTACCGCTTCGCTGCCTACATAGTTGGGATACATCCGCTCCCATCCGCGAGGCACTGTACAGCCGTGGAAGATTACCATCAGACCGTGATCGTCAGCATCACTCAGAATACCTTCATACAAACGCATGGTTTCCTGTTTGTCTCCACCGAAGAAATCGACTTTGATACCTTTCACACCCTGTTCCTGAAGCCATTTCATTTCACGCTTGCGGATAATCGGATCATCCATCATATTGACAGGCCCTTGCTCGATATCATTCCAGTAGCCGCTTGAACTGTACCACAGGAATACATCCACACCCTTACCTTGTGCATAGTCAATGAGGGATTCCATACGCTTATGGCCGATTTTCGTATCCCACCAGTTGTCAATCAACACATATTCATAACCCATTGCAGCAGCCAGATCAACATAACGCACCTGGTCATCATAGTTGATACTGCCGTCCTGCCAGAGTATCCAGCTCCAGGTTCCACGTCCCATCTGATAATCATGTTCCGTCTCATACAACGGTTCCACTACATCCCAGATAACAGTGGTTTCTACAATAGGCTTCAATGTCTCACCTACCGTAATCGTACGCCAAGGGGTAGAACCCGGTAAAGCGAAAGCGGGGGCAACTGTTCCGTTACCATTATTCTCTTCAGCCATCGGGAAAGCTACCGTATACAGATTTCCTTCTGTTACATCGCTCAGGCGCGAACCGCAATAGCGGCTGTCTACTCCTGTCTCGCTGACAAGTACCCAGCCATTATCTCCTACGCGGAACAGGCAGGGGAAAGTATATCCATGTCCGTATTGTGAACGGACATCCATCGGGGCATCCGCCTTATATTCTTCTTCATAACTCGGTTTTGTCCGCTTCCAGCCTATCATGGCGTCACTTTGCGGACATATGAAGGTAGTAGTCTGTTTAGGAAAACGGAAGCCGGTCGCTTCGCTGTTCACAACAAGGCTTCCCCGCTCGCCCTGGCGGGGCAACGTATAGCGGAAAGCAACATCATTATTGCTCACACGGAATATTACGTCCATCTTCTGCCCTTTTGCATTGACAAAAGCACATACCAATTCATTGGCCTGATAGTGTATCTTAGAAGCTTTGATACGCGATTGCATGTAAACGGTATCAATTTTCCTTTCTTTATACCCAGTCAGTTTCATTGCTTTCGCGAAGTCTCCCACATTGGTCTCCAGACCCAACGGAGATGATTCCAACATCTGTTTCCCGCTATAGGTGAGAGAATACGATGCTTCCTTCCCTTCCGGGCACGAAACTGTTAGTTGTAATTTACCGTCAGGCCCGCTGACGGTTACATTCTGTGCTGTCAGCGGCAAGACTACCGCCATACATAAAAAAACTAATCCCTTCAGTTTGTTTCTCATGATCAAATAATGTTTCTCTGGTATTTTAATAGTCATATAATTAAAGGGTTGGCACTACCGGCTTAATGGTTCCGTCCGCATTGAATTCCATGCGATCAATGCACACCTCGCGGTGCACGCCCGGACCATCTTTCAGGAAGTTCTTATTAATACGATGGTAAACGATATACCACTCATCCGTACCCGGAATTTGTAACACTGCATTATGTGCAGGACCGTAGATTTGTTTTTCCGGATTCTGAATCAGTACAATCGGATCTTTAGCCACCTCGATAGGTCCCAGCGGCGATTTAGATGTACCGTAAGCCACATGATAGTTGGGTGAACCGGTGTCATCTACCGACCACATAAAATAATAAAGTCCGTTACGGTAAAATACATAAGGAGCTTCGCGGAATGCATAATCCTGCAAGGTTCCTCCTTCGGGAGTCATTACCGTAAGTGTTTTCTTCTTGATGGAAATCATATCTTTATTCAGTTCGGCACCGGCCATGTAGCCATTACCCCAATACAGATAGGTTTTACCGGATACAGGGTCGGTGAAGACATCCACGTCTATCTGCTGTCCGTGTCCTACAGGGGAGTCTGTAATGATGGGTTGTCCCAGATCGGTAAACGGTCCGGTAGGTGAGTCGGCCATTGCTACGCCGATTTGCTTTCCTCCGCCTTTGGCAGGATTGCCGCTATAATAAAAGAAGTACTTGTATTCTCCCTTGATGAGTTTTTCCTCAATACACGGTGCCCAGGCATTTCCATTCGCCCAAGGTACCTGTTCGGATTTCAAATCCAGCATAACGCCTTCATAGTTCCAGTTCTTCAGATCGGTTGAAGAAAAAACAGTGAAGTACCATCCGCCCCAGCCGGGTTGTCCGTCGGTTGTGGAATAGATATAATATTTCTTTGTCTTGTTTGAGTATAAGATTTCAGGATCGGCATGAAATCCGGGCAATACAGGGTTGTTCGGTATTGCACCCAATTCGGCAGGCCTGCCCCATTTATCTGTGATACGGATCAATTCATCGCGCGTGATAGGAATAATCGTTCCGTGGCGGGGATGGAAATTCATCTTCACTTCACTGTCTATCACTTTGAAGTTCTTCAGGTCGGTAGTTTCCGTAAACTGATATTTGCCTTTCATGTATACATCATACATTAATATATACTTATCCTGGTTTATCAGTTTAAATGTGCCGGCGCCTTCTACAGCATCTTTTGTTTGCTGCTTGTAATCCGGTTCTTCTTTCCACTGGCCGGAAGTCAGCGAACGGGTGGTTGCCACTTTAATGCCGTTTCCATGTCCCTCTGTCTTATAGAACAGGTGGAAAACGCCGTCTTTATAGACAATATCCCCGTCGATACATGATTTCTTATTCTCCGGAATGAAGAGGGGCTTCGGTTCACCGATCAGATCTGTGAAGTCGTCATTGGCATATGCATAGTAGATGATATCGGCTCCACCGGCATACTGCATAGACCAGTACACCATATATTTTCCGGCTTCAGGATCAAAAACCGTCTGCGGTGCCCAAACACGCTTCAGCTTTTCCTGTCCTTTATAACGTTTCTGCATATTAATGATGGAATGCGTCCAGTTTACAAGGTCATTGGACTTCAGCAGCACCATTGCACGGTTCGAATCCCAACCATTGTCAGATACCATATCTGTCACCACCATATAAAAGGTATGCCCGTCCTGGCTTCTCAGGATATGCGGGTCGCGCACACCACCGGTCGAACTGATTACTTTCGAATCAAGAACGGGCTTGCCGTCATTCAGTGCCCAATATGTATATCCGTCCATACTTACGGCATAACATACGGCTTCTTCACTGATGTGGTTACCTGTAAAGTAGGTGAACAAATAAGCCACATAATCTTTTTCAACGATAGGATGTTGTTGCTGAGAGAATGAAGGCAATGTTATTGCCAACATCAAGCTAATTGCAATTGCAAATTGTTTCATAGTATTCCTCATAAAATTCACGTTAGTTATTGGGTGTCAAAAATACACATAAAATAAGAGATATACTACCACGAATCATGCAAAAAGGGAATAATTTTGTGTCATTTCATTAAAAAACAAAGTTTTACCCAGGTTATTAAACCAAAATGGAGCTTGCCAATGCCGACAAACTCCATTTTGTATCTTCTGGAAAAAATAGAATAATCAATTCAGGAATCGTACCATTTCGCAAGCCGCCAGTAAGAAAGCACCTACTCCAAAGTTAGCTGTTGAATTGGCATCTACCACTTGTCCCGGAATGGCCTTCTCGCCGATGGGTTGCACATAGCCGATGCGTCCATCCGGTTGCAAAGCAACAGTCGTCAGATACTTCCAGGCTTTTTCTATTACAGGCTGATAAGTAGCCTTATCCAAAAAGCCGTTATTCATTCCCCACAACAGACCATAAGTAAAGAAAGCAGTGCCACTGGTTTCCGGTCCGGGAGCATGCTCCGGATCAAGCAGACTCCGTGTCCAGTATCCTTCCGGTTGCTGACAGGCAGCCACAGCTTTTGCCATCGCACGGTAACGGTCTATATATTCCTGACGATATTTATCCGTTTCAGGCAAATCTTTCAGGACTTTAACCAAGGCAGCTAAAACCCATCCATCTCCACGAGCCCAGAAATCTTTCTTACCATTCACACTTTTATGTTTAGGATAGATATATTTTCCGTCACGATAATAAAGCGCATCTTCCGGATCGTACATCAGACTGTCGGCAAATGCCCAGTACTCATGCAGTTTCTCCAGGTAAAGCGGATTGCCGGTAATCTTATATAGTTTAGTCATCACAGGCATCACCATGTAAAGACCGTCAGCCCACCACCAATAATCATTCTTATCTGTACTCATCTGATATTCCATTACTTCGCGGGCACGAGCTATTTTTTGAGTATCCGGTTCTATATTATATAAATCGGCATACGTCTGAAAGCAAATCTGGTAATCACCAAAAAGCACATAGTCATCACTCTCGCCATAGCTGTATTTCCATTCGGCTTTATTATCCGACTTAGCACCCTTCCACTGATTATGTTCAGCCCAAGCCTTGGAGTAGTTCATGAAATCGGAGTCACCAGTCAGGAAGAATGCTTCCATATTACCACTATGATAAGCTGCATTGTCCCAGAAAGAGCGTCCGTGCTCTGGATTCTGGGTTTGCCAATAGTTGTTCACTTTATAAATAATATCCACAATCTCTTTGGCTTCATCCTTAGGGGAAGCACAAGCCGACATTCCGTTCAGACAAAAAGCCAGGACCAGAATGTTTCCGAAATACTTTTTCATACTAATATGCTTATTCATTTAATTAATCTATTTACCTTATTCATATTCATATCATTAGAGATGCTTCCCGTTTCCCCTAATAGAAACGCCCGTTCCCCCTAATAGAAACGTCAGTTTCCTCTAATGGGAACGCAAGTTTCCTCTAATGGGAACTATTGTTTCCCTATAGGGGAACTGTAATCTCCTCATATAGAAACGGAATTCGCCCTTCGTTGAGAATCAGAACATCCTACATGAACTCCGATTTAACTCACTGTCATCTCACTTCCAGCACATACACCGGCTGAGGAGCAAAGTCCACCATACGTTCTCCATCCCCTTGCTTGGTATGTTGCACAAAGAGATGAAGACGGCGTTTTTGCTTCCAAAGTTCCGTATCATGCGACGGTTCCCAGGCATCTACCGGAAAATCCGTCAAATCAGTAAAAGTCCATTCACCCGTCCCGACTGCTGACGCATGCGCTATTGACACCCGGCTTCCCCGTTCTTCGTCGCGGAAGATGTAGAAGATTTCACCACCATCTACCACGATACGCGGACGGGCAATGGGAATCATCTTGGTGCCGCCCCCTTTCAACGAAAAGGGCGTCCGGCGATCCGAAACCTGGCGGTTACGCCACATGGCACCGTCATGCCATACAATACGGTATTGGGGGATTTCACTGTCGGGATCACGCCAGTAAGTCGCGATATAAGGATTGCCGCCCGCATCGGCACTCATACTGGTCTGATTGATCAATTCAGAATTTTGCGGAATGCGGCAGGCATATTCCGCATTGTTATAGCGGATAGGCAACTCATACTTCTTGCCATTCGCCTTATACCATGTCACGCCATTGTCAAAGGAACGGGCATAACAAAGATCATGGTTCGTCTCCACATGCCACGTTTCACGCCACACCCAGGATAGGTGGATAGTGCCTTGCTCATCCACATAGAGTTGCCAGTAAGCATTCCTCTTATCTTCACCGTCAATCAGGACATCCTGCACCCGGCTCCATTTCTTCTCTTTCACGGAATAGCGGTTCATCACCAGATTGCCCCGGCCGGAAGAACCGGAACGGTAGACGAAAAGTAAATCGCCCCCTTTCAGCGGATAGAACTCCGGGTAAGTGACATTTCCTTCATCTACACCCGTCATAGGTTCCTTATCTCCGAGTTCCAGTGTATACGGAGCCGTGCTGCGGCAATAGTTCAACTTATGTCCGTGATGATCGAACGAGAGATGCAGATAACCATCCCCGTCCAGCATCATACTTATAATATTATGGGCGTCTTTTACGTTTCCTTTGTATTGTGTCCGGTTCAGCGTCCACCGGTCGGAATTCAGTTTCCGCTTACCCAGCACCAGATAACCATCCGCATCATAATAACAGATATATTGCTCATCCCCTTGTGTTACAAGGGAGTTGTTGCGGAATACAGTTGTGTTGACTGACGTTTGGCTATATCCCTGTCCCACTTCCACAAGCCGGGCCTGCTGTGCCCGGAGTGTGAAAGTCGTTGAGAGAATTAGAAAGAAAAGGAGAATGTATCTGTTCATGATATCCTTATTTAAGAGGAAAAATAGGCAGCTTACCGTTTTAGTCATGATAAGCGTGATCTTTCGGAAAATCTTCTCCGCCCCATGCTTTCTTTGATGTCCACGGTTGCGGTGCATCCGTCCAGAAAGGAGCGTCAGCGGGCAATCCTAACGGCAGGAAGGCAAGTGAGGCCAAATATAGGCTGCCATTATTGGTATACCAATCCGATATATTAGGTTGAGAACCGTTGAACCCCAATGTCAGATAGCCTTCCGCATTGAAGTTGTGATTATCACCGAACATACGCTGAATAACGGCGGTCATCGCCGCACGCACCTGTCCGGCAGGCAATTCCTTTGGCAACCAGCCACGCAATGACAGCAAGGCAAGCGGTTGCAGTACACCGGTACGGTAAGTAATCGAACGGCCAAAGACCGGGAAAGTACCTTCGGGAGAAACAAAACGTTCCAATATCATGCCGAAACGCTGCATACGCTTCAAGGCTTTCGGGAAGTTTCCACCTTTTACATTCCAGATATTCTGCTTTCCGCCATTTGTCATCACTTCAAGGCATTCCACATACATGGGATGAATCACAAAACTATTGTAATAATCGAAGGCGAAATCCTCTCCGTCACTGTACCAGCCATCTCCCACATACCATTCATCGACTTTACGCAAAGCTGAAGTGATACGGTAATAATCCGTCTGGGCACCCGCCTTTTTCAGGAAGCACTCAACAGTTGAAGAGAATAATAACCAATTCGTATAGGGGGGATCTACCCGACGCAGTTGCTGGAATTCAGCTATATAACGTTGTTTTGTCAAATCATCCAATGGAACCCACAAAGCGTCATATCCACGCAAAAAGCTTTCAGCTATATAAGCGGCATCCACCAGGGGTTGTCCCTCTTTCCGCCACAACAGATAATCTTTACTTTCCGGATCTACGGATTGAGCATAGCTCTTTAATGCCCATTCACGCAATTGTTTGCGTTGTTTTCCTTCCGCCGTATCATCATCGGGCAGTGACAGCCACGGAGCCAGTCCGGCCATCAACCGTCCGAAGCATTCCATATAAGTCACCCGTTTATCACGACCGTCCCATGTAGGGCTCAACTCTACCAGCATATTTTCCTGCAACTTGCCTTCGCTCATATTGCTGAGTACAGGCGCTGCCATCTGGTACAGAATTCCTGTCCAAAGTTCACGATCAGACTTTACTTTTTCCGTTTTCTTTTTTGCCGAAACATTGATGGGAACCAGCAAGGCTACAATCAATAGTAGCCACAAATATTTCCACGTTTTCATGATATTCAATTATAAGTTGTTTTTCATCGCTGCAAATATATCTGTTTTCAGACAAACCGAACTACTAAAATTATTTCAAAAAGGGTGCATAATCGACCATTCTATAGATAAATGGCAGATTTTCACTCCACACTCACCACTTATCAACCCACTCTATAAATGGAATTCCTTTTTCATTAAAACGAACAGGCAACCAAATATACCTCGAATCCGACAGGCTTTTCGGACGCCACGCATCTGCCATAAACATGTATCCACCATCCTTTAGTGGCAGTATGTAGGTACTTTGTCCTCCAAAAGTAATTTTCGCATCTTTACCTACACAAGGATTGGGTAATTGCGACCATTCCCCCAGAATTGAAGAAGCAGTCATCAGGCGGGCTTCGTTCGGTTCCCATCCTGTGCATCCGGAAGCTATCATCCAATAAGTTCCATCCTTCTTAAATATAGCCGGCGCTTCATTATGTCCGCCGGGAAATATACGAATGTACTTTCCGGTATGGCTCAGATAATCATCAGACAATTCTGCTATGTGGAGCGTCAGGTTCTCTTCTGAGGAATAAATATGGTAGGCTGTGCCGTCATCGTCCACAAACAAGGTCATATCGCGGGACATCTGCCCGTCACCTTCCAGGTCACGTTTCACAAACATTCCCTTATTGACAGCCTCACGCCACTCCGGAGTCCACCATTCATAATCTTTCGGATTCCAGGTAAGCTTCTGCTCCTCCCGTGTCATATTCAGCGGATAGACGCCTGGATTCACACGCCCCGAGCGAATAAACCGATAAGGTCCCGCCGGGGTATCGCTTACCGCAACTCCGGCACGGGAAGGGCCATATCCTCTTCCTTTAAGTTCCAAATGGAACCACATTACGTATTTTCCTGTTTTCTGATTATAAATAACTTTAGGACGTTCTATGATACATCCTTTCTCTATATCACTTCCTGTTTCGTCAGATACAGCCAAAGCTACACCTTCGTACTTCCAGTTACGCAAATCGGCTGACGAATAACATGTCACTCCCACCTGCGTCGTAAAACCGGAAGAAGGCCGGTGCTCTCCAAACCAGTAGTATTTTCCATTGTTGAAGAGGATACCGCCGCCATGGGCGTTAATAACATTACCGTCTGTATCTTTCCAGACTTCACCGGAAACTATATCTTTCGTACCAATCGAAGTGTTTTGCGCGAAAAGAATGGTTTGAAAGAAAAAAGAAAGGAATAAGAAACATCCTGTTATATTCAAATATTTACTCATATCTTCATATCTTTAAAAAGAAAAGAGGTTGTGTCAAAATCACTTTGTGTATTCCGAACGAATGACGATTCGCCTCTACAAGCACAGTACTTTTGACCCAACCTCTTTATTTAAGAACTAAACCTATAGAAATCCTCCAACCTGATTATTCACTCTTATCCTCATCAGCAACAGCTTCTTCCCAAGTTTCCCACATCGGTACACTAGCATCATATCCATCGTAACCGTAATTTTGAGCAAGCTGCCCTTTATTATTCGCAGTAATAGCACTATTCGGAACCGGCCAGAAAAGGTTACGCTTATCCATATAATAATTCAGAGTCTTGCCATTGGAAACGATGTCACCCTTATTATACAAAGAATAATGAATGATACGTTGATACCAGTAGCTTCCGCCAACATTATCCGTACCTTGCTGTTTATCCCAATTGTCTTTACTATAAATATTTCCCCATTCATCAGGTTTGCCGCTCAATGCCAGACAAAGAGATACGCGGGTCAACTCTACATTGCGCCATTCTTCCAGATAAAGTTCACGAGCGCGTTCGTTCATGATATCACCAATAGTCACGGTTCCAGCTGCATAAAGTTGTGAACATTTAGCACGTTTACGTACTTCATTTACATCTGATGTGGCATCCTTACCCTGATAATATTTAGCTTCAGCACGCAGCAGATAAGTTTCTGCCAAACGATACAGATACCAGTTTGCATTAGCACCGGAACCAGCTGCACCTTGAAAGTCATTGGCTCCCATATTAGCCTCATTGCGCACATCTTCCAAATAGATCTTATAGTGAGGGAAATCAAACCAATCACGAATTGTATCATTACAGAGTAAAGCTCCCTTAGGAGTTGTGATAACAGGTTTACCATCTTTATCTACCCCCCAAACATCTTCAGGTGAATAGAGCATAAAGTTCTGACCATAATATTTAGAATCCTTATTATTGTAAGTCAAGTCCTCCATATTTACCCAGTTTCCTACTTTTGAGTTATGGCGAAGGTCTTCCTTATCTTCCACACCATTCACTACCCAAAGTCCATGTTGAGCAAAATGAGTAGCACGAACAGTAGCAATACCACGGCCAAAAGCACGTGTAAAGTCAGTAGTAGCTTCATACTTGCCATTATTACGTGCATAACGTTCACCGGCTGTTTTACTATCAGGTGTCTTCAGGTTACCGTCACTCCAGAAAGGACCAAAAATACGCATAGATAAGAAGTTCACAAATGACTCATCCGTACAGTTAGGCATTCCCATAATAACTTCTTTATTCGCAGCGATCATCTTGTTTTCAGGACGATGCAAGTCCCAGATCACGTTACGGGTAATCTTCCATGTCTGCGTTTCACCGCCATCATTCGCATTACCAAAACTTTCCGTCATCAGTGATAATCCCGACTGATCAATCAAAATATCCGCTTGCTTCTCAGCCTTTTCAAACTGGCCCGTTGCCAAATAACATTTGATAAGCAATTGACGACATGCTTCTTTATTCACCATACCAATGTAACGGGTATCATTCTGCACAGGCACCCATTCCACAGCTTTCTCCATATCCTGAGTAATCATATCCAGGATTTCTTCTTTCTTGGTAGACCGATAGTTTCGTTTGGGCACTTCCAGCGTCTTTGTTACCAAAGGAATATCACCAAACTGCATCACCAGGTTCAAATAACGGTAAGCACGATGGAAATAAGCACGCCCTTTATAGGCATTTTTTGTTTCCTCACTCAATGCAGTCACTTTGTCTATAAAGGACAATATAGTGTTGGCATGCTTGATACCTGTGAAACCTTCGTTCCAGAAGTACATGATTCGGTTGTCATCACCGTTGTTCAAACCACTGGTAGGTTGCAACTGATTGGCAAAATTACCATACACACCACCTGTACCATCAGTTTTACCATACAGAGAAAGTTCTGAAAATAGATATTCCGTACCAAGAGGTATGCTGATATTACAATCACCACTGCTATAGTGGAATGCCCAAGTGCGGAGATGACGGTCAGCCATAGCCAATACAGCTTCCAGACCAGATTCAGTGGCAAAAGTAGTCTCAGGTTCATAGAACGACAGAGGATCCGGTTTCAAAAAGTTGTCAGTGCATGCACTGAATACTGCTATTCCTGTAAGGAGCAATACACCCTTAGAGAGCTTATTCTTAATATAATTATTCATTGTTTCAACAGTTTAAAGAGTTAAGTTTAATCCGAATGTAAAAGTACGGGTAGCCAAGCCACCGGTTTCCGGGTCTGCATATTCCCAGTCTGCCGCCCAGGTCGCTACGTTACGAACAGTACCAAAGAGTTTTACACGTTCCAGCTGTATCTTCTTCGTCCACGCTTGCGGCAAGGTGTAAGCCACAGAAATATTGTCCAGACGAATGAAGGAACGATTGTGCAACTTCTGTACACCCTTAGCGCCATTCGGACCATAGGCATCGAGACGCGCATACTCATTAGTCGGACTTTCAGGTGTCCAGTATCTCTTCTTGAAAGTATTGCTGTTATAAGTAATCAATGAACCGCCATTATCCTGATTCAGATAATAACCTTCCAGACTCTTATGTCCCATATAGGAATACATGCTGAAAGAAATATTGAGATCCTTCCAGAGAGTGAACTCATTACGGAACGACCAATGGATAGGCGGATTTTTCTTACCCAGGAACACTTTGTCCTTCTCATTGTAAACCGGCGTACCGTCTTCTTTATCGTCAGCAGTATAGTGGTTCACTACTTTCGGATCGCCCGGACGTTGTCCTACCTTAGCTGCTTCTGCAGCCTCATCAGCCTGCCAAATACCATCCATCTCATAATCCCAGATAGTACCAATGGATTGTCCGATAAACCAACCGTTGCTTGTGTCGTCCATCTCTTTACGACCAATCACTTCTCCGGCTTCATTGAGCACGTCTTCGTATTCATAATAAAGATGCTTGATTTCATTCTTATAGATGGAAAAGCTTAAAGTAGAGCGCCATTCGAAATCCCGATTCTGAATATTCAGGGTATTTAATGAAAGCTCGAAACCTCTGTTCTGCACTTCACCCAAATTGGTAGTAATGCTTCCAAATCCGGTAAATCCCGGCAGACGTTGTCCCATAATCATATCATGCGTCTTCATAATATAATATTCAGCACTACCCGTGATGCGATCATTCAGGAATCCGAAGTCCAAACCAAAATTTAAAGCTTCCGTTTTCTCCCATTGCAGATTCGGATTAGACAAACGGTCCATACCCAAATACTTAACATCTACTGTACCGCCATTAGCAACCAAATACCCCATTGTAGCCCCTGCTCCGGCACCCAGATTGGCAAGAGCAATATAAGGGTCTTTCAACGAACGGTTACCGTTCTTACCCCAAGAGACACGCAATTTACCGGTACTCATCGGCTCCCAATTAAAGAACTTTTCATTGGTAAAATTCCATGCAGCAGATATAGAAGGGAAGGTAGCCCACGGATTGTTGGCACCGAAAGCGCAATAACCATCACGACGAACCGTACCAGTAATCATATAGCGATCATCGTAAGAATAGAACAGACGTGCCATATAAGCAGCAGCCGTTTCGTGCGTATCATTTGAAGAAAAACTACTCAGCGTCTTGCTACCATTGCTGGTATTATGAAATCCCAAGGCATCCGAGGGTAATATCTTGCGTGCGTTAATCTTATCCTGCCAAAAACGGCGTTCTTCTGCTTCCTGCACCAAAGTAAGAATAAAGTGATGCTTTTGAGCCAATGTATAATCCCATGTAATAGTATTATTCAAAGACCAATCAAAACGTTTACTTTGTTCACGATTTACGCCCTGGCTATCCGGATTAGAGTCAGGTTTGGCAGCTGACATAAAGTAGCGGTCATAGAAAAATTGATAACGAGGAGCTATATTGAAATCATAAGTGATTCCAAAAGGCAATTTTACTTTGGCATTGAAAATAGTATTCAACACAGTATAGCCCTTCTCCAGATCCAGATACTGACGTTCAAAGTCATAGTTGTAGCCCCATTTCTTATTGGAACCCATCGGATATTGGCAATAGCTACCATCTTCGTTACGATAAGTGGAGTAAGGACTGTTTCGCAACATATTGGCATCCCAGTAATCCGTACCAAGATTTACAGAAATATCACCGTCACTACGATCCTGGAAATTAACGTTCGTTCCTATTTCCAACCAGTCGGTTACTTTGCCATTCACCTTCAAATTGGCACGAATAGCATTGTAATCATTGCCTCTCACTGCTCCTTCATTCTTCAGATAACCGATAGACATATAATAATTCATCCGGTCACCGGCTCCGGAAATGCTTGCCGTATAATCCTGATTGATGCCTGTTCGGAAAGTACGATCGTACCAGTCGTACGTGTTTCCGGCCAAATAGTTAGCCAAAACACCATCTTCCAGTCCCAAACGCTTTGCATAAATACTGGCATCCGATTCCCCACTCTCATTTGAAGTGAACGCTCTCCATTGGTCAACAGAGATGCCATACCGACCCAAATTCGCAGGATTATCATAATAACCGGCAGCACGGTTATATATATATTCTTGTACGGGCTTGCCATCAGAGCCTATTATATCTTTACCGTTCTCATCCTTCTTGTTTTTCCATTGTCCAGCTGCATACGCTCCATAAACACCGGTAAAAGGGTCAGTGGCATAAGTATCTTTCTTATACCAGTCTTCACGATATCTCATATAGCCGTTGGCATCATAAACATCACGATATTCACTCTTTGTATTGATACCAAGAGTAGCAGTAAAATTGATGGTCGGCTTACCTGACTTACCTTTTTTAGTCGTAATAATTATAACGCCATTGGCAGCTTTAGCACCATAAACAGCAGCAGAAGAGGCGTCTTTCAATACATCAATCTGGCCAATATCATTCGGATTAATTTCAGAAAGTTCACCATAAAACTGCATACCATCAAGGATAATCAACGGATCATTATGTCCACCATCCGTATATACAGAACGCTGACCACGAATCTGCATAGAACCACCACCCTTAGCAGAAGCATCGTAACCGACATTCAACCCCGGTGTACCACGCAATACATCTTGCACAGTCTTGGGAGCCTCATTTGCCAACTTATCTGGACGAATCTGGATAACAGAACCGGTCAGGTCTTTTTTACGCATTTGACCATAACCCACAACCACAACCTCATCCAGCATTTCACTATCCTCCTGTAGTGTTACTTTCACATTCCTTTGCCCTTTTACAGGAATTTCCACCGTTTTATAACCAATAAAACTCACTACCAATGTAGCATTCGGGTTTACTTTAATGGAGAAGTTACCATCAATATCGGTAATTGTACCATTAGAAGCTACACCTTTCTCAACAATACTGGCACCAATCACAGAACCCATCGTGTCCTCAACTTTACCCGTTACTGTAACTTGAGAATTTTGAGCGCCCAGATATGGGACGTTCATCATGAGAGTCAGACAAACCATTAAGGTAAAAAGCACCTTGCTTAGCCCTGCTCTTGAGGAAATCTTTCGTTTTTCCATCGTATAATTTTTAAGATTAAAAAAATAATATAAGTTCTCTATCTTCAATCCGGAAACTGCATGCCTGGCTTCCGAACTGCATGGCAAATGTATGGAAAGGAAACACATTACGGCATTACAAAAATGCCAGAGATGTTGAAGAATGGTGCATGAAACATTCTTCCATCAATAATGCACCATTCTTCAACAACCTGACTATTTATCTATTGTCAGTATATCCTCGATCAGTTGTTCCAAGTCACTGACAGAGCTCGAATTTCCTCCGTAGGTTCTTCCCCGACTACGTCCATAACCAGAACGTGTACCCGGATTTATCTGTCCGCCACCAGTAAAACTACCGGTCATGACACAACCTTCATTCTCCATAGAAATCAACTCGACAGTTGGCTTCACATAAGTTTCTTTTTTCATATATTTGTTCATTTTGAGATTTACACTTTTCTTATTTGGAATATATCACGACTTTCTGACCTTCCACAACATAGAAACCGGGAGCAAGACCGGTAACAGTATTCACACCTTCCTGCAACTGCACTGTACGTACCAATACTCCATCCGCACCATGAATCTGAACTATAGCTACCTTAGGGGAAACAATCTTCAGATTGCTGGCTTCCGAATACACACGCAATTTACCGGCATGATCCTTAGTTCCATTCTCTAAACCGGTGATTTCGCCATTTCCACCACCTATGCTAAAACTTTTCGGCATCGACATTGATTCTACATCCGGAAGCAAGTAGCAACGGAAAGGTTCAACTGTAGCTCCATCATCATGTTTAATGAAAGTATTTCCCTCAGCATTTAGTATATAATGAGTTCCGACAGGTTGAACAACTGCATAAGTTCCATTAAAGCTATAATCATCTGCCGTAACTTTAGCAATGCCCTTAGTGGCTGATACAGTTACATCCGTACCACGAACCTCTATTTCCTTATCTTTAATACTATTTTCCACTCCCCAGCGTTCCCCTGGCAAAGCTATGATGTATGGTATATCAGCTTCAATTGAGCTTGCATATTCAAAGTTCATAGTCCCGTTTGTTTTACCAGCAAATGTCTTCAGCCAGTAATTTCCGAATGCGTCATCATCACTGATAAAAGGCTTCTTGGCATCTTCACCGGCATACAAGGTACCTGCAAAAGGCAGTACAAGAGAACTCCAGCCATTTGCACCATCAGCATATACATATCCGGTCAAGTCACGTCGATAAACAGCAGATGCAGCCGTAAAACTGACAGGCGAATAAAAAGGCTGTTTATCCGTAAGCAATAAACTGGTACAAGAATAAGTGTTTGCCGCATTCTTTACGACAACGTTGTTCTGTCCCTCCGGAAGGTTAATACCATCTGCATCGTCCACTACGGCAATAGTATTGCCGGTGAGTATGTCAGCCAAACCACTACCATCTCTATAGACTTCTACTGTTTCTTCAGTATTATTGCCTTTATAAACGGAAACAGTAACTATAGCGTCAGCCAGCTTTGCCACTTCCAGGTCGGACAATGCTTTATTATATATCCTAAAATCATCATAGATATGGTCGCAATAGGCATCGCTCGACCACTGAGATTTCCCCAAATAGTTTTGTGTAGTGATTCCCATATCTTTAGGAGAAATTTTATCCGTATTTTCACCTGTACCTACACAAGTACCATTCAGATAAAACTTAACCGAAGTACCCGCCTGTGTCATAGCAAAATGTACCCATTCCTTAGTTTTTATCGCACAAGGAATAGTAATATCAAATGTGCCGGCTCCGCATGTTATTTTATAGCGTATCTTGGTTGTAGCCGGTGCCAGCATCATAAATGTGCCTGTCCCGGTACCGAAATCAAACAAACGTCCCATTCCTCCGTTAAAGTTAACCCAAGTGGCAATGGTGAAATCTTCCAAACTGCTAAGTGCACCATCCTGCAATTGTATATAAGAACTTTTGCTCTTAGTGAGCGCTACCGCGCTTCCCGTTTTACCAGTAGTCCATTCAGCACCCTCCAACAGTGTTCCATGATATCCACCCCATGCATCAAAAGCAGTTGTTCCTGCATTTTCATCAAATGACATATATATATGTTGTCCACCAACAGGCATAGCCGACAGAACTTCACTTTCCGGACCATCACCGGCCGTATTATAGGCTTGTACCTTATAGTAATAAGTAGTTCCTTCGACAAGCCCATTATCCGCATAGCGTGTAGTCTCAATAGCATCTGCTATTTGTTTATATGAAGCATCCTTCTCCTCGGCACGTAATACCCTATATTTAGCATCATAAGCGAAATCCCAGGTTAAAGTCAAACGACCGTCTCCTGCTGCTATACGCAGCCCGTCTATTGCCGAAGGAGCTATCAATTCCTTCGTACTTACGGTTAAGACATCAGAAACCGGTTCAGTGGCTGCTGTGCTCAATGCATAAAGCTTATAATAATAAGGAGTATTCACTGCTAAATTCTCATCCATATAAGTCGTACCAGTGAGTAGGTTTGCTATTTCCGTATATTCTCCGTTTGCACTTTCCGCACGTTCCAATCTGTAAGAACGGGCATTATCCACAGCACTCCAAGTCAATTTTATAATTTTAGAAGAGAGTGCTTCACCTTGCAAGACTGGTTTATCGGGTACAGCATCTCTGGTCACACTTACTGTACGTGAATAAGAAGACTGCGTATCTTTATAGCTCAGCGCGATGATACGGTAATCAACCTTCGATATGCAATCAATTTCTTCGGTATAGGAAATTGTACTTCCATATGTATAGACCAAAGGATTATCAGGATTCATCTCAGCTGCTGCAATAAATACCTTTACATCTGTCCATTCTCCACCATCCACACTCTTCTGCAATGTGTAATTCTTACCCGTCTCTCCATTGTGGTCATACCAGCTAATGGTTATCGACTTATAGTCTTTCGACAAAGTATAGTTGGGAAGAGGAGGAGCTATTTTCCAGGTATGGGTATACTCCCGCGCTTTTGAAAAGCCCACTTTCGATTTATATGCTGCAAAGTTTTTCCCCGCAGGAGTCAGTTTATTGTCCAACACCATAGCTCTTGCATCCTGTACCCAGTTATAGAGTGAATGTCGTTCAAGATATTCGCAACGTTCAAGCCCATCCAGCGCATCCAATATCCATGTAGCTTGTTTTGCTGCGTTTTCGGGCGACAACGGTCTGGTCACTGTTTTTTCATTTCCATCCTCATCATAAATGATGTTCAAATCCGCATCTCTCTGAGGGCCCGAATTAGTAGGCCAGTTTTCAGTTGTCCAGTTGGCACCGTTGTTCCATTCAGTTATCCACATCGGACGTCCTCCATACAGGCGAGTGCAAGCATCCACCACTCCATTATACAGGTTTTGCCCCGATTGCCCATTCCAGTACATGTGTCCCACCACAAAATCAACACGATAGTTCAAACTATCTGCTAACTCCAAGAATTTGACCAGCCAATCTTTTCTAATAGCATCAGGTGTAGGCGACCCAAGCCGCAAACCCGATTTAAATAACTCAGGCCACTGCCTAATCGCCTGTATCGGCGTACAATTCGCCTGGTCAGTATGATCCGGTTCGTTATAACCTAAAACATGAGATACATTGGTTCTCGTATTGATGGTTTCAAAAGAGTCCCAACCTAAATTGTGACGCATAGGAACATATTCAAAATCAGGATTATCCGTAGCACCACCAGCAGCCCAGTCATTGTACCAGGAAGAATTAGTGATTGCAGCAAGTCCACCGTTACAAATTCCCTTTTTGCCAACCCATTCCCAACGGAATACACGCACAAATGAAACAAATTCCAATCCTTCGGGCATTTCGGGCACTTCAATATCTGCATCACTGGCAATGTACACTCGTGAAAAGCCTGTACCATCAGGATTATTGGCAAGCGTGCAGGAATAGCCTTTCTTCAGTTTAAACGAGCGGATCTTGTTATCGAAAGCAGCCCCAAGTTCGGCTGTTCGATAATATTTCTCTACTTCAAATTCCATGGATTCACCTCCATAATTATTCCCGGTATAGGCTATCAGAGCATGTTTAGAAACTTGTTTCCCTTGGGGAATAATCACCGTACCACTTCCGTAAATGGCCATACGATCCGTTTCGGCATTGAAAGCTTGTCCATTGATTTTTATAGAACTCAGATAATTGGAAGTAACTTCCGAAGGTTTAACAGATTCAAGATAGAGCCAAGCATTGTCCGAAGCAAGATTAATAGTACTGCCCACCAACGGACTTTCGCCTGAAATGTGTAATTCAGAAGTCCCATTAGCTGTGATATTCATATATTTAGCAGATTGAATGGCAATCGTTTCGTTGTTTATGGTAAGGCTCGTCATGGTAGGATTTTCATCCGGTACAAACCGTGCATAAATGATTGTATTCTCCAGAACCGGAATATTGAAATTAAAAAGTGATGTATAAGTATTGTCCTTATACCAGCCACTAAATACATAGCCGTTTTTGGTAGGTTCAACAGGAGGATTCACTGCATACGATTCTCCTTCTACAAAATATTGTGTAGCTACTTCACTTCCCCCATCAGTATTAAAAGATACATTGAGGGCATTCCCCACTTCTGTAAGCAAGAAATCGGTGGCTATATTTCTATCTGTGCCATTTGTCGTTTGCCATACCATATAGTATGTGCCGGACACTGCTGCCGCAAAGTTGAAGTTAAATGTCGTCAGTGAGCTCCACTTCGCAGAGGTCTTGCTTTGGGAATTCAGCATTGTGCCCATTGCGTCTTTTGACGTATTGATGCCAAACATTGTGGTACAGGTACCGTTTACATTTGAGTTGCGACAAGTGAAATTATAGACTTTGCCTCCGGTTAAAGAAACCGGAAAAGAAAAGACACTATTATTAACAGGATGGGTAATCACACGCCCCACACCACTGCCAAAATTATCTCTATATCTATATGCATAAGTGTCGTTACTATTATCTGCACTCACCCATATCACGTCACTACTACACTGCCAACCAAAGTTGTTCGGAATATCTGTAGTTGTCCCCATGCCGTTACCATCCCAAGCAGCCATATAGTTTACCCTAAAAGTTACCGTATAGGTTTGGGTAGAACCGTCACCAGCCATAACTGTTACTACAGTGCTACCCGGAATAGCAGATGCTTGCTCAATACCGGCCGATGCAACCGGAGCTATAGCCGCAGCTGTAACCGTTGGAATAGAAGCCTCCGGAGCAAGATCATAGGTATATATGTAAGTCGTAGCCGAGAAACCGGGAATAATGGTTCCCCCCACCAACAGTTCTTTTAAAGAATGATCATGATAAACAGCAAGAGCAGCATTCAGGTTACTAATAGCTGCCGTGAAATCGCTGATTGTAGAACCGGAATTATCGACAATCGCCTGCGCTTCTCCGATAACAGTTTGCAAATAGTTTATTCCGGCTTCCGTACCACCTTCTTTGGCATCTTCCACCTCAGATATCAACGTCTGTAACTGAGCTTTTACCACACTCGCATCTTCCCACTTGGCATAAACAGTTGTTGCAGTAGTAATAGAAACCGAGAAGTCGTAAGGTATAGTAAATTCTTTATCGGCATACCAGCCATCAAAAGGAGAGCCATCGTCTTTAACAGGATCGGCAGGTTTACTTATCGTATAAGATTCCCCATCTAAAAAATATTGACTGTCTACTGAACTGCCTCCATTGGTATCAAACTTTACGGAAACAGCATTACCTAATTCAGTAAGTTGCAAAAGCCAGATGCCAGCCTCATTCCAGTTACCACTATTAACATGGACATCCCAAAGAAAATAGCCTGACGTAAAACCCTCCGGTGCAACAAAACGTAAACTATTGAACGTATTTACTACATTGTTTCCCGAAAGAGTCAGAGAATTTTTTGAAACAGGCTTTGTTGCCAACAGATCGTCAGCAAAATAAAAATTGAAGGTTGCACTTCCAGATCCCCCATTCCTTCGCCACACTTTGCCAGAAAGTTGATAGAATTTATTTTCCACCGGTCTTACCGGATAGCCGTACTTGGTATCCGCCTCTGTTATATACAACATCTGATCTGCTCCATTACTGGCAGGACTACCTACATTTATGCGATACCGATTGCCGGAGGAAGCAGCGAGATTTCCCCAAGTAACAGAGATACTTTCATCTACCCGCCAACCGGCATCATAAGGAGTCCCAGTGGTATCGTCCCAACCGGCAAGTAAATTCTGCGCCTGTATCGGCACACTCATCACCAGAACTATGCAAATCATCCAAGCTGAGATCATCTTGCACAATCCAGTTTTTTGCTTTTGTTTTTCCATACGTAATAACTTTTAAGATTAATATTCTGCGAACGAAACAAGCATTATTGTTTCAAATTCATAGAAGCAAAGTTATTCCGCGTAAGCGTAAGCAACACGTAGAAATGTTTCAAAATGATTTAATTATGATGAATGGCACATACACCTCCACTTTTTGCACCTTTCCTCAACCTAGTTTCACTCTCCCTCAATCGTTCCTCCCGAAGTAAATCGTTCCATATATTCAGAAGGTTGCATTCCTATCTCTTTTTTAAAGATGCTACTGAAATAGCGCGGGTCGTTATACCCTACCGCATACGCTAATTCCGAGATACGCACATGCTTTTTCTCTTCCATAATCCGGCACGCTGCCTTCATACGAATATTGCGGATAAATGAAACATAAGTCAGTCCGGTAAGAGACTTCAATTTACGGAAGAAAGTGGATTTAGTAGTATTCATTTCTTCCAGAAATTGAGTTTGGTCAAAATTCGGATCATCCAAATGGCGATTTACACAGTCAATGGCACGTTGCAGGAAATCTTCGTCCATACTGGTATAGTTCAGTTCTTTCGCCTCAAACACCAGTTGTTTCTTGAAGTCTTTCATGACCCGTTCACGTGACTTCAGTAAATTGCCGATACGGGCATGGAGCACACTCAGGTTGAACGGTTTCGTTATGAAAGCATCCGCTCCCGATTCATAGGCCTCCACACGGTCCTCTTCCTGCTTTTTAGCTGTCAGCAGAATTAACGGTATGTGCGAAGTATCGAAGTTTCCTTTTATGTTCCTGCAAAACTCAATGCCGTCCATCACCGGCATCATTACATCAGATACAATCAGATCGATGTCTTCCAATTCTACGACTTCAAGCGCTTCTTTGCCATTAGTTGCAGTATGAATTGTATAATCACCGCCCAGAAGTTTCACCATCAGGCCCAATAGGTCTTCGTTATCTTCAACTAATAATAAGGTGTGACTCTTCTCCGCTACACTTTGTTCAACCGGAATTAGATTTTCTTCCAAAATGTCCGCCTGAGCATCCGTTATCACTACATCTTCCTGCACGGCATCTATTCCGTCCGAATCCAACAAAGTCACGGCATCATCTATCTCGTCTTCCGAATAGGCAAACCGATGAACCGGGAATTGTATCTTAAAAGCAGCCCCTTTACCTTCTTCACTCTCTACCGATATGGAACCATGATGCAGAGTAACCAAATCGCGCACCAACGACAACCCGATTCCCGTACCAATGGTATTAAACTTCCTATAATCTCCTTCATAAAAGCGTTTAAACAAGTTCTTCTGCGACTCTTTCGGAATACCGGGACCGTTATCCTTCACTATTATGCAAGCTATTCCGTTAACTTCATCACAATTGAGTTCAATTCCGACCTTACCACCGGGTTTGTTATATTTGGAAGCATTGGACAGCAGATTATATAATATTTTATCCAGTTTATCCGGATCAAAGAAAGCCAAGCATTTATCCGCATCGCTTTGAATGGTGAAACGAATATCTTTCTTCTTCATCAACGGGCGGAAACCATCCAGACTCCGGCGTACAAACAAGACCAAATCCCCTTGCAATACCTTCAACTTCAAGTTACCCGTCTCCGCTTTACGAAACTCCAATATCTGTTGCAGCAGACGTATCAATCGATTGATATTGTGTGTCATCACATCATACTGCTCCTTATAAGCGGGTGCCGTCTGCTTCAGCTCATCCACAGAAGCCGAAATAATGGTCAGCGGAGTCAGCAACTCATGTGTGATATTTGTGAAGAATTGCAGTTTGGCATGATTTATTTCCTCCGATTTTGCCTGCTCCATCTCGCGCAGGTGCAAGGCATTGCGCAGGCGGATACGGTTGCGGACAATCCGGTAAATATACCAGGAGATACCGAGAAGTACTATTATATATAAGGTGTAAGCCCACCAGGTTTTCCAAGGTGGCGGCAGAATGACGACTTTAACAGTTTGTATATTCTCGTCCCAAATGCCGTTTGAATTGGAAGACTTCACATAAAAAGTATAGGTGCCGGACTTCAGGTTATTGTAATATGCAAAACGTTTGGATGCATCCGTATATTGCCAGCCTGCATCAAAACCATCCAACCTGTAAGCATACCGATTCCTTTCGGGATTGGCATACTCTAATGCGGAGAACTCTATGCTAAAGTTGTTACGCTTATAGTCCAGGACTATTTTATCTGTGAACCTTGGTGACAAATTCGATATTTCGGAACGTTCTTTGTCAGAGAGAGCCGTCCAAGACTGATTAAACACTTTAATATCAGTGATTACAACCGGAGAAGAAAAGACCTGTTCATCCTGTTTATCAGGGTAGAAACTATTATAGCCCCGATGCCCTCCAAAGAACATCTCTCCATCGGAAGCTACAAATGACGCTCCCCTATTGAAAATATTATCCTGTAAGCCATCAGAAGTAGTATAAAGACGATAAGTCACATTCTGCAAGTCCCGTGGCACAGTGAGGCGCAACAGACCAGCATTAGTTCCCAGCCAAAGGTTTCCTTTCTTATCGCTCTGAATATTGGTTACTGCATCTCCCGGCAGATTCCACAATTTGTGTGCCGGCAAAAATACATCTTCCACAGCATCATAAAGACTCAATCCGCTTCCACCGGTTCCTACCCAAATACGTCCCTCAACATCCTTATAAATGCAGTTTGCATAATCACTGTTCAGTTTTCCATTGGAAACCGAATAGCCTGAGAAAGTATATCCACTTAAAGAATTCCCACTACCCTGAATGCGAATGACTCCATGTGTATTGGAAGCCAGCCACATCTCACTGTCATGTCCTTCAACAAGTTGCATGACCACCATATCCCGCACAGCCACGTCTCCAACCTTCAACGAATCGAAACGTACCGGAGTTCCATCCGCCGCACGCATCGAAACCCCACTCTTAGTGGCAAACCATAGGTTTTGCTTGGAGTCTTCACAAATATAATAGATACAGGAATTGCACATCCATGGAGCATTCGAAGAATTATATGCTTTCACACGCTTTCCTACAGGAGCTGATTTATCTATTTCATAAGCTCCTCCGTTGTACACTCCAATCCATATATGTCCAGTAGAGGGAGATTGCATAATGGACATTACTGTAGAAATCCCCCTATATGAACTGAAGTCGGGCATTTGACCATGATGAGTAAATTTCCCGGTCCTGCGATCTTCCACACCAAAGCCGTATGTACTGATTCCCATCCAAAGTTGCCCTTCATCATCCAACAGAATGCTACGGACAGAATTACTCTTGAGTATCCGTTTTGCTTCAGATAGACGATCAAGGTTAAATTTTGCCTTACGGGTATTCGCCATATTGACGCCACCACCAATCATACCTACCCACATAATACCTTGCCTGTCACGCAACAAAGAAGCGACCTCACTACTGGTTATAGAGTTTTCTGATTCACCGGAATAACAGTTTTCAAAACTCCAATGCAACATCTCCATATCCCGCAATGAAAGTATACTTAGACCACTACGAGTCCCCACCCATAAAGAATTCGTATTGAGATCCTCGGAAATAGCATAAATCAGATTGTCGGAAATTGTACCCGACCTGTTTTCATCATGGGTGAATGTTGTCCAAGTGGTTTTCTCCGGATTATAAGCATCATGCAGCAAATGTAATCCCGCCCCCCAGGTTCCTACCCATATATTTTTATGGCTATCCTGAAATACAACATGAGCTGAGTTACCAGAGTTCATTTGCGGATACTTCCAGTATTCACCGGTTCTCTTTTCATAACGGAACAATCCCTGGCTCCATGTACCAATCCATATATCCCCCCGATCATCTTCAAACAAAGACTTTACTGTTGTCTTAGGAAAAACGCCACCGGTATTATCCTGATTAAAAACAGAAAAACGATTACCATCCTCCAGATATTCGAGCAATCCTCCTTCTGTAGCAAATAAAATACGATTGTCACTTGTCACCAATATTTGGGATATGCCAATGCCATTTATTTCCGGATCATCTATTTTCCAAATCTGTCCAGTTTGCTTATCCAAAACATTCAGTCCGCTGTAAGTGCCAATCCACAGCCGATGTTGTGCATCCTCTGCCACACAATAAATATTATTATTAGTCAATAAATCCGGACGGTATAAATTGGATTTATAGGTAGTGATAGAATAGCCGTCATACTGGAAAAGCCCATTGCGGGTAGATATCCAGATATAGCCATCCCTATCTTGGTAAACCGACTGTACGTCCTTGCTTGGCAAGCTGTTCAGAATAGATGAAGATTTGAATGCCAAAGAATTAGGTTCGGGCATCACCATAGCTTGGCATACCATGGAAAACAATACCCCAAAGATAAAGAAGAAACTCCAGATCTTTTCTTTCATAGTCGATAGTTAGCAAATATTATTAATCTACGCCGACAAATATACATAAAAAGTTCTAAAACTATCTTATTTGTTCGATAGTATTATTTTCAGGAGTGCTACACTAACACATTAAGTAATCGTAGATTTATACTATGCCATGTATGTAAATGTATATAGATCAGAGATTGACAAAATGACAAATTGATAATTCTATTCCGTCACATTCTTTTCTTTCCACACTGATTACGACATCACACAGAAAAACGCAAGGATTCCTTATTTAGAAAAGCACAAAAGAATACAAGAAGAAGGAAATACCAGAGATTTAATAGTAAAAAAAATATTATTGTAACAACATGCAATATATTCTTAATAGAATACAGAAAAAGGGTTCTTTCAGTCAGCTTCCTATTTCCCACCGAAACAGCGAAAACTTTGCCAGCAAAAGGCAAGGCTACACCCTTTATGCCGGATGGTATCGCCCTTCAGTCAACAAGACTACACCCTTTTGGACCTATGGTGTAGCCCTTCGGAAAAAAGAATAAGTCTTTTTGGAAATTACATGGTATGTTTTAGAGTAAAAGACCGTTTGTTGGAAGGTAAAAGACCGTCTGTTTAGGAAAAACAGACGGTCTGAATTGAGGGAAAAGACAGGTAGAATCTTCCAGAAGGCTCTATTCCACAGGAAGACTCGTTGTTAATAACAGACAAAAGCGCACATTAAGTCATTAAAATCAACTATTCAGCATCATAGTGACAATTCAACAAACTTAGATTCACTCGTCTTAAACTATTTCTGATATACCCTAACGTAATCTATTTCATAACGCATAGGAATACCTTTATCATCAATTTCGCCACCATTTATGCCACCAAGAGCCAAGTTCAGCAAAAGATATTGTGGCATGCGGAAGGGATTCGTTCCTTTTCCGATGATACCGTTAACAGTTTCGCTCAAAGGAATTTCATTCAGCAATTCATCATCCAGATAGATTTTAATGGCCGTTTCATCCCAGTCCATACGCCAGATGTGAAACTTATCCGCCCACGCCGGATCTTTATCTGTAAAATGAGTAAAAGGAATCGCTTTACTATTCCATTTTGCATTCCACTGCCAGTCAGTTCCCCAGGCAGCATTTGCCAGAATATGCGGTTCACCTTTAATACGATAGTATTCCATTATGTCAATTTCACCACACGAAGGCCATTCCATACCGCTACCCAAAGCCCAAATAGCCGGCCATGCCCCTCCGCTCACGGGAATCTTGGCACGAACCTCGAATCTGCCATACAGGAACTCTTTCTTACCGGCCGTAGTGATGCATGAGGAAGTGTACTCAATGAACTCCCGCTTCTTCCGCCAATCGTTACTTCCGGCCTCATACCAGGGATTTTTACGTCCTTTTTCTTTTCGTGCTTCAATAATCAGCTTTCCATCTTTGCAGTAAGCATTACCTTTCTGATACCACTGGGCTTCTTCATTGCGTGCAAAACCATTATCATAGCTCCAAACAGTCGTATCCGGAAGACCGTCTGTATTAAATTCATCACTCCATACCTGTTTCCACTCCGATTGAGCAGACAGATTTACCTCGTCCGTCCACTCAATAAACGGAACACCCTGTTCATCAAACTGTATAGGCAGCCAAATATGCCCGGAATACATCAGACTCTTCGGTTTCCAAACATCAGCCATAAATATAAAGCGGTTCTCCGGCAACTCTAATACGAACGTACTTTGTCCACCAAAGGTTTTCTCACTGTTCTGTCCGCGGCATGGATTAGGATGTTGCTTCCACGGCCCCCAAATGGAAGACGCTGAAAACATACGGGCTTCATTAGGATCCCAACCGGTACATCCGGAAGTAATCATCCAATACATATTATCTTTTTTGAATAGGGCCGGTGCTTCGTTATGTCCACCGGGAAAGATACGAATATAGCGCCCTGAATGCTGCAAATAATCATCTGTCAGTTCTGCAATATGCAGAGTCAGATTCTCTTCTGAAGAATAAATGTGATAAGCTTTACCATCGTCATCCACAAATAAAGTCATATCACGAGACATTTGTCCGCCTTCTAAATCGCGTTTCACAAACAGTCCCTGATTAACGGCCTTGTACCACTCCGGAGTCCACCACTTTTTATATTTCTTCATATTCCATGTCAGCTTCCGATCTGCCTCAGACATATTCTCCGGATAGATTCCAGGGTTCACCCGCCCGGAACGAACAAAGCGGTAAGGTCCCTCCGGTCTGTCACTGACGGCCACAGCCGCGCGGGCGGGTCCATAACCTTGGCCTTTCAGTTCCAGATGGAACCACATTACAAACTTCCCGGCCTTCTTATTATATATCACTTTGGGGCGCTCCATGATGCAACCACGTTCAATATCGCTTCCGGGTTCTTCGGATACGGCAAGTGCTATGCCTTTGTGAGTCCAATTCTGTAAATCGGAAGATGCATAACAGTTCACTCCCACTTCGGTAGTGAAACCGTTTTCAGGGCGATGTTCGCCAAACCAGTAATATAATCCGTTATGAAATAAAACGCCGCCACCATGGGCGTTGATATATTCATTATTAACATCTTTCCACCGTTCTTTAGTCTGCGATAATAGAGGAAGACAAATAATTGCCAATAATAAGAATCCTCCCAAATACTTTATATATTTCATATACTATTACCTATTTTACAAATATTCCGTACTGCCCCAATGTCTGTTAGGCTCATAGGACAATACGGAATATAAATTGAAAGATTTTATTTATTATTTCTGATAAACTCGCACATAGTCTACACGATATTCAAGCGGGAATGTCGCTTCTACAGGTCTTCCATTAACCCCACCAATAGCCAAGTTTAGCATCATAAGCTGACCAAAACCTACCATATCATTTGAATATGGGTTAATATTTCCACCATCTCCGGCACCATGATCGCCTTTATTATTAGTTGTACTCAAATCTGTTTCATTAAGAAGTACATCATCCAGATAGATACGAATATATTTTTCATCCCAATCCATACGCCAAATATGATATTTCTCTGCCCACTTAGCATCTTTAGAAGTAAAATCAGTTATAGGATAATTTGCCGAATTCCAGCTTCCATCCCACCGTTTACTTCCACCCCAGCAAAGGTTAGCATGAATTTTCTCTTTATAGAATTCAAGAATATCTATTTCACCACCTAAAGGCCATTCATACCAGTTACCGGTAGACCATATTGCAGGCCAGCCGCCTTGTTCGATAGGTATTTTGGCACGCACAATTAATCTTCCATATTTAAAGGCATAATTGCTCGTAGCAACAACACAAGCGGAAGTATATTCTGCATATTCACGGGTCTGCTTCCAGGAATTACCACCCGTTGCATTCGGATTGTAGTTCGGATTCTTCACACGTTCTTGTTTCGCAGTAAAGACCAATGCATTTTCTTTCATCTCGGCATTTTCCTTCTTATACCACTGATCTTCTTCATTACGTTGGAAGCCTTCTTCAAACCTCCACATTTCTGCATTAGGCGCACCTGTTCCATTAAACTCATCGTGCCACAACAATTTATAACCTCCTTCTAATGTATGGTCGTCGGGGACCCCTTCACCGTCAGCAACATATTCTGGTCCTGGATCTACGTAAGTCACATTAAAGAAGAACATAATTGTATTCGTCTTTCCATTAATAGCGTATGAAGTTGAATTTTGAATTCGCACAGGCAACACAAATTTCATATCCTTTTTGTATTCCTCCTGAACTAATGCAATCAATTGGCTTGAATAAACATTCAGTTCCACTTCCTCCGACTTTGTATTACCGGCATTAAGCTGCATTTTGTTGGCAGAAAGGTTATAATATTCTTCCGGCAAAAGTAGTGCATTGGCATACACGTCATATACTGAAGAGGTGCCAACATTGGCAATCGCTTTATTCAACGAATCCACAGCTACTACCAAATCGACTGTAGCATCTTTCTCGGCTTCCCGATTCTGATAAAGCGCCAGATTCAACCGATAATTGAAATTATTGACTTTCTGCACTTCACCAGCTTGCGGTTCTTTCAGATTTGTAGATACATTGCATTGCGCTCCGTCCCATATCTCACTGGCTTGCTTAATTCCCAGCATATTCAAGTCCAAGCTTCCTTTATAACTGAGATCTTTATCGTCATCACAAGCCCCAAAAGCAATTGCACAGACAGCTGCACAAAGAGCTGTCCAGATTTTTATCTTATTATTCATATTCTTATCTCAATTTAAATTAGTCTAAAGGCACCGTTTCCGGATCATAAACTTCAACCTCTACATCATAGAACTTGAATTCAGCCAGATTAAAGTACTTAGTATTACCCGAAGTTGCAGTTACATTAAAACGGAAATAAGTAAATGTCTTTCCCGGCATCACAAAATCAGAAGTATATTCAGTGCTATGTGCGGAAGGTAAACCGGATAATGTACCCACAGTTTCCCAGTTTTCCGCATCATTACTAATCTGCAATTCCACTACTGAGGGACGGCCATCCGAAGTCCAGGTATTGTCAGTACGATTCTGATAGTAAATAGCAAAATTCTCATGACTTTCTTTAAAATCTATTTGAATATGATGAGGCAATTCTATCTGAGGACTACTCCATCTTGTATGGAAGAATGTCCCGCTATTGCCATCTATCAGATTTTTAATCGGGCCTTCGGTAGGTTCCTGAGCATTTGTACTTAGTTGATCTCCAGCCAACTTTACTTCCGTACGGGATTTCTCCGTTGTAGTAGCGGGAGCTTCTCCCGATTTAGCTTTCACTTCCGTCACAGCACTTCCCTGATGAGCAGCATTAAAGGTTTGAAAATAAAAGGAGTAATCTCCAAAACGGGCACGTGTATCATCTATCAACATCTCAGTTGTGCCAACAGAAGCTATCTTACAAACATCCTCTTTTGTCAACGGATCATAATACTTTATTTGAAGATAGTCAAAAGCATTCTCTGCAGGTGCCTCCCAGGACAACTTGATTTGTCCCGGCAAAGCCTCAGAACTTACGACTGATGCTGCAAGAGCGGTGGGAGTTGTTACACTCCCTGCCACTTCAAAAGTCTCTAATTTATCATCGCATCCTGTCATTCCAACCAACAGCCCGGCAACGATTATATATTTAAATTTCAAATTCATAATATCTCATTTAAATTGTTAAACACGCATGTATTACCAACCTGGATTCTGAGTTAGGTTCGGATTTTTACGACGTTCTGCGTCCGGTATAGGATAAAAATACATCTTATCATCCCAAACCAATGATTTGGTATTACGGGTATAAGTGAATGAATCATCGGTATTCTTTGTTATCACTACACGAGCAATACTATTGAAACCGCCTTCTTTCCAACGGCGCACATCCCAGAAACGATGTCCTTCAAAAGCCAATTCCACCATACGCTCATTCTTATAGCGCTTCCAGAAGTTGTCACTACTCATTCCTTCGGGGAATTCCGGCATGTCTACGCCTGTCCGTTTACGGATTTTGTTTACGGCTTCACGGGCTGACATCGTAAGTTCACCATCTTTGTTATCAGCCCCTCCGAAATATTTGAATGTGGCCTCCGCATAATTCAGTAAAAACTCTCCTAAACGGAATGTCACCCAGCTATGCACTTTACCTCCACTACCAGTGCTGGCACTAATATCCGTAGAACCATCTACATATTTTTTTAGATAGTAGCCTGTTTGAGTTGCATAAGGAATAGGAGAAGCATTTCTACCTCCCACATAAATTTCCAGCGGATTAGGATTTGTATTCGGCCATTTATCCCCATTCACAGCAATCGTCATAGCAAAACGCGGATCTCTACCTGTATACGGATCCTTCGGATTGGGTTCACTGCCATTCTTCATTTCATAAGCATCAACCAAAGTCTGTGTTGGGCAATTTCCTGATCGCGCATTTTCCAAACCTATCGGAAAATTAGTAACTTCAGGATCAGTCGTTGCACCTACACGACGCACAAAGATCATTTCAGATGCTTTCCAGTTATTTTCACCCCACAAATCAGTATACTTTCCTAAAGAAATACCATTCTTGCTACAGAAGTTTATTACATCTAAATTAGCCTTTGCAGCCTCTTTATAGAGTTCTTTGCTTTCACTTTCATTGAAAAGTTTACTGGCACGATAAAGCAAAGCACGTGCTTTCAGCGCCAATGCCGTACCTTGAGTCACACGACCGGTTTCCGGTTTTTCCGAATTACCGGCAGCATCATTTTCAAGTTTACTGTAATCTATCGGAAGTTCCGGAGCCACTGCATCACATTCGCTCACAATAAAATCAAAAATCTCCGAAGCAGGTGTACGTTCCAGACTATTGGCTTCTGCCTCGGTCAGTATGGATGTTGTGAAAGGAACATCACCATACGCACGTACCAGTTGGAAATAATAATAGGCGCGTAATAGGCGTACCTCATACTGGTAACGCTTAAAACGATTCATTTGAGCTTCATAATCTTCTGTAAAACGCAAGTCATAGAAATCCAGATCTTTTGCATTCTTCAGATAATAATTGACCGCACGAATAAGTACATAATAATTCCATAGCGACTTCGGATTCAACGCATTCCAGTTTCCATTCGTATAGTCTAGTACGCTCGAATAAGTCAATGCCATTTCTGCCTCATCACAGGCGGATGCCAATGATCCTGAACCGGGCAAATCATAGTCCAAATAGGAATAGATGTTATTCACAAATCCGGAAGTACGGCCGAAGTCAGAAAATACATACTCCTTATCGTAGCTGGTATATTCATGATAGTCCATCTTGTCTGTACATCCGGCTAACGCTGCCGCACAAACAATACCGAAACATATATTCTTTAATTTCATATCTTAGTTTTTTTTTATTAACTTATTTCATTTAGAGCCCCAGTGATAAACCGATATGTATAGAGCGGGTAGCCGGATAAACGTCTCCTATAGCTTCCGGATCAGTTAAATCGATTTTGTCAATACTGAACAAGTCTGTACCTCTTACATAAACCTTCGCTGTTTTCATCTTGATCTTATTCAACCAGGCAGAAGGTATCTTATAATATACTTCACAGTTACGCAGCTTCAGGAAAGAGCGGTCTTGCAACCATACAGAGCTGCTTTGTGTGTTATTATCCACATTTTCCGTAGTCAAACGCGGGAAGCGGGCATTCGGGTTTTCAGGTGTCCAACGATTCTCATAAGCATACTGTGAAATAGAAGTATTATTTATCAATGGACGATATACACTGGATGTAAGCCAAGCCGTATAATTACCTACACCTTGAAAATAAGCGTTAAAGCCCAAACCTTTCCATTCTAATCCTACATTGAAGCCATAATAAATTTCCGGCCAGACAGAATTATAGCCCATGGGGATCATATCGTTGGAGTTAATGACACCATCATTATTTACATCCTTATACTTAATATCACCCGGCTTTACCGGACCAAATTGTTGAGGTGTACTATTATCAATATCTGCCTGATCTACAAAATGACCGATAGCTTGCAAGCCCCAAATCTGTCCAACCGGTTTTCCTTTCGCACTTAAATACTCATAAGCTTTGGGTTCTTCCAAATTTTCGATAATCTCACTACGGTTGAATGAGAAGGTTCCGCCCAAACGTAACTGGAAATCTCCAATACGTTTATTATAATCCAAACCCATTTCTGTACCCCAGCTATCTACTATACCGGCATTCTTATAAGGGCTACCAACACCTAATACCGCCGAGTTCTGTCCTGCTGCACTTACCCAAATATCCGAGCGTCTTTCATAAAAACCATCAATAGTGAAGGTCAGTCCTTTCAACAAAGACATATCCAAACCGACATTATATTTATAGGCTTTCTCCAACACCCCGTTCAATGAAGGTAACCGGCCTTCAGCCCATCCGCCATCTCCATTTCCAAAGTTATTACCGCCTACTACAGGATAAGTTCCTCCGCCTTCCATTTTATTAAGCCAATAGCCATCAGCCGGCGTGTTATCCGTATTGATAATACCAAATGAAGCACGCAGTTTCATGAAGTCTATTACATTTTGGTTTTTCATGAAAGCTTCGTTGGAGATAACCCATGACAACCCTACAGTGGGAGCCGGTAACCAACGGCTATCAGGATCCAACTTATTAGAAGCGGAAAACATTAAAGTAAAGTCTGCAAAATAGCGATTATCATAGCCATAATGAGTGTACCAACCTGCATTCTGAGTAAACAAAGTTACATTTACTCCATTTCTATCGTCATATTTATACGTATACAACAGCATAGAGTAAAGGTCATGTTTGCCAAAGCTGCGGTTCCAATCTACATTTGCCTGAAAGTTTAAAGAGCGATACTGCCAATCCAATTTTGAACTTTCGCTAGTACCTACCGAACCTCCCTCAAAATTAGTGAAAGCTGATGGTTCTCCATTAGTCCATTGGCTAACAGACTGCATGCCATATTTTTCACTTCTACGGTGATCTTCCCAATAAGAAGCTAAATTATCATACCCGATACGTACCGATCCACCCAATCCTTTGGTAATGGATGACAAATCCTGACGCAATAACATGTCAGCATACAGAGCGCGAGTGTGTCCCTTAGTATAGCCATGGCCTTGTGCCAGATATACAGGGTTATAATCACCATTCCAAGTACTATTACCACCCCACAAGCCCTTTTCTGTTTTAATTGGGAATGCTGCCGACGGCACTGTATACAACTTACCGATCAGATTATCACCACTTGAGCTTGGACGGCTGAATTCATTCAGTACACCTGATATATTAGCCTGTAATCTCGTTTTGGGTGTCAGGTCAATATCCAGATTTGAACGGAAATTGGCTCTTGAATATTTGTCTTGCGTAGAATACCCATCATTGGAATTGGCATTCTTAATAAAACCACGATTATTCTGCAAATTCAACATCGTGAAGTAGCGCATCTTGGTAGAACCTCCACGGAATGTCAAGGTTGCTATATCCGTAGTTCCCTGATCACGGAAGACCTCGTCCATCCAGTTCACATTAGGATAGAGATAAGGATACTTCCCACTTTTGAAAGCATTCAACTCATTCTGAGAATAACGTGCCGATTTCCCATCATTAGCCAAAGCTTCATTGATAGCATTAGCATAAGTAGAAGCATCCGCCATTTTCGGAATTCGTGTCTGAGAATTAAAACCATGATCATAAGAGAAGTTTATCTCACGACTTTTGTACTTACCACGTTTAGTCACGATATTCACTACACCGTTTACACCCCGGAAACCATAAAGAGCTACTGCCGCTGCATCTCGCAGGATACTAACAGATTCAACTTCTTCTGGAGAGATATAATTCAATGCCTGATAGCCATTATCCCGTTCCAGACCATCCACTAACAGCAATATACCATTTTTATCATTTAGTGTCTTTTGTCCACGGATAGCCATAGATGAAATCTGATCCCAAACATTACCCGTCTTCTGCATAGTATAAAGCCCCGTTACATTACCATACAATGCATTACCTACATTGAAGGTAGAACGGTTGTCAATCTGGTCTGCATAAACCGTAGAGACAGCACCTGTAGATTCGGCATTGGTCTGATTCAAACCAAAGCCGTAGTTGACTTTCTCACTGGAGAAATCCATAACAATCGTCAGGTCTTTCCCATCAGCTACAGGCACAATTTTAGTATCATCCTTACCAGTACGTACCTGCAAGCGTTGAGTATGATCGGCTATAATTTCAAATTTACCATTACGGTCAGTCGTCGCCTGTACCAACGGATTGTTTTCAACGGAAATCAATACACCTTCTATCGGATTGCCTAGTTTATCAACCACTTTTCCGGCTATATTGCCTTCCTCTTGCGCCCAGCTTTTCAGAGAGACACAAGCCAACATTGCTAAAACTATTATTTTATATTTTTTCATGTTGTTCTTTCTTTATTATATGGTTATTTTTACCTTTATTTCCAACCCGGGTTTTGTGTCAGTCCATATCCTTTGTTTACTTCCGAAGGCGGGAAAGCAGCTAAATACCATTTAGGATTAAAATTGCTCCACCAGGTGCGAGCTATGTTTTTAAGTTCGAACACTTCGTACTTGAAATTAGATGGTTTATTAGGGTATTCAGAAGCATTACCACTGGTACCCGACCATGGTTTGTTTCCACCACCGTCATTACGATAAACTTTCAGTCCATGAAGTTTCTTCTGGAAAAGATCAGCACGTTTGTAACGAATCATATCAAAGAAACGTACATCTTCCAAACCAAGCTCACAAGCACGTTCGCGGAGTATTTCTTCCAATAAAGCATTTTTATCAGTCGTCAGATTCTTGGTAGGATTACACTCTGCCAAGCCCCCTAAACCAACACGAGCACGTACGATATCTACCTGATCAATAGCTTTCTGCAAATCCCCCTTAGCTTGCAGGATGGCTTCTGCATAAATCAAATAAACTTCAGCTAAACGTAAATAAGGCCACTGAGGATAAGTTCCACTTAAGTTACCTGTTTTATAGAATTTATAAAGGCTGAAACCGGTAGCTACCTTTCCTGTTTCCTTTTCCGTATCGCCAATGTTATCACGACCGCCCAGCCACAATTCAGCCGCATGGTCACCAAAGTTGGCACCATTCACCAACATCGTCTCGTACAAACGCGGGTCACGTACCGGCTTGTTATAATCATTATCTGTAAAGAATGGGAAAGCACCATCAGCCAGCAGCGTATTGGAGTCAAAAGGCGTACCGTCACTCATTGGGAACATCTGCATATATTCCAAGGTCGGAGTATAGTTGCCATAACCTACAAATTCAGTCTGAAATTTATACCACCAGTCGTTATTGAACTTACCTATTACGCGAGTAGAAATAAGTAATTCCGTATTATCCTGACGTTCAAAATAAGCTTTGAAGAAAGCGTCACGATAATTTTGTGAGCTTGTTCCATCTGCCTCCATCAATGCATAAAAGCCGTTAGCTTCTAACTGTTCAAAAAACTTATAACATGCCTGGTAACATTGTTCCCACCAGTCAGCATTATAACCTCCGTACCATACTTGCAGATTACTTACAGCATCTTGTGGAGATTCTGTAGAATAAGGTTCGCTATCATTAAACAACGGACTGGCCGCAAACAGCAGCATCTTACATTTCAATGCCATTGCTGCCGCTTTTGTAAAACGTCCTTGCCAGTTCGAATCATCTGTTCCCAAAGACCAAGGCAATTCCGGCTCATTGATAGCAGCATCCAATAAGCCCACCATAAATTCAACCGTTGCCGCAGCCGTTGCACGGGGAACTTCGTAGACAGCTTGTACATCATACGTTTTGTCTACCAGCGGCAAACCACCAAAATGACGGAACATATCGAAATAACGGGAAGCTATCAGTACTTTTGCCTCTGCAATCAGACGCGCTTTCTCGGCACTGTCCATATCCGGTACACGATCTACATTTTCAATAAACATCCACCCGGCACGAATACCACTCCAGGCTTTATCATCTATATAGTTGTAGCGGACATCGCCTCGGGAACCATCTTCATCAGCTGCCGTATATGCACCACTATAATAGAGGCGATTCACTCCATCCCAGCTATTATGACTATGCCAGCAATCAGAAAGAACTTCAAACATACCGGTGTTCATTTTCTTTTCATCATAGCCCCCCCAGTAGTAAGGTAAACCATAATAAAGTTTTGTATAAGCATTCCATAAAAATGCACGGGCATAATCAGCTTTTCCAAAAATAGAATCTTGATTCAAGTCGTTCGTCGTAGGCGGTTTTTCAAGAAAACTATCACCGAACTTTATTTGATCGACGCAAGAAGCAAAGAGTATGGTAACCCCTGCAAATGCTATTATAAACCATTTCGTTAAATGTCTCATATCTTAAGTATTTAATTCTTAAGTTTCTTATTTTCAATATCAATAAACATTAAAAGCCTAATTTCAGACCAATATTAAATACTCTGGTCAAAGGATAATTAGGACGATCGCTCTGACGAGACTCCGGATCTCCCCAATCAAAAGCAGTAAATGTCAATAAATTATAGCCATTTACATACATGCGGCAACTATTCAGTTTCATTTTTTTCATGAAGGGGAAATCAAAATTATAACCGATTTCGATGTTCTTCAAACGGAGATAGCTTGCATTTATCAAATACAAATCACTTCCTTTTTCAAAGTTATTTTTACGATTCGTTGCCGTTATGCGAGGAAATTTAGCAGTATATGTGTCTTCTGAAGACCGCCAGGTATTTTCATATTGGTACAACAACAAGCCTTTGTTTTGAGTATCACCAAGCGGCTGTCTGAATTCAGAAAGCATACGGTCTACATTCCAGGCACCCGTCCACTGCATAGAGAAATCAAAATTCTTCCAAGAAAAGCCTAAATTCAAACCTGCCGTATATTCCGGAAGATCAGTAAAACCTATATCTCGTGTCGCATCATTGCCGTCCAGCTTTCCATCCTTATTCAAGTCTACATAAACCGCATCACCGGGCTGCAACGTAATTCCATGATCACTAATGGGTATTCCAAATTCTTCCTGATAACGTATATCGGCCGTCTCATCATAGAAGCCCCAGAACTTATACATAGAACGTGCATTTATACGACGTCCAGTTTGATACATCCAAGGTTCATTTTGCTCAACTTCATTCATGAATACAATCTTGTTCCGTGCAAATGATATATTGAAATTAGCCCAATAACGAAAATCAGTTCCTATTTTATCATTCCACTTCGCCTGTACTTCAAAACCTTTATTCTCTACCTTATTCACATTAATTGCCGGAAGAGTCATACCCAAAATACCCGGCAGATAATCCGGAGTTCTAAGAATATCACGACGCTTTTCTATAAAATAATCGGCAGATATACTCAAGTGGTCATTAAGAATATTGAAGTCAATACCATAATTTTGCTTAACAGCTGTTTCCCATTTAGCATACGGATTACTCTGAGTGGCTTCCCATGCACCCGGCTTGGCATTTCCTATATTCTGTCCAAAGAAACCGCCGGGAGCGTTATGGTTATTATTTTGTCCATAACTATAAGAACCTGGCAAATAGAGGAAACGCTTACCCGCATAGTTATCATTACCTACCATACCCAAAGTTGCACGAATTTTAAAATAATTCACAACCTTCTTCACAGGAGCAAAGAAAGGTTCCTCACTAACAATCCAACCGATAGAACCGGCAGGGAAGAAGCCGTAACGATTTTCAGGATTAAAGTTCTCTGAACCGTTATAACCTACATTAAATTCGGCCAAATAGCGAGTCTTCCAGTCATACGTCACACGTCCTACCAATCCTACATAACCGGTAGGAATATAGTCGTAATCTCCTCCGGGATAATATCTTTTTGATTGATTGTAAAGAAACAATGCTGTAACATTATGATCGCCAAACTTACGATTATAGTTTAAAGCTAATTCCATATACCAGTCACGTCCCTTACCATAATCTCCTTCACGATAGCTCGTCTGGCTATCAGAACCTGATTTTTTGTAAGTAATAGCACCCTTGTCATCTACAACCGGTGTATAGGTAGCTACGGAAGAACTGGCTATTTTAGTGGTTGAGTAAGAAGAGTTATATGACCCTTTCAATTTTATAGAAAGTCCCTTTGTTATGAAATCAAGTTTCTGGTCGAGCACCAAGTCCAGATTCAGCACATTCGTTGTCTGATTACGGAAACCTTTGCCATAATAAGATTCCAAACCATCTGCTCCAGGTTTAGTAACATAATCCGCATTCGTTTTGATATATTTACCGTCTACTATACCAGCACTGGCAAAAGGTACAGCCCAATAAAGTTTACGGAACAATTGATTCTGATCTTCACCAGACTCAGGCGTACGCTTACTCTCCACGCGTCCGCCAATATTGACTGATAATAATGTTGTTTTGCTGATATCAAAATCCAGATTTGCCCGATAATTATATCGCTTATAGTCAAAGTTAAAATCATCTGTCAGATTGAATTGCTTAAACATACCATCTTGGGTGAACAAACCCGCAGACACAAAGTAACGCATATTATTTGTTCCACCGGAGATGCTAACATTGTGCTGTGACTGAAAAGCGGCTTTGTTCATACAGTAATCAATCCAGTTAATATCCGGATAAAGTAACGGGTTAGTATGATCCCGAAAAGCAGCCAACTGCTCATCCGAATAAAGAGGCTCGTTACCGTCATTAGTCCTCATCATATTAACATAAGAAGCATACTGATAAGAATTTGCAAACTCCAGTTCTTTAGTACGCACATTGACACCGGCAGAAGTGGTAAATGAAATTTTCGCTTTTCCTTCAGCACCACGTTTAGTTGTAATCAAAATAACACCATTTGCACCTCGTACACCGAATACCGCAGTTGCCGAAGCATCTTTCAAAATGGTTACACTCTCTATTTCATTTGGGTCAATCTGAGAGAAATCACGTTCTACACCATCTACTTGAATTAATGGAGTTGCATTATTAGTTGTTGCAATACCACGCACATAAATATCCGCCGCATCAGCACCCGGTTCACCGGAATATTGTACAGAAGAAATACCCGTCACCTGTCCGGAAAGAATGTTTGAAATAGAACCTGCCGGTGTTTTCAATAAGTCATCTCCTCTCATTGAGGAAATGGCACCCGTTACTGATACCTTCTTTTGTACACCGTAAGCTACAACCTCTACTTCACCCAACATCTGGGCATCTTCTTCTAATACTATATTAAGACTAATACCTTTTTTAACAGAAACTACCTGTTCCTTATAACCAATAAAACTAAACTGTAACTTACTCCCGACCGGGACATTCAGACTAAAATTACCATCAATATCAGTAATAACACCGGTAGCTGTACCTACCACCATAACGTTAGCACCAATAATCGGCTCACCATTTGCATCCTTGACTGTACCAGTTACTTTTACTGTGTTTTGCTGTACACTCTCTAAAGAGGGAACATCTTCACTATATCCCTTTAAAGGGACAGATAAAAACAAAAACAATAAAATTGCAACTGGAAATAATCGACATAATTTTTGAGCCTGTCGTTTACAGAAATTTTCTTGCTTTTCCATTAGCAATAATTTTAAGATTAAACATCTATTTAATAATATAATTCACTCTCAACGTGTTTTTTAATTTACACCAAGATTATATATCCTTAATAAAAAAGATAATAGTGTCAACAACATTACCAGTTGACTTACTTGTAAATTGAAAAAAGACAGGTACATTATAACCTGTTTTAAACTCATAAAGATCTATTCCAACTTTTTTACAATACAATGGTATAGTACCAGGTTGTACAAATTGGATATCTACATTTTCAGCAACCCCATTTCCTACAAAGAATAAGATCGGAGCTTCCGGATAAATATTTTGAGTATAATCAGTACGTTCCCACATTTCTGGAGTTGTTTTTCCATCCTCTGTTGTATTAGCATATTGACGCCACCATCCATCCCTTATGCGTTTTTTCAACTCTGCATCACTATATTCAGTTGCAGCTAATAAACTAAAGTTACTGATTGAATCTGATTCGATCAACTCATCTGTAACAGCCCTTGTGTCGGATGCCAATTCAGGCAATGCACCTTCATCCAATCCAGTAATTGTAGCATCATTACTACACCCTGTAAAAAGACTAACAGACATTGCAGCAACAAAAAGTACTGTAATCAATTTGCTTCTTTTGTTTTTCATGTTTCTCATTAATTTTAAGATTAAACATTGGTTTGTTATTTACAACAAGAACTAAAAAAATCCCTATCATTTTCATTCTTGATTGCGACACAAAAGTAGGAGGGCAAAAAGCAATATGCCTTCTACAACAGCCCAAACAGATGCTAATTTGTCTCATGACACAATTTTCTACATGAAATGAAACATTATTCTACATAAGTTTTCAAATGTGAGAGAGTTTTAAAAGAAATGTATAAAACGAATAAATGAGTAAGCAACACAATAAGACTGCAAGAACAACATTCCATTTTCCGAAAGTTGTTCTTGCAGTATAAAAGACAAGATGGTTAATAAATATATGCTCTATGTTTCCGGAACATCATCTTCCACTGTGCCATTCGAAGTAAAGCGCTCCATATATTCGGAAGGTTGCATACCAAACTCTTTCTTAAAACTATTACTGAAATAACGCGGATCATTATAACCCACAGCATACGCCAATTCTGAAATACGAATATTCTTCTTCTCTTCCATTATACGACAAGCTGCTTTCATACGAATATTCCGGATAAAGGAAACATAAGTAAGACCGGTCAATGACTTCAACTTCCTGAAGAAAGTCGATTTAGCCATATACATCTCCTCCAACAGCTTCGCCTGATCAAAATCCGGATCATCCAAATGACGATGCACACAATCAATAGCCCGTTGCAGGAAATCCTCATCAACACTGGTGTAATTCAACTCTTTGGCTTCAAATACCAACTGTTTCTTGAAATCCTTTCCCATACGTTCACGGCTTCGAAGCAAGTTGGAGATGCGTGCATGGAGAACACTCAGATTGAAAGGTTTACTGATAAAGCCATCAGCACCGGACTCATAAGCCTCAACCCGGTCTTCCTCCTTATTCTTAGCCGTCAGCAAAACTACAGGAATATGGGATGTTTCAAACTTATTTTTAATATACTGGCAGAACTCAATGCCATCCATCTCAGGCATCATTACGTCAGAAACAATCAGATCAATCTCTTCCTGCTCTACCACATCTATAGCTTCCTTACCGTTATTAGCTGTGTAAACCATATAATCCGCACCCAACAATTTCGTCATTAACTGCAATAACTCTTCATTGTCCTCAACAATCAGTAAAGAGTACGAAGACCGGATAGCAGTCGGTTCGGCTTGTTCCTCACTATCATCATCAGAGACATTTTCGCCAAACTCATCTGATAACAGTTCTTTCTTAGCTTCTTCCGCATCTGCCGGCAGACTTTCTTCTATTTCTTCTTCCGCATACGAATTACGAAGAACTGGGAAGTTTACAATAAACAATGTACCTTTCCCTTCTTCACTTTCTACCGTAATAGTGCCATGATGCAGCACTACCAAATCGCGAACCAATGACAAACCGATGCCGGTTCCAATAGTCTTGAACTTCCGGTAATCTCCTTCATAAAAGCGTTTGAAAAGGTTCTTCTGGGCTTCTGCTGATATGCCGGGGCCATTGTCTTTCACCACTAACCGTGCTGTCCGATCTTCATTTTCAGACAGTTCCACACTGACCAGACCACCGGCACGATTATATTTAGAAGCATTAGACAGTAAATTATAGAGTATCTTATCAAGTTTGTCCGGATCAAAATAAGCGTTGAAAGGATCGGGTGAACATGAAATCTGAAACTGAATATCTTTCTTCTTCATCAACGGGCGGAAGCTATCAAGACTGCGATGTACAAATTGCGTAAGGTCACCTTCGGAAACCCGCAGCTTAAGATTTCCTGTCTCCGACTTACGAAATTCAAGGATTTGTTGCAGCAAACGTATCAGTCGATTGATATTGTTATTCATCACTCTATATTGCTCCTTATACGTGGGTGCGGTCCGTCTCAGCTCATCCACCGAAGCAGAAAGAATGGTTAACGGAGTCAGTAGCTCGTGAGTAATATTAGTAAAGAATTGTAATTTAGCATGATTAACCTCTTCTGCCTTAGCTTGCTCCATCTCACGCAAATGCAGGGCATTTCGCAAACGGATTCGATTACGTATCACCCGGAAAGTATAATAGATAATAGCACAAACACATATAATATATAAGGTGTAAGCCCACCATGTTTTCCAGGGAGGCGGCAAAATAACGACTTTCATCCGAAGCATCTCATCATCCCAAATGCCATTGGCATTAGAAGCTTTCAATTGGAAAGTATAAGTTCCGGGCTTCAGGTTATTATAATAAGCAAAACGCTTGGACCCACCCGTATATTGCCAGTCAGAATCGAAACCTGCCAGCTGATAAGCATACTGGTTTCTATCCGGATTGGCATACTCCAATGCTGAAAATTCGATGCTGAAATTATTGTGCCAATAGTCCAGCTGTATCTCATCTGCAAAAGCGGGTGAAAGTTGTGAAATCTCCATTCGCTCTTTAGCTGGCAGATTTCCCCATGACTGATTGAAAATCTTAATGTCAGTCACTATCACAGAAGAAGAAAAAGGCTGTTCCTGCTGATTCTCAGGATAAAAACTATTATATCCCCGGTGTCCGCCGAAGAACATTTCACCGTCAGCTGCAACCGCCTGGGCACTACGAATAAATATATTGTCCTGCAAACCATCTACTGTGGTGTACAAACGGAATGTGGCACTTTCCAAGTTATCCGATAGGGCAAGTTTTATCAATCCGGCATTCGTACCCAACCATAAATCACCCTCTTTATCACTCCTGATACTGACAACCGCATCTCCCGGAAGATTCCATTTCGCATGTACCGGAAGAAAAGTATCGGTTGCTTCATCATACAGATTCAATCCACTGCCTCCTGTTCCTACCCAAATGCGTCCTTTGGCATCTGTGTAAAGACAATCGGCATACACACTGTTGAGCTTTCCATTCGTAGCAGAATAACATGAAACGGTATAACTCCCTTTTTCATCACAATGAAGCCGAAAAACTCCGTGTGTATTGGAAGCCACCCACATATCTCCGTCATTTCCTTCGGTCATATACATAGTCGGAACGTTTCTCATCTGGCTATTTCCTACTTGCAAAGTATCCAGCCGCACCGCTTCTCCATTCACTGTACGCATTGAAACTCCATTACGCGTAGCAAACCAAAGGTTGTGCTTTGAGTCTTCATAGATATGAAAAACACAGGAACCTGCCAACCACGGCGCATCCTGAGCATAATAGTTCCTCACCCTCTGTGCCACAGGCGCCTTCTTATCTACCTCATAAACTCCTCCGTCATAAGCCGCAATCCAAATATGTCCCGTAACGGAATGTTGCATCATAGACATTACCGTAGAAATACCACGATAACGATCGAATTCAGGCATTTGGGTATAATAAGTGAATTTCCCGGTTTGACGGTTCTTCACCCCCAATCCATAAGTTCCTATTCCCAGCCAGAGCAATCCTTCATCATCCACCAAAATACTGCGAACAGAAGTAGTCTTCAGCATTCGTTTGACTTCCAACAACTGATCCCAATAGAAATCAGCTTTCCGAGTACTCACTTTGTTTACACCTCCACCAATCATACCTACCCACATCAGCCCCTGGCGATCACGCAAAAGGGAAGCCACTTCATCACTGGCTATAGAACTATCCGATTCACTGGGATAATAATTACTGAAAGTCTCAGCACCTGTGTAATTCCCTGTCAACGGAAGTACACTGAGCCCTTTACGGGTTCCTACCCATAAAGAATGAGTATTAAGATCTTCGGATAAAGCATAGATAATATCATCTGAGATACCGGCAAGGTTCTTTTCATCATACCTATAAGTAATCCAAGTGGTCTTATCCGGCTGGTAGGCATCTTTCAACAAAACCAAACCACCACGCCAAGTACCTACCCAAATATTCTTTTGACTGTCCTGAAATACATAATGAGCAGAGTTTTGTTCATTCAACCGCGGGTATCTGAAATATTTCCCGGTTTTCTTCTCATAACGATACAACCCTGCATCCCATGTTCCAATCCAAATATCTCCCCGGTCATCTTCAAACAGAGATTTGATGGCAGCCCTGGGCATCACATTCCCTGTATTTTCGCCACCATGGCATAAGAAATCATCTTTATCTTCCTGGTACTCATACACTCCCCAATCTGTTGCAAACAGAATACGTTCATCACTGGTTATCAGTACTTGAGGGATACTATTACCATTCATCTCCGGATGATCTATTTTCCGTATCGCACCCGTTTTCTTGTCCAAAACATTCAGACCACTGTAAGTACCAATCCAAAGACGGTGTTTTGCATCCTCTGCCACACAGAAAACATTATTATTGGTCAGCAAATCAGTGCGAAAAAGATTGGATTTATAAGTAGTAAGAGAATAACCATCATATTGGAAAAGGCCATTACGGGTAGATATCCAGATATATCCGTCGCGATCCTGATAGACAGATTGCACATCTTTACTGGGCAAACTGTTCAATATGGACGAAGACTTAAACACCAAAGTAGTTGGTTTAGGTGTTGTGATAGCCTGACATATCAAAGGGAAAAATATTCCAAAGCAAAATACAAAACTCCAGATTTTTTCTTTCATAGTAAGCATTACCTTCATGGTTTACTCCGTTTTAAATATAATTAATAACGCCCGACAAATATACGTAAATATATCTAAAAGTATCTTATCCATTGGTAATATTATATTCCAATAATTCTATATCGGGACGTACCCGGGATGTACTTGCTCCGTACCAAGTCCGTAGTTTCTCCGTACAGAGGTACTTCTGACCGAAGAACGTACGGAGCAAGTACGGTCCGGATACGGCTCGGGTAAGGAGCAGATAAGCTCAAAAAGACAATATTGACCTAAATTTCACCCTTTTTGGCACTAAAGTAGCCGTTTATATTGCAAAGAATACCTTTTCTTTGCAGAGAAAAATAAATAAGAATATTCTTACCATGTAATACACACGCAATGATGAAAATTGTATTCTCAAAAATGACCGGAGGATTATTACTATTTACTTTATTAGTTTCATTAAAAGTAAATGCCTCCTTGCCACAGGCTAAAAATGATTCCGTATTTCATTTAGTACAACCGGACTACAAGTTGAGCCCTCTCACCGGTATGACTCGCCAACATTGGCTTGACGCTGCAACCTATTTACTGGACGGAGCATTCAGTTACATCCACACACCGGATGATCCGATGCACTTCCCGAAACAGCCGGGAAAGAGTTATCCAACAGATGGAAAACCTAACAAAACGGAGAATTTGGAGGGACTTTGCCGCACCATGTTCGTAGCAATCCCGCTACTAAAAGAAAATCCGGATCTGGTACTGAATGGAATCAAAGTCGGAGATTATTACCGGCAACAGTTACGCAATATGAGTGATCCGTCTAAGTCCGGATATATTCAACACCTCAAAGGTGGGGCAAGCCAGACGCTTGTAGAATTCGGAGCACTTGCCTTGTCACTTACCGTAATGCCTGAGATTATCTGGGAACCATTGACACAAAAGGAGAAAGATGATCTTGCCGCATTAATGCTTAGTTATGGTAACGGACCTACAATCGGTTCTAACTGGCGCTTCTTCAATATATTCGTCATGTCTTTCTTCAAAGATCAAGGTTATGAAGTCAAAGACGGTTATATGGATGAATTGCTGCAAAAATCACTGGCACAATATCGTGGATATGGATGGTATAATGATAGTCCGGCCTATGATTATTATAGTATGTGGGCTTTTCAGATGTATGGTATGATTTGGGCGCATTACTACGGTGAGAAGTTCAATCCGGAAGCCGGACGACAGTTTGTCAGAAACTTCCGTGACCTGGTCCCTAACTATCCCTATATGTTTGCCGAAGATGGAAAAATGAATATGTATGGACGCAGTATTACGTACCGTATAGCTGCCGCTGTACCCTTCCCTTTGATGGGGTGGCTCAATGATCCGTCTATCAACTATGGCTGGATGCGCCGCATTGCCTCTTCCACCTTGCTCCAGTTCCTTGAAAATCCTGCATTAATGGAAGACCGGGTACCAACACTGGGATTTTATGGGGCTTTTGAGCCTGCCGTACAGATTTATAGTTGTCGTGGCAGCGTTTACTGGATGGGGAAAGCGTTCCTTGGATTATTATTGCCTGCTGATAATCCGTTCTGGACAGCTATTGAGAATAACGGAGCTTGGGAAAAAGAACTTCAATCCGGCAAAGTATACAATAAGTTTATGGAAGGTTCCAACACTTTAGTGACCAACTATCCCAATAGCGGCACCTCGGAAATACGTGCATGGTGCCATGAAACGGTTGCCAAAGACTGGCAGAAATTCCGTTCTACCGAGAATTATAACAAACTGTCCTACAACACGGCATTCCCCTGGATGGCAGACAGCCCGGATGGCAAAGTATCCATGAACTATGCCGTACTGAATGACAAACAAGAATGGGAAGTGCTACGCCTCTATACATTCAAAAAGTTTGAAGACGGAATTTACTACCGGGATGCAGAACTTGAAACAAACCCGGAAATCAGATTCCGTCTGGCAGATATTCCGCTTCCTAACGGTATACTTCGTGTGGACAAGGTTTCTTTTCCACTTACAACAGAATTACGTTATGGACACTATTCTCTTCCGGAGCTAGGCAATCCCATTGTTACAAAGGAGCAAAAGGCCGGAGGATACACCGCCTACTGCATGGATAATGGTGCCTATCAAACGGCTCTTATCAATCTACAGGGTTGGTCGGAAGTGGAATTCGTACAGACTGAAGGGCTCCATCCGGTCAGTAACAAATGCTCAGTAATCAATGCTGCCGCTACTCATTCCGGTGATAAAGTCTTTATCACACTGCAATTATGGAAAAAGAGTGGCAAGTCATTTACTAAAAAGGAACTGACACCTGTAAAGTCCTTCAAACAGACCGGAGACACTATAACCATTTATTTCTCTGACGGGACGGTAAAGACGGTTTCTCTCTCCTGACATAAGTTTCGGAAGGAATAGTTATCTTTGCCGCCAAAGTAAGAGCTACGAAAGCTCTTCTACAGAAACAATATAATTATGGCAGGCATCTACATACATATCCCCTTCTGCAAGACACGTTGCATTTATTGCGATTTCTATTCCACTACACGTTCGGAATTGAAATCGCAATATATCCGTGCCCTTTGCCGGGAGTTGACGGAACGCAAGGAATATCTGAAAGGGGAAGCTGTTGAAACCATTTATTTCGGTGGAGGTACACCGTCACAGTTATCGGAGGAAGACTTTAAGGAGGTTTTCAAAACGATTGAACAGGTTTACGGAACGAGGGAAGCAACAGAAATAACTCTTGAAGCAAATCCCGATGACCTTACGGAAGAATATATCGGAATGTTGCACACTCTACCGTTCAACCGCATCAGCATGGGAATACAAACTTTTGATGATGCAACACTGCAATTATTGAACAGACGGCACAATGCCACACAAGCCATAGAAGCAGTAAAACACTGTCGACAAGCAGGTTTTCAAAATATCAGCATCGATTTAATTTATGGCTTGCCCGGAGAGACCGACCAACGCTGGACACAAGATTTACAGCAGGCTGTCAGTCTTGATGTAGAGCATATTTCAGCCTACCATCTGATTTACGAGGAAGGTACACCCCTTTACAAAATGCTGCAACAACACTCGGTATCTCAAGTGGATGAGGATAGTAGTCTGAACTTCTTCTCCACATTGATAGATACCCTTTCTGCCACCGGATACGAGCATTATGAAATTTCCAACTTTTGCAAACCGGGAATGTATTCCCGACATAATACTTCTTATTGGCAAGGTATCCCTTATCTAGGATGCGGCCCGTCCGCACATTCCTTTGATGGAGGCTCGCGCGAATGGAATGTAGCTTCACTAAATCAGTATCTTTCATCAGTAGAACAAGGACAACGCCAACACGAAACAGAACAACTGGACACACGAACCCGCTACAATGAATACATCATCACAGGTCTGCGCACAATGTGGGGAATATCAACTGAAGAGCTAAAAAAGAAGTTCGGCGACCGACTCTCGAAATATTGTTTGGAACAAGCCAGATCTTATCTGGAAAATGGGAAATTAGAGTTGCATAACGATCGGTTAAAGCTAACCAGAGAGGGTATTTTCATCTCAGATGGTATCATGAGCGATTTATTGATAATAGAATAATTGCTTAAAAGCCGCATCCATCACGGATACGGCTTCTAAGCAATTAATGTAAAAATCACAAACTAAAAATATTTAATCCGTATTTTCTGTAAAATGAGTTTGCATAACAATGTCAGTAGCAGTACCATAGCCACCCTTATATGTACTATTTGAAGGGGTTCCAGTGAATTTACCATAGTAGAATCCATCCACATGCTGTTTTGCCCATGTACCATTGTCAGCAAAAACAAAAATCATATTATAATTTTCATCCGTAGCTATAGGAGCAACATATTGTACAGTTGTTCCCCATCCAAGTGTCCCGGCATTGTCATAAGCACACAGATAAACTTTATATGGAGAAATATCTCCCAGATATTGTCCAAATGAGATAATAAAATAACCTTCATTATAAGTTGCCAGGAAAGATGCATCCACCGGCATCCCATTCGTCGTCAGTTGATATACATTAGCAATCCCTGTTGATTCAACTTTACAAAGTGCAGCATATCGCTTACCATTATTTGTATACAGCATATCATAAATACCGTTCAAATTCATTTGTGTAAATTCCGCGGTATACGCCACATTACCATCATCAATAACCACCATACTTGTCCTATATCCTCCATCTTGAATAGCGGGCGCGGTAAATATTATCTGATTTTCATCCCTCCGGTAGGTAATCCATTGGGGTACTGTCACTTTAATATCCCGTTTTGTATCCAAAGAAAAAGCTGCATCTCCTCCTGCCGGCGCAAATGTTACATCTTTCAAGGTACAGATAAAAGTATCACCTAACTGTGTAACAGGGACCTCTTTCTTTTCATTGGCAGAACGAATAGTAACCATCGTCGTACGACTTGAGATTGAATTGTTCAAATCTACCGATAAGCTAATATCCTGTCCTGATACAGATATATGACACCATGAATCAGCCGCAGTAGCCTCTACCTCCGAAGTAGCAAGTACTTTAATCAAGCCGGTGCCACCTTTATATGTAAACTGGGCTTCTGTACTTATCACAGTCAATTCGGGGCTTTTTACCGCATCATCATCGTCGCTGCACCCTACAACCATTGTGCAAAGTGCCAGAATTAATATATTCACTAACTTTCTCATACAACTTTCCATTTATTTATTTTTTAATCATGCTCAAAGGTCCGGCATATCGGGAAGTTCCCCATTGCTTAAATTCACCGACATACTCATTACCTTTCATTTCCCATACTATGAGTGAATTAACTTCATGATCAGCCCAAACGCCATAACTTTCTAAATCTATTATAATATCCTCCGTATCCACTCTTGGTTTACTTGCAACCCCGAGTGCAGTATTTTTAAACAAACTACCGGTATTGGCATCCCAAGCACATAACCATACTTCATTACTGCCGGCATTACCCACTTTCTGTGACATAATTCGAATTCCTCCGACACTCTTATCGTAATTCACCAGCAGTTTGTAATTCGGATTAAACCCGACCATCAGGAATGATGTCTGACTTTCCTCTTCAAGAATCACCGGTATTCTTCCTCCAGCATATACAAAGTCCCATGATCCCAAAAAATCCTTATACTTCATATATCCCTCCGGCAATTCATTTGCCGTGAGCTTAACATCGGTGGCTCCCTGATCAGTACAAGTAAACGTTTTAGTCGCACTATCCCACGTGAAGTTTTCCAATGTCTTCCCCATCACTTCTATCGGTTCATAGAATTTAATACCGGTAGCAGTGAAAATATATGGCCCCGATACTGACTCAGTCTTCTTACCTTCAGTCTCATAACTGAAAAGAAATACATGGTCTTCCATCGGAACGACAAACGTCTTTCCGCCAATACTGGCCGTATATGTGGTTGTAAACGTTTCTTTCGACAACTTAACCGTTTTGTCCAAAAGCGTCATCGGAGGTTCAGTCAGACGCGTCATTTTTATGACATTATTTGTCTTTTTTCCTCTAAGAATAATTTCATTATCGGTATGCGACCGAAATATAAATTCATAATCGCCCTCATACCCTTTACCTTTTCCACCTCCGTCTATGATGTCCGGATCAGAAAAATGATGGAACAATTCATTATATGTATCAAAGTTTAATGTCGGGCCTATATCTTTTTTCAAGGAATAAAGACTGGTTACTTCTTTTTCAGCCTCCTCAAATGCATCAGTAGATACTGTAACCTGATCACCATCTTTAAATTTCATAGTAAAAAGATACCCTCCATAGGCTTGGGTAGACGAAGGATAATATTCCATAGCCCACCCATATTCTGCACTTTTCAATAAAGTCTGATACTCAGCCAATGCTTTCTCTACACGCACCGATGATGGTTCATCAAATACGTCGTCCACATCCTGCACACACGAACTCAGAAGTATGGAGAAAACAAAAAATGTATATATTATTTTTTTCATATTTTAATTATTAAATATTATCCAAATCGAGTTCACTTATCTCAGCGCAACGCCTGCTAATTACACTACGCAGTTGTTCAATATCGATGCTCCAGGATTCTTTCATATACTTCCTTACGATATCCAGTTTCTGGTAAATGATGGCACTCCCTTTATCACCAGCGAGTGCTATTACCTCGTCCCATTGCTCAGCTGGATAAGTCAGGTAACAGGCTGTTACTTCAGCGATATCTTCACGAGGCTGGCTACCGGCATACGGCGTGACAAATCCCAGTGGAGCAACAGTTTCAAGACTACGGTTTTGCCATCCTGTAGGCACATAGTTTCCGGCACTGATTTTATCAAACTCTACCGTATATGCCTTCTTTTGATGCAAGATATGCGCAAACTCATGGTGCATCACCTTAAAATAATATTCATTCAGCTCGTTCACATTAGTGGGGTCAAGCCAGTTCCCCATATAAAGGGTAACTTTCAATCCGCCTTCAGCCGTTCCCAAGGTATAAGTTGTTTTGTCCCATGACGCCGAACCAATCAGATGAATCACTTTAGGGGCATTGGCACGTGTAAAGTCAATACCTCCCACTTCATCATAAACTTCCAGCCAGGCATGTTTCACTATCTTAGCCAGTTTGACACTAAGTTTAAAATCCGTAGGAACCAGATTATGCGAATAGTCAGATTCGATATGCTCCATCCTATAGATGAAATCAATATTATAGGTATCCACATAGTTTACTTTCAGCCATTTGTCAAAGGCATTACGTTCTGCCTCCGAAGTATCAAAAATACTATTATCCTTATCCGGCTCATTGTCGTCACAGGCCGAGAAACCCATTCCGAATATAAGCATCAATATATATATATACCAATTTTTCATAAATCTTCGTTTTTTAGCGGTTTAATTATCTGGGATTTCTTTCCATACCGGCTGATACAACTGCTGCCGGTATCTGTATAGCTTTTCTCAAATCGTGAGATTCCAGTACAATAGGAGATTCTCCATAAAGTTCACGCGTAATTTTAAGGCCAAAACGCTTGATATCCAGCCACCGTTCACCTTCATGAACTGTTTCTATACGGCGGGCATGTAACACGGCTTTCAACAGATTGGTCTGCAAGCCCGACTCTATATCAAATTTCGGATTCAACGGCTTTCCGTTTGTTTTTGGATCAACAGTCTTTTCATAAAATGTGTTCAGGCTTTCCATATCCGGTATTTGCGCTGCTACTTTAGCTTTACACCAATACTGCAAGTCTCTCACCCCCTTATCATATTGTTTAGCCAATATATAAGCCTCAGCGCGATTGAGAAGCGTTTTATCACTGGTAAAAGCAAATATCACTTGCCGGTAATAACCGGTGTTCAATACAGCATTGGTAGTTTCGAATATAGCATCCATTTTCGGAACAAAGATTGACTGATCTCCATATCCCAAAACTTTATCATAAGCCATAAGATGTCCCCATGCCGCAGGCGACCAGATGGTTTCCCCTTCGCACAATGTCCGGTTATGCCCATATCTCTGATTGGTATATTGAGTTCCCCACCTTGAAAGTGCCCCTATCAGCATCAGGTTGGCCGGTTCATCTTTATCAATAAAAGCTAACGTATATTCTTTAGAACTGGGGAACTGACTATATCCGTTCATATTCCGTAATAAACTACCGGGATCTTCGCCAATAGCCTCCGTAGCATATTTTATTGCCTTCTCATATTGATTGTAGAATAGATTGAACTGAGCTGCAAATGAGTATGCCGCTCTTTTGTTAAAATGATAGAGCGGAACAGTGTACGCTTCATCACTTATTAAAGGAAGAGCCTCTTCGATGTCTTTATCTATCTTCTCATAAGTCTCTTTTAAAGTTCCTCTTTCATACTTGACGCCAATAGAAGTTCCCGGAGCGGTCATATAAGGTACACCTAAATCCTTATCGGCATCATTGCCATAAGCCATACAGAAAACATTAGTTAACAAGAAATGTCCGTAAGCACGACAAATCAGCGCTTCACCCTTATATGGCAACGCTTCTTCCGGCTCACCCAATTCCCGGATGGCAACCAAAGCCTGATTAGCAGCTGCGATTATCATATAACACCCATCCCACATATAGCCAGGAGTATCCTGATCAACGTCAGTTATATCTTCCCAACGAAATGACTGTATCATTTTGTTATTCGGCAAGCTATATTTATCTCCATTATCCTGCCGGTTATCCGACATCATTTCTTCCATCAGTAATGCAGAAGATTTTGGATAAGCCGACACCAAAAGATCTTTTACCTTTTGCAAAGAATTTACTTCGGCACGCTTGTCAGGCATTGTATCCAGAAAGCCGTCACAAGAAGTGATACTTCCCAAAAGAACAGCCAGCAGAGATATAATTATTATTTTTGTTTTCATAAGTTCTGATATTTAAAATCCTAATCTTAAAGTTAATGTAAATTGCTTGGGCACAGGAGCCGACACACCACCCGAACGGAAAAATTCAGGATCCTGTCCGTTCAATTTTGAGTCTGCATAAAGCAAAAACAAGTTGGTGGCCTGTAGTTTCACTGAAGCATTGCTGATAGCTGTTCCTTTCAAAAGAGAGCGTGGGAAATCATAAGAGAGGGACACTTCCTTCAACCGGATAAAATCACCTTTGGCAATGCGAGCAGTTGAATAGTTATAGGCATTGTAACCATAATTCAGATTGCCATACTGTTTATTTTCAAATGAGCTGGCTATGACCGGAATATCGGTATACATCTCGTCGCCCGGCAGTCTCCAACGATTCTTAAAATCCTTCTGGGTTGCGTCCAAATCACTATAAGAACTCTTGAATGCGGGATCAAGCCGTACTTTATTTCCTGCGGAATAAGTGATGAATACATTCAGACGGAAGTTCTTATACGTGAAAATATTACCAAAACTACCGGTTATAGTGGGATCTGACGGACCTTCGTATTTCAGGAAATCAACATTCTCCGACTCCTGGAAATTCAAGGAACCATAATTCTTCTTGGTTATCTTTTTGTCACCAAACATAAAGGTCGGGAATCCATCTTCATCAAGTCCTTCAAATGGAATAGAGAACAATCCTCTTGAGGGATAGCCTTCGCGTGCAAAACCTACTCCGGCAATAAGAGAAAATACGGTTGAACGGGATTTAAAGTCGGTAACTTCCGTCTTGCTATACCCGAAAATAAAATCGGTAGACCACTTAAAGTCTTTTGTTTCAATGTTTCTGGTGGATAAAGACGCTTCAAAGCCATGAGATTTCATAGAAGCGACATTGGCATAACGCTGAGTCTGCCCTTCCACTCCCTGTGTAGTAGTAATGCCAATCAGATCGTAATTATCACGCTTATACCAAGCCGCTTCCACATTAATCCGGTTATCAAGAAATCCCATATCCAGACCGATATTCAGCTCATGTTTTTTCTCATAAGTCAAATCAGAATTTTCCAAATCTTCAATTTTCAGCCCCGATTCCGCTACACCTGCCGACGGACGCCAGGGGGTATAGCTCTGAATGATTACCAAAGAATTGGATACATTACTCGGACCGACATCCGCCGTTAAACTATAAGAAGCCTTCAGGGTAAAATGTGATAAAGCAGGTTCTAAATCTTTAAAGAATTCTTCCTCATGCATATTCCATGCGCCCGCAATGTTCCAAGTAGGCAACCAGCGTGCTGAACGGGACTTACCCAAGCGATTGGAACCTTCATAACGTCCTGTTCCCGTCAAAGTATAGCGTCCTTTATAAGAATAAGTTGCTGTTCCGAAGAAAGCCACATTTCTCTTTTTAGTATTGCTCAAACTATAATAATCGGAGTTACCTTCACGCATTTTCTTAAATGCAAGATAATCAAAAAACGGAATTTCCCCATTGTCATATTGCATCCCCCAACCATCAAAGTTGTTACTGGAACGGTCTTGAGCATTTGCTTCCATACCGCCGTATACATTTACGATATGGATGTCTTTGAAAACATCATTCCATGACACAGCTGCACGGAAGTCATAACTCAACATCTTATATTGAGTGGTATTATAGAAACCACCCTTAGGAAGAATAGTTACCGGCAATGCATAAGGATCATCAGGATTTTTATAAAGCCATGAATTACTATTGATAATAGTGGCATCTCCCATAGCACGGTAAGCCAAAGCTTGGTTCGAATTTTCCCGTATCTTATGTTCTTGTGAAGTTGAGGAATATTTCAACGCTCCTAAAGCACTGACTTCCAGTTTAGGTAAAATCTTCCATCTCATTTCGCCCTGAAATTTCAGGTCTACTACATCCAATGAAATGTTATTTGTATTCAATTCATTGAAGATATTAAAATCCGAATAGTTACGCATATAATAGGTATTGGCGTCCAATGTTCTGGAAGTGTTCAATGCATAACTATAAGGGTTAATATCAAATCCACGTGTAACCTCACCCCGGACAGCATCCATGCTTTGTCCCAATGTGCCGGGAGCTTCCTGCTTACGATAAGATGCATTGGCAATCACATTAAGAGAAAGATTCTTCAGTATGTTATAGCTATTATTCAGATTAGCCGTATAGCGCTGTACTTTGTTTTTAATCATCCATCCTGGATCATTCATAGCACTTACCGACACATAAGAGGTTGACTTTTCATTTCCCATTGCATAACTAACAGAATGGTTCATCATAACAGAATTACTGAAAAGCATGTCAAACCAGTCGGTATTTCTCATTTCAGCCTCACGTAAATATTCATTCTGTGCCTCAGGCGTGTGAGCAAGTCCAAACTGTCCGTTCGTTTTGTCATACCAGTTATTCAATTGAAACATTTTGCCGTACACGCCACTATTGGAAGCCCGGTATACACTTGCGAAGTTAAGCCATCCTTTATCTCTCATTTCCTGATAAATTCCCATCTGATCCTGAGAGTTCATCAAATTAAATTCACGGTAAGAAGGCTTCATTCTCATTGTAAATTCCCCCGTATAGCTTAGTTTGCTGGTTCCGACTTTACCTCTTTTAGTGGTAACAACAATCACACCAGCCATAGCACGTGCTCCGTAGATAGAAGTAGCCGAACCATCTTTTAGTATCTGGAAACTCTCTATATCATCGGCATTTAGCCCGGCTATAGCAGAACTGATCAGAGTCACGGCATCACCCGATGAAAGCTGGTCGGCACTCACCTCCACAACATCATCCATAATAACACCATCGACCACCCACAAGGGTTTTGAATTTCCATAGATTGACGTAGCACCACGCACACGGATTTTAGGCGCAGTACCGAATGTACCCGAAACATTTTGTACCGATACTCCCGCAGAGCGTCCTTCCAAGCCACGACTAATATCAGCTAAACCATCGAGTTTAACATCGGCAGCCGTTAATCTGTCGGCAGCACCTGTAAACAAGCGTTTATCAACCTTAGTCATACCTGTAATAACGACCTCATCAAGTACTTCTGCATCAGGCTTCAACAGAACCTTTATCAACCCGGATTTAATAGGAACTTCTTGTGTTTGCATACCAACAAAAGAAATCTGTAGAGTTCTCGCAGAACTTGGAACATTCTATTTATAAGGCGTACAGAAAAGCAGATAAATCTTGTTCCTACATTCTAAATGTGTTTAATTTAGCTGAATAATATTTTTATTAAAATTATATCACGAAATCTATATACCGAAATGCAAAATTATTATTTATGATCAAACATAAAATCATTTTGTAAGCTATTACCATATAACGCCAATATACAAACACAATGCCAACACAAATAAACAACATATAACGCAATTGCATTCTCATTATGAACATTCATCAACCACAACTGTATTTACAAAAAATAACAATAATTACTTTGTACTTAAAAAGATGTGTTTATCTTTGCAAATTATTAAAAATACGAATAAACACGCTATTATATACGCTATTCAAAACGCAATAAAAAAACGCGCGAGTCAATACGCAGAATAATAACGCAATCTGATAACCTTGTTTTAAACTTAAATTCTGAGAGAAGTACTTATGAAAAGAAAATTGATGTTGCTATTGATCTACCTGTTCACAGGGGTAGGTCTACTCAGTGCACAAACATTAAAAGTGACAGGAGTCGTCATTTTTGAGGAAGACAATGAACCTGTTGTAGGAGCTACCGTATTAATCAAAGGTACAAAAACAGGTATTGTAACTGATTTGGATGGTAAATTTACCATTTTAAATGTTCCAAGTTCTGCGAGAACTTATTACATGCTTCAATATATATTCTAAAAGACACCATTGCCCAAAATAGGAAATTCTAAATAAAACCACTACCTTTGCCCCATAGCTATATGAAACGGCAATATGACAGAACAGGAAGTCAGAAGGTATCTACGGAAAATGAGCGAGCAGGATTCCCAAACTGCTTTCCGGGATTTTTATGACATGACGTATGACCGTCTGTTCCGTATCGCTTATTACTACACTCACCACGAAGAATGGTCGCAAGAAATTGTGCTCGATGTTTTCATGAAACTCTGGGAACACCGTAAGCAACTATTAGAAATTACCAATATCGAAGATTACTGTTTCATACTCGTAAAGAATGCCTCTCTCAACTATATAGAAAAAGAGGAGCGCCGCCCCACCCTATCAACAGAAACCCTACAAGAACACTCCGGTCAAGCTGTATCTCCTGAAGATACTCTGATCAGCGAAGAGCTTTTTGCTCGCTATGTAAAAGCTCTCGACCGACTACCGGAACGTTGCCGTGAAGTCTTTATCCGCATCCGTGAAGAAAAACAAACCTATGCACAAGTAGCAGAAGAGTTGGGTATCAGTACAAAAACGGTGGATGCGCAATTGCAGAAAGCAACCATTCGATTGAAAGAAATACTGCTCTAATAAATAGAGCTTTGTCAAACAACATTCATCAATCCCCGGTGTTAGTAAACCATCCTCCCGGCAGGGCTACACCTTTTCCCCCGGATGGCTACACCCTTTGGAGGCGATGGCTACACCATCCGAAGAAAAGGGTGTAGCCTTGTAAAAGTAGTGCCACAGCTATCTCCTGAGCGGGTACAGACCGATTTTACCATATTCCGCCCCGACATCGTCATGTAACATTTTCACACTTCCGGAAGTGCTCATCCCCATGCCTGAAGAACTCAACCCGAAAGGGGCGATGAAGATAGGGGGAAAAAGTATATCTACTTATCAAAGGACTGGAGGAATGGTACAAAAGGGAATATGCATCCACAGTAATTATCACATGATTAATTAACACTTTTTGTTTCTATTGCCATAGGGAGTTTCTTTTCTGCTCCTGTCTTTACTCATGAACTATATTAAACTAAACTAAAATTAAAACGACATGAAAAGATTTTGCAAACAAATGGCAGGAACCGCAGGGCTTCTCTTCATCCTTGCCGCATGCAGTAACAACAGTTCCAGTTATCCCGAAGAGTATGTAGGTTTTGAGAAAGCCACCAAAAACTATTCGTTCGACAAAAACAAAGACACAGAAGAGTTCGACGTAAAGATTATTGCCGCTGAAAAGAAAAATGAGGATAGAGAAGTTCTCATTAATGGCATAAACATGCCGGGTAAAGCAGTTATTTTCAGTCTTGAAGACAAGACGGTCATTATCCCTGCCAAGAAGAAATCAGCCAATCTACGAGTGAAGATCTATCCGAAGAGAGTGACAGACAAAGCTGAATTCCGCATCGTCTGTACCCCGAAGGATAAAGAAGGCAAAAAGACACAGATCACTATCCATCTAAGTCCACAATAATCATTTGGCTCATAACGGAAAAGAAAGGAATTATTTCACCACAGAGGACGCAGAGGACGCAGAGGTTATAATTATCTCTGAACTAGAAGCCTAAAAACTCTGTGAACTCTGCGTCCTCTGTGGTGAAAAGATTCATAACCCGTCAATAATGAACATAATTTGAATTCTGATTCGCATGATTAATACATGTATAGGACTATGATGGAATGATTCTGAAGCGGCTAGCACTTCTTCTTCAAAAAAAGAAGTTTCGGCATAGGGAGTTTTTACGTTTTACCTGTCTTTATAGAAAAGAGGAATAAGAACATGGAACAAGAATTTGAAAAAATACTCGATAAACTCGCAACCTCCACCCGTTCGCCGAGAGGAAGATTCTCGAAAGCCAATAGCTGGATACTTCTTGAGAAACGGTTGCCGCATCTGCAACGCCGCATCCTTTCATTGCACACAATGGCTGGTGCAGCCGCTGTCGCCGTGCTTTGTGTACTGGGCTGGTGGGCATACTATATGTTCGCCCCAGTACCATTGCAAACCGTATCCACATTGGCAGAAACACGTACCGTAACACTGCCCGACCAAACAGAAATTGTACTGAACCGCTATTCTTCTCTGACTTATCCCGAACGCTTCAGAGGAAAAGACCGGAAAGTACAGTTACAAGGAGAAGCTTATTTCGAAGTCAGCAAGGATGCAGCACATCCTTTCAAAGTGGAAGCCGGTGCAATTATAGTGCAGGTTTTAGGTACACATTTCAATGTCGAAGCCTATCCCAAAGATACGCAAGTGAAAACAACTTTATTGGAAGGTTCCGTTTCTGTCAGCCTCATCGGTAAAACAGAAAAGAGTCTGATTCTCTCACCCAATGAAAGCGCTATATATAATAAGGATAAGAAAAGTCTGACCCTACATACCGAAAATAATGCATCCGAAGAGATTATCTGGAGAAACGGAACACTGCTTTTCAAAAGCATTCCTTTACAAGAGATTATCCGACAACTTTCTAACGCTTTCCACACAGATATTCGTATTGAAGACACCGACTTACAGAACTATCGCATGACGGCTACTTTCTCTGATGGCGAAACACTGGAAGATATTCTTTCGCTGCTTTGCCGCAATCAAAAGTTTGAATACACAAAAACTAATGACATAATAATGATCACACAAAAATTAAACTAGAATGAAATCCTCTATCTGTTCACCCCGCACCATCAGGAAATTTTTCCTGGTGGGAGCGGTTCTCCTATCAACCTGTACACTACAAAGTACAATCGTATTTGCCACCTGCGTTCTACAGAAGACAAATCCTTCACAAACGCGTTTCAGCATAAAACTACAAAACGCTACACTGGAAGAGTTCGTGAAACAAGTGGAACAAAAAACCGGGTACAGTTTCATATATGGAGAAGAAGTACGCCTGAATGGACGCATCACACTGGCCGTCCGTGACCTTACTATTAACGAAATTCTCCGGAAAGCCTTTGAAAACCAACCGATAGGTTTCGAAGTCTCCGGAAAACATATTTTGCTAAACAAGCGGCCCGTGCCGCAGAAAACCGTAAGCCGTCGGTTCACTATCAGCGGATATGTGACGGACGGGGTGTCTTCCGAGACACTGATTGGTGCCAATATCCTCGATAGTCGTCAGCGTGTAGGCACTGCCACCAATCCTTTCGGTTTCTATACTCTTACTTTGCCGGAAGGAGATGCGGATTTAAGTTTTTCGTATTTAGGGTACGAAACTTGGCACAGTTCGTTCCCGCTGAATAAAGACACCGTGCTCAACGTCCGCCTGGACAGCAATAATGAACTGGCGGAAGTGATAGTACTTTCGGATAAGAAAGAGGCCGGCATTCAGTCTACTGCTATGGGAGCACATGAAATTCCAATGGCACAGATACAACATACTCCGGCTGTGCTGGGAGAGGCTGATATATTGAAAACTATTCAGTTAATGCCAGGTGTACAAGCCGGAACGGAAGGCTTTTCCGGTTTATATGTACGTGGCGGAGGACCGGACCAGAACCTAATATTGCTGGACGGTATTCCGGTATATAACGCAGATCATCTTCTGGGGGTGTTTTCCGTATTTACTCCCGAAGCTGTAAAAAACACTACACTCTACAAGAGTTCCTTTCCCGCCCGTTACGGTGGCCGGCTTTCCTCTATTGTCGATGTACGTACCAACGACGGAGACATGCATCATTACCACGGTGCACTCAGTGTAGGTACACTTACCGACAAACTGCATTTTGAAGGACCTATCTGGAAAGGACACACCTCTTTCAGTCTTAGTGCACGTGCCACGCACACCGCCTTCTTCAAAAACCTCATAGTGGATAAAGATGATTATTACGCCGATAAATACAACTACTACTTTTACGACATCAATGCCAAAGTGAACCATAAATTCAATGACCGCAGCCGCCTCTTCATTGGTTTCTATAAAGGAAAGGACCATTACCACTTTGATACCACTGACAGCAATAACTATCAGAACAACGACGAAGCTAAAGTCTATTATAAGGATGACAGTCATCTGAACTGGGGAAACACTATCGCCTATGGCCGTTGGAATTACGTATTCAATAGTAAGTTGTTCTGTAACACCACTATTTCCTACAATAACTATCTGATGAAATTGAATCAGGATGTGGAAGATACGCGCACCTACCAGGGGCAGATATTAGATCGTTATAGCTATTTATCCCAATTCCGTTCAGGTATCAGTGACTGGAGTGCGCGCATGGACTTCGATTTTACACCCGCGCCGGAGCATCACATCAAGTTTGGAGCAGAATATATCCACCATACTTTCCGCCCGGGCATCTCCACTTCCAAGACTCAGGAAGTGGAAAACGGAGAGCAACAGGAAGAAACAATTTATGCTGCCAGCAATAATCATGTACTACGAGGACAAGAGGTATCACTCTATGCTGAAGATAATCTCAACCTGAACAGTCATCTCAGTCTAAATGCCGGTATAAGGGCATCTCTGTTCTCTACACAAGGAAAGAACTACTGTTCGATTCAACCACGCCTCTCCACACGCTACAACTTTGGACAGGGATTCTCCGCCAAGGCATCCTATACATGTATGGCACAATATGTACACTTACTTTCATCCACTCCCTTCTCTATGCCTACGGATCTTTGGGTACCAATTACCAAAAATATACGCCCCATGTATGCCAATCAATACTCTCTAGGAGGCTATTATACAGACCTACCTGGCTGGGAGTTCTCTATAGAGGGATATTATAAGCAAATGCGTCACATACTGGAATATCAGGATGGCGTTTCCTTTTTCGGCACTTCCACTAATTGGGAGGAAAAGGTAGAAATGGGTGAAGGACGTTCCTTTGGCCTGGAAATGATGGTGCAAAAAACTTTAGGAAAAACTACCGGTTGGCTGGCATATACACTGGCAAAGACCGATCACCGTTTCAAAGATGGTGCCATCAGCCAGGGTAAATGGTTTCCTTATAAATATGACCGCCGCCACAGCATCAGTCTGTGTTTGAATCATAAATTCAGCGAACGTATCGATGTCGGAGCTTCATGGATATTCAATACCGGGGGATGCATCACAGTGCCTGAACGGGAAACCATTATCATCCGTCCCGAAGGCAATATAGAATCTGCTCCTTATATTTCCCGGCGCAACAACTATCGCCTGCCAGCCAGTCATCGCCTAAACCTGGGTATCAACTTCAACAAGAAAACCAAGCATGGCATACGTACCTGGAACATCAGCCTTTATAATGCCTACAATGCTATGAACCCCAACCTGGTTTACAGCAAATGGGAACAAGGTTACAATCTGATTTACGATGACTTTTACAACAGCATATATCAGGGAAACGGTGATCAATATAACTCAGAGAAAAAGTCGAAGACTGTTATCAAGAAACTGACTATATTACCCTGCATACCCTCTGTGACTTATACCTATAAATTTTAAAAGCCATACCAGATTATGAAAACAAGAATTAAATTACACCTTATTATATATATAGCTTTCGCCGGACTCTTTATGGCTTGTGAAAATGAAATCCCATATAATCCCGGACAACAAACTCCGCAGCTTATCATGAATGCCCTGCTCAATGCCGGACAAACAGAGAATCTCGTTTATCTGCATCTTAGTGAAGGAAACAGCATCGGCCGCATCAATGAAGCAACGCTTTCCCTCTATGTAAACGATAAACAGATTGAATCCCCTCAAGCCATATCTCCCGAAGAATACTATGAAAATATGCAAAATCAGCTTGACAAGGGGCAATATGAAGCATTACTAAAAAGTATGCGCTTCAAAATATTCCGTCTCACCGCCCGCTTACAACCCGGAGATAACATTCGCCTGGAAGCCACAGCGGAAGGCGGAAAGTATCATGTCAGTTCGCAAGTAACTGTTCCCCGTCCCCTACAAAGCCTGCAAGTGGACACCTGTACCGCCCTCATCCGCCAATGGGGTAGCATGAGAGCCCATCGTCAATACCGCATCACCTTAGAGGATCTTCCCAACGAAAAGAACTATTACCGTCTGGAAATAGTGAATAACAAAGACTTCCGCTGCGTTATCTACACGCCCAACGAAGACGAGAACGGAGACTATATAAAGGATGAAAATGGAGATTACATTTACACCATAACGAAAGACACAGTTGTCAACTATAGATATACCGAACTTATCAACCGTGAAGACGTGATCCTGACCGACGGACATGTTACCAGCTCGGATGATGATGAAAATGCAATGTTTCCCACCAACATTGAAAACAAATACAGTATCTTCACAGATAATCGTTTCACCAATTCATCTGCCACGCTGAAAGTTTACACCCCACTTTACGATGACAACTATGATATTCTCCAATCACTGAATTATACCCGTTGCTACCTGAAACAAAATATCACCGTGCGCGTGCTCAGTTTGCCTGAAACATATTATCGCTACCTGAAAGCTTTAAACTGCATGGATGACGAAGATTATGACGAAGCCCTGATGGAACCTATCAGCCTGCCCAGCAATGTAGAAGGCGGATTGGGCTTTGTAGGTATTTCATCTGAAATTCAATACACCATAGATATGCCGGATAAAAAATGGGGATGGTGGTAAAATCCGTATAAATACTATCATTATGATCACCCGTGTTCGACAACCATATTACATTCATATTACAAACAAGGTCTTAAACAAGCAAAATAATACCAGATAATTGATCTATATCAAGAAATGCTCCCTTAAACAGCACTTTCCTTCTTCTTTATTTTTATGTTATAAAACATATTCCTATATTTGCATAGGTAAAAAGAAAAAGCTAAGCGCTTAGAGCTGTTTTCAATAGGTATTAGATTTTTAGAGTTAGAATTGTTTTTAGGTATAACAAATTAAAAGTAGGTATTATGAAACGTTTAGGATTAACATTAATGGCAGCAGTCTGCCTGACTGCTACGACATTTGCAGCAGGAAATCAACCTACAACTGCAAAATGGGATGGTAACATCAACGTAACCAAGTTGAGTAAATATTTAAAATTGTCGGCTGACCAGCATGAAGAAGTAGCAAACATCTGCGAATACTTCTCTACACAGATGGGACGTGCCACAACTGCAAAGAAGGACCAGGAAAAGAAACTCCACAATGCAGTGTACGGAAACTTGAAGTTGATGAAGAAAACGCTTACTGACAAGCAATACGCTGATTATGCGAAAGTACTGAATGTCACTTTGCAGAATAAAGGTATCGAAGTGAAATAATAAGAGAGGGCACTGAACATCACGTTTTGTGCCCTCTTTCCTCTATCAACACTATACGAGTGTCGACTCCCTAACCAATATATATTTCATTTACAAACAATATCTGTCTTGTAGCTCCTTTTTATATTTCTTAGAGACCAGCAACTCATCTACATTCTCAAATGGCGGATACAACACACATTTACCATCCTTGATAATCATCAGATAATCAATATTGATTATAAAAGACTGATGAATCTGCACAAAACAAGGAGCATATCTCACGATCTGATCGGCCGTGGTACTCTTCTTCAAAGGTAACGGCGTTTGTCCACTCAACACCGCCTCCCACTGTTTCCGTTCAGAGCAATACCGGAAATATCCAATTTCGGCAGGCCGTAATGCCCGCATGTCATTTGTCGGAGTAAACACCATAAATGTCTGACTAGTGTTTGCTAATGCCGCAGGAAAAAATGCAGCTTTCCGTTCTAATTCTATTCTTTCCATAAATCGGGAAATAATAAGTTCCAGATCTTTTTCCTCAAAAGGTTTCAATAAATAATCAAAAGCAGATTGACGAATGGCTGACATCATGTATTTATCGTATGCCGTATAAAAAACAACTTTCATGCCCCAAGTCAGAGATTCGCGAATACTATCCAGCAAATCCATCCCCCTCATATCAGGTAGCTCTACATCTAAAAAGAGCAAATCGGGGCGCACTTTTGCTATCAGTTTCTTCCCGGATACTCCATTGCGTGCAGTGCCTTCTAAATGGAAGTTTTCAAATTTCTGCAACCCGAATACCAGATTATCCAAGGACAACTCATCGTCATCTACTATTGCAACCTTATACCTGTCCATACCTCTCTTGTTTCTGCGAAATTAAAGAACTGAAAGCAATTTAAAAAATCAGAATATGTCATTTTCAGGATATTCGATCAAAACAACGGATATCCAATCAAAATTGAGGATTATTCGAAAATCATTAAACTGAATAATCATAATTCAACGGTAAATGGAAACTTACTTCACATCCGGTCTCGCCATCCGGCAGAGGAATATTGTGTACCGAAGTTTCAATCATTTCCTTATTCTTAGCATTCAAAATCTGAATAGTTTGCATGATTACCTTCATTCCGGTCCCTGTCCCTCTGTTAGCACTGTTCAGTTTGAATCCGCCCCCGTTATCCGTAATCCGGACACAAATATAAGTACCGGAACGATGAACATCAATCCAAAGGCGCCGTTCACCTTCTTTGCCCCGAAGAGCGTGCTTGATGGCATTCTCCACCGGTATCTGTATTAACATGGAAGGCAGAAGCAACTGATTGGTGTCCACATCTTCACCAACTTCAATAGTCACCTTAAATTCCGGTCCCAAAGAACGGCGTTGAAGATCAATGTAGGTTTGCACAAAACCTAATTCTTCTTTTAAGGTAACACACATTTGCTCAGCTAATTCCAAATTCCGACGCATTAGTTTCACCAATGAGGAGAGCTCTTTTTTATTCTCCCCTTCCCGACTGCCCATTTCCTGGTTCAGCACATTGAAAATAAAGTGCGGTGACATTCTGTTACGTATATTCTCCAAACGTAAAGAAGATATGGTACGCTGACTTTGCGCAAGCAGAAGGGCCCGTCTTTTCTTTTCATACAGATAGATGAAACAAGCAATAACCAATACCAAAACGCAAATTCCAATCCAGAAGAAACGTCCCTCGTGCAACTTTAGCATCTCTACCTTCTGCTGCTCAATCAATATGTTCTTTGCCAACAGTGTAGAGTCCTGTTGATATCTCAATGACATATCGGCTGTACGCATTCTTACATGTTCATTCCGGATGGAATCGTCCAGCCGACTGTTTTCTTTCTGATAAAAGAAAGCATTTTTATAATCTGCCGTCTTCTCGTAAAACTCCTGCAAATACTTATTACGAATATGCAGCATGTCCGGCTCTATATGATTCGGATTGGCAGCCTTACTTAGCAGATTTCTTACGGTTGCCATATCATTTCGCTCCAAAGCCAGACCGATACGCTGGGTATCAATATAATAAAGCGCTCCTGCCGCCCCTATTTTCCGAAAAAAGGGTTGGCATTCATTGATATATTTAGCCGCTGAGTCAGGTTCATTCATTTGCAGATAGACATCCCCCAGATTCACCATGCACAGGTTCTTCTCAAAGCCCATATCGGGATGAGAAACCGCCAGCGAGAAACCTTTCTTGAAATATTTTAAAGCTTCCGGATAATCCTCACGATAATAATATGAATTACCACGATTATTCAAATAGATATATTTCTCGTAAGGAAGCATTTTATCATAAAACATCCCTGCCAGATTATAGTAATAGTCGCACTGATCAAAGTCGTGTAAAGCCATATACACCTGAGCCAGCCCATAATAAACAGGATGACGACGCCCCTCCGATATTCCTAAAGAATCTCCGATTTGCAGCGCTTTACGATACCAAAATGCACTTACGTCATATTTTCCCTGCCGGCTGCATGCATCAGCCAGATTGATAAGAATATCCGGGACTGATTCTGTCTTCATTCCCTGCAAACGTTGTTTGTAAGAATCAGTAAAACAAACAATAGCCGAATCCATAGCGCCTACACGCACATAAATATTACCTTTTGTATTCAGATATTCCGAGCGTAAATCAGCAAGGTAGGGTGAAGATTGTTCACGGGCACAAAAGTCCTCTATCCGCCTTATTAAATAGCGGGCTGAATCTACATCCGAAGCGAACATATACGTTTTTAATACTATAGCAGAGTAATAATACCATTCCAGACTATCAGTTGACACCTCCATCTTTTGCTTTGCCAACGCACGTATCTGTTGTGGATGAGTGGTCAGAGAATCTGTAACCGAACGATAAAAAGAGTCGTATTCTTTTTTCCAGGAGGAATGCTGCTCAGACTGTTTACACGAAACAACTAAGAATAGTAGTAAGAGAACCGGAAGAAAAGTTCTCCACAGAATTTTGCCATCTATCGTGTTCATAGCTATTGACATTTATATAAAGAATAAATATATCCTTCACGCATTGCTACAAATATAATAGTTTTTCCCATTTAGTACAATTTTAAGGCCACTTATCCGCCAAGATATTTATTTATCCTGTTTTTACTTATTATATAATTTGGGCATCACAAATACTTATTTTAACTTTGCATAAACAAATTGAAGTAATCATTAACAGTAACCCACAAATTACGAGACACAATGAGAAAGCTTTTACTTTTGGGGATTTGTATCTCCTTTCTTCTCCCCACAGCTATGCAGGCGCAATACTTGCGTTCATCCTATTTTATGGAAGGAAGCAGTACCCGCATTCAGTTAAATCCGGCATTGCAACCCAAACGTGGCTATGTCAATTTCCCCGGTATCGGTTCCGTGAATGCCGAAGTAGCCACCAACTCACTTGGTATACAAGATGTCATCGACGTTTTCGATTCCGATGGTGAATTTTATAACAATGACAAGTTCTACAATCGCCTGAAAGGAATGAATGAAGTGAATATCAGTGCGAATACAGATGTTATATCTTTCGGATTCTATAAAGGAAAAGGTTTCTGGTCATTCAATGTAGGAGCACGGGCTGATGTGGACGCCACTATTCCTAAAGAAATGTTTCGATATCTTCGCGCAACTGATGTAGAAAATTTCAGTTGGAGCGGCGAAAGCTTTGATATCCGCAATGAGAAACTACGCTTGAACGCTTACATAGAAGTCGGAGCTGGATATTCACGTGCCATCAACGAGCGCTTAACCGTAGGTGGTAAAGCCAAATTGCTATTAGGTGCAGGAAACATAAACCTAAAAATTAATCAGATTCAGATGTCAGGAAGAGGAATCGGATATGAATCTGAATTTCAGCTAAAGTCGGATGCTTATATGGAAGCTTCTGCCAAAGGCTTGAAGCTTGAAGAAGAAGACGGTTACATCACTGATCTGGATTATAACAGCTTTGGTATCAGCGGTTATGGAGCAGGTATTGATTTAGGAGCCACCTATCAAGTAATGAAGAATCTGAATGTCTCTGCCGCCATTCTTGATTTAGGATTTATCTCCTGGGACAAATCTAACTCTCAAGTGGCTGAATCAGATAGAAATGCCACTATAAATAAGGATAATTATAGCGACGACGTACTGGACTTCAATTTATTCGGTTTGAAGAAGAAGGAAAACAAATCACGCACCACCTCCTTATCACCGACTATGGTTATCGGAGGGGAATACGGATTACTGAACAACAAACTGGGATTAGGATTATTATCAACTACCCGTTTCGGCCAGTTAAAAACGTATTCTGAATTGACATTCTCCGCCAATTACCGTCCCAATACTCTGATTAATACTACGTTGAGTTATTCCATGTTACAAGGTGGCGAGACATTCGGTATTGCTTTCAAAATAGGTCCTTTGATGCTGGGTACTGACTATATGTATTTTGGAAATAATTCCAAACATGTGAATGCCTTTATCGGACTTTCTATTCCTTTGGGAAAGAAGAGAATATAATAGTTATGAGCTACGAGCTACAAGCTACGAGTACTATGCAGAATAATAGCGCAGCAACTCGTAGCTTGTAGCTATTGTAGCTCGTAACTATTTAATCGTTATCATCGTTGCCCCGAAACCATATTCCTGGAAAGAGGCATCCTGATGCCGGAAAGTAGGATATTTACGTTTCAGTTCATCCAGTAACGCTTTACGAAGTACACCGTCACCTTTTCCGTGGATAAAGACAATACGCTGTTCACGTTTATTCTTATACTGTTCCAGCACCTCACGGAATTTATCCAGCTGATAATTCAGTATCTCACTGTTGCTCATTCCATGAGTATCATCCAGTAATTCACCAATATGAAGGTCTATCTCAATAATGCCACTTTGTCCGCCACGTTTCACAATCGGCTGAGATTTGGGTTTGTCCACCACTGTTTTCTGAAGCAAAGCTGATTGCAATTCTTCAGCAGAAACATACACTTGTTTAGTGGGAACATCATCCTTTACTATATCGTAAATCAATGCAGGCGTTTCAAAGAACTCTGACTCCTGGAATGTATGCAATTTATAGAACTTCACCGTATCAATACGGAATTCCACGCTTACTGCCGGTTTCATCGCAAACGAACGCCCTTCCTTAAAAGCAATAAATTGCACAGCTACGTGTTCACGATCATTCAATTCTGCTTTTTCAAATTCTTCCAGCAAGAATTTTGTATTCGGCTCTACTACTCCATTGGAACGGACCTCCCATGCTTTTCCTTCGGCACACAGATAGGTATAATACAAATAATAGTTACTGTCATTCACCAGATAAGCTTCAAAAGGAGTCGTGCTGACTGCTTTGATATCTTCCGGAACGAAAGCCAGAAAAACATTCAGCACATCCCCACCACGCATTTCCGGCTGACGAAAAGCAGAAACTTGAGGCTTAGACAAATGTCCCATTTCTTTTTCTTCCTGTACAGGATGGGAAATGGAAGATTGTACCGGTCTCGTCATATTATAATCATCCGTATCAATCACCACACACTCACGTATGGGCATCGGGATATCAAATCCATCGGCATCTTCTACCAACACAATATCCTTTCCCCGAAATCCCGTCACAATACCGCCCCCGATCTCATTCAGGAAGCGTACTTTATCACCTATTTTCATCTTCTTTCTATTTAAGTATTTGACGAATTAGAATTTACGATTGAAGTTCGAAAACCCAATCGCTCTACAAAGATACGGCAACTCAATAAAAAAAGATAGAAAAAAGAGAATAAATATCCGTACCTTTGCAGCCCGTAAAGAAGTTTATCATGAAAGAAGATCCAAAACATATCCGTATCAGTGAATTTAACTATCCGTTACCGGATGAACGTATCGCAAAATTCCCTCTACCAGTGCGCGATCAGTCCAAACTCCTGGTCTACCGCCATGGTGAAGTATCCGAAGACCGCTTTACTTCACTTCCATCCTATCTCCCGACGGGAAGTCTGATGATATTCAATAATACAAAAGTGATACAGGCACGCCTGCACTTCCGTAAAGAAACCGGTGCTCTCATTGAAGTCTTTTGTCTGGAACCGATTGAGCCGAACGATTATGTGCTTAATTTCCAGCAAACCAAACATGCCGCCTGGCTTTGTATGATCGGTAATCTGAAGAAGTGGAAAGAAGGTACGCTGAAACGGGAAATGACTGTAAAAGAGCAACCGATTACTTTGACTGCTACCCGTGGTGAATGCCACGGCACCAGCCATTGGGTAGATTTCCGTTGGGATAATCCGGAGATAACTTTTGCTGATATCCTCGAAGTATTCGGCGAACTTCCCATTCCGCCTTATCTGAACCGGGATACACAAGAAAGTGATAAGGAAACTTATCAGACTGTTTATTCTAAAATAAAAGGTTCAGTAGCCGCTCCGACCGCCGGGTTGCACTTTACTCCCCGTGTACTGGACGCATTAAAAGAAAAAGGAGTAGATTTGGAGGAATTGACATTGCACGTAGGCGCAGGAACTTTCAAACCTGTAAAGAGCGCAGAAATCGAAGGACATGAGATGCATACCGAATATATATCTGTTTCTCGCGGAACAATTGAAAATCTGATTGCTCACAACGGAAAAGCAATTGCCGTAGGCACTACCTCCGTACGAACACTGGAAAGTCTCTACCATATCGGTGTCACCCTTCTGAAAAATCCGAATGCAACAGAAGAAGAACTTCATGTTCATCAATGGCAGCCTTATGAAACAGCTGAAGAGACTGCAAGTATCACATCTGTAAAAGCGTTGCAGGCCATTCTCAATTACTTGAACCGCCATGATATGGAAGCGTTGCACACCAGTACGCAAATTATTATTGCACCAGGATACGACTACAAGATTGTAAACGCCATGGTCACTAATTTCCATCAACCACAAAGCACCTTACTATTACTCGTCTCCGCCTTTGTAAAAGGCAATTGGCGGAAAATATATGACTTCGCATTAGGTCATGACTTCCGTTTTCTAAGCTATGGGGATTCTTCATTAATAATACCCTAACCTGTATATACAAATTAAAATACCTAATTATGAACGACGAACTAATATTAATTGAAAATAAGATATACGAAGTGCGTGGCACAAAAGTCATGTTGGACTTTGACTTAGCAGAACTCTATGGAATAGAAACAAGAACATTAAAACAGGCAGTAAGACGGAATATTGAAAGATTTCCTGAGGATTTTATGTTTATGCTCACCAAAGAAGAAGCTAACAACTTGATACACATAGGGGTATCACAAAATGTGATATCCCCTGAATATAATGTTGGCTCTACAAACATATTTGCTTTTACAGAAAATGGTGTATCAATGCTTTCATCTGTTCTGCGTAGCCCGCTTGCCATTCAAATCAACATCAATACAATGCGAACATTTACGCGGATGCGCCAACTTGTTTTTGCATGCAAAGAAAGCAGTCTTTCCGTAAAGGATGAATTAGAACAAATAAAAGTACAACTATCCGAGATAGCCGAAGATTTGGAAAGTAACGAACAAGATCATGAAAGCCTTTTCAATGCCATTGCAGAGATATCTCTCAAACTACAACTTAACCAATCTAATCCCGGGCGTGTTACCGTGAAAGGATTCACCAAAAATGATTTATGACAATGAACAGCGATAATAACCAGGAAATGTTTCCTCTTGTCGATGAACAGGGAAATATTACAGGAGCCGCTACCCGTGGCGAATGTCACAGTGGCAGCAAACTATTACATCCGGTAATTCACCTTCATGTTTTCAATTCCAAAGGTGAACTGTATATGCAGAAACGTCCCGAATGGAAAGATATCCAACCGGGAAAGTGGGATACATCCGTAGGAGGACATGTAGATTTGGGCGAAAGTGTAGAAATGGCGTTGAAGCGCGAAGTACGGGAAGAGTTAGGCATCACCGACTTTACTCCCGAAACCATTACGAGTTACGTCTTTGAATCTGCACGCGAGAAAGAGCTTGTCTTTGTACACAAAACGGTTTACGACGGCGAGATACAACCAAGCGATGAATTGGACGGTGGTCGTTTCTGGACCATAGAGGAGATTAAAGAGAATATGGGGAAAGGTGTGTTTACACCGAACTTTGAGGGGGAGATAGAGAAAGTGATCGAACCACTTTAACCTTGATACTAACTGTAATCATGCAGAACTTTATCAAAGCATCTATTTAAAATAATCCCATTAATCTGCAACTTCTAATAAAAAAATCCCCTAAACACTTGACATCGCCTCCTTGATGTCGTATATTTGTATCGGTAAATCTATTTAAGATTCAATTTTAAATTAGCATAAACGGAGAGGCATCGCTTCTCCGTTCTTTTTTTATCTCTACTGTTCCCATTTGAAATGCCACACCTCAATAATCCGAATGCCACACCTCAACAGGTGAAATGGCTGGCATTTAGGTTGTTGAGGTGTGGCATTCGGATTATTGAGGTGTGGCATTTCGGTTATTCAGCCCTGCGGAACGGATGATGCAATTGAGGCAAACAGATGATGCGTTCGGGGTAAACGGATGATGCGTTTGAGGTAAACAGACGGTCTGTCCGAAAGCAAAAACGGGAAGTTTGAGCCTCCCGTCTGTTAATCTTATGTAAATCTGCTCTTGACAAAAAAGCAAAGTTACACCGTCATTCCTTGAACAAATCGTCCAAAAGCACCTGACTCTGAACACAACCGGAATACATATTCTCCTTTAACCCGTAAGTGGTGACAAAAGTCAGCATCAACGACTTTCGTGTATTTGTTTCTTCTCGAAAAGCGGCAATCTTGTTTCTTAACTTTTCTTCATAGCCTTTGTCTATCGCAAACACCGTAGAGTAATATTTCATCTCACAAAGATTTACAGTTTCATCCTTACGATCAATTACCAAGTCTATCTGTGCCCCTTTATCTACAGTAGAACTACTCCATGAACAAACTAACGTCTGCACACCAGCTATTCCGAGTGCCGCCTTTATCTGCCGCACATGGTCCAGACAAAGCATCTCGAAGGCATAACCGCTCCACGAGGCATGTAGTGGAGTGTTCTGCGAAGTAGTCCAGAAATGTTCATCGCGATAACGATTGGTACGTATAAAGCGAAAGTAAAATAAAGTGTAGAAGTCCACCAATTGAAACAAAGCATCCCGCTGCAACCTTCCTGTCGGGCTCATCCTCGGCTTTCCGAAAGGTTCATACCGGCGAATAAAACCACAACTCTCCAATTCTTCAAGGGCTATGCTAAAAGCTCCGTTATTGGTCAGTCCTGTGATCCTGAGCAATTCTTTACGATTCAGTCCTTTAGCCTTCGTGGCAAGTGCAGTTACTATCTGTATATGCAAACCGGCATTCTTGAACAAGGCACGATAGAGGTTTTCAAATTCATCGGACAGCTCTGCTCCACTTTCAAAAAACAACCGGTCAATATTCTGCGCCAAACTGCGGTCTTTCCGCATAAAAGAAAGATAATAAGGAATGCCGCCCATCACCATATAACACTCTGCAATGTCTCGATGGGAATAAGAGAAACCATTCGCCATGAAGTACTGCTCACATTCATTAAGCACAAAAGGTTCAATAATCATCCGGTGCGTAATGCGGTTGTGCAAACCACCGCGATTCTTTATCAACTTGTTTATCATCCATGAAGTGGCAGAACCGCAAACAATCAGCTTCACATCCGTGCGAACGGCTGCCCAGCTATTCCAGAAATTCTCGAGTGCACTGACAAACCCCGATTTAGGCGTGTCCATCCACGGCAGTTCGTCTATAAAGATCACCTTCGGCCCATCGGGTAATGTCTCCAGATAACGGGCAAGTTCATAAAAAGCCAAGATCCAGTTTTCGGGTACAGACAAGGTAGTCGATTTTTTATGCCTTTGAAGAGCAATGCTGAAGTTCGTCAACTGCTCTTTCATATTTGCATTATCCATCCCTGTTACATAAAAAGCAAAGTTGTCCGCTGTCATCTGACGGATAAGAAATGTTTTTCCTACACGACGACGACCATAGACCGCTACAAACTCCGACCTATTGGAACTGATGTATTCCCTTAAGGCTTCCAATTCCTTTTTACGTCCTATCAACTTTATGTTCATCGGTCTTTCCTCCATTTATAACTTGCGCAAACATAATAAAAAACGCCCATTTGCGCAAATTATAAACTTATAATCTGCGCAAACACCAATTTTCACCCCCGTTTGCGCAAATTATGATTCCATCGGCTACGTTAATCAAAAAAAAGTCCCGCCTTTCTCTTCCGGAAAGGCGGGACTTTTTTTTGATTAATTTAGCTTACTTCGCCAGATCTTCAATCACCTTCATTATCTTCTGGCCGATTTCTTCAGCTGCTTCCGCTGTGGAAGCTTCGCTATACACGCGAATAATCGGTTCGGTGTTGCTCTTGCGCAAGTGTACCCACTTATCAGCAAAATCTATTTTCACTCCATCGATGTCATTGATTTCTTCATCCTTATAAAGCTCTTTCACTTTAGCCAGAATAGCATCCACATCCGTTTCAGGAGTCAGGTCTACGCGGTTCTTTGCCATGAAATAAGACGGGTAAGTTGCACGCAGTTCACTTACTTTCTTACCCTCATGTGCCAGATGGCTCAGGAACAAAGCAATACCCACCAATGCATCGCGACCGTAATGACTTTCCGGATAAATAACTCCACCATTGCCTTCACCACCAATTACAGCGCCTACTTCCTTCATTTTAGTGGTTACGTTCACTTCGCCCACAGCAGAAGCAAAGTATTCCTTACCATACTTACGGGTTACATCGCGCAACGCACGTGTAGAACTCAAGTTAGAAACCGTATTGCCCGGAGTATGCTTCAACACATAGTCAGCCACACTTACCAGTGTATATTCTTCACCATACATCTTTCCATCTTCGCAAATCATTGCCAGACGGTCCACGTCAGGGTCAACAACAAAAGCCACATCCGCCTTACCACCCTTCATCAGGTTCATTATGTCACCCAGGTTCTTTTCAAGCGGTTCAGGATTGTGTTGGAAGTCACCTGTCGGCTCACAGTAGAGCTTCTCTATATGCTGCACACCCAGTTGTTTCAACAATTCCGGCAGAATGATACCACCCACAGAGTTTACACAATCAATAGCCACGCGGAAATTCGCTTTTCTGATAGCCTCTACATCTACCAGGTTGAGCGCCAACACACTATCTATATGTTTTTGATTATAAGTCAAATCCTTGCGATACGAGCCCAGATGGTCTACATCAGCAAAGTCAAATTCTTCTGCCTCAGCAATACGAAGTACTTCATTGCCTTCGGCAGCATTCAGAAATTCACCACGTTCATTCAGCAATTTCAGAGCGTTCCATTGTTTGGGGTTGTGCGATGCTGTCAGGATAATACCGCCACTGGCACCTTCCATGGTTACAGCTAATTCAGTAGTCGGAGTGGAAGCCAGATCAATGTCGATTACATCCCAGCCCATACCCATCAGAGTACCTACTACTACATTCTTCACCATTTCACCCGAAATACGGGCGTCGCGTCCTACTACAATTTTGTTGCTTTTTACCGTGCACGTTTTGCGGATAAGTGTGGCATACGCTGATGTGAATTTCACAATGTCAAGCGGATTCAAGCCCACACCCGCTCCTCCGCCAATGGTTCCGCGGATTCCAGAGATAGATTTGATTAGAGTCATTAGGTTAATGATTTAAAGATTGTTGGTTATACTATAATTATTTATAGATTTGATATTTCTGAATATAGTAATAATAAGGGTATACAGACTGCATAGCCGAGCTATGTCCCATTTTGGAAGGAACAATCAGTTTAACGCACGCACCATCACGCACATAATCCAACGGCACTAGCCAACCGGCAGGGACAGCAGGACCATAATAGCTAAGCATAAATCCCTGTGTAAACTGACCGGCAATAGAAGAGCTTGTTACTCTATAGTTAAATTCATCGACTACCTCTGCATAACCCAGATTAGATATTGTTGCCTTTTTATCCATAAGGCTATATTCTGAGAAACGAACCAATATCTGATCGTTCGGTTTTACGGTATCGGCCAAATTAGCCGAACCTTTGTTTACGATATTCATATATACACCGCTGGCGAGCTGCACATACTCATTCTCCTTTGTAGTCGAGTCATTTCTGTAAAATTCAGTCTGAGATATAACAGTGATACTACTGTCCCGTATAAATGCCTTTATAGCATCTTTTTCGTCCTCCAGCATTTCTGCATAAGTCTTGGTATTATCACAAGCCTGGAAAGCCAATCCACATGCCAGCAAGGACAAAAAGAATAATGTAAGTTTCTTCATTATCTGTTATTTAGTAATTCCGTACAAAAGTATTCGATTTCGTTGAAAGTTGAAAGCTCTACGAGGAAAGTTCGTATCTTTTAACCTTTGTGCCCCTCTTTTTTTATCCTTTCGCATTGAGTAAAGGCTTAAACTTCTCTAAAGCACGCTCCAAAACTTTCTTTGCTTCATCCATTGTACCATAGAATTCACCGCCGGAAGCATTCAAATGTCCACCTCCATTGAAGAATTCGGCAGCCAATTGATTACAGGGAAATGTGCCTACCGAACGCAACGAAACTTTAATCATTGGCTTCTCCGTATCTTCACGTAAGAAACAGGAAAACACCACATCCTTTATACTCAGAGGAATATTTACAAATCCTTCACTGTCACCCCGGATATAATCAAAGCGTCCCTGTTCGTTTCTGGTCAACGAAATCAAGGCTGCATGATAATCAGGATACACCTTCATTTGCGAAAGCACATATCCCATCAACCGCAAACGGCTCTCAGAGTAAGTATTATAGACTTTCCTGTAAATATCATCTTTATCGATGCCCTTGGAAAGCAACTCGCTGATGATAAAATAGATTTCCCGGTTATTGGAATTATAGGTAAAGCCACCCGTATCGGTCATCATACCGGTATAAATACACTCTGCTCCTGCTTTGGTAATTTCATTGAAATAACCCATACGGCATATCAGACGGAACACCAGTTCGGAAGTGGAAGATATATTCGGATGTGAAATTGTAATATCACAAAATTCTTCGGGATACAGATGATGGTCTATCAATATCTTTTTCCCTTTTGCTGCCTTTACGGCATCTGCCATTGCATCAATACGACTCAAAGCGTTGAAATCCAGACAACAGATTATTTCGGCCTCAGATATCAGCTTATCGGCAAATTCTTTGTAGTGATCGTAAAGTAACACATCTTTGCTGCCCGGCATCCATCTCAGAAAATCGGGAAAGGCATTCGGCACAATGACATTTGCCACCTTATCCTGCGAATTGAGGAAATGCCACAAACCCAATGAAGAGCCTATGGCATCGCCGTCCGGCGCTACATGGGCAACAATAACAATTCTCTCCGCATGCCCCATCCACCTGGCAAAACGGTCTATCTTAGCTTGTTCGATTACTTTAGTCAACATACGCTTAATCTATGATTTACAAACAGACGGCTGGAGTGCCCCCCATTCATCTATAACAATTTGAAGCGACAAAAGTACGAAAAAGTTCGGGAGTTGAGGGAAAGTAGTGCAGGTTTTATTTAGTCCTTGCCCACAGACTTATTTCCCGGAGTTTTTTTCATGCTCTTCGTAACCGGCAAGATTGTATAGAACAGGGGTAGTACTGTTTCCAACACGATAGATACCGAATTTAAAGTAATAACCTTCTTCATCATTGCGCCCTATTAGTATCTCTTCCTTATTTACAATATGTTTCTTAACTTCTTTTCCAGCCTGCTGACAGGACATAATCACATCCAGAAGACCGGGCTTCAGAATGGTCTCCTTCTCTTTCCCGTACAGAGTCCAGTCAATATCCACCCGGAAGGTTATCCAACAATCTTTCGGAAAGGAATCAAACGGCATTTTGTAGGCTATTGTCGAAGCTTTATAAGTGGAGGTTACGGGCTTCATAATCTCTGCCTTGTCCGGGTTTATATTACAACGGTCGGTTTTATCGGTCAGCCATTTGCGGTCTGAGTTAGCTTTAATATAGAAATAGCCTTGTGAAAAGCCAAAGGCAAGAGGTGGATAGCCACCTTGCTCAATCAGCCAGCCATTAGGTTTTCCGGCTTTATAGATTGTATCTCCTTTGGAATTGATTTTAGTTATTTTGTCATGGGCTATATTCTTCTTGAAAATCATTCTCTTTTCCAACTCAAGGAATTCTTCAACGCTAAGTCTCATCACCTTACCGTCAGGGTCGGAAACAAGTGTACGACTCGGCATACCATGCCATTGTGCAAAGATGGTAGACACTTCCTTATCCAAAGTCCGCGGAATGTAAACAGAGAATGTATAACTCATGGATGAGCCTTGCGGACAACTACCTTTACCGTAGTGGTATACAGTCTTCATTTTCTGTGCATTAAGATATTCTGTTGCCGGATAGTTACGGAAATCATTGGCAACAGCATAACAATAACACAATTCGGCACGACCTTTGGTTTCCCCCCGGGCATAGCCTTCCAAAGTATTGTCTTCCTGTTTCAGCTCGAAGCGATAAGAAGGCTTGCCTTGGAAAGGCCGGGAATAATCCAACTGAATGGTATGGGGTTTATTAGTACCGACGGCCACCCAACGCCCGTCAATAATCTGATTTGTACGGGCTGAATCAGCCTGCACATTTACGCGTTCTTTCAGGGGTGTTAAGTTATCTGACTGTGCACGGACCGGACTTGCTGTTACCAAAGACAAAAGACAAAGGGGGATTAATACAGTGGTTCTCATTCTTTATTGATATTTAATAATGTATACGAATCAGGAGTTAGATGGAGTTTACTCGAAGGAGTTAGGCAGAGGTACCATTGCCCTTCGGCCATAGTTTAATTTCAAACCTTTCTTGTAGGCTTCGGGGCCATGCAAATCTTTAATATCCATTTCACCCAAATTTACAAGGATACCGCGTGCCATAAGTCCGGCATCTTCATTTTCAAGGCGTGGTAAATTTTCAGCGGCTTCTTTCAGCTCAGACAAAAATGGACGGATATAGTCGCGCATTTCGGGGTCTAAAGATAAACATTCCAAAGAGGAGTAACCTATTTTTCTGTCCTTTTCTTGAACCGGAGTAATAAGGCGGGCAATACCTTCCTGTGCTTTACCCAGATAAACAACGGTATAGGCTGCCTCGGAAGCTATATAAGGATTCTCGTCTTGCAGGAGTGCCAATAAAGTTTGCGGACAAATATTAATTTGATTCTCTCTGGCAAGTTTTGCATATCCTACTACTCCCCAGAATCTCATCTCCGGCAGAGGGCTGGCAATAGCTTTCTCCAATATGGGGAGAGACGCTACAGTTGCTGTTCCCGCAATTTCGGCAAGCCCATAAAGTTCATCCAAGGGATATTTCTCTTTGCGTACTTTCTCATAAAGTATATGTCCGGTGCGTGAATTGGGAAGGAAAAAGCCCAAATCATTAGTAGTACGGATATGGTCGGATAACGCTTGACGCATTTTAGATAAAGTTTCCGCATACTCGGGAATAGCGGATAAGTCATGCAGTTCATCCGGATCTTTTTCAAGGTCAAACAGCATTTCTGCCGGATGGGATTCAAAAGTCTGCTTCCAGTCCGGATTGGTATTGTGACCTCCCAACACCAGTTTGTCCCAAGCTTTATTGGATGGCATTCCCCATTGATAATAATTGCGCAGAGCAAACTGGCGGTAGGGAATATAGCTACGAATATACTTGAAGCGACCATCCGTAACAGCGCGTACCGGCATGAAGTGGTGTAGCTGGTTGGCTGCCAATGCAAACTGTACTTCACGCTTTTCTTTACTGGCGAACTTGCCGTAAAGCGCCTTTCCTTGCATATGTTTGGGAGGCTTTATACCTGCCAGACTAAGTACGGTAGGCCCTAGATCGGTGAAGTTCACCAAACCATTTTCCTTACCTTCAGCTCCATTTGCCAGGTGCCGCCATTTAGGAGGAAAGTAGGCTATCATAGGCACTTTCAGTCCGCTTTCGTACAGATAACCTTTGCCACGCGCCACGCAACCGCCATGGTCACTGAAAAAGAAAATGATGGTATTGTCATCCAATCCCTTATTTTCTAAATCTTTCAGGAAGATCCCCAACCAGGTATCCACATCCTGTACCGCTTCCAGATGACCTGCATAATCCGACCGCACTTCCGGCAAATCGGGCACATAGGAAGGTAAAGTAAGTTGTTGTGGGAAAATGCCCTCTTGAGTATAATCCCTGCGTCCATCAGTGTGGAAAGTACGGATACGTCCCATGTGTGAAGTTACTGTGTTATATACAGCGAAGAAAGGCTGGTCCTTCCTACGTTTAGTACTATTATAAGAAGCTTTATTGTTACATTCATCCCAACAGCTTTTGTTATCTGTAGTGGAGTTATAATGTGTCTTGCTATTGTTTGTGCAGTAATACCCGGCTTCACGCAATCTTTGAGGAAAGAATATATCAGCCGGAGTATCATAAGGAACCGGATGTATATCCATTCCGTAGGTTGAAGAATAACATCCGGTGATAAGAGATGAACGGGCCGCCGAACTTTGTGGAGCCACAGACCATGCATTCATAAATTGTATGCTACGAGCGGCCAAGCTGTCTGCATTGGGCGTATGTACATCGCCATTGCCATAGCAACCAAATTCATAAGCGCTGGTATCTTCGAAGGTTAGCCAAAGGATATTGGGCCTTTCGTTTTTTTTGTCAGCCGCCTTGGTTTGTGAGGAATACAAACCGCAGAAAGCAGTACACATCAATAAAGGTAAGTGTCTCATAAAATAGTATGTATTAAGGATAATAATTTCTTGTGGCTAAAGTAGGGCGTTTATGAATAACAAGCGTTTTCTTATGTCGAAAAGAGTGCTAATATTGTTTCGGCAAGCTATATTTCGACAATATTAGCAGGGATTCAACAAAATTACGGTTACCCATAGACAAATGTGGATAAGATATTATATAAAAGAGGTGAAAAGACCGGAGAATAAACTTTATTTTTGAAATAATAATCTAATCAAAAAAAACATGAAAAACTTAATCTCAGTACTATTACTGTTAAACACATTATTCTTATCTGCCCAAGAGGCTAACCATAACAATCAATCATTCGATAATTCTTTACGTATTGAATCAGAAAAGTTATTAACGGAATGGATGGACACATTCCTGGCTTATCAATGCGACAATTTACATCCGTCTCTCAATGGTGGCGTCCTGTGCCCTGCCTGTGCCCGCATTCATGGGCGCATCGGAGATGCCGTACTCCCCTTAATGTATCTGGCTGATAAAACACACAAAGAGAAATACCTTCTTGCCGCCAAACGCCTGATGGCCTGGATGGAAAACGTGCATCTTCCCAATGGCTCGTGGATGAACGATGTACATGTCTCCGACTGGAACGGTACAACAGTCTTCGCTTCCATAGCTCTTTATGAAGCATTGCATTACCATGGGCATTTATTAGATGATTCTACCCGGAACCATTGGAAACAGAGGCTGGTAGAAGCAGGTGAGTTCATGCTGGCAACTCCTTTTATATACAGCCGCAAACGGGAAGGTATGCGGAATATGAACGTGAATTATTCAGCCTCAGCCACCTATGCATTGTATGCGGTTGGAGAGATGTGTAACCGACCTGATTTTCAAGAAGAAGCCCGTCAGATAGCTGCCGATCTTAAAAACTTTTTCACTGAAAACGATACTTTTCTATATGGCGAAGGACCCAATATAGGATCAAAGACAAAAAACGGCTGTCTTCCGGTAGACCTGCTTTATAATGTAGAAGAATCCTTGCCGAATATGGTATATTATGCCCTTATGGCAAAAGATACTGATTTACTGGCTCTCGTTGACCGTTCAATGGTTACTCATCTGGAGTTTATGTTGCCCGATGGTGCCTGGGACAATAGCTGGGGAACCCGTAGTTTCAAATGGACTTATTGGGGCGGACGCACCAGTGATGGTTTTATGGGAGGATATTATGCGATGGCTGCCCAACATCCGGAATATTTAGAAGCAATCCACCGTAATGTACAATTATTGAAAAAGGCCACTTCCGAAGGTCTGCTTTATGGCGGCATGCATTATCGGGTTTCCGGTATCCCTCCATGCATTCATCATACATTCGGTCACGCCAAAGCAATCACTTCTTTTTTAGAACTTCCTCCCCTGAATATTACTTCTTCCCCAAAACTCCCGCGTGATAAAACCTATGGTATAAAATATTTCAAGGATATCCACACCTGGCTTATCTCTCAAGGCCCCTGGCGTGCTACATTCACCGGATATGATGCAGAATATAAAATCAAAGGTACTCATCCGATGGGAGGTGCACTCTCTATGTTGTGGCATACACAGGCTGGACCTATTTTTGCTGCTACAATGAATCAGTACCAGTTGATTGAAGCGCCTAATATGCAGAGTAATAGCCGTCAGTATATCATGGGAGGTACACCGCGGATCGAGTTAATGCAAAATGGAACTGTATATAGCAATCTGGATGACCTGAATACAGATATCATCTGCGATACAGAAAAAGATGGTTATCGGTTTACCGTGAATACTCATTTAGTCGACATTAATCAAAAAGCGCCTTCTCAGGGGGAGATTCCAATTACAGTTGATTATACCTATACCCAACAAGGCATCGAAATAAACGTAGAAAACTGCCATGATGCTGCATATCTTATGCTACCGGTCATCTCATCACCTACAGAAGAGGTTAAAGTAACTCCCCAAGAAGCATCTATAAACAAAGGTGGAGGAACCTTATCTATCATCTGCACAGCCGGACATATAGAAGTAGCGCCAACCGATAAAGATAGACGGATATTTAATCCGGTTCCTGGTTTTTCTTTTGTACCTTTGCGAATAATTCCCAATAATCCGAAGAAGAAAATTCACTTAAAGATTCTTTTTCGTTAATATATTATTATAAGTATACCTCATAATAGGATACAACTATGAAAAAAAAACAAATTTTGTCAGTACTTTTAGGAGTGTTATTTCCATATATATTGAATGCCGGAGCAACGGAAGATATTTATTTCTCTCATATCGGCATGGAAGATGGGTTGTCACACAGCACGATATTTGCAATTAATCAGGATAAAGAAGGGAATTTATGGTTTGCCACATACGACGGCGTGAACAAATACGATGGCTACAACTTCACCGTGTATCGCCACGAATATACGAATCCCAATAGCATTGCCAGCGATATAACCCGATGCATAGCCATCGATGATTCAGATCATATATGGGTAGGAACACGTGAAGGTCTGTCTCTTTACAATCATCGCAAAAACATTTTCTCCAATTACTACTATAAAAAGAATGGCATCAATGTGCCTATAAACAACATCGCCCCCATTAAAGAAAACTGGCTGATGCTGGGCACGACGGAAGGTATTTTACTTTTTGATATAGAAAAAGAATGCTTTTTGAATGATACTCTGCCTTCACTGCATTTGCTGAAACCAACCGCTTTAAAACGTCAGGGAGAATACATTTATATAGGTGCCGAAGATGGGCTATACACTTATACACTATCAGGAGGAAAACTGGAAAGATTGATAAGTATGCCTGCAGGCGTACGAATACATGCTATTCTATGTCAGATGTTCAGCCGTATCTGGATGGCAACCGAGGGGAATGGGCTATTTATGTACGATTCCAAGACCAAGGAACTGAAGAACTATCGGTATAAAAGTGAACAGCCCGGTTTAAATTCCAATTATGTACGCTCATTGGAGCTGGATACGGAAAATCGTTTATGGGTAGGCACCTATAGCGGACTGAATATTTATAAAGAGGCAACCGATAATTTCTCTTCTATAAGAAGTTCCGAGATACAAGAAGGAAGTTTATCACAGAACTCCGTCCGAAGCATTTTCAGAGATTCTCAAGGTGGTATGTGGCTGGGAACTTATTGGGGCGGATTGAACTATTATCATCCTCTTTGTAACCGTTTTCAACGTATCAAGCATGTTCCTTTCCTGAATTCGCTTAGTAATAATGTAGTAAGCTGCATTGTAGAAGACAGTGAACATAACCTATGGATCGGAACAAGTGATGGCGGATTGAATTTCTATGATTCCACCTCAAAATTATACAAGAACTATCTGTTTAAATCAGGATCATTGGATGTGCCTTTCAAGGATATTAAAACAGTGTATGTAGACGAGGAACATGATAAAGTATATGTGGGAGCCCATGCCGGAGGCATGATGGTACTCCAACGCAAATCGGGACAGGTGGAATACTTCAATCGCCAGAACAGTAACTTACCCAGTAACAATATCTATTCCATCATCTCAGATGAGAACGGGGGACTATGGATCGCTTCTCTGGAACATCTCTTGCACTTCGATATAGACAAGCGCAATTTTACGATTATTGATAAAGATAAAAATGGACGTAAATTACAACAATATAATCGTTTGCTGTTTCGTGACTCCAAGAAACGTATATGGGTAGGAGGTGAGATGGGGGTTTCCGTTTATAATCAGACAAAAACTGATTTCCTGACCAATACAGATTTCCATATAGACCCGATACTACAGCAAGCATTTGCAAATTGCTTTTATGAATCTACATCGGGATATATTTGGATCGGAACACGTAGCGGGCTTTTTGCCATGAAAGAAGGCGGTAAGGAGCTATTGCAGTATACCACGGCAGATGGTTTGCCGAGTAATGTTATTTATGGCATCATGGAAGATGCTTACGCTCGTTTGTGGATAAGTACCAATCAAGGTTTGAGTTGCCTGAATCCGGAAAATGGAAAGTTCCGTAACTTTACTATATTGGACGGCTTGCAGGGAAATCAGTTTAATGCCGGATCTTATTGTCGTAAAGATAACGGTTACATGTTGTTCGGAGGTGTCAACGGTATTACATTATTCCGCCCGGAAACATTGATTGACAATCCTTATGCTCCTAAACCGGTAATCAACAAGCTGTTTGTTTATAATAAGGAAGTCCTTCCCAACGATGAAACGGGAATATTGAGTGAAACAATTGAATATACAGATCATATCACCCTATCCTCTTTTCAGAATTCATTCGCCATATCTTTTGTAGTGTCTAACTATATCGCCGGCAAGCACAATACTTTTGCTTATAAACTGGAAGGCTACAATGATGAGTGGTACAGACAGAATGATACCAGTCCGGTTTCATACTCTAATTTACCGGCCGGTGACTATACTTTTTATATAAAAGCAGCAAACAATGACGGTAGATGGAATGAGGAACCGACCCTACTTCATATTCGCATCTTACCAGTCTGGTACTGTACCTGGTGGGCGCTTTCATTGTTTGCCTTATCTTTCATGCTGATGGTATTCGGTATTGTCCGCTACTTCTGGCTGCGTAAAAGCATGCAGGCTGAAATCCTTATGGAGAGACTGGACAAGGAGAAACGGGAAGAAATCAATCAGATGAAAATCCGTTTTTACATTAATATATCACACGAATTGCGCACTCCGCTTACTCTCATTGTGGCACCTTTGCAAGAATTGCTAAGTCGCATATCAGGGCATTGGGAACATAAGCAACTACTGTATATACAAAGAAATACAAACCGTTTGTTGCATTTGGTCAACCAATTGATGGATTACCGGCGGGCAGAATTGGGAATCTTTGAACTAAGATTGGTGAGTGCCAATGCTTACAAGAAGGTCTTGAATAGTTTCATGAACTATGAAAGTTTGTCGAAGAAAAAAGATATAGACTATAATTTCTATACGGAATTGCAGGATAAAGAACTGCTATTCGATGAAAACTACCTGGATCTGATTGTTAATAACTTACTGTCGAATGCATTTAAATATACCGAAGAAGGAGAAAGCATTACGGTAAAACTGTATCTGGAGGAGCAGAATCTTGTACTGCAAGTGATAGATACAGGTATCGGTATTCCTAAAGAGAAACAAGAGAAGATTTTCGAACGATTCTATCAAGTGGAGAGTGGACGTGAGGGGAGTGGCATTGGGCTTTCCCTTGTACAGCGATTAGTTGAATTACATCATGGAAAGATCACATTAGAGAGTGAGCCCGGAAAAGGTTCTACTTTCTCCATTTACTTGCCACAAGATAAATCTGCATATAACCGTGAAGAACTGCTTGGAGGAGAAGAGAACGCAGACAATCAACGGGTATACTCTACGAATGCGCACGACGTATATATCGGTGATGAAGAAGAAGCCGATATAGAAAACAAAGAAGATGAGGATACAAATAAACGAGGAACACTCCTTGTGGTAGAAGATAATAAAGAATTAAGGCAATATCTGGTAAATGGATTGTCCGGCTTATTCAATATGCTGGAAGCTGAAAATGGGCAAAAGGCATTAGACATTCTGAAAGAGAATGAAGTTGACCTGATTATAACAGATGTCATGATGCCCGTAATGGATGGTACCAAATTATGTAAGTTGGTAAAACAAAACTTACGCACCTGTCATATTCCAATATATATGCTGTCTGCCAAAGCAGATATTAAATATCAATTGGAAGGTTTACAGGTAGGAGCAGATGATTACATAGCCAAACCTTTCTCTATGGCAGTATTGAAAGCAAAGATTATGAACATGCTACGTACACGCCATCGCATCTTCGAACACTATTCCAATACCACCGAAATAGAACCGGAGGAACTTACCAATAACACGATGGATGAAGAACTGCTCAGAAAAGCGATTGCAGTGATTGAAAAGAACATGGACAATGTAGAATTTTCCACAGAGCAATTTGCGCGTGAAATGAATATGAGCCGTTCTAATCTACATCTGAAACTAAAAGCAATAACAGGGAAGTCAGCTATTGACTTTATCCACAAGATACGCTTTAGCCGCGCATGTCAGCTTTTGCAGGAAGGAAAATACAATGTTTCAGAAATCAGTTTTATGGTAGGCTACAATACTCCTTCTTATTTTGCAGCACGCTTCAAGAAGTATATAGGTTGTCTGCCTACCGAATATGGAAAGAAATAAGATATGAGAAAACACAAGATATGTGCACTACTCATTGTTCTGTCCTTGTTAGCAGCATGTAAACAGCCCCAATCATTAACCCTTTCTGTCAGTGAAGTCGCACAAATTAAGGCAGATGGTACATCCATCCGGCTTTTCTGTTTGACAAACAGGAATGGAATGACAATCAAAGTCACCAACTTTGCTGCCTCGCTAACGTCCGTTTCCGTACCCGACAAAAAGGGAAACTTCGGACAAGTAGTACTGGGCTTCGATAGCTTAGAAAGTTATCTGGGAAAGCATCCTAAATTTGGTGCCACTGTAGGCAGATTTGCCAATAGAATCAAGCATGGCGAGTTTTGCCTGGATACCCAGATCTTTCAACTTGAAAAGAACAGTAAAGGAAATTCTGTTCATGGCGGAAGCCGGGGATTCAATACTCAAGTATTCGAAACAGATACCTTTTATATAGTGAAAGACACGGCAATAGTTGTCTTTTCTTATAAAAGCGCTCACCTTGAAGGAGGATTTCCTGGCAATCTGAATCTGTCAATCGCTTATAAACTGACTGATCGCAATGAAGTAATCCTGGATTATACGGCAACCACGGATCAGCCTACTGTTGTAAATTTCACCAATCACAGCTACTTCAATCTGACCGGCTGTAAAGAGCCTGTACTGAACCATCTTTATACATTGCATGCGGACTCAATTACTCCGGTAGATTCAACAGGAGTCCCTACCGGAGAGCTGAAGGCAGTTGCAGGAACGGAGTATGACTTCAGAACTCCACGAACAGCCGAAAAACAAATCCAACGGATGATGGGAAAAACTTATGATATCAATTATAAGCTAAATAAGCACCCGGATTCTTTGGAATTAGTAGCTACAGTCACAGAACCTGTATCTGGAAGAATACTGAAAGCATATACTACTGAACCCGGGATGCAATTTTATATTCCAAGTTCCAACATGAATTATCTGAATGGGCATGGCAATAGAAATTACGGTAAATACTATGGATTCTGCCTCGAAATGCAGCATTTCCCAGACTCCCCCAATAAACCCCAATTTCCTTCTACAGTATTGCGACCTGGCGAAATCTACCGGCAGACAACAATCTATAAATTTGAAAATTCACCAGCAACGAAATGCCACCTCCGTATCAAGTCCGTACCTCCTCCGTACTGAGTCCGTATCCATGAGTATGGAGATACTACGGAGAAGATACGGAGATGGTACGGAGATACTACGGAGGAGGTACGGACATGATACGGAGATACCTCAATGGTCTTTCAGCAATCAATCCTGTATATTATTTCTTTATTGAATAAAGGCACATACCCCTTCTATAGGACTCTGTGGCGCACATTTTACACAAAAACATTCTAAGGTGAACAATATTAGCATGCAAAAAGCATAAAATTGGGAGTATCAAAAACAATACTTTCCCACTTTTTTTTGCGCTTGCAGTAAGTTTGCCGTCACAAAAATGATCTCTAAAGTTAAACCTTAGATTTATTTATTATGTTCAAATTAAAAGAATCAATTTTATTGTTTTTCCTCGCTTTCGTCAGTACGATTGCATACGCGCAAAGTCTGACAGTTACTGGTAAGGTAGTCGATAGCGAAGGTTATGAAGTTATTGGAGGTAGCGTTATTATTAAGGGTGCTGCCGGTATTGGAACTGTTACTGACATAGATGGCCACTATTCGCTGAAAGTAAATGATGCATCTAAAGATGTATTAGTCTTTTCGTATGTGGGAATGACTCCCCAGGAAGTGAAAGTCAACAATCAGAGTGTTATTAATGTAACGTTGCAGGCAGATGCCGTACTGCTGGACGAAGTTGTAGCCATCGGTTATGCAACTGTAAAACGTAAAGACCTGACCGGTTCTGTTGCTTCGGTTAATAGCAAAGAGCTTTCAAAAGTTCCTACCAGTGATATTACACAAGCTCTTGCCGGCCGCATGGCAGGTGTGCAGGTTATGCAGAGTGAAGGTGCTCCCGGAGCTTCCATTTCTGTTCGGGTTCGTGGTGGTATTTCCATTACTCAAAGTAACGAACCTTTGTATATCATCGACGGTTTCCCCAGTGAAGACGGTATGTCTACCCTTGACCCAGCGGAAATTGAAACAATCGACATCCTGAAAGATGCTTCTGCTACAGCTATCTACGGTGCCCGTGGTGCTAATGGTGTAGTCGTTATTACTACCAAGAGCGGTGGTAAAGACGGAAAAGCGACTGTCACATTTGACAGTTATGTAGGTTTCAAGAAAATAGCCAAGAAGCTGGATGTACTTTCTACTTATGAATTTACGATGTTGGATTATGAACGTCGCGTTTACGACGCTACCACTCCGGACGACTGGGAGAAAGACATCAAAAAGTTCACCGAAATCTACGGCAACTACAGTGACCTTGAAAAAAACTATGGCAATCGTAAAGGGCTGGACTGGCAAGATGAAACATTGGGACGCACGGCAATTACACAAAACTATCGTGTAGGCGTTTCCGGTGGTACTGATAAATTAAATTATAACCTGGCATATTCTTATTATGACGAAGACGGTGCCATGGTATATAGCGGCAACAACAAGCACAACATTTCATTCAACATGAATCATAAAGTGAATGACCGCTTGGACATCACCGCCCGTATCAGTTACGACCAAATGAAAATTACCGGTATGGGTACTTCTGAAGGAGGCGACCGTTTCAATAAGATGCAGCACATTTTGCAGTACCGCCCCACAGTAGGTATCAACGGAACCGATGACCTGTTATTGGGAGATGAAGACCCTATCTTCTTGGATGATTCAGGTAACGTAATGCAGAACCCCTTACTTTCTGCGGCAGAAGAGACGAATGATCGTGAATATCGTACATTCCAGGCTAACGGTGGCTTCACTTTGAAACTTTTCAAAGGTCTCTCTTTCCGTAATACCACAGGTATGCGTTACCAAACACGACGCAACGATGTTTTCTACGGAGACAAGTCAATCACAGCAAAACGTTCAAGCATCAATGGTAGTATTCAAAACCTAGAGACCGGTAGCTTCCAGACTTCAAACGTATTGAACTATAACTGGTCGGGTAAAGGTCATGATGTGACTGCCATGGTAGGTCAGGAATATGTAGACCGTTGGAACCGTAATTTCAAAGCAGCAGCATCTAACTTCCCGAATGACGATATAGGTTTGGCTGACCTCTCACTGGGGCTTCCGACAGCAGTTCAGTCTGCCGAAAACTATGATGATAAATTGCTCTCTTTCTTCGCCCGTTTCAACTACGGCTTCAAAGATAAATACTTGTTTACCGCTTCGGTTCGTGCCGATGGTTCTTCCAAATTCGGTAAGAATAACAAATGGGGCTATTTTCCTGCATTCTCAGCAGCTTGGCGCCTGGGAGAAGAAGAGTTTATCAAGAACTTGAATATCTTCTCCGACTTAAAAGTTCGTTTGGGCTATGGTATGGCGGGTAACAACCGTATCGACAGTTACCTTAGTCTGGCTGTATTGGGATCTGTCACTTATCCCAATGGAGACTCCACCCAGCCCGGTTATGTTTCCAAGCAGATTCCTAACCCTGACTTGAAGTGGGAAGCTAACAAAACCTTCAACTTTGGTCTTGATTTCGGTTTCTTCAATCAACGTTTAACCATTTCTCCTGAATTTTACATAAACCGCAGTAGCAATTTGTTGCTAAACGCCAAACTGCCTACTTCATCCGGTTACAACAGCATGGTTATCAATGCCGGTGAAACAGAAAACAAAGGTATTGACTTAACCATCAACTCAACCAATATTACGAATAAGTATTTTACCTGGAACACATCCATCACTCTGTCACACAATAAGAATTCTGTAAAGAAACTGACGGGAGAAGATGTGCAGTTGTGGGAGGCTAACTTCGGTTACAGCCAGAATACGCACATTATCGGCGTGAACCAACCTTTGGGACAGATGTACGGATACGTAACAGATGGTCTGTACCAAGTATCTGACTTTGATTACGATGCAGCAACTAAAACTTACACACTGAAAGACGGTGTTCCGTATGCAGGCGAAAAAGGTAATGTAAAACCGGGTATGTGGAAGTTTAAAAATATAGATGGCAGCAAAGACAATAAAATTACAGAAGCTGACAAAACAGTCATTGGTAACGCTTATCCGAAACTTTACGGTGGTATCAATAACACTTTCACTTACAAAGATTTCGATTTGAGTATATTCCTTACCTATAGCATCGGTAACGATGTATTCAATGCAACCAAACTGACCAACACCAAAACTGCTTTGCAGAACAAAAACGTTTTGGCAGTAGCTGATTCTAAGCACCGCTGGGTATTGGTTAATAAGGCAGGTGACTTGATTACAGATCCCCAGGAGATGGCAGACATCAACAAGGGCAAGACTGTAGCCGCCATTTATGATAACGAAGCAGGTGATACTTACATTCACTCTTGGGCTGTAGAAGATGGTTCTTTCCTGAAACTGAGTAACATTACTTTAGGTTACACATTCCCGAAGAAGATGATCAGAAAAGTCGGATTGAGCAAATTACGTCTGTATGCCACAGGCTCTAACCTGCTGACCTGGACCAAATATTCCGGCTTCGATCCTGAAGTTTCTACAATGGGAAATGGTCTGACACCAGGCGTTGACTTTGGTGCTTATCCCAGAAGCCGCGCGTTTGTTTTCGGTATTAATTTAGCTTTCTAATGAACTTCAAATGGAGAATACAATGAAAAAATATAGAGTGATTGCGCTAAGCGCACTGATTGCAGCAGGATTCACCTCTTGCGACCTGACTGAAAAACCTACTTCTTACTACGAGAAGGACACTTATTTTGAAACTATGGACCAGGCAAAAATGTCAGTAGTAGGTATTTACGATTGTCTGGCTATAGACAAGCATTACGGACAATATGAAATGGCGATGCCTGCTTCGGATGATACCTATTATATTCAAGGAACAGGTACGGATAACACACGTCGTGATATTGCCCACTACATGGTGAAACCGACCAATACTTGGATTGCATCCATATGGGAATACAAATACCTGGGTATTGACCGTGCTAATTTTTCCATTGCCGGTATTGAGAAGATGACAGGTTACGAAGAAGATTCCAATTTAAAAGAGTTAGTGGCTCAGGCACGTTTCCTCCGCGCATTTCTGGCTTTCGATTTAATTAAATACTGGGGAGATGTTCCGTTCAAAACCACTTATACTGCCGGATATGACGAATCTTTCAAAGGTCGTGTAAGTCGTGAAGAAATCTATGACCAGATTATAGTTGACCTGAATTTTGCTAAAGAAAACCTGCAAAAAGACAATGCTTCACTTTCACCGGAAGTTCCTTCACAAGGTGCTGCCCATGCATTGCTGATGCGTGTTTATCTGCAACGTGCCGGGTACAGCTTGCAGCAAGACGGTACATTGACCCGCCCGGACGAAACTAAAAGAAAAGAATACTTTAACGCTGTAATTGCCGAATGGACTGCCTTCCAGAACAAAGGCAACCATGGTTTTTATACAGGTGGTTTTGAACAGTTATTCAGAGGTTATTCAGAAGGTACCTTGAATTCCCAAGAGAGTTTGTGGGAAATTGCTTTCAATCCTACAGGAGCCGGCTACAAGGACAATGCAGGTACTTGGGCTACTTATAACGGACCAGCGGTAGAGGCACCGGGAAAAAATGCTCCTGCTGATGCATGGGGACGTGCCAATGCTTTCTTCCGTGTACTGCCGGCCTGGAAAAACTTCTTTGAAGAAGGCGATGAACGCAGAGATGTAATGGTATGTACCTATCAGTACAAATGGAATGCAAATGCCGGTAAACATGATAAGGTTGAAAACGCAAAACTGACTGACTGGTATCCCGGCAAATGGCGCAGAGAGTGGATGCCCGGAGGTTTTGTAGATCCCAACAACACAGGAGTGAACTATTGTCCGCTTCGCTTCGCCGACGTTGTATTGATGGCAGCCGAAGCTTATAATGAAACAGGCAACACCCCGGAAGCCTGGAAATTGCTGAATATGGTACGTGAACGCGCAAAAGCTACTCCGATAACCGATGCCAACTACAGCAGCCTGATGAAAGCTCCACAAGTTTATGATCTCCCATATATTCAGGATGGAGACGCTGCCGGCAAGTTCCGCACAGCTCTTTATTGGGAACGTGGTTTCGAGTTAGCTTTCGAAGGTCAGCGCAAATATGACCTGTTGCGTTGGGGTATCTTGGGCGACGCACTGAAGTTCTTCCAAGGAAATATGGACAAAGCACTCAAAGGTAAGTATGTAGCCGGTGATAAATTCGTCAAAGGCCAGCATGAACTTTTCCCGATACCACTGGGAGAGTTACAGGCTAATCCGGCTTTGAATAACCAGAATAATCCGGGTTACGAATAAATCCGGGAAATATAAAATTGGCAATTGTGATGGAGAGAGAATCTGTTTCATACTCTCTCCATCTGCTTTACTTATAAAACGTATTGTATGAAAAGATTTTTATTATTTTGTTACGCAGTTGCTACACTACAGGGTTTCTCCAGTTGTTCATCCAGTCAACCTGAAGAAGATTATGACTGGTTGAAAAAAGCAATAGATACTTCTGTTCAACAACTGGAAGAAACAGTGGCCGATGTAGGAGATTCAGTCTTGTTGCCCCGTTCCATCTGGACGGGATACGATATGGATTTTCTCTGTAGTCAGTTACAAAGAGATCCTGCAACCTTCAAAGACTCTTTACGGGTTAAACCCGTGAAGGATGTTCTGGGAAGCCGCAGATATTGCAGTTCCATCTATGATTGGACAAGTGGTTTTTTCCCCGGAAACTTGTGGTATACGTACCAGCTGACCGGCATTGAAGGATTAAAGAACGATGCTGTGAAATTCACGAATTATTTGTATCCGGTAAAAGACTATAAAGGTACACACGACATCGGATTTATGATGAATTGCAGTTATGGAAATGCATATCGCTTGGCTCCTGCCGACAGTGTTCGTCAGGCATTGGTGCAAACAGCCGATAACTTATGCAGCCGTTTTGATCCGACCATAGGTTCTATTCGCTCCTGGGATTTCGGGAAGTGGAATTTCCCTGTAATTATTGATAACATGATGAACCTGGACCTGCTGTTTTACGTAAACCATCTTACCAATGATTCCAAGTATAAGGAAATCGCATTGAAACATGCCGAGACAACCTTAAAAAATCATTTCAGAGCAGATCATTCATCCTACCACGTAGTCAGTTACAATAATGATGGCAGCGTAGAAATGAAATGTACCCATCAGGGGAAAAATGATGATTCGTCATGGGCACGCGGACAGGCTTGGGGAGTATATGGATATACCTCTTGCTATCGTGAATCCGGAGATACGGTCTTCTTGCAGCAAGCCAAAGATATTGCAACATTGATTATGACTCGCGTAAAGACTGAGGATGCGATACCTTTGTGGGATTATGATGCGCCGGATAGCCCGGAAACACCCCGTGATGCATCTGCCGCCTCTATTACAGCCTCCGCTTTGATAGAACTCAGCACTTTGGTAGAAGATGGACAAGTATATTTTGACTATGCGGAAAAACTGCTTAAGTCTCTTTCTTCCGATGCTTATCTGGCAAAGGTTGGTACGAATCAGGGATTTATCCTGATGCACTCTACAGGTTCGTTGCCCAATGGTTCCGAAATTGATACTCCTATCAATTATGCCGATTATTATTATCTGGAAGCATTGGCCCGGTATATGCAGGTAAAAGGACTCGATTATAAATCGCTTTAAACGAAATTAGTATACCATGAAAATAGCAAAGTATTTTTTATGCCTGGCTCTTTTGCTGGCCGCCATAAGTGCGGAAGCGCAGCAACTGCGGAAGGAAGCCTTTGATTTACTGAACCTGGATTATCCGGGGTTGGAGAAAGTAAAGGCTGCATGCACCCAACAGCAATGGGATAAAGCGGCTCAGGCTTTATTGGACTATTACCGCCAACGCACCGGCATAGGACATCCTGATATAAATCTGAAGAATATCAAAATATCAAAGGAAGAACAAAAATGGGCGGACGATGCCCTGGAACACACATTTTTTGTGCACAAAGGATATCAGCCTTCCTATAATTACGGTAAAGATATCAATTGGCAATATTGGCCGGTACAGGACAACGAGTTGCGCTGGCAGTTGCACCGCCATAAATGGTTCACCCCGATGGGAAAAGCATATAGAATCTCAGGGGATGAGAAATATGCCAAGGAATGGGCATACCAATATATGGACTGGATTAAGAAGAATCCTTTGACAACCGTAGAGAAAGAAGAATACGAACTTGTCAGTGCGGGCGAAGTAAAAGGAAATGCTGAAAATGTACGCTTTGCATGGCGTCCGCTGGAAGTGAGCAATCGTTTGCAGGATCAGACACTGCAATTTCTATTGTTTATTCCCTCACAGGCTTTTACTCCGGAATTCCTGACTGAGTTCCTTATTAATTACCATCGGCATGCCTTACACATTTTGGGCAATTATTCCGACCAAGGCAACCATCTGTTGTTCGAAGCGCAGCGTATGGTGTATGCAGGCGTATTTTTCCCTGAATTTAAAGAGGCAACCGGATGGAGAGAGAGTGGGATAAGCATTTTGAACCGTGAAATAAAAAAACAGGTTTACCCGGATGGCGGTCAATATGAACTGGACCCGCATTATCATTTGGCGGCAATCAATATTTTCTGCAAGGCCCTGCGTATGGCTGATGTCAATGGTTTCCGTCAGGAGTTTCCTGCCGAATACGTGAATACAGTTAAAAATATGATTGAGTTTTACGCTAACATCTGTTTCCCGGATTACAGTAATCCTTGTTTCAGTGATGCAAAACTGGGAGACCGTCCGGCAGAAATCCGCAATTATCAGGAATGGCTCAAACTGTTTCCTGATTGCGACTGGATTCGTTATTATGCCACAGAAGGACGTGAAGGTTCCCCCCTACCCAATCTTTCTCACGGAGCCCTGACTTCCGGTTTCTTTACTTTCAGAAACGGCTGGAAACAAGATGCTACTGTAATGGTGGTAAAGGCCGGGCCTAAAGGTGAATGGCACTGCCAGCCGGATAACGGAACTTTTGAGCTTTGGTTCAATGGTCGGAATCTCTTTCCGGATAGCGGTTCATACGTCTATGCCGGTGATGATGAAGTGATGAAACTTCGCAACTGGTTCCGCCAGACAAGTTCACATAATACCCTGACACTGGATGAGAAAAACTTGCAGACCACACAATCCGTCACTAAACTTTGGAAACCCGAAGGTAATGAACAAATCCTGGTGACAGAAAATCCCCATTATGAGGGTTTAAAGCACAGACGTTCTGTCTTCTTTGTAGACCAATCTTATTTTGTCATTGTCGATGAGGCTGTGGGAGATGCAAAAGGAACAGTGAATCTGAACTATCACTTATGTGAAGGTACTGTAAATGTGGACGATAAGAATCATATTCTGACTACCGCTTACGATGGGCCAAGCAATATGAAGCTACAATGCTTTGCCGAAAAGAAAGCTTCGATGAGAGAAAAAGAAGGATGGCGTTCAACTGCCTATCGCGTACGTGTCCCCCGTACTTCAGTTTCTTTTGATGTGGACAAAAAGGATTCGGAAGCTGTACGCTACATAACCATTATCTATCCTTCGAAAAATGCAGCTTCTTTTCCTGCATTCAAGGCTAAATTCCTGAATAAGAAGTTTGATGAGAATGGAGTGAAAATAGAGATATCTGTTGATGGAAAGAAACGTCAATTGGAGTATAAACTATAAGAAGACTTTTATTATGAATCGCTTATCATATTTATTTTTACCTCTCACTGCCATCGGAGTCTCCGCTTGTAGCTCCAATAAGGCCAAAGAGGAGGTGAAACGTCCGAACATTATCTTTATGATGACAGACGACCATACCACGCAGGCTATGTCGTGCTACGGCGGACGCCTGTTGCAAACTCCCAATATGGATCGGATTGCCAATGAAGGTATTCGTATGGACAATTGTTATGCGGTCAATGCTTTATCCGGTCCGTCAAGAGCTTGTATCTTGACGGGCAAATTCAGCCACATCAATGGATTCACTGATAATGCCAGTACTTTCGACGGCAACCAACAGACCTTTCCCAAATTATTACAGTCGGCAGGCTACCAAACTTCGATTATCGGTAAATGGCATCTGATCACCGAGCCTCAGGGATTTGATTATTGGTGCATCTTGACCGGACAACATGAACAAGGGGATTATTATAATCCCGATTTCAATGAGAACGGAAAGCAGATTGTAGAACAGGGCTATGCTACCGACATTATCACGGATAAGGCTATCGAGTATCTGGAACACAGAGACAAAAGCAAGCCTTTCTGCATGATGTACCATCAGAAAGCTCCGCATCGTAACTGGATGCCTGCCCCCCGCCACTTGGGTATGTTCAATAATACCGTTTTTCCTGAACCGGCCACACTCTTCGATACGTATGAGGGAAGAGGTTCCGCTGCCAGGGAACAGGATATGTCTATTGAACATACATTGACCAATGATTGGGATCTGAAACTGCTGACTCGTAAAGAAATGCTGAAAGATACGACCAATCGCCTCTATCAGGTCTACAAACGTATGCCGGCTGATGTGCAGGATAAGTGGGATTCAGTATATGCCCAGCGCATTGCCGAGTATCGCAGTGGTAAACTGGAAGGTAAAGAGTTGATCAGCTGGAAGTACCAGCAATATATGCGGGATTACCTGGCAACAATTGTTGCTGTGGATGAAAATATAGGGCGGTTACTCAGTTATCTGGAAAAAATCGGTGAGTTGGACAATACAATCATTATCTACACTTCGGATCAGGGTTTCTTCCTGGGCGAACATGGTTGGTTCGATAAACGCTTCATGTATGAGGAATGTCAGCGTATGCCGCTGGTCATCCGTTACCCGAAGGCAATCAAGAGCGGAAGTGTTTCGAGTGCCATTGCCATGAATGTAGATTTTGCTCCCACCTTGCTGGATTTTGCCGGAGTAGACATACCCGCCGATATTCAAGGCCAGTCGCTCAAACCGATCTTGGATAATGGGAAAATACCGGCAGACTGGAGAAAAGCCGCCTACTACCACTATTATGAGTATCCGGCGGAACATTCGGTTAAAAGACATTATGGCATTCGTACAGCTGATTTTAAACTGATTCACTTCTATAATGATGTGGACGAGTGGGAAATGTACGATTTGAAGAATGACCCGAATGAACTGAATAATGTGTTTGACAAACCGGAATATGCCGACAAACGGACAGAACTGATGTCACTGCTGAAAGAAACCCAAAAGCAGTATAAGGATGATGATCCGGATGAAAAAGTAAATGAGCTGTTCAAAGGTGACAGACGATTGATGAAAAATAGATAATCTAAATGAATACCATGGATAGAAGAAATTTTTTAAAGAATACAAGCTGGTCCTTTCTCGGATTAGCTGTTTCCGGTAGTTTATTGTCCGCATGCCAGCGCGGAACTGCCGCAGGAAAGAAAATTATGCCCTCTGCCAGTAATCTGAAATATTTCTGGGGAGATCTACATAACCACTGTAACATAACCTACGGCCATGGCGACATGCGTTCTGCGTTCGAAGCCGCCAAGGGACAATTGGATTTTGTATCTGTCACCCCACATGCCATGTGGCCTGACATTCCCGGAGCAGATGACCCTCGCCTGAAGTGGGTGATTGATTATCATACCGGTGCTTTCAAGCGTTTGCGCGAGGGAGGTTATGAGAAATACGTAGCCATGACCAATGAGTACAATAAGGAAGGGGAATTTCTAACCTTTGTAGGTTATGAGGCACATAGCATGGAACATGGCGACCATGTGGCCCTGAACTATGACCTGGATGCACCGTTGGTGGAATGTACCTCCATTGAAGACTGGAAACAAAAAGCCCGCGGACATAAAGTATTTATAACTCCGCATCACATGGGTTACCAGACGGGCTACCGCGGATATAACTGGAACTTCTTTACGGAAGGAGACCAGACCCCGTTCGTAGAGATGTATTCCCGCCACGGATTGGCTGAGAGCGATCAGGGCGATTATAATTATCTGCATGATATGGGACCTCGCCAATGGGAAGGTACAATTCAATGTGGATTGGAGCAAGGCAAGAAATTCGGTATTATGGGCTCGACAGACCAGCACGCCGGATATCCGGGCAGTTATGGTGATGGGCGTATAGGCATACTGGCAGAGTCATTGACCCGTGATAAGATTTGGGATGCCATGAAGAACCGTCACGTTTGTTGCGCTACCGGTGATAAGATCAATATAGATTTTCGTCTGAACGACGCTTTTCCGGGCGATGTGGTGCGGGGTAACAGCCGCCGTATTTATTTGAATGTGGAAGGCGGCAGTTGCATCGATTACATAGACATTGTCAAGAATCGAAGATGCATAGCCCGTTTAAGTGGTCCGTTGTTGCCCGAAATGCCGGAAGGAGACATGGTACGTTGTAAGGTAAAGATTGAATTTGGATGGAATCGTGAAGAGCAGTATGTACATTGGCAAGGAAAGCTATCTATCAGCAAAGGAACTATCAATGCTGTGGAACCTTGCTTCCGTGGCGCTGCCTTCACCTCTCCGCAACCGGGAGAACCCGAGTTTGAAACAAAGGTCAACCGTATTGTGTCTGTTACGGACAAGGATACGGAGTTGGACATGTACAGTTCCAAGAATCCGAACACCACCACTCCCGCCATGCAGGCTGTCATTCTGGATGTCACTATGCCTAAAGACGGTATGATTACGGCAGAATTCAACGGCAAGAAGTTTGAACATTCACTGGGCGAACTTCTGGAAGGTTCCCGCTCCCATTTTATGATCGGATGGCTTAGTGAAGCTATTCTATTCAACCGTGCAATGCCGGAAAGTTGCTTTATGGTTGAACATTATATGGAAGATACTGAACCCGAAAGAGATACGGACTATTACTATGTCAGAGTTCGCCAGCGTGACCAGCAATGGGCGTGGAGCTCTCCTATATGGGTAGAAAGAACATAATGTTTCCTTATTTGATACAATAAATTATGGAATACGCAATTGGCATTGATTTAGGTGGCACATCTATAAAATATGCTTTGGTAGATAAAGCGGGTAATTCTTTCTTTGAGGGAAAATTACCCTCTTTTGCTTCTGTTTCGGCTGCAAAAGTGATGGAACAACTGACAAAGGCTGCCACTTTGCTGAAAGATGAAGCTGCCAAACAGAACTGGAACGTACTGGGCATAGGACTTGGTACACCGGGAATTGTAGATGAAACAAACCGTATCGTACTGGGAGGTGCGGAAAATATTGTCGGCTGGGAAAATATAGATGTAGCCTCCCTTATGGAGAAACAGATGAGTCTACCGGTAGTTGTTGGAAATGATGCCAACCTGATGGGACTGGGAGAAACGAAATACGGTGCAGGAAGAGGTTGTACTCATGTGGTGTTTCTGACTGTAGGAACCGGTATCGGCGGAGCTGTCATCATTGATGGCAAGTTGTTCAATGGATATGCTAACCGGGGTACGGAGTTGGGGCATGTACCGTTGATTGCCAACGGTGAACGTTGTGCCTGCGGGGCAGTCGGCTGCCTGGAGCATTATGCTTCGACTTCCGCCTTGACAAGACGTTTTAGCGCATTGGCGAAAGAGCAGAATTTAAGCTTTGATACGGAGATAAACGGGGAATTGATTGTTCGCCTCTATCATGAAGATTTCCCGCTCGCTGTCGAGTGCATGAACGAACACTTTTACTATTTGGGGAGAGGAATTGCCGGCTTCATCAATATCTTCAGTCCCCAACGGATTGTGATAGGAGGAGGTGTTGCAGAATCCGGCAGCTTCTATTTAGAGGAAATAAGGGCGGTAGTCAAAAAGCACGTAATAGCAGACTGTGCCCTGAATACCCAGATTGTGGCTGCCGAATTGGGCAATAGAGCCGGTCTTATCGGTGCAGCGTCACTAATTCTATAAACAAACGAATTATCATGAAAAATAACAAGAAATGGGGTATGCTGGCATTGATAATGATGTTCTGGTTTACCATTTCATTCATTACAAACATTCTCGGGCCGCTAATTCCTGACATTATCCATAACTTTGAGCTGAAGGATCTGGCAATGGCGGGATTTATCCCGACTTCCTTCTTTCTGGCTTATGCCATCATGTCGATACCGGCAGGCATATTGATAGACAAATATGGAGAAAAGCCGGTGCTGTTTATCGGTTTCCTTATGCCATTTATCGGAACCGTCTTGTTTGCGTGTTTCCCGTTTTATTCGATATTACTGGTGTCTTCCTTTATCATCGGTTTGGGAATGGCTATGTTGCAGACCGTAATTAATCCTTTGCAGCGTGTTGTCGGTGGAGAAGAGAACTACGCATTCATAGCCGAATTGGCACAGTTTGTGTTTGGAGTAGCATCGTTTATCAGTCCTTTGGTTTATACTTGGTTAATACATGCGCTGGCACCGGGAGTCTATCAGCCGGGAAAGAATTTCCTGCTTGATATTTTGGCGGACATCACTCCGGTCACTCTTCCCTGGGTTTCTCTTTATTGGGTATTCACAGTGTTATTGCTGATTATGCTGCTCGTTGTGTCATTGGTTCGTTTCCCGCGCATTGAACTGAAAGATGATGAACGCAGTGGTTCTTCGGCCTCCTACAAGAAATTGTTCCGTCAAAGATACGTATGGCTTTTCTTCTTGGGAATCTTTTGCTATGTCAGTACGGAACAGGGAGTTTCTATTTTCATGAGTACTTTTCTGGAACAGTATCATGGCATTGATCCGAAGACCGTCGGCGCGCAAAGCATCAGTTATTTCTGGGGTTCAATGACCGTCGGATGCTTATTTGGCATGTTCCTGCTGAAGTTGATAGACAGCAAACGTTTACTGCAAATATCGGGCATACTTTCCATGGGGTTACTGTTAATCGCATTATTCGGTTCTGCGGAAATAGCGGTATGGGCTTTTCCTGCAATAGGCTTTTGTATCTCCATGATGTACTCCATAGTGTTTTCACTTGCCCTGAATACAGTAACCCAGAATCATGGTTCTTTTGCAGGTATCCTTTGTTCCGGAATAGTGGGAGGTGCAGGTGGCCCGCTGCTCGTCAGCCTGGTATCCGATGCCACTTCATTGCGAACAGGCATGCTGCTTATTTTGGTTTTCATGGGATACATTACGTTTATCGGCTTCTGGGCACACCCTTTGGTTAATAATAAGACAGTTAGCTTGAAAGAGCTGGTTACCTTCAAAAAACAAAAATAAGATTTTGAGATGAAAAAGATAGTATTGGGCTTATCGGCCCTCTGCCTGTTAATGGCATGTGGCAGTTCCGAGCAACCTGCCGTGATAAAGGTTTCCGAAGAAACATTGATGCATGAAGTCCGTGCAACTCCCTCTCCTGCCGGTGGCACATACGTCAAGATGAATCCACCGCGTTTCATGTGGCCGGACAAATTCCCTCATTTAGGTCCGGTGCTGGATGGAGTTCCGGGACAAGTAGATGAAAAGCCCAAAGTAGTTTACCGGATTCGTATCTCCCAAGACAAGAATTTCCGGAAAGATGTCCTTACCGGTGAACGTGCCTGGGCTTTCTTCAATCCTTTCCAGTGCCTGGCACAAGGAAAATGGTATTGGCAACATGCTTATGTTACCCCCGAAGGTACTGAAGAATGGTCGCCGGTTTACCAATTCTATATAGATAAAGATACACCGGAATTCAATCCGCCGACTTTGGAAAAAGTCTTGGCAAAATATCCTTCCCATCACCCGCGTGTGTTGCTGGATGCAGCTGACTGGGAAAAGATTATAGCGAAAAATAAAAATAATCCGGAAGCCCGGACTTATATGGACAAGGCTTCCCAATGCATTTCCCGTCCGTTGAAGCATCTTCAGGAAGAGATCGATACAACGAATGTAGTTACGTTGACCAACATAGTGCAACGTGAATCAGCCCTCATCCGCGAGAGCCGTAAGATTGTAGACAGAGAAGAGGCCAACGTGGAAGCATTGGTCCGTGCTTATTTGCTGACAAAAGACGAGAAGTATTATCGGGAAGGCATTAACCGCCTGAGTGAAATCCTTTCCTGGCAAAAAAGCAAATACTTTGCAGGCGACTTTAACCTATCCACCCTATTGTCTATGAGCACATCCGCATATGACGGATTTTATAATTTACTGTCACCGGAAGAGAAACAACTGCTGTTGGATAACATCCGCAGAATTGGAGACAAGTTCTATAATGAATACGTGAACCATCTGGAGAACCGTATTGCAGACAACCATGTGTGGCAGATGACTTTCCGCATCCTGACGATGGCGGCATTCGCTACAGTCGGTGAAATACCGGAAGCGTCCGTATGGACAGATTACTGTTATAATGAATGGATTTCACGCCTTCCGGGTCTGCATAAGGATGGTGGCTGGCACAATGGAGATGCCTATTTCCATGTAAATATACGTACCTTGATAGAAGTGCCGGTCTTTTTCTCACGCATATCCGGTTTCAACTTCTTTGCAGATCCGTGGTATAACAACAATGCCTTATATGTTATCTATCAGCAACCTCCCTTCTCCAAATCCGGAGGTCATGGCAACTCACATGAAGGACAACGTAGTCCGAACGGAGGGCGCGTAGGATATGCCGATGCCCTGGCACGCGAATGTAACAATCCGTGGGTAGCTGCTTATGTACACGAAATTATGCAGGAAGACCCTGACATCCTGTCGAAGGCTTTCGAAGCCAAACCGGCAGATTTGACCTGGTATCGCTGCACAACCCCGAAGGAAAGGCCTGCTTATAGCAAACATCTGTCGGAACTACCGGAATCCAAAGTCTTCAAACAAGCAGGTACTGCCCTGATGAATACCGACATAGGGCATCATGCCAACAATGCCATGCTTTCTTTCCGAAGCAGCCCTTATGGTTCCACATCCCATGCCTTGGCCAATCAAAACGCTTTCAACACCTTCTTTGGGGGTAAGGCTATCTTTTATAGCAGCGGGCATCGTACCGGATTTACAGATGATCATTGTATGTATGCCTACCGGAACACCCGTGCCCATAACTCCATATTAGTAAACGGTATGGGTCAAAAGATAGGGACAGAAGGCTATGGTTGGATTCCCCGCTACTATGAAGGTGAAGAAATCTCTTACGTTGTAGGCGATGCCTCCAACGCCTATGGGAAAGTAGTTTCTCCGTTGTGGCTGGAACGCGGACGTTTGTCCGGCACTCAATTTACACCGGAGAAAGGTTGGGATGAAAATAAGCTGGAATTCTTCCGAAGACATATCGTTCAGCTCGGACGCTCGGGTTTGTTTGTTGTTTACGATGAACTGGCCGGTAAAGAACCGGTAGAATGGAACTATCTGCTGCATACGGTGGAACTGCCTATGGAGGTTGTTAAGGAAGAAGGAGGATTGCGCATCTTGGGTAAGAATAAAGCGGATGGAATATCAATAGCTCATTTATATTCTTCACAGGAGATGACTTATGCACAAACGGATACATTCTTTGTAGCCGCCCTTGACTGGAAAAAGCGTCTTGGCAAAGCTCTTGCTAATCATTATCATTTTACGGCAACGACAACTCCTTGCAATAAAGTGTTTTTTCTCAATATAATCGATGTACATGGAAACAACCGTGCCGATGCCGTGATAAATCATCAGGGAAATCGCATTACAGTAGAAGGATGGGTTATTGAATGTAATCTGGATAGTGAAGGTAAAGCGTTCCTGCGCATAGAGAACAAGCAGAACGGTGCTTCACTGGACTTCAACTATAATTCGAATAAGGGTGCTACGACTATCGTCGATCAGGTAGGCGGAAAGAGAATAGAGAAAAGACTGGTTGATTCCCTACCGAAACCTGAAATATAAAACCGAATATTAAATCATGAAAGCTAATAATATGGTAAAACAAATTCCAATGAAGCATCTGGCATTTTTTTCTTTGCTATGCTCTTCTGCGGCTTCTGCGGCCGAACGTCCCAATATCATCTATATATTCACGGATCAACAGACAGCCAGCGCCATGAGTTGTGCCGGAAATCCGGACCTGCACACTCCTAATCTCGACCGCTTGGCAGCGGCTGGCGTAATGTTCAATAATGCTTATTGCACTGCTCCGCTTAGTGGTCCTTCACGTGGAGCCATGTTTACGGGGCATTATCCGGATGCAGTAGGACTGTCAGTCAATGGTTCACCGATGCCCGACTCTCTCAGGACACAGACATTAGGCACCTTAATAAAGAATGCCGGATATGATTGTGCTTATGGCGGTAAATGGCATCTCCCTCTTCTTGATGTCCCCGACAAAGAATACGGCTTCGACAACATATACAAACATAGTGACGACGGACTGGCGGAAGCTTGCGCCGAATACCTCTCACGCAAACATAAAAAGCCGTTTTTCCTGGTAGCTTCTTATGACAATCCACACAATATCTGCGAATACGCACGGAGCCAAAACTTCCCTTATGGAAATATCGATACGCCTGATATACGGGACTGCCCGGGAGTACCTGCCAATTTCGCCAAGAATCCTTACGATGCCGATGTCATTGAAAGCGAAAGAGCAAACAATTATAATGTATATCCAACTGCCGGTTTTACCCCCGAAGACTGGCGTATGTACCGTTATACCTATTATCGTTTGGTAGAAAAAGTAGATAAGGAGATCGGAAAAATTATTGATGCGATTGATAAGAACGATCTTTGGAAGAATACAGTAGTGATCTTCTCCAGTGACCACGGAGATGGTATAGGGGCTCACCATTGGAACCAGAAATCTGCTTTATATGAAGAAGTTATCAACATTCCTCTTATTGTAACCCTGCCCGGCAAGAAGAATGCAGGCAAAGTATTGCCTCAGCTTATCAGTAACGGTATAGATTTCTTCGCTTCCGTATGCGACTGGGCAGGTGCCAAGATGCCGGAAGGGGCAGCCGGAAAGTCTTTCCGGAAAGTTGTGGAAGAAGGCAACCCACAAGCCTTGCATCAAGAATACATCATCACCGAAACACGTTTTGACGGTAGCAAGACAAGAGGTTGGGTGGTACGCAGTGAACGTTATAAATATGTGCTTTATGATAAAGGAAGACATCGTGAACAACTGTTTGATATGCAGAATGACAGAGGGGAAATGAGAAATCTGGTTATGGAAAATGCATATAATCAGGAACTACAAAAACTTCGTGATGTCCTTGAGAAATGGATGAATACATATAATATACGTCCAAGCCGCCCAAAACTGCACGATGTTCCCGGTAAAAAACTCGTAAGCACAACCCGATATCAGACAGCTTATAAATAGATAAGAAATCCCGGTATATAATATGGGGAAAGGTTCTCCTCATATTATTGCCGGGATTATACTGCTGAAGAATTAGTTTTCGTATTCCACTATCTTCCTTAACGGAGCTAACAAACGCTCCAATACATTCCTGTCCGCCAATATAATATCTGCTGTCCCTTTCAATTCGCGTACTGTAGGGAGTGTTCTGCCATAGTTTGTATGCAACCCATCGGGCAAAGTGATTTCCACAATGTATACTCCGTCTTCTGTTGGAACCGGAGAAATACTTTCCACCCTTCCCTTTACATAACCAAATTCCTGATCAGGATAATTGTCTATACGCACATGCACTTTCTGTCCTATCTGTACCTTTCCTGAACCCTGCAAAGGAAGTTTTGCCTTTCCAACGACTTTCGAATCTTTCGAAGGTTGTACCACAAAAACCGTCTCCCCCGATTCTACATTCTGATTACGGCTCCAAACCGTCATAAAAGTTACTTTGCCACAAATCGGACTACAGAACAAATAGCTCTGTTCCCACGAACTCAATTGAGCTTCAAGCTGTTCCACTGCATTCTTCAATTCAAGTCTGTGGTTTTGTTCTTCATCATAAGCCTGCTTGCCCAAATCCAATAAATTTTCTTCCTGCTGCTCCAATTGCATTTCAGCTTGCAACAAACTCATGCCGGAAGTTTCCCTGGTACGCAGACTCTGCAAATAACGACTACCCGACTCTTCAAATTCTACTGCAATCATAGCATCTCCTTCAAAAAGGATGGAATCCCGGTCATACATACTTTGCGCCAATTTCATTTCTTTTTCAGTCAATGTATGCTCACGCTGTACCAGATTGAGATAAGAACGTTGCCCGCCCAGCTGTTTTCTTCCGGCATTCAATTTCTTTGTGTAATAGTCCTGCTTAATAAAACGGATATAATCTGAAAGAGCAATCATGAAAGAAGCGTACACCGATTGCAGTTCCCCTAATTGCAAGCGTTTACCTATAAAATAGTCCGCTCCCTTATCCGGTTCATAACCGGCCTCTTTCCATTCTTTCATACAATCTGTCAGCCACAGTACATCTTCAGTAACAGAAGTATTCTGAATTACCCCCAAACGCTCGCCTGCCTGCACCATGCCACCATTATTTATATACAACGTATCAATCTTTCCTGCTGAACGTGCCAAGATAAAAGCCGGAGGTTCTTCAGTCGTCAGAGTTACTTCCGCTTGCAGCACATCTGGGTATCGAAAGACCCAGCACCCAACCAATATAACAAGCAGAATAATAAACAGCACCGTTATCCCCCACCTCACCACCCAAGGTGAAATGTGATTCATAACTTCCTGCACTTCTTCACTACGCAGTTCTATCTCCTTGTATTTCTTCTCTTCTTCCACAGTATTGAGTTACAAATTTCTAATTACCCAGTTCCAATTGATTTTTCACCAACTGATAATACAAACCTTTCCGCTCAGTCAGTTCCAGGTGAATTCCCTCTTCCGCAATCTTCCCTCTATCCAGCACTATTATGTTGTCCGCATCTCTCACCGTACTCAACCGATGAGCCACCACCACGACCGTCTTGCCCTTATAGAATTCGTACAAATGTTCCATAATCTCACGTTCATTATTGGCATCCAAAGCATTAGTAGCCTCATCAAAAAACAGATAATCCGGATTCTTATAAACGGCACGGGCTATCAAAATGCGTTGTCGTTGTCCCTGACTGATACCATTTCCTTCCATACCAATTTTAGTGTTATATCCTAACGGTAGAGAATCTATAAAATCACGAATATTTGCAATAGTCACCGCATGCCGCAAGCGTTCAATATCAATCAGCTCTTCGCCCACTGCAATATTCTGGGCAATTGTTTCAGAAAAGATGAAACCGTCCTGCATCACAGAACCAGTTCGGGCACGCCATAGATGCGGATTAATATTTTCCAACGGAGTATCCTGTATTTTGACAATTCCTTTATTGGGAGTATAGAAGCCGAGCATCAACTTTATCAGAGTGGTTTTACCGCTTCCACTCGCTCCAACAATAGCTGTCACCCTATGTCGGGGAATATGAAGAGAAATATCATCCAGCACATAATCCCTGTCTGCACCATCATAACTGAACGACAGATTCTCGATCCGAATATCTCCCTTTTCCGGCAACACCGTCAGTTTCGATGAGATATCCTGTTCTTCATCCCTTTTGCTATGTATCTCATTCAGACGTTCCAAGCTAATCTTCGCATCCTGAAACTGCTGAGCAAAACTGATAAAAGAAGAAACCGGAGAACTCAACTGCCCGATAATATAAGTAAGAGACATCATCATACCCAAAGTCATCTGCCCATCTATCACCGCCTTTGCCGCAATGAATGAGATTACAATGTTCGTGGTCTGATTAAAGAAAATAGAGCCCACTTGCTGAACCTGTCCCAATGCCAACCCCTTTATACTGATTTTAAACAATTTCACCTGTATACGCTCCCATTGCCAGCGTTTTTGCGTTTCACAGTTGTTCAGTTTGATTTCCTGCATGGCAGTCACCATCTGTATCAGACTGCTTTGTTCTCCGGCAGCTTGTGCAAAACGTCGTATGTCCAGTTCACGCCGATACTTCATGAAAACAAGTATCCAACAAACGTACAAGGTATTGCCTAATAAGAAAATACCTAATACTGTGAGATTATAATAAGCAAGTACAAAGGCAAAAATAAAGAAGTTGACAAAGGAAAAGAGTGTGGTAATAGATGACCCTGTTAGGAACGTTTTAATACGTTCATGATCACCGATACGTTGCATAATGTCACCTACCATTTTTGAGTCAAAGAAGTGCAATGGCAATTTCATTAACTTAGCCAGAAAATCAGATATTAAAGAGATAGTAATACGTGTATTAACATGTAACAGTATCCAGCTGCGAATAAACTCTACCGAAAGTTGCGATACAGATATTATGATTTGTGCTATCAGTACCAGAATGATAAAATTCAAATTACTATCACGGATACCTACGTCCACCAATGACTGCGTCAGAAAAGGGAGAATCAGTTGCAACAAGCTGACTGTTAGCATCCCCAATATCAACTGTATCAATTGCTTTTTATAAGGGGTGAGATATCTCAGAAAGAAAAGCAATCCTCTTTCTCTAATTTCCGGTTCATCCTCACGATGATAAAAGTCCGGTCCGGGTTCCAATATCAATGCTGTACCGACATCTTCTCCCTCTGTCCTTGTCGACAGCCAGCACTTCTTAAATTCCTGTTCATTATAATCCACCATCTGTTTTCCGGGATCAGCAATCTGAAACCAATACTCCTCTTTTCTTTTTTTAATGCCATAGCAAACTACAAAATGGTTTTGGTTCCAATGTAAGATGCAAGGTAACGGTACATCCGTAATAAATTGTTCAAATGATACATAAACTCCCGACGTCCGAAAACCAATAGCCTCTCCCGCATCACTAATCCCCAATAGTGATACTCCCTCACGGGATATAAACGAACGCACCCGCAATGTCTGCAATGAATAGCTCTTACCATAGTATTTAGCAATCATACGCAAACAAGTAGGACCACAATCCATCGCATCTGCCTGGTGATAATATGGAAATGAATGTTTCATCAATTGATATTTAAATCCCCCAAATACCTCATATCTTCAATCTTATAATTATCCGGCAACTGGTAACCGTTTATTAAAATAGTGGGAGTTGCCGTTAACCTGTTTTTATATTGCCATTCATTATGACTACCCAACTCTTGAGAAACTTCTGTAGTTTCCAAATCATAACCGAACGTCATGATATAGGCTTCGCCCAAATACTTCTTTCCTGCAAACCACTCATTATAAATCCTTTCAGCCTTATCACGTTTTTCCTGTTGATAAACGGCAAGAAGAAACCGGACGCTGTTTTCAAGCTCTTTAGTGAAAGATGAAAAAATATATTGCACACAAACCTTGTCCCCCATTTGTTTCAGTAATATGCCAATACGTTTATGCATCTGTGCGCATGGATTACAATGCGGATTAGTCAGGATCGTAATACGCAACTTTGCTTGCGGACATCCCCAAAGAATTTGAGAAGTGACAGCACCAACCTCATAACGAGGCTGTTGTTCTAATTGAGAAAGAAAAACACTCTCTGATGCTTTCAGATTATTCAATTCATACTTTACACTCTCTAATTGTTCCGAACGAAACCAACGTTCAGCCAGAAGGTGTAAAGCTAAGAAAGGGAGTAAATAAAGTATGACTACAAACAGAATCTCCTGTATTTCAAAAGCCGGCCACTGCCATCCTACACAAACATTGACAATAGCCGTCAGCCAAAGCAGCAACAAAACAGACAAGCACAACGGACACCATTGTTTAGCCACCTTATACTGATACCAAACGCTCCAAACCGTGTAAGGTAAAGACAATAAATTGACAAGAGCCAAGTAGGGTCCCCATTGGGGATAAAATACTGTCATGATAAGACTTGATACAAAATAGCCAAGTCCTATTTCACTCCAACTAAATACTCCCCATAGCTTAGCCGCTTCAGACTCCAGCACACTATTACAATCACTTTGTTTGAATAAAGAACAGATTTTATCAGTATACTCACTTTGTATTTTCCCCTGTTTCAACAATAATAAATAAGTCACCCCTACACCTGCCAGATTAATGAGTAACACTAAACTACCTGCCACTGAAGAAAACAACTGATGTTGCAAACATCCCAATAACAATAAAATAGCTAAAATCATAATCATACCTATTTTCTGAACCGAACTCAAAAATTCCGCTTTCCAATGTTTTCTATATTCCGGTTCTACTGATGATTTTCCCGGTTCAGCAACAAGCGCAATACCCGACCATAATCTTTTAAATTCTTCTACAGGTACAGATATTCGTTTTCCCCGCCAGATATATTCCATCATCTGTCCGGATAAATGGCTCACGACTACAAAATCATTACCAACGTGGGCCACGAACGGAAAAGTTAATTCCCCCAAGTCCTTATCTTCCACCTGTACTCCAGTATTCTCTATCTTATACACAGACAACATATCCGACAGGCCATACAAGTTATAGCGATGCGGATGCTCTGCAAAAAGTTTATCAGCAAAACTTCTTGTAAAGGGGATATGTAATTCTCTTAGATAACTTGATAAAAGTGTTTTCATTGTATATTCAGATATCTATGCTATTAACTTATTCATCTTATTTCTTCAGCCGAATCCGTATCAATACATTATTACCTTCTTCATCTATGTTCTCAGCTAGTTTCCGTATTTCAGAATTATCAGAAACCAACCAAGCATCTAATAGTTTATAAGTTGGATAGCCACATTCCAAATATTCATAACCATCCATCACGTAATAGTTAGAAGGAATTACAGAAGGAAGTCCACATAAATCATCGACGATTCCCTCTGAATTAAATAACTTCCCAGATGTTTTATCATAAAAACAATAATTCCATTGGTTCTTCATTATGTCATAAGGACGCCATATACACAAATAATAATTAACAGTTTCTATTATAGTATATATTATCATAGATTGATAATATTCTTCCTTTTCCACTTTGGCAGGAGTCAGTCGCTTATCCCACTTACCCCATACAGCAAGAACCTCTTCCCCTTTTTCTGAAATTCGATAGATGGTATCACTATATTGATTCCAAGCTAACATAGCATCACCAAAAAGTCCGATATGGTCAGAAGGGAAACTCGGATAATTACCTGAAGCAAAATATATACTTTCGTCTTGTTTAAAAGATAATAAATTCCCTATTGTATCTGTTATGGCATACATACAAGAACGCAATTTATCATCAGCTTCTACACTATAATAAAAGTAAAGCTTGCCTTTCAAATAATAAAACTTCCATGCCCACTTTTCAGGAAGTTGAAGAGAATATTTATTTAGAAAAGTCCCTTCATAAGAAAAAGATAATAATGTAGAAGTATCCATACGATAAACATAAATAATCCGGTCTGTTTCATTTATTGCCATTTGATAAAGTCTACTATATTCACCCGGCCCTTGCCCTATTCCCCCTATCCTATTCATAAAATGCCCTTCTTTATCATACCTCAATATACCCTGCTCCGTTCCAGCCAAGAAAAAAGATGAAGCATGCACAATTCTAGCCCCCTTATAATCAATAGAATCGGGTTGAATGATTGTTACCTTGTCCGCTATATCAGAGAGTTTCACATCTCTTTTTATGAAATCATCATAATGCCAAACCATTAGATTACTGTCAGACTGACTATGGCATGAACACAAAAAAATATATATTATACAAACTATCTTTTTCATACTTTATAGTTGTGAATTACATAGGAGAATAAAGTTCTATTCCCCTATGCAATCAATCAAAACTTACGTACAACGAATACTTGCTACATCATCTTTAACACCTTGATCATAATAAATCAAGTTTACGCTCGTGCGAGCCATTGCTCCGCTTGTAGCACAAACGGAGCCACTAGAACGGCCTCCTCCCACCCAAATGGTAGCACAAGTATATAGTGACTCACCTTCACCGCACATACTTGAAGGAACCGCCCCTCCACGCACCTGCTTCATTTCCGAGACATTCAAAATCTTTTTCATAAGCATAGATTTTAATAAAACAATAAGGAAACTTCCGTTTTATCCATCACAACAGCCAGCTACTCCGTTACAATTAATACTATACGGTATCAGTATCAAAGTTGAAATGCAGCTAACATCCCGACTTGGAATGTAGCAAAATTAGGCAGGATACTACACTTAAACAAGAAAAGATACCGGACAAAAATCAAATCAGATATAGCACTATAAATCAAAATATTACCTCTGTAATAAAGATAAAAAGAAGAACCTCAACCGGACAAGACATTCTCTTTATTCTCTACAACTTCCGTATAAAATCATCAAAAGCATTACCACCGGACAACAAAAATTTACTCTTCATACGCTGCTTTGACTTCGCAATAGCATCGGCAGTTACGTTAGAAACAATGGCAATCATGCCATTCGTGAACCCGGCTCGGATAAGATAACATATCCTCCGCTCCTGCATACCCAGTTTATAACCGTCCAGTTTCTCCGACATATCACCATAAAGAGTATCGATTACTCCAAATACCTCCATCCATTCCTCATCCGACTTCACCAGTCCATATGCCGGTTGGCAACGCAACTGACACAACCGGCTTAGTGCAAGCGTACGCTCAACAGGCAATAAGGAATGAATTTCCTGATATTCTTTCAATTGCTTTGTATAGGATACATTCAGTTTCTGCAAATAAGAGTTCAACTCATCCTTATCTTTCTGCCGGACGAACAACTTCTCTATCCTCCGAGACAATTCATGATTTTCTTGTAATAATTGCCGCCGTTTTTCTTCCGATTCCACTCTTCCTTCATCCAATTGTTTCTCATTCTCTTTCAGGCGAGTAAGCAAATGTTCAATCCTCCTCTGAACATTCCGTTTGTATAAGTGAAAAGCCACAAAGCCAACTACAACTAAAAGCATGGCTCCGAAACCGATAGAAAGCAACCATACTTTACGATTTAACAGCTCATTTCTTATCCGCTGATTCTCATTTTTCAAGATTTCACTATTGTACTTCTCCTTTATTTCACGGTCTAAAGCCAATTGATCCTCATTCATTTTACACCAGCTTGCATAAAGTTCCTGATATTCGGAAGCAAACTGCCTGTAGTCTTTGATTTTAAACTCTTCGCCCTGCAACAGGTTCAGATTTCGATTCCTTCCTCTCACAAAATCCTCTTTCATCAGAAACATCCCATTGGAAACCCGCCGCATCGGAAGTTCGTCCGTTGCCGATATTCTCCGGTATTGAAGCATTTGTTGCTTTCCTTCTTCCCAATCATCCACATTATGGCAGACAATGGATAATTCAGTAGAAATATCCATAAAAAGAGTCGGGTCAAAGTCCGCCACTGCCTCCTGCGCTTGAAGATAATAATACAGGGCACTGTCCGGACGCGAAGATAAAAGATAGATCCGCCCCATATTTCGCAAGGCATTGGCATAAGAAGCGGTCAGTGATTTCTTTTCGAATATGCCGGCAGCTTGTGAAAAGCATTGCAGTGCATCCTCATAGTTATGCCCATTCAGGTATCGACGGCCATAGTAACAATAGATAGAAGCTTTCAGAGACGGACTTTGCACCGTGTCGGTAGCCCATAAAGTGATGGTACTGTGAATGGGAGCTTCCTCTATAGGATGCTGGCAAGATGACGCAAGTACAATCATCCCTCCAAAAAGCAATAAACAGAACAGCATTTCCCGTAGTAATAGCAATTTCAGTATAATATGCATAGGTTATCATTCATGTATGGTGCAACAAATATACTGATTTTAATAAACATCTTCGACTTTATGCGCGCATTTCTGCCAGTGCCTTTGAAAAGAAAGCCAGTCCGTCCCTATCCTGAAGTCCTCTTTGCAATAAATCAATTATCGAATATTTTTTTTCATTGTCCACTTTATAGAGCTGCTGCAACTACTTTTAAAAATTGTATTAACTAAAGATTATTTTTAGTGTCTACTTTATTGGGCTAGTACATAGAGATAAACATGGAAGAGGATAAGTTGGGGGATGGGATCTTTGCGGATGCCAAAACGGTGAATGATTTCTATCTGGCATTGAGCGTGGTAGCGGGTGACAGGATGAAAGGACGTACTGATACACTTGTCTTTATAGATGAGATACAAGCCTACGATCATTTGCTAACCATGTTGAAGTTTCTAAAAGAAGATAATCGGTTTACCTATATAGCGAGTGGTTCGCTATTGGGCGTAACATTGAAGAATACGTCTTCCATTCCTATGGGAAGTATTGAGATTAAGCACATGTACCCAATGGATTTTGAGGAGTTTATCATAGCTAATGGTGTCGGTGAATTTGCCATCTCAACTATGAGGACTCAGTTCTTGGAACATCAATCACTACCGGATTCATTACATGCTAAAATGCTTGATTTATTCAAGAAATATCTGATTGTAGGAGGATTACCTGATGCTGTGAGGACTTTTGTTGAAGAAAAGAATGTAATGGCTATCCGAAAAATACAGGAAGATATTCTTGCTCTTTACGGTGTAGACGCATCTAAATATGAAAGAGACCATGCCAAACTGAAGATACAACGTGTATATAGCTTGATACCATCCAACTTGGAAAACAAAAAAAAGCGCATGGTGGTGAAAGATATTGAAGGGAAAAAAGGTAAGCGAATGGCGGACTATGAGGAAGAATTTGATTATCTTATCTCTGCCGGAGTCGTTTTAGAAGTGAAAGCCATCAGTGCACCCAGCTATCCGCTAGTGGAGAACTGTGGTAAAAACCTACTTAAACTCTATTTGAATGATGTGGGATTGCTTACAGGTTTATTTTTAAAAAACAATATACAGGCCATTATGCAAGATGTGCAAAGTATTAATTTAGGTTCGATTTATGAAACGGTGGTGGCGCAAGAATTGTCTGCGCATGGATTTAATCTGTATTACTATGATAATAAAAACAATGGGGAAGTGGATTTTTTGATAGATGATGCAGATAACCTCAGTGTAATGCCCCTAGAAGTAAAATCAGGCAAAGATTATACCATTCATAGTGCACTCACTAAGTTCTTGAAAGTAGAAACATATAATATACACCAAGCTTTTGTCCTGTCCAATGAGCAAAAAGTTTATCAGAAGAACGGAGTCACCTATATCCCCATTTACTACATCATGTTTTTTGAACATAGTGATGCGGTAATTGGCGAGTTTTAATGCTTATTTATTATTCAATATCTTCTAAATACAGTTCCCACAAGGGGGAACGAGCGTTCCCTGTAGTGTACTGAATAAGTTGACACTTCAAAAATCGAAAATAAAGATGAAATATTCGAAAAAGAAGTACAACTATTACAGTGATGATGAACGAATGTCTTATATTCGTGAGTATTTATCAAGTCCCGAGAGCAAATCTCAGTTTTGTAAGCGTAACGGCTTTTGTGCCAAGCTTCTTACTTATTGGCTTAACAAGTATCAAATGGAAGACAAAGCTATGGGTATATCACCTAAACCGGTAAATAGCGATGCTATTGATTCTAGTATTTCTGAGCTCCAGAAAGAACTATCGCTATTGCGTGCTGAGAACCGTAAACTTCATCGGTCTCTTGCTGATGAGAGTTTACGTCATGAGGCGTGCGAAGAACTCATCAATCTTGCTGAATCCACGTATCATATCAAGGTACGAAAAAACTCCGATGCCAAGTAATCGACACCTTGTCACAGAGGCACTCAACCCGACGCAAACATGGTTGTATAAAGTTCCTCTGTGATTACTTCGGCATAACCCGACAAGGTTATTACAAGCATGTGAACCGGCATTTGGAGGTTGATATCCTTACCACAAGCATCGTGTTGTACTGCAAGGAACTGTTGGAACTCATGCCCAAAGCTGGTATGCGCGAGTTATACGCCTGCTGCGTGAGTAAGTTTGGACCAAAGATGGTTATCGGTCGTGATCGTTGTTATGACATTTTTCGCTCCAATGGTTTGTGTCAACGTACAAGTCGCAAGCGTCCTAAAACAACGAATTCGAACCATAATTACTATATCTACCCCGATCTGTTGAATGTTACACCCAAATTTGTCGCTACGCGATTGGGCGCTATGGTAGTGGCGGATATAACCTACGTAAACACCGGTCAGGGCTGGGCTTACCTCTCGTTGCTTACCGATGCGGCAAGTCGTGCCATCGTGGGATATGCACTTTACAAAACTCTTGAGACGGAGGGACCCTTGAAAGCTTTGGAGATGGCAATATCATTCTATGAGAAGTATCACATAGACATGAGCACTCTTATTCATCATTCCGACCGGGGTGTCCAGTATTGCTCAAATAAATATGTAGAGAGGCTTAAAGAGCATCAAATCAACATCAGTATGACGCAGTGTGGTGATCCTTTGCATAATGCATTGGCTGAAAGAATGAACAACACCATTAAAAACGGTTGGCTATTCGACTCTGATGATGAGAGCTTCGAGCAAGTAAGCAAGCGCATTGAAGATGCTGTATATGTATATAATCATGTGCGGCCTCATCAAGGGATAAACATGAGGACACCTATGGAAGTGCTCAGAGAAACGGTAGAATTTACAGCATAATACCCGCTCGTCGGGACGGGTGGTCCCGCCCCTTGCCGCTAGGGCGATCCCCGACCGAAGAGTTTTTGTTTGTTGGCAACATTACATTTTCCTGAAAAAGGCTTGCGTAAATAAAGGAAGATGCATAAATTTGCAAGCACCAACAAAAGACAACTAAAATAGGAATAAGAAAAAACAAAAGTAAACCTGTTTAGATATTAAAGTATATTGAGTAAACTAATCCAGTTATAACAAACGAAGTTGTCAACTAAAACCAGTACACATCACCCATTAAAGGGAACGACAGTTCCCATTAGGAGAAACGCGAGTTTCCATTAGAGGGAACGACAGTTTCCAAGGCAGGAAACGATAGTTCCCTACCTACAAGAAACTTCAACATATCAACAATATACAAAAGGCATTATTACAATAAGAATAGGGTCTTGCCAGATAAGAGCAAGAGCCCGAATCAGGATATTATGCGGTGTAGGCAACTGATTTGCCTGCACCTGCCTACACCCTTACCTACACCTTCTGAAACGCCCATCAATAAAGCGTTTGAGGCGCATTGGTGTAGGATGTAGGCAAAAAGCGTCAAAAATCAAATTTGTAATAGACTTATTGCTGACTTTTTTGGGGGCTTTAGCACCAGGGAATTTGCAAACCTCTTTCCTCTTCAGACAAAACACCGGAAGGAAGAAGAAAATGCCGATGATAGACATTATCAGTCCGCCTATAGTGCCCGATGCCAACGGGAACCAAAAGGCCTCTTTATCCGTTCCGACCATAAACGGGATAAAACCCAGAATAGTAGAAACCACCGTAAGGAAAATAGGCAGTATCTTTGCATTCCACGCCTTTGTATAAGCACGAAGCATGGAAAGCCGGGGAAAGCGACGACGAATGCTATTATACTCATTCAGAATATAGATGCTGGCATTTACCGTAATACCACAAAGCAGCACAAACGAAGCAAAACCACCCTGATCAAAATTCAGGCGGAACCAATAGAATGTAAGGAACACTCCGATATAAGATACCGGAATAACAAAGATAATAGCCAAAGGCTGTTTCAGAGAATTGAATAGAATACTCGTTGTAAAGAAGATAATGGCAATCACAACCAGCAACAACAGGTATTGCTTGTTTTCTTTCTTACCCCATGACCACGATTGACTATCCGATTCAGCAGTATACCCCATCGGAAGCAATTTATTAAACTCTTCCAAGTCCCGCTTCTGTATTTTATTGCCTTGCTCGTACGAGCCGATATACTCATATTGCAGACAAAGACGATATTGCTGATTCTCTTTGGCTATCTGTTGCGGCATCTGCCCCTTCTCTACCGTAGCCAATTCGGAAAGTTTATAATGCTTTCCGCCATCCACACCGTAAGGAAAAAACTGCATGGCCCATACATCATAGTCATGAGACTGCCGGGAAGAAAGCCGGATACTTTCCGTACCGCTTTCCGTCACCACCGAACCCACCTGCATATTCTTGCCGAATATCGGCTGGATAGCGGAGAACAAGTGCTGGGCATTAATCCCTTCCTGGGCCATACGTTCCTTATTCAGATTGAAGTAAAACTCTTGATAATCGTCTTTCCACCAGGAAAATTCCGACTTGATAAACACTTCCTTGATGCGACGGTGCGAAAGTAATACCTCCTTCAGTTTTTCGGCCCATGCATAGAGTTCATCATAATTGTAGCCATACATCTTGATGCGATAAGAACCTGCGCTCTCACGAACATCATTACTAAAGCCCTGATCTTGCAAACCATATACATCCCAGCTACCACCACCTAACTCAGATACTTTACCAATCAGATTCGCCTTTAACGTATAAGGGAAACCACTATGCTGATACTCTTTCTTGAAATAAATCTGAAGATTAGCCCTGCGTGCATTATAGACAGAAGCATGAAACTGCTTAATCTCCTTGAAGCCGCTGAGATAAGTTTCCACACGTTTCACCAGCGTATTCATCTGTTCCAGCGTACTTCCATTCGGTAAGTTCGCATTCGCATAGAGCACCACTTCTTCGTTGCGACTAAAATAACTGCCTTCGTACACTTTCTGCACAAACAATCGGAGACTACCACCTAAAGCTTTATCCACCACAGGTTTCACTTTCTCTTTATAAGTAGAGGAACCCAACGTCTTGTTATACCGTTCTATCCATTTACCTTCACCCTCCAATTTCTCAGGAAGAAGGAAAACGGGCAGCCCGAAACCAAGCAGGAGCAAAATGCACACCGCTACCCTCCAGCGCAGAAGAAAGCGGATGAGCAACTGATAGAAATGCGTGAAGTAAACAGTCAGCCTGCGAATACGTATATGACTCCGCACCCAGCGTTTCACGCTCTGCATCCATCTGTAAAGACGAATCTTCTTCCACCAACCCAGTCGAGAGGCCTTCCCCGAAGACTTCTTCACAAGCTTTATTCTATCAATCATGGCCGGCACAAAAAAGAGAGCCACGAAAAGAGATACCGCCAGATTAATAATCACCACAGCTGCAAAGTCCTGCAGGTTCAGTCGGATTTTCTCATCCAGAAAGAAGATAATAACCAAAGCCCCCATTGTGGTCAAGGTAGCCGCCAGCACGGACATAAAAGCTTTCAGATTACGCCTGTGCAAGATGTGATCCGTCATCACAATGGTACTGTCTATCACAAGATTCAAGGACACAGTAATCCCTGCCAATGAATACAGTTGCATCTCCAAACCGAAAAGATAATAGAAAATAACCGCCACGGAAATGTTGACAGCCAGGCTGGTAACGATCAGCAACAGATATTTCAGATTCAGCGTAATAATCCAGACGAATACCAGCAGGATCAGTACTGTCAGCCCCGTGCGGAAATAAATTTTATTCAGTTCCTCGCGAATATACTCCGTAGCATCATAGCTGGTATGCACCTCGTAGCCGGGCGGCAAAGTCAGACGTATTGCTTCCATTTCCTGCATCACTTCATTGCTCAGTTGCAATTGGTTAGCAGTCTCTACGGCCGTGACAGACATATAAATGGAATTCAGACCATTGATACGGTAATAGCTTTGAGGAGCTTCTTCCATACGGACTACTGTCACCAACTCGTCCAAGCGGATAATCTTCCCGTCCGAAGCAGTCACCGTGATGTCCGAAGGAATAAATTGCCCGCTGACTCCATCCGGTATCAAAACCAAACGTATCCACTGCTTACCACCGGACGTATCCATATTGTGCGTTCCCAAAAACTCTTTATTATAATGTAACTGGATGGCCCGTTGGATATCAGAAATGCTGACTCCTAGCGTCCGCAATTGTTCACTGTCGTATTCCAACCGCCATTCCATCGGGGTAGCACCACTTAAATCTATTTTATAAATACCTTGCAACTTAGCCAGACGCGGCTTGATATGTTCTTCTGCATACTGCTGTATCAGTATAGGCGTGGACGGTGCATTCAGTGTGAACGATAAGAACGGACGGGCTGTATTCGCATCGGGCACCTTCATGTCGATATACGGATAACTGACACCGGAAGGCAATTGCGACCATGTCTGCCGGATAATAGTAGAAGCCTCAAAACGTACCGCATCCACATCAGCGTGTTTATCCAGATCTACCGTAATGGAGCCGTAACCATTGCCTGAAGTAGAGTACATTCCCTTTACCCCTTTGATGCGGGCCAGCATGGACTCCAGTTTGCTTGTCGCCTCCATCTCTACCACCCGCGACGAAGTGCCCGGCATGCTAAAGCGCACCGTAAAGCCCGGTAATGTGCGCGACGGGTTCAGCTTGACCGGAAGCATCGGAACCAAGGCCAAACCCACCAGTGCCAGACAGACAAAGGTGACGATGAGGGTAAAAGGGGAAAGGCGATTCATTCTTTTTTTTAATTATTAATTACTAATCACTAATTACTTATCGGGCATAGTCGAACTTGTCAGAAAGAGAGAAGCCGCTGGCAAAATCGTGCAGGGTTAGCTTGCGGATTTTGTAATAGTTCAGCCAGTAGTTTTTCAGGGCTGAGATATAGTTGCGCTGGGCTTCTTGCTGACGGTTCAATGACAAGGTAAGGCTACTGATATCCGCCTTACCGATGATGAAGCGTTGGCGGGTTTCATTGTATGCCAGGATGGAAAGGTCGAGGGCTTCCTCGGCACTTGTCACCAAGTCTTGCTGGACATTGAAATCACTTACGGTCATAATGACTTCTTCTTCAATGCTGATTTCGTTCTGACGGGAAGAGGTCTTTACTACATTCAGATTGTTACGGGCCATATTATATTTACCCTTACGCACTCCCCAGTCCACTAAAGGAATGGAGACGCTGACGGATACCATTTCCTGCTGCATAGGGCGGTTGTAGGCTTCTCCAAATTTCTCCGCCACCTGGTTGAAACCGACACTGGCGTTGATACTGGCGTTGAAGCGGGATTCTTTCTTAGTCTTGTCTACATTCCGTTCTGCTTCCAATATGTCCTGGCGTAATCCAAGGAAGTTCGGGTTGTTGGAACGGGCGGCATCCAAGGCAGCATCTACAGGGATGTTTAGTTCTCCGGGACGGCTGGGGAGAAGAAGCCGTATCTCTGTATTCTTTTCCAGATTGAGGAAAGAAGCCAGCGAGAACATGGCACGTTTCAATGAACTTTCAGCATTCTGCAAAGTGTTACGGGCATTCACCACGTCCAGCTTCAGCGTCAGAAGATCGGCGCGACTGATAGAGGCTATCTTCAGACGTTGCATACCAATACGATAAAGCGTATCGGAAGAAGCGACATTCTCTTTTGCCAAGTCATACTCAGCCTGCGCCATGGCAAGTGCAAAGAAATAAGTAGTGGCCTGTTCGGAGACCTGCTCGGCATTGTAGATATATTCCTTCTTAACTTTCTCGTATTTCAGCGGTTCAATCTTTCGTTCCCAGCGAAAAGGATTATAACCTACCAGACTTTGCGAATAACCTAAACGAACAGGGACACTGGTATACTGCGTGTAGGGATTGGAACCGAAACTACGCATATAGCCCAACTCGGTATCCAAATAGAAAGTACCACCCGTCAGGTCAAAGTTTTGCCTGACAGCCAAGTTACCATAGGCATAGAAAGACTGTTGGCTACGGTAAATATCCAAATCCTGTTCGGAGTCATAACGCTTCGTAATGTCACGGTTATACTGTGCAGGAGTCATATTCAGTGTCAGACTCGGCAAGCGATTTGCCTTATAGGTGCGATATTCCCAATAGCCTGAAAGATACATATTTTTGGTACGAAACGCCTCCAGCGAACTGTCGTTCGCCATCTTAATCGTCTGTTGCAAATCCAGCGTTACCTGCTGTTGCTGTGCGACGGACGGAAGCGCCTGTGAAAGTCCTAAAAGAATAATTAAACCAAGTTTCTTCATTATATCAAACTTTTAAATATGAGGTATGAGGTATGAGGTATGAAGTATGAAGTATTAAGTATTAAGTATTAAGTATAACCATACGGCATGATAGCGCAGCCTTATACTTAATACTTAATACTTCATATTTCATATTTCTTTCTTTCTTTATAAATAAACCAATATATCAAAGGGATGATGAACAGACTGACCAGCGTACCGATAAACATCGCCCCAATCATGGCAATGGAAAGCGGTTTCTGCAATTCCGAACCCATATCGAAAGAGAACAGCAACGGCACCATGGCAAAGATGGTGGTCAGCGAGGTCATAATGATAGGACGCAACCTGCGCCTTCCCGCCTCATGAATAGCTTCCAGAAGCGGCATCCCCGTCTTACGCAATTCATTAATCGCATCCAGTTTCAAGATGGAGTCATTGATAATGATACCACACGTAACGATCAGACCGATGGCAGACATCAGGTTTAGCGTATGCCCGCATATCCATAACAATACAAGGGCAAAAGCTACGTCTATCGGTATCTCCAGCAACACAACAAGCGGTTGCACAAAACTCTCGAACTGTGCCGCCAGAATGAAGTACATCAACAGAATGGAAATAAACAGAATAACCACCAGTTCATCCAGCATCTTCCGGTTAGAAAAGAAACTTCCTGAAAAAGCGGTATCCCAATCGCCGGTAGCATCCACCACTTCCTTCACTTGCTCCATAAGCGGTTCCGCCTCTTTTACTTCATAAAAACGGAACGGAACATATTCTCCGTTACGCCCTGCGGTAATCGCTTTCAGATCTTCCGCCGGTGCCACTGATACCAGCTCACGCAAAGGCAGATATTCAACACCATATTGATCCGCCCGTGTCGGAACGAGTGTTTCCTGTAAGATGCTGTTAACAGTTTGTTCCTCTCCCACAATGCTGATAGGCAGATATTGCTGGTAAGAATGAAGAGTGGCTATGCTGTTTTCTTTAAAAGCAGTTTTCAGTATGCGATACAACTCGTCATACGAAACATTATAAAGTAGCAGTTTTTCTTTATTGATACGGATATTCAGCTGATTTTCAAAGGCAATACCCGTGGGAGCATATCCTGTGCGGGTAGCAAATTCTGTTTCCAGACTACGTAATTCATCCGCCGTCGGCACCTTTTCTTTATTGCGGGAATAAAGTTCGGCCACCACATCGGCTTCTCCCGTCACAAACAGTTTCTCAAATACCGTCTCGGGCGGTGAAAAAGAAATCACGGCCAATGGATACTCCGCTTTGAGGGCACGGTAAACCTTTTCCTGCAAAGGAGCTATCTCAGAAGGATTCTTTGTCTTGAAATAAAGTTCTGCTTCCGAAGAAGAAAGAGCCTGCTCCCGATTCAGGAGATAGTCTTGTTGTCCGACGGCGGCAGTCTGTTCGATAGTCTCTGTCTTAAACAACTCAAATAAATTGTCTACCCTGCGACGATTCTCGTCCACATGGATATTCTCATTCCATTCCACACGGGCTATCAGCTCGTTCTGATCTATTTCCGGCATACGCTCTTTTCCTATGAAATAGAACATGAATACACACAATGGCACGGAAACTATGCAGAACAATACGCTTGCCGTTTTATGAGCAAATATAAAATCAATCCCGGCATCATAGAAACGATCGAGTGTATGATCCTTTATAGGATTATTGATCCGGATACGCGAGAACCATGATTTGCGCAGCCCCGTCCGGTAAACCAGCATATAGAGCACCGGCAGCAACATGATGCCCGTGAAGTAAGAAACCATCAATCCAACGGTTACCGAGAAAGCCTGATCGTAGAAAATGGCTCCGGCAATACCACTCATAAAGATCAGTGGTACAAACACCGCAATGGTAGTCAATGAAGAGCTGAGCATCGGAGTGACCACCTCACTGGTACCCGCAATACAGGCACGTTTCAGCGAGTATCCTCTTTCCCGATATTGAGAAATATTTTCAGTTACGATGATGGAACTGTCGATCATCATACCCAGTGCAAGGATCAATCCGGACAGGGATATGATGTTCAGTGACATCTTGAACAGATAGAAAAAGAGAAAACAGATCACAATGGAAACTACCATACTCAGTCCGATGATGAAAGGAGATTTGACATCCCCCAGAAAGAGTACGGCTACGATACAGATAAATAGAAAGCCCAACGAAAGGTTTTGTTGCAAATTGGAGATAGTATAATCCAAAAGCTCTGTCTGGTTTCGGCTAACGCTGAATTCAATGTCAGGATATACACTCTGAAAATAATTCATGGTGCCGCCAATGGCCTGCTTCATGTCATCCATATTCTCGTCCGCCTGCTTGATAATGGCCAATGTCACCGCCCGTTTACCATTGCTCATGGATACACCTTTTTCCCTGACGGGAACAATACCTATCCGGCAAAACTCTTCCAGACGGATGATACGTCCGTTTTTGTTAATAAGAATATTCTTCACATCTTCCTCCGTACGCAACAGAGTGGAGAACTTGATATTATATTCATAATATCCATCGCGTACGGTCATGCTGCCCGGTTCCACGTTGTTTTGGGCAAGAGCTGATTCTACATCCTGTATGGAAAGTCCCAGTACGGCAAGCTTATTTTCATCGGGAACAATCTGCAACTGACGCTCCACCAATCCTGTGATATCCACCATAGCTACCTCTGTCAGCTGCTCGATACGCCGTTTGATGACGCTTTCGGCAAATTCACACAGGTCGAGAAAAGCACGTTCGTCCGTTTGTCCGTAAGCACTGTCATTCTTCAGGGTGAGGCTGAGATAGAATACCGGAATATCGGTAGCACTTGCTTTTACCACTTTAGGACGGTCCGTATCCTTAGGCAGGTAGTTCATGGCGGCGTCAATCTTCTCATTCACCTCGATAAAAGCAAGATCCGTATTGGTGCCGAAGTCGAAATTCAGTCGGATAAGGCCTGCACCATCATGAGCTTCGCTATCCATATCTTTCAGACGAGCCACCTGGATAAGCTGTTGGCGCAACGGTTTCACCACAGTATTCTCCAACTCACGCGCAGAAGTATTCTGTGCCGAGATTTGTACTGTAATCTCCGGGATGGCAATATCCGGCAGCAAAGATACCGGCAACGTGAAATACGTCACCATACCGACAATAAAACATGCGGTAAACGCCATCAATACGGCAATGGGCCGCTGTATCAAGAACTTAACCACCCCTTTTATTTTTTATTTTCAATAACTTTCACCGGTGCCTCATGAGCCAGGTTCACATTACCTGTCACAATCACCACATCTCCTTCTTGTACTTCATCTTCCACAATGGTGTATTCATCGGAATTTTCCAGTACGGTCTGCACGTAGTTCCATTTCGCTTTATTATCTTTCAGTGTAAAAATCACCTGCTTACCGGAACGCAATACCACGGAACTCTTCGGAACAACCAGCTGTTCACCTAGCGAACGATGTACATTAACCCGTATGTTCATGCCATTAAAGAGCTTGCCCTGTCCGTTGACAACGGCTTTCACTTTCACCATGCCTTTATCGTCCACCAGCGGATTGATTTCGGAGATACGTCCTTCGTATTTGGCAGAAGGATCCGCATAAGGGGTAACAACCACTTTGTCGCCACCTTTGATAAGAGGGAGTTCACTCTCCAATACAGTAAAGTCAGCTTCCATGCCCTGTGAACCGATAATTGTACAGAAAGCGTCTGAACTGCTGGGAGCATTATAGGGTTTGGAAAAGAGATTAGCCACCACTCCGTCAAAAGGAGCAACCAGAGTGGCATGTTCTTCTTCGTATTTAGCCAGTTCATATTGAGAAAGGGTCTGATCATAGCCGCTTTTTACCCGTGCCAGTTGCATGATATCATCGGGCACATTGGCAGTATCATCCGCTGCATACCCCTGCCCTATCAATACATCCTGCAATTCCAACTTAGCTTTCTCCAAAGCATCCTTGGACTGTGCGGTCTTATTCTTTAAACGGAATTTATCCAGCTCTGCCAGCTTTTGTCCTTTGTGCACCCGGTCACCGTTCTTCACATAAATCTGCGCTACGATACCCGAACTTTCAAAACGCAAATCTGCCATTCCTCCGGCCACTATCTTGCCATTACTCACCAACTCGTGATTGAATATCTGCCGCTTCAAAGGCAACACGGTCACTTCATTCTTCTCATCCGGCAATACGGTAGCTACTCCTTCATCGGCGGCCTCTTCTTTTTTCGCACCGGAACATGCTGCCAACGCAAATAGTGCCAGACAGATCAAAAACCGGTAGTTCTGTGTCTTTATCATTTTATATTAGTTTTTCCGTTTACACTTAGTGTATGCAAAAATAGTCGTTTTCCCTTTACGAACCGCCATATATATATGGACAAAACAAGACAGGTTACAAACCATTAATTTTCTAATTATCAAATAAGTATATTCTTGCCCATTCCCAAACAGGTGGACAAGAACATACCTCCTTCCTTATTTAGGGACTGTAATAATCACTACCGGATTAGAATCATCCGTCAATTCTTTCAGTGCCGAAAGTTTTTCATTTTCTGCCGCTTCAGGATTTTCTTCCAACCAAGTCATCACTTCTCCGGCATCAATAATCATTCCATATTCTCCCTGTGCGCTGTATGCCTTGGGACGGAAAGCCATAAAGCCGGTCAAGTCATCTTTTATACCTTCCTTTTCTGCATACATCTGGGTAGTATTTGCCTTCCGGTCGTAGATTCCGTTAAACGTTTCCGGTTCATCTGTATACAGTCCCCGGATACACTGAAAGAAAACAGTATGATCCGTCTCAAAGATACATCCCACCAACAAGCGTTTTTCGTTATCTTTGGATTCGGTACGTGCCTCGGCGCCCCAATGCCATTTACCGGTGGAGAACGCAATATAAGGTGTCAATTCATTCCCTTCCACTGTATAAATGGTATCATTGAAATTCTCTTTATAACGTATCTTATTATCACTTTTCCACAGGAAAGGAATACCCGCTACACTTGCCGAGGCATCTCCACTTTTGAATGTAGTCAGAATAATACCTGCATTTCCCTGCCTTTTGACGCTGATACTGTTTATGTCATCTACTCCTCTATTAGGCAAAACCGGAAGTAGGCTGGGCACCGTATCTATCTGTTCTCCCGCTTCATTAAATAACAACAAAGCACGCCCGTTATCACCTACAATATTACCGTAACGGCCTATTATCACGGAGTCTGTGAAGCAGAAATCACTTGGTGATTCGGGCGGAGTAGGTATCGTTACACTGCCACGATAATTACCTCGCAGATCATATTTCTGTAATTTGCCGGGCCGGCGCATAAAATAAAGCAGACCGTTTACATCGTTATAAGTAGGCACCGCAGTTGAATAAGCTTCCGGATCATCGCCCAAATGTCCTACTTTGCTTAAAAACTTACCGCTCTCTTTATCAAAGACAAAACAAGTTTGACGTGAAAAAACAACAATCTCTTTATCCAGCAACAGAATATTCGGGCTTCCACCTACCAGACACGAATCGGTTGTTTCCAATGGAACATAGCGTACATCGCTTCCTAATTCCGAAAGTTTCAATTCGGCAGGCTTTTCCATAGCTCCCGCCACATCAATAGAACACAGTTCACCGTCAGCCGACGATTGCGGAGTACCGGTACAAGCCGACACCAGGCAAACCAGACCTACTGCATACAACCATTCTTTTTTCATAACTTCTTGTGTGTTTTTAGATTTAACATTCATAACATCTCCGCAAATAAACTAATATTTTTAGTTTTAGAACTATATTTTATCGTTAAAGAAGTAAAAAGGAGTATTTAAAACGCGACTTTATATATAATAGAAAGCTACCCATCATTCAATTCTTCGAAACATTCTATTCCAACTAATCCTATTCGTCACTTCATCTTTCGAAAACCAAATCATCTGTCCTACACCCAAAATAAAATCATCTGGTAATATCCCCCAACCACGTGAATCATACGAATGGTTAAAATTGTCACCACGCATAAAATAATACTTATGATTAAAACGGAAACTTTCCAGCAAAGAGTCCTCCAGATAGACTTGCCCCATTTTCAAGCTCATCTCTTTCCCCGTTTCATACTCTATACATTTATAATAATGTTCATAATTGCACGAATCAATATGTAGTACATCTCCAATCTTAGGTAAATACACCTCTCGCACACCTGTAGCTTCGCACCATCTGCAAGTGTCGCCTGGAACTCCTACACAACGTTTACAATAAAATGTATTCATACTGATTATCATCTTTTCTTTATCTTCAGCATAAGGAAAATTAAAAACAACTACATCATTCCTCTGTACTTCACGTTGTCCCTTCAATCTATGCACTAGCAGCCTTCCTGAATCCGAATTCATTATTCTACGCCCTGGTATTTGCATAGAAACAATAATATAATCTCCTCCTAATAAAGTTGGCGCCATAGAATACGTAGGAATGAAACAAGATACAATCCAGTAAAACCTAATAAATAGATAAACTTGAAATATAACAAATAAGCTTAAAGCCATATACATCAATTTCTTTCCTATTCGCTTCATTTTCCGTACTTCCATTGCAGACAACAATTACTCAATAAGGTTATTTTTATTAATTAGATAAATTCAATCCATGTTCTTTTAAAATCACTTTCACTTCCCCTCTCATCTCTTCAATGGCTTTTGAATAAACTTTCGGACGTTTAGTTAATACGATTTTTGCCATTTGTTTCAGTTTATCCGGTTGATAAAATTCGGGCTGCGCATAAAGCAGAAACAGCCGATAATATGAATAAATTCTATTAGGTAACAGATAAATAGCATCATAATAATATTTCTCTGCCTGTTCATAGTTTTTTTGTTGCTGGCTATTACCCCCCAAAGCATTATAGCATTGATAATTACATCTCAACAATATAGAACGTCTTAATAAATCATTCGATTCAAGATATTTTTTCTGTTGAGATAAGCACAAACCATATTCATATACGAAATCGGCATTATGCTTCAAATCAGGATAGAGCATAGCATATCCCTTCTCCGCAATTTCCAATGCATCGGTTGACCTTAGATAACGGCATTTGTCCAATTTTTCTATCACACCTTTGGGTACATCCTGCAAAAAGAGCAAAAAGATAGAAGCAGCTACCAAAAATACCAAAACACAGTGCCCATATACATTATTCCCAACGCCAATAGCCCTTTTAGTGCTCAAGCTTGCCACTATAATAACTGCAACAACACAAAAGGCCGGATATTGGAAAGGATAAGAAGAAAATGCGAATATCAATAATGAAATAAGCCCGCCACATAATCCATAATCTCGCCTCTTAATTCCACCACTCAGCGCATATGCCATAATCACCACAACCCCGAATAGCAAAAGACATCCTCCTTCTACCAGAATCTGCAAATACTCGTTGAAAGCATATTCAGGATTTCCCGCTACTCTTTCTTCTGTTGCCGTATATTTACCCGAACGAAATCTATCAGTCTGTTCTTGGGCATAAGCAAGCGGAAACATACAACTTCCGTACCCGAAAACCGGCTTTTTCCATATAGCACAAGCCGTATTTCCCCAAATAAACAAACGCCCACATGCAGAATCTTTTTTCAGATTAAACATTAGGTAACTTCCTGCTGCTATTCCAACAACACCCACTACAAGACAAAGAACGGACAACTTTCTTTTCAAATACCAATACTTCATCCAATTATTTTGCCAAAATAGAACAATAACAGAAGAGACTATTGCTCCAATCCATGCCGATCTGCTCATCCCGGCAGGCAGTATGCACAACAAGACTGCTAAAAAGAATAATGCAACATATCGCTTCGTGCATTTAGTTGATAGAAACAGATAAAGAGATACGGGTACCATTATAGCGATGTAGCCGGAATAAGGACCCGGATTAAAAAAAGAACCTGTTATATCAAATTTGCTATGATTAGACTCACAGAAACCATACAATTGCAGGATTCCCCATACTGACTGAATTAGACCGGTACTCAACAATACCCAAGAAATTTTCTCCACAGAAATGAGATTGCATTCAAGCAACATTCTGATTGAAAACCAAAGGATACAGAGCTCCCCAAAAAGGAAAAGCTTCCAGTTTGCCAATTGGAGATCAAAATCATATCTTAAAAGCCAATATCCCAATAAGATAATAACTAACAAGTCGGTAACAACAAACTGAAAGCATTTTTTCCTTCTAATAAAGAATTTCAGGAAACTTAATACTACTGTCAGACAAAGAATAGCCCAAGATAAAGGATATATGAAGAAAGATAAATCGTGAGTTGAGAATGATATAAATGTAGTGTTTATCACTCCCAATAACAGTAGACTTATCCCTATTGAACATATCATTTTCCCAATGGACAATATCTTTATTTGTCGAAATACTTTTTCCATATAATTCGGTAATATAAATCAGAGAGATCAGGCAATTCTTTCATTGGAATAAATAAATCTTTCATTCGCAGATCTTCTCCAATTACAAAAAAGAAAGGTACATTTTCTTTTTCCAAAATATTATGAAACACTGTATCTTCTGTCAAATAAACAGGAAGACTTAGCGACAAGCTATTTACCAATGCCTGTAATTCTCTACGATTAGAGTTATCTGCTATTATAATTAGTTTATCCTTCGCTAGCTTCCCCATTAGTTTCCTAACAGACGAAAAACTATGTTGAATGCATGAGCTGCAATTGGTTGATGAAAATTTAAAAACAACCTTATCCTCTCCATTCAACAAAGCGGACAATTTGATAGCGTTTCGATCTTTGTCTAACAATGTCATATCTGGCAACTGGCATTCCGAATATACATAATGCATCTTCATATTTCCAGATAACAATGTAAGCATTTGCTTTTGGACTTCCAGAGTTTCAGATTGTTTCGCTATTTGAACATCCTTATGCATAGCATCACGTATAGAGTAAATGAGTCCTACGCTCAATAATCCTATCAATATTACTAAAAGAAATGTTGCTCTTTTCATTGTAAATCCATCATTTCAACTCAAATTTAACGATAATCGGGTTATCATCTAATTCCACTTGCTTTCCGAAAGCTTTGGATTCGACAAATCGTCCCGGAGATATACAACTGTACACAGCATTCTTATAAGTCGTCAACGGAATAAAAACAGCCATATCATCCATATCATTTACCACTGCATTTTGTTTATAGCCTGCTGCTTCCATATAGGTATCCGATTCCTTATGGTTAATAATTCCCACATAATAATAATCATTCGTCGCCACAATCTTGTCAACAAAACCTATCAAACATTCATCTTTTGTTTCAAAAGGAATATACGAAATTGAATCCACAAATGAAGACATCCTTATTTCATGATTGCTACTTCGCAAAGGAACATCAATTACTTTCAAGTTCTGACCATCCCTTTCTACCGAAGTTGAACATCCGGCCAATATCACTAATAACAACAGTAAATATTTTCGCATAGCTAAAATTACTAAAATACATTTCTTCATTCCATTTTCATTTCTGTTATCATTATTATAGGATTATCATCACCAGATACTTTTTCTTTCAAATCAACAAGTGCTGAAACCTTTGGTTCCACACTGCTTAAGTTGTAAGATTCAATGATAGTGTACAAATCATGTCCTTTGATTGCAATAGGATTAATATAGAATCCATTATCTATATCATTTTTGATAGGGAAACGCTCCATAGCATATCCACCTATATAATTTTGACTTTGAAAATTATAAAATCCCACTCCAATTTTCATTTCAGATAGATTATTATACAAAATACAAAAAAAATCATCACTACATAAGACAGTAAGTAAATTAGGAAAATTTGTTTTTCTATTTTGAAAAATCTCCTCAATGGGCACCTCTTCTTCTTTTAACATCTCTACATAACGCTCTCTTTTCTTACAAAAGTCTTCTCCCCAATTCACATAAAATTTTTGTTGAATACCTAAAGAGTCTATTAAATAAATGTTAGGATCTAAAGGATAAGCTAAAGAAGCACCATTGGCAGCTTTATACATAGACTGATTAGCATGGACTATTTCTTGAGGACCGATCCTACTATCTGCAGATAACAATATTTGCTTATCACCTGTTCTCAGGTCATATAATATCAAAATAGGTACCTGGCCATCCTGCTCCTTTCTTTCCATATAATCACAATAACATGCCATTTTGTTACTACCAACATAAACAATATCTTTCACCGAGAAATCAACACCTATTTTGTCTAAATATTCACCTCTCATATCATAAACCAATATATTTCCAGTACCCATATCAGCAATAAAAATACGTTCTTCTTCTTCATCCACAGCTACACTGGTAATCGTCACATATTCTCCGGGAGCCACCCCCACACGAGAAATATGAGTAATGAAACGCCCTGTAGCATCGAACAAAAGGACTTGCTTAGATGCAGAATTATCAACTACCAAATACTTATCTTTTAAAGGTATCAATTGACTAACAGTGCCAATCAAATTATCAGAAGTAGTTTCCAGCTTTACATAGCGTATATTCTTTACCAACTCAGACATTTTTAGCACCTTCTCGCCTGACTGAGCAATATATATTTCATCAGTCTGCACTCTACGAGACTGAGTATTCGTACAAGCACTTATAATTATAAGTAACAAGTATAACAAACAAGCATTCTTTTTCATTGTAAATCCATCATTTCAACTCAAATTTAACGATAATCGGGTTATCATCAGGTTCAATATGCTTTTTAAAAGCCTCGTCAAAGGTTATTCCATCTGGTGATCTATAACTATAAACAGCATTCTTATAAGTCACCAATGGCATAAAAATAGCTATACTGTCCATATCATTCACAACGTTCATTTTTTTATAGCCAGAAGATTCTACGTATGCATCCGATTCCTTATGATTAATAATACCCAAATAATAATAATCCCCTAAATTATATTTCAAAAAAGAATAAGAAGGAGTTTCTAAAAAAGCATAGACATAAGGAACATTCTTTCTAAGTTCACGACCCCGATATAAATCGACAGTTTCTGTTCTCAGTTTTTCAATATAATCTTTCTTAGCCTTCTGATTCTGTTCTCCAAATCGTACGACATATTTTCTTTTTAAAGTCACAGAAGGCAAAGCCTGATAAATAGTATCATTTAAAGAAGTCACAAGATTACCATTGCTGACAAAATTGAAAGGAGAAGACATTATCCCAGGAAAGGACATTCGGGAATCAAAAAATAAATCAGATTTTGTTTGTTTGTTATCAATATTGACAAATAACACATTAGGATATGAGTTATTACAACTATATTTTCCATTATCTTTATAATCAGCATAGAAAACGATCCAAGAATCATCTAATACAGAGAATGATTCCGCCATATAATCAAATTTCCTCTCTTCAATAAAACGACCAAAATGGTCAAAGATAAACAATTTCTGTAATGAGCAATCCCAGATATAAACATTATCTTTATATATATCAACATCGTTTATCCTCATATATTCCCCCGATCCAACTCCTCGATTACTCAATTTATGAATAAATTTTCCAGATTTATCAAAACAGAAAACAGAATACGATATCGTTTTATCAACTATATAATAAAAATTATCCGTTACTATAATTTTATCAATAGATCCTATCAAGCACTCATCTTTCGTTTCAAGCGGAATATATGAAATTGAGTCCACAAATGTAGACATCATAACCTCATAATTTGTCTTCCTTAAAGGAATATCCAAGTTACTAACCTCATCTTCTGAATTTTGCTTTTGTCCTACACAGCCAGTCAATATCCAAAGAACTAATAATAGATATTTTTGTTTCATACAAATTTAATATTTAAATAAGGTTTTTGGAGAAGATTCTCCAAAAACTTTATTGACAGATTTTACTAAATATAACCGCTACAAGTAGTCTGCTTAGAAGGGTCACAACAAACACTTGCCTTAAATAAACATCGCAAATGTGTTCCACCATTCCCACATGGAGCTTCTTGTAAACTTTCATTTTTAGTATAGGTTGGATTACCTCCACATCCCCATTCAGTTTCACCGCCGCCACCTTCATTACCATCTGACAAAGCCATAAGATTTGCCAGATACAAATTACCAGTAGAAGCACTCGTCCTTAAGTTAAGAACATTAACGGAAGCTACAGCCACAATGGCAACCATAACCAAAACATAAAACACTTTTCTTTTCATGTTCATACATTTTTAATTAATAATTAATTGATTTATATTGCATTTCCATACAATTTCAAGACTAAAGGACTGTCTGATGCATTACAGTACACCGTAATTGTTTCATTGAAATACCCTTCTTTCTCTTTTTTCACAAAAACTTTCACTAAACCAGAATCACCCGGATTTATAGGTTGTTTTGTATACTCTACCGAAGTACATCCACAACTCACATTTACTGCATTAATAAGCAACTTTTTATTACCCACATTCTTTAATGGGAAAGAATATTGTATACTATCCTTTGCTATTTTAGGAAAGTTAACCTCACGTTGTGATATTTCCACATCAGTTCGCATCATTGGAACCGTATCAGGAGCTAATAGTATATCTCTATAAAGTTCCGCTATATTTTCATTATTAACCGGGCTTCCAACAAGCACCACTTTATTGTCTCTGTCAAGTAGGAATGTATGAAACTTTCCACCCGCAGGAAATTTATTCAATTGATTAAGACGGTCTGTTTCATCTATACAGACTGGCACAGAAAAGTCATAGAATCTCAATAAATCAACAAGTTCTTCAGTATCCTTAGGATAAAAATCAAATAAATAGGATACAGAGTAAGAAGATTTATTCTTCAAGCAGTCAACCCAATCCAGCCATCTTTCAAGTTGAAGTTGACAACTTGTACATCCTACGGTATCCACATAAACCAAAATTTTATAATCCGTATAAGCCTGTGAATATTCCACTGTATCCGTACCATACTTAGTATAAACTAAATCATTCGGAATAACAACTTGTCGTCCTATCCATTCTTCCAAAACACGATTTGCCTTATGCTGTCCACTTCCTCCACACGAAAAAAGAATAAGTATACTACAGGTTACCCCAAATAGCCCTAAAATCATTCTAATAATTACTTTCATATCATTAATATAAAACATCATACAATATGATTATTTTCACTCATACCCAACAAACCTCTGCTCCCCATCTTCCACATAGAATACCTGCTCTTCCTTCCCGCGCGTCAAATTGCGCAACCACAACAAGGCACCTTCAGGAATATTCCGATAGATTAATTCATTGGTAATAGCAGTCTGTACTCCCAAAGAAATCCATCCCTTCACGCCAGACTGATAGAATAATTCATACACATTGCCCGGAGTGATAAAATTATCATCATTGCGAGGAACGAATAATATCTTTTTTATGGTGTGAGCACGTTGCAGGTCAAATACGATGGAATCCTGCGGCCCTGATGAATAATAGAATGTCAGCCAATCATCGTCACACGCCTTGTCTATGTCGTGCGCGGGATTCTCATCCACCGGACCACCACCGTATATGGCTTTCGAAGGAAGATGTTCTTCACTGTCCACACTATCAAAGAATGCCAGTTCCGCAATTTCCGCCCTACAATCTGCTGTGGGATAGGCAGGAGGCGGTGGAGTGAAACGCACATAACGATAAGGGCGTGAAATCTTCGGATAATAATAATTGAGGTTGGTGCGGGGAGTATCTGTCAAGCAACAAAGCAGCTCACTCGTACGGAAATACCAGTCATTACTCACCTCAATCTCAGCACCTGTCATGGTAGCCATGTAACCATAAAGGTATTGTCTTAACGGGTATTTTCTCCGTATATGGGCAGTGACCGCCCTCGACATATTCGGTTCAAAATAGCGTACATTTCCGTCTACTACCATAAAAGGATATCCGGCAGGAGAACGTGTTCCGTTCTCAGAGGTCAAAGGCTGGAAAATAACGCCCGGTTCTATATTGTTCACTTGTGCTTTGCCGCGTCGTAATGGAACTTCATCCACTGTGACATATCCGGAAGGACTGAACATTCCCAACAGAATACTATTTCCTTCTATATTGTCATCAACCTTTACCTTGAATTCATTCTCACCAAAGTATTCCGCCGTCACATCCTGATAAAAAGGTCCAAACAAAGAAGCCGTCTTACTATCGTGCGCTTCAAAAGTATTCCTGTAGACTTTACCTTTCTTTCTGCCGTCCGTAGACCCACGTTTCACCACAAAGTCGGACGAATCCATATACCAGAATGGGATAAATCCACCGTCCGAATCCTTCAGTACGTTCCACATGTGGTCGTGCTGATTAGAAGGAGAATACCAATATTTATCTATATTTACCGGAAAGCCCAATGCCCGAAAGACGTATACGGCATGGTCGGTGATTTCACGGCAAGTGCCTACCAGATATTCTGACAAGAAGCGGGCACCTAAATGCGGCATACGGTATTCAGTGGTAAGAACAAATAGATTAGTCCGCTTAAAATGACGTGCCAGGAGGTTAACGGCTTCTACCATATCGTCACCGGTATACAGCGAATCTAAAACCGGTTTATAAAGATCATAGTACATTTTCCGCCAATTGTCTAATGGCTCGTCACCTATACGATAGGGCAATACCCACTCGCAAAAGTCATCAAATGAATAATTCTTTGCCCACGGGCTTTCTTCCCAAACTTTAAAGGATTGTTCGATATTTTCTATCAGATAATCGGCAGATATGTATTTAATATCCGGACGTTTCGGCAATGTCCTGTAGTTAAAGCCAGTCCACTTGCGCTTCCATTCGCTATCAGGCAGATAACCTCCTATATTCAGTTCCACCGCGGCCTTCATCACTGCCTTCACACTGTCCAGACGGTCATCTTCATAACCGCCATGCCCCGGCATATTCCTTATAAGAAAGCGGGCGGCTTCTAACTTCAGACTATCATTTCGGTAGTAGTTCAGCACTTTTTCAAGTTCTATCCTGTTTTTTCCGGCCTGTTCGAGTGCAAAATCCAAACGTTTATCTCCCGCACTTTCGCATGATACAAAAAATACAATTGACAGAGACCATATTATTGTCACCTGTACTCTATTCATAGTATTATAATTATAGTAGTTCTTCTCTAAATAACGTTTTTACTTAGAGGTCTAATGCCACCATTAGGCAAGTGCAAATGTAAAGAGCCAAGGTTAATTAATAGTATAATATAAACTTAATTATAGATTAAAAAAATGATTAATCCTATACAAACAAAGAATTCAAACCTATTTAACTGAAGTTGCATACGTAAAGTGATAAAGAATCCTTCTTCTTTCTTCATTCCCCGTGTCTCCGTGTTCAATCCTGTCATTTTAAAACAGACTCTTACTCTTTATAAAAAAACATTGTCCTTTCTTTGCTTTTACATAGCACCTGGGTTATCTTTATCTTTATGTCTTATCCTGTATTTAGTTGATACTAATAGTTACCAATCAAATACAGGGCAAGACAGAAGTAGAGCTTATAAAAAAGGACATATTATTTCAATTCCATTCTTCTATTAATACACATATTTTACTAAAGCCCAAAACATTACACGAGGTTAATAATATAACAAAATATTTCATAGTATTTATAATTAAAGATGCTGCTTTATACAATAGCGTTTTATTTCATCGTTCATTAATACAGCATAAATCATACCCGTTTCTTCACTAAGAGTAATACATTTTATATTATCCTCTATTTCTATTTTACACAAAAGACGGCCTTCCCAGTCATATATATGTAAATAGGAAACCGATACATTCTCTAATTCACTCGGAGCAATCCCATCTTTATACAATGCAACAATGCGATTGTCAGTTGAACATACAGACCAATAATAATGTCCCGGTTTCTCTATGTACGATTCCAGTTCCTCCTCTTTCCCAAAAGGAAAAATTTGCTTAGAACTTCCAGTCTCAACATCCGTTATTGCAAGCATTGGTATGAAGCGCATAAACGATGCTATTTTTTTACGATCATTTTTTAAGGACAATACTCCTTTATACAATTGAAATGCTTGAGGTATAAATGGCAAGTCTGTAGCATAAAAGCTTTTTATTATCTTATTTTTAGCGTAATCATATAATTCAAAATAAGTATTGTTATCTTCTATTTTTCCTGACCGTTCCGGTGCCTTTGTTAACAGAAAAACATTCTCTTCTATATAAAAGGCTGTATTAGAAGATGTAAAAACAGAGTTACGCTGTTCATCAGTAAAACTGTATTTCTTTTCATATACAGTTTTATTCTTATCCAATGTCTCATTCAAATCCAAAATTGCCAAATATTGTGGATAAGATTGTAAATCCATTTTTCTCCTTCTAGCTTAACTGTTGCTGATGAATCCACAAACAAAGTTTCAGTAACGTTTCGAATCTCACTTCTTTTTTCTGATTTGCATGAGATAAAAAGCAAAAAAGCTGTAAATACAAGATATTTCATAATCGGCCTGTCTTTTAATAAATATTACTACAAAAAAACTAATTAAAGACCTCATCTAAATCTAAATAATACACATCATCAGACTTTGGTCTTGTTACATACAATCTGTTTCTAACTGTATCCAAAAACATTTTATCAATATCATAATCCGTCTCCAACTTCTGTATTAATTTACCATGCCAGTCAAAAACATGAATAGTATTGACATACGGAATCTCATGCATTCCCCATCTGTCCTTTCCCCAATACAATGCATAGATATAATTATCGTCAGCCTGCACTTCTACATAATAATTTTTTATATTTTTCTTTCCCTGAAAGATTGAAAAATCATCTCCCCCTTCCATACGATATCCCACGACCTGTCCAGTCTCAAAATCTAAAACATTCAATTGCGGAAGGTGCCCCATCACTTGCACAGCCTTAGTCCCATCCGGCTTAAAGGCATCAGCAGAAGTAAAAAAAGCTTCGGATACAATGGAAGCTTCCTCATTTTTTATTGTTTGCTTATAAATTGAATAGTTCTTTAACGCCTTATTAGTATCAAGCGTCCGTTTTTGATAAAACAGTAAAGTAGATTCTTCATCACTTAAAGGGAAAGGATCTACCCTAGTCAATAATATACTGTCATCTTGAAGGTACATCTCATTATAACATGCTCCCCCATTCGCATCTCTCCAAGCATACGGAATAATCTTATCTATGACAGTAATACCCTGCTTAATAGATTGAGTTATATTCCAAATAACTAATTTTTCTTCATTAGGAGCGAATAATAAAGTCTGCAATTCATTTCCTATTTTAAAGAATTGTGAAATAGGTCCAAAAGCAGCAGCCTCCTTAGGACCACCTCCTTTACTACAAAAGGTTCCAATCTCCTCTCCGGTATTTATATTGAATATATTATAAAAATGATCCGGTAATTTGGGATTCAAAAAAAACATCAGTGAATCATAGACTGCAATATAGCCATAGTTTGCACCATGCAATATAACATTATTTAAAGTGACTTTTTTCACTGTTCCACTATTATCTTCGACTTTTTGGATATCGCCATTAAAATATTTGCCATCATCATATTTCTCACGACAACTTATGCAAACAATAAACAACATCACAAAACAAAATATACCTCTAATTCTTTTCATACTATTTACCTGTTTATTTCCAATTCAACCACATTTCTATAAAATACAATCATTTTTTCTGTTACATTCTTTAATTTTTTCAAGGCGGACATTATCTATTTTTCATTTAAGATGAAATCAAAAGCGAAAGCAGGCGGCTTCTAACAATTATAGTAGTTCTTCTCTAAATAATCTTTTTTACATAGAGGCCTAATGCTATGTACAAATATAAAGAGCTAAGGTTAATTAATAGTAACATATAAGATTAATTAGAGGTTAAAAAATGATTAATCTCATATAAACAAAGAATTCAAACCAATTTAACTGAAGTTGCATACGTAAAGTGATAAAGAATCCTTCTTCTTTCTTCATCCTCCGTGTCTCCGTGTTCAATCCTGTCATTTTAAAACAGACTCTTACTCTTTCTTTAAAAAAGCATTGCCCTTTCTTTGCTTTTACATAGCACCTTGGTTATCTTCATATTCTTTATTTTGCCACTTGAGAGCGAGTTCCGTTTACCGCCTGATAAAAAGTAAAGGCAGACACCCAACAGCATAGCAAACAATATCCCACCATGAAAATGACGTACCCAATACTACCCTTGCCAACGTACAATTTTGCAACCCCAATAAAGTAACCAATTGCAGATACTGTAACGTTTCAATACAACAAGCAAACAGGAATATCCATAGTGGCAGCCATCGCAATGGACGGGTAATAAATATACGCACAAAGCAATATACGAGTATTACCACCAATACATCTCCCATATAGGGACGTATGAATGCGTCACGCACAAAAAGGGCTATTAATGTTTCGACCACAAACAACCCTGCAAAACAAATTGCATAAAACCAACGGCTACCAATAAATGTATCATTTCTATTATCCATAAATCGCTCTTATTACATATTTGGAAAATTAAAATCTATTATAAATGGGAAACTTCAAAATTTCAGCAACAACAATATCGGATTATCATCTTCTGATAAATTACTTAATGCCTCACGAGTTTCATTTCTTAAACTCATAATATATAATAATCGGATTTGAATCTTCCGTCAAGGTCTGCAATTTATCGGCCCCTTCTATACGAGGGTTTATTCCGCCTTTCTTCATATTTTCTAAAAAGATATCCTTGGTGAAACCGTCATTCATGCCGATGCAATATACCCGGTCCTCATCAAATGAATATAGTTTGGGAATTAACAATGTGCCTGCTTTATCCGTATAAAGCAAATCGTCAGTTATACCCGGCATAACATAAGCTTTATTCTCTTCTTTCTTATAAAGAATGGAATAACCATAGAAGCCTACATGATAGCTGAAATGAATATATTTACCGGTTTCCCAATAATCAAATACATTATATATTTTATCGGTTTTCATCAATCTATCGTATATTTTTGACACTCTTACAGATTTCGACATATCATTCTCTGCTATCAAAGTTTCTAAATATTCCTTTGTCACAAGCTTTTTACTTTGCAAAGTAATATACGGCTTTATTCCTTTGGGAGTTATTTCAAATATTGTATCCATGAAGATCTGCATAAACTTGGGATTTCCGGTAGGGCCGGAGATAAAGGTATGTTGATCAGTACTGAATAGTTCATTCCAACCCTTATTATACTGAGAAGCCTCGAATTGAAAAGAAATTCTTTTTCCATTAGTAACGTCCACTTTACTCAAAAGAAATCGTTTCCCGGATTCATCAAATGTATACAGATTCGTATACAGCGCATTCTTAAAAGGTTGAATAAAAGTGGATCTTGTACCTTTATTTTCCAGTTTAAATGAACTTTCAAAAGTTCCATTACTACTATACTTCAATACATTCTGAGTTTGGGAGTCCAGTACATATATTTTCTTATTTTCCCTGTCGACACTTATATCACCCGGATCAATGTATTCACCGGGTCCTTTCCCCTTACGACCTATCATCTTTATAAATTTACCCTGCTTATTAAACAGAAAAAGCCCTCTGCCTTTTTCCAATACATACAAATTATTATCGCAGACTTCTAACTTATCAACTTTTCCTAATAATGATTCATCCGTATCTTCCAATACAATGATTCCCGCCTTGCTGAATAAAGATGAATAAGTCATCTTCTCCAACTTTTCAGCACGATCCAAATTAATCACATAGCCATTTTCCTTTGTTAAACCGCTATTCTCTTCACCAGGAGTAGTCAATAATCCCAGTATTAATGCCATTAACAGTGTAAGTGTTCTCATAGTATATTACATTTTCTTTCTCTTACATAATCAATTGCAAAAGTAATCATCAAAACAAGATTATGAAAAGAATAGTCACTATACTTAGTAAACTTCAATAATATATTTTCTACAAATGGATACAAAGCGCTCCTCTCTCCTTCAAAGCTATACAAGGAATAGCTAAACGGCAACAATCATTTTTAAGAATATCACTACGATAGTCTGAGAGAGAAACATCCAAAACAACGGTTCGGATGCGGAACAAAGAAGTCAATTCTTCAATACGACCATTGTAGCCTTTGGAAATGTATAAATAATCGATCTGTAAAGGGTGCTTTGAAATCTTATTTTTCCAGCGGGCATCATGGAGCAGGCAAACCCGCCTGCCCGCATAGGAAACAATGTGATTATGAAAAGCCAGACCGGAAGTAGAATAATCAGCAGGCAAAGCATTGGGAATAGAGAGATGCTGACGATTCCAATAAGGTACGAGTGCACGGTGCAAACGGGAAGTATCCGGCACACTATCAGCATAAGCCAACCAGGATTCTCCACTATTAGCAACGCAATGGACGGCAGGACAGCCACGGACATTATAAAAAACAATGCCGCGCTGAGGAGAAGACAGGCTGACGGAAATCGTATGATAAGTGATCAGCAACAACAGGCAGCAAAGCAGAAAGGATATGCTGCGAGCAGTTCGGATAGCCAAACTCCGAAACAGAAACAATAGAAAAAGATAAAACAGCATAATCTCCCAATGATCTATCCAAAGCCGATCTATAGAGGACATTGGCAGTTCTTCTATCCAGCAGAGAACTTTGTTCTGAGCACTTAACAGAGCATCGACCACTAAAGCACAGCCAGATTGAAGGAAAGGAAAAGGAGTCAGGATAAGCATAAGAACCGCAGAATACAAAATCAACGTCACCATAGGAATCACCCACAGATTTGTCAGCAGAAAATGAGTAGAGAAACGGGAGAAATAGAATATAACTAAAGGAGCCGTACCGATTTGCGCAGCAACGGAAACCGTCAGCAATCCCCAAGCATAACGAGGAATGCAACGCTTGACAGAGAGCAGGCTGTAAAGTTTGGGCTGTATCAACAAAATAGAAACTACCGCTACAAAAGACAATTGAAACCCCACATCAAAAAGCCAAAGTGGATTATAAAGTAACATTAAAAAGGCAGTAGCCGCCAGTGTATTCAACGATAACAATTTCTCAGATTGTAAACGGGATACAGCCAGCAGAGAGAACATGATTACGGATCGTACCACAGAAGAAGATAATCCCGTAAGAAAAGCGAATGCCCACAAAAAGAGAATAACCAGAAAAAATCCCAAGGGTTTAAAAGCAGTCCACCGCTTCCACAAAAAGGAGAAGAAAAACAAAAATAAAGTAGAAAGCAAGCCTATATGAAGTCCTGAAAGTGCCAGTACATGACTGGCGCCAGCAATTGAATAAGTTTCCCGTATATCCTCGCTCAAATTCTCCTTATCTCCCACCGTAAGAGCCGAAAGTACTGCAAGATTATCTCCCTGAAAACCTAAACGATGATATAGTTCCACCACTTTTTCCCGATAGTCCAAAGCTATTTGCTGAAGGGAGCGGGAAGCATTATGACCTATTATCCGCCAATGTCCGGCAGAGATATACGCTGTGCCGGTGCCAGCTTTACGAGTAAGATAACGTACATAATCAAATTCGTCAGGATTCCCGTTATTGACAGGAGGGGCAATACGAGTATGTACCCATAATCGATCTCCCCTCTTTAATGCAACAGTTGCGGAATTTCTCGGGAAATAGAATAAAAATGTATGTCCATATTCACTTTTCTGCAAATCCTCATCATTCACTTTTCCCTCTAATTGGACATGACATAACACGCTTCGTTCTTTCATTTCCGGCTTTTCCTGAAGAATCACCTGATAGACTGCCGCCTCATCGGAAAAAGGAAAATCCGTACGATGCAAATATTCTTCCGTCATACCGGCGCCTAATCCAAAACAACAGAGAAAGACGGAAACTCCATACAGCCAATGAATACGATATTTATCAGAAAGGAAATAAGTAAGAAACAGTAACAGGAAACCTGCCAGACAAATCCAGACAGGAAAAAGATTGGAAACCGGACAGGATGTCTCTGCCGGAATATTTAAGGAAAGTTCCGCCCGCTGCCGGAAGAAATGCGCATCTCCACATACAATACCGCCTGCAAACGGCATCAAAAGTCGTAGAAACGGATGTCGTTGCAGGCTGTTAATTATCAACGGATGAAGATTTAGAGATCCTTCAGCGAATGTATCATACCTTCAGGATCAGGAGCTGCAAACACGGCACTACCTGCAACCAATGCATCTGCACCGGCAGCTATCAGGCGGGCACCTGTCTCCAAATTCACACCACCATCCACTTCTATCAATGCTTTCGAACCGGTACTGTCTATCAAAGCACGCAATTCCCGTACTTTCTCAACTGTATGTTCGATAAATTTTTGTCCGCCAAAACCGGGATTCACACTCATCAGCAGCACCATATATACGTCCTGGATAATATCTTTCAACATTGATACGGGCGTAGCCGGATTAAGCGTTACGGCAGGTTGCATACCCGCTTCGCGGATCTGCTGCACCACCCGATGCAAATGCGGACAAGCCTCATAATGCACATTCATGGTATGCGCACCCAGCGCCTTCACTTCGTTAATGAATTTCTCGGGCTGTACAATCATCAGATGCACATCCAGAGGTTTTGTAGCCATCTTTGCCACATATTTCAATACAGGAAAACCGAAAGATATATTAGGAACAAACACACCGTCCATAATATCAATGTGGAACCAGTCGGCCTCACTGCGGTTCACCATTTCCAAGTCCTTTGCCAGATAAGCGAAATCTGCGGACAAGATAGAGGGAGCTATGATTGGTTTCATAATACACTACATTTTACAGGTTATATATAGATATAACGCACAAATATAGACAAAAGATTTCATTCATCCTAATATTATACCCTGCAAGCCTTGCGGAAGCTGAGGCACTGTACGATAATTACGTGCAAGGTTACGAAGAAAATCCAAAGTTTTCACGGAAGGCTGCGGATGTCCATCCGGCAATGCTTTATCAGAACTTCGCGGTTTCACGGATGAAGAAGAAAAAGAAGGAGTAGTTTTTTTATCCATAGGCTTATTGAACTGAGAATTAATAATTAATTAGTTAAAGCTGCGGGCTGCAAAAAAGAAGCAGGAGGAACTTTATATACTAAGAACGGGAGAAGAAGAGATATAGTATACAAGAAGTTATAAAAAAACATGAGATATGTAAACAAATCAGCCCAGGTTAGTGCCAAAACACCATACCTGGGCCAATATCCGGTTGAGTACCCTTCAATCCATCGTCAACACGATTCCATGCTTCTCCGCCATCCGGCGCAAATTCAAAATAGCGTAGCGCATCCGCCCCAAAGAGGTATTGATGCTGACTCCCGTCATTTCTGCTATCTCCTTGAAACTGAGGTCTTGATAAAAGCGCATATGCACTACTTCCCGTTGTTCGTCCGGCAGATGTTTCATCAGGCGACGTACATCCGCAAGAATCTGGTGGTTCACGATTTCAGCTTCAACCGTTCCTTCGGACAGTCGGATATTATTCAGTAAATTCCGTTCTTCTTCATCACAAGACACCAGGTTTTCCTGTTTTTCCTGACGGAAACAGTCGATAATAAGATTATGCGCGATACGAGTCAACCAAGCTGGGAACTTACCGTTTTCATTGTAGCGTCCCTGCTGAATGGTGACAATGGCTTTTGTGAAAGTTTCCTGAAAGATGTCTTCCGCCAGTTCTTCATTACGCACCGTATAATAGATGTACGTATAAAGACGATCTTTATAGCGGTTCAACAGAATATCGAATGCCTCGTTATTGCCTTGTGCATAAAGGGCCACTAACGTTTCGTCAGCAGCATTTGTTTGTACTTTCATTACGTGTGTTTTTAGATTTCAGCGTAATGTATTCCGATAGGCATTCGATGTTTAGTAGTTAATAATACGCAAAGAAAGGAAATTTTTGGGAAAGAAACAATATTAGAAGCAATAATTAAGTTACAAGCTACGAGCTACAAGCTACAAGTTGCTGCGCTGTCACTCTGCATAGTACTCGTAGCTTGTAGCTCGTAGCTCGTAACTATTTCACTCTAAATTCTTCCGTCAACCGGAATCCACGCAAAAGTTCATCTGTCTTCAAGCGTTTCTTACCGGGAAGTTGCAAAGCACGTATGCCGATAAATCCATCAGCAGCGGCTACATGGATATAAGTCTTACCATCCGTCAGCAAAGTTCCGGGAGTCAACTGGTGAGATTGGATTATTTTTTCTGTCTCAAATATTTTCATAACTACCGCCTCTCCATCAGGTTGAACTAACTCTGACCAGGCAGCAGGATAAGGAGACAAACCGCGAATAAAATCATAAATACGTTTCACCGGCTGATTCCAATCGATACGGCAGGTATCTTTAAAAATCTTCGGTGCAGGGCGCAATTCGCCTACAACTGCCATTTCTTCCTGTGGAATAGGTTTCACTGCATCATTCAAGATCGCATCTACCGTTTCAGTCACCAGTTTTCCACCAAGCATCATCAGCTTATCATGCACAATGCCCACATCATCCGTATCTGCGATAGGAATACGAACTTGCTGAATCACTTCACCCGTATCGATTTCATGACGCAGGAAAAAGGTCGTGATACCGGTTTCCGTATCACCATTGATTACCGCCCAGTTAATAGGTGCAGCTCCCCGGTATTGAGGCAAAAGGGAAGCATGAAGATTGAAAGTTCCTAAACGTGGCATATTCCACACCACTTCGGGCAGCATACGAAAAGCAACTACTATCTGCAAATCGGCCTTCCACTCACGCAGAGCCTCAACAAAAGCCTCATCTTTCAACTTTTCCGGTTGCAACAAAGGAAGATTCTGTTCCAGCGCATACTGTTTCACTGGAGAAAACTGAAGTTTATGTCCCCGCCCTGCCGGTTTATCAGGCATGGTGATGACACCTACTACATTATATCCACCTTCTACTAAACACCGCAGAGACTCCACTGCAAAATCCGGAGTCCCCATATAGACTATTCGTAAATCTTCTTTCTTCATCATATAACAACTTTATTAATCTTCAGAGAAATGTACCAATACCTGACGGTATGAATTGAATATCTTCGACTTGGAAACAAATCCCAGATAGTGCCCTTCTTCATCTACCACAGGAAGGTTCCATGCTTTCGTATCATCAAACGTGCGCATCACCTGTTCCATACTATCCGTGTCATAAAGGCGTGCCGGGATAGCCGTCATCAGCTTGCCTACCGTAAAACGATGATATAGCTCCTGCCGGAACATGATATTCCGGATATCGTCTAAGGTAACAATGCCAATCAGTATTCCGCTCTTATCCGTTACCGGGAATATATTACGCCGTGAGGCTGAAATCGCTTTCACCAATTCTCCCAAGTCCATCTCCGGATGAACCACTACAAAATCTTTCTCCACCACATTTTCCACCTTCATCAGAGTAAGCACCGCTTTATCTTTATGATGAGTCAGCAGTTCTCCCTTTTTAGCCAAACGCATGGAGTAAATACTATGAGGTTCGAAAACAATAATTGTCAGATAAGAACTGGCTGCTACAATCATCAGCGGAAGGAAAAGATCATATCCACCTGTCAGTTCGGCTATCAGGAAGACTCCGGTCAACGGGGCATGCATGACACCACTCATCACACCCGCCATACCCATCAGGGCAAAATTCTTTTCGGGCAGATAATAAGAGAAATCAAACTTATTACTAAAAAAAGCGAAGACAAAACCGGCGATACATCCCAAATACAAAGAAGGTGCAAAGATACCACCACAACCGCCACCACCATTTGTCGCACTGGATGCAAATACCTTGAACAAGATGATGAGCATCAAATAGAGTAATAGCAAATTCCCATGTCCATAGAAAAAAGAGTTGTTCATCACTGTATCCCAATCGGCATTGGAAGTACCGTTCAGCAACAGTTCGATGGTATCGTAGCCTTCACCGTAGAGCGGTGGAAAAAGAAATATCAAGATACTCAACATGACACCACCCAAAGCCAATTTCTGGTAAGGGCCTTTCAACTTGCCAAACAAACCTTCCACAGAGTTCATTGCACGGGTAAAATAGAGCGAAACCAGTCCGCAAAATATACCCAGCATGATAACGTAAGGAATACGTTCCATCTCAAATGCCTGGTCAAGGTGGAATTTAAACATTGCTTCTGTTCCGGTAGTAATATAGGACACTGTAGCAGCTGTCACTGCAGAAATCAACAACGGAAGCAGAGAAGTCATAGTCAGATCTATCATCAGTACTTCCAGTGTAAACACCAGTCCTGCAATAGGCGCCTTGAAGATACCAGCAATAGCACCGGCAGCACCACAGCCTACCAAAAGCATCAGTGTGCGGTGTTCCATCTTAAAAACACTTCCCAGATTGGAGCCAATAGCGGAACCTGTCAATACGATAGGTGCCTCTGCTCCTACCGAACCACCGAAACCAATGGTTATGGAACTGGCAATCACAGACGACCATGTATTGTGCCGCTTAATCCGCCCTTGCCGGCGGGAAATCGCATAGAGAATTTTAGTAACCCCATGACTGATATCATCCTTCACCACATAGCGTACAAACAATCCTGCCAGAAAAATACCCACTACCGGATAAACCAGATAAAGGTAGTTGGCTTCCGTTGTATTGAAATTGTTCGTCAGGAAATTCTGTATCCAGTGTATCAACATCTTCAGTATCAAAGCTGTAATAGCCGTAAAGATACCTACCAGAAAGCTGAGTATCAAGATAAACTGTTTTTCCTTAATATTCTTTTCACGCCATAAAAGGAAACGCTGAAACAAACTTCTCTTCTCTTTTTCCATATACCTATATTTACCAATCTAAACGAAATAAAGAATTTACTCTCGTATCCATATAATAAGAGAGAAAATCCTTCGACAAACTCAGGGCATACCCGAGTTTACAGAGATTAAAAATAACGATACCTTTTTTAGTCCGTTATTTTATTTCCGGATAATTTTTATAACACCACCCTTATCCAGTTTTATGATGCTGGATGGTTTCGGATGTCCCATTTCTTCCCGTCGATAGCCCACTACGTAATCGACCATGGACTTAAGTTCTTCTGTGATCTCACTGTAATTTGCCGGCGAAGGTTGTCCGCTGATATTGGCCGATGTAGAAACAATCGCCTTACGGAACTGTTGACAAAGCCGTTTTGAGAATTCTTCATTCGTTACCCGGATACCCACGCTACCATCTTCGGCAATCAGGTTAGGTGCCAGGTTTCGCGCACCGGAGTAGATGATCGTCAACGGTTTATCTGCCACTTCAATCAAATCCCATGCCACTTCAGGCACATCCTGCACATAGAAGTCTACCTTTACAGGAGAGTCTACCAACACAAGCATCGCCTTACTGTCCGAGCGCTGCTTAATCTCATACACACGCCGCACAGCTTCTTCGTTGGTGGCGTCACAACCTATTCCCCAAATGGTGTCGGTGGGGTACAGAATGACTCCGCCTTCGTTCATCACTTGACAGGCTTTTTTAATATCTTCTATCATTTCTTGGTGTATAAATACAGTGATTAACACGCAAAAGTACTATTTTTGCACGGATTAATAGAAAAGTTTAAGAGAAAACAATGGAAGAAATTCAATTTAACCACACCCTGCCCATACAACTACGATTTAATGATGTCGATAAGTTCGGCCATGTGAACAATACGGTTTATTTCTCTTTCTATGATTTGGGAAAAACCGAGTATTTTGCTTCTGTGTGTCCGGACGTTGATTGGGAGAAAGACGGTATTGTCGTCGTACACATAGAAGCGAACTTCCTTGCACAGATTTATGGCTCGGATCATATCGCTGTACAAACCGCCGTTACTGAAATCGGCACCAAAAGCTTTCACCTCGCACAGCGGGTGATTGATACGGAAACACAGGAGATCAAGTGCATATGCACCTCTGTAATGGTAACTTTTGATTTAGAGAAACATGAATCTAAACCTCTGGAAGAAGAATGGATTCAGGCAATCTGTAAATACGAAGGAAGGGATTTGAGAAAGAAAAAATAAAAACAAATATAATAAAATACAAGAAGTCCCCTTTCACTGCACTATTCCTTTATCCATAAGGGCTGCATGTAAAGGGGATTTTTCATATGCAAACACTGCTTTTCGACTTTCAGTAAAACACTATTAGTCAATCCGGTACAATTTATAGATTTGGATAATAGAAATATATTGTATAATTTTGTTATGTCCATAATGCATATGACGTAAAAACAACTAATATTATGAAAAAACAAGAAAGATCATTTTCCACATTGCTTCAAGCCGGTTGCTCTGCTATTCTGTTTATCAGTTGCCTGCTGCCTTGGTTAAACATTACGTCACCACAAGAATCCTTAAGAGGGCAATTCAGTCTTATCAATATGCCTGTCCAAATGGTGAGCGATGCAGGAATAATGACTAACGCATTCCCGCCAGCAGGTTCTATTTTCGACTACTACCGAATAATATTCTATGTTATTCTCTTCTTTATCTTCATCAATATATTTATTCAACTCATAAAAAAGATTCCCCTGTTTACATGTTACTCGTGCCTGCTTCCAACATGTTTCAGCTACCTTTTTTGGACAAGAGTAGCAGACTGCGGAAATTATCTTGAATGTGCAGGAATCGGTCTTTATCTGGCTAACATATTTGGTACAATTGCCATTGCAACCGCATGGACAGACCTTGGAAGAAATTATGAAAACCATAGAAAATTGTTCCGTTTCTGTTGGGGATGGAGCGTTCTATGCTTTATGCTTCCAATCATTCTAATTCCCTTTGCCGGTTTTCTCAGAATTCAAACTTCCGAGATTCATATAATCCATCGAATCGTATTTGTATTTACGACAATTTGCTTTATTATCTGGGCAATAGGAATCATGCAAATACCATTTTTAATATATACCAAAATCGTAAATCAAATATCAAAACAAAAGATTCATCACGCAAAATTCTTTTTATCAAAAAGTCATTAAATCATTCACTTTACATAACATAGAAACGCTTTATCCCTATTATCACAAACAATCACATTGAGCAAATAAGTTCTTCCGGGAAAAGATATCTTTCTTTTTTAACATTTAGACCACCTATTTTAAGCAAACAGACAATCCATTTACCCCCAATAGACCATCTGTTTACTCTAAATACATGGTTTCTTTCTCTGAAAAAAAACTATTTTTACTATTATGGCTACACCCTTTTCATCAAAAGATGACACCCTTTAACCAAAAGGGTGATACCATCTTCCATTAATGGTGTAGCCTCACTGAAAAACAGATAGGATTCTTTCTATCTTGAAGTAAACCTCCGGCCAAACAATAAAACCATTTTTCAACCATGCTCAGAAAAGCACAATCTTTATGCATAGAAACACCCCATTATTCTTGCAAATAGATTTAATTCAAAGATTATTCGTGTCATTTTAGACCTTACCCATTCATATATCCTTGCGTTTTTTTCATGTATCCAAGCATCATTCCACAAAGAAAGAAATGTCAGAGAATAGAATTATCATTTTGCCATTTGGTTACTCCTATTTTTTCTCTAATAGTTTTTTACTTCACACGACAATTTCCATATATTCCTGGGCGGATTATGAATATACAAGAAATAAGCTGCACATTTTACTACAGTAAGTTTAATACTCGTATGCAGCCTTTATCTGCCTCTTTTTTCATAAATTTGCCCCCATTATGGAACAGCAGCAATCATCTTTCAAAGAAAAGGAACGTACAGACCTGCGCGAGCCGCAGCATTTCAAGGTGATCATCTATAACGATGACTTCACCACAATGGAGTTTGTCGTCAAGATACTTACTACCATATTCTTTAAATCGGCAGCAGAAGCGGAAACGCTGATGTTACAGGTACATAAGAGTCAATCGGCAGTGGTGGGCATCTATACATACGACATTGCACAATCGAAGGTACAAAAAGCCACCCGTATGGCACGCGAAGAAAATTTTCCACTCCGGCTCACCGTTGCGCCGGAAGAAGAATAAGAATTAGGAGAAGATTATGGATATACAAAATACAGTGCATGTGAACAGCGCATTCACCTATGCACAAAAAAAAGCGATATCTTATCGCCATGAATTTATCACACCTGAGCATTTGCTAAGTGCATTTCTGGAACAGAGTCCCTTTACCAGTGCCTTAAATATGTGTTTTTGTGACCCCCGAGAACTTGCTTTCTCTTTAGAGAATTATTTCACGGAAGAACTGGAAAGCGTTCCCGCAGACATGGATTATGAACTGGAAGTTTCAACCCAGCTCAACGAACTGATACAACATGCCTATCTGATGATAGACTATTCAAGTGCTGAAGCATTGAACGTCCCCCATTTAGTGCAAAGCATGCTTCAGCTCAAAGACTCCTGGGCATGCCATATTCTGAAAGAAACTCTTGAAGAAGATCTACCCGAATTTATCAGCCAACTCATCTCCCGATATGAAGAAGTGGAGGAAGAAGACGATCTGCAAACCTCTCCACAGGAAAAAAGCGAGCCCTGGCGAAGCTTTGTAACTTGTCTGAATGACTGTCTGCAAGATCATAATCCACTCATCGGACGGGAAGCTGAACTGGAACGAACCATCCAGGTGCTCTGTCGCAAAGAGAAAAACAATCCGTTGCATGTAGGCGAACCGGGTGTTGGCAAAACCTCCCTCGCTTACGGACTCGCTGCCCGCATCGAAGCACGCGAGGTCCCCGAACGACTCCTCGACTGCCGTATCTATGAACTGGATTTAGGCACTCTACTGGCAGGTACGCAATACCGGGGTGACTTCGAAAAACGCCTGAAAACTATTATGGAAGGTGTTCGCAACGAGGGACACGCCATCATCTATATCGACGAGATACACAATCTGATAGGTGCCGGACGTACAGGAGACGGTTCCATGGATGCATCCAATATGCTGAAACCTTATCTGGAAAGCGGAGACATCCGTTTCATCGGCTCTACCACATATGAGGAATACAACCGTTACTTTGCCCGCAGCAAAGGGTTGGTGCGTCGCTTTCAACAAATTGACATACTTGAACCGAGCATTGAGGAAACCATCCATATCGTAGAAGGTCTGAAAGAAAAATATGAAGAATTTCATGGAGTAACCTATCAACCTGATGTAATCCCTTACGCCGTCAAAGCGAGTGTTCGCTATATCAGCGACCGTTTTCTGCCCGACAAGGCTATCGATCTGGTGGATGAAGCAGGAGCTTATCGCGAAATTCACCCTATACCTTCCGGAGAGCAAATTGTAGACAAGACATTGATAACCGATGTACTCGCCCGTATCTGCAAAGTAGATGCACTCGCCATGAAAGAAGAAGATACCACCTCACTGGAAACTTTGCATGCACGTATCAGTGCCAAAATTTACGGCCAGGAAGAGGCAGTGCGCCAAGTGGTGGAAGCCGTACAAATGTCCAAAGCCGGACTGCTGGATGAAAACAAACCGCTGGCAAGCCTGCTCTTCGTCGGTCCTACCGGAGTAGGTAAAACCGAAGTAGCCAAAGTGCTGGCCTCCGAACTGGGTATTTCCCTGCAACGTTTCGATATGAGCGAATACACCGAGAAGCATACCGTAGCCAAATTAATCGGTTCACCCGCCGGATATGTAGGCTATGAAGACGGTGGTTTATTAACCGACGCCATCCGCAAAACTCCCAACTGTGTGTTGCTGCTTGATGAAATAGAAAAAGCCCATCCCGATGTATTCAACATCCTGCTACAAGTGATGGACTATGCTGTTCTTACGGATAACAAAGGACGAAAAGCCGACTGCCGACACGTAGTACTTATCATGACTTCAAATGCCGGTGCACAATTTGCCCGTCAAGCATCTATTGGATTCAGCAGTCAGATTACAGCCGGGGAAGCCATGTTGAAACAGGTCAAGAAGACCTTCAAGCCGGAGTTTATCAACCGTCTGTCCGCTACTGTCGTTTTCCACGATATGAGTCGGGAAATGGCCTCACTTATCCTCGACAAGAAGCTTGGGGAACTGAGCAGCAAACTTGCTGCACGCCAGATAGAGATGGAACTGAGCCCGGAAGCCCGCAACTGGTTATTGCAACGTGGATTCCTGCCCGAATATGGCGCCCGCGAAATGGACCGTGTGATAGCTTCGCATCTGAAACCACTCCTGATGCGCGAAATCTTATTCGGTTCCTTAAAATCCGGCGGTAAAACTTGCATACAGGTAGACAAAGATCAGTTAGTCCTACAACTCTCAACAAAGTAATACTATGGTCTTTGCGCTAACTGACGAAATTACATTTCCCGATCCGCACTACGCCGATCCGGACGGATTGCTGGCAGTGGGCGGTGATCTATCGACCGACCGCCTCATCCTGGCTTACTCCAACGGAATATTCCCCTGGTACGCTTTCCAGGAGGGTATGATACAATGGTGGTGCCCGCTGGAACGCTTCGTCATTTTCCCCGACGAAGTCCATATCTCACACTCCATGCGTACGCTCATGAACAAGGGGAAATACGACGTCACCATCAATCAGGCTTTTGATGAAGTCATCCGTAAGTGCGGAGAACTGAGGATGGATATGGAAGGTGCCTGGCTCGGTCCGAAAATGATAGAAGCTTACACGTTGCTGCATGAACAGGGCTTTGCCGCCAGCGTGGAAATATGGGAAGGAGAACAGTTAGTAGGCGGACTCTATGGAGTAACCTTGGGACGCTGCTTTTTCGGTGAAAGTATGTTTTCACTGGTTCCCAGTGCATCCAAGTTAGCCCTCATCCACTTGGCGCAATTCTTCGGAGAGCATGGCGGCGTACTGATAGACTGCCAGTTCGAAACTCCCCATCTGAAATCAATGGGAGGAAGATATATCAGCTACGAAGAATATATGGAGCTTTTGCAATCATAGCCACCTCCGCTGATCACACCAGCGTAAATTGCAAGTGCTCATCCGTACTGCGCCCTTCATCGTATGCAAAGCCCTCCCACGTAAAAGCTCTCAAGTCTTCGGGATTTTCAATCCGATTTTTAATAATATAGCGTAGCATTTCCCCGCGGCACATCTTGGCATATATCACAATCGTCTTTAGCTGCCCGCCTTTCCAAACCTGGAATTCGGGAGTAATGACACGGACTTCTTCTTCTACTCGCTTCCAGTCGAACAGATCTCTCATCTCACCACTGGCAAGATTAACGAGTATGCCACCCTGACGTTTGATATCCGCTATAAAATAATCCGTCAGCAAAGGTTTCCAGTAATCAAACATAGTCATCCCTCCCCTTTCGGGCAGGCGTATATCTCCTTCCATACGATAAGGCTTTATCCCGTCCAGCGGACGAAGCAGTCCGTACAGAAAGGAAGTGATGCGCATGTGTTCCTGAGCATAACGAAAATCATCTTCGGAAAAATCTTTCGGTACTATACGTTTGAACACCGCACCGGTATAGGCACAGATAGCGGGCATCGCAGAATTTGCCTCCGAAAAGAAATCCTGATAGCGCAGATAATTCTCAGCGGCAATCTTGGAATTTATACGTAGCAGACGTTCCAGGTCAGCAGCTGAAAATTGCCCCATATCCAAGGCATTCTGTACTGCTTCCGCCTGAAAGTACGGAACGGTTATTTCAGGGACTCCTACAGATGTGCGTGCCGTCATCGTTTTGGCACAAGAGATGAATGTCAACATATCACGTTCAAAGTTTTTTGGGAAACAAAGATAATGCAAATCGAATGCAGAACTTTCATACTTGCATGAAAAAGTTTTGCGCAAAGTTTTTCCGCATAATCCTCCTCTGTTTCCATACTTTTTCGTACTTTTACGCCTTGTTGGAAAAATACAGGCTTTTCCCGAGAGAAACGAAACCTCTTCCAACCACGAGACTGAAAAAAGGAAAAAACAATATATAAAATGACTCACAAATGGAATTATCAACCCATTACACCCGAACAGGCAGAGACAAGCCAAAAGTTGGCCCAAGAATTAGGGATTAGCCCGATTCTTGGCGGATTATTGGTGCAGCGGGGAATAACGAAGGCACAGGATGCCAAGAAGTTTTTCCGCCCGCAGTTGCCCGACTTGCACGACCCATTCCTGATGAAAGACATGGATGTGGCCGTGGAGCGCCTTAATAAGGCAATGGGAAAGAAAGAGCGTATTCTGATTTATGGTGATTATGATGTAGACGGCACTACAGCAGTGGCACTGGTCTACAAGTTTATTCAACAGTTCTATTCGAACATTGACTATTACATCCCCGACCGCTACAACGAAGGTTACGGGGTATCTACCAAAGGGGTAGACTATGCCGCAGAAACCGGTGTAGGATTGATTATCGTACTGGATTGCGGCATCAAAGCTGTAGAGGAGATAACCTATGCCAAAGAAAAAGGCATTGACTTCATCATCTGCGACCACCATGTGCCCGACGATGTACTTCCACCTGCCGCCGCTATCCTGAACGCCAAGCGTTTAGATAATACGTATCCGTACGAGCACCTTTCCGGTTGCGGCGTAGGCTTCAAATTCATGCAGGCATTTGCCATCAGTAATGGCATCGAGTTCCATCACCTCATTCCACTGCTCGACCTGGTTGCCGTAAGTATCGCTTCGGACATTGTTCCCATCATGGGAGAAAACCGGATACTTGCTTTCCACGGATTGAAGCAGTTGAACAGTAATCCCAGCGTAGGTTTGAAAGCGATTATCGACGTATGCGGATTGACAGAGAAGGATATTACCGTCAGCGACATCGTGTTCAAGATAGGCCCGCGCATCAATGCCTCCGGACGTATTCAGAACGGAAAAGAAGCCGTCGACCTGCTGACTGAGAAGGATTTCTCCATAGCTTTGGAAAAAGCCAATCAAATCAATCAATACAACGAAACCCGGAAAGATCTCGATAAGACCATGACCGAGGAAGCCAACCAGATTGTAGCTGATCTGGAAGGACTCGCCGAACGCCGTTCTATCGTGTTATACAACGAAGATTGGCACAAAGGTGTTATCGGTATCGTTGCCTCCCGCCTGACGGAAATTTATTATCGCCCCGCAGTAGTGCTGACCCGTACGGACGATATGGCAACAGGTTCCGCCCGTTCCGTATCCGGCTTTGACGTGTATAAGGCGATTGAATATTGCCGTGATCTGCTGGAAAATTTCGGTGGTCATACCTATGCAGCCGGTCTTTCGATGAAAGTGGAGAATGTTCCAGCCTTTACCAAACGCTTCGAGGAATTCGTTTCACAGAACATCCTACCGGAACAGACAAGTGCGGTCATAAATATCGATGCAGAGATAGATTTCAGGGATATTTCTCCGAAATTCTTTAGTGACCTGAAGAAATTCAATCCTTATGGTCCGGATAATCCGAAACCGATATTCTGTACGCATAATGTCTATGATTACGGTACCAGTAAAGTAGTGGGGCGCGATCAGGAGCATATCAAGCTGGAACTGGTAGACAACAAATCGAATAATGTAATGAACGGCATTGCCTTCGGACAAAGTTCGCATGTACGTTTCATCAAAACCAAGCGTTCGTTTGATATCTGCTACACCATTGAAGAGAATACCCATAAACGGGGCGAGGTACAGTTGCAGATAGAGGATATTCAACCTAATTAAATGAAGAATGAAGAGTGAAGAATGAAGAATTACCATGCGGATAATAGCATAGCTAATTCTTCATTCTTCATTCTTCGTTTTTCACTCTTCACTTCTATGTATAAGGAAGTCTTAAAGCAATACTGGGGATATGATAACTTCCGGGGCATACAGGAAGACATCATCAATAGCATTGGCGAAGGCAGAGACACCCTGGGGCTGATGCCTACGGGCGGCGGAAAGTCTATCACATTCCAGGTGCCTGCACTTGCCAAAGAGGGACTTTGCATAGTTATTACTCCCCTGATTTCTCTGATGAAAGACCAAGTGCAGAACCTGAAAAAAAGAGGAATCAAAGCACTTGCCATCTACTCCGGAATGTCCCGGCAAGAGATTATCGTCACGCTGGAAAACTGTATTTTCGGCAATTATAAATTCCTGTATATATCGCCCGAACGGTTGGATACGGAAATCTTCCGCACCAAGCTACGGAAAATGAACGTCAGCATGATAACCGTTGACGAAAGCCATTGCATTTCACAATGGGGATATGATTTCCGTCCTGCCTATCTGAAGATAGCCGAAATACGTGATCTCCTACCCGGTGTCCCTGTGCTGGCACTGACTGCAACCGCTACTCCGGAAGTTGTGAAGGACATCCAGACGCGGCTGTGCTTCCGGCAGGAAAATGTTTTCCGCATGAGTTTTGAACGGAAGAATCTTGCCTACATAGTCCGCAAAACAGAAAATAAGACCGGAGAGCTTCTTCACATCCTACGCCGTATGCCGGGCAGTGCCATTATTTACGTACGCAATCGTCGGCGAACCAAAGAAATCACCGAACTTTTAATTAACGAAGAGATTACCGCCGACTTCTACCATGCCGGTCTGGATGATGCCACCAAGGATATACGTCAGCATCGCTGGCAGACAGGAGAAAGCCGTGTAATGGTTGCCACCAATGCTTTCGGCATGGGTATCGACAAACCCGATGTACGTATCGTAATCCACCTTGATTTGCCGGACTCTCCCGAAGCTTATTTCCAGGAAGCAGGACGTGCAGGACGTGACGGCAACAAAGCGTATGCCGTAATACTCTATGCCAAATCGGACAAAGTCACCCTTCATAAACGTATCCCGGACACCTTTCCGGAGAAAGACTACATCAAACAGGTGTACGAACATCTGCAATATTATTACCAGATGGCAATGGGAGACGGTTTGGGATGTGTCAGAGAATTCAATCTGGAAGACTTTTGCCGGAAGTTCAAATACTTCCCTGTACCTGCCGACAGTGCATTGAAGATTCTGACGCAAGCAGGATATCTGGAATATACCGACGAACAGGACAATGCCTCCCGTCTTTACTTCACCGTCCGCCGTGATGAATTGTATAAATTACGCGAACTGGGAGAGGACATGGACAAACTTATTCAAATTGTTCTGCGCTCTTACACCGGAGTATTCACGGATTACACCTTTATCAACGAGAATTCACTTGCGGTACGTAGCGGATTGACGCGACAACGGGTGTACGACTTGCTGATACGTCTATCCAAGATGCGCGTCATCGACTATATTCCACATAAAAAGACACCTTATATCATATACACACGCGAACGTGTAGACAGGCAGCATCTGCAAATCTCCCGCAGTGTATACGAGGAGCGCAAGGAACGCTATGAAGCCCGCATTCAGGCAATGGTAGATTATGTAACGACCGAAACCGTTTGCCGCAGCCGTATGCTTCTACGCTATTTCGGAGAGAAGAATGAACATAACTGTGGAATATGCGATGTCTGCCTCAGCCACCGTGCCGAAGAAGTACCACAGGAAATTTCAATGGAAGAGTTACGTGATAAAGTGCTTCAACTTCTTGCGGAAGCATCAGTCACTCCGGCAGGCCTTGCCGAACAACTATTGGTAGATAAAGAACTTCTGACCGAAGCCGTACACCAACTATTGGATGAAGGCCGGATCACCTCTATAAATGGAATGCTTCAAATGAAGAAATAATCAATCACCGTACATGTCAAGCTTATTATTCCACAGGTATTTCCGTGTTTCACGCGCCGCCACTCCCGAAAGGAGAACTAAAGACAACAGATTGAGAATAGCCATCAGTGCATTCATGCCATCTGCCAGGTTCCAAACCAAAGAGAGATTCATCACGGAACCCAGATAAATAGCCAGTACCCAAAGTACACGGTAATATTTTATCAGGCGCTTCCCTCCCAAATATTCCACAGCTTTCTCGGCATAGTAGCTCCAACCTAAAATAGTGGAAAAGGCGAAAGTCACAATGCCCACAGCCAGAATAAGAGTTCCGACAACAGGTATTTTTCCAAAAATTGTGAGAAATAAGTGTGTGCCAAGCAACATAATGATCATAGGCCAACCCCATAACCATGTGCTGACTTCAGAAAAGAAGGAAGCAAGTGTTTCCATTCAGATATAACTTTGTTTAGATGTATTTTGCAGACCAAAGATAAAAATTATCTCACACACATACATCTATTAAAAATACAAAATAGATTGCAGGATATCAATATCCTGTCTACAAAAAGTTAAGAGTTTGTCGACAGGGAATCAACTCCTTGTTGACAAACTCTTAACTCCTTGCAGGTAGAGAATAGAAGACTATTCCCAACACTTATATAAAATTTCTAATATTATTCCGTTGCCGGTTTCTCGATACCCTCGCTGGTTGCACGTTCTTCCATACGTTTGATACGGGCATCCAAATCCGGGTGGGTAGAGAACAACTGGTTCAGTTTACTGCTCTTCTGTGCGCCGGCTTCTTCCTGCAATTTCTTCAACTTTTGGAAAGACAAAGCCATTGCCCAAGGGTTCTTGCCATGATTTTTCAGGAATTCATAGCCATAATCATCAGCACTACGTTCCTGCTTCTGTGAGTAAGTGGAATTCACCAAAGCCTCGCCCAGGTCGCCCAACTGAGAATCTGTCAGTTTAGCCGCCGTACCACCTTGTGAAGAAACACCGTCTTTCAGGGCAGAAGTCAGCAATGCTGTGCGGAAGCCATTCTTAGAGTCCTTGTGTGCCACATGACCTACTTCATGACCGATAACACCGAGCAATTCGTCGTCACTCATAATGTCCATCAAAGAAGAAAAGATACGTACACTACCATCTGCACACGCAAAGGCATTGACGTCTATCACATAGTAAACCTTAAAATTCAAGGGAATTCCTTCCACATCCGTCAGGCCGTCAGTCAGCTTTTTCAAGCGGATAGTGTACTCATTGTCGTCCGCACACACCTGATTGTGAGTATCCATCCAGTCAATGTATTCTTTCACATACTCCGTCATCTGGGCATCTGTCAAAGTCACCGCTTTCACGGCTTTCACGGCACCTTTCAGTGCTTTCGCATTAAATTGAGCCATTGCAGGCATTGTCACAGCTATGCATACGAGAAGGAGGGCCCACTTCATAAGAGTCTTTTTCATTCTTGTGTTTTTTAGAAGATGATTATTTTTATTTTAATAAATGTGGCGCAAAAGAACAAATTTTAAATGATACCGCCATCATATTAAGAGAGGTTTTTCTCTTTTTCGGCGGAGTTCTTGGTATGAAAACAAGATTTTTATGTAAGTTTGCAAAAGAATAGAAACAAAATATCAAAGACATACATAATTATGGGATTCTTTAAATCTTTCTTCTCCGGCAAACAAGACAAGCCGGAAACTGAAAAACAGAAAAACGAGCAAAAGAACTTTGAAATATTCAAGTATGACGGCATGCGTGCACAGCGCATGGGACGTCCGGACTACGCCATCAAATGTTTCACCGAAGCCTTGGCCATCCAGGATGACTTTGAAACCATGAGCTATCTGAGCCAGGTTTACATCCAGACAAATGCCCTCAGTGAAGCACATGAGCTTTTGGAACGTATGGCGAAACTGGAACCGGAACATACTTCCACCTTCCTCACCCTTGCCAATGTATGCTACCTGCAAGAAGATTATCAGGCCATGGCCAAAGCCGCACAGAAAGCCATTGAAATAGAAGAAGGCAACGCCATGGCGCACTACCTTCTGGGAAGGGCCAAGCAAGGAATGGATGATGGCCTTATGAGCATCGCCCACCTCACCAAAGCCATCGTTCTGAAAGATGATTTCACCGAAGCACGCCTCCTACGTGCCGAAGCATTAACCAAGATGAAGCAGTATAATGAAGCCATGGAGGACATTGACGCTATATTGGCACAAGATGCAGATGACGAAAGCGCCCTCTTGCTACGCGGAAAAATAAAAGAAGCCACCGGTGACGCTGGAGCGGCAGAAGCCGATTATTGTCACGTGACTGAACTGAATCCCTTCAATGAGCAAGGTTTCCTCTATCTGGGACAACTCTATATTGAGCAAAAGAAACTTCCGGAAGCTATCGCCCTCTTTGATGAAGCTATTGAACTGAACCCTAATTTTGCGCAAGCCTACCACGAACGCGGACGTGCCAAGTTGTTGAATGGCGACAAGGATGGTTCGGTTGAGGACACAAAGATAGCATTGGAACTAAATCCGAAAGAAGTTCAAACCTTCAACGGACAATATGGCAACCAGTCTAGCGAAAGACAACCGAATGTACTAGGACTATAACGCCCAATGAGAAGCGTCCTCTCCATACTCGTATTTTGTTTTCTTTTTCCAGCATTGGCAACTGCCGACAGTTTCGAACGCAGCTTTGAAGAAAACAAAAAACTTCTTTACTCACTGGACAGCCTGTTAGCACATCAGGATGTATTTGTGAAAGTAAAAGAGGAACGCATCATGCAGTTGAAGAAGCAGTATAACCAGGTAAAAGATGTAAAGGAACTCTATGCAATGAATCGGATGATTTATTTAGAGTATCGGGTATATGATGCGGATTCAGCCTTGCACTACATCAATAAAAACATTCGGCTGGCACAGCAGACCAGCAACCGGACCTGGGAAGTGGTATCTCTGCTCGAACAGTCTTTTGTCCTTACATCCTGCGGACTTCTTACTGAAGCACTGAATGCTGTGAGCGATATACGTTCGGAAGAATTGCCACAAAATCTACGTTCTGAATATTTTGGCCGTTTGTGTACACTTTATTCCCGCCTAAGGGACTACTCCGGTGAGAATTCTCATTTATCGGAGCATTACAATGAGCTTCAAAAGACTTATCGGGATTCAATACTCAATACGGCTACCCCCGATGAATTACGCTACTGGAATACCCGGACATGGCTCTACTTGGGTACTCCCAAGGTAGCCCCTGTCAAGCAAGCATTGGAACATAACAAAAAGATATTGCCCAACGACAGCCGAAAATACTCCATTGCCACATACAATCTGTCTGCCATCTACCGAAGCGAGAAAAATGAAAGCAAGTATCTGGAAAATCTGATTCTTTCCGCTATGGCAGACATCCGGTGTGTCAACGGAGACATAGGTTCATTGCAGGAAATAGCCGAATATCTGTTTAAACACGGGAAGATAGACCGTGCATATAACTATATTGTCTACTGTTCACAAAAAGCCATGCTTTTTCATAACCGGGTACGGATAGTCAGAATGTCTCATTTGCAAAATCAAATCTACAAAGCCTACCAGGAACGGGACAACATACAGCAAAAGCGACTTCAAGCTTCTCTCATCACCGTCAGTTTACTTTTTCTTGTACTTATCGGTGCATTCCTGTTCATCCGTAAGCAAATGCGCAAACTGAAGGAAGCTAATACGAGATTGGACAATACCAATCAGAAACTCTCTGTCAATATGGATGCCCTCTCCATCGCCCATCAAAGTCTGGAAGAGGCTAATGACCAACTAAAAGAACTGAATACCCAATTAAAAGAGGTAAATTCCCAATTGCGGGAATCCAATTATGTAAAGGAAGAGTATATAGGTTATGTATTCAATATCTGTTCCACCTACATCAGCAAGCTGGAAGAGTTCCGCAAAAACATCAACCGGAAACTCAGAGTGGGGCAGATAGAAGACGTCAAGGCCATGACTGATCCTTCAACGATGGCCTCCAACGAACTGAAAGAATTCTATCAGCATTTCGATACAATCTTTCTTCACCTCTACCCCAATTTCGTGGAAGACTTCAATGCGCTACTTCTACCCGAAGAACGGATTGAACTGAAAGATGGTGAACTGCTGAATACAGAACTGCGTATACACGCATTAATAAGGCTGGGTATTACGGACAGCGTGAAAATAGCCGACTTCCTTCATTGCTCCGCACAAACCGTCTACAACAACCGCCTTCGTACCCGGAATAAATCCGTTATTCCGAAAGAAGACTTCATGAACGCCATCAAAAAGCTCGGAAAATACAAAGCATAGCCCTTACTTCACACTCCCGTCTGCTATCGGGAAGTTTACTTCCAAGCTTTCCATTCTTCAAACAGGCCATTAATAATCAGCCACTTATCCATTTTAACAGTTTACTTCGACGGTTTACCTCACGAAGTGAATAGCCCTTTGTTGCATATATCTTTGCCAAAGAGATTTTAAAACAAGAACTTATGTTAACTATCAAATTAATCATGAAGAACAAAAGAAAAGAAAAACGCCTTTGCAGACTTATTCTTGTCTGCTGCGCTTTGTTGATGTTCATTTCGATCAACGCATTTGCCCAACAGCAAGTCACAGTCACCGGAAACGTAAAAGATGAAAAGGGAGAACCCATCATCGGAGCCAACGTCATCGTGAAAGGTACGGGCACAGGAAGTGTCAGTAATGTAGATGGAGATTTCTCACTGCCCAATGTACCTAACGGAGCCACACTTGAAATTTCCTTTATCGGCTATCTGAACCAGGACGTAAAGGTCAGCGGAACCAAACCTATCAACATCATTCTGAAGGAAGACACAAAAATGCTGGATGAAGTGGTTGTAGTGGGATACGGTGTACAGCGCAAGTCAGACATGACAGGTGCAGTTGCTTCCGTAAATACCAAAACACTGGAGAATCGCCCGCAGACCAACATCATCCAATCTTTGCAAGGTGCTGTACCGGGCCTGAATATCTCAGTGACCGGAACCAATGCGGAAGGCTCTTCCACCAAGACCCGCATCCGCGGCGAGAACTCCATCACGGCAGATAACAAACCACTGGTTATTCTGGACGGTATCCCCTTTGATGGTCCCTGGTCCGAAATCAATCCGAACGACATCGAATCCATTGAAGTTTTGAAAGATGCTTCTTCGGCTGCCATCTATGGTGCCCGCGGTTCAAACGGTGTCATCCTCATCAGCTCCAAGAGAGGTGAAAAAGGCAAACTGACCGTATCCTACGACACCTACATCACCATTGACAATCCCATCAACTTCCCCAACCTCATGAATGGAGCTGAATTCTGGAAGTATAAGACGGAAGCATTGAAAGATGCCAATACCACCCCGCCCACTGAAAGCAATCCCGAACCGTGGATGGGATCTATGACCGCCACAGAATTGCGTATGCACGAAGCCGGCATGGATACCGACTGGCTGGACCTGGCAACCCGCACCGGTTTCAAGCAGCAGCACAACATCTCTTTCCGTGGTGGCGTCAACAAGACCAACTATTTTGTCTCACTGAACTATACCGATGTGAAAGGTACTGCCGTAGGCAACCAATTCAAACGCTACAACATCCGTTTCAACCTCGATCAGGAGTTCACTTCCTGGTTTAAATTCTCTACCAGCACCCAGTTGGGACGCTATGACCGAAGTGGCAGCAGTGCTTCTTTCTCCAGAGCATTCCGTATGAATCCCCTAGCAGAAGCTTATGACGAAGAAGGCAACATCCGTTCCGCCGCCTGGGAAGATTCCAGCGAAGCTTTCTCTGTAAACCCCTTAAGCAGCCTCAACAACAAGAGCAACGACATACGCTCTAAAGTCATCACCAACAACGTGGTAGAAATAAAGTTGCCGTTCGTCCCCGGACTCAGCTATAAGCTCAATACCGGCTATACGTACCAAAACAGCAGCTGGAAACAGTATCAGGGAATGGACACTTACTACGGCGCACGCTCCAACGGTATTCTGAACACCGACGACTGGCATTCACAAGAGTGGATTCTGGAAAACATCGTCACTTATACCCGTGAATTCGGCAAGCACCGCATCTTCTTCACCGGTCTGTATTCTGCACAGAGCTACGAGAAGGAAGGCAACGGGATGGAAGGCAAAGACTTCCCGAACGACGTGATGTACTATTACCAGATTTCCAAAGCAGCCACCATGTCCGGCAGTTCCAGCTACACCAAGCAAAATCATATCTCTCAGATGGCACGTCTGAACTATTCATACGACAGCCGTTACCTGTTGACACTAACTGCACGCCGTGATGGCTACTCCGCATTCGGCAGCCAATCCAAGTTCGGTGTATTCCCCTCCATGGCTATCGGCTGGAACATTTCCAATGAACATTTCTTCCAGGCAAGCCCATTAGCAAAAGTGGTGAACAACCTGAAATACCGCCTGTCATGGGGTAAGAACGGCAACGAAGCGGTAGGTGCCTACACTACATTGCCCGACCTTTCCACCTTCAATTATCTGAAAGACGACCATACTCCCAACTACGGTTTCTATCCTTCCAAGCTGGCTTCTCCCTCACTGGGATGGGAAACTACACAATCCATCAATACCGGTATCGACTTCCAACTGTGGAACGGACGTATCCAGGGAACATTCGACATGTACTGGTCGAAGACAAGCGACCTGTTACTGAACCGCTCCATCCCCACCATCAACGGTACGGGAAACATTACCGAGAATATCGGTGAGACCAAGAATCGCGGTTTAGAGTTGCAGATTACCTCCAACAACATTGCCAAGAAAGATTTCGACTGGTCCACTACCTTCAACCTGTCTCACTACAAGACAAAGATCGTGAATGTAGGTCTCTACGATGCCAACGGCAACCCCATGGATGACATCGGTTCCAGATGGTTCATCGGCCAGCCCATCAGCGTGAACTACGACTACCGCTTCATCGGTATCTGGCAGATCACCGACCCGTCTAATCCGAACGGACAGCAAGACCCGAACTATCGCTACTCCATCCCCGGATATATGAAGTATCATGACAAGGACGGTGTGAACGACATCACCCCGGCAGACAAAGAAATCATCGGCTCGGCAATCCCTAAAGTAACAATGGGTATGACGAATACTTTCCGCTACAAGAATGTCAGTCTGAGCGTATTCCTCAATGCCCAACTGGGACAGACCGCCAATAACTGGCTTTACGACGTATCTCATAACTCCTATCGCCAGAACCGCCTCATGGTAGACTTCTGGACACCGGAGAACCCTACCAACAAGTACCCGAAAAACTCACTGGATACTTCTGTAAACCCGATGAACGCAGGTTTCTATGAAAAGACCGACTTCCTCCGCGTGCAGGATGTCACACTGGCCTACCGTGTTCCTCAGCGTTGGTTAAAGAAGATTTCCCTGAACCGCCTCGAAGTATATATGAACATCAAGAACCTGGCAACCTGGACAAGCTGGACCGGCCTCGACCCGGAATTTATCAGCGACCAACAGTCCACTCCGCAGGTACGTTCATTCACATTCGGTCTGAAACTTGATTTATAAACCACTAAAACAAAGAGAAACAGTATGAAAAAGCTAAAATATACACTGATAGCACTGCTCGTGCTCTGCATGACCGGATGCAATGAATCCAGTTTTCTGAAAGAAGATCCGCGTGCTTCACTCTATCCCGAAAACCTGTTAGTAGATTACAGCGGGTTCCAATCCATGGTAACCAGCCTCTACGGAATGATGCGTAACGAATACCGGCGTGCCGATGCGCTCGGTGGTGGTCTGCCGCTCGTTCTGCACTCTGCATGGGGTTGTGGTGTGGATAATTCATGGAGTAATAACTCACACAGCGACTTTAAATACATGTACTATCCGTCGCAAATTAACCAGACGGACTTGCAGATCTTCCAGAACATCTTCCAATGGTGTTACCGCATCATCAACACGGCAAACATGGTGATTTCACGCGCCGAAGGCAGTGGTATCGACTGGAAAGGAACCGAAACCGAAGCTACCGCCCACAAGAATAAGATCATCGCACAGGCTCGCTTCTTCCGCGCATGGGCTTACCGCCATCTGACGTATTCATTCGGTGCCGTACCTTTGTCTACCGAAGAAATTACAGGTATGAACTACCGTAACGACTGGGAGCGCAACTCCGTAGAATCCATCCGTGAAGTCATGGAGCAGGACTTTGCTTTCGCCATGAACAATTTACCGTTGCGTGAAGAAAACAACAGTAAGATTTCAGGAGCCATGGCACGCCACTATCTGGGTGAACTGTACCTGGCAATGGACCAGCCTTCCAAGGCAGTCGAAGTTTTGAAGCCACTGGCAGAAGGTTCCGAATACAGTTTGATAACCAACCGTTTCGGCAAGAACTCCGCCAATCCCGGCTGTCCGTTCATCGACGTATTCCGCACACCGATGTATGCGGACGGAAACACAGAGGTTTTATACGCTTTTGTCAACACGGAACCGGAAAACAGTGCTTTCGGTACAGCCGAGGTTTACATGAAGAGTACATATAAGAACTATTACTCCAACGATGGTGTCATCAACAAGAGCAATAAGTACGATCCCGACTATACAAGCGGTGCAGCCACCTGGCCTCAGGTGTTCTGGATAAACAACGGTGGTAAAGGTGCCGGACGTTGCGTGCCTTCAAGAGGCGCTTTCCGTCTCTACAACTACAAGGATCAGGGAACTCAGGACGACCGTGTATCCGATTATGCAGTGGTATGGACTATTAACGAGAAGGGTGCCGACGGAAAGATTACAGAATTCCTTAACAACGGTAAGATGGTGGTAGACACCACTGTAACCGCCGCTATGCTGGATGATAATAAGACAACTATCAAGAAGTATAACTGGCCCACTACCCGCAAATGGGATTACGTGGCACCGTTACTGGCAAATGGTGACAAGGATGGATGTTATCAAGATATTGTTTATCTCCGCCTCGCCGACACGTACTTGCTTTATGCGGAAGCCTTGCTGAAAAACAACCAGGCAGGTGAAGCCATCAAATGGATTAACAAGGTACGCAATCGTTCCAATGCAGTCAGCATCACAGAAGCCGAACTCACCGCAGGAGGCGTAGATTTCATTCTGGACGAACGTAGCCGTGAACTTCTTTCTGAAGAAGAACGCCGCCACACCCTGATTCGCGTAAGTCAGGAGAAAGGTGGAGATGAACGTGATGTGAACAATTACTTCAAACGTCGTATGCGACAATTGAATGAGATTGCAGGACGCGATGCACGAGGCATGAATTCGTATGATACGCCTGTGTTGTTCCCGATTCCGCAAGAGTTCATTGATTCCAATACAGGTCGCCAATTGGAGAATAATCCGGGGTATCTATAAAAGAACTTCACATGTATGAAACGGATGTAAACGGACTGATACTGATATACATAAAACTGATAATAACTTCCAAGGTAAAAATCCGTCGCAGCCGTTTCATCGTGTGTATTTAATCCAGCTCTATTTATAAACTTAGAACCCTACAAGATATGCCAGTTATAGCCTTCCTACTCTGTATTGTAGTGACTACTTTCACTGCTATTTACCTCTACCGGAAGCTCAATCCGCAAGGAGTATTAATGTTGGCCGGGCTCATCATGCTGACATTTGCCCTCGTGCTCAACGTCCAACCTGTTATTCCGGACAAGCCTACCGGCAGCGTTGTTTTCGATTTGGTGAAGATAGTGGAAGAAACATTCATCAGCAACCTGTCCCGTGCAGGACTGATGATTATGACCATCGGCGGCTATGTAGCCTTTATGAATCACATTAAAGCCACCAATGCCCTGGTGCACATCTCCATGAAACCGTTGGGTTTCTTTCGCCGTTATCCCTACCTGGCAGCTACTGTCACCATTCCCATCGGCCAGTTGCTCTTTATCACTACCCCCTCGGCAGCCGGATTAGGACTCTTGCTTGTCGCCTCCGTTTACCCCGTCCTCATCGGATTGGGAGTAAGCCGCCTCACCGCATTATCCGTCATTGCCGCCGCAACGCTGTTTGACCAGGGCCCCGGCTCGGCAAACACAGCCCTTGCCGCCGAACTTATCGACCAGACCAACGTAGCTTATTTCATTACCCACCAACTCCCATTGGTTATCCCTACCACCTTGGTAGTCATGACTCTCTTTTACTTCAACAATAGGTATTTCGATAAAAAAGAAGCCGCCAGGCAGAGTGCGGAAAATAGTGAAACAACAGAAGTCCCGCAGACCTCTGCCAAACCTGATATCCCATTAATATTCGCCATGCTCCCCATACTTCCGCTTGCGCTTCTCATTGTATTTTCGCCCTATGTGGGCCTGTTCCAGCCTCCCATAACGCTCAATACAACGACTGCCATGCTATTTTCCCTCTTTGTCTCACTCGTATTCGTAGGTTGCCACACACGCAATATGCGGAAAACCTTTGACGCCTTCTCCAGCTTCTGGAAAGGGATGGGAAATGTCTTCGGAAGTGTCGTGACACTGATTGTTGCCTCCGAGATATTCTCCAAAGGACTGATTAGCCTCGGTTTCATCGACTCACTGGTAGATTACTCCACGCATATAGGACTTTCCGGCATTGCCATCGCAGCAGTCTTCGCCCTGATAATCTTCTGTGCGGCCATGCTGATGGGAAGCGGAAACGCGGCTTTCTTCTCGTTCGGCCCGTTGCTGCCCGGAATTGCCGGACAGTTGGGTATGCCTGCCTATTCCCTCGTGCTTCCCTTGCAGTTATCCGCCAGCATGGGGCGTGCCGCATCTCCCATAGCGGGAATCATTGTCGCCATTGCCGGTGTGGCGGGTGTATCGCCCATTGAACTGGCAAAGAGAAACACCCTGCCCCTCATAGGCAGCATCCTGTTCCTGATAGCTTATCATTTCATAACACTATAAAACAACTCCGAATCATGTTCACACTCATTAAAAATGCAAACTTATACTCTCCGGAGCATCTCGGCATGAACGACGTTCTGCTGGCAGATGATAAAATAGCCCTCATAGACCGGAAGATAGAACTGACCGGTATTCCATTTGATACCATAGACGCCGGCGGGTGCGCCGTCACCCCCGGCTTTATCGACCAGCACGTTCACATCACCGGTGGCGGCGGACAAACCGGCTATGCTTCCTTAGTCCCCGACGTTTCCATGAGCGAACTGGTGGCTTGTGGAACCACCACCGTGGTAGGGCTACTCGGTACGGACGGTTTCGTAAAAGAACTGACCACCCTTTACGCCAAAACCAAAGCCCTGGAAGACGACGGCCTCAGTGCCTACATGCTTACCAGTTTCTACGGATTGCCTCCCAAAACACTGATGTCCTGCGTAGCCGACGATCTCATCTTCATCGACAAAGTGATCGGTTGCAAACTTGCCATGAGTGACGACCGCAGCGCTTTCCCCACCGAACTGGAGATACTGCGCCTCATCAACCAGGTACGCCTCGGCGGTTTCACTTCCGGCAAAGGAGGTATTCTGCATATTCATCTGGGAGCCTTGTCCGACGGCATCGCCCCGTTGCTGGATATCGCCCGCAAGTATCCCACGCTGATTTCCTACCTCTCGCCTACTCACCTGATACGCACGGAAGCCTTATTCCGGCAAGCCGTAGAATTTGCCTGCATGGGTGGTATGGTAGATTTCTCCACCGGAGGAACCAAATTCGACGCTCCCCATCGCTGTGTCATGAAAGCCCTCGAAGCCCATGTACCCCTCGACCGCATCACCTTCTCCAGTGACGGCCGTGGCGGAGTGCGCCGCACCAATCCCGAAACAGGAGAAACAACCTATCGCCCCGCTCCCCTGCACCTCAACTTGCAGGAGATGACATTGCTCGTAAAAGAAGGCCTTCTGCCTCTGGAACAGGCACTGACCCTTATCACCAGCAATCCGGCACGCAATCTCAAACTGCGCACCAAAGGCAGAATAGCCACCGGTTTCGATGCCGACCTTTGTTTCCTTGGTTCCGAACTTCAACTGACACACGTCATAGCACGCGGCAAACTCGTCCTAAAAGACAAGGAAGTCATTAAAAAAGGGAGGTATGAAGAATGAAAAGATTAATTCTACTTCTTGCTATTGTCTTTCTGGGCACCGGACTCCGTGCCGCCTCCGTGCTTCCCGTAGGTGAAAGCAAGTTCACCTACAAAGACTATCCTCCCTTTGCCGACCGTCCGGTAGATGTGCACTATTACATTCCGGCTTCGGGCGATGTACGCCGGATGCCCATTGTCTTTGTCTTTGAAGGTGCCGACCGCGGTTTCACCTATCTGCTCAAAGCCTGGAAGCAGGAGGCAGAGAAACATAAATTCATGGTTTTCATCCCACACTTCGATCTGGAAAGGTTTCCTTTGCCCGATTATCAGGAAATCGGTGTCATGGACGACAAGGATCATACGATACGTCCGGCTGAAAAGCGAACGCCGGCACTGGTTGATAAAATCTTTGAGTACGTCTGCCAATCTTCAGGTAGTGAACGGAAAGGATATATGATTTACGGTCACTCAGCCGGAGGGCAGTTTGTGCAGCGTTTCATGCTTTTTCATGACAGCCCGTATGTGGAGAAAGCTGTTATCGGCAGTCCGGGATGGTACACTTTCCCCGATGCTTCGCAAGATTTTCCCTACGGAGTACGCAACATTCCGTATGTCACCCCCGAAACAATCAAGAAGTATCTTGCCAAACCGATTATCCTCCAACTGGCTACGGGAGATACCATCCGCGAATCATATTTAAGGAAGACTCCCGAAGCCGAAGCACAGGGATGCAACCGTTACGAGCGCGGTAATCAGTTCTACCAATACCTCCACCGGATAGCCGCCGAACACAACTGGCCCTGCAACTGGCAGAAAATAGAAGAACAGGGCATCGGACACCACTCCACCGAAATGGGCCGACGTGCCGTTCCTGTCATGTTGGGAGACTCCCTACATGCACTGTTCATAGGCAACAGCTACACGCAATACAACCGTTTAGTCCGACAAGTGCAGGCCCTTGCCGCCTCCACCGGCCATAAGCTTTCGGTAAAATTGGTGGAACACGGCGGCTGGACATTGAAGAAACATGCTGCCAACCCTGAAACCCTGAATGCCATCCGTGAAGGAAACTGGGATTTCGTCATCCTGCAAGACCAAAGTAAAGCGCCTGCCCGCGAAAAGGAATGGGTGCGGGAGAATGTGTACAAGCCTGCCCACTCCCTCGACAGCCTGCGCCGCCTCTACAATCCGAAAGGAAAAACCGTTTTCTACATGACTTGGGGACACGACATCAACACGTATGCCGAAATGCAGCAACGACTGGCTGAAAGTTATTTGGAGATGACCGCGCAACTGAATGCCTGGTGTGCCCCCGTCGGCATCGCCTGGAAGCGTGTCCGCACGGAAAATCCAAGCATCACGCTTTACAATAACGATCACAGCCACCCTTCCCGACAGGGTTCTTATCTTGTCGCCAATGTATTCTGTAGCGTATTTTTTCAGAAACCCTATACAGGCACTTATTATGCCGGACTGCCCGAAGAGGAAGCGCTCTATCTGCAACGCATTGCGCAAGAAACCGTATTCAGCAACCCTTCTCTCTGGAATATCCAGCCCACGGTGCAACCGGAAGAGGTAGCCCGCCGTTTCTATCCCGAACCGGAACAGCAATATTCCACTCCCACCCTCGGCAAGCCGCTTGAAGAAGGTCTGGCTTCCTTGTTCGAGATAAACAGGTATTTGAAGGATTTAGCCGACAGGCATCCCGATAAGGTTACGCTGTCCGATATAGGAAAGACTCCACAGGGCAGGGATATCCCCGTGCTCTATTTCGGAACTCCCAACGAGAAAAAGAAAATAAGGGTCTGGATACAGGCAGGACTGCATGGCAACGAACCTGCCGGACCGGAAGCAACCTGTATGCTTGTCGATTATTTACTGAATACGCCCGAAGGTGCCGAACTATTGAAAAAGGTTTCTCTTGCGCTTGTACCCGTAGCCAATACAGATGGTTATGCCATGCAAAGCCGTAAATCGGGTAGTGGGTATGATTTGAACCGGGATCAAAGTAAACTTGCCGATCCGGTGGCTCTTCTTCTTAAAAAAGCGTACAAGGAATGGAATCCCGAAATAGCGCTGGACATCCACGAATTCAATCCTTTCCGCAAGGAATTTGAATTGCTGCGGGGTACTAAAGCAGCTACGGCCGCCGATGTCCTTTTCCTACCCAGCGGGCATTTGAATATCCCTGCCGGAATACGTACACTTTCCAACGGCTTATTCCGTGAAGAAGCAGAGAAGGCATTGGAGGCTAACGGTTATCATTCAGGCTTTTACTTTACCCCCAGTGTCAGGAGCGATAGTTTGTATGCAATGAAAGATGCCAAGAGCCCGCAATCCAGTTCCACGTTTCAGGGGCTTACCAATGCGGTATCTCTGTTCATAGAAATACGTGGAATAGGATTGGGAAGAGCATGTTTTGCCCGTCGTGCAGAATGTGGTTTTCTGGTATCCCGCAGTCTTTTGGAAACGACGGCTCTTCATTCAAAAGAAGTAAGAAGTGAGATACGAAAGGCAGTGAAAGAGACTTGCAGCGGAAAGAGTGATATATTCGTCACTTTTCAATCTGCACGGACAGAGCTTCCCGTTACTTTTATTGACCTTGCTAAGAACGAACGTTTTACGGAACCTCTGCCTACTTTCGATGCGCTTCAACTGAAAGCTGAGTTAGTACGCAAACGTCCCAAAGCATATATTCTGCCGGATACCTGCCGGATGCAAGCAGAGAAATTGCGGGCTTTAGGAATAGAGGTAGAAGAGATAGGAAAACCCTTCACAACCACCGTAGAGAAGTATATGGTTACCGGATACAAGAAAGCTACCAAGGAATGGGAAAAGATTTATCCAGTCACAGTATCTACACGGATGGAAAAGGAAAAGAAGAGCTTCCCGGCAGGTTGTTTCATCATTCGTCTTTCACAGAAGAATGCGAACCTTGCGGTAACGCTGTTAGAACCGGAGTCCGTGAATGGCTTTGTCAATTTCGAAGTGGTTCATACGGAGTTGAGGAAAGAGTTGCCGATATACAGGAAAGGTTTCTAACTCCATTCCGATTCATTACACATCAAATCGATTAATTCTTTTTTGTAGGGTTATGAATCTTTTCACCACAGAGTAACACAGAATTCTAAGACCTGAGCAAATAATTCGGTCTAAAAACACTGTTAATAAAACCAAACGAGTAGTGGAGCGTAATGCTTCCCTGCTCGTTTATTCTTTATACGTGATTAAATCAACAAAGGGTGTCCCTCTTCTGACTACTGCAAACATTCTGCACACAAGTTTAAACTTTACCGCATTCAGCACTACTCCATGTTCTTTTCCCTCTTTTCTTTTCCTTTCATAATACTCTTTGAGTTCCTTATCCCATACAACGGCCGATCTTGCAGCCTGCGATAGATCCGCTTTCAATAGTCTGGCTCCCGTAGCACATACCCTTGTTTTCCCTTTCACACTGGTTCCTGAAGAATGTTCAAAAGGGGCAATACCCAGATAACAGGCATATTGCCGTGCGGTTTCAAATGCCTTGAAATTATTAGTATGTATGATTGTATTGATGGCATTAACACTACCAATCCCTTTAATGCTGTTAAGAAGCTGATAGTTTAAGTTCATAGTCGGATCAGAGCTGACAATCCCGTGCATCTCATCTTCTACGCTTTGAATTTGTTTTTCCAGAATCTTAACCATTTCTTCTGCCCGCCTGCTCGTAGAGGTGGACTCCCGGTCTTTTCTGTCCGTGATAAATCCCTTGTTTTCAGTCAGATGCTTAACCAGGCGTTTCCTTTCGGACGACAAGTCACGCAAGATAAGGACAGCACTGCCGGAAAGTTTGGAATAGGTCAATTCATCCCGATGCAAGTAACCGTAGTAAGCTATCCGCTCGGCATCCACACGGTCATTCTTTCCACGGACAAGCCCCAGAGAACGCTTTAAATCCAGAGGAGTGAAAGAACTGTAATCTTGTTTACATGACTCTAAAAACAGACATAAATCATAGCTGTAAATGCCTGTATTCTCCAAGCAGATGACAGTCTGTTTAGGAGAAATACGCTTCTGCTTCATCCAGGCAAACAATGCTTGATAACCCGTTTTATTATTCGAGACTTGCTTGTAGTTTGTCTCATCCGCATGTTTCTTTGCGGGATCGTAAATAACAACATCAAGTGTTTTTTTACTGATGTCAATGCCAATAAACCATTTCTTTTTCATAACTTCGCATTACTTATTTGAAGTTAACCATAGGTTGAACTCACTAAATCCTTTAATAGGCCAACGACCTAAAATTCTAATTGGGACGATTCAACTGAAAAGGGAGGCAGGACTAGTTCTGTGTATAGGGCTTCTGCCTAGATCTCACAATAGGTCACCCGCTTCCCTTGGTTAACTCTTATTAACTACAAAGGTAATATTTCAACCCTAAGTTTTAGTAATGCAAATCTAAAGGAGTCTCACAGAGTTTAATCAATTTGAAATCAAAAGAATAGAACTCCGTGATACTCTGTGTTACTCTGTGGTGAAAACTCATTACCATTCCGATATGCATTCTGTAGGAGTGAACTAAAGAACGTAACTTCTTGTGTGATAGCCTACTTGGTGTTCCACTAAGATTGGTCGTAGTGAAACACTAGTTCAGTCGTAGTGGGAAGTGCTTTCAGTCGTAGTGGGAAATGGGTTCAGTCGTAGTGGGAAGTATGTTCAGTCCTAATGGGAATATAGCTCATTATTGCACCGTTATGAACTAAAGTACATTTGGACATAATTTACATCACAGCTATAAATTTCATCTTTACAAATAGTAGAATTCCAAAGTATCGCTGCTATCTTTACCTTGTCTAAAAACGGTATATAATATTTGCTATATAAATAACCCAAATTATGATATTATTATATGAAATAGATTTATATGGAGTTTGATGATAAAAATAATATAATCATCTACCAAAATGATAATGGTGTGCCCAAAGTCAATGTACGGTTTGCTGATACCGATGTGTGGCTCACGCAACAACCTCAGGTAGCGACACGCTTCAGGCGTTGGGCAACCGAACGATTACATGAATACATTCAAAAGGTATTTGCAATAGATGATGAATGCAACTTCCTAAAAACAATACAGTCTCCACAAACCACTTTCCAGATCGAGAATAAAATACACTTTCCCACGGCACATCACATACAGAAAATCACCTTTCACAAAGGCACTGAACACGGAATCCAGCGGTATTTTACATCCGCATTTTTCTTCCGGAAAGTCTTTACAGGGAGGTTCCAGCTTGATGCTGGCATAGTCGGAGTCGAGCGTAAAACCATATTTTATACTTAATGGGTAGAGCACTTCCCATATCTCGTGTTTCCTCTGTTCTATCATGCAGTGGATGGCCTCTGTTATCATTTCATCCTTCGGGGTATTCATATCTTCTTCGGATTTTAAATATTTAAAATCGCCCTCATCCCCCTTATACAAAAAGAAGTCGGACGTATAGTTCATATTTATCCAAGGAGAGGTACTGGTATACCCACAGAACCAATAAATACGCTTGCACGCCCGACCCTATATAGTCTGCGTGAAACATCTTTATTGAAGTTCTGTTTCTTGACTTAAATAAAATTACCAGTTTTCTCCTTGTCAAAAATAGCTTCAACACGCCGCATTTCTCTTCGGCTAATGCAAAGATAGATGAATTGCAGGGAATAGCCAAAAGGAAGAATGCTTTTTTATGGGATCAGAAAAAGAATAATACATTAACAGAATTCTTCCCTCGTTTAAATTCATAATAACCACTCTGCATTTGCAACAATATCTCAAACTTTTGAGACAGAACTAATAAAGCCCTTTCCATCGAACAGCTAATTTTGTACATAATAACCAAGTAAAATCAAACCCAAAACATCATATCATGAAAAACCTCACCTATCTCGGATTATTATCCGTTCCCTTCTGCCTTGGACAGCATGTGTCCGCGCAAACCGCAGAACAAACGAAGTCAGCATCCCAGCAAAAGCCGAACATCATTTTCATCCTCGCCGACGACATGGGCTATGGAGATGTCTCCGCCTACAACAAAGACTCGCATATCCAAACCCGCCACATCGACCAGATGGCCGCCAACGGCGTAATGTTCACCGATGCTCATTCCTGTTCAGCCGTCAGCACCCCCACCCGCTACGGCATCCTCACAGGACGCTACAACTGGCGTTCCAGTCTCAAAAGCGGTGTACTCTACGGTTACTCCCGCCCTATCATCCCCACCACCCGCAACACCATGGCATCCATGCTGAAAGCAAACGGATATACCACCGCCTGCATCGGCAAATGGCATTTAGGCTGGAACTGGGGCACGAAACCGGGACATGAGAAACCTGACGCCAACGCCCTCAACGACGAAGACGTGGACTACTCTAAACCCATCACCAACGGCCCTGCCGACTTAGGCTTCGACTATTTCTACGGCTTCTGCGGCTCCCTCGACATGGCCCCCTATGTTTATATAGAAAACCGCCAGCCCACCACCACTCAAATAGTCACCGTACCCGCAGGAAAGAAACCGGGCTTCTGGCGTGCAGGCGCCATAGGCAACGACTTCGACCACCAGGACTGTCTGCCCACCCTAACCCACCGCGCAGTAGAGTACATCAACCGCCACGCGCAAAACGAACGCCCCTTCTTCCTCTATCTGCCCCTGCCCGCCCCTCATACCCCCATCCTGCCCGCCGAAGCCTTCAAAGGAAAAACCGGGCTGGGTGATTACGGCGACTTCGTCCTGATGGTGGACGATGTAGTGGGACAAGTGCGCGAAGCCCTGCAACGCAACGGCATAGACTCCAATACTATCGTAGTCTTCACCACCGACAACGGTTGCTCTCCCGCCGGAGGTATCCCCGAAATGGCAGCTAAAGGGCATCATGCCAACTACATCTGGCGAGGCATGAAAGCCGACCTCTTCGACGGCGGTCACCGCGTGCCCACCATCGTGGAATGGGCCAACGGTGCAGGTCGAGGCACCTGTGCGCAAACCGTCTGCCTCAACGACTTCTACGCCTCTTTTGCCGCCCTCAACCATTATACCCTGAAAGATAACGAAGCGGAAGACAGCTACAATATTCTTCCCCTCATCCGGAATCCGCACCACGCGCCAACCATCCGTGAAGCCACCGTGCACCACTCCATCCGCGGAGAATTTGCCATCCGTAAAGGAGCCTGGAAACTGTTGTGTTCCCCCAGTTCCGGCGGTTGGAGCTACCCCAAGCCGGGTGTGGACAAGGAAGCCATTGCCCAGCTCCCACCGATACAACTCTATAATATGAAAGACGATCCCACCGAAAGCAAAAATGTCTATCAGAAGCACCCCGAAATAGTCAGCGAACTGAAAGACCTGTTGCAAAAGTACATCCGCGAAGGCCGTAGCACTCCGGGCAAGGCACAGTCCAACGATGCCGTGAACAAATGGGAGCAAATCAAGGGAATCATGCACGACGATTGACAGATTTCCGGCAAAAAAAGACAGACGGAAGCACTCGTCTGAAAGCTAATTTTGAAGAAGAAATAAAAAAAATATCATTTTTTGCTTGCATATAAGAGAAAAGTATTACTTTTGCCACGAAATTAAAAACAAAAAGAAAACGAAAGTATGAATTTGTTTACTTATACATATTACTTCTTTTTTTACTTTTACTTTAGCCAGAAAGTAGAGCGGGAGTTTGTATGTGTCAAGTGACAGTGATGCTTAAGAACTGAATAGAGAACTAAAGTAATATACTTAATCCCGCTCCATTGTATGGAAGCGGGATTTTTTTTTAAAGAAACAGTATGAAAAGAATAGCCATTCAAGGAACATTAGGGTCGTATCACGACATCGCTGCACACAAGTACTTCGAAGGAGAAGAAATAGAGTTAATCTGTTGCGCTACTTTTGAGGACGTGTTTGCAGCCGTGAAGAAGGACAGCAAGACCATAGGAATGTTGGCAATAGAGAATACCATTGCAGGTAGTCTGTTGCACAACAACGAGTTGCTGCGGCAGAGCGGGACACAAATCATAGGCGAATACAAACTACGCATATCACACAGTTTTGTCTGCCTGCCCGATGAGGACTGGAACGATCTGACGGAAGTCAACTCCCACCCCATCGCACTGATGCAATGCCGCGAGTTCCTTGCCCAACACCCGAAAATGAAAGTAGTGGAAGCGGAAGACACCGCCCTCAGCGCCGAAATCATCAAGCGGGAGAACCTGAAAGGACACGCCGCCATTTGCTCCAAGGCCGCTGCCGAGCGTTACGGCATGAAGGTGTTGCAGGAAGGCATCGAAACAAACAAGCACAACTTCACCCGTTTTCTGGTAGTTGCCGATCCTTGGCAAGTAGACGAAATACGCCGCCATCCGCACCCGGAGACCAACAAGGCAAGCATGGTATTCACACTGCCCCACACGGAAGGGAGCCTCTCGCAAGTACTGTCCATCCTTTCATTCTACAGCATCAACCTGACCAAGATACAGTCGCTGCCCATCATCGGACGGGAATGGGAATACCAATTTTACGTAGACATTGTTTTCGACAACCTACTGAGATATAAACAATCCATCGCGGCCATCACACCGCTAACCAAAGAACTTAAAATATTAGGCGAATATGCAGACGGAAAATCAAACATCTAAGATCAAGCCCGCCGACCGGTTGGCCAGCGTGAGCGAATACTACTTCTCCAAGAAGTTGAAAGAGGTGGCACAAATGAATGCCGAAGGAAAAGACGTAATCAGCCTCGGAATCGGCAGCCCCGACATGCCTCCCTCGGAAACAACCATACAGACCCTGTGCCGCGAAGCTCAAAACCCTGACGGACACGGCTATATGCCCTATGTAGGCATCCCCGAACTCCGCCGCAGCTTTGCCGCCTGGTATAAAAAATGGTACGGTGTGGAGTTGAATCCTAATACCGAGATACAGCCGCTCATCGGTTCGAAAGAAGGTATCCTGCACGTCACACTCGCCTTCGTCAATCCAGGCGAACAGGTACTAGTCCCCAATCCGGGCTACCCCACTTATACTTCATTGAGCAAGATACTGGGCGCGGAAGTCATCAACTACAACCTGAAAGAGGAAAGCGGCTGGATGCCCGACTTCGACGAACTGGAAAAGATGGACATGAGCCGCGTAAAACTGATGTGGACCAACTATCCGAACATGCCGACCGGAGCCAACGCCACCCCGGAACTTTATGCAAAACTGGTAGATTTTGCACGCCGTAAGGACATCGTGATTGTAAACGATAACCCGTACAGCTTCATCCTAAACGACCACCCCCTCAGCATTCTCAGTGTGCCGGGCGCCAAGGAGTGTTGCATCGAGTTCAACTCCATGAGCAAGAGCCACAATATGCCGGGCTGGCGTATCGGTATGCTGGCAAGCAACGCCGACTTTGTGCAATGGATACTGAAAGTGAAGAGCAACATCGACAGCGGTATGTTCCGCGCCATGCAACTGGCTGCCGCCAACGCCTTGGAAGCCGAACAGGAATGGTACGACGGAAATAACAAGAACTATCGCAACCGCCGCCATCTGGCAGGGGAAATCATGCATGCACTGGGATGTACATACGATGAAAAACAGGTAGGTATGTTCCTCTGGGGAAAAATTCCCGATAGCTGTGCCGACGTGGAAGAACTGACCGAAAAGGTGTTGCACAACGCACGCGTGTTCATCACACCGGGATTTATCTTCGGAAGTAACGGAAAACGGTATATCCGCATCTCGCTTTGCTGCAAAGACCATAAATTGGAAGAAGCATTGAAACGCATCAGGGAGATGAAGTAATATGTTTACAAAAAAGAAGTCTTGTAACACAAGCCACTCACCGTTTTAAAAAACGTGCCCGACGTTTTTAAAGAATAAGGGCAACGTTTTTAAAAAACGAGGCCTGTATTTATTAACACGTTCGAAAGGCTTTATCGACGGGGGTGCAGAGGGTTCAGGAGACACAGAAAAATATCTATACAACAAAAAATATAATTGAACAAAAATAAAAGAATATGGAACTTGAATTAGAATCGATTTTGCTGCCGGGTATTGAGGACAAACGTCCCATGGTAATTGCAGGTCCTTGCAGCGCCGAGACAGAAGAACAAGTAATGTGCACCGCCAAGCAACTGGCCGAAAAGGGAATGAAGATATTCCGTGCAGGAATCTGGAAACCGCGTACCAAACCGGGTGGTTTCGAAGGTGTAGGCGTAGACGGTCTGGCATGGCTGAAAGAGGTGAAGAAAGAAACCGGAATGTACGTTTCTACCGAAGTAGCCACTTCGAAGCATGTATACGAGTGTCTGAAAGCAGGTATCGATATCCTTTGGATTGGCGCACGCACCACTGCCAACCCGTTTGCCATGCAGGAAATTGCCGATGCACTGAAGGGTGTGGATATTCCTGTGTTTGTGAAGAACCCGGTAAACCCGGATCTGGAACTCTGGATCGGTGCCCTGGAGCGTATCAACAATGCCGGTCTGAAACGCCTGGCAGCCATCCACCGCGGTTTCAGCAGTTACGACAAGAAGTTGTACCGCAATCTGCCGCAATGGCATATCCCCATCGAGTTGCGTCGTCGCATCCCGAACCTGCCGATCATCTGCGACCCCAGCCACATCGGTGGTAAGCGCGAACTCATCGCACCGCTTTGCCAGCAGGCGATGGACCTCGGTTTCAACGGTCTGATTATCGAAAGCCACTGCAACCCCGACTGCGCATGGAGCGATGCTTCGCAGCAAGTGACTCCGGACGTACTGGATTACATCCTGAACCTACTCGTCATCCGTAAAGAGACCCAGACCACGGAAAACCTCAGCGAACTGCGCAAGCAGATTGACGAATGCGACAACAACCTGATGCAGGAACTTGCCAAGCGTATGCGTGTGGCACGTGAAATCGGTACGTTCAAGAAAGAACATGATATGACGATCCTGCAAACGGGACGTTATAATGAAATTCTGGACAAACGCGGTTCACAAGGTGTGCTTCTGGGCGTGGATTCGGAATTTATCAAGAAGGTATTCGAGCTGATACACGAGGAGAGTGTGAGGCAACAAATGGAAATAATTAATAAGTGACAAACTACAGGCTACAAACTACCAGTGGCTGCGCCATCATATCGCAGGATACTCGTAGCTTGTAGCTCGTAATTTGTAGCTAATAACACTAAATTTATGCGTATTTTAATACTCGGAGCCGGCAAGATGGGCTCTTTCTTTACAGATATTCTAAGTTTCCAACATGAAACGGCAGTGTTCGACGTGAATCCGCACCAGTTGCGTTTTGTCTACAACACGTATCGTTTCACCACGTTGGAAGAGATAAAGGACTTCGAACCGGAGTTGGTAATCAATGCCGCCACGGTGAGATATACGCTGGACGCATTCCGCAAGGTTCTACCTATGCTACCCAAGGATTGTATCATCAGTGATATTGCCTCGGTGAAGACGGGATTGAAGAAATTCTATGAGGAAAGTGGCTTCCGTTATGTATCGTCGCATCCGATGTTTGGTCCTACGTTTGCCAGCCTCAGTAATCTGAGCAGCGAGAATGCTATCATCATCAGTGAAGGTGACCACCTGGGAAAAATTTTCTTCAAGGACCTTTACCAGACGCTCCGCCTCAATATCTTCGAATATACTTTCGACGAGCATGATGAAACGGTAGCTTATTCTCTGTCTATTCCTTTCGTCTCTACGTTTGTTTTTGCAGCGGTAATGAAGCATCAGGAGGCTCCGGGTACTACGTTCAAAAAGCACATGGCTATTGCTAAGGGTTTGCTGAGTGAGGATGATTACTTGCTTCAGGAAATTCTCTTTAATCCGCGCACTCCCTCGCAAGTGGAAAATATTCGTCTGGAGCTGAAGAATTTGCTGGAAATTATCAGTACGAAGGATGCGGAAGGGATGAAGCAGTATCTGACGAAGATTAGGGAAAAGATAAAATAGAATAAATAGGTGAGATTAAGGAATTGAAGAGAGGGGAGGTACGGAAAAGGAAATGGGGCTTCTCTCTTCAATTCGTTAATAAAGAGAGGTGATGATATTTAGGATTAGGTAGGGGCATACTTATTTCTAAAATTATTGAAAATAGTCAAATATTGGCAGGAATGATATGAAATTCTGTTGTAATTTGCTTCTCATTTTTGTATTTTTGAACCATAGGAAACAGTATCAACACTTCCAATGATAGAACCAAAAGGGTTGTGATTTGCTTTCATTTTAGTATCTTTGAACCATAGGAAACAGTTTTAAAAGCATTTTGCAGATACACGTATGAGTTGTGATTTGCTTTCATTTTAGTATCTTTGAACCATAGGAAACAGTTAATTGGATAAGACGGTCATCTACCTTTCTGTTGTGATTTGCTTTCATTTTAGTATCTTTGAACCATAGGAAACAGTTGCAATTGCTGCACGGAGCAACCAAGAGTGGTTGTGATTTGCTTTCATTTTAGTATCTTTGAACCATAGGAAACAGTCAAATATTTTATAATAACAGCTCATACCTAGTTGTGATTTGCTTTCATTTTAGTATCTTTGAACCATAGGAAACAGTCGGCAGTCTGCCATCTATATTCATGCTGATGTTGTGATTTGCTTTCATTTTAGTATCTTTGAACCATAGGAAACAGTTATGTTACAGGAAGAAGGAAGCCAAGCAAGTTGTGATTTGCTTTCATTTTAGTATCTTTGAACCATAGGAAACAGTTTCGTTCCCGTTCTAATGCAGATAAAATAGTTGTGATTTGCTTTCATTTTAGTATCTTTGAACCATAGGAAACAGTGTAGTCCCGAAGAATACACATTGGCGGGGGGTTGTGATTTGCTTTCATTTTAGTATCTTTGAACCATAGGAAACAGTAGATAGCTTGTTGAAAATTTCCTTCTCCGAGTTGTGATTTGCTTTCATTTTAGTATCTTTGAACCATAGGAAACAGTCGCAGAATTAACTATGTCAGCGGGTCTTGGTTGTGATTTGCTTTCATTTTAGTATCTTTGAACCATAGGAAACAGTCGGCTCACTCTCGCACCCCGGTCGTGGCGGGTTGTGATTTGCTTTCATTTTAGTATCTTTGAACCATAGGAAACAGTAAATAATAACAATTTAAAGATTATGAAAGAGTTGTGATTTGCTTTCATTTTAGTATCTTTGAACCATAGGAAACAGTGATAGTATGTTAGTCCTGCAATCAGATCAGTTGTGATTTGCTTTCATTTTAGTATCTTTGAACCATAGGAAACAGTTTTACGTCCGTTGCTATTTCAAATAGCTGCGTTGTGATTTGCTTTCATTTTAGTATCTTTGAACCATAGGAAACAGTTGCCCTCAAAGGGATGTTTGCAGCCCATTCGTTGTGATTTGCTTTCATTTTAGTATCTTTGAACCATAGGAAACAGTAAATTATAATTTCATCCATAGATGCTCCAGTTGTGATTTGCTTTCATTTTAGTATCTTTGAACCATAGGAAACAGTTGCAAAAAGTGTACAGAAACAGCCTCAGCAGTTGTGATTTGCTTTCATTTTAGTATCTTTGAACCATAGGAAACAGTTACGCAACGTTTGAAATACTTGGATGATATGTTGTGATTTGCTTTCATTTTAGTATCTTTGAACCATAGGAAACAGTCTGAGTGTCATCAGTAGCATCCACATTGCCGTTGTGATTTGCTTTCATTTTAGTATCTTTGAACCATAGGAAACAGTAGTATTTGTATTCAAAGAAGAGCCATTTAGTTGTGATTTGCTTTCATTTTAGTATCTTTGAACCATAGGAAACAGTATTGCACGATGGAGCAAGTCAAAGACTACAGTTGTGATTTGCTTTCATTTTAGTATCTTTGAACCATAGGAAACAGTCTACCAGATTAGGGTCCATCCCCTTACCCGTTGTGATTTGCTTTCATTTTAGTATCTTTGAACCATAGGAAACAGTGATATGCTTGGATGTGCGAATAGCCCCATTGTTGTGATTTGCTTTCATTTTAGTATCTTTGAACCATAGGAAACAGTCTATCATTTTGGTACCTCGGAAAATCATCTGTTGTGATTTGCTTTCATTTTAGTATCTTTGAACCATAGGAAACAGTTATTAAAAGAAAGTCAATCAAAACTAACAGGTTGTGATTTGCTTTCATTTTAGTATCTTTGAACCATAGGAAACAGTAGGTGACATCTTCGATATTCAGATGATTAAGTTGTGATTTGCTTTCATTTTAGTATCTTTGAACCATAGGAAACAGTGTAAATCTGCTACAGAAAGTCAACCGTTAGGTTGTGATTTGCTTTCATTTTAGTATCTTTGAACCATAGGAAACAGTAGACTATATAATAGTTGGTTACACAACAAGTTGTGATTTGCTTTCATTTTAGTATCTTTGAACCATAGGAAACAGTTGCATGGATTAATTATATGACAAATTTCAAGTTGTGATTTGCTTTCATTTTAGTATCTTTGAACCATAGGAAACAGTTATTCAAGCAATGGATAAGGTAAGTAATTAGTTGTGATTTGCTTTCATTTTAGTATCTTTGAACCATAGGAAACAGTTCTTTCGTTCTTCTTTATTAAACACATTTTGTTGTGATTTGCTTTCATTTTAGTATCTTTGAACCATAGGAAACAGTTGGTGTCGGGTTCTGCATGTACTGTGTATCGTTGTGATTTGCTTTCATTTTAGTATCTTTGAACCATAGGAAACAGTACAACCCGCATTACAAACTGATATACAATTGGTTACAAACTATTTTTGAATTACAAAAACGATACTGTTTTCAATTAAGAATCCCGCATTTAAGCGGGATTTCTTTTTCTAGAAAAGCTCTAATTGCTGACCGGGAGTATTTATATCCAAAGATTTTTTCCCATAAAATAACTCTATATTTCCAAATTGCTTATCTGTAATACACATAATTCCAACCTGCCCATGCTCCGGTAAGAAAGATTTAACTCTTTTTATATGAACTTCTGCATTCTCACTACTAGCACAATGGCGAACATAAATAGAAAACTGAAACATAGTAAAGCCATCTTTCTGCAGATTCTTCTTAAAATCTACATATGCTTTCTTATCCTTCTTTGTTTCAGTAGGCAAATCAAATAATACAAGTACCCACATAATACGATATTCACTAAATCGGTTCATCTCACATTTCCGGATATAATATTCTACGCAATTCACCACTAAAGCATTTATACAGAGATGCAGTAGTCTGCCCCACCGCAACCATTAAAGGACTACGTTTACCAGAGATAACAACTTCTAGTGTAGGAATAGTAAGTAACTGAGCCTTTAAACCTTTCGTCAGTTCATCACAATTCATCCCCTCCTGCAATATCTTATAGACTAACTCATCAACATAGGGCCGATATGGCTCCATAATATCATCAGCCAGACAATAAGCATTATATCTATTATGATGATGTATTCCTAATGTAGGTAAAAGTCCACTAGCAACTAATCCACGTGCAACCACAGCTCTTAGAATCGCATATCCATAATTTAACAGATTATTAGGTGGAACCCCTTCCCTATCTCTTGTAAACCCTTTTATTTTAAACAAATTTTTCCAATAATAGGCAGCTGCACGAGCTTCCAGATTATCAGAGTCCCCACTTTTCACATCAGCAGCCCATATAGTCATACACTTTACTTCTTCACCTGTGCATTTTCTCAATACAGCTGCTTGATTTTCAATCTTCATTCTTACAGTCTGTTGCCACAGCTGCTTTATCAGAGGAAGAGAGGCATCCAACTGTTGACGAAAACGTTCATTCTGTGTCGTGTTTCCATATAAAGGAAGCATTAATCCAACCGGCATACTCTTACTGTCGCAAGTTATGATAGCACAATTGTTTTCAAGTAACGCTTCTAATACTCCTGAAGTAATAGTTATCTGCTTATTATCCAGTACTACTACACCAAGATCCTCTATTGGTTTAGTTATCTCTGATTGTTGTTTGAAGCCATCAGGTAAGGTGTCGTTTTTCACAACCTCCGGCAATTTGATTACCAACTGTGCATTCCTCAAAGATAAATAAACAGGATTACCGAAATAAAGCGTTTTTTTAATCATAGTATTCTATTTTTAAAATTATCTACTACTCACTATCCGCTTCAAAAGATAATTGGGGCGGTTTTTCTTCCTTTTCTAAATTTGCTAAGAAGTTTCGAAAAGATATATTGCTTCTTCCTAACTCCTTCTCTGCTTGCTCATGAGCTACTCTAGCTACATTACCTCCACGATTTACAACTTGCTTACTTTTATTAGATGTATTCGACTACTCTTTTGGGAGGATTTCCACTGTAACACGTTCGCCAAACATTGTGAAGACGGATAGCTATACCACGTCAACGTTTAACAATCCAATCCTTAGAATAACCTTCTGCTCATAGAGTTCTTTCATATACTCTTGGTAAGCTCTGGCTCTCTATCTCTTGCAAACGTTCATCCCTCACTCGAGCTAGCCAAAGTTTAAAGTGTACTGTTTTAGAAGAAATAGACTGTATAATACGAAACAATCCTTTTATATATACTGCTTGAATTTTGCTCTTTTTACCATCCTCTACTATCATTTGAACCGAGGTATAAAGTGTACCTTGGTTCAATGATAAACCTCGTCCCGTGAACACATTCGCCTTATATACTGTTTAGGATTAACACTATGAGTCAACGCCTCCGCCACATCGACAATTGAAAAATGCCATTGTTGCTCTTCTTCATTCCACGCAAAATGGATTTTCTTATCTTGAAACAGCCTAATATTATTCATTACCCTATATTTTTAATACTCACCTAGCGATACAATTTGCCCAATATGATCAACTCTAACTTTCACTATTTTATCTAATCCCTTTGAACTACGAAAATCAGTCCATATTATGCCTTTTAGAGTTGAACTTGTATCTTTGATAGTAGTTTCCAAATGATGTCTAAAAACATAGTTTTTATAAGTAAACTTTTGCACCCTAAACAAATTAGGACTTATCATCGCATAATTCTCCGGATTCAATAAATCTACCTCTTTAGGATTGAATCCTGTCTTCTCATTGGGAAATACAAAATATTCATTTTGCTTCATACTAAACAGAAACTGCCATCCTTCACTTCTTCTATAATCCTTATCTATAATAGGTTGACCAAGGTTTGCCCGTGTCACCGCATCAAAGAAAGAAACCACTACTTCATCAAGTTCATACTTCGGATTACCTTCTTCATCAAGTACTATCTGTCCCACTTTGTCCAAGACAGGCTTTTTATAGATAGCCACATGATGATTGTTACCAGTATTCACAAAATCCACTGGGATTTTCCTTCCTTCTTTGCCCAAAATCAAGTTACCATCTTTATCTTTCTTTTCATGCAGCGATTGAGCATTGCTAATGCCTCGAATACTCACGCGTTTAATCGATATTCCTCTAGCCTCATTCAGCCATATTGGATTTTCATCCAAGTTGACGAATGCCTTTTTGGCATCTCCACCATACTCTTTTAGCCTTTTTTCCAAGACACTACGAATTTTCACATCTATCACCTTATCTATACTTAAATTGGGATCAATCGGCTTTCGTATAGTATAAACAGTTTCAAACTCTACCGTCTGTACTTTTTCTGGAACCATCTCCGTTTGGTTCTCATCAAGATAGAGCGGACTCTTTTCCAATGTATTTTTACCAGTAAATGCTTTCTTTGGATCATTGCCAAAAGCCTCCAAACGTTTTAGTAAAGCATTCCGGTAAGCAAGTTTACTTACAGTAGCAATCTTGGTAACATCAAAAGCAGCATTCACTTTTTCCATTTTCGTGACATATTGTCGATGACTACCATAAACAGTTTCTAGATGTAACTGTCCACGCGGTGTTTGTTGCATTTTTTTGTTTTCACCATTGTTTTTCTTTGTACGATTCACATTGGAGGTAACCACCTTATTTTTAGCCTTGATAGATACCAATAAGTTTTCCAAGTGGCGTTTAGCTTCTGCACGAAACTGTGCCAGAGGTATTGGAGCGAGCGCCTTTCCATCTTCAAAATAGCGCGCCTTTATACCTGCTATATTGGCATGCTCTTTAGAAGTAGGCATCCAAACGGCATTCTTATTATTATAATATTGAATAAACACATCTTTCGTGAAAGCTACAGTCAGAGCATCCATTGCATGGTGTCGATGATCGTTTCTTTTAGTCCAGTCTGTTATTTTCTTTATCCTTCTCCCATTTTTGTCTTTAAAAGTCTCCACCAAACCAAGTATTTCGTATTTAGGTAGATTCAACTCTTTCATCACATCCACAAGTTGCCAATCCTCACGTAATTTATCAGTAATGGAACCAGTAGTAGCCACCACTCTGCGACTAATTTCATTCAACATAGCAAGAGCTTTCTTGGAAATATACTGCGTATTCCGCAAATCTCTATCGATAAATCCTTCCGGAATATCTTTCTCTTCCATTTTTAACTTTCTAAGCTTTGTTTTTTTATCCTTGAATAGAGCCTCGCAACGATTGAGATACTCCTGCAAACCAACATCTCCGTATTTCTCTTTTACAAAATCATAAGCCGTTTTATTACCTTTCTCTATATTAATAGCCCTGTATTCCAAAGTTTTATTAGACAGTGAATCATCGAAAAGACGAGCTTGCGGAATGATGTGTTCAATATCAATCTCTTTACTGAAAATTTTTTCTCTTGGAATGTACTCATCGGAATATAAAGTCTTATACCCGTTATCTTTTAATTCTTCATAGAGTTTATAACGTATAATATCATTACGGCTAACATTCATCATGCCGAATTCCGTTCGCAACAACTGACGAATTTCATCATGTTCACGAGTATTTCGTGCTATGGATTTTGTTAATTCTTCTCGTTCTTTAGCATTTTTCTTTAGTTCACGGGCCAGTTCCACATGAATTTCATCAGGTTTGCCGTAGGTATCAATGATTGTATTAATCAGATTAACCATTTGGTTCAAAATCTTTTCAACCACAGGGTTACGCAGGCTATTCTTGGGGAGAATATCCAATTTGTCCTTCAATATCTTATTTTCTATTTCATCTTTGGTCAATGAGGATTTAGAATGACGATACCCCGCATAGTCACATGCAACGTCATATTGATTACCTTCTTTTAAATAAGGTAGTATCTTTTTAATAGCCTTTGCACTCAGACTTCCGTAATCTTCTTGAAATGACACATTAGCAAGTTCTACAGCATACTCTTTTTCCACGCCACAAAGCTGCATAATTTTCTCAAGCAGTTTACCATTCCCAGTCGGTGTATTATCCCCCTCAAAAGAATACAATAAATGCCAAAGTCTGAAATAAGACTGCCTCTCAAGTTCTTTATCCTCTTTACTCAAATCAATAGAAAGTAGTTCTGTATTCCATCCTAAATTAGTGAATATGGTTTCCAGCTTTTCTATAATCTCATCTGCAGATTTCTTAAAATCCACAGGTTCATAACCATACTTCTCAATCATCTTGCTGTATGCTGAGAAAAGAGCGAATCCTGTATGATTACCATCAATCTGCTTAAAATTCAGATCCAGTTCCTGGAAATTTTCGAACAACAGTTTCAGAACCTCAGCCTTTTTCATACTCTCTTTTACAAAAAGTTCCTTAGCCAGCAACTCTTTTTCTTCCTGATACAAAGACCGTTTTCCTTCTACGAGCAAAGGCTTTTCCGAGTTATCAAACAATGTAGAAGATTTATCTGCTTTCTTGCGTTTACTCTGTTTATCCCACGCAAAGACTTCAATATCATTCAAGGTTTGCCATATTTTAAACTCTTGGAATAACGGATGCGAACGGGGAATCACCCGACAGCCCACTGTCTTATTCTGTTTTCTGCCATCCTTTTCTACTATAACTTCTCGCTTCTCAAATTCGCAGAAACTTATTAATCCTTTTTGACTCTTCAGACGACGTTGATAAAAAATAATGATGTCACGAATTTCTTTCTTCAGTTCCACAGTCAACTCCTCATGAAACTCAGCCTGCCTCTCCCATATCCTGTCAAATTCATCCAAATAATCTTGCCGATAGAATACTCGGTTGCGCAAACTTACATTAGGGTCTTTTTCCAACTCAGACATCAAATACTGTCCAACCGTCTGACGATTGAAGTAAAGCTGCTTACTACGATCGCTGATTGCCCCCAGATAACCACTAGAAGCACTTATCTGACCATTGATTTCTTGTAGCACAATAGCAACTATTTCCGGATTTAGTTGTTCAGAAAGAGCTTGTACACGCCAACGATAATTTTCCAATTTTAATTCATTCCCTTTGGTATCTCGTTTAAGACCGACAAGCTTATACTCCTTTACTCTTTCTTCTGTCCTTGCCTCTTTCTCATTCCAAACAGATTCTTTTTCTGACCAAACAAAGAACTTTGCTAGAATGGCCCAAGTCTGACTACGATTTTTACCTCTAACTTCTTCTTTCACTGCATCACAAAATAATTCCGGATTAAACCGCTTTTGGAAGTTCCAAATCCTGTCAAACTCATTCTGTAAATCAGAACGATAAAAATCCGGTAGATTTTTCTTTCCAGCTTCAAGCATTTGCAGGCAGAGTTCCCCTGGGGTCAAGCCCTCTTCATAAAGTTTTCTGGCTACATCCATACCATCAATCAATACACCATCTTCACTTCCTTTGGTTTTCCGACTACTTTTATAACCACGCTTCTTATTAATCATCAGTAACACTCGAGCAAACTCCTCTAAAGAAACTTCTTCCACTGCAGCTTTCGCTCTTAGACGATATGTTTCAAATGTTGTTTTATTACCATGTTCAGAAAGTAAAGTGCTATCTGTTATGAAACCGTGCTCTTTTAACACTTCAATGAGAGTTTCACGACGCAATTTATAACGTTGCAAATTACGACGCATGCTTCTTTTAAGAGTTCTGTCAGCATTCGTGGTAATACTTTTTCCTTTTTCAAAATTCTGCATTTCATCCACAGTCAAAGGATTCACTCTTACACCGAGTTTGATAATAGACGATATTTCCTCAGTATTTTCCGCCTCATTGACCAATGCCCAGCCAATGCTATTGCAACCTAAATCTAATCCTAATATTTTTTTCATGATATTATTTTAATGTTTTGTCAAATATAGTAAAAACTTTCTGTATTCTATTGTTTTTCCCAATTTATTTCATATATTTGTCAGACTAAAATGAAGCAAATCACAATAAGGATTATTCCGTTGTGAAAACATTAGGTTCCCTCGTCCTCAACGGGGGATTTTTTTTATCTTTGCATTCGCAAAAACAATTATCCAAATGATAGACCAACCTACCATAGACAGAATTCTGGATGCCGCACAGATTGTAGACATTGTATCGGACTTCGTTACGTTGCGCAAGCGAGGTGTGAATTATGTAGGCTTGTGTCCGTTCCATGATGACAAGACGCCATCTTTCTATGTGTCGCCTTCCAAAGGGTTGTGCAAATGCTTTTCCTGCGGTAAAGGTGGCAATGCGGTGCACTTCATTATGGAGCACGAGCAGATGAGTTACCCCGAAGCTCTGAAATATCTGGCAAAGAAATACGGTATCGAAATCAAGGAGCGCGAACTGTCCAGCGAAGAGAAGCTGATGCAGAGCGAACGTGAAAGTCTGTTCATCGTGAATAACTTTGCACGTGATTACTTCCAAAATATACTTAAAAACCATGTGGACGGACGTAGCATTGGCATGGCATACTTCCGCAATCGTGGTTTCCGGGATGATATCATCGAAAAGTTCCAGTTAGGCTATTGCACAGAAAGTCACGATGCCATGGCTCAAGAAGCCATCAAGAAGGGATTCAAGAAAGAATATCTTGTCAAGACAGGGCTTTGCTACGAAACGGACGATCACCGCTTACGTGACCGCTTTTGGGGACGTGTTATTTTTCCGGTGCACACACTTTCCGGTAAGGTAGTCGCTTTCGGCGGGCGCGTGCTTAGCAGTGCGACGAAGGGAGTCAAGGTTAAATATGTCAATTCTCCCGAATCAGAAATCTATCATAAGAGTAATGAACTGTATGGCATTTATTTTGCCAAACAGGCTATTGTGAAACAAGACCGTTGCTTTCTGGTGGAAGGATACACGGACGTTATTTCCATGCACCAGTCAGGTGTGGAGAATGTGGTAGCTTCTTCGGGTACGGCACTGACTCCGGGACAAATTAAGCTCATTCACCGCTTCACCAACAACATCACGGTACTCTATGACGGTGACGTGGCAGGTATCAAGGCTTCTCTCCGTGGTATCGACATGCTGCTGGAAGAAGGAATGAATATCAAGGTTTGCCTACTTCCCGACGGGGAAGATCCGGATTCCTTCGCCCGCAAGCACAACGCTACAGAATTCCAGAAATTCATACAAGATAATGAAACAGACTTTATACGTTTCAAAACCAATCTTCTACTGGAAGATGCAGGAAAAGATCCTATCAAGCGTGCTGAGTTAATCGGTAATCTTGTACAAAGTATATCTATTATTCCTGAGGCAATCGTCCGCGATGTATATATTAAAGAATGTAGCCAGCTGCTTCGTGTAGAAGACAAGCTACTGGTTTCGGAAGTTGCCAAACGACGCGAAACGCAGGCTGAGAAGCAGGCGGAACAAAGAAACCGGGAAACAAGAAAAAATAATGCAGCCCGCGACGCTGCACAAGCACCGCTTCCCGACGGAATGCAACCACCCTACCCTGAAGACATGCCTCCTTATCCCATGGATGGAGAAATACCTGACGGTGGTGCACCGCTTCCACCGGAAGCTGCCGAATACGTATCTTATATCCCGCAGGAGGGGAAAGAAGGACAGGAATTCTACAAATACGAGCGCCTTATCTTGCAAATGGTAGTACGCTACGGAGAGAAAGTATTGTGCAACGTTCCCGATGAGGAAGGGAAAGAAATTCCCATCACAGTAACGGAATACGTAGTCAATGACTTGAAGGAGGACGAACTGGCTTTCCACAACCCGCTGCACAGGCAGATGTTGACAGAAGCGGCAGAGCATATACATAATGAAGGATTCACTGCAGAACGGTATTTCCTAGCACACCCCGACCCTATTATCAGTAAGCTAAGTACAGAGTTGATTGCCGACCGCTATCAACTGAGCAAATATCACTCCAAAGCCCAAAGGTTAGTGACCGACGAGGAACGCCTATTCGAATTGGTACCTACACTCATGATTAATTTCAAGTTTGCCATCATCAGTGAAGAAATGAAACACATGATGTATGCCCTGCAAGACCCTGCCGTAGCCAATGATGAAGAACAATGTACCTCTATCATGAAACGCTACTCAGAACTGCGTGAGATCAAAAGTATTATGGCCAAACGATTGGGTGACAGAGTTGTACTCGGTTAAATCACCATGCTTCTAATGAGAACGATAGTTTCCTTATGCAGAAACAACAGTTTCCCCTAATGGGAACGACAGTTTCCTCATACAGAAACGAAATAGGGCTTCGTGTGTCCGTAGACATTCCTTTCATGAAATAAGGTATGGGATTGTTATGTGAATGAATTCTGACGAATGAGGTTCATAAACTCTTCACGAGTCTTTGCCTGATTGAAACCACCTGTAAAATCGGAAGTGGTCGTTATGGAATTCTGTTTTTCAACTCCACGCATCTGCATACACATGTGCTTGGCTTCCACAACCACCATTACGCCCAAGGGATTCAGTGTTTCCTGGATGCATTCTTTAATCTGGAGCGTCATGCGTTCCTGCACCTGAAGACGGTGGGAGAAGATATCCACTACACGGGCAATCTTGCTCAGCCCCGTAATGTAACCGTTGGGGATATAGGCCACGTGTGCTTTTCCGTAGAACGGAAGCATGTGGTGTTCGCAAAGTGAGAAGAAATCAATGTCTTTCACAATCACCATCTGACTGTATTCTTCCTTGAACTTGGCAGAGCGGAGCACTTCGTGCGGGTCCATGAAATAGCCTTTTGTCAAACTCAGCATAGCTTTCGCTACGCGTTCGGGGGTTTTCAGTAGTCCTTCGCGTTCGGCATCTTCGCCCAATAAAGTTATAATACGCTGATAGTGTTCTTTCAGTTCATCCAGTGCGGGAGATACGATTTCTTCTTTTCCTAACATATATTTGAGTTTTTAAGTTTCCGAGTTTCAGTACAACTCAAAAACTGAACAACTTATAAACTTAAAGCGGTATGTTTATCTGCTCTTTCACAATAGAAACTTCTTTGAATACGCCTGTAGCACGCAACTGGCGCATCATGGCATCCGCTTCTTCAATACTGCGGAAGTCTCCTACACGGCACAGCCAGCGGGGAGAGTTGAAAGAGGTATAAACAGAAAGTTCCGGGAAATATTCTTTGATTCGTGAGCCCACAGCGTGAGCTTCGTTCTTGGCTCTACTGGTATTGTTTCCGGCATACACCTGTACACGGAAACCCTGACTTTTAAGCACTCTGTTCTCCGTTCCGTTGGGGATATATTCCTGACCTATCAAGGCCTCGATGCGGGCATCCTGATGGATGGTTACCTTACCCTGTCCCGGCACATTGCGTTCCAAACTCTTCACAATGTTATTCTGCGCCGAAGCAAAAGCGGCGAAAGCAAAGCATGCAATTAAAAGTAAACCAAGCTTCTTCATAATGAATAATATAATAATAGACGGTTGATAATATGATTATAGAGACTGATAACCAACAACCGGCACTTCACCGGTTATCAATTATCAGTCTTCCATTATCTATTAATTAAAAGCATCAATGATACCTTTGAAATCTGCTACCTTCAGAGCTGCACCACCGATCAATCCACCATCAACGTCAGGATTAGCGAACAATTCCTTAGCGTTAGACGGTTTAGCGCTACCACCGTAAAGGATAGAGCAGTTGTCAGCAACTTCCTTACCGTACTTGTCAGCAACTAATGAACGGATGAAAGCATGGATTTCCTGAGCTTGGTCGGGAGTAGCAGTTTTACCTGTACCGATAGCCCAAACCGGTTCGTAAGCCAATACAATCTTAGAGAAATCTTCAGCAGACAGAGAGAATACAGAAGCCAACTGAGCGGCAACTACTTCATTCTGCTTGTTAGCTTCACGTTCTTCCAACACTTCACCGATACAGAAGATCGGAGTCAGGCCGTTAGCCAAAGCCAATTTTACTTTTTCTTCCAGGATGGCAACTGTTTCGCCATAGTAAGCACGACGTTCTGAGTGACCCAGGATTACATATTTAGCGCCTGTAGAAGCAACCATAGCAGCTGAAACTTCACCAGTGTAAGCACCTGATTCTTTGTCAGCACAGTTTTCAGCACCTACGCCAATCTTAGCGGGGTCTACCAACGGAGTAACCGATGCCAGGTGGATAAAAGGAGTACAGATGATTACATCACAGTTAGGCTTTTCGTTAGCCAATACTTCGTTCAGTTCTTTTGCAAGAGCAATACCCTCCTGAAGGGTTTTGTTCATTTTCCAGTTTCCTGCAACAATGTTTTTTCTCATTTTGTTTTTTATTTATTAAAAGGGTTAATGTATTTTTGATTTATAATTTGTAATTTATGGCTGTGGAAGCTCTTGCTTATCACTCATCACTCCATCGCTAATCACTTTATTTTTCGCTCTCTTTCTTTCCCTGCGCTTCACAACCAGGATGTCCACACCGATAACCATCAGCAACGGAATGATAAACCACAAAAGAACGTAACCAATCGTGCGCAAATCACTTTCTTGTTTCTGCTGACCGAGTTCCAGTTTATCCAGGCTATCCGTCAACACGTATTCATCCGGCAAGCTATTATCACTCCACTTATTCAGAATTACGCCATCCTTTATCAGTATCAATCCGGGATTGGAACGGATAATAGTCTTCAAAGTGATGTCGTCCGTCTGGCAGAAAGGATATTCTGCACCGGTCTTATCACGCCACAATTCTATTTGTTCCTCCGGCGAAGAAGTCAGGGCATAAAAGCCGTAACCATGCTCCACACTATAATCATAGATCTCGTTAATAAGATCTATATCGCTATCGTCAGCTTTTTCAATGCGATGAGCTACCAACAGAAATGTATATCCCTTATCGGATAAGATGCTATCGGTCAAATCCTCTCCGGTTTCCAGACTTACAATAGAGAAGTCGTGAATCGGAGGCTCGTATCCTTTTTCCTTCAACACCGTACGTGTTTCAACAAACGTCCATGTGCTATCCGGGTAATTATCCAGTGTAAATTCCTGTTTTTTTCCGTCTTTCTCCAGAATGAACTTGCTCTCAAACACACTGGGTTTTGCTCCTTCGGGTATTTCCATGCCTTCTTTGATATTCTTTCCGATCTTGTAAGGACGGAAATCCAGAATAGGCAGATTGTCCAGGCAATAGAATGAAAGCACAAACACAAAAAAGAACGTATACATGGAAACCATCCATGCCATTTTTGCCGTAATAAAGCGAATGATTTGTTTTCCACCTTTGAAGACAGATACGGCTGCAATAAACAATACTACATTCTTGCCAAACGTTTCCCAGTTTGTCAACACCCATGCATCACCGAAACAACCACAATCGGACACCGGATTCGCTAACGCCAGATACAGTGTCAGCGGTGTCATCACGATCATCAGCATCAGTGCCAGAGTCGTAGCAAACCTCCGCCGTATACCGAAGAACAGGAAAACTCCCACTGAGAATTCCAACGCCGACAATACGATGGCAAACAGTAGCTGCAAATATGTAGGAAACCACGCGGCCATTCCGAAAGCCGTCAGATAATCCTGAATCTTATAAAAAGAGCCTAACGGATCGACTGCCTTCACAAAGCCGGAAAAGATGAATACCGCCGCCAGTAAAAAACGGCAAACATTCACCCAGCTCTTCCATATTATATGTTTCTGCTTAGTCTCCAAATTCAATCTTAATCAAACCGAATACGGAATAATTAATCATGTCCATATAATTAGCATCCACTCCTTCCGAAACCAAAGTCTGTCCTGACAGGCTTTCAATCTGTTTCGTACGGTAGATTTTCATCAATATCAGATCAGTGTATGAACTGACACGCATGCTGCGCCATGCCTCATCGTAATCATGATTCTTAGCAAGCATCAGATCCAATGAAATTTTAGCATATTTGTCATACAACGCCATTGCTTCTTCATTCGTGATATCGGCTGATTCCGCATATCCCAGTTCCAGCTGTATCAATCCGATAATGCCATAGTTGACTATCGCAATGAACTCGGAACGTATTCCTTCGTCCACCAACGTCACTCCTTTAGTTTCAATACTCCTGATACGATTGGCTTTAATGAATATCTGGTCAGTCACGGAAGCCGGACGGAGAATACGCCATGCCGGACCGTAATCATGTAGTTTCTTGGAGAACAAATCACGACAGATGGCAATGACATGCTCAAATTGTTGTTTGGTATCTTTCATTTCCTTACAAATTGGTTGCAAAGGTAGGAATAATTAAAGAAAAAAGAAAAGAGGGCACTCTAAATTATATTAAAGTGCCCTCTTCTTTATGGGTTTATTGATATCTTACGAACAACGCAATACCTGTCCCGGACGTAAGATTGTTTTCCGTGTAATGCGATTCAACTGACAGAGCTTGTCAATAGATACTCCCTGACGGGATGCAATCTTAGACAATGTATCGCCACTCTTCACTTTATAGAACAAACCTTCACCAGAAGCCATGCTGCGAGCAGTTCCTTTTGAAGTCTTGGTCTTAGTGAAAGTATAATGATCAGCAACAACGTCTTGCTTTTCAAAGTCGAACATTAAAGCGGGGTCAATAGGAATTCCCAGGAAACGGGTTTCAAAGTGAAGATGCGAACCGGTAGAACGTCCGGTATTGCCACCTAAAGCGATAGGTTCTCCGGCTTTAACCAACTGATTAATATCTACGATCTGTTTGGACAAGTGTCCGTAAACTGTTTCCAGTCCATTGTCATGACGAATAACGATATACTTACCATAGCCACGGCGTCCCTGATTCTTTACTACGCGTACTTTACCATCGAAAGCAGCTCGAATCGTATCACCGATGAATACTTTAACATCCAAGCCATAGTGCATTCTGCGTCTTCTGGGGCGATAACCGAAGACATCGGTAATCTTCGTATGCGTTGTAGGCATACAGAAACCTGTCAGGTCCACTTTATAGCTTTCAGGAACGATAGCATCGCCATAAGCTTGTACATACTCATTATTCCAAGTCGGATATAGACTTAGACCTGGATAAGCAGATTGTTCAGCACGTATCTGTTTCTGTAAAGCCAACGAGTCAACGCTCTTTAGTTTCCTGTCGATGGGGGCTTGTCGGGCAATCAAATCCTGAGAAAAAGAATTCAGGCTGACCATTGCCGTCGCAGCTATTAGGATCGTTTTAATGCAATTGAAATTCATTCCGTTTCGTCATTCTTTTAAAAAATTCTCCCAAAGGTAGTATTTCTTCTCTAAATGAAAAGGCTGTTCTTAACTATTTTTTCGGTAAGGGATTAAAAGGTATATATTAAAACCACTTCTAACTCCCTGTATATCGGCAAGATAAAGACTAACATGTTTTACAACATAAAAATGTAAATAAAGTGTATGTTTAACCGTTATTCAACTAATGGAAGCCCAGTTAACGTTAGTTTTCCGAAGTGCCTTTAGCTGGCGCCACAGGATTTCATTCTCCGGGCGGATACTGGTAGGATCGGCATCAACCACTTCTTCGGCAACATTGCGCACATATTGCAGCAGCTGTCCGTCGCGCGCTATATCGGCAATTTTCAGGTCGAAGGCAATACCGCTTTGCTGTGTGCCTTCCAAATCACCGGGGCCGCGTAGCTTCAGATCGGCTTCAGCTATTTCAAAGCCGTCATTTGTCCGCACCATAATTTCCAGGCGCTTGCGGGTTTCCTCGACCAACTTGTATCCGGTCACTAAAATACAATAAGACTGTTCCGCTCCACGGCCTACACGACCACGCAACTGATGGAGCTGTGACAAACCGAAGCGCTCTGCATTCTCAATAATCATCACGGAAGCATTCGGTACATTTACGCCTACCTCAATCACTGTAGTCGCTACCATTATCTGTGCTTCGCCCGAAACAAAAAGCTGCATCTGCGCATCCTTCTCAGCAGCTTTCATCTTGCCATGCACTTTGCAGACTTTACAATCCGGAAATTCCTCACAAATATGAAGGTAGCCTTCTTCCAGGTTCTTTAAATCGATTTTCTCACTTTCCTTAATCAAAGGATATACAATATATACCTGTCTGCCCTCTGCAATCTGTCTATGAACGGATTGGTACAAGCTTACACGGTGCGCATCATATTTATGAATGGTCACAATAGGTTTACGTCCCGGCGGCAGTTCATCAATGACGGAGACATCGAGATCACCGTATAATGTCATGGCCAATGTACGCGGAATAGGGGTAGCTGTCATGACTAACACATGGGGCGGCTGCACATTCTTAGTCCATAAACGTGCGCGTTGTGCCACGCCGAAACGGTGCTGTTCATCTATCACCACCAATCCCAGTGAAGAGAAATTCACGGTATCTTCTATCACGGCATGCGTACCGATCAGTATTCGCACATCTCCTGTTAACAGACCGGTGAGAATGGCTTCCCGCTTTTTTCCTTTCACAGAACCGGTCAGCAATTCCACACGTATATCCATTCCGTACAACAACTCGCGGATTGTCTCAAAATGCTGGTTAGCCAAAATTTCGGTGGGTGCCATCATACAAGCCTGATAACCATTATCCAACGCTATCAGCATACTCATCAGTGCCACCAGCGTTTTTCCACTGCCTACATCCCCCTGCAACAGACGGTTCATTTGCTTACCGCTCCCCACATCCCGGCGTATTTCTTTCAGTACACGCTTCTGGGCACCTGTCAGTTCGAAAGGCAGATTCTTGGCATAGAAAGTATTGAATATCCCTCCTACCGTTTCAAATACATATCCACGGTATTTCCGTTGCCTGTCTTTGGCATAGCGGAGAATATTCAACTGTACATAAAAAAGTTCTTCAAACTTCAAGCGATATTGCGCTTTACGAAGCAATTCCGGATTTGCCGGAAAATGAATATTCATCAAAGCTTCCGTCAGTGGCATCAAATGATGCTCTGTCAATATAGCGGGAGAAAGCGTTTCGGGCAACGGTTCGCGGAGTTGCTGCACTACGGCGCTCATCATCTTCTCAATTGCATGAGAATTGAGGGAACTCCGCTTCATTTTCTCCGTTGTATTATAATAAGGTTGCAATCCCATTGTCGAGAGCTTCAGTTCCGAAGCATTATCGATATCCGGATGAGCAATGTTGATCCGTCCGTTGAAGACGCTGGGTTTACCAAATACAATATATTCCTGATGTACCTTATACTTACCGACGAGAAATTTAATTCCCTGAAACCAGACTAAATCCACAATCCCCGTACCATCCGAGAAATGGGCAATCAGACGGCGTTGCCTACCTTCTCCAATCGTCTCAAAACCCAGGATTTCACCTTTCAGTTGGATATAAGGCATCGTACCGTCTATCTCATGGATATAATAGATACGGCTACGGTCTACATATTTATAGGGGAAATAATACAATAAGTCGTGAAGGGAATAGATATTCAATTCCTTATTGAGTACTGAGGCACGTTGCGGCCCTACACCCGACAGGTATTTTATGTCACGAGAAGCTAAATCAAACATGAATCCAACAAAGCAGCGGCTATTTTCAAATCAAAGGGAGTCGTAATTTTAATGTTTTCCCGATTACCTGCCGCGAGGTATACAGATACTCCCATCGCTTCCACTACCGAAGCGTCGTCCGTAAAGAAAGAAGTATAAGGTTGTTCATAGGCCTGTTTCAGTAAATCGGCATCAAACACCTGGGGAGTCTGTACCAATTTATACTCATCCCGGCTGACGGTCACGCTTTCTTCTCCTTTGAGATGGCGTACAGTCTCCACCACATCTATCACAGGAATCACCGCCTTTTTTTCAGCAGCCAATTCATAACAACGGGCTATGACTTCCCGGGAAACAAACGGGCGTACCCCATCATGGACACCAACCAATCCCGGAGTAGTAACATGAGCCAATCCATTCTTTACCGAATGGAAGCGGGTTTCACCTCCGTCCGCCACTGTATGCGGCAAAGAAAAAGAATGCTCCGCACATAGCTCTGTCCAATAAGATTGCTGGCTATGCGGGAGCACTAATATTATATGTATCTCCGGATTGTAGGCATAAAAGGCTTCCAAAGTACGCATCAAAACAGGTTTTCCACCTATAGGCAGAAACTGTTTGGGAAGTTCGCCTCCCATGCGCAACCCTTTACCACCGGCAACTATCAGAGCATACTGAACCATAAATCAATTAACACACATTGCCTCTTTCAGTTCCTGTACCTTCTCTTTTCCGAGCATCATATCTACAACCGTCAGAGCAAATTCCATCGCAGCACCCGGTCCTTTTCCGGTAATGATGTTACCGTCTCTTTCCACCGGAGCACCTGTACATTCAGCACCTTCCAGGTATTGTTCGAAGCCGGGATAGCAAGTTGCCTTGCGGCCTTTCAGCAAGCCAAGCTTACCCAATATCATAGGAGCGGCACAAATGGCAGCAATCGGTTTATTCTTTTCAGCAAAATCCAAGACCAGTTTCCGAAGTTCCGGGCACTTCTCCAAAGTAGCTGCTCCGGGCATTCCACCGGGTAAAAGAACTAAATCTGCGTCATAGAAATCACAGTTCACTACATTCTTATCACAAAGCACCGGTACATCATGTGCACCTGTTACTATCTCATCGGGAGTCACCGTTATCATTTCCACGTTCAGCCCTGCACGTCTCATTACATCCACAGAGGTGAAAGCTTCCACTTCTTCAAATCCGTCTGCAAAAAAAACATAAACTGTACCCATAATTGTTCTCCTTATTATTTTAGTTTAAAGTAATATGTTATCGTTCCTGTCTGGTTATTCAAACCGCTTACAGCATTGAAACGCGCTTTCTTAGCAGCATCTTCAGCCGCCTTCCGCAAGGCAGAATTTATGGTATTGGTCTTCCGGTCAATACTGGTAGCAATAACATGTCCTGCCGGATTTACAGTAATAGAAACCACCACAATCCCTTCATCCTGCACATTATATGCCGGACGCGGCAAACCTCCTTGTCCTATAGAACGTCCGCCGAGGTCAAAAGTTCCATAACCTCCCGTTCCGCTAGACGCACCTTCCGGCGCATTTCCGGTGGGACTTCCCTGAATACCTGTTCCCTCAGTCGTACCTTTGCTTCCCATTTGTGCTCCTTTTCCGAAGGCACCTGCCACCCTCTTACGGGCCGCCTCTTCCGCCTCCCTGCGTTCCCGCTCGGCTTTAGCTTCTGCCAACTTCCGGGCTTCTTCCGCTTTCTCAGCTTCCGTCTTCTCCGGTTTCTTCTTTACTTCTTCCTTTTTAGGTTCTGCTTTGGGCTTGATAACAACGGTTTCTTCATCCTCCTGGGTAAGCATCTCCTGTTCTACCGTCTCCTGCACTTTAGGGGCAACGGTCTCAGGCATCACATCCACTTTCACCAGGGAGGGATCAGCACTTCCAAATGCATTGGGCACTTCACCCAGCATTACCGGCATACCGTCTTCATCCTGCTGCTCGGGCAAAGCGAAGCCAACCAGTATTAACAGGAGAATGAACGCTACATGTACCAGCAGCGCACCTACCATTCCTATATATTTGCCTTTCTTCTTCGGATCCACCGTTTGTCTATATTATATCATTTTCCTTCAGGCGGACGTGTAGCCAGCACCATCTTGAACTTATTCTCATTGGCAATATTCAGCACTTTCACGATTTCCCGGTAAGGCACAGCTTCGTCAGCATAAAGCGCCACATACATTTCCGGTTCTTTTGCAGCGCACGATTGCAGGAAAGGAGTCAATTCTTCCAAAGAAATCGCCTGCTCCTTATCATTTCCAAACGCCGCGTAAAAATTCAGGTCCTTATCGATAATAACCCGCGTCAAGGGCTTAGCCGACGTCTGCTGTTTTCCTTGCGGAAGCAACACCTTGATAGCGTTCGGCGAAACAACCGTAGACGTGATCATAAAAAAGATCAGCAACAGGAAGATGACGTCCGTCATGGATGCCATACTGAAATTGGGCGATATTTTAGCTCTACGTTGTAGCACGCTTAGTTCAATTATTAATTATTAATTACTTAGGAAGCGGGTTCATTCAAGAGGTCCATGAATGCCATGGTTTTAGCCTCCATCTTATTCACCACGCCGTCTACCAGAGTCACGAGGTAGTTATAGGCAAACATCGCAATAATACCCACGATCAAACCACCTACCGTAGTGATCATAGCCTCGTAGATACCGCCCGAAAGCAATGTGATATCGATGTTGTTACCTGCATTGGCCATTTCGTAGAAAGCACGCACCATACCGGTCACTGTACCGAGGAAACCAATCATCGGCGCACCTCCGGAGATGGTTGCCATAATCGTCAATCCTTTTTCCAGCTTCGCTACCTCAATGTTTCCCACATTCTCAATGGCAGCCTGCACATCATTCACCGGACGTCCCAAACGGCTGATACCTTTCTCTATCATACGGGCAGCCGGAGTATTTACGCTGCGGCAATAAGCTATGGCAGCTTTTATTTCTCCATCCAGGATGTAATCCTTTATCTTATCCATGAACATCGGGTCCTCTTTGCCGGCTTTCCTGATCACATAGTTGCGTTCGAACAAGATGTAGAAACAAAGGATGGACAGCAATCCAAGAACGATCATAATCCAACCACCCTTGACAGCCATGCTCCATAGGTTCATCTCTTCAGGACCAGCTACCGGAGTTAATACCGGATTGGCGCCCGCAATAGAATCGGTCAGCGCCGGAGCCACTTGGGCTAATAACAACATTACATTCATCAACGAAGACAGTTTTTATATTCCTGAATGGTACGTTCCAATCCCAGATACAGAGCATCGCTTATCAACGAGTGTCCGATAGAGACTTCATCCATCCATGGAATGTTTTGATATAAATAATTCAGATTCACCAAACTCAGGTCATGTCCGGCATTCAGGCCCAGGCCCAGACTACGTGCCACTTTGGCTGCCTCTACAAAAGGAGCAACGGCGGCTTCCTTATTCTGCGGATAAGCGGTCGCATAGGGTTCGGTATAGAGTTCCACCCGGTCGGCACCGGCTTTGGCAGCATACTCTATCATCTCCGCATCCGCCGATACAAATACGGAAGTACGGATGCCTGCATCATTAAATGTATCGAGCACTTCGGTCAGAAATTCCAGATTCTGCTTGGTATCCCAGCCTGCATTAGAAGTCAGCTGAGTCGGACTATCCGGAACCAGAGTAACCTGATGCGGCTTCACTTTCAATACCAGATCAATAAATTCGGGGGCAGGATATCCTTCGATATTAAATTCAGTACGAAGCAACGGGCGAAGATCATACACATCCCTCTGGCGTATATGACGTTCATCAGGGCGTGGATGTACGGTAATTCCTTCCGCACCAAAGCTTTCACAATCCAGTGCTACTTTCACCACATTAGGGACATCCCCTCCACGCGCATTACGCAACGTCGCAATCTTGTTTATGTTTACACTTAATCTAGTCATAATTCGGATCATAGTTTGCCGCAAATGTACAAATAATAGCGATACATTGGCAGCGTTCTGAGAAAAAAACACCATATTTGCATTTCATTAAGAAAGTACAGACGATGAAATTTGCCATATTTGGAAATACTTACCAAGCAAAAAAATCAACACATGCGGAAACTTTATTCCGCTTGTTGGAGCGGCGTAATGCCCAGCTTTGCATTTGCAGGGAGTTCTATAACTTCCTGACTTCCGACCTGCACATGACTATCGCTTCCGCCGAGCTCTTTGACGGAGACGATTTTACAGCAGATATGGTCATCAGTATCGGGGGCGACGGTACGTTCCTGAAAGCAGCCAGCCGGGTAGGCAAAAAGAATATTCCCATTCTGGGTATCAATACCGGCCGCCTCGGTTTCCTGGCAGACATTTCTCCGGAAGAGATGGAAGAGACTTTCGATGAGATTTATAATAACCACTACAAGGTGGAAGAACGTAGCGTGTTGCAATTACATTGTGATGATAAAAAATTGATGGAATCGCCTTATGCACTCAATGAAATTGCAGTATTGAAACGCGATAGTTCTTCAATGATCAGCATTCATACTGCTATCAATGGTGCCCATCTCACCACTTATCAGGCGGACGGGTTGGTGGTATCCACCCCTACCGGTTCCACGGCTTATTCGCTGAGTGTCGGTGGTCCGGTTATCGTGCCTCATAGCAAAACGATTGCTATCACTCCGGTAGCTCCGCATAGTTTGAATGTCCGTCCCATCGTTATTTGCGATGATTGGGAAATCACTCTTGACGTAGAAAGCCGCAGCCACAGTTTTCTGGTTGCCATCGACGGTCGTAGTGAATCCTGCAAAGAAACAACCCGTCTGCGAATCTCACGGGCTGATTACAGCATTAAGGTAATCAAACGCTTCAATCATGTGTTCTTTGATACGCTTCGCAATAAGCTGATGTGGGGAGCGGATGTAAGATAAAAAAGAGCCGTTACCCGAACTTCAACTTCTCGGATAACGGCTTCTCTTCGTCTATCAACTATACTTAAAATGTCATAGCCTGCCCTCCAATCACACCTGCGATGGCAGTAGCAACAGCAATAATCACTTTTAAAATCACCTTCCAATTCGTTTTCTTCATAGCGATTCTTTTGATTTTCACTCTCAACTTTTACTTTTCAGTTCTCCTTATCCGAGTGGATTCTCATCCAGTCCTCCATCGCCCGAGTTATCTCCCGAACCACCGTCCGAGCCACCTCCCGCAGGAACGTTTGATAGACCTTTCAGATAATCGTCCAAACTGACCAGATCCAACTTTTCACCGGCACGCGTAGCAGTCTTGGTTATCTTCAACTCTTTATTGGCTTGAAAGAATATGCGAACGCTGTCCACACTCTTGGCAGTCACATCTTCTGCCTTTTCCTCTCCTTTCGACTTAGCAGCCAGCAGAAATACACCCAACCCGGCAATATTCACTGTCTTACCTTCCAGCAACTGCTCTTTCAACTTCTCCACAAAGTTCTGCATGGTACTCTTGATATCACCAATAGAGAGTGAAGAACGATCCTGCATCTTCTGAGCAATAAATGCCAAATCTACAGTCTGTCCTAAAGTTATTAACTGCGGAAAATACTTTTTGGGAGAATTCTCAACCCGAGGGTCGGACGGTCTCTCCACCGTTCTAAAAATTACGCTCATACTTTTTTCATTTAGAGATTTAAATTCTATTCTTAATTCACTCGTTATGTTGATCAACGATGCAAAGGTGAGGATAAAATCTCAGATGAGAAGAAGAAAAAAGCATGTCAGCGACAGTTTTTCTGAGAAAAGTTGTAAGTAACAATAAATCAATCGGTAATCATATAGGCTCTTACCTCCAATATATAGCGTTTCACTCAAAATCCTACAATCCATTATTACCCAAACAACCGGAACCACTCTTTTTATAGAGTGATCCCGGCTGCTATCTAAAACAAAACAGTTATAAGTCAATTGTTTATCACTTTTTCAAGAATAACTAGTGCTGATGCAAATGGAAAAACGCTTTCATAAACAACACATAAATACCACTCAATAATACAATTATCCCCAACAAATACCAATAACCATATCCCACGAAACAGAAATAGCCCAATATGACCAAAGCCTGTGCCGCCATATAAATTAAGGATACCCCAACATGAGGTATCTTCAACTCGTTTGCCATCAATTGATACATGTGTTTCCGGTGGGGCAAACCAATGTTCTCATGAAGCATCAAACGATGAATAATAGTCAGGACACTATCAACACCATAAACAACCAATAGGATTATCCAGCTAAAATCTCCGGTCGTTAGAATCAACTTACCTATCAGAAAAAGAAGAATAAAAGCAATACTAACCGAACCAACATCACCCGCAAAACATTTGGCTTTCTTACGGAAATTGAAAAAACAAAAGACCAAGACGGAACAAAGAACTGTATTGATCAAAGCCAGCTCTACGAACGTAGTGATCTCAGAATTGATATATGCCAATGCAGCAAGGATAACCAATGAATAACCACCTGTGATGCCGTTGATGCCATCCATAAAATTATAGGCATTAATGATACCTGTACAGATAATCAAAGCTATGACAATCCACCACCAGGAAAGAGAATACAAACCCCATTGATAAAACATCAAGGCCATGGCAGAAAAGTGAAACACCAACCTCAGACCTTGAGAAGTAGAACGGATATCATCTACAAAACTGATGAAAGTAATTAGGGTTAATGCTAACATAAACCATGGATACTCCCAATGGTTACTCAGGAAATAGGCCAAAGCTCCGAAATAGAAAATAATGCCACCTCCACGCAAAGTTACTTTTGTATGTGAACTACGTTCATTGGGTTTATCAATGATATTGCACTTATCAGCCACTCTAAAATAAAAAAGTTCTGCTACAAAGAGCAGAACTAATATAATGATATAATACACGATTTACAAGTTATAAGTAGGTTAGAAACTTCGTATTACTCTGTGCTCTCCGCGGTGAAACTACGGATCGTTTTCATTATTCCATCCGCCGCACGGACAGGCATCCTGTCAATACCAAGGGCGGATTTTATTTTCTCATTACTCACCACGTAATTCTCAGTCAGCTTTCTCAGCCGCTCTGTATTCAAAGGCAGATGAAGCAGCGTACCCAGTCCTGCGCAGCCTTCCATCATTTTCCTGTTCATTTTCCAGATGTGAGGCACCTTACCCATAGCTTCACACATAAGAGCTATCAGTTCATTCGTAGACAAGGCTTCATCATCACCCATGTGATAAATACCGCTCGCTACGTCTTTTGTCAACAAACCTTCCACCACATAGCAAAGATTATCTATAGAAGTAAAAGAACGCTTGTTCTCAAAATCGCCTAAAGGCCAAGGAATACCTTTCTTTACCACATTATAAAGCAAGTTCAGATTACCCTTATTACCAGGACCATGAATCATACAAGGACGAAGTATATAGACCTGCTTATCACGCTGCATAGTAACTTTCAATTCCCCATGCTCACTTCTCAACTTACTAAGAATATATTCTTCAGCTGCAATCTTACTTTCTCCATAAGGACCAACCGGAGTAGGTATCACATCTTCTGTCAGCATATCCCCCACTACACTGTCTGCGGCAGCTTTTACAGAACTGAAAAAGATAAATTTCTTCACAGAAGATTCTAAAAAGAAATCGAATATCTTCTGCGTCAGCCCTGTATTGATATCAAAATATACCTGAGAAGCAGACTGATTCTTTGTATCATGCGCCTTGCCTGCCAGATGGATGATGGCATCAAAACGAGGTAAACGTTGCATGGGGAAAGAAGTTGTTTCAATATCTTTCCACGAGAAAGTCCTCACAACTCCCTTCTTTTCGGGAGAAATGATATCAAGACCATAGAGAGTATGATGTTCAAATAAGGCCGCTATAAGATTAGAACCCACAAAACCGTGAATCCCTGTTATAAGTATCTTCATGGAAGATTTAAAGATTTATTTTGCTATCTGTGATTTGAGATATAGCTTCTTCACGAAACGCATATCATGCGCCACCATTATTCTCACCAATTCAGGGAAACTGGTCTTCGTCGGATTCCAACCAAGCAGCGTCTTTGCTTTAGTAGGATCACCAAGTAGTTGCTCAACCTCGCAAGGACGGAAATATTTAGAATCAACCTCAACAAGCACCTTACCCGTTTTCAGATCAACACCTTTTTCATTAACGCCCTCACCTTCCCAGCGCAGTTCAATACCAACCTCATGGAATGCCAAAGTGGCAAACTCGCGAACAGTATGCATCTCACCAGTAGCTATCACAAAATCTTCCGGTGTATCATGTTGTAGAATCAACCACATACACTCCACATAATCCTTTGCATATCCCCAGTCTCGACGGGCGTCCAAATTTCCCAAATACAACTTATCTTGAAAACCTTGTGCAATACGAGCAGCAGCAAGAGTGATCTTACGAGTTACAAAAGTCTCACCTCTCCGCTCACTTTCATGGTTGAACAGGATACCGTTCACGGCAAACATATCATAACTTTCACGGTAGTTCTTAGTTATCCAAAAACCATATTGTTTGGCTACCCCGTATGGACTACGGGGATAAAAAGGAGTGGTCTCTTTCTGAGGAACCTCCTGTACCTTACCATAAAGCTCCGAAGTAGAAGCCTGATAAATCTTAGTCTTCTTCTCCAAACCCAAAATACGGACAGCTTCCAACATGCGAAGTGTACCTACCGCATCAGCTTCAGCCGTATATTCAGGAACATCAAAAGATACCTTTACATGACTTTGTGCCGCAAGATTATAGATTTCATCAGGTTGTACTTGCTGAATAATACGAATCAATGAACTGCTATCTGTCATATCGCCATAATGAAGATTGACTAAACGCTGTTGCTTCATATCACGCACCCATTCATCTAAATAAAGATGTTCAATACGTCCAGTATTAAATGAAGACGAACGACGAAGAATACCGTGAACTTCATACCCTTTTTCTATTAAAAACTCGGCAAGGAAAGAACCATCCTGACCGGTAATTCCAGTTAGTAATGCTACTTTTTTCATTATTCTTTCGTTAAAAACAACTCAAACACTTTTATAAAATATTTAAAAAACAGTAACGGCATGCATGTCCAAATCTCATTCTCACTACATGCACGAACTATTTCCTTATTTAGTAAAATATTACTTTTAATAGAGGCAGTGCTTGCACCACCTGTTCTCATTTTCATAAAATCCAGAGAAAGATATTTTGACTTCAATTGATGTGTATACAAAAAACGAATCAGCAATTCATAATCCGCTGCTATATGATAATCAGTTTTATAATATCCGAATTCTTCGAAATATTTCCGATAAGTGAAGAAAGTAGGATGAGCAGGCATAAAACCATACCGAAAACGACTAGGAGAAAAAATTCGGGACGAATAATAACGTACAGTCTTATCCAAATTATCCGGATTCACAAAGCGCACATCTCCATAAACGGCTTTAGTTTCCTCATTTTGAAAAGCCTCTACAACCCTTGAAATGATATCTCTCCGATGATAAAAATCATCGGAATTAATAATACCGACAATACCACCGGTTGACATACGAATGCCTTTATTCATGGCATCATAAAGACCATTATCCCTTTCACTTATCCATTTCAACCGTCCTTGAAACTGCGGCTCATATTTACGAATAATATCAACCGTATTGTCTTGGGACAGACCATCAACAATAATATACTCAATATCCGAATAGGTCTGATTAAGTACTGACTGAATAGTATCACGAAGAGTTTTATCACTATTAAATGTAACAGTAACAAGAGAAACCTTCATAATAAAACAACTATATATTTAAGCATTAATATAAATCAACTCTTTGACAACCGTTTTATCACTGCACATACCTCATGAACATCTTTAAAAGGCATATTCATAAATGCAGTGATAGCACCTCTATAAATAGCTTTCTTGTCTCTCTTTCTAAAAACAAAAGTTCCAATATAATTGAATACCAACCCTAAAAAATACAGGTAATAAAAAACATATAAATTAAAATAAGGAAATCTTATGGCACATTCATATAAGCAAATTACAGGATAAGCTAATCCAAAGCCATACAACATCTTATAGAAATATTCCTTATTAAGTCTATTAGATGGCATAATATGTTTATATAACAAAGAGTCATTCGCTTCTAATTTATATCCTAATAATAAAATGGCTTTTGTAAGCTCCGAATCTTCACCAGCTAATAACCCTTTCCCCTTTCTCCCCGTCAAAAACGAATGGAATTTCTTCTGATATAACTCATCAATTATCGAATGTTTTATACAAAGTCCCGCACCGTACAAAGAATTTCGTACAAGTTTTCCTGATTGTGACAATTGAGAACCCAAAGCATAAGAAGGTGCTGCCTTCTTAAACCATTCAGGCTCTTCCACTCCTAAAAACTCTGGAATTCCTCTACCACCACAAGCCCCAATCCACTCATTTTGTGATAAAATATCATATGCATTCTGAACATAATCAGGAAATAATAAATTATCGTCATCGCAAAACAATAAATACTCATACAGAGCATTCTTTATACCAGCATTACGAGCATATGTCAATCCCTGATTCATCTCATCGATTACTGAACAACTCCACAAAGGAAATAAAGTTTTCAATAACTGAGTAACTATTTTTTTTGTTTCATCAGTAGAAGCATTATTCACCACTATGAGCTCAACATTAATTCTTGTCCGAAACTTTTGCTTTGCCAAATAAGCCAACGTATGTTCTATTCTCCCTATACTATTATAACAACAAACAATTATCGATACTCCAAGTTGATATTTCATACTACTATCTTTTTAATTGTACAAAAACTAATTATCAATTTATCATGGTACAAAACAATAATTTTTGAATCAGCAAACTATTTATAAGGTGAATGCTTAAAATTATAATTAGATCTATAATCATAATCTAATTCTGTTCCCTCTATAGCATAGGGTATTATATTAGTATATGGCACATAATATGGCCGTTCTGTTATTGTTTTTATTGTTATCAGAAACGCAACCAGTAAGTAAAATACCTTAAACACGCATTTATTTAAAAAGGAAAAACGCTGTAAAATAAAAAACATCATTAACAAATAGAAAGGAGCTAAGAAAAAAGGCATTCTAAAAGTTATAGGAATAGAATAGGAAAGTAAACTAAATAATAAATAAGCATAGCACATATTAAAAACAAATCCAGAACTATCATAATGTCTATGAATCCAATTTCGATATTGCAACATAAAGAAAAGACAAATTAATCTCAAGACCAACCCTACCGACAAGACACTTCCTTGAAACATCGACGTATCTTCATAGAAGAATATTCTATCATAAATATACGGAAATGGGGCTAAGATTGCCTTTAGTACGAGTTTATCAACATGAACTAATAAAAGAAACAAAAAAGTAAAATAAATCAAATAAAGAGTTTTATTACTCATCTTTTTAAAATTCATAATTGGAAGAACCAACAATATGCTTCCTGACAAATGAAAAGAACAGACCAGTATTACAAATCCATAATATAAAATATATTTTTGTTGTTCTAAAAATTTAAAAGCCAATATAGCAATACCCATCGCTATTAGGTTACGAAAGGGACAATCTATGAAAAGATAAAAACCAAATGAACATAAAAAAAGCATCCAAACAAAAGCCAATCCTTGCCCGCTTACCCGATTTCTAAATATATAATAATAAGAAAAAAAAGAGAACGATTTAAAAATTATATGAAAAGGCCAAAACCCCACTCCCAAATCTGCAAAGAAGTTAGACAACATCATATATCCAGGCTCAACTAATCTCATTTTAAAATGAGCATAATATTCCTCTTCATAAATACGCCAATCACTGCCGCACATATAACCGTAACAAAGAAATAGATAGACTAATAAAAAAGAAAAAAAGAAAAATACTCTATTTTCCTTTATCAACGATAGTAGAAAAAACAGAAAAACAACAATTAAGTACGCAATCATAATCGTTCATTTTTCATTACTTCATCAATAAAAGAAAGCCATTCTAAAGTCCACTTTTCTTTTGAAAAAGATTTTTGAACAGTCGCATAAGCATTCAGCACTATTTGGCAAAAGTCTTTTTTATCCAATGACAACACATCAACAATCGCTTTATACAACATTCCCTCTGAAGGATAAACAAGTTTTCCATTATAACCATCTATCAACATATTAGTCATCCCCCCCACGTGAGTAGCTATTGGGAAACATCCTGAAGCCATTGCTTCACACAGTGACAATGATGTTCCTTCAGAAAAAATTGTAGGTACTACAGCAATATCAAAATTATAATGGAATAAAACACTTTCCGAACTTTCAAAAGATGTTATCGTTACACGTTTCTCATCCTTAAAGACATCACTAATCTGTTTTTTCAATGGGCCATCACCAGCAAATGTTATTTCAATATCATCATATTCAGCAATAATCCTCTTAGCTACACTTAGAAATAAAAGAGTTCCTCTATAGTCAACGAATCTCCTCGCAAAAATTATTCTCTTTTGATTGGAAGATTCCATTTTCTTCTTTATATCCCCAAAAGATATAGAAGAAGTAGAAAAATTAGGAATAACTTTCAAATGCATGCTTTCTGTTATCGTCCCAAGTGTCCTATACCAATTAAAATAATTATAATCTACACATACCGTATTGGGTGTATTATAAAATCGGTGAACATTCTTTATACATCGCAGCATTTTATTTAGGAGTTGAAGTGCAGCACTCTTTTTCCAGAATCCAGATAACATATTACCTGGTATGTCAAATGCTATACCATGTTGAATTGTAATTACATTCCTATAAGGAGCCCTTATGTCTAACTGATCAGTAGCCAAAATATATAGCCCTTTATTTGAATATATATTGTCAAATAATAATTGATAAATATTCTTTCTCCAAGTCTGCTTAATAGATATTGACTTTATCAATACTCCATTAAGAGACACTTCCTTTGTAAAATTGTCAATTTGGTAAATTGAAACATCCATTTTAGCAGATTTCAGAATGTGAGCCAAATCATAAATATAAGTTTCTACCCCACCTATCTTCAAACTATAATTTTCAAAGTCATATATTAATGGAGAAATAATAGTAACATCCATAAATCAATCTCTAAAACTGTCTATAATCCTCTGGCTAGCTTTCCCATCCCCATAAGGATTTATAGCCATACTCATCCTCTCATAATATTCTGCATCGTTAAGCAATGCCGAAACTTCGCTTACAATCTTATTGCAGTTAGTACCTACCAATTTCACAGTACCTGCATCCAAGGCTTCCGGTCGCTCGGTAGTATCACGCATTACCAATACAGGCTTACCCAATCCAGGAGCCTCTTCTTGAATGCCGCCACTATCCGTCAATACCAAAGTACTCTTCTCCATTAGATACACAAATGAGAGATATTCAAGTGGCTCAATAAAAAACATATTACCCAAATCAGACAATTCGTCACCAAATACTTCATGAATGGGTTTGCGTACATTGGGATTAAGATGCATAGGATATACAAAATCCACTTTCGGATATTTTCTTGTTAAATCCTTGATAGCAGTACACACTGATATGAATCCATCACCGAAGTTCTCACGACGATGACCAGTGATAAGAACCAACTTTCGTCCATCCGCCAAACGATTTACATCGTAGCCAACATTAGTCAGAACATTCTTCAACTCCATATCCAATGCCTTATTGCTTTTTATTTTATCCACCACCATATAAAGCGTATCAATCACGGTATTACCTGTCACGATAACAGTCTCAGGATTTACACCTTCAGACAACAAGTTCCGCCTACTGAGAGGTGTTGGCGAGAAATGATAGGCCGCAATACGTCCCGTAATAAGACGGTTCATCTCTTCCGGCCAAGGGCTGTAAATATTATGTGTGCGCAATCCTGCCTCCACATGCCCTACAGGAATCTGCTGATAGAAAGCAGCCAAGGCTGAAGCAGTGGAAGTGGTAGTATCGCCATGCACCAGCACCACATCAGGTTTGGCTTCACGTAATACATCACGCATACCTATAAGTACACTAGCTGTTACATCATAGAGATCTTGCCCCTGCTTCATTATATTCAGATCGTAGTCCGGCTTTATATCGAATATTTGTAATACTTGATCCAACATCTCACGATGCTGTCCCGTAACACAGACAATCGTCTCAAAAAAGTCTGGATAATTTAAGAACCCCTTTACTAGTGGTGCCATCTTTATAGCTTCCGGACGAGTACCGAAAACTAACATTATCTTCTTTCTATTTGCCATAAAATTCAATCCTATTGATATGTTTTTTTATTTTATTCAAATCTGGTAATTTCATATAATCACCATAAATATTCTTCAAATAATTATCATAATTCCAAGGGACAGGAAATGACAGACCTTCAAATTTCAAGTTATCCAATGGAAAAATATCCGTTGAGTATCTTGGCTTTACAAAATAGCTGCCATGTACATGCCGGAGTTGATTTCTTGCACCTATTTTACCCAAAGCACTAAAACAAGGAAAAATAAACTTATAAGCAATACAATAAGAACACTTAGTTAGTATTTTCCTCCATAATTCCAATTTTATTGTATTTACACAATAAAGTGTCCTTCTTTGAATTCCTCCCGATATTCTAGTTAACCAGTAAGAGGAAGAAGGTTCCAATGCAAATATATCAATATAAATTCCATGATATTTATAATGCAAATCATTCATATTTTCTTCCTTCAAATAAGAAAACATATCTCTGAGTTTTCCATATGGGGCAAAATAATTAGGATCATTTTTATGAATTTGAAGCGAATAATCTTCACTCTTCTCTTGTTCCATAACCTCAACAAATTTTCCGAAATCTTCTTTTAACATTTCAATGTCCAAATCATCATCCCATGGAATAAAACCTCCATGTCTTACAGCACCCAATAAAGTTCCTGAAGTTAACCAATATTTGATATTATGCTTCTTGCAGATAACATCTATATATTGAAGCATCTCAAGCATTCTCAATTGCTGCCTGCGTAATGTGGAACCATCGGGGTTGTATCGTTCACGTAATTCGTTTTGTAAAGTATCAGTTATCATTATTATTATGAGTAAAATCAGTTATTATCAATTTTCCTTTTAGTAAACAAAACTACAATTTGAATGCAGTTCTTCCACGCCTCCATTCTCATCGACCAGGCCATCACCATATAAACAATCATGTACATCACGATAGTCACACCAAAAAGTAAAGGCAACCATTGATTGAACAGCCATACAAACACTGCCACCAAGAGTGACAATAAAAAGACAGGTAACAATTTTTTCAATTGCTTGGTTAGAGGATAATGGCAATATTTTGAAACTAATAAGGCATTAACCAAATAGATATTCAATGAACTGAGCACCATTCCCCATAAGATACCGTGTATCCCCCAGTGCATACCACCCAGCAAAAGGACAAACAGCATGCCCCATTTATAGAAACTCCATCTGAAAAGAGGTTTGCTCTTTCCCAAAGCAGCTACCGCATAATAATTCACATTTTGCAAGCAGGCAAACAATCCTCCTACGCACAATATTTGGAAATAAGGTATAGCTCCCTCCCACTTATTACCGTACAAGAAACCAATCAAGGGGTGAGCCACCAAAATGAATATCGCAACCAAAGGAAAGGTAACAAAAGAGATAACCTGCACACTCATGTCCAATGTTTTTCTCATCTGTTTCAAATCGTTTTGCAACTGCGCGTAAACAGGAAACAACACCTGCATAATAACATTAGGCAATGTCAGGCAGGCTACATCATCCAGTTTTTTGGCTTGTGAGTAAAGCCCCATTTCGGTGGAAGAAAACTTACGGCCTATAATCAACCCTTGCAGATTCTTGCATATTTCCTGCAATACATTGGAAGCCAAAAGAAAACCGCCAAAACCAAATAGTTCCTTCAGAGTAGCAAAAGAAAAAGTCCAAGAAGGATACCAACGAGCCACTAACCACAATGTTCCGGCATTGAGCAAAGCATTAATTAACTGCATAGCAACCAGACTCCAAACACCCCAGCCCCGATATGCCAAAAAAACTCCCACCAAAGAAGCGGCAGAAAGAGAAAGAACATTAACTAATGAAATTTTCTTGAAGGCCAGTAATTTACGCAACCGATTATTTTGAATGATTCCCAAAGAATTAATTATCAAAATAAGTCCTAAAACTTTCAAGACATCACTTAATAGCGGCATTTTAAAAAACAAAGCTATCTGGGGCGCAGAAAAGAACAACACGACATAAAGGAAACAAGCAAAAAATAGATTCCAAAAGAAAATTGTGGAGTAGTCCACCTGTGTCGGTTGCTTTTTCTGTATCAGAGCTGAACCAAATCCTCCATCAATCAACACCTGTGAAACCACTATAAAAATGGCTAGCATTCCAATACAACCATAATCAGCAGGAGTAAGCAGACGCGCCAATATCAAATTGACGAAGAATTGCAAGAACATTGTACCGAACTTATCAACCGAAACCCAAATTGTTCCGGACAAAATTTTCGCTCCTAATGACATTTAAATATTAGCTATATTTAAAGCTACGTCAATCTTAAGAAAAAATATTAAATCCAAAACCTCTCCTCCGGATAAGACATCGGCATCTGAATGCAATCATCCCCAGCCTTCTCCAAAATTTTCATAGCGTAGTATAAATCATGTATAGCAACTCCTCCGTCATATACAACAATTTGTTGTTCATCATTTTCACGTCCGGTAACTCGTTGATTGGCTACATCAGTAATCCTTATCATCCTCTCCTGAAATTCATTAAAATACCGATAACCTTTTACGTGCCCTATATCATCTACCACTACTTTATCGAAAGCCAAATCACAATTCTGAAAGCCACTTGTATGGACAGGCACTACCGTACAACCTTTTGGATACACCAATATATCGCATAATTCCTTTCTGGCAAAACTTACACATGACACTATTATATCCGAATGAAACAATTCCTCCAAATTATCGCATATCTGAAATTTCAAATTAGGATTAGACTTAAACTTATCAATAAACAGTTCTGCCTGATTTTTGTAACGCATCAACTTTATCGTAATGGGACGCTTAAATATAGCCGTAAAGAAAAACATAAAAGCGCGAGCTGTTAATCCCAAACCATATACAGCTAATGTCTCAGGCTTGGATTTAGCAAACGTTATCGCATTATACGCCGCATTAGCTCCTGTACGCATATTAGTAATATATGTACCATCCATAACAGCCAGTAAACCATGTTTGGAACAATTTTGCAGCATAATATTAGAGTTACGGGCAGGAACTCCATCCACATCATCCACATTCCGGCAGATAAATTTTACTCCGGAAATATCGTATTGAGGCAGCACACAAGGCATAGTGAAATACCGTCCACTTTCACCTTGCAACATTTTTGATTTCGGCGGCAATATGAATGAATCCTGTTGTTTCCATACATTTTCTGTCCAGCTATACATTTCCTCTGCTGACAAATTCAAAGATTTAATTTTATCAAAGTCCAGTATTTTCATTATAACTTCTTTAAAGATTCAACCAATTTATCATTATCCGCTTTCCCACGTACCGCAATACGGATATAATTCCTTCCTTCAAACCCTGACTTGGTACTACAATCTTTTATCAAAACTCCATACTTGATCAACAAAAGTTTCAACAAATCCTTCGAAGTGTATTTATCCAATACCTCGCAGAGAAAATAATTAGCTTGTGAAGGTATGACACGAAGCCAGGAAATTGCGGAAAGTTCTTTTTGGAATCGCGCGCGCTCCTCCACAAAAAGACGGGACGCTTGCCTATAGTCATCCTCATACTTTCCAAAGATCTGCATATAGAATTCTGCAAACGAATTAATATTCCAAATGGCAACATCTTTCCTCATCCATTCGATCAGTTCCTTATCAGCTGACGCCAATACGCCTAAACGAAGCCCAGGAACTCCATAGGATTTTGAAATACTTTTCATCACAGTCAAATGAGGATAACGAGAAAGTATGTCATTACGCAACAAGGTATTCTGTTCGTAACCCACACTAAAATCAACAAAAGATTCGTCCACCACTAACCGGATACCACATTCTTCGGTCCACGAAATCAAAGAAAGTAAATCAGCATACGGAATAAAATTGCCAGAAGGATTGTCAGGGTTGATAAGAAGAAGCGTAGAAATGGACTTACCCGCAAAGAACATCTGCAAATCCAAAGCCGAATAGGTAAAGTCCGCATTCTGAGGAACATATTTTACCAAACGATTCTCTGCATAGCGATTAGGATACTCTTCGAATGTAGGAAACACAACACCCACTTTCCCGTCCAAATAACGCATCAACGACTTTATTAATTCAGCAGCTCCATTTCCAACTACCGCATAATTTTTGTCTATATGAAAATATTTAGATATGAGTAGTGAATTAATTCTCATACCCGAAGGATATTCACTCAGCAACACATCGAAATTAGCTTTCAATTCTTCTTTCAGTTTCTGCGAAGGAAAGTAAGGATTAACCAGATAGCAGAAATCCAGCAAATTCGGGAAACGCCAATACCCGCCATAACGCTTTTGATAAAGAGGCAACTGCCTGTCTTCATCACTAAAGATAGTCTCGGCAATATCCAAATCCTGCACATCGTCTATCTCATACCATTTCTGTCCATCAAGCGGAAGTACTTTCAACGGACAATTATCAAGTAGTGTAACAACCCGCAATACTTGTTCGTAATACTCATTATTGCCTAACGCCTTGGTATAAGCCTCCAAAAAAGGAACATATTGCGAAGAGGAAAATTCACGACTGAATTTGTAGACATTTACCGTTTTATAATAAGAGTTTACATCACTGTACCTGAAAGCCTGCTTAGGTACAAAGTTTACAATATTATCCTCTTCGCCTATACATACCATGGTCCCGTCCATCCAAGTCTCATATTTGGCCACCAATGCCAGGTTGGGTGAGGGGTTACTTACCAGCATCGGAAGAAGAGCGTCATCCAATATCAGATCGGATTCTATCAATAACGTGTCATCCTCTTGAAGTTCCTTCTTTGCCAGCGAAAGCGAATAAATATTATTGGTTTTGTCATAAACTGGATTCTCAATGTATTGCAGAGGCATCCCTTTATAAGAATTACCCAAATAGTCCTGTAACTTTTTCCCTTGATAGCCCACTACAATGATAACCTTTGAGAGATTTATTGTAGATAACTGTGTCAAAACACGGTCTATCAAAGACACACCGTTCACTTTGACCATGCATTTTGTATTGCCCTTAGTCAGTTCGCCAAGGCGTTTGCCCATACCAGCAGCTAAAATAATTGCTTGCATTATGTATTATGAAATAAAATTATAGACACATCAATCAAGTACCTCAAAAGGATATTGATTCTCTTCAATATTCTTTAGTTCCTCCATGATCTCCGTTTGCTCGGGAGTCAAAGCATTCTTATCCCACTGTCCTATAATAACACGAGCTTCCTGGAGCAGAGCCTCTTCATAGATTTCACCATAACAATAAGTCAGCAAGCGAACTTTAAGCAAAGAAGTAGGAAGTTGTTCTAAGATAGTATATGCACGGTCTAGAACAGATTGCTTTTTCTGTTCTTTATCCCCATAATCATAAATAGTAGCGTTATAGCCCATTAAAAGAGCCAAACACAGGTTGGCTTCTTCTTCGATATCGGAACTCTTAGAGGAAAAAAGAGAATTGGATTTAACGAGAACTTCCTTATTCAAACGACAAAAAGTGTCGGAATATATAGGTTCTCCGTCCATACCAAGATACATCAGCTCATGAGCAGCATGCTGAAGCTCAAGAGCACAAGAAAGTAAAGAATTCATTTGGTATATGATTAAAATATAATTGAGAAAGTGTTACTCTATTATTTTCAGATAAGATTTGGGAACTTTGACACTTGCAACCAAAACGCCCTTGATGCGAATGACAACATATGTCTTATTGGCTTCCGTAGCAACCTCTCCCTCAATGCCGATAAATTCACCCTTGACAACTCTCACTCTGTTTCCAGCGGCAAGGGGTTCAACATCAAAACCGATACTATCAGGATTCAAATCCATCACAAACATGAAGTCTTCCATCTGCTTATCAGGAACAACCAGCATGGAATGAGTAAATAGATCCTTCATGTAGAAAAGCTGGACATTATAAACATTGGATATGTCGCAAGCGGTTTGTTTAGTAGCACGGATGAAGATTAAATTTCGGATAACAGGAACCTCACTACGTTTACGGCGATACTTCAGCTGTGATATCACAATTCGCGTGGGAAGATAACAGTCAAGATCCAGCTTCTCTTCGGACTTAAGCTTATCTAAGGATTTTCGGACAGCAAACTCTTGCTTGTCACGAGTGCGGGCAGCAAACCAATATTTTTGATTTTCAATCACTTGCAAAAAGAGAATCAAGGATTTTACTATAGTTCCGGGTGCGCTTCGCGGTTTGAACGAGACATATTCTCTTTCAAACCGTAGCAAATAGATATTTCGACTTAATGCGTTATAAACGAAGATATTAAATTCAAAAAAGTGTTTTTTAATCGTTCGTTTAATAGACAACACGATCATGCCTTCAACATGAAATTTGAAATCATAAAAATGAGAGGATATTAAATATATATATTATTAATATTATCACATTGATTACTAATAATATAACTGACAAAAAATGAAATAATAGAAATATTTTTATTAAACATCTTGCACGTTCGAAAAATACCCCTTATCTTTGCGCCCATTAAACGAACGTTTTTTAAACACCCCCTATTTTTTACTATACCATTCTAATTTACTGCATATTACATCTGCCAAAAAAGTTTTAATTTCATTTTATTCATCTTCCTCAACTCTGCACATCTACAATCCTAGTATCTTTGCACCCTTATTTACAAATTAACTGTTTTTAATTAAATATTTTCATAAAATGAGTAATTCAAAAAAAACGCTGCTAAAAGCGAAGAAAAAGAGTTAGTAAAACCAAGTGAACAGAACAGGCAATCCTCTGAACAAGCGGAAAATAAACCACACAGAGGCCGTCCTAAGGGTAAAAAGGTTAAAGGAATTAACAATAACCAAGAAAGTATGCTGGGAAATCTTTTGGATGGATACATCGAGGGTAATTTCTACGTTGGAAACAATGAAAAGATTCCACCCGAAAAACTCGAATTAGCCCCGTTCATAGAACGCATAGCGGAAACCAAACTCTTCCTAAATGATGACGGAACCCCTATGTCAAAGAGCACTTTAACCAAAATGGCAGAAAAAATGTGGCAAAAGGATAAAAGAGTCAGACACAACGAAAAGCATAAGGAGAAATCACACTCCAGAAGAGGCAGGAATTAAAAAGATACTGTCAAAACAGCAAGACCTACCTTTGCCCCCACGTTAACAAGACCAAGTCAGACTTCAATGAGATGCCGCTTCCTCTTATGCGAAGCGACATCTTTTTTTTATGCTATGGCATGGGCTTGAAAACGTAACCAACATTATTATTAATTAAATATATCGTAAGATGAAAAGACACGAGTTCAAAAATCCGGTTCCAGTCCGTGAAAGAATGGCAGAAAAATGGAAAAAACGGTTCATGTTCGAAAAGGGGTATTCCGAAGAATGTGCAGAATACATGGCACAAAGATTGATCGACCTCATTGACCACATGCAGTATGGCTATGCCCTTATTGCCTTTCACAAACAAGGCACAATATTCAAAATGGTGAAAGCAACCCTCATGCCCTATGAAAGTTTCTTCCACCGATTCTATGAAATGAAGCGCATAGAAAGTACTGTAGTTTACTGGGATGTAGAGTCACAGGCTTGGAGAAGTTTCCAGTTGGAGAATTTACTAGACTGGAGCCCCGTCTGCTAATCATTAATCACTAATCGTTTAATAACTAAAGAAATGGCAATGAATTGTACAGGGGTACTGTATTTCCCCATAACTATAAGTCTGCTCGAAGGAGTAGCAACAGAACTGATAGAAGCCCGGTTCGGACTGAAAGGTGTAGCGGCATTCATAAAGCTACTCGGAAAAATTTATAAAGAAGAAGGGTATTACCTGGTGTGGAACAAAGAGCAGTGCATGCTCTTTGCCCACAAATTAGGAAACGAACTATCGGACGAGGAAATGCAGGAAATCGTAGAACTTCTGATAGCGAAAGACATATTCGACCGGAAAATGTATGAGGAACATCACGTATTGACATCCGAACCTATCCAAAAAGTATGGTTGGAAGCCACCAAGCGCAGAAAACGGGACTTGAATCCTCTCCCTTACTTCCTCGTAGAAACTAAAGTTCCTAAAAACGGGAAAGAAGAAAATGAGGTACAGGATGTATTGTTTCCACCCGAAAATGCATGCAATTCCGAACAAAGTAAAGAAAAGCAAAGTAAAGAAAAGGAAAACACTCCCCCTCTAACTCCCCAAGGGGAGGATGGAGGAAAAGGAACGGAGGGTTCTTCGATCGAGATTCCGGGATACGCCTACAACAAGAAGACACACAATCTGGAAGGTTTGATGTTGGAGTTGCAACAACTTCATATCGTAGATCGAAATGAAATCAATGCCATTCTTCGACTATCCGACTACGGAAGACTGGGAGGATATGTGTTTAAAATAATCAGCAGTACACGGTGGAGTACCGTACTGGCAAAAGGGAAATACGTCATCGCCGCACTAAGAAAAGAGAAAACCGGAAACGGCTGATAATCAAGGCTAATATCTGATTAGCCAAGGCTACACCCTTTGCCTCCTATGGCTACACCCTTTATGACAAAGGGCTACACCATACGGGCGAAAGGGTGTAGCCATCCTAAAGTACCCGTCAAGACTTACAAAATATACATCAATGTATATTTTTGAAATAATCATATACAGGTAGTACACGAACCGTTTTATCCCCAATAATAAACTTGTCACGCTGATTAAATGACAGCAATAATCCCTCAGGCAGATTAAAAAAGGTCAAGGCATCCAACAGTCCTTCAACTTCACGCTTCCTGTTTTCGGCAGTCAATGAATAGCAAACCTGAATAGCTAAACAGGGTACACTGTTTTCAGCTATAATAAAGTCACATTCTTTCTGATTCTCATTATAATAAAAAATTTCCGAATAACGGCGACGCAACTCTGCAAAGACCATATTCTCCAATCGACGTCCTTCGTCACGGGTAAATGAAGGAGAGGCTATTGAAACTACACCATTATCCACGCAGTACACTTTCTTAGGATTTAGTAACTGTGCCTTATAAGAATATGAGAATCTCGGGACAAAACTTATTAAATAGGTTTGCTCAAAATAAGAAAAATAGTCCGATACAGTAGACGTACTTTTCACTCCAAGCACTTGCTTGAGTTTATTGGCGGAAACCAAATTTCCTATATTCCCTACTAAATAAGCCAATAAACTTTTTAATGAATGCTCATCACGAATATTATACCTTACTGCGATATCACGATAGACGATATCATTGACCAAATCAGATAACACATCCGGATTATCTAATTGCAAGTATTGCGGAAAGCCTCCTTTATACAGGTAATCATATAAAGAGCCTTCACCAATCTCTTGTTCTTTATAACCACAATATTCTGCATAAGAAAAAGGAAAAAGTTCCTTAGTAATGTGCCGTCCGGTCAATTTGGTCCCCAATTCACGACTCAACATGGAAGCATTGGAACCAGTCACCACCACATAGAATCCTTCATCCAGCTTACCCCTGACATACACCTCCCATCCTTCAACAACCTGAACCTCATCGAAGAAAAGAACTCTACACTTCTCATTTTCCTTAATTACTTCATCTACTATGCGGAAATCGTTAAACTCAAAACCATATAACAGCGGAGTATCAAAATTCAACAAAACAGTCTCTTCCAACTGATATTTATCCATTAGCATCTGAAACAGCAAAGTACTTTTTCCACACCGGCGTATGCCCGAAATAATTAGTGCATAATCCTGCAATAACGGAGAAAGAGAAGATAACAAATCACGCCTGTATCCCTGACCTTTTTTTATCCGCTCACTCTGCATGCGGATTGCTTCTATGATATCTGACCGACTTATCATAATATTTATCTTTTTAAGTTCAAGTGCAAATATAGGTATTCCATTCTGAATGGACAAATTCATCCATTCTAAATGGATACTCCTTTCCATTCTGAATGGACAAAAAAAATAGCGGCTGACTCACAAAGGGAGTCAACCGCTACTGAATATTAATATAAAAACGCTTTCTTGATTAGAGAGCACCTACTTCTTTCAATGCAGCGTTAGTTCCGTGAACAGCCTTAGCACTGGCAGCGAATTTTTCTTTTTCGTCAGCAGTCAGTTCCAGTTCAACGATCTTTTCGATACCATTCTTGCCCAGGATAACGGGAACACCGATACAAAGATCAGATTCACCATATTCGCCTTCCAGCAATACAGAGCAAGGAATCATCTTCTTCTGGTTGTGGATGATAGACTCAACTACATAAGCTCCTGCCGCACCCGGTGCATACCATGCGGAAGTACCCAGCAACTTAGTCAGCGTAGCACCACCTACCATAGTAGAAGCTACAACTTCGTTCAGTTTTTCTTCGCTCAACAGTGTGCTAACCGGTTGTCCTTTGTATGTAGCCAGGCGAGCCAACGGAATCATAGTAGTATCACCATGACCACCGATTACCATACCTTCTACTTCGTTTGCATTGCAACCCAAAGCTTGAGACAGGAAATATTTGAAACGAGAGCTGTCCAAAGCACCACCCATACCGATAACACGGTTCTTAGGCAGACCCAAAGATTTCAATGCCAGATAAGTCATTGTATCCATCGGATTAGAAATAACTACAAGGATAGCGTTGGGAGAATATTTCAATGCATTTTCAGCAACAGTTTTCACGATACCGGCATTCACACCGATCAACTCTTCACGAGTCATGCCCGGCTTACGGGGAATACCTGATGTGATAACAATAACGTCAGAATTTGCAGTCTTCTCATAATCGTTGGTGCAGCCTACAATAGTGGTATCAAAACCCAACAATTGAGCTGTCTGCATCATATCCATTGCCTTACCTTCTGAAACGCCTTCTTTAACATCCAGCATTACCACTTCGTCAGCCACTTCATTAAAGGCCAACACATTAGCGCATGTAGCACCTACGTTACCTGCACCTACTACGGTTACTTTTGACATAATCTTCAATTTTTTGTTTATATGTGTAATAAAGTTGCGACAAAAGTACAACGACATTCGTAATTAAGGAAATTTTTCCGTAATAATTTTAGTTAAATGATTATTAAGTTAAGGGTTGGTGATTAGCGATTGACGATTAATGCTTATTTTTGCGGCGGAATAGACCTAACCCTATTTTACACACCTATTATATTAATGAAACAATATGGCAAATAACAAAAATAAGCTGGTGATTATTGCAGGTACTGTATTAGTATTAGCCTTGGTGGGCGTCACTGTATTATTACTCACCGAAAAGCAGACCAACAAAGAACTGGTACAGGAATTTCAACTGGAAAAGGAAGACCTGGAAAACGAATATACACGCTTTGCACAACAATATGACGAACTGAAATTAACAGTCTCCAACGATTCCCTGTCCGTACTATTAGAACAGGAGCAATTGAAAACCCAACGTCTGTTAGAAGAACTGCGTACCGTAAAAAGCAGTAACGCCGCTGAAATACGCCGTCTGAAGAATGAACTTGCCACCTTACGTAAAGTTATGATAGGTTATATCAACCAAATAGATTCACTGAATAGGCTTACCGCTCATCAGAAAGAGGTGATCGCACAGGTCACGCAGAAATACAACGATGCTTCCCGCCAAATCAGTAATTTGTCCGAAGAAAAAAAGAACCTGAATAAAAAAGTAACTCTTGCTGCCCAACTGGATGCGACCAACATCAACATTCAAGCCGTGAACAAACGGGATAAAGCAGCCAAGAAAGTAAAAGACGTGGTGAAATTCAAGATAGGATTTACTATCGTCAAAAACATCACAGCTGAAACAGGCGAACGTACCATCTATGTCCGCATCACCAAACCGGATAATGACGTGCTGACTAAAAACCCTTCCAATACATTCCCGTATGAAAACCGCGAGTTGGGGTATTCCATCAAAAAGTACATTGAATACAACGGTGAAGAGCAAAATATAACCGTGTACTGGAATGTAGAAGAGTATCTATATGCAGGTACCTATCGGGTAGATCTTTTCGCAGACGGAACACTTATCGGCTCGCAATCCTTTACATTGGACTAAAAAAGATTAAATTATTTTGAGGTCTCACTGAAAGCCTATACATTTGCATCGTTGTTTATGCAATTATTGTTGCATCACAAAACAACGTTTTAATCACCTTAATAATGTATAGACACGATGAGAAAGTTCTTCTGTTTCATTTGGTTGGTATGTCTGACCTTCTCTGTCGGCGCACAAGAGGTTTTGAGCCTCGATAGTTGCCGTGCATTGGCCATTGCCAATAACAAAGAACTACTGATAAGCCAGGAGAAAATTAACTCTGCACATTATCAGAGAAAAGCGGCGTTTACCAACTACCTTCCCGATATTTCCGCCACCGGTGGATATATGCGTACCCAAAAAGAGATTTCACTATTGAGTGATGCCCAGAAAGGTGCATTAGGTTCAATGGGAACTCAGGTGAGCGGTGCTATGCAAAATGGTATACAAGGTATACTGACACAGCACCCTGAGTTGACACAGAATCCGCAATTCATGGCGTTGATCCAGGCGTTAGGAAGTGTGGACGTTGCCTCTCCGCTCAACGGCCTCGGAAATTCCCTCGTTGACGCATTTCGTACAGATACCCGCAACATGTATGCCGGTGCCCTGACGCTGACACAACCTTTATATATGGGCGGCAAAATCCGTGCTTACAACAAAATCACCAAATATGCAGAAGAACTGGCACGCCAGCAACATGACAGTGGTCTGCAAGATGTAATACTTAGTACCGACCAGGCTTACTGGCAGGTAGTATCACTCGCCAGTAAAAAGAAGTTAGCCGAAGGTTACCTCAAGTTACTGCAAAAGTTGGAAAGCGATGTGGACAAGATGATTGCCGAAGGTGTTGCCACCAAAGCGGACGGTCTATCCGTAAAGGTAAGAGTGAACGAAGCGGAAATGACACTGACCAAAGTAGAAGATGGCTTGAGCCTGTCCAGAATGCTATTATGCCAGTTATGCGGTTTGGACTTGTCCTCTCCTATCATGCTGAAAGATGAACGGGAAGACGATCTCTCTCCTGATCCGGTAGCAGCAAATGGAATTGATCTGAATACGGTTTATGCTACACGGCCGGAAGTACGCAGTCTGGAACTTGCCACGGAAATCTACAAGCAGAAGGTAAACGTCACTCGTTCCGAATATCTGCCGTCACTGGCTCTGATGGGAAGCTATATGATGACCAACCCCTCCGTTTTCAACGGTTTCGAAAAGAAATTCAAAGGTATGTGGAATGTGGGCGTGGTATTACAGGTTCCTATCTGGCATTGGGGTGAAGGCATGTACAAGGTGAAGGCAGCCAAAGCGGAAGCCCGTATCGCCCAATACCAATTGGACGATGCTAAAGAAAAGATAGAACTTCAAGTCAACCAGTCCGTCTTCAAGGTTAATGAAGCCGCTAAAAAGCTGATTATGGCAGAAAAGAATCTGGAAAAAGCAGATGAAAATCTTCGATATGCCACCCTCGGATTTGAAGAAGGCGTGATAGCTGCCAGCAACGTACTCGAAGCACACACAGCCTGGCTTTCAGCTCAGTCCGAAAAGATAGATGCACAAATTGATGTGAAATTGACTGACATCTATCTGAAGAAGGCATTGGGACAGTTGAAAACAACCGATTACTAATTATAAATTATAGGGATTGCACAACGCTTTCCGCTTAGTTTGAAATTAGTAATCAGTAATCAATAACACCATAATTAGTAATTCGTAATTAGTAATTAAAAAATGGATACCAAATCACAAAACAGTAACATGCTATTAGCGTTCTTAACGCTGACAGGCGTCATTGCCATTGTAGCCGTAGTAGGTTTCTTCATGTTGCGCAAAGGACCGGAAATCGTACAGGGTCAGGCAGAGGTCACAGAATACCGGGTATCGAGTAAAGTACCGGGGCGTATTCTGGAATTCCGTGTGAAAGAGGGACAAAGCGTGCAGGCCGGAGATACACTCGCCATACTGGAAGCTCCGGATGTATTAGCTAAACTGGAACAGGCTCGTGCGGCGGAAGCCGCTGCTCAGGCACAGAATGAGAAAGCACTGAAAGGCGCCCGTCACGAACAGGTACAGGCTGCCTTTGAGATGTGGCAAAAGGCTAAAGCAGGACTTGAAATAGCCGAGAAATCTTACAAACGTGTGAAGAATCTTGCTGATCAGGGAGTGATGTCGGCCCAAAAGCTGGATGAGGTAACTGCACAACGGGATGCTGCCGTCGCTACAGAAAAAGCCGCCAAAGCTCAATACGACATGGCAAAGAACGGTGCGGAACGAGAAGATAAAGCTGCTGCTGCCGCCTTGGTAGACCGTGCCAAAGGAGCTGTTGCAGAAGTAGAATCTTATATCAAAGAAACTTATCTTATAGCCCAAACAGCCGGAGAAGTTTCGGAAATCTTCCCCAAAGTAGGTGAATTGGTAGGAACCGGTGCACCGATCATGAACATAGCCATACTGGATGATATGTGGGTAACATTCAATGTCCGGGAAGATTTGCTGCAAGGTCTGACAATGGGAACTGAATTCGAAGCTTTCGTTCCGGCATTGGATAAAAATATCCGCCTGAAAGTGAACTACATGAAGGATCTTGGTACTTATGCAGCCTGGAAGGCTACGAAAACAACCGGGCAATTTGATCTGAAGACTTTTGAGGTAAAAGCTTTACCACAGGAGAAAGTGGAAGGCTTGCGTCCCGGAATGTCGGTGATACTGAAGAAGTGATTAACGGTTAGTGATTAGTGATAAGTAAAGGAATGGCACGAGATAAGAAATATATAGCTTTGTGGAACGTCATGAAACGGGAAGGCCGACGGCTCGTTTCCCGTCCGCTGTACCTGTTCTGCATGGTGATAGCGCCGTTGTTCTGCTACGTCTTCTTCACGACACTGATGGATTCGGGGTTACCGGTCAATATGCCTGTAGGGGTGGTGGATCAGGATATGACATCCACTTCGCGCCAATTGATGCGAAACCTGGATGCATTTGAGCAGACCGCCATCGTAGCCCATTATCCTACTATCAACGAAGCACGTGCCGCCATGCAGAAAGGAGAAATCTACGGATTCTACTACATTCCGAAAGGTACCACCGCCAAGGCGCAATCTCAACGACAGCCTACCGTATCATTCTATACCAACAATACGCTGCTTATCGCCGGTTCTCTGCTCTACAAAGATATGAAGATGATGAGCGAGTTGGCATCGGGAGCCGCCGCACGCACCAGTTTGTATGCTAAAGGTGCTACGGAAGACCAGGCTATGGCATTCCTGCAACCCATCGTCATCGATACACATCCGCTGAACAATCCGTGGCTGAATTACTCCGTATACTTATGTAATACATTTGCACCGGGTGTATTGATGCTGCTTATATTTATGATAACGGTTTACTCCATCGGCGTGGAAATAAAAGACCGTACCGCACGCGAATGGCTGCGCATGGGAAATAATTCCATCTACATCTCCCTTGCCGGAAAGCTGTTACCGCATACGGCTATTTTCTTCCTGATGGGAATATTATATAATGTATATTTATATGGCTTCCTGCACTTCCCCTGCAACAGTGGCATCATGCCGATGCTTCTTGCCACTCTCTGCCTCGTACTGGCTTCGCAAGGGATGGGCGTACTAATGATAGGTACATTGCCTACCCTGCGTCTGGGACTGAGTTTTGCATCCTTATGGGGAGTGCTTTCATTCTCTATGTGCGGACTATCATTCCCAGCTATGGCAATGCATCCGGTTCTGCAAGGATTAGCCAATCTGTTCCCGCTGCGTCACTATTTCCTGATCTATGTAGATCAGGCCCTGAACGGTTATCCGATGATTTATTCATGGATAAACTATGTGGCGTTACTTATTTTTATGATGCTTCCTTTCTTTGTCGTACACCGGCTCAAAGAAGCGTTGATTTATTATAAATACGTGCCCTAATGAAACATCTGACGTTCAAACAGAAAGTAGTACAAGGTATCCACGACCTATTCTATATCTGGATACGGGAATTCCGCACGACCTTTCGCGATCAGGGTGTGCTCATCTTCTTTGTGCTTGTCCCGTTGGTGTATCCACTGATTTATGCTTTCATTTATACCAATGAAACCATACGGGAAGTACCTGCTGTGGTAGTGGATAACTCACGCAGTTCGTTAAGCCGCGAATACCTGCGCAAAGTGGACTCCAGTCCGGAAGTGAAGATTGTATCTTATTGCGCCGACATGGAAGAAGCCAAACTGATGCTGAAAGATCGTCTGGCTTATGGCATCATCTATATACCTGCTGAATTCAGTGAAGATATTGCACGGGGAAAGCAAACACAGGTCAGTCTGTATTGCGATATGAGCGGATTGCTTTATTACAAATCTCTGCTGAACACCAATACCAGCGTGTCACTGGATATGAATGCAGATATCAAAATGCAACGTGCCGGCAATACCACCAACCGCCAGGATGAAATTACCGCCTATCCGATAAAATATGAAGATGTTACCTTATTCAACCCCGCAAACGGTTTTGCGGCTTTCCTGATACCTGCGGTATTGATACTGATTATTCAGCAAACCTTGCTGCTGGGTATCGGACTTTCTGCCGGAACAGCCCGAGAACAGAATCGTTTCAAAGATTTGGTTCCTATCAACCGCCACTACAACGGCACATTACGTATCGTACTGGGTAAAGGTTTAAGTTACTTCATGGTGTATGCACTTGTATCCGTATATGTACTCTGTGTAGTGCCACGTCTGTTCAGTCTCATCCAGATAGCTCAACCGGGTGTACTGACCCTCTTTATGTTGCCTTATCTGGCAGCATGTATTTTCTTTGCCATGACAGCTTCTATTGCCATACGCAACCGTGAAACCTGCATGTTAATATTCGTCTTCACATCCGTACCTTTATTATTCCTTTCAGGTGTTTCCTGGCCGGGAGCCGCCATGCCGGATTTCTGGAGATACTTCTCTTATATCTTCCCGTCCACTTTCGGCATCAATGGCTACGTACGCATTAATAGCATGGGAGCTACACTCAACGAAGTAGCCTTTGAATACCGTGCATTATGGATACAGGCAGGCATCTACTTCCTGACGACTTGCTGGGTATATCGTTGGCAGATTATCCAGAGCAGGAAGCATGTGATTGAGAAATATAAAGAGTACAAGAATAAATAGTAATTTCAGGAGATTATTATCCATTCTGCAGGACATCTTCTTTCTCCGGAGCAGTAGGCTCCGGCCTCCTTTCAGGGGCAAACGGGTCAAAATAATAAATATCTTTGGTGTCCAACCAATGCAGGAAAAAGGGCAAGCGCCGCATAAAACGACTATAATCCTTACGCACGGCAGGCGTCCAGGCAGCTTCAGCAGCAGCTACAAGACGCGGGAAGACCATAAAATCCAATCGTTTGACATCAGCGACACGTTCTGTCCAAAGTGAATACTGCATACCCATAATCTGGCTTTCGTACCCCTTAAACAAATGTTCTATCGAGCGAGGGAATGAGAAGACATCCTCTATCGGATTATATCCATCCCAGTAACGCCCAACATTGTGTGTGGAATACTGCACAAAGTCGCCATACATCGGACGACGCGGAGTCATAATAACACGATATCCACTTTCGAGAGCTTTCAATAACTGATACCTACGATCATGACGCCACCACATCACTACTGCTTTATCCGGCGATACACCGGCATCCACAATTTCATCCCAACCGATCATTGTTTTACCTTTGGCAGCAATAATATCTGCCACACGGCGCACAAAATATTGCTCCAATCCGGTTTCGTTCATTAATTGTTTATCTTTGATGAACTGCTGTATCTGTGGATCTGTAAACCATTCCTGATTACCAAAATGTACTTCATCACCTCCAATATGAATATAAGGAGAAGGAAACAGAGTGATCAGTTCATCCAGCACATCATTTATGAAACGGAAAGTTTCTTCTTTGCAAGGGTGAAAAGTAAAATCTTTCCATCGTCCTTCACCCCCACCAGACAATTCCGGATAAGCACGGCAAGCAGCAGTGGCATGTCCGGGCATATCGAATTCCGGCACAATCATAATGTGCCGTGCAGCTGCATAGGCAACAATATCTTTAATATCCTCCTGCGTATAGAAAGCAGCAGGTGCCGACGGATCATGATAATTCCCTTTGGATCCAACCTTTGTCAACAAAGGATATTTCTTTATTTCAATACGCCATCCCGGTTCATCCGTCAGATGCCAATGAAAAACATTCAGGCGAAGAGAAGCCATTATATCAAGTAACTGCTTGACTTTCTCCTTGCCAAAGAAATGACGGCTCTCGTCGAGCATAAAACCCCGCCACGAATAACGGGGAGCATCATTGATTACACAAGCGCTCGTAGTGCCTTTCCCGGAACGCAAGAGTTGCTTCAAGGTTTCTTCTCCCCGGAATGCTCCGGTTACAGTAGCTGATTGAATAAAAACAGAATCGGGAGTTATCTCCAAACGATAAGCCTCATCAGCCCCCGTAGTGCAATCCGGTGCAATACGCTGTACCACTCGTGACGGAAGTACATTATTTGTCTCAAATGCCTTATTTTCGGCAATAGACAGTACGAACTCTCCTTTTGCCGGGCGATATTGTGCCGGTTCAGGAATCACATTTTGCGCAGAGATAAAGACTGGCAGAAAAAGACTCGCTGCCAACAAGCTGATTTTAGTTGTCATCATTGATATATCTTAAAACTATTTCCCATTTCAAATTCCAGTACTCCACCCTTCACGATCTCATCATGCGTTATCCACAGGCGGTTCAATTTCTTACCGTTCAATGATACCGACTGGATATAGATGTTCTGAGGCGAGTTATTACGCGCTATGATTTTGAAATTCTTACCGGAGTAAAAATGTGTATCCAGTTTTATCTCTACGCTTTCGAAGACAGGGCTGGTAATCTCATAACGGGGATTTCCCGGACAAACCGGATGAATGCCCATAGCCGCCAATACATACCATGCCGACATCTGCCCTACATCTTCGTTTCCACACAATCCCAGAACATCATCACCATAAGCTTTATCACAAATCTTTCTCGTCCACTTCTGTGTCAGCCACGGGCAAGAAGAGTAATTAAAAAGGAATGGTACATGATGGTTCGGTTCATTAGGATGATTATAATAATCATTCCACAAAAAATCTTCCGGAACATTGGCAAAGAACTCTTCTAGTTCCGCATCAAACTTCTTTTGTCCTCCCATCAGAGCTTTCATTCCGTCAATGTCATGAGGGACAAACCAACCTTGTTGGAAAGGATTGCTTTCCGTAGTACCCTGATCCTGTGCCGTACGACCTCGCCAAGGCAACCAGCCTCCACCCTTCACGCGGGCACGAAACCATTGCACACTGTCGCACCACACATTCCGGTAAGCTTTGGCACGCTTTTCATATTCAGCTGCTTCTTTCTTTTTGCCTAAGGAGCTCATGAGTTGTCCTAAGCACCAATCCGTATAAGCATACTCCAAAGTATGGGAAAGACTGCCGGGAGTATACCCCAGGTCTCCATTACCAAACTGCTTCTGTGTATTCGCAGCATATTCAACGGCTTTCTGTACATCATACTCCCGGATCCCTTTTTCATAGGCATCCGCCAGTACCGAGATAGCGGGATTTCCCAACATACAGCCAGAATATGCATTCACTACTTCCCAACGCGGATAATACTCCGTACCACTTAACTGGGCTATCTGGATCAAAGAGTTTATCTCATCATTCACCAATCGGGGATTAATCAATGTTTGCAATGGGAACTGACTACGGAATACATCCCAACCACTAAATACTGTACGATAAGTAAAATTCTTCGTCTGGTGAATCTTCTTATCCGCACCTATATATCGGCCGTCACAATCAGAGAAGCAACGTGGATCGATCATTGTATGATACAAAGAGGTATAAAAGATAGTCTTATCCCTTTCGCTTCCCTCAACCTTCACTGAAGAGAGTGCCTGATTCCACAGATTACGTGTATTTTCTTTTACCCGCTCAAAATTCCAGTCTGGAATGTCCTGTTCCAGATTGCGCTGGGCACCTTCCATGCTAACAAACGATATACCGCACTTCAGTAGTACTTGTTCATCTTTCCGAGTAGGAAACTCTGTATAAAAGCCCAAGTGCTTTCCCTGTGCCTTCCCGGGAGCAGGTATGAGCCGGGCATCCTTAATATAGTTGAAATAGACCGGATTATCATTAGCATCATTCTTTCTGCTAACACCCTCAGGAATAGAAACACTCCAAACACCGTATTCCGTCAATGGGCGATCGAAACAGCAATAGAAGTAAACGGTATAATCAGAGTTACCCGAGCCGTTTCCCCAACCTCCACAAGCGGGTGTACATTTCATCCATCCCCGAATCGTATATTCGTCTACTTTTTCCACATACTGTTCATCAGATGTGCCACCAATTCTACGGGCCAGATCGATCTGGATACGTGACTTTTCCGACTCCGGATATGTGAAACGCAGAATCCCTGAACGAGGAGCGGATGTCAGTTCCACCTTCACCTGATAATCTTGCAAATATACCGAATAGTATCCAGCCTGTGTAATCTCCGTATCATGGGAATATCTGGAGCGGTAACCTTCCTCCGGTTTATTTTCGGTTCCCTTGAATGTTCGTAATGATCCGGTGGTAGGCATTACCAGAAAGTTTCCGAAATCACCATACCAGCCAATACCGCTTAAGTGCGTAAAGCTAAATCCTTCGATAGTAGAATGATGCCACGAATATCCGGGACCATTATCGCCACCGGTTTTAGTATCCGGACTCAACTGTACAAGTCCGAAAGGAGTACAACTTCCCGGAAAGGTTTTTCCCAACCCATGCCCCGACTTTCCGGCCTCTGCCGAAGTTGAGGCACCAATAATCGTATTAACATAATCCACCGGCTCTTTTTGGGCAAATGAGGAAATAGAAAAAGAAATCAATAAAGCCGATAGCCAAAATCTGTCATATTTCATAGAATAATAAAATAGAAAAAGTTACCGGATATGTTTTTTAATTAACGGATATAATACTTCCGCATAGCGCATAAAGCCTAAATCCGTGAAATGAATACCATCAACAGTAGCCTCACCATCGTGCCCGATGATATCCTTTGAAGAAAGAAGATAGATATTCTTCTCACCCTTTTTCTTCATTGACTGGAAAATAGCCGCAATCGTTTCATTTTTAGCTTTCACTTCCCTTGCAACCTTTTTATCAAAACAGGAATGAGTGAAAATAGGATCTTCTACAAAAAGGATGGGAGTGTCAGGATGTTTGCTGCGGACGATCGAGTAGAATTGCTCCGCCCGTTCTTTCATCTGTTCCACTGTGGCATTAGGGAGGAAATCAAGCACAAACATGGAAGCATCGACCGTAGCTATAAGTTCCGCAATCTCCAGATCGAGCAAAGCATTACCGCTAAATCCTAAATTGATACATTCACGATTGAGCCAACGTTCCAGAATATTTGTATGGGCCATTCCGGGACGGGAAGCACAACCACCCTGCAAAATACTGGTCCCATAAAAAACAACGGGCCTCTCACGTACCGGCAAATCAACAGTAGGCTGATCAAGGGTCGAAAGGCTATCCACACCGATGGCCAATGAGGTGACCCCGTCATACAAAGAGAGATATAAAAGATATTCCCGTTCTTCAGGATCCATATTCTTCACGATAGTAGCCTCATTTACCTTTCCCTGAGGACGCCCACTACCGGCAAAAACCCACTTACCATCTTGCAGACAATAAAGATCCAATCCTTTGATTCCGGTAGGAGTCATGTGGTTCATGCTTCTGTTATCCCTCACTTCCCACTTTGCCCCAATGCATGTAGAGTTGGAACGGAAGCGCAAAGCAAGTCCGGCACTATTGCGTCCTAAATCCCAAAGCGGTTTGCGGGAAACTGATTCCAAAGAAGCCGGAAGGCGTTCGTAACGAGTAAGAGTAGCATCCGTTGCCTTGCCCAACAAGGGGAAAACGGAAGCATCGCGATAAAGAAGTTGGGCCTGAGTGGATGCAGCCAGCAACAATCCCAAAATAAAAACTCTGATTCTCATGATTAGTAGATATTAAGATGATTCAAAGGTACACTGAAAAACTGCATTTATAAACAATTTTACATCAATTAACAGGTAATAGACCTCCTATTATGGCTCCACAGCTCTTTTGAGTGCATTCACACTTATTAACCGTCTGAAGTTTGCTTTATTACGAAATATTCGTAGTTTTGTATCGAATTCATTTTAATACTTTATTTCCATGGAAAAGTTGACTATACAAGAAGAAGAAGCAATGATTTACATTTGGGAACTGGGCAGTTGCTTCGTAAAAGACATTGTTGCCAAATATCCCCAACCGGCACCTCCCTACACTACCGTGGCTTCCATCATTAAAAACCTGGAACGCAAACAATATGTTACAGCCGCTCGCGTAGGGAATACATACCAATACACACCTGCCATTCGTGAAAGCGAATACAAGCGTACCTTCATGAGCGGCTTCGTGCGTAACTACTTTGAAAATTCTTATAAGGAAATGGTTTCTTTCTTCGCCAAAGAGCAAAAGATTTCAACTAAAGACCTGAAAGATATAATAGATATGATTGAAAAAAGATAAACATAAAAAAGAATCGCATGAAATACTATTTTTCTTTTTTTATTTGCCCCGGATGGCACTATTGTTGCACGCAATCTTAGGGGAGATGGAATGAAACAAAAAGTGGCTGAGATTATGAAAGACAAATAATAACAAAACAAATCAAGATGTTAGCTTATTTTCTAAAAATCAATGTAGCCATTGCGCTATTTTATGCGTTCTACCGGCTATTTTTCTATAAAGACACGTTCTTCACGTGGCGCAGGGCTGCTCTGCTCTGTTTTTTTGCCGTTTCTGCCGTTTATCCGCTACTGAATATACAGACATGGATTACGGAACAGGAGCCTATGGTAGCCATGGCAGATTTATACGCTGACATCGTTTTACCGGAATTTACGATAACACCGGAACAGGCAACTTCCGACTGGAAAACCCTCCTGCTTCAAACGGTCGGTTTTGCTTATTGGGGAATGGTAATTGTATTAGCGATCCGCTTTTTCATACAGTTGGCTGGGATTATCCGTTTAGCTTTCCGTTGCCGGAAAGCAAAGATAGGAAATACGAATGTACATCTGCTCAAACAAGCAAGCGGACCTTTTTCCTTCTTCCACTGGATTTTTATTCATCCGACTTCACATACAGAAGATGAACTAAGCGAAATATTAACCCACGAACAAACTCATGCTAACCAATGGCATTCCATTGATGTACTTGTCAGTGAGATTGTATGTACATTTTGCTGGTTCAATCCTTTTGCCTGGCTCATGAAACGAGAAATCCGCACCAATCTGGAATATCTGGCGGATAACCGTGTACTGGAAACCGGACATGACTCTAAAGCCTATCAGTATCACCTGTTAGGATTATCACACCATAAGGCTGCAGCAACTATCTATAACAGTTTTAATGTATTACCTTTAAAAAAACGCATCAAGATGATGAACAAAAAGAGAACCCGAGAAATAGGGAGAACTAAATACCTTATGTTTCTCCCCTTGGCAGCCTTACTTATGATAATCAGCAATATCGAAGCCGTGGCCCGTACCACGAAAGAGATGGCAAAAGATGTCATAGAAGCTGTAGAAGAAAATCTGGCGTCAAATGCAACAACGCCGGAGATGGAAGTTGCTACTGAAGCGGCACCGCTGGAAACACCGGCACCGCAACAGGACAAAGACAAACTTGTGAACTACAAAGGAGTAGTAGTGGATAAAGACGGAAAAGCAGTGGAAGGCGCTGAGTTTTTCATTGATGGCGACCACAAACTACCACAAGGTCAATCGTATGTCACGGGAAAGAACGGTAATTTTTCTTTCAAAGCATTCGAGAATGCTAAAATGATAGTAATTTGGAAAAAAGATGGAAAAATGATGGGACTACCCGTAGCTGTCAACAAAGAAAACAACTCCAACATGAAGATTGTCATGGATAGGGAATGGCTAAATCCGCCAGCCAATGATCCTGATAATCCTGTATTTGAAGTAGTGGAACAAATGCCTGAATTCCCTGATGGCGGCATGTCAGGACTGATGCAATTCCTATCGAAAAACATCCAATATCCCATTAATGCACAGAAAAACCATACGCAAGGTCGAGTTACAGTGCAATTTGTCGTCGATAAAGACGGCTCAATTTCTGAACCAGGCATCATTCGTGGAGTCGATCCGGATTTGGATGGTGAAGCTATACGTGTTATCAGTTTAATGCCTAAATGGAAACCCGGCATGCAAAAAGGCCAACCTGTTCGAGTGAGATATACGGTACCTGTCATGTTCCGCTTATCGGATGATGGTCAAAAAGAGGAGTATAAGCCTATACCTAAAATTGATGAAACCGTTGTTGTGGGATATGCCCCCAAACAAGTCCCTACAGAGGAAGACCCGGTTTTTGAAGTGGTTGAAAATATGCCTGAATTTCCCGGTGGTATGGGAGGTCTTATGCAATACCTGTCCAAGAATATCAAATATCCGGTAGAAGCACAAAAAGCAGGAACCCAGGGACGAGTGATGATACAGGTTATCATCGATAAGAATGGTAATATTACCAACCCCAAAGTTATCCAGCCCGTAGATCCCTTATTGGATACAGAAGCGATTCGCGTCACCGCAAGTATGCCTAAATGGAAACCTGGTACACAAAGAGGAATGCCGGTCAATGTAAAATATACATTCCCTATCGTATTCAGATTGCAATAAAACAATCTCTTTTCAACATTAATTCTCTCTCACATTAAAGATTATCTGCAATGTCCTACTCCTGATTTTTAACAGCTCAATCAAGAGTAGGATGCAGATAACCATTTATTTATGCATCTTCACTACTTCTGTCGGTGCCATCTCCACATTCCGCTTATCTACCTGGCGAACCACGCTTGCCGCTAATTGCAGGAAAGCACGTCCGGTCACGGTATTCTCGTCAAGTGCTACCGGAGTACCCTTATCTCCACTTTCGCAAATGCTTTGTACAATAGGAATTTGCCCCAACAAAGGCACATTCATTTCTTCCGCCAGCTTCTTGGCACCTTCCTTTCCAAAGATATAGTATTTATTCTCCGGAAGTTCGGCAGGTGTAAACCAGGCCATATTCTCTACCAAACCGAGAATAGGCACATTCACCTTATCATTGATAAACATGTTGATACCTTTGCGGGCATCTGCCAATGCCACAGCCTGCGGTGTGCTGACTACGATAGCTCCTGTCAGTGCCAATGTCTGGACCACTGTCAGGTGAATATCACTCGTTCCGGGAGGAAGGTCGATTAAGAAATAGTCAAGCTCTCCCCAATTCGCATCCCCTATCAGCTGTTTCAAGGCATTGCTTGCCATGCCGCCACGCCACAACGTAGCCTGATCAGGATCAACGAAGAAACCAATAGAAAGCAATTTGATACCATACTTCTCAACCGGTACAATCAAGTCACGGCCGTCTACGTGCTCAGCATAAGGACGCGCATCCTCCACCTGAAACATCTTCGGCATGGATGGCCCGAAAATATCGGCATCCAACAAACCAACCTTGTAACCCAACTTCGCCAAAGATACTGCGAGGTTAGCGGCTACCGTTGATTTACCTACGCCACCCTTACCGGAAGAAACTCCGATTATATTCTTTACCTGAGACAACAGCTTACCCGGTTCGGGACGTGTTGCCTGTTTGCTTTCCGTAGTAATGGCTACCTCTACATCATTAGATACATACGTATGAATAGCCGTTTCCGCCGCCTTTATTACAGATTTCATGAAAGGATCGGTCGGTTTCTCAAATATCAGTGAGAAACTAACTTTCATCCCATCAATACGTAAATTATCGGCAACCATTTCCGCCTCAACCAGATTCTTTCCGGTACCGGGATATCGCACTGTGGCCAGTGCATCTAAAATTAGTTTAGGATAAAGTGTCATTACTCTTTTTTTATTTTGAAGTTTGCAGCCCACTCCGCTTACTGCGGTTATAACTGCGATACTCATCTAACTCTATTTCCACATCGGGTTCGTGCAGTTCGCCTTCCTTCGGCAGATGGAACTTGATATACTTGATGTTCAGCCCACGCTCCAACCACTGTTGCTCGTAATAAGTTTTGATACTGAGAATTTCATCAGCCATGCCGGAGTGATACAGATCTTCTGTCAGCACATCCACCGGAAGATGATTTTCCTCGATCATGCAACGGGTATAAGTGAACATAAAGTTACTATCTGTCTTGAGATGAACAATACCATCCGGTTTCAGGAATTTACGATAACGTTCCATGAAATAAGTGGAAGTAAGGCGCTTAGTAGCTTTCTTCATTTGCGGATCGGAGAAAGTCAACCAGATTTCACTCACTTCATTTTCCGAGAAAAAGCGGTCGATTATTTCAATGTTCGTACGCAAAAAGGCAACATTCTTCATGCCTGCCTGTAACGACTCCGTAGCACCGGACCACATACGGGAACCTTTAATATCCACTCCGATAAAATTCTTATCAGGAAACAATCGTCCCAGCCCGACGGTATATTCACCACGTCCGCAACCTAATTCCAAAACAATGGGACGGTCATTCCCGAAGAATGACTCGTTCCATTTTCCTTTCATCTCAAAGGGCACGTTATCTACTGCTGAATAAGGATATTCGAACACATGCGGATAACTTGCCATATCGGCAAACTTCGCTAACTTACCTTTGCTCATGCGTTATTCCACAATGGTTACCCAGCCATGCGTGTCAGGCTCGTCACCATATTGGATTCCACGCAGCTTGTTGTACAACTTGGTGCAGACAGGTCCCGGTTTACCGTCCTTAGCTATCACATAAGAATGTTCATTTTCAGGATCATCTATGCGCTCAATCGGACTAATCACCGCAGCCGTACCACATGCACCGGCTTCCTCGAACGTAGTAAGTTCCTCTTCTGCAATCGGACGACGTTCCACCTTCATTCCCATATCTTCAGCCAACTGCATCAGGCTCTTATTGGTAATAGAAGGCAGGATGGACGTTGACAGAGGAGTAATATAAGTATTATCTTTTATTCCGAAGAAGTTGGCAGCGCCACACTCATCAATGTATTTCTTCTCCTTAGCATCCAGATAGAATTCTGCAGAATAACCGGCAGCATGAGCTTCCTGACTGGCACGCAAACTGGCTGCATAATTACCACCAACTTTATAAATACCAGTTCCAAGCGGAGCAGCACGGTCATACTTACGTGTAATGACATAAGGAGTAGCAGCAAAGCCACCTTTAAAGTATGGGCCTACCGGAGTAACAAATATCAGGAACATATATTCATTGGAGGGACGTACACCTACCTGTGCTCCGGTTCCAATCAGCAACGGACGGATATAAAGGGAAGCACCGCTCTCGTAAGGCGGGATAAAGCGTTCGTTCATTTTCACCGCTGTCAGCACAGCTTCTTTGAAACGTTCTGTCGGCAGTTCTGCCATCATGATACCACGACACGTAGACTGCAAGCGGGCAGCATTCTCTTCCAAACGGAAAATACGCACCTTACCATCTTTGCCACGGAATGCCTTTAAGCCTTCAAACGCTTCCTGTCCATAATGCAGACAGGTAGCTGCCATATGCAGATTGATAAGTTCGCTACTGCTGATTTCAAGTTTTCCCCACTCACCTTCGCGGAAATTAATTCTCACATTGTAATCTGTCTTCATGTATCCGAATGACAGATTAGACCAATCTATTTCTTTCATATCTCAAAGTATTAGTAATCTCATTACGTACATTCTGCAACAAATTTAGTCTTTATTCTTCACTTTCCCGCTTCTCCGACAGTAATTTTTCGATTTCCTTGTCAGCTTTGGTCAATTTATCGCTGCAAAACGCAATAATCTCATTCGCTTCCTTTATTTTTTCGGCAAGCGCATCAATTTCCAATTCATTATTGTCTATTTGACGGACAATCTTCTCCAAGCGCTCCATGGCTTGGGAATAGGTTTCTTTTTTCTTTGAAGTAGGCATAGAAGTATTTATGATTTATGAATTACGATTGAGGTTGCTTCGCCCCGGTAAAAACGGGTGAGTATTTCATCATTCTCATTCAGAGAAGCGGCATCTTTTACAGCTTTTCCATCTTTCAGAGTGATGCTATAGCCACGGGCAAGCATCTTTTCGGGTGAAGCATCAGTCAAGCGTTGCTGTAACAGTTCCAGACGATGACGTTGGCGCGAAAAGGAAGATGTAACTGCCTGGGAAATATCTCTCCGGGCAGCCAGCAGAGTCAACTTAGCATCAGAGATACGGCGTACAACGGCAGAGGGAATGCGGTTCCTGTATAAATTCAATTTACGATGCTCTTCCGTCAGACGGGAAAGGACGCTTTCGTGTAAACGGCTGGCAAGAACTTCCAGTCCATCGGCAGCAAGATCCATACAATCAATAAGATATTCGGCAGCTGCTGTCGGAGTTTTCACACGAGTGTGCGCCACGGAATCAAGCACTGTATCATCTCTTTCATGTCCTATTCCGGTAATTATAGGTAGCGGGAATTGGGCACACGCAGCAGCAAGCAAATACGTATCAAAACCGGAAAGATCGGAAGTAGCTCCACCTCCACGGATGATGACTACAACATCAAAATCATTCTGACGATTTAAAATAAGATCCAAAGCTGCCAATACGGACTCTTCTACACGGTCGCCTTGCATCAAAGCAGGGAATAGCTCCGTATAGAAGAAAAAGCCACGGAGATTATTCTGCAACTGATGGCAGAAATCACCATAACCGGCAGCTGTAGGGGAAGAAATTACGGCAATACGTTGCGGCAAATCGGGCATCTCCAACTCTTTATTCAGCGTCAAGACACCTTCTTCTTCCAGTTGCTTCAGTATTTCCCGACGACGACGTGCCATATCTCCTAACGTATAAGTAGGATCGATATCCTGTACGGTCAGACTATAACCATAAAGCTCGTGAAAGCTGACAGTAACCTGAACCAGTACCTTGATACCGGAAACAAAAGCCTGCCCTGTTGCTTCTTCAAAATAAGGTTTCAGCAGCCGATAGACATTCGACCAGATAGTACCCCGCGCCTTTGCAACCAAACCATTGCTACGGGGATCTTTCTGAATAAATTCCAGATAGCAATGCCCGGTACTGTTCGTTCGCACATCGCTCAACTCTGCCTGTACCCAATATTCATCAGGCAGGCATTGTTCAAGACTGCGACGCACCAAGGCATTAAGTTCTAAGAGAGATAAAGTTTCCATTATTTTCGGTTATGAATCTAACCCACCACTGATTCGTCTTAATTCTTTGACTTATAATCATTATACGCTTTCCACATATCAGGCACTCCATACCCGTAAATATTATCCGGGAAAGCCGCACGGTCACCAGCCTGGCGCACAAGTTCCACCAGTTCTTTAGCCGTCAACTTCGGGCAAGCCTGCCACAAGCAAGCCACCATGCCACACATGATGGGAGAAGAGAAAGAAGTTCCATTTGCCCGTCCCTGATTTCCATCCGTACGGATGACGTCAGATCCGGCGCCAACCGCCACAACATCCGGCTTCACACGGCCATCAGCCGTGTTACCAATAGAAGAGAAGGGAGCCAGCACAGCCTTCTTATCAACAGCACCCACTGTCAGTACATTGTCAGCATCTCCCGGAGGGGTTATCTTCTTCCAGGAACCCATACCCGAATTTCCGGCACTGCACACCAATACCATTCCCTTATCTGCAATAAGCGAAGCCTGACGCGACATCAACGCATGATGCCCGTCCAAGTCACGGTATTTATAATTCTTCGATTTATCGTCAAACGCATAGTATCCTAAAGAGGTGTTCAGCACATCCACTCCCACACTATCGGCAAATTCAACGGCAGCGGCCCAATAGTCCTGTTCTACCAGATGCTCGGAATATTCATCTTCACTACGAAGCAGCCAGAAAGAAGCTTCGGGAGCCGTCCCTGTCATAATACCAGGTTGGTTCGTACCAATGCAGGAAAGCACCGACAAGCCATGACTGCTCTCGGCAAAGATATCAGCTTGAGGATTCACAAAATCTTTCGTACCGAGAATACGGATATTCTGCATAGCAGTAATCTTATCCACATTATGGAAGCCAGCATCGATAACCGCAATCGTCATACCCTGCCCTTTGAATCCGGCTTCATGGAGCTTATCGCCGTTGCTCAACTGAATCTGAGTAATGGCACGTCCGTAAATACTATCCGGGTGCATTGTCGGCTGATTGACCACGGAATCCCGTTCCGTTGCCATCGACGGTTTGTCGGCACCGGGAGAAATCCAGACCTTTTCCGTGGAAAGAACAAAAGGCAGTGCTGCGATTCGGTCAATCAGAGTTGTATCGTTGCAAGATACCGTTACAAAATTATTCCATTTCCCGGTCACTACGATAGTAACTCCTTGCTGGCGGATTTCATCTATATATTTACGACAAACCGGAAGGTCGGTAGAGTCAATGGGAAGATTCTGTTTCTTGCGGCGTTCAATTGCTCTTTCAGACAGGAACTTTTCCGGCCGTTTCAGCGAATACTCTGTGGCAGCCTTGTCTTTCAGGCTAATGCGATACTTCAATGTATCTTGCTGTGCCGATACCCCTGTTGTAAACACGGCAATGGCTAAAAGGGAAAACAATTTTCTCATGCTATTATTTAATTACTTATTTATTTTCTGAAATAACCAACCCGATGCCCCGCTGGGAAGCAATGAAAGAGCCCCCTACTACCCGCCTTCCAATATAGAATACGGCAGACTGCCCGGGCGCAATAGCTGATGCTTCGGACAAGAAATGTACAAATAGCCGCCCGTCTTCCAACCTTTTCACCGTGCAGGGAATCGGCTTGCTGCGATAGCGGATACGCACCGCCAAGTCAGAAGCTGAAAAGAATTCCTGTTCATCGATGATGTTATCCTGTTCGGCCAGCATATATTCAGTCTGTAGTTGTTCGGCATCTCCCAGCATCACTGTATTTTTCTGCGGATTTATTTTCAACACATAAGCTGGTTTGCCTAAAGCTATTTCCAGGCCTTTCCGCTGTCCGATGGTATAATAAGGAAAACCTTTATGTTCGCCCAACTTCACCCCTTCGGAATTGACAAACCATCCGGGACCGATTTCACGGTCTATTTCAGGAGAATGTTCGCGCAGGAAGTCCCGGTAATCACCCTTGATGAAACATACCTCCATGCTCTCCCCTTCTTCCGCCTTCAACTGATAGCCTTTCTCGCGCAAATACTCCCGTACTTGCAACTTAGTATAGGTGCCCAGCGGAAAAAGGCAACGTCTCAGCACATCCTGCCCCAGTCGCCAGAGGAAATAAGACTGGTCTTTCTTATCGTCATCTCCAGCCACTATATATATATTCCCGTTCTTTTCTTCCAGACGGCTATAATGCCCGGTAGAGATAAATGCGCAGCCAAGCTTATCCGCCCACTCAGTGAGTATGCGGAATTTAAACGTAGGATTACACATCACGCACGGATTGGGTGTCCGCCCCTGACAATATTCATCAATAAAGTTCTGCACAATTACTTTGCGGAAAGCCTCGCGTTCATCAGCCACATGGTGTTCGATGCCCATGCTATCGGCAAGTTGCCGCGCCTCCACCGATTCATCTCCCCACACCCACATGGTTAGTCCGACTATCTCATACCCCTGTTCTTTCAACATCAGACAAGTGGCGGTACTGTCTATACCGCCGCTCATGCCTACCAATACTCGCTTCTCAGGTCTGTTCATTTTAGAATATTCATTCAATTAGCTTACAAAAATAAATGATTTCGGGGAGAAGAAATAGAAAAGGCATACCTTTTTCACATGACTTCACATCATTCTCTTTGTTTCTCCCTATCTTTCCGTATCTTTGCAGTTATGAAAAACTTACGAGTTGTACAACTAGAGCAGCTTAAGTTGTACTACTGTAGCATTACAAGTTGTACAACTCGTAAGTTTCCCGTAGTAACCAAAAACAAGAATAGTAGTAAGTTCACAACTTAATAGTAGTAACATGTCAATTCCATACTTAGTAAGACAAAAAACAAACCTGCTAAATAAGGCAAAAAGCGGACTATGGTATGCCGTCATCCGTAAATTACAACGCCGTGGCGGAGTAAATGAAAAAGAACTTGGAGAACTGGTGGCCATGCGCGGAGGTTTTAACCGCGGAGTGGTAGAGGGAGTGCTGACCGCCGTCAGCGAAGTTATAGAAACGGAACTCAGCAAAGGACAATCGGTCACTATACGGGGATTCGGTACCTTTCAGACTGCCTTGACCAGCAAAGGATTCGAGCATCCGGGCCAGGTGACTCCCGGAGAGGTCAGCGTATCGAAGGTCTATTTCATGGCAGACCGCAACCTGCTCAGACGCCTCAAGAAGGTAGACTGCTATCGCATACCCTTAAGCTATTACCTCCCCAAAGAGCTACTGACACCTGAAATTCTGGAAGAAGAAAAAGGATTGAAAGAGGAAGGAATTATATAAGATATACAAATTTACTTTAAACAAAAGGAGTTTGCCATAAGCGTTAATAACTTATGGCAAACTAAAGATTACATCGGCACAATAGTCACTCCCCACCGATACTCTTGGTTAGCAGGAATAAGATATTGTGAATCGGGGATAGCTCCCCAACTGTCATACCCGCCTACTCCCATTTGTTTCATATCAATGCAGACTTCCACAAAATTTTCAGGCGTTATATCATTGATATGAGTTTGGCGCGGTCTCACATTTTTAGCCGCTATAGTATCATGTTTCAATTCTTCTTCGTTGCGGTTGAGCCATTGATAATCTCGCAGAATAGCCTCTTCACCGTCAAAGTCCTCTATTGAATTGCGCAATGCGGTAAAGCCCATAGTATGGTCAGCATAAATTGTCAGCCCTTTACCATTCTTTTTTTTCAGAGTAAGCCAGCGGGTATCGGTACGGTGCCCATTCTCCTGTGGCCGTACATACGGAAAATACATCTGCTCGGCAGTATTTTGAAATAAATCTACAGTTACCCCGGCATTGCGATCTATGTAATTCTCTTCCGGACCACGCCCGAAATAGGTAATTAAGTTCATATCCACGGGCAGACGGAAACGCATTCCAATACGTGGTACCACAAGTTCCGATCTTCTTTTCTGAATATCCTCACTACCCAAAGTAAAAGGATCTATTTCTACCTCTGCATCTCCTGTCCGACTGGTATTCTGTTCCACAGGGGTAAAAGTATAACCAGCCTTTATTACACCGGAAGGATGGATACGATAAGTGACAATATATCTGTTTCCGGCAGGTAATAAATAGTCAACAGTCAGTACGGCATCTTTACCATCCATTTTTACATTCGCATCTGCAACCTTGAAGTCTTTGCTAGCCTGTTTCCACGTTTGTAACCGTTTAGGCGACTGACTTCCATAATCATTGTCATTGGGTGCACGCCAAAAGTTGGGTTGAAAACCAAAATTATCCGTGAAATATTCAGTGCCGTTCATTCTATAGGAAGTAACCAGTCCTTCTTTCTTGTTAAATACAAAATTGACTTTTGACGATGCAACTTCCAACAACTCGTCTTCTACACTGCAACTTAACGCCGGGCCATCAACTTTGTAAATACGCGCCAATGATTCTATTGGCAAACGAATTTGTTCTTTAGCTATTTCATAACCTACAGGAATTAACGCTTCCTGCTGAGTAGTCGTCACACTGAATTCTACAAAATATTCAGTTCCCACTTTTGGTTTCAATCCGTTCACATTCACGTTCAGTAGTTTACTATCCTGAGGTGCAATATCCAAACACACTTTGCCGCTACGAATCGTTTTAGCATTTTCTTTCACCTTATAATGAATCATGTATTTCTTCAGATTCGTAAAATAAAATCGATTCTTGACGATGAATTCACCACGAACCAGATCTATAGCCTCAAAAGCTATATTCTGATGCACATATTTCACTTCACTATAAGCCGGGTGAGGAGTGCGGTCAGGGTTGACAATGCCATTACAACAAAAGTTACCATCGCTTGGCATGTTTTTCCCAAAATCTCCTCCATAAGCCCAGAATGAACGTCCATTTTCATCTTGGGTTAGAATCCCCTGGTCCACCCAATCCCAGATATACCCACCTTGCAAATTGGGATACTTATAAATAGCTTTCCACTGATCCCAAAGACTACCAGTAGAATTACCCATAGCATGTGCATATTCGGATGGCACTACCGGACGGTCACTTCCATTCTTTCCGATGTTTTCCAACCAGCCTGCACTTGGATATTGCGGGACGTACAGGTCTGAGTTCCACTCCCACTGAGCACGTTCATAATTCACCGGACGATCCATAATGTCCTTGTCCGCCTGCTTCATCCACAAATAGGTCTGATAAAAATTATAGCCGTTCCCGCCTTCATTCCCCAATGACCAGAACGTTAAAGAAGGATAGTTCTTATTACGTTCGAACATATTAATCGTACGATACATGTGAGGTTTCAACCATTCGGGATTATTCCCCAATGTACCACCTTTTCGTAAATCATAGCGCATGCCGTGACTTTCGATATTGGCTTCGTCATAAACATAAAAACCATATTCATCACACAATTCGTAAAAACGCCGGTCTTGTGGATAATGGCACAAACGGACTGTATTGATATTAGCACGCCTCATCAACTCAAAATCTTTACGCATCAACTCTTCGGTAAGATAATGCCCGGTTTCCGGATCATGCTCATGAACATTCACACCTTTCAATTTCAACGGTTGTCCATTAATTAACAAAACCGTGTAATTCTTCCCATTAGCAGACTTTTGTTCTATTTCCTTGATTTCAATACGACGGAACCCCACATTAAATGGCACCACCTCGCTTGTTTTACCATTCTCCCTGACAGTCATCATCAACTTATACAGATTCGGAGTTTCCGAAGTCCAAGTTTCCACATCCAGCAATTGTCGCTCAAAAGTCACTGTAACCATACCTTTCGATTTCATAGACACATTTTTTTCTCCGGTAGCAACCACTCTGCCTAAGTGGTCAATCAATTCATACCCAATAGTCAGATTGGCATTAGTGTCCTTATGATTCTTTAAATCAAGGGCCAAACGGAAAACACCATTCCTGTAACTGTCATCTAAAGTAGAAGTTATGCGGAAATCTTTTATGGCAGCTTTGGGCTGCGAATAAAGAAACACATCACGCTCAATTCCGCTCATACGCCAAAAGTCCTGACACTCCAGATAAGAGCCGGTGCTCCAACGAAATATTTTCAGTACAAGTGTATTTTCGCCTGATTTCAGATATCTATTAATCAGATATTCCGCCGGATTCTTAGAGTCCTCGTTATACCCTACTTCATACCCGTTTATATACACATAGCATCCCGACTTGGCACCTGCAATATGCAAATAAACGTCACGCCCTTCCCAATCGGTTGGTAGAGTGAACTCCTTACGATAAACACCCACCGGATTTTCTTCCGGCAATTGAGGAGGCTGCGGATTACTCGATTGAAACTCATAACACTGATTGGTATAGATGGCAGTTCCATAACCCTGTAGCTCCCAGTTCCCTGGAACTTTGATCCTCTTCCATCCGACCACAGTAGCCGTAGTATCCACGATATCAGCCGGAAGCTCCTTATAGGAATCCACATAATAGAATTTCCAAATACCATTCAAAAGTTTATAATACGAACTTTCTTCATACCGCCCGGTCATAGCCTGCGCACGGTTGGCATACGTCATAAAAGAAGTTCGAGGATTTTCCGTATTTACAGAAGTCGTCTGAATATCTTTCCAATAAGGCAGATGCGAATACTTGAATGAACGCGAAGGTACTCTTCCATGTCCTTTCACAAGAATAGAATCTTGAGTAATCTCTACTATGGAGTATGCATTTTGCGCTTCCGTCTCTATCATGCCTTCCTGTGTAATCATCGGGATTCCTTTGTAATAACCAAATGCCCCGGTATGATGATGTCCTGAAAATACAGCTTTTACACATGGATATTTCGAAATCGTATTCAAAATTTCCATATTGTTTAAAGCCGTAAATTCACTCTGTGGATAAAGCGGATGATGTGTAAAGATCAGTACATTGTTATGATTCCTTTCACATTTTACCAACAAGTCATCCAGCCACTTCATCTGCTTTCTGCTGATTCCTCCATTCCACCTGTAGGCTTGTTTTCCCCCGGTTTGTCTTATCTGCTCCAGCATTTCAGCCAATTCCTGTTCTTTTTCAGTTCCCGTTACATTAGCATAAGCTGACACTTCATTGGTGTTCAACATGATGAAAACCCAATTTTGCTTCTTGAACGAATAATATTCGGAAGGCATACTCAACTGTCGATAGAGAACAGAATTATCTGTCACTTCTTTATAATCATGATTACCCGTAATATGATAAATCTCATTATTAAGATGAGCGAGAGAGGACATTATCTTTTTTAAATCACTGTTCTTCCTGTCAATAATATCCCCCAGATTAATAGTAAACCGGACATTCTGCTGATTGAAATAATTGATGCAAGTATCCAGTTTCTGCAATGCCTGCCTATAAAATCGTGCATTTTCCGAGGGGCAGTCTGCATACTGTGTATCGGCAAACAGCCCAAATTTAAGGATAGGAGAAATATCCTGCGCTAATGCACTGCCTCCCAGAAAGAACAAGCATATAAATAGTCTGATAAACATTTTCATGGTAATTTATTTTATAGTTATAAACAAAACGAAGAATCTGTATACATAAACTTGAATGCTTACAGATTCTTCTACTTGTTCAGTATGAGAATACAATCAGGAAATTCCTACATTTATAATCTCATTATCTAAAACCTATTGATTCAATTGGTTATATCTGAGTTACTCAATACTCCTTTATACAATTTAGCATATACAATCTTTCCAATGAAAGAATTTTGTATTGAAGGAGTAGCCGTATCACGATAATCTCCACCAATTCCTAACAGATAATCAGGTGCTTGGTCTTTTTTGGGGAAATTGAATGTTCCGGATACTTTTACTTCTTTCACTTTAGTACCATTAATATACATCCTGAAAGTTGTTTTATCGTATGTAACAACAGCATGGTAATAAATATCTTTTCCTAATTGAATGGGAGTCTGAAAATTATTATTTGGCAATACCCACTTATTATTTGCCCTATAATAAAACGCCAGTTGGCTACCGCTGGTAATTTCATACCCTAATCCACCGCTTTCCATTGAGGAGAATGGATTTACTCCTCCATCAGGAGAAAATAGGATTTCCATAGAAAACATCCCTTTCATAGCCTTACCAATAGCATCTTCTTTACTATAAGGAATATAGAAAAAATTACTTCCATCAAAAACGGCCTCATATTTCTCATACGAACTATTCCAACGTGTTTCTATGGCATTCGTCGTTCCTTCTACAATGGGCAAAGAAGATATTTCTTCATTCATATTAGTAGCTATCCCCTTATCTGCAAATTGTACATCCATGATTAATTTCGGAATTTCTTCATTAGGAAAACCTATTATGAGAACGGTCAAATGACTGTATTTCTTTATTTTTTCATAAATGTCCGGTTCATTATAATAGATTCTATAATTCCACGAATATTGTCTTACAGGCCTGTTATTGACTTGCGCATTCTCAAAGTTCGTTTTCATAGCCTGATAGACGTCAGAATCAAAACTTATTCCATCAACATTATTTTCCTGCATAGATTTCAGCCAACCATCACAAATTTCCTTTTGTTCTTGTTCGGTTTTTCCTACCAGACTACTCCAGGTAGAGTAAAAACTTACATGCCATCCATCATTTGCAAATGAGGTCAGATGCGTAATATAACGACTTTCAACCAAAACACGATGCTTGATATTATATTTGCTGTCTAAGCGATACAAGGTTTCACGAATAATCGCTTCATTCTCAGCCGTACTCAAATCCTTAAAATCAAGCCATAAAAAATTAAAATCAGGTTTCATTACAAGGAGATCATCCATATACTCCTCAAAAGTTTGGCCTGTTGAAGTTTCCAGCTCATGCCCAATCATCAAAACAGGAGTACCACTCTCTCTGGAAACATGAATATCTACTTCAAAATTACTTATCCCATAATCGACAGCATCCTGTAGCTTAACAATATCATTGCACTTATGGGCTCCCAAAATCATTGTTTGACCAAAATCGTCAGTAGAAAGGATACTTCTGGTCATAGGGCCGTCAACGTTAGTATTCAATAAATCAGAAGAACATGATGTCAATATCATCGTTCCCAGTAATAAACCAAATAACATCTTTAACTTTTTCATAAACATATATTTTTAATTCAATTATTAATTCCACCCCGGATTATTAGGTTTCAAATCCGGATTCCTTTCAATTTCCACTCCCGGTACGGGCCACAACAAATCTTTCTCTGTGAATACGCGAGTTACCAGTCTCCGTCCGGTTATTCCGTATACGTCTCCCGGCAATACTTCCAAGGCAACACCCCAGCGACGAAGATCGAACCAACGATGTCCTTCCGCAATAAGTTCAACGGCTCTTTCGTGTTTGATGCGTGTCAATACCTCTTCTTTAGAAGAAGCTTTCAGCCATGCAGGACCACTGTTGATAGCAGGCATATTGGTAGAAGGGCGTTGGCGCACTTTATTAATATATTCTACTGCCGTAGCTTGGTCATTCAACTCATTCTTGCACTCTGCATACATTAGGAACACATCTGCCAGACGGAGTATCGGAAAGTTAATAGGAGTATGTTCTCTATTATTTATCGCTCCATTCATATTGCCTTCGGGCACGAATTTCCGGAAAATATACGACTCTGTTCTGGCAGGGCTCAACCGAATGAAGCCATTTGTTTCATTCGGAGCTATATTCCGGGCAATTATAAACTCACAAGTCTTAGGCTGATTGTTTACCCATCCCGGATAAGTGGTATAAGGCATAATGATGGTTTCGCTCATTCTCGGGTCACGTTTCGGATACATTTCAAGCAACCTGTCCTTGTATTCGGGATAAGACGCAACCGTTTTACCTCCTTCTGCAAGTACCGATACAAAAGTCTTGTCCTTCACGTCCGTACTACTGAATCCCGGAATTACTTCTTCCCAGTCAAAAGGTTTGCCATCCTTATACTCGTACATACCCACCAGCGTAGCGGACGGTAGCACCACGTTCCAGCAACTGCCATACGTAGCACGGCTGCCCATATAGAAGGTCATTGGCATACCATAATCTTTGCCTACACCTCCTGAGTTCTGAATAGCGAAAATCATTTCATCGCTTTGATCGCCTTCCGGAGTGAATAACTTAGCATAATCAGCATACAAAGAGTAATTATATCCTCTGCCCGATGGATCCAATATAATTTCCTCGAAGTCCTTGGCGGCTTTTGCATACTCTTTCGTATACAGATATACTTTTCCACGCAACGCATAAGCGGCTCCCAGTGTCACGCGCCCATAATCATCTTGTATCCTCTTTACAGGAAGATTACTATTGACGGCGGCATCCAAGTCAGCAAGGATGAACTGTACGACTTGCTCTTCAGAGCTTCTAGGCTTCTTTAAGTCATTATAGTCTGTACTCAAGTTTACACTTTCGTCATACAGAGGCAATGCTCCATAGAAATTATAGAGTTCGAAATAATACAAGGCACGCAGAAATCTGGCTTCTGCCAAATATTGGGTTTTAAGTTCTTCACTCATACTTTCTATCCCAGGCACCTTTTGTAGCACCAGATTGGCTCTCATCACCCCGTCGTAAAGGGACTTCCATTTATCCTCCACTAAGGCATGCCGGTCACTATAAGTACCTAAGATAACCGGTCCGAAACCCTGAGAATCGTACCCCACACCTATATCCGACATACAATCATAAGCAAATCTCATTCCAAAAGCATTATCTTCTCTGAGAGCTGCATATACTCCCATCATTCCTTGTTTAGCATGAGTTTCTGTTTGCCAGAAGATCCCATCGCTTATTTGGTCAGCCGGATACCTGTCCAGATCATAACAACTATTCAAGCACATTGATGCAACAAACGCACCTAATATTATTCTATACTTTTTCATAAAACATCAATTTAAAATGAAAGATTAACTCCAATAACAGCCTGTCTCATAGAAGGGTAGTCGACGCCAGACACTTCCGGGTCCAGACCATCGTATTTGGTAAACGTAAAGAAGTTCTCTAAACTACCGTAGATTCTCACACGCTCTATAGGCAGAGATGGGAACACCGTTCTCGTAAAGGTGTATCCTAACTGGATATTCTTAATTTTAAGGAATGATCTATTCTGAATCCAGAAGTCACTAATCAATGTATTCCTGTTATCACTGAATTCCAGTAAGCGGGGATAGCGAGCTGATCCCTGAATACCTTCATACCAACGACCATCTGCTATCTTCTTGTTGAGCTGATAACTGTGGCGAACAACCGGACGAAAATAATTATCCAGCCAATAAGTTTCCACCCCGGTGACTCCCTGTAAGAGAACAGAGAAATCGAAACCTTTATAAGCCCCTCCCAGGTTCAAGCCGAAAGTACATTTCGGAGTAGCTCCATTACCGATAATCGTACGGTCATCATCATTAATCACACCATCACCATTCAAATCTTTATATAGCAAGTCTCCCAGTTCCGGACGATTAGAGGGAAATGTTTTTTTAGGCTTGCCTGTACTTGGGTCAATCGGAGTATTATCCACCAACTGCTGCACGAAGTCTAAATCCTGCTGTGTCTGTACAATACGATCAACAACATAGCCATACTGAACATTTATCGAATAACCTTCTTTAATCATATCAGCATTAGTGATAGCGCTCTCATTACCCTTAAACTTGGTTACCTCATTGTTTATAAAGGTGACATTACCATTCACGAAATAAGAGAAATCCTTTATCTTATCTTGCCAGCCCAAACTAATTTCCACACCTTTGTTCACCACTATGCCTGCATTCTGCCTTGGAATAGACGCATTCCCGTTCACAAGCGGAGCCGGAAGGTCAATCAGGATATCTTCCGTCTTTTTGTGGAAATATTCGACCGTACCGTTAAAACGGTTATTTGCCAAACCAAAATCCACCCCTACATTAAAGATTTTCGTCTTTTCCCAAGTCAGGTTTCCATTAGGAATAGCCTGCATAGCCACTCCGGTAGCTATATTATTATTCAGGATATAGTTGGATGCCGAATATAAAGATTGAGCATCATAATTACCTTCAATATCTGCATTCTTACTTCTCAACGCATTGTTACCCAACACACCATACGAAGCGCGTAGTTTCAGATTACTCAATGTCAGTTTTCCTAAAAAATCTTTCACGAAAGGTTCTTCACTGATTCTCCAGGCAGCGGAAGCTGAAGGGAAATATCCCCAACGGTTACCCTCCATAAAACGGGAAGAACCATCGGCACGGAGATTCACTTCAAACAGATATTTGTTATCCCAGTTCAATTTCAGTCGACTGAAGTAGGAACGCATCACCCATTCCACCGTATTACCTGAAGACGAAGCGGCTCCGGTGGCGCCGTCAATCACTCCTAATCCGGGATCCAGCAAGTCCTGCTTGGTTGTCTTGAACCACTTATACCGGAACAGTTCCTGACTGGCTCCCACCATAACGCTATAATCCAGTTTGGAAACCTTATTCTGATAAGCAGCAGTCACATCCATCAGATAGTCATTCCATTTATAATCACTGTTCATGATATGAGTTTTGCCAATGCCAGTAGAAGCAACCACATCGTTCAGAAAATTCCATTGCTCCAGAAATACCGGTTTAGAATCATCCGTCTTATTACGATGCATATAATTGAATGATCCGGTCAGCGTAAATCCTTTGAAAGGAGTCAATGTTCCGTAAAAACGGCTTTTCACATACCGCTCCTGGATATCTCCCGCAGTGTTATATAAACGATAAATAGGATTATTCGCCGCATTTTGTGCATCATCCTGGTCATTGTTTACAGAACCCAACCGACCATCAGGAGCGCGAAACACCATACCCGGAGAAGTAGCGGCAGCGTAAGTGAAGACATCTTCCATCTTATTCGTACCCTGCTCCGTAAAAGATACATATCCATTAATATTAGTTCCGATCTTCAACCAAGAAGTTACGTCAATGTCCAGATTAACGCGTGCTTGCGTTTTTTTATAACCAGAATTATCCATCACCCCCGGTGAGTGCAGGAAGCCAAAAGAAGTATAAAACTTGACTTTATCTGAACCACCGCTAATTGAAACACTATGGTTGTTACTCAAAGATGTTTTAAACAACTCATCCATCAGACTTGTATTTGGATATTTCAACGCATCTTTTCCTTCATTGGCACGCCACAATTTGATGGCATCATCCGAGTATTTGGTTGGCAAGTTTGAATTGGAAAAACCTTCATTAATCAATTCCATGTAATCAGCATAGTTAGACACTAAATCAAAGGTTTTTCCTACAGATTCCCAAGAGAGATAGCCATTGTAATCAACTTTTGTCTTACCCTGCTTGCCACTGCGTGTAGTAATCAAAATAACACCATTAGCAGCTCTCGAACCATAAATAGCTGCTGATGCAGCATCTTTCAAAACCGATAGATTCTCAATATCCTGAGGTTGCACGCTGTTTAATGAACCTTCTACTCCATCAATAATGACAAGTGGTGCCGAATTATTCAGGGTTCCTTGACCACGAATCATTATAGACGCCGTGTTATCACCCGGTTTGTTTGAACTGGAAGTAACCTGCACACCGGCAGCCATACCCGCCAATCCCTGTGATACATCTGTAATCGGACGGCTTTCACTCATTTCCGCCATATTGATATTGGCGACAGAACCTGTCAGGTTTACTTTCTTTTCAGAACCATATCCTACAACCACGACTTCATCCAGTGATTGCGTATCTTCCGTCAAGGCTATTTTCAGTTCCATAGTATTGCTGGCAACTTTAACTTCTTTAGTCAGATATCCAATATAAGAAATCTGAACAACACTGCCGACCGGTACATTGTCAAGCGTAAAAATTCCATCAATATCTGTTATGACTCCACTGCCCGTACCTTTTATAATTACGTTAGCACCAATAATAGGCTCACCTTGTGCATCCAAAACTTTACCTTTTATCGCTTTTTGTTGTGTGATACTCTCTACCATATCAGTATGGGGTGATATTGAACTGTTTCCTGTCGCCCATAGTGATCCGGTAGCAATTAAAGCTAACGATGCTCCCAATACCATTCTTTTGGGGAGAGAGCTGCAATGCTTGAGTTTTCTTTTCATAAATATTTTAAAGATTAGTTGTTATTAACGCTGCAAGTTTACGCCTTTTCATCTTATAAACATTATCCAAATCATCCAAAGAAACAATGAAAATTATCCGTGGACATTTTTAATAGGATTCAGGAAAATTTTCATAGATGTACACGTCATTCCTGTTTCAATGTCACATCTTTGTAAAAATACTCCTCGACAATAATCACATATATTCCGTACAATACTGCAATCCCGTTCTATTTAATAGCACTAATATTGCAGCGATAATATTTCAAAGAAGAAGTAAACCATTAAAAACAACTATTATATATGAAAACAAGAATTATCCTCTTAGCCGTCTTTTCTTTCTGCCTTCTGGGAGACACATTTGCAAAAAGAAAAGTGGAAGAACCTCCAAGCGACAGACAACAATGGGCTGACCTCTGTTATAAGATAGCACAACCCATTTTGGAAAACATGAGTAAAGGTGAACTGCAAAAGAATATGCAGTTGGAACTTAGCCCCACATGGGATGGACGTGATAAACGCGTAGCCTACATGGAGGCCTTTGGACGGCTAATGGCAGGCATCTCTCCCTGGTTATCGCTACCTGCAGATAATACAGCCGAAGGGCAGCAACGCCGCCAATTGCAGGAGTGGGCACTACAAGCATACAAGAATGCTGTAGATCCCCAAAGCCCGGATTACTTGTTATGGGAAGGACCAACCCAAATTCTGGTAGACGCAGCCTACATTGCCGAAAGTTTTCTTCGTGCGCCAGATGCCACCTGGAAGTTGTTGGATGAAACCACCCGGCAACGTTACATCCAATGTTTCAAAGGATTGCGTGTCATCCGCCCAGCTTACAATAACTGGCTGTTGTTCCGTGCCATGACCGAAGTTTTTTTACTCTCGATTGGCGAGGAAGCCGACCGATTTGCACTTACTGTGGCAGTGAACAAACTCAACGAGTGGTATTTAAGTGACGGTTGGTATTCAGACGGGCCGGAATTTGCTTTAGATTATTACAATTCTTATGTCATTCATCCCATGTATGTGGAAATATTAGAAGTTTGCAAAGCAAAAAAGTTTCAGACTCCCGTCAGCACTGTACTGGCTATTTGCCGTATGCAACGGTTCAATGTTTTCATCGAACGCCTGATTTCACCGGAAGGAACTTATCCTGCCTTCGGACGTTCAGTGATATATCGCATGGGAGCTTTCCAGACGTTGGCATTAGCTAGCTGGAAATATGGATTACCAGAAGAGCTAAGTAACGGGCAGGTGCGTAGTGCACTGAGTACAGTCATGCGGAATATGTTTAGTATAGAAGGGAATTTCGATGATAAAAATTTCCTTAGGCTAGGTTTTGCCGGACACCAGCCAGAACTGGCTAACTACTACACCAATAATGGTAGTCTCTATATGACTGCATTGGTATTTATGCCATTAGCTCTGCCTGTTACCCATCCCTTCTGGAGCGATCAAGCAGCAGAGTGGACTTCCCAGAAAGCATGGAGTGGTAAACCATTCCCAATCGACGGACATCACTCACTACGTAACGAGAAATAAAAGGAATTCAAACAAATCACTAAAAATAAATATTATGAGAAAACTTTCATCTTTATTACTTTTGCTAGTCTTATCCATCTGCTGGAGCTATGCGCAACAAGCCAAATATGTATTCTACTTTATTGGCGACGGAATGGGCGTCAACCAAGTGCAAGGTACAGAAATCTATCGGGCAGAACTGGAAGGGAAAATGGGAATTGCCCCTTTACTATTTACTCAGTTCCCCTATTCTACCGTCGCAATTACCAATTCTGCCACAAACAGGGTTACAGACTCGGCTGCCGCAGGTACAGCACTTGCTACCGGCCGTAAGACCCAAAACAGCGCAATTGGCGTATTGAAGGATCAGGAACCCCCAATTAGCAGTGTAGCTGTATGGGCAAAGAATAAAGGCTGCCGGGTGGGCATTGCCACCAGCGTCACCGTCAACCATGCAACTCCCGGAGCCTTTTACGCACATGCCGCTAAGCGTACACTTTATCACGAGATCGGAAAAGACTTATATAAGACCGGCTTCGATTTCTATGCCGGTTCCGACTTCCGGGATGCAACAGACAAGAACAATCCCACGACTGACAACTTATATGAGATGGCCGGCAAAAACGGATATACCATCGCACGCGGTTATAAAGATTATCTGAAACAGAGCAAAAAAGCTGATAAGATGCTCCTACTGCAAACTGAAGAAGCCTCTAAAAGTGAATTTGTAGCCATTCCTTATGCAATCGACCGTAAAAAGGGAGATATGACTCTTCAGGACATCACCCGTTCCGCCATCAATTTCTTGTCAAAAGATTTATCCAAAGGCTTTTTCCTGATGGTAGAAGGGGGAAGAATTGACTGGGCCTGCCACAGCAATGATGCTGCAACCACATTTCATGAAATAATAGACTTCGATAATACCATCAAGATAGCTTATGAGTTTTATTCGCAACATCCGGATGAAACACTGATAGTTGTCACTGCCGATCACGAAACCGGAGGCTTTGTACTGGGCACAGGCACTTATGACCTGAATCTACAGGTATTGAAAAACCAAAAAGTCAGCGAAAACGGCTTCACCCGTATCGTCAACGAAATGCGCGCCAAGACCAACAATCAAGTGAGCTGGGAAACCATACGACAGGCCTTGAAAGACAATTTCGGTTTCTGGGATAAGATAGAACTAACTGCCGAGCAGGAAGCCCGATTGAAAACGGTTCATGAAAAAAGCCTGATGCATCAGGAGATGAAGCTGGAAAAGAGCGAATATGCACAAGACGAACCGATAGCATCGGAAGCTAAACGTATCATCAATGAAATAGCTCTTGTAGGCTGGACCAGCGGAGGACATTCAGCCGGTTATGTTCCAGTATTTGCCATTGGAGCCGGAGCAGATCTGTTTCAAGGGCGTATAGACAACACAGAGATACCTACAAAAATCGCTCAAGCTGCCGGATATCCTATAGATTTCTAAATGATTATGAATTTATCTTAGGCACGAATTACGTGTAATCCGTGCCTAAACCTCCGAATCTTTTCTTTTCTGATAACTCTGTGGCGTACACCCGTACTGATTTTTGAAACAACGGCTGAAATACACTGGCGAACTGAATCCACAGCGATCGCTCACCTCCGCAATCGGCAAATCAGAATATCGACGAAGAAGAGTTGCAGCATGTTTCAAGCGGTAATTGAGTACAAAGTTATTAGGAGTCATGCCCGTCAAAGCTTTAAATTTGGAATACAGCAAAGAACGACCTATACCAACTTCCTTACATAATTCCGGTATATCAAAATCAGGATCGTCAATATGTTCCTCGATGATTTGTGACGTTTTGCGCAACATCTCCTGATCCAGCGGATTGATGCTGGTCAAATCTATTTCCGACAGAGGTTTCTTACGAAGCTGATGTTGTATCAGCAATCTGTTCCTTACCAGATTATTAGCTCTTGCCAAAAGCAACTGTGCATTGAAAGGTTTGCTTATATAGTCATCCGCCCCACGATTCAACCCCTCAATACTCTGCTCCGTATTGTTGAGCGCAGTAAGCAGAATAATAGGAATATGGCACAAATCAACATTATTCTTTATTTGCAGGCACATTTCAATTCCAGTCATTTCAGGCATCATAATATCCGATATAATCAGACTCGGCTTATGCTCGTAGGCTTGAGCAAGCCCTTCTTTTCCATTATTCGCCAAGTAGACTTGATAGAAAGGTTCAAAAAGCTGTTTCAAGATTTGCAGCAGTTCTTTATTGTCTTCCACCAACAACAGTTTCCTGTCGTTCTCTTTTGCCGTTTCCTGCAATAGTGAGTCTTCCGGTACAGGCACTTCATAAAAAGAGGCTATTTTCTCGCCTAACAATGGTCCTGTAGTAGTCATCATATCAGATACACTATCAACAAATTGAATATGTTCGTCTTCCTTATAGATACTCATGTTGAGCGATAAAGTAATTGTAAAAGTGCTGCCCTTCCCTACCTCACTTTCTACAGAAATTGCCCCATGATGTTTTTCTACGATGCTTTTGGTCAAAGCCAAACCGATGCCCGTACCTGGAGATTGTTCGTTTCCCTTCTGATTCCCGCCCTGATAAAAGCGGTCGAAAATACGGGCGGAATCCAAATCTGAGATGCCACTACCGGTATCGCAAATCTGTATCTTCACATTACCGTTATCAGTGGCAATTATCATACCTATTTTCCCTCCGTCAGGGGTATATTTAAAAGCATTTGAAAGCAAATTAAAAAACACTTTCTCCAATTGTTTAGCATCAAACCAGCACACTATTTCCACCGGATTGCACTGAAAATCATAACAAATGTTACGTTGATGTGCAAAGTCACTGAACGAAAGAAATATCTCTTTCAGGAATTTCCCTATATCCCGCTTCTCTATTTGCAATATAAAGCGGTTCTGGGTAAATCGTCTGAAGTCCAAAAGTTCAGAAACCAAATTAGTCATCTGCTGTGCACTCTGCTTTATTTTCAATATCTTGTTGTATACTTGCGGAGGAAGCAGCTGATTTTGCAACAAAGTATCAATATGGCTGACAATCAGTGTCAATGGAGTACGGAATTCGTGACTCACATTAGTAAAAAATACCAGCTTGGCATGATTCATTTCTTCTATATGCTGTTTTTCGATACGCTCTTTTTCCAGCGATTGCGCCAAAGCCTGTTTTGCGAATCGGTTTCGGGCATAATAAGTGATACCCGAAACAATTGTAATCATATAGAATATCCATGCCCACCAAGTGGCATACCAAGGAGTGGCAATATGAATAGCCAATTGAATAGGAAGCTGACCGGAAGCATACGCCATACGTACATAAAGTGTATAATCGCCCGGATCGAGGTTTGTATATCTGGCCTCCGGAGTCGGAGTAAATGTCCAGGCTCTATCCAATCCTTCCAATTTATATTCAAAGCCTTGCTGCGCATATTTGTTCTGATAATCAGAATGGGCAAACTTGATAAGCAGATTATTTTCTTCAGTATCCAGCATTAACTTCTTCGTAAAAGGAAGCGCTGCAGTGAGTATTTTATTTTCAGGCGACGGTTCTATCAACCGATTGTTAACATGAAGAGTAGAGAAATAAAGAGAACTTATCTCTACCTGGGAAGTATGAAATTCTTCTTCTGCCAAAAGAGTAACCCCTTTTGTGTCTCCAATATAGATTTTATTGTCCGAAGAGACATAAATCCCGCAATCCCGGATGATCGGAGCCTTGAGATAGACTTCTTTCTGTCCCAAGCTGGTAAATGACTGCTCTTTCGGATCAAAAAGTATGATTCCCCGGTCTCCGGTAAGGATAAACTTATTGCTGGCAGTCTGTTTCACATTGTAGCAATAATTGCTGGGCAATGTGCTGTTCTCCGTATTATAAACAATCATTTTTCTGGTATTCCGATCATAATACAGTAATCCGCTTCCTAACGTACAGATATATGCACCGTCTTTTGTCACCCGCACATGCGATATGCTGCCCTTATAGCCCATATCCTGCAGCTTGAGAGTACTTCTTTGAGTAACATCAGAAAGAGGGACGATCACAACTCTGTCTGCCTGGTTAGCATAGAAGTTCCCTTCTGCATCAATATCAAAATTTATACAGTAAGACTCCGGTTTGAACAGAAACGTAAAGTGATTAGTCACCGGATCGAGTTGAAAAACACCTTCACGGGAAGAAAGATAAAGTTTACCATTCCACATCTTGACCTGATAGATGAAATGGCGCGGAACCGGAGTATTTTCCAACTGATGTTCCAGATAATTATAAAAGCTTTTTTTCTGAAAATCATAACGTGACAATCCTCCTAGGTGGGTTCCGATATACAGGTAGTCATTCTCCCGGTCATAGCAGATGCTCTTTACATTGTTATGCGGAATAGAGTTCGCCCCCCCCGCCGTAAATTGATGTACCAGTTCCCAGTTTTCATTTATGCAACCTAAACCTCCTCCGTCAGTACTGACCCAAAGATTTCCATGTTTATCAGCCGTCATCTCACCAATATATGAATAATATAGGTTGGAAAGATTTCCGGCCTGGTAGTCATAGTGTACAAATCCACTGCGGTCGGGAGTAAAATAGTTCACTCCTCCATAGAAACTTCCTATCCAGATAGTTCCTTGTTGGTCAGTATAAAGAGAAAAAATGGAAGGATGATTTAAGCCCCCCACATACTGAGGTATCTGTATCAGTGTATAGGTTTGCTTCCGGACATCATACTTTTGTAAACCAACGAAAGTTCCAAACCAAATATTATGCTCATCATCCTCGACAAAGGCACGTATCTGCATATTGCGGATCCCAGCACTTCCGGTAAGTGCGTAAGGAACTTTTTGCAATACATTATCCTTGAGCCGATACAATCCTTGCATGCGAGTGCCTATCCACACTTCTTCGTCCGAACTCTCGAAAATGCAATATACATCTATATTTTCCAGTAAAAACCGGGATGGTTGGAGTGTGTTTTGGGGAATGATATACATTCCTTCCATCATGCCGACATATATATTGGTTTCGCTAATTGCCAGCGTGTTTACGGTATAAGGAGGAAGTTTCACTTTCGACCGGACGGTGTGCTGTCGGCAATCATAAGCGAAAAGAGAATCTTTCCGGGCATACCATATTTCATTCTGATAGACAGCCAAAGCGGTAGTAGTATTGTCTGTCGTATATTGCTTAAATGTGGAGGCATGAATGTCATAGCCAAACAAATTATTATCAGCTATGAAGAAAATATCGCCATCGATATCATGAACAATGAAAGGTACATAATTACCGATCCAAAGTTTTTCTCCATCCGCATCTGTAATTTCACCTTTGACATAAGTGATTTGCTCTCCATCATACATATTGATGCCTTCCTGCGTTCCAAACCACATCCGTCCCAATCCATCTTGGGCAATACTCAAAACCGAAGGTTGTGATAGTCCATTTTGCAAGCCCAAATTACGGAAATATTCGGCAGTTGCCGGAAGTGTGCTAAATAGCAAAAGAAGTAGAGATATGATTCTGTTTTTCATTAGTATGGTTTCCGCATTTTATTATAAATGCAAAAATAAGGAAAAAAGAATATAGCTCCTACTAAAACAAAGTTTATTGTTGAAAGAACTGCCCCCAAAAGTTAGACATAAAACTTTAAGAGTGCAGTTCATATCCAACTCTTGAGGGACTTTATTTTTATCTTTTAAGGCATATCCTTATTTGAAAAGCAACTGTGCCATGTGATACAAACTTCTACGCCAAGTCAGGAATTCATGCGCCGTATCGGGAGAAACGAACGACGTTGCCTTGAAACCGGCAGCCTTGAGGTCGTTCACAGCCTTAGTCACACCATCCGGATTCTCCTTGCTTCCGCAACTGATGAAGATGGATTCCACCTGCTTTTTATCCTTGATGTCGTCCGGTGCATAAGTACCACCGCTCAACAGTCCATAGTAATTGAATACCTCCGGACGGCGCAGAGTAATCAGTTTCGTCTCAAAACCACCCATAGAAAGCCCTGCCATAGCACGGTGCTTCTTGTCGGCTTGTGTACGGAAGTTACTATCAATATAAGGTATCAGTTCGTCCACCAGTACCGTTTCAAACTCCTTAGCCGTGAACTCTTTGATATGCCCAAATTTCACATCATTCGTCATACCATACGTCATTACGATGATGAACGGTTCAATCTTGCCTTCGGCAATCAGGTTGTCCATAATCAGATTCGCATGTCCCTGGTTGGACCATGCCGTTTCATCTTCTCCCCATCCGTGCTGTAAATAGAGAACCGGATACTTCTTCTTATCCTTGCCATAAGTGGGCGGTGTATAAACAAATGCACGACGGTGAGTGTCCGTACTCTTGGAATAGAAATAAACCTGCTGAACATTGCCGTGAGGCACTTGTTTCATGGCATAGAAATCTTCGTCATGAGCCGGAATCTCAATGCCGCTTTCCCATCGGCAAGAACCGTAATAATTCTTGGCGCCCGGGTCATTAAACACGCCACCGTCGATAGTGAGATGGTAATAATGGAATCCCTCGTCCATAGGGCCATCTGTAGTACCCACCCATACACCTTCTTTATCCTTGCGGAGAACTGTACCGCCACGACCACCCAGTCCAAGGCTGACAATGACTGATTTGGCATCAGGAGCAACTACACGGAAGCGGGCATATCCTTGCGAATTAACCATAGGATACTGCTGTCCGGGCTGATTAAGCACAGAAGGACGGAAATCTTCTTTCACCACAGCATTATCGTGTGCTGGATCAAAATCCTTAATGATGCTATAGACACGTTTCGGCTTATAATTTTCATCGTAAGGCAACGGATAATTGCGTGCGCCGAGCCATGAGTCGCGGTCGGAAAGATTCCAGAAAGTAACATTGTCTACCACATCCTTATGCTTGCGAAGCACTTTAAACAGGCGAGCATACTGATCTTCCTGAAGCGTTTTCACTACCTGACTGATATTGCCGCCGTCACGGCTGAAGTTGAGCTGTCCTCCCATTTCCTGATTGGCACGAATATCCAACTCGGTAATATGAATATGTTTCACTATCGTAGAGTATTTTGTCAAGGCAGCATCTACATCTTCCATGCTCGGACCGTAGACATTGTAATGTCCCTGCATGCCGATACCATCAATGGGCACACCTTCTTCCTTCATGGATTTTACCATATTATAGATACGGTCACGCTTTCCAGGATCGGCAGCATTATAGTCATTATAGAAAAGGAGTACATTAGGGTCGGCCTCACGGGCATAAATAAAGGCTTTCTTAATGAACTCGTCACCGGCAATCTGATAAAGGGGGGAATTACGATATAGACTTGGTTGCTCTCCCATGCCTCGCCGGCCACCCTGCCAGCCACCATCGGAGATAGCTTCGTTCACCACGTCCCACGCATATATCACGTCTTTATAACGTTCCACGATGGCTGTGATGTGGTGCTTCATATTTTGGAACAATTTCTCTTTCGACACAAGATTGCCTTTTTCATCCTTATACATCCACTCTCCTATCTGGGCATGCCACATCAAGCAATGCCCGCGAAGTTTGATACCGTTGCTACGGCAAAAGTTGGCGATCTTGTCGGCATTCTCCCAGTTGAACTGTCCGTAGGCAGGCTCGGTGGGTTGCGGCTTCATGTCGTTTTCTGCCGTAATACTGTTAAAGTCTTTTTTGATAATGGCAATCTGTTCGGGATTTGCGATATTACGCATATTAACAGCCACGCCAATAGAGAAGTAATCTTTATAAGCATCCTTCAATCCTGTTTCGCCGCTTTGTGCGAACCCGTTATTTGCGCCTATGGTAAATGCCAACGCGCAAAGGGAAATTTTGAATAAATGTTTCATCTGATAATTATTTAAAAGGTTTTTCATTGTATATCTATTCATCTACAATTTCATGTATTTTTCCATGCATATCACTCACTAATTGGAAACGGTTACAAAAGAATGCTTTTTTCAGAGAGATTCTTCATATTTGTGTAACACGTTTTTTCGTTTATGTTACCTCCTTTAATAAAAGTGAAGGAAAATGGGTTCTCAAGGGCAATATCGCCACTGAAATGAAGAGATAAAGATGATTGTAATCAAAACGAAACATGCATGACACAAAAACATAACACACATGTCTGAACTTTGCCGCCATTAATTAATCGACTACAACTAATGATTATGAAGAAAAGCGTATTCATGCTGCTCATCACCCTGCTGTCACTGGCAGCAAACGCCCAGACGCCGTACCGCAACGAGGACGGAAAGAAGATTGATAAAGAAGAGTTGGAAACAAAGGATTACCTGCCGGAAATACACGGTACTATCCGTACTAAGTTTGAGTATCAGACTGAAATGGCTGCCAGTCGTTTCGAAGTACGCAACGCACGCATCAGCATTACCGGAAATGTATTGCCTATCGTAGCTTATAAGGCGGAAATTGATCTCTCCGATGAAGGACAAATCAAAATGTTGGATGCCTACGCCCGCCTTTTCCCGATAAAAGACCTGACCGTCACCGCAGGACAAATGCGAGTACCATTTACAATCGACGCCCACCGCTCTCCACATCAGCAATATTTCGCTAACCGTTCGTTTATCGCGAAACAAGTTGGTAATGTACGTGACGTTGGTGTTACATTGGGATATAAATTCGGCACAGGAGTACCTGTAACCTTAGAAGGCGGACTCTACAATGGTTCGGGACTGACTAATCAAAAAGAATGGCACAAAGAGGTAAACTATTCCGCCAAAGTACAATTCCTTTTCGCCAAAAAGCTGAATCTGGCTTTAAGTATACAGAGCATCCAGCCACAAGAGGTAAGGATAAACTCGTATGATATCGGTGCTTTCTATGAATTCGGACGCTTCCATATTGAAGGAGAGTATTTGTACAAAACTTATGCAGACAATGCCTATGACAACGTGCATGCCGTAAATAGTTTTATCAATTACGACCTCCCTTTACGAAAAGTATTCAACAAGATGTCCTTTCTGGCACGCTACGACATGATGACCAGCCAAAGCGATGGGAAAGCCATTGATGAAGAAACCGGCGCTTTGACTACCACCGACTACAAACGCCACCGTATAACCGGAGGTATCACTTTCAGCCTCAGCAAAGCGTTCCGTACAGACCTCCGGCTGAACTACGAAAAGTATTTCTACGCCAAAAACAGTATTGCCAAAGAGTCTGAACAAGATAAGATTGTATTGGAACTGATGGTGAGGTTCTAAGGCACGCAAAACTTTGAAATAATCAGCCCCGCCCAGGCCGGTACAGGATACCGAATATATTAATCAAATACCCTGTCAGACAAACGATGGGAGCTACCCTTATACGCAATCCGCTGAATATATCAGGGTTGTAGGCGGCGGGGGTACTCCCCTCACCGCTCATGAACAGATATCCTACTATTATTATTACCGAGCCAATTAGCAGAATCACATAATTTCTCCTGCCAAATACCGTTTCTGTCTCCTTCTGCTTCATTATTTTTGATCCCATATTCTGCTTTTGTTTTTAGTTCTTGTAACCCATGTTTGGAGCAAATAGTGCATATTTATCTTCAAACCGTCTGTTGCTCTCTTTATATCTCTCTTCATCTACCTCCTTCAGAAGTTCATTACATTGGTTCCATTGCCAGAATTTATAGATACAATCATTGTGGACCATTTCCATACGGTTTCCCTTTAATGAAAAAGCCCAGTTGATATAATCTTCCGCTTCGGCTATCAAATGCTCTGTCAGGGTTATCGCTTTCATCTTTTCGCCCAATGCGGCATAGGCTGTTGCTATGCTATAAGAACCGCTTTCATACGTTTCGGGAACATTATATCCCGGAACAGCCTGTTCCGCATAAGCAAGTACTTTCTTTGCACGCGCAGGGTCTCCTTGTATTATCAGTTCTTTGGCCAGTTGCGCGAAAAGCCTGCGATGATACCAACACGTACGCAGGGTTGTTTCATCCAGATAGAGCCCCGGGGTATTCAGCCCGCCATATTTATATCTGTTCATTACATTGTCATAAAGCCTTTCCACATCTACTGCATAAGGCCTGTTTTCGTCGGCATCTCCCCACTTCTTATAGTTAAAAGGCGTAAAGCGGAATGCTAATCCTTCCTGCACAAAGTAATTGTCAAACTTCAGTTTACTGACACTCCCTACGGAGATTGCAAGGTAAAGCGGACGTTCCCAATTACAGTTCGCCAGTATCTCCAGCATCAGTAAATCTACTTTGTTCAGCATACGTATATCTTTTAAAGGAATATAAAGTTTGTCCGGTATCGCATCTTTCAGTTCTTCCCCCTTCAAATGCCGGATTGCTTCAGGAAGCATGATTCCCGAACGAAGCAGCGCGTCCTTATCAATATGGATATTTATCGTATCCGTAGGGATTACATTAAATTCCTGTCTCTCTGAGAATATCCAATATTTCAAGATATTTTTTATTTCAAACGGGTCTTCTCCAAAGCTGTCACGTGCTTCCTCCGGATTTCTCCGGTACAATTCCTCTATTTGCTTTTTCAGTTCCGGGCGTACGACCACATATTCGTTTTTACCTTCCTGATATTGATTCTTATTCCAACTTATAGGTAGTCCGGGAGCATCATACAACGGACATTGCTGTTGATAAATATACCAATCGGTCTGTGCGTAGCTTAGGTTGCAGACACGTGCATCCCTGCGCACTTCCTCCGTATCCTGATTATACCACAATGGGAAAGTATCATTATCCCCGTTACAAAAGATAATCGGATTTCCCGTATCGGGAAGAGTCATCAGATAGTTAGCCCCAAAGTCGCGACAAGTGAAACGGGCACTCCGGTCATGGTCATCCCACGTCTGAGTGGCCATTTGCACCGGAATCAATAAACAGATTGTCATTAATACACCAACCTGTATCGTAGAAGTCGTTTTCCGGCGAAGCACATCACACAATCCGGCAGCACCTATCCCTATCCAGATAGCAAAAGTATAGAACGAACCGGCGTATGCATAGTCCCGTTCGCGCGGCTGACCGGGTGTTTGATTCAGATAAAGCACAATAGCCAATCCTGTCATAAAGAAGAGGAAAAACAGTACACTAAACTGCTGTTTGCCTTTCTTGCTGCGGTTCCATTGCCAATAGATGCCGAACAGTCCTAATAATAGCGGCAATCCGTAAAACACATTGTGCCCTTTGTTCTGGCGCAGGGATTCCGGCAACAAGCTCTGGTCTCCCAATCTTAAATTATCCAACCAGGAAATTCCTGTTATCCAGTTCCCATGTTCCGGTTCGCCACTTCCCTGCACATCATTCTGCCGTCCTACAAAGTTCCACAAGAAATAGCGCCAATACATATAATTGAGTTGATAGGTAATGAAATAAGTCAGGTTTTCTTTTTGTGTGGGAGCGGCCTCGTTTCCTCCTGTCCAATTTTTGTAAGAAGAAGCCATGCGCTCACTCCACATCCGGGGAAACAGCATATTCTGAGTATAGCACACATCTTCTTTATGCCGGATTATTTTATATTTGCCTTCTTCTTTATCCGGGCGATATACAGCACTCCCCTTTGTGGTTTTTACTCTGTAATAGTCACCCTCGGGCACATATTCCGGTTCGGAAGCGTAGGTTTTTCCATAAAGCAGGGGAGCACTTTCATACTGCTCTCGGTTCAGATAACTTTTGAGCGTAAAAATATTGTCCGGCGCATTCTCATTAAGCGGAGTATTGGCGTTGGCACGAATCAGTATCACCGCATAGGTGGTATAACCTACGGTGAGCATAAGCAAGCACCATAAAGAAGTATGCAACATACGTTTTCGGAAACGATAAATGGCTCCGGCCAGTACGAAAAATGTTAAAGCTAAAAAGCTTATCAGCCCTGTGTGGAAAGGAAGCCCGAATACATTGACAAAAAGCAGTTCGAACCAGCCTCCCATATCAGCCATGCCCGGAATATAAACAAAAAGAATAAATATAATGAGAAGACCGGATATAGCAATTGCCGCAGCTACTCCTTTAAGCGATATCGTCCGATATTTCTGATAATAGAAAACCAACACAATAGCCGGGATACAGAGTAAATTAAGCAAATGCACTCCGATTGACAGCCCTATGATATAAGCTATCAGGATAAGCCAACGGTCGCCATATACCGAATCCGACTCATCTTGCCAGCGAAGAATCATCCAAAACACCAGTGCCGTAAGAAAAGAAGAGAAGGCATAGACTTCACCTTCTACCGCACTGAACCAGAATGTGTCACTGAATGTATATGCCAAGGCTCCAACAAACCCTGCCCCCAGAATGATAATAACATCCGCCGTCGATAAATTCTGCCCATCATTTATTATCAGGAACCTTACTAAGCGGGTGATACTCCAAAAAAGAAATAAGATACAACCGGCACTCAGCAACGCATTCAGAAAATTAACCATCCAGGACACTTGTGACGGATCGGAAGCAAACTGAGTAAACAAGTTTCCAACAAGCATATAGAAAGGTGCACCCGGCGGATGCCCCACTTGTAACTTTTCGGCACACGAGATAAATTCGGGACAGTCCCAAAAACTGGCGGTAGGTTCAATCGTCATTCCATATACAAAAGCTGCTATCACAAAGACAATCCACCCACTAAAATCATTCCACTTTTTAAATAATAAGTTGCTCATTGTTCTGTAACTTTTTTGTTTGCAAAGTTATAGAACAGGCCTATAAAAGAGAAGGATTTTACCGGACGAGCACGGACATCCCGGCAACATAGTCAACTGATAACCAGCAACATCACATTACCAATTACAGACAAATTCAGACCTACAATGATTTTACAATATCTTCCAACGATTCTTTAGAGTTTGCCAACATCAGTTTCTCCGTTTTTATCCTGGAGATTCTCCGGGTCAGAGTCTCAACAGTCAGTTTCATTAAATCAGCAAAACAAGCAGGCTGAACGCCCTCGCGTAAAAAGGCACATACCCTTAAATCCTCTTCCGTAAGTTTCGGACTTATCCCTCTCAATTTGGATACAAGTCCGTAAACACTTTCCTGAAGCCGCAAAAGTTCTGTCCAGTCTTTCTCAGAGAAAAAAGATATTTTAGAAGATAAAGCTGTTCGTTCCTTCAACTGACGGACTTTTGAGACAACCGGAGAACTCTCATAAATATGTTGTTGAAGGGATTGATATTTTTCTTCGAGGTAATTACACTGCATCACCAGTTTGTCAGATTCAATCTCTTTCATCTGCATTTCTTCCTTAAAGGTATCCAGTTGCGAATGTACAGACAAATGTTTCTTCCAAAGTAATCCGAGCAAGAGAGACATAACACCCAACAAACCTAAGGCAGAAGATAGAATAATAGTAGAGTTATCTTTACTGTCAATCAACATCAACTGGCTGGCGTATGCTTTTCTTTCCATCTCCAGTGCTTCGTCAAAGTTTTCATATTTCTGATAATACAGGCTGCATCTCTTACAAATCTTAGTCATTTGCTCATATTCTTCTGCTTGTGCAGCTAATTTTATTGCTTCTTTGAAATGAACTTCGGCGTCTTTCTCATGATTCAAATCACTCTCTACGCATGCCAGATAATAATAGGCTTTCGACTTTTGAAGTTCATTTCCGTATTGCTCATAATAAGATACCGCCTGACGAATCTGATTATCAGAAGAATGAGGTATATTTTTATCTTCATTGAATTGAGTACAAAGCAAATTATATTCTGCAAGTTGCTCCTCATTCATTTGGTTCATTTGAATCGTTTCAAGAATAATGGATGCCGTATCCGGATCTTGCTCTATTAACTGAGCGGCTTTGTCCAATCCTTGTTTCACATTAGTCCCCTCCGGATGACATGCAACCAAAGAAAGGATAAATACATACAATAAAATTCGAAGATTACTCATATTCCCAATTTTTAATCTCTGCATACAAATATGCGACAAATTTATAAGATTATTGTTAGAGTAGCAAATAAAAGAAACACATCACAGCGAAAAGATGAATTGTATAAAAAAAGAGATACTTTCTAAACTTTTCCATACAAAACTTGATTATTTGCCCGAAAAATCATATATTTGAGTAAATAACTCAGAGCTTATGGCAAATCCGATTCTTCCTGGTATATCAGAAGCTGAACAAGAACTGTTGTACAAGAAACTAAACGAATACAATCAGGGAAGAACCTCTTACAAAGAGGCAGGTGCTTATCTGGTTGTACTGCCCCGTCCGGAATCTCCCCGTTACTCCTTATGGGTGTATTCCCCTCTTCCCGAACGCCAGTCCATCTTTTACGTCCAGGACCTCTCTACAGACATCCATGAAAGTCTGCGAGCGGCAAGCAGCCTATGTTATTATTCTCCACGTTGCATTCTGCTAGTAGAATACAATGTCAAACGCATGCAGAGTAAGGGAGACGACATTATCTCTTTCGGAAAGTATCATGGACATTTCCTGCACGAAATCTTCCGTATCGATCCGGCATATGTGAGTTGGATTGCTTATAAGTTTACTCCACGTATACCAAAACAGGAACGCTTCGTACAGATAGCACAAGTATATCATTCCGTCCATCTGGATATTCAGAAGCGGCAGGCACATCAGAAATATTCTACCAGCCGTTTTCTGGGAAAAGAAGGGGATAAAGTGAAAGAACTGACACTGAAAGTGCTCCGTGTCCGACTGGAAGACGATCCTTACAAAACCACCGTGAAAGGAACGACTCCTTATTTCTATGTCCGGCAGATACTTACCTTGGAAGACCCTATCGGCAATCTCGTCACTTTCAGAACCAGCTCGCGTACGGCAAGCCGGGAATCTTGCCAGGTACCTGCTACGGAGCACGCCTTCAAGCCCGGAGAATCGGTATATATTGCTTCGGCACGCATCTCTTGTACCTTTACTTCGGGAAACAAACAATACACCCGCCTCAATTATGTCAAGTTTAAATAAACTTAAAAGATAGAGCGGTATTATTCCTATTAAAAACATTCGTCCTTTCTTTGCCGGCAGAAAAGGGGGTGCTATAAAAATAGCTGAGATTATACCCAATGAACCTGATACGGTTAGTACCGTCGAAGGGAATTTTCTTTCTATATTCTACTATTCGTTTATACTACTATCCCTTTCTGTAAGTATAATTTCTAAATTCAGAGTTTGAATGTTTGACGTACAATTCATTACGCATTTTACGGCATCCATTTCTTATTCGGACTCCGCACGCATAGCCCTTGAAGGGGGATGCCGCTGGGTTCAGCTTCGGATGAAGGATGCTTCTTCAGAAGAGCTGAAAGCCACAGCCATGCAAGTGCAGGAACTCTGCCGCCAATACGGAGCCACGTTCATCATTGATGACCACGTGGAACTGGTGAAACAGATTGGCGCGGACGGTGTCCACTTAGGAAAACTGGATATGCCGATAAAAGAAGCAAGGGAAAGGCTGGGCAAAGATTTCATTATTGGCGGAACAGCCAACACGTTCGAGGACATCCGGCAACATGCCGCTGATGGCGCCGACTACATCGGTTGCGGCCCTTTCCGCTTCACAACTACCAAACAAAAGTTATCACCCATTCTGGGACTGGACGGTTATCATTCCATCCTGACGCAAATGCACGAAGAAGGAATAACAATTCCTGTCGTTGCCATCGGTGGAATCACACGTGAGGACATCCCATCCCTGAAAGCATCAGGACTGAGCGGAATAGCATTGAGCGGCGGTATTCTAAAAGCTGAGAATCCGGTACGTGAAATGGAAACAATTATACGACTGGCCCAATAGCAATCAATTAGTGAACCATGGAAGATAAAACAAAAATTACTTATCCCGAATCCGAGAAAGTCTATATGCAGGGGCAACTCCATCCTTATCTGAAAGTTGGGATGCGCAAAGTGAACCTTACCCCTACCGTAGTAGTGGAAAACGGGAAAAAAGTTATGACGGAGAATGCGCCCGTCTACATATATGATACAAGCGGCGCATACAGTGATCCGGAACAGAAGGTAGATTTAAAGAAAGGTTTGCCACGCCTCCGCGAACCGTGGATACAGGAACGGGATGTAGAACGGTTGACGGAAATCAGCTCCGAATATGGAAAGATGCGTCTGGCAGACAAAAGTCTTGACTCCCTGCGTTTTGATCATATCACTTTGCCCTATCGCGCCAAAGCAGGCAAGCAGATTACGCAGATGTACTATGCCAAGCAGGGTATCATAACACCGGAAATGGAGTATGTAGCCATCCGTGAGAATATGAACTGTCAAGAGTTGGGCATAGAAACCTACATCACACCGGAGTTTGTGCGTGATGAAATTGCGGCAGGACGTGCCGCCTTACCCGCCAACATCAACCATCCCGAAGCAGAACCTATGATTATCGGTTCAAAGTTCCTCGTAAAGATTAATACGAATATCGGAAATTCAGCTACCTCTTCCACGATTGAAGAAGAAGTGGAAAAGGCCGTCTGGAGTTGCAAATGGGGTGGAGATACGCTGATGGACTTATCTACAGGAGAGAATATTCACGAGACACGGGAATGGATTATCCGGAATTGTCCTGTTCCGGTAGGTACGGTTCCCATGTATCAGGCAATGGAGAAAGTACACGGAAAGGCGGAAAACCTTACCTGGGAACTATTTAAGGATACCCTGATCGAACAGTGCGAACAAGGAGTGGATTATTTTACAATCCACTGTGGCATCCGACTGAAGAATATTCACTATGCCAATAACCGCCTTTGCGGAATGGTGAGCCGGGGAGGAAGCATTATCTCCCAATGGTGTAAAATCCATCAGAAAGAGAGTTTCCTGTATGAGCATTTCGATGATATATGCGATATATGCGCACAATATGATGTGGCACTTTCATTAGGTGACGGTTTGCGTCCGGGAGCTATCCGCGATGCGAACGACCGGGCACAGTTTGCGGAACTGGATACGATGGGAGAACTGGTAGAACGCGCCTGGGCAAAAAATGTACAGGCATTCATCGAAGGTCCGGGACACGTACCCATGCATAAGATTAGGGAAAATATGGACCGGCAGATTGAGAAATGCCACGGAGCACCGTTCTATACTCTCGGTCCGCTGGTTACAGATATTGCACCGGGATATGATCACATCACAAGTGCCATTGGCGCAGCACAAATCGGTTGGTACGGAACAGCGATGCTTTGCTATGTGACACCCAAAGAACATCTTGCATTACCGCAGAAAGAAGATGTACGCGTAGGAGTGGTAACTTACAAAATTGCCGCACACGCCGCTGACCTTGCCAAAGGCCATCCGGGTGCCGAAGTACGTGACGATGCCTTAAGCAAAGCCCGCTATGAATTCCGCTGGAAAGACCAGTTCAATCTGAGTCTCGATCCGGAACGCGCCTTACAATATTACAAGGAAGCCAACCACCTGAACGGGAAGTATTGCACCATGTGCGGGCCCAACTTCTGTGCCATGCGCATCAGTCAGCAGTTGAAGGATTGCAATGAATGAGCTACAAGCTACGAGCTACAAGCTACAAGCTACAAGTGGCTGCGCTATGAAACAGCAAACCACTTGTAGCTCGTAGCTTGCAACATATTACTTTTTAAACTTATAAGAAAATGATTGAAACAAAAGTATCCAAAGGTATCATCAGTACCTATTTTGAGAAATTAGAGAGAAATCTTGATCTGGACGTCGCCATTGTAGGTGGTGGTCCGTCGGGCATAGTAGCCGCTTATTATCTGGCAAAGGCCGGGTTGAAAGTAGCGCAATTCGACCGTAAGCTTGCTCCCGGCGGCGGAATGTGGGGCGGTGCCATGATGTTCAACCAGATTGTGATTCAGGAAGAAGCGATTGACATTGTAAAGGAATTCAATATCAACCACGAGGAATATGAGGACGGCTTATATGTGATGGACTCTGTAGAGAGTACCTCTGCATTGCTTTATCATGCCGTACATGCCGGAGCCACCGTATTCAACTGCTATTCCGTAGAAGATGTTATCTTCAAGAATAATACGGTAAGCGGAGTAGTGGTAAACTGGACTCCCGTATTGCGCGAAGGTATGCACGTGGACCCGCTAAACATCCTTGCAAAGATAGTAATAGACGGAACAGGCCATGACAGCGAAATAGCCGCTACCGTAGCCCGCAAGAATGGCAGTCGCCTGGCTACCGAAACCGGTGGTGTAATTGGCGAACGTTCACTGGATGTAATTGCAGGAGAGGAAGAGGTTGTAAACGGTACGAAGGAAATCTATCCGGGACTTTACGTTTGCGGTATGGCTGCTTCCGCCGTTTCGGGCACTCCGCGTATGGGACCGATCTTTGGAGGAATGTTGATGTCCGGTAAAAAGGTAGCTGAGGAAATTATTGCGAAACTGAAGAAGTAATTTCTCAGAAGCCACTATTTATCAAGGTGGGCAATTTTTCACCACAGATTACACCGAATTCTAAGACCTACGCAAATATTTGCGTAGGTCTTAGAATTCGGTGTAATCTGTGGTGATCTCCGGCATACTCTTGTATAGACTTATCCTGCAATCTTTTTCAGCCTCCTGAAATGAGCAAGCAACTCTTCGGCATCTTTCCACGTATGGTAACGGTTCCAGATATCTCCTAATAAAGCTGCACCGCCAAAGCCAAGAGACTTTATTTCCACAAGGTTCACCTCACTTATTCCGCCTAAGGCTACTACCTTTTCATGGATGACTCCGCTTTCCTGTGCTTGTTTCAACTCATCCTTTGAATATCCCGAGCGATATCCCTGTTTGGAAATGCTATCGTAAACAGGACTCATAAGCACATAATTGAACAGGGAGACTGTACTTTCCACTTCTTCCAAGCTATGGCAGGCACGACTCAGTATTCCCTCATAATTTGCAGGTACCTCCGGATGACGGGAATTCAAGTGAATTCCGCCTAGAAGATACTTATCTTTCAAAGAAAAGAAATCATGAATGACAATCCGGGTTCTATATTCCGGAGCAATACCTTGCAGCAGATTTTCTACCGCATGAACATCCGCATCCGGTTTGCGTACATGCAGCAAGTCCAGTCCGGCTTTGAATAACTCAGTGACGATGCGTGCTTCATCCGGAATAAAATCCGGAGAGGTGATAATAATCAGTTTCATTTTTCTATCCTTCATTTACCGGATGCGTCGGAAACGGGAAATGCCACAAAGGACCATTCCCCTGCCCTATACGTAAATTCTTCCCGGCTTCAATAGCACAGGAAATGTATTCTTTGGCCTGTTCCACTGCTTCATACAAGGATGATCCTTGCGCCAGAAAAGTGGCAATGGCGGATGAAAGCGTGCATCCCGTACCGTGCAGGTTGGCGGAATGAATACGCCTGCCACCAAAGATATTCAGTTCTTTTCCGTCATAAAGTACATCGCACATTTCATGACCGGTCAGATGACCTCCTTTAATAAGAAAAGCACAGTGATATTTTTCGAATAACCGGCATGCGGCATCCTCCATTTCATCAATCGTCTGAACCGGTTGTTGCAACAATACTTCTGTTTCGTGCAGATTAGGAGTTACGAGAGTTACTTTCGGAATCAACTTAGTACGAATGGCTTCCAATGCCTCATCCGTCATCAGACTATGCCCGCTGGTAGAAACCATCACCGGATCGAAAACCACTTTCCGGGGAGAATAGCGACGCAGTATCCGTACTATTTCATAGATAATCTCTACGTTTCCGGTCATACCTATTTTAATGGCATCCGGTTGCAAGTCTTCCATCACCGCCTGCATCTGTTGGCCTACCAACTCTGCAGCAACAGGATGAACGGCTTGCACACCCAATGTATTCTGCACTGTAATGGCTGTGATGGCAGTAGCTGCATAACCTCCAAGTGCCGAGATAGCTTTTATATCTGCCTGTATACCCGCACCACCGGAACTGTCGGAACCGGCAACGGAAAGAACGATTGCTTTCTTATCCATAAACCAAATTACAACTTTCTAACATTCCCTGTACGACTACTCTCCCATGCCGCCTCAATCAGGCGGATAACGCCAAGCACTTCGCACGCATCACTTTGCAACACTTCGCCATTCCGGATATGCTGATAAATATTCTCATAGAAAGCAGCGTAGTTTCCGGGAAGGGTCGGATAAGGTTTCCGCACCACATTACCATCTTTTTCCGTATGGAGTATTCCCCATTGGGATTCATCCTCTTCTCCCCAATGCGGGGCATCCGGCAACAGACCTTTAGTCAGATCCGCCTCTTGAGGATCAAGACCGTACTTCACATAAGAGCCTTCCGTTCCATGAAGAACAAAGCGAGGCTCATTCTCACACATCAGACAGCTGGCTTTCAGGGTGATTTTCACTTCCGGCATCCGGGCAGGTTTCATCAGATGGATGATAAAATAATCATCTACTTTACCACCGGTACGTAAAGTTGCAATATCAGCAAATACAGCTTCGGGCATGCCAAATAGTTGAACAGCCTGGTCGATGACATGGGCACCCAGATTATAAGTCAGACCACCACCATTCTCGCCGGTTTCTTTCCAGGTGTTCGGCTTGATGAAATTCCGGTAACGGGGAAAGGTTGATTCAAATTCGACCAAACGGCCTAACAATCCCTGAGCCAATATTTCTTTCACGGTCAGGAAATCACAATCCCAACGACGGTTCTGGTAAACACTTAAGGTCAGTTCTTTTTCCGCAGCAAGAGCTACGAGTTCTTCACCTTCCTCTACAGTAGTGGTGAAAGGTTTTTCAACGATAACATGTTTTCCAGCTTCGAGAGCACGACGGGCATATTCGTAATGGGAACTGTCAGGGGTGTTCACTACCACTAACTCCAGTTCTTCCATTCCTATCAACTCATCAAAACTACGCACAATACGGGATTGCGGATACTTCGCCCGTGACAATTCTTTACTACGCTCAGTGACAGCAGTCAACTCAAAATGAGGATTTGTGGAAATAAAAGGAGCATGAAACACTTGTCCCGACATTCCAAAGGCAGCCAATCCGGTTCTTATCTTATCCATATCTTTCATTTTTTCTTTCGGCAAAACTAATGAATTTATCATTATTTGCTTCATGAAGCAACGATAATATCAAAATCTCCAATCCAAAAATCAATTCTGCCTATATACTTCGACTGGAAACAGGTATTTTTGCCACATGCATTATTTAGATTGAATACCATATTTAGATTGAATACCATGAAGAAATTAGCTTTTTTATCCTGTCTGCTTCCCATTCTGTGGGCAGCATGTAGCGGTACTGCAACCACCCGCAAAGAATCCGGTGAATGGGCAAAAGTCCCCGAAATCCTGAAGAACATTGTTCCGCCTACTTTTCCGGACAGTATATATGACGTAACTGCCTACGGGGCAAAAAGCGATACGAGTTTTGACAGCCGACCTGCCATATTGGAAGCCATCAATCAATGTAATACAAATGGTGGCGGCACCGTTCTCATCCCTGCCGGAAACTATTTCAGCAAAGGCACCATCCTGCTGAAAAGTAACGTAAACCTGCACGTTGCAGATGGCGCACGTCTGGAATTCTCGAGCGTGGCCTCTGACTATCTCCCCATGGTATTGACCAAATGGGAAGGAACGGAATGTTTCAACTACTCCCCTTTCATCTATGCCTACCAGTGCACCAATGTCGCCCTGACCGGCAAAGGCACGATTGACGGCAACGGAGCTGTAACTTTCAATGGTTGGCACGCCCTGCAAGGTCCCGCCCTGGATCGCTTGCGCCAGATGGGTATCGATTCCATCCCGGTATACGAACGCGTATTCGGAGAGGGATATTACCTGCGCCCATGCATGATACAATTCTACGGCTGCAAGAATGTACTTGTAGAAGATGTACAGATCTACGATTCTCCGTTCTGGATTATCCATCCTGTATTCTGCGACAATGTCACCGTACGCAATGTATATATAGACAGTAACAACTACAACAACGATGGTTGTGATCCGGAATCAAGCACGAACGTACTGATTGAGAACATGGACTTCAATGTGGGAGATGATGGTATCGCCATTAAATCAGGACGCGACCAGGACGGCTGGCGCATCGGCCAAGCCACGGAGAATGTGATTATCCGTAACTGTCACTTCGCCCGGTGGGCCATTACCATCGGTAGTGAAATGTCCGGTGGCGTGCGGAACATCTTTATCGAGGATTGCAAGATAGACAGTTGCCGCAACGGTATTTACTTCAAATCAAATCTGGACCGTGGCGGTTACTTTGAAAATCTGAACATGCGCCGGATAGAAGCGGACGTCTGCCTGTGGGGAGTGATTAATTTCCGTACGAACTACCACGGATACCGCGGTGGAAATCATCCGACACTCTTCCGCAATATCTGCATAGAAGATGTAACTTGCAACCGTGTGGACAGCGTAGCACTCATGGCAAACGGATTACCGGAAGCTAAACTTTATAATATCACCCTGCGGAACATAAAGGTAAAACAGGCACCGAAAGCCATACAGATGGACAATGTAGTGAACTTAACGCTCGAAAACGTAGAGGTGAACGGGAAACAGGTTACTTCCGCTGAGCAAGAAGACTAAGGGTAAAGACATAGAACACTCTGAGGCTTGATGTAAAAGATGCCATCTTTTGATATAAAAGGTGGCATCTTTTGCATAGTATATAAGAATGTTCTCTTCAGAAAGATTACTCCGTAACCAACGGACGTTTACGCCAGTCATCCTTCACATAGCTATCGGGATAGACTGTTTTATCTTTTAACTCACCACCTTTCAGGCGTATCCAGGAAGTAAAGGTACGTTCCCCCTCCTTCAACACAATTACGCGTGCACCATTAGATAGATGGTTATATTCCGTATTACCACCTGTGAAACGTCCATAAGCCAGTACGATACCTTTCCACATGACTGAATAGTCATTATCATGGTCATGTCCGACAAAAGTACCCATTACATCACCTGCTTCCTTCATAGCAGCAAACATACCGGTATTAATAGCAGCTGAACAAGCTTTTTCCATACGCGTACCATAAAGGATGGCGTTCTCATCAGAAGCCGCTTCGTTGTATTCGGACAGCGGGATGTGGAAGAATGCCAAAGCCGGCAAAGGCTTTCCGTTATTCTTGGCGGTAAAAGCTGCACTTTGCTGACGATACCAGTTCACCTGATCGAATGTAAGCCAGTCATACCCTTTCACATCCGGTAATTTGGAGTACGAGTGAGAATCCAGGCAATAGAGCACTGAAGCATCTTTCTTACCATCCGAAGATTTCACGGTGAGGACGTAGTCGGGAGACTCAACGCTACCGCGGTCGGGCTGGATGTTGTAAGGCATGGAACGGATAATATCGTATAATTCGGCACGCGTTTTGCCTTGTTCGTTATCATGGTTACCGAAAGTCACGACAAAAGGTATCTTACGGGAGGAAGCACAATCAAGTACGGCTCGCATAGCTGTATCAGCAGGCGGTGCATAAACTACATCCCCGGTAAAAACAATCAAATCGGGACGTTCGGCATCCAGAACTTCGTTGATACGCTTCAAGGCAATGGCTGAAGCTGGATTGTGATACTGAAAATGAATGTCGGTAAACTGGGCGATTTTAAACTCTCCGTTCTTGTTAAACTTTAAGGGGGCAACCTGTGCCTGGCAGAACAGAACTGTCAGAAAAGCCAGACAAAGGGTTAAAGAAATTCTCTTCATGTTGTTAGTAATTAGTTTTTAGGTAGTTTATTAGGTTGAAATCAGTATTATTCTTTGGTTATCAAAACTGTTGCATAAGCTGAGATACCTTCTTCGCGACCGGTAAAACCAAGCTTTTCCGTAGTAGTGGCTTTGATGGAGATGTCGTCTTCATCTATTCCCATTACTTTGGCAAGCGTCTGCTGCATGGCGGGAATATGGGATTTCAGTTTGGGGCGTTCCGCACAGATGGTTGCATCAATGTTGCCCACGGAATAGCCTTTGGTTGCAATCAGTTCTACGGTTTTCTTCAGTAATATTTTGCTGTCTATGTCCTTGAACTCTCCTGCGGTATCGGGAAAATGATAACCGATATCACGCATATTGGCGGCTCCCAGCAAGGCATCGCAAATGGTATGAATCAGCACGTCGGCATCCGAATGTCCGAGTAATCCTTTCTCATGTTCCAGGCGGATACCGCCTAACCAGAGTTCACGTTCTGCCACCAACTGGTGTACATCGAAGCCAAAGCCTACACGTATTTTCATATCGTTCTTCTTTTAATTTTATTGGATGAATGCACGAAAGTACGGAAAAAAAGCAAGTGGGGAATAAAGACAGAACGCAAATTACACAAATTACGCAATTTTTCGTCTTATATAAGGCAACCGATAGGAGGCCTGAAAGAAATTGCGTAACCTGTGTAATTTGCGTTCTATTCCGTATTCCTTATGATTTACGGTCTATCCGGCAATTGGGACAGTAGGTCTTTGTAGAATGCCCTGACGTCCTTCCAGTGATAGAAAGGAGCGATGTCGGTCTTCACCGGAATACTCACTTCTTTCTCGTTCAGCATGAACTTCACGATGATATCGTCTGCGCTGCCTTTCTTACGGAAGAAAACAATCTGCACATTGGCAGCCATAGGCACCATTTTGAAGTTACACCATGCCTGATAGAATTTGGCCGGATCGGACTCTTCATTATAGCAGTTCTCCAGTCTCAGCAAGCCCACCAGAGGAATAACATTACCGTCGTGTCCGAAGCGGAAAGTGGCCGAGTTTGTACCGGAGGCAATCGCCGCGTCTGCCGAGTCCATGATATTCTCAACCAGAGATTTGGCGTTTGCCAGCATCAGCCCGTTCGTCATGGGCGAAGGGCCGTCGCATACATAGTTCTTATAGTTATGTATCTGCCAGATATCAAACAATTCCTGCTTCTCAAAGATATCATAAAAACAAACCTCCGGTTCCACGTTCTGCATATCAGAAGCAACCCAATACAGACCGCGCATCAGTTCTTCAGGATTCACATTCTTACGAATATACTCTTTGCTATTGAACAGTGTATTCACCAGACGTTCCGGACGGACATGTTCTTCTTCGAACTTGCGGAATTCCTCATACCAGGGCCCTTTGCGTGAAGTAAACTTCATAGCTTCCTGTGTATGGAAATTTAGGTAATCCATATATTTATTGCTGGATTCGCGCTCAATCTGCATCTTCGGGTTGAATTCCTTCAGGCGTTCGCAGAATGCATCCATGCTGAGCACGCAACGGATAACTACGGTAGAGCGGGCAGACATCTGCGGTTCACCTTTAAATACTTCAGGGAATGCCTGATACATACGTTCGGCAATGCCTCGTTGTTGCTTCACTCCTACCGGACTGAGGTCGCCGCCATGTCCTTTGGCATCTGCCCAGACAATGTCCAGACGTTTACGGACATCTTCGCCCAAATCGGTTAATACTCCGGCTGCATGGGCTTTCTCAAAGACTTCCATCACGCGGACGTAGTCTTCATCCGCAATTAGCCAGCGGGAACCATGACGGCCATAGTGACTGATATAGAACGGTTCATAACCTTTCGGAGCCTTGGTCTGGACGCCCGAAGGACCGGGGTAAGCGTAATATACACCACCTGTCGTTGCAATATCATTGAAGATTTCTTCGCGTGTGGCTTGTGCATATAAACCTTGAACAGCAAAAGCTGCTAACAGGACGATTGAAAAAAGAGTTCGTTTCATTCTCATAAACAAGTTGTTATTCTTAATATATTTATTATTGCATTAGTAAAAAGGAAAAGTAATGAATCAACCTTCATCCTTATTTCTGATAATCCGGATTCTGCGTCAGATACGGGTTCGTGGTAAACTCATCCTGCGGAATGGGATACAATTTGTACTTATCGTTCACATCTTTACCCACATACGTACCAACTTCACCGTCGCTACTACCTTTCCAATCCCAGTTATATCCTTTTGTGAATTTGCCGAAGCGGATCAGGTCTGTACGACGCACCAACTCCATATTCATCTCACGGGCTCTTTCATCCAGAATGAAATCCAGATTCAACTGGCCGTCGGTAATACGACCGGATACCCCGTCACCATAGTTGCCGGACATATAAGCACGGTCTCTGATTTCATTTACATAACCCAGCGCCTCAGCACGCGTGCCTTCCGAAGCCCCGCGAAGAATAGCCTCAGCAGCCATCAGGTAAGCATCTGCCGTACGGAACATCGGGAGGTCTACAGACGAATACTTAGTACCGCCATCTACCAATTCCTTACGGTCCTTAGTTACATTTCTCCATTTGATGCACGCATAACCATTCTCAAAAGTCTTCTGGAAAGCCTTACCTTCTACCCAGGTTTCCTTTGTATGACCGATGGTAAAGAACTGTGCACGCTTATCCTTCTTATTATCTCCCCAGGGATCATTTTCATAGAAGGTTTGGTCAGCCTCATCAAACTTATCTACAAGCGCCACCTTCACACGGGCATTACCCCAGCCACGGCTACCTACTCCGGTTTTTACATAGCTATCCATCGGACCATTCATCAATGCTTTAATCAGGAAGTTGGTTCCGGCACTGCTCTGTGCATAGTCAGCATCCTGCACCAAGGGCCAGATGATTTCGGAGCAAGTATTGTTATCTGCCAGGAAGATGTGACGGTAATCAGAAGCCAACGGATAATTACCTTCCGTAATCACTTTCCTGGCATATTTATAAGCATTGGTATATTCATTCTTGCCTACCCATGTTTCGGCATTCAGATAGACACGTGCCAGGAGAAACCAAGCCGATACACGATCCACACGGCCATACTCATTCCGCTTCGGTTCTTTCAGCAAGGTTGTCAGTTCTTCCGTTTCGGAAACCACATAGTCGTAGATTTCCTGGCGGGTCTTCTGATGTGGAATCGTACCTACATCCATCGTTTCATCAATGAAGGGAGCCGAACCGTACAAGTCGCAAATCATGCTGTAGCAATAAGCACGGATGAAGCGTGCTTCGGCACGGTAATAAGGCATTTCAGCCTGCAAAGCATCGTATACGCCACGGGCTTTCAGCTTCCCTTCCGCACTTTCGCGCAAAAACTCATTACAGTAGTTAATGGCCATATACAGACGATAATATGAATAGCAAATAATCTTTGTCGAAGGGTCCCAGTTCATATACAACAGTGACAAACTTCCATGACTGCCACCGGAATGGAAAACGATCTCATCCGTACAAGCCTCTTGCAAATAGAACAGAGCACGTGTATAACCACTATAACCTTCATCAATACCCGGCACGTCGCCGTTTCCGCCATCACCACCCTTTTGTCCGGTCTGGATAAGGCTGGCATAACATTTTGCCAATACTCCGATGTATCCCTCAGGCGTAGAATAAACCTTCTCGCCCACCAACTCATTGTCGTCCAAAGGCAATGTATCCAAATCTCCCAGACAAGAAGAAAGAAGGAAGAGAGATACCAGACATATACTTGCTAACTTGAAATATTTCGTTTTCATTGTTTTCTGATTTTTCATGAATTAAAAATTAAAATTTACTCCCAGCATGAACATACGCGGGCGCTGATAGATGTTCTTATCGATACCGCTATAAATTTCCGGGTCAAGACCGCTATAGCCTGTCAGTGTACATACATTCTGCACGGTGAAAGAGAGACGAAGAGAGGTTTTTTCGTTCCACAACTTATCGAAGGTATGTCCTAACGTGATGTTGTCGATACGGAAGAAGTCACCTTTCTCCAGGAAGTAATCGGTATAGATGCGATCCTGCGTAAATCCGGTTTCAAGAGTAGAACGCAGAATATTGCTGGAAACGCCGGTTCCACCATAAAGTCCGTCCAAAGAATCGGAGGCTTTCACATAGTTATAAACATAAGCACCGAAGCTTCCATGTCCGTTGATACCCAAATCCCAGTTCTTATATGTCAAACGGGTAGAAAGACCGCAGTAGTAAGGAGCTTTGGAGCTTTTGCCGGTCACGTACTTGTTGGCATCTTCTTCGCTGCTGGTGACCGAACCATCTTTTGCGATATATTTGCCATCCAGCGGCTTACCATTATCGTCATAAGCCTGTTGCAACAGGTAGAAAGTATTCGGAGTTTCGCCTACCATGTGGACTTGCAGATATTTACCCGTACCACCGGCATTACCAGTCTTCACATAGTTATCTTCACGGTCGATGGTGTTCAGCTTCGTAATTTCGGAAGTATTCCAGGTAAAGTTACCGCTGACAGTCCATTCCCAATCCTTATTCTTCACGGGAATCACGTTGATACCGATTTCCAGACCTTTGCTCTTCATATTACCGATATTGGTTTCAATCATATTGGTAAAGTTGCTTCCGGCAGGAACGAATATCTTATTCAGCAGATCTTTGGTAGTACGCCAGTAGTAGTCAATCGTACCGGAGATGCGGTTGTTCAGGAAACCATAGTCGATACCGATATTATAAGTTTCGGTAGTCTCCCACTTGATGTTGGCATCGTAGCCATTGGGACGGTAAGTAGTGTACCATTGATCACCGAAGTAATAGCGGGATTCGTCATAAGACGCCGTATAAGTCGGCAGGTGCTGATAGTAAGAACCAATGGATTGCTGACCGGTCTGGCCGTAGCTCAAACGGAGTTTCAAATCGGACAGGGCTTTGAAGTTCGAGAGGAAAGCCTCTTCGTTCACACGCCAGGCTGCCGCAACTGAAGGGAAATACCCCCAACGGTTATCGGGAGAGAAACGTGAAGAAGCATCTGCACGCAGAGTAGCCGTCAGCATATAGCGTTGTTTCCAGGAGTAGTTTACACGTCCATAGAAAGAAAGCAGGTAAAGTTCGGCTTCGGCATGCTGGGGAGTAGCCAGTTCTTTGCCTTCGGTGTCGGTGGTTACACTATTATTCTTATACCAGAAACGTTGCCAGCCGTAACCACCCATAACATTGATGTGATGATCTTTCAGTTCCTTGTCGTAATTGGCATAGAAATCGAGCAAGGTGTTGCGCTTGGTCTGATGGTATTTATAGCGCTTGCCCGTACCGTCATTCTGATTACCAGTGTACATGGAGGGAGCAAGATCGGGCACATTTTCACGATTGTCATTCTTCTGGATGTCATAGCCCATATTCAGATTAAAGCGCAGGTCTTCCAATCCGTGCACCTTGTAGTCGAGGGCAATGTTACCGATAGAACGTTTTGTCTTTTCGAGTTTGTCAGCCAGTTCCAGATCGGCAACCGGATTTGCAGCGGCCAGCGTGATGGGTTTACCGCCATTCATCCATGTATAATATCCCAAACCTACATTACCTTCATAGTCTTCGTAAACGGGACGGGTAGGATCAAAAGAGATGGCACTGCCAATCACGCCTGTTGAAACCGGTTGATTATTCTCAATACTTCCCTTGACATTGATATCTACAGAAAGATGTTTATCAAAGAACTTCGGAGACAGACCTACACTGGCGTTGATACGCTCGTAGTTATTATTCTTCAATGTACCATTCTGGTTAGTATATCCTACGGATACACGGTAAGGCATATTCTTCAAAGCTCCGGTCATGGACAAGTTATGATCCGTACCCAGTGCCACGCGGTAGATTTCTTTCTGCCAGTCTACATCTGCACTGCCCAGCTTGAAAGTCTCCGGAGCATTGGCATGCTCGGCAAAAGCCTGACGGAATTCTTCGGTAGAAAGTACATCCATATACTGATATACATTGCTCACCGTCATGTTTCCGTTATAGTTGAACGACGGACGAGAGGTACCGTCGGCACTTCCCTTCTTGGTAGTGATGATAATGACACCATTGGAGGCACGCGAACCGTAAATAGCTGTGGCAGAAGCATCCTTCAATACTGTAAAGGAAGCAATGTCATTCGGATTGATGGCACTGATAGAAGTATTGCTTACGGGTACTCCATCGATAACAATCAGCGGATCATTATCTGCCGACAAAGAGGCTCCCATACGGATACGGATGGTACCGCCGCTACCCGGTGCACCATTGCCCGGCACGATATTCACACCGGCAACTTTACCCACCAGAGCATCTTCAGCAGTCAATTGCTTACCTTTGTTCAGCTCATCCGGTTTCACGGTCAGCAAAGATCCGGTCACGTCGCCTTTCTTCACCTGTCCGTAGCCGATGACTACTACTTCGTCCAGCAATTCGCTGTCTTCCTGCATGGTAACTACAATGAGAGGTTTGTTTGTCACGGTGATTTCCTGCCCTTTATAGCCGATACAGGTGACGGTAAGCACATTTCCGGTAGCCGCCTTCAGTGTAAAATTGCCGTCCACATCGGAAATCGTACCTATAGAAGTACCTTTAATAAGAATGTTAGCTCCGATAACCGATTCACCGGTAGCGTCCTTCACATGCCCTTTCACCACGATGTCTTGTGCTGAAAGCGACAGGGATAGTAGTAATCCCAACAAAGGGAGAAGTCCCTTGACAAGTCTAAAAATGTTTTTCATAAGGTTATTATTATAATTAATAAAAAATAATTCAGTCTTACCTTTGTACCTGTAGGGGCGAATCTCTGTTCGCCCGCACACGGCACAGACTTTTTTTCTATAATTCTCGCGTAACCTGTTTACCCGATAAAAACCAATACCCAAAGAAAATCTATTGTTAACTTTAATTTCTACGGCAAAGGTAGAGCATAACTTTCCGGATAAGAAAGTTGAGTAGATACGTAAAGTAGATATAAGTAGAAGTTTTTAAATGATAAGTGATTGAAGTACAACACAAAGTCACTTTCCTACATGAGTCAGGAAAGTAGATTTAAGTAGACATTTGAGGAAAAAAGAAAGAGGTTTTATTAGCCTATTTGCTGCACCGCTTCCATAAATTCATCCTTGGAAAGCAAAGATTTACTCCGCACTTTCAGACGATAGTTATACACCGTCTGGGCAGAATAATGAAGGAAGTTAGCAATCTTCCCACTATCTGTAATGCCCAATCTGATCAGAGCAAAGACGCGCAACTCGGGTGTCAGCAGTTCACCCTCCTTCGGACAGATACGCTCATCTTCCTGAAGCAAAGTATTGAACTGTTCTATGAACTTAGGATAGAGTTTCAAGAACACACTATCGAACGTGTAGAAGAATTCTTTCAACTCATTGGCAACAAAAGAAGAGGAATTGACAGTCTTATACAAATCATCCAATTGCCCGGTCTTGATTTTACGGGCAAGCATTTTCCGTTGTTCTTCCTGCTTGTTGATGTAGAGCGAACACATATTGAAGACGTAACCGATGTATTCTTCCTTCACCTGGTTGGACTCCTGCAACTTATCATTCAATGTATGCAGGTTTGCATTGATATGCTTGAGCTCCTCGTTCATATCGCTCACTGCCTTCCGGGCAACGTTCAGCCGTTTCATCTGATAGAAAATGAACATCAGGGCAATCAGCAGGATTATCAGCAGAACAGAAGTCAGGACGAACAAAGCAACCATCTGTGTTTTCTCCTGCCGCAACTTGTTCTCATAAGTCCGGCTAATAATAGGTAGCATTTCTGAAATCTCCTGTGTACGGTAGCGGGCATTACAGAATGTGGCATCCTGCATGGAACATTCTATATAGGTATAAGCACGGTTAATATCCCCTTCCTGAAACAAGAGGTTTGCCAGTTTCCAAAGAGAAATATATTCCTTCGTCGCTGCCTGAATGTCAGCGATAGCGGAAATAATCAGATACTTCTTCTGTAGTTCCGTCTTTCCCATCACACCATAAGCATTCGCCAGCCCGATGGAAGGAATAGCAACGCTATATCCTTTCTGTTTATGCGTCTCGTAACAACTGTTCAATATCCCAATGGCTTCATCGTATTTTTCTTCGTACAGAAGTTTCTCACTTTTCATCAGCAGATAGCCCTGCGAACCTGGCTTCCGGATATTGAGAATAGAATCTTTATACTGATAAGCAAGGCTCCGGTAATGATCTTTCATCTTATCGGAAAAAGCATAATCCGCCATTAACGTGTAAACCTGGTGATACTGATAATAATAGTAAGAAATGCCGGAAGCATCCAAGTCGCTGGATTTAATGCCGTCCAGTATCTCCAGCCCTTCCTTATACATGGCCACTCCTATCATGACTTCGGCCACATTCAGTTCTGCGGAATAAATGTGAAGGGGATTCTTCATGCGCTTGGCAAGCTCCACACGCTGGTTGGCAACCCACAAGGCGGAGTCCATGCGATAAGAACGGTATTTGCCGAACAATTCGCGATAGACATCAAAGCGTTCCTGGTCCGAATGAGGCAAACGGAGTTTCCGTTGCAAAGCATCTATCTGTTCCTGGCGTTCTAATGTATATTGAGGGCGGTTCCTGATAGACATATCAAGTACCCGAAGCAAAGAGTCTGTTTCATTGGCATAAGAATACAGGGACAGGGATACAAAGAAGACTGCCAAAATTACTTTCAGTTGCCTCATATGGATTTCTTTCACGGTTTAACAATAAATCTTCACGGACAAAAGTACGGAATAAATATTTGAAAAAGGAAAGTTTCCCTGTTCTTTCGGCAGAATTTTACCGATAACGTTTGACTTGCTTCGTTCACAATACTCGAAAGTGTAGCTTAGCACAGAAAGTCATTATCCCTCTTATAGCAGTATGCACATAATAATCTTATCATTAACTGTATCAGTAGACGTTTCTTTATCATCATGTCCTGATACAGTAGTCACTTCTTCCAAAGTCCTGCCGATAGAATAGACACAACTACGTGAGTTGTGCTGATTCTGCTGACAATGAATAATACCTGAAAACAAGTTATTTCAAGCAAGTCCGATTCCGCAAACGGAATACGTAAGAAGTATGTAAAAGCAGGTTATATATATTCACAAACACCCTTTTTATACAAAGGAAAATTATCACTGATTTTCAAGGCGCTACAAAGTATCAATTTCTTGTCGACAAGAAATTAGGAGTTTGTTTGCAAGAAGTTAACTTCCTGTCGACAAGCTCCTAACTTCCTGCAAAAGGAAAAACAGCAGATATTCCGCTTTCCTTACAGTGTGTGAACTGCATGATTGATAGATACAATAGGTCCAATATATACAGTTAATATTCGGAACATGAGTTATAAAGCATAGAGTATCACAGAGTTTAATCAAATTGAAATCAGAATAAATATAAGCAAGACTGAGAGAACACACGAGATATAAGAAGCCGACTTTATCATAGTGTACAAGTTCAAAGATATAAGTTAATTATTAATTTCTTTCCCCTACATATATCCCTTTTTCAGAAGCAGCACTTACCCGAAAACAGCCATATACGCCACCACTTATATTCCCGGTTATTGACGATGGAGCCGGAGTGTATGCACCGCCATCCGTACGGAACTGCTTCAACATCTGATCAAAAACATCATAACAACTCTTGGAAATGGTTTGCGCCCACACATATACAGAATCGCTCGAATGGTCATAACCCCAGCCATTAGGATAACCAAAAGCATTCTCTCCGTCATCTACGGCAAAGTCTACTACATTCTCCTGCAAGTGTTCATCACTTAAAACGGAATATCGCCAACGTGATTCTGCACCAAACAAAGTACCAGGTCTTGTGAATGGTTTAGCACGGGTATACGACCATGGAAAAAAAGAAAGTAAATAATAATTTTCTCCCGGAGGATTAATGAAGCTGATGCAGGGGGCAAAAGTCTCTCCCTTTTCGCCAAGATCCACTTTAGTTACCTTGAGATCAGTAATAATAAGAGCCGGTTCCATTTTCTGTACATCCGATTCAAAATGCTTACCAGCATAATATATATCTAATGAATACGAATGACCTTCAATACCATATAGCTTAGTTGTCACATACACCCCATCTGCTGCATTTTCAGATACACTATTTACATAATCTGTTTCATTCCGCTTCTTATCATAGTTATAATAGTCATAATACACAAAGTTTTCACGACGAGGTTTCACATATTGAAGCGTATCCCTGATACCCTCCGTAATATCTGTAATCACAATTACCGCATCATCTATTCCTTCATAATTATAATAATCACCCCCTGTAATTGCAGCAGGCCTGGTAAGATGAAAGAAATAGGGCGGACGCTCATTAGTTACAGTACCTTCAAAAACTATTGCATCCGAAACATAGCCCGACAAATCCACATCAAACACTTTCTCACAGCCCGACATAAGCAAGACTGAGAGAACACATGAGATATAAGAAGCTGACTTTATCATAGTGTACAAGTTCAAATATATAAGTTAATTATTAATTTCTTTCCCCTACATATATCCCTTTTTCAGAAGCAGCGCTTACCCGAAAACAGCCATATACGCCACCACTTATATTCCCGGTTATTGACGATGGAGCCGGAGTGTATGCACCGCCATCCGTACGGAACTGCTTCAACATCTGATCAAAAACATCATAACAACTCTTGGAAATGGTTTGCGCCCACACATATACAGAATCGCTCGAATGGTCATAACCCCAGCCATTAGGATAACCAAAAGCATTCTCTCCGTCATCTACGGCAAAGTCTACTACATTCTCCTGCAAGTGTTCATCACTTAAAACGGAATATCGCCAACGTGAATTCGCGCCAAATAAAGCACTAGGTTTCGAGAAGGTAAAATAAATATATGACGCAGGAAAGAAAGAAAGCAAATAATAATTTTCTCCCGGAGGATTAATGAAACTAATACAAGGTGCAAAGGTCTCCCCCTTTTCACCAAGATCCACTTTAGTTACCTTGAGATCAGTAATAACAAGAGCTGGCTCCATTTTCTGTACATCCGATTCAAAATGCTTACCAGCATAATATATATCCAATGAATAGGAATGACCTTCAATACCATATAGCTTAGTTGTCACATACACCCCACCAGCAGAATTCCTATATATCCCATTCACACTAGCTTCTTCCTTCCGCTTCTTATCATAATTATAATAGTCATAATACACATGATTTTCAAAACGAGGTTTCACATATTGAAGCGTATCCTTGATACCCTCCGTAATATCTGTAATCACAATTACCGCATCATCTATTCCTTCATAATTATAATAATCACCCCCTGTAATTGCAGCAGGCTTGGTAAGATGAAAGAAATAGGGCGGACGTTCATTAGTTACAGTCCCTTCAAAAACAAGTGCATCCGAAACATAGCCCGACAAATCCACATCAAACACTTTCTCACAGCCCGACATAAGCAAGACTAAAAGAACACACGAGATATAAGAAGCCGACTTTATCATAACTATCAGAATTTAAATGTATAAGTTAAAGAAGGCACAATGCCGTAAAGATATAATTTATACATAAGAGGCTGTGCAATGGAAAAGTTTCCATTACGCCCCGCATAAATGGAAAAAACATTTTCCCTGTTATATGCATTAATGATTGAAAGGGAAAGACTCCGATTCTTCCACTTATATGTTGTGGAGAAATCCAATTGGTGAAATGCCGGAGCACGATACCCGTTTCTACCGGAATAGATATAGAATACAGAGTGATGGAAATAATATTTTCCTACCGGCAACGTCAGATTCATTCCCGAAGCATAAGAAAAAGTAGATGACAGCGACCAATGAGAACCGATGTTCCAGTTCAGAAACAGTTTTAAATTATGCGGACGGTCATATATCGGTTTATATTTCTCGCCATTGATATTATTTCTTGCACGCGAAAGTGTATAACTAAGCCATCCGGTCAGGGCTCCCTGATTCTTTGAAAAGTACAACTCCAGTCCAGTCCCTTCAGCAGTGCCGCTCTCTACTTCCTTTTCAATCCGGTCATTCTGGAATATATTGGCATTTTCCACATAGTCCACCACATGGCGCATTTTCCGGATGTAAGCTTCTACTGACAAAGTATACTCTCTGTGCGGAAAGTTATATTCATAGCTAAGTGCTACCTGTCTCATAACAGATGGCTCCAATAACGCATTGGCAGGTATCCACATGTCCGAAGGGATTCCTACCGAGGAATTTGAGAGCATATGTATGCTTTGTGCCGCCTGTGTATAAGAGACAGCTATACGATTGGAAGGATTAAGAGTATAGGATAACTCTGCCCGCGGTTCGGGAACAACATACGTTTTTGCCCCATACGAAGAAGAGGACGGAGCATACAAAACGGATAAACGGACTCCGGCATTCAACTGGAAACGGGAAAGGAACTTATATTCACCCTCTGCATAGAAAGCCATATCCCACAAGGCCTTTTTGGGCAAACGGGAAGGTACCACATTCGATTCATCGCCATACTTTTCTACCGAACCGGGCATAGTGGTAAAGAAGTGTACGCTTGCTCCCGTCTTCAGGCTCAAGGAGTTATTCAAATGCGTTTCCCAGTCAGACTTCAACTGATAAGACTGCATATCCGATTTCCAAAGATATTGTAATCCGTCTGCCAAAGATTTATACCTATAATAATAATTACTGAAAACAGCACTTGTATTTATGTTAGTTCTATCATTCAGAATATGGTTCCATCTCACTGTAGCAGTGGCATTTCCCCAGTCCATACCATATCCCTTGATCAATTTATTGAAAACAGTATGGTCGCCTCCGCTATACAACGAAAAGAAAAGACGGTTACGGTCATCCAATGCCGTATTCACCTTAGCATTGACATCATAAAACCACATCTGTGGCTTAGAGGCCAGATCACCACCTAATAAACTGAGTGTGACTCCCGGATAACCAAATCTGCCGGAAACCAGATAAGAGCCTTTCTTCAAAGGACCTTCCAGCAATACTTTAGAGGCAATCAATCCCAGACTTGCACTCCGCTTGCGCTCTTTACTATTGCCTTCGCGCATACGGACATCGATAACCGATGAAGACCGCCCTCCATATTTCAGTGGAAAATAGGACTTATACAGGTCCACCTTTTGAATGGCATCATTATTAAATACAGAGAAAAAGGATAAAACATGAGTAGGATTATAGACCACAGCCTCATCCAGTAAGACCAGATTCCCCCATTGATTGCTTCCTCTCACAGAAATATTGTTAGCCCCTTCATTGCCACTCTGTACTCCCGGCAAAAATTGTAAAGTCTTTATTAAATCGGGCTCTCCTCCTACAACAGGCAGGGCTTGTATCTTCTGTGCATCCAACATAAATTGTCCGCTATGTTTTCGGGCTCCCAGTACTTCAACCCCTTTCAGCAAATAGTCATTAGGCTGCAAAGCTATATCGACCACTGCATTGCCCGATAGTTGCAATGTATCCGACCAAGTGGTATAGCCCAACATAGAACACTGAAGTACACACCTCCCCGTATGAAGGGTAATGGAATAGAGTCCGTATGCATTTGTAGCCATACCTGTACTCGAATTCTTTTCCAGTACATTGGCATCCGAGAGAGTCTCCCCTGTTTTCGCATCCGTCACACGTCCTCGTACTATCACTTTTTGAGCAAAGGCAGTGTGCAGACAGAAAAAGAGAAGAAACAAATATACAGATAAGACTTTCATTCGTTTTGCAGTTCTTTATCTAAAAGTTTAGTCAGTTCTTCATAAGAATTCGTAATATAAACCAAGCGATTATTAATTATAATGGTAGGAGTGGCAAAAAGTCCCCGTTCCATCAGTTTATCAATAGTATGGTTTACCTTATCATAAGTTTCGGCGGACAGCACATCTTGCTTATATGCGCCAACGTCCAATCCTAAAGCCCGGGCAAGGTCAAAGATATATGCAGAGTCCGGCAACGCATCATAGGAGAATATGGCATCATGAAACTCCCAGAATTTACCATATTTACCAGCCGCTTCACAAGCCAATGACGCAAGATTCGGTTCGTCGGCAAAATTAATAAAGCCAAATTTCACCCGGTCATGGTATTTATCATAAATACGTTTCAACGTTTTCTCAAATTCAGCACAACGTTTGCAATTGAAATCTGATGCTACTATCAAATGAGTAGCAGCATCAAGATTTCCTCTATATTGAACGCATAAATCGGCTACAACACAATTGGGCTGTTTAGGAGGATAGATATACCGCTTGATTTGTGCTCTATTAAATAGTGAATCTGCCAAATGCCGGATTAAAACACTCCGTACTCTGTTTTTGGCTAACAAATCCTCCATATATTCCTTTGTTGGATCGACCATAACACTATCAATATAAGCATTCAGAAACTCATCAGTGAGTACTCCCCGATCAATTGCCTCATACTCTATCAATTTTTGTTTGATTAAGTCGTCCAAGGCTCTTGACTTTATTTCATAAGCCATATTCAATAAATCGAAGGTCTCTTGGGTTGTCACCTGAGACAATTCGGATGCATAAAGCTTATGCCCGTTTATTTCTGCTACAACTTCCTTATTACCTTTAGAACAAGAGCAGAGTAACACAGTCAGCACTAATAATACATTTTTCATTTAATTAGCCATAACCCTCCCAGGATGATACCTATTCTTATTTTTAAAATAAGAGAGATCTGTATTGAATGTCAAGCTATACCATGTATTCTTTCCGGTATTCAAACCATATTCTCCATAGAAATGATCTGATAATAAATCTTTAGTAAAGGTATTTCCGGTATATAATTTAGCCCAGTTTTTATTACTTGAGTCTTCATCATCAAAATGGATTTTTCCCATTGTCGCAAGAGGAGAACCACAAATTACGCCATAATTTATCCGACTTCTAGGTCCAAAATTCCCACTTGCAATTGTACTCGGCACTCCCAATGCATCAGGGAAGGCCCAAGCTAAAACTGCATTATCATCTATCTTTGTATATCCTTTAGAAATAGCCCCTTTACCATTAAATTCAAGATTTGGACTTACCACCCTATTATCAGTATGTTTATCATCACAGTCATGATAACGAGCTACTATTTTCATCCAAGGATGATTAAAACTAAACCCCGGTCTGTAATAGTTTATATGATTAACAAGGAATACACCTCCCGGATAATATTGACTTGCTTCCGTTAAACAAAATTTCAAACGGACATTACCATTGCTATCAATGTATGAATCTCCTATCACACCCTCTGATTTAGAATTCTGCTTTGTATCTTCCGCATCAATATTAACTTCCAACTCCGTATAGACACCACACGAACCAATCTTAAAAACTCCTACGACATCATTAGAAGCACTGTAAACAGTTCGCATCACTTTCTCTTTTGCAATAGAGGTACGATTCATCAACTCAGTCACATAATCATCCATAAGCTTCTGAATAGTCTCTTCATCCGCAACTGTTTCAATCTTGACAGTATCAGCGTTTTCTTCCATTGACCTGGTTGATACTTCATAATCCGCAGCGGCCTTAGCCAACTCCATATCATTCTCTAATAAATCATAACTGTTACTGCATGAGTAGCACGTCAACACTCCTAAAAGAGTGAATAATAAATGTTTTTTCATGTCTTTGAATGGTTAAGCAACACCATAAGCTCTAAATTAAGTAAGTCAAATAGTGAAATCTCCGTATAGAATCACCTTTCCAATAGTCATCTCCAAACGGTAATTTTCTCCTCCTTGCAATAGTCCTGCCATATTCAGTACAATATTATCCGAAGCTCCATATAGTCCTGAATAAATTACGTCATTGGTTGAAAGATTAGTCACGGAAATAAAAGCATCATCTGAGCAGTTCTCAAAATTAAGTAATAGCAATTCATTGCTGAGATCTAAATAGGCGGAAGCAAATAAACCGGCAGAGCGTAATGTTCCATCAGAAGTAGTACTCTTCTTCAGTACAATACTCTTTCCAGACTCTTGTACAGTTGCACCTCCATTTACAAATGATAATAGAAATAAAAACAGTAATAAAGTTTTTGCTCTCATAGGTATGTGATATAAATTATTGTCGCAAATAACTTAATCATTTATATAAGAACAAAAAAACATGAAGTAACAATGGTAACAATAAATATAAAACAGCAGTAACAATGGTAACAAATTGCGTTCTAAATCACTAATTTTCAGCAACCAAAGATTTGTTCAAACAGTTCAATATCCATTTTGGTCCTAATGCGGCTTTTTCTCATTTTTATCGCATCCGGAGTAGAGTCCATTATATCCCAAATAACATCTTTGGAGGTATTCAGAAGAGTTAAAATACAATATAATAAATCGTCATTAGTCAAGGCCGTACAACGCTCCTTAAACCCGGCCATAACATCTATAAAGGTTCTTCGAATATCATTGATAATCTTCATCCTATAATTAGCAACTAACGAAATACGTTTTTTAGGAGATGAGTTCTCAAGTTCATATAGTTTTTTATAACCGTTAGTCGTTTTAAACAGAGATATGCAAATCTCCAATCGTTCTTCTTCCAACTTGCATAATTCTACCCCCTTATCTTCAGCTGTAGCATCAGGCTCTTCATTTAATAACATGACCTCAGTACGGTTCTTTGTTAATTGCTGTTGCAAGGATACGTATTTCTTTTGCCGGATCCTATCACGCCACAAGTATAGTACAACCAAAATAAATACCAGACACAAAAAAACAACAACTAGGATTACAACTACCTGCTGATTTTTAACAGACAGTTTATATTTATGCAATTCAACCAAATGATTGTCCATCAGTTCATCAAGCTCTGCACGGTCATTCATTATCTGAATAGAATCATAGAAGATTATAAAGGAATCAGCATACAAGGTAGATTTCTCCCAATCTCTCATTCTTTTACTCTCTTGAAAAAGAGAATGATAAGATGATGTTTTAGCGTATATATTAGATGACCTTGCTCCTATATTCCAATAATAAGCGGCAGAATCTTTCTTATTCAGATGATTCATTATATCCCCCTTAACAGAGCAAGCCGCGGTATACCCCTCACCTTCGGATAAATAAACCAAGGCTTTCGATATACAGGTATCAGCATCTACGAATTTATTTTGTTCATTATAAAGAGTAGCCATATTTTTATATACAGCCGACACCATAGCCGAATTATTCAAAGAAAGAGCTATGGGTAATGCCTTTTTGTAATAATAGTACGTACTGTCCCATTGTTGTCCCAATAAAAAAGCATTTGCTATATTCTTCAGATTATAACATGTACGCAAAGAATCTCGGCCTATACACAAGGCATACGCTTCTTTATACATAGATAAGGCAGTCTTATTCAGATCCTGCTCACTATAGCAATCGCCTAAATGACTATATATCATAGATAAAAATACAGGGTCTTTTCCTTTAGGCATTATATCTAGAGCCTTCAAATAAAAATCAATAGCTGCCGGAAGCTTTCTTTGCTCCAAATAAACACAACCCAAATAGAAATAAGACTTCGCAAGTCGCTCCTGATTCTTACTGTTTCTATAATAGTCTATTGCTATCTTTATTAAGGAATCATTCTGTACCAATATATAATTCTTATACCTCGCCTGTGTTAACAACAAACAGTACAAAGCCCGGTTTCCTTTCTTTATTTTCTGCGGATCGGATATTTGTTCAAGCAGATAAAGTGAACTGTCAGGACGCGATTGCATCAAAGAGTCAGCTGACAGTAAAATAGAATTAGCAAAATGAGAGTTATTCCTGCATGAATAAAGTAAAGGCATTATTGTCAATAAGAAAAAAGGCAAGAGCTTCTTCATAATAGTTAGTTTTATCGTTATAGGTTCACAAATATAATAACAAATCAGAAATAAACGGAGTCGTAATATTTACTTATTATGATTATTTCATATTTCCACAGAGGAAAGACATACGTATTTCCATATCTAAATGAACTACTTTTAGACAATACAACAGAAATCAGAACAAATAAAACTTTCATGTTATCCTTTAACCCATCCAAACAAAATATTTCGTATATTTGAAAAATGAATCACCCAGAAGATTGTCTAACCCTAAAACAATCTATAGATATGAAGACAATACTACTTTTTTTACTTCTCTGCATAAGCCTCAGCACATCTGCCCAAACAGCCGATGAACGTGCCGGAACTTACATGAATCAGGCAGACTGGTTCAGTCTGCAACGCGAATTCGCTATTAACAAAGACTCCCTACATCCTTTCCTGCAAGAATTCGGTCAGGCACTACTGGATAATTTCTTCAACCGCCCTGAAGCTGCCTGCGAATCCATAGGCAAATTGCTGAACGAACAACAAAATAATATGGGATTTGAGAATACAGCTTCCATGATATACTTACTATCCGAAAACCTAAGCAAACTGGGAGCTAACGACCAAGCTGCCGAAACGCTGAAAAGTTTTTGTGACCAACTGGAAGGTCAGGTGGACAGCGCTTTCCTTGCCGGCTACCGGACAAGGGAATGTCAATACCGGGCGCTGGCGAAATACGACCTATACCAATGGAACAAAGCGGATAACGATCTTATCCTCCCCTTCCGCATAGACAGTATAGGAACCAAAGGTTCTACCGCTATTACCCTGCAAGGAGAACTAAACGGAAAAGAACGAAACTATACACTGGATACCGGTGCCGGAGTCAATGTAGTGACACCCGAAGTAGCGGAAGCCTGCGGTATGAAGATGCTGGATGTGGAGATTACGGCATATGGAATACGAGCGGGCAGTGGGCATCTTGCCTTGGCAGAAGAAGTAAGAATAGGTGATCTCGTGATCCGGAACGTACCTTTCTATGTACTGGATATGAAGACCGGAGAAGAAAAAGCAGACCGCTATATGAAGCATTTGGAAGCTATCATCGGATTGCCTTTACTTAATCAGCTCCAGGAAATCAGACTGGATTTCCTTACCAACCGGCTGACTATTCCCAAAGTCCTGACTCCCGCACCGACGTTTGCACCGAATATCTGCCATACAGGGAAGAATATTCTTGATCTGGAAGTAGTGTATAACCAAGAACTGTTACGTATGAACTTCGACAGTGGTTCCGGCGTCAGCCAACTGAACTACGATTATTTCAAGCGACATAAAGATCGCATTGAGCAAATAGCGGAAAAGGATTCTATGAGAATGGCAGGTTTCGGCGGAACAACACGAGTTTGTGTCTACAAGATGCCGGGTGGAGGATGCTTCCAGATAGGAGAATATACAGGATGCATCGATAGCCTGAATGTAGTGGCAACACCCGAAGAAGATGCTCTTCATTTTGTTGGAGACGGAGTAGCAGGAATGGATTTCTTCCGGAGCTTCAACACCATTACTATTAATCTGAAGGACATGTTCGTAAAAACCACTCCGAAAAAACAAGAGAGAAACGCAATGATCTACGATAGCAAAAAGCTACGCTTAAAGTTACCGGAAGACAAACTGAATATAACGGATATATTATTGGGGATAGCGAATGTATATCTGGACTACTGGAACCAGCATCGCTAAATACTCTACACACAACTCCCCCCTTTCTGTCGAAAGGCACTTGTAGCCCGTAGCTCGTAGCTACTTCATCTTCTGCGACGTCCGAACAAGTCCTTTATCCCATCCAAATCAAAACCTAACGTAAAACGAAGTGTCTGGTCGAGCGGATTACTTTGTGCCGTAGATACCAGATAAGCAGCATCCAACGAGAATACGCTCATCTTGAATCCTGCACCAAAAGAAAAATATTTGCGGTTTCCTTTGTTCTCATGTTCCCAGTGATAACCGCCACGAATGGAGAACTGTTCGTGATAAGTATATTCCAATCCCAAAGACCACTGTATCTCCTGCAATTCTTCCTTGAAGCCACCGGGAGCATCACTGAAAGACTTAAAGATCCCCTTAATGGGAGAAATATCATTATAATCACGGTCCAAACGTTCTTCATACTCTTCCTGAGACTCATCTTCTCCACGAACAGGACGGGTAGGAACCATATACTTATTGGCATCAAAACTAACTCCGATTGTATTATAATCATCTATCGGGAATAACAGGGAAGCACCCAAACGTAAGTTGGTAGGCAAGAACTGACTGGTATTACCACTATCATAAGAAATCTTCGTACCGATATTGGAAGCATTCAGCCCGAAAGAAAGCATACACTCCCGTTGGGCAAGTATGACGTAATTCGTATAATAGAAGGCAATATCGGCAGCAAAAGCAGAGCCGGCGGAAACGTCTTCATCTTCCCTGTACGCCAAGTCAGAATAAATGTATCGCAAGGCAACCGCAGCAGAGAAATGTTCGGAAAGCATACGGGAGTACGCCACATCTACCGCCATTTCATAAGGTTTAATGGTATATCCGGGAGAATTCTCATCCTGATACGCTACGGGCACTTCACCCAAAGAGAAATAACGCAAAGAGCCGCTGACAGCCTGATAATCTCCGATACGGTAGTAGCCTGCCAGATATGCCAGATCAATATCATTCACCAACTTGCGCAACCAAGGTGTATAGGAAACCGCTACTCCGGCACGGCTGATCGTAAACGGATACTTAGCCGGATTCCAGTATTGAGAGTTTACGTCCGGATCTGTAGCCGCACCCACATCTCCCATACCACCGCCACGGGAGTCAGGGGCAATACCCAAAGAGTTAACACCGGTATTAACGGGATTAAACTGATTCTTGTCCTGGGCAAGAAGGTTTGCGGACAAGAAGGCTATGAGTAAGAGTAAGATAGATTTCTTCATACAATATCATTTAATTTTTCATCCGCAGATAACACAGATTTAAAAGCTATGCAAAAGAATATCCGCATAATCTGCGTCATCTGCGGATGAAAAATATCTTTTATACTAATAAAACAGAAAATCCCCCTGTTTATTGTGACAGGATAATGATTTTCTGTGATTTCGTACTTTCGCGACTACCGTCGGAGACAATAGATGCACGATACAGATAAACACCCGGTGCCAGACGTTGCCCGCCATTACTGCACAAATCCCATTCCACATAATAAGTTTGTCCTTCAGATACTCCCTTCTCCAGATGTGTCCACATTTCCCGTCCGGCAAAATCGTATACGGACATACGGACCGCAAGCGTGGAACCGGGGCGATTGTGAGAAAGAACGAATGTAGTACTTTCACGGGCAGGGCTCTGTGTACAAATAACAGAGAACAGACCGGGACGCAATCCGCGAACCACCTCAAACTCCAAAGTCTTTGTAGAGGAATTATTCAGCAAATCCCAGGCACGGAACGACAACGTATGTTTGCCCTCAGTGAGTTCGGGCACAGAAAAGTATACCGTTCCCCGGGTATAGTCTCCCGCTACCGGAGTATAATAATCATTCAGATTATAAGTCAGCACCGCACTGCCGTCAATACAAAGTGAAAGATCATGCCCGATGCCATTACCAACCGTATTGATACCATCCGCATCTTCCAATTCCGCCACAAACAACGGGGTGGTATTGGTTTGTCCACCGGGACTAAAGTCCGGCGTATTCAGATAAACGGTTATCTTAGGTCCTAATGTGTCCGTCAGAGAAACACCATCATCCGTTCCACCCACCAGGAAGCGGTCGAAAGCTCCACCGGCTTCATGAGAATGAACGGCATCCAGAGCATAAAGGCTCAATAAACCTTCCTCATCGGAATAGTTGATATCCAACGGCACGGGGAAAGTAAATTCAAACCGTCCCTGACGAACCGAGTCACTGCCGGAGAAAAGAGTTTTGCTGCGCTCGGTATAAGTGAAAGCTCCCTCATCACGATTATCAAGAGTCGTCACTTCTTCCTTACTATCCAACACTGTAGGATGCACTGTACCGGTAAAGTCTTCAGCCAAAGCTCCCTCGGGAGTCAGGATACGTCCTTTTACTGTAATCTTGCTACCGGCTTTCACCTGCGGATAGACGCTCGTTTCTTCTGCCACATTCACACCCGCAAATTCGTCTACCTGCACCTGGTAATCGGGATATGCCAAAGTCAGGGCAGGGTCGCCAATCAGAGAGAAGTTCAGTTTATTCCTATCGTTAGCCAAAGATTCATCGCACTTGGAAAGCCGCATGATGTCTCCAAGACGCAAACGTTTACCTTCGGGACGCGAAAAAATATGACGGAGGAAAGCCTGATTCAACGTGGAGTTTTGCGAAGCATATACCACCCGCGATGTAGTGAGTAAAGCTATAGCACCACCTTTAGTATTCAGGAAAGCCTGCTCTCCGGCAGAAGTTTGTATATCATCAAAACGGGTAAAGTCACAGGTGGCGGTAATCCATAGAGGAAGGCGGGGAGACGTCATTTTAGTGATGTCAGCCATCGTCAGCAGATTCTCTGCCGCCCATGCAGAAGTACTTCCATGACCTGTATAGTTGACTACCAACATTCCCCTGTTAAATAACTGCAAGAGGCGCTTCGTAGCATCAGGATAAGTTTCTCCGGTAGCGGAAGATTCACGATGGAAAGCATCGGCATAGATCCGGTTGACAAGCAGAGAAGGATAATTTCTCTCGGTGTAGCTTGCCAATAATTCAGATTGAGAAGCATGCATATTCTTATCTCCGTCATCAGCTACATAGCAAACTGTATGTTTCCACGGACCCGCCTGTTTATTTTCCATATAAGCAATTGTCTTATCTACAGCAGCTTTTGCCTCAGCCGCCGTACGAACGGGGAAACGTCCGATGCCAATATCCAACATACCGGTTGTAAGATCATCACCTTCTTCATCATCCAGAAAGCCGAAGTAATCGTCAGTTACATAGGAAGAAGTCTCTTCCAAAGAAGCTTCCGATTGATAAGATAGCAGAAAGTTTTCAGGCCGGTAACTCTTCCAGGAAGAAGTCAGCATACGATTGTCGTAGCTGCAATCTCCGAAGAATAACAGGTATTTGGGACGTTCAGCTTCATTCGGAAAGCGATCATACAACATCTTCATCAGACGGCGATAAGCCGTTCCATCCGGTGTACCGGAGGAAAACTCATTGTAGATTTGCGGAGCGGTAAGGACAAGGACGGACAATCCGTCTTTCTCACGATGGGCTTGTGCCAGTCGTTCCGCCTGTGCCAGCAGGTCTTTCCGGTCGGGAGCAATGATAATCATATCCGTAGCTTCCAGAGAATGCAGATTCTGGTTCGCAACCCCACCTACGTTTTCCACTGTATCAAAGCCTCCCGCTTCGGGAGTGATGGCAACAAACTCACGCAACTCTCCTGCGGGAATGGTAAATGTATAGGTGCCATCAGCAAAACTGCCTTCTATCCTGCCAATGTTTGCAGGATTGGTTACATCCCACACAACAGTAGAAGCTGTGGCACCGGAAAGAACGAACGTCGTCTCCTTATGAATGGAAGCCAAAGAGCGAAAAGTGAGATAAGGAGTGTTCAACGTAAGTGCACGCATATAGTTTAAGGCGATGTAATCCAGACGCCCCGATGTACCCGAAGGGCGGGTATGGGTGATGGTTACAACTGTATTTTCCGACTTAGTCCCTTGCCAGGAGCCATTCATCGTTGCAGAAGTAGCTCTGGTATAATATTGATTATCGGAATCGATGGATGCCAGTGCGATGTTTCCTTTCTGTTCACCGTTCACTGAAACAGAGTAGCTGGTAGACGCATCAATGGAGCGGGCGGCAAAGACAGTAGTCAACCATCCGGCAGCTTCCGGCACAATGCCCGGCAAGTTCAGCGTATAACTTTTCGTATTTCCGGCCACATAGTCATAATCTTCATAAAGCTGCCTGCCGGTACCTGCCCAACTATATGCATCTTTTTCATAGATAGCAAAGGAATTGAAAGTCGTCAGTCTGTTGGCCGAGGTCTCTTTCAAGGAAGAGAATATTTCAGTTTCCATTTCCGGAATATCCTCCCGATCAGTCAGGAAGTAATACCCTTCATCGGAGTAGAAGTTGCGCTCGCGGACAAAGTAAGTATTTTGGCTATCCGGCGTCCAGGATACAGTGCCACGACCATAAAACAACACACCATCTGACAAACGCAACAAAGGCACTTCGGGTAAGTCAGCTGCCGGATGTTCATTGAAACGTTGGGACAGCAAATAACCGCCATAACCAAATACGCGGACTTTTTCGGGTCTTGAGAATCCCATCTTTTTTAATTCGGCATTCGTGATTTTAAAGACTCCGGTATTTCTCACACTTATCTTCGTCCAACGGCCGGAAGCAAGAAGTGATGTTGTACAATCCTTTAGAGGTACTTCGGATAAAGTTGTTTTCAGATTTCGGGTAGCTGTCTCCTCTCCCATTTTATCTTTCTTAGGAAAAGAATTCACGGATAGTTTGAAAGAATTCAGCCGTTGATAACTTCCTTCACGAAAAACAACAGGAACAAAACTTATGGAGAGAAAACCGCGGTGTGTGGAGACCTTGATGGAAGAGTTTATCTGTGGAGATGCCGGCAAGCCTTCCCGGAAAGCCACATTTTCATTGGGTAGCTGACGTAAACTGTCGAGTCGCATCTCCAATGCTGCCACCTCACTCCGGTTTAATTTCTGATATTCCGGAAACTCTATTTCCACCTGATAGGTAAAGGAACGGAAGTTGGTCCCCAAAGGGAGTTCACGCGTCACTACGGGAAGCGTCTGTGCAGGAGACAATTCCTGCCAGTTCAGCGTAATGAATTCTTGCGCTGAAACCGGAAGAAGAAAAGCGATAAAGCAACAAAGCAACCAGCAACGTTTGATAAACATATCGTAATAAATTGACTCAACGAATATAAAAGTCGAGCAACTTATCTTCTCCGAGGTATCCTTCCAAATGCTGTCCTATCTGTACCGGACCTACGCCTGCGGGAGTTCCCGTAAACAACAGGTCGCCTATTTTCAGCGTCATAAAGCGGCTGACGTATGCAATGATCTCATCCACTTTGAAAAGCATATCCGAGGTATTGCCATGCTGCACTTCCTTGCCGTCTATTTCCAGACGGAAATCAAGCTGCTGCAAATCGCCTCCTGCCTGCTCCAAAGGAACAAAAGTTCCGATAGCTGCCGAATGGTCGAACCCTTTGCAAAGTTCCCAGGGATTACCCGCTTCACGGAACTTACGTTGTAAGTCGCGTGCCGTAAAGTCGATGCCTACAGTCACTGCGTCATAATAACGGTTGGCAAAGCGCGGCGCAATGTTTTTTCCCAAACGGCAAATACGTACCACCACCTCAGTTTCGTAATGAACCTCATCCGAAAAATCGGGAATAAAGAAAGGCTTTCCGTCTTTCAATATAGCCGAGTCGGGCTTCATGAAGATAACCGGCTCTTTATTAACTAACGTATGCCCCAGCTCTTTATTGTGCAGTGCATAGTTCATTCCGACAGCAATAATCTTCATTATTCGATTTCGTTAAAATTCAGGCGGTTGAACATCACCGCCAAATGAGCATATAGAGAAGTATTCTGAACAACAATATTTTCCGGCACACGGATACGGAACGGGGTAAAGTTCCATACAGCTTTGATGCCACCGGCTATCATGGTATCCGTAATGCATTGGGCTATCTCAATAGGTACAGTCAGCACACCGATGTTCACATCATATTCGCGCATCTTCTGCTCGAATTCACTGGAATGAAAGATCGGTATTCCGTTCAATGTAGTGCCTACCAATTCCGGGGTCACATCAAATGCTGCTACAATTTCCAGCCCGAAGTGCTTCAAACCGGAGTCGCGCAACAATGCACCACCCAGGCTACCTACTCCAAACAGAAATGCTTTATGCATATCGGTAAATCCGAGGAAGTCTTCCAGTACGGCTATCAGCGTATCGACTTCGTAGCCCACACGCGTACGTCCGGAGATGTTGACATACGACAAATCCTTGGCTATCTGTGAAGCATCTATATTGATTTCTTTGGATATCTGTGTAGAAGAGACGTACCGTTCGCCCCGCTGCTTGAGCAGCTTAACATTCGACAAGTACCACGGCAACCTGCGCAAAGTAGGCTCCGGCACTTTCATGCTATCCTTATATTGAATTGCCTGGTTCGTTGTCATTTTCTTCATTTCTTTCGGTTACGGATGGACAAAAATACGCTTTTTTTGGAAAAGAATACTCCAACAGAAGAAAGTTAACATAATTTCTACAAAAGTTTTACTTGTCAGCAAAGAGGGATAACGGCAAACTAAGGGAAACTCCCACCGAATGGAACTTCAGGCAATCGAAACCGGCAAAGACTCCTATCCGTGCCATATCAGAAAACCCGATCGAATATCCAATCTCCGTATAGGGGCGCCGACCATATATCACGATGGAACGAAGATGCAAGGCTTCATCAAATGCTTTTCTTGACAGAAAAGGAAGATATTTCAAAAGCAGATATGGAGTATACCAGGAGACATTAGCCTGTGCCCAGCGGGTATTAGTGGACAAAACGTAGTTATCCAGTAAACTAAACCCGGTATCGAAAGAACGTTCCGTAACCAATATGCGGGTAGAAGCGAAATGCTTAAAGTCGGGGAACTGAAGATTCTTTGCATCAAAGAATGAGCCTGCATTCACTGACCAATGCAGGCGATTGAACATACCGAATTCGATTTTCTGTTTAGCCGAGAATTGCATCAGGTGGTACGAGGTAAGATAACGACTTCCGCTCATAGGGAAAGCTCTGTCATATTTCAAGGCAAATGTAGGATAACGGGAAGCTTCATACACTTTCTTACCTTGCGACATGTGATAGTAGTGAGCCGGAGTGTACTCCAACTCAAAAGAAGCTTTCAGGATATCATTCTCCGGCATTGGTCGGAAAGCTGTGTTTTCCGGAATATTCGGTTCGGCATCTCTTTTGAACCAACTTTTACGGATATGGTTATCCAGCATCTTCCTGCGTTGCCAGGAAAGTGAGGAAGAAAAAAGTAATCCGTTAGCCGGCTCTATCGCATGGCCAACAGTGAAGAAGGCATTCTCATAAAGCTTCAGATGATTATGACCGAACAGCGAGCTGGACATACTGTTAATCAAACGGGATTCTCCGCTTTCCGAATTATAATCGGCGGACAGAAGACCTCCGGAAAGAGATAAATAACCACGGTTCCGGGGAGCATAATCCAGCGTCAGTTCTCCTTGTCCAATCCAGTTTCTGCGGGCAGTGGTATAATAGAAAGAAGGCACAAAACGAAGTGTAGAAGATTCTGATAACTTCACTCCTGTCTTTAGCTTAACTCCTAACCAGAAGCCATCCACAAAATTATATTCGGGAATATAAGCGGAAAGACCAGGTAAAGTTAACCATGCATTTTTGTTGGAAGTCCTGAAAGTCTTTCCCCACATAATGGTATTCAGTACTTGCCCGACCGCTGTTTTCTTCTCGGATTTTTCTCCGGGTGATAAATCTTTCAGCGCAATCTTTTCTTCTTTATATTGATAACTCTGCACTTCTTCCAATCGCAACGGCACACTACGGATAGTGGTCCAATAAAGAGAATCCCGCTTATCGGCAAGCGAATCAACCTGAGTATCTTTGCGTCCGATCCGTGCCGGACGTTCAAATTTATGTTTCTTCGGCTGCGCTACTGCAGTGGCAGTTACAGGTTTTGCCGTTTTATCCGTATTGGTCTCCGGCTGGATATCCGTTTTTACCTCTCTATAGTGTATTGCTGCCAGATAAGAAGCCTCTGCCTTGAAACCCATTATATCAATGGTAGAAGAGGTCGTAATAGAAACCGGCAGAAAAACAGAAGACTGTACTTCCTTGCAAGTGATTTTAATCTTTGCTCTCAACCCGGTAGCACGAACATTGACATCAGCAGCCGATATGCACCACAAATCTTCTACAATGAACAGGTCTCCTTCCAGCAAACGGTTATCGTCTTTCTTGGGAATCACACGGATCTTATTTATCATTTGTCCTTCTTCCACAAAGCAAGCGTCAAGTTTGAAACGATAGTACGAGAAAGCATTTTTATTTAACGGGGAAACTTTACCGAAAAGCTCGGGGGTATAGAGATTAATCGTAGTTATACCCATGTCCACCCCTATTTCTTCTGGAAAAGAGTTCTTATTGGCCAATACCTTATTATTCCAAACATTGGGGGCAGTAAAATTCACGATCTGCTGTTGCTCCAAGACAAACAGCTTTCCAAGCCATTCTTTTGCATCTTTCCGCACCTCTTTGGATAATTTCAGGACAGCGGGAATAGCGGTCCCTTTACCGGTTCCCTTCAGATACGTGCCGGCAGTGTAGCTTTTTATCTGAGTGCGATAATAAGGAGCACGTGCTATCGCTTTACGCATCACTGCATAGGCAGGGTCTTCATTTCCCTTGGTGATGTTTACTTCCGGCAGGCTATAGGTACGTTCGGCAAGCACTATATCCTTCTCATAATCACGATTCAGCATTTGAAAAGTAAAGGTCTGGGATATGAATCCTAAAGAAGAGACCTCACAGGTATATTGTCCGGCAGATAATTTCGTTTGAAACCGCCCATGCTCATCGGTAGTTAAACCTGACTTCATTTCTCTCAGATAGAGAGCGGCATAAGGAACCGGCTTTCCGTCAGTATCCGTAACAGTACCCTTGAAAGATTGTGCAAAAGATAGTATAGTAACCAAAGACAATAGGAATAGCCAGATGATTCTTTTCATATTTTGTATATTTGAAGCTAATTAGCGTTTTCTATTAGACGACAAAAGTCCCAAAAGATTGCAAAGTTCCATGCAAAATATTACTTTTGATTCTTAAAACAGAACGAATATGAAGAATAATGATTGGAAAGAACGGTTGAATGTTGTTTATTCTACCAATCCGGACTATAGTTATGAAATGGAAGATGATGGGGAACAAGTTACCCCGGAAGCTTCCAGGCAGAAGTTGCGTGTTCAGTTGGATCGCAAAAATCGAGGAGGAAAAGTAGTCACACTTGTCACAGGTTTCGTAGGTACGGAAAATGACCTGAAGGAGTTAGGTAAATTGCTGAAGTCCAAATGTGGCGTAGGCGGAAGTGCCAAAGACGGAGAAATCATCGTACAGGGAGATTTCAAACAGAAAGTGCTGGAACTACTTAAAAAAGAGGGATATACGCAGACTAAACCGGTCGGATAATCCGGTTCACCGAAACAGACGGTCTATCAGTAAGTATATCACTTCTTCCAAAGGAGGAAAATATGCATAAAAAAACGACCGCAACGGAAATTCCCGTGCGGTCGTTTTTTATATATATTGAGTTGAATTATTCAGCTTTCAAAGTGAAACGCTTGAAATCTACAATCTTCAATTCAGGGTCAGCTGCTGCCAACACTTCTCTTACAGTCTTCTTAGAGTCCATAATATTTTCCTGGTTCAGCAAGCAAACTTCTTTCAAGAACTTAGCCAGACGACCTTTAGCGATGTTCTGAATCATTTGTTCAGGCAGATGTGCAGCCTTTTCAACAGAAACAGTAGCAATGATTTCTTTTGCTTTTGCTATATCTTCAGCTGTAATCCAACCTTTAGCCATATTGCTTTCCATGTGGTCTTCGCTGTCCACGTGAGCCGGATTGATACCTGCTTTCTTCAAAGCAGCCTCAACAGCTTTCTGTACCTGTTCTGCTTTGGTCTTCTCAATAGCAACTTCAATCTCTTTCTGCTTCACTTCTTCAGAAACACCATCCTCGTCAATTGCAATCGGGTTCATGGCAGCAATCTGCATAGCCACTTCCTTAGCCAACTGCTCGTCAACTTCTTTATTGAAAGCAACGATAGTGCAGAGACCATTTCTATTCATATGATTGTAAACAACAGTACTTGCACCCTCTACAGTCATGTAGCCGTCAAGTTCCATTTTCTCGCCTGTAATACCGCTACGGTCAGTCACTGCATCCTGTACAGTACCGTTACCCATCGGCAATGCTTTCACTTCATCCAAAGTTTTGCAGTTGTTAGCTACAGCAAGATCAAGAACATCCTGAGTCAATTTTATGAAATCAGCATTCTGAGCTACGAAGTCAGTTTCACACTTCAATGCAATGATTACGGCAAAGTTACCGGTAGTTTTAGCCAAAACACAACCTTCAGAAGCTTCGCGGTCTGAACGCTTAGCGGCAACAGCCTGTCCCTTCTTACGGATTATTTCTATTGCCTTGTCGAAATCGCCTTCAGCTTCCGTCAATGCATTCTTACAGTCCATCATACCTGCTCCGGTCATTTTACGGAGTTTGGTAATATCAGCCATTGTTACAGCCATAATATATTTTCTTTTTATAATTAATATTCTAAATGATAAAATGGTAAGATGATAGGATGGTAAGACGATATTATCATCTTATCATTTTACCATCTTACCATTCAATTATGATTAAGCCTCTTCGTCTTCCTTCAGGAAAGCAGCAGCTTTAGCTGCATTGATTGCTTCCTCGTCAGATTTGTCGAGTCTTGCTTTTGTAGCTTTCTTCTTGCCTTTATTGGCAGGAGCTTCACCAGCAGCTTCCATATCTACTTTTTCAGCTTTTCTTTCTTCCAAGCCTTCCTGCATAGCAGCGCAGCAAGCATCCAGAATTACTTCTATTGATTTAGTAGCATCGTCATTAGCCGGAATTACGAAGTCGATATTAGAAGGATCAGAGTTCGTATCAACGATACCGAATACAGGTATACCCAAACGGTTAGCTTCGCGAACTGCAATATTTTCTTTCATAACATCAATAACGAACAGTGCAGACGGCAGACGAGTCAGGTCAGCAATAGAACCCAAAGTCTTGTCCAACTTAGCACGTTGACGTGAAATCTGCAGAACTTCTCTCTTAGACAGATTAGAATACGTACCGTCATTCGTCAATTTATCGATGGTAGCCATCTTCTTAACAGCCTTGCGGATTGTGGGGAAATTAGTTAACATACCGCCCGGCCAGCGCTCGATTACATAAGGCATATTTACAGCAGATGCTTTGTCAGCAACCACTTGTTTAGCTTGTTTTTTAGTAGCAACGAACAGGACTTTCTTTCCTGATTTAGCAATTTGCTTCAAAGCTTCAGCAGCTTCGTCTACTTTAGCAACTGTTTTGTGGAGGTCAATGATGTGGATACCATTGCGTTCCATGAAAATATAAGGAGCCATTGCAGGATTCCACTTTCTTTTGAGGTGACCAAAGTGGCAACCGGCTTCCAATAATGTATCAAAATTTGTTCTTGACATCTTGTTTTTTCTTTAAATCGTTTACTTTCTTTTTTGTTTTTTCTAAACCAACCGCCGGGTAGTCTATCAATCCAGAGTCCCGGTAGTTTAGATACTAAACGCTCTTTCAGTTGAGAGTTGAGAGATAAAAGTTGAGAATTAAGCAACTTGTCCGCCCCAACATTTCTGCAACTCTTAACGTTTACTGAACTGGAATCTTCTACGAGCTTTCGGTTGTCCCGGTTTCTTACGTTCAACAGAACGCGGGTCACGAGTCATGAAGCCTTCAGCGCGAAGAGCAGCTTTGTCTTCAGCATTCATCTTCACCAATGCGCGGGCAATAGCCAGACGCAAAGCCTGAGATTGACCGGTGAAACCACCACCGCAAAGATTTACTTTAATATCATATTTTTCAGCAACACCCAGCTTGCTCAGCGGTTGTTTAACTACATACTGAAGAATAGTTGATGGAAAGTACTCTGCAAGGTCTCTCTTGTTAATAGTAATCTTTCCTGTACCTTCGGTTACGAAAATGCGTGCAATTGCACTTTTACGTCTGCCTAATGCATTTACTACTTCCATATCTATTATTTAAGTAAGTTTATATCAATTGATTTCGGGTTCTGAGCATCATGTTTGTGCTCACTGCCGGCATATACGTACATATTGCTCAGCAATTTAGCGCCCAATTTGTTCTTAGGCAACATACCCTTTACTACTTTTCTCAACAGTCTGTCATCACCGTTCGGTTTAGCCTGCAGACGAGCAGGAGTCATTTCTCTCTGACCACCGGGATAACCTGTGTATGACAAATACACTTTGTCAGTCCACTTATTACCTGTCATTTTAACTTTGTCGGCATTGATAATGATTACATTATCACCGCAATCTACGTGAGGAGTAAAGTTTGGTTTATACTTCCCTCTCAACAGTTTCGCAACTTTTGCGCCCAGACGACCCAATACTTGGTCTGTAGCGTCAACAATAACCCATTCTTTGGTTACCGTAGCTTTGTTTGCAGAAATGGTCTTGTAACTTAAAGTATCCACTCTTGATTTGTTTTTTAAATGTTACTACTAAAAAAATCTTCATTACGGATTAGCCACCCCGGACAAAGGTGGATTAACTCGCTCTGAATTAATTGCTTATCCTTATTAGATAATAATCGGCTTGCAAAGGTACGGATTTTCCCAAAACTGGCAAACGTTTTCTTCTTTTTTTTAAAGAAGCTGACTATCAATCACAAGCAATGTTAGGACACAAAACAAGCAATGTCCCCATGCAAAAGATTGCTTGCTTTGCATCGGAACATTGCTTATTATATCCGGATAGCCCGTTTTAACGAACAATATCTTCAGGGAATACAGGCGGCATCGTTACCCGCTTCCAGGTTTCATGATACCAACAGTTCAATTCATTGCCGTTCAAATCTTTAGAAATAAAATACTTCAGATGCATAAGTCCGCCTTCTCCCATCTCAAACTCCAGGACATTATCTTTATTATCCAGCATGGGCAGATGAATATTCTTCTCAATACTTTCCCGATAGCTATTGTCCGTCAGCTGGATATAGGTACCATATCCGGTGATTATGGCATCTTTGCCGGGAATAAGAGTGAAATTGACGATACGCCCGTCATCGCTCAATACCTTGAATGTGTTACTGGGCTTCAAAGCACCGGGAACATCCGGAATTTCGGATACATAGTGACACAGCTGCCAGATACCTTTCAAATCCGCAGGTTTGAAACTCGCCTTCTTCTGCGCTGCCGCTCCTGTTACCGCCAACAGCATCGCTGCCAACATGGTAATGAAATACTTCTTCTTCATGTTCGTATATATTTGGTTAACGTATAGGCATCTGACTGTCACAAATATAAGTAATTATTTTAATATTATAACAGTTTCTTAGTAAAAAAAGAGCCCGCACAACAAGATTGTGCGGGCTACTTCACTTATTTATTTTAAGAGTTAGAACTCTGCATTACGTGGCGTACGCGGGAAAGGTATTACGTCACGAATATTTGCCATACCTGTCACAAACAGAAGCAAGCGTTCAAAACCCAGACCAAAACCGGAGTGAGGGCACGTACCGAATCTGCGGGTATCAAGATACCACCACATATCCTTCATCGGAATATGCATTTCGTCAATACGCGTCATCAACTTGTCATAATCAGACTCACGCTCAGAGCCACCGATAATCTCACCAATCTTCGGAAATAATACGTCCATTGCACGTACCGTTTTACCATCTTCGTTCTGCTTCATGTAGAACGCTTTGATTTCCTTCGGATAGTCAGTCAGGATAACCGGACGCTTGAAGTGTTCTTCCACGAGATAACGTTCGTGCTCAGAAGCCAAGTCCACGCCCCAGTATACCGGAAATTCGAACTTATGACCTTTAGCAACAGCCTCTTCCAGTATCTTGATGCCATCCGTATAAGGCAAACGTACGAAAGATTCTTTCAATACATCTTGCAGACGTTCAATCAAGCCTTTGTCAAACATATCGTTAAGGAACTTCACGTCGTCAGCACAGTTATCCAAAGCCCACTTCACACAGAATTTGATAAACTCTTCTGCCAGATCCATGTTGTCCGTAATGTCGTTGAACGCTACTTCCGGTTCCACCATCCAGAACTCAGCCAAATGGCGTGGAGTATTGGAGTTTTCTGCACGAAATGTAGGACCAAACGTATAAATAGCGCCCAGCGCCGTAGCAGCAAGTTCACCTTCCAACTGTCCGGAAACCGTCAGACTGGCTTGCTTACCAAAGAAGTCGTCATCATAAATGATGGAACCGGCTTCATCCTTCTTCAAATCATAAAGGTTCTTCGTCGTTACCTGGAACATCTGTCCGGCACCTTCACAGTCAGAAGCCGTGATGATAGGTGTATGGAAATAAACGAAACCTTTCTGATGAAAGAAAGTATGGATAGCTATCGCCATGTTATGACGGATGCGGAACACTGCACCGAAAGTATTCGTACGGGGACGCAGGTGGGCAATCTCACGCAGGAACTCCAGCGTATGACCTTTCTTCTGCAAAGGATATGTATTATCACAAGTACCCAGCACTTCAATCTCACGAGCTTGAATCTCAGCCTTCTGACCGGAACCTACCGACTCCGTCAATTCACCGTTCACACTCAGACAGGCACCAGTGGTAATATCTTTCAGCATCTCCTCATCAAAGTTTGCCAAATCTACTACAACCTGCACATTATTTATTGTAGAACCGTCATTCAGGGCGATAAAATTAACTTGTTTACTACCTCTGCGGGTACGAACCCAGCCTTTCACGTTGACCATAGCGCCGAAATCTTCGCGCTTCAACACGTCAACAATCTTTGTTCTACTAATCTTTTCCATAAATTTGTGTTAAACCTATATTATATAATTACTCAAAAGAGCCCATGCGCAGGTAGTTTACTTCCTGTTCGCTCAAATAGCGCCATTCACCACGACGTAAGCCTTTCTTAGTCAGTCCGGCAAAAAATACGCGGTCGAGTTTCACTACCTTGTAACCCAGTGACTCAAATATACGACGAACAATACGGTTCTTACCTGAGTGGATTTCAATACCCACTTCATCCCGTCTAACATCATCCGTATAACTGATAGCATCTGCATGGATTTCACCGTCATCCAACTGAATACCGGCTGCAATCTGATCCATATCAGCTTTCGTCACATTCTTATCTGTATGTACGTGATAAATCTTCTTCTTCAGGAACTTCGGATGTGTCAGCTTGGAAGCCAGGTCACCGTCGTTCGTCAGCAATAGCACACCTGTAGTGTTACGGTCCAGACGACCTACCGGATAAATACGCTCATCGCAAGCACCTTTCACCAAATCCATCACTGTACGACGTGCCTGCGGATCATCCGAGGTAGTCACAGTATCTTTCGGCTTATTCAGCAAGATATAAATCTTACGCTCAATGCTCACCGTCTGATCGTGGAACTTCACTTCGTCAGCACGTTTGATCTTAGTTCCGAGCTCTGTAACCACTACTCCATTTACTGAAACCACACCTGCCGTGATAAATTCATCCGCCTCACGACGAGAGCAGACACCTGCATTAGCCAGGAACTTGTTCAAACGGATCGGTTCATTAGGATCCGTAAACTGTTCCTTATATTCTATCTGTTTCTTACGGCTGTACTTTGCATTCGGATCATAATCCGGCGTACGGCGCTGTTGGGGACGACCATATCCGCCTCTTCCACCATCCGGATTGAAGCGTGGACGCTGCGGGCGGTCGCCATAAGAAGATCCTCCATAAGAAGAGCCACCATAAGGACGTTGTGGACGATCACCACCATCACCGCTATTATAGCGAGGACGATAAGGACGGTCGTTGTTATAAGAACGCTGTCCGTCACCACTATTGAAACGTGGGCGTTGGGGACGGTCACCATAAGAAGAGCCTCCATAAGAAGGACGCTGCGGACGATCACCACCATCACCGCTATTATAGCGAGGACGATAAGGACGGTCACCACCACTGTTGTTTCCATAAGAAGGACGTTGCGGACGATCGCCGCCTTCACGATTATAGGACGGACGATCACCATACGGGCGTTGCGGACGATCACCACCCTCACGATTGTAAGACGGACGGTCACCATAAGAACGTTGTGGACGTTCACCACCTTCAGCATTAGGGTTAAAGCGCGGGCGATACGGGCGATCACTGCTGTAAGCACGCTGTGGGCGTTCGCCACTCTCGCTGTTAAAACGCGGACGATAGGGTCGGTCACCACCTTCACGGTTGTAAGACGGACGGCTGTAATTGTTTTCTCTTTCAAATCTGTTGCCTGAATTCTCCTCACTGGAAGAATCGTCACGCCAATTTTCGTTTTCTGTACTCATTGTTTTATTCGAATAAAATTAAACGTTGGCCTCACGGCCATTCTATTATCACTCTTATACCTTATATTATATATGTATGCTATATTAACAATCACCGGATTTAAAATGTTGGCTTCATTATACAGCTAAATTTAATGTTTCTATCTTAGATTCCTGTATATGTATGAGGAGTAATCACACGCAATTCTTTCTTTATTTCCTCATCTACATTCAAACCTTCAATAAATTCCTTTATAGAAGCTTCCGTAATAGCCTGATTAGTGCGGGTCAAGGCCTTCAATGCCTCGTACGGATTCGGATATGCTTCACGGCGCAGAATTGTCTGAATAGCCTCAGCTACCACACTCCAGCAATTATCCAGATCACGATAGATAGCCGTTTCGTTCAGCAACAATTTACGCAAGCCTTTCAATGAGCTCTGAATGGCAATTACGATATGCCCGAACGGAACGCCTACGTTACGCAATACGGTAGAATCCGTCAGGTCACGTTGTAAGCGGGACACAGGCAGTTTCACCGACAGATGTTCCAGAATGGCACTTGCCACACCCAGATTACCTTCCGCATTTTCAAAGTCAATCGGATTCACTTTGTGCGGCATGGCGCTGGAACCTACTTCACCGGCTTTAATCTTCTGCTTGAAATATTCCATGGAAATATATTGCCAGAAGTCACGGTTCATATCGATCATTACCGTATTTATGCGCTTCATAGCATCGAATACAGCAGACAGATTATCATAATTAGAAATCTGCGTAGTATATTCTTCACGTTCCAAGCCCAGTTTTTCAGCAACAAACCGGTTACCAAATGCTTTCCAGTCGAACTCCGGATAAGCCACATGATGCGCATTGTAATTTCCGGTAGCACCACCGAACTTGGCAGTAAGCGGACAAGACTTCAAAGTAGCCAGCTGGCGTTCAAGACGATATACAAATACCATCACCTCTTTCCCCAAGCGAGTAGGTGAAGCCGGTTGACCGTGTGTCTTGGCAAGCATAGGAATAGCCTTCCATTCTTCCGCATACGTACGAAGTTGCGCAATCAGTTCCTCTATTTGCGGATAATAAACCTGTTCCAAAGCCTCTTTGATAGATAAAGGAACGGAAGTATTATTGATATCCTGTGAAGTCAGTCCGAAATGAATAAACTCTTTGTAGTCATCCATTCCACCCATTTTATCAAACTCTTCTTTCAGGAAGTATTCTACGGCTTTTACATCATGGTTCGTTACGCTCTCAATATCTTTGATACGCTGCGCGTCAGCTTCTGAGAAGCTACGATAGATATTTCTTAATGTTTCAAATACGTTTTTGTCTACGCCTTTTAATTGCGGCAAAGGCAATTCGCACAAGGTGATGAAGTATTCCACTTCCACTTGCACACGGTATTTTATCAAGGCAAATTCCGAGAAGTAAGCTGCCAAAGCATCTGTTTTTCCTCTGTATCTACCATCAATCGGAGAGATAGCAGTAAGTAAATCAAGTTCCATACGTGTATATTAGATAATTATCGAGCCGCAAAATTAGCTTTTTTTTCTGAGTAATAAGCCATAAAGGGGAAAGAAAGTTAAGTAAGGAAGTTAACAGATAAAAAAATAGCCTTACAATAACTTGCAAGACCACTCATCACAGAAATCGGATGTGGGCGCTGAGGGATTCGAACCCCCGACCCTCTGGGTGTAAACCAGATGCTCTGAACCAGCTGAGCTAAGCGCCCTTTTGTTCGAAAGTGTGCGATTTTTAATGTGGGCGCTGAGGGATTCGAACCCCCGACCCTCTGGGTGTAAACCAGATGCTCTGAACCAGCTGAGCTAAGCGCCCGTACACTTTCGTTTCAAAAGCGATGCAAAGGTACAGCTTATTTTGAGATTACCAAAACAATTGCGAACTATTTTCTAAGAAAAATATACAGAAAGATATATACTTATTGAAATTCAGCAATTTAACAAAGAAACTTTTTTTCATCATCTACGAACCGGTGATATAGAAGCACACCGTCATTCCGATATATTCTTTCTGATCACCTTCGCCGGATTTCCTACCGCCACACTATCATCGGGTATGTTTTTCGTCACCACACTTCCGGCGCCAATAATACAGCGATCACCAATTGTTACTCCGGGACAAATTACAGCACCACCGCCAATCCAGCAATCCTCTCCTATCGTCACCGGATAGGCATATTCCTTCGGGGTACGACGTTCTACATAATCCATCGGATGTTGTGGAGTATAAATCTGTACACAAGGTCCCACTAATGTATGGGCACCAATCGTGATATAACCTCCGTCCAGAAAAGTACAATTTGCATTCACAAATACGTGTTCACCCAGACGGATACCATCCCCATGATCGCAATGGAAAGGCGGGCACACAACGGATGTCTCCGGTATTCCCGGTATCAGGTCTTCCAACAATCCTCTGTAAGCCTCATCGTAAGTACTCAGTTTCCGCATTCTTGCCAGCAACTTCTTGGCATATTCAAACTTTACCTGTACTTCCGGGGCAGACATATCCGCCAGTTGCGAACTACGCATTTTCTCTACTTCATTCATATATTTCAATTACCAGATTATACTCTCAAAAGCGCAATTATTCACCCTTTCGCCATTACACTTTCCACAAAAATAGATATTTATTCCAAACAGCCAACCATACTGATAAAAAGAAACAGTAAATGTTTTCAAAAGAATCGCATCTATACTATTTTATATACAAAAAATATTCGTATATTTATTGCAATTTAAACAGAAACAAGCATTCGCAATAATACTATTTTAAAGACAAACTGGGAAGTTCCCGCACTTTATGAAAACTATATTCTTTTTTATATGCATATCACTTTGTACTACATATATATATGCACAGACAATTTATTATGCTGTAACTAAAACATTCAATGAAAATGGTTACACCTACCAATGCGATGTGGCAGCGTCAAAGACAGTCACACTCTATAACAAGAGTAACAAATTACTCTTTACCACTCAAAGTTACAAAAATACAGGAGAAACTTTCTCACAAACAGATGAAGGTATCGTTTTACTCCAATATGACGCATGGACACGAGCAGAGCGCCTTTCCATTGTAAACGCTGCATTTTCCGCTAGTGAAAAGCAAAGAGTAAAAGGCCACGAACTCATAATAACAATGTGCATAAATTCAGATACCGGCAAGGTTGATGAGGTCGAATTTTCTTTCATGAACTTCGGTACTTATGCCACAATCCCTATCTCTGTTTACCGTAAAATCGAAACAGATTTAAAAGAAAAGGTCTGGTATATCCCTACTGAAGAGGGCAAAAAATTAAATTATATATACTATTGGTGGGCACAAGAGCCCCAATAATAAGCCTTATAGGCAGTGATAGCGCCAGAAAAAAACTAAAGATAAAAAAAGGAGGACACTCTTTCTGATAGAGCATCCTCTTTTTTATTTCCTCTTCAGTTACTTATATTCCTGCCAATTCTTGATAGCAATATCCTCCAACTTCAGTTCGCAGAATGCTTCGATGAAAGCACTTGCCAGACGAGCATTCGTAATCAACGGAATGTTATGGTCGATAGCACCACGACGGATACGGTAACCGTTCGTCAATTCACGCTTCGTATGATTCTTCGGAATGTTGACAATCAAATCGAACTTGTGTTCGGCAATCATCTTCATCACGTTGTTCTCTGCATCAGGACGTTCATCGGGCCAGTAAACAGCTTCAGTGCCCACTCCATGAGCATTCAGGAAAGCGGCTGTACCTGCCGTTGCATAAATCTTATACCCTTTATTGAAGAGCATGCGGCTGGACTCCAGCAAATCTACTTTCGATTTCATGGCACCGGAAGAGAACATCACTCCCTTTTGAGGAATCTGGAAGCCGGTAGCAATCATGGCGCTCAGCAATGCTTCGGAGAAATCATCACCGATACAGCCTACTTCACCGGTAGAAGACATATCTACACCCAGTACCGGGTCTGCCTTGTGCAAGCGGGAGAAAGAGAACTGAGAAGCTTTCACACCAATCCAGTCGATATCGAACGCCGACTTGTCAGGACGAGTATAAGGAGCATCCAGCATGATGCGGGTAGCAGTTTCAATAAAGTTACGCTTCAGCACCTTAGACACGAACGGGAAACTACGTGAAGCACGAAGGTTACATTCGATTACCTTCACCTCATTGTTACGTGCCAGGAACTGAATATTGAACGGACCGGAGATATTGAGTTCCTTTGCAATCTGGCGGCTGATCTTCTTGATACGACGTGCCGTAGCAAAGTAAATCTTCTGTGCAGGGAACACCAATGTAGCGTCACCGGAGTGTACACCGGCAAATTCCACATGCTCGGAAATAGCATATTCCACTACTTCACCATTCTGAGCAACAGCATCAAATTCGATTTCTTTTGTATTCTGCAAGAACTGAGAAATTACCACCGGATATTCTTTAGATACTTCGGCAGCCATTTTCAGGAAGTTCTCCAATTCTTCTTCATCGTAGCATACGTTCATCGCAGCACCCGAAAGTACATAAGACGGACGAACCAGTACCGGATAACCCACTTTCTCTACGAAACCTTTCACATCTTCCAGACTGGTAAGCTCTTGCCAAGCCGGCTGGTCGATACCCAGTTGGTCGAGCATAGCAGAGAACTTATTACGGTTTTCAGCACGGTCGATAGAAAGAGGAGAAGTTCCCAGGATGGGCACTGACTGACGATGCAGTTTCATTGCCAGGTTATTCGGGATCTGTCCGCCTACAGATACGATTACACCGCGCGGCTGTTCCAGGTCTATAACATCGAGTACACGCTCAAAAGACAGCTCATCGAAGTAAAGACGATCGCACATATCATAGTCCGTAGATACGGTTTCAGGGTTATAGTTAATCATGATGGACTTGTAACCCAGCTTACGTGCAGTCTGCACAGCATTTACCGAACACCAGTCGAACTCTACGGAAGACCCGATACGGTAAGCACCGGAACCCAGTACAACCACTGACTTTTCATTCTTGTAATAGTTCACGTCATAACCCTCAACGGCATATGTCATGTACAGGTAATTAGTCAGTTCAGGATGCTCGGAAGCAATCGTATTGATGCGTTTTACAGCCGGCAGGATACCCAATTCTTTACGACGTGCACGCACCATCAGATTTTCTTTCTCCATATTGCCTTGTGGTTCGAGTACGAAACGCGCAATCTGGAAGTCAGAGAAGCCCAGCACTTTTGCCTGACGCAATACGTCGGCCGGAATATCTTCCACCTTATTATATTGGGAAAGTTTCAACTTATAGTCAACAATGTTCTTCAACTTGCCAAGGAACCAGGGATCAATCTTGGTCAGATCGAAGATGCGGTCTATCGTATAGCCATTCTCCAAGGCCTCAGCGATAGCGAACACGCGCAAGTCGGTAGGACGTGAGAGTTCACGATCCAGATCATCGAAATGCAGGTCGTTGCCTACAAATCCGTGCATACCCTGACCGATCATACGCAGACCTTTCTGGATGATTTCCTCGAAAGAACGTCCGATAGACATGATTTCACCTACAGACTTCATGCTGGAACCGATTTCACGGGATACACCTACGAACTTCGTCAAGTCCCAACGAGGAATCTTACAAATCAGATAATCCAGTTGCGGAGCTGCATACGCTGAATACGGAGTACCCATTTCGCCAATCTGATCGAGCGTATAGCCTAATGCAATCTTAGCGGCAACGAATGCCAACGGATAACCCGTAGCCTTAGAAGCCAAAGCAGAAGAACGCGACAGACGGGCATTCACCTCAATCACACGGTAGTCATTAGTTTCCGCATTAAATGCATACTGAATGTTACATTCGCCCACGATGCCCAGATGACGGATACACTTCGTAGAAAGATCTTGCAACATCTTCACCTGCTCGTCAGTCAGCGAACAAGTCGGAGCCACTACGATAGACTCTCCCGTATGGATACCCAGCGGGTCGAAGTTTTCCATGCTTGCCACCGTGAAGCAGTGGTCGTTGGCATCGCGGATTACCTCGAATTCAATTTCTTTCCAACCTTTCAGAGACTCTTCTACAAGAATTTGTTTAGAGAAAGCGAAAGAGCTTTCGGCCAACTTCAGGAACTCTTCTTTATCCTGGCAGATACCGCTACCCAAACCGCCCAGTGCATAAGCGGAACGAACCATAACCGGAAAACCGATGCGTTCAGCAGCAGTGATTGCATCTTCCATACTTTCTACAGCCTGGCTGACGGGAGTTTTCATATCGATCTCGTCCAGCTTCTTCACGAAGAGGTCACGGTCTTCCGTATACATGATAGCTTCCACCGAAGTTCCTAATACGCGCACACCGTACTTAGCCAACACACCGCTTGTGTACAACTCGGCACCGCAGTTCAGAGCCGTCTGACCACCGAAAGCCAACAGAATACCATCAGGACGTTCTTTCTTGATGATTTCTTCTACGAAATAAGTGGTTACAGGCAAGAAATAAACCTGATCTGCAATACCTTCCGATGTTTGGATAGTAGCAATATTCGGGTTCACCAACACTGAACTGATACCTTCTTCACGCAGAGCCTTCAATGCCTGCGAACCGGAATAGTCGAACTCCCCGGCCTGACCGATCTTGAGTGCACCTGAGCCCAAGACCAACACTTTCTTCAAATTCTTTTCCATATATTCTCTTGTTGTCTATTAAGTTTCTTCCTATACATTCGGGCACAAAAAAAATGCGTTACCCAACAAAGGATTAACGCATTACCAAAGAACTAACAATATCTTCTCAGAGAAAGAGAAATCATCGACTAACGAATGAAATTCATTCGAATGCAGATTATATGTATCTCTTTTCCCGTGTTGTTGCATCGTTGCTTTAAAATTTGTGCAAAGTAACGACTTATTTCGATAATAAACAAATTATCGTCCACAATATTCTTACAAGTATTGCAACCACACGAGAAAACAGGACCGGCATGAGATACGCAAAGTCGATGATTCGTTCAAAAAGATCATTATCATCGGAGAAGAAAGTCCCGTCACAAGGGATGAAGCAGGTATTACGACTATAAGCATATATGATTTCTTATTGAAGGACAATTCGTTGGAGCTATAAAAAACAAAGAACGATTCTCCCAATAAAAACTTGCTTTCCCAGTTGCAGATAGTTATCTTTGTGCCTGCCAAGACTCAGAGCAAGACTTTCATTCTTAAAAACGAAAGCCTTATTCTTAAAAACGAAGATTTCACTCTTAAAAATGAAGACTTCGTTTCAAGTCTTTCCTGCCATAAAAGGAAGTTTGCATTGTAAGACAAACACCTTTCCACCGCAGGAAGGCAACTAAGCAACCGGATTAATCATCAAACAAGAAAGGAGAGCCCAACAATGCCCCACTACATAATGAAAGAAATGCCCGATATGCAAGACACAGGCGAACAGACCACCTACCCGCAAATGGTGATGACAGGACAGACCAGTACACGAGAACTAGCCGAATACATCGCCATGAAATGCGCCTTCTCCAAAGGAGTGACTGAGGGAGTAATCTGCGAACTGGGCGAAGCACTTGCCCACGAAATGGGCATGGGACGCTCCGTAAAAATAGAAGGTCTGGGTATATTTACCCCGGCACTGGCCCTGCGCCCGGACAAGGAACGGGAAGGCATGGGAGAAAATGCAACGAAACGAAACGCACAAAGCATTCGTGTGGGTGGAGTGAACTTCCGCGTAGACAAAGACCTGATAAGAGAAACCAACGGTTGGTGCGACCTTAAACGCGCTCCCTGGAAGCCCGTACGCTCCTCGCGGAAATATACCGCCGAACAACGCCTGGCACTGGCGAAAGCTTATCTGGAAGAACATCCTTACCTCACCGTATCGGACTACCGCCAACTGACGGGATTGCTACAAACCGCTGCCACCACCGAACTGCGCAAATGGGCGCATACATCGGGCACTGGCATCGAGACCAGCGGAAGAGGCAATCATAAAGTGTATGTGAAAAGTGAAGGAAATTGATCAGACTTTCAATTATTATATCTACTTTTGTAAACTTTTTCAATATTGCAGGATATAACTATAAGGAGGTTCTCCATTAAAGAAGACTATCAGGCTATGGATGCCTTTAACCGAAAAATGACGGAAGTACATCGTGACTACGTTGCAAAAGAAAAAAATCCAGCATCTCTGCGAAAAAATTAGTATTAACAGACTAAAGAGAAACGATATATGACCAAAGAGAAAATCATCCTCACGGGCGACCGCCCTACAGGACGCCTGCACATAGGACATTATGTAGGCTCATTAAGAAGAAGAGTAGAGTTGCAGAACTCCGGTTTGTATGACAAGATATTTGTTTTCATAGCCGATGCACAAGCATTGACGGACAATGTGGACAACCCGGAAAAGGTACGTCAGAATGTTATCGAAGTGGCGCTTGACTATCTGGCATGCGGGCTGGACCCGGCAAAAAGCACCATCTTCATTCAATCTCAGATTGCCGAACTGTGCGAATTGAGTTTTTACTTCATGAATATGGTGACCGTAAGCCGCCTGCAACGTAATCCTACAGTAAAGGCAGAAATTCAGTTGCGCAACTTCGACGCCAGCATCCCGGTAGGTTTCTTCACCTACCCCATCAGCCAGACTGCGGACATTGCCGCTTTCAAGGCAACAACTGTCCCTGTGGGCGAAGACCAGGAACCAATGCTGGAACAGGCACGCGAAATCGTTCGTCGCTTCAACTATATTTATGGTGAAACACTGGTTGAACCGGAAATCCTTCTGCCCGACAACGCCGCCTGCCTGCGCCTGCCCGGAACAGATGGAAAAGCCAAGATGAGTAAGAGCCTGGGAAACTGCATCTACCTCTCCGACTCTGCCGACGAAGTACAGAAAAAAGTGAAAGGTATGTATACCGATCCCGACCACTTGCGTGTACAAGACCCGGGTAAAGTAGAAGGCAATCCTGTATTTACTTATCTGGACGCTTTCTGCCGTCCCGAACACTTCGGTCTTTACCTGCCCGAATATCCGAACCTCGATGAACTGAAAGCACATTATCAGCGTGGCGGTCTGGGCGATATGAAGGTGAAAGGATTCCTTAACTCCATCATGCAGGAGACGCTGGAACCGATCCGCAATCGTCGCAAAGAATTTGAAAAAGACATTCCTGCCATCTATGACATGCTGAAGAAAGGTTGTGACGCTGCACGCGAAGTTGCCGCCGCTACATTGGATGATGTACGCAAAGCGATGAAGATTAACTACTTCGACGATGCGGAACTGATAGCAGAACAAGTGAAGAAATTCAGCGGAGAATAAAAACAATATCCCCTGTAACGAGTAACGCCCTGACCTCCCGTAGAATCTACGAGAGAACAGGGCGTTCCCTTTTTAATGAAAAGACTATATTTAGTTAGCAGATTTCACTAATACCACACGGTTCAGAATCGGTTGACCAAACTTGTCTACACCACCACCGGCTTCCACATTCAAGCGGTCGGCAGCAATACCGTAATTCTTAACCAATGCATTCTTAACAGCCTGTGCACGTTTCAAGCTCAACTCCTTGTTGAATGCCGGAGTACCGGTTGCAGAGTCAGCATAACCGTTTACGGTGTACGTTGCATTCGGGAACTGTTTCATTTGTTCTGCCAGATAAGACAGGTTCATGATTTCACGCGGAGACAATTCAGCGGAACCAATCTGGAAGAATACAGTACGCGGTGCGATATCCGGATCCGGAACAATCACCTGAGTTTCTGTCACTTCAGCCACCGGCTGGTTTTCAGCCTGTACCAATGCATTCTTCAATTCTGCATTCTGTGCACCCATCATAGCCAACTTATCCTGCATGGCGGCCAGTTCGATCTGAGAGATCAACTGCGGCATCGGACGACGGAAACCACGAGCCGGGAAACGATAAGTCAAACCAACCGTAGCGCTCAATACGCCATCATATCCGTGATCACCACCTACTTCACCATCAAATTTATCTTCAGCAGCCATTGCACTCAATTCCAGGTTAATATCTACCGCATTCGAAATACGGAATTTATTGATAATACCTGCATTCACAGACAAAGCTTCGCGATGAGGTTTGGAGTAATTGTGAGTGAAACCGGCACCTACATAAGGAATAATCTCATAAACACGATGCTGATTATAACCTCCGAAAAGAGCATTCAGATTGAACATCACGTCACCGTGCAAGTTCATATAGTCAAAACGTTGTTTATAGTAACCGTCTTTCAGCTCGGCACCTTTCACGTAGTCGGCACCTTTATCATAAGTAAAGCCTCTTGCCTGTAAGCCGCTATATTGCAGACGCAATCCCAAACCGGGAGTAAACCATTTACCAACAGAGATATTCAATGTAGGACTGATACGCTTACCAAAACTTCCTGCACTATCATTATCACCAAAAGTTGCTTCAGCACCGCCGCCGATAGAGAAGAACCAATTGCTCCAGAAAGGATTGGTGATTACCTGATATTTATCCTGTACCTGGATAATTTCGTATTCGACTACTTCAGTCTTCTGTTGTGCCATAGCAGCAGAAGACAAACCGGCCAAAGCCAGTAACATTAGAATCTTTTTCATATACCTTAAATAGTTAAGTGGTTAATTTAAATTCATTATTGTAACTGTTTAAATAACACCATCCGAACTAAAAGGTTTTACGAAGAGAGTTTTTTTTGTTCCGACCGCGCCACAAGCCGGGCAGGAAGGCTTCTATACAGATAAATAAATGATAATTCGCCCCTACAAGTGCCTTAATAAGTCTTGTAGGGGCGAATATCATTCACACGTATGTGCGAAATTGTTTTAACAAATAGATTATACTACTTTAACGAGCAAATAGTTTTTCAATATCTTCTTCTTTAATCGTTGACAATACGGTACGCCCATCCGGTGTATAATTCGGAGTAGGACAAGCAAACAAATTATCTACCAGATTAGCCATTTCTTCATTACTCAACACCTGACCGTAAACAATGGCAGCAGCCTTTGCCAGTGTCAGAGCCAACATTGTTTGTACTTCTTCCTTCACGTCATTTCCCTTTTCCATAGCCGTATGCACCATATTGCGCACCAGCTCCACCGGATTTAACCCTTCAATGCCGGACGGAATACCATTAATCGCATAGCTTCCTCCTCCCAGTGGTGTCAGTTCAAACCCAACTGCCGAGAAGTCTTCCATGATACTTTCCAATACCGCAGCTTCCGAAGCAGGCAATTGCACGATTTCAGGGAACAAAACTCCCTGAGAAACCCCTTGTTTCTGGCGTATTTGATTCATATAGCGTTCAAACAGCACTCGGATATGTGCCCGGTGCTGGTCTATCAGCATCAAACCGGATTTTACCGAAGTCAGGATAAAGCGCCCTTTGAATTGAAAATGCTGCGCACCTTTCTCCACTGCCGGTTCGTTGGTATACAACGATGCAGATGGAGAGGATACAGTTTCCGTCTCCTGAACATACGGAGTACGTTCTTCGCCCATATCTACCGATGCAGGTGCGGAAGTCCAGTCCGTTTCGTCTACAAAAGGTTCTTCTTCCATAGGCGTATTCATCTTGCTGGCTTTCTCCAGACCATCATACAGTCCCTCCCAATCCACTTTCGGTCGGGAATAACTGCCACCACCACTATAAGAGGAAGCGGAAGAAGTCTTGAACGGGTTGAAGTCCGAATTATAATGCACCTTCGGAGGCTCTATCGGACGAGTCTGATCGAATGCGGGAATATCCGGCATACCTTCCGTATCGAAATCAATGGACGGCACAGCATTGAATTTACCCAATGACTCTTTTACCGCTGCGGAAACGATCTGCCAAATTGCCTGCTCGTTTTCAAACTTAATCTCGGTCTTGGTAGGATGTATATTCACATCAATGTTGGCCGGGTCCACATCAAAGTAAATGAAATAAGAAATCTGTTCGCCTGCCGGAATCAATTGTTCATAAGCATCCATCACCGCTTTATGGAAATACGGATGACGCATATAACGCCCGTTCACAAAGAAATACTGATGAGCTCCTTTCTTACGCGCCGTCTCCGGTTTGGCAACAAAGCCGGAGACCTTCACCATAGTAGTATCCACATCTACCGACAGCAGATGCTGGTTCAGCTTCTTGCCAAATACGGCAAGAATGCGTTGGCGAAGCGGCATCGCAGGCAGGTTGAATAATTCGGTATCATTACTATATAAGTAGAAAGCCACTTCGGGATGTACCAGAGCTATGCGTTCAAATTCAGTAAGGATATTACTCAATTCCGTCGAGTTCGCTTTCAGGAACTTGCGGCGGGCAGGTATATTAAAGAATAAGTTCTTAATGGAAAAGTTACTTCCTTTAGGACACGAAACGGCTTCCTGACTCTCTACTTTAGAGCCGGCTATCACAATCCGTGTACCCAGTTCCTCATTTGCAGTACGGGTTTTGAGTTCTACTTCCGCCACCGCAGCAACAGAGGCCAACGCCTCTCCACGGAATCCCATCGTACGCAAGGCAAATAAATCGGCAGCCTGCCTTATCTTAGACGTGGCATGGCGTTCGAAAGCAAGGCGCGCATCCGTTTCGGACATACCTTTGCCATCGTCAATCACCTGTATGCAGGTTTTCCCTGCATCTGTCACCAATACGTGTATTTCTTGTGCTTCGGCATCAATCGCATTCTCTACCAATTCCTTAATGACGGATGCCGGACGCTGAATCACCTCTCCGGCAGCAATCTGATTGGCAACCGAATCGGGCAGCAGATGAATTATGTCGCTCATGATAATTACAAATTATGAATTATGAATTACAAATAACGAATAACAACAGGTCCATGATGCTACATTGTAATTCGTAATTTGTAATTCGTAATTAAATTAAATGATTCCGGTGCTTATGGCATACCACAAGTATATCAGCAAAGCAATAATCACCAGTATCACCCCCAGGTGTACCGGTTTACGCCCGCTTTCCTTACGTCGTTTCAAGTGGGTAGTGCCTTCTACGAACTTTCCCCGGATATCTTCCGGTGAAAATTCCTTCTCAGGCAACATTCCCAATTCACGTTTGGCGCTTTCTTCCATCTTCGCCAACTTCTCTTTCCGCTCATCCACATATATATATGGATGATTAAAGCCGCGAGGCTTTCTCATTGTGAACATTCCCATAGCGCTTATTTATTTCTTTTTATATTCATATTCCTTGGTGAAACGATAGGCTTACGATCTGATTTCTGCAATTGTTCGCCAGCCCTTTTACCTCTCCACTCAAATATATCTTCCTTATTCCTCGGTCGGATATAGTCGAACCAGACAAAAGACGGCAGCTTATATTTGTCAGCCGGAATCTGATCCATCGGATAGAGCGTACCATTCGCTTTCCCTATAAAGGCTCCTTGCTCCATACGCCTTTCTTTGAGCAACATACGCAGGAAACTGCCCTCAGAATAGTTCAATCCTATCATGGTACTGTCTTTATCATCTATCGGATAGAAGACAACCAGCACATTACCGTTCACATCCACCTGACGCATATCTCCGCCGACAAAAAAGCCTTTCATCTCTTTGCCCGTCACCTGGTTGTAGTGAACAGAGTCTTTCTGCTCCACAGCTAAAGCCTGATTGATGATATGCGCCCAGTCTATGGTACTGTCATTCATATAGACTTTAATTTCCTCACCCAACAGTTGCTGTGAGCCATGCCACAAGATAGGATCAGTATACATAGTCATGCAAGAGTCTTTAGAATTATACACCAAAGAATCGCATACAGCCTGAACATCCGTACGATAAGCACGTACTTTATGATACACCCTCATCTCACGGAACATGGAGTCCGTATTTATATGATAGGTAATCAACCGCAGTGTATCACCATGCATAAACAAACTGTCACCTTGCGAATAATCAATGGCAACTGCACGTTGAGTGGCAAGTGCACTTCCCGTGATCTCATTATAGAAACAATAGTTACCCGTGAGCATATTCCTGTTAATGGTATCATTCATCTGCACATTGTCAAATGCTTCGCCATATCCCAAAACACGATCATAGAAAATACTGTCACCAGTCAGTTTCTTGCCTTCGTTGGTCAGCACGGAACGATCCAGCAGTTCAGCCTGCTCTGTAGTGGTGTTATAAATACCTCGTTCGGAATAGATGTGGTTCTTATCACTCACAATATCCGAAGGGCCCAGAATCGTAGCAATCTTCGTATCGGTGCTATATTTCAGGGTATCCGAAGTCAATACGAATTTCGGATTAACCAGCTTCACATCATGGTTGAATACGGATATTTTCGTGGCCGGACTATATTCTCCCCACTCGGAAGTCAGCACGTTCTCTTCATCAGTCAGTGTACCGCCATCGAAGTAATAACCCAGATTATACAAACGGTCGTAGTTTAAACTATCCGTTGTCAATACCGTATTCCGGTTAATCATGCGGACATTCTCACGAAGCATTGCCAACTGCGACATACCGTCATAATACAGATAATCTCCATAAATAAAGAGCGTATCCCCCTGTTCCATACGGACGTTACCGAAAGCTTCCACCGAATTTGTCTTCTCGTAAATCAACGCACTGTCACAGTACATATACATACTGTCATGGCGCAGCTTTACCGACCGGATCAGAATCTGAACATCCGGAAGCAGGATTTTATCCGCCTGCGCCTCCTCAGCGTGAAGCAAATCAACCCGGGTTTTCTTCTTTTCCGGCTGTTTTTGCTTATCCTGGGCACTCAGCAAACAGATGCCAAACAGGCATAGAAGGCCCGTGAGAAGGAATCTATGCCTGTTCAGAAAATTATTTCTTGTATTTTTCTTCTGCATACAAAAAGTTAGTGTATCACCCGGGATCAGTCTTTAATCCAACCCGGATACTTAAATGTACAGTTCTTCCAATTTTCGTTGATACGCACGTACGTATGCTTTTGTTTTTCGCGAATCCATTTATCCAGCATCTCGTCACGACGTTTCTCCAATACAATTTCCTTCAGGTTCTGATAGTCTTCCGAAATAGTTGCTTTGTGTCCGTTGATGCGGCTTTTCAGTTTCACGATTACACATTCTTCTTTACCGGTCTTCTGCGGAATCATAGTGAATGCCTCGGAGATTTCTCCTACTTTCATCTTATCCACCACTTTAGCAATCTCGGGCGGAAGTTCCTGCATCTCAAACTTTGATGTATTGGTTTGAGGGTTAGGTAACAGACCGTGATTGTTACGTGTATCCTTATCCTGTGAAAGTACGGAAGCTGCTTCTTCAAAAGTAAACTTACCGTTACGGATATCATCGGCAATAGAGTCCAAACGGGCAGTACCTGCCATCAACGCTTCTTCCGGTACGTGGGGCTTCAACAAGATATGGCGTACTTTGATACGGTCACCACGTTTTTCCATCAACTGGATAATGTGGAAGCCATATTCAGACTCTACAATCTTGGAAACCTTATTGGGGTCTTGCAGGTTGAAAGCCACATTAGCAAATGCAGGATCCAGATAACCGCGTCCCGTAAATGGCATTTCACCACCATTGATAGCCGTACCACGGTCGTCGGAGTACAAACGTGCCAACATAGAGAAGCTTTCTCCCTTATTCACACGATCCGTATATTCGCGCAGACGACTTTTTACATCTTCAATTTCCTCCAAAGGAATTTTCGGTTGCTGTGTGATGATCTGCACCTCTACCTGAGTAGGGATATAAGGAATACTGTCCTGCGGCAAATCCTTGAAGTGACGGCGCACCTCTGCCGGAGTGATTTTAATCTCTCCTACCAGTTTCTGCTGCATTCTCTGCACTTTCAATCCTTCACGGGCATTGTCGCGCAAAGCTTCGCGAATCTGACTGGATGTCTTATTGAAGTATTCCTCCATCTTTTCACGCGAACCGATATTGGCGATATACATATTCGTCATCTGGTCCACACGTTGGATTACCTCACTTTCAGAAACTTCGATACTATCGAGAGCAGCCTGATGCAAAAACAGCTTTTGTACTGCTATTTCTTCAGGAATCACACAGTAGGGATCACCGTCAAATTTACGCCCTTCGTACAGAGCACTCATCCGAGCTTCTTCTACTTCAGACTTCAATATAGCCTCGTCGCCCACTACCCAAACTACTTCGTCAATCACGTTGTCTTGTCCATAAACGGCAGAACCGGTCATCAGCGCCAAGGCACATAAAACTACAAACTTAAAGTTCATAAAATTTTTCATTCTGTGTATCTAAACTAATTATATTTAATCTCATTCTTCTTCACTGCCTGCTGATACAAGTCATCTTTCACTTTTCTCATAAACTCCACTTGCTTCAGGTTCAGCATCATATCTTTCACTTTAGGACGAGCAAACTCATAAGGTTCCTGCTCGCCCACCGAACGAAAATCGCTCACATTCAGGAAATAATAAAACGCCGTATCTTTCAATTCGATATGACGGTTCTTATTCACATAATCTTCTACTTCGGGTACTTTCAACGGTATCAGATCAAGCACATCTGCCATCGGTACCCATTTATCATAAAAGTACTCGTACTTCACGGCATTCTGCAAGCTATACTTTTCCAGATGTTCTACTGCATCTTGCGTAGCTGCTTTATACCAACGACGTACATTGTTTAGTTGTGGTGCGGTGAGGGGGACTTTGATGAACAACCCCTGCATCAGCGGCCGTTCCAACCTGAAAAGCTCTTTATTCTTTTCATAATAGTCCGCCAACTCTCCCTCTGAAATTTCATTCGAGAGTCTTTGGTGAATCAATGCCTGCTGATAGGTGTGCATAATCAGCGCCTTGCGATAATTCTCCACAAGTTTCTCAATCTCCCCGTTATCGGGAATATTACTCTGCGCTTTCTCATATAATAAGACATCTTCCACCCAATTGCGGATGTAATGTTCTGCGAACAGTAAACTATCATCTTTCGACAATCTCGCCGGAAGCGCAGATTGCAGGTCTTCCCGGTAAAGGAAATTGCCGTCCAATTCCACCAGTGGTGTCTTCCCTTTATGGTCGTGTTGCTCGCTACAGGCCACACACAAAAGGATGGAGAGGAGTCCCAGGAAAAATATTCGCATTACCGATTGATATTTACTTTATTTCAAGGTACGAAGATAACGGTTTAATCGGTTGCATCAGTGCTTATTAACGGTTTTTAAAACCTCTTGGTTTATTTCAACCTTAGCGGTGCTCCGTAATTGTGCAATCCAACGCTCCTCCAAATAGTTCTGATAATCGCCTACAAGCAGTCCACGCACCTCTTGATAAGTCTTCGGGCCCTTCACCTTTTCACCCAGAAAAGTGGTAAAAGGAAATGACGTCATAGGTTCAGTTTTCCCCTTTTTGAAGATTTCTTCATCTACATAAGCATTATCTCCGGGAGCAAATAAGCCTTGTTCTGCCTGCACTTGCCGCATCTTTGCATTAAACGTCAGCCGGATGGCATCCTGCCACTCCTCTTCCGGCAGAGATTTCAGGAATTTACGGGCTTGCTTTCCAAGCTTTTTCGTTGTAGTATGTAACACAATTCCTTTATAACGGGGGACTTTCCAATGATAATCCGAACGATGCTTTTCAAAATAGGCCGCCAGTCCGACCTCATCTGAAGGTACACGTTCCCAAATCTCCCGGTTACTGATTTCAAACAGTAACATTCCATTCCGATACTCTTGCATGAGCATACGGAATTCCGGATATTTATCTTCCAGACGACTATACTCATAATCCAGTACGGACTTCATGATAAATCCTTTCAGCTGGCGTTGCACACCCTGAGGGTGGGAAGCTGCAAAACCGGCAAACATCTTTCCTGTATATTCCCTGCCGTCAAGTGTAAACAGTCTCTTATCCGTCTGCCCTTTTGACAGCAGTTCATCCACTCCAGTCTTATCTGCCGTATATTGATATTCCTTTTTCAGTTTTTCCACTAGAGCCTCCGTCCCTCTGTCCATTCCGTAACGACGGCTCTGGCGACGCATGATTTCATCCTTCACTTTTTCAAAGGGCAGGATTTCTTTCCGTTCAATCGCCTTGACAATATGAATGCCTTGCGGTGTAAAAAAAGGTCGGGATATCTCTCCTTGTTTTAATGCAAATGCAACATCTTCAAACTCGACAGGCATCTGTAACCAACTTACCCAAAAAGATTTTTTTTCATCGGAGAAATTACGTACACACCCATCAAAGTCCGCCTGCCCATTCTGCAATGCGGCATAAAGAGAATCCATCCGAGCTTCCGCAGAACGCAGCACATGACTGGTTACTGTTTGGGGAAGAGATTTAAAGATATGACTTACCCGTATCTGTCCGGCACGATTGTTAGCTTTCATTTTATCATATACCTGACGGGCTGCAAGCTCTGATACAGACTCATCCGTCAAATAAGCTTTTGCCAACTGGCGACGGTATCCCTCCAGTTCTTCACGAAAAGCCCGGGTAGTATCCAATCCGGCAGCTTCGGCTGCAGCGACTTTCAGCTTAAAATTCACAAACAAATCAACATATTCACTCAATGTTTTCTGTTCGATACCAGCAAGGGCATTATTCTTATTATAGATATATTCGAACTCCGAACGGAGAATTTCTTTCCCGTTAATACGCATCAGCACCGGATCTTGCTGAGCAAAAACTGCCAATCCCAGGCAAAGGAGAATTATTGTCAATCCACTTCTTATCATAACTATTATCTTAGAAAAGAACAATGTAATAACGGGGAAACATCTTTTATATTGCCTCAACACCAAACAGATGATGCCTTTTCTTTAAACGAAAAATACCCGGAAAAGTATTTGTTACTCCCCGGGTATTTCTATATAAATTGCCTATATTTATTTTATTCGGGACGACTGTAATTCGGAGCCTCGCTTGTAATTGCCACATCGTGCGGGTGGCTTTCAAGTACGCCTGCATTAGTGATGCGGGTGAACTTGGCATCGTGCAACTGCTCTATGCTACCTGCACCGCAATACCCCATACCGGCACGCAAACCGCCAACCAACTGGAAGATCACTTCGTATAAAGTTCCCTTATAAGGTACACGGGCAGCGATACCTTCCGGCACCAATTTCTTAACGTCATTGGTACCACTCTGGAAATAACGGTCTTTTGAACCATTCTCCATTGCTTCCAGCGAGCCCATACCGCGATAAGATTTGAACTTACGTCCGTTGAAGATAATTGTATCACCGGGAGACTCTTCCGTTCCGGCAACCAGTGAACCGATCATTACGCTATATCCTCCGGCAGCCAAAGCTTTCACAACATCACCCGAGTAGCGCAAACCACCGTCAGCAATCAAAGGAACACCTGTGCCCTTCAACGCCTTAGCCACATCATATACAGCAGACAACTGAGGAACTCCCACACCTGCCACAACGCGAGTGGTACAGATAGAACCTGGTCCGATACCAACTTTCACTCCATCAGCACCGGCTTCCACCAATGCTTTAGCAGCTTCTCCGGTAGCAATGTTACCTACCACAATATCAATGTTCGGAAAGCATTTCTTAGCTTCCTTCAATTTTTCTATTACATAGATAGAATGTCCGTGAGCCGTGTCGATAACAATCGCATCAGCACCGGCATCCACCAAAGCCTGCATACGGTCGAGGGTATCAGCCGTTACACCTACACCGGCTGCTACACGCAAACGACCTTTCGAGTCCTTGCAAGCCATCGGTTTATCCTTAGCTTTCGTTATATCTTTATAAGTAATGAGGCCTACCAGCTTACCTTCCTTATCTACAACCGGCAACTTCTCAATTCTGTGTTCCTGCAAGATTTGAGAAACAGCTTCCATATCAGTGGTCGGATTAGTAGTGATAATATTTTCTTTTGTCATCACTTCGTCGATATGCTTATTCATATCTCTTACGAAACGAAGGTCACGGTTTGTTACAATTCCCACCAGATATCTCTCATCATCCACTACCGGTATACCACCAATTCTGTATTCCGCCATCAATGCCAATGCATCGCCTACAGTAGAACCTCTCTTAATGGTTACAGGATCATAAATCATACCGTTTTCGGCACGCTTCACGATGGCTACCTGACGTGCCTGTTCTTCGATAGACATATTCTTATGGATAACACCGATACCACCTTCACGTGCAATGGCAATTGCCATTTTCGCTTCGGTAACCGTATCCATAGCGGCCGTTACAAACGGAATTTTCAACTCAATGTTTTTAGAAAACTTTGTCGAGAGTTCGACAGTTTTAGGAAGCACTTCAGAGTAAGCGGGGATTAACAAAACGTCGTCATAAGTTAATCCATCCATTACAATCTTATCAGCAATAAATGACATAGGGCTATGCGTTTAAAATTTATTGCGTGCAAATATACGGTTTTTCTTGTTTAACCACACTATGTCTGCATAAAAAGCTTATAACAGTTCACTTTTTTTAAACCGTATAGCCTCAAAATCCCTTTATTTCCTTTCGGAAAAGAAAATGAATCAAACTTTTGATGCGGTTGTTCTGATTAGGAATAACTAACTTCAAGCTGTGCATCAATTAACTTCCTACAGTGCAATAATTATTTTTCTTTCATACAAGAAATTAATAAGATGTTTATAGCCATCCAATAAGCTGTCTATAGCCGACTTATTGGCTGTCTATAACCAACCGATAAGTTGCCTATAAACATCTTACTTATTTCTTGTATGAAAGAAAAATAATTATTGCACTGTACGAAGTTAATTTAGGCATCGCTTGAAGTTAGTAACGCTTAGGTGCGCAAACTAATCATGCGAATCAGAAGTTGAAACGGATTCATAACGATTTAGTAATGAGTTCTCACCACAGAGTAACACAGAGTCTCACGGAGTTCTATTCTTTTGATTTCAAATTGATTAAACTCTGTGATACCCTGTGTTACTCTGTGGTGAATTAATTCATAACCGAAAAGAAAGAAATTAATTCCGCCAACAAGTTTATTTATTATAGGAATACGGAGCGTCTTCAGGCTTTACTCCTCTTTCTTTATCAGGAACACAATCCATGATCAGTTTAAGTTCACCACCTTGCATTAGTTCTTCATGTTTCAGGAAATTATGGGAGAAATTCTTCCCATTCAGAGTTGCCGAACGAATATAGCAATTATCCTCTGAAGCGTTTTCTGCATGAATTACAAACTGTTTTCCTCCGGGCAAGGAAAGAGTTGCCTTATTGAACAACGGACTTCCCAGTACATATTCGGAAGCACCGGGGCATACGGGATAAAATCCCAATGCAGTGAATACGTACCACGCCGAGGTTTGACCGTTATCTTCATCTCCGCAATAACCTTGCGGACCGGAGTTATACAATTTGTTCAGCACATTGCGTGTATGGTATTGTGCTTTCCAAGGTTGACCTACATAATTATACAAGTAGATAGCATGTTGCACGGGTTGATTTCCATGGGCATACTGCCCCATATTGAGTGCCACCATCTCAGCTATTTCATGGATAACGAAACCATAAGTACCATAATTAAAGGTATTAGGAGCCGTAAACATGGAATCAAGTCGTTCTGCCATTTGTTCATGACCACCCAGAAGCGTAGACAAACCTTCCGGATCATGAAATACGCTCCAGGTCCAATGCCAGGAACAGCCTTCAGTGAAAGGTCCTCCCCACTCGGTGGCGTCAAAGTTGCCACGCCACTTACCATTGGCATCCCTTGCCCACATGAAACCTTTTTCGGGATAAAACAAATTGCGATAGTTCTGTGCCTTTTTATAATAGGCTTTCGCAATTTCCTGGTTTCCCGTAGCTTCTGCAAAACGTGCCAGACACCAGTCAGCATAAGCATATTCCAGAGTTTTGGCTGTGGCCTCGGGCACTTCAGGATAAGGCACATAGCCTAAACGGTTGTATTCCTCATATCCGTCGCGTCCTACCGACGCTATTTCTCCGCGTGCCTGCGTCTGATGTAACATGGCTTCCAAAGCTTTGTCTTTATCAAATGTCCGTATCCCTTTCATCCAGGCATCGGTAAGCAAAGAAATTGAATTGTTTCCGATCATACAGCCACGATGTCCGGGACTGGCCCACTCTGGCATAAATCCACTTTCATCGTATGCATTCACTATGGACTGCATGATTCGTCCGCTGACCTCGGGATATGCCAGAGTAAACAACGGATGTACCGCACGGAAAGTATCCCAGAATCCGTTATCAGTATACATATATCCGTCATGCAATTGTCCGTCGTAAGGACTGTAATAAACAGGGTTGTTGTCCGAATCAAATTCATAGAACTCACGTGGAAATAAAAGGGTACGGTATAAGCATGAATAGAATGTTTTCTGCTGCTCATGTGTCCCGCCTTCCACCTGAATACGTCCCAATTGGTCATTCCATATTTTTTTCGCTTCTGCTGAGACTTCTGCCAGTGAGCGCCCAGCCACTTCACGATTGAAATTCAGACGTGCCTGATCGTGACTAATAAAGGAGGAAGCTGTACGGACAGTCATTTTTTCGCCAGCTTCCAGTTGAAACTTAACGTACGCACAAGAATTTTCATCGGTACCGGACTCAACAACGGGTTTATCAAATTCGATAATAAAGTAATTAGCAAAGTTTTCGGGCACTCCACCATTATTATAATGAGTGATACCATAGATGCAGTTCTCTTCTTTGTCCCATACCACACTTCCACCGTGCTGATAAGCATCCACCACGATATACTGCCCTTGTTCCGAAGGATATGTAATCTCAAAAACAGCTCCGCGTGAAGTAGCGGACAATGCTGTACTGACTCCATTATCGAACTTTACCTGATAACAATCGGGAGCCGCTTTCTCATTTTCATGCAAAAAATGCATTCCACGTTTCTGATTATCCATAGTCAGTTCACCCCATACGGGCATAATGGCGAATGTTCCATAATCATTGATCCACGGACTGGGCTGGTGTGTCTGGCGAAAGCCTCTTATCAAGCTATCCTTATATGTGTACATCCAGCCACTTCCATTTTCTCCTGTCTGCGGACTCCAGAAATTCATCCCCCAGGGTACAGCCACTGCCGGATAAGTATTGCCATGTGAGAACTCGAAAGTCGACTCAGTTCCCATCAGTGGATTCACCAGAGATACTAAAGATACCTGAGACTTCTGTCCGCACGAAACGAGCAGAAGGCAAAGGTTGAAAAAGCAAATCAATTTCTTCATAAGCATTAATAGATTTTATTCAAATAGTCCAGAGTTTGTTCAGAACGTCGACTCATACGTAAACGCCAAACCAATTCCTGCATATTAACCGCCTCAAAACGGTCGTCCAATCGTTCGGCACACCGCTTGGCAGCCGAGGCTCCATAAGTATCGCCTTCAAAACGACTCCAGGCGTGCACACATACCACTGAAAAGCTTTCTTCCTGCGCTTCGTCTTTCAGCTTCGAAGCTATAAAGTCGGGAGAACCTTCACGTTCATGTATTCTGTCCCAGAGAGAATATTTCACCGTAATAACCGGAATATCATATCCTGCCTTATTAGTCACCCAGAAGACTTCTCCCTCACCTCCGGCATACGGAGAATATTGCAAAACAATGATACCTTCCAACTGGTCATTAGCGTCCACATAAACTTGATAGGCTTCTTTGGCCGCTTCCGACTTCACATCCATAGCCATTATTCCCAATAACTTGATCTGATATTGACGCATAGAAACCGCCAGGCGTTTTGCCGCCACTCTCAGATTGGTTTTCCGGTTATTATCCTGACTGTACGTATCTACATAATAATAGCCTCCGCCCAGCATTTCCATAAGCGAGCAATTCTGTTTCTGCAAGCCCATCAGATTGTTGAACTGTACAGGAGCCATCATCGCCAACGTAGCAACCGGCAATCCAAAAGTCATCTTCACATCTTCAGCCTCCGGAACATCATAATACCGGGAAGCAAAATCCTGCATCATCCACTGAATGTTATCACCATCGGAAAGGAAAAAAGAAACAAAGTTTTTCTTTTTCTTGAAATCAATAGACCGGGGATCGAAAATCCGAGGCAACACCTGTTCCCGACCTTTTTCATAAAGCAGGGACAGTAACGAATGATTATAGCTCCAATCACAGGGAATCATCGGATGTCCGCTTTTGGATACACGGGCTACAAATTGATCTTCACTCACTCCTTGCTCCCAGCCGTATACCGGAGCATTGGGTTCCAGCCAGGCAAGCACTTCTTCGAGTAATGAAATGTTTTGTCCGGCCTCAGCGTCTCCCAGTTCCTTGTTCAGGTTCAATACAAACAGATTGTTCTTGATGGCAAATTCGCGCAATTCTCCGGTTTGCACCGGCATTATGACCAGTGCCTTTTTACTGCATTTATTTCTGAATTCACGCCAGGCATCCACTGTAGTCTTTCGGGTGGCATCATATTTCATCTTATACCCCGCTTTCTCAAAATACTCCTTATCACGAATATCCACAATAATGGAATTGTACACATGAGAAGCGACAGATGCCACTACACCACTTTCCGGATTATTCTTCACATCGGTCAATACATATCCATCGAACATTCCTTTTAACTGGACTTTTACACCATCCACAGAGGAGTATTCATTGCATGCCAGTTCAAGACCATTCTGCATGCCTTGTTCATGTATCCCCATATCTTCCAAAGCCTGTCTGGAAAGTTTATAAGAAGTCTTTCCACCGTGGTCGCACAACCAGACCGCTATTTCGCTCTTGCCTTTTTCTACCGCACGGTTCGTCAGTCCCGCCAAGGACTGACACAAGAGATGGTATTGCAATCCGCGCATCTCATCTGTTTCGTCTACACTATTACGGCTATCCACAGGGATTACACCCACACAACTCCAGTACTTCTTCGGCTTAGCCTTCATTCCGGGCATGTGATATTTTCCCTCATCTGCCACAGATTCAGATATCCATGGACTTTCAGAGAAACGATAAGGAACACTGCCAATCGCTTTCAGCCCAGCAAAAAGCAACAGGAAACCAATAATAAACTTCATGATTCAACTAAAAAAAATACCTATTGAAAACTGTTATCCTACCTACTAACTATAACTGTATCTCAAAAACCGGAGAATAATTATACTTAGCCTGTATACCTTCACCCAGATCTTTGGGCAGTGCACCGATACGGAAGAAGTACTTCTGTCCGGCTTTCAACTTCTTACCTTCGTCAGAGTTCAAGTCCAATGTCAATGTAAAGACTTTATTCGCATTCCGGCTATTATTCTCAAAATTGATATCATCGCCTTCAATATTAGCCGTTACATGTGCCAGATTGAAAGAGTTGGACGGATTCTGATCCGATTGAGCAAACAGGGCCACCTTTTCGGCTTTACCTGTTCTGTGACCATACTGTAATTTAAAGGTGGCAACAATAGCATTATTCTCTTTCTTCACAACGGGCTCTTTGATACGGATATTCGGAATCACCCTGAAATCAAGCTTATTTTCTCCTTTGTCGAAACGATATCCTTTAATCGTATCCAGCTTCACAAAGTTGCCATTATTCATAATGACATCATAAGTACCGGAGAAAACAAGATTATTTCTGTATTCCCCATTCAGCATGAGCTTCCATTGCTGCACCTTGCGGATAGCATATCCATACTCTATAACCTGCACACAAGCTGCATCACCACTGGTACCAATTTCCTGCTGAATCAACTCTTCTGTTTCGGCATCAATTACCGCACCATATACTTGTGCATCCGGACCATCAAAATTATCCAGTTCGCAGCTTACCATGAAAACCGCTGCACTGATTCCGGCTATTATATATTTAATCTTTCTCATATTCTGTACTAATTTAAAAGTTAAGGATTCTGAATCATTTGGTTAATGGCATTGCGTGGTACATCTTCATAGTATTCGGAGATTGAATAGCTATTGGGACCATTCAGGCTTGCTCCCATAGTGGTTTTACGCACAAATATCAGGGAAGGATTCGTATCACGCAAATCAAGCATAGGCACCAGAATGTCATGAGAGAAATTATTCATCAACGTATGCAGCACTCTCCAACGACGCAAATCCCAGATACGGATGTTCTCAAAAGCGAGTTCTACAAAGCGTTCGTTTCTCACATTCTCTCTTGTTAATTCTATTTCATTGGTATGTGCGGCTCTCTTACGAATATCATTCAACGCTTTTGCTGCAATAGTCTTATCCCCCAACCCGCTTTCGCAGACTGCTTCTGCATAATTCAGCAACACTTCCGCATAGCGGAATACGATATAATCCAACGTCGTCTTATGATATTGTGCCGGCATGCTTTCACTGATCATCTTTCTCATGAGAAAACCAGACATGGAATGAGTTCCGTCTCCCGGCCAGAAACCGGACACCTGATGCTTTTCACCTCCTAAAGAATAGTAAGTCTTACCGTCTTTTCCGGTCACTGTAGTCGGAACACGATACAGTTCTGTTCCATCCGGTTGAATCACACCGCCTTGCATCACAATCTTAGTCCCTTTCCATTCGGTACCGGGAAGTATGATGGAAGCCCACAGACGAGCATCCTTCGCTTTTTTCTCATCTCCATAAGCGATGCCATTAAACAAATCATAAGGGGTATCCTTATTTACTTTGATATAATCAGTATAGCCAGTATCAAAACCTGCATTGGAATAATTGTCATTGACACGAGTCTTGACCTTTGCATCCGAACGGACACCCGGCAGGTCCGTATAATCTTCATAAGCATCTACCAAATTAAGAGCTGGAGACATTTTACCCTGTCCCTGTGTCTGGTAAGGCTCGATAAAGTAATTTAAACTACTGGCAAACTCAGATCCTTCTTTTACAATACCTTTAATAAAAATAGCCTCTCCGTCTGTTTGGTTCGGATTAACAAAGATACTACGATAGTTCTCCTCCGCTTCCTTCGGACTGGCAGGATTCGGTTTATACAGTTTATGGTTCGATTCTGTCATAATGGCCAGGGAAGCATCAATGCAATGTTGATAGAAATAGGCTGCATTTTCGGGTTTCATTCCGGCTAAACCTTTTGTCACAGCCTCTCCTTCCATCGGCGCCAGTTCTCCGAATTTGGCAATAGAAGCAGCATACAAAGCAGCACGAGATTTTAAAGCCAATGCCGCCCATCTAGTCGCCCGCCTGTCCGAACGCTCTTTGGGAAGTTGCGCAGCTGCAAGATCACATTGCTGCATTACATAATCCCATGTTTCATACTCTGTGCTGCGTGGAACCACCAAAGCTCCCGGATTGGCCGGATCATACTCCTGCAATTCCCTGATCAGCGGTACTCCACCAAATTTTTCTGCCAGGTAGAAATATACATAAGCAGTCATGAAAGCAGCCTCTCCTTCCAGTTCTTTCTTTTCACTGTCACAAATATCCAGTGTAGGGATGATGCTTTTCAGCAAATTGATATTACGAAGCGTTTCATAGCCATGATTAAAATAATCCGCACGAATAACGTATCCCGGTGATTGCTCACCCCACTGACTTTGTACAGCTTCCTCACAGATATTGGCATACCATAATAAACCGATATTCCCCGTCGGATTATTGAAACCTCCTTCTCCGCTGGTACCCGGCATAAACATGTAATCCTCAATAGGCAAATCGCGATAAATAGTTGCCATAAAAGCTTTTGCCCCATTAGGGTTATTAAACAGCTCATTGGGAGTGATCTTGTTATTAGGCTCAATGTCCAGCAAGTCCGTACATGCCGTAAACACAGCTGATAGACCGATAACCAAATAATATTTTATATTTTTCATATCTAACGTTTTTTATATTAGAAGCTAACATTTACACCGAAGTTGATAGAAGACGATAACGGATAATTCATCATACGATTATCCTGACCGGCTGTTTTCTCCGGATCCAGTTTCAAATCCTTCTTCAAATAAGAGTCACAGAATGTGAAGATGTTATAAGCATTTACATAAACACGCAGGTTTTGCAAGCCTACATGACTGGCCCAACGTTGAGGTAACGTATAACCGACTTCAAGACTCTTCAGACGAAGATAGCTTCCATCCACCGTATTGCGGTCTGTCTCCTGTGCATTGTTCCCCATCGGATTGTAGTTGGCCACACGGGCTGCCGGGAATCTTCCCGGAATCCAGTTGCTGTTTGCATCAAACGGATCTTCACGATGCCATCTGTCATACAGATAAGCAGATGAATTACCTTCCCAAGGTGCATAATTGCGCAGGTTGTCGGGGATCTGGATAGAATAACAGGCTGCTCCTTGGAATAAAGCCATGAAATCGAACCATTTCCATTCAGCTGTCAGAGTGATGCCATAATTCAGAGCCGGCATATTCAATCCATAATATTTAGGCTTCATGTCATTGCCATCGATGTATCCATCACCATTTACATCTTGCAGGTAATAGTCTCCCGGAAGAATCATGGTGTTACCTCTATCACCGCTTTGCACAGGCGCATTATAAATCTGATCATAGTTCTGGAATTGCCCAGCTGTTGTATATCCCCAGCCGATACCACTCCAACGCCCTTCGGTAGCGGATTTCCAAACATCCCAACTACTTTCGTATTCACCATGTATCTGGCGGGTCATCTTACTGCGGGCAAAGTTGAAGTTTCCTTGTACACCGTATGAAACCTGACCGATCTTGTTCCGGTGCCCCAAGGTAAACTCAATACCTTCGGTACGGTCGGCATTCAGATTCTCTTCCGGCAGGGAAGCTCCGAATGTATTGGTCAGTTGACTGCCTCTGGTAGCCAGCAGCCCATCTCTGTCACGACGATAGACATCAAATGTGAAATCCAACAAGCCGTCCCACAAGGTTATATCCACACCAAGGTCATAAGTACGTGTCGTAATCCAGGTCAGGTTCTTATTGATAAGTGCCGGAGTCAGTACTCCATTGGTTTGTGTACCGTCAACGAACTCATACCCCTTTGATCCCATTGTAAAGCCTTCTATGAACTGGAATTCATTACCGGCATCAATACCGGTTTCTCCATAACTGGCTCTTATCTTCAAGTTACTGACAAACGGTATATTATCCTTAATAAAGGATTCCTCGGACATTCTCCAGCCTGCACTGACAACCGGGAAAAATCCCCAACGACTCCCCGGAGCATAACGATAAGAACCATTATAACGGAAAGCACCTTCCAACAGATATTTGCCTTGGTAGTCATAATTCAGACGCCCCAGATAAGAGATGTTTGCCGTCTCTCCATAGCCGCCAGAATTCTGGATGTTCGTTTGAGAGCCTAAGTCAAGAATAGGTTTAGAGTAAATCTCATACTCGCGGGTAGCAGAAACATTATCATTCCAGCCATGATTCATTTCGTACATAGCCATCAAAGAAATGTTATGGTCGCGCGCAATAGTAGTACTATAAGACAATTGCGCCTGAATATTGAGATTATTACCATTATTCATATTCACATACAAACTGCTCGGGTCATTAATTGTCTTTGATACATCATACGATTCATTCTGCGAATTATAACTGTACAATTGGTAGAGTTTTCTCTCATGCGAAGTACGGTTATCACTGGCATCATACGAAGTCATTAATTTAGCTTTCAATCCCTTTACCCAAGGAACATCATAGGTCAATGTGGCAGTTGACTGTAAGCTACGTCCTCTACTGGTATTCATACCGGTAAGATCACCATTCATTGCTGCCACTGGATTGTCCAGGAAAGGATAAGCTGCATTGTAGTATTCGGAATTGTTATTGGCATACACTCCGGATGTCGGTCTCATCAATGTAGATTTGAACAGTAAGTCAAAGACTCCTTGGATAGGGGCATTCGTCACGTCATATCTTCCGGAAACATTAACTTCCGCTTTGAGATACTTAGACAACTGGGCTGTAAAATTACTACGCATAGTATATCTTTCGTAGTTGAAATCGCCTCCTCGTGTCAAGTCGCCATCGTGAGCATAGCCAAAACTGGCGTAATAGGTCATCTTATCACTACCACCTTCGACAGAAAGAGTATGTTGCTGGCTACCTGCACTTTTTTTAAATACGGCATCCAACCAGTCAGTACTTTCATAGCCGGGACCACCGGCCTTCCATTTAGCAAGTTCTTCAGGAGTGGTAGTAGGACCAGTACCTGCATTCATTGACAATTCATTGGAAATCTCCGCATATTGGGCAGCATTCATAACCTTCATCATGGAAGTGGGGAAAATAGCAGTGAATGAACCGTTGTAATTAAAACGGGCTTTACCTTTTCTTCCTTTTTTAGTGGTAATAATCACGACTCCATTAGCTGCATTCATACCATAGATTGCCGCAGCACCATCTTTGAGTACAGAAATATTTTCAATATCTTCCGGATTCAAGCGCTGAAATTCAGAACCACCGTCACCACTATCGCGGACAACGCCATCGATTACATACAGCGGACTACCAAAGCCACGAATTTGTACCATAGAACTGAACGAACCTGGTTGACCGTCCTGTTGACGGATCTGTACACCGGCAATCTTTCCCTGCAAGCTCTGAGCCACACTTGTGCTTTTGGTCGTCAGCACTTTGTCACCACTAAGAGTAGAAATAGCTCCAGTCAGTGTCTGTTTCTTCTGAGTGCCATATCCCACAACTACAATTTCGCCCAAAACGGCTTCATCTTCCTTTAACACCACTCTTACTGAGTTTTCGGCTCCTATTCTGACTTCCTGAGTCTGAAAACCAATATAGGATATCTGAAGAACAGCGTTCTTCTCAAGATTTTGTAGTACAAATTCACCCGACATATCTGCCACGGCATTCTTATTATTGGCTCCTTTCACTACAACTGTTGCACCAACCAGCGGATTCCCTTCCTGGTCTATCACCTGTCCTTTAAACTGTGCATGTTGCGCATATACCATTGTGGTACAGAGTAACATGATGCATCCCAACAAGGTGCGTGCTAAATGATTCATGTGTTTTATCATATAAAAAAAGATTTTTAACTTTACAATTACATAAAAGATTTCTAAATGTTACGTTTCCAACTTTTTTCTGTGGATACATTCCTGGGGTCATTTAATCTTTTCTTTCAACATAGGCATTTTCTTTTAAGGGTTAACATTCTTATTTTATTGTTACGTAACGAAAGTCATGTTTATCTGCCTCCGGAAGTACCGGGGCTTCCAGACGATTGTCAATAATACGATCCCAATACGGACTCAGATCCAACGTTTTTCCCTCTTCCACCACAAACTCTTTAATTTCGATTTCTCTCTTTTCGGAAGTGGAAAGTCCTGCAGGTTCCGATATCACTTTATTGAAACTGATCCGCTCTTTACCATATTTCTTCGTTATTTTGAAAGTGATGGATTTCTTCTGAGGATCAGCAGTTACTACTCCCCAAAAGTTAGGATAAAACAGAGGGATGCTGATTACTTTATCATCGGCCACTACAGGAGCCAAACGCAATTCTTTTCGGGGAATGTTAACGCCTGCACCAGCCAATACATCTGTAGAGAACCAAGTTACCGGAGCTGTCATATAAGTAATGTCACTGGGGTTCCACAAATTTTGAGTCCATGTCCAGCCTTTACGCAGATGTACTAATTGAATGTGTTTCATAATGTCCATAGCATCTTCATAAAATCCGGCCTGCATACCGGCCAAAGCAGTATAGCTTTCCAGATAGAAGGGCCAGCATTGTGATCCCCTATTATCAATGCCCCGGTTCAGATTGATATCCCACACTTTATTAGCGTAATAATCAGGAGACTTGGAAAGAGAAATCTTGCATTGAGACATCATAGATGCCTTCACTATATCCATAGGATACACATCTCCCCATCCACAGTAACGGCTCAGGAACTGGCCTGCCAACTGTCCCGTAAACAATACATTATCCAGTCTTTTGGAACCATCCGGTTCACAGCCGTAGGCAAAAAAACGTCCGTTCCACAACTTCTCAAGAGCCTCTTTCTGAGAGGTAGCAAACTGTTGTTGCGCCTGTTTCACAATGCTTTCATCTCCAATAGCTTTTCCTATAGCTTCGTAAGCCTTGAGTGTAGCCAGCCATACACCTGCATAGTAAGAATACAAAGGGGGATGAGTAAAATCATCGTACGTAGTAGGGCCTACAGGTATTGTACTGCCTTGGGGCATACGACTATATAAGAATTTCATGGCTCTTTTAACTCCCGTAAGATGCGCTTTCAAGTACTCTGCATCACCAGTCTGCTCATAGTCTTTAACAAGTTGTATGATCCAGCCGGAAGCATTGTCCAACATCCAACCCTTTTCCGTTGGCACACGGCCACCTACGGTACCCATACCTACATAGTAATGTCCGATGAAATGAAGTATATAACCTTCCGGATCCATTGCATCTGCAAAAATATCCATCTCCGAACGATCCAGTTGAGTGAAAAATTTCTGGTAAAAAGGATGTGAACTCAAACGTTGATCCATTGTTCCGGCAAAGCCGCCCATGGCTCCCTCATTAACCATAACATCACCTCCTTTAGTAAGCACCATATTGGTATAAATGACATATCCACTATTAATAAGCTTAAACTTATACCAGTCAGGAAGGCTACTCTCAAGAACCGGGATCTGCCACTCCGTAGTCTGTCGGGCAATTCTTGTCCTATTGGATACAGCATAGCTCACCAGAGAATTCATACTATTAAAATAATTATGATAGTATTTATTGTAGTCAGCCCCACAAGGCCAGTAGCTACCAATAGGAAGGGCTTCCGCATCAATCTGCAGTTCAGGAGCATACCATGCCAACATAAAACGAATTGTTTTCTTTTGACCTGCTTTCAACTGTGTCTTAACAGCCAGTGCAGAAGCAGAAGAAGTTTGAGATTGCTCCGTCAGTACATTTTTAGTTAGTGAAGAAGTGAATTCTCCATTATTTCTAAACTGATCCCATGCTTCAGAATTCGAACGATAAGCTGGAAGATAAGATACATTCTTTTCTTCTTCCACTGCAATCACCACTTGATTCACATAGTTCTGAAAAGTCAATTTACGAGGTTGCAAGCTATCTGCAGCATATTGTATCAACCCTTTCAGGCTTCCCATCTGATAAGGTTCTACATAGGTTTTAGCCTTCTCACGCAACGGCCAGTTCTCTCCATTATTTATATTAGCTCTACCTTCACTCAATAGCTGGCCATTGTCAAAACCTTCCAAGCTCTTCGGATCATTAAACAATCCGATAAAATCTTCCCAAGAAAACGCTAATGCAGCTTCCATGTCCTCCTGAGATATGAGATCAACCTCAAACCATACTACCGGCAAAGAGGAATCTTTCACATTGTGCGGCACCAATCCTGAATAGGCACGAATTACAGGGGTTACTTTCAAATTATTATCCGCATAACTTAATTCTGCTGTAGGAAATAATCCTTTATATTGAATATGTTCTATTCCTTTCATTCCATACAAAACATGACTATCCCTAACCAGACGAACAGCTTCTTTTTCATTTCCCTTCCGCGTCCATAAAGAGAAGAATGAATGCTCCGAACGTTTAATAGGAGTATGAATATTATTCATTCCTATCCTGGTGAATTTGCCACTTGGAGCGAAATTTATATTGCCTACTCCAATACCCCCCAAGGGCACTCCGCTTACGTCTTCATGATCTTTTAATGAAAGGTAAGTATAGTTGGTTTCTCCACCTAAAACTCCACTTTGAAGACCGAACTTGGTATTGGCTTCATCGACACCATAATTGTTCTGATTTTCTTCTTGCCCGTGCAGTGCAAATATTCCTGCAAGACAAAAGGCTAAAGAGACAAAGGTTCTTTTACTCATACATGTGTTTTTTAAGATTAATAATAGAAGTTATGAATCTACTTCTGCTTTCGTTAGCGTTCGAGTGCAAAAATAGATGCTGATAGATTACAATAGCGGTTACATTGGGGTTAATCGAGGGTTAATTTTGAGAGGTATTTTATTAATTACCCGATTAATTTAAGAAAATCTATGCTCTATGGCATAAAGTTACAGACATAAAAAGATTACCTCTAAATATAGAGACTTATAAATAGGAAACAGTCCTTTTTTTCTGATTATTGAAAACTTGTCCTTAAGTCATTGTGTATGATATCAGAGTAAGAATATGAATAGTTATTACCCATACTTTTATTATATTCTGCAATATACAGATAATATTTCTTCATTGCCTGATCTTCCTTCTTCAGCTTATGGCAGGCATTCAGCATATACCACAAAGCCATATCATTCAAAGAATCTACTCTCAGCCAGATTTCAGCCAATTGAACAACCTGCTCATACGCAGCTTTCATATATAGATTATTCAACTCAATCGTCAACATCTCATGCAATTCATATTCTTGTTCGCTCTTAAAGGAATCAAACATAGAGTCGTCAATAGACTTTAAAAATTTCCCTCGCGACAAAATTCCGATCAGTGATTGGCTGACTTCCTGAGATGCATCACTTTGCCGGATTTTATTCATTTGTTCAAGATATTGTTGATAATCGCAATAGAAAGCCTCCGACAATTGGATAGAATAACGACTATTAGTATACACCAATTCAATACCTTCTAGATCATCCAGTATTTTTCTTAATCGATTTATTGTAACGCCCTTCAGATTTTTGGCACTACTCAATTCTTTTTCTGGCCATAACAACCCATAAATATAATTCGAGGTAATACCTTCCTTATTACCTAAACCATTCAGAAAAGTAAGTAAGAACAGTTGCTTTATCTTGGAACTAAACAAATGAGTGATATCTTTTCCTTTTTTATCTATTATAGTGAATTCCCCAAACAGATACAAAGCATTTGCCTGTGGTGACTTTCTATTTTCAACCTGAGTGCAAGTTTCACGAATAGGTGTGACTTTAGGTATCGGTTGTTTCTCTTTCTTCCTTTTCAAGTAATACGTAATGCCAACAATCAATACCAGTACAACAACCATTACAAAAATAACAGCACGCAAAGAAAGTCCTTCTTCAACAGCATATAAAAACAATGCGTTCTCTGCAATGGCAGGTGCCGACAATGAATAAAAACGTGTAACAGAAGATTCTCCGCCACGTTCATTAAATTCTTGCGTACAACAATAAAACTCCTTTGTTTCTTTATTATAATAAAGATTTGCATTAGATAAAATAGCCTTCGACTCCATAGGAATAGAATTACCTAATACTTCATAGGAATCATTCTGCAACGAGAACTTATAAAGCTGCAAATGGGAAGAAGCTTCCTGCATAGGATAACACAACGTATAGAAAGAAGCTCCATCATCAGATAAAAGAAGGTTTCTTACCGGAACAATCTGAGTTCCATCATAAGAGAAGTCCCTCACTTTCTGCACGGTTGAATCTTTCAGATTTATCTTATAGAGATCATAATAGTATATTTTCCCGATACTCTGATCCCCACTACTATTCCCAGTGCCACCAAACAAAAGCAACTCATTAGCATTCAATGCTCCCATAGAAGAGAAAAAACGAGGGGCTACAAAATCACCTTTCAATTTAATAGTATTCCATGACTTTTGGTCCAAATCATATACTTCCAATGTATTGGTATATTTGCGTGAGCCAAAACCTCCAAAAATATAGAACTTATTATGAATAGTATCCAGATAAGAAGAATGGTGGTGTCGCTGTGAAGGCAAAAATTTATCATCAACCTTTTCCACTTCTCCTGTAAGTACATTCAAAGCACAAATGGTGCAAACATCTGCATGATTATCCACTTCATAGATATAAACAGAATGAGAATCCGGATAGAAAAAGTTTGTTCCCAAATACATCTTCATCGGCAGGGATTGATGCTTATACCCTTCCCAAATATTACGGCGGATATCCAAAGTATATAAAGAATCGCTGTTAAAATAGACAAAATTGCCAGAATTGGAATCATAATTATACCCCGCCGTACTCTCAGAAGCCTGCGAATGAAGCAAATTCCAATAATAGGATTTATTTATTAACCAGATTGGGTTAATTGCTTTTCCCCTGATCTTTCCTTGTTTATCATGAACAAGAATACCGGAACTTTCATTCAGAGGAAAATTGATTTGTTGATTCATGTCAGAGATTACTAAATTCCGGATTGCAAAAGAAGGTATTTCTTCAGAAAACTTACTACTTCCGAACATGATGGTAGGAGTCAATTCTCCGGATAAGCCTAATTTTCCTGATTGATATTGTCGCTTATCAATAGTAAGGCATACAGAATCTTCTTTTAAAAAAAAGGAGATTTCTATGGGTATCCAACGCCGAGGGCCAAGTTTTTTATTACATAGAGTATCTACAATAAGACATTCTTTTGCCTCAATATTAAATTTCAGATAACTCCGTTCGTCATTGTCATAAGAGAAAACAAAACTATAAATATCTGCATTTTCACGCTTCAGATCTTTTAATCGGAATATATAACCGAAAGACCCATAATCCTGAATAGCCAAATCATAAGATATAGAGAAATGACCTTTAAAGGTCAAAGGATTTTCATCAAAAACAGAATAGCTTGTCTTTTGTATAGTTTCAGATTCATAAGTATTAAATTCAAGACCTTGAGCATTGGCTCGCAAGCATAAAAAGCAAAGTAGCAATATGAAAGATCCTATATATCTCATTATCATCTCCTTGTCATGTAGTTACTTATTTATTAACCAGACAAATATATAACTTAAAAACCGGACTCATGAAACATAAGCCCGGTTTTAACAAAAATGCATTCCTATCTTTAATTCGCCATCTCAGAAATAAACTTAATGCGAACCAACCTTACTTCTTCTTCCGTGAAATCATCACCCAGTTCATCAAGTGCGTCATCTATCTTGTCAGTAGTAGATTCCTTGAAATAATCATAGATATCCAACATGTGGTCTTCGTCCATAATCTCATCCAGGAAGTAATCAATATTCAACTTCGTACCAGAATAAACGATTGCCTCGATTTCGTCCAATAAATCACCAAACTCAATGCCTTTGGAAAGTGCGATATCATCCAATGCCACCTTACGGTCTACAGCCTGAATAATAGCCACTTTCATCTTGGATTTATTAGCAACCGTACGAACACGTAAGTCTTCAGGGCGTTCGATTTCATTCTCTTCACAGTGACGTTTTATCAGCTTGCAAAACTCCTCACCGTAGCGTTTAGCCTTACCTGCACCTACCCCGGGAATGTTTTGCAATTCATCCAGTGTCACCGGATAAATGGTTGCCATGGCTTCCAATGAAGGATCCTGGAAAATTACATAAGGCGGTACTTCCAGTTTCTTGGAAAGCTTCTTACGCAAATCCTTCAGCATGGAATAAAGAGCCGGATCAACAGCGCAAGAACCACCGCCCCTTGCCGGAGCTTCTTCTTCCACTTCTTCGAAATCATTATCTTCGGTTATCTTGAACGATTTAGGATGTTTCAGGAACTTCTTTCCTTCATCCGTTACTTTCAGCAAACCGTAATTTTCCACATCTTTACTCAAGTAACCAGCAATGAGTGCCTGACGGATGACAGCATTCCATGTTCTGTCTTCTTCTCCCATGCCGGAGCCGAAAGCTTCCAGGTCTTCATGCAGATGCGCCTGCACTTCGGTAGTTTCACGTCCTTGTATAATGTCGATGATATAATCTGCCTTAAAATTTTCTTTCACCGCGAGAATAGCCTCTATCACGGTACACAATAATTCTTGAGCCTCCACTTGTTTTTTCGGGTTTAAACAGTTGTCACAATTTCCACAGTTCTCTTCCATATACTCTTCACCGAAGTAATGCAACAGCGTTTTTCGGCGGCATACGGAAGATTCGGCATAAGCAGCGGTTTCCAGCAGAAGCTGTTTACCGATTTCCTGCTCTGCCACAGGTTTACCTTGCATGAACTTTTCAAGTTTCTGCAAGTCTTTATTGGTATAAAAGGTAATACACTGTCCTTCGCCTCCATCTCTTCCGGCACGTCCTGTTTCCTGATAATATCCTTCCAGACTTTTCGGGATATCATAATGAATAACATAGCGCACATCAGGCTTGTCAATACCCATACCAAAAGCAATGGTAGCTACAATCACATCTATTTTCTCCATCAAGAAGTCGTCTTGATTTTGCGTGCGTGTTGCAGAATCCATTCCTGCATGGTATGCGCGGGCATTAATACCATTCGCCTGTAGAATCTCAGCAAGTTCCTCTACCTTTTTCCGACTCAGGCAATAAATAATGCCCGACTTTTCCGAATTATTCTTGATGAACTTGATGATATCTCTATCTATGTTATTGGTCTTGGGACGTACCTCATAATAGAGGTTCGGACGATTGAACGACGACTTGAACACTTCGGCATCAATCATACCCAGATTCTTCTGGATATCATGTTGCACTTTAGGGGTCGCAGTCGCAGTCAGAGCAATCACCGGAGCTTTTCCGATTTCATTGATAATAGGGCGGATACGGCGATATTCCGGGCGGAAGTCATGTCCCCATTCAGAGATACAGTGGGCCTCGTCTACAGCATAGAAGGAAATCTTCACTGTCTTCAGAAACTCTACATTTTCCTCTTTCGTCAGCGATTCGGGAGCTACATACAGTAACTTTGTCTTACCGCTGAGGATGTCAGACTTCACCTGATCTATCGCACCTTTATTAAGAGAAGAGTTGATAAAATGGGCAATACCATCTTCTTCACTGAAGTTACGCATCGCATCGACTTGGTTCTTCATTAGGGCAATCAACGGAGAAATCACAATACCCGTACCTTCCATCATTAATGACGGTAACTGGTAGCATAGTGATTTTCCTCCACCTGTAGGCATCAGCACGAATGTATCGTTACCTGCCAACAGATTTTGTATGATAGCCTCCTGATTTCCTTTAAATGTGTCAAATCCGAAGTACTTCTTCAGCTGGTCTGTCAAATTAATCTTCTTCCCTGCCATGATTCATTAGGTTGTTTTTTGAGTGATTGTTTAACATCTCGGTTAGCTATTCTTTTTGTAAGAACTCTAACAAAGTTATAAACAACTTCTTAAATTTCAAGCATAATCCAATGAATATTTTTCAATAAAAAACAAAATAGTCAGTTTCGTGTACCCTTACCATTTGATTTTAAGCAGTTTGCAGTTTTGCAATGTTTGCTTTTTCAAGCTGGTGTTTAGCATAATCCAACGTCACTTCAAAGTGATCCTTGTGTTCGGACGGGATTTCGAACATAGCATCCATCATGATGGTTTCCACAATGGATCGCAATCCACGAGCTCCCAACTTGTATTCCACAGCTTTATCTACGATGTACTCAAAGACAGTAGCTTCGAATGTCAGTTCCACATTGTCCATCTCAAACAGTTTAACATATTGTTTGATAATGGAATTCTTAGGTTCAGTCAGAATAGAGCGCAAAGCGGCACGATCCAACGGATTCAAATAAGTCAGCACCGGCAGACGACCGATGATTTCAGGTATCAGACCGAATGACTTTAAATCCTGAGGAGCAATATATTGCATCATATTGCTTTTATCAATTACCGCAGTGTTACGCACTGCACTATAACCCACCACATGTGTGTTCAGACGCTGGGCAATTTTCTTCTCAATGCCATCGAATGCTCCACCGCAAATAAAAAGAATGTTCTTTGTGTTCACCGGAATCATCTTCTGATCAGGATGCTTGCGTCCTCCCTGAGGCGGAACGTTCACAACAGAACCTTCCAACAATTTCAGTAAACCTTGTTGAACACCCTCTCCGCTTACATCACGTGTAATGGAAGGATTATCTCCCTTACGGGCGATCTTATCAATTTCATCAATGAACACAATGCCCTGCTCAGCTTCGGGAACATTGTAATCTGCCACCTGAAGCAGGCGGGTCAAAATACTTTCAATGTCTTCGCCCACGTATCCAGCCTCGGTAAGCACCGTAGCATCTACAATAGTAAAAGGTACGTGAAGCAATTTAGCAATGGTACGTGCAAGCAGTGTCTTTCCCGTTCCGGTACTACCTACCATGATGATATTAGACTTTTCAATTTCCACATCATCACCGCCGTCTTTTTGCAACAGGCGTTTATAGTGATTGTATACCGACACGGAAAGGAAGCGTTTTGCATCATCCTGTCCAATGACGTATTGATCAAGGAATTCTTTTATTTCTAAAGGTTTCGGAAGTTCTCTCAGGTTCAGTTTCGTTGCAGCGCCACTCCTTTTTACTCCACCCAGCGCCTCCTGAGTGATCTCATAGGCCTGAGTGGCACAACTATCACAAATGTAGCCGTTCATTCCCGTAATCAGAAATCCGACTTCATCTTCCGTACGCCCACAGAAACTACACCTATTTTTGTTTCTTTTTGAGTCTGCCATATTTATTTTTTAATCAACACTTCATCTACCATGCCATACTCTTTGGCTTCCTGTGCCGTCATCCAGTAGTCACGGTCAGAGTCTGCCCAAACTTTATCGAAAGGAGTATGAGAGTGGTCAGCAATAATAGTATACAGTTCCTTTTTCAGCTTCTGAATTTCACGTGCCGTGATTTCAATATCCGAAGCCTGTCCCTGTGCACCACCCATTGGCTGATGTATCATTACACGAGAGTGAGTCAGCGCCGAACGCTTGCCTTCTGCACCTGCCACCAGCAACACTGCAGCCATACTTGCTGCCATACCTGTACAGATAGTAGCCACATCGCTCGTGATAAACTGCATTGTATCATAGATACCCAATCCCGCATATACGGAACCACCCGGTGAATTAATATAAATAGAGATATCTTTACCCGGTTCTACCGAATCCAGATACAGTAACTGCGCCTGTAAAGTATTAGCGGTATAATCGTCAACCTGTGTACCAAGGAAAATGATACGATCCATCATCAAGCGGGAGAAAACGTCCAACTGGGTTACATTGAGTTGACGTTCTTCCAGGATATAAGGATTTAAATACCCGGCTTGTGATTTAATCACATCGTCCAACACCAAGCTATTCATACCTAAATGCTTGGTAGCGTATTTTCTAAAATCATCCATATTACTTTCTTTTTTAGGTTTAGTAAATTGAAATGCAAAGAAACAAAAAAGAACACAGAGACACAAAAAAACACAGAGTTATATGATATAAGACTCTGTGTTTCTTAATGTTTTTAAACTGTTTTCAGAATAAAAAAGCTTATTCAAACATCTTATTGAATTCTTCTGCAGAAATTGTTTTGTTTTCCAGCGTCACCTGAGACTTCAAAGCAGAAGCCAATTTAGTTTCAACAACACGGTTTACCAAACCTTCAACGCTTTCTTTCTTCTTCAGCATTTCTTTTGCATAGTTTTCCAGAAGATCTTCAGGAACACTCATCATACCATATTGTGCGAACTGTGCACGGGTAGCTTCCTTAGCCATATTGACTACATCTTCCTGTTCAACCTTGATATCGTTAGCTTTCACCAACTGTTCCTTGATCAGGTGCCATGTCAGTTCTTCGATACTCTTATCATAGTTGTCTTCTACAAATTTCTCGTCTTTGTCCTGGTTGTTCATGCGCATGATGCGTTTTAGCAATGCATCCGGGAATTCCAACTTGCCAACTTTCTCCATCAACATCTTACGAGCGTCGATCAGAAATTTATAATCAGTGTCTGCAACAAACTGATTAGCAATTACTTCTTTTACTTTAGCACGGAATTCTTCTTCAGTCTTCACAACATCTTTACCACATACCTGATCGAAAATTTCCTGAGTCAGTTCACCGGCTACAAAACGAGTCACTTCTTCTACCTGATAGCTGAAGTTAGATTTCATCTCAGCGGCTTCTTCTTTATCGATCTTCAACAAAGAAGACAGTTCAGCTGCATTACCATCCCATGCAGTATAAGGATTGAATACGAGTACATCATTTACTTTTGCATTGGCAAAGATAGCTTTTTGCTCATCGTTCTTCATGTAAGACGGCATCATTACAGCAGCTTCTACCTGAATGCCACCTTCTTTGGTATTGCCGTTTTCATCCAATTCAGCCAGCAATCCCTTCAGCATATCGTTATCTTCGTAAACGTCCACTTGTTCGTACTTACCATTACGTTGGGTGTAAGCCTTCACCTGATTGTTTACCATATCTTCAGTAACGTCAATCAAATAATAGTCAACTTTATCTTTAGTGCTTACTTCAGCTTTGAATTCAGGTGCCAGAGCAATATCGAAAAGGAATTCGAATTCTTCCATAGTATCGAAGTCGATATCCGGTTGCTTATCTTCATTTGGCAGCGGTTCGCCGAGAATAGATACATTATTATCTTGAATATACTTATATACAGCTTCTGAAAGTGCCTTGTTTACTTCTTCAGCAATAACAGATTTACCATACATTTTCTTCACCAGACTCATCGGAACCATTCCCGGACGGAACCCCGGAACCTGAGCTTTCTGACGAAGATTTTTCAATGATTTATCAACTTTTTCCTGATAATCGGCTTTCTCAAGCTTCACAGTAAGCAGAGCGCTTACTTTGTCAATGTTTTGTAATGAAACGTTCATTCTGACAATTATTTATTTGATTTATACTTTGTTCCAATCTCAAATGAGGGTGCAAAATTAGCGTTATTCTTTCAATTATCAAAAAAACATTGCTGAATTATTTCTTTATAACAAAAGGAGAGATTAGTTATCACTAAATCATACTCTCTGTATTGTTTAATGAAAATATAATTATGATTATTCTCCATAAGCTACAGATCGTAATTATATAAGGCATTTAGCTTCAGAATCGGAAGAAAAAGCAAAAAAAAACAGAAAGAAAATATGGAAAATCCGAAATAATTATGTTTCTTTGTTGCGGAATGGTAATACATTAGTTCTTAGATTTTCAGTACATGGTTTTTACTTCCGTTTTTCATGAAACGCTTTTGTAAACTCTCTGTTGTTGTGATCCTTTTATTATAGTTACCCTTCCAAGAGAGTTTTATTCATTTATTTATTTTACATTTTCATTATGAACATTTACGTAGGAAACCTTAACTACAAAGTTAGGGAATCAGACCTCCAAAAGGTCATGGAAGATTACGGTGCTGTAACCGCAGTCAAATTTATTAAAGATCGCGAAACCGGTCGTTTCAGAGGTATCGCATTTGTAGAAATGGAAGATGCAGCAGCTGCAGCTAAAGCTATTGAAGAACTCGATGGAGCCGAATATTTTGGCCGTAACATGGTAGTGAAAGAAGCAAGACCTCCGAAATACTAATTATACAGGAGAAAAAAACAAGTCCGCCTGCTCCCTTTCAGAAAGAGAGCAGGCGGACTTTGTTTTTAGTGATTAGGAATAAATGATTAATGTTGCGCTAATCACTAATCACTATTTCATAAAGTCTTTGCGACGCAGCACAAAGCTATTACTCAGGTATTTTTCACGCACAATTTTATTTTCTGCTAATTCTTCCGGTGTTCCCTGGAACAAGATTTTACCTTCAAACAACAAATAAGCACGGTCAGTAATACTTAATGTTTCCTGCACGTTATGGTCAGTAATCAGAATACCAATATTTTTATCTTTCAGCTTCCACACAATCTGCTGAATATCCTCTACCGCAATCGGGTCAACTCCTGCAAAAGGTTCATCGAGCATGATAAACTTAGGATCAATAGCAAGACAGCGAGCAATCTCCGTACGGCGGCGCTCACCACCCGAAAGTTGATTACCCTTATTCTTACGCACTTTCTGCAAACGAAACTCCGCAATCAGACTTTCCAGCTTTTCTTTCTGATATTCCAAAGGCTTATCTGTCATTTCAAGTACCGAAGCAATGTTATCTTCCACACTCATCTGGCGGAATACGGATGCTTCCTGTGCCAGATATCCGATTCCGGTTTGCGCACGCTTGTACACCGGATATTTCGTAATATCCAGATCATCCAGAAAGATACGTCCCTCATTCGGCGTAATCAATCCAACGGTCATATAGAATGAAGTCGTTTTACCGGCACCGTTCGGTCCCAGCAAACCTACAATCTCTCCCTGCTTCACATCTATGGAGACGTGGCTCACTACTGTACGTTTACCGTACTTTTTCACCAAGTCTTCGGTGCGAAGCACCATTTTACTTTCTTCCATATTCTTTCAGTTACAAACTGTCAAAACCACAAGTGACAAGCTTGTCACTCACACATTTTGCGGCAAATGTAGCAATTATCAGCTGAAAATGGGCTATATTTGCAGACAAAATAGTTAAGAGTCATGATAAAAGCACTTAAAACTGTCGGAAGATACATCATGTTGATGGGGCGTACTTTTGCCCGACCAGAGCGTATGCGTATGTTCTTCCGCCAATACATTAACGAAATGGGGCAACTCGGTGTGAACTCTATCGGCATTGTGTTGCTGATTTCGTTCTTTATCGGCGCTGTTATCACCATACAAATCAAGCTGAATATCGAAAGCCCGTTTATGCCGCGTTGGACGGTAGGCTATGTGACGCGTGAAATCATGTTATTGGAATTCTCTTCCTCCATCATGTGTCTGATATTAGCGGGAAAAGTAGGTTCCAATATCGCTTCAGAGCTGGGAACCATGCGAGTGACACAACAGATCGACGCACTGGAGATCATGGGAGTCAATTCAGCCAATTACCTGATACTACCCAAAATTTTTGCCATGGTCACCACTATCCCTTTCCTGGTGACGTTCAGTATCTTTGCCGGTATCATCGGAGCCTTTGCCACATGTTGGTTCGGTGGCATCATGTCGGCGGTGGACCTGGAATACGGTTTACAATACATGTTTGTGGAATGGTTCATTTGGTGTGGTATCATCAAATCATTGTTCTTCGCTTTTATCATCGCCAGTGTATCGGCCTTCTTCGGTTATACCGTCGAAGGCGGTTCCATAGAGGTTGGCAAAGCCTCTACGGACTCTGTAGTATGCAGCAGCGTGCTTATCTTATTTGCCGACTTAATATTAACTAAACTCTTAATGGGATGATTGAACTGAAAGGACTTTGGAAATCATTTGAAGACAGGGATGTATTGAAGGATATCAACGCCACTTTTGAGAACGGAAAAACGAATCTTATCATCGGACAAAGTGGTTCAGGAAAAACGGTACTGATGAAATGCATCGTCGGACTACTGACGCCGGAACGTGGTGAATTATTATACGATAACCGAAACTTCCTTGCCATGGGCAAGAAGGAAAAGAAAGCATTGCGCCGGGAAATGGGAATGATTTTCCAGAGTGCAGCATTGTTCGATTCCATGACTGTGTTGGATAATGTGATGTTTCCATTAAACATGTTCAGTAACGATACATTCCGCGACCGTACCCGCCGTGCTATGTTCTGCCTGGACCGCGTGAACCTGGCAGAAGCAAAGGACAAATTTCCGGGAGAGATCAGTGGCGGTATGCAAAAGCGCGTCGCCATTGCCCGTGCCATTGCCCTGAATCCTCAATACCTGTTCTGCGATGAACCAAACTCTGGTCTGGACCCAAAGACATCGCTCGTCATTGACGAACTGGTACACGACATCACGCATGAGTATAATATGACCACCCTCATCAATACTCATGATATGAACTCCGTCATGGGAATAGGTGAGAAAATTATCTATATCTACGACGGATATAAAGAATGGGAAGGCAGTAAGGATGATATCTTTACCTCTAGCAACAAGAAATTGAATGACTTCATCTTTGCATCCGATCTCTTCCGTAAGGTAAAGGAATTGGAGGTACAAAACATAGAAGGATAAGCCGCTTAATCTCATCCATCTGTCATAATCGAGTAGGAGGAAAACGGAGTAGTTTTCTTCCTACTTTCGTTTTCCGACCTCTCACACCACCACGCATGCCGTTCGGCACGTGGCGGTTCTTTATCTGCGATGCAATTTACTGTAATACTCCATCAAGGTAGGGTATCCCGATAGTTTCAATTTGTCATTGTTCATTGCAGAGGTAAGTATGCGACTACCGGCTACACTCCAATATCCCAATCGAGTATTGGCATGTTGCCAAGCATAAAACCTACTGATACCACACTTCTGCAAGTTTACAAACTTCGTTCTAATCTTCTTCCAACATTTCCAGATGCACATCCGTATTCTACGGCGAAGCCATTCGTCTATTCGTTTCAAATAACTCTGCATATCTGCTAACTGAAAGTAGTCTATCCACCCTCGTATAAACAGACGAAGTTCCACCTTGCGTTTATCATAGCCCATACCATTACTTCTTCCTGTCAACTCTTTCAACCGAGTTTTCAATTTAAGATAGCTTTTAGGATGGACAGATAGGCGACACTCTCCTTTATGAACATAAAATGAGTATCCCAAAAACTTCATTCCGCGAATATAACCAACGCTAGTCTTATCTACATTAACCTTTAAGAAAAGGTGCCTCTCAAGAAAAGTAGTTATACTCTCCTTTACACGTAACACAGAACGTTTACTCTTACAGAAAATCATGCAGTCATCAGCATAACGAACAAACTTGTGACCACGAGATGCCAACTCAATGTCCAATTCATGGAGCATGATGTTGCTCAGCAACGGACTCAAAGGACCACCTTGGACGGTGCCATGAGCACGGCTTTCGTAATGTCCACCCACCATTACACCAGAGATAAGGTATTTATGGATGAGGGAGATAACACGACCATCCTTCACTGTGCGAGACAAAATCTCTATCAGCTTGCTATGGTTGACCGTATCGAAGAACCTTTCCAAGTCCAAATCAACACAGTATCTGTAACCGTCACTGATATATGATTGGGCACGCTGCAAGGCCTGGTGAGCACTCCGTTTAGGCCGGAAACCAAAACTGTTGTCACTGAAGTGACGTTCGTAAAGTGGACTAAGCACCTGGCTGATGGATTGTTGAATAAGACGGTCAACAACGGTGGGAATACCTAATTGACGCTTCTTACCTCCATCTTTGGGAATTTCAACCCGGCGAACAGGATTGGGACGGTAGATACCGTCAAGCAAAGAGTTTATCAACTCATCCTTATGGAATTTAAGGTAAGGAAGTAAATCTTCCGTTTCCATCTTATCGACACCTCCACTGCCGCCATTGGACACAACCTGTTTGTAAGCACGGTTCATGTTCGCAGGTGACAAGATGCGCTCTAATAAATCATCTTTGGTAAATTGCACTTCCACGAGGTGGTTTTCAGTTATCCCAATAAAAGTCTGCACTCCGACATAGCTTTCGGATTCCGTCCTATCCTTCTGCCGGTAGTTATCACTCAATGTTGATATTTTCTGCATTCGTTCCTTCATCGGGTAACATTCATTGACTACTCGCTTAAATAAAGTTCAGACCTTCCCCGACTGTCGATTTTTTTTCCGGGTACTATGTCTTCTGCTGACTTCTCACAACAAGCTTTACTCCGTGCCTCTGAAAAAAAAATACATCCGCACGTCTGTGAGACCTCCCCAGTTAAGAATATATTCTTTCCATCTTATACCTGCCGGATTTACTTTGGATGTTTCCGGATAGTTATCGGGCTTTGTCTTGCATTGCAGACTTACCCACATCCTTTAGCCTTTTATCCGGTTTCTGTTCGTCAGGCCAGATGTTTGCCGAGACCTTCCTTTGGATTCCACCTCACGATGGACACCCTTGGCGTTGGCTAAACACTTCCCACTATCAGGGTGTGTAAGGGACTTGCACCCATTAGAATATATCCATGCTGGGCGAACAATAGAAGCGTCCGGAGATCCCTCCGGACGCTTTTTTCTCATAAAACCAGTTAATAGAATTGACATATATCCTCACGACATACTTTGATTGTCCCTATATCTTCATGAGAAAACATGAAGAACAATTTCAATTACGCAACAAAGATAACCAAAATATATTAATAAAAAATCACGGAAAACCGTTACTTATTGAATTTTCTGTAAATCAATCTAGCTTTATCCATCCTTGTGAAACAGCCTTGACCACCATATCTATTGCATTTTTCGCCCCAAATTTACTAATAAGCCTCTTGCGAAATGTTTCTACAGTATTTTCTGAAATTTTTAATAACGCAGCAATCTCATGTGTATTCATTCCTTTGGCTACAGCTTCCAGAACATCGCGTTCGCGCCGTGTCGGAGCATCTTTTGGTTGTAAACTTGATGATGAAGAATTTAACTTCTGCAATATAGAAGCAAAACGAGAACAAGTATAGCTCTCTCCCCTCAGCACACTGCGAATAGCTGCCACCAGTTCTGCATGAGCCGAAGATTTCAGAATAACCGCATTTACTCCGCATTGCACTAATCGGTTCACCATCCATACCTCCTCATGCATCGTATTTACGACAATCCTCGCCTGGTCATTCAACTCACGAATTTTGGCTATCAATTCAAAACCTGAAATATCGGGGATACTGATATCCAGAATATATACATCATAATCACGCTCTTCAATCAACTTTATAGCCTGCTTTCCGGAAGTCACTGCATCCGCCACTGTTACTTCCGGTATCTTATTCACAATTTTGCAAATACCTTCTAAAATCAGGCTATGGTCATCCACTACCAATAATTCCGCTTTCACATTCTTTTCCATTGCTCGATTAGATTATTACATTTACTCTCAGCCGGGTTCCTTCACCCGGAGCAGAAGTCAGTTCAACTTTAGCACCAATCGTTTCAGCCCGTTGCCAGATGGTATGCAAGCCAATACCTTTGGTTTTCTTGCTCATATCAAACCCTTTTCCGTCGTCTGTAACAAGTATGGAAAGGTTCTTGTTTTCCAGTGCTAACTCCACCTGTATACGGGCAGAGCTGGCATATTTCACTGCATTGCTCACTGCTTCCTGAACAATACGATAACATTCAAATCCAACAACTTTAGGAATTATATTCCAGTCGACATTTTCTGTAGAGTGATACTCCGCATACATACCCTCCGGTAATGCCAAATGCAGCACATAGTCTCCCAACATCTCGTCGAGCGTAGCATACTGGAAGGCGGGTGGCATCAACTCATGCGAAAGAGTTCTCAACCTTTCGCGGGTATTACTCAATAGTCCCAACTGTTCACTCAAATCCGAACTTTCCTCACCGGAAATAGTACGAATATTCATTTCAAGCGCAAGCAAACTGTTACACACATCATCGTGTAATTCTGTCGCCATACGTTCACGCTCACTCTCCAAACCATCAATGTATTTTCGTGTCAGGCGCTGCTCAGTCTCTTTCTGAAGTTCCAGAAACTCACGTTCTTTCTCATTAGCGGCATTAGCCAACACAGCGATCCTTGCCCTTTGGCGTTGACGTGCATAGAGAGAACCTAATAATAGAATTCCCAACAGTGAAATTACTGATCCTACAATGATACGGTGACGCAACATATACGTCTCCTGCTCCAACTGTTCCCGCCTCAAAGTAACGATCTCCAGTTCTTTCTCTTTCGTCTGATATTTTACTGAATACTCAGATAGCTGTTCGGTCTGTTCAGTATGAAAGGCTGAATCACGCAGCGCATAGGCCTGAGTCAGAAACTCATAGGCCTGAGATGAGTTGTTCACAGCCAGATAGCAATCTGCCAACCGCTTATAATGCTCATAATCACGGGTGTCCTTGTAGCCACTTCGGAGCATATCGATTATTCTCCGATAATAAACAATGGCTTCCGTATAATTTTCACTCTCTTGCAATAAACCCGCCTTCGCCTGATAATATCGGAACCGTTCCGCATCAGTTTGCATTTCATGTGCCAGCTTATCAAGCTTTTGCAAATAATACATTGCCTGGTTCAAATTTCCATCCATCCGATAGGCGTTCACCAAATAATTATAAGCATCGCACAATAGTCGTCTGTCATTCACTTCTTCCAGAATAGGTATGGCTTTCAATAATGTAGCAATTCCCTCCGCACGCATTTGCACCAATCGGGTCTGAATAGCTCCCAAATTGACATAACATGTACCTATCCTTCGCTTATTACCTGTCTTCAAAGCATATTCCACGGCTTTCTCAGAAAAAGGAATCGCATCTCCCGGACGATTCCAATCACAATAAGCCGTTGCTATATTTCCATATATAAAAGCAACTGCATTATGATTTCCACGTAACTCGCATAAATGGAGTGCCTGTTCAAAGTTGGCAATGCAATTCTCTAAATCCTTTTTCCGACGATAGATAGTACCTAACTGATTCAAATTTTCAATTAACATGGCTGTATCCTTATCAGCAGCAGAACGCTCGCTGGCACGAATAGTATAAACTAGAGCAGAATCCGTCTTCCCTTCAAAAAGAAACGAGCTGGCATAATTTGTCAACATGGTACGGCATGCCTCTCCTGCCTCCGATAAATCCTCTCCGGCTTCCAACCCTTTACGAAAATAGTAACGTGCAGAATCATAACGAGCATCCACATTACAATAATACCCCATATCACAACAAGACTGGCTTATTGCAAATTTCAACCCCGCTTTTTCAGCCAGAGCAATAGCTTTCCGCTTTAAGGCATATCCCTGTTGGAAATCTCCCTTGATGAAGTTTCCCTCACTTGCCCAAATATAATATTCTACGAGTTGTTCCGGCTTCTTGCTTTTCGTAGCCAACTGATGAATAGAATCTGCATATAAAAGGAGTAATTCAGGATTTTCTTCCGTTTGGTAGAGATATTTACAAACTCCGACATAGCCCTCCATATCTCTGCTTTGGGCAGCCTTTTGTTGAAGCATACGTAAATCCGGCTCATCCGCAGCCCATAGCATACCTATGGACAGGAACAAGCAGCATACCAATAACCACCCGTAGCGTTTCATCTAATCCTTTTTTTCTGTTACCTAAGCAAAAATAAATATTATATTCATACTAACCTACTTTTTGTTTGCATTTCACTGATAAAACGTAAAAAACCGCCCGATTTATAACTAAATCAAGCGGTTTCATTTCAATATCTTAAAGTCCTAATAATCCTACTTCTGACGGATATAGATGTTTATCGGAGTTCCGGTCAAACTCCACTTCTCACGCATCTTATTTTCCAGGAAACGTTTATAGGGTTCCTTTACATACTGCGGCAAGTTAGCGAAATACACAAAAGAAGGTACCTGCGTATTAGGTAACTGCGTGATATACTTAATCTTAATATACTTGCCTTTGGTTGCAGGAGGCGGATACGCCTCAATCAAGGGAAGCATTTCTTCATTCAGTCGGGCAGTAGGAATACGCGTCATACGATTATCATACACTATACGCGCTTCTTCCAGCACCTTCAGAATGCGTTGTTTGGTCAATGCCGAACCGAAGATAATAGGGAAATCAACAAACGGAGCAAAACGACTACGGATAGCATCTTCGAAAGTCTTCATTACCTTCACAGTTTTGTCCTGTACTAAATCCCATTTATTTACTACCACTACCAAACCTTTGGCATTTTTCTGTATCAGTGAGAATATATTCAAGTCTTGACTCTCAACACCACGGGTAGCATCCAACATAAGGATACACACATCGGCGTTCTCAATAGAACGGATAGAACGGATTACGGAATAATATTCCAAATCTTCATTCACCTTGTTCTTCTTACGGATACCGGCAGTATCTACCAGATAGAAATCAAAACCAAATTTATTGTAACGTGTATAGATGGAATCACGTGTTGTACCGGCAATCTCCGTCACAATATTACGATCTTCACCTATAAAAGCATTCACGATAGAAGACTTACCTGCATTCGGACGTCCCACCACTGCAAAGCGGGGAATATCTTCATCCAGTATTTCGTCAGCTTCTTTCTTGAATGTACCAACAATCAAGTCCATCATATCACCCGTTCCACTACCCGTCATAGCCGAGATACAGTAAGGATCACCCAATCCCAGCTTATAAAATTCGGGAGCATTGTATTGCAGTTCTCCGTTATCGGTCTTATTGGCAATCAGCAATACCGGCTTTTGAGTACGGCGCAGAATAGCAGCCACCTGCATATCAAGGTCAGTTACTCCATTCATTACATCTACCACAAACAAAATCACGTCTGCTTCATCCACAGCCATCAATACTTGTTTGCGTATCTCTTCTTCGAAAATATCGTCAGAGTTCACCACCCATCCGCCGGTATCTACCACGGAGAACTCCTTCCCCAGCCATTCCGATTTACCATACTGGCGGTCGCGTGTTGTTCCTGCTTCTTCGTTCACAATCGCCTGACGTGTTTTAGTCAAGCGGTTAAATAAAGTAGACTTTCCCACATTGGGGCGTCCTACGATTGCAACTAAATTTCCCATAGTTCACTCTCATTGTTTTTTGCGACTATCCCAGTCGTATGAATATTCTAATCCAGTTGATAACCAAAATTGCGCAACTCTTTGTCCGAACTACGCCAATCCTTATCCACTTTCACAAATGTCTCCAGGAAAATAGTCTTTCCGAAGAACCTTTCCAAATCACGGCGCGCCTCAGTAGCCACTTTTTTCAGTGCCTTACCCTGCTTACCGATAATAATTCCTTTCTGCGAATCACGCTCTACATAAATCACAGCATTGATATGTATCTTCTTCGCATCCTCCTTAAATTGTTCCACCACTACCTCTACCGAATAGGGTATCTCTTTGTCATAATATAATAGAATTTTCTCGCGGATAATCTCATTTACAAAGAAACGCGCCGGTTTATCCGTCCATTGATCCTTGTCGAAATAAGGCGGTGAATCTGGCAATAATTCCTTCACCCGCTTCATCACATATTCCACATTGAATTTCGTAGTTGCAGAAATCGGAACAATTTCCGCATTAGGCAACAATGCTTTCCATGCCTCCACCAGCTCCACCAATTTCTCCTGATTCGACAAATCGATCTTGTTGATAAGCAGCAGGACAGGTATTTCCATACGTGCCACCTTTTCTATAAATTCATTATGCTTGTCAGGAGTCTCAACCACATCCGTCACATATAGCAAAACATCCGCGTCCGTCAATGCCGAGGTAGAAAAATTCAGCATAGACTCCTGCAACTTATACTGTGGCTTCAGCACGCCCGGAGTATCCGAGAATACAATCTGCATATCGTCCGTATTATAGATACCCATAATGCGATGGCGAGTTGTCTGCGCCTTAAAAGTAGCAATCGAAATCCGCTCACCCACTAAGGCGTTCATCAGCGTAGACTTACCTACATTCGGATTTCCCACGATGTTTACAAAACCAGCTTTATGCATCACATTCCTCTATTTTAGTTGAGACAAAAAAACGCATCGAAAATAGGATGCGTTTTTTCTTATTTATTAACGTAACGTTGTTACTGTTTTTTTCCATCATATCCCCACTTCACATAAACGGCTCCCCAGGTAAATCCTGCACCGAATGCCGTAAAGATCAAGTTATCGCCTTTTTTAAGTTTATCCTCGAAATCCCACAGGCAAAGCGGAAGCGTACCGGCACTTGTATTACCATAACGTTCTATATTAATCATTACCTTTTCGCGGGGAACTTCCAAGCGGTGAGCTACTGCATCAATGATGCGCAAGTTCGCCTGATGAGGAATAATCCAGTCGATATTATCCTTAGTGAGATTATTTCTTTCCGCAATGGCAACACAAGCGTCCGACATATTGGATACGGCATACTTAAATACCGTACGACCTTCCTGATAAAGAAAGTGCATGTGATTATCCACTGTGAAATAAGAAGGAGGACATACAGAACCGCCGGCCTTCATATGCAAGAAAGGTAACCCTTTACCGTCTGTTCTTAAAATAGCGTCCATGACACCAACATCCTCAGTAGTCGGTTCCATCATAACCGCAGCTGCCCCGTCACCAAAGATCGGGCAAGTAGCACGCTCGGTATAATCCACCATAGACGACATTTTGTCACCACCCACTAAAATAATTTTCTTATATCTCCCCGAACGGATAAAATTAGCTCCCGTTTCCAACAAGTACAAGAAACCGCTACAAGCAGCCTGTAAGTCAAAAGCAAAAGCATGTTTTAATCCAAGCTTATCACATAGGATAGAAGCTGTAGAAGGGAAATGATAATCAGGAGTAGTAGTAGCGACAATCACCAGATCAATATCATCAGGATTAGAACCTGTACGCTGCATCAACTGCTTTGCGGCTTTACGAGCCATGTACGAAGTCCCCAATCCTTCTTCGTTCAAGATATGTCTTTCCTTTACTCCGATACGGGTCATAATCCATTCATCATTGGTATCCACCATTCTTGATATCTCTTCATTCGTCAAGATATAATCGGGTACATATCCGCCGACTCCTGTAATTACTGCATTTATTTTTTCCATTAATCCTGCTTAAGTTAATGAATACCTAAACAACGGTAGTCTAAAAAGGTTTGTACTTACAAATCTTTTTAGACATCCGGCATTCAAGTATATTCTTTATCAGGCTGCAAATTAAACAGCAGCTTCTTTCTCAATAGCAAGCTTGCCTCTGTAATATCCGCAAGCACCACACACAGTGTGATATACATGCCATTCGCCACAGTTCGGGCAAATTGCCAATGTAGGAGCTACTGCCTTATCATGAGTTCTTCTCTTTGCAGTTCTTGTTTTAGACTGTCTTCTCTTAGGATGTGCCATTTTTTTTAATCTTTAATTGTTATCTAATATTTTCTTTAATTCGTTCCAGCGCGGATCAATCTGAGTTTCCTCTACATCACCTCCCGGCAGTGCATCTTCACCTTCAATAAAGATTTCATCTTCCGCATCATCTTCGTCCGCTTTCGTCCGTAAATGCTTATGCAACTTACTGCTCACTGCCTTGTTACACTTTCCGGGAGCATGTACATGCTTCATCGGAATAGCCAATGCAATAAACTCATACATAAACCATGCCACATTGATCTCTCCTTCTTCTTCGGGAATCACAATGAGGTTATCACCTTCTTCAGCATACTCATGACCGAACTTCACCATCAGCTTATCTGTAGAGCTTACCGGTTGTTCCATATCATCCAGGCAGCGGTCACACGGTACCCATACCATTCCATCCGTCTGGAAGTTCAATTCGAAAGCACGAGATGTTTTCTTTACAACCAGCGTAACATTAACCTTACCCTTTTGTACTTCTGGTCCATCAATGTTAGCATAAAAAAGGTTATCCAGTACAAACTCATACTTACAAGAGTCTGCCTGCATGCCTTTCAAATCAATTTTGTATTTATCAAACTTTCCCAAAGCTTCTTTTATTTATTCGGGCGACAAAGATACAAATAATTATCCTCATAATGTAGAAATTAGCAACGAAATATTCATTTTTTAAGCTCTATTCTGAATATCGTCCCCTTATTGATCTCCGATTGCTTCACAAAAATGGATCCAGAATGATACTCAACCACAATCCTTCGTGCTAATGAAAGGCCCAATCCCCATCCCCTTTTCTTAGTGGTATAGCCAGGAGCAAAGACCGTTTCAAAATATCGTTTGTCAATTCCTTTCCCCGTATCTGCCACATCAATACACCAATATCTTGACGTTTCCTGTACCGAAATAACCAATACTCCTACTCCACCCATTGCATCAACAGCATTCTTACAAAGATTTTCTATCACCCATTCAAACAGAGCAACATTCAGCCGCACAGGGGGAAGTGAATCGGGTACATGGGTACTGATTTTCACCTTATCTGAAGTACGGTGGGCTATATAATCCGTCACCCGTTCCAACAGAGCTTTTAAATCAGCATCCTCCAGCTCAGGAATAGAACCGATTTTAGAGAAACGATTAGCAATCATCTGTAAACGCTCCACATCTTCCGCCATAGCAGGAATCAAATCATCCTGTGGGTATTGTGTCTTCAGTAATTCCGTCCATGCCATCAGTGAAGAGATCGGAGTTCCCAGTTGATGGGCAGTTTCCTTGGATAACCCAACCCATACTTTATTCTGTTCTGCCTTTTTAGAACTCAACAAAGCAAAGATAGCAATAAGAACAAAAATAAGTACTACCGTTAATTGAACATAAGGATAAACAGCCAACCGGGTAAGCATAAGGGAAGGTCCATAATATACATTCAGATAATCGCCACCACCATTGAGATCTATGCGAATACAGTTACCTTCACGGTTAAAATCACTCAGTTTTTCCTTTAAGGAGACTATTGTATCGGCTGAAGACAGTTCTATATTCCTATATGTCTGTACATCCTCATTCTGATCAACCACGATTACCGGAATAGTATGATTGGCATTCAAAACTTTCAAGACCATAGTCAAATCCGTATTTCCATCTGCAGTTTGCAAATTCTTCATTGCTTCCGCCCACACTTCCATACGTACCCGTTCTTCAGCAGATAAATCGCTTATCAGAGAATGTGAGACGTAAAGAGAGGCAACAGCTATCACCATGGCAGCTAATACCAACCAGAATTTTATCGGATGGATTTCCTTTATAAAGCGCATTATATATAAATAAGATGTAAACTTACGGTATATAAACGGAAAAACAAAAGAAATATTATACCTATAAACACAAAAAGCCTCCATATCATTTCGATATGGAGGCTTTCCTCTAAAACGGCAACTACCTACTCTCCCACTTGACGCAGTACCATCGGCGTGACCAGGCTTAACTTCTCTGTTCGGAATGGGAAGAGGTGGAACCCTGATGCTATAGTCACCTGAAATAAGTTAGACACGATGTAAAAAGTAAAGTTCGAAAACTGAACGTATATATCCGCCATACAAGGCAAAGACCAAAAGTCAACGGGCAATTAGTAATGCTCGGCTATGATGTTACCACCTGTACACCTGCATCCTATCAACGTTGTCGTCTTCAACGACCCTAAGAAATCTAATCTTGTGGCTGGCTTCGTACTTAGATGCTTTCAGCACTTATCCAATCCCGACTTAGATACCCAGCAATGCACCTGGCGGCACAACTGGTAAACCAGAGGTCAGTCCAACACGGTCCTCTCGTACTAGTGTCAGAGCCACGCAAATTTCATACGCCCACGATAGATAGAGACCGAACTGTCTCACGACGTTCTGAACCCAGCTCGCGTGCCACTTTAATGGGCGAACAGCCCAACCCTTGGGACCTTCTCCAGCCCCAGGATGTGACGAGCCGACATCGAGGTGCCAAACCCCTCCGTCGATATGAGCTCTTGGGAGGGATCAGCCTGTTATCCCCGGAGTACCTTTTATCCTTTGAGCGATGTCCTTTCCATACAGAAACACCGGATCACTATGCTCTAGTTTCCTACCTGATCGACTTGTAAGTCTCCCAGTCAAGCGCCCTTATGCCATTACACTCTGCCGCCGGTTACCAATCGGCGTGAGGGCACCTTTAGAAGCCTCCGTTACGTTTTTGGAGGCGACCACCCCAGTCAAACTACCCACCAAACAGTGTCCTCGCATCAACGAGTTAGAACTCAAATAACCAAAGGGCCGTATTTCAACAGCGGCTCCACAAATACTGGCGTACCTGCTTCAAAGCCTCCGGCCTATCCTACACATCAATTACCCAAATTCAATGTTAAGCTATAGTAAAGGTTCACGGGGTCTTTTCGTCCCATCGCGGGTAATCGGCATCTTCACCGATACTACAATTTCACTGAGCTCACGGTTGAGACAGTGTCCAGATCATTACACCATTCGTGCAGGTCGGAACTTACCCGACAAGGAATTTCGCTACCTTAGGACCGTTATAGTTACGGCCGCCGTTTACTGGGGCTTCAATTCAATGCTTCTCTTGCGATGACATCTCCTCTTAACCTTCCAGCACCGGGCAGGTGTCAGGCTATATACTTCATCTTTCAATTTGGCATAGCCCTGTGTTTTTGTTAAACAGTTGCCTGGACCGATTCTCTGCGCCCCACCTCGCAGTGGGGACCCTTTATCCCGAAGTTACAGGGTCAATTTGCCTAGTTCCTTAACCGTGAATCACTCAAGCGCCTTAGTATATTCTACCCGACCACGTGTGTCCGTTTACGGTACGGGTACCTTAAAGATTAAGTTTAGCGGATTTTCTTGGGAGTATGTTTACATGCGCTATTGGATTGTTCCGAAGAACGCTCCATACTATCAGGTTCGACTCTCGGGGCGGATTTGCCTACCCCGATCAACATCTACACCCTTCAACGGACTATTCCGTCAGTCCGCGGCACTGTCACGCCTCCGTCTCCACGTCACTCTTTAAGGTAGTACAGGAATATTAACCTGTTCTGCCATCGGCCTCACCGTTCGGCTGAGCCTTAGGACCCGACTAACCCTGATCCGATTAGCGTTGATCAGGAAACCTTAGTCTTTCGGCGAGGGGGTTTCTCACCCCCTTTATCGTTACTTATACCTACATTTGCTTTTCCACACGCTCCAGCAAAGCTTACGCTTCACCTTCAACGCAGAGTGGAATGCTCCCCTACCGATGTTTGCACATCCCATAGCTTCGGTAAATTGCTTATGCCCGATTATTATCCACGCCAAACTCCTCGACTAGTGAGCTGTTACGCACTCTTTAAATGAATGGCTGCTTCCAAGCCAACATCCTAGCTGTCTTAGCAATCTGACTTCGTTAGATCAACTTAGCAATTATTTGGGGACCTTAGCTGATGGTCCGGATTGTTCTCCTTTAGGACATGGACCTTAGCACCCATGCCCTCACTCCTGATATAGAACTAATACGCATTCGGAGTTTGTCAAGACTTGATAGGCGGCGAAGCCCTCGCATCTTATCAGTCGCTCTACCTCATATTAGTATAAATCAAGGCTGCACCTAAATGCATTTCGGGGAGTACGAGCTATCTCCAAGTTTGATTAGCCTTTCACCCCCACCCTCAGCTCATCCGGAAGCTTTTCAACGCTTATCGGTTCGGTCCTCCAGACAGTGTTACCTGTCCTTCAACCTGGCCAAGGGTAGATCACTTGGTTTCGCGTCTACTCCTTCCGACTATCCGCCCTATTAAGACTCGCTTTCGCTTCGGCTGCAGGTCTCAAGACCCTTAACCTTGCCGGAAAAAGTAACTCGTAGGTTCATTATGCAAAAGGCACGCCGTCACAGTTTACACTGCTCCGACCGCTTGTAGGCGCATGGTTTCAGGGACTATTTCACTCTTCTGTTCGAAGTGCTTTTCACCTTTCCTTCACAGTACTGGTTCGCTATCGGTCTCTCGGGAGTATTTAGCCTTACCGGATGGTCCCGGCAGATTCACGCAAGATTCCTCGTGTCCCGCGCTACTCAGGATACCACTAGGGTTAAATTAGCTTCGTATACCGGGTTATCACCGTCTATGACTGAACTTTCCAGATCATTCTACTCACTAACTGTCGTCCCATGACGTGGTCCTACAACCCCATACATGCCGTAACACATATGGTTTGGGCTATTCCCCGTTCGCTCGCCACTACTAGGGGAATCATTATTTATTTTCTATTCCTACAGGTACTAAGATGTTTCAGTTCCCTGCGTTCGCCTCCATCAAAAGATGGATAATATCTCTTCAAGATATTGGGTTGTCCCATTCGGAAATCCGCGGATCAAAGGTCATTTGCACCTACCCGCAGCTTATCGCAGCTTATCACGTCCTTCATCGCCTCCGAGAGCCAAGGCATCCGCCATGCGCCCTTACTTACTTTTAGTCTTACCTAGCCGTATGGCTCGATATATACTTTCAGCTTGTTATAACTTTACTTTTTTTTGTACATCATGTCAAAGATCGTATGAGAAAAACTTCGACCAGTCGAAGTTAGGATTGACTAAAGTCTATCCTATTCTCAAGAGTGGAGAATAACGGATTCGAACCGTTGACCCCCTGCGTGCAAAGCAGGTGCTCTAGCCAGCTGAGCTAATCCCCCGAAGTAAGCAACCAATAGATTACCAACTGCGTAGTCCCAGGCAGAGTTGAACTGCCGACCTCTACATTATCAGTGTAGCGCTCTAACCAACTGAGCTATAGGACTGTCGAGTTCAACCTCGCCTTGCGGCTCGGCTTCTTCTTTCTCAATATATATTATATAAACAAGTACGCGTAGTGCAAGAGGTTCTCATGGAAGCATACGAAAAGAACCGACTTCTAATCTTCGTGAGCGTCGCTCCAGAAAGGAGGTGTTCCAGCCGCACCTTCCGGTACGGCTACCTTGTTACGACTTAGCCCCAATTACCAGTTTTACCCTAGGCCGCTCCTTACGGTTACGGACTTCAGGTACCCCCGGCTTTCATGGCTTGACGGGCGGTGTGTACAAGGCCCGGGAACGTATTCACCGCGCCGTGGCTGATGCGCGATTACTAGCGAATCCAGCTTCATGGAGTCGGGTTGCAGACTCCAATCCGAACTGAGAGAGGCTTTTGGGATTAGCATCACATCGCTGTGTAGCTGCCTTCTGTACCCCCCATTGTAACACGTGTGTAGCCCCGGACGTAAGGGCCGTGCTGATTTGACGTCATCCCCACCTTCCTCACATCTTACGACGGCAGTCTCTCTAGAGTCCTCAGCATAACCTGTTAGTAACTAAAGATAAGGGTTGCGCTCGTTATGGCACTTAAGCCGACACCTCACGGCACGAGCTGACGACAACCATGCAGCACCTTCACAACTGCCTTGCGGCTATAATGTTTCCACTATATTCAGTTGCAATTTAAGCCCGGGTAAGGTTCCTCGCGTATCATCGAATTAAACCACATGTTCCTCCGCTTGTGCGGGCCCCCGTCAATTCCTTTGAGTTTCACCGTTGCCGGCGTACTCCCCAGGTGGAATACTTAATGCTTTCGCTTGGCCGCTTGCTGTATATCGCAAACAGCGAGTATTCATCGTTTACTGTGTGGACTACCAGGGTATCTAATCCTGTTTGATACCCACACTTTCGAGCATCAGCGTCAGTTACAGTCCAGTAAGCTGCCTTCGCAATCGGAGTTCTTCGTGATATCTAAGCATTTCACCGCTACACCACGAATTCCGCCTACCTCTACTGCACTCAAGACGACCAGTATCAACTGCAATTTTACGGTTGAGCCGCAAACTTTCACAGCTGACTTAATAGTCCGCCTACGCTCCCTTTAAACCCAATAAATCCGGATAACGCTCGGATCCTCCGTATTACCGCGGCTGCTGGCACGGAGTTAGCCGATCCTTATTCGTATGGTACATACAAAACAGTATACATACTGCACTTTATTCCCATATAAAAGAAGTTTACAACCCATAGGGCAGTCATCCTTCACGCTACTTGGCTGGTTCAGACTCTCGTCCATTGACCAATATTCCTCACTGCTGCCTCCCGTAGGAGTTTGGACCGTGTCTCAGTTCCAATGTGGGGGACCTTCCTCTCAGAACCCCTATCCATCGATGTCTTGGTGGGCCGTTACCCCGCCAACAAACTAATGGAACGCATCCCCATCGGTTATCGAAATTCTTTAATAACAAGAAGATGCCTTCTCGTTATGCTATCCGGTATTAATCTTTCTTTCGAAAGGCTATCCCGGAATAACCGGTAGGTTGGATACGTGTTACTCACCCGTGCGCCGGTCGCCATCAACCTATTGCTAGGTCATGCTGCCCCTCGACTTGCATGTGTTAAGCCTGTAGCTAGCGTTCATCCTGAGCCAGGATCAAACTCTTCATTGTAAAAGTATTGTTATTACTAGTATGAATACTAGTGATTTTGCTCTGTTCAGGACGCTCGGTTTATTAAAAGTTTTCAAATTACCTATATATATAAGTTACTTGACGGTTCTTTTTTATACCCAGAATGTACGTTCGGTTATTAATTATTCATTACTAACCACTGTAGCATTCTGCTCTTGTACTACTTGTATTGTTTATGTAAATTCTTCAAAGATCGCTTCTTTTTAAAACTGCTTTTCTTTTCAGAAAGCGGATGCAAAGGTAAGAACTTTTAAGTATATCTTCCAAATAATTTCAGAAGTTTTTTTTCTTTTTTCTTTTTCTCGTCGTCTCTCTTTGCGAAAGGGAGATAAAAGAGGAAAGAGAAAGGAGTTCTTAGCAACACCGGTTTCTTAATCAGCAAGTCAATTATCGATTGCCTTCGTTCGGAAAGCGGGTGCAAAGGTAAGAACTTTATCACATATCTTCCAAATGTTTCCGGAAGTTTTTTTTTCTTTTTTCTTTTAGAATGCTGTATTCTTGGTCGGAATTAAGGCAAAAGAAAAGAAAAACGTTGGAGTTCCTACGCCGTTTCTGTCAGAATGTCAATTTCAAGGCTTACCGTCTCTCGGAAAGCGGATGCAAAAGTAGCCGATATATCCATTCACTCCAAACATATCTGTCTTTTTTTCGAAACTTTTTTGAAACAATTTCGTAAATGGCTGATTGATAAGAATGTTGTAGAACATAATTTTGAAAGGGAGGATGAAAGGAGGGGGAAGGGGGTACATTATTATATATACGTGCGCGTGATATGCGCATGCAAATTGAATATGCAGACCTTAGCGAAGTACTGTTTCAGGTACACACTTCCACTAAAACCTCCTCTCACGAAAGAAAAGGATTAGAAAAATGGAATAAAAAAGAATGGATCATGCAAGCAGCCTTCCATTTTTAAATAGAAAGTAAAAAAAATCGGCTAAGTAGGCGGCCTACTTTCGCATAGACGGTCTTCGTCATAAAAAACAGATGGAATGTGTGCCACTATAGGAGATGCAATATTCAAATGCTGAAAGGAGAATAGTTTTTCAGAAGGAACCAGGGCAATTACTTCCCGTTTTTCGGTATCACCTGTAATTTCTTCCATTATCGACACCGACAGACGAATACTATTAGCTACACTATTTCCATCAACACTGCGAAAACTAAGATAAGTTATCAGTTCATCGTCATACCAGTCATTCGGAAGTGGCAGTTCGGCATACCCATCAGAACGAAGAGCCGCTTCTGTATTATAAATAGCAATTTCTTTATCCTTGTTGTAAACCAACAGCATGGCCATATCTGCATTTTCTGCATTTCCGATCCCACTGTTATTGTACCAGTTAAATAGCATTTGCCCCTTACACAGCGTAGCTGTACCGTTAAATACGGGCATCAAAGTCCCCATAGATACCAAGGCACAATTAAAGTCGATTGTAATTTCAGTTCCATTACTGTTCACTGCTTTCTTCAGCATATAGGACATAGCAGAATTAAAGGCAGATTTTTCTTGTGAGAACTCCTTGTAACCAAGTCGTATGAAGGGTTTGATTGTTTTAAGAAAACTGAAAACCGTGGAAAACTTACCACGTTGTGCCTGTTGTTTAGGTGTGCGAGGATTGCTGACTTTAGCAGCACGCGAACGGATATAGTAGTTGGACTTCCAGCGAAACCCTACTATTGGGCCCACTTTACCGGAGAAGCCTCCCAAAATGCCGTGATTGATAATTCCCATGATGCGTGTTTTTAGTTATTTGCTTTTTGTATACCACAAATGTATTGAAAAAGATCCTATCAAACCAAACGATTTTGGAATAAGCGATCAAGTATTATGAATTTTGTGTTCAATTACGGCCAGTTGCTTAATACAGCCGGAACAGTCTGTGATGAGAGATATCATATCCGCCCCTTACCCGGGATGGACTTACTCCGTACCAAAACCGTACATTCTTCGCTCAGAGGTACCTCTGAGCGAAGAATGTACGGAGCAAGACAGGCCAGGTACGTCCCTGATACATGCCAATCATACCAATATCTATTTTAAGACAGTAAACATAGACATTTTGAGATCACGACTATTCGGTCCAATCAAAACCTCAAAATCGCCAGGTTCACATACATATTGTAAGTCATGATTATAATACTTCAAGTCATCAACAGTTATTTCAAAAGTAACCTCCCTACTCTCTCCAGCCTCTAACGCTACTTGTTTAAAAGCCTTCAGCTCCTTTACAGGTCTGGTGCTTGTGCTATATACATCGCGAATATATAATTGAACAGTCTCCTTACCGCTTCTCTTCCCTGTATTTTTTATATTTATCTTGGCCGTCAACTTACCATTTATAGGTATCGTTTTACTGGAAAGAGTAATTTCGCCATATTCATAGGTAGTATAACTTAAACCAAAACCAAACGGATATAGAGGCGCATTAACAACATCAATATAATTACTCTTGAAACGAACATACCCGGCATCATCACTTTCTTGCGGACGTCCCGTGTTTTTATGGTTATAATGAATAGGCAATTGCCCTACATTACGCGGGAACGAAGCCGTGATTTTTCCACTCGGATTGGCATCTCCAAATAATACATCTGCAATAGCCGGACCAGCCTGCACACCCAAAAACCATGCATTAAGTATCGCTGGAATATGTTCATCTTCCCAGGATAAGACAAGTGGCCGCCCCGTAAAAAGCACAAGTACTACCGGTTTTCCAGTCTTCACCAATGCTTTCAATAGTTTTTGCTGTGGTTCCGGAATATCCGGTTCGGAACGAGAAGCCCCCTCTCCATTCATATTTATATTTTCTCCTAAAGCAGCAATAATGATATCAGATTTCTGAGCAATAGCAATGGCTTCTTGCAACATTTCTTCTTCGGAACGTTCATGAACACCATATCTTCTGCCACCAGAAGAAGCGAAGCCCATAGAATTGCCAACCAATATCTTCTCCAATTCCTTATCAGCCACCAGATAACTTCCTTCTGCAAAGGTGACAGTTCCCATTGGCCCGACCGCTTCCTTCAATCCTTCTAATAGTGATATAGGTCTGACTATCTCAGAATTACCACTCCAACATCCAAGCATATCCTGTGCTCTATCTCCCAAGGGTCCTACCAAAGCCACTTTTGAACTCTTTTTCAGAGGCAACAAATTTCCTTCATTTTTAAGCAAGACCTGACTTTCCCGAGCCGCTTTACGAGCCTGTTCCACATGACTCCGGGTTCCTAATGTTTCTTTTGCACGTTTCTCATCACAATATTTATATGGATTATCGAATAAGCCTAACTTATATTTAGCTTCCAGCACACGCCTGCAAGCCTTATCGATATCAGCCAGTTCAATGATACCTTTCTCCAAAGCCTCTTCCAAATGCTGTGAGAAGTATTCACTCACCATATCCATATCTATTCCAGCTTTTAAGGCACGTGCTGTAACCTCCACTTCATTACCGATTCCATGATTAGTCAATTCCATCGTCCCCGTATAATCTGTTACGACAAATCCATTAAATCCCCATTGTTTACGGAGGACATCATCTAGCAAATATTTATTAGCAGTAACCGGTATACCTTCAAATTCATTGAAAGATGCCATATAGCTACCCGCCCCCTGCTCACAAGCAGCTTTATACGGCAGCATATATTCATTCATTGCCTTTTGACGGCTCATATCGACCGTATTATAATCCCGCCCAGCCTCAGCAGCACCATATAATGCATAGTGTTTGACGCATGCCATAACATTATCCTTCCGGCTTAAATCATTATTAATCTGATATCCTTTGACCCAGGCTTTAGCTATGACACTACCCAAATAAGGATCTTCTCCCGCACTCTCAGCGATGCGTCCCCAACGGGAATCATGGCAGATATCCACCATAGGAGAATACACCCAGCAGACTCCATCGGAACTCGCTTCAATAGCAGAAGTCCGGGCCACCTGTTCTATCAACTCCATATTCCAAGAAGAAGCCAGAGCAAGAGGAATGGGAAATGTCACATCATAACCATGTATCACATCCAGACCAAAAATCAGCGGGATATGCAAACGGCTATTTTCAACAGCTACCTTTTGCCATTTCTTTATGACGGCTGCATTTTTAAGCCCAAACAAACCTCCGACTTCTCCATCCGCAATTCGCTGTTCCAATGGATTAAGTCCTTTTTCAAGAGTCTCACCGGCAACGAATCCACCACTAACCGTTAAATTGAGCTGACCAATCTTTTCCTTAACAGTCATTTTATCCATCAGGTTCTTAATGAACGTCTCCATGGTATTTGCCTTTTCCTGAGAGTGCATCGCAGCAGCATAAGCGGCCAGGAAAAACAGCGATAATAAAATTTGCTTTTTCATCTTTATTCAATATTTGGAGTAGTACAACAATAATCTTCAACGCATGTAATATTTAGAAACTTCCCACCTATCATCATATTAAAATCTCCTTTTTCCAACAGCCATTTACCTCCCGCACCAACAAAAGCCAAATCAGTGCCCCGGATTTTTAGACTAACGGTCTTGCTTTCACCGGGTTCCAGTTCTATTTTATCAAAAGCCCGGAGACGACGGTTATCAGGAATCAAAGAAGCATATAAATCCGAAGAGAAAAGCATAACCACTTCTTTTCCTTTACATTCGCCTGTATTTTTCACATCAACGGTAAAAACTAATTCATCTTTCGCTGTGAATTTAGTCTTGTTCACTCTGAAATTACTATAGTCGAATTTAGTATAACTAAGTCCCTCACCAAACCACCATTGCACATTTGTATGCGCTTCGTAGTTGTAAATACCAGGCATTGTTTCCCGATTCTCGCACACCTTAAAGTCATAGGTTGTAAAAGAATTGGGATGTGAAGGATAAGTAAAAGGCAAACGTCCACTAAAATTTTCATCACCTGCAACCAAGTCGGCCAGAGCATCTCCCCCATAATTTCCGGGAAGCATTATATTGACAACAGCCTGGGCATCAGGAACAAGATCACTAATCAAACGGGGACGGCCCTGATTCAAAATCAGAATTACAGGCTTGCCTACTGTTTGTACTGCCTTCACCAGGCTCTTCTGGTTATGCGATAAGTTCAAATCATTTATATTGCCTGTTGTCTCCGCATAAGAGTTCTCACCGATACAAACCATTATATAATCGGCAGCTCCTGCTTTTTCTATCACTTTTTCTATCTCAGGTGTATTTTCTACATACCATTCTTCCTTTTCAGCATAGGTAACTCCAGGTTCATAGATGATATTTTCCACCCCAAACTTATTTTGCATGGCTTTCAATATTGTATTGTAGGATGTGGTAAAGGTTTCCACATTATTTCCCTGCCATGAATAACTCCACCCACCGTTAAGTCCACGCATCGTATTCGCATTAGGACCACATATCAGTATTTTCTTTCCACGCTTCAACGGAAGGGTCTGATTTTCATTTTTCAGCAAAACTTCTGATTCTATTGCCATCTGTTTAGCAACAGCGGCATGCTCATTACTGCCAAACAATGGATAATCTTCAACATCCGTATAAGGCATTTCAAATAATCCGATACGAAATTTTAAACGTAAAATACGCCGCACTGCATCATTGATCCGATCCATCGAAACAGAACCATCATCTACCAATTCTTTCAATAGGGAACCATAACCATATTCAGAAGGTACCATCATCATGTCTACACCAGCATTAACCGCCAGCTTTATCGCTTCTTTTTTAGTGGGCGCTATGTGGTCCCGAACACGAATATTCTCAATATCTCCCCAATCGGTCACAATCATTCCATCCCAGTTCAGATCTTCTTTCAACCAATTTGTCAAATAGCGCTTATTGACCACGCCATTCATGCCGTTTAATATGGAAGAGTTGGTCATGGCCGACAAAGCTCCCGAACGAAAGGCTCTAAGAAAAGGCGCATAATGCTTTTCTCTCAAATCCTGTTCAGTGATATTGGCCGGAGTACGGTCAATACCATTATCCGGCGCTCCATATCCGAAATAGTGTTTCAGACATGTACCTACATGATATTTACCGATGTGGTTAGGATCATCTCCTTGTAAGCCGGAGAGATAAGACACACCCATCTCCGCTGCCAGATACGGATCTTCGCCAACTCCCTCATATTGACGGGGCCAGGAGGCTTTGCGTCCGATATCCAGAGTCGGACCAAATATCCAGGGCACACCGCATGCCCTTGTTTCATAAGCACAAATTTCTCCCATACGTTTTGCCAAATCACGATTGAAAGTGGCTACCATGCCAATATGTTGAGGAAACAAAGTGCCTCCTTTGGAATAGTTGGTCCCATGCACTTGGTCCAGCCCATAGACACATGGAATATTCAGATGTTTCAATGATGATTCCTGAATCTGTCTGATTGCATCGTGCCAGGTGCGTACATCCGAAGCGTAACTGCCTCCCAACATATTTAATATTGAGCCGACATGATACGTATTGAAAACTAAATCTAATTTATCATTATCAAGTTTGAAGCCAAGCTCATTATTTATGGCTCGTGAAAGTGTGTAAAACTGATAGCCGGCTTCCGGTAAGGGGCGACCATTGGCATCAGTCATACTTTTACTATCATAGTAGAAACCCAGATCAAACTTCCGGATTATCTCTGCTAACTCTTTTTCGGACTTTGATAGTAATGCCTCGGTACTATACTCAGGATCGGTATATGTCACCATATTTACTTCCAATTGGATCATCTGCCCTATTTTCTCTTCTATCGACATTTTTGAAATCAGGGCTTCGATTTTCTTCTCTATTTCAATATCACCCGGAATAGAAGGTTGTCTTTTATTTTGGGCTACACTACCAAAAACTACACAACAGATAAAAAAAGTCGTAAATACTTTCTTCAAATTCATAACAATACAAATAATAATGTTTCAATTAATACTATCTTGCCAACAATCCGCTTTCCCTACAAAATCATAAAGTATCAGAGAGGGTATGCTCCTAAAAGAAATTCTATAACCAGCCCACATCAGAGCATAGAAAATCAAATCCCTAAAGCCAGGAGTCTAACTTTAGGGATTCACTCCCGTTATTTTAAGGCCAGCATTGCAGCGGATGATTGCCGGACTATTCTTTCAGCAAAGGATTCTTTTCTTGTTCAGAAAGCGGAATTGGTAAATAATAGTGCTCTCCCGTAAATACCCGGTCTTCCACTTTAGAAATTTCATATTTCAATGTAATATTATTATTATAGATATTCATACCCATAATCGGTTCCGCCAGCACATTTCCATCTTTCCAACGGCGTAAATCATAAAAGCGGTGTTCTTCTAACAATAATTCTACTCTACGCTCATTCTTGATTCGTTTCCGCATTTCTTCTTTAGACAAGCCAGTGGGCAGATTGGGCTGATTGGAACGTGCACGCACCTCGTTGACTGCATTATATACACTTTCATCAGGTACACTCAGCGATTCATTTTTTGCCTCTGCGTAATTCAGCAATACTTCGGCATAGCGGAAATACGGCCAGTTGTTACTTTGAGCGTATCCTCCATATATATTAGTAGAAGGATCTAATTCTTCAATGAACTTCTTCGGTCCATACCCACAGCGAGCCTTTCCTAATCTGGGTTTGCACGATCCGTTTTTCGACGGGTCTACAGTATTGGTCACCATAGACATCAGATAAGTTTCCCACGTTGAACCATTATAAATGATACTTTGATAAAAACGGGCATCCCTGTTTGAATACGGGTCCTGGGCATCATACATTGTATTTGTAGGATCATCAATCAGTTTTCCGTCAATAGTCTCATAAGCATCTACTAAATTCTGGGTAGGATACAAACCATTCCATGACCCGGCATCCTCAGCATCCAAACTCCACATCATATGAATATTGTGAGGAGCTTCGGGAAAAGAAAAACGACGCTCAAAAATAACTTCCTTATTAGCAGCTGTTTTATCAAATTCCATAGAGCGATAAGGGGTTTCACCCACTTTGTAGAGTTCATAGACATGTAAATCCATTACAGCCTGAGCCGCAACTGCTGCATCATCCCATTTCCGGGCATCATCCTCACTATTCAACGGACTGGCCAAATACAACAGAGCCCGCGATTTCAGTGCCAGGAAAGCTCCTTTCGTGGCATGACCGGCTTCTTCTTCCGGATAAGTCAAAGGTAAATTATCAGCATATAGATCACATTCATCTTTTACGAATTCTACAATTTCAGCAAATGAGGAGGGAGCTACCAACAAATCCTCTTCCAGATTCTGGGCTTTAAGTATCAATGGAGCTTTACCAAAAGTACGGCCTAAATCGAAATAACAGAATGCACGCAAGAAGCGAGCTTCAGCATCTATTCTCAATTTCTCCTTTGCAGTCAGTACTTTATCATCGACACCGGCAACACGCTCAATAATAGTATTACACTTCCGTATCACAAGGTATTCCTGAATCCAGATTTCACTGACAAACGGGCAACTTTGGGCGGTGATTGCATCTTTATTCAACTGTGTATAAATAGGTGAATCGGATACACTGGCAAAATCGTCTGTAGCAGAATCCATATTCCCGGCCCATGACATGGACCAGTTTTGTCCGAACCCGGCAGTACATCTGTTGAACCCACACAACATTGAACCGTATGTATTAGCCACAAATTTATCTATCAAAACTTTATCTTCCCAAATGGCTTCATCGGAAATAAAAGAAGTAGGCTTAATATTCAGCATATCAGAGCAACCAGATGCCAAAGCCACAAACAATGCCAACAATAAATTCTTATACTTTTTCATAATATCTTATGCTTTTGAGATTAAAACTGAAGAGTAAGTCCCACGTTAAACGCTTTCATTTGCGGATAAGTCCATCCTTGCTGCTGTGTGTTTTCAGGATCAATTTGCGGTACATCCGAAATAGTGAACAGGTTCTGTGCATTCACATAGACACGCAGTCCATTTATTGCAGCCGATTTCAACCACTTGGATGGGAATGTATATCCGATCTCGATATTTTTCAAACGTAAATAAGAAGCATCATAGAGATAGGTCTGTACACCACTGATATCCGTCGTAGGATTATTATGGATAGAATTTGTCAAACGCGGATATTTCGCATTTATATTCTGTTCGGTCCAGCTTTCATTCACCCAAAGTTGAGGAAGATTTCCCTGATTGAAGTAAGGTTGAATAACTCCACCCTGCAAATAAACTTGCACGCGGGCAGCCCCTTGAAACAAAAAGCTGAAATCCAGATTCTTCCAGTTCAATGTGCCATTGATTCCATAAATAATTTCAGGAATATTTCCATTGCCTAAATAGGTCATATCATTAGAATTGACAACTCCATCACCGCTTACATCGACATATTTAATATCACCCGGTTGGGTAACATAGCCTGTACCAGCTACTTCTTGCTTCGCGTACGCATCTATTTCTTCCTGAGATTTGAAGATGCCGTCTGTCTTATATCCATAATAGCCATTAATGGGACGGCCCGTTTTACGCATATATTCAGAAGTACCTACAGCCTCAGCCATTTCTACAATTTTATTTCTGGCAAATGTGAAATTGCCTCCTAATGTAAAATCCACTTCACGGACTTTCTGATGATAACTCAATGAAAAGTCAACACCTTTATTTTTCACCTCACCTAAATTTTCCAAAGGCAGTGTTCCACCGAAAGAAGACGGAACTTCATCATATCGTTGAACCAGAATATCCGTTCTCCGTTCCATGAAGAAATCTACAGTCAGGTTCAATCGATTAAACAAGGTAGCATCCATCGCGATGTTCGTTTTGGTCGATTTCTCCCAAGTAGCCATAGCATTAGCCACTGCGCCTGGTACCAAGCCTTTCGTCAACAGAGAGCCAAAGACGTAGTCGCCCAGGTTATTAGGAAGATAATTACTTGCAGTAGCACCTGAATACAATTCAAAACGGCTATAATAGGGAAAAGCCACACCACCCGTATTATCATTACCTAAGGTACCATAGGAAGCTCTTATTTTCAGGAAGTTTACCGTTTTCTTCAGTTTCTCAAAGAACTTCTCCTCCGAAAGTACCCAACCTAAAGATGCAGACATAAATGTACCCCACCGTTTGGACGGCGCAAAATTCTCGGAGCCATCCCGGCGCAGATTAAATTCAGCCAGATATTTTTGTGCATAATTATAGTTGATTCTCCCCATATAACTGGCACGCGCAGTCTTACTGTCATACGCACTCAATGATTGGTCTTTTGAGTTTCCGGCATTCATCTGATCCAAAATCTCAGAGTCGAAAGATATCCTATTCATGCTAGAGCCGTCAAAATCTCCTTTTCTGGCCAAAGCCATAGCCATTGCGGTTACATTATGATTTCCAAAAGAGCGGGAATAATTAAACTGCAACTGATATTCCTGGTATTCGGAACCATTCTGAGTTAATCCTAAACTGGCACTTGAACGTGGTTTCAGTACATATTCTCCTTCCGCATCTTTAGTATACACATAAGGAGATACGTTCCAAGATTTATTCTTATATATATTCTTACTGAAAGAAGCAGTCCCCTTAACAGACAATCCGGAAGTTATAAAATCCAGTTTCTGTTCCAGATCAACCCGCGCATCTACTACGAATATATTCCCCTTGCTATAACTCCCTCCAGGTTGGTTAGCAGCAACAATATTAGTATGAGTAGCATCGGGCACTGCAAAAGTACCATCCTGAAAACGACATAATAAAACAGGAATGTTACGTACCAACCCGGCAAAGATACCTTCTGCCGATCCTGTATTCAGTGTCTTTTCCATTCTTCCCGAAACATCCACTCCCAAACGGGTTGTTTTGGTAATATCAGCATCAATATTGCTACGCAGATTATAGCGTTTATAATCTATATCCTCCCAAAGTCCGCCCTGACTGAGAAATCCGGCACTTACATAGTAGCGTATTTTTTCCGTACCACCCGACACGGACAGGTTATGTTGATGCTGAATGGCATTTCGTGACAGCATTTCTTTATACCAATCCGTATTCGGATAATTATCAGGATCTGTACCATCTCTGAATTTTATCAATTCATCTTCCTTGTATATCTCTTGCCCCATGAATGTATTATACAGACGTGCATAGTCATAAGAATTGGCAAATTCCGGCAACTTTGTAGGAGACTGTATAGAGACATTCCCTGAATATTTAATGCTCGTTTTATCCTGCTTTCCCCGCTTAGTAGTTACAACCACTACACCATTAGCGCCACGCATACCAAAGATTGCTGCCGAAGCCGCATCTTTCAGCACATTAACGGACTCAATATCATTAGGGTCCATACGTGCAAAATCTGCCGAAGAGCGTTCTACCCCATCAATGATAAATGCAGGAGATGTATCTCCCCGGAAAGTTGCAATACCACGTATATACAAAGAAGCATCATCTGCTCCCGGCTCGCCCTTAGCTTGTTTCGAGATAAGCCCAGGAATTTGCCCTACCAATGTATTAGTAGAATTAGCAGACTTAGCCTTCAGCAATTCATCACTTTTTATAGAAGCTACAGCACCGGTCAGATTGGCTTTTTTCTGAACGCCGTAGCCCACCACCACCACTTCATCCAGAGCTTCAGTATCTTCCAGAAGAACGATTTTAAGTGTTCTTTGCCCTTTCACCAAAACATCTTGAGATTTAAAACCTATATAAGTCACTGAAAGAACTGCATCAGAAGGAACCGACAAGGAGAAGTTACCATCTACATCAGTGATTGTTCCTATAGAAGTATTTCCTTTCACCACTACATTTACTCCGGGCAATGGTTCCATGTCCGAACCACTTATCACCAAGCCCTTTACCTGAACAGTCTGAGCATATACAGCCCCCAAGGTAAATACAAACAAAAATAAAACCAACAATAATTTTTTCATATAAATAATAAATTAAAGATTATCAACTTAAAATTCTACTTTCATGGAAACAGACAATTACCCTTACATCTTATATAAAAAGGAACGGGATCATGTCAGCAACATCTTACAGGTCGTATACCTCCCCTCCATATCATAAGCCCGGACCAGGTACAATCCTTTTGCCAATGTTCCCACAGGCAATTCGAGCCTTGAACTTTCGGCACGATATGCTGCAATCACCTGCCCATTGATACCCACCACTTCCACATGGCTAAGTTGCAAGTCCGCGTAACTAACCAAAGTCAGACTTCCACTATGCGGGTCACCCTGAATCCGGATAGCCAAAGAAGATTCAACAAATGTATTTTCCTCCACACCTGTGCTAAGGTCATGCCGGGAAATCGTCATTTGATTAAAAATACGCTTTTGAAATCCATTATAATAGATATTAAACGCAGCTCCTACTGTAAAAACATCTATATTTCCGGATATACTATGCCGACCGGATATTTCAACTTGGTTCTGGTTGCCTATAATCGAACTGAATTTCTGCCCGTAATCAAATCCGATATGCGGATAATAGACATAGTCAAATGTCGGACTGACAGTAAAATCTGTAGATTTAGTAACCTTGTATGTGACATTAACCTGGTTGGTTTGCCAACAATTGCTATTCACAGAGAGTTGAAGAGTAGGTAAAGTCAGTTCAGTTGCAGTGATCAAAATACTCTTCTCTTCTGTTTTTATCAGATTGTTTTTATCATCATAGCAATTAAACACCAATCTCACATCTTTGATATCTTTATAATCAATTTCAAGAGTGTCCAGCAAATAGTCATCTGTCATATCTCTTTGATAAATCAATTTATCCTCCAGTAAAACCTTGATTTTTTTAATTGTATCATTGAAGAATATCTCAACAGGAACTTTATCTATATATATTTCCTCTGATCTCGGCTGTGCAATGATTGCGGACTGGAAGTCCCGTATTGCTTTCCAAACCGGGCGTTCATGCCCCTGCTTATCCGACAAACTGCTATATTCAATCAATCCAAACCATTCTTCCGGTAAATCACTATGCACAAATTCATCATCAGCCTTCCACCAGCCATCACTATAATTGAATATACAGGCACCATTTGCCCCGCCATCAACCAAAGACTTATACATATATACATCTCCCGACTCCTGTTCGGACAAACTATTACCACCATATCCCCAACCGCCCGGACCAGTAGGCGAAACGGCCAGTCCATATTCGGTTATTATCAACGGATGATCCGATGAGTTAAGTTGTTGCAGATAATCAATATGGTTTCTATAACCATGAAGATAATTAACCGTGACCGGATTATAGATATATACATTATATGCACTGAAATCGAATATATGCGGGTGAATATAAGTACCATTCGGAGTATTGGCTATACTGACAGGACGGTTGGGGTGTTGCGAATGAATGATATTGACCAGCTCCGTCCATAGGTTCACAGTATGTTGATACCCAGCTCCCAGAACTGCCGTGGGATGGGGTTCATTCATGATTAAATAGCCTATTATATTATTGTAATTCTTGGAATAACTCAACACATCATTAACTATCGTTTTGGCATTATCAACGAATTGTGTATTTGAAAAGTCACCAGCCGGATCAATCCAGATACCCATAATTATTTTTATATCATATTGCCGAAGAACTTCCAGTTCCTGTTCTGTAAACGCAGCCCAGGTACGAATAGTATTAAATCCACCGGATAAAATACGCCGGATATCGAAATGTAACTGGTCGGGATTGAATTTTCTTTCATTCGGTAGTTCCCCCGGCAATGCTCCAATTTCATAGCCGATACCTTTAATGAAGAATTTCTTCCCATCAATATAAAACGAATTATTTTTCACTTCCACATCCGGAGAAGAACTGAATTGTGCCCACGTATCCGTCATACTCAAAAGACACATTATAACCAGCATTGCCAGTTTCTGTTTCAGGGTTCTTGTTTTCAAGTTCATCATAATAATAAGGTTAAAAAAAAGTTTCTATTATCGCACATTCTGCATTTCATTTTTCTGTTGGCAAAGTTATATGCATATCTGATATATCACTGTAACCATTCTCCAAACCTCTATAACCAAGGTCCACATATCTGTAATCACAGTCCGAATGAGTATAATCAAAATCCAATTGGGCATATTTATTTTGCTTAACTCACCATATATTGTAACTTTGCCTCAAATATTTGTATACTATGAAAATGAAAATTCTATCCCATATTTTGGGATGTATTCTTTTTCTGTCTTGTCACAACAGCATTGACGAACGGGGACAAAAGGATGTCGCAATCACCCGCCAACCCCAGATCGGTTATAATCAGATTAAAGATATTGTTGAAGACAAACAAGGATACATCTGGATTGGTACCCCAGGTGGAGTTTACCAATACAACGGAAAGCGCTATTATCACTACAGAAGCACAGAAGATACAACCAGCTTATGTAATGACGCAGTCCTGAAGATGTATTGTTCTTCCAGGGGACAACTATTCGTACTGACAGAATTCGGGACTTCGGTCTACAACAATGACGGAAGTTTTCAAACTATCTTTAAAGAAGGAGTATACCCCTACTCCAACGGGATTACAGAAACAAGCGATGGAAGAATCTTTCTCAGCATCTCAGATGTCGGCACCAATATCTATGAGTATGATGCGCGGAATAAAATATGTACTAAACGGCTTTCCGGCTTCTTACCATTAGCCGACCGTAATGATAATCTCTGGATATGGAGAGACGGAGAAGCCTGCTGTCACTCCATTAAAGATTTTAGTCTGATTAAATCCATCCGGATAGATGACCTTTCGGATGTAGCCGGATTACTACCAAATGAGGACCTGTTCTACCATACTTCCCAGGGAATATTCATTATAGATCCTAATACTTTCCGCCGGGTAATCAATGATTCCATTGAACGCGTTTCTATGGTGCTGAAGAATAAGCATATCAAAAGAGTTACTCCTTATAACAGTTCCTCTATGCTACTATATGCCAAAAACAATCAACTCTATCTATGGGACACTGTAAAAATGACAATCATCGACCAAAACCATACAGACTTTCCCTTCCACATACCATTGGATGATATTTCAACTGTATATGTTGATTCCCACCAGAATGTCTGGATAGGGTCCGAAAGAGATGGGTACCAAGTATTATATCATCAGCAATCGCGATTTAAAAAAGAGACAGAAAACATCGAGTTTTTCCGTAACAAGGATATCACCAATATTTTCAGAGGAACAAATAATGATTACTATATAATAGTATCTCACAGTGAACTCTATCATGTACTGGCTGATCAGCGCATCTTCCGATTAGATATCTCTTCTTTTATTTCTAAAGAAGAAATAGACCAGTGCTTTGTCGACAGCGAAAACTTGCTATGGCTGGTAACCAACCGCAATCTGATAAAATGTAAAGTTTATGATGAAAATAAGATTGAAAGTCTGAAAATCTATCCTTATTACTGCTATACGGTAGGAGAAGACGGTACAGGAAATATATGGTTCGAGAGCAATCATAATCTATATTATCTCAGCAAAGGAGCGGAAACACCTGTTGCTATAAAGGAAAATATAGGAATTGTGAACACTATCAGAAAAATAGATTCTAACAGCATTATTGTCAGTACATACGCAGGTAACATTTATATAGTAGATTCCAATAAGATGACAATAGAGGAAATAGAAATTCCCCGTTCCCGGAGCACAGGAATCATATGTATGGATCTGATGATTGACCACACCGGCAATGCATGGGGAGTTTCATACGGACAGGGATTAATGCACATCGACCTGACCTCGAAAAAAATAAGTTTCTATAATGACACCAACATCTGTGGGCAGATGTGCAGTGTAATAGAAGACTGCCAACAGAATATATGGATAGGAACCTTACATGGCTTAATACGCTTCGACACAGCCAACAAACGGTTTATCTCATATTACAAAGAAGATGGAATTATGAATGATTCCTATGTTCCCATGTGTGCAATTCATGGGCAGGGTGACGAGTTGATATTTGGAGGAACCAAAGGGCTCACCCTATTCGACCCTAAAGAGATAAAACCATACGAAACCTGCAAGATTAAAATCGAATATATTTCTTCTAACGAACAGCTATTGAAGCCATATGAACATAAGAGAGTTAAAATGCAAGGAGATAGCATTGCTCAGGTTTGCCTTACCAATAACAATAGCGGAGTATACTTTTATTATACAACATTAGATTATGGAAACCTGAATAAATACAAAACGGAGTTCTATCTGGAAGGTTTAGACCAGCAATGGCATTCCCTGGAAAATGAAGATTATGCTTACTATTCGCATATTCCTGCGGGACACTATGTTTTGCAAATAAGAGCAATCAATGAAAATGGAGATGTGATTGATGCAAAAACAGTGGACGTATTCGTAGAGCCTGCTCCCTGGGCCCAGAAGTGGTTATTATTCGGAGTATACCCTTTATGTCTGTTGATCTGCTTATATACCGGATGGAGGATCTACCGCCGTATTAGGCAGAACAGGGATCAGATACGAAAAATAACAGTCCAACGTGAACAGGAGAAGTATGCCAACATGATGAACATCAAGTATTTCACAAATATCTCTCATGAGTTCCGAACTCCATTGACCATGATATACGGAGCATTCCGGACGCTTGAAGAGAATCCGAAAGACAGCCTAAGTTCGTCCAGTCTTTTTCAGGTAATCAGACATAATACCGAACGTATGCTTAAACTAATCAATCAACTACTGGATTTCAATAAAATGGAGAATGGCATCTTAAGACTGAAAGTATCAAAAACCAATGTCATTCCCCTATTCAATGCCTGCGCAGATCGCTTTATTGTAGGGTTCCAGCAAAAGAAAATAAATGTCCGGCGTTCCATTCAGTCCGAAACAATCAATCTCTTACTGGATGATGACAAATTCGACAAGATATTGACTAACATACTTTCAAATGCGTTGAAATACTCCCCGGAAGAAGGAAGCATATCTATCGGAATACAGGTCATTACCCAGGATATAGCCCATGCAGAATTTCCCATGAGTATGAAAGTTAAGTCGGATGAATGGTTGGAAATAAAAGTCGCAGATACGGGAATTGGTATCCCCGAGGATAAGCAGAAAGCTGTTTTTGAACGTTTTTACCAGATTGAACATCCTGACTACCAAAGTGGATGGGGAACCGGCATAGGCTTATTTTATGCAAAATCATTGGTTGAGTTGCACCATGGCTTCATCAAATGCAGCAGCAATGCGCCCAACGGTTCTGTTTTTACCTTTATTATTCCTATGAATCCGGCTTTATATGACAACAATCAGCAGGTCGACTCTCCCAAAGGAAGTAATGCTATAACAAAAATACAGGAAAATGTAAGAGAAGAACTGAACTTGATATCCCCACCCTATCAACCGGATGACGACCAAGCTGCTAAAATCCTGGTAGTAGATGACGACACGGAAATTCTCAATTTCATGAAACTGTTGTTGAAAGATTACGTTGTGGAATGCAGAACAAATCCGAATACAACCATCGGAGAAATTGGCGATATAAAGCCGGATTTAATAATCAGTGACATCCTGATGCATGGCATGAATGGATATGAATTCTGCCACAAAATAAAGAGTGATGCAACCACATGCCATTTACCTGTCATATTGCTAACCGCACAAAGCTCGTCGGAACATCAGGTACAAGGTCTTTCGGCAGGTGCAGATGCTTATGTAGTGAAGCCTTTTGAGCCCCGATATTTAACGGCACTCATCAAATCAACACTTCTAAATCGTGAGAAAATACGCAAAGTGCTTACTTCATCTACTCAAATAGATATCCAGGAACAGCCTATACTACAATCGCAGGATGGTATCTTCATGGAGAAATTATATTCATACATGGAATCCCATTTAAGTGAGGCAGAGATTGATTTAGGAGAAATCCTTAATATCTTCTCAATCAGTCGTTCCAAATTCTATTATAAAGTCAAGGATCTGACAGGATTGAGTCCTAACTCTTTCTTCCGAACCTACAAACTGAACCGGGCTGCCCAGATGATTAAAGAAGGGAATGAGAAATTGACATATATTGCAGATGTTACAGGCTTTTGCAGTCAATCTTACTTCACAGCTTCATTCAAGAAACAATTCGGCTGTTCCCCAAGTAAGTACAAAGAGGAATACTGAAAAGAGCTGCCACGGAACACCTTCCGGGCAGCTCTCCTTTCATTGAAGTAAAGTAACAGAAAGAGAGTATGATACAGTTTTAATTCTGTCCGCCTCCCAACGCTTGGAATAGGTTAATTAAGCTTTGTATTTCGGTAAAATGATTAGCAGTCTGCGACAATTGTGCGCTAAGCAATGTCTGCCGGGCTGTGAGTACTTCCAGATAAGTGGTATTGCCATGCTCCATCAGCAAGGAAGTACTTCTCAGGGCGGTTTGTAAAGAAGCGACCTGTTTATCCAACAGAAGTTTCTTGCCCTGACTGGTCTGATAAGCCGTTAAAGCATCGTTCACCTCGCTGCCTGCATTGAGCAAGGTTTGCTGGAAGCCAAGTGCGGCTTCTTCCTGCTGCGCACGGGCAATGCGATACTGGGCAACTACCTGTCCGCGGTTGAAGAGCGGTTGCGTCAACGATCCTACAGCAGATGCCAGAAACTTGCCCGGATTGAGTATCATCACTCCGGCAGAGTTCGTCCAGCCGGCACTTCCACTTAAAGTAATGGAGGGATAGAAAGCCGAACGGGCCTTATTGGTACCATAGAACGCTGCTTCGAGTGAACGCTCGGCACTGCGGACATCGGGACGACCGGAAAGCATTTGCACCGGAATACCTACCGAAAAGTCGGCGGGGAACTGCTGCTGCGCCAGACTACCACGTTCATAATGACGGGGTGTTTCAGCCAACAGAAGGGCAAGACTGTTCTCTGCCTGGTTGATTTGCTTCCTCAAGTCGAGCACGGAACCCTGTACCTGATAGTACGTCGCCTCCATCTGCGATACAGCCGATTCATTCGCCATTCCGGCATTCATCAGGGCACGAGTAGACGCCACGGTTTCTTTCCACGCTTCTTCCGTTTGCCGGGAAATGGCAAGTTGCTCGTCGAGCATCAGCAGCGTATAATAGGTATTGGCTATCCCAGCTATCAGTTGGGTACGGACAGCCTGACGATAATCCTCACTTTGAGCATAAAGAGCTTGCGACTGTTTCTTGGCATTGCGCATACGGCCGAAGACATCCAACTCCCAACTGGCAGTGACGGGCAACGAATAAGTTTGCGTTGCCTTTTGCGTATCGAAACTACTCACGGTTCCCTGCGGAGCAAGAGCAAAGGCAGGCAGGAAAGCTAGTTTGGCAGACATCAGTGTTGCCTGTGCTTCCTCTACGCGAAGCTGGGCAGACTGATAATCAGTATTGGTCTGCAATCCCAGTTCAATGAGGGATTGCAGATAAGGATCGGTGAAGAGTTCCCGCCAATCCATATTGCCCAGACTGGCGGTGTCTTCGGCCACTACTTCCCCGCCATAAAGCTGGTCGGGGACGGAAGTAACGGGCTCGTATTTAGTATAGATGCCACAACTGCTCAGCAGCAGGCCGGTGACAGCTAATGTGATGATTTGCTTTTTCATTCTTCAGTATCTTTAATATGTTTCCTAGAATTGATTTTATCAATAATGCACCATAGAATAGCAGCAATGCAATACGCTATCAACTGCTCTACCCAAAATATGTCACCTTGATACATCATCTTTTCTTTTATTTATTTATTATTCCGTTCAGCTTCACTCTTCTCCTTCTCAAGCAACACTTGTACGTCTGCTTCTTCCTCCATCGGCGGACGGATCTTCTCCTGCAAGAATTCAAAGATGATATAGAAGACAGGTACTACGAACAGCAATGCCAGTGTACCTACAAGCATACCGCCTACAACACCCGCACCCAGCGAACTGTTACCATTAGCACCCGCACCGGAAGAGAACATCAACGGAAGCATACCAAAAATCATTGTCAACACCGTCATCAGGATGGGGCGCAAGCGGACCTGCGCGGCAGAATAAGCAGATTCCACAATACCCATTCCTTTACGACGACGCTCTATGGCGTATTCCGTAATCAGGATAGCCGTCTTGGCCAGCAAACCAATCAACATAATCACACCTGTTTGCAGGTAGATGTTATTCTCCAGCCCGAGCAATTTGGCAAACAGGAATGATCCCATCAATCCGAACGGTACGGAGAAAATAACGGCAAACGGTACAAAGAAACTTTCGTAAAGACATGCCAGAATCAGATAGATAAGGAATATGCAAATGGCATAGATGAAAATAGTCTGTGCACCACCACTACTTGCTTCTTCGCGTGCCATACCACCATATTCATATCCGTAGCCCGTAGGCAAAGTCTGTTCAGCTACCTCTTCAATCACCTTCTGCACTTCACCGGAAGAGTAACCTTCGGCAGGATTTACATTGGCAGAGATAGAGCTATACAGGTTGAAACGATTGGTAGTTTCCGGTCCCAACACTTTCTTCAGTGTTACGAACTGACTCACCGGAGCCATTTCCGTACCATTCCGTACAAACATATTGTCCAGAGATTGCTCGTCCAGGCGGTATTCAGGCGAAGCCTGCATCATCACACGATACACTTTACCGAACTGGTTATAGTTGGATATGTACGCACCACCGCAATAGCTGCCCAATGCATCGAGCACTGCTCCCGGAGAAATACCGGCACGCTTACATTTAGCCGCATCCACTTCTACCGATACCTGCGGGAAATTGATGGCATATGCCGTGTAAGCCATAGCTACTTCCGGACGCTGATTCAACGCACCGAGGAACTCCATTACCGACTGGTAGAATGTTTCCATATCGCCACCCGTCTTGTCCTGAAGATTCAGTTCGAGGGAGTTACCCATACCATACCCCGGAATCATAGCAGGCTGAAAACTGAATATCTGCGCTTCCTTAATGCCATAGAACTGTCCATTGAGGCGGGCAACCACGGCATCCGAACCGTGCTCCTTCCCTTTTCGTTCGCTCCAGTCCTTCAAGCGCACAATGATTGTACCGTAAGAAGTTCCCTGACCGGATATAAGTCCATAGCCTGCTACGCGGGCATAATGTTCTATTTCGGGCGTATCCTGCAGAATATCTTCCAGTTTATCCATTACCTTCGTTGTTTCATCAAGCGTGCTTCCCGGCGAGATGCTGACATTCACCATGATGACACCCTGGTCTTCCTGAGGAACAAGTCCCGTTTTGGTAGTGCTCATCAGATAAACCAACAATGCAATAGCGGCTATCAATGAAGTCCATACCATCCAGCGGTGGCGGATGAAGAACATCACACCTTTCTTATATTTACCCAGCACAGCGTTGAACGAGGCATTGTAAGCTGCACGTACCCGTCCGTTAATACTCTTGGCACTCTTGGTCCCGTCCGACGGACACATCATGATAGCACACAAGGCCGGGCATAGCGTCAAAGCCGAAATCATGGAAATACCTACGGCAGTTGCCATCGTGATACCGAACTGTGTATAGAACACACCGGAGGTTCCTCCCATAAATGTTACAGGAATAAACACTGCCATGAATACACAGGTACAGGAGATGATAGCCATCGTCACATCGCCCATCGCATCTTTAGTGGCAAGATAAGGAGATTTGTATCCGGCATCAAATTTGGACTGCACCGCTTCCACCACCACAATGGCATCGTCCACCACCGTACCAATGGCAAGCACCAGTGCAAACAGTGTCAGGATATTCAGACTGAATCCCGCAGCCACCAGGCAGGCAAACGTACCTACCAACGACACTATAATGGATATGGACGGGATGAGTGTACTCTTCAAGTCCTGCAAGAAGAAATACACCACCAAGATAACCAGGATAATAGCGATGATTAATGTTTCTACCACATTGTGGATAGATGCGAAAAGGAAGTCGTTGGAACTCATCATCGTGACGAACTCTGTTCCCTCCGGCAGACTCTTTTCCATCTGCTTCATCTGGGCAGTAATTTCCTTATTCACAGCGGTTGCATTGGAGCCTGCCGTCTGGAATACCATGTAAAGAACCGCCGGTTTGCTATCCATCTCACTGCGGAAGCTATAAGTCATCGTACCCAATTGTACATCGGCCACATCTTTCAGGCGGAGTACAGAGCCGTCTTTCTGCGAACGGATCACCGTATTCTGGAACTCCTCCACACTCTTCAATCGTCCGCGATACTTCATAGTGAACTGGAAGACATTCTTCGAACTCTCACCCAGCGAACCGGTAGGAGCTTCAATGTTCTGCTCACCCAGCACGGCAGTAATATCCGAAGGAACCAGGGCATATTGTGCCATCCGTTCCGGCTTCAACCAGATACGCATACTGTACGTATCACCCAATTCCATTACATCCCCTACCCCCTCTACACGTTTAATTTGAGGCAGTACGTTGATGTCCAGATAATTGGCAAGAAATGTCTGATCATAACGCCCGTCGTTACAGACCAAAGCACCAATCTGGAGGAAACTGGTCTGACGCTTCTGCGTGCTTACACCGATTTTGGTTACCTCGGCCGGCAGTAACCCCTGTGCCTTAGCTACACGGTTCTGCACATTCACTGCCGCCATGTCCGGGTCCGTACCTTGCTTGAAGTAGACCTGTATAATAGCGAGGCCGGAGTTGGATGCCGTAGAAGTGATATACATCATATTCTCCACACCATTGATACTCTCTTCCAGCGGCATGATGACGCTGTTCATTACCGCCTCGGCATCGGCACCCGTATACTGGGCACTTACATATACTGTGGGAGGTGCAATGTCCGGATACTGCTCTACCGGCAGCGTAAGGAGCGAAATAAGCCCTATGACCAGAATCAGCACGGAGATGGAGATAGCCATCACCGGCCGCTTTATAAATACATTTCCTTTCATAATTTGTCTCCCTTCTTATTTTACTTGTGTGCCCTCGCGCATTAATCCGGCACCTTCCGATATAATTTCATCACCGGATTGTAATCCGCTGAGCACCACATATTCGCGCCCGTCGCTTATTCCGGCTACAGTGATCAGTGTAGAGACGGCTTTACCGTCCACTACCTTATATACCACAACTTTGTCCTGCATCTGCACAGTGGCTCCCTGCGGAATGGCAATGCAATCCTTATAGATGCTGGGCACCACTACCGTACCGGATGCTCCGCTATGAAGCAGGCGTGATTCGTTAGGAAATACCACGCGCGCCATTACAGTGCCCGTCTGACGGTCGATAACTCCACTAATGGATTCTATGACACCTTTCTTATTATATACCGAATTATCATTCAATATCAATTCCACTTCCGGCATGTTCTTCAGAGCTTCATCCATGCTACCATACTGGCGTGTAAGGGCAAGTAACTGATTCTCAGTCATGGAAAAATAGACATACATGTCCGAATTGTCACTGACCGTAGTCAACGGATACGGCAGGTTGGCACCTACCAATGCACCCACGCGATAGGGTAATGCACCCACTACTCCGTCACTGGGACTTTTCACTTCAGTATAGGAAAGATTGTTGCGTGCGTTCACTTCCTGGGCTTCGGCCTGCGTCAGCTGTGCTTTGGCAGTGAGATAGGTGTTCTCAGCTGTTTTCAGACTGAACTCTGAAACTACTTTCTGTGCATACAACTCTTTATTGCTGTTGTAGGTGAGTTCGGCAGTCGCCATTGCAGCACGTGCGGCTTCCACATTGGCAACGGCAGTCTTGAGCGCAGCTCTGTAGGGAATCTGATCGATAACGAAAAGCAACTGCCCACGGCGAACTGTCTGTCCTTCAGTCACACAAAGTTTTTCGATAGTACCCGATACTTGCGGATAGATATCAATGTCCTGCCGCCCACGGATAGTGGCCGAATACGAAGTGGAAAGTTCTTTATCCGCCGCTTTTACTTCCATTATTGCATAAGAAGGTTTCACTCCCGCATCCGTTGCCTGTTTGCAAGATGCCATCCACACTGTACAACCGACAATCCCTATCAGCCGTAACCATTTTTTGTTCACTGTAATCATACTTACTCTAATTGTCTTTTTATTAAAACTGGGACAAATGTAGGAGAAAGGAACAAAGCCATAGTGATCAATTTTCCCCCAAGAATGTCCCATTTTCGTTATTCGTCACTTTTAAAGCTAACTAATTATCAATAAGCATCATATAGAACAATATTAAAGGATAATAGGACATCCTGTTTTCCCCATAATTTACCAACTTTGCAAAAAAGAAAAATGAAATAATATGGAAAAAGAGAACATTAAGACCGTAACCATTGAAGACTTTAAGAACAGTCAGCATATTCTTGACTATATAGATGATGACTTTGCGATAGTCAACAGTCTGGATGAAATACCTTATAATAATGAGGTTGTCAGACTGGAATATTTCCTTATTGCCGTTTGTATAGAAGGGTGCATACAACTGGATGTCAATAACCGGACTTACCAGCTACAGCCGGGCGACTTACTGCTTGGCCTTCCCAACACCATTATCGGACACACAATGATGAGTCCTAAATATAAAGTAAGGCTTGCAGGATTTTCCACCCGATTCCTGCAACGTATCCTCAAAATAGAAAAAGATACGTGGGACACTGCCATCCATATCCACAACAATCCGGTGAAATCTGTGAACAGGGAAAGTGATAACACCATTTTTAAACACTATGGAGACTTAATCCTGGCGAAGATTAACGATGAACCCCATTGTTATCATAAAGCGGTGGTGCAGCATCTGTTTGCCGCTATCTTTTGCGAGATGATGGGGTATCTCAACAAAGAAATCGCCGATTCGGAGAAAGCCAAACTACCGAAAGAGGGCATCAAGCAGGCTGACCATATTCTACGGAAGTTCATGGAACTGTTGTCTAAAGACAATGGTATGCACCGCTCAGTGACTTACTTTGCCGATGCACTTTGCTATACGCCCAAACACTTTTCGAAGGTCATCAAGCAAGCATGCGGAAGGGCTCCTCTGGATTTGATAAATGAGACTGCGATAGAGCACATCAAATACCGACTGAAGCATTCGGACAAGTCTATCAAAGAGATTGCGGAAGAATTCAACTTCCCAAATCAATCTTTCTTCGGGAAATATGTAAAAGGACACCTGGGAACATCACCCATTCGCTATCGGAGCACAAAAGAAGAGTGAGGTTCATTAATTTGCGGTTATGAATCTTTTCACCACAGAGTAACACAGAGTCTCACAGAGTTTAATCAATTTGAAATCAAAAGAATAGAACTCCGTGATACTCTGTGTTACTCTGTGGTGAAAACTCATTACTTTTCAGATATGAAACTTTTATTGCGGTTACCCTAATCAATATGTAAATGTCGCATTTTTTCATCTCTGTATCTTTTTACCCAAAGCCGGAGCATCAACGTCCAAATCACCTCTACAGCACCTTCTGAGAGGGGGTAAGGAAAGGTAACGACTTTGGGGTAGGAAAGGTAACGACTGAGGCACCCAAAGGTAACGACTGAGGCTGGCAAAGGTAACGACTTTCCCTAACACAGGTTTTCGGAAGGTTTCAAAGCAAGTGAAGCACTCCCTTTTGTACTATTTAATCATCAAGAAATAAAGTTTTTTATATATGTTGATCCTTTTCAGACATTTATTCATATCTGTAGCGGTTTTGAATTAATTCACCACAGAGTAACACAGAGTCTCACAGAGCTTAATCAATTTGAAATCAAAAGAATAGAACTCCGTGATACCCTGTGTTACTCTGTGGTGAAAACTCATTATGGTACCGTTTTACCATAACACATTTTATCGTAATCCATTTGCCCACTTTATTTGTTACTTATCTGAACAATTAGTAACAATCCCCGATTATGAAATATAAATCCTTGTCCTTATTAATTATAGTATTGTTTTCTGCCTGTACGCTCGGAGCACAGAACCGTAAGAAAGTGGGAATAGTATTGAGTGGCGGCGGCGCCAAAGGAGTAGCGCACATTGGAGCACTGAAAGTGATAGAGGAAGCCGGTATTCCGATAGACTACGTAGTGGGCACCAGTATGGGCGCCATCGTGGGCGGCCTATACTCCATTGGTTACACCCCGCAACAACTGGACAGCATTGTCAATGCACAGGACTGGAAATATCTGCTTTCCGATGCCCTTGATCCGGAAACCACACTGTTGAGCGAGAAGCTAAGAGAAGAACAATACCTGCTGTCTGTACCAATTGCAGGGAAATCGGCACATGTATCCGATGCCGGAATTATAAAAGGAAGAAATATCTCCCGGCTACTTTCCGAACTGACAGTGGGATATCACGACTCCATTTCTTTCAACCGGATGCCTATTCCATTCGCCTGTGTATCGGACAACATCGTGAATGGCAGCAAAGTCGTTTTCCACAACGGTATTCTGGCAACTGCCATGCGCGCCAGTATGTCCATTCCGGGAGTATTCGCCCCTGTTTATCTCAATGGCATGGTATTGGTGGACGGCGGACTGACGGATAATTATCCCGTAGACATTGCCCGGCAGATGGGAGCGGAAATTATTATCGGAGTCGATGTACAAAATCCATTGATGAAAGCGGATGAACTGACAAGTATGTCGAATGTACTCGGGCAAATTCTGAATCTGGTGGGAGAAGAGAGTTACAGGAAAAATGTGAAGGACAGCAACATCCATATTCAGGTAGATGTAGACGGTTATTCAGCGGCAAGTTTCAACCACGAGGCACTGGATACCCTGATGCACAGAGGTAAAGAAGCCGCCATGAAAGACTGGGACAAGCTGATTGCACTGAAAAAAGAAATAGGTATCCGTACGAATTACCGGGCGGAATATCCCGAACCGTTCAAAATACCAACACGGGCTATGCTGGATACGATACCTTCCGTAGCACAAATCACTCCCCATGAAAAGCCGGTCAATACTATAAATATTGGAGGACGGTTTGATAATGAAGAACTGGCAGTATTGTTATTGAATGCGAGGGGTTATTTCGGAGCACAGAAGAAATCGCAGTTAAGCCTCACTACCCGGTTGGGAAAGCGGACCTTTGGAAGGCTTGAATATACTTACTCACCACAAAAAAGCTGGGATATAAATACAGGATATCAGATAGGATACAATGATTTTAATCTTTACGAAGAAGGTAAGCGACTGATGAACCTGACCTACGTGCATCACATGGCTTGGGTCGGATTCACGAAGAGCTGGTATAAAATGCTTGTCAAGGCGGGAATCCACTTCGAGAAGTTCAATTACCATGACTGGCCCTCGGGACCGGACGTTTCCATTACAAGATCCAGTGACAAGGCTTTGCTCAGTTATCAGGCGAGTATCATGTACAATAGTCTGAATAATCAGCGATTCTCTACTCAAGGGATGGAATGGGAAGCAGCGTACAGGCTCTATACAGATAACATGGTAACGTATGGTTCAAACAGTCCCGTGTCCGTATTCCAAACTCATTGGAGCGGATATTTCTCACCGAACCGGGTATTCACCATCATGCCATCGGTGTATGGAAGGGTAGTTGGGAAGAATACGCAGTCATTGGCCATATCTAACTTCGTGGGCGGTAATGTGCCGGGACGGTATATGGAACAACAGATCCCTTTTACAGGTATCAATCACATCGAAATGAGTCCGGATGCCATCTTGACAGGAATGTTGGGAGTCAGGGCAAGAACTTACAAGAATCAGTATATCGTAGTTCGGGGCAGTTATGGACGGACAGCCAACAAGATAGAAAATCTGTTTGGCGGAACAAATACACACGGATTGGCGGGCGGCAGTATAGGATACTGCTACAATAGTATCATAGGACCTATCGAGGCGGAACTCAACTATTCCAATCAGTCAAAGAAGTTAGGATACTATATCGGGGTGGGATTTACGTTTTAGCGTTATTCTTTCGCCTCTTCCTGTGGAATACGGATAGCCGTGTACAACTCCAGTACGGCAGCAACCGTCAGACATACAATCCATTCGTTTCCATGAGTAAAGAACATGAATGCACCCGTAAGTACCAGCAGCAACGCACCGAATATTTGTTGGCGACGAAGACGCTTCACATTGGCTCTATTGCTCTTGGAAGGTGAATTGATCTGTGCCAACGCTACCATAGTGGCACCAATCGTATAAACATAGGGAGCAGGCTCCCAACCGGTAATATAGACGGCAGCACCAAACAGCACCATCAAAGCGCCTACAGTAAACAAAGCAGGTATCAGGGATTTCATTTTTCGATGTCTTCTTCAAATACGTAAATATCCTCATTCGGTTTCTTCATCAGGTACTTCTCACGCGCTATGCGTTCGATGGCACCGGAGTCCACAGCTAGTTCGTTCAACCGCTCTGTGTTCTCTTCATATTCTGCCCGGTATTTCTCTATCTCATTATTCAAACGGCTGATTTCATTCGCATAGCCCATGCGGCGCACAATGCTATTCTCGTCCAGAAAACCGACAATAACCACAAACACCACAAGCGTAATCAGGTATTTACGCCTGCAGACAAAGGCCCAAAGTGTCGCTAATTTATCCATTGATAAACAAATTAAAGAATGAAAGATTTAATAATTAAAGAAGCCCGGGAGAGATTCTTCGCCTACAAAGATAAGAGGAATAACTGAGAAATTCCTTTTTTTTGTGTACATTTGCACAAATTGTAACGGACAAGAATATCCCAAATCATGGAAAACTATATCGTATCGGCACGAAAATACCGCCCTACCACCTTTGAGTCGGTAGTGGGACAACGTGCCCTGACCACTACGCTGAAGAATGCCATTGCCACCGGCAAACTGGCACATGCTTACCTGTTCTGCGGTCCGCGCGGCGTGGGAAAAACCACTTGCGCCCGTATTTTCGCCAAGACCATCAACTGTATGACTCCCACGGCTGATGGAGAAGCGTGTAACCAATGCGAATCATGTACGGCATTCAACGAACAGCGCTCATACAATATTCATGAACTGGATGCCGCGTCCAACAACTCCGTAGACGATATCCGCCAGCTGGTAGAGCAGGTACGCATTCCGCCCCAGATAGGTAAATATAAGGTATATATCATCGATGAGGTACACATGTTGTCTGCCTCGGCTTTCAATGCTTTCCTGAAAACGCTGGAAGAACCGCCTCGCCACGCCATCTTCATTCTGGCTACTACGGAGAAGCATAAGATTTTGCCAACCATCCTTTCCCGCTGCCAAATCTATGATTTTAACCGTATCGGTGTGGAAGACACCGTTGCTCATCTGGCATACGTAGCGTCGAAGGAAGGAATTACCGCCGAACCGGAAGCACTGAATGTGATTGCCCTGAAAGCTGATGGTGGTATGCGTGATGCCTTGTCTATCTTCGACCAAGTGGTCAGCTTTACCGGCGGACACATCAGCTATAAGAGCGTAATCGAGAACTTGAATGTACTGGACTACGAATATTATTTCCGACTGACAGATCATTTTCTGGCAAACCAGGTCAGCGATGCTTTACTGCTGCTAAACGATGTGCTGAATAAAGGATTCGATGCCAGTCATTTTGTAACAGGACTGTCTTCTCACTTCCGCGACCTGTTGGTAAGCAAAGACCCCGCCACACTGGCATTGCTCGAAGTAGGTGCCAGCATTCGCGAACGTTACCAGTCTCAGGCACAGAAGTGCCCGTTGCCCTTCCTTTACCGGGCTATGAAGCTCTGCAACGATTGTGATCTGAACTACCGTGCCAGCAAAAATAAGCGCTTGCTGGTGGAACTGACTCTGATTCAGGTAGCCCAGCTTACCGCCGAGGGGGACGATGCAGGCGGTGGGCGTGGCCCTAAACAATCTATCAAACCCATATTCTCGCAGCCTGCCGCCGCTCAGCAGCCACAGGCCGCAAATGCTATGCCCCAACAGCAGGCTACAACCGCTGCTCCGGCACAGCCCCGACCTGTACAACAAGCTCCCGCAGCCCAGGCTGCCCCTCTCTCGCCGGAAGTTCAGCAAGCTTTTAGCTCGCAGACGACCATGCGCCCCACTCCTACTGCCGTATTGATGGCGCAAGGAAAAGAGGAAAAGAAAATACCGGTCATGAAAATGTCCGGTCTGGGTGTTTCCATCAAGCATCCGCGGGCAGACGAAGAGCAACAGAAACGTACTGTTTCCACCGTTCAGCAGAATGCACAACCCGAAGAAGATTTCATCTTCAACGAAAAGGACGTGAACTACTATTGGCAGGAATATGCCGGCCGCTTGCCACAGGAGCAGACTGCTCTTGCCAAACGTATGCAAGTAATCCGCCTGACCATGCTGGATGCGACCACTTTCGAAGTTGTTGTAGAAAATGACATTGCAGCCAAGGAGTTTACCGATCTGATTCCTACCTTGCAAGGTTACTTACGTAAACGCCTAAGAAACAGTAAAGCCACCATGACCGTCCGTGTCAGTGCCCCCACTGAAAAGGTACGTGCTTACAGTCGTGTAGAGAAATTTCAACTGATGGCCCAAAAGAACAATGCACTGCTACAACTGAAAGATGAGTTCGGTCTGGAACTATATTGATAATTATAAGTAAAAGATTGCATTATTTATTCAACAAATAATTTTGTTTTTTTAGTTTTATCACTACATTTGCGAATAATCTAAATAAAATATCTTCTACTTTGAGAAAGATTGCTATTATATCGGCAGTGGCTACTATTTTGCTCTTTTCCTTTGCGACGAGAACATACGCTACTCGTACAGACAATGAACACTTGTCTGCATTGCAATCACTTATCAGCAGAGAAATTCCTTACGATGCCAACACACCGATAGACAGCATTATCTCCTGGACAAATCAACTGGCTCCTACTCTGAAATTTCCCCGGACAGAAGAATCCTATTTCACCTTACTGTTATGGCAAGTAAGTGCATACATCATGCGAGGCGACCTCAGTCTGGCAGTAGACCGGGCACGGTATATGTACGAAAGTGCCAAAGATATGAACTCCAACTTCGGTATTGCCCTTGCCAATCAAGCCATCGGTCAGGCATATACTGCCTCTTACATACAGGACAAGGCGTTAAGTTCCTATCTGGATGCCCTGCACCACTTATCCCCGAATAATCCGCAAACTTATCGGCTCCTGGTGAAAATCTCCACTCTTTTGCAACAGATGAACCGACTGGAAGAGGCCATGACGTATGTAAATCCCCTGAACCAGCTTCTGGAACAGCAGCCCGAACATCCGCTCGCCATTCCCATACTCATAGAAAATGCTACTTACTATATTTCCTCGGGAGATCAGCAAACTGCGCTCCGATATCTGCAAAAGGCAGATTCCATATACCAAAACCATACTCACGAACCGGCCCATGGGTTCTCCATCGACTATTATACAGCCGCCTGCTACCGTGCATTGGCAGCAGATGATCATGACAAGCAAAAAGCAGACGAAGCACTTGCCCTTTACAATAAACTGCTCGAACTGGTTTCCGGCAACAAACGTTCCCTGGAGTATCGCTCGATTTCTGCCGAAAAGATATATTTGTATAAATTACTGGGGCGCTTTGATGAGGCTTGCCGGATATATCAGGAGTTATATACCGTTACTGACACCCTCGCTTCGAAAAGTTACATCCGCCAGATAAATGCATTGAAAGCAACCTATCAGATAGATGAACTGGAACTGGGGAATAAAGCACAGGAAAACAGAATTGTACTTGCTTCCATCTTCATCGGACTTGGATTATTGGCTTTCATCTCCATGTTAGCCGTATGGCAAAGAAAACAGAAAAAGAAAGTGGCACTATCCAAGAGGAATCTGGAACAGTCCCGGTGGAACGCAGAGAGTGCAACGCGCGCAAAAAGTGTATTCTTGTCGAATATGAGCCATGAGATACGTACTCCCCTCAATGCTTTATCCGGTTTTTCTGCACTGCTGACCGAAGAAGGGCTGGATGACGCCACCCGACTACAATGTACTGAGATTATTCAACAGAACTCTGAACTTCTATTGAAGCTGATAAATGATGTGATTGACCTGTCGAGCCTGGAATTCGGTAAGATGCAGTTCTCTATCGGAGAACATGATGCAGTAGCTATCTGTAGAAATGTTACTGACACAGTGGGTAAAGTAAAACAAACACAAGCGGAACTGCTGTTTGTAACCTCACTGGAAGAATTGAAAATAGAAACAGATGATTCGCGGTTACAGCAAGTGTTGATAAACCTGCTGATAAATGCAACTAAGTTCACAGCAGAAGGTGCCATCACACTGAAACTGGAAAAAGAATCGGATGACATGGCTCTATTCTCCGTTACAGACACCGGTTGCGGTATCCCGAAAGAAAAACAAGCTCATATATTTCAACGTTTCGAAAAGTTGGATGAGAACGCACAAGGAAGCGGACTCGGATTGTCTATCTGCCAGCTAATTATAGAGCATATAGGAGGCAGGATATGGATTGATCCGGACTATGACGAAGGCTCCCGTTTCTTATTTACACACCCCATACGCCAGACAAAAGGCACACAAAAAAAGGAGGGTCGCGCATGATAAAGCGTCTGATTATAGCACTGGCATTAGGCACCGGAATTTTATTCACCGCCAATGCCCAAAATAGCGCCGTTAAAGACAGCCTATTGCGCATTTACGTCACTGCGCCGCACGACTCTATGCGCCTGGATGTACTGCATGACATCGCCCGCCTGGACCAGCAGACACCGGTATTCCTCTATTATGAGAATAAATTGCTGCAAGAGGCTACGGAGCAAAACAACCTGCGTTATCAGAGTCTTGCCACCTATGAGCATATCATCTACTTTTTCAATAAACTGGATCTGAAACGCGTAACGCAGTGGATGAACAGAATGGAAGTTCTGGCAGAGAAGCATAATTATTACAATGATTACTTCAAAGCCAAGAAGTTACAGATTGAAATGTATACAATCAACCAGCAGATAGAACTTGCCATCCATGAAGCGAACATCATGTATGATAAAGCTAAAAAACTGAATGACAGCAATGGTATGCGGGAAGCCTGTCTATGCCTCATGACCAGCTACATTGCCACACTACGTTACGAAGATGGTGCAAAGGCCTTGGAAGAAGCATTCCATCTAATGAGTCCGCAAGACAGACCTATGGATAAAATAAATCTGTTGTCGAAGGCTGTGCTGGCTTATTCATTCCTGCATAATAATGAAAAAATGTATGCTTCGCTGGAACAGATGAAAGTAGCGATACAAGACTTAATAACCGCCACACCGGCACTCAAGAATGCATACTCAGCCCTATATATGGGAATGGAAACTCAATACGCCCTTTACTATGTCCGCACGGGAAACCTCAAGAAAGCCTGGGAACACCTGCAAAAAGCAGATGAATATGATACCCCCAACACCTTCCTGCCGTACAGAGTATCCCGTCTGCAAGCTTATGCAGAATATTATCGTGCCCGAAAAGAATACGAAAAAGCCTTGGAAGCATTGGATAATGCCATTACCCTGACACTTCAGATGTCTTTCCCGGATGCCATACTATATATGGCAATGAAAGCAGATGTTCTGGTGGATATGGGGCAGCCAGAAGTTGCTATCAACATCTACAAGAAAGTAATGCATGATAAAGACTCTCTATACCGAGGATTGTCTAATGCGCAAATGGAACAAATACAAAGCTTGTACAATATGGATAAGCTGGTGGTGAAACGAGAACAGCAACAGGAAAAGATACATTATTTTATATTGATCGTTATCGGGATTGCCCTGCTGGCACTGATCGCTTTCGTTATCCACATGTACTTCAGCAGAAAAAGATTGCAGAAAGATGAGAGAGAAGTGGCCCGTCTGAGTGAAATAGCTGAGGAAGCGAATGAAGTAAAGAGCCGCTTCCTTGCAAACATGAGTTACAATATCCGTATTCCACTGAATAATGTGGTAGGTTTTTCACAGTTGCTCTCTACAGATATGGGATTGGATGATAAAGAAAAACTGGAGTATTCTGAAATCATTCAGGCAAATTCTACTGATTTGATTCAACTGGTGAACGATGTACTCGACCTCTCACGACTGGAAGCTAAAATGATGAAATTCCAGATACTGGATTGCGAAATGCGGGAAATATGCAACGACCTGATATATATGGCCCGTAGAGACAGTAACGGACATATACATGCCGAACTGGAAAGTGATGTGGAACACCAGATGCTTAGAATGGACGCCAACCGCTTCAACCAAGCTGTATTGAGTATGCTGATTTATCCTGTCCCCAATGATACTGATCGTGAAGTGAAGATGCAACTGAGCAAAGACGAAGAAAATCAATTACTGATATTCCGTATCACAAACAGCCCGTTAGTTGACTCTGCATTTGCCTCCCAGCAAGTTTCCATACGACTAAAAATCAATCAATTGTTATTTGAACATTTTGGTGGTAGCTTTATGGTAAGTGAAAGTGCCGAGGATGGCTATCCCATCACTTTTAGTATCTCCTACAAAGAATAAGACTATTCAAAATAAAAAGTGAGTACAATCATTCGGGAAGTAATTTTGTCGACTGACTGCGTGAACTTCAACAACGATTGGTCCGTAAGATCTTTACGGTCTTTCTTAATAAGGTTTGCCAGTCCGAAACAGAACTTCAACTCCGGGATTAGCTTGAAATAAGGCAGATAGAAATCGCATCCCAACCCTACTTCAACATAACAATCGAAAGGCTTTACCAACAAGGCACCCTGCTTCTTCACACTGAAGTCATACGTAGGAGCAATACCCGCCATCAAATAAGGACGGTAATTATTAAAACGTTCAGCAGCAAACTTCAAATCTATCGGTATAGAAAGATAGGCGGATTTCATCGACTGTGAATGTTCTTCACCACTGGCTTGCTCGCGGAATACAACTTTCTTATCCCCGAAATGTAATGTGGGGACAAGACGCAAGGAAAGGAATCGATTCAAATAAAGTTCGCCCAGCACTCCGACCGTAAATCCGGGAGAATATTCAGGCACATCGGCAAACCAACTCTGACCGTCTTCCGTTACATATCCGGTGTTCACCAATTTATAATCCTGCACATGGATACCTGCCAAAAAACCATAGTGCCACCTCCGCTGATCAATATACGGGCGGTTCTGTACCTTCCGTTTCTGTGCCGAAGCACCGAAAGCAAGGAGTAAAGTAAGGATTATCAGACAAATGCGCTTCACATCCTTAAAACGCCAAAAATGACATTTTATTGCATTTTCCTCCGGTTTTCTCCACACTATTATTTAGACAAGGTACAAATTAAGGGAATTTAAACAGGTTTGATAACAACTAATCAAGAAAACCATTATTTTTGCCGAACTAATTAGTACTAATAATTTAAAATCTAAAGAAAATGGCTTACGTAATTAATGACAGTTGTGTTGCTTGTGGTACTTGTATTGACGAATGTCCGGTAGGAGCTATCTCAGAAGGTGATATCTACGCTATCGACCCTGAAACTTGCACAGATTGTGGTACTTGTGCTGATGTTTGTCCGTCTGAAGCAATTCACCCGGCAGAATAATAACAACACTCAAAAAAAAGAAAAGCCCGGTTTCAATTATGAAACCGGGCTTTTCTTTTTTATATACTGTCATTTATTTCAGTTCAGCCAATGCTTCCTTAATACGGCGGATAGACTCCACAATATTCTCATCGCTGGTCGCATAACTCATACGGATACATTCAGGCGCACCAAATGAAGCACCACCCACACAAGCTACATGAGCAACTTCCAACAAGTACATTGCCAAATCATCCGAATCTTCAATCTTACGGTCACCGGCAGATTTTCCAAAGAAAGAATCACATTTCGGGAACAGATAGAAAGCACCCTGCGGTACGTTTACTTCAAATCCCGGAACTTCTTTTGCCAACTTCACAATTAAATCACGACGACGTTCGAAAGCCTTACGCATTTCTTCTACAGGAGCCTGCGTTCCAGTGTAAGCAGCTTCAGCAGCCTTTTGAGATACTGAACAAGGGCCTGAAGTATATTGACCTTGCAGCTTATTACAAGCTTTTACAAGCCATTCCGGTCCGGCAATGAAGCCAATACGCCAACCAGTCATGGCATATGCTTTAGATACACCATTTACGATTACCGTGCGATCTTTCATTTCGGGGAACTGAGCAATACTCTGGTGCTTGCCAATATAATTGATATGCTCGTAAATTTCGTCAGCAATAACAATAACTTGCGGGTGTTTTGCCAACACCTCAGCCAAACCTTTTAATTCTTCCTGAGAGTAAACTGAACCGGTCGGATTAGAAGGTGAGCAAAGAATTAATGCTTTAGTCTTCGGAGTGATAGCAGCTTCCAACTGTGCAGGAGTAATCTTGAAATCCTGTTCGATACCTGCGGTAACAATCACCGGAGTACCCTCAGCCAACTTCACCATTTCCGGGTAACTTACCCAGTAAGGAGCAGGCACAATCACTTCATCACCTGGATTCACCAGCACCAATACTGCATTACAAACTGATTGCTTAGCACCATTGGCACACGAAATTTGTGCGGCTGTATATTCCAGACCGTTTTCCTTTTTCAGTTTCTCCACGATTGCATTACGCAAAGCCGGATATCCCGGAACAGGAGAATAGCGAGAGAAGTTGTCGTCTATCGCTTTTTTCGCAGCCTCTTTGATGTGGTCAGGAGTATTAAAGTCAGGCTCTCCCACACTCAGGTTAATTACGTCAACGCCTTGTGCCTTCAACTCGGCGCTCTTTTGCGACATAGCCAGCGTCGCCGACGGCGACAAACTGTTCAAACGATCTGATAATTGATTCATTTTTCTATCCATTTTATGGTTGTTGCATAAATTTGGCTGCAAATTAAGCCATTTTCTTTGATATTAGAAAACAAAACAGCAAATTACTTATTAAAATGTAATGTATGCCCCATGCGTTCCTTCTTTGTACGCAGGTAACGTTCATTGTACTGATTCGGGGTAGTTTCAATAGGAACAATCTCTGTAATCTCCAGTCCATAAGCCTCCAGCCCCACACGCTTCACAGGATTATTTGTCATCAGTCTCATTTTGTGTACACCCAATTCACGCAGAATCTGAGCACCTACACCATAATCACGCTCATCAGCCAGGTGTCCCAGACAGATGTTGGCATCCACCGTATCCAGTCCGTCTTCCTGCAACTTATACGCTTTCATCTTCTCCATCAAACCAATACCACGCCCTTCCTGGTTCAGATAAACAACTACTCCTTTACCGGCTTTATTAATCATTTCCATAGCCTTATGCAGTTGTTCGCCGCAGTCGCAACGCTTGGAGCCAAATATATCTCCTGTGGCACAAGAGGAATGCACACGTACCAGAATCGGCTCATCTTGCTCCCACGTACCTCTGAACAGAGCCACGTGCTCCAGACCGTTAGATTTCTGACGGAAAGGGATCAATCGGAAATGTCCGTGTTCGGTAGGCATATCTACTTCTACACCTTCTTCCACAATGGATTCTTGTTTCAGGCGATAGGCAATCATGTCACGGATAGAAATCAGCTTCAGGTTAAATTCGTCAGCCATCTTACGCAATTCGGGCAGACGAGCCATTGATCCATCTTCATTCATGATTTCCATAAGTGCACCCGCAGGATAAAGACCTGCCATACGGGCCATATCAATCGTAGCTTCTGTATGTCCGGCACGACGTAATACACCTTTTTCCTGAGCATACAAGGGATTGATGTGTCCCGGACGTCCGAAGGTTGCCGGAGTAGAAGCCGGATCGGCAAGCGCCTGAATGGTAGCTGCACGGTCGGCAGCAGAAACGCCGGTAGTACAACCTTCCAATTTATCGATAGTCACCGTAAAAGGGGTGCCCAATACGGAAGTATTGTCACTGACCTGATGAGGCAAATCTAATTCTTTACAGCGTGACACGGTAACCGGCGCACAAAGCACACCACGTGCATGCTTCAACATAAAGTTTACCTTCTCAGGAGTTATTTTCTCCGCAGCGATAATCAAGTCACCCTCGTTTTCACGGTCTTCATCATCCACCACAATCACAAAGTTACCAGCCTTGAAGTCTTCAATCGCCTCTTCTATTGTATCTAATTTCACTTTTTCCATTCTGTATTCTCCTTTATTTATTTAGGTTATTTCAGATTAGTTTCTATTATCTTTTGAACGTCTCCATTAGTCTTGATAATCCGCTCCATATCCTTATTCAACCGGATACGGAATGCCCAGATGCGGAAGTAGAAGAACAATCCTATCGGCACCAACAATCCACAGGCCATATTCAGCCAATAATTACGGAAAGGACGCAAGTGAGCATGAACCGGAATAATAGGATAGTTATTCAGTGCATTCAGCAAATGAACAGATTTAGTATTGGACATCTCTTCTACTAATTTCTCAAGACGCTCATTTATATCTTCTATTTCTTCATCGATTGAGTCTGCCATCCACAACTTGAAATAGTTGGGAGCACGCTTCAACGCTTTCTTTTCAGCATACGCACGGCAATCAGCAGACAGTGCCTGCAAGTCGGCAGGCAAATGAGTATAGTCAGGATCGTGTATAATCACCTCTTTACGGAATAGATGGCGCACACTGCGTATACCGACGATCTTCTTAAACCAACTCACATAGGCATCGGCATTCAATACCACGGAGTCATTATTGGACTTATAAGTAAGGAATGCACCCAATGGAGCCAAGATAGCTGTACTGGTCCACATACCCATCCAGACAACCCACTGTCCATCACGTGCCATTTTATAGCCCGTATTATTAATAATGTAGTAAATAATAAAAATAAGAACGGATACCACAACCGGCATACCTAAACCGCCTTTACGGATAATTCCACCCAACGGAGCACCGATAAAAAAGAAGATAAGGCATGCCACCGAAAGTGTTAATTTCTCATGCCAGGACGTCATATGACGGCGAAGGCTGGTATCTGTCTGCGACATACTATAACTCTTGACACTCCAATCACTCCCCGCACTCTCTGCACGGCTCACGGCAGTAGAGATAATCTTCTGCTTCTGTGATAAGGTAGCCACATTGAAAAGACTGTCCACATTGTATTCTCCCAAATGTGCCTGCTCTATCTTCAGTGTATCAGCTTTCTTCAAGTCAGCAGAAATCTTGTAAGTGCCATTCATCGCTTCCTTGAAATAGACACGCCCCACACTGTCATTCTGCACCCTCATGGAGTCAATACCCGCTTGCAGCATCGCCATATCCTTGCTGTTGGACTGATTACTCATGATACCGGCATCCACCATATTAAAATCGGAATTGAACTCAATAATAGCATGCTTCTCCCGGAACGCTTCCCGACGATAAGGCACATTCTTCTGATTCATATTCTGCGATTTCAGATTTTCAAACTGCTCACCACTATAAAGATGCAAATACAAATGCTGTTTATCAGCCGTCATTTCCAGTCTTCCAGAATCAGACTTGATAATCTGCGCATTCTCAAACCCCTTTTCGAAGTTATAAATCAGCACGTCGTAAAGCATACCCGTTTTACGGTTCTTATGTTTTACATAAAGGTTATAGCCATCAATCTCGTCATAGAAAACTCCTTCCGGTATATCCAATTCCGGAGATTTCTGCTTCATGGAAATTAGCAATGTCCACAACTTAGTCTGCGCCTTCGGTCCTATTACATTTTGGAAATAAAAAGAAACGCCACAGATGAAAATGATAAACACAATCAACGGGCGCATAATCTTAAGTAGTGAGATACCCGCCGCCTTCATGGCCAGCAGCTCAAAACGTTCACCAAAATTACCAAAAGTGATAAGTGCCGCCAGCAGAATAGCCAACGGCAATGAAGCCGGCACCAATGTTAGGGCGGAATAAAAGAAAAATTGTGCAAGGACACTCATTTCTAATCCTTTTCCCACCATTTCATCAACGTACTTCCATAGGAACTGCATCATGAAAATGAAAAGGCAAATGAAAAAAGTGCCCATAAAGAGCGTGCAGAAGCTCTTCAATATAAATATATCTAACTTTTTTATGCGCAGCATTTTACTCGTTTCATGCAATGAAGACACAAAATTAGCATAAAAAAGGGAGTGTGGAAAATTTTTATATCAAAGTTAACTAAAAACCGCACGTTCTCCGCAGAGTATCTACCTGAGAGTCCCATAACTCGCGCAAATCTTTCACCTCATCCGCCGCAGCGAAATCAGTAACTTCTAGCACGAAATCGTTAGTCAGTTCATTGTTTGTCATCTTTAATTCAAAATATTCCCGCTCATATTCATCATCCAGCCAACGGAAGCGAATAAAAGAGAAAGCCCGCACAGCGATAATCTCTGCGTCACGACGTTCCGTCTTTCCCCAGAAGAAGGTGACAATCTTATCGTCCGACTGTACCCTGTCTGCAAACCAGCCCTCCAAACCGGTGGGGGTACTTATCGCGGACCAAAGAATGCTTTTAGAAGTTGCATTCAAGAGGTATTCCCGATGAATCTTTTGTCTTTCCATAGTTCATATTTGCTTTTTATTGCGGCGGCAAGATAGAGACTTTTTTCTAATTACGGAATATATTTCTCCAAATTTATTCATCCGGCCTTTCCTTTTACCACATAACTCCCTGATACTGTTCTTAAAAGAGGTATATAGAAAGGTTATTTTTCTTTGTATCGTTTCTATTCAATAAATTATTTCGCAGAAAATCTTCACAAATATTTTGGCGATTTAAAGAAAAGCTATATCTTTGCACCCGCAAACAAGAAATGATGGCGGGATAGCTCAGCTGGTTAGAGCGCATGATTCATAATCATGAGGTCCCCGGTTCAATCCCGGGTCCCGCTACAAAGAAGATTTAGACTGTTAGGAGGCTTCCACTCTTGGCGGTCTTTTTTGTTTTTTGCCTCAATTGGTAGCAGGTGACGCTATAGGTGACGCTAATTATCCCCCCGTTGGGGGTACCCGATTCCGTTGACGGAATACGTAAGAGGTATGTAAAAAAGCAAGTAATATATGTGTATAAATTCCCTTTTTGTACAAGGAAAATTTATCGCTGATTATCAAGGCACTACAAAGTATCAATTTCTTGTCGACAAGAAGTTAGGAGTTTGTCGACAAGAAGTCAACTTCTTGCCAACAAACTCCTAACTTCCTGCAAAAGGGGAAATAGCAAATACTCCGGTTTCCATACACCGCATGATTGATAGAACGACTAGTCCAAAATGACAAAATGTCAATAGTACCGTCTTACGTTTCTTTCTTTCGCATCAATGCTACTGTGATGCAGGAAAACGCAAGGATTTTCTATTAAGCAAATACTACATGATACATAATAATATCATAAAGCGTCTTTTCGGAAGAAAACTCAATCTGCCTCATCCTTATTAATCATAAATTGGACAGATTTCTAAAAAAACGATTATTGGACTCCGTTGCTTATCCTCTTCAAAATAGAGAAATATCACCTGTTTTTCGGAGGGGCTACACCCTTTTTCAGTGATGGCGTCACCTTGTTATGAATAAGGTGTAGCCCTGTGAAGTAAAGGGTGTAGCCTTAATAAATGAAAGAGTATTTATTTTCGCAGAAAAGATAGTCTGTTTGGGTGAAAAAGATCATGTAATTATATAAGATAGACCATCTGTTGCATGCAAACAGATGGTCTGATTCTGACAAACTAAGGTTTCAATCTTCTGGAAACACCTTTCTGGCCGAAAGCCTTATTACCAATAATGAGGAAAAGCAGACATAATGCAACAAAACATCCTATTTGGCTATCCTATTGTCATATCAAGTCAGAAATGGAAGTTCCAACATAAATAAAACAGCTGATGAAACTATTTCAACTTTAAATTACTTCTTACAGCCGCAGCAGCGGGCTCACTTGGTGCAACGGATTTCCGGGTACAATAATCAAACTCGGCTGATTTATCACCGCTGAATGACTTCCATTTCAGTTTCAACTTAACAGTTTTACCCTCCGTATCAGGCAATTCATCTAACTTAAAGGCAACCAAACCATCATCCGTATTTCCATACGTATCACCATACGCATTATGCCGGAACTCCACTTCATAAGGATTATCCGGATTTTGTCCTAACAATAAGTTTACAAAATGTTTCTGCGAGCCTCCCCATACAGTTCTGAAACGAAGTGTCAGATAGCCATCTTCTGCGAGAGTCACCCAGTCATTTACTATTTCTACAGGATCTGTACCATATATTTTATCATTTTCTTCTCCCAAATCCGGAGCAATAGGCTTTGTCAAGATACTGTCTATCCAGTTGATGTGCACAGCTTTCGTGTATTCACCACTGGCTTCGTCCACTTCACTGTAATTCATCAATGCTCTGACCTCTTTGTCTCCAAAAGGAGAGGTTTTCACATTGGTCGGTAATAAGGTCGTCTTATCATCCAACTGCAAGAAAAATGCTCCATCGGCAGCTTCCTTCACTGTCACAAGGGCGTTAGGATACCTCAGGTAATAAGCGTTATTGTCGTCGTCGTCCAGACAGGACTGAAAACCTATAGAAGTGGCTACTACTGTTGCCACGGCAAGTGCTTTACTAAATACTGAATTAATTTTCATAATGTACTTCCTCTAATTAAATATTCAAAATAACTTCTTTGTATTAGAGAAATAACAAATTAGAAAAAAGACTGCATGGCATATTGTTAATTAACAATAATGTCTATTATTTCCAAATCATCCGGCACGTGTACCACACCGGAAAATCCCTGAGCTGCTTCTTCCATATAACACGCTTTACGCGTATTCAGCGTCTTATCTTCCGTATGATATAACAACAGATTCTTCACTTTCAGTTCTTCCGCCAGCTTCCCGGCATCCAGTGCCGTACTATGGTGTTTCTCATAAGGTTTGAATATATCACGGTCTTTATACAGACAGAAAGCCTCGCACAACAACCAGTCAGCCCCTTCCACATAAGGACGATTCTTCTCATTATAAGGTTCATCTCCAAGACAAACCAGCGATTGGGCATTCGGCAATGTGGTACGAAACCCATATTGTTTCTCTTTAGTCGATCCTATATCAAAAGATTGTAGTTTTAACTCCCCTGCTTTAAATGTCTCTCCGTCCTTAACCTCACAAAGTTCAATACCATTTCCCAAATACTGTACTATTTTCTTAGGCAACGTCATCCGGCAGATCCAATCCAGAACTTGTAATACTTTATCATGTCCATACACCCGGAAGACTCCTGCATATTTTCCACTTTGCATCCGTTGTGCCACCATCCGGATTACCCATACCACACCCAATATATGATCCGTATGAGCATGTGTCACAAACATATCATGAATACGTTCAATGGCGATACCGGCTTTCTCCAACTGAACCAATATTCCATTTCCTCCACCGGCATCCACAAGCAGCACATTTTCAGCTGTCCGGATTGCGAAACAAGTATTATAGCATCTGGTAACGCCTGCATTACCTGTACCTAACATAATAATCTGAATATCCTTCATCCTCTTAATTCTATAATTACGAAATCTGAGCCACAAAGATAAACAGAATATGCCATTCTATAAGGAAAAATCAAAGCTCTCCTTATAGAATGGCATATTTATAACAGTATAGTAAAGTATATAATTACTTACTGAAATCTCTTGGAGCCGGAACAGGCGGCAATGGTTTACGGTTCTGCAACTCCTTCATTACTTCCTCAATAGCCTTATTGAGCTGTTCGTCTTCACCGTTCCATTCCTTCACAGGATCGTTATCAATCAAGATATCCGGATCGACACCATGATTTTCAATAATCCACTGGCCTGTTTTCGCATCATAACTGGTGAAGAAAGGAACACGGATATCCGTACCATCCATATAAGGCAATGGTCCGCTAATACCTACAATACCACCCCAGGTACGGGTACCGATTAGTTTACCAAGCCCCAATGCACGGAAGCCCCATGGAAAGAGGTCACCGTCGGAAGCAGAATATTTATTAATCAAACAAACCTTCGGCCCCACTTGCACGGCATCGGGTATAGTGCCGACACGCTTCGTTCCACGTCCCATCGTCAAGCGGTAAGGTTCGCGAGACAAACGTTCCAGAATCATCGGAGATACATTACCGCCACCATTAGCACGATCATCTATAATCAGACCTTCCTTGTCGAGCTGCGGATAGAAATAACGGGAGAACTCGTTCAGACCTTCAGGGCCCATATCAGGAATATAGATATAACCAATACGTCCATTGGATGCCTTATCCACCTTCTTCAGGTTATTCTGTACCCAGTTATAATGATAAAGAGGATATTCATTTTCCAGCGGACTGATGACAATCTTTCTTGCACCTGCCAATTGCGGCTTGCTGTTCAACGAGATTTCTGTCGGTACATCAGCCTTTCCTACCAGTAAAGCATAGATATTCTTCACCGTATTCGTCGGTATGCCATCAATGGCGACAATGTATTCCCCAGCCTTAGCCTCAATACCCGGTTCAGTAAGCGGAGAACGCAGTTCCTTACTCCAGGAAGCACCGGGAAGTATCTTATCCAAACGGAAGAAACCGCTCTTATCTGCCGATACCTCAGCACCCAGCAAACCAGTCTTGATACGTGCCGGTTTATCCGTTTCACCCGGATTGACATATGCGTGTCCGCAGTTAAGCTCACCAATCATCTCTCCAATGATATAGTTCAGGTCGAGACGCGTCTTTGCATAAGGCAGCAGAACAGAATATTTCTGTTTGATTGCTTTCCAATCCACACCATGCATATTCTCCAGATAAAAACCGTCACGATAAGCACGCCACGCCTCATCAAAGATTTGTGCCCATTCCTTGGAGTAATCTATCGTAATGGACATATTATCCATATTGACAGGCGTACTCAGATTAGCCGCTCCTTCCGGTATAGCGGTTACATAAAGCTTGTTATCCTTGTAGAACAAAGACTTTTGACTACCCGGAGTAACCGTCATCATTGCACCATCGGCAACCGTTTCTTCTTTCTGACCTTCAAGATCAAAAAACTTCGTTCCGCCATTGCCCCAGTAATATACCTTCTTTCCGTTTGAATAGAAATTAGCATAATAAGAAGCCGACAATGGAAGCTTGACGATACGGTCGGTGATACCTTCCGGATCAAACTTGACGAGTGACGCAGAAGCTGTTTCCTGTTTCGCGTCTTTCTTTCCGGCAGTCTTTTCAGCAGCCTTCGGGGCCTCACTTTCCCTGTCACTCTTCACTCCGGCATCTTTCTGTATGAAAGGTGACGGGGTATCTTTCGAGAGCAAAGCAAGATAAACTCCATACATATTATTATAGACATGGTTCCATTCCAACCAGCCGTATGTAGGATTGAAATCGCGGGCAGATGAGAAAATCAGATACTTACCATCCGTACTGAATACCGGTGATGAAGAATTATACCACTTGTCCGTCACCGGATATTCCTTCTTTCCAGCAATATCATAGACATATACAACTGTTATTTCATTATCTGCATCACGGGTATAGGTCAGCCATTTGCTATCCGGCGAGAAAGTCACATCCTGTGGTTCCCCCATCGGGTCCTGCAATAGCATAGTCACCTGTCGTGAAGCTACATCCAGAAGATTGATACGATTCTGACGGTCGGTATAAACAATCTTCTTACTGTCCGGACTCCATTCGAAAGAGCGGATATACGTATCATTATTCTTGGTCAGCTGCACCGGATTGCCTTCCACTGCATCCTGAAGATAAAGCTCGGTCTCTCCGGTAGCATCCGAAATATAAGCAATGTATTTTCCATCAGGAGACCATTGCGCATTACGTTCGTGAGCACCCGGAGTGCGGGTTATATTTTTCGTCACCCCCTTGGTCGAGGGCAGATTAAAAACCTCTCCGCGGGCAGTTACCACCACCCGTTCTCCATCGGGAGATGCACTGGCAGCAGTCAGATACTTAGCTCCATTCTTTATGGCGCTACGAGCATAGATATTATCCGAAGCAAGACTGATATTTACTTTCTCGGGCTGACGGGTGGCAGCATCCATCTTATAGATATATCCGCCATTCTCAAACACAATGGTATTGCCGGAAGCACTCGGAAACTTTACATCATATTCGGTAAAGTTAGTAATCTTCGACGTCTGTTTTGTCTTCGTATTATAAACAAAGATATTCATGGTGCGATCACGATCGGAAAGGAAAAAGACATCATCGCCGATCCACATGGGGAAGATATCCTGAGCAACATTATTCGTTATATTCTCCACTGATTTCTTTGCGGGATTGTATATCCAAATGTCATCCGCCATACCGCCTTTGTAGTACTTCCAGGTGCGGAATTCGCGCATGGTGCGGTTATAAGCCAGTTGTTTCCCGTCGGGAGAGTAGCTACAGAAGCCACCTTCCGGCAAGGGAATGATTTCGGGCAAGCCGCCTTCCTGGTTAACAGTATAGAGTTTGCCGGAAAAACCACTGCTGATGCGGTTACGATATACGATTTGTTTGCCGTCGGGGCTCCATGCCATTACGATATTATTAGGTCCCATGCGGTCGCCCAAGTCATCACGGGCATTGGTTGCGGTGTAAGTAAGGCGTTGCGGTTCGCCGCCTATGGAGGGGATGGTATACACTTCCGTATTTCCATCATACTGGCCTGTAAAGGCAATTGTCTTACCGTCCGGTGAGAAACGGGGAAACATTTCGTATCCCACATGCGAAGTCAGGCGTTGAGCCTCTCCTCCCGTGACAGGCACTTTGTAAAGATCGCCTGCATACGAGAAGACAATCTCACTACCGTTCGTGGCCGGAAAACGCAACAAACGTGCTTCATCTGCCGCAGAAAGCCATGCAGATGCACCGATCAGAACGAATAAGGATAAAAGTAATTTCTTATTCATGTTATTTGAATTTAGTCAACTTACAAAAGTAAGAAAAGAATAAGAATAATTACACGAAAAGCATGCAAAAAATCAATCTTGCCACTTTAAGTGCAGTTCAACTGATGCCCCGGATTATTAACAAATTCCCCCGGCTTTATACCGAATTGTTTCTGGAAACACTTTGCAAAATACGACGGATTATTAAAACCTACCATATAGCAGATTTCATTAATACGGTATTTATTTTCCGCAAGCAGGGCTGCCGCTTTCTTCAACCTCACTATCTGTATCAATTCATTCGGAGTAACATTAGCCAGCGTCTTGATCTTGGCAAACAGACCGGAACGGCTGATACCAAGCTGTTCAGCCAGGAAATCAATTGTCAGTTCCGGTTCAGAGAAGTTTTGTTCGATAACCTCATTGATACGGGTCAGGAATTTATTGTCCACCGAGTTGCTGGCTATGCTGTTCAAAGGCACCATCGGCATTTTAGAAAACTTCTGGCGGAGCAGATTACGCAAGTCGAGAAGATTCTTGATACATGCCTCCAGATATTGTACTGAGAAAGGTTTCTCGATATAAGCATCCGCACCGCAGTCCATACCCTCTATCTTAGAGTTCGTATCCGTTTTTGCCGTCAGCAATATGAACGGGATATGACTGATAGCCTGGTCCGCCCGCAAAGCCTTGCAAAATTCCACCCCATCCATGCGTGGCATCATCCAGTCGCTCACAATCAAGGTCACCTCATGCACCTTCAGTTTTTTCAACGCTTCCACCCCATCTTCTGCCGTCAGAATGGAATATTGAGCGGAGAAACTGCTTGAAAGGAAGTTCAGCATCTCTTCGTTATCATCCACAATCAGCATTACCGGCTTATCTTTAGAGGACACCACCGACAGACTTTCCGACAAGATATCTTCGGGAACCGCCGGATTGAGAACACTTGCCTCCCCATTCTGCACCGTCTCCCCAACTTGTTCAATAGGCAGTGTCACTATGAAAGAGGAACCTTTATTGATTTCAGACTCTATCTCTATGCAACCGTTATGTGATTCCACAATGCTCTTCACAATACTGAGTCCGATACCCGTACCGGGTTTATTATCCATTGCCTGATAGAAAGGTTTGAAGATTTTCTTCCGGTCTTCTTGGCTGATACCGATTCCGTTATCAGTTACTCTCACCACAAACGTATGCTGTTCCGGCTGAATAAGACAAGAAAGGATTACTTTATCCTTGGTATATTTGCTTGCATTCGTCAGCAGATTGCTTATCAGCTTGGTGACCGCCTCACTATCAACCATAGCCGTAAAATCAGCATCGGGATATTCCACTTCCAGATGTGCACCATGCTGGGTGATAAACGGTTTAAACCGCTCGCAAACCGCCTGTAGTAATTGGCGGATATTCTGCGAAGCAAACCTAATAGTCATTCCCTCCTGCTCCACCTTACGGAAGTCCAGCAGTTGATTGACCAGAAACAGCAGTCGCTGACTATTGCGGTCGATAATATTCAGATCGTCCCGCAGCACTGCCGGCATTGGTATGGACGATTTCATTATCTTTTCCAAAGGACCAATGATAAGGGAAACCGGAGTACGGATTTCATGGGCTATCATCGTGAAGAACTTAATCTTAGCTTCATGTACTTCCTTCTCCTTACTCACATTCAACTGATTGATTTCCGCAGTGTGCTTCTTCTCCGTCCGCTTCAACAGGAAACGAATAAAGAAGGTCAGCGCTATGCACACCAATATGAAATAAAGTATTTTGGAAGCCGTGCTCCAGTAGAAAGGAGGATGAATGGTTATCTTTAAATTTGCTTCCTGGTCGCTCCAAATCCCATCATTATTCGTGGCTTTCACCTTAAAAACATATGTTCCGGCAGGCAAATTGGTATAAGTAGCTTTATTCTGCGAACCTACATAATTCCAGTCTTTATCGAAACCTTCCAGTTTATAAGCATACTGGTTCTTTTCGGGTGTGCAATAGCTCAATGAAGCATAAAGAAGGCTGAATACATGGTCTTTATAAGACAAATCCAGTTCCGTCATCTGATTCAGAGCCTTTGGTAACTGTTTATCTCCTATCCGGATTTCCTTGTTGAAGATTTCCAATCCAGCGATAATGACCGGTGGAAGCACTTTATTCGTTTTTATCTGATAAGGGTAGAAAGCATTGAAACCATTTACCGAACCGACATATATCTTCCCGTCGGAAGCTTTCAAAGCTGCATTAGGCAGGAATTGTTCGCTCTGCAACCCATCGCTGCGCGTAAAAACCTGACAACTCTCGCCGGGAGCATAACGAACCAGTCCCTTCGTTGTGGTCAGCCACAGCACACGCTGGTCTTCAACAATGCCGCAAATGTTACGGCTGGGAATATCCAAAGGTATCGCTTCAAACCGGTCTTCTTCAGCATTATACTTGCAAAGCCCGTTCATCGTCCCCACCCACATATTCCCGTTGCCATCTATCAGCACGCAATTCACTTGATCGTTAACCAATGCACCGGGAACATTGCTGTGCACATAGTTCTTCCAAGTCTTTTTATCCGGATTATACTTAAACAAGCCCTTCCCTTGCGTAGAAAACCAGATATTGCCGTTGGCATCCTGATCTATATCGATGGTTAACGATTCAAGATCTTTGACACGGATAAAGTTGTCTTCCTCACGGTTATACAGGTTTACCCCTGCCATAGAAGTCACCCATATCCGTTTCTCCCGGTCACGGAAAATGGCGTAAGAACTGGTGCCGTCAAGGGTGGTCAAGTCTCCTCCCCTGGTGGTATATATCCTGAACGCGCCTGTTTTCGTATTCAGCACGTTGACTCCTCCCGTATAGGTGCCAATCCATAAATCATCATCATCCATACAAAGAGCATGCACATTATGGTAAGAAAGACTGTTTCTATGTTCATCGGGCATATAATGAGTGAATTGTTTATCCTTGGGAGAAAAGCGGCTCAGCCCTCCATCATCAGAGGCTATCCAGATATATCCAGAAGAGTCTTCACAAAAACGTCCGATAACAGTTCCGTTTACCGAGTTGTAAAAGCGCGAATGGGCAAAGCATTCAAACTGCCCGGTATTAGGCGAAAGATAATTTACCCCACCGTAATACGTCCCGACCCATATTCCTCCTTCACGGTCTTTCACGATGGGATAGACAAAACGATTAGATAATGAATAAGGGTTTGTTTCATCTTCCGTGAACAGTTGATGTTCACACGTAAGGGTATTAAACAACAAAAGTCCGTCATCCGAACCTATCAATAGTTGGTGGGGAGCATATTCCATCAAAGAGTGGATATGTGTAGCCCCCTTACCCTCCGACGGATGCAAATAAGTGGTTGCCTGACCTGTGTATCTGTCTATCTTCTGCAAACCGCATTCCCAGGTTCCCAACCACAGTGCATGTTCAGAGTCCTCCAACATGACCAGAGAGTTTGAGTCATATTTGCCTGTTTCGTAAGTGATAGGGAAAGGATCGAACTTATTCTCCGCCTTATTCAGTTTGGAGACAGTGGGGCTTCCCCAATTAGTGACTGCCCATATCTGATTTTCACTATCAATCAGCACACTGGCCATTAATCCATTGGCATCTTTAAATTCATAATGTTCCAGATAGTGTTTGGATATATTATACTTGAAAATACCTTGCCCTACTGTCGAGAACCACAAGTTGCCGTCTCTGTCTTCTGCAATATGATTCACATTGCTCTTAATGCTGTCACCTTGGGCTGTCAATACATTGAATAGTTCAAAGCTTTCCGTTTCATAATCAAATATATACACCCCGTCTTCTGTCCCTACCCAGATATTGTCCGTAGTGTCGTAAAGAGAAGAGATATAATCATTAGACCCTTGCGGATTCAGATTATAAACCTTTATAGTGGTGCCGTCGTAACGGTTCAAGCCGTCATCCGTACCAAGCCACATAAAGCCATATTTATCCTGCATAATAGCACGCACAGAGTTGGAGGATAATCCATCTTCCACGGAGAAATGGCGGAACCAGAAATCAGTAGAAGCTGCCGGAAGCACCAACGGAATAATACCGGCTATAATAGCAAGGATAATCTTTTTCATTTCTTCACCAGATATTGATTGAACATAATTCCCATTACAATCAATGCAAGACCGATGTAAGTTGTAAACACAATCTGTTCACCCAATATGATTGCAATGAAGAATAAAGACAAGAAGGGAGATAAGTAACAAAGCTGGTTGACCAGTGCCGGATTGGATGTTTTTCGCATGGCAAGGCTGAAAAAGATGAAAGGAATACCCATTTCGAACCCGCCGACATACATACCCGACAGTATACCGGGCAACGTATTAAGATGTACGCCTACCCCCACAGCTCCTATCAGCAAATAGGCCGTGCCAAACAGGAAACTCATAAACAACGCAATACTGCCATCTGTTTTATCTTTGAACTTATTGTTTATCATCCAATACATAGCCCACAGAAAGGCGCTCAATGCTGCCAGCAATAAGCCATGCACAGGTATGTCCATACCTCCCGACTGTCCCGTACCTACAGATATAAGTACCACTCCACCCAGCGAAATGAACATGCCGATATATTTCTTCGGTGGTATGGGCTGATGGGCGAACAAGGCCAACAGAATAAGCAGTACAATAGGCCATGCATAATTGATGGGCTGTGCCACCTGTGCAGGTAGCAGGTCGTATGCTTTGAACAACACCAGATAATAAGCGACAGGATTCAGTAATCCCAATAATGCAAAGTATCCCCATTGGCGACCGGAAAGTTCTGACACCAGTCTCCACTTCTTCTGGAAAGTCAGCAAAAGGGCAAATATGACTAATGAAGTACAACTGGCTATCAGCAGCATCTCAAAATGAGTTAGATGCGTCAAAGCTATCTTAAAAGCAGTGGCTACAGTAGACCAACTAAGCACTGCAATGCAGGCATAAACAACGGCACTTGTACTGTTTTTCATCGGTTCATATATGTTTCTTTTGCAGACATCGTATTTATCTGTATGTTTATAAAGGATTGCTTCCCGTAACCCTGATGCGATATGGCCATTGAGCATCTTTCTCTCCCGGAGCGGGATTCATCCAATGCTCCGTCGGCGCTCCCATCACAACCAACCACAAGTGGGTCAGAGTTTGATTTTTTGGAGCTGTAAAAATAATACTTTTCCCGCTATTATCGCCCATTTCCCCATAAATAGATTCACCTTCTGCCGTTACGGCAACAAAACCATAACGCCAACCTGCCTTATCTGTGTGGATTGCAGTATATCCTTCCTTTCCCGCTTCTCCGCAGAAGTCCACTTTCACTTTCTCTCCCGGTTGAGGAACAGCCAAAGAAATAGCATTGAATCCATAATTTTCAGGACAATTCTCCGGTGCTATCCCATACCAACCATCCGGCTGAGCTATTAGCTGAGAAGTATATTTATTGGTATACGGGCGTGTTTCTTTCCAGACGCGCGGAAAATCCCAGTTGATAAAGTGGCGGTAAGTATCAAACATCTCGTCACAGAATTGTTTCTGATTCAAAGCAGCCAAACGTTTGTAGGTGATAACCGGGTCTTCTCCCCGCTTTCCCTGACGGTAAAGTTCGGCTATAATGGGAAGTCCCCGTTTCATACCCCAATATTCCAAGACGTAAGGTGAATGATAAATGTTCTCCATGTGGAGATAAGCCTTGTGAGTCAACTTCATGAAAGCCTCCCAATGATATTTTTCATCAGTAATCCATTCGGGATTAACCTGCCACAGCATCCATTGCGAAGTCATTTCAAAGAAACCGCATCCTCCCCAGGCTTCACCCTGCCCGTCGCAACTGATCTGTGCCTGAAAACTATGTCCCAATTCATGGGCGATACAGTTCAGTTTCTTATCTTGCACACGGTTGGGAGCAATCCACAAAGCGCCGATTTCTCCGTCATAATCTCCACCGTATGCCGTGCCTTCCAGGGAATAGTTCAGCATCACCATCATGCGATACTTGTCGCACTTGGAACCGGGACGTGAGAATTCCAGTGTATCACGGAAGAAACGGTAAAAACTCTCCAACTTATCCATCAGATTCGGTAAATCGACCTGCATATTGTGCCCTTCCAGCTGAGGCGGATTGGATAAGTCATTCCCAAACCCTTTCTCCCAGAAGATGACAAAATTCTCCGTACAAGCCATACGATGATAACTCCATTTGCTTTCAGGGTTTTGCAAGTCTATGTCCTGAAGGTCTTTGGGAATGTAGATGGCTTTGCCGGCAGGCATAGGAACAGATGCCACATTCTGCGCCTTCAAGGCTAATCCCCAAACGATAGCAAGACTTAATAAAAGGATATACTTCTTCATAATCTTTATTTTGTTCCTGACGGATAGTTTTTAATAACAGTATCTAAATAATCGGTACGTTGTTGAAGCCATTGTTTCATCCGGGTTATCTCCGTCTGATAATTTTTATCAATAGGCCAGCATTCGGCATTACGCTTCATTGCGCCGGAACATCCTACGGCAAAACGACGTGTTTCTTCCCAAAATTCCGACATAATCTCACCCTTTATTTCCATCCAACGTGCCTTGTATTCGCTCACAAAGCGCTTATTTTTGAAAAGATCCGTAAAGAAAGACGGAACACGATAGCCTCCGGTATGATTGACCGGATCAGTGCCCAATACAAGTTCCCGATAGCTGGTGAAATAGTTATGTCCGGTATACATGGTTCCCCAGTCAAAGTCAAATCCTGCATCAAAATCCCAAAGTGGCCCCATAGTCCAAAGCCCGTTTTTATCTTTATGCATATAGATGCTGCGTGGAGCATCTACTTCCACATTGTACACCAGTTCCTGTATTATCATATAATCTATAAACGAAGCAATATTCATCAGCCGAGCGGTTGTTTCATAATCGCTGTCATGTATGCTCTGTTCTAATCGGGCAAAGTCATCCTGCACCCCCTTCAGTTGTGTGGCAGTAGCGTCTTCCGGATATTTCACACAAATGGGCATTCGGTAAACTGTCGACCAGAAGTTGTCTTCCCCGTTCGGATTCAATTCCGGTCCATCGTCCGCATCCAGCGAAATCAGCATACCCTGTTCATCATCCACCGCTACGCGGCTACTCCCTTGTTCCACCTGCTCTGTCAACTGATAGAGCCCGATGTACTCACCGTTCAATGTTACTTCCACATAACGAGAATGATTAGTATAAGGCAAACCTAACTTCTCACCTGCAATAAATGTAAAGGTATTCATCATGTGGGTCGGATCACGGTAATTGGCAAGAAGCACCCAATCCTTTTCAGTAGCCAGTCCAAGTATTTCCGACTTCTTATCCAGCTTAATGCGATAAGGTTTCTTCGGATACCAAAGCCAGGTAGAATTCCCACGTCCGCGAATACGTCCTGTTCCGTTATAATCCCATTCTTCTATTTCAGAGTCAATGATGAAGTTACAGTTTACATAATCCTTTTTATCCTTCCCCATAATAGGGGCAGCGTTTTCGGTGTTGATGGTCAGTTGAGCAACTTGATAGATCATTTCTTTAGTAGATATCGGAAGAGTGCAAACAGGTTCTGAATCATCGGAGCAGCTTGCTAAAAATAGGGATAAGCATATCAGCTCTCCCCAAAATACATTCCTGACTATTGAGTTCATATTAACAGCTAAAATTAATAAATAAAATAAGCAGTAATTCCGCCTATACATTTTATCTTACTATATTACAATTAAGAGCCTGTGTCTGTCGGTACAAACACAAGCTCCTAATATTATTTTGAGAATAGTTATTCTACAATAAAATTGAATTTAAGAGTAGCAATGTATTCTTTACCATCCTTGGTATAGACAAGTTCAACCACTTGAGGATAAGTTTCTCCGGCAGTAATCGTACCTGGCATAAAACCGACTTCCATATCGTAGATCGTGTGAAGTTTGGTATAAGTACGTGCATCTGCGCCCCATCCTTGCGGTTTACCAGCAGCATTACACCAGAATCCTCCTAACTCACCACCACAATTATCTTCATAACTATAAGTACCATCAGGCAATTTCAGACGCATACAGATTTTTCCTTCGGCCAATCCCTCAGAACTATGTTGCTGGATGGCTGCAAAATCTTCCGGCATCAGGCAGAAAGCATGGCAAATAGCTGCATTATCGTAGTAAGCGATGTTATAATGAGCAAATTCATAAGATGCATCAGCCGTACCGCGCACATTAATAATCATCTCAACGCTTTTAGGCTTAGCATTCGGATCAAGCACCACTTCAACTACATCATTATAACTTTCCACGTCGGTGCCACTCAAAGTAATAGTATAAGGCCATTGTTCGTCATCTTCTTCCTTATCATTCCAATACTGACGATTGTATTCATCGGGAGCAGCCATTATCACGAAGTAGAGTTCATTGGTGCCTGCAGGTACTATATATGAAGCCGTACCTTCGGCACCTTTGCTCATTTCCGAATAGGTCGGTTTACCATTTACTATAGCTACATAACCATAACGGTAATCAGATGAAGTATTATCCGAAGTATTGTAGGCCGTGGTTTTAGCCACAACTTTTCCATCTCCATCTACCTGCTCGCCTTTATCTCCCTTGGCAAGAGCACTTCCGGGAGTGATAGCACCAACCGTAGTAGAAACTGTAGTACCGGCAGCAGGCACTTTCATTTTAATAACATTGAAACCGGTAGTTCCGGGACAACTCGCATAACCCACCTGATATTTGAGGTCGCCTACCTTGTATAAATCAGTACTATAATCACCTTTCACATAATCAGGTACAGTCACCGGTTTACTTTCATTATTGGCAAACTTCAAGTCATAGTATACCATACGTGAAGCATAGTCATAAAGATCAGCATAAAGAACATTCTGATTATTACCGCAATATATACGCTGGTAAGTTTGCAATGGATCTTCAGGATATTCCGAATCACGCCAAATACGTCCATATGCATCAATTCCATGTTTCTCTACCCAAGTATGCTGCAACCAGTAACTGGCGTAACGCATCCATTCATGGTTGAAGTGTCGATGATAATTCTTTTTCCAAACATCAAGATGATAGCCGAACATTTCTTCCGGATAGTCAAGTTGAGCTTGCCATTGCGCACACTGTTCCCAGAAAGCACAACCTCCGGCACCATCGGGGCCAAATCCATAACGGAATCCATGATGTAAATCAGCCGGAGCCCCCTGCTTGTTCACTTTATCAGCATAAACTTGGTACTGGAATGAGTGACCGATTTCATGAGCTATGGTAGACCCTACAGGCTGACAAGTAGATGGATTTACCCAAAGGGCACCTATTTTGTCATCATAACCAGAACCAGTGGCAAGCCACTCATCCTGATAAATCAGATAAATCTGCATCTTATAATCGTCAAGCATAGATTTACCTTCACCCAAAGTCGCCATCTTAAGAATGTTAACATTGGTATTGAAGTATAACTCCGCTTTCTTAAGAAGGTCATCAATATCTACGCGCATGGCAGCCGAAACGCTTTCCGCATTTGGATCTTCTCCAAACTCCGGTGACCAGAATACAAAGAAGTGTTCACTTTGCTTCATGCGATGCCATGAATAGTAGCTGTCATGACGAAGCATATACTCAGGACCTTCCTCGAAGTGAGGATTTCCGGCACCGGGACAAATGTATTTGGCATAATCTTTAATTTCATCAGGTTTCAGGTACAATACCTTATACTTTTGAACCAACTTAATAGCCTGCGACTGACCTTTTACGGTAGAGATTGTAACAGTGGCAGAACGGTCATTGGCAGTGTCTTCGTTCTCCTGCATGGTCACAGTCAACTTCAACTCTTCACCAGCTTTACCTTCAGCAGGTGACACACTAGCCCATGAACAGGCATTACCTTCGGCATCCACAACGGCAACCGTCCAGTCCATGTCACTCTTAAAGTTTATTTCCAAGTTCTTGTCTTCGGCTTCAACCGCATAATCGGCCTCCATACCTGCAATAGAACCTTTATATCGAGGATCATAATCAGCTACACGTTTTGACATATCGTCATCTTCACATGCAGTAGTGAGAAACGATGTTCCACTAACAACCATCAACATAGCTGCGAAGTAGAAATAGTGTCGTATATTGCTTTTCATTTTATATTGTTTTAGAAAGTTTAAAAATAAGGTATTACTCGAAAGTTGCGTTCAAAAGGAACGACATCGCTTTTTGTTTATCAGGAGTAGCCAAACCAAATTTAACCATCATTGTAGTTCCCGATGCGATACCCGGAGCACGTCCGATAGCCATGCAAGCCGGATCATCCTCTAACCAAGGCTCGATGAAGAAAGAGAAGCCATCTGCTCCCCAAGTGCAAATTTCGTTATTTGCATTACACCAGTAACCACCATTATTTGCAGTAGAAGTGCCGTCCCAAACATATGCATTAGTTTCAAGGTTCATTATATAAGGTTTTACTGCGCCATCAGAAACAGCAGCAACCAATTCGGCAGAAGACATGCCAAACACATAATTGATATTTTCAGCTACACTCTCGAATGTCAACGAATAAGCATTATAGTCACCAGCAGGAATCGTTATATCCTGAATGATGAAACTCTTATCAAATACAGTCATAGCCATAACGAAACGAATAGCCGTATTGTAGTTTGGTCCATCAAGGGCAAAGCCAAACTCTATCGAAGCTGCACCACCGGCATTTCCATCGGGATAAAAATTGAAGCATTTGGTTGCGGCATCGAATTCAATGATGCCATACAAGGATACATCATCAATTTCACATACATTACCGTTTTTATTAACATACCAGCCATATTTCTTCCCTTCTACATTGGCTTTTGCTTTGTTCCATACACTACGGGAGGCATTAATGGGACAGACAACCACTTTCCCGCTCTCAATAGCACTCATCAGTTCATCTACTGTCATGCCGAGCTGTTGCTGTATTATTGTTTCATATTGTTCGATACTAATGGTAGCAGGAACAGGATCGCCAGCTTTTTTATCAAAGGTACTGGTTACAGTTCCCTTTTCATCTGTTTTCACGGGTGGATTCTCATTTGGACCGTACACATGCATACTTGTAGCATCTGTATATTCTTCACTGCAAGCGGTTGTCATAAACAACGCACCACAAATCATCAGTATATAGATTAATTTCTTTTTCATGGTTCTTTATTTTGCGGTTGTATAACCAGGGTTCTGAACTAAGTTAGGATTGGCATCCAGATTATCCTGCAGGATGGGGAAGATGTCAAGATGGTGATCATTCGGATTAGTGTTAGCACTCTTGCCGAACCATGACTTACCATTGAAAACATTGCATCCATTAGTCATCTTGAAGCGAATAAGGTCTTGACGACGGTGGTGTTCATACACAAACTCCCAAGCCAATTCATCAAGCAAACCACCAAGAATGATATCATCACCACCTTCGTGAGTAGTAATAACTTCAACATTGGTAAGGTTCTTGTCATCATCAAGCGTACCTTGCGTTTCGCGCAATCCATAATCGTATACGCTGCCTCCTTTCAGTTGGGCAACAGTACGGACTGCTTTTTCAGGGTTGTTTTTGAATGCACGACGACGAATCATCGTTACAATATCCGCAGCATCCTGCTCTGTCTCACCATTATATCCGCCCAGACGGAGCAAACATTCAGCCTTAATAAAGTAGGCGTCTGTCAAACGAAAGAAAGGTACATTGTCATCACTGGTACCAATGTTACCCGGTTGAATCTCATAGAGCCATAAACGAGCACCCTGATAGTCACCTGCACCTGGCTTTTCAATAGCCCATACTTCGGGAGTAAGATTCACCTCTTTTCCGTTATCATAGAGTATATTTCCTTGTTGGTCACGCTGAACGCCCCATTTCCAAGTATCAGCCTTACGGGTGTCATCTTCATCATAAGTATCAAAAAACTGCGGTACGCAAGCACTTCCATTCCAAGGGTCGAACGAAACGCCAAATACATCCTTGCAGATGGCGGGAAACCATTTGCAGAAGTGGTTCGTACCATGACCAGCATATTTATTGCTATACATCAGTTCGAATATATTTTCCTTGCTCCCGGCTACGGAGAAAGGCTCACGATAATTCTCGGCCAATGTATAGGCACCATCATTGATGACTTCATTCACCTGTTCGATAGCCAAACCATAGTATTTATTATCAGGAGCATCGGGGAACCAAGCATCATGGTTCAGATACATCTTTGCCAGTAGCATACAGGCACCATAGTAATTCAGCTGTCCTTTTTCCACTTCTTTAGTAAGCAATGGTTTCGACTCTTCTACTTCTTTCACTATGAAATCGAAAGTAAACTGCGGAGTCTCCTGTTTCGGCATATAGTCGGCCGGCAGTTTCAAAGTAGTAGTTACAGGAATATTGCGATGCAAATCGAACAATACATAATAGAACAGCGCACGGAAAGTGCGCAACTCGGCTGTTGCTCTTTCGTTACTGCTGATGGTTTCATCGTCAAGCAACTGATTGCAAGAGTTTATACCTTGATAACAAGAGTACCAAGGGCGATAAAGATGATTAATAGTAGGATGGAATTCATGCTTGTGCAATGAAACATATTGTGCACCCCATCCTCCATAAGTACGGTAAGGGGTCATAATCAAGTCACCACACTCTTGGCTAATATCCATATAACCTTCCCAGCCATCGTACATATCGCGTAAACGGTCGTAAATTACACCATATTGAGCCGCAATCTCGGTTTCAGTAAATTCGTAGCTACCATCACCAGGAAGTTCACTATATAAGGTTTCACTCAAATCGGTGCAACTGCCTAACAGAATTGAACCGGCAAATAATATACCGACAGCACCTTTCTTAAATATCGTATTATATTTCATAATTATTTTGCTTTTAATGAGGTTAGAAAGTTACGTTCAAACCTACAGTGAATGAACGTACAGTGGGATATTTATCACGACTGTCTACACCAGCAGTCCAAAAGTTGTTGCTGCCGAGTTCCGGATCAGATCCCTTGTACTTAGTGATTGTAAAAAGATTATCTATACTACCATAGAAGCGTATGCTTTTTACATAAGTACTTTTCTTAAAGTCATAAGTATAGCCCAAAGTCATATTGGTCAGTTTCAAGTAATCACCATCTTCAATGTAATAACTGGTTACTACTTGTGACTGCTGTGCAGAGAGTGGGCGAATACCGCCAATTGCATCGGCTGCCGATTTCAACTTATTGTAAGCATGGGCGTTGTTTTCATAAAACACACGCTGCTGGTTGATAATCTTATAGCCAAACTGACCGGTAAACTGCATAGTCAAATCAAAATTCTGATAGCGGAATGTATTATTCCATCCCATAGAGATTTTGGGAATGCCATTACCCATACGTTGGTACCAGTTGTCGCGGTCGTTACGCATTTCCTGATAAAATTCGGCAGCCTGGCCAGTTTCCGGGTTTTCTATCAAGAACAGACCTGTCTTTTCTGATACACCAACTGCTTTCAGTGACCAGATTTCGCCAAAGCTCTTGCCTACCTCCACTTTGTGGGTATACTGGCTCACAGGGTCACCTACACCTTGCTGCCAAAGAATATTCTCAGTCTGATAAAGGTCATTGGAAAGGCTTACCAACTTATTGGCATTATGTTGCATTGTTAGTGCAGTATTCCATTCAAAATCTTTGGTTTGAATAGGAATGGCACGAACCATAATTTCGATACCGGAATTGCGCATCTTACCTACATTGGCCAGGGTAGAAGTATACAAATTAGGGGGACTGGGTACGGCATAATCAAAAAGCATATCCGAGGTATTCTTTACATAGAAGTCTACGGAACCACCCAAACGGTCATTCAATACGCCCCAGTCCAGACCTACATTGAGTTCTTTGGCAATCTCCCATTTCAAATCAGGATTGGCATTTGATAATGCTTTCAATCCTTTAGCCCATTTCCCATCACGGTAATAATTACCACCGGAGTAACTATAGCGAACAATAGATTGGTAAGAATAAGCCGGAATTACACCAGTCACACCATAACCGGCACGAAGTTTTAAATTGTTCAACCAGTTACGAGTCGATTCCAGAAAACTCTCATTCATGATATTCCAACCCAAGGAAACAGAAGGGAAAGCGCCCCATTTATGGTTGGCACCAAACTTGGAAGAACCCTCGTAACGAACAGAAGCCAAAATGTTATAACGATTATCAAAACCATAGCTGATACGGGCAAATGTACCAATCAAAGTCGATTCTGTCTTTGAGCTACTCATTGAAGCCTTACCATCAGTAAGATATTCACCGGCACCCATATTGTTGTAACCAAAGTAATCTGTCGGGAAATTGGCATTCCACATACCAGCACTCTCATAAGTATTTCTTGACCAGCTGTAACCTACCATACCTTCAAAACGGTGCTTTCCTGCAAATGTAGCGTGATATTTAGAAGTCAATTCCAAGTAATCTGTACGATCATAATTATCACTTAGACTTGCCTCGCCAGTCAGGTTACCAATCGCAGTAGTAGTATGATACTTAGTGTTGTATGAACCGGTTTTACCTGTTGAACGGTGACTGGCCAACATTAAGTTAGTTTGCCATCCTTTAATCGGTTCAAAAGTTACATTTCCGGTAATTCGAGTATTTATTTCCTTTGTTTCACCTGTACTTTCATTCTGCAACGAAACAGGATTGTAGTATTGTAACAGTGAACGTTCGTTGTAAGTACCGTCTTCATTCCAAATTGGAGAAGTCGGATTTCGAATTACAGCTTGTCTATAAATTTGCGTAAGGCTATTTACTCCATAAGCATCATACTTATCCAAATACTTATAATTGTCTTGCACAATGTTTAGGTTTACCTTCAACATATTGTTGAACATCCAATGACTCACATCAAACGACACACTCAAGTCTTCGTTACCAGACTTCTTCATTACCCCCTGCTGATTGCGATAAGTTACATTACCATAATAAGAGGTAGTAGAAGAACCGCCTGTGATAGAAAAGCTATGATTATGTGTCACACCAGTACGACTCACCGCATCGAGCCAGTCAGTGTCATACCCTTCGTCATTATATTGTGTTTTTCCTGCACGAATGTCATCAGGAGTCATGAAATCTGCTTTCTTGACCCAATTAGAAAATGAGACGTAACCAGAATAAGTGGCAGTTGCTTTCTGTTCGCGCATGCCGGTTTTGGTAGTGATAAGAATAACTCCACCTGCACCTCGCGTTCCATAAATAGCGGCAGCAGAAGCATCTTTCAGTACATCAATAGAGGCTATGTTCTCAGTAGGAACAGTACTCATGCTACCAGGAACTCCGTCAATCAGTACTAATGGAGAAGCGTTACCCGATACAGAGACAATACCACGAAGACTGATTTCAGTGCCTACATTAGGGTCACCCGAAGGTTTAGCAATGGTCAAACCGGCCACTTTACCCTTCAGTAAATCACCCGCATTATTAAAATTACCTACCAAGAAGTCTTCAGCTTTCACACTGGCAATGGCACTCGTCACATCACCCTTCTTCTGCGTACCATAACCGATAACCACCACTTCATCCAACAACTCCGTATCATCGGCAAGAGTAATATCTATTTTTCTCTTGTTTCCTACCGTTATTTCCTGTGCCTTATAGCCTATATAAGAAACAGATAATACTGAATTGGCACCTTTCACCTTTAGTGTGTATTGGCCGTCTACATTGGTTATCACACCGTTAGTGGTTCCTTTCTCAAGAATGTTGGCACCAATAATAGGCTCGCCACTCTTATCTTTTACTACACCCGTGACTGTTACCACCTGCTGTTGTACAGCCTCGATGTCCATTGCTCCCACTGTTTCCGCAAACGTTGCTGTCGGACTGATGCCGACACCCGCTGCAAGGAAAAGACAGGCCGTAGCCCTTAGAACAGCTTTGCTGAACAAGGCTCGATTTTCATGTGTTTTCATATTACATCTTTAATTAAAAGGTTACTATTCAATTACAAGTTATTATTTTTTAATTTTAAAAAAATGGATTTAGTTTACTTTCCATTCAATCACCCCGCCCGAAGCACCTTTCTGCAACTGAGCGGCAATTTTCAATCCTGTCGTTTTTACCGGCTTAAAGTCAAGGCTATTATAGCAGTCTTTCTTCACCACATACTCACTCAATGCCTCTACTTCTTTCCAAGTTTTACCATCTTTATAGTAGAGTTTCCAGCTTTCCGGCACACGGAAGTTTCCATCGTAATGATCGAAGTCCAGCCAATAAACCTCTACGTTTGAAACAGTGTAAGGCTGATCAAATTGATAGGCCAAGGTTTCTAGCGTTCCGTTTCTCAACCACCAATAGTGGTAAGGCTTAGAAATATCCGATGAACGTTTCGGTTCCCATTGGTCATTCACACCCCATGCCCAAGTTTCAACTGAGGCAGATTCAGGAGCGTCTTTCTGGATAGGAGCCTGTATCATCAGCGTACGTGCCTTGCTGGCAATTGTCGGTTCGGGAGTGGGGTGGGCATACTCGGCAGCTTCGGGAATCCATACTGCCATCTGGTCTGCACCACGGTTATTCCAGGTTGAATAAGGGATAGCTTTGAAAGGAACCTCTTTCACACTGCCGTCTTTACCTATTTCTTTCGCATGACCGGTCAGCACCACAACACCGTTCAACAGATCAGCGTCAAAAGCAGCTTCCATAGATGTTCCATCGGGAATGAATTTGTTGAAAACAATGCTGTCCACTTGGTCTTTGCCTTCCAGACAGAACATGATAGGACCACGCTCGATAGCCAGTTTACCACGGTCATCCTCTACATTATCATTGGCTTTAATGCGGCGTACATCCATCGGAAGACTAATTTCTACTACATCACCCGCCTTCCAGGTACGTGAAATAGTGGCGTAGCCATCATACTGCTTGGCATTTATCTTTTTACCATTAACTGAAATGCTGTAAGCACCTGCTTTATCAGTAAATGAATAAAGATCCGTCGGCACGGGAGCATCCTGCGCCCAACCCGGAATGCGGAAACGCAAAGCGAATTCCTGCTCTTTCTCTGGAGTAACCGAGATGGAAACCTTTCCTTCCCAAGGATAATCAGTAGTCTGTTCCAAAGCTACATTGTTGCTTTCCGTATTCAGATCAGCTTTGCTCTGGATATAAAGATTAACGTAAATATCATTGCTTTGAGTAGCGTACATATAATAAGGTACAGAAGCCATGAAACGGGTCACATTGCCCGGACAGCAGGCACAACCAAACCAATGCTGGCGTTCGTGCTGACCCATGGATTCCAACGGGTTATCATAGAAGAACTTGTCACCACTGAGAGAAACACCAGAAATGACTCCATTATATAAAGCACGTTCCAATACATCGGCATATTTGGCATTACCTGTAGCCAGGAACATGCGATGATTCCAATAGACATTGGCAATGGAGGCGCAAGTTTCGCAATAGTTGGTATGGTTGTTCAACTCATAGTTGGGACCGAAGCCCTCGCCTTGAGGACGTGAACCGATACCGCCGGTTATATAAAGTTTCTTGCTCGCCATATTCTCCCAGATGTGGCTCAGGGCGTTGAAGTATGCTGTATCCTGAGTCAGGGCAGCCACATCGGCAACACCGGAATAAAGATATCCGGCACGCACGGCATGCCCCACAATCTCATCTTGCTGCAAAATAGGTTTATGATCCTGACTGTACTCGCTGAGGTGGTGGCCGTCCGTTCCGCGTCCGGTTTCTTCTACGAAGTATTTAGCCATTTTCAGATACTTCTCGTCGCCTGTCACCTTATATAATTTAGCAAGTGCCATTTCGGCAATGGGATGGCCGGAAGGAACATGTTTTTGCCCTTCATCGGGACCAAACACCTGACAAACAAGGTCGGCGTTTTTGATAGCGACATCGAGCAAGGTACGTTTGCCTGTTGCGCGATAGTGGGCAACCGCAGCTTCGTACAAATGACCGCAATTATAAAGTTCGTGGCTGTTGATTTTCTCCCAACGATGCGTTCCCCACCAGCCGGAAAGGCGGTAACACTTATTAGTTACGCATGTAGTGAGGTATCCGTCCGGTTCCTGGGCAGCGGCAATAAGATTTATGACACTGTCCAGATAAGCATCCAGTGCTTTATCATACTTCACAGCCAGCGAGTAGGAAGCTCCTTCTATTATCTTATAAGGATCGGTATCGTCAAAAGAGAAATCACCACGGTGTTCACCTTTCATCAATCCTCCGGCAATGGCAAAATTATCGAAGCGTCCGTTCTTCTCACATTCTTTAAATGCAGAAGGAATGGAGACGGTGCGATTGGTTTCAATACGCGGAGTCCAGAAGTTATCGTTCAGGTGGACTTGTGTGAAAGGGACTTCTTTTATCGGAGCATCAGGCTGAACGTAGGGTTCGCTGCAAGCAATCATACCCAAGAGGGCGATGCTACCGAAAAGGAATTGGATTCGTTTCTTCATAATATCATATATGTATTTTTAGTTCGTTACCAAAAGTGTACGGCAAAGGAAAGGGATTTATCTTAAACTGAATAAAACGAAAGTCCATATGAATGCAAAAATAGTCGGGCTATAAAGGCTCTGGAGGATATTTAGATTATTATTGTATTGGCTTGGATTATTTTTTCATGGCTACAGATATTATACCCGAAACGTATCTGGGATGCACTTGCTCCGTACATTCTTCGCTCAGAAGTACCTCTACACGGAGAAAGTACGGAGAAGGTACGGAGCAAGTACATTCCAGGAAGGGAACAGAGTATAGATTCATTCATTTTGGAGTAATTATGAATATTTTTTGTATACTTTATACCTACCTCCATTGGATTGTAACTATTTTGTAGTTACATTTGCAAAAACTTATAAATGAATGGGTACAAAAGAAAAACTTATCGAACGTTTTAAGACATTGCCCACAAACTTTACATTTGAGGAAATGGAGCGTTTGTTGTTGATATTTGGTTATAAAAAATCAAATAAAGGCAAAACCTCCGGTTCGAGAGTTATCTTTAAAAATGAAGATAAACGCCCGATAATGATTCATAAACCCCATCCCGGCAATATCATTAAAAGTTATGCCATGAAGCAAGTACTGAATGATTTGACGGATGCAGGTTTTATAAAATGAAGAAAGGAGTATAATTATGAACACGTTAAAGTACAAAGGCTTCATTGGTTCTGTCAATTTCAGTGAAGAGGACAGTATTTTCTTCGGCAAAATAGAAGGAATAAATGGAATGGTCAACTTTGAGGGACAAAGCGTTCAGGAATTAACAGAAGCATTCCATGAGGCGGTCAATGATTATCTGGCATATTGCGAAGAGGAAGGAATACAGCCACATAAAAGTTACTCAGGATTATTAAACGTTCGTCTAACTCCTGAAATACATAGCCGTGTGGCAATGCTGGCACAACGTGCCGGAATCTCAATCAATGCTTTTATCAAGCAAGCATTGGAAAAACAAATTACAGCTATGTTATAAAAGTACCCTCTTAAAGGAACTGATTATGAGATGTAATTCCTAATCGACTCCTATGCAAAAATAGTCCAAAGACTAAAAAGATAATCCAAACATAGTCCAAGAATATCACAAAAGGGTGATTCTTGGACTATTCTTTTATTACATTATATTATTCAATCCTTCCGTTCATCCTTTTTTCGTTTACTTTGCACACGAACCAAATAAAGAGCTAATCGATTATGAAAAACTGCACATCTCTCAAATTAGTCGTTATTTCCTTATTTTTATACCTCGGAAATAATCCACTCGGGGCAGCTCCCGGAAAGAAATATGCGCTCTCCTCTCCCGATGGGAAGTTGAAGGTAGAAGTTACTACCGGAGACAAACTGTCTTATCAGGTGATGCACGAAAACGATACAATTCTCTCTCATTCTAACATAGGATTAGTTCTGGCAGACGGAACTACAATAGGAAACAATTCTCAGGTAACAGGTATTAAAAGGAAAAAGGTCAGGGATAATGTAGCATCTCCTTTCTATCGCTTCAAGGAGTTCATAGCCACATGCAATGAACTCAACTTGAAGCTGAAAGGTGATTTCGGCATTACCTTCCGCGCCTATAATGAAGGAGTGGCTTATCATTTTTACACAACGCAAAAGACAGAAGTAACCATCAAAGAGGAAGTGGCAGAATTTAACTTCAATCAGGATTACACAGCCTATCTTCCTTATACAACCAACGATAAGAAGCCAATGGCAATGGCGTTCCAGAATGTCTACGACATCACTCCACTATCGAAGGCACAGCCGAAACCGGCTTTCCTGCCCGTAACCGTGGACTGTGGTAAAGCCAAGCTGACGATATTGGAGTCTGACCTCGAAGCTTATCCCGGTATGTTTGTAGAGAAAGTTGTCTCCTCGTCAACTTACTCCCTGAAAGGAATATTTGCCCCCTACCCCATCAAGACAGATTTCTACCCCTGGCGCAGACAGGAGTATGTGACAGAGACAACTGATTTCATAGCCCGCAGCAAAGGCGCCCGTCCTTATCCCTGGCGTGTGCTGGCTGTGACGGAAAAAGATACGGATATGCCCGTCAACAATCTGATTTATGCACTGGCATCCCCCAACCGCATAGGCGACACTTCCTGGATAAAAACCGGGAAAGTGGCTTGGGACTGGTGGAATGACTGGAACCTAAAAAGTGTTCCCTTCAAGGCAGGCATCAATATGGATACTTACAAATATTATATAGATTTCGCCAGCCGCAACGGCATCGAGTTTATTGTGCTCGACGAAGGCTGGTACGACCCCAAAAGCGGTGATATGCTGACCGTCATTCCCGAACTGAACCTCCCGGAGCTGGTCGCTTACGGAAAGGAGAAAGGAGTGGAACTCATACTTTGGACAGTATTCAACGTACTCGACAGCCAACTGGAAACTGCTTGCAAGAAGTACTCCGACATGGGCATCAAAGGTTTTAAAGTCGACTTCCTCGACCGCGACGACCAGAGAGCCGTTGAAATGGTATACCGCATTGCCGAAGCCACCGCCAAGCATAAACTGACGCTCGACCTGCACGGCATCTATAAACCGACAGGTATCAACCGTACTTATCCGAACATCATCAACTTCGAAAGTCTGTTTGGCATGGAAGAAGTGAAATGGACGGACATTAAAAATAACATGCCGCTTTATGATGTCACTTTCCCCTACATCCGTATGATGGCAGGTCCGGTAGACTACACCCCGGGAGCTATGCGTAATGCCACAAAAGCTGACTGGCGTGCCGTTTACTATACGCCAATGAGTATGGGAACCCGTTGTCATCAACTGGCTGCCTATATCGTGCATGATTCCCCCCTCACCATGCTGTGCGATGCACCGACAAATTATCTGAATGAACAGGAATGTGTAGATTTCATCACTTCCATTCCTGTAGAAACTGATTCTACTTTTATCGCCGCAGGCAAATTAGGAGAATACATTGTGACTGTCCGTAAGAAAGACATCAACTGGTACATCGGCGGAATGACAAACTGGGATGAACGGGATGTGGAAATAGACTTTTCTTTCCTGCCAACAGATGCCCATTACACCGCCACATTATTCACTGACGGCATCAACGCCAACAAACAGGCGGAAGATTACCGCACAGAAACGCTCACAATAGATAAAAACAGCCGGATGAAATTGCATTTAGCTTCAGGAGGAGGATTTGCAATGAAACTCGAAGCCTGTCCGATACGCGGAACGGTGACGGCAATACCCGAAGGCAAAAATATTCCTTCTTTCTACAAGAAATACATTGAAACGGAAGGTTTATATGTCACTTCATCTGAGCGGGTGAGCGACGAGGCGTTGCTGAAGGCCTGCGATATTATCAGTCTGATGTTGGCCAAACGCCCTGATGTAAAAGCGTATATGGTGAAAAAAGGTTGCCATGTGATGGTTATCGGTAAAGACGAAGAAACTTGTGATTTACCGGAGTTTGCCCATATCTGCAATTCTCCTGACAGCATTGCATACTGGAACTGGCGTGCCCGTGGTTTCGGTGGAGCACCGGAAGATGAGTTCTCCGCCAGTTGCGGAGAAGAGAATCTGTTGGCTTTACCACAAGATAAATATACGGGCGAAAATATTCTGATTCATGAATTTGCCCATCTGATACATATGGTAGGAATAGCAGGTGTGGAACCGGATTTCAATGACCGACTGGAAGCATTGTGGAAAAGTGCTGGAGAAAAAGGACTATGGACCGGTACTTATGCATTAAGTAACAAAGAAGAGTATTTTGCGGAATGTGTACAGTCTTTCTTCAACTGTAACCGTTACGCTGATCCTGCCAATGGGGTACACAACTCCATGAACCGTCGCATAAAGCTGAAAGCCTACGATCCGGAAATGTACAAACTGTTGAAAGAATATTTTTATGAAATAGAGATACCGATTAATAATGAAATACACAAATGACCAGCGTAGCGCTGGAGCAAGGTTTGCTGCGCGGTGCAAGTAATTTTTCTAACAATAAAGTAACAATATGAATAGAACCATCCTTTTAATCACTTCCTTTTTAATAGGAGTTGTCTCCGCCTTTGCGCAGGCCGCTTTCAATACTCCCGGTGCCGGCAATCCCGTGATTCCCGGATATTTCGCCGACCCTACCATCAAGAAGTTCGGTGATACCTACTACATGTACGCCACCACCGACGGCAGCGGTGCAGGCTTCGGTCCTGCACAAGTATGGATCAGCAAGGACTTCGTTAACTGGACCCTGATGCCCATGAACTGGCCCGACAGCCACTGGATATGGGCTCCCGACGTGATGCAGCACTCCGACAGGAAGTACTATTACTTCTATTGCCAACCCTGCATCATCCATTGCGGCGTTAGCGAAACGCCCCGCGGCCCGTGGAAGAATATCCTGGGCGATAGCGAAGCTGTCCTCATCCCCGACCGCTTCGTAACAAATGCCATCACTCTGGACGGACAAACATTTGTGGACGATGACGGCTCAGTCTATATGTACTGGGGAACCTGGGGCATTTACAAAGGCTTTGGTTGCGGTGCCGGAAAATTAGCTCCCGATTTGAAGAGTTTTACCGAAACCCGCCTCATCCCCAATACCGAAGCCACCGATTTCTTCGAAGCACCTTTTGTAATCAAACGCAATGGAACCTACTACTTTATGTATTCCTCCGGTTCCTGCCACGACCACACATACCGTGTGCAATACGCCACCTCAGACAAGCCTCTGGGTCCTTACACCTATGGCGGCTGCATCCTCGAAACCAATGCTGACGGAACCATTCACGGTCCCGGCCACCACAGCATCCTTCAGGAAGGCAATGATTACTATATCGTTTATCACCGCCACGACAATCCACACTCCAACCGTGGCTTCCACCGCCAGCTTTGCATCGACCGCATGACATTCAATGCAGACGGGACGATTCAGAAAATCATCCCTACTCATGACGGCGTAGGTGCACTGGCCCCCTCCGTTGTTAAATCAACCAACCTTGCCTTTGGTAAAAGCGTGCGTGCCTCTTCCTCTTATGATGACAATTTCCGTCCCGAATATGCCGTAGATGATAACAACGGAACTTTATGGCGTCCGCGCGGTATGGGACAGGAATGGCTTGAAATAGACCTGGGACGCCCCCAACAGATACAAACGATCTGGACACAATTTGAATATGGCACTCAGTTCTATCAATACCTGATTGAAACTTCAACAGATGGTAAACGCTGGACTATCTTTGCCGACAAGCGGAACAATCATCTGGCAGGCAGTCCGATGGTAGATTTCGGAAAAACCAAAGCCCGCTTCGTACGCCTCACCTATACCGGCGGACAGAAGAATGGTTTCGGTGGCGCTATCTGGAACATCAAGGTATTTTCCGGTATCGAAGACTCCGCTCCCCAACAGTGGCTCGGACTGACAGCCGCTGACTGGAATGGCCGCGAATGGCAGAACAATGAAGGAATGTTAGGAGGTGCTTTTATCCTGAAAGCAGGATCAGCCCGTACCGAGCGCATTGACGGACGCGACGCACTGGTTCTCGAACCGGGCACTACGCTGGAATACCGTCATCCGTTACTTTCTCCCTCCAAAGAGCATACAATTAGTGGGTTAGTTCATAGGTTAGGTGAATGGCAAAGCTACGAAGCGGAGTCCGCCCTTTCATCCGGTGTGATTTCGCTTCAAAGCGGAGCCGAACCCTTAACCATCACTAATCTGCGCTATTATAACTGGAAACAGGCACCTGCCGAACAGGAATATGATACCACTACGGATATCGTCCGCTTACCGGCTGCCGATCAGCAAAAGCGTGGCTTGATAGTAAGCATTACCGCTGATGACTTCGCCGCAGGAGACACCGTACATTATCTTTCCAATCATGGAATAGAAGGATACTTCGAAGCCCACAAAGCCCCCTCCATCATCAAGGAAGTGGAAGGCAAGAAAAGTTTCAGCTTTGATGGTCATCAGGTATTCCAATCCAACTTCTCCCTGCCTGCAACATTGCTGAACAATGCCCCCTATACATTGGAAGCCTGGATACTGAATGATTCCATTGCTGAAAATGAATGTGTAGCCGACTTCACGACTTCGCATGACGAATTGGAAAAGATTATGCTCGTAAACGGTACGGAACCCCGATGCGGCGTCATCAACCACTATGGCTGGTACGAAGATGCCGGATACAAGGACATGAAAGAGCTGACCGGCAAATGGCAGCATATCTATATTGGTTTCGACGGCCGCATGGAACAAGTATATATCAATGGTAAATTAATTAGCGAAAAAGATATTCAATTGCTGATAAAACCATCACAATACGTAACTTTGGGGCGGAATGCAGAACGCAACTGGCCGTTCACGGGCTACCTGCATTCACTGAAACTATGGGACGAATATATTCCAATCAAGAAATAATACCATAAAACGAATAATAACCATGAGAAAAGTATTAGTTACCACCCTGCTGGTTGCCGCCACCGTAGGCAGCCAGGCGCAAGTGAAAAACCAATCGCACGGGTATCCCATCGATCCCGTACCTTTCACCTCGGTGAAAGTAACCGACTCCTTCTGGGGACAACGCCTCAACGCGAGCCGAGAGGTAACCATCCCCCTGGCATTCAGCAAATGCGAGGAAACCGGAAGATATCAGAACTTCGTCAACGCAGCCCACCCCAGTGATACCATTAAAGTAGGCGGACTCGCTTTCGACGATACGGACGTATACAAAACCATCGAAGGTGCCAGCTACCTGTTGCAGACATATCCCGATAAGAAACTGGCCAAATACATTGACAGTGTGCTCGTCATCGTAGCCGCCGCACAGGAACCGGACGGATACCTCTACACCAGCCGAACCATGAATCCGAAACATCCACACGAATGGGCGGGAAGCAAGCGCTGGGAAAAGGTAGAAGACCTGAGCCACGAGTTCTACAACCTGGGACACATGGTGGAAGGCGCCATCGCCCACTACCAGGCCACCGGAAAGAAGAACTTCCTCAATATTGCTATCCGATATGCCGACTGCGTATGCCGTGAAATCGGTACAGGCGAAGGACAGCAAATCCGTGTCCCCGGACATCAGATTGCCGAAATGGCACTTGCCAAACTTTATCTGGTCACCGGGGACCAAAAGTACCTCGACCAGGCCAAGTTCTTCCTCGACCAGCGTGGATATACCAGCCGTACCGATGAATACAGCCAGGCACATAAACCGGTGGTTCAGCAGGATGAAGCTGTAGGACACGCCGTTCGCGCCGCATATATGTATGCAGGTATGGCCGACGTAGCCGCCCTGACGGGAGACACTGCCTATATTCATGCCATCGACCGCATTTGGGACAATATCGTCGGCAAGAAATATTACATCACCGGCGGTATCGGAGCTACCGCAGCCGGAGAGGCTTTCGGCAAGAGCTACGAATTGCCCAACATGTCAGCCTATTGCGAGACTTGTGCTGCTATCGGCAATGTGTATGTCAATTATCGTCTTTTCCTCCTGCACGGTGAATCCAAATACTACGATGTACTGGAACGCACTTTATACAATGGTCTGATTTCAGGCGTATCCCTGGACGGTGGCGGTTTCTTCTACCCCAACCCGCTGGAAAGTATGGGACAACATCAACGCCAACCCTGGTTCGGTTGTGCCTGCTGCCCGTCCAACATCTGCCGTTTCATCCCGTCCCTGCCGGGATATATCTACGCAGTGAAAGATAAAGACGTTTACGTTAACCTCTTCATGTCCAATACTTCCGACCTGAAAGTGGATGGCAAAGCTGTTTCTATCGAGCAAACCACCAAATACCCGTGGAACGGTGACATCACCATCGGCATCAACAAGAATAACGCCGGACAGTTCAACCTGAAAGTCCGTATTCCCGGATGGGTTCGGGGTCAGGTAGTTCCCAGTGACCTGTATGCCTATAGTGACGGCAAGCGTCTGAAGTATACAGTAAAAGTAAACGGAGAAGCCGTACAGAATGAACTGAAGGATGGTTATTTCTGCATTGACCGCCGTTGGAAAAAGGGTGATAAGGTGGAAGTACACTTAGACATGGAACCGCGTACCGTGAAAGCCAGCAATAAGGTGGAAGCCGACCGCGGACGCATTGCCGTAGAACGCGGACCGATTGTATACTGTGCAGAATTCCCGGATAATAACTTCGACATCTTCAGCGTATTCATGAACCGCAACCCGAAGTTTGAAGTAGTGGAAAAGCCCGATCTACTGTATGGCATCAACCAATTGAAGACCGGCGCACAGACACTTGGCTATGACGATCAGGGGCGCCTGACCACTACCGATGTGAGCCTGACACTGATACCTTACTACGCATGGGCCCACCGTGGTTCGGGAGCTATGGAAGTATGGTTGCCGCAAGAGCTGAGCGCATCCCGCCCCACCATGCCTGCCACACTGGCTTCGGAAAGTAAAATAGACGCATCCCACCGCGCAAGCTCCATTTCAGCCATCAACGACCGCCTGGTTCCGAAAGATGAAAATGACCGCTCCCTGCCCTACTATCATTGGTGGCCCAAACAGGGAACTACGGAATGGATCACGTATGAGTTCCCGGCAGAAGCTACCGTATCAAGTTCTACCGTATATTGGTTCGACGATGCTCCCTGGGGCGGTTGCCGTGTACCGAAAAGCTGGAAGGTATATTATAAAGATGCACAAGGCCAGTGGCACCCCGTCACAGGTACCGACAAATATGGCGTTGTAAAAGGTGCGGGAAACACTGTAAACTTTGATCCCGTGAAAACCAAATCAGTAAAACTGGAAATTACCCTGCCGGACAAACATGCAGCAGGTGTTTATGAATGGGAAGTACAATAAAGGTTAGTTAGATATGAATGTTTGTAAGTTAGGTTTGTCGATAGCCATGCTCCTTAGCGGGGGCATGGCTTTCGCACAAGGCACAGTGGATGATTATAACCGTGCCTACGCATTAAGAGAGAAATTCAGTGCCAACAAAGTTTTCTACTCCAACGTCACGCCGCAATGGATAGAAGGCACACATCAGTTCTGGTATGTACGCAATACGCCCGAAGGCCGTATCTACGTATCGGTGAACGCAGACAAGAAAAACAGAAAGGAGTTGTTCGACCATAAGCGTCTGTCAAGCGCACTGAGCAACGCATCCGGCAAAGAAGTAAAGCCCGAGACAATCCAACTGGAACGGTTACGGGTGAACCCGAGCTTAGATACGCTTCGTTTTGTATTTGGCAATCAGCGCTGGATGTACGCCACCCGCAAAAATCAGTTGGTAAATGAAGGCAACCTGCCCGGCCGCAATGCACCACAGAAACACTGGATGGAACGGGATGACGAAAAAGAAGCCGCTCCCGTAACTTCACCCGATGGAAAGTATACCGCCTATATCAAAAATCAGAATGTATATGTGAAGGAACTTACCACCGGAAAAGAGAAGCAGTTGAGCCTTGACGGTACGCTCAGCAACTACTACTCAGCTTATATCCGCTGGTCTTCGGACAGCAAGAAAGTGGCATCCTGCAAAATCCGCCCGGTAGAGAAACGATATGTATACTATGTAGAGTCTTCTCCGGCAGATCAGCTCCAACCGAAACTGCACAAGCAGGAATATGCCAAACCGGGAGACGAACTTCCTTTCAAAATACCTTGCATTTATGAAGTTGAAACAGGACGAGGCATCATCCCCAGCACCGACCTCTTCGACCGGCAGTATGAAATATACGGCCCCGAATGGAACCCGGACAGCCGTTCTGTTACCTTCGAGTACAACCAGCGCGGACATCAGGCATATCGTGTACTTGAACTCTCTGCCGAGACAGGCGCCGTGCGTCCTCTGATAGAAGAAACCAGTGACAAGTACGTGAACTATACCCGCCGCTTCCGCCACGACCTGAGGGACAACAAGCACATCATCTGGATGAGCGAACGGGACAACTGGAACCACCTATACATGTACGACCGCACTACCGCACAGCCCGTCCATCAGATAACCCGCGGCGAATGGTATGTGCGCGAAGTGCTCCGCATAGACGAGGACAACCGGCAGATTTATTTCTCCGCCAACGGTGTGCAGCCGGGCGAAGATCCTTACCTCATCCGCTACTACCGCATCGGCTTCGATGGCAAAGGATTCACCTGCCTCACTCCCGAAGAAGGTATGCACCGGGCCTGGTTCTCACCGGACATGAATTATCTGGTAGACGTTTACTCTATGGTAAACAAAGCCCCCGTTGCCGTATTGCGCAGTGCCGAAGACGGCAAAGTGGTGATGCCGCTGGAGACAGCCGATATCAGTCGTCTGGAAGCAGAAGGTTGGAAAGCCCCCGAAGTATTTACAGCCAAGGGCCGCGACGGGAAAACGGACATGTGGGGATTGATTGTACGCCCTACCAATTTCGACCCGAACCGGAAGTACCCGGTGATCGAATATATCTACCAAGGCCCCGGCGACCAATATGTGCCCAAAACCTTCATTCCGTACAATTGGTACATGACTTCCCTTGCCGAACTCGGCTTTATCGTCGTCATGGTAGATGGAATGGGAACCTCATTCCGCTCACGTGAATTTGAAAATGTATGCTACAAGAATCTGAAAGATGCAGGACTTCCCGATCACATCTCCTGGATTAAAGCTGCCGGAGAGAAGTATCCGTATATGGATATGGACCGCGTAGGCATCTATGGCTGTTCCGCCGGAGGCCAGGAATCCACCACTGCCGTGCTGCTGCATCCCGAATTCTATAAAGCCGCTTATTCCGCCTGTGGCTGCCACGACAACCGCATGGATAAAATCTGGTGGAACGAACTCTGGCTGGGATATCCCGTAGGAGATCAATATAAGGAAGGATCGAATGTAGAGAATGCCCATCTGCTGAGCCGCCCCCTGATGCTGGTGGTAGGCGAACTGGATGATAATGTAGATCCTGCCTCAACCATGCAGGTGGTGAACGCACTGATAAAAGCCAACAAAGATTTTGAATTGGTAGTGATTCCCGGTGCACACCACACGATGGGAGAAGATTTCGGGGAACATAAACGCTATGATTTCTTTGTACGCCATCTGATGGGGGGAAACCCGCCGAAGTGGGAAGAGGTGAAGAAGTGATAAAGTGATAGGGTGATAGAGTGCTTATCACTTTACCACCCTATCACTCTACCCCTTCAGTCGCATAATGAACTTACTTCCTTTCCCCAATTCGCTTTCCACCGTCAATGTTCCCCCATGTGCCTCCACAAAGTCTTTTGAAATGGAAAGTCCCAGTCCACTGCCTTGCACCTTTGTGCCGGGCACACGGAAATAACGGTCGAAGATACTCTGATGATAACGGGGATCGATACCTTTACCAAAATCCTGCACATACAGTTCAACAAAGTCTCCCTCACGCTTGGCACCAATAACGACACGTCCGTTTTCTTTTGAATAACGGACTGCATTGCTCAGAAGGTTCGTCAATACCCAGGCTATCTTCTCACTATCCACAAACAGTTTCGGCATTTTTTCCTCCGGATACTCCACTTCTATCTGGATGCCGAACTTATCCGCCTGAACCTGATTGGCTTTAATGGCATATTCTATAAGTTCGATAGGCTTGGTTATCTTCGGCATCATCTGGAGCTTGCCGGCTTCTACTTGTGTCATGTTCAGGAGTTCACCGGTGATACCCAGCAGGCGGTCGGCATTCTCTTTAATGCTTTTCGATAATTGTTCCTGCTCATCATTCAAAGCTCCTACCCGCTTGTCTTCCAACAACTGCAAACTCATAAGAATAGCTGAGATAGGCGTTTTCAGTTCATGGGAGATGGTGGAGATAAAGGTTGTTTTGGCAGAATCCAACTCTTTAAATTCGGTGATATTCTTCAGCAGGATCACATCACCCAGATTCTGCGGTTCATCCGTATCGGCATCCGTATTCATAATGGTGATGTAAGAAGCCTGAAAATAGCTTTCCTTATTATCCGCATAGATTTTCAAGGGTTCTTTCTTCTCACCCGGAGTAATCAGTTCCCGAACCAGACGACGAAGGAGATCATTCTTCAAGGACAGTTCCTCGGCAGAGTGGCGGATTACATCTTCACGTTTCAGATTCAATACGGTAAGTGCTTCTTTATTGATAAAGAGTATTTCATGCTCACAATTCAGACCGATAATAGGTTCATGGATACTGTTCACAACGGCTTCAAGAAACTTCTTGGCAAAAAGAATATCGTTCAGCGTACTGGCACGATATTCAGTCAGGCGCTCGGCCATACTGTTGAAGCTATCGGCCACCTGGCGGAATTCCTCGTGTCCGCTCATATCCAAACGTTTCTCATAGTTATGATTGGCGATTTCAAGGATGCCACGCGTCAGTTCCTGGATAGGCTTGTTGATGGAACGGGGAAGCCAGACCAGCAACACGATACTGGCAAGAATGCAAATAGCACCTGTAACGGAAATCCACAGCAAAGCACGTTCCAGTCCGGGCATGGCGGCAGGGCTGTCCGGTTCGGTGGCTGTCAGTATCTGAAGATTCACTACGGAGAGAGCAACCAGCAAAATGATCATACCGGCCAGAATGCCTACACTGAGTATTAATTTAGTACGAATATTCATAATGCACTGATGAATTAAATTTTATGCAAGTATAATCAAATCTATGTTTGCTTGCGCCAATTCGCTCACAAATTTTCTGTATTTCAACACCATGAACAAGGATTGCGGAAAGCGGAAAGCAGGACTACCCATGCAAACCGTCGTAATTTGCCGCTCCCGGCAGGCCCGTACCACGGCATCCAGCACGTCCCGGGACTGTACCTGGAGGACTTCACCATCCAACTCAGTGACCAGTTTGAAGTGGTTCAGCAGATAACGCTGGCTTGCCAGGTCGATGCGGTCGGCACTCTCGCGGGGCGTCTGCACATACAGGGCAATGAAAGAAGTATTGTAGCGGGTAGCCAGCCGTGCCGCCTTACGGATGATGCGCCGTGGCGTCTTCTCATGACTGCTGATGCATGCCAGAAACTTCTCGTGCCGGACGCCTACGCTCGAAATGACGACTTCGTTCTCCACCTTCTTCTCCACTCGCAGGGCTACTTCCTTCAAGGCCAGTTCACGGAGTTGGAGGATGTTCTCGGTGCGGAAGAAGTTGGTCAGTGCCGTCTGCACCTTCTCCGGGCGATAAATCTTGCCGGCTTTCAGACGGGTTATCAGTTCTTCGGCAGTCAGGTCGATGTTCACCACCTCGTCCGCTTCCTGAAGGACACTGTCGGGGATGCGCTCTTTGACTTCGATGCCGGAGATGCCTTGCACTTCTTCGTTCACGCTCTCGATGTGCTGGATGTTGACGGCGGAAATCACGTTGATGCCTTCATCTAAAAGATCCATCACGTCCTGCCAACGCTTTTCGTTACGACTGCCTTCTACGTTGGTATGCGCCAGTTCGTCCACGATGACTATTTCGGGATGGATGCGGATGATACCCTCCAAATCCATTTCTTCCAGTTCCTTGCCTTTGTAGAATATCCGGCGGCGGGGGATGACGGGCAGGCCTGCAAGGAGAGCTTCCGTCCCGGCACGTCCGTGGGTTTCGATGTAGCCGATTTGCACGTCTACGCCGTTGTCCAGCAGATCGTGGGCTTCCTGGAGCATCCGGTAAGACTTGCCCACACCGGCTATCATGCCGATGTAAATCTTGAACTTGCCACGACGGGATTTCTTTATCAGGTCGAGGAAGTGTTGCACGTTTTGTTCTCTGTCCATACCTTTAAGTAGTTATCATTATGGGTTAGCCGGGATTAGTAAGTGAGTTGGCATATCATCAATACGGATGATGGGTATCATCAATACGGATGATGGGTACAATCAATGCCAATGATTCCTACAATCAATGCCAATGATTCCCACAATCAATGCCAATGATTCTATGCTAAGTCATAGAGACAAGATACCTCTGTCACTTACATTAAGGCTTTAAGGTTATGCCAAAGACTAAGTGGGTATCTTCCAAACAAGGATTCCAGATAGCCTGTGCAAATATAGGCAATGAAAACGAGTCTGTTATCCTGATAGCCGTAGTAGCTTTCAATGCTACATTGGTAAAGGCAAAACCGGAGTTTCCATATCCTACCGTATAAGTTTCATAAGGAACGAATCCTACGGTTGCATTCAAACCTACCGACTTCACGCTGAACGGATAGTTCAGTTCACAATAGGAAGAATAGTTTTGCGCGCCTTCCTCATTCTTATCGGCACCGGCAAACATAGTGTACCAAGCTATGGACAGGGGAAACTTCTCGCAAGGCAACGTATAGGCCAGACCAGCTTCAAAGAAATGTGCCGTCTCATGACTTTTGAAGTTGAAATACTGACGGGCACCCTGTCCCGCCCACCAAAGGCTCGCCACAGACAGTGACAGACCGGACTCGCCGAATGCGTAAGCTGCCGTCAGGTCTATCTCCTTGTTTGCCTGGCCTTCGGTAGATTTATAACCGTCGAAGTCCGTGGAACCCCACGCAGTCAGAGAAAAGCCGCCGATGCCGAAACCCAGTGTAGGTTGGAAGCTGGCTCCCGTCTGATATACGCCGCGCCAGACGTAAGAGCTTACTAAATCACCCTGCACGGTAAATTCCTGTGCCTTCACATCATTTGTCCCGAAAAAACATGCAGCAACAATGGCTGCTATTACAAAAAACGTTCTTTTTACTTGTTTCATAATTCATTCAATCTTTAAAATACAATCTTTTAAAAAGAGAGAGGCGTGTCTCCGTTCACCCTGTTTTTAGACATCACCATGGCAAAATATGAACGGAGCCTGTCCGCCTCTCTGTGAGATACAAGATACGAGCTACAAGCTACGAGTGACGAGTACCTTTCGGCATGATAGCCGGGCGAATAATTATTCGCCCACAAGTATAGCGCAGCAACTTGTAACCTGTAGCTTGTAGCTTAACTACTTATTTGCCTCTTCGAGTGCAATGTTCAGTTTCAGCACATTCACTTTCTCCGTACCGAAAAGGCCGAGAAGCGGTTTCTGTACTGCATTGTCTACGAGAGTCTTTACTTGTGCCTCATCCATGCCACGTGCCTGGGCTACGCGTTTCACCTGTACATAAGCACTGGCGGGAGTGATATCCGGATCAAGCCCCGAAGCACTGGCTGTCACCATTTCAGCCGGAACGTCCTTGCGTTGCAGATAGGGATGGTGCACCAGGAAAGTATCAATACGGGCTTCTACTTCCGAAAGATATTCTTCGTTGGTAGGGCCTTTGTTGCTACCGGAAGAACTGGTAGCATCGTAACCGTCACCGGCATGGGAAGGGCGTCCCCAGAAGTAGATGTCTTTTGTGAACATCTGTCCTACATTAGCGGCACCGACCACCTTACCATCCAGAGTCGCTACTTCCGCATTACCCTTATTTGGACCTGCCACCTGGGCAAATATCCACAGGATAAGGATATAGAATACAGAGAAGAACACGCAAAAAGCAAGTGTTATTTTGAGGGATTTCAATAAAGTTTTCATTATCTTGTTATTTATTAAAAGAATAAACTGACCACCATATCTATTAATTTAATTCCGATAAAGGGTGCAATGACACCGCCTAAGCCATAAATCAGCAAATTGCGGCGAAGCAATGCACTGGCACCAATCGGTTTATACTGTACTCCTTTCAGTGCCAACGGAATCAATATAGGAATAATGACAGCGTTAAAGATTATAGCTGAAAGGATGGCTGACTCAGGACTATGCAGCCCCATGACGTTCAGCGGTGCTAACTGAGGGATGGCTACCATAAACAAAGCGGGAATAATCGCAAAGTATTTAGCCACGTCATTTGCTATAGAGAACGTGGTCAATGTACCGCGCGTCATCAACAACTGTTTACCGATTTCCACAATTTCAATCAGCTTCGTAGGATCATTGTCCAAGTCCACCATATTACCGGCTTCCTTTGCAGCCTGCGTACCGCTATTCATAGCAACGCCCACATTTGCCTGTGCCAATGCCGGAGCATCATTTGTACCGTCTCCCATCATTGCCACCAGTTTACCGGATTGTTGCTCTTTCTTGATATATTCCATCTTGTCTTCCGGCCGGGCCTCAGCTATAAAATCATCCACACCGGCCTTTTCTGCGATGTACTTTGCCGTCAGCGGATTATCTCCAGTCACCATCACCGTCTTCACTCCCATCTTGCGCAGACGTTCGAAACGTTCCTGAATACCCGGTTTGATGATATCCTGCAACTCAATAACGCCAGCCACCTGCCGGTTGACACACACTACCAACGGTGTACCGCCGTTACTTGAAATTGCAGCAATCACATCTTCCACCTCTTTCGGGAAACTGTTTCCGGCACTCTCCGCAATCCGGCGGATAGCATCGAAAGCACCTTTACGTATCTGAGTACCATTTTGCAAATCCACGCCTGAACACTTCGTTTCGGCAGTGAACTTAATCATCCGGGCACCCGTAGTATTCAGGTCACGCATGCGGCGACCTGTTTCCCGTCCCAGTTCTATAATTGATTTACCTTCCGGCGTTTCATCGGAGATGGAGGACAGCAGGCAAGCCTCTATAAAATCACGTTCGTCCACACCGGGAGCTGCATAGAACTTCGTAGCTTTACGGTTACCGATTGTAATAGTTCCCGTCTTATCCAGCAGCAACGTATCAATATCACCGGCCGTTTCCACCGCCTTACCCGATTTCGTTATCACATTGGCACGAAGCGCACGGTCCATACCTGCAATGCCGATAGCGGAAAGCAGCCCACCGATTGTGGTCGGTATCAGACAGACAAACAGGGAGAGAATAGCTGCAATCGAGATGTACGTTCCCGGATGATCTATGTTCGTATAGTCCGCCATCGGAATCAGCGTGACGCAAACAATCACGAACACCAGTGTGAAACCGGCCAGCAAGATAGTCAACGCTATTTCATTCGGTGTTTTTTTCCGGGTAGCGCCTTCCACCAGGGCAATCATCTTGTCGAGGAAGCTCTCACCCTGTTGTTGGGTTACCAATACCTTTATCTTATCAGAAAGTACCTTCGTACCACCGGTTACAGAACTTTTATCTCCACCCGCCTCACGGATTACCGGGGCAGATTCGCCTGTGATGGCACTTTCGTCAATGGAAGCCAATCCTTCTACAATCTCACCGTCAGCCGGAATCGTATCACCGGCTTCGCAAATAAAGTAATCACCTTTCTTCAGGCGTGCACTACTGATATTGCAGACTTTGCCATCAATCAGGATTTTAGCGGGAGTCTCCTCACGCGTCTTGCGCAGGCTGTCTGCCTGAGCCTTACCACGAGCCTCGGCAATGGCCTCAGCGAAGTTGGCGAACAGCAGAGTAACAAAGAGAACGACGAACACCAGGAAGTTGTACCCGAATGTTCCATATTCCGTAGTCCCCAGCGAGAGGATGCAGACTACCAGCATCACCAGCGTCACAAGCTCCACCGTAAACATAATCGGATTCTTAATCATCACCCGTGGATCCAACTTCACGAATGATTGCTTCAAGCTTTCCATAACTTGCTCCTTTTGAAACAAAGAAGCTGATTTCTTATCTTTCATATCTTTCTTTTTCTACTACTTACAAACTAAAATGTTCAGCAATCGTACTCAACGCATGCACCGGGAAGAATGACAGGGCAGCTACAATGAAGATAACCGCAAAAGTCATCACAGCAAATGTAACCGTATCTGTCTTCAGTGTACCGGCACTTTCCGGGATGAACTTCTTCTGCGCCAGCAGTCCCGCAATGGCCACCTGCCCTACAATCGGGATAAAACGGCTCAGAATAAGCACCCAACCGCAAGCGTAGTTCCAGAAATAAGTATTATCTCCCAGTCCCTCAAAACCGGACCCGTTATTAGCTGCACACGAAGTAAACTCATACAGTTGCTCGCTCAGCCCGTGGAAACCCGGATTATTCAGCCAACCGCCCTCGCTTGCCACAAAGTCGGGATGATGGGCAAACAGATACGTGGACAGAGCCGTTCCTACCAGAATCACAAACGGATGAAGCAACGCCACAACGGTCGCAATCTTCATTTCGCGTGCTTCCACCTTCTTACCGAGGAACTCCGGTGTACGCCCCACCATCAGTCCGCTGATAAACACGGCTATAATTATAAATGTATAGTAGTTCATCCAACCTACCCCGACACCACCAAACCAGGTATTAATCTGCATATTCAGCATCTCCATCAGTCCGCTGAGCGGCATCGTAGAGTCGTGCATACCATTCACTGAACCGTTGGAAGTGACGGTGGTCGTAATACTCCACAAGGCTGTTGCAGCAGCACCAAGCCGCACCTCTTTTCCTTCCATCGCTCCGCCATCCTGCGCAATACCCAGTTCGTCAATACGCGGGTTACCGTTCATCTCCTGATAGACATTGATGCCGACACCCGCCAGATAGGCAAAGAGCATTACACCGAATATACTATAAGCCAGTTTCTTACGATTGGAATAGAAACCGAGTGCGAAAACCATTGCCATCGGGATGATAAGGATAGACCAACATTCCACCATATTGGACAGATACGTAGGATTCTCCAACGGATGCGAAGAGTTTACACCGAAATAACCGCCGCCATTGGTACCCAGTTGTTTAATAGGCACAATGGCAGCCGCAGGCCCCTGCGATACCAGTTGTTCCTGTCCTTCGAGCGTGGTCATCTCCATCTTTCCGTCAAAGCCCATCGGAGTACCTTCTATAATAAGGATGAAACCCACAATCAGCGAAAGTGGCAACAGGATACGTGTACTACTCAATACAAGGAAGTTCCAGAAGTTACCTATTGTCTTCGTTGTCTTTGCGGAGATGGACTTCATGATACCCGCCATAGCCGCCATACCCGTTGCCGCCGTAATAAACTGGAACAGCATGATGACAAACAACTGCGTAAAATAAGTCAATCCACTTTCACCGGAATAGTGCTGCAAGTTACAGTTCACCATAAAACTGATGCAGGTGTTGAATGCCTGATCCGGTGTCTGCGACCCGTTACCGTCGGGATTCAGAGGCAGCCAGTGCTGAGTAACCAGCAGCACCATGCCCCACACAAACCAGAAAGCGTTTAGTATCAACAATGCTTTCAGGAACTGTTTCCAGTTCATCTCCTCCTGTGGGTTAATGCCGGAAACTTTAAATATCAATCTCTCAATCGGCTTCATGAAGTCCGACCATGTCTTCTCTCCTTTATAGACCTTTGCAATATACCGTCCCAACGGATAAGCCAACGCCACCATCAGGACTATTTGCAGGACTACACCTAAAATTTCTGTGTTCATTTCTCTAATTCATTAATAGAATGATACCTTAATTGTCAACTGTCAATTATCTAAAACTTCTCCGGCTTCACGAGCACATACATCAAATACCCGAAAACCGCAATACCTACTACAAATAATGCTGTGTACATACTTCTCTCTCCTTCTTTAAATCCGTTCAAACCAATCCACACATTTCCAAAACAGCCCGAAGGCGAGTAACCCGCTCAACAGGCAGAAAATAAATGAAACCGTTATTCCCATGTCTTTTACCTTTTATCAGATTAATACTATTATCTTGTTTATCACAACAATGCCAAAGACGTGCCAAAGAAAAGAGAAGAGCCTTAATAAACTGATTTACAACAGGCTGATAATTTCATTGCAGCTACTCCACCTCCGCCCCACCCTTCCAAAATGAAAGGGTTCCCTATCAAAACAGCAAGAAAAAGTCTCACATTTCTCTACCGTTTCTCACTTTTTTATTACTTTTGCCGCTACACACATAAAATCAAGACAGCATGAAAAACCTACTCATACTCCTCGTGTTCCTCACCCTCTTTCCGATGCCCCCCGCAGCCGCCACCTCCCTCGTCGACTCCCTGCGCCAACTCGCCCCCACCCTGCAAGGAAAAGACAAACACTTCGCCCTTGCCCGCATCGCCCTCACCACCAACGACATTGCCGACTGGGATTCCGTCATTGCCAACGCACGCACGCTGCAAGACACCGTCTCCCTCTCCATGGGACTCACCAACCGCATCATCTGCCTGTCCAACCAAGCCCCCATCGAACTCCTGCAAACCGAAGTAGACAAAGCCCTCTCCTTCCTCCGAAGTTCCCGCCAGTTCAACTATTACTTCCATACCTACCGGGTATATATCAACACCCTCTTCACCGCCAGGCAACGCGAAGAGGCCCAACAAGCCGCCACAGACATGTTCGAGGCCGCCCGGCAGGAAAAGCAACCCCTGGGAATGGCCATGGCCCTGCAAGTGCAGGGCAGCATGTACTACCAGCTCAACCTCTACACCAAGGCTATGGATGCCCTGGAAGAAGCCTGCCGCGTCTGCCCCGCCTATACCAGCGAAATCAATACCCTCGTCACCCACGCCCTCATCTGCGAGTGGCTGTGCATGACCGCCCTGAAGCTGGAGGACACCGGCAAACTCACCACCTATGCCGACCGCTACCACGAGAATGTGGAATACCGGAACGAAATCCGCCTGGGCGACCCCTCCGGGCACTTCCCCGTCACCGCCGCCGCTTTCCGCGCACAGGCAATGCTCCGCTCCGGACGGCAGGAGGAAGCCCGTGTGCTCCTCGACCATGCCCTCACCTTCATGCGTCCCGGCATCCCCGCCCGTGCCTACGAACACTACTACGAAGCCCGTTGCGAACAACTCTGCCGGCAGGCCGATTACACCGGCGCCCTCATTGCCATCGACACCTTGCTGAATACCCACCAAGGCTACTTCCCCTTCTACCTGCACGACCTACTTCGCAAGGCCGAGATACTCGCCCACCAGGGGAAAGGCGTAGAAAGCACACGTCTCTATTCCCGCTACATCGCCATGCAGGACTCCATCGAACGGATAGAGATAGCCGCCCGGATGGACAAGCTCCAGACCCTTTACGAAGTAGACCGCCTCAAAACGGAGCAAAGGAACTCCTTCCTCTGGTTCCTTATCGCCACAAGCAGTTGCACACTCACCCTCATCATATTTGCCGGATACATCGTCTATTCCCGCCGCCTGCACCGCAAGAACCGCATCCTCTACCAGCGCTACCTGGAACAGGAGAAGATGGAGGAACGTGTACTCGACGCCATCGAAGTGCTTCCCATCAACAGCCTCTCCAAAGAATCGCAACTCTTCTGCCAGCTCAGCGAACTGATGCACGAACAGAAACTCTTCACCAACCCCAACCTGAAACGTAAAGACCTCGCCGAATTGTTGCACACCAACGAAACCTATCTTGCCAACGCCATACGCACCAACACCGACGGCAAGAATTTTCACGACTACATCACAGACCTGAAACTGAAATATGCCTCCCGCTTGCTGATAGAAGACGACACTTTGTCCGTTTCAGAGGTGGGCGAAAAGTCCGGTTTCAACTCTTCATCCACCTACTTCCGCGTCTTCCGCGAGCGTTTCGGCATGTCTCCAACCTACTTCCGCAACATCTCAAAGGAAAAATAATCGTTTGTAACCATCTGATAGTGTGTGAATTCCTATTTTGGGAGTTTAATTACCTATTTTGGGAGTTCACTTTCAAATACATTGTCTACCTTCACCCCAGCTTACGACAAAAACCGGGGTGAAGCCTTGCGGGTTCCGGCGGATTTACAGTCCGCCCAACATCCGCCGCCACCCCATAAAACGACAAGAGATATGATAGAACTATTAACAGACAAACTGCCTTATTCCGAGTGGATGGAACAGTTGAACCAATGGGAATACCTGTGGATAGCAGAGGTCATCGGCGTATTCCTGTTACTGATACTTACCGGCATAGCCTTGCGGACATACTTCAGGATGAGAGAAGCAAAGCGCAAGCTGGACGAATACAAAAAACGAAGGGAGCGCAAAGACCCTTTCGACTACCTGACCAAAAAGGAAGGAAGCCCTAATCACGACTTTACAGAAAGCCCCAATCACGACTAAATAATATAAATATGAAGAAGATTATTCTTATACAACTACTATGCCTGTCATGCCTCGCCACGGCATGGGCACAGAAGGCAGACAGTCTCTACATCTTCCGCTTTGTGCAGGAGAAAGACGTGTTCTACGTTCCCTGGCGGGACAATGGCGGACAGCTTGAACAACTCGTCAGCTTGCTGCAACAATACAAGGAAGCCATCACCGCAGGCAGCATCCCCCTGTACATCAACGGTTATTGCACCGGACAACCCACACACCGGAAAAACCTCCGCATGACAGCCATACGCAGCAATCGCGTCAAGTCCGAACTTATCAGGCGGGCAGGGCTGGCCGAGGAACATTTCATCACCGCCAACCATCAGGGCAGTTATAAAGAAGAACGGAACGTAGTGACCGTAACCGTCCGCATTCCTGTAGATACAAGGGAAGTGGCGGAAAGAGATTTTTCAGACACGGATGACACGGATGACACGGATTTAAAAGCTGCGCAACCCCAGGAACCGACTGCGCAACAAACCGTGTAACAGCCTGAAAACGCTGTGCAGCAACCGAAGAATACCGTACAGCAGCCTGAGAACACCCCACAGCAAGAAAAAAAATCCGTGTCATCCGTGTCATCCGTGTCTAAAAAATCCCCTGCATCCCCCTCCCGCAAAACATGCATCCCCCTCTCCCTCCGCGCCAACCTCCTCCGCTGGGCAACCCTCACCCCCGACCTGGGCATCGAGTGGTACGCCACCCCGCACATCAGCATCCTGTTGAACGCCTCCTGGACCTCTTGGAGCTGGAAGGAGAAAGACCGCCGTTACGCCCTCTGGAACCTCTCCCCCGAAGTGCGCCACTACCTCGGCACCGCCCGCCACGGCTACCTCGGACTTATGTACCACACCGGAGAGTTCAACTACAAACTCACCTCCACCGGCCGCCAGGGCAGTTATCACGGTGGCGGCATCACCGGCGGCTACCTCTGGATGTTCCGTCCCTCATGGGGCATCGACTTCCACCTCTCCGCCGGATATACCCGTGCAGAGTACGACACCTACACCCTCGCACCGACAGGCATACGCGTATATAAAGAACACAACGCCTCCCGCAACTACTGGGGCATCAACAGCGCAGCCATCACACTAATATGGAAGATAGGAGGAAACAAGCAATGAAGACAATCAGCACCCGCACCCTGACCCAGGCCATCAGCATCCTGACGCTGACCGCCGCAACACTCACCGCCTGCATCAAGGACGACCTGTACAACACCCCGCACCCCGACCAGGGCGCCATCATCCTCACCACCGACTGGACACAGCGTGGCGAAGGCATCCCCATCCCCACCGACTACACCGTCGAGGCAGCCCGTTCCACCTTCGTCCTGCAAGCACAGGAGAAGGCCATCCCCGCACTCTTTGCTCCGGGCGCCATAACCCTACTGGCCTACAACCTCCCCGACGGCGTAAGCATCGCCAACGGCACCGCCACCGTAGCCCGTACCACCACCGGCGGCAGCCTGCAACGCCCCGACCCCGGAATGCTTTTCGGCGGCACCGCCGTCACCACCGTCATAGCCGACGACACCGTGCGCGTCGGCCTGCCCATGCGCCAGCTTTTCCGCCGGGTGCAATTCGAACTCACCATCACCGGAGGCGACCCCGAACGCATCACCGGCATCGAAGCCCGGCTGGAAGGCGCAGCCCCGTCCGTCCGTATAAGTACGGGGGAAGTGACAGGCGAAACGATAAATGCAACCGCAAATACAGCCACAGGCAGCGCCGTCGCCGTGCAAATCCCCTTCGTCCGCACGGGCAACAAGCTGACAGCCGCCATACAGATGCCCGGCATCATCGCCACCGCCCCGCAACGCACCGTCATCACCCTCACCTTCACCGACGGCAAACGGCAGACCGCCGAAACCGACGTCAGCGAAGCCTTTACCAACTTCAATGCCAACCGGCTCACTCCCCTGCGCCTCAGCGGCAGCCTCTACGCCCCCGAAAGCGCCGAAGCGAGTGGCAGCATCGTCAATTGGACGGATGTGCAGGGAGGAGACGTAGACGCGGAAATGTGACAATCCGGTCACCTCTTAGTACATAAACTAATTAGAAACATTTTACTTATTCATAAACTAACAATTAATTATTAACAACTTTCAAAAACAGTAACGATTATGAAAACCAACTCAATTCTCAGCAACCTCGCCGCTCCGGCATTGTTCATCCTCCTCTTCGCGGCATGCGAATCAGACAATCACCTGACAGACGACAGCCCCATAGCCGCCCGCATCACTTCCACCATCGCCCAAACCGCCGACACCCGCGCCAGCGAAACCACCTGGAACGACAACGACCGCATCGGCGTAAGCGCCACCTCCACCGAGGGTGCCACCGCCTACACCAACATCCAGTACACCGCCACCGACACCAGGGGCGACTTTGCCGTAGTGAACGCCGCAGGCGAGGACAACGACATCTACTTCCAGGACAAGAAGTCCGTAGACTTCATCGCCTACTACCCCTACACCGGCTCCAACGGCACCCTCCCCGGCACCAACGGCATCATCTCAAAGACCCTCACCCCCGCCGACCAGGTACTTGCCGACCTGCCCCGGATAGACTACCTCTGGAGCCACGCCGACGGCATCACCTCCGCCAACCCGCAAGTCAACTTCAACTTCACCCACCGCATGAGCCGCCTGAAGCTGAACTTCGTGGAAGGTATGGGCATGGCCTTCCCCGCCTCCGGACTGACCTACACCCTCTCCGACCTCAAACTGGCAGGCACCTTCAACACCCTTAACGGAACCGCCGAAGCCGATGCCTCAGCCACAGCCGCCAAACTGGAAAACATCCCCGCTTCCACCACCGCCCAGAACACCCTCTCCACCCTCATCCTCTGGCCGCAGGAAGCCGCCACCGCCTCACTCAGCGTCACCGTCAGCGGCAGCAACTACAGCGCCACCCTCAACCTACTCGACCTGCCCGGCGTAACCCCCGCCACGCAAGGACTTGCCTCCGGCTATTCCTACACCTACAACGTGAAAGTGCACAAGACCGGGATAGAAATCTCCGCAGCCCAAATCACCGCCTGGACCACAGGCACAGGAGGCGATGTAGACGCCAAAGAAGAATAGACCGGCACCGGAAAAAAGAATAACCCTAAATACCGACAGATATGAATCCCATCCTCCCATTCACAGCCCTCGCCCGTGTCCTGCGCCGGACAGGCTTCGTGCTCCTTCTCGCACTCAGTGCGGGAAGCTGCACCACCAACGACGTGTTTCCCAACACCGCCACCGATGACGCCACCCTCATCCGCTTCGACATAGCCCCACGCCCCGGCTTCACCGACCGGTCTTCCACCCGCATCGCACAGACCACGGACGCCGCGCAATGGGAGGAAGGAGACATACTGTGGATACGTGCCGAATTCTACGACAATACGAACACTCCGAAAACCACCTACATCACCGCCCTGAAACGGGACGGAGGCCGCTGGCGTTCACTCACATACGAGGAAGAAGCCGCCCACATAAGCCCATGCACATCACTCCGCGACTACTACAAGAACGAAATAAGGTGGCCCAAGAGTTTATACGGCACCACGGGCACCTATTGCCGAATCTACGCCAGATATCTCGGGCAGCAATACCCCGACGCAAGCGGAAAGATAGCAGTGACCCCGGACATCGACGTGATTAATATCCCCAATAACTACAGCACCTCCTATCCGGGAGAGGTTGTCGAACTCCGGTTCTTCCAGCCTCTGGCGCGCCTGCGCATCACAAAGGCATGCCTACTCAAGTTCAAGAGTTTGAACTACGCGTTCCGTTTCCCCGAGTTTCTCGAAGCCCCAGACTCGTATGTCGACAATGTCTTTTATGTTCCCTCGGACGGAAAAGACTATTTCCTCGACTCCGAGGACAAGAACAGCCAAACCATTCGCATAAACGGGCAGGAAATCCAACTCCTTCCCGATGCCCAAGACAACTTTAAAGGCATGTCCTACACCATCGACCCCGATGCCCTGCCCTCCGGCCCCATCGCCCCCGAATTCTGACGGACATTCAAATAGCCCCCCCATATTCACCCCATAACCCGCAACAGATATGAAAACCTCCACATACACCCGCTTCCGCCGCCTCGCCCACAGCCTCGCCCACAGTGCCGCCCTCGTGCTCGCCGCCGCCTTGCTTGCCACCGCCTGCACCGACCCCGCCGACCCCGCCGACGGAAGCCCCGCCTCCACCGATGCCCTCAGCTTCGGCGCCTCCCTCCTTGCCCCCGGCAACTCCGGCAAGCACACCGCCGACACCCGCACCCGCGCCACCGCCCCCGTCACCAAAGATGCCTTCACCAAGGGCGACCGCATTGCAGTAAGCATCGACAACCAAGTGAAACCCTACGTCTACGGCACCGACCGCCGCTTCACCGCCACCGCCACCGACAACTCCTTCTACTGGACACCGGGACAGCAGCGACAGGACGGCGTCATCGCCTGGTACCCTTACTCCGACGAACTCCCCTCCCTATCCTCCCCGCTCAACATCTCCCGGCAAGACACCGACGACGCATTTGCCGCCGCCGACTTCCTCTTTGCCGGCCCCGCCACCCTGACCCGCAACCCCTCATCCGCACTGACCTTCAGCCACCGCACCGCCCTGTTGCGGCTGAACATCAAAGCAGACGGAAAGACCGTAGTCCCAACCCAGGGATTCGACGTGACCGGAGTAGACGTTAAGGGCACACCGGTAGACGCCACCATCAACCCCACCGACGGCACACTGACGGGAACCGGCAACACCGCCGTCATACACACCCACCGTTGCGCCGCCACCCCCGACGGCTACACGGCCACCTACGAGGCGCAAATCATCCCGCACACCATCCCCAGCGGCGGCACCAGCCTCACCATCCATACCACCAATCCCGATAAGAGGTACAACGGCATCATCCTCAGCGGCAGTTACGAAGCCGGACACATCCATACCTACAACATCACCCTCGGCAACGACCGCGTCTCCATCACCCCCACCGACGAAGACCTGTCCTGGAACGACGGTGACATCCGCCCCGGCCTACCGCCCACCGGCTACGACCTCACCGTCTCCACCGCCCAAGAACTGAAAGACTTTGCCGACGCAGTGAACAACGGCAGCACGATAGGCACCTCCTTCGTAGAAGCCCGCAGCGCCCGCGTGCTGCAAACCGCAGACATCGACTTGACGGGGATAGACGACTGGACGCCTATCGGGAACTACGTTTCTCCCTCTAACAACTATTTCAAAGGAAGCTATAACGGAAACGGATACACCATCTCCAATCTGAAAATCAAAAGTGGAGAATGGTTTAGGGGGCTGTTTGGGCTGGTAATCGGTGAAAGTAGTTCAACTCCCGCTGTGCTCACAGGCATTCATTTGAGGAATGCGGATATAGAGGTGTCTCACAATTCGGATATATCGTGCGGTGCCATTGCAGGGAGAGTTAGCAATGCGGTCATCACCTTCTGTTCCGCCCAGGGAGAAATAAAAACAGATATGAACCAACAAAGGCGAGCAGATAACCATAGCGGAGGGATAATCGGGGATAATAACGGCGGGACTATCAGCTATTGCCGGGCCGATGTAAAAGTCGCCGCTTCTTCCGATACAAATGATACGGGTAGAGAATGCAACGCCGGAGGCATAGCGGGTAGGAATGACGGCACCATCCTTGCCTGCGAAGCCTCAGGCAGCGAGGTTTCTGCCAAAGCCTATGGTGCAAAAGCCCGAGCCGGAGGCATAGCAGGAACGACTTACGGCAGTAGCTACATCGCCTCTTGTGCATCCGGAGTGGGAAAAATTATTGCCAAGGCCGATAGACAAGAAGCAAATGCCGGCGGTGTGGTAGGATATAAAAGCGGGGTGCTGTACAGCTCTTACGCACGGGGAGATGCAACAGCAGAAAGTGCAATATCCACAAATATGGGTGCCATCGTGGGCGACAATAGCTCTGGCGATACAGACCTGTGCATCGGCACCGGCGCAGGCGGGCAAGGTACGTCAAACCTGCCACCATCACCCGGTAGTATCCTCTACGATGCAGATGCCACCGATAAAGAGATATACAACCTCATGAAAACCAAAGATTTTACGAAAGAAATCTCTACCACCACCTACGACGCCACACGCTTTCCCGCCTATGGCATCGAGGTGACGAAGGTGACATTCAGCAGCAAAGGCGCATGGAGTTACGACCCCGCCAGCGGCAAAATCCGCATCAGGGGTCTGCCGTCCGTCCCTCTGCCCTGATGCTGTTCGCGCAAGCGGATATGTAATCCCGGCACCGTTCTCCACCCCGATACCGTTCGCGCAAGCGGATATGTAATCCCGGCACCGTTCTCCGCCCCGATACCGTTCGCGCAAGCGGGCATGTAATCCCGGCACCGTTCTCCGCCCCGATACCGTTCGCACAAGCGGATTTGTAATCCCGGCACCGTTCTCTGCCCCGATACCGTTTGCGCAAGCGGATTTGTAATCCCGGCACCGTTCTCCGCCCCGATACCGTTCGCACAAGTGGATTTGTAATCCGCATCCTCAAGGTATCGCATAGGAGTGGCAGAATATCGTGAAAGAGTGGCAGAGCACCTCAATTGCGGGCATGTCAAAACAGAAAAAGTAATGAAGCAAATGATAAGCGATACTATCTCAATTCTCCTCCTCCAGTTGGAGGAGGAGTACCCGTAGGGGGAGGTGGTAGGTAAAACAATAAAATACCTATAAATCACAAGCCTAAGGAATTCCTTTCTCACCTACCACCCCGCCCTAAAGGGCACCCCTCCTCCAACTGGAGGAGGGGAATGGAGATAGTCCGTTTGATTCAAAACGGTGCAGAAAGGAGTAAAGTTACGAGCTACAGGCTACGAGCTACGAGCTACAAGCTACAAGCTACAGGCTACAAGCTACAAGCTACAAGTAGCTGCGCTATGTTCCGAAAGGCACTTGTAGCCCGTAGCCCGTAACTCGTAGCCTGTAGCCCGTAGCCCGTAGCTCGTAACTGATTCAGAAATAAAGGGCACTTTCAATGCAGTCGCCCTGCAATACTATAAACAACCTGAAAGATATGAATTATTAACCCGTGAAGCCACCGGAAAAACGCTTGTGCAAGGAGTCTGAAAACGCTTGCGCAAGGAGCTGAAAATGGAAGCGCAAGGAATTAAAAATGGAAGCGCAAGCATTTTAAAATGGAAGCGCAAGCATTTTTAAACGGAAGCGCAAGCATTTTTCAGCGCCTGTGCAAGCATTCGTCAAGCGTCCGTGCAAGTGTTTTTCGGCTGCATGGCAACAGCCTCAAGTCCCTCCGTCCCGCCCCTCCGTCGCCTACCCCGGGAGTCGCGCGTTCGGTCGTGTTCAGAGAGGCTCAGCCTGCGCGGCTTTCACACTAAAAACCGATTGGAATATATGCCAAAATTCAGATTTGTGAAACGCAAGAGCCTTCAGAAGAAGGACGATCCGGGCAAGTGGTACGCCTCGCCCATAGTAGAAAACCGCCTGAACACCGGCACCGTGTGCCGCGTAGTGACCCGAAACACCACTACCGCCCCCACGGAACTGGAATCGGGCTTCAACCTGGTGTGCGACGCCATCCCCCTGCAATTGCAGTTGGGCAACAGCGTGCAACTGGGCAAACTGGGCATCCTGCGCCTCAGCTTCGGCAGCTCAGGCGTCGACAACATCGATGCCTTCAACGCCGCCACCATGATACGCAACGTAAAGGTCATCTTCACCCCCTCCAAAGAACTGATGTCCGCCATCAAAGACGGCCTCTCCTTCGAGAACGCCGGTGTGGTGGACAACGGCTTCGTCTATGCCACCACCCGCGCCTTCAAAGAGGCACAGGGCGGAGGCGGCTCCGGTTCGGGCGGCTCCGGTGGCTCCGGCGAAGGTGGACTGGAAGAAAATCCGCTGGGATAAAGACCAGAGGATATACCGGGACAAGGAAATCCCCTCCGGGCAGTGGGTTAGGGCTGCGGGGAGGGGATTAAAATATCCCAACCATAGATAACTCTCTGAAAGATTGACTTGGAGATGAAGGAAAAAGCAATTATCTTTGCATTGTAATTTATTAATAGAAAGGAGGAAAGCCATATGGCAAGACCTATCAAGGAAACCCCGATACTAAAGGGAGAAGATGCTGCCCGTTTTGAAAAAGCGATGCGCGAAGTAAAACCGTTGAGCAAAGAACGTCAAGAGCAGATTCGTAAAGAAAGTGAAGCATTCCGCCGCAAGGTGATTATAAAAATCTGATTTTTGTTATGGAACTGATAAGATTGACGGCGGATTATAAGATGAAACCATTCGATTGCGGTGATACCGAATTGAATGGTTTTCTTTTAGATGATGCGAAATTCTACTTGAAACAGAAAATTGCAAATACGTTTATTCTGGAAGAAGAGAGCAGAGTTGTGGCTTACATTAGTTTGCTGAATGATAAAATATCCAAGCAGGAAGTAGAGAAAGCCACATGGAGAAAAGTCAAAAAGGCATTTCCGCATGAGAAGCACTTCAACAGTTATCCAGCTATCAAGATTGGCCGGTTTGCCGTTTCCCAATATTACAAAGGGCAGGGCATAGGAAGCGAACTAATGTCCTATCTGAAAGATGTCCTTTTGGGACAGAACGGCTATTCAGCCTTTCGCTTTCTAACAGTAGACGCCTATCTTGAAGCTATTCCGTTTTATGAAAGAAATGACTTCAAGATGTTAATTGCAGACGAAGAAAATGAGCATACACGCACCATGTATTTTGATATGATGCAAATCCCTTAAATAATCCGCCGGGGCAGACGGACATCCGCTTTTCAGCTTCCAGTTTTTTCAGGAGTTCAAGAGTTGTTCCCGCGACAGTTTCCGTGTGTAACATCTCAATTCTTCTTTTTTAATCTCCCGGAAACCACTGATGCCACCATACCGATTATTTGTTTTTAGTCAATGCTTTCCTAGGGTTTCTCCGATAGATTTACTACATTTGCATCAGCCACATAAAAACGTGTTAAAACATGGAAAGAACCTATATTAATGAATTTCATAAGCAATGGATAGAGAGCACCTTGGAGTCGATTACCTCTTGGCAGAAGCAGCCTATCTCGTTAGAAGAGAAAAAGAAGCAACAGGAAATGCTGAACCGGCAGAGGGCTATAAGAGAGGGCAAATTGAAAAGCTAAAAGAGTTTGCCACCCTTAATGACTTATGGATCGACTTTAACACTCTTTCTTTATCTTACCTCAATAAAGGTGGGGAAAATGAAGTATTCACCGGTAATGAAGATATTGTATTCAAGCTGAATAACTTTGAGTATGCAGGTGATGACCTTACTAACTTTTTCATCCGAATAAAAGCACATAACCATTTCTTCTATAATGTAGCTTATACTTTAGTAGGTTTTGCCTATAATAGCATACATGAGTTTTGTGCTGTATTAGTTCAACCTTATGTCAGGGCAAAACGAGAAGCTACGGAAGAAGAAATAGCAGATTATATGGAAGCATTAGGCTTTGAAATGGACTATGAAGATGAATACCATAATGAAGAATATGAAGTTTTTGATGCTGTTCCTAATAATGTTCTCTATGGGATAGATCATAAACTATACTTCATAGATACTCAAATCAGACTAAGATCAAGTCATATTGAATGATATGTTCAAGCGAATTTGTAATCCGCCGGAACGCAGCATAGAAATTCTTCAACCATCCTCCTATTCGTTTATAATATAGTCTCTTATCTCTTTCAGTTGAACAACACAAAGATAGCAAACAAAGAATGATAAACTTCTACTGTTTCCTCTGCAACTCAAGAATAATCTCATCAGCCAGATATGCATCACTCTGACAAGCCAAATCACCTATGCGGGCTGCCAGGCGCAAGTAAGTGTCACTGGTATAGAACAAATGCATAGCACGAGGCATAGCCAAATGGAGATGTTCGGACAACAAACGGATAATTCCGTTGAACTTGGTTTGCATGGCAGCATCAACCGGTTGCGGGGTGACACCTGCCTGGAGCTTCCCTGACATCCCTATTACATCATCCGGCGACAGTTCGCAAGCATCTACCGGATGAAGATGATTGTCTATCACTTCCTGGCTGACCAGGCACATCTGATTATTGGGCGCCTCATGTACCAAACGTCGAAGAGCTTCCTCACGGGTGTAGTCGCCTCCTAGGAAAAGGTCAATAGTGCGAATCACCCGGTCGTCGGCAATCCCTCCTTCGATAGCGTCATATTGCTGCCAAATATCATATCCACGACGGCAGGCAACCACGAAATCGAACCAGGCTTCATTATAAGCATCGAACCGGAGATAGCGATAACGTGTAGAACGGATAATATCAATGTCCAACTCATACGTATTCAGCCAATGAGGTTTGCCCGTATTGACAGCTCGCAAAGCCCATTTTATGGCTTGAGTACGTAGCCCTGTCACATAGAAACCCCGCCCGAAGTCGAGATTATTACGGCAAACATCCGCCAACGGCATATCTACACGGCAGGTAGAACCATGATACACTAACATGACTTGCTCCTTCCATGCTGTTCACGCTCCTTCCACTCCCTCATCACTTGCATCACTTCGTCTACAATCCGTTCTTTACTCTGAGTATGCAAAACCTCATAAGAGTCGAAAAGCAAAGGCTCGACAGCGCCCAAACGGTAAAGTTCGGCATAGACTTCGGCTCCTGTAACTCCCATACGGGCAGCTACGCTCTCAATGCAGAATACGGCAAATTCTTGTTTCTTTTGAGTTAATGTCATCATAATCAAGTTCTCCTTTCTCTTTAAACAACACAAAGATAGCAATGTTTTCCGAAAAGCCCGTCGCTGCACGCCCCGAAATGCACCTCAAATCTTATATTCCTCTATCTTCCTGTACAGCGTCGTCAACCCGATTTTCAGTAGCCGAGCCGCTTCCGTCTTGTTGCCTTTCGTGTATTCCAGCACACGGGCGATGTGCCGCCTCTCCATGGCCGAAAGTTCAAAACTGCCGGGAGTCTCCTCGTCCGACTGTTCATAATGGGCATTCTGAATGTCGAGCGGCAGGTCGGCAATAGTCAGCTGTTCCCCTTCGCAAACAATAAGGCTGCGCTCTATCACGTTGCGAAGTTCACGGATATTCCCCTTCCACGGTTGCAGTTCAAGCGTAGTGAGAAATTCGGGAGTGATCTCGGTTATCGAACGGGCCAGTTGTGCGGAGAAGTTCTTCACGAAAGCCTTTGCCAACAGGCGGATGTCTCCCGCACGCTCACGCAACGGCGGCAAGTGCACCTGGAACACCGAAAGGCGATAGAACAAATCTTCACGGAAACGCCCTTTGGCTATCTCTTCCGGCAGATTGCGGTTGGTTGCCGCAATGATACGCACATTGACGCGTGTCGGCTTGGTATCGCCTATCTTGATATATTCGCCCGTTTCGAGGATGCGCAGCAACTTCGCTTGCAGTTCAAAAGCCATCTCACCGATTTCATCCAGGAAGATAGTCCCGTTGTTCGCTTCCTCAAAAAGCCCTTTCTTATCTTTCAACGCCCCCGTAAACGAACCTGCCTTGTGCCCGAACATCTCGCTCTCCAGCAATTCCTTGCTGAACGAGGAACAGTTCACCGCAACGAAATTCTGCCGGGCACGTTTGCTACTGTAATGGATGGCCTGCGCAAACACCTCCTTGCCTGTTCCCGTCTCTCCGGTCAGCAATACAGGTACATCGGTCACCGACACTTTCTGCGCCAATGACACAGCATCTTTCAAAGATTTGGACTCTCCCAGGATAGAATCGAAAGAGTACGCCTGCCCCACCTTCTTCTCAAGCTTTTCAAGACGGGCATTCATCGCGGCCTTCTCTACCGCACGGCTGACGAGGGGAATAATCTTGTTATTGTCATCTCCTTTGGTGATATAGTCGAAAGCCCCGTTCTTGATGGCTTGTACGCCATCGGGGATATTGCCGTGGGCCGTCAGTAGAATGACCTCCACATTAGGCGCAGCTTTCTTGATAGCCAGCACCAGATCCACCCCGTTCCCGTCGGGCAGGAAAACATCACACAAAGCTACATCGGGACTTTGCAATTCCAACTGTTTCAGGGCAGCCCTGCAATCACCAGCCTGACAGACTTCATATCCCTCCAACTCCATCATACGCGCCAAAAGGGTACGGATTTGCATCTCGTCATCAACGATTAAAATCTTACTCATATCTTATTCGGATAAGTGTTTAAACTGATAATGCTAAAAACAGGGTGTGCAAATATAAAGCTTTTCCCGAATACGAACGGCACATCTTTTGAACTTTTATAGTAGAGAGCCTGAAAGCCCCGAAACTGATTTCATAGCTTAACTCCATTAGTACAAGGAGATAAGGGCAGAAAAGAGAGAACAGGCAGCGGGGAGTTTCCTTTCCATTTTGATAAAACCATTCTGAAATGGCAAGGAGGCTTCACAAGAAGATTGGATTAATAACTTAAAAAAGAAGAATATGGAAATCTACAAATTCGATGGAAACGCAACCGCATCCGTAAAAGGTATGCAACATGTGGCAAAACTGATTCAAGACAATACGTCTAAAATAGTCGTACTATCCGCTCCCAAAGATGTCACCAAACATTTGGGCGAGGTAGCCGCCAACTTCTTCAACCGAAACATAGAGGAAGCACACGACAAAATAACCCGGCTGGAATTCCAGTTCATTGACTTTGCCAATGAACTACTTACGGACGACACTATCAAGCACGAAGCCATCCGGGGCATTCTCGACTGTTTCCAGGCAATATGGAAATACAGCATGGAGCCTTTCTACGCTACCGACGAAAAGGAAGTCCTGGCACAAGGCGAGTTACTGACATCCACCTTACTGGGATTCTACTTGCAGGAACAGGGAGTGGACAACAGCGTGATTTGTGCCTTCGACTTCATACGCACCGGTATGAACGGGGAAGCGGATGAGGAATATATCAGCCGGAAGGTGAAAGAGATATGTAAATCATACCCCGATACGCATCTGTTTCTCACACAGGGAAGCATTTGCAGGAATGCCTTTGGTGAGACCGATTGTCTGAAACAAGGCGGAAGCGACTACACCGCCGCCCTGATAGGGACAGCCATACAGGCGGAGGAAATACGGATATGGACAGATGTCGATATACACAGCAACGACACACTGGTAGTGAAAGATGCCGACACGATAAAGAACCTGAGTTTCAGTGAAGCCGAACGGCTCATCTACTTCAATCCCCAGATACTGCACCCGCTTTGTCTGGCTACGGCATGGAAAGAGAATATTCCCATCCGTTTGCTCAACCCGGTGAACCCGGCATCAGAAGGGACTTATATATCCGCCAACAGATTGAACGGGAACATGGTGAAGGCAGTCGCCACCAAAGATTCTATCACATACATCCGGTTCGAATCGAACCACACGCTCCGGCCTTATATGTTCATCAGCAAGATTTTCGATATCTTCGCCAAATACAAGACGATGCCCTGTCTGTTGACTTCATCCAACGATAACATATCCGTAGCCACGGATGACGGGAACTTCCTTTCGCTCATCCTGCGGGAACTGAATAAGTATGCCCGGATATGGGTGGAAGATAAGATGAGTATCATTTCTGTAGTAGGAAACATGAAGTCATCGTGCATCGAAACCGAAGCGCGGATTATGGATGCGTTGAAGAATATTCCGCTGAAGATGATTTCTTACGGAAGTGATGAGAATGATGTGTCGCTGGTGGTCAAGGCAACGGACAAGGCGGAAGCACTCCGGTTGCTCGACGAGAAGTTGCTGAAGAAGGAGTGGCTTAAGAAGGCGTCTTGAATGTATTCTCTATATAACCCGTTGGCGGAATTAATTCATAATGGGAAAGTAATGAGTTTTCACCACAGAGTAACACAGAGTCTCACGGAGTTCTATTCTTTTGATTTCAAATTGATTAAACTCTGTGATACCCTGTGTTACTCTGTGGTGAATTAATTCATAACCGCTCAGAAAGAAATCAACCCGCACCTAAAAGAAATTATTCCGTATTTCTTTCGCAATATAGCGCCCCATCAACTCCTGCCCTTCTTTATCGGGATGTAAGCCATCGCGCAGATAGCGTCCCCTGCCCGAAGGCTGTTCGAATTTCCCGGTTATACCGCTATTAGAGTAGCAATCTATCAGTTGTACGGAGAGAGCACGGCAGATTTCACGCAGAATGGCAATCTTCTCCAGATTACGTTCATTGCGGGCTACATCACCGGTTTGAATAGGGGTACACACAAAAACACGACATTTGGGATAATGCTCCAGAAGGGTCTGTATGGCCCAGCGGGCACCGCCTGCCATAGTGGTAACGTCCACCTCTGCAAGAGTATTACCTCTCAAGGCTTCTTCGGCAGAGCCTAAATCCTTGTCGTTCGTCCCCATAGAAAAGACAAAGACATCGGGAGCCGGATATTGCCCGCTCTCCACCTCGGCAATGAATTTCTGGATATGGACTTTGGAGACATTGTTATGGCGCATTTGCAATTCACGCCCGTCTTCGGTAGGCTGCCAGCCCCCGGATATTCCGGCAAAACCGGCACTTCCGTAATCCTGGGTATCGGGGTGGCACGCCCACGTTGCAGAACCTACCGCTACATTATGATGGGTGGCAAATCCAAGTAGATCGACCACCGTCTTCGACCATTGTTCACCCGCCGTGATGCTGTTCCCATCACAACCGAAATTCATCTTACTGAAATCAGGATAAAGGGATTGCGCTTGCAACGCAATCCCTATCCACAACACAACACAAAATCCAATCGATCTTCTCATTCCAAACATCTAAAATACTTATGAAATAACCTCTAAACCACTTATGAAAAACGTTCCATTATCTCCATGCACATACGTCCGTTATGATACGGGCATTTCCAGAATCCGGCCTTGTCATCCTCAGTATTCACTGTGCCGTCGGCACGCACGCTCCAATGCCATTCGCCGTTCCGGTAATCTATCAGATGCTTCTTGATGAAATCCCAGCAATGAAAAGCCTTGCGCAGTGCCACTTCATCTTCAAAATGTTGGTAAAGATTAACGTGTCCCACCACATTCTCTGCCTGCACCCACCAATGGCGGTCGGTATCGGTCTTCTGTCTATCCGGGAAAGTCTCATAAATCATGGCACCGTCAGGCGTCAATCCTTCACCGGCGGCAGCGGCGATAAACTCAACCAGCGGTTCCACTTTTTCCAGTAAAGTCTTATCAGCCAGTATCAAAGCGGCTTCATGTATCAGCCAGGAAGCTTCTATATCGTGTCCGTAGGAAACAATGCGATACTTACTCCGCCAATTGTCATCGAAGAACAATTCCAGATGTCCGGTCTCAGGATTAAGAATCCGGTCCGTGAATAGTTCTATCAGGTTGCGGAGTTGCTTCTTTAGGCGATCATCTTTCCATACACGGTACAGATTGGTATAAGGCTCCAGGATATGCAGATGGGTGTTCATGGTCTTACGTTCATTCTCGTCTTTATCGCTAAGACGCATATCGGCAATCTCTCCCCACTGGCGGGTAAGAGCCTCGCAATAGCCATTCTTCACAGGGTCGAAGCTATGCTTTTCGATATCCTCGAACAGGCGGACGGCATATTCCAAAGCCTCAGCATCACCCGTGGCACGATGATATTCGCTCAGCCCGTAGATGGCAAAGCCGATGGCATAGATTTGCTTCTTCGTATCTAAAGGGCGACCTTCACAATCGAGCGACCAGTAGACACCGCCGAACTCGCGGTCATAGAAATGATCTATCACATAGCGTTTGGCACGCGTTGCCGCAGACAAGTATTCTTCCTTCTTCAGCAAACGGTAGGCTGCCGAGAAAGTCCAGAGAATACGGGCATTCAATACAGCACCCTTTTCTGTTTCCGGCATCAGGATTCCGGTTCCCGTGATGCGGCCATAGAAGCCACCGTTCGCTTCATCCGTCATCCGGTTCATCCAGAAGGGAAGAATGTTGGCTGTCAACTCTTCTTCCATCTCTTTTCGCATATTCTTGACGTCCATAAAAAAGCGTATTAGTTTATATTTTGAACCCGTTTGGGGAATGAAAGTCAAGCCATACCCTTCGCCCGTATGGGTTTCAGTTTCTCGTTAATCTCCTCCACGCGCTTCTTCGTCAACGGATAGAAGTACACGACCACCATAGCCAGCACTGCCACAGCAGCCGGTATCCAGCTCATAAGCAAGTTCAGACCGGTCAGCGCCTCCTCCGTTTGCACGGCACCCTCAGCCGTATTATAACCGAAGGATGCCAGTATCCACATCACAGCCGCCCCGCCCATAGCGCCGCCAAACTTCTGCGCCATCGACGAAGATGAGAATATAAGCCCGGTCGAAGCCGTTCCGTCTTTCAGTTCGGCATAGTCCGAAACGTCGGCATACATACTCCATATCAACGGTGAAACGATACCCGTACAAATAGATATGACGATTTGCATAATCAGCATCATCCAGAAGCCCGCCGGTGTGCAAGGCAGATAGAAGAACAGAATGCTCAATACCGCCAGTGCCGCCATCGTGGCGATATAGGTGGATTTCTTGCCCAGTCCGCGCGAAAGGGGAACTGCCAGCACCACACCTATCATATTGGAAACCTCTCCCACACCCAGGAACAGCCCGGCATAAAACAGGATTGTGAAATCACCCAGGTTCAGGAATATACTGTCGCCTATGTAGTCTTTGAAGAAATAGGCAGCCGTAGCGCCACGCACCGTATTGAACAGGTTGGAGCACAATGCCGCTCCGATAAGCAACCACCAAGGCACGTTGGCAAGCAACGATTTGAAGTCCTTCCCGATGGAAACCGTAGATACGCTCTTCACGTACTCCCTCGTCATGCTGAAACATAGCAGGAACACGACGAAGCACAACGCAGCAATCACAATCATGGAATATTGCCAACTGACGGTCACCGAACCGGTCATCTCCCTGAACCACGTGCAAAGCGGCTCCCAGGCAAACAAGGCTATGAAACTACCACCGTATGCAAAGAACATCCGGTAGGAAGAGAACACCGTCTTCGTGTCCGAGTCATCCGTCATCACCCCCAGCATAGCCCCGTATGGAACATTGATAGCTGTATAAACCGTCATCATCAGAATGTAAGTGACGTATGCCCAGATAAGTTTCCCCGTAGGCCCGAAGTCGGGCGTGGTAAACATCAATATACCGCAGACGGCAAACGGAAGAGAAATCCACAGCAGATAAGGACGGTATTTTCCCCATCGCGTATGGGTTCGGTCGGCAATGATGCCCATCATCGGGTCGGACACCGCATCCCAAATGCGCGTTACCAACAGCAGGACGCCCGTATCCGCCAGACTCAGCCCGTATATATTAGAATAGAATATAGGCAGATAATAGGAGAATATCTTCCAGAACATAGAGGAAGACATATCACCAAAGCCATAACCAATTTTCTCTTTCAGTGTTGCCATACTATTAAATTAAAGATTTATAACCATCGATACGCAAACTTTGCCACCGCGTCCACACACCCTTCTGAGCGGGGGTGAATTCAGTCCTGGACTGAATAGGGTTCAGTCCAGGAGTGAACCTATTTCAGTCCCGGACTGAATGCCATTCACTGACGGGCTGATAAAGGCACAAAGATATTTATTTCCGCATGAGTTGCAAATTATTACTAATAAGTTTCTTCAGCGTCTCCACCGAAGCCGAAGAGGACAATCCGTCCACCGGCGTATTCATGCAGTAATCCACCAGCTTGTCCACCGTAGAAGTGGCTACGTGCATCCGCGTGTCCGACGAGGCATAATAGATGAACACCTTGCCGTCTTCATCCGCAATCCAGCCGTTGGTGAAGAGCACATTGCTTACGTCACCGATACGTTCTTCTCCCTCAGGAGCCATAAAGTAACCGCCTGGAGTAGCTATCAGGCGTGTAGGATCGTCCAGGGCGGTCATATACATATAGAGCACATAACGCAGTCCGGCAGCGCAGGCACGCACCCCATGAGCCAGGTGCAACCAGCCTTTCTCCGTCTTTATCGGATGCGGACCCTCACCGTTCTTTACCTCCTTGATGGTGTGGTAGTAGCGTTGGTCGATGATGGTTTCCTCTTTCACCTCCGCGTGTGTCATGTCGTCTACCAAGGCCCAGCCTATGCCGCCGCCGCTTCCGGCATCAATAAATCCATCCTGCGGACGGGTGTAAAGGGCATATTTGCCATCTACAAATTCGGGATGAAGCACCACATTACGTTGCTGGCTCTTAGTTTTCAGGTCGGGCAGACGCTCCCAAGTCTTCAAATCACGGGTACGTGCAATGCCTGCCGTAGCCGTTGCCGAGGATAAATCGCCCACGGGGGCATTGTCATCATGACGCTCGGCACAGAAGATACCATAAATCCATCCGTCTTCATGGGCGGTGAGGCGCATGTCATAGACATTGGTAGCCGGTATCACGTCTTCGGGCATCGTGACGGGATAATCCCAGAAGCGGAAGTTATCCACACCGTTAGGACTTTCCGCCACGGCAAAGAACGACTTACGGTCGGCCCCCTCCATGCGCAGCAACAGCAAGTATTTACCATTCCACTTGATAGCGCCGGAGTTGAGCGCGGCATTCATGCCGATACGTTCCATCAGGTAGGGATTGGACGCTGCATCCAAGTCGTAGCGCCAGAAAACAGGCGTATGGGCAGCCGTCACCACCGGATATTTATAACGTGTAAATATGCCGTTGCCACCTTCCACCGGTTCATTCTTTCTCGTGATCAACTCCTCGTGTTCCTGAAAGAGTCTTGATACCTTATCATTAAAAGTTTCCATATTCGTTGTTTATCTTATTTATACAAAGAGTTTACGTCTGTCGCAAAAAGGGTCTTGGGATGATTATAGAATGTTACGAAATCTTCGGCTGACGCCTGTCCGGGATAGGGGGCATAGAAATGCGTGACACGTTCGCGGGCATTGCGCCACACCAGGACGTAGGCTATCGGATACTCTCCAATGGCCGGCAACAGGGTTTCAGTCCACCATTTCGGATCGGGGATGCCTTCGTAGCCCGTCTCGGTGATGGCAATCACTTTATCGTGCGTCCGGCCTATACTGTCTACGATAGCCAGACTTTTGCCCACATTCGCCAGATAAGAAGGGCGGTCGAACTGATAGGTATCGAAACCGATTACATCTATTAGGTCGTCACCGGGATAGCGTTTCAGATACTGTGCCGTATCTTGCGGTTCACTGCCGGGGGAATAGGCATACAGGGCATTGTCCACTCCATCACCCCGGAGGATGTCCACCGTCATGTGCCAGAGGGCTTTATATTCTTCAGGCGTACAGAGCTTCTCTCCCCACCAGAACCAGCTGCCCGTATGTTCGTGCCACGGGCGGAAGAGTACCGGAACTTTCACTCCGTCTTCCGTTTGCAGGGAGTTGATGAAAGCCGATACTTTACTTACCCAGCCTGCAAACTTCTCATGATTGGCTCCGCCGGGCAGAATGGACTTCACCACCGTCGTATCTGACACATCCCAGGAGTCTCCCCCTGTCAGCGGATTGCGCAGATGCCAGCTAAGAGAGGATAGCCCTCCTCTTTTATATTGGTTCAATATCTCTCTTCTGATTTTGCTGAACGGCACTTTGTCCAGGCTCAACGTATCGCCCAGTTCCAGATGTCCCAGGTCGAAACTGATGACTGCGGGATAGTCTCCACAGACGCTCTTTACATCGGAACGCCCTTCATCGCCTTCCCAGCCGATGCCATAGTTGGTGTCGTCATGATGACCGAACATAAAGCCGCGGGATGATACTTTTTTAAGATTGGCGAGCAGGTTCTCGGTCTCGGGGGTACGCGCAGAAATGGCTCCGTCATCCGTCACCTTTTCTTTCTTTGAAGGGCTGCAAGCAGCCAAGGCACTCACCGCTAAAGTAATGGCTATAAATTTAAGTTTCATATAATGATTTTTTTCATAAATACTATCCGAATTCACAGCACAAAGATAGCTGATGAATAGAATAGATAGTGATACGATTTTATCCCTTTGCTATATTAATTTCATGTTCTACATATCGAATGAATCTTCCGACCTTACTTTGTCTTGACAGATAAAACCTTATGAAAGAATTCATATAGCTCTTTTTCAGGAATTGAATAGTTCATGAAGCAACTAACATCAACTGAATAGACATCTGTAGCACTATGGCTTGAAGGACACAAAAATTTCAAACGGTATCTAAACGTTTTAGTCGAATGCGGATTAATATCTATAAAGCGTTGATAGTCTATGCCTTCAAAAAAAGCGGCATCATACAATGAAATTTCCTTGCCCGCTTTATCTTTAAGATGAAATTGTACAAGACTACCGGAACCGGAACCATCGTCATTTCGTATTCGCATCGTCTTATCGGCATTGTTGGCTATATGAATTAATATCGTAGTATCGGATGGCAAATAAGAAACACTAAGACCGATGTCCGATTGAGCCATTAATTCCATTGGCATTAACGCAATTATGAGCAGTAACAAGTTCTTTATTTTCATATAAAATTTCATGTATTAATAAAAATGTGGTAAGATAACAGAAAAAAGGCTCTATTGCTTACCACATTTCAATTCATTCTAAATAACAAGAAGGAAAAATTATTCCATAGAAGGCACTTCTTCACGAGTAATCACATAACTCTGTCCCATAGCATCCTTCCACCAGGCTTCATCGGCATGTACTATCGGGGCTCCATCTTCTTCCTCACCATCATACCAAGGCATAAACCAAGACCAGCGTGCACCGGCAGCCCATTGCTCGGAGATTTTACCTACCGAACCACACTCACTCAGCGTAATCATCTTGTTGCCGTATGTAGCCGAAATAGCCACATATCGCGATGCGCAAGTTTCCACATCCTTCGAGTAGATATCACTCCCGATAATATCCACATACTGGTCGCCCGGGTACCAATCTTCATCACCGGTTTCAGCGGTCCATACCCAGATGAGGTTGTCCAATCCCTGCGCCTTGAAGTAATCGAACATAGCAATCCAGATGGCCTTGAAGCTAGCAGCGTCTTTTCCCCACCAGAACCACTTGCCCGCCGCTTCATGAAGCGGACGCCACAGTACAGGTATGCCGGCTTCTTTTAGCAGTTTCAGATAACCTGCCACACTGGCAAGGTCTTGCACAAAGAATTTATTTTCCCAAGTACCTTCTATCAAGGCATTGGATGCATCAAAGTTGGTTTCATCTTTATAGAAAGCATATCCGGTTCCAAGGTCAGGAACGCCAGTGATACCTTCGCCTTCCAGATAGATGCCAGTAGCCACGTAGTGGTGACCGCCTACAATCAAGCCGTTTTCCTTCAGTACCGTGAGGATGTCCTCGGTAATGGGCATGGTGAAATCACCCGTAATGTCGAAGTATTCGTATTCGGGAGTGATTCCTGCCCATGTGCTTCCATGCTTAAAGGCAGCTTGTGCACCCTCTTCTACATCTTTCACAGCCACACGCACCACGTCACCCACTTTGGCAGTGGCAAAGATAGCTTTGGCGGCATCATTATTCAGTTGCACAGATTGACTCCAGTCGGCAGGCATATCCTGTTCGCCGCTCCATAATGTGATGTAGTCGGCAGGAGCTTCCTTGGGCACGTTCCAGTGCCACATACACGACACGATACCATTTTTGTCCGCCCATTCCTTTACGGGAGTGATGTCTCCATAGTTTATCCAGTTGGCACCTGCCACCGACCATGCCAGATGACCATAGTCGAAGGTATTGATGGCAGGATATTTGCCCGTCCATTGATAGACGCGTTCGGACATGTCTGTATTCCACGACTCTTTGGCCATCATGCCTGAGAGCGATTTGGTTTCGTAGTTGGCAAGCAGATAGTCATAGAGCTTCATAGCTTTGGCCGAAGTAGCCATTACCGGTGTCTTATCCAAAGCAACGGTAGTAAACTGAAGAGACACTGCCGGAGCAGGCTCCTTGTTCGGTCCCAACACTACGCCTTCGGGAATAGAGAGCGTACAAGCTGTTTCGCGCCCGGGCACATTCACAGTCAGTGTCAGTACGTTACTCGATCCATATACGTCAGCACTGATCAGCGTGCCGCCGGTAAATGAAATCTTATCCAAGTCTTTCGTAGCAAAAAACACGTTCTTGTCATACTTCACCTCAATGGTGATTTCGCCCCTCTTTACCTTGGCGGCATTCGCCTCCGGAGTGGTGGACACCAGTACTGGTGCCTCCACTTCGGGAATGGTATATTGCGCATCGGTGTCGGTGCAGGATGTAAGTCCAAAGGCTGTTGCCGCAAACAGGGCAGCACATATCTTATTTATTTTCATAATCTACTACATTTTGATGTTTGAGAGAGGAAAAGGGGTATCAGAAAGAGACATCTTTTCCTCCCTTTAAGAATTGCATTCTATTCAATGGTAACTTTTGTAAGTGTACAACCCGTGCCTTGCACAATAAAACTATATCCCCAGTCTATAAGAGTCGTCAATTTGGTAGCCAAGTCATCATCTACAGAAATAGCAATCACTCCACTGGCATCGGGTACCAGTTCCGCGCCATCAAACAAACCACCCCAATGACCATCGAACAATTTCACTTTACTGTCAGCATCATACACATCGAAATAGAGCCTCAACGTCATACCTGCCTTCAGTCCGGCATCCACAAACATGGTGTTAGGTTTCATCTCATGATTCACTGACCAAGCTGCCATATCAAGGCTACCTTTCCACACAGCAGTTTCCAAGCTGATATGTTCTGTTAAGGTAATCTTGCCAATGATGTAATTGCAACCGGTCATAACCAGCCCACCATTATTAACCAATTCATCTATCATTTCCTGAGTCAACGTAAGCGTATAGCTTTTAGCACCGGCTTCAAGTGAAATATCTCCACCACTGCCAGGCAATGCAGCCCAAGAACCATTACCAAAACGCATTTGCCAATAATCAGCAGTCTCATATTCAACGAAATGAATTGTTAAGTCTGTTCCGGCAGTCACCGTAGACCAGTCATAGCCACCCCAGGAAAGATCGGACATGCCTCCCCAAGAACCTACATCACCAACACCCGTCCAGATGACGGTTGTAATCTCAGTCGCCGGAACGAAATCAATGCTATAATCAATCGTGCCGTTAGAAGAAATCAATGTTACCTTAGTCCCTTTACCAGCTGCCTGCGGAATACTTATATAGAGTTTATCACCGTTGATGATATACTGAACATTCTGGCTATTTACCTGAACACCTGTCAGTTTATCACCATTTGCGACCCCAATCTCGAATATCTCGCCACCTTTTAACTCCGTTTCTTCACCCGGCAATACAGGGATGTAGCAGAACTCGGGAGCATTAATAGTAAGTTTTCCCGTTTCAACACTCTCTCCATTTGCCATCACCAATGTCAATACACCGGATTCCGTGCCCATAGTAGGCATCTCTACAGTCAGTTCTGTCGCAGAAGCCGGAATAACTTCCACTTCGGCACCACCGGTATAAACCACCTTAGCTACTAAGTCAAGATTCTTACCTTGAATAGTTACATCACCACCCAAAGAAACGGCATCATTGGCAAATGACATGAATTCAGGTTTCAGAGTAGTAATAGCCACCGGTACGGAAGTACCACTTGCCGTGTTCAGCAGCAACTCACCACTGATGGCAGCAGCAGGCATCGCTACTTTCACCTCGGTAGCACTCTTCGAAGCAGGCTCTACAGCCTCTTCCATACCCGGGAAAGTAATGGTAGTCACCAGTTCCATATTGACACCCGTCAATGTAATCACATCACCGCCGCGCAATCCGTCAGCCGGAGTTGCTACTACCTTTTCAGGCAGTGCCATGCCAATGTTGGCAATAGCTACTTCCACACCCGAAGCGGGAATCATCACAACAGCTCCATCCGTTGCATTTTTCGGTAATATAAATGTGATGGTTTCTTCACCCCCTTCAGATTTATCGTATGCAAATTCCACTTCTTCACCATTTGGCATCTTCACCGTATTTACCAAATCAAGGTCTTTACCCTTCACTACAATTTCATCACCCGGTTTCTTTGCAGTCAGGTCAAGCGGAGCTTCCACAGAAGGCAGAATAATAACAATTCCCTCCACTTGTATCAGGTTACGCAAAGCATCGGAATCATCGGAAGAAGCATCAGCCAAAGTCACGTCACCCGTCTTTGCTTCCATTGGAACTTTCACCTGAATTTCCTGGCGTGAGTGTGCGATGAAATCAGCCTCACCTACCGGTAACTCTTCAAAGAAGATCACCTCTTTAATAAGATTCAGATATTCACCCTTGATGGTGAGTACATCGCCAGGTTTCACCGGATTAGGTGTAATCGTCTCCACACCGATAGGCTCGGTATAAGTAATCTTAGTCTTTGTAGTAATCTCTCCCGTAGGTGTTTTCAGAGTAACATACCCTACTTCAGCCGTTTGAGGAACGGTTACGCGTATCTCATTCGCACTGATTACTTCTATATCAGTAATCTCCCCGCATCCGGGAATAGATACAGATTGTATCTTATCCATTCCGCTACCCAGGAAGCGGAGTACACCGCCACGGGCTACAGGACTGGGACCAAACACATTCAAGCTGATACCACCTTTATATTGGTTAGTATCTTCTTCATCTCCATCATCGCAGGCCGAAAATGACAAGCAACCCAAGAGTATGAGGCACATCATCCAAAGTGCCGAAAGTTTATATGTCTTGTTCATATCTATAGTATCTTTAAAGGTTATTTATTGGGAACCGCACGGATATTATCGATTTTGATAATCGGCGTACACTCTGTACCATTCACACCTCCGCCTACAACGAAGAATGTCAGACTGGCAAAATCTCCCGGTGAACTGGGAACACTTTCAGCCGCTGCACCTAAACGGTCGAGAGTAAAGTTGGAAATAGGTACAGTTACAGTTACCCATTTATCACCGGTATCGTAAGAGCCGGTATCCATCCAAGGGCGGTACAACGCACGACCGTATGCCCCTAAACCGTCTTCTCCATTAAAGACCTTGGCATTGGCTCCTGCAACAACCCCGTCAAATCCTTCTATAGGATTACCACTCAGCGTCACCTTGTCATAACCTGCAAAACAAATCTGCATAGCACCCGCACTCCACGGATTAGACGTAGGAATATACATCTCGAACTTCAAGGCCATATTAGCAAAATCTGTAAAATCTACCAGATTATGCAATGCAATACCATCACCCGATGTCACATTCTGCGGACTATCCCACGAACCACACCAATATTCGAATGCAAATACACCGTCGTTCCAACCACCGTCCACACTCATTTTTGATGTACCGTCACCCAACTGGACAAAGTTGCCCGTAAGTGAGGTTTCATCCGTCTTGATTTCTCTTTCGTGCCAGCCGTGATTACCCAAACCAGTCTTTCCGTCAAAGTCGAACATAAGGCCACGCGAATCGAGATAGTGGAACGTAGAAGTGCTTTCACCATAAATAGACGCTACACGAATAGAGCCCTCTGTATCACATTCGGGCATTCTGAAAGTGATAGTACTATTAGTGAGCTTTGTAAACGTGGTAAGTTGTTTACCATCTGGAAGAATAACAGTAAGCGGCACATTAGGATCATCAATGAAGTAATTTCCATAAAGAGTCACTTCACTTCCGGCAGTAGCGTATTCACATGACATAGAAGCTATCATTGGCTTGGGAACGATCACATGGAAAGCATATTCTACCGTATCCTGCGAGGCAGTCACCATATAAATTTTGTCACTCACTTCTTCAGGTATATTGTCAGGTATCTGTACAATCATAGTATGAGATGTGATATAGCTGGTATTCAACTGTGCCTTTTGATCATTAAAATAGAGTTCCTTGATACTTGTAAGGTTATCACCCACAAGGCAAATAACAGATTTCAGACTAGCCTCCACAATAAGCGAATCCGACTGTGCCAAATAAGGCATACGTATATAACTCACCTGGGGCAGACCACCGGTTAGCTCAAACTTATCAGGCTGGTCCTCACATGAAGTAAACATTCCCGCAATCAGCAGCAGACTTACTACCAACCCTTTGAAATATATATTCATTTTCATATTCATTACTGTTTAACTGATTAATAAACAAACTCCGTTCTTACATCCACGTGTTGAGCCTCATCCAGCAAATGGGGATTATACACCACATCTTCGTCAGGGAGGGGGAGCTTGAAAATAGATGCCGTCACATTAGGTTTCGGAGTATTAGTCTCATAGTACATGGTAGATTCATCTACGTTCCATACATTATTCATCTTATACTCTTTGTAGAGATCGGGTAATCCATAGTAACCGTTACGGCGTTGCGCTTTAATGATATCCATTGCTTTATTTACATCGTAATAAGACATACGAACAAGGTCGAACCAATAGTCACCTTCAAAGGCCATTTCTAAACGACGTTCCTTCAAAACCTGGTCAAGAGTGATACTGGAAGGTCTTTCGTAAGCAGATACAGCACGCTGGCGAACTTTATAAAAAGCGTCAATGGCACTTGCATCCGTAGTAGAATTGTTGTTACCGATTACAGCCTCGGCATAAACCAGATATATATCCGCCAGACGGAGCACATGAGTACTCAACGAGCTGCATTGTTGTCCCGGACTGATACCGAACGTCTTGATATGGTCGTTTGTATTTCCATAAAGATGCTTAGCGATATTGGCACCGGTGCCCGACTGCAAACCGTCATTAGAACCGGGTGCATATTCCTTATCATAAAGAAAATCCAGATAATTGAATCCTCCCTTGTCCTGCCACCAATAACTATACTTATCACCAGCCATCATCATTGTGGCTTTGCGGCGGGCATCACTCTGGTTCCGCTGAGTAGGATTATCAAGCGGAGAAACACTGAACGCATCCTGCAAGTCAACAGAAGGTGCAGTCCAATCACCCCAACAATTATAAGTTTCAAAGCCCTTCATGGCAAGTTCCGAAGTCAGACAGTTTCCACAGGTATAATTATTTTGTTCAGCAGTCCAGCGCCAGCCAAACAAACTCTCATCACAAAAGTCATTTTCTCCTTTGAAAATATCCTCATAATTAGCCATCAGCTGTTTACCTGAATTATTGATGACATCTTTAGCATAATTGGCAGCCTTAGCCAGGTCATCTGCATCCCGTTGTCCGTTTCCATTGGCGTTGATTCCGGATTTTGTCAGGTAAACTTTGGCCAGCAATCCTTTGGCAGCCCATCGGTCTATACGCCCGGCTTGATTTTCCTCCGGCAGTAATTCAATGGCCTTTTCCAAGGTCATAATGATATATTCATAAATGTCGGCAGCTTTCACTTTATATTTTTCATTGTAATTGCCTGCCGCTATTTCCGAACTGTTATCATGAACGATTGGCACTTCACCGAAAATACGTACCAGATAAAAATAAGCCATCGCCTTCCAGGCCAGACATTCGCCCATAGCGGTATTCTTCACACTTTCAGAAGCATTGGCCGTTTTCAATCGGTTATAAATGGTATTGGCCTGCGCATTGACAGCCCACAATGAGTTAGATGTACTTTTCATATCTTCGTCACTGCCGTTTACCGTAAAATTGGCATAAGGGCTTCCACCCAAAAGCAAGTTACCCGACAATGCCTCAGGAATTTTATAATATCCACGACTCAAAAAGTCGTACCACGGTGAATTGTAAAGTGTATTGACACTTACTTTGGTCTGGGCATCATTCTGGAAATAGTTGCCATCGTTGTAACTATCCTCATTGGGTCTGTCAAGGAAATCCTCGCACGATACGAAGGATAATCCCAGTATCGCTCCCATTGCTATATATTTAAGTTTTGATACTTTCATGTGTTATTCTATTTAAACGGTTAAAAAGAGAGATTCAAACCAAAGGAATAAGTAGTAGGTGAAGGATAACGTCCAAAGTCCACACCATATACATTCGGAGACATTGTACTGACACCTATCTCGGGGTCATAGCCGTCATAGCCTGTAATGGTCAGCAGATTCTGAATGTTACAGTAAACACGCAGATTCTCTATACCGCACTTGCTCATCCACTTTTTAGGGAAGGTATAACCCAACGAAATATTCTTCAGACGAATGTAAGAACCGTCTTCCACATAACGGTCACTGATACGGTCGTTATCGTTAGGATCACCGATAATAGCACGCGGTAAAGAAGCATTCGGATTGGCTACACGTACATTCTCCACATGATTGTACCACTTCGTACCGTCGGTATATACAATAGAGGGATCAATCGGTTCCAGTTGGGCACGTTTCAAAACATCAGCATGCTGATTGGCCCAAGGAGAACTCATGGTAGTCAGATTGCGTTTAGTAAGATTCATCACTTTATTGCCATAACTTCCGTTGATAAAAATACTCAGGTCAAAGCCTTTATAGCGGAACGTATTGTTCCACCCGAATGTGAACTTAGGCATGGGTGAACCGATATTGGTACGGTCATTCTCGTTTATCACACCATCACCATTCAGGTCTTTGTATTTAATATCACCCACATATACAGTATTAGCACCATCAAACACTCCATTCGCCGGATATTTCACAGGTTTGGGTGAAGTTTGCAAATCGGCAAGATCCTGATAAATACCATCTGTCACATATCCATAAAAAGAGTAGAGACTTTCGCCTGTATCAGAAAGGCTTACCAATGTACTTCCCCATTGCGCATACCCCATAATGGCCGAACTGGCTGTACCGTTCAAGGCTATCAACTTATTCTTATTCCAAGAGATCTGGAATTCCGAGTCCCACTGGAAATTGCCAACCAACGGGTGAGTATTCAGCGTCAACTCTAATCCGGTATTACGGATGTGTCCGTAGTTACCCATCGGTGCTCGCAGTTTAGAGTTATCATTGCCCGAGGTACCCATGTAAGTAGGCATCTGCAAATCCATCAGCATATCCTTGGATTCCTTTTGATACCAATCGAGAGTTACATTAATTCTATCATTGAGGAAACCGAGGTCAAGTCCCAGATTTATCTGTTCTTGTTTCTCCCATTTCACATCCAGATTAGGAATATTCTGCGGACGGTAACCAGCTCCAAGCGAGGTATACACCTGTTGCATATTCACACCCCACACATAAGAATTAATACTGGAATTACCAGTCTGCCCCCAACCGGCACGGAATTTACCATTGCTGATCCATTTGATATTCTTCATGAACTTCTCGTTAGTAAAGCGCCAGGACAGAGCGAAAGAGTGAAATCCTGCCCAACGATTGTTCGGGCCGAAGTTTGAGGAACCGTCGTAACGGTAAGTATAGGTAGCATTGTAACGGTTGTCATAGCTATAAGTCCAGCGAGTAAAGAACGAAGCCATAGAACTACTGCCAAAACCAGCACCAATGGTTGGGGTATTAGTACCTAACATCGGATTATGTACAGCGTCGGAAGGCAGATTGGAGTTAGCGACTTTAGTATAGTCATATTTACTTTCCCAGCATTCCTGACCTACCATTGCACTTACAGAATGCTTCTCAGCAAACGTGTTATTATAAGTCACGTAGTTCTTCAACTGCCAGAAAGTATTGTTATTTTTCTGAATACTACTTTCATTAGCTTCTTTCCAGTTAGGCAAGTCTATGGCGTTGTTATACACTTCTGCCTTACTGTAACCAATATCATAACCTAGTTCCGCATGCCATGTCAAATTCTTGACTGGTGTCAGTTCTGCGTAAATATTACCTGAAAGCTTCTTACGATTCAACATATTGTTGTGCTCCATAGCCTTGGCAATAGGGTTATGAATGCTGTAATTCTCGCGGGCAAAAGAGGCATAGTTTCCATCAATGTCATAAATAGGAGCCTCAGGTAAAGAAGTCAGAGCGAAACCGACAATACCTTCGGCACCATCAGCCAACTTTATGTCATCATTCGAATCGGCAAACGTAGCACTCAACCCCAATTTCAGCCATTTCTTCAACTGCGCATCTAAATTTACACGTAGAGACAAACGATTGAAGTCAGAACCGATGATAGTACCTTCCTGATCCATATAACCGGCCGATACATAGTACTGGATTTTCTCCGTACCACCTTGTGCCGACACTTGATGTTGCTGTTGGAAAGCTGTCTGGAAAATGGCATCCTGCCAGTTGGTACCTACGCCTAACAAAGAAACATCACTATAATAAGGATCTTCTTTCACGCCCCCGAAGCCTGAAGCCACAAAATCATTATAATACCCTCCAAAACCCCGGAGATTGAGCATATCCAAACGTTTGGTTTGACGACTTACAGCCATCATACCATCGTAAGAGAACTTGGCTTCACCGGCTCTACCTCTCTTAGTAGTAATCAGAACCACACCGTTCGCACCTTGTGCACCATAGATAGCTGTAGCAGAAGCATCTTTCAGAATCTCCATACTTAAGATGTCAGCGGGGTTAATGGTTGACAATGGGGAAATAGTGGACGTAGTACCATTGTCCAGCGCATCACCAAAGCCTAAAGAAGAACCGCTTGTACTTCCGCCTTGCACAATCACGCCATCTATCACATAAAGCGGTTCGGCATTAGAATTGATGGTGGCCTGTCCGCGTACACGGATAGAGGAAGCTGAACCCGGGGCACCCGAAGTCTGCACCGCCGTCACACCGGCTGCACGTCCCTGCAAAGACTGGTCAAGATTCGTAATAATCGAGCCTTTAATTTTATCTTCGCCCATAGATACCGACGCACCTGAAAGGTCACTCTTTTTCATTGTACCATAGCCTACAACGACCACTTCATCCAGAAGTTCCGAGTCTTCTTTCATTACCACATTCACAACTTTTAGTCCCGGCTTCAAGGTAATTTCCTGCTGCTTATATCCGATACAGGAAATTACCAGCACGTCTTTGCCGGTCGGAACACTCACACTAAATTTCCCATTTACGTCCGCTATAGAACCGGTACCGGTTCCTTTTACCAGGACATTGGCGCCAATCAGAGGGGAACCATCCGTACCGTCAGTAATTGTACCGGTAACTGTGGTTGGTTGGGCCATCACATGACAGCTCAGGAAGAGCGTCATCAGAAACAACATAAAGTTCTTCATACTATAATTATTAGATTTAATATGTCACAAATCTTTCACGACAAAGGTAGATGATATCAGTAACGCAAACAAGTACAATTTTATCTGGAACTAATACTATATTTACAAAATAACAGTATCAGTCCCATACCTTTGCTCTAATGTCTGAATTGATTATATGATTCTATTTTTTCTGTAGTTCATCGCGTACTATCTGCCCCCATTCTTTCACATCCTGATCAGCCCAATCGCCATCAGAAGAAGCTGAGGGGAGAAGCATCGAGCAAGTCTCATTCTTATCCGAAACAGACCACGCTACCCAACTTATGGAACGTTGCTGCATCCAGTCCAGCCAGTTTTGCCACTCTTCTTTATTTACTGCACCGTCGCCACTGGCCTCCATACCGGCACATTCGGATATGAATATTGGAAGCCCTTTGCTCAAAGCATAGTCCGTACGGTCACGCAACCATTGTCCGTGAGTATTGGCATAAAAGTGAACAGTATACATTATATTATTATAGCCGGTAATAGGATTATCTGCCGCCAGGTGAATATCCTGATCCCAATGCGGACAACCTACCAGAATAACAGCCTCCGGTTCTATGGCACGGATGGTTTTGATAATTTCGACAGAGTATGCCTTCACTTGTTCCCAACTATCTTCCACCGGTTCATTAAACACTTCATAAATCACATTAGGGACACCCTTATAACGAGTTGCCATTTGTGCAAAGAATTCCTTGGCTTCTTCCTGACGCAGATTATGGCTATGCCAGTCAATGATTGCATAAACATTATTTTCAATAGCCGCATCCACTACTGTCGTGACACACTTAATGCCAAACTCCGGCTTGTACACATAGCAGGCACTATCCAAGTCCACTCCCATAGAAGCTCGAAGCACCTCCGCCCCCCAATCTCCTGAAAGATAAGCTACGGTAGAAGCATTATAGAAACGAGGCCAAAACTGATGCCACCCATAACTAACACCTTTCAGTACAACCGTATCGCCCTGTTCATTCATCAATTGCGTACCAGTCACACACAGACGGGGCAACTGCTTTGCAGCACCTTCCTGATTTGCTTTTTTAGACGCACCTGCCCCACACCCAAACATTGCGGTCAGCAGACAAACGGCCAACAAACTTTTCCAGATATTCATCATATTATTTCAATTTTGCATTTTCAGTTTTTATAATCTCAACAGTAGTATCCGTTGCGAAAACAGAATTCAACCCCTGCTCTTCCTGAGCCGGATCTCCGGTGTAATCATCTCCCTTTTCCCAATAGATATGGTCGGGATTCTGTTCAGCAAAACCACCCCATGCCCAAAAGTTACATCCGGCAAAAAGTCCGCCGTTCTCCCGGTCCTGACGAATCAAATCAAATACATATTGATAATACTCATCACGAACTTCTGTCGAAGTGCTTTTAGAAAAACGAAAACCATCACGAGGGAAGCCAAATTCTTCAAGTACCACAGGCTTCTTATATTTCTGCGCAACCACCATGTGATCATTAATATATTTCTTCGTATTCTCCTTAGCTCGCGGAAGAAGTTCTTTCAAACTATCAGCTTTTACCCATCCCCAGTTATAAGGCCAAATATGGATATTCAGATAGTCAATATTCGGATCTGCATGCACTCTTTCATATAATGCAATGTCCCCCTCACATCCCGCAGCACCTTCACTTCCCGAAGAAACCATGTGATTGGAATCAAGTGACTTAATAAGAGCGGCAACATCCGCCATCCATTTAACGAAAGGCTCCTTGTTTTCATCGGAAAAAGCGCGAGGCTCATTGCCTATCTGCCAGGACATAAGCGTTGGATCATCCACATATTTTATCTGATTATACCTATTTGTTCTTGTGACGATGTCTTTGACATAATTGACAAACAACACCTTCGCGCTATCCGATTGCTGAAATTGTTTCACGTACTCCATATAGGCAGGCCAGCCGTCTATTGCAGGCACTACAGCCTTACCGTGTCCCGACCATTGCAGATATACAGAATAACCACCACTCCACTCCCAGGAGTTATTCAAATAAAGTACGGCGGTCATATCCCGTTTGCGCAATTCATTCATGAAGTAATCCAATCCGGCTAAAATAGTATCATTATACACACCGGGAGCTACTTGCAGAGAAGGTTGCACACGGGTTTTCACACCATTTTCACCGTCCGCACCTACCAATACACGCAAATTATTAATACCGATACTTTTCAGAAAATCCAATTCTTTATGCAGGCGTTCACGATCGCCTCCTTCACCTTCAGAACCAAGAATGGCACCGTACCAGAAATTGGTACCTACATAATAATAGGGTTTTCCATTACGGATGAACTGTCCGTTCGCATTCACATGAACGAATGAGCTTTCAACAGGTTTAGGAGTACATGCACCCAAAAAGGATAAAAGAAGAGTCAATAAGAATAAGTGTCTCATATTATCAGGTTTTAGTAACAATTTTATCATTTCCCTATTCCCAACTGTTTCCACAGCCATGCCAGCCATTCGTCCCATTGTTCCTGATACCAATAATGACCTGTTTCAAGATATGGATGGAGTTCTTTGGGAGAAGTCACCACATTATAAGCGGCATACATGGAAGTCGGCGGACAAACATCATCATTATATCCCCAACTGAACCAACCGGGTACTGTAAGACAACGGGCAAAGTTCGCCGTATCATAATAACGCACCACTTCCAGTTCTTTAGCATCGGGAGCACCATAATAATAGAAATAATGCGGCCAGCCACAAGCACGTTTCTTCATAAAGGCTTCATGGTCGCACAGTGCCGGATGAACGGCAGCAAAGAAAGTGACGCGCGGATCAAGGGCCGCCGTCATCACAGAAAGTGCCCCACCCTGGCTGGAGCCTGTCACACCAAGTGCCTGCCCGTTATATTGCGGCAATTCACAGATGAAATCAACCGCACGTAAAGCACCGATAACCACCCGGTGATAATAGAAATTCCTCAAATCATTCCGGCAGAAAGTCCAGTAACCATTCAATGCACCATTCATCAGATTATCATAAAAAGATTGCTCCATAGTAACGGGAATACCATGGATGCCAACTTCCAATGTGATTGCACCTTGTTCCGCTGTATAAACATCTCCGGCATACGGACGTATACCTGCACCGGGCACACGCAACAGAGCCGGATACTTACCTTCTTTTTTCGGTACACAAAGGATACCGTAGAAACGGGAACCCCAACGATCTGTTTGAAAGCTGACATGATAGACATTGACTGTCGCAGTACATCGCTCGGGAAGCAGAGTCATCAAGGGTTGAAGCGATGTCCGGCGGGCGCCTTCCAGCTCTTTCGCCCAAAATTCACGAAAATCCGCGGGAAACTCCGTAATAGGCTGCAATTGTTCGGGAGCATAAGCAGCGGTCGCCAATCCTTCGTATTTACGATCACCTACGTGTGCCGTCACTTTACAACGCAGGAATCCGGATGTCTTCATCGTCCCTTGCAACTTTAATTCACCATTCTTCAGCAATACACCTTTCTTGACTTCGGTAGGATACATCTCCGGCCCCAGCTCATAATCCACCGTCACATTCTGCAAAAGATTCTGAGCTTTCAGCACTCTCACGGTAAATGTACATTTGTCATTCAAACGATAATTCCAATCGGTATGATCAGGAGAAACCATTACACGGATTTCATTACCGCGTATCTGCGCTGTTGCAGCAAGCATACACAACAGACATCCAAAAAGAAGTGATATTTTTCTCATGGTAGAAAACTAAGATTTGTTCGTTGTTGCAAATGTACGTGGTTTCGAAGAATAATAATGATACAATATTATCATATCACAATCTTCTTCTTCCTATAGTTTTCCCTGAACTCCTTCGGTGAACAATCTTTTTTACGTTTAAACATCCGGTTGAAGTTGGACAGATTATTGAAGCCGCAATCATAGCAGATTTCGGCAATGGTATGCGCCGAGTCCACCAGCAGGCGTGTAGCAAACCCCAGGCGAATATCTATAATATAGTCGGAAAGCGTCTTCCCTGTACGTAAACGGAAGAAACGGCTGAACGAAACCGGTGTCATGCCCACCATATCCGCCAGAGTATTCAAACGGATGTCTTCCTGATAATGATCGGCAATATATTTCTGTACCTTCTGCACCCGGCGGCTGTCAGAGAACGTCTCGATCTTAGCAAAGGAAGAACTGGACAGCACCTTTGCATCATCATACAAAGACAATTCATAAAGAATGCGCAGAAAATGCATCACTGCATAGAATCCCTGTTCTTCGGAAGCCAGTTTATCCAGCCAGTTATACACCTTCATGATGGCTTGCATGGGGAAACTAATGCCGCATTGCGCCTTTTCCAGCATACGTCGGATGCTGTCGAACTGGTTCTTATTCATGAAGTTCTTGAAAAACAGGTCGGATGAGAACTGAATCGTGATTTCCCGTATCTCCTTCGAAGTACATTCGTGTTGCTCCCACACATGCTCCAGTTCTTTGCCGGTGATCAGTACCAGATCATAGTCACTGATCACCTCGGCAGAGTCTCCCACTACCCGGCGGACACCGGCTGCATGTTCCGTAAAGTTTAGTTCGAATTCGGCATGACAGTGGATAGGATAAGTAAACTCCGTCTTGCGACGGTCGGCGATATAAAAACAATCGCGGTCGGACAAGGGAGTAATCTCCCTCATAATGTAGTTTGAGTTTTCCATATTGATTGGTTAAAATAGTATCATGTCACAAAAATAACCATTCTTTTTAATCCCGAATGGTAGAATTTGTTTTATTATGGGGTAAGATTTGTTATAAAAGAAAGAAAGGTTATACCTAACCATCGGAAAGATATAACCTTAAAAGAAAAAAGCAATAACTGTATTTTATTTCTCCTATTTTATTTCACAAAGAAAGAATCTTTCAGCAGATCTTTATCATCAGAAGATGCACCTACCATCACGATAAACTCACCCGGTTCTACAATCTTCTTCATCTTTTTATCATAGAAAGCCAGTTTATCGGGAGTGATCTTAAAGTTCACGACCTGACTTTCGCCGGCTTTCAGCGATACGCGGGCAAAGTCTTTCAGTTCCTTCACCGGACGGGTGACGCTACTGAATTTATCACGGATATACAGTTGCACGATCTCCACTCCATCACGGTCGCCCGTATTCGTAACTTTTACACTCACATCCACCGTGCCGTCCTTAGTGATTTCTTTCTGTGCCAATTTCAGGTCATCATATTTATATGTAGTATAAGAAAGACCGTGACCGAACGGATAGAGCGGAGTGCTTGGCTTGCCTGCCGCATAAGGATGGAAGTATTGTGACGGCTTATGGTTGTATATCATCTGCAACTGACCTACGCTATGAGGGATTGTTATAGCCAACTTGGCTGACGGATTCACCTTACCATACAGAATTTCGGCTACTGCCTGCCCTCCGTACATCCCCGGTGCCCATGCTTCTACGATAGCGGGAAGATTTTCGGCCGCCCACTGCACACCGAGAGGACGTCCGTTCACCAAAATAAGAATAGTCGGCTTACCGGAAGCGGCCACTTTCTCTATCAACTCGTTCTGCAAACCTACCAGGTCGAGATCCGACCGGTCGGTATCTTCACCGTCCGTACGGTCGTTCCAACGGAAGCGCATCATATATTCGCCTGCCACTACGATATTGAGATCAGCACTCTTGGCACGTACAGCAGCTTCAGCCACTTTCTTCGGATCCATGTTGCGAGGGTCCCAACCTTGGTCTACAAAATCAAACTGAGTATCGGGAGCAATCATCTTCAGACCTTCCAGGATGGTAGTTACGTTTTCATCTTTCTCAGGAGCACTCCAGTCACCCAAGATATTCTGGTCGTCGGCATTGATACCGGTCACCAGGATCTTCTTATATCTGGAAGCGTCCAGAGGAAGTACACCGTCATTCTTCAATAATACAATGCCATTGCGGGCAGACTCAAGAGCCGTTGCACGATGTTCATCACAAAGGCGCACTTTCATGGTTTCGGCCTCATCGGCATAAGGTTGTTCGAAAAGACCGAGACGGAATTTGATATCCAGTATGCGGCGTACAGATTCGTCAATACGGGATTCGGGGATACGTCCTTCCTTCACCAACTCCACTACCATCTCATTCCAGTGGATACCATGCATATGCATGTCCATACCTCCCATAATAGACTGATAAAAAGCTTCCTTCAGATTTTCGGCAGTAGCATGCAGGTCATGAATATGTTCAATGTCCATCCAGTCGCTGACTACGAATCCGGGGAAGTTCCATTCACCACGTAGAATATCATGCATCAGCCACTCATTGCTATGACAAGGGATACCATTCAGTTCATTGTGGGCAGTCATCAGGGACATGGCTCCCGCCTTCACTCCTGCCTCAAAGGGAGGAAAGAAAACTTCACGAAGTGTACGCTCTGACAAATCAGTGGGAGAACCGTTTGTTCCGTTGATGGGTTCACTGCCACCGACAAAATGCTTGATACAAGCCAGTACATCTTCGTTGCCATTCAAATTGCCTTGATAACCTTTCACGGACTGTACGCCCAGCAAAGTAACCAGATAAGGATCTTCACCATACGTTTCGCCAACACGTCCCCAACGGGCATCACGGGCTACTTCCACATTCGGATTAAACGTCCAGTGCATGTTCATGGCACGCATTTCCTTTGCAGTCTGCCGGGCTATCTTATAAGCCATCAGCGTATCAAAGGAACAGGCAAGGTTGATGTTGGTGGGGTATACCGTATTATCCGGCGCATTAGCATTGCCATGAATGGCATCGATACCGAATATAATAGGTATCTGTAAGCGGCTCTTCATTGCGAGAGATTGCAAATAGTTGGCTTCTTCAATGGTCAATACGTGCAGAAAAGAGCCGATCAGGCCTTCTTCCGTCCACTTCTCTATATCTTTCTCCGTAAAACCTGGATAGAAAGCATTTGCGGTATTATTCTTCAATTCTTCTTCGGTCATCACGGCACTGTTTGCCTTGATATGTTCCACACCGACGAACTGGTTCATCTGACCTACTTTCTCCTCCAGAGTCATTCTTTTCAAAAGATCTTCTACCCTGTCCTTTACGGGTGCGGTAGAGTCTTTATACACTTCCTTCTGGCTTCCGCCGCAGGAACACAAACAAGCTCCGATTGCCATAGTTGCGATTATTTTCTTCATTATTATAGGGTTATGAATCAGTTACGAGCTACAAGCTACAAGTAGCTGCGCTATGTTCCGAAAGGCACTTGTAGCTTGTAGCCTGTAGCTCGTAACTTCATTCCTTTCTGTACTGTTACACCGCAAAGATAGTGCTCTCCATGAATTTCCGGCAACAGTTTCTTATCCAATTGTAGTACAATTTGTTTCAAATCGAGGTATCAGTTGTATTCCTCATACTTTTGATGAACAAAACAAGTCTTTTCCGGAAGAAATGTATACTTTTGTATCCGAACAATCTCTTAAACCCAATAACATGATAAACCCCATTTACTCTCCCGACAGCAACCGGTATGACAATGGTATGAAGTACCGCCGGTGCGGACGAAGCGGCATCCTGCTGCCCGAAATATCCTTAGGCTTATGGCACAACTTCGGCGACGTAAACACGCTGGCCAATTCCCAGGCGATGGCACATTATGCTTTCGACCAAGGCATCACCCATTTCGACCTTGCCAACAACTACGGCCCATCCTACGGTTCTGCCGAAGAAACCTTCGGAATGATTATGAAGAAATCGTTCATGCCCTACCGGGACGAACTGTTCATTTCAACCAAAGCCGGTCATGACATGTGGCCCGGCCCATACGGTGAATGGGGGTCCAGAAAGTATCTGATGAACAGCCTCAACCAAAGTCTGAAACGGATGAATCTGGACTATGTAGACATCTTCTACTCGCACCGCTATGATCCGGAAACTCCATTGGAAGAAACACTGCAAGCTCTTGTTGACATTGTCCGACAAGGCAAAGCCTTATACGTGGGTATCTCCAAATATCCGAAAGAAGCTGCCGAATTTGCTTACCGCTATCTGGAAGAGAGAGATGTGCATTGCTTGCTTTATCAAGGAAGATATAATATGTTCAACCGGGAACCGGAAGAAGAAGGTATTCTGCAACAGGCCAAAGAAAACGGAACAGGTTTCATCGCCTTCTCACCGTTGGCACAAGGACTGCTGACGAACCGTTATCTGAAAGGTATTCCCGAAGACTCACGCATCGCCAAAGGCGGTTTCCTGAAAAAAGAAGCATTGACTGACGAGACACTGAAGAAGATAAAAGCCCTAAACGAAATTGCCACACAACGCGGACAAACTCTTGCTGAGATGGCTCTGGCATGGTTACTGAAAGATGATATGATTACTTCAGTCATTATCGGAGCAAGCTCTGTAGCACAGTTAAATGACAATCTGCAAAGTATCAAAAATACGAAATTCACGGCAGAAGAATTAGAAAAGATCAATCAGATAGATAGTCTGAAATAAACTGATAACAAGGACTTGTTTTATCGTCTGCAGGCAGGTAAATCGGTTCCTTTTAAGAGTAACGAGCGTTTCCACGAAAGGGAACGCTCGTTTCCATTAAGGGAAACTCCAGTTCCCATTAAAGGAAACAGGCGTTCCTACGTGAGGGAACGAGCGTTCCCTTTCTTAAAGATGATGTGTACTGGTTTTAGTTGACAACTTCGTTTGTTATAACTGGATTAGTTTACTCAATATACTTTAATATCTAAACAGGTTTACTTTTGTTTTTCTTATTCCTATTTTAGTTGTCTTTTGTTGGTGCTTGCAAATTTATGCATCTTCCTTTATTTACGCAAGCCTTTTTCAGGAAAATGTAATGTTGCCAACAAACAAAAACTCTTCGGTCGGGGATCGCCCTAGCGGCAAGGGGCGGGACCACCCGTCCCGACGAGCGGGTATTATGCTGTAAATTCTACCGTTTCTCTGAGCACTTCCATAGGTGTCCTCATGTTTATCCCTTGATGAGGCCGCACATGATTATATACATATACAGCATCTTCAATGCGCTTGCTTACTTGCTCGAAGCTCTCATCATCACAGTCGAATAGCCAACCGTTTTTAATGGTGTTGTTCATTCTTTCAGCCAATGCATTATGCAAAGGATCACCACACTGCGTCATACTGATGTTGATTTGATGCTCTTTAAGCCTCTCTACATATTTATTTGAGCAATACTGGACACCCCGGTCGGAATGATGAATAAGAGTGCTCATGTCTATGTGATACTTCTCATAGAATGATATTGCCATCTCCAAAGCTTTCAAGGGTCCCTCCGTCTCAAGAGTTTTGTAAAGCGCATATCCCACGATGGCACGACTTGCCGCATCGGTAAGCAACGAGAGGTAAGCCCAGCCCTGACCGGTGTTTACGTAGGTTATATCCGCCACTACCATAGCGCCCAATCGCGTAGCGACAAATTTGGGTGTAACATTCAACAGATCGGGGTAGATATAGTAATTATGGTTCGAATTCGTTGTTTTAGGACGCTTGCGACTTGTACGTTGACACAAACCATTGGAGCGAAAAATGTCATAACAACGATCACGACCTATAACCATCTTTGGTCCAAACTTACTCACGCAGCAGGCGTATAACTCGCGCATACCAGCTTTAGGCATGAGTTCCAACAGTTCCTTGCAGTACAACACGATGCTTGTGGTAAGGATATCAACCTCCAAATGCCGGTTCACATGCTTGTAATAACCTTGTCGGGTTATGCCGAAGTAATCACAGAGGAACTTTATACAACCATGTTTGCGTCGGGTTGAGTGCCTCTGTGACAAGGTGTCGATTACTTGGCATCGGAGTTTTTTCGTACCTTGATATGATACGTGGATTCAGCAAGATTGATGAGTTCTTCGCACGCCTCATGACGTAAACTCTCATCAGCAAGAGCCCGATGAAGTTTACGGTTCTCAGCACGCAATAGCGATAGTTCTTTCTGGAGCTCAGAAATACTAGAATCAATAGCATCGCTATTTACCGGTTTAGGTGATATACCCATAACTTTGTCTTCCATTTGATACTTGTTAAGCCAATAAGTAAGAAGCTTGGCACAAAAGCCGTTACGCTTACAAAACTGAGATTTGCTCTCGGGACTTGATAAATATTCACGAATATAAGACATTCGTTCATCATCACTGTAATAGTTGTACTTCTTTTTCGAATATTTCATCTTTATTTTCGATTTTTGAAGTGTCAACTTATTCAGTACACTACAAGACTTTTTTCACCAAGAATACAATTTTAACATACCCCCTTCTGAACCTTTTATTTTTTATCTTGTTCATGTACCAAAAGCCTGAGGTACCAGGGCAGGATTTTTATATTTAACCTAAACATTATAAAAGTATGAAGAAATTAATTCCCCTATTATTGGTGGTCTTGACTTTCGCAGCCTGCGAAAAAGACCCTGACACGGATAAGCTGGACAACAAGTATCTGGTTTATACCAACTATGACACGAAAGCTGATTTCAAAGCTTTCCAAACGTACTACATGCCGGACAGCATCCTTATCATCGGTGATAAGAAAGAAGCTGAATACTGGAAAGACGAGAGCGCTCAGGAGATTCTGCAAGCCTACGCTACCAATATGAACAATCGCGGTTTTGTCCGTGTAGACGATCGTGAAGAAGCCAACCTCGGTTTGCAGGTCAGCTACATCAAGAGCACTTACTACTTTAATGACTACGGACGTCCCGAATGGTGGTGGAACTACCCAGGCTACTGGGATGCACCTTACTGGGGTAACTGGGGCGGATGGTACTACCCGTATGCCGTGACCTATACTTACAGCACCGGTTCATTCATCACCGAGCTCCTCAACCTGGAAGCCACTCAAGGCGAAAAGGAAAAATTGCCCATACTCTGGACAAGCTATATGAGCGGATTGCTTAGCGGTTCTACAGCTGTAAACACCAAACTGGCCGTTGAAGGTGTGAACCAAGCCTACACTCAATCTTCCTACCTTACTAATAAGTAATTGTTAGTAGTAAATAGTTAAGTAGAGAGGTACAGCCTGAAGTATCTCATAACTAAAAACAATAACAAGTATGAAAACAATAAAATATCTTTCCGTGAGAGTACTGGCAATCACTGCCCTGGCTCTCGTCTTCGCCATGCCGGCAAAGGCACAATTAACCGATAACGGTTATGCCAACATCGATTGGCAATTCAACTTCCCCCTGAGCAACCACTTCGCTGATAAAGCCAGCGGATGGGGTATGAGTTTTGAAGGCGGTTACTATGTGACTCCGAATATTGCTCTTGGTGCCTTCCTGGCCTACCACAGCAACCACGAATACTTCGGTCGCCAGACACTTCCCGTAGGTGAAGGCGGTAGCATCAATACCGACCAACAGCACACATTGTTCCAATTGCCTTTCGGCCTTGCCGGACGTTATACTTTCGACCGCGGTAGCGCTTTCCAACCTTACGTTGGTGTGAAGGTAGGTCCTCAATATGCCGAAATCAAGTCTACTTTCAATGTGTACGAAGCTAACAAGAGCACCTGGGGCTTCTACGTATCACCGGAAATTGGTATCAACATCTACCCATGGGCTTATGGTCCGGGTCTGCACGTTGCCGCTTACTATAGCTACGGCACGAACAAGGGAGACTTGTTCACATACAGTGTAGATGGTTTGAGCAACTTCGGTTTACGCCTGGGTATTGCATTCTAACATAATTTGCATTGCAACACAATAAGTTTGACTGGTATTAATTGATTGTTTCAAGACGTGAAAAAAGGGAATAACCGGCCGCGTGAGCGGGGGGCTATTCCCTTTTGTAGTTACGAGTTACAAGCTACGAGCTACGAGTTGCTGCGCCGAACAATTATGCCGCATGGTACTTGTAGCTCGTAGCTCGTAACTCGTAACTATTTCACCGCCTGATACATCACCTCCTGTATTCGTGTACGAATATCCATCTTCATCAGTTTCGTATTCCATACATTGGGATAAATGCGATTACACAGGAAGACGTAAACAAGGCCGTTCGTCGGGTCTACCCAAGCACAAGTACCCGTAAAGCCGGTATGACCATAGACGGTAGAAGGGGTAGCAGCAGCGCATGGGCTCTTTGCCGGATTCTGACGGTCGGGCTTATCAAATCCCAGACCACGGCGGCTGATGCGCGAAACCGTAGTAGTAAATACACGGCAAGTCTCCGGACTCAGATAACGCTTGCCATCCAGTTCACCACCATTCAGCAACATCTGATAAATTCGCGCTACTTCCGTTGCATTAGAGAATAGTCCGGCATTCCCCGATACACCACCCTGGAAGGCTGCCGACTCATCATGTACAAAGCCCTGAAGAACAGTCTTCCGCAAGAAAGGATCAAAGGAAGAAGGTATAATTTCGGCTTTCGACAGAGGAGCATGGCCACCGGAAACAATGCCGGCATAAACCGTTCCCGCAGTAGCTGCACCTCGCAGCGGCAGGTATCCGGTACGTTTCAGTCCCATCGGAGCATAGAACTCCTGCTCCAGAAAAGCATCCATCGACATTCCCGTACGCGCTTCCACCAACTGCTGCAACAGGATGAAGCCGACACAACTATACCTATAGCGGCGGTCACGCAACGGAGTTTCTATAATCTTCTGCCGATATGCCTCCTTGAAGGAACGATTCAGCCATAAGCTATCAGAAACCTGCAATGTGTGCTCTGCCGTCCGTACCTTAGACATCAGCCCCTTCTGGAACTTGAACTTCGGGTTTGCCCAGGTACGTACACCGATCTGTGCGGAATGTGCGGCATCGGGCTTTGCCTTGAAAAGAGTTCCTTCATAACTTTCCTTATCGATAGCTTCCAGATAGAATAACAACGTGGAAGGCAATCCGGACTCATGTAACAGTAATTGCCGGACAGTAATATCCTTTTTATCCGTATCCTGAAGCCAAGGCAGATAGTCCGACACACGGTCAGTAAGATTCAGACGCCCTTTATCATACAGCTTCATGACGGCAAGCAGTGTTGCCGTAGTCTTTGTCAGCGAAGCAAGGTCATAAACATCCGTCGGGGATACCGGCAAGGTAGCACCCGGAATAACGGATGCAGAAAGTCTGTTGGCAGAAGCGCCCGGCCAGGTATGCGTTCCGAATGCCTTATTATACATTTCCTTTCCATCTTTCAATATCACGATCTGGCAACCGGGATAGGCACCTTCCTTAATCCCTTCTTTCGCAATCTCATCGATACGGGTCAGCAGACGAGAGTTCACTCCATACTCATCGGGCACAAAGTGGAGCGGTGTCTTCGGAGTAATAACCTGCCCCGTACCTGTGGCAAACAAATTGCTTATGCTTGCCGAAAGGCGTCCGTCGGCTGTTGCATCTCCATAAAGTATTTTGGCTGTCCGGCACTGCACATCATCTATCGAAGAATGCGCCAATACTACGGCGTCCGCAGCCGACACTGCCCGGCGTATCTGCAACATCTGTTTACCGGGAATAAAAAGCAGATAAACCACCGGCACATCGTGAGTAAACTCGGCAAAGAAGGGTTGGTAGGGTGCCAGGCGATGTTCCGTGACGCAGACAAGAATACGTTTATATTGTGACAATGAATCACGCAACAGCTTGCGTGCAGCAGGCTGCAAGTCTTTCTTCAGCTGAAAGACGGTGGGACTTCCTTCCGTCCCGGCGGAATTTATATATCCGGAGAGTTCTTTCAGGAACGGCTGTACCTCTTTCGCATCCCCCACATTGAGCACCGCCACTTCACGGGTATCCGCATCCAGCGGAAGCACATTGTTTTTATTTCTCAGCACAGTGATCGCCTCCTGGTTCAGACGCCGTATCAGATCACGCGTATGTGCCGTATTGATACGGTTTCCCAAACCGGAAAGACGGACAAAAGGTTTCTTCGACAATCCGAGAGCATATTTATAGGTAAGCACCTTCCGGCACTTCGCTTCGATTTCCGCTTCTGTCAACTCACCGCTCTTCACGGCATCCAGTATAGCTTCCAACTCTTCCTTTATCCGCCGGGGAACAAGCAGCAGGTCGTGCCCCGCCTGCAACGCCTGCAAGCAAATACTCGTGTTATTGGCAGATACTCCCTTCATGGCAAGTGCATCCGTAAACACCAACCCTTTGAACTGCATCTCCTGCGTCAACAAATCATGCACCACTTTGCGCGAAAGCGAAGAAGGCACTCCCCGTTTCGGCTCAAGCACCGGCACTTCCAAATGTCCCACCATCATACCGGACAGTCCGGCCTGAATCGCCTTTCTGAACGGATAAAGCTCCACGCTGTCCAGACGTGCACGCGAAAACGACAGCTTCGGCAATGAATGATGCGAATCCACATCCGTATCTCCATGACCGGGAAAATGCTTACTTACGGAAAGTACACCGCCATCTTCCAGCCCACGTGCATAAGCTATCACTTTATCCGCCACATTTACCGGACTTTCTCCAAAAGAGCGGGTATTGATAACGGGATTCTTCGGATTGATATTCACATCTGCCACGGGAGCAAAGTTGACTTGCACGCCAAGCTCACGGCACTGCCGGGCCATCTCGCGCCCGTACTCATAGAGCAGGCTGTCGTTTTGTATACAGCCCAGAACCATATTTCGCGGAAACACCGGTGTACCCCGCAAACGCATGGAAAGTCCCCACTCACCGTCAAAGGTAACCATCAACGGAATATCCGCCATTTTCTGCGCTTCATTAGTCAGTGCCACCTGGTTTTCCATTAAACCACCGGAAAAAAGCAGACCACCCACTTTGTAGTCGTCCACTACTTTGCGCAACAGGTCGCGGTTCGCTTTATCCTGTTGGGGGGCAATGGTATAAATGAATAGCTGTCCGATACGTTCTTTCAGACTCATCTTGTTGAGCACTGAGTCCACCCACTGCCGGCAGCGGGCATCATTGGTAAAGGGACGCATCAGGATAGGTTCAACAGGCGCAACAGGAGATTGCGGTGCCGGCAAGCGATGTGTCTGAGCATCAAAACGGGCACAACAACTGAATAGTATCAAGAGGAATAGGAATAGTTTCTTCATTATTATCTATACATTAAGGCTACCAAAGTTATAGTATTTCAAACACAAAGACACGGAAAACACAGAGTTTTTTCGACTAATTAGTAAAAAACGCTGTATTTCCCGTGTCTCCCGTATTTCTATGTTCCGGCTATTTCAGACTTTTATAAATCACCTCCTGTATATCCGTGCGAATATTCATTTCACCCAATTTCGTATTCCACACATTGGGACACAGGCGGTTACTGAGGAAGACGTACACCGTCCCGTGTTCAGGATCCACCCAGACGCAAGTCCCCGTGAAACCGGTATGCCCATAAACGGCAGCGGTAGCAGAGGCAGCACAAGGACTGTTCTTCAAATCCTTCAGATTAGGTTTGTCGAAGCCCAATCCCCGGCGACTGATAGCGGAAGTTTCCGTAGTGAACAGGCGGCAGGTCGCTTCGCTCAGATAGCGTTTACCGTTCCATTCGCCACCGTTCAATATCATCTGATAGATTTTAGCCACTTCGGAGGCAGTGGAGAAGAGACCGGCATTACCGGATATGCCACCCATGCAGGCAGCAGCCTCATCATGCACATAGCCACACAAGTCCTGACGACGCAGGAAGTCGTTTGCAGCCGTAGGCATTATCTCTTCTTTGGAGTATTTCTGCAAAGGCAGGTACATGGTACGCTGCAAGCCCATAGGCGCATAGAACTCCTTAGCCAGATAGAGGTCCATCGGCAACTTGACAATTGACTCTACTACCTGTTGCAACAGGATAAAGCCGAGATCACTGTACACATACCGCTTACTGTCCATTTCGCAACGGGCAATCTTTTGCAGGATGGTATTCTTAAAGCTTTTATTCAACCACATCTTATCAGCTACATGCAAGTTGTAAACCGATGATTCTTTCTCCGACACCAGTCCTTTCTTGAACTTGAAGTCCGAACAATAATAGCTATGTTCGCTTACCCGCGTGCGATGCCATTCATCCACCCAACTTTGGGCATACGGTCCATGCACGGAGTTCGGGTCGATAGCCTCCAGATAGAAACGAATATAAGGCGGCAGGCCGGACTCGTGAAGAAGCAAGTCCTTAATTGTAATATTCTTCTTATTCGTACTTCGCAGGAAAGGTAAGTATTGGGAAACCTTATCCGTCAGTTTCAACTTACCACCATCATAAAGTTTCATCACGGCAAGCAGCGTTGCGGTAGTCTTTGTCAGAGAAGCCAGGTCGAACAGATCCGTAGGACGTACAGCAGTGGTATCCTTATCGGAATGTATGCCGAAGCATTTATCATACACCGTCTGACCGTCTTTCAGCACCAGCACCTGGCAACCGGGATAAGCTCCGGCAGCCAATCCCGCCCGAACGATAGCATCAATGCGATGCAACTCATTGGACTTCATCCCAAAATCCTCGGGAATAATGCTTCCCGGCTTCATCCCCGGAGTGATCACACTTCCCTCACCGGCCTGATAAAGACTTCCGATACTCATGGAAAGTTTGCCTTGGGCAGGCACTTTGGCAAAGATGACACCTGCCACATACTGTTGGATATCCGCCTCGGAAGAATGTCCCAGCACTACGGCACTGGCTTCGTTCAAAGCAGGCTCTAACGGTTGCATTCCACGATAAGACGTAAAGAAAGCATATACCAGCGGCACGGACAAGTCCAACCCCGCCAGGAAATCGGCATAAGCAACCACATCGGCATCTTTTCCCGATACGCTGACCACTATACGCCGATAGTCCGCCAACTTACGCGCCAGTTCACGACGGCCATCTTCCGACGTTTCTCTTGTCAAACGAAAACACTCCATAGGAACTGGAGATAATTTCTTCATCTCATCCACAAAAACACTGTCTTTGCCTTCGCCTATACTCAGAAGAGCAATAGGAGCACCACCGACCGGTGTCAAAGGCAATATCCCGAAATGATTGCCAAGCACCGTAACGGAGGCTTGGCGCAACCTGGTTACCAGAGCCTTCGCCTCATCCGTATGGATACGATAGCTCATTCCGCTAACTTGCAACTGCGGGCGTGGCCGGCGCAAGCCTAACAAATATTTATAAGTAAGTATCTTACGACATTTCGCTTCCACTTCTTTCTCAGAGAGAACACCCTCTTTCACTGCACTCAGCACTTCCTGTACAGCGTTTGCGGTGTTGTACTGCACCAGTACCATATCATTTCCGGCAAGTAGGGCTTTTGTAGTAAGCTGGGGCACAGACGAAACACCTTTCATATCCAACGCATCTGTAAACACCAAGCCCTGAAAACCCATTTCATCTTTCAGTAATCCCGTTACTACATTTCTGGAAAGTGAAGATGCCGTTTTGGCGTCCGGTTCCAAAGCAGGCACCTGCAAATGACCTACCATCACACCGCCCAATCCGGCACGCACCATTTCGCGGAACGGATACAGCTCGACGCTATCCAAACGTTCACGATTATAGTAGAGCACCGGCAGTCCCTTATGCGAGTCCACGTCCGTATCTCCATGACCGGGAAAATGTTTGCTTACGGACAGCACGCCACCACTTTCCAATCCACGACTGTAAGCCAGCACCTTTTCGGCTACTTTCTTCGGATCTTCACCGAACGAACGTACATGAATCACCGGATTCAAAGGATTGGTATTCACATCCGCATCAGGTGCAAAATTGACGTGCACACCCAGTTCGCGAAACTCCCGTGCCACTTCACGGCCGTATTCATAAATCAGCTGATTGTCTTCAATGCAGCCCAGAGCCGCATTCTTTGGGAAATAAGGTGTACCTTCCAGACGCATGGAGAGCCCCCACTCACCGTCAAAAGTGATCATAACGGGAACTTTGGAGTTCTTCTGCGCAGTATTCGTCAGTATTGCCTGTTCTTCCGGCGTGCCTTCGGCAAAGAGCAGACCTCCGATCTTATACTTCTTCACAAGATCACGTATCTGCTTTTTTCTCTGCTTATCCGCCTTGGCCGGGAAGGTGGTGACAATCAACTGCCCCACTTTCTCTTGCAGGTTCAGACCGGAAAATACGGAATCTACCCACTGTTTGCAACGTGCATCTGCCGCTGAAGGTAGAAAAGGGGCTTCTGCCTGGGCATGAAGCAAGGATGTGCCACCCCATAAAAGGACAGCCAACATCAAGAGAATTGTTCTTTTCATTTCTTTGTAGTTCGTTGGCGGTATTCATTCATTTCTGTACGGGTTATGATTCTTTTCACCACAGAGGACACAGAGGACACAGAGTTTTTATACTTCTAATTCAGAGATAATTATAACCTCTGCGTCCTCTGTGTCCTCTGTGGTGAAATAGTTCCTTTTCCAATACAAATAAATCCTCCCCCAACTAATTATGTATTATCTATAATGATGGTTGGGATTCTTCTTCTGCAAGTGTCAGTTTCAACATTCCCACATAAATTCCACTTCTTCCTGTGTGCATCACAGGTACATTCTTACCGTCTTTATTCAAGTAGATAGCGGGTTCTTTCATGAAAGTATGGGTATGTCCGCCCAATATGGCATCAATATTATTTGTTTTCTGCGCCAGTTCTTCGTCGCAAGGAGCACCTTTAAGCTGATAACCCAGATGCGACAAGCAAATAACAACATCGCAACCTTCCTGGTTCTTCAGCAGATCCGTCGTCTTCTGTGCCGCTTCTATCGGATCATTATAAACCACACCTTCACATTTATCGGCCTGCACCAATCCTTCCATCTTCGGAGCAAGACCAAAGACACCGATCTTCAATCCGTTGCGGCTGAAAGTAGTATAAGGTTTCACCAGTCCTTCCAGTACCGTACCTGTTACGTCATAGTTGGCACATACCACCGGAAAGTTTGCCATACGGAACAGACGTGCCATATTCTCCAGACCGAAATCAAACTCATGATTACCAATCGTCATGGCATCGTAGCCCATAAGGTTCATCATCTTGACTTCTACTTCCCCCTGGAACAGATTATAGTAAGGAGTTCCTTGGGAGATATCTCCACAATCGAACAACAACAGATCAGGGTTCACCTTGCGCGCCTCTTTAATAAAGGTGGTCCGTCGCACGGTTCCGCCCATACCGGCATAGCGGTCGGCAGCATTTACAGCAATAGGCTCAATGCGGCTATGTGTGTCACTTGTTTGCAGAATCACCAGTTGTTTGGTTTTCTGTGCAGAGTCGGGAGCCAGCAGACAAAGGGGTTCCTCGGAGATTTCCCGGGTAGATTGTTGTGCTGATGCCGGAAGAAGGCAGCAGACTGCCAACGTTAAAAGAATATATCGTTTCATGATTTCTGATTTATGAATTATGATTTGTTTTCTCGGTGAGCAGGATTACTCATCTTTCACAGTTACTCTACCTTCCAGACGGGAAGTGATCTTCTTTCCGGCAGCAGTTTGACGTTCCACATAGTCCATGAACAGGCCGCGCAAAGTAGCTCCGTCCGGACATTCCCGTTTCTCAGCCTGGGGCAAGGCAGTCATCCCGTCGTTTCCGTCAGCCAGATAGTCGATTGTAGCAATCGTATAGAGTTGATTGTCTTCTATCGGACGCCCGCCAACCGTACCTTGCAGCAATTTCCCGTCTTTTGTAATCAGAAGCTGCACACCACTGACGCCTTCGCCATGACGCACGGCGATATTATTAAACAGTTCTTTCAGATTGACTCCCTTCATAGTCAATATACAAAGAGAATTTTCGAAAGGTAATATCTCATAGATGTTTTCGGTAGTGATAGGGCCTTCTGTCAGTACATTACGCAAACCACCCATATTTATCAGCCCCATGTCGGCAGGCTCACCCAGCACTTGTGCGGCAGCATTGCGCAGTACATCCGCTACCAGATTGGAAAGCAAGCTCTCCGGAGCTCCTTTATCCATACTCATTTCCGCAGTACCCACCACACGATACATGATACTGTCAACTTTTGCCTTATAAGGAGCAAGCAGTGCCACCGCTTCAGCATCCGGGTTCACATCCCAAGTAGAGTCAATCGCCACCATGGTTCCCTCTGACTTCGTCACCTTATATACAGAAGTACAAGAACTTAGCAGGAATGCAGCTGCCAAAAGTACACCGGGAATGAATTTCAAAGTTATTCTTTTCATTTTGTTCGGGTTTTTAAATTGCTACAAATATAACGAATTGTCTTTCTTATCCCGTCCTGACGGAAAGAAAAAAGATGAACTTTTTCGTTTTCAGGCATATTTTTAAGTTTCGGGATGATAGTGCTGCTACTCATAACCAAAAGGAAGGCATAAAGCGTAGTATCGGCTTTTAACTCCTCTCTGAGCGGTTATGAATCTTTTCACCACAGAGGACACAGAGTTCACAGAGTTTTTAGGCTTCTAGTTCAGAGATAATTATAACCTCTGTGTCCTCTGCGTCCTCTGTGGTGAAATAATTCCTTTCTTTTCCGTTATGGGCCCAATTCAATTCCTGATTCACATAAATAATAAACCGCCGAAACTTACGTTATTAAAATATACGTAAGTTACGCACACAGCCTTTCAAGCTGACACAGATGCAAAACTTTAAAAATATACCTATATTTGAATTCCGAAAGTAATATAAAAGACAGGCAGATACATGGAAATAAGTGTGGCAACCGACCAGGAATGGCATATAATCCGCTACTCGGCAGGAGATAAAGAGCGCTGGGACCGCTTCGTGCGCCGCTCTAAAAACGGTACGTTCCTCTTGCTGCGTGACTATATGGATTATCATGCCGACCGTTTCCAGGATTGTTCCCTGCTGATCTTCTGCAACCGGAAGTTAACAGCCCTGTTTCCCGGTAATCTTTCCGGCAGTTGTTTCCATTCCCATCAAGGACTGACGTATGGCGGAATGCTCCTTTCCCCTTCCATCACCCTGCAACAAGTAGAAAGTGTATTTCATGCCGCACTCGATTATCTGCATAAGGAATGCAGTGTGCAGTCGATAGTCTATCGTGCTATCCCACATATCTATCACCGCTATCCTGCAGAAGAAGACCTTTATGTCCTCACCCGGCTGGGTGCAGCCCTTGTGGCACGGAGCATCTCATCCGTCATTCCACTGGACGACCGCCTGCCTTTCCGTACTCTCCGCCGTCGCCAACTGAAAAAAGCCCTGGCATCTTCACTGACGATTGCAGAAGATGAAGACTTTGCTTCTTTCTGGCCGATACTGGAAGAAAACCTGCACGAACGATATGGGGTCTCTCCCGTACATTCGCTGGAGGAGATTACCCGTCTGCACAACAATTTCCCCCGCCAGATCTCCCTTTTCCGTGTATGCGATGAAGCCGAAACGTTGGGTGGATGCATTGTGTATGAGACTGACGAGGTAGCCCACGTGCAATACATCGCAGCTTCCCCACGCGGAAAGAAATGCGGTGCGCTCGACCTGCTTTTCCACCAATTAATATACGACCGTTATGCGCAGAAGCGATACTTCGACTTTGGCATATCTACCGAACACGGCGGACAAATGTTGAACGAGGGATTACTCTTCCAAAAAGAAGGTTTCGGTGCAAGAGCAATTATGTATGACGTTTACGAATTACGCTTATGATAAAGTATTTAGACCTGCAAAAGATCAATGCCTCCTTCGAACCCGAACTGTCGGATGCTCTGTTGCGTGTTTCCCATTCCGGATGGTATCTGCACGGGGAAGCTACAGCCCGTTTTGAAGAGGAGTTCGCTGCTTATTGCGGTACTTCTTATTGTGTTGGCACTGGAAATGGTCTGGATGCTCTTACTTTGATATTTCTGGCTTACCGGGAACTGGGAGTGATGGATGCAGGCGATGAAGTTATTGTTCCTGCCAATACATACATTGCCACCCTGCTTTCCATTCTTCGTGCCGGTCTGAAACCAATGCTTTGTGAACCTTCTTTCGAAACATGCAATATAGATGCCGCCTATGCCGAGACACAGATTACTCCCCGTACGCGTGCCATACTGCCCGTCCACCTGTACGGGCGTTTAGCTGACATGAAAGAGATATGCGAGTTAGCCAACCGCTACGAACTGAAAGTCATAGAAGACGCTGCACAAGCACATGGAGCTGTCTGGAACAAAGGTTTACCGGGGAAAGGAAATCAGCCTCTGCGTGCCGGTAATCTGGGAGATGCCGCTGCTTTCAGCTTTTATCCTGCCAAGAATTTAGGGGCATTAGGGGATGGCGGCGCTATAACCACTCACGATGAAAGACTTGCCGCCACAGTGCGTTCCATAGCCAATTATGGCTCCACGGAGAAATATGTCCATCGATATCAAGGTATAAACAGCCGTCTGGACGAGTTGCAGGCGGCAGTCCTTTCCGTGAAGCTCCCCCGGTTGGATCAGGATAATATCCGTAGAAGGGAAATAGCGCAAATATATAAAGAAGGAATCGACTGGCAGCGTCTGGAATTACAGAGTACTGTCCATACGAATGACATCAATGAAGCCAATGTTTTTCATATCTTCCCCGTCTTTTCTCCCCGCAGGGATGAATGGCAACGTTATCTCAATAGTCACGGCATTTGTACTCAAATTCATTACCCCATCCCTCCCCATCGCCAGGAAGCGTTGAAAAAAGAATATGGAATGCAACAACTCCCCATTACGGAACGCATCCATAATGAGGAGTTAAGCCTCCCTATATCTCCATTACTGACGAATGAAGATATAGAGCGGATTATTGACTGTGCAAATACCTTTATTTAGAAATTCAACACTTTATAATACGACGATTTCGGCAGTAAGTTTTCGTCAAACAGAAGCGGATAGTTACGCTGACGGTTACCACGGCGGCGATCCAACCATGAATCACCATCATATACATTCCAGAAAGTAACATTGCTAACCACATTCTTGTATTCGCGCAGCACCCGGAACAGCATATCATACTGGGCTACCTGTGCCGCATCCGCTTCAGGAGTCAATTCCAACGTCCTGTTATCCTGGTTCACACTCAACTGTCCTCCCTGCTCTCTCGTATTTATACGAACGTCCAGTTCAGTGATATGGATATTATCAACCACCTGCGAATAAAGCTCGATAGCCTTCCTAAACTCATCCTCCGTAGGAGAAAGGGTATTATAATGTCCCTGCATTCCGATACCGGAGATGGGTATTCCCTCAGCCTTCATGCTTTTAACCATATTATAAATGCGGTCACGCTTCGCCGGGTTTGTCTCATTATAATCATTGTAGAAGAGCAATGCTTTGGGATCTGCCTCATGAGCATATTCAAAAGCCTTCTTTATAAACTCGTCCCCTGCAATCTTATAATAAAGAGACTGACGATAAGGCACTTCCGCTTTCGGATCATCCGTCATCGCTTCGTTCACTACGTCCCAGGCATAGACGACATCCTTATATCTATTTACAATCGTATGGATATGCTTTCTCATTCTCTCAAACAGTACCTCCTTGGAAACCAAATTTCCCTTTTCATCATGGAACATCCAGTCCGGAGTCTGGGCATGCCAGACAAGGCAATGACCGCGAAGCCCTATTTTATTGGTACGGGCAAAGTTGGCTATCTTATCAGCGTTCTCCCAGTTCCACTGTCCCTCCACTGGCTCCGTAGGCTGAGGTTTCATATCGTTCTCTGCAGTGATACTGTTAAAGTTGGAAGTAATCAGTGCCATCTGTTGAGGTGATTTCAGATTTGCCATATTTATCGCACAGCCCACAGTGAAATAATCAGCATACGCATCTTTCAGGTTGTTCACCACAATATCATTCGCAGAAGTAGCATACAAACCTATCAGACAGCCGGTAAAACCACCTGCCACGTTCGTTGAAAGAATATCACCGGGCACGGTATTTCCCAACTGTACGAAGTCAGTTCCATCCGTTGAATAATAAAAGCCATAGCCATCTCCCTCACCCTTTACTCGCAGTTGAATGGGATTCTTCACATCTACTTTCGCACTTGCAACAAGTCCGGATTTACCTCTTGCCGTTCTTTCCAGCACCATGTAGAAATCTTTGTCCTTCTTTGTCAAGCCAAAGACATAATTGAATTTTTCACTCTGCACGCAAGTGATGCCTGCCAGATCTTTCTCTGTCTTCGGAACATACTTCAATGTGGTAGTAAACGAAAAGTTATTATGCTGCTGTCTGTAGAAGAGTGTTGAAGTAGGCTTCACCTCTTTTATGTTCACCGGGAAAGGAGTAATCTGCAATCCTCCGTCTTTCAATACTGAGATGAACTCTTCACGAGGACCTCTCAAACCAATCCAGCGGTAATCCAGTTGCGGAGATGTGAAGTTTTCAGTGAACGTAAAATTACCATTGGGGAAGTAACCGTCTTCTCCGGTTTTATTCTCCACTCCTTTAGGTGTTTTCAGCTTCGGCTCCATCGGGATCAATCCGTTTTCAAAGACAGGGAATTCTCCCGACCAGTCAACCGGCAGGATAAACGTTTCACGGCCAATGTTCACTCTGCCCTTCTCATTCGGGCGGATAGCCAGGAATACACCGTAATATTTGCCGTCAGGACCTTCCACTAAATCGGCATGTCCGGCCCAGTCCACCATATTCTTCCGCTTCTGATTCAAGTATCTCTGGCTCAGGATAGGATTATTGGGAGCCGGAATAAAGGGACCTTTCGGGCTGTCACTCACAAAGATTACTTCACTATGCCAATCTCCGGTACCACCTTCGGCACACATCAGATAGTAGCGTCCGTTCTTCTTATAGATATGCGGAGCTTCAATCCAGATAGGTTTCTTGGACAAATCCACACCACCATTCACAATTACCTGATCCGAACCGGGAATCACCTGATCGTTTTCCACATCATACTCCCAGATTTTAATTACACGATGTCCGTTATAGAGTTCTTCACCACGCTTCGGTCCATCGTTATGAACCACATACGCCTTGCCGTTATCATCAAAAAAGATAGAAGGGTCAATACCGTCAAAATTCAACTTGATAGGATCACTCCATCCTTTGAAAGGATCTTTCGACTTTACAATGATGTTCCCGAATCCCCCCGCAAACTGGGTGGTGATCATATAGAAAGTATCATTATTGGGATTATACTTGATGGCCGGAGCATACACACCGGCACTGATACCCGTATCATGTACTTTCAGCTGTGAGGTACGGTCCAGCACATGACCTATCTGCGTCCAGTTCACCAAATCCTTTGAATGGAAGATAGGCACACCGGGAAACATGGCGAACGATGAACACACCAGGAAGTAGTCATCCCCTTTGCGGGTTATGGACGGATCGGGGTAACAACCTTGCAAAATAGGATTATAAAACTCACCGGCCTGCAACGGATTCTCGTTATACACCTGATCATTCCCCTGATAAACCGCTTGCAAGAATACCGGAGCACCCTTCACCTTTTTACCTTTAGCCCCTTGGCTAAAACCTGCCACTGAAAACATTGTCATACAAAGTGACAACAAAATGATGCGCTTACCCACGGAAAGCGTCGATTTCACCTTTTTCATATCTAATATCAATTATGATTTATAATTACTCGCTATCTCATTTACTGTCACTTATACGGAAATAATCAAAGTCCACATACCCTCCGGGAGCCTTGGTAGCATAATTGAATAGTCCGAAACGGTATCCCATAAAATGCGGGAGAGTATAAGCCATCTTGAGCTGGCTTCCTATTTTTGTCCACTTCTTGCCATCCAGGCTATAGTAGAAGTCCGCTATATCTTTCTTATCGGTGAAGTCACATTCGGCTTTCAGGAATACTGTATTCTGGTTCAGTGGCAGACTTTCCACCTCTTCCGGTTTGTCAGTCTGCGCACTTACCATTACAATCTTCTTTACCCCGTTTTCATATTTTACACCTACTAATCCATATTTCTTCTGGAGAAGTGCAAGCCCTGCAAAATCACCTTCTTTCATATCAGACACATCCATAGAAGTAGTTCCTGAACATACCGGACCAATCGTCCGCTGTGTCAACGTGTTTCTTGCAGACAGGAAATCAGTATCTATCCGTCCGGTTTTGAGTCGCAGATATCCCTTCCGTTCACTAACTGACCAGAGAGAATTATCCGGGTTGTGATTCCACTGCCAAACCAGCGGCAAAGCCGCATCCTTCTTCTTGCGTGTAAACTCATCCGAGGCAACAATACCCGGTATCAGTCCTTTACTTGCCGGCAGATCTAATGTTTCCGGAACCTTTCCATTTATTCCGAGAACCGGCCATCCATCTTCCCATTTCACCGGAACAAGGTAAGGGATACGGCCTACAGAACCATTATCACGGAAAAGATAAGCAAACCATCTGCCATCAGGCGTATCTATCAAGCCGCCTTGGGCAACACCTTTATCCTGCAAAGCCACTCTACCTTCCCAAGGACCATTTATATTATCAGCGCGGTGAATAACCACTGTACGCATTCCTCCTTTCGGCCAAGTAATATTAAACAAATAATACTTCCCATTTACTTTAAATAACTGTGAACCCTCGGCAGGTAATCCGACATTATCTCCTGACGGAGCACTGGCATTCTCTATAAAGATACGTTCGGTACCCTCTTTGATCCCGGATAAATCGGGTTTCAGTTCCGCTATATGCAATTTGCCACCTCCCCAGATGATATAAATACGACCATCATCGTCAAAGAAAACAGAATGATCATGATAGGAAGGATTAAAGGATATTGCTTTCCAAGGACCTTTCTCTATATCTTTCGTAGTATATATATAGGTCTTCCCGGTAGTACTGGAGAACGTCGACACATAAAACATATTATTATGATAACGAATGCAGCTTGCCCACGTACCACTGCCATAAGCATTCTTACCATTATTTAGGTTCAGTGCATTCACATCGGCCAGTATATCGTAACAATAACTCACCAACTCCCAGTTCACAAGATCTTTAGATTTCATAATGGGCACTCCCGGAGCCATGTGCATGGTAGTACTACTCATGTAATAAGTATCTCCCACCCGGATCATTGACATATCGGGTACATCGGCATGAACCACCGGATTTTTGGCAGAAGTGTTTTGCGCAAGAGTCGCATAACTGTAGAAAATAGATGCCAGCAGAAAAAGACAAAAATGTTTTCGCATAGTTATATCCTTTTTTATTATTGTTTTTGAAAAGACAAAATTTACCGACAGCAAATATACAGTATCGAATCCAAGAGATACCTATAATCATTTTACACATTCTTTCGCTGATATTACATCTTTACCGATGTATGTTTCATAATCTTTCACTCACGTTACATCGGGCTGTTACAAGTGCTTGTTGGGTGGTTTTAATCGAAAAAGCCGCTACCCGAAAATTCGGATAGCGGCTTCTATTTTTTATTAATCTATAGTTAGAATCAAATTTCTTTTTTCATCCTTTGAACAGTTTCAAGCAATACCGGAAAATCATTTTTTATCACACTAAATATTTCCTCTGCATCAATACGATGGTATTCATGTGCTATAACATCGCGTAAACCCATAATCTCACGCCAAGGGATTTCAGGATAATGCACCAAGTATCCGGCATTCTTTGCATCAAGCACTTTAATACTTTCACCAATAAAAATGAGTTGCATACAAACTCCCCCCAACAAAAACATACCCGAAGAAGAGTTCAAAAAATCATCGGGCGCAACGATATGCTCTGTCTGTTCTCTTACCAGAAGAATAGCATCCTCCACTCTTTCCAGCAGAGAGTAAATACGTGCCTCCTTATACATAAATCAAATCTCTATCAAGTTCTTCACCAAACAGAGTACCCGAGAATTGTTTACGCAGACGTATCAAGTCCACCTTACATCCAAAGAGTTTTTCTAAATCCATTTTCATACGAACACGCAAAAAGAGATTGGGCGTCCCTTCATAAGCCACATCCACATCACTATCTTCATTTTGCTCACCACGAGCCACAGACCCAAACAAAGCCATTCTTGTGACTCCTTGCTGGCTAGCCACTTCTTCAAAATAATGGCAAAGTATTTTCTGATATTCCGTCTTAGATTTCATGTTCATACTCCTTTCTTGAAACAAAGATACTACAAATTACCAGAAAAGCAATAAAAGAAAAACTTTATTTATCCTTCTACAACTCACTATATTACGAAAAAGCCGCTATCTAAAAATTCAAATAACGGCTTCTCTCTTTTTATAAACTGTATCACTTTAGAAAGTCATTGCTTGCCCTCCAATCACGCCTGCAATGGCGGTGGCAACAGCAATAATCACTTTTAAAATCACCTTCCAATTCGTTTTCTTCATAGCGATTTTCTTGATTTTCATTCTCATTTTTTATTTTTTAGATCTCCTTATCCGAGTGGATTCTCATCCAGTCCTCCGCCACCTGAGTTACCACCCGAACCACTGTCTGATCCGCCTCCCGTAGGAACATTCGCCAGTCCTTTCAGGTAATCATCCAAACTGACCAAATCCAGTTTCTCACCGGCACGCGTAGCAGCCTTGGTTATCTTCAACTCTTTGTTAGCCTGAAAGAATATGCGAACGCTTTCCACGCTTTTAGCTGTTACCTCCTCGGCTTTATCCTCTCCTTTCGACTTAGCAGCCAGCAAAAACACACCCAACCCGGCAATATTCACTGTCTTACCTTCCAACAGTTGCTCTTTCAACTTCTCCACAAAGTTCTGCATGGTACTCTTGATATCACCAATAGAGAGTGAAGAACGATCCTGCATCTTCTGAGCAATAAATGCCAAATCTACAGTCTGTCCTAAAGTTATTAACTGCGGAAAATACTTTTTGGGAGAATTCTCAACCCGAGGGTCGGACGGTCTCTCCACCGTTCTAAAAATTACGCTCATACTTTTTTCATTTAGAGATTTAAATTCTGTTTTTAATTCACTTCGCTAATCAACGATGATGCAAAGGTGAAGATTAAATCTCTAATAAAAGAAAGAAAAAAGACACCGAGAGCAGTTTTTCTGAGAAAAGTTGTAAGTAGCAATAAATCAATCAGTAATCATATAGGTTCTTAGCTTCAATCTTTATCGCTTCACTTCAATTTCTATAGTCCATTATTACCAAAACAGCCGGAACCACTCCTTTTATAGAGCAATCCCGGCTGCCGCCTAAAACAGAGTAACCGCTGTTACCTGTCGTTTATCTTCTCTTAAACCTTCCTCTTACGGACTATTGAGGGAGCTCCTAGTTCCTCCCTTTCCAGCACTTCCAGCCATCCGCTTTGCTCCAGTTCAAACAGAGCAGGATATACTCTTAATTTATCGGCACCGGAGTGCAAAATGACATCATCCACCGAAACTCCATTAGCAAACGCCCCTATGTAGTCAATGATACGCTGCGTATCTATTTCTTTATAATTCATATCAATAAGCATTCTTTTCTCCACGGAACATATTCACCACTGTCATCACCATAATACGAAGGTCCAGCAAAAAAGTCCAATTCTCAATGTACCAAAGATCACGTTTCACACGTCCTTCCATCTGAGATACCTTTTTAGTCTCCCCGCGAAAACCTGTCACTTGTGCCCAGCCCGTAATACCGGGTTTCACCAAATGACGCATCATATATTTATCCACCAGCTGGGAATATTCTTCTGTATGCTTCAGCATGTGGGGACGAGGACCTACAAGAGACATTTCCCCTTTAAAGACATTGATAAATTGAGGCATCTCATCCAGATTACTCTTTCTTAAGAAGTTGCCGAACTTTGTCTTGCGCGGGTCATTCTTCGTAGCCTGAATTTTATCAGAATCCTTGTTCACCTTCATTGAGCGGAACTTATAACACTGAAAAATCTCCCCATTTTCACCGTTACGATCCTGCTTGAAAAAGATAGGTCCCGGAGAAGTGATTTTAATGATCGTTCCCACAACAATATATAATATCGGAAAGACAGTTATCAGGAACAAAGAAGAACATAGTAAATCAAAACATCGTTTCATCCAACGGTTCATTGGTTTCTGCAAAGGTTCACAACGAATAGACAACACAGGCACATCCCCCAGTAAAGTCAGCTGCAACTGCCGTTTCACATAATTGCGAAGAGAAGGTACGCTATAAAAGCGGATCAGATTATTTTCACAATAACGAATAATGGATAAAATATCATCCTTATACACAGCAGAAAGACCACAATATAATTCCTGAACTTCATTCTCAGAAAGCCATTCCTTCAATCTTTGCATTTCTGCGCGACAGAAAGATTCAGACAATGTATCTCCCTCTACTCCATCCTTCGCAAAAAAGACTTTCTTTACTCTATATCCGTAAGTCACATCACTTAGTACCTGATAAAGCTCGGTCATATTATCACCTCCACCTACCAGTACAACCGTGCGTACATTTTTTCCATGTTTGCGAACAAGTTTCACTATATGCCTTAGAGTCAATCTCCAGCCGACGAGTAAAGGCAGGAACAACAGATAAAAAGACAAGAGATAAATACGGGAAAAATTTCCAACTTTTATTAAAGCCAGCGCTGTTAAAAACACCACGATATGCAAAGCCACAGTCCCTAGCAAACGCCCTACAATTTGTTCAGGACGAACAATCCGATAATGCAAAATCACTTTAAAAATTGAAATACAAGGCACATAACACAGATTTGACACTACCAAATAAGTTTTAAACGGAAAGGCAACAGCTGGCACATTTACCATTTTCAATAGAAAATATACTGCCAGCATCGAGAAGTTTAACAGCAGAAAGTCACCAAGTATGGCAACGTCACGGATGGATTCTGCCCGATCAGAAGTCAGCGGTTTCATAGTAAGTACGTTTTTATTAAGAGAGTGAGGATATTATCCTACGTTAGTTTTATACGGTCTTTACGTGTTGCTTAGTTGCCTGATGATTGTTCATCATTCGTATAAATTTGTATTGTAATCAAAGGGAGAATCATATTCAGCCAACAGAGGATGCTTCAAATCTTTTTCACTCAGAATAGTCTTGCTGGGCGGTATTCGCCAATCAATGCCCAGACTTCCATCAATCAGCTGAATACCACCATCCGCCTGAGGAGCATAAAAATTATCGCACTTGTACTGGAAAACAGCTATTTCCGTTAGAACAGAAAAGCCATGTGCAAAGCCGCGAGGTATAAAAAACTGACGATGATTATCCTCAGATAATTCCACAGCCACATGTTGCCCATAAGTCGGGCTGCCTTTACGGATATCCACTGCCACATCCAAAACCGCACCTTTTACACATCGTACCAGTTTACTCTGAGTGTAAGGCATCTTCTGGAAATGGAGACCACGCATCACACCATAACTAGACATGCTTTCATTATCTTGTACAAAGTTTATGGGGATTACTTTCTTGTCAAATTCCTGCTGTGAAAACGACTCAAAAAAATAGCCTCTCTCATCACAAAAAATACGAGGTTCAATAATCACCACACCGTCTATCTCTGTTTTTATTATTTCCATTCTTGTATATTCATTTCAAGAGTTCACCTTTTTCCGGCATATTCAAACTCTGCAATCCCTCCAGATACCACTGATACAACCGATGAATACCTTCATCAATCTCCACCTTGTGATGCCAGCCCAAATTATGTAACTTCGTTACGTCCGTCAATTTCCGTAACGTTCCATCAGGCTTCGAAGTATCCCAGCAAAGTTCTCCTTAAAACCAATCTCACGTATGGCTTTACCAGCAACATCTTTTATACTCAATTCCTTCCCGATTCCCACATTGATATGGCAGTTACGAATGTTTTTCAGCCCGGAAGCATACGTATCTTTAAAATCCGCACGATATTGCAAATTAGCCATAATTTCACCTACATGAGCAGCAGCCAATACAACAGCATCAGGTCGTTCCTCATCAAAAAAGCGCTTCACTGCTGCACCATCTAAAAGGTCCAGTTCTTCGTGGCTATAACCTACCAGATTGTCATAACCACGTTGTCTTAAGTTATTCCAAATGGCCGAACCGACAAGCCCTCGATGCCCGGCCACATATATTTTCACAGTCCTGTCAAGCATTACCAATTTTTTATTCTTTGTCGAGTCGCGCTTTCAGGTGAAGCTTCTTCACAAAGTTCATGTCGTGATTCACCATTATCTGAACCAGCTGTTCAAACGATGTTTTCGTCGGATTCCAACCTAGTAAAGTCTTAGCCTTAGTCGGATCACCCAAAAGCTGTTCTACTTCGCAAGGACGAAAATATTTAGGATCGACCTCCACCAAAATCTTACCGGTAGAAACATCAATACCTTTTTCATTAACGCCTGTCCCCTCCCACTTTAATTCTATATTTAAATGCTGGAAGGCCAGGGTTGCAAATTCACGAACTGTATGCATTTCACCTGTAGCAATTACAAAATCCTCCGGTGTATCATGCTGAAGGATAAGCCACATACATTCCACATAGTCCTTTGCATACCCCCAGTCGCGCAATGAGTCCAGATTGCCCAAATAAAGCTTATCTTGAAAACCTTGTTTGATACGGGCAGCAGCCAATGTTATCTTACGGGTCACAAAAGTCTCGCCACGACGTTCACTCTCATGATTAAACAAGATGCCGTTCACGGCAAACATATCATAGCTTTCGCGATAGTTCTTAGTTATCCAAAAACCATATTGTTTGGCAACACCGTAAGGACTACGCGGATAAAATGGGGTCGTTTCTTTTTGCGGTACTTCCTGCACTTTACCGAATAACTCCGAAGTAGAAGCCTGATAAATACGACAGGTACGTTCCAAGCCACATATGCGTACGGCTTCCAACAGTCGAAGCGTACCTACCGCATCAGCTTCTGCCGTATATTCCGGTACATCAAAAGACACCTTTACATGGCTCTGCGCAGCAAGATTATAGATTTCTGTCGGATGGACATCGCTAATAATACGTATCAACGAACTACTATCTGTCATATCCCCCCAATGAAGATTTATCAAACGATTTTTTTTCATGTCTCGGACCCATTCATCCAAGTAGAGATGTTCTATTCGGGATGTATTAAATGATGAAGAACGACGAAGAATGCCGTGAACCTCATATCCTTTTTCTATTAGAAACTCGGCCAGATAGGAGCCATCTTGACCGGTAATGCCGGTAATTAATGCTACTTTTCTCATAAGTAATGAATATGTTATGTACTTATTATATTTAGTTTACAAATTCTTTAATCCTTTGTTCTTCCTTCAGGCTACAAACTAGTAAGGCACCTTTATTTTCAGCTATTATATAGCCATCCAGTCCTTCCACTACAACTCTTCTCTCCTCTTGCGTATGAACAATACAATTCCGACAATTATACATTCTTACATCTTCACCAATACAAGCATTACTATCTTCATCTTGGGGTAACAACATTCGGAGCGCCCCCCAACTACCTAAATCACTCCAACCGAATTCAGCAGGAAGGGTGTATATCTTTTCGGCTTTTTCCATTACAGCATAATCAATGGATATTTTATCACATTTAGGGAATTGTTTACTAACAGTTATTTTTTCAGCTTCCGTAAAGAAATCTATTGACATTTCATCCATTATTTTTGATAAGTCAGGAGTGTATCGTCTTATTGATTCGTCAATAGTATTCACATTCCAAACAAAAATGCCTGCATTCCAGAAATAGTTACCCAGCTGAAGATAGCGTTGTGCCGTCTTTAAATCCGGTTTTTCTTTAAAGCCTTCAACACTATATAACCCCGTGTTTCCAACTTTCTCAGTTGCACAAATATAACCATAGCCCGTTTCAGGTCGATTAGGCTTTATACCTATCGTTACGATACTATTATTTGAGGCAGTAAACTCAAGCGCAGAACTTATTACTCTTTGAAACTCAGCAATATTAATAACCAAAGCATCCGAAGGTGTAACGACTATATTAGCTTGAGGATGACGCTTCTTTATTTTCCAACAAGCATATGCAATACAAGGGGCAGTATTACGAGAAAGTGGCTCTGCAAGAATATTGTCTGTCGATAATTCCGGCAATTGCTTCTTTACAATTTCTACATATTTTTCGCTGGTCACAACCCAAAAGTTAGTCATAGAACAAAATGTAGAAAAACGTTCCACAGTTAATTGGAGTAACGATTTTCCACATCCTACTACATCTATAAACTGTTTTGGATATTCTTGCGTACTCATAGGCCAAAAACGACTACCAATACCACCGGCCATAATAACAACATGCGTTCCCATCTTTTACTATATTTACTATTTCAAATGAATTTTAAAAACCAAACCGGTTGATACATACTTACATTGATTAAATTCTACAACGGCATTAATATAATCTTTCCAGAAACTACAGTTAACACCAATATTCACTGTTTTTGAATCATATTCTGCCATTAAATTTAGATGATTCAAAAATTCAGTAAAAAAGCTATCATTCGATAAACCTAATCGAAGATTCATTCCTACAGCAGGACCATTAAAATGATAATCTTCACGTTTATTATATAAATAAGCAGCATGAATTCCCAACCTACCAACCGCTCTCATATCAAGATATTTTGTTGCAACTATATAATACCTACTATAAAAACCATTACCTTTCTTTGAAGACATCTCAAATTTATTACCATCTGCCCATGAATTATTTAAAACATCATTACCGCCTAGCACTATTTGTGGAGTCCATTTTTTCCACCAGCCCTCTTTCCACAAGCGAAAACGAACTGAGAAATTTCTATCTTGATTTACAAACTTTCCATAGGTAGAAGGTACCCAATATCCATCTGCTAAAAAAGGATCATTTTCAAACGCTTTATGAAGTGTACATGTATATGCTATCTCCATCCAAGGAAAGAAAGTAATGTTGACATAGTAATTATAAGTATCATAAAACCATCTGGCAGGAGTAGCATGTCTCTCTAAAAATCCTCCTCCAAACATAAATGTTTTATCTCTTTGCATCTCTGCAGTAGGCATATTCAGCAACCCTGTTGTACCATATGTAAATTGCGCTTTACAAGTAATATTAATACCTAGAAAACACAGAATTAATAAGATTCTCCACTTGAAAATAAACTTCATATCAAGTTGTACATATTAATATTTATCGACTTTCACAGAGATTCAGAAACATTTGCTCATGTTCGGAAGCAACCCTTTTAATATCAAAAAAGGCATCAACACGTTTCAAACCATTATTTATTAATTTTCTTCTTAATTCCTTATTATTATATATATTCAAAACGGCAGCTACTATTTGCTGTACATTATCGACATCAACCAATAAACCATTATCACGATCTGTTATCAAATCAGGAATTGCATTTATTTCAGTCGCAACAACAGGTTTACCTAATTTCATATATTCAGCAAGTACTAAACCAAAACCCTCCCAACGAGAAAGCAACAATGCCTGATCAAACAACATTATATAAGACAATGGATTATCAACCCAGCCTGTTATTATAAGACTTTTTTGCAAACCCATTTCACACACTAATTGCTCTATTTCACCACGCTGATCACCATCACCAACAATAATAAAATGTGATTTAGGAATTCTTTTGTGTATTTCCACTGCCGCACGAACAAATATATCTGGAGATTTTTGGGGTGAAATACGACCAACCATTCCAATAACATATGCATCATGCTCTATTCCCAATGAATCTCGTGTAATACTATTTTCACAAAGTTTCCATTGTATATTATCGATATCAATTCCGTTAAATATTACTTTAATTCTTTTAGCTGACGTTACACGCTCCTCAACTGCAGACAGTTTCTCATAATTAGATATCGCAATAATTTTAGTAGTAAAAAGAGCTAAAAATCTTTCAATCCATAAATATAGCTCCTTTCTCATCCACGAATTATTCATATTAAAAGCCCACCCGTGAGGATTATAAACAATTGGGAATCTTAACCCTATATTTGCAATTCGTCCTATCCCTCCAGCCTTACTGCTATGGCAATAAATAACATTAGGTTGATATTCCTTTATTAAGCTACGGACTATTTTTATCGCATTTCTATCTTTTTCAAAAGATAATGAATTACACATATCAATCTGAATAAAATCCTCTACAAGTTGTTCATAATCAGCTTTGCAATAATCAAACGAACAAACCATAATGTGTTCAAATAAAGAACGATTCATATGTGCTAATAACATACGGAGATAACAATCAACACCGCCAGCACATTGAACAACATGCATTATTCTAACCTTCATTTATATTACTAATTAATACATTTATTGATATATGTCATAGGGAAAAGCCTCTTTGAGTTTTCTACGCAATTCATCTAAATGAGGTAACTCCACTGGTATAGTATCTATGGCTTCTCTAACACAACCAGCAACAGGAAAGCGATAACGACCTGTACTATAATACCAATCATAATATTTTAATATGTCAACTTGAGGTCGTAATAGTACAGCTTTGATACCATAAGATTCTGCCAAAATAATCCCATGTAAGCTTGATGAAATTATCACTTCCACACTATTAAGTAAATCTACAAATTCATGGAAATTTGTAGTGCAAATATTTATTGAAATAATATCTGAATTTGCTTCAAATTCCAATATTTGATCCTTATGCATAATAAGCCCAAACTTAAATTTCTTTTCTATTTTAACTGGTGTATAAATCTCTGGTAATAATATAGCAGGATCACCATAAACACTTGGACAATTAAAACCATAATCCATAAGTACAACCTGAGTAAACGGACCACGCACGGCTCTAATATCTAGTTTACGATTCTTGAGCCTGTAAGTTAAAGTTGCATTTAATATTCCACTTCCCCAAACTGTACAATCTTGAATTCCTGCTGTTAAAACACTACCCACTGCATAAAGATGATGGCGTTTTTTTACCTCCATGTCACAAGAAATCCCCCGCAGAGAAAGCATATAATTAACTATTACAGGAGATAGAGTATCGCCCAAATTCTCTGATTCAAGCCAATAGTTCAAATTAACTCTCCTTTTTTTAGCACGGTTTGCATAATTAAAAAGCATGAATTGATTACGTTGCGGAAATAAAAGATATATTAACATTTTCTTTACATTATTCCCTAAAACTTTTTTAATCCACAAATTAAAATTATTGGTTTGCATCTTTATGTAATTTTACAATTGAACAGAAATCAGAATATAAATCACGTTGAATTGTCTTTATTTGATGATTCTTTACTCCACAATTCCATGATTTCTCAGAGTATTCCATTATCACATCTGGGTTATCAACAACTTCCTTAAGTTTACCTTCAATATTCTTGATATTAGTTTCTACAATAGCAGCTGTATTTTCACTTAAGTACCTCATTGAAGCGGTATTTCCCCCTACAGCGAGAATACATTTTGCATTATAAAAATAATCGACAAGTTTAGTTGAAAAAGATAATCTAAAAAATAATTTATCTTTCAAAGACACAGGCTCTACGTGTAACAATATATCAGCTTGGCTCATTGTATTTAAAACTTCTGATGCTGTAACAGGTTCCATTATATGCGAATCACCAACATTAAGAGCTCTTATCATTGCGCGAGATTTAGGAGACATCGTATATACATACAACTCTATTCTTTTCCCTTTACAATTAATAGCGTTTACCGCTTTAGCGATTTTAGCTATAATTTTCCACCTTCCTGAACCAATATTTCCCATATAAATCATTCGGATTGGATGGTTAATAGTATGCACCCTCTTTCTATCTGAGAAATCATAACCTTTATAAAGAACCTTACATATCTTTCCAAAACATAGGCTATATTCATACCTCATTTGTTCTGTAATAGTATAAAGCATCATACATTGTTTTGCACATTTATAAATAGCATGTCTTTCAATAAAAACTTTTATCCAAAAAAACGGTGAGAATGAAAGTTTTTTTAACGAATAATGATCATCCCAAGGATATGTAATCAAAGGTACATTAAACTTCTTACTAATATAGGTCATCAAATTATTAGAAACAGGCATTCGCCCAAGAGGACCGAAAACAATATCCGGAGCAAAATTTTCTACAAAAGAGTCTAATTGCGAAGATTTCCAATTACCTAAAATACCTATTAAATCTTGTAATAATAGGAATAACTCCCAGCGCAAACTCCTTACCTTATTATAGCTATTCGACAATTGTTTCTTTTTAATACTTTGAAGAGTAATCTCTTTACCTGTATATTTTCTCGTTAAAATCCTTTTCGCTAACAGACTTTCTGAGATATGATAATAACGCTTCACCAGTTGATTATTAGGAGGGTCATCTCTAAAATAAATATTAGCAAATTCAATTTGATTATCCATTCCTCGAAATATGTTAGATAAAGTATTCCCAACGCTAATATCATCATTCCAAGGCAGATAAGATACAACTAAGATTTTCATTCAATACGCCTTATTACTTCACTTAATGCAATATAATATTACATTTTTCAATTAGTATATATAACTACAATATTTTTCTATATACACATTCTGTTTTGGCAGCTGTTTTTTTCCATGTAAATGTCTTCATTCTACTATATCCTTCTTCTTTCAAACAAGATAATAAACTGGAATCAGATATAGTTTTTGATATAGCAACTTTCATATCTTCAACACTGTTTGGATCAAAATAAATAGCAGCATTTCCAGCAACCTCTTTAAAACACATTAGATTACTTATTATACAAGGACATCCACAACGAAAAGCTTCAAGGATAGGTAAGCCGAATCCCTCACTCATTGAAGGATATATAAATGCTACAGCATTACACAATAGATTATTTAATTCTTCATTCGAAACAAACATTTGATGAACCCTATCTTCAAGGCCTAACTGAAGAATCAATGACAACTCCATAGAATTAAAAGAAGTACCAGTACAAATTAAATGAACATCTTGATCAATTAAGCTAAATGCTTTTAAAAACATGGGAAAGTTTTTATAAGAATTACGTGACCCTATATATAATATATAAGGTATATCAATTATCTTTTTTCCAGAACTATTGATAAGCGTCTGATCTATACCATGATATATTACAACTATTTTTTCATCTGGAATATTATAAAATGTCATCAAATCTCGTTTAGTTTCTTCACTAATTGCAATAATAATATCTGAAGCTCTTATAATCCGCTTTCTTTTTTCAATTACCGTGGAAGCCTTAGGTAGTAACTTAGGATATTTTTCATGTGTCAGATCATGCATAGTGGAGACTACAGGTTTTTTGACATGATTTATAAAATACGGATTCAAAAATGTAGGATGAAAAACATCATATTTAGCATTCCTTAGTATATAAATGCTACGTGCTATATTCAAGATTTTAAAAATATTATCCTCCATCATGAATTGTTTATTAAATAAAGCAGTATGACACCGTGCATTTATTTCAGATAAGTAGATATTTTTACTAAACAATGTAGGAAGTACTACCTCAACATCATCTGAAAAATTTTTTATCAATTCCGTATGATAACGACTCACTCCGCCAACACATTGAGTAAAGGCCTGATAATCAAATAATATTTTCATTTTAAGCAACCAATAATAAAAGCAATTCTACTGTGCACCTAGTATGCATTATACATTCCTCTAATCGCATTGAATATTTTTATTAATTCAGACTCACGTTATATTCATTGATAAAAGTAAAATATAATCAATTTCAAACTAAAATAAGCTTTATTGAAATATCTGGAGTACATTAATCGTTCATAATCCGTTCATCTTACAAATCTCAATAAGAGAGTAAATCAAAAGAAATTCTTAGCTGCCCTTCTCTAAGCGCAAAACTAACAATTATTCTAACTTAAATGAATAGCTTTCATCACATGTTCGGTAGGTATTATTATCAAGCGCCAACTTACTATTATTCACGTAATGACCTATAAAACTTCACCATCTCAACGATTCATCATAAAGAGAAAAATGCCCTCGCACCAAAGAAGTTCACGTAAATATAAAACCAACTTACTAGGTCAATAAAAGTTCCCCAGATATAAAAAAGTAAAAATGGAAACAACACTTTTAAAATAACCTGCAATCACCCAAAACATATTGTACTGATACTTGCCATTCAGAATCTAAGTAATCATAGCTACAACCACAGCTATTTATTTTTCATACAAGCCTGTTATATAAAAATTATTATGCAAAAGATAAAATATATAATTAGATCAAAAACAACATACATTAGGTACAATACTTAAATGAGAGTGTGTCAAAACTGAATAAAAGAACGCAAATTACCCGAATTACGCAAATAACAAATCGGATAAGTTTTGATTATCGGAAGTATAGAAAAATATTATTTGCGTTCTAATCTTCACTTTAACACACCCTCAGTAATTAGTTTTTTTTATTTTCAATCTATAGTAGAAACCTGATATAAAAGATCTCAATATCAATAAATAACTTAAACTATAAATATCACGCAATTTAACCCAATACCAAAGATTTGAAAAAGTATTTTTTACCAAATCACGGGCAATAATGGCATACCTAAGTTTACAGAAACGTTCTTGCAATGATTTCTTCAGTAATTTCCAATATAGCTTATCTTCACTATTTATTGGTTCTTCTGACAAAAACTGCTCATACCACTTCCAAATCTCTACCGTAGCCTCCATCAATACTTTCCCATTCCCATTATTAGAAATTGTCTGACTATTAATGCGGTATTGAAAAACTGCATTATTAATATTCGCAATTCCATTTTCTTTTGCCGCAATTGCTACAGAAATATCATCACTACATAAAGCAAATGGAATCTTAAAAAAACCATTATGCTCCCGAAGAGTAGATACCTTAAAAAGAAAATCACCTATATATTGAACCCGTCCATTCCACCTATACCAAATCATCGAATATACAGACTCAAATCGAGGTCGTTCCTCTTGCTTTTTTATTACTTTAGAGTTTTCATCTATAATTTCTGTCCTTGCATGGTAAACATTAAGATGAGGAAATAATTTTATTAATTTATAATACTCTTCAAGACAATTGGGCTTCAATTTATCATCATCACCCATGCAAATTATGTAATCTCCAGTAACATAATTTAGACATATATTCCAATTATCCACCACATTCAACGCCCCACAATTTCTCTTGTTTTTATAGTAATGAATTCTAGAATCATGATATGTATTTAACACAGAATCTAAATCCTCAGGCGAGGCATCATTTACAACAATCAGCTCAAAATCAGCATATGTCTGTGCCAGAACACTGTCAATGCATTCTTGAAGAAAACTCCGCTTATAAGCTGGGATAGTTACACTAAATTTCATAGAATTTATCTCTTTCATTATTCCGATCTAAATCAATCCCTTTGAATATACATTATAAAAATTATTCATAATCATTTTTTGTTGTAACTAAAATAGCAACAAATAGCGCGATAAAAACTTTCAATGAAAATGCACCTGTTAAGAGTGCATATGCAAAATAAGCAATCAGATAAAATAGCACTGTATAATTTTGAGTAAGCCTAGAAAGCTTAAAAAACGAATAGAATAAAAAAGGATAGACAACAAATAATCCCCACATTCCCCCTTCTGTATAGGAAGAGAATATCAAACTTTCAAAGCCTAAAAGAACAGGATGGAGCCCATGCAAATTAATGTAATGCCTAATCCACCCCAATCCATTGCCAAATATTTCATTATTTCCAACAATTCTTTGCAAGCCACGAAATTGTTCTTCTCGCATAAAAATAGACGAGCCTACAACATCTTCACTACGACTCATAACATCCAACGATGATAGAAAATCATCAATATTAGGAATGAACGGAATAATCACTAATACCAAAACTGATAGAATAAGCAAAGATTTGAATTTATATTTGTAATATAAAGAGAATAACAATAAAGCAAAAGCAGGAACAAGAGCAGAACGAGATCCTGTTAAGACAATACTTATCAATAGCATTAAAATAACACATAGTTTCCCTTTATCAATTTTCACTTTTTGATTAATATCCACTAAACAGTATCCTAATAAAACCAGTAACTCTCCTCCTAAAAACACAGGATTACCCAAATGACCTCCGACTCGCCCTTTAAGTCCTCTAACTTCTGCAAGAGACGTTTCTATATAGTCTAAATCATTCGTAAAAGAAGCAACAAAAAGCATATATGGATTAGAGTCTGTTACATAACAATAAATCGTATATAATGATACGATCACAGAAGATATGTAAACGCATTTTTTTATTATGTTTTCTATCTTTTTATCACAAGCTAAGATAGCAAACGAATAACCATAAAATACAATTAAAATAATATTTTTAATACCAACAAAATAGAACTCTATATCATAAAATAATATGGACATAATATTCCCCAAAAACGATAAGAAAAAAAACATTCGAAACATAGAATGTACTTTTCTTACCATTACTTGGTCTAAACCAATCTTCTCATGTAGCATGAATGCCAGGAGTACATTCAAATATAAGAAAATGTTATAAAGAGCACTTCCTATCAGCGTAATCTGTGGAAAACAAAGAAAGAAAAATAAAGATAGAAATACTGAAATAAGAGATATTTTACGAATAATAGAGATTTCCATAACTGAACTTCCCAACAGAATACTAATTAAGAAAAAGATCTTTTTTATTTTCTAAATAACTTCAAATCAACAATATGCAACCCACAAAGGAGTGCTAAATATGGTATAAGCCACAATAACGATTTTATTATACAAATACTTATATATTGCAGACGCTCATCAAATATAGAAAACCATTCCATCTTCATAGGTATTAAAGATGCAAGAACGAGCATCAGCAGAGATATTAAAGTGGGAACAATAAAACAGCGGAACATTCTCCAGCGGCTTAAGTTAACTATTTTTTTATAGTAAACTATATAATACAATCCAATGACAATAAGTATATAAACAAGATACCCTACAATAGCAGAACCAACTTCGTAACGTGAACACAATACAATATTTATCACTATGGATAAAACACAAGCAATAGCCGAAGTAATGATTAGCAATTTCATGCGTCCATATGCCATTATGAGTGCATTACAAGGAGTCGTATGTATTTGCATTAAAACAATCAAGCACCAAACTATCAACCATTTAGAAAGGTTAGCATACCCAACACCCACATAAGCCGACAAAACCTCAGAAGCACAAAAAATAAAAGGAATGCAAAGAATGTTTGCAAGGACGGTTGTCAACGTAGTCCACCTATAAGCAAAGTGCTCTATTTCTTGTTGATTATTCTGAGCTACCATTTCAGAGACCTTCGGAAGAAATATGCCAGAAAAGGTTCCTCCGATCAAAATGATTAACTGAGGGATAACTTCTAAAATACGATACTCTGAAACAGTTTCAGCACCATTACTAGAGAATATACTAAGTATTATAGGGCGAGATTGTGTAGCAGTTACTTGGAAGAGTGAAAGAGTAAAAATCGAAAGACTGAAGGTCAGTACTATTCTAAATTCTTTCCAATAAGCAGCCGGTTTCAAACTGTCAATAAGCTGTTCTTTCCGGCATTTTATAGCATAAGGTAACAATAGTAAGGCTAAAAGGGCAGTTAAGCAGAAAAAATAAACAGAAAGAGACAGATTTAACCACAATACAACAAGAACGAGAAGCATTTTTAATAAAATTTGCCCACATTGTACTTGCATTGTAAAACCTATTTTCTTGTCGGCTATCAGCAACTGGTTAAAAACCGTAGTTATCCAACTAAAAATAGAAAATATAGCAATTATAAATAAGCACATTCGTAATTGGAGAAACTGCTCATGGGTAACAGAAAACAATTCTTCCCCAAATAAAGCCAAAGCGACAAGAGCTATTACATTAACACACGCTACTAACAAATAAAATGAAATATTTGTCCGTGCAACCTGATATATCAAAGTTTGTTTTCCTTCTGCCTTCCATAAAGAAAAGAATTTTACAGTACCAGTATTCATTCCCAAATCTAATAAATGCATATAGCCATTGCAGGCAGTTGCTATAGACAAGATACCATATTCCGCCTTACCATAATATCCCAACAGCAATGGAACGGAAATAAATCCCAAAATAGCATTGAGTATTTTAGCTAAAGTACTCCAAAAAAAAGATGAAATATAATAGTTGTTTATCCCCATTTTACTCCCACTAACTGAGTGTCTTATCAATAGTGCTCTTTATTTGATCAATAAACAATTTCATCTCACTCTCTTTGTGATTTTTAAGCGCTTTCTCACATAGATCACACAAATTATATTTTGTAACATATTTAGGTTCAATTATTAAATTCGATGCATAAATCATATTCATAAACGTAACAAATTTACGGTCTGCATTTAGACTAATGACAGGTGTATTACTTCGGTATGCCATAATAAGACCATGTAGATTTTGAGATATAACTAATCTAGATTCTCCCAAGACCTGTTGTAATTCAAATACATTTTTGGGAATAAAGAGTTCCGCACATACATCCCTATATATCAATGAATTATAAACAAACAAAGCTATTCCTATTTGTTCATACCAAAGTTGTGTAACAGCTACAATTATTTTTGAATCATTACTTTGGGATATTCTTTTTATGTTTTCACATAAATTGTCTATATTATCCATTATATCTTTTCTGAATGGCACAACAACTATTTGTTTTTTCTTTCTGTAAAAGGACTCCTCATATAATGCCAAATCTGGAATAGCTTCTTCTTGGCATTCTATCCCCATGTTTTTTGTATCATTAATGGACTCTACATCTCGATAAAAGATACCATGCATTAAAGAACAAATCTTTTTAGCTACACTAAAGCTACCTTTGGAAATGAAAGGTCCAATTGTTTGACCAATAAGATAACATTTTAATCCCTGCTTATTGGCAATAGTAGATTCAATATACTTTGCTATAGCCATTTCTGTCCATTCATTCAAATAACCACCACCTGACATTATATACAGACTTGCAGATTCACAAAGATATTTGAAAGATTCTATAGCATCAGCATTTTGTTCTGAACATATTTCATTTAATAATAAGTCGCTCTTTATAGCATTCTTTACTTTTATCTCGTATTTGTTTATTTTCCTTTTTATGTACTGCTTTATTTTCAAAGAAATATTCATTGAAACATTAATGCGCACATCTCCAAATTTTTTTTTAAAGATAGATTCTTCAATTTCAATCTCTGATTGATCCAATAATATTTGCTCTGTTTCTTTCACATTATTTGTCAACACTACAATATTCGACAATGGATATTTCCACTTTAGTATCTTTATCGAAGCCAACAATATGGCATCATCTCCCAAATTACCAAATCCCCATCCACCTGATAAAATAATTCTCATAAATTCAATAAATCATAGTAAATATATAATTTTCACATAGTCAATAAATAGAAATTCCTAGATCAAACTTACAGAAAAAAACAGCAATATCTAATATTATATTTTTATATAATACTAAACGACTTCAAATAAAATATTTTTTGAGAGAAATACGCTCTATAAAATATTTCTATAAATTTACTTCTCTTCCTTTTTATTTTTCCCATTTGTTTCGTAACCATACCCATAGCCGTAACCATACCCATACCGCTTACCGTAACCATAACCATACTTCTTACCATAACCATAACCATAGCTATTTTTACGTTTACTCATATCTATGCTATTGATGACTGTGGCCAATTTAGAGAACTTCTTCTCATCACGAAGTGTATTAATATAACCAAAAGCAGCTTTTGGAGTAACATCAGCACGACAAACATAGACACACAAATCAGCAACACGACCAATAATAGCAGTATCTGTTACCAAACCAATAGGAGCAGTATCCAAGATGATATAATCGTAATGTTCTTTTAACTGTTCAATAGCCTTGTCAAGGACATCACTCGCCACCAGTTCCGTTGGATTAGGAGGAATAGGTCCCCCGGGAAGGATATCCAAGTTAGAACTGATATCACTGTGTTGAATCATATCAAACAAGTCTGCATGTTTAGGATCACTCAAATAATTAGTAATACCTTCTGCACGGCGAGACATATTAAAAACTTTATTCAAACCGGGTTTACGAATATCCATACCTACAATAACAACTTTCTTGCCCATATAGGCAAGACTGACGGCTGTATTACCTGCAATAAAAGATTTACCTTCACCAGGTTGGCTAGAACTAAAAAGAATCACTTTTTCATCACTTCCCAGCATGAAAAGCATATTAGTACGAAGAGCACGGAAAGTCTCTTCCATCATGTCATTCCTATTCTCACGAACGACAATAGCACCTTCTTCTGGCTTAGCGCCCAAGGGTATTTCGCCTAAAATAGCTACATTAGTAATCTTCTCTACATCTTCACGATTCTCAATCTTATACTTTAACAAGTCATTCAAATAGATGATACCCACAGGAATACCTAAACCCAATATTAAAGCAGCAAGCATAAATACCTTTTTCCTAGGAGATACAGGATATTTACTAGGCAAAGGTTCTTCAATAATACGCCCGTTGTTAGCGGTAGCAGCAAGAGTTATGGCATTTTCCTCACGCTTCTGCAAAAGCATAATATAAAGAGCAGCCTTGATTTCCTGTTGACGGGAAATAGTCATAAATTCCTTCTCCTGCAAAGGGGCATTACTGATACGACCCTCAAATTTACGAGCTTGGCGATCAATATCATCACGGGTTATCTGAAGACCTTTCAAGACACTATTGACAGTAGTCTGAACATTATAACGCATGGCCTCAATACCCGTGTTCATATTGATGATAGCAGGATTATTCTCAGAAGACGTACGAAGCAAACGTTTGCGCTCAATCAACATTGTGTTATATTGTTCAATGATTGACGCAAGATTGGCATCACTCAAACCTACATTAGCTGGAATGACTTCATCAAGATTCTTAGGATTATTGATATAGTCATGCAGATAGGTCACCAGACTAATCTGAGTAGCATTTTCAGTTCGTTGCTGTTCGTATCTAGAGTTTTCCTGCAAAGCAAGCTGAGCATCACTCGTCAAATCAGTCAAACCCGAACGTTGTTTGAAATCAGCAAGTTCACTTTCAGTAGTTCCCAACTCACGATTGATAATGCCAATACGTTCCTCTATGAATTCTGCACTTTTCTGAGCCACCTCATTCTTCTCATCATTGGTATCCTGATTATAGAAAGCTATAAGGCGATTGATAAAATCAATTCCACGCTGCTTAACAGTACTCTGTAAGCTCAATAGAGCAATTGTAGTAGTTTTAGATGCAGGTTCAACACTCAGATTCTCTGCATAATTCTCTGCTATGACTGTAGGACTACCAACATAGGCAGCCAAATAGACATCTTCTTCTATAGGTTGAATAGTATCATTCACAATGGATTCATTAACCGTAAAACTAAGCACACCCACAGGAGTAGGAAGAACTGCGGGAAGTTTATCGAAACTGTGCTCAAAGTCATATTCCGCTTCATCGAGAGTATATTCTCCTTTAACAGATAATTTACCGTCCGTAGCATAAGCCATTCTTAACTTGATACCCGCTTCCAATTTTTCAGCCTCTTCCGGAGTCATATAGACATTAACCGGAGAACTCTTGTACAAAGGAGTATTATAACCAAAAGTACGTTCCTCGGAAATACTAATATAAAGCCCCAAATCATTCACTACTTTCTTTATCAAAGTACGAGATCTCAGGATTTCAACTTCATTATCAAAGTTATTCGTCATAGAAAACATGCCCAAATCTTGAAGAGCACCTAGAGGATTATTAGCCGAATTTCCACTACGCTTATCATTCTCTTTAATCAGGACAGCAGAACTTACATTATAAACAGGAGCTTGATAACGAAGATAAATATAACAGCCTACTAAACAGATCAACACACTGGCTACAAACCAGGGCCAATAGACAAAGTATTTAAAGAAGATGGCATACAGATTGATAGATTCGTCACTCTTTGATTGATCACTATCTAAATTTTGGTCGTCTCGCAACATGGGAATATTTACAATTTAACAATTTACGATTGAAATTACAATAAGGTTGATTACCGTACGATATTAACTATCAGACTGGCAATGGATACCAATATGGAAGTAGCACTGAACCAAAGGGTGGTACTACTACCTATATCAGAATTCTTGGCTTTCGTCTTATTAGGAGTGACATACAGGATATCGTTCTGGCGCAAGTAATAATAGGGTGAAAGCACCAAATCGGCATTGTTCAGATTCAAAGTGATTATTTCACGCTTTCCTGCGGCATCCTCGCGAATCAGCTTCACATTGTCACGAATACCATAAACTGTCATATCACCGGCCATAGCAAGGGCTTCCAGAATATTCACCTTTTCATTACCAACAGTAAACGTGCCCGGACGAGCAACTTCACCCAAGACTGATATCTTGTAATTAGCCATACGTACGGTCACAATCGGACTCTCTTTCAAATAAGGTTGCAACTTCTCCCGAATAAGGTCTTCAGCCTGATTCTTGGTCAAACCACCAACTTGAAGACGACCAATGACTGGGAAATCGATTTCACCCTTATTATTCACGAGATATTGCTGCAAAGTGGGCTGCGTAGTAGTATTGATATTGGTCAAGGCAGCATTCAACGGTGTCTGTACTGTCAGATTGAATGGAGCAGCTGCCTGAGGATCAGTAGTATTCACGGTGATACTCAGCAAATCTTTCGGCATGATTTCAGCATCATACAAAGGAAGAGAGTTACTGCCACTATTCACAACTTCAGGGTTCTGCATGTAAGGAACACTCTTATAAGAAGTACAGCCTACCAATACTAAAGGAATAGCCAGTACTAAGAGAAAATTTCTGATTTTCATATTTGTTGCTTGTTTTTTAGCAAGAGTAATAATATTATAAAAATAAGTCCCTATTTCCCGAACAGGCGAGCAAAGAGACCTTTCGGCCTTTCCGGTTCTGATTCGTACTCATATCTGCGCATGAGATCTTCATAGGTAAGTTTACGGTTAATCATCTCGTAGATCATTCCCCAGTCGGGAAGACCGCCAAGATTACGGTCGTCAATAAATACATCCGCTTTCAGCTTGCGGGAAAAATGGTTATTCAAGTTCTTCTCCTCTTCCGGATAGTCACGGTTGACGGCATAAAACTCAAGACCACGCTCACGACAAAAAGCAACAGCCTCATCCAAAAGCTTACCCTCACGGACACTCCAGAGGATAAGCTTATGGCGTTCGGAAGTCAGTTTTTTTAGGGTATCGATGGCGAAGGGAATCTCACGGCCGATAGAGGGATAACGATGCTCGACTATGGTGCCATCAAAATCTACTGCTATAACCAAAATAAAACAGATTGTGTTAAGTTAAATATCAAAGTATACTTGACAACAAGTCAGAAAAGTAAAAGGAAAAGCATATAAATCAGCCCGAACATCATCAAAAGCCAAAAAAGAAACAGAATTCTCATGCTATTCTTCTTACTCATTCGCATACACTTGTTCATCATTATTATATATCATCCGCTGACAAAAGTTCTGACAGCAAGCCTATATTGCAATAGAAACCGGGGACGGAAACGCCTGAGGGTGATTTATTGATTTATATTTATTATGCGTAGAATACAGACGCTCCAAACAAAATCCCCGGTTATTTTTTACTCATCGACATATTCCCATGGATAGGGATTCTCTTCTACATTACGAAGTTCTTCAACAGCCTCAACCTGTTCGGATGTAAGAGAAGCCTGCCCCCATCCATCCACAATCTTACGGGCAGACTGCAACAACGCTTCTTCATAAGTCTCACCATAACAATAGGTCAACAGCCTAACTTTGAGCAAGGAGTCCGGAAGCCGTTCCAAAACATCACAAGCACGCACAAGAATCTCTTGCTTTTTCTGCTCCTTATCACCATAATTGTATATAGTGGCATTGTAGCCCATCAGAAGAGCCAGACACAAATTGGCCTCTTCTTCGATATCGGAACTTTTTGCAGCAAAAAGAGAATCGGATTTTAAGAGAACATCTTTATTCTGACGACAAAAGTCATCAGAATAAAGAGGCTCACCATCCATGCCGAGATACATTAAAGTATGGGCGGCATGCTGAAGCTCAACAGCACGAGAAAGTAAAGAATTCATTTTATAATTGAGATGATATTATTTTATAAACTTTAGATAGGATTTGGGTACTTTGACGCTTGCAATCAAAACTCCCTTGATACGGATAACCACATAAGTTTTGTTAGCTTCTGTAGCAACCTCACCTTCAATGCCACTAAAATCCCCCTTGACAACTTTCACTTTATCTCCAATAGCAAAAGGTTCGTTATCAAAATTAACCCCATCAGGATTCAAATCCATCACAAACATGAAGTCTTCCATCTGCTTATCAGGAACAACCAGCATGGAATGAGTAAATAGATCCTTCATGTAGAAAAGCTGGACATTATAAACATTGGATATGTCGCAAGCGGTTTGTTTAGTAGCACGGATGAAGATTAAATTTCGGATAACAGGAACCTCACTACGTTTACGGCGATACTTCAGTTGTGATATCACAATTCGCGTGGGAAGATAACAGTCAAGATCCAGCTTCTCTTCGGACTTAAGCTTATCTAAGGATTTTCGGACAGCAAACTCTTGCTTGTCACGAGTGCGGGCAGCAAACCAATATTTTTGATTTTCAATCACTTGCAAAAAGAGAATCGAGAATTTTACTATAGTTCCGGGTGCGCTTCGCGGTTTGAACGAGACATATTCTCTTTCAAACCGTAGCAAATAGATATTTCGACTTAATGCGTTATAAACGAAGATATTAAATTCAAAAAATCGTTTTTTAATCGTTCGTTTAATAGACAACACGATCATGCCTTCAACATGAAATTTGAAATCATAAAAATGAGAGGATATTAAATATATATATTATTAATATTATCACATTGATTACTAATAATATAACTGACAAAAAATGAAATAATAGAAATATTTTTATTAAACATCTTGCACGTTCGAAAAATACCCCTTATCTTTGCGCCCATTAAACGAACGTTTTTTAAACACCCCCTATTTTTTGCTATACCATTCTAATTTACTGCACATTACATCTGCCAAAAAAGTTTTTATTTCATTTTATTCATCTTCCTCAACTCTGCACATCTACAATCCTAGTATCTTTGCACCCTTATTTACAAATTAACTGTTTTTAATTAAATATTTTCATAAAATGAGTAATTCAAAAAAAACGCTGTTAAAAGCGAAGAAAAAGAGTTAGTAAAACCAAGTGAACAGAACAGGCAATCCTCTGAACAAGCGGAAAATAAACCACACAGAGGCCGTCCTAAGGGTAAAAAGGTTAAAGGAATTAACAATAACCAAGAAAGTATGCTGGGAAACCTTTTGGATGGATACATCGAAGGTAATTTCTACGTTGGAAACAATGAAAAGATTCCACCCGAAAAACTCGAATTAGCCCCGTTCATAGAACGCATAGCGGAAACCAAACTCTTCCTAAATGATGACGGAACCCCTATGTCAAAGAGCACTTTAACCAAAATGGCAGAAAAAATGTGGCAAAAGGATAAAAGAGTCAGACACAACGAAAAGCATAAGGAGAAATCACCCTCCAGAAGAGGCAGGAATTAAAAAGATACTATCAAAACAGCAAGACCTACCTTTGCCCCCACGTTAACAAGACCAAGTCAGACTTCAATGAGATGCCGCTTCCTCTTATGCGAAGCGACATCTTTTTTTTATGCTATGGCATGGGCTTGAAAACGTAACCAACATTATTATTAATTAAATATATCGTAAGATGAAAAGACACGAGTTCAAAAATTCGGTTCCAGTCCGTGAAAGAATGGCAGAAAAATGGAAAAAACGGTTCATGTTCGAAAAGGGGTATTCCGAAGAATGTGCAGAATACATGGCACAAAGATTGATCGACCTCATTGACCACATGCAGTATGGCTATGCCCTTATCGCCTTTCACAAACAAGGCACAATCTTCAAAATGGTGAAAGCAACCCTCATGCCCTATGAAAGTTTCTTCCATCGATTCTATGAAATGGAGCGCATAGAAAGTACTGTAGTTTACTGGGATGTAGAGTCACAAGCTTGGAGAAGTTTCCAGTTGGAGAATTTACTAGACTGGAGCCCCGTCTGCTAATCATTAATCACTAATCGTTTAATAACTAAAGAAATGGCAATGAATTGTACAGGGGTACTGTATTTCCCCATAACTATAAGTCTGCTCGAAGGAGTAGCAACAGAACTGATAGAAGCCCGGTTCGGACTGAAAGGTGTAGCGGCATTCATAAAGCTACTCGGAAAAATTTATAAAGAAGAAGGGTATTACTTGGTGTGGAACAAAGAGCAGTGCATGCTCTTTGCCCACAAATTAGGAAACGAACTATCGGACGAGGAAATGCAGGAAATCGTAGAACTTCTGATAGCGAAAGACATATTCGACCGGAAAATGTATGAGGAACATCACGTATTGACATCCGAACCTATCCAAAAAGTATGGTTGGAAGCCACCAAGCGCAGAAAACGGGACTTGAATCCCCTCCCTTACTTCCTCGTAGAAACCAAAGTTCCTAAAAACGGGAAAGAAGAAAATGAGGTACAGGATGTATTGTTTCCACCCAAAAATGCATGCAATTCCGAACAAAGTAAAGAAAAGCAAAGTAAAGAAAAGGAAAACACTCCCCCTCTAACTCCCCAAGGGGAGGATGGAGGAAAAGGAACGGAGGGTTCTTCGATCGAGATTCCGGGATACGCCTACAACAAGAAGACACACAATCTGGAAGGTCTGATGCTGGAACTAAATCAATTGCACATCGTAGATCCGAATGAGCTCAACGCCATCCTGCGGCTTTCGGATTACGGAAGGCTCGGAGGTTATATCTTCAGAGTGATCGGCTCCACCCGATGGAGCACAATCCTGGCAAAAGGGAAATACATCATTGCGGCATTGCGAAAAGAGCGTTGCGGAAACGGCTAAGAATCAAGCCCTTGATCTGACAGAAAAAGGGCTACACCCTTTCGCCCGGATGGTGTAGCCCTTTGCACAAAAGGGTGTAACCATCCATGGGAAAGGGTGTAGCCATCCTGTAATATACATTTCCGCTAATGCATGATTAATGTTTTTCCCAGAAGTCCAGATATTGGCGGGCCACCTTCACATGATCGTGATACTTGGCTACATATTCAATGCTTTGCGCCGATAATTCCGGAATACGCTCTTTATGAAGCACTATATCTTCCAACTTTTGATAAATATCTTGCTCGTCGGGCAGAACATTGATAATGGGACGAAGTTCTGTTTCATTCAATATCTCATAGTTCTCCGGCTCACCGCCTCCCACTACCGTTACTCCTTTTGCCATAGCCAATAGTGAATTCATGGAAGGAGTATACGAATACAACTGATCTAACTGAACATCAGCATCATCCATCAACTGCTGATAGCGGGCATAAGGCACATCATGCACTTCAGTGACGCGGCAAAGCTCAGAATACTTACGCCGCACTTCTTGCAAAACGGGCAGCATAACATCAGTCCCCTTCAAATTACTACGGGCAGACTGAATGCCGATGAAGAAATTCAGTTTCTCCGGCACACTGCGAACGCGGGATGTTACCTCACGCAAATCGATAGGTAAAGGAATGAAAGCTGTCTTATCTGAAAAGTAAGGCTGATAGGAAGCGTAATACTCCCACAAACAGGCGATAATGCCATTACAAGTTTCGGCTATAGCCCGAGTGGCACGAGCTGCCCCACCATAATACCAATCCTGAAGAGTAATCTGATTAAAAGCCGTATCACGATACCGGTCTCCGATCTTAAAATCCGAATAGTGGAAAATGCTTGTTTCCATACAAGCACGAATATAATAATAGTCGGTCCCGAAAGCTCCCAAAAAGACCTTGCCATTGTGCCGTTGCAAATAACGGTAAACAGGCAAAGTACGTTCACTGCGTAAACGCAAAAAATAAGGACTGATAATCTGCACAACATCATATCCCCGAAAACCCGGCAAATGACGCAATATACGGAGAAGGCAACAGATACCATCACGCAAACTATCCGTCGGCCGGTCAAGAGCTATATCACGCGGATAGTTCCTCCAACCACAACCATCGGAAGCAACACAGACATCGTGCCCCAATGCCCGAAGCCCTTCCGCAAGATTCCAATGCAGTCCGCTAAACTCTCCAAGTAACAATATCTTCATATAACAAAACGGATATAAACATTAATGACAGGACAAACCAAACGATACTTCCAAGAATACTTTTTATAGGGCAAAGGTACTAATCCCTCTTGTTTCAGGATAGCTAATTGCCGGTTCATCTCATTTATACTACATTTATTCCGCCACATCTGACGGATATAGTCGATAACAAGAAAATGGATTCGTCTATTCAATGCCTCCAAACACTCGACAGAGGTGTCAGACTGACAGGCCTGACTAAACGCTTTCAACCGAAAAAGCATTTCTTTAAAATCAGATACCCTCCTCCGACATTCATCTTCAGCAATCATTCTCGTTAAAGAAGAAGATGAACAGTAATAACCATACACTTTATAAGAAGTCACCAACATTTTTCGGGCGAAGAAGTAAGCTTTGGCAACAAACTCTTCATCTTCAAAAAGGCTCGTCTTACTGAAATAAAGAGAAGACGTCTCCAATAAACTTCGACGGAAGAAATGCGTCCAAACAACTCCCGTAAAGTTATTTAATGCCATGAAGTGGGCACCGGATGAGTATTCTACATAAGACGGCAATTGATTGGTCGGATTCTGCTTCTCCAACGAAGAGACACAAGTAAACTCCTGAAAACCAAATTTTAAAATATCAGGTGAATATAGTTTCAACAAAGAAAAGCAAGAAAGAAGTGTATTCGGTACTAAAATATCATCAGCATCTACAAAAAAAAGATATTCACCATGCGCTTGTTTCATTCCACTATTACGTGCTCCCCCCGTAGTCTGACTCTTATCGTCCGCTACAATGATTTCATAACTCCCCTCTTCCATTCCCTGTTCACGGATAGAAGTAATACAGCGTTGCAGCAATACCGGGTCTGCCGTACCATAAAAAGGAATAATTATGCTGATAAAAGGACTCATGTGGCAAATATACAGAAAATCCTCCCCCAGCCTCGCAGCCAAAGAAGGATTTTCAAGAGAAAGACACTAAAAAAGTTATTCAATCGGTATTCCTTTATAGAAGTCCAATATCTTTGTACGGAACAGATATTCATATTTGGCCTGCAACTCATCAGACTGGGCTTTCATCAAATTCTGTTTCGCTTCGTTATACTCTACGGCATTAGCTTTGCCATTATCATACTTCTCACTCATCAGCTTGAAAGATTCCATACTGGCATTGGCTGCCGTACTACTACTGGTATACTTGCTTTCGGAAGCCAGTGCAGTGTACCAGGCTTGCTGAATTTCTTTATAGAGCGTTTTCTTGGTATTATCCAGTTGCAGAGAATAATTCTCCTGCTGTAAACGCGCTGTGCGCACACGGTTACGAGTAGTAAAGCGATTAAAGAGAGGAACACTCAGACTAAATCCTACATACTTACTGAAATTATCCCGCATCTGCTCACTAAAATTACGATCAATAGTAGAATAATAATTAGTTCCAAGACTACCGCTAAAACTCAATTGCGGATAAAAAGCACTTTGAGCTATACGGATATTATGCTTGCTACCTTCCAAACGATATTGTGCTGCCCGAATGGCAGCTTTAGTCGACAAAGCCGTCTGATAGACCTCATCCGGAGGAGTAAGGGGCTCTAAGTCAAGCTTCACTACAGGAGCGGCTAAACCGAATCCTTCCGGAGTTTCCAACTCGATAAGCTGACTAAGGTCAAGTAATGCCAACTGAAAATTATTATCAGTCTGCACAGCACTCATCTCATCCTGAGCAACACGGGCTTTTGCCTCAGCAACCTCCGCAGGAGATGCTTTACCCAATTCCGCAAGACGAGAAATACGGGCATATTGCTCTTTGCTCAACTCTACCTGGCCAAGAGAAACCTGATGTAATTCTTGATTGAACAGTACCTGCAAATAAGCAGAAGCAATATTTATAGAAATATCTTCTTTGGCTTTTTCCAAATCCGCCATAGCAGCTTTAAGATTCAGTTTGGCCAAAGCATACTGATTAGGAATCTGTAAACCGGTGAATATAGGAACATTAGTAGACAAAGACATATTAGTACTGTGGCTACTCACACTAATGTACTTTTGTTCATCTCCTATACGCACATCCGTACGTCCCCAGTTCCAACTTTGCCCTGCACTACCGTTCAAATTCGGCAGACGCGCCCATTTGGCCGTATTCACGCTTACGGCACTTTGTTCTGCCTCATTAGCACTCTGACGGATACTGATATTATGTTCTATAGCGTAGTCGATGCATTGGCGTAATGTCCAGCCCTCCTGTGCCTGCACCGAGACAGCAAAGACAGCCATACATCCTATTATTAAGTTCTTCTTCATAATCTGTTATTATTGAATTATACAAGGTTACTTCACCGGCATTTATTTATCCTTCTTCTCTGCACCGCGCACTTTGGCTTTGCCGTCCACACCGTCTTTGATAACAATCTTGATACCGTCACTCATACCCACTTTCACCTCTTTACGCTCGAACTTCTGGGCAGGCACACTATCCGTCATCACATATACAAATGTGCTGTCTCCACTAAACTCAATAGTACTTTCAGGTAAAGTAAGCGCCTTTTGTGCACGTTCCAGTACAATTTCCGCATTAGCAGAATACCCCGAACGAATCATCACCGTATCGGGCACCTGTATAGCTGCCTTTATCTCAAATTGATTGGCACCGTTTTCTTCTACCCCCTTCGGAGAGATATATTCCAGTATAGCGTCAAATGAAAGATTCTGCAAAGCACCAATTGTCAACTTCACAGGCATACCTTCATGAACACGACCGACTTCCGTTTCATCAATTTTACCTCTGAAAATCAAATCATTCATATTGGCAACCGTAGCGATTGTCGTACCATCATTGAACGTGTTACTCATGATCACCGAGTTACCGGCTTTTACCGGTACATCCAGTATCAAACCATCAATTGTGGAACGGATCAATGTACTTGAGAAAGAAGCACTGCTCTTTGTAATGCCTTCCTTCACAATTTCCAGGTTATCCTTAGCAGTCTGCAACTCTTCACGCACCTGCTTTACACTTACCTCGGCTTTTTCATATTCTTCACGACTGATCAGCTTGTCTTCAAACAACTTCTCTATGCGGGCAAAGTCTGTTTCGCCCTGTTTCGCATTAAGTTCCGCCAGACGCACACGGCTCTCGGCAGAGTTCAACGTACCTAGTTCGGGAATCACTTTCACCTTAGCGATCACTTCTCCCTTGCGTATAGTCTGTCCCGCTTCTTTATACAACTCGTCAATGATACCCGATATCTGGGGTTTAATGAGAATCTCGTCCCTCGGTTCTACCTTTCCGGTTGCCACAGTCGTTTTTTCCAGGTCGGCCACTGTCGGAGTTACTGTATCATACACCGTAATCTTGGGTTTAGACTTCTGGTAAAGGAATACAAACGTGAAGATGAAAATGGCAGCTACAACTACCAATAATGCGATTTTCAGATACTTTTTCATACTATTATTATATTATTGTTTCTTTATTTCTATTTTAGGGAATTAAGGAGTTAAAGGAGTTATCGCTCCTCTTATTATTCATCTCTGATAGCCTCAATAGGTTTAATTGCCATGGCACGATAGGCCGGAGCCAAACCTGCAAGCACTCCTAAAGCAATCAATAGCGCACAGGTACCGATAGCCAGGCCGAATGAAACCTGATAATGAGTAGTGATATGCCCCGGATCATTGGCGGCAGCCTCCAATACCTGCAATACCAGTACAGCAAAAGAGATACCTGCCATACCCGCAATAGTAGTCAACACCATACTTTCAGAAAGAATCTGCTGCAAGATATCCCTCGGACGTGCTCCGATGGCGCGGCGAATGCCAATTTCCGTGGTACGCTCACGCACTGTCACCATCATAATGTTCGATACGCCAATAGCTCCGGCAAACAAGGTACCCAAACCTACCATCCAGATCAATATTCGGACTCCCGTCATCAGATTGTCCACCATAGAGAACATGGCCTCCGCATTCAGCATCATCACTGCCTGCTTATCATCCGGAGAAATGTAATGAGCCGCCTTTACTATGCGCTCCACCTTATCCTGAATATCCGTCACCTTGACACCGGGCTTCACGGTGAAACATGCCACATGTATCCGGTTGCCCAGATTATAGGCTTGTTTCATGGTTGTATAAGGCAATGTTATTGCTTCCGAAGCCTGTCCCTGAATATTCATGTTGCCCTCGGACGAGCACATACCCACCACCTGATAGTAAATACCGTCTACCCGGATATACTTTCCACAAGGGTCTTCTCCCGGGCGAAACAAACTTTCATACACACGTTTACCTATTGTGCAGACTTTACGTGCTTCCTTAATATCCACATCGTTGATGAAGCGTCCATACGCCATCTCCTGGTGCTCTATATGTTCATATTCGGGATACAATCCCTTTACGCTACATTCATATTTCTTATCTCCATGCACAGCCGTTCTTCCCCAGTAGGCGATGGAAGGAGTGATGATATCAATTTCCGCCACCCCATTGCGCAGGCGCTCAATATCAGAGAGTTCCAGATTCCACCAACGTCCTTTCCGGAAACCTTTATACGCCTCTCCCGTCTTCTGCGAAACCAGGAAAGCCGAATTCGTGGCAAAGCCTTCGAACTGGGAACTCATAGCCTGCTGCATCCCCTGCCCGCCACCGATAAGCGCCACCAGCATGAAGATACCCCAGAATACACCGAATGCCGTCAGCAAGCTTCGCGTCTTGTTTCTTGTAATCGTGATGAGGATTTCCTCACAAGAGTCTATATCTATTCTCATGTTAATAGTGATTAATGTTTAGTGATTAGTGATTCATACTTTATATTCATCGTTAGCCACTAATCCGCTCTCAATGCTTCTATCGGACTGATGCTTACAGCCTTCTTTGCCGGGAAGAAACCGGCCAGCGTTCCCGCTATAATCAAGGTCAGCGTAGCCTGAATGGCGACACTCAAATCTACGGTCGGATTCGAAAACATGGTTTGCTGGAACATACCCGCATCCATAGTCTGAGTACCAAAAGCCGAGTTCATCCATTCCGTGACGGCAATGCCGGCCACCATCCCTATATACCCGAACAAAGTAGTGATAGCAACGCTCTCCACAATAATCAGCCAGAGAATAGACAATGGCTTCGCTCCAAGTGCCTTCCGGATGCCAAACTCGCGAGTACGTTCTTTCACCGTAATCAACATGATGTTCGAAACCCCGACTATTCCGCTCAACAATGTGAAAATACCAATCACCCAGATAGCTGTGCGAAGCATTCCCATTGCATTTTGTGTCCGCATATAATCAGTGAAACGGTTCCATATCCAGATAGCACTGTTATCCTGAGGATCAAAACGACGGTTGGCGCCGATCACCTTGCGATAATTAGCCTCAAAAAGCTCATTACTCTCTATTGTTTCCAGATTCTTAGTAGTGAAAATGATATTATTCAGCTGTTCGCCTTTATTATAGATAGTCTGTAAAGTGGAAAACGGGATGTAAGCCTCACTGGCTTCACGATCTCCCTGGTCATTATAAATACCTACCACCTGATATGCTACACCACTTGCATTGACAAACTGCCCGATAGGCTCGGTATGAGTTTTATCGAATAGAATTTCAGCAGTCTTCTTATGTATAACTATAACCTTCCGGCGTTCTTTCAAGTCATTCTGATTAATAAAACGCCCGTCCGCAGTTTTCACAGTTTCCACCTCCGTATAGTTAGGATGCACTCCCATCAGGGAGATATTTACATATTCCTGCCCGAAACTTACGTTTACATTGCTCTGCCGCACAGTAGCGCCGGCACTAATTACATAATCGGGGAAATACTTTTCAGTAGCTTCCAGGTCATTGTTCTCCAGACGAACGCGGCGTCCTTCTTTCAACCCTGCATAAGGCTTGGAAGTCCATCCCGGGAAAATGCGGATAGAGTTCAATGCACGTTCTGAGGACGACTGGTCGAAAGCATGGATGATACCGTTTCCGGCACCCAGCAGCACTATCAGCATAAAGATGCCCCATGCCACGGCAAACCCTGTGAGGAATGTACGCAACTTATTCCGCTTGATGGTTCCGTATATTTCTTGCCAAATATCAAACATAGTTGGATTAATTAAAAAATTAAGGATTCTTCCATTATTTCATGATTCCGTCTTTTCCAAACGGAGAAGCGTCATGATTCAGATTTTCTTCAATGCTGCCGATAATACCATCCTTGATATGAATAATCTTATCCGTTTGATTAGCTACACCGCTTTCATGGGTAACCACAACAATCGTCATACCTGTCCTGTGCAAATCTTTAAGGATCTGCATAACTTCCACAGAAGTCTTACTATCAAGAGCGCCGGTCGGCTCATCAGCCAAGATAATCTGAGGCTGCGTTATAAGAGCACGTGCAATGGCAACACGCTGTTTCTGTCCGCCGGACATTTCATTCGGCATGTGATGCGCCCAGTCCTTCAATCCCAGGCGGTCCAGATATTCCAGTGCCATGGCGTTGCGCTTGCGGCGACTTACTCCCTGATAGAAAAGCGGAAGCGCTACATTCTCTACTGCGTTTTTAAAGGAAATCAAGTTAAACGACTGAAAGATGAACCCGATCATACGGTTCCGGTATTCAGCCGCTTTAGTCTCACTGAGGTTTTTGATCAGCGTACCGTTCAGATAATACTCACCGGTATCATAGTTATCCAAAATACCCAATATATTAAGTAAGGTGGATTTACCGGAACCCGAAGCTCCCATGATGGAAACAAACTCACCCCGCTTGATATCGAGGTTGATGCCTTTGAGCACATGCAAGGGTGCTCCGTTGTTGTAGGTCTTGTTAATGTCTTTCAGTTGTATCACGTATACCTCTGTTTTAGTCTGTTTTCTTATTAATTTTCACTATTAGACGCAGCTATGTTACGAAAAGTTGCAAAGAGGGTGAACTTTTTTTCAAAAAGATTTTGAAGTGTCGTTTTTCTTTGTGTAATTTGTAACCATAATACTAATTAACTAACCCTTTAAACAAAACATTAATATCATGAATTCAAGCATGGAAAAACCCTACGTAGTAGGTATTGACATAGGCGGAACAAACACCGTCTTTGGTATTGTGGATGCACGCGGAACTATTATTGCAAGCGGTTCCATCAAAACCGGCGCTCACGATCAAGCAGATGATTATGTAGATGCAGTCTGCAAGAATCTGTTGCCTTTGATTATCGCTAATGGCGGTGTAGATAAAATCAAAGGTATCGGTATCGGTGCTCCCAATGGTAACTACTACAGCGGTACTATCGAATTTGCCCCCAACTTGCCGTGGAAAGGTGTAATACCTTTGGCAGCCATGTTCGAGGAGCGTCTGGGTATACCTACTGCATTGACTAACGACGCTAACGCCGCAGCTATCGGTGAAATGACTTATGGCGCTGCACGTGGTATGAAAGATTTTATCATGATTACTCTGGGTACAGGCGTAGGTAGCGGTATCGTTATCAACGGTCAGATGGTTTATGGTCACGACGGTTTTGCCGGAGAATTGGGCCATACTATTATTCGTCGCGAAAACGGTCGCCTTTGCGGATGCGGACGTCATGGCTGTCTGGAAACTTACTGTTCAGCTACCGGTGTAGCACGTACAGCCCGCGAATTCCTGACTGCACGTACCGAACCAAGCCTGCTCCGTTCTATCCCTGCAGAGAACATTACTTCTAAGGACGTATACGACGCTGCCGTTCAAGGTGATAAATTAGCACAGGATATTTTCAATTTCACGGGTACCATTTTGGGCGAGTCCATTGCTGATGCTATCGCTTTCTCAAGCCCCGAAGCTATCATCCTGTTTGGCGGATTGGCCAAATCCGGAGATTATATCTTCAAACCTATCCAGAAAGCTATCGATGACAATGTGCTGAATATCTATAAAGGTAAAGCCAAATTGTTGATGTCTGAGTTGAAGGACTCTGATGCAGCTGTTTTAGGTGCCAGTGCACTGGGCTGGGAACTGAGAGACTTGAAATAAATTGTCCATCATAATTTTAAGTGAAATCCTCCTTTTGCCGGTAAAACGGGGAAGGGGGATTTTTTACTATCACTATATTCAGGCTACCACTTGATGCAAAAATTAAAATCAATATTGTTGTATATACTTATCCAAACTATCCGTAGCAGCTAAATCTAACTTATTTTTTATACGCTGTTTAGCTTTCAATACAGACCGGGGAACTATATTAAAAAGAAGAGCAATTGTCTTATTATCTAAGTGAGCACGTACCAGATAACACAATCTCAACTCTTGGACACTTAAACTAAATGGTACCAATTCTTCTGACAGGCACCCACCATAAAACAAGTCTATGACGATAAACAGATCCCTCCATTCAGCCTCATCCTTGACTATACCATAAGCAGGTTTTTGATGAAGACACAGCAACTGCCCCATTGCCACAATCAAAGAAGAAGAACATCCGGCTAATGCCGAAGCTTTCTGGTAATCCTTCAATTGTTTTGTCAACTGTTTATTGCGGTACAGCAGACAAGCATTCCAACTATCCTTATACGTATCCATATCCACCATGTTATATCATATTAACCTATTCAATCTTCGTATTACACCAGTCGTTCCCTATCTTTTCCACTTCGCCCCTCATTTCCCTGATAGCGGTGGAATGCACTTTCGGCTCTTTAGTCAATACAATCCGTTGCATCTTCTCAAACTTCTCCCTATTCCGATAGCCCGGTTCCGCATAGAGTTTTGCCAGCAGGTAGTAGGGATAAATCCGCCCCGGCAACCGGCGGACCGATGCCAGGTAATAAGTTTCAGCCTTTTCATAGTATTGCATTTCCTGATAATTCTTACCTATAATATTCAATACCATTGGATCAGCACTATATAAGACAGCCTGTTCCAGAAGCAAATTAGATTGATCATAACGACCGGACTTATGCAAACTATGCCCATATTCAAACAAGAATCCCCCCCTTTCTTCCAACTGCGGGTAGAGCTTACGGTAAGCCTCATTGGCAGCAGTATAATTTCCCTGATGATAAATCATCCTCGCATACACCCAATCCCGGCATGCATCTTCCTCCCGTTGCCATTTACCGTTAAGCCCCACTACCCATATCAGTGCACAAGCGCTGCAAATAAGAATTTTTCCGCCCACATCACCGGCTCCACAAGCAAACAGCAGACATATACCGGTTACCACGAAAACCGGAAAAGACATGGGATAAGAAGAAAAAGAGAAAACAAGCAAGGATATGAGTGCTCCGCAAATTTCATAACGCCCCCATTTTGTCCCTAACCACAGAACTATCCCAATAGTCAAGAGGAACATGACACAAATCATAACTCCGGCTGTTAACGCCAGTTCCAGATATTCATTGAAAGCATATTCCGGACTTCCGGCCACACGTTCTTCCCAAGCTGTATAGTCTCCGCTACCAAAGTATTTTTCCTGCGCTTCACCATAGGCATAAGCAAATCCGTCATAACATCCCCAAGGATGTTCTACGATAGCTTTACAAGTAATTTTCCACATAAACAGACGTCCCATAGCAGAGTCAGGCTTCAAAAAGAAAATACCAGCACCTCCTAATATCAGAACAAAAAGCCCGACCACTCCCCATGTAAGGTAACGTTTCTTATATCTCCGCCACAATACGCCCCACTTACGTCTGTCACGATGCATATATGCCACCCAGGCACAGCTTATCGCAGCAGCAATCCAGGCAGAACGGCTCATTGTGGCCGGTAGTACACATAAGATCAGAATACCGGCAAGCCCTGCCGTCACTTTTACTATTTTATGAAGAACATCTGTGCTTTTCCACTCACAGGCACGTAAATACAAATGCAGGCAAACAGGTAATATCATCGCTAAATATCCCCCATACGGACCGGGGTTGAAGAAAGAGCCTGTAAGTGCATACCGTGAATGACCGGAAAAAGAAAATCCATATAATTGCCGCAAGCCCCAAACGGCTTCAATTGTCCCTAACAATACCAGGCTCCAAGCCACATGAACAAAGAAATGCCGGAAACACAAAACATCTGTCCAGGAAGTTTTTCCTAAGAGCTGTAGCAGACAAGAAACGATTATACATCCCGCCGAAAGCATTACGGCTTTCCCAAACCACACCCACTGGCCGATAGTTTCTCCCGCAGGCAATTCAGGAGTTGTCGCACATACCATACTCAGCAGTGAACAAACAGCTACAAACTGTAGCAAAACAACTGTAGCCTCTCTTATTTTATGTGTCCATCCTATCATTATTCTATCTTTTTGAATATCCTATTCCACCGCACTCTATCCGTCCTCTTATCCACTGATTTCCATATCCTGACAGCCTTTCCAACAATATATTCTTCTGGCAACAGCCCCCAATAACGGGAATCTTTTGAGTTTTCAGCTCTATCTCCAGCCATGAAATAATAGTTTTTTAAAAAACGATATTCAGCAATGAGGCTATCACCTAAATATATATTCCCCGCTTCATACCGAAGATTCTTTTTCTGCTCCCATTCCACCATATTCTTGTAAAGTTTAGCAGACCAATAATCCATCGGAACAATGTCACCAGATTTAGGAATATACAAAGGTCCAAACTCTTTCACAGTCCACCCTATCAGGGAATCTCCGGGATATGCCCTCACCCCAGTTGCATCGTCAGCAAGCGCCTGCTCTCTTATCAGCGCCATAAACTTATCCTGCGCATCCACACACCCTAACGTTCCAGCATAGCCATTCACCTTATAACGTCCGTCTACAATACAGAACGTATCTCCCGGTAGCGCAATACATCGTTTCACATAATACTGCATCACATCCATCTCAATCTGTTTCCACTTCTTAGGACAAGGATAATTAAAGACGATCACATCATTCCTTTTGATTTCACCTATTCCCGGCAAACGTTTTATCTCCACCTGCTTTCCTGCAACGGCTTCCATCACATTGAACAATCTTGCTCCATACACCAATTTATCCACCAGTATCACATCACCAGCCAATAGCTCCGGCTCCATCGAATCACTTGGTATATGAAATGAAGTCATGCAAAAGATCTGTATCAGCAGCCATAGCACAACAATTCCACACAACCAGAGAAAGAGATTAATCCCTTTATCTACGATTTTCTTCAAGGATATGCCTCTTATTGCCATTCCGAATTATATAAAAAGTTGCTTCCCATCTTTCATATAAAAGCATCGTTCTTCTTTTCCACGAGTATGATTATGAAGCCAAAGCAAAGCACCATCAGGTACTCCCTCATAATAAAGTTCCGTACCTTCTGCTATCTGCTTTCCTAAAGATATCCAGCCTTTGATTCCACCATGATAGAACAATTCATACCGATCCCCCAAATGGATATAATTATCGTCATTGCGGGGAATCAAAATAAAGTGACTTAGAATTTGTGGAATACCCAAATCAAATATAAGTTGTTCTCCCTTTACTGCTGACATATAAAAAGAACTCCAGTCATCATCAGTCAATAAACTTAGAATTTTCTTATGTATATCACTCAAAGGATGATTAGCCCAAATCTTCTCCGGCGCTATCGCTGTTTCTGTATCTATGCCATACATATACCATTCTCCAACCTGTATTTGTTTTTCCTCCGGAGCAGAATAGCGCACATACCTGAATTTCTTCTGTACAGTTGGGAATAGTATATTATAATTTATTTTTGGAGTGTCCACAACTTGGCATAGCAATTCTGCATCCCGAAAATCCTTACGATTAGCCCCTTCTATTTTTACTCCAACAGCAGTTCCTAAAAACATAGGATTTCTTCCTATCGGGTATTTTCGCGTCAATACTACGCAACGTTTTCTGGTAGTATCAGGAATAAAATATTCTATTGAATCCTCTTTCAGCAAAAAAGGATAGTTAAATGCCTGCATTTTCCCAGCTTTTCGAAATGCAGGAAAATAAATCAGGCCAGGTTCCACGTTGGCAAACTCAATCTTCTTTCCATGAAATTCAGAAATATCTATCGGCTGTAATTCTGTCCCTGTAAATACACACAAATACCCCCAATGATCATCAATAACTTCATTACTTTCCAACTTGACATTACTCTCCGGGAAATATTCATCACTGGCATCTTTCATGAAAGGACGCCTAAAGAAAGCAGGAACTTCCTTGTCAGTATAAAGTCCGGAATACTTTTCCGGCTGTATTCCATAACAAGTTCTATATACCTTTCCTTTTTTCCGTTCATCCTGCGGTCGGCGTACTATCTCACGCTCTATATAATTGAAAGGTACAACAAGTCCTGTCGTATCTATCAATGCACTCCAAAAATGGCGGCTATTGTAACTGGGGGACATTTCATAAAAATCCATTGTTATTGGGATGCCCAATGAACGCATTACATAGGTAGCAATATCACAATTATCCCGACAGTAGCCCACTCGGTTTTCCAACAAAAACAACGCTCCTAAATGAGGCAAATTAAAATCCGTATGGTTAGTAAAGCCCTCTTCTTTCAGATAATTAGCCATTACGCGCGCAGCCTCTACTACATCATTCCCCTGATATAGAGAATCAAGCACAGGAGAATAACGTTCATAATATATTCGTCTCCATTTCTCTAAAGGTTCGTCCCCTATCCTATATGGAAGAACATATTCACAAAAATCCTCAAAACTATATTGCTTGCTCCAAGAGCGTTTTTCCCATGCCTCAAAAGCCAAGTCAATATTTTCAATTAAGATATCCGCTTTTATCACATCTATATCCTTCACCACCTGCGAAGAGCTATAATCGAAAGATTTCCAATGTGCAACGATTTCATCACTAATACGTCCTTTCTGAATGCTTTCCTTTTTCATTCGCTTCAGGCTGTCTATCTCCTTTCCTACATACGTCCGGTGAGCAGGCATATTTGCAATCAAAAAGCGAGCGGCTTCAAGCTTAAGAGGAATATTTCGATAATGTTCTAATACCTGCAACAACTCATCACGGTTATCGTCTGCTGAAGATAGGACGGCTCCTACCTGACTACCACCTCCACTACATGACATGACATAACAAGCACAAATCATGCCTATCAGCTGTTGTATTAGATGTCTATACACAGTATCACTTGCTTTATTTTCACTCTGCATTTCCTGATATTGTCAACCTTAAGGGTGAAATTTTGGCATTACAATACACAGTTATCGTTTTATTGAAGTGTTCTGGATGATCTGCCTTATAAATAACATGTAAACTCACATTCTTTCCGGGTCGAACAGGTTCCTGGGCATACTCCACAGTAGTACAACCGCAAGAGGTTGTGACATTTCCTATAACTAACAGATTCTCACCGATATTTTTCAATGTAAAAACTACTTTTTGCTCTTTTTTCCAGTCAAAACTACCAAAAGATAAGAATGTACTGTCAATACCGACTTCTGTCATCAAATCAGTATCTTCATTTGTTTGTACAATTCCTCCTCCTTGAATAATCTTCATATAGAGTTCCTTTATCTTAGAGTTATAAATAGGATTACCAATTGCCATTACTTTATTATCTTTATCTAACAGAAATGTTCGAAAATCATCATCTGTAGGTAAATTATTTAAAGCATTAAAAGAACCTCCCTCATTAAAAACAACCGGATAGTTAAAGTTATATCTCTTCAACATATATTTTGTTTCTTCTGACATTCCTGTTTGAAAAACAAAAAGGATAGAGACATTATAATAAGCATTCAACTCTTCAATAAAAGATTTCCATAACCCCAATTTCAACTTACAACTCATACATCCAATAGAGTCCACATATGAAAGAATATGGAACTGAGACTTTTCAGCAGTTTTAATTGTATCTTCTCCATAAATTGTATAAACGAACTCATCAGGATAAACAATCTCTTTTCCCTGCCAACCTCTCACTAATTGCACTTGATTCCGCTCTCTTGTATTACAAGAAACAAGCAAAAACATCACACCAAGAATACAAAACACAGCAAATAACCTATACATAAAATCAGTTATTAAACAAACGTTCTTCTACTATATTCAGATAACTTTCTACTTGAGAAGAATTAGTCATATAAGGTATAAACACATTATCAATATACCGATTTAGAGTTAGTAAGAATGAAATAGGTTCTATATTATGTTCCAACAATTTATCAGTCTTAATAACAGAATAAACTCTCATACGAATATTATGCTCAAGCAGTAACGATTTCAGCCCTATCCGATTTTCATAATCAGCCAACAAAAACACTCTATCAAAACCATGTTTTCTAGCCAAAGAGTTCACTTGTTTCAAATATGGCAAATAACACGTTGTACAACTTTTCTCAGAAATGAACAGAAAAAAAGATCTTTTTATAGATAACAAAGAATTTAATGATACAGTATCTTTATCATAAAAATCTGCTAAAACCATATCTTCCATCTGTTTACCCTCAAACCAATGCTGCATTTTAGCGATCTTCTCATTATCCTCAATTTCTCGTTCCAACAATTTATTATGCCGATAAAGCATTTGTTCTGATGCAGACAAATCAGTCACATTTTTATTCAAGTTCACTATCTGAAAAAGTTGAAACAAAGTCAAGACCAAAAACAAGATTAAAAGTACATACCGCTTCATTGCACCATTTTTTTTAACTTAATCTTTAACAAAACCGGATTATCTTCTTCGGATATATTTTCACATAAATCCACCAAAAGAGCATGCTTTTGTTTGAAATCATCCCATTCTTGTAAAGACATTGATTGCTTACTGTTTGTATACCCATTAATAAGAACAGTAGGACTTATTGGTGCATACAAGTAATCATCAATTACAATATGAGGAAGATTAGTATATTTCAATTTTAGAATATTATTTTTAAAATACATATCATCCACAATATTAACCCCATTCATGATTTTACCTGTTTTCAATGAATAAAAACACAAACTAGTTTTTCCATTAAAGCCCAAACCAAGCATTAAGAAATCAGAACAGACCTGAAATCCCCAAAGTGAAACATATTCTTTACGTGACAATTTTTTATTTATAGCAACCACCCCATCATTAGGTTCTACTTCACTATAGTCCACTTTATATTTCCCAAAATCTAAATAAAAAGTAGGAGTGACTTTATTTATATCTAACGAATAAATTGTATCACAATAACAATATGTAAAGTAGTGTTTCCCTGCATTAGATGAAAAAGCATTCCAATTAAGATAATATCTCATTTTCGTTTTTTCAATAGGAGAAAGTTCTAAGAATGATGAAATCTCTTCATCTTCTTCTGTAAAACTACGTAACACTTTATTTGCCTCTCCTCCTAAATTGGTATATCTCATTATATAGGAACCATTTGAAAACGTCACGACATCACCCGCATAATAAGGCATAGGAGATTCATATAAATAATGACCTACAGAATCGTAAGTAACAGCTTTCCCCCAACCCAAAACTTTTAAATCAGCATTAGGCATTAATGCGAAAGTTCCCATTTCTACATATTCCCCTTTACCTTGTCCAATACAATCCAGTTCACAAAGAAATTTGCCTTGCTCAGAAAACACTAATGCCCTAGCATTACTCAATCCACTCGTCACTAACATATAGTAACGTCCATTTCGATAATATATCTTCCTAATTTCACCAATCAGACTTTGCGAAGTAGTTTCTAATGGTATAACCTCAACAGACTCAGCAAAACTTGACAACTTCAAGGACGAAGTAAATGATAAATCTGATAAATCAATTTTTTGCACTTCTACTGTTCCATTCGTCTTTTCATTAGAGCAAGCAAAAAGCAACATAGTAATAAAAATATAAAAGAATATCTTCATAGCATTTATAGTTTTTGAGAAGTCCTCCATCCTTCAAATGAAAGACTTCTCTGCTTAATTTAAACTGTCTTAGCAAGGGACTTGATCATGTACATTACATGTGCTTGTATCGTCTCTTCTACACACTAAGCAGCTACCCTCTTGTCTCAATTCATAGCCACCATAATCTACAATCTCACCACGGGCCAATGCCTCCACATCACTCAAAGCCAAATCAGAAATAGCTATTCGTCCTTGAGTAGAGTAAATATTATAGCCTGCAATTGCCGCAAACGCTGCAACAAAAGCTATTTTCATAAACTTCTTCATTCTTATATTGTTTAAAACGAAAATATTTTTAATTAACTATATCAAGCACACTTCATGTGCAGTCGAAAATTAAGATATAACTATCTCATTAGAGCATATTTCACACTGCGCTATCGTCACAGCTGAAACCAGTTTCCGTTTTTCATTAAAAATTTGTATCTTCGCCAGGCTTCTAAATTTTAGGAGTTACGGAGCATTCGGTATTCTATTGCAGCAACAAGTCGTTTACCGTCTGCTCCTTTTAATAAGCTTTATCACTCTATATAGTTTTTACGCTATATTCTAATATAGGTTCATCCCGATTCACATCCGTAGCATAAATAACTCCACGTTGTTCATCTACCAATATACCACAAATGTAATGGTCTAATATATATTTCTTTAATGGTTCACCTGTCAGACTAAATACATAGATATATTGTCCACCGTCCAAGTGATTAACGCCATTCTGCACATCTCGTGCTATATCCTTGAATGAACGCCCATGAAAGACTGTATAAATGGCTCGATCCGTCACCTGCACATCACTAAATCCCATAATACCCGTAGGAATACCATAGCCTCCAGATACCTGAAATTCCGGCTCACCATGAGGCCCCATGCATACAACATGCGTACTGTCTTTCAGATTATAAATTTCGAGTACTTCACCCAACTGAGTGGCAACAGCAAGTATTCCATTTCGGGGATTGTAATCTATAAAACTACGCCATGCTTGCGCCAAAGCCGGACGGGCACTCTGTAAAGCATCTTCATTGACAGTAGGAATAGCGCCAAACTTATACATCAATTTTCCATCTCTGCATACTTTGCAAAAGCGACTATCACCCGAATAATCGGGAATGATAAAGGTAGAGTCCTCACACATCACAAAATCGAGTGCCCTAAGAATATCTCTATCCAGACTCACCGCTTCCTGACGAAGCAGTGAATCACCGGATAAAGCAAACTCAAACCTTGTTAATTCTGACTTATTAGCATCCAATGTCCACAAAAAAGCCCCATTCCATCGGCAATTTTCAGCAGAAAGCATGTCCTGCGGTGCATCTCCACGCTTCCCGAAAGAAGACAGGTAACGGAAATCAGGGTAACTGAATGCATGAAAAAAATAATCTGTTCCATGCAAATCAAGTACTACCGCCTTTCTATCTCCGATATGCAACCTAAAAGGATAGCGGAATAAGGCTGTATCCAGCAGTATTGTTTTTGCCTTCAATTCTTGTTCCTGCGGAAAATCAGTATAGTCCTTTTTACCGGAAATAACTGACTCTGAAGTACAGGAAATGAAAAGAAAGATATATGCAATACTAATAATATGAGCGATACGGAGTGGCATAAGAATAGACTTTATCGTGATTAAATGGACAATCAACCGAACCCGTTCCAAAACAAATAATATTAGTATTTTCAGTATCTGCCAAAGCTTCAATATTCTCTAATAGCAGAGAGGACATTTTTACAGATGACTGTTTACTGTAAACATACCCACCCATTGCAATAGCCACAACTCCCATAAATACCAGAATCTTTTTCATATTGTTTTTCATTTAACTATTATATTTTCCATCAATGATTATTACGCCGACAAATGTAAAAAATGAATAGATTCAAAACGCGTTTACAGGGGTTAAAAAAGGCGTAAGAAAATTCTTACGCCCCTCTTTTAGGCTGATAATAAATCACTTATCTTTTTTCAACAAACAAATAAAAGCCTAACTCATTTTGCTTATTTTTACCGGATTCTATTTTCACATGCGACTTTTCACTGTCAAGCAACGTCCTAAGATGGCTTATGGTCACTCTTCTTTTACCATCAATACCGGTATGTTGAGGACACCAACCACAAATCGCAACAACCCGGTCGTTTGATAAGAAATGATTCTTCGTATGAATAAATGCAGATAGCAACTTATAAGCTTGCCCTGTACAATTCACCACTTTATCTTCAAAAGTAAGCGTACACGCTTCCTCATCAAAAATAACTCCACCTATTTTATATTTCTTTTCAGAAATGTATAACACAACATCATCCGAGCTATTCACTTCATCGTTATCCTCTTTTTTCCGGTTATGCAAAAAGAGCAGGATAAATGCACACAAACAAAGGGCAGCAATAGTAAAACAAGCTATAACCCCATTCTTTCTCCAATCGGCATAGAACCAAGGAGACGGAACTGAAAGATAAGCCGTCAATTCAAGAAAATACATATCATCTAAATAGTAAGTTCCTAACTTGAACTTATCAGTCATCAGTGTTGAATCACCAGTCGTAAACCTTTCTCCTTTTCTATCACTCGGCAGTTCTGACTGCAACACGAGAGCAGAAGAACAATATGATTGTTTACCGTCTATATCTTTTTGCCACAACTCATTCAAAAGATCAACAGAGGGTGTATCCAACAATAATAATATACGAGCCTTTGAACTTAACACCCATGAAGTAATCAATAGTTTTCTTTCCTTCAACGAATCAACTTCCACCACCATTTCTCCTTCAGCTAGCACCATACGACGTTTCTTACTTTTCACTTTCTCCTCACCTCCGCTAAAAGAATACGGAATTCCAAGTTTATCAAACTCCCGATTCACCCAAAGCTCTGCAGCAGATTTCAATGAAGCTTCTGCCTTTTGCTTACAGCGTTCACGCCCCTCCAACCCACTCTCATAGCCTCTATAAATAAGAGTCCCCAGAGAAAAGAATAACGCTCCTCCCAAGATATAGCATATCAGTTTATAGTGTTTCATAATATAAATATACGTTTTACCTTACAAAACTACTCAATTAAAATTAAACACAAAGCATTACAAGGAGCATTTACACCACACAGCAATTTCTGCAGATTCAAACCTCTATTTCATACCCAACCGCACTATACCCGGGATGCACTTGCTCCGTACATTCTCCACTCAGAGGTACCTCTGAGCGAAGAATGTACGGTCTTGATACGGAGCAAGTCCATCCCAGGTATAAAGAGGATCAGTTATAGCACAGTGAAGAACATCCGATAATTAACTATGCAAAATGAAGCAAATGAACGCAAAAATCACGTAATTCGGAATAAGAAAAAAGTTTTTCCATACCTTTACACAATAACAAAAAGAACAACTTAAGAAACTGAACATCATGGGAATTATCAACCAAGGCATTCTCGGAGGTTTCTCCGGTAAAGTGGGACCAATAGTAGGATTCCGCTGGAAATCAAACTACTATATACGCGCACGGGCTGCCAAAGTCAGCAATCCGCGTACACCGAAGCAACAGGAACAACGCGGCAAATTTGCCACGGCATTCAACTTCCTGAAGACTATCAAACCTTTCATACGCATTGGCTACAAGGAGTTCACAGAAAAGAAATCCGCATTCAATGCCGCCATGTCCTATATGCTGAAGAAGGCAATAACAGGAGACGGGAAAGATATCAGGATTGACTTTAACCGGGTACTGGTATCTACCGGAAGTCTGATGCCGGTATTTGAAGTCCAGACTACAGTAACTAAAAGGAAAATTGCTTTCGACTGGAAAGACAACAGCGGCATGGGAAATGCGGAACAGGATGATACGGCCATGCTACTGGCATACAACAAGGATAAAGAAACAGCAATCTACGACACTGAAGCCGCCCTGCGCCGTGACGGACATGCCGGACTGGTACTCCCGGACAACTGGGAAGGTGATGAACTGACCGCCTATCTCAGCTTTTGCAGTGCCGACGGAAACAGTGTGGCCAACAGCATCTGCCTGCCGATATCCGTAACAGAAACAACCTTACATACCCCAGACTGTAATAGTCCGTCCGCCGAACTCCTCGCGACGATGCCAGATTTTATCGTCCCAACAGACCGATTTATCCCGGTTGAAAAGAATAAAATGCCCCTCGTTAATCACGCCACCACACCGGTCCATATAGCCGACTGTTTGTTCCAGACCTTTGGCAATAGTCTTTTCAAGGTCTCCCCGCTTGATTTTCAGCTCCAGGACAATACGCTGCAACGGACCTCCGTAGCCATCGGTCAATGGCTTCGTTATCAGCAGGTCTGTGCGTCCACGGCCTAAGCCGTATTCGCGGTCGATGTATCCCCCGCCATTTACCACCCGTTGCAGGAAGGCTTGCAGAAGGAGCTGGGGACCGCTTTCCTTATAGTCGAAACGTTCTATCCACGAATCGGCATTCTCGCGGAAGAATTGCTGGAAGTCGAGGAGGAGTTTCTCCATATTGATGCTGTTGTCGGGGTTGATGTACCAGGCAGCTTGCTGCACAAGTGTCTGCTGGCGTGCCCACGTCAGTTCACGGGGAATGATTTCTTTGTAAATGGCATTGGCTATCCGTAGGGGCTTGTCACGGACAATCAGTCCCATATCCACTACGTACTGGATATCGTCGTCGCGCAAATGTTCTTCAACGTCCCCGTCCTCTCCTGCCAGGATGGGGGCAATGACATTGCGCACACGCTCCTCGCGCAACTTGTCTATCAGGATATCTATGTGCGTATCCCGACGGTAAATAATGCGTTCCTGTGCTTTGTAAATCATTTCGGGAATGATACGGATGCTGCGGTTGCGGTTCTCCCGCATCTCCTCGGTCACCTCGTAGCCCAAGGCATTGACCAGCCAGGGTTGACCTTCGGTTGCCTCCCAAATCATAGGAAAGCAACCTTCGTCAAATTCTTGCCCCGTGGTAGCGGTATGTTGCAGATAGAGTTCATGAATCTCTTCACGCGAAAAGTTCCCTAAGTGCAGGGACTTGGCTTTGATATTGAAAGCCGAACCACCAGTAACGATGTCCTGATTGGAAGTCACGATACGGTAATCGCGTACATCACGCACACCGCAGAGAATAATGCTTTGCGGAAAATGTTGCGGACGCTGATCGTAACCGGCACGTATCTGCCGGAGGACGCTGACAAGCGAGTCGCCCACCAATGCATCTATTTCGTCAATAAAAAGAAGAAGCGGCTTGTCGAGGGCTTCGCTCAAGAGGCGAAGATAGGAGGTTATAAAGCCTTCTCTTTCTTTTTCGGCTTCTTCCATCACTTCGTAAGGGATACGGTTATTCAGCACGATGGAAGCCCGGCTGGCAATGGCACCTACAAAGCGTTGCTCCACTTCGTGGATATTGTTGCGAAAAGCTTGTCCGGCTTCCACATTGGCATAAACGACATAGAATTCACCGCGGGCATTCAGATAGTCACGGAGCGCCAACAGGCAGGAGGTCTTCCCTGTCTGGCGGGGAGCGTGAAGAACAAAGTACTTCTTCTGATAAATCAAAGACTCTATTTCTTCAAGCTCAATGCGGGTAAGAGGGTCAATATTATAATGGTCAGCAGGCTTTATCGGCCCTGCCGTATTAAAGAACTTCTGTACTTTTCTCATGACTCTAATTCATTTATCGTTGTCAGACACAAAGATAACGCATTTCTCCGATAAATGCAGGAAGAGGCATTAAAAAAGGGAAACCAACGAATCGGCTTCCCTTTTTTATTTCGAAACGAGAGTATAGCTGATTAGCCATTAACTCTTTTTTCTTTAATTCTTGCTTTCTTACCGGTAAGAGCACGCAGATAGTACAATTTAGCGCGACGAACCTTACCTACCTTGTTCACTTCGATGCTGTCGATAGCCGGTGATTCGATTGGGAAAATACGTTCTACACCTACGGTACCAGACATTTTGCGTACAGTGAAACGCTTTTTGTCTCCATGACCGGAAATCTTGATAACAACACCACGATACAGCTGTACACGTTCTTTGTTACCTTCGATGATACGATATGCTACTGTAACAGTGTCACCTGCTTTGAAGCTCGGGTGTTGTTTACCGGTAGCAAATGCTTCTTCTGCAATTTTAATTAAATCCATTGTTATTATTCTTAAATTGTTTGATCGTTACAACGCAACATACCAGGCTTCTCTCGTAGGTCCTGACAGCGATTGCGCGAAAGCGGTGCAAAGGAACGAATTATTCGGCAGATACACAAATAATTCGCTCGTTTTTTGCTTAGCGACGATCGCCTGAAGAACGGCTGGAACTACCGGAACTACTGCTTCTTGTTGAAGAAGAACCGCTGCTGCGGGTACTGCTTCCGGAAGAACTCCGTACATTGGAAGAACTGCTTTCCTTACGTTCGGTACTCGGTGTAGTACTGCTGCTACGGCGGGAAGAGCTTGTATTGCTCTTCGTTTCACTACTGCTATTGGTACGCGTACTGCTACTGTTAGTACGAGAACTGCCACTATTACGTGAACTACTATTATTGGTACGCGAGCTATTATTAGTGTCAGTAGCACTACTCCTCGTACTACTGTTGGTACGACGTGAACTACTATTATTGTTGCGTGAACTGCTGCTGGTATTAGTAGTTGCATTGCTGTTCGTACTTTCCCTGCGGGTAGTGCTTGGAGTGGTAGTGCGATTACTACTTGAACTACTGCGACGGGTAGTATACACATCATCTCTCGACGGCACACGGTCAGAGCCGGGACGTACAGTTACAGAGCCAAAATCCGAACGGCGGTGTGTTGTATAAGACTTGGTATCACGAATACGATACGAACCATTATAAAATGGATGTTTGTAGCGTCCGCGATAATAGCTCACATTATTATGATGCGTGCGATAGTGCCCGCCTACATACGTGCGGTAGTGATACGGACGGGGGAAATAGAAATGATTGTGGTTGGTATACGTGACATAAACACGGAAGTACCAACGGTTTCCACTGGTATAGATGGGGCGGTAAAAATACTCCGCCTGCATAAAGCGGGTATACTGTCGGCTACTAAGCACCCAGCGGAGATCGTCATTACGTACATCCAGATAGTCATAATATCGGTTGAGTGCCCATTCATTACCATATAGCACATCATCCATTACATAGCGTACACCGGAAATGAAGTCATAATTGATTTCATATACATCATTGTATTGTTCGGTGCTCAGGTTCAGCTCGTAAGCCATTTTATCTGTGAGGAAACGAGTCTCCTTACGTACTTTGCTATTACTCATAGCATTCGTGCCTGCGCTGCAAACAGCAGTACTCAAAGTGGCAAGCAGGATAAATAATATTCGTTTCATGATAGCGTTTTTTACTTAGTTTATGAATTGTCTATTCTTTGTTGGAAACAAAAATAGGGGAAGATTATCCCCTATTCATTTGTTTCTCTCTATTCTTATATAGGGATTTCCCTAATCTGTTTAGGACTTCGGGGATTTTGCCAACACGATGCCATCCTCTTTCAAAAGGATGAGATGTTTCTTATAAAGGTCGCCTACACCTTTCTTGAAAGTTTTCTTGCTAACGCCAAAAGTGGCATAAATGTCATCTGCCGGACTTTTATCATTCAGAGATATCTGCCCGCCATTATCCTTTATATATTGCAACAGGGTTTTCGAGAAGTCATCCACTTTTTCAAAACCCGGCTTCTGAAGTATCAAGTCTATCTTACCATCCTCACGTACTTGCTTGATGAAAGCTTTCACCTGATCGCCGGTATGCAAAGGCTGGAATATCTCACTATCATACAACAAGCCACCATACTTATTCTCAATGATCGCCTTGAAGCCTAAATCCGTTTTTTGCCAGATGAGGATATTCACCTCATCTCCGGCTTCATAAGGCGCGTCCTCTTTAGAAAGATAACGATCTACTTTGGCCGAAGCTACGATACGGTAGCTTTCATCATCCAGATGAGCATGGATAACGTATTTCTTTCCTACCTGCATCTTCATCTTCTGTTCACGGAAAGGCACGAAAAGGTCTTTCATCAATCCCCAGTTCAAGAATGCTCCATACTCATTTACCCATGCTACTTCCAAACAGGCAAACTCGCCTACCTGCACCAGCGGCGTCAATGTTGTGGCAACAAGGCGTTCCTCGTTATCCAGATATATAAATACATTCAATTCGTCTCCCGGCTGGCAACCTTCGGGCACATAACGCAGAGGAAGCAGGATTTCTCCATCCTCACCACCATCCAGATACATGCCGAACTCCACCTCCTTGACTACCTGCAAGATATTGAATTTACCTAATTCGATGCTCATAATTTCTTTCGTTTGGGGCAAAGATAATGCAAACCAAAGGCAGTACAAAATAAGCTTGATTATTTTTAATGCTAAGATGCAGCTTATCTTCGCTTTTAAGCAAAGATTAAGCATAAGGCATAACTTTTCAATCTAAGCCATAACTTTTTTCTATGAACAAATCTCTTGGAAAACAGTTATTTTTGTATCGGGAAACTAAAGATAAGGAAAATTATATTCACCTTTTAAATACATAAAAGTTATGGAATTTCTAACAAACGAAAAGCTTACGATTGTAGGAGCCGCCGGAATGATTGGTTCTAACATGGCACAGACTGCCATTATGATGCATTTGACACCCAATATTTGCCTGTACGATCCGTATGGACCGGGACTGGAAGGTGTAGCAGAAGAAATGTTTCACTGCGGTTTCGAAGGACTGAACCTTACGTATACTTCCGACATCAAAGAAGCGTTGACCGGAGCCAAATACATTGTATCTTCAGGTGGTGCCGCCCGCAAAGCCGGCATGACACGTGAAGACCTGCTGAAAGGTAACGCTGCCATTGCTGAAGAGTTCGGTAAAAATGTAAAAGCTTACTGCCCGGACGTGAAACATGTAGTAGTTATCTTCAATCCCGCCGACATTACCGGATTGATCACTCTGTTGTATTCCGGTCTGAAACCTTCACAGGTAACTACTCTCGCAGCTCTCGACAGTACCCGTTTGCGTAGTGAACTCGCCAAGCATTTCCACATTTCTCCTGATAAGGTAGAAAATTGCCGTACGTATGGCGGTCACGGAGAACAGATGGCTGTTTATGCTTCAACTGCCAAAGTAGATGGTAAACCTCTGTTGGAAATCATCGGCACACCTGCCCTTACCGCTGAACAATGGGCTGAAATCCAAAGCAAGGTAACCAAAGGTGGCGCTAACATCATCAATCTTCGCGGACGTTCTTCTTTCCAAAGCCCGGCATACGTTTCCATAGAAATGATCGCTGCCGCTATGGGTGGTAAACCATTCCGTTGGCCTGCAGGTACGTATGTACACAGTCATGGCTTCGACCACATCATGATGGCAATGGAAACTGAAATCACCAAAGACGGTGTACACTACAAAGAGTTGAAAGGCACTCCGGAAGAGGAAGCCAAGCTGAAAGAAAGTTATGCTCACCTCTGTAAATTGCGTGACGAAGTGATTGGAATGGGAGTACTTCCTGCTATTAAGGATTGGAAAAGCATCAACCCGAACATTGACTAAATTATATATATAAGGGAATACCCCCGAGAACTCCTGTTTAGACTTTCCTTCTTGCGCTCACACAAACCGGGCGCAGGGGGAATTTTCTTTTATTTTTTCAGAAATCCTTTGGCTGTATTAAAAAAACTATTTATCTTTGCACCCGCAAACGAAGAAGGTGCCATAGCTCAGTTGGTAGAGCAAAGGACTGAAAATCCTTGTGTCCCCGGTTCGATTCCTGGTGGCACCACTCGTAAGCAAAGTATCGGAATGTAGCGCAGTTGGTAGCGCACTACGTTCGGGACGTAGGGGTCGGGCGTTCGAGTCGCCTCATTCCGACACAAAGAAGGTCTGATTCTCAAAAGGAGTTAGACCTTTTTTGTTACATTCTCAATCCCCCAAACAACATTATTCTAATTCTAATCCGATTCTATTATGCTTGACATCATACTGATCATATTAGGAAGTCTATGCCTCATAGTAGGCTTATTGGGATGTATCCTCCCTATAATTCCCGGACCGCCCATTTCATACGCCGGTTTGTTATTACTCCATATTACAGATAAGGCGCAATTTTCCACATCTCAATTACTGATTTGGTTATTTCTGGTAGTGATAGTGCAAGTATTGGACTATTTCACTCCCATGATTGGAAGCAAGTACAGCGGAGGAAGTAAATGGGGAAGTTGGGGCTGCCTGATAGGTTCAATCCTCGGAATCATCTTTCTCGGCCCGTGGGGAATTGTTATCGGTCCTTTTGGAGGGGCTTTCATCGGAGAACTCTTGGGAGAGAGAAGTGCAAGGGATGCCCTAAAATCAGGTATTGGAGCACTGATTGGTTTTCTGGTGGGGACAGTGTTTAAGGTAGTAGTTTGCGGGTACTTCGTGTGGTGTTTCGTAAAGGCATTGATATGATTTCACCACAGAGTGACACAGAGTCCCACAGAGTTCTGATTTCAAATTAAACTCTGTGGGACTCTGTGTCACTCTGTGGTGATTATACTATTATCGTTGCAATGTAATTCCCATCAACCCAATCACCACATCATTAGAAAGAGTTTCAAGAACGAGGTGGGAAAGTTTCTTATCAGGATTCAAGGGCATTTCAAGCAATATGGCACCACCACCATCCAATTCACGGGAGGCACCGGGAAAGCCTAATTCTTCTCCAAAGTTATTGCTGACCTCACCCGTTTTAAGACGCAGGCGATAAAGTGCCGGAGCATGTCGGTTGAAAGCCATACCATCTTCAAAGAAAATATGCTCAATGGGCGCCCAGTTATCGGGATTACGCAAAGCCATCTTATCGCAAGTACCATCTTTGTAATAAACACGTATCAGCCCATTGTCAATATGGCACTGCATGTGATTGGTGCTACCTGCCATGAGTAAATAGGCACGGGATGCCTTTCCTTTGAGAGAGACCGTCAAACTATCCGGATAATTATCCCACAAGGATGTGAAAGCTATATTTTGACCCTCAGCAGGAGTACGGAAAGGAACTCCCAGCTTAGTATTCAACACTCCCTTCTGAACGGAAGAACGAAGCCCGGAATCATCAATATCCACCGTATGCAAAGGATGGCACCATTCACCGATGCCTTGCTTGGGTATCTGCAAAGTGGTATAAGGAGAACGGGGTGAAAGATACTCATTACGGAATATATCTGTAACGGCAGAATTGAATTGCTCATCCATCACAACCGGTTCACACTTAGAAGAATTGACTTTAGCAAAGGCGGAGAACTGAGTAGAATTACCCTTATCTGCGGCCATCGGATTATCTACAGGAGCCCACCATTTCATATCCCCTTGTTGCATCGGAACGAAACGAACAGGAGCTTCGGCAGGGGTAGCTTCTATCTGAGACTTTGTCGGACTACCAAGCACTTCCCCACCCCATTCAATGTTAATTTCCACTTTTTCATCCGAGGAAGCAGGGGTAATAACGGAAAGTACCGGACGGGTGATGGAGTTCTCTACCAATGTCCATGTTGCAGGCTTTCCATTGACTGTAAGTTTCGCCACTTCCGAGCGCTGTGCCGGAAACTGAAGCTCCAATGTACGCACCGCAGGTAATCGGTGGATGATTGTATAGGATGTTACCGCTTCATTAGTATGCTTAAAGTCAAAATCAATATCCGGAGTATGCAGAGATGCAAAAGGCCAAGAGGAAGGTAAGCCGGGTTTCACCAGCAGGCGTCCGTTCATGGCATCAGGAAGGATACCATAGAGTCCTTGTATCAATACACGGGAAGCTACACCTATAGGATCTCCGAAGTCACGGTAACACTCTCCACGGGCAGCATCATAAAAACTGATTTGCCCGAAGTTACCGGGGCTTTCACCCAGATACATGCCATCGAGGACAGAACTCTTGAGCAGATGGAAACCTGCATCCGCACGTCCTGCCTGAAAATAAGCAAGAGCAGTATGCATCACTTCGGCAAAAGCAACGTTGTTGATACTCCAGGAATAAGGCAACCAGTTCGTAGTGGAAATAGTAGCATAACCTTCATCTTTCAAGCCATCGCCACGAACGGGGATATGTGGTATTTCGCGATCCACATAACTGGTGGCAAGATAGGCTTGGAAAGGATCGGCGATGTCACTATCCAATGCATGATAGATAGTCCATACACCGGGACTGGTATGCAGACGTTTATGCCCCATGAAATCCTGAAACTCAGCCCAATGTCCACGTTCGGGCATCCAAAGGCGGGCATTCAGAGCTTTCAGTATTCTGTCAGCTTCTTCACGATAGGATGCAGGGTCTTCGCCAATCTTCTCGGCAATCATAGCCGCGAGGCGATTGGAACGATAGTTATAGGCAGAAGAATGAGTGACCGCACCACTATTATAATAAAGGGCATCACTTGCCCAGATGCAGGCATAGGCATCATAAAGTCCGTCATTATCGGGATCATAGTTTCGTTTTTCCCAGGCAAGGTGACGGGTCAGGACAGGCCACATACGGCGGGCGTATTCCAAATCACCGGTCCAGTTGAAATGCCACAAGAGTTCATCAATATAACAAAGATTCATGTCATAATGATGCATCTGATCGTTCCGACGGGGGTTACGGCAGATATAGCCGTTACTGTATTGTGGGGTTCCCCACTTCTTTTCAGAGCGTGCCAAAGCAAGAGCTGAATCCTGTGCAGGGTGTGGAATCGTGTTCGGCACCTCTGTCACCTGACTGGCGGCATAAGCATTGAAGTGCGTACGGGCACGGTCGTGCCAACCTAAGGCATCACCGGTATAAGCAGCACGCCAGCCACTGAGAGGCATGCGCCAGCCAATAGCCCCATGCAACCAGACTTCACCATCCCAGATGCCATCAGCAGCTACGGCAAGAGCACCACCCAGAGTATTAAAGTATGGATCGGGGGTTGTGATCCTGATACGTGAGGCAAGATCGGCACGAGCTTGTTCAGACTTATTATAAAGGGAAATGCCTTCTTCCTGTGAAGGTACTACCAAGGAATAGTCACGTACAAGTACATAAACATCCTGCCGGTCGAAAAGGGAGATACCCAATGATTGTAATTGCTGAGGTTGCTCGGGCGCATCAAAACAACCGGGAGGATCGGCCCCCATGTCACCGTTACGGCTCAATCTGTTCAGGCGGATTTCACTCAACATAGGGCGCAAGACTGCACCTACAGGCATATTTACGGGAGTAATCTTCCAAATGGCAGCATCTTCATCCGGCAAAGCAAGAGCAGAGATTTGCAGTTCAGCATCTGCTCCCCAGGAGGGGTGCTTCAGACGATAGGAACGCCGTCCGGGGGTGTAGCGAGACTCACACCAAGCGGTTTCTTCCAATGGAGTCACTGAACTATCAGCCAGTACGAGATGGAAATGTATATTCTTACTGTTGCGCTTTTCGTAGACAGCAAAAATAGGACGGTCACTCGTTTCCAGACGGAAAGCGGTATGGCTGCCATAAAGGGCACGAGTATAGCGGTTCTTTCCATTGACACTTACAAAATCTTCACCGTCCGGGCGATATTGCAGGGTACGGGCAGCACCCCGCTTATGATCATTGTAAGAGGTGGATTCGATGCGGTCGCCGGCACTTTTCGGTTTATTACCGGTGGTATATTGCGCATAGGCGAAAGCAGGCAACAAGGAGATGAAGGTATAGAAAAAGATTCGTTTCATTATGATATAAATAAAAGGTGATAGGGTGATAGGGTGGTAAGGTAGTGGGTGATAGGGTGGTAAGGTAGTGGGTGAGAGGGTGATAAGGTGGTAGGGTGAGAGAGTGGTAGAATGATAACGCTCTGCGATATATAGCGTAGCTACTTTATCACCCTATCACTTTATCACCCTATCACTTTATCACTTTATCACCCTATCACCTTACCACTCTTTTCCTTCTTTTCTTTTCCGTTATGGCATCGGTTTCAAACCTTCCCAACGGACATCCCATGTTCCGTCCTGCGGGAAGCCCGGATTCTTCACCTGGCAACCATCCCAACCGGCACACATCAGCGCTACGGCAGTCAGCAAGCCTCCATTACCGGGCAGGTAACAGCGCAGACGGCCATCCTGATAGTTATGTCCATTCTGTAAATATGTATTCGTGCGCTTATCCATCAGCAGGGCACCGACAGCTTTTTCCGGTTCGCCCAGACGAGTGGCATTCATGGCGGTCATCGGATAATCCCATCCCCAGGTCTTACCCCAGTTCCAGTTGTCCCACACCCAGTGCAGGGTATTCTTCATGTAGTCGTCACGGATGAGCTTATTCATCGGAAGGATACCTACAGACCCCAATACAGCCATGTGATCGCTAGTAAAACGAATATCTTTGTATGTATCAACAGCATCTTCGGAAGCAAGGTAAAGATGATCCTCATTATAGGCAAGCGGAGAAAGTTTATCAATCATCTCATCCCACTCCAGGTTACGCTTCTCTCCGGCACGCTCGCGCCACTTCTGCGCGGTCTGCATGGCAAAGTGCCAGTAAGACAACTCGAAAGGCGGGTTGATGGTAGTAGCTGCACGCAGCGTCTCTTGTGCAGGGATAGCTCCCTTCAGAATGAAACGTCCGTGAAACTCATCATAAGTTGCAAAAGCATACATGAACTCGGCAGTTTCCTGTACCAGGCGATTGTATTTCTTAATCACTTCATCCGAAGGATTGGCACGGTAGACTAGCTCTGCCAGATAGATAAAGTGCGGTTGTTGCCAGATCAGGAAAGAACCTACATTTGAGGGAGCTTCCGTACCACTGGGGTCGGTCATTTTCATCCAGCGTACACCGGGGAACCCTTGACGACGGGCTATTTCACGGGCAACAGGCTCTACTGTTTCGTACCAACCCAGTGTACGGTCCAGCAGATTGGCATGTCCCCAAAGAGGTTGCCATGCCTGATGCCACCAGATCATTTCGAGATGGAATTTACCAAACCAAGAGTTATAAGTCAAACCTGTTTCCTGCGGAGGTACACTTCCAGCCGACTGGATAGCAAGCAGATACTGACTCAACAATACGCGACGTTCCAATTCCGGGGCACGCGGATCCGTGCAATGAGAGAAGTCGACGGCAGCACCATTCTTCCAGAAATCCGTCCAGTATGTGGCACTGGCGGCAGCGGTTTCGGTGAAAGCGGGCAATGCTTTGTCATCGGCATAGACAGCAGGTTCACTTTCGAATATGGTTCCCTGAAAGTTCGGTGTAAACAGGCAGGAAAAGGCCAGCATATCTTCTTCGGGGGTCAGTACGAAATAGTTCTTCGACTTCTCGGCCAGACGGGCCTTACCTTCCCAACGGAGGGTTACGTAATAAGTTGTTTCGTCAAGCACACGCTTCAATAAAGCACTTTGAGCATCCTGACGAACGATAGTTGTGGAATGTTTGTCGTTCGCATTCCAATTGCAGGCATCATCGGCATGTCCGCCTGTAGGATAAGGAAAACGCAGATTAACACCCGCATGCGCACGACTGGTAACACAAGCAGAAATCATATCCTGGTTAGGATGGCAGACTGTCTGCACATCGAAAGCATTGCCATTCAACATGAAGTGGCTGGTGATTTCACCTTTCCACATATTCAGTGTCTGCTGAATCTCAGTAATATCAGAAGCTTTCACTCCCTCGCCCAGTTCGAGGCCTATAATGCCCAGATGCAGGCGATGCGGATTCATACGAAACCAATCGGAAGATTCTTTCTGGCGGCCCGGTTCCTTGAACTGGCAGGCATAGAGTTCTTCGTGACCACGACCGAAATCAAAGGCTTTCAGTGTTTCCTCATGCTTATATCCTTTAGGATTGGCAAATGAATGCCAGCCCCACTGACTCTGTGTGCCCAAGGGTACACCTTTACTATACATGGCCGGAAATGTCTGCAAACCGGTAGCATCTACCGTGAACGCAAATTCACCGTTGCCGACACTAAGCGAAGCCAACGAATCGAATGAGGATACTTGGGGATTGTTACGGGCCACCAATGCTTCACGGTCTATCGGAGCTTGTTTCTCCGAACCACAAGCCGTCAGCACGAAAGCGGCAAGAAGGGAATAAAATACTTTTCTCATGGTATTCTTTATAACAGATAGTTAGATTAATAGCTGGGCACAAAGATAGTAGTTCCTAAGGTGGAGGACTATATATAGTTTGTCAGAAATGATAAGGTAAATGATAATTTACCAGCGTAGCGCTGGAGCAAGGTTCTCCTTCGGCGTGCAAGTAATCTTTCAGACACGGATGACACGGATGACGCGGATTCTTTTTTCCTTCGGTGTGATATGCCGGTATGTATAGCGCAGCTTTAAAAATCCGCGTCATCCGTGTCATCCGCGTCTAAAAGATTAAAGTCCGCGTTCGTCCGCCTTATCCGCGTAGTCCGCGTACCCATTCCATCTCCGCTAAATTATCATTTACTTGAAGTCAAACATCAGATTGAGGCGTAACCCCTCATCCCCCTTCTTGATACGGATAATTCCCGGCTGGCTCTGTGGCCCGTGCTGACTAATAGGTTTGAAGCTACGGATAGCAGGTATATCGAGCAGGAAGGAAATATCTCCGGCAGGGAAGTCGGGCATGGTGTTCAAGCCATCCTGACGTCCGTGAGGTTCTTCGGGAGTGAATACCCGAAGGAAGATTCCGTCACTTGCCGCATAAACCGTAAATGGAGCGGTAGGACTTTGCAAAGTTGCCCAGTAGAGATTGGCATGATAGCCCTTGAACTCCGGATAAACCAGACGTTCGGTACTTTCACCGGTGATTGTATTATTATAATCTTTCTGCCAGATACCATAATTTGCCCCCGGAATACGATTCTTCCATACACGATATGGACCGCGTCCCATCCAACGCATACCGGAACACTCGGACTCAGGATAAGAGAAGGTAAGGCCAAGATTCAGCACTTCGGTGTCCGTGAAAGCATCGTCGAAGCCACCACCACCGGAAGCTCGGTTCAGTAACACAGCATCCATCGAGAGCAATCCGTCCGGCGTCAGACGCCAAACAATAGAGTCTGCCGCACCACGATAACGGGCACAAAGAACCGCATCTCCATTTTCTGTACGAGCAGACAGATCAGCCAACACCATCTTCATCCCAACAGCAACAGGACCATCTTTCAACGGAATGATTCGTCCGTCAGCATTCCTCGTCACAGAAGTGATAGTGGCATCGCTCTTTCGGAAAGAGACAGTGATGGCAGAAGAATGCAATGTAATCAGAGTATCAGTTTCCTCAACATGACAATTACTTACAGTTATATTCTGTGAGTCTGTACTTACTGATGTACTTTGTGAACCGGATGGATGGGCATCTGCCCCCTTCGGCTGTAACTCACCTTTCAGATAGTCTTTCGCGTAATGTATCGGGAATGTACGTGTACAGACACTCTCACCATCTGCTCCGTATGCTTCAAGTTCCAGAATGTCTCCGTTGAAGAAATTATCCGGCAGATCGATGCGTGCAAATCCTGTTTCTCCGGGAACTAATGATGGTAACTGCACCCTTCCACTGTCCAGCACCTGACGCCATGCCTGTGCACCTCCGTCAGCGACTGTCACAACTTCCCCTTCTCCATCACTATTCAGTGGTGACGTGCAATGAAGCACGCGCCAGCGCATGGAGCATGCACCTAGGTTTGTAAACAGATATCTGTTCGATACCCGGAAATCCCCACGGAACGAAGGAGTAATCATTAATGGTTCTACGTGTATCGGCGACCAGACTTCACGAACTGAATAATAGCTGCCCTCTTTTTCCCGGAAAGGCCCCAGAATACCATCCGGTGCATTATAATCTTCACTATCCAGTGCCCCGCCGCGGTCTGAACGACACACTGCCTCATCACTATATGCCCACATGAAACCTCCGGCAAAGAGCGGATGAGCGGTGTAGCGTGCCCAGAAATCTTCCAGTCCGGCACCATGCCCCTGGTCGTACTGGCCGTGCATGAACTCGGCAGGCATAAAGACTTTATAGCCATTGGTGAAACGGGCCACTCCTGTAAGATAAGCGGGATAGTGATGGGTATCCAGTTCGTCAAAGTCCGCCCAGGGATGGATGACATGACGTTTCTGGGGATCGTATGTACGGAACAGGCTGTCGATGGCAGTATTCCATCCGCCTTCATTGCCATTGCTCCACAACACGATACATGGATGATTCACATCGCGCGTCAGCATTTCGCGGACAAGCCGGGTGCCGGTCGGGGTATCGTAAGCATTCTGCCAGCCTGCCAGTTCATCGATATAAAGCAAGCCCAGCGAGTCGCAGGCATCGAGGAAATGCTCATCGGGCGGATAATGAGAACGGACGGCGTTCATATTCATTTCTTTGATAAGCTTCACGTCCTCTATGCTGAGTTCTTTATTTGTGGTTCGTCCGCCATCGGGATGGAAAGAGTGGCGGTTGATTCCCTTCATAACCAGCTTGGTACCGTTCAGGTAGAGTCCGTCGCGGGGGCGGAAATCAATGGTGCGGAAGCCTATGCGCGTATCCATGGAATGAATGATGTTTCCTTCCTTACCGAACAAAGAGACTGTAAGCCGATAGAGTACAGGAGACTCAGGAGTCCATGGAGAAATACCATCAAAATGAGCGGTCAACAGCTGAACAGGTTCTTTAGTAACCTTCACGGGGCGGTGTTCGGCATCTTTTGCAGATATCGGTGCCACTTCCATAGAGAGGCTTTCTTCTCCGGTAGTACCTTGTAGATGTACTTCAACTTTCAGTTCCCCATCCGCACGGGCGTCCACAGCCAGACGTTCTATATGTGTTGCCGGTTTTGCTTCCAGCCATACCGGGCGGTATATTCCACCGAACAGCCACCAGTCTGCTTTACGTTCGGCGGCATTTACTGTACGGTTATCGGAATGTTTCTTCACCCGTACTTCTATTTGGTTGGAACTTCCGTATTTCAGCAATTCCGTTACGTCATAAGAGAAGCGATAGAAACCGCCCTGATGCACCGGTCCTGCCGATTGCCCGTTGATGAGAACCTCGGTATCGGTCATTACACCGTCAAACCAGAGACGTATGTTCTGTCCCTGCCAGTTGCGGGGTATGCGGAAAGAACGTTTGTATGTACCTTCTTCCATCGAAGGGTTCTTCACGCCCGGCTTTTTATACCAGCGGCCGTAGGTGTATTCGCCGAAGCCTTGCAATTCCCATTGTGAGGGGACTTCTATTTTACTCCAGTGTCCGCTGTTCCGGCCTTCGGAGACGCGGAATTGCCAGGTCACCGTGTTGCCCAGCCCGGTGCCGGAAAGATATTGGCGTTCTGCCTTCTGGGCTTGTACAACCCAAGTGGTCAGTAAGAAAAGGATGGTTCCGAGAAAGTGCTTCCTGCTCATAGTATTTGGCTTTATTATTCGATTTTACAAAGGAAGGCATTCTCAGGCAAACAGGAAATAAATAGAATGATTTTCTGGCTGTACAAAATGATGTAAGCTATATAAGCTTCTTCTCACCACAGAGGACACAGAGAACGCAGAGTTTTTAGACTTCTAATTCAGAGATAATTATAACCTCTGTGCTCTCTGTGTCCTCTGTGGTGAAATAATTCCTTTCTATACTATTTTAAAAATAATTCCCCATATCTTCTTATTTACTATATATATTCCTTACCTTTGTCATATGGGTGACTGACCGTTCATCTTTTATCCTGATGATGACCTTATACATATATAGATGAAAACCAAAAGTATTTACAGATATTTATGCTTCGACACCATCGCTTTACAGATGAAATTTCCCTAGTTAAATAGGCGTTAACTCCCCAGTTGGGGAGTAACGCATTCCCCAACTGGGGAACAACGCACTCCCCAACTGGGGAATAACGCACTCCCCAACTGGGGAGTTAACACCCCCCTAAAATGGGAGGTACTACCCCCTCTACAATACGCTGTAGCGTGGGTCAGTAAAATTCGGCTTGTTCAGTCGCTGAAATCGGAAGATAGAGAAAAAGAAGAGAAATATAAAAAGAGAGGCATACATAATTATCAACAATCAGCCGATCGCCAATAAAACCTTCATAAGATGGCATGACGAAAGACTACTTTAAAAACAAGAGAATATATGATAAAGATTAATCTTATAAAGAGAGTTAACCATTTAAAAAAGGATAAACCTGCCAAATGGTATGGAGTCTCTAATACAGGCAAAGCGGAAAATACCTATGTCGTTACCCGTAATGCCTCTGAAAATACATCGACTGCACCTACTGAAATGGATTCATCCATTGAGTTGTTCTTCAGAGAAGCTATAAAGGAGTTATTAAATGGAAATTCTGTACGCGCAGGCCGGTACGGAAACTTCCGCATCGCTTTCAGAAGCGAGGGTGTGGAAGATATCAATGAGTTTAATGCGAACTCAATGATTAAGGATGCCCGTATCGTGTTTCAACCCAGTAAACTTTTCCGTTCGGAAGTTATCAATAAGCTTCAGTTTACAGTGAACTGTGTAACTGAAGATGAAGTGAAATATGCTTCCCTTTCCGACTATCGCCGTGCCAAAGGAATCAGTGGAGGTGGCTCCGGTTCCGACAAGCCTTCGGGCGGAGATAGCGGTGGCGGATTGGATGAAAATCCTCTTGGATAATCATCCATCCGCATATCTAGTTTCCTAACGTATTGCTTCTCTTTTTATTTTTCGCTTCTTTAATCGACGTATCCACAAGTAATATCCTGTTAATGGAAGACTTGCACCTACCAAGGCGGCAATAAACGTCAATATTCTTGTCAGCATACCTCCCCAACTGCCCACGTGCACGGAGTAAATCCATCCACGGATTTTACCGGAGTTATCCAGATCCTTATAGAGCGTTGTTTCGGTAATCTCGCCATTACGTGGATTAAACTTATAACGGTCTGTTCCCCGCTGGTTGCCGAAACGAGGGAGAGCAACACTGGCAGAACCATCGGATACGCTGATTAGTTTGTAGTCCGGATTTGCCTCGGCCAACTGTTCGTATATCTGTTGCCAATTAGTATAAGGAGAGTGTTTCCTTCCTTCCCGACTTTCGGAATGTTCTCCCCTGCCTTCAGGCTTTTCACCTCTATTCCAGGGTCTTCCACTTCTGCCTTCGGGACTCTTCTCCCGTTTACCGCCTTTGGCCGTCGCATTGGCTGCCGCATTTCCATGCCCCATACCGGGCTGCACTTCCACGCCAAAGGTTTTATAAAATCCTGTCCTGTACCACTGGAAAGACCATGTTAATCCTGTAAGAGACATAGCGAGCAAGAAGACAAGTGCATACATTCCGCCTGCCACATGCAAGTCGTACCAAAAACGACGCCAACCTTTATTCGCTACAATCTTCAGACTGTTCTTCAATGCCTTGCGCGTACGCGGCCACCAAACGACTACACCCGATATCAGTACAAACACGAACATCAACGTACTGGTACCGACAATCATCTTCCCCCAGAAGATGCCGCCATCCTGCTTCATGCTGTCCAGCAACCAACGGTGCATCCGGAACATAAAGTTGAAAAAGGGCGCTCGTTCATATTTACCCATAATCTCACCCGTATACTGATCCACATACATAGATGCACGACGGGGTTTGGAAAGCGTGACCTGGTAAGCCCGTTCAGGATCAGACGAAATATTAACGCCGGTCACTGATACGCTATCGGGCAAGGTTGCCGCTACTTTAGTCATCAATTGCTCCATGGGTAGCGGAGCAGCCTCAACCTTTTTCACAAAGTAGAGCTCGCGATGGCAAAGTTCCATCACTTCTTTCTCGAATACCAGTGCCGCACCCGAAAAGCAGATCAACGTGATCAGTATTCCGAAAGGAACGGAAAGCCATAAGTGTATATTACGGAATATCTTTCTCATTATGTCAGTTTATGAAGCTCGGAAAAAGAGCCTGCCCGGCACATACTAGCAGGCTCTTTATCCCTAATTATAATCAATGAATGGTTTTGCGTTTATTTAGTAGGTGTCAACCGGCCCACACCGCTGATCTGAGTAGCTTCAATGGTAACTCCCTTCGTTGCAGTGGCGCTCGATGGATTGATCTTGTAGATGGCAGGATACCCCTCGGTTGTCGTTACAGTCAGATAAACATTGCCATTTTCGGTATAAGGCGCGTTGCCGAAACCGGAAATCAAATTAGTCTCAGGCAAGCCGGTTACATAAGTCAGCTTCTTGTCGCCTGCCTTGAAGATGGCCAGTTGATTCGCAGTAAAATCATCTTCAGTCAAAGGACGGTCATACATCAACATAAGGAAGTAGTCACCCGTAATGTGCCAGCAACGGAGGAATGATTTTCCGTCACTTTGAGCTTCCAGATCACAATAGTAATCGTCAAAGTCTTCCGTGCCGTTAGGAATACGTACTACACCGGCAGGCAGAGTGGTCTGTTGGCGTGCATCGTCCATCGTCTTGGCATAACTGGGAGAGAAAACGTAGACGTCACCGTTATCTGCTTCCCAGATTGTCTGGTAATACTGAGATCTATTGCGCCCGCAAGCATAGCTGATCCGGTCTGTACTGATCAGTTTCTTGCTGGTAAGAGTCTCATCATCGAAGATGGCTACCCAACACTCATTGGGATATTGTGTCCATTGCAACTCGCCTTTCTTATAGCTGCTGCTGTTTGAGCCACCGTCTTCCGTCTTTATCAGGTCTTGATTACCCGGCAACACCCACTCGCCATTATTGTACGCTGCACCATACTGGCTCAGCCCCATCGGAACAGCTGCGCTGTAAATCTTGTTGCCGTGTTGTAAAATACCTGCCAGCGTCACAAACTCACCATTTCCCAGGAAATTCTCTGAGAGATAGGCCTTGTTTTGAGTGTCATTGGTCTTATAAGTTTCGGCCTCTACATCCAGATAAGAAAGCAGGAATGTCTTAGGTAAGTAACCATTATCATCGGCATACCCGGTATATCCGTCACCTGTAGAAGAAGTGATGATATATCCCCCGTAAATACCATAGCTGGTGAACCGCTTCACTGCATACTCGCCCGAGCGTGCCACCATTTCGTAATTTGAGTTCATGACGAATGAACGGGTAGTACCGGCATTACCCTGATTGTAGGTCAAACCATACAGATATTGATCTTTATAAAAGATCCATTGTGACGCACCGTCATTCACAAGGCCATTATTTATGGCGGAAACCGTTCCTTTATCCAATGTTTCGGAAGTCAATAGAACGTTCGTAGTATTTCCCGAAGCTGTAACCGAGGATGCTATCACATACTCGCCTCTACCTTCAGTGCCACCACCAAGGCTCGGTTCATTGTCAGTACACGCTGTCAGCGCCAGTCCGGTTATTGCTGTTGCAAAAAGTCCGGTTAAAAAGTTCTTCTTCTTCATCTTGCTTTTACCTTTAATATTAATCTAAATTTATACTATAATTTCACCACAGAGGACACAGAGGACGCAGAGTTTTTAGATTTCTAATTCAGAGATAATTATAATCTCTGTGTCCTCTGTGCCCTCTGTGGTGAAATAGTTCCTTTCTTATCGGATCAATCATCTTTAATTTCCAAAGTATACCCTCACTTTCCCGTAGAATGCCCGTCCGGGCTTCTGAAGACTGAAGTTGTCATACAGTTTCTCGTCCGTGAAGTTGCGGCATTCAAACGATAAATTATACCGTCCGTTGCGCAGGCTATAAGAAAGCGCCAGATTGTGCGAGAACTGATTAGGTACCACATAATCGTCCTTATTCGATCCGATATTAGATGAATAATAAGTAAAACTATGCAGATACTGGTTGTCGTAGGAAACCGTCAGTGTATTACCCTTCTTCCAAAGGTTGCGCCAATAGAACGTCACATCCGAATCGGCAAACATATACGGCAGATTGGGCATACGCTCCTTATAGGCAAGATTGGCCGCACTGCTGGAGATCGAGGTCTTCATGTTGTCACGCACGTTCATCTGCGTAAAGTTTCCTCCAACACTCAGCCATCTTCCGAAACCATATCGGGCGGAAACATTAAAGCCTTTCGTCAACACCTTACCATAATTTATATAGGTAGCAGCTGATTTACCTCCGCTCAGGTCAGCAATGTTACGCTGAATATAGTCTTTTGTATTACGGTATATCAGGCCTCCTTCCACATATACGGAGTGTTTCCCGAATGTCCGGGTATAGCTGAGGTTAAGGTTCAGGTTGTCGCTATTCTCAGGCTTAATGCCGATATCTCCCATTTCCAGGTCTTCATCACCGAACATTTCTTCAATAGTAGGCAGTCGGTAGGCTTTCTCATAGGACAATTTGGCCTGAAGGCCGGGCAATATGAAATAGGTTCCGGCTGCACCATAGCCCATGGAACTCACATCACGGGTAGTGCGCACATACTCACTCTGATTACTGGATGTAGCCATCGGCCCTCCTACAAACTGGTGATAATATTTGCCGAATACGGAGAAGTTCCAGTTTTCAGACGGCATCAGGCGATAGGACAGGCCGGAAATATTCTTGCGGGTCTCCTTAGCGATAGCCTCTTTTTGCTCTTCCTTGGCAAGCAGCGAGGTGTTGGAACGGTGGAAAGCATTCAGTACATGATTGAAAGTCAACATTTGCGCCTTATCAATGCGGTAGTTCACGGTCAGCGTACCGTTCCAGTTGTTATTGTCCGCCCGTGAATGTTGGTAAGACTGTTCACCGGGAGAGTTCAACAGGGCCTTCTGCCCATACCAATTGTATTTGTATGAAGCAGTATCCACATTGGTAGTTTCATTCTTATTGTAATTGACGGTCAGTGCCATATCCAGACCTTTAGTGAGCAGGTCACGCTTGCTATATTCCAATGAAGGCATCAGTGAATGGCCTTTACGATGCTTCTGACCGTATACGATTTCCTGGCGGACACCGGTCTGTATATCCTTATACATGTGCGAATAGGTGAAACCCAACAACAAACGATCCGCCCACGACTTATCTATAAAACCAATCTTTCCGATAATGGCTTCATTATGATATGTATCGTTGAAGCGCTTTACACGTACCTTCTTATCCCTGTCAATTCTGCCGGTTTCGAAGTCTTCTACCGGTGCCTCTACATGATAGTCGTTATCTGAATAATTCTGGAAAGCATTGATTTCATACGTAAAACCATTCTTAAAGGTTTGTCCGAAGTTGACGTATGATTTATGTGTATTAAATGAGCCATAAGAATAGGAGGCATCCAGAAACCAGCGTCGACGTTTCTTGTTGGTTACAATATTGATGACCCCACCGATGGCATCGGTACCGAATCCCACAGGTACTACTCCTTTATAGACCTCAATCCGATCGGCAAAGTTCACAGGAATATTATTCAGCCCGAAAGAGTTTCCTACGCCTTCCTGCGGTACACCGTCAATGAATACCTTGACGTGCTTTCCACTGAATCCATCCAGCATGAGTTGCATATCCGAACCTACACCACCCGATTCACGAAGTTTCATACCCGGTGCCTTGGTTAAGGCATCACTCAGATTCTTAGTAGTGTTCTGTAACTCTTTCGTATCGACAGCCACTGCATTAAAGGCTGATCTCTTCAAGCGGGTTACTCCTGTAGAAACAATGGTCACTTCGTCCAACTGCTGTGTCTCGGGAGTAATCGTGAGGTTCTGTTTCGCGCGCTCCCCTGCAATCAGCTTCACTTGTTTCTCTACTGTCTTATAGCCGATGGCAGACACTACCAGGGTATAATTGCCTGCGGGAGCCTTTATATGATAGATACCTTCTTGGTTGGTAGTACCTCCATAGCTGGTTCCTTTCAAGTAGACAGTCGCAAAATCAACGATTTCCTTCTCGGTAGACAGTATCTTGCCGGAAATCATAGTCCCGCCTTGTGAATAGACTGATAATGAAGAAAATAATAAGACAATAAATAAGGTAAGTCCTTCTATATTTGCTTTCAATTTACAAAGAGTTTTATGCAGTTAATAAATCACTGCAAAAGTCTCTATAAATTGAAAGCAAAACAATCGCTATATGCAGGTAAATATCTTGCCGGAGTATTCGATAGGAGTATACGCCGCAATCGCTATTAATAGGTATATTACATTTACCGGCACAAACTATTCAGATAAACTTCAATATTAGTATAGTTCTCATTCAATGTATAAGCAGATGCATCCGAAGCACTTCTCGGATTTAAGCCATGCTTACTTTCCCAATCATCGGGCATGCCGTCTCCATCACTGTCCTTCAATGCTTTCCCAGCTTTTAATACAGGCCAACCGCCTACATCTTCCTGTGAGTTGATAATACCATTTGTACCGAATGTACCAAGCCCCTCTCTTACTTGACGTAAGACCTCACGATCATAGCTATCCTGCGAGAAACTACATCCCACAGATTCCAAAATCCGCTGATAAGCAACAACAGGTGTATCTTCATGGATCGGTTCACTCGGGAAAGGAGAACCGACCAAACAGGATGCACATTCTTCACCCGAAGCCGGAATAGCTTCGGGAGAAATCCCAGAATCCGGTCCGGCACTTTTTCTGCCAGGGATATAGCATTTTCCGGCACAATCAGTTATAGCACTGTGATTATCATGTGTCACAGCATCATCACCTGCCATCACGTTACCGGCCACATAATAACGCCCTGTCCCATCCTCTGCAACATCAAGCAAACGATGATGCTGTGAAGCCGGTCCTGGTTTATAATAGTTATTCACCATGTTAATCTCAGCATGATGCCCACCTCCATAAGCGGTCTTGAATCCCCAATTATACACCACATTATTACGGTAATCCACCCATTTCGTACCATCTACAGAGGAGAAACGAGGATTGCGGCTCGCATGATTTGCCAGCAGATTGTGATGGAAAGTAGCCTTATATCCTCCCCAAATACCTCCAAAGCCATGGCTTCCTTTTGTATGAACCGAAGTGTTCAGACTATGGGCAACCAAGCACCATTGTACGGTAAGGTTCTCGGTTTTATAAATAGAGAGACACTCATCAATGCTCCAACTAACAGAGAGATGGTCGAGAATCACATTCTTCTGTCCGTAACGTCCACCTCCCATACCGTCACTGTCCAAACGGTATCGATCGCCCACACGTACACGGATATAACGTATGATAACATTACTGGCATTCACCACTAACGGATAATCCTTTAGACAAATACCGTCACCCGGTGCAGATTGTCCTGCGATAGTAATACTATCATTATTTATACGAAGCGGAGACTTTAACTCAATGGTTCCATCCACGGCAAAGACCACTATACGAGCACCGGTTTGCTCCACTGCATCGCGGAAACTGCCTTCCCCACTGTCATTCAGATTAGTCACGGTAAGTACACGACCACCACGGCCGCCAACAGTCCATTTTCCATACCCCTCAGCTCCGGGAAAAGCTATTTGTTGCGCTTGCATACAAGTAACTGCAAAAAGCAGGCAAGTGATAAGAAAAGTATTCTTCATGATTGCACTATTTTACTGTTTTGATTTTGTATTCTGAAACGTAGATTGTCATTCAATAAAAGTATGCTACTGAAGAAAAAGGCGGTACCTCTCTCAAGAGATCCGCCTTTTCCTATTTCAAAGCATTTATTAATAACACGGATGCTGCTGACCGGCAAGTCCCGGATTCACATCAATAATATTCGTAGTATTGAATGGCAGTATCTCCACCATATTCTTTTTCATACCATAAAAGACACCGGTCTTACCCGTAATCCATGCATTATTAGCAGAAAGTCCCTCAACGTCTTCCACACAAAGGTTTCCTTTCTGTTTAATAGAATTAACACTGAACATGTTCAGAATCGTATATTCCACTTCTTCCACCTTCTTTGCATCAGCCGGCACATCTTCTTTCTTAAAATAAACCTTTCCATCCGCTTCAAAGAAGTTGGTCTTCAAGGCACCTTTAGAACCAGAATTTAATGTATGCAAAGTAGTCAATGCATCTTCAGAGAGTCCCATATTCACCAAATCCTGTTCAGTCATTGAGATGTAAGGCAAGGCTATCGTCGGATCTGCAAAAGACGGCGTTGAAGCCAGCTTATAAGCACGATATACATCCACATCAGCATATCTGCCCTCACGCTTGGCCAATTGAACCAACTTTTCCTTTTCAGCCGTCAGATAATCAACTAATATACCCCAACGAGCCAAATCACTTTTGCGAAGTCCTTCATTGGATAACTCCAGTTTACGCTCCTGTATAATGTAATCCCTGAAATCTCCATAGTCGGAAGGGATCGTCCCCACTTTGGCAGCATCATTCCTGAATGCGCGCAGGCGTACATCTTCTACAGCCTTCTTGGCTTCGGAAGTGGCACCGTTGTTCAGTTCATTCAAAGCCTCAGCATACATCAGCAAGATATCAGAGTAGCGCAATATAGGCCAATTAAAATCCCGTTTACTATCAGAAGATCCTCTAACCTTTTTCCAGTTAATGCGATATTTACCTACTCCCATGCCAGCAAAAGTATTCATTTGGTAAGCGTTGTTACCGGTAGATAATTTAAGTCCATAATTACATACCGAAACATCACGCCGTTGATCGTCCTCTTCAAACTCAAAATAGAATGTCGGCATAGCTATCATCTGGCTACCACCCTTACCTAAACCTTCATTATCCGTACCGCTCGTAGGTATACCATTCGTATAACCGGTGCGGACATCCGGTCCATTAGTACTGTACCAACCATACTCAAGCATGGTCTCAGCATTATATTGCTGATTTCCCAAATCTCTGAAAACCTGGTCATAGTCTTCCAGCAATTTATTCTCTCCCTTAGTTATAACCGCTTTACAAGCATCCGCCGCTATCTGATAGAGTTCCTTTATACGAGCAGCATCACTACGTTGCGCAATCTTTAAAGAACTCTGAGTATACGGTACCGTATTCAGATCCCAACGTAAAGAATAACCGGCAGCATAGAGCGCAACACGAGCCAATATACCATATGCCGAATTCTTAGTAAAACGCTCGGGAGTAGCAACCATACCTTCACTTTTCCAAGGTAACAGCTCTATGGCACGCTGCAAATCTTCGATACAATTATCATAAATTATATCACGACTGACGCGCGAAGAAGAAAATGTAGTCAAATCGGCTGTCGGCACATTAGTGTAAGGCACATCGCCATAATAACGGACAATATTCCAATAGGCATAAGCCCTTATTGCCAAAGCCTCACCCAACAGTGCATCTACTTTTTTCTTCTCACTGTCACTGACACTCATTTCCGGAAGATTCTTGACGCACACATTAGCATATTCAATAGCCTTATACATATTAGTATAAGTAGAACTCAACATACTGGAAGTATTGGTATAGTCATAGTTGGCCACATTGTATTTGGAATTGGACTCTGTTGAAGCCGACTCATCCGTACCCATCAATAATTGATATCCCAATTCTTGAGTGTGCAACCATGAATAGCCACCCATCACAGCCATCTCTGCTCTTCCTACTGTTTCAAAAACAGTGGAACTATCCGCTTTTGATTCGGAAGGCATATCCAACCAGTCTTCACAAGAAGTAAAAACCAATAACATAGCTGCGGATACACCTAAAATATTTATTATCTTTTTCATATTCATTGTCTAATTTAGAATGTTAAGTTTACGCCTACTACCCAACTTTTGGAACGCGGGTAGGAAGAATTATCAATACCCGGTGTTAATGCACTGCTTGATGCGGACACTTCAGGGTCATACCCCGTATAATCGGTAAAAGTATGAATGTTATTCAAGGTACAATACACACGGGCATTACTGATTTTAGCGCGTTGCACTAATTTCTTTGGTAAAGTATATCCCAAGGTGATCGTATTTAAGCGTAAATAAGAGCCATCTTCCAAGTAATAACTACTGCGTTCACTAATGGCAGTCTTGTTATTCCCTGAAATATTCCACAAAGCATTACCATCATATTGGTGTGGATTCAGTGCAGCCAAACGAGCCAAATCAGAACTTTCTTTACCCGTTGAAGGATCAATCAATGTGAAACGGTTCTTCATTTTTTCAAGTGTATTCTGATTAGCCAGATACGGGCCAATAAAGCGCTGAGTACTCATGCTGAACACATCATTACCTACTACGAAATTCATGAAAATAGTCAAATCAAATCCTTTATAAGTAAAGGTATTGTTCCAACCTCCAGTGAAATTAGGAGCTGCATTTCCTATCACAGTACGGTCATTAGTACCCCATACCGGATTTCCATCTGCATCTACCTCACCAGCCGTCGGTCTATATTTAGCATCACCCGGCTTTACATTTTCACGATTAGAACCTTTCAAATAAGGAACACCTGCATTCAATGTATAGCCACCATCAGCATTCTGTGTAAAATCATCTGTCGTATAGATACCATCATAAATCAAACCAAAGAATTGTCCCAACGGTTTTCCTTTTTCAATTTTAAAACCCATACGAGATTCATACTCTGTTATGAAATTATCAGTTTCACCATCACCATAAATATCCAATACCTTTGAACGGTTGAAAGCAATATTGAAGTCCATTGTCCAAGTGAAATCCTTTGTACGAATATTAGTCGTATTCAAAACTAATTCTACACCACGATTACGGATAGAACCAATGTTCTGGAATTGATGGGTATAGCCAGTAGAAGTAGGTATTTGGTTCTTAATTAACAGATTGGAAGATTCATTGTTATACCAGTCTACTGACAGATTAACACGGCTATTAAGAATTGATATATCCAAACCGACATTGGTGGTAGTAGTTTTTTCCCACTTCAATTTCGGATTTCCAAGTGTTGTACCAGGCACAAGTGTTATGTAATCACTACCATTATAGCCATAATGACCTGAGCCATAATCTGTAGCATACATATTATTATCAACGTTATTATTACCAGAAGTACCATAACCTACACGCAATTTCAAGTTCTGGAAGAAATCAAAATCCTTCATAAAACCTTCTTCTGAAATTCGCCATGCTGCAGAAGCAGAAGGGAAGTAACCCCATTGTTGGCCACGGGCAAACTTAGAAGAACCGTCGGCACGTAATGTTCCTGTAAACAAATAACGGTCACTATAATTGTAAGAAAGACGGCCAAAGAGAGAGACAAGGCCAACTCTACTTTTCCCTGATTTCCACGTCTGCGGAGTACCCATACTGACATCATTCAAGCCAAAGTTGCCATCTGAGAATTTTCGGTATTCATTATCCAGATTCATAGATTCTTGATACCAGGTTTCCTGACCAAGCAGAACATTAAAACGATGGGCTTCTTTCACATTAAATGCATAATTCAATGTATTCGTAATCTGCCAAGAAAACTTTTCGCTGTTATTGCGATAACCATATCCATAAGGACTTTGATTGGACGAAGCTGTCTTCGTATTACCATTATCCCAATAATCTTTACGCACTTGCTGCCACATGTAACTTCCGGATGTACGGAAAGTCAAATCTTTCAATATATCTATTTCCAACCCGGCATTCACTGTTGCCATACGAGTATATTTCTCATTGGTTATAGATTGATTATTGATGATTGGATTATTAGCATCATAATTATCCCCACCATACATTTCAGAAAAGAGGTCAGCCAAATCAGAACCTAACAATTGTTCATTAGTCCACTTCACGCCACCTGTCACCGGTTGCAAAATTGTCTGTTTCAATGTACCGCCCAATGAACCTCCACCATCAATTTTTGTCATTTGTAAGCTGGAAGAAAAATCAAAACGTACACCTTTCCATAATTCATGATTAATCTTAGCACGGATACTATTCTTCTGATATCCATGTTTATCCATTATACCATCCTCACCCGTGTAGTTATAGCTCAACATATACTTAGTCTTCTCACTGCCACCACTGATATTCACATTGTGATTCTGTGTAATACCCGTATTACCGAACACCTCATCCTGCCAATCAATGCCGGCACGATTACCATACTCATTAGCAATACGACCGTATGCACCGGTATAGAAATCACCAGAATTAATATCTCCACCAAAAATATTCGAGAAGTTATCTTCATTGCCACGAAGTAACTGGAACTCATACTGATACTTTACATAGTCTTCAACTCCCATCAAATCCAGTTTCTTTCCTAATCGGTCAAAACTGACAAAACCATTATAAGAAACTTCGGTCTTACCTGCCTTACCGGATTTCGTAGTAATCAATATAACACCATTGGAACCACGAGCACCATAAATAGCCGTTGCAGAAGCATCCTTCATTACATCAATAGTTTCGATATCATTGATGTCTACATTCTGCAAACCATTTTCCATTTGGAAACCATCAACAATATAAAGTGGTTCTGTTCCTTGTGTGATAGATGTACCACCACGTACCGTAATATTAATATCAGCCCCCGGAGCACCACTTTGCTGTACGATATTCACACCTGCCGCTTTACCCGCCAATGCTTGTGCTGCAGTAGTCACAGGAGCGATAGCCAAATCCTTACTACCAACAGAAACAGAAGAACCAGTCAATTCTTTACGCTTCACCTTCGCATACCCAATAGCAACGACTTCTTCCAACATTACTGAAGATTCTTTGAGCGTAACTGCAAAATGGGTTTTGTTACCAATAAGAACAGTTTGATCTTCATAACCAATAAACGAAACCACCAATTCCTTAGCCGAAACAGGTACAGAGAGTTTGAAATTACCATCCATATCGGTAATAGTACCAATAGATTTGTCACCTTTCACCGTAACAGAAGCTCCGATCACCACGTCAATCGCATCGCGAACCGTACCGGTAAGCGTCTTGTTCTGGGCAAAAATGCTTAGAGGACAGCTTATTAACAGAAGCATTAATAAGCACATTTTTCTGTGTAAGATTCTCATAGATTATTAATATAATTTGATTAATAAATAAATTTAAGCCTAACCAAATGCACAACCGTTATCGAGCACATTATTCTGGTTACAAATATAGAATTTGAAACCAACCTACAAGATGTATTTTTTGACCGAAACACTTTCTCTTTTGATTTTCTTAATAAATAACCTAATAGTTCAAACAAAGAATAGGATTTATTGTAGTATTCTTAATAGGTTAAATATAAAATCAATCCTAAAAATGCCATAAAAAAAGGATGCTCACTACGAACATCCTTTCCTCATAAACTATCATTACAGCTACTCAAAACTCACCGGGTAATGGCCAATTGGGAGTAGGTACATGCATTTTCTCCATTTCCTTTTCAAATTCAGCTATTACTCCAGGATATTTATCGGCTAAATTCATAGACTCAGTCATGTCTTCCTTTATATTATATAATTCTAAAGGAGCATCTTTTTTAATAGTAACAACTTTCCAGTCACCTCTGCGAGCTGCACGTTGTTTTCCGGGAAACTCCCAGTATAGCAAACGATTATCCGTATCCATCTGCTTACCATAGAATAGAGGTAAGACATTTATCCCATTTAATTTTTGAGGCAATTTATCTGTAGCATTAGCCAATGCGGCCAATGTAGGCATTATATCCGGGAAATAAATAATGTTATTCAATTTCTGAACCGGAACTTTACCTGGCTGATTAACAATAAAGGGCACACGAATTCCTCCTTCATAAAGTTGTCCTTTCATACCCTTCAGTGCACCTTTACATCCTAACTCGGCCAATGGCGCCTGCTTAGCGGCTCCATTGTCTGAAGCAAAAATGATCATTGTATTCTCACGCAATCCTAATCTGTCAAGTTCTGCCAACAAGCGTCCAATTGCCCGGTCCATGTGTGTGATAAGCGCAGCATACCGTTTAGTATTCATATCCCAAGTTTCATCATCATACCAAACCGTTTCATCTATAATATAAGGTTCATGCGGTGCATCATAGGCCAAATACAAAAAGAATGGATTTGTCTTGTTCCTATTTATAAATTTAATCGCATCTTCCGTTGAAAGATCAGTATTATGCTTTATATGTTTGTCTCCTTCATTCTCTCTTATATTTTCAAGTTTCTCATTATTGAAACGCCAATAAGGATAGTAATATGGATCATTAGAATAAACCGTACTAATAAGCCAGCCGTAAAACTCATCAAATCCTCGATTCAAAGGGGTAGCCTCAGGATTAAAACCATCCAAATGCCATTTGTTTACCAAACATGTCCGATAGCCAGCACTACTTAATACAGTAGCGATTGTTGTATCATTCGGTAACAAATGCATTCTTCGTATAAGCTTTGTACCTTTCATCCCTTCAATACCTCCTGCATTACAGAAATTATCACGAATGGTAGTATTCCCCGTATTCCGCCCCGTCATCAACGCACAACGAGAAGGAGAACTTATTCCCGATCCTGCATAACACTGAGTAAAAGAAGTGCCAGTTGCTGCCAGTTTATCAATATTAGGAGTTTCAATATATTTATTCCCATAACAAGCCAAATCACAATACCCCATATCATCCGCCAATATAAAAATAATATTAGTTTTTTTATCGTTTACCGCAGTTGACTGCTGAGCTTTAACCACTATTTGAGAAAGAACCAACATATTTACGGCACAAAATCCTCCTAAAAGTTTATTCTTATTCATATTCTACATATTTTTATTCATAGTTTCATTCTGTCTCACGAACATTATACTCCAACGCACATTATGGCATATCAACATTCTCATTATACTCCAACATCAATTCATCATGAGCTTTAATCTGAACGTTATCTAATTTCCAGCCCTTAGCCCAAATGATTTTTCCAGCTTTATCACCTTCAATACAGACATTACGAAGTATAAAGTTTTCGATTTTGCTATTTGCTATTCCAACTACATTCATACAAGTTCTTGCATTAGAAGCTGTTACATTATCAAGAGTAACATTCCGAAAGACAGGAGTGCCTTGTTCCAAACTTACCGATTCTAGCATTTTACTCCAGTACACTGGAATGTTCTCCATATCATATCCCTTTGGAAGTTTAGAAATACTATATGCAGGATTCCAATTCAAATCAACAACAAATGGTCGTTCAACCCCTATCATCTCGATGTCATACAAATAAATGTCTTCAATCACTCCACCACGCTGACAAGTACTCTTGAAACGCAATCCACATTTTGTACCTACACCTTTCATTCGGTATGCCACTATATTACGAATTCCCCCCGAGGTTTCACTACCACAAGTAAACATCCCCCCTCCTGAACCAGCTACACAATCACGAATCACTACATATTGGCAAGGGCGATTCACCCTAAGCCCGTCACTATCTCGTCCGGCTTTCAAACAGAAATTATCATCATTGCAATTTATATTAGCATTCTGAACAAGAATATATTCAGATGAATCAATATCAATGCCATCTGTACTTGGACCATGACCTTCAATATTATTACTAATTATAATACCATCAATTGTTATATGCTTACTATATAAAACATGCAAACTCCAAAAACCAGGCTGATACAATACAATATCACGTACAGTCACATTCTCACATTCGGCAATAAGAATTCCGCGAGGGCGTTCACAATCATAATCCACAATCCAACGTAATCCCTTTGCCTCATAATCCTCCCGCATATTCCAGTACTTATCCCAAAACACCTTGCCACGCCCATTTATCACTCCATCACCAGAAATAGCAGCATTTTTCTTACCAATGATATTTATCAATGCAGAAGGCCACTCCATTTCTATTCCTGCAACGCGCGTATCTATCTTCTTATAATCACCTATATCTTGAGAGCCTATAAGAGTGACTCCTTTTGAAATATGAAGATTTACATTGTTCCCTACAAATAAAGAACCGGTAAGATAAATGCCTGGATGAAACACTACAATTCCGCCTCCGGCTTGTTCTGCAGCATCAATTGCTTTTTGAATAGCCACAGTATTCATACTTAGAGCATCTCCCTTTGCGCCATAGTCTGTGACATTATATACAGCCTGCTGTACCGGATAAGACATAGCACCTACTTTTTTCATCCAAAAGAAATCTGGTATTTCTCTGCCATGAGCGTTCGTGGATAAACCGGTCATCCATACAGACAACGTAAACAGAATAAAGTAATTCTTCATTATATAAATTAGATTAACAAGTAAATTATGCGTTATTGAAAGGTCAATTAGTAAACAATAATTCTTATAAAGGACAAAAGTAAACAATTATACAGCTACAATTATATTCCTTTTGACCCTAATACTTTTCCTTTTGATTTTGTCCAATCAAAAAGTATCTATTGTCTCATCTTACGCTTAAATTCTCTCCGACTATTATTGTCAGAAGAGTCTTTCAACTTTTCAAAAGTAGTGTTTATTCCTCGTCCACAATTCCGGTTTCACGCCCAAAAGATCTATATTCCAAGGGTGTAAATCCAGTACGTTTTTTGAAAAGAGAGAAAAAATGCTCAGTGGATTTATAATCGAGCATAAAAGATATTTCCTTGACAGACTGAGATGTACCTACTAACAACTGCTTTGCTTTACGAAGTTTCAATTCCTGAAAATATTTGGCAGGCGCATATCCCGTATAATCCTTAAAGACCTTGCGGAACCAGGAATAGCTAATATTCAGTTTCATAGCCAATTCTTCCGGATCAATATCTTTGAACACATTTTCATTCATAATAATTTTTGCCTGTTCAATCTTTTGATCAACATCACCAACCTCAAAAATCTTATTCTTAGAAATGGAAAGGATCATTCCTATCATATGCAACACAATACCAGAAAGATATTGTTGAGAAGAAATCTTATCAGCTTCAGCAATTTCCAATGCACGCGAGAAAAGAGTAACTAATTCTTCATTCAACCCCACCTCTAATACTTGATTATCTTTAGAAAGGAAACCACCTTTCAACATATCATCTATGACCGGTCCTTCAAAACCAATGTAGTATTCATTCCATCCTGTCTGCTGGTATGGGTGGTATGTGTGCCACTGTCCGGGAAACAGCACCATGAGCCTTCCCTTACAAACTTGCTTTTCAGGAGTGGTCTCAGAGGTAAATAATCCTCGACCTTTAGTAATGTAAACCAGTTGATACTCACGTAAAACACGTCCCTTCTGAGCATTGAAGAAGTAACCAGAAGGATGGTCCTTCAAGGGATAGGGAGAATTCGGCTGGATAGACTGAAAGCCTACAGTATTTACCCACAGACCGAATTTCTGGTCCATGTCATTTACAATCAAGTACTTAAATTCAACCCCTAAATCATTATAGTTCTTAGTCATAATACGTGTTTTTACAGGATAGGATAGGTAAGGGCAAAAATAGAAATTATTTGCGAATAAAAAAATGTCCGCTCCGGGTTAATTCTAAAAATATACCGGAGCGGACTAATAAATACGAATAAAGAGAAAGAGTCTATTTCTTTACGACAATCTTATCATATTGTTGTTCAGCCTTGATTTCTGTATACTTAGGTGCATCTATCATCTCGATAAGTGCACGGAGTACAGGACCTTCACCCATAGGATCGTTCTCTTGGGTAGGACGGTTGTAATAGTATGCCACAGAAGGCATAATACCGGTTCCTACACAAATAGAAGTTACATCACCATCATCAGAGATTTTTCTCATCATACCCTTCAAACCTTGTTCCGCCACATAGATAAAGTCCGGATGCAACCAACCTTCCTTCACACCACGGGCAATACCGAACACGAACATGGCGGTACCGGTGATTTCTTCATAAGAATCTTCCTTATCCAGCAATTGATGCCAAAGTCCGTTCTTACCTTGATAGCGAGCTACACCACTGGCTTGCTGGCGGAAATTTTCAATAACCGCTTCACGCATCGGATGATCTTTCGGCATCATACTGAGCAAATCAGCTTGTGCCATAAACACCCAGCCGTTGGCACGGCTCCAATGAGCTACTCCATGTTCCTTATTGTCTGTATGATAACAGTGATAATAAATCTGCTTTTCAGGACACCAGAGATAGCGATTATAATTCAATACCTGATTAGCGGCATCATTGAAATACTTCTCATCACCAGTCAACTTACCCATACGTGCCAAAAAAGAAATTGCCATGAACGCATCGTCCGCCCAGATAGTATTAACGTGTGGCCAGATGCGGGCAATGGTACCATCAACCAAACGAGGTTCACCGTAATTCAGATGTTCGGCAGTCTCATTAATATAACCCAAAAATGAATCATTAGGATACTTCAACTGCAACTCTATCAAACTGGCTCCCATCGGTCCATTATCGTCCAGACGTTTGCCACGGAAGATCATGTGCCAACTCAATTTGCGGACAGCATTCCAACCATCCCGCTTAAAAGCTTCATCATATTGTTTACGGAAGAAATCAAGGTTACCTTCGTTGAATACGAAGTTCATATTCTTCAAAACATATTTCTCATACTTCTTATCACCGAGCTTATCACCCAGTTCCATCAAAGCCATGTTTGTTACCCCATTGGTATAGTGCCAGTTATTATACTTGCAAGCAACCTTTACGTCCATATCAAGAGGTAACTTCTTGACGGACTTATATGTCTCACCAGTCTTCGTATTCTTGAACTCGTATGTAGTGCTGGCAAGAATGCGGTCTGCAATCTTTACGGCAGCTTCTCTTGCCGTCATCTTGGTTTGGGCGGTAAGGGTTGCCACTGCCAACAGCAGGGCGAGGGAAAAGAATGTTCGTTTCATGATTATAGTTTTAAGTAGTTAGTAGCAAGCGGATAGTAGCAGGCGGAAACTACTACTATCCGCTTAAGAGTTATTTAGGAAGATTAAATGCGCGAGTCATTTCCTGCATTTGCTCCTGACTCATGCCATCAGGTTCAAAGCCCATGTTTTTGGCAGCAATATAAATCAAGGCAGATTTATTCAATACATCTACCTGATCGAAAGCTGACATAACATCCACATCTACAGCAAAAACACCATGTTTTTCCCACATAGCCACGTCATAATCTTCAAGTTGTTCAATAGTTGCTTCCGCCAGTTTCACAGAGCTTGGCAGTTCGTAAGGAATGATGCCTAAACCACGCGGACAGAAAGCCTTTGTTTCAGGAATCATACTCCAAAGTAAATTGGTAGCCACATCTTTCTCCAGGAATTTCTTGCAATGCGTCATAGCAATCAGTTCGATAGGATGGGTATGCAATGAAGCTTTATAGGGAGATCCTTTCTCAATCAAGCGATTGTGCACACTAAGATGGGCAGGAAGTTCGGAAGTAGGCATCACCGGATGATCGGCAATGATAACATAGCTGGCACAGCCATCCAGAATACGAATCACAGAACCGTGCTCCATTGGCCAACGGGCCAGATCGCGCATGCGCTTATTGGTGCCCTTGCAATAGAAATAGCAATCTTTCAGATACGGAAGAGTAGCGCCGATTTGTTTCACTTCGCTGATGGCAGGCAATGCTTTTATTTCATCGTCTACAAATTCAGTAATATTCAGGGTGATATTACCGCCATTACGTTCGGCCCACCCTTTTTGCCAGAGATATCCGGCAACTTCTGCCACTTGATTGACTGCATAAGTCAATGTCGGACGGTTTTCGAGAATTGATTTCATTATAATAAATTAAGTTACGAGTTACGAGCTACAAGCTACGAGTTGCGCGCTATCATACCGAAAGGCACTTGTAACTCGTAGCTCGTAGCTATATATACTATTACACTTGCGCCATTGCCACCACAATAATAGAAGATATCAGAACTACCAAACCCAAAATAAGGACTGCAATCGTAGTATTGCTGACACCTTTCCATTCCTTCAACAGAATTCCCCAGACATTGCTGAACGTTACGTTCAATGACATCAGGATGCTCCAGGAGAAAGCAAGCAGTACAGGACTGTCTGTCAGGAAGCTCTTACCCATTTCAAGGCCGAAGAACTGAGAATACCACAATACGCCTGCAAGCGCACAGAACAACAGATTATTCGTCAGTACCGAACCTTTCACAGAAAGATATTCCTTACCCGTCTTATTCTTGATATTCTGCCAGATACAATAAGCGGCATTCGTACAGAAACCTCCAAGAGTTACCAGGAAGATTACAGGCAGTCCGGCATAGAGCGCTTCTACTCCACCAACCAAAGCTGCCTCTTTTATCGGTGTTCCCGCATCCAGACCGAGAGCGAAACAAGCGCTCATCACACCTGCCAACAGAGCCACAAGCAGCCCTTTTGTCAGAGCAAAATCCTTAACGGCAGCGCGTTTTTCCTCTTCCGTCATATTCTTGGAACGGAGACTGCCGGCATATCCGATAATAGCAATACCTGCCAACGTGATACAGACACCGATGAGCAACATCAGCCCTTCACCATGAAGCAAATCTTTTCCGGCAAACAACGCGGGGAAGAGTGTTCCGAAGCCGGCACACGTGCCAAGGGCGATACTCTGTCCGAGTGCTACACCCAAATAGCGCATACTCAATCCGAATGTCAGTCCGCCCACGCCCCACAGAACGCCGTAAACCATAGCTGGCAAAGCGCCTCCTGCGCCCCAGAGTTCCAGTAAGGAGCTTCCCGCCGGAATGGCAAGCAGTGCGCCCAACAACGGAAAGACGAGCCATGCAAAGATTCCTTGCACCAGCCAGAAGCTTTCCCACGACCATCCGTCCACTTTTTTTATCGGCACATACGAGCTGCTCTGCCCGAAACTGCCAATGGCAATAATCAAAAGTCCTATCAGTGTATTCATAATTTTCGTCTATTTGAGTCATCCGCAACGAACTAATTATCAAGTGCTTACACACTTCCCAAAGATACCGTGACGACAAGCGCATGTCAGTGGTGACGACAAGCGCATGTCATGGGTAGTGAGAAGCGCATGTCAGGGGGTGGTGAGAAGCGCATGTCAGGGATGGTGACAAGCGCATGTCATGAGTGGTGACATACGCATGTCATTATCGCCCTCATCCTTAGCCGTTGCAAATGTACACTAATTTCAGCGTTTCGACGTAACGTCTGCTTCGTATTTCTGTATCTCAGTAATGAATTCCTCGCCTACAGGTACACCGTTTCTCAGACAGAACATATCCCAAACAGCATTCCAAGGCAGAGATTTTCCTTCTTCGAGCAGAGCAAGGCGTTCAAACAGCTGATCGTTCGCCTCGTATTTACGCAATGTATCCAGCGGTTCCAGCAGAGCTTGCAACACACATTTCTGTGTAGCACGGCTACCTACTACATACGCACCGATACGATTGATAGAAGCATCGAAATAGTCCAAACCGATATGCACGCGATCCAAAGCATTACAACGTACGATTTCTTTGCAGAGGTCCATCGTCTCATCATTCATTATCGTTACATGGTCAGAATCCCAACGTACCGGACGGCTCACGTGCAACATGATTTCCGGAATAAACAGTAACAATGAAGACAACTTGTCGGCAACGCTTTCTGTCGGATGGAAGTGACCTGTATCCAGCGTAACAATCTTATTACGGCTCACACCATAACCGATATAGAAATCATTGGAACCTACCGTATAACTTTCCAGACCGATACCGAACACTTTAGACTCCACACAGTCCTTCATATTCTTGTATTCCACCTCGAAGATACGATCCAAAGAATCCTTCAGTAACTCGCGATATAACATACGGTTTACAGTAATATCCTTACTTCCATCATGCACCCACAGGTTCATGATACAAGGATCGCCCTGGCGTTTACCCATTTCCTCGGCAATAGCACGGCAACGTTTTGTGTGCTCCACCCAGAAATCACGGATTCCTTTATCAGGATTAGCAAGTGAAAGATTGCCACTCTTCGGATGAGAGAAAGAGGTAGAGTTGAAGTCCAGCTTCATATTGTTTTCGGCCGCCCATTGTATCCAGCTTTCAAAATGAGCCGGCTCCACCTGGTCGCGGTCAACGAACTTACCGCCGAAGTCACCATAGATTTCATGCAGATTCAAACGATGAGTTCCGGGGATATAGCTGGCTGCCTTCAAGACGTCTTGTCTCAATTCTTCCATATTGCGAGCTTTGCCGGGATAGTTTCCGGTAGCCTGGATACCTCCTGTCAGCGCACCCTGCGCTTCAAATCCGGCTACATCATCTGCCTGCCAACAGTGCAGGGAAAGGGAAATCTTTTGCAAAGCATCCATTGCTTTTTCTACATCTACGCCAATAGCCGCATAACGTTCTTTTGCCAATTCATAGGCTCTCTGGATTAATTCTTCTTTCATGATGGTACTAGTTTTAATTATAAAGTTTTAAGTATTAAGTATTTTCTATTCAGGCGGTAAGGGAAATCAGGCTAACTGCAGGAAGTGCAGATAAGCAGCATTCCATACTTCCACATTTTCCGGGGTGAAGGTTTTCAACGGAATGGAACGGTTGATGAGCTGACGCATGGAAACAACGTCACTCGCCGCACCCGCTGTAAGGGCTTGTATCATGACATTACCGATTGCTGTCGCTTCTGACGGACCGGCCACTACTGGTATACCTACTGCATTGGCTGTCCACTGATTTAATAAATCATTACGACTGCCACCTCCGATAACATGCAGGGCCTCTACCGGACGGGGAGAAAGATTGCGCAGATTCTCCAGCACCTGACGATAGCGCAGTGCCAGACTTTCGAAGATACACCGCACCACCTGTCCGCGAGTCTCCGGTATCGGCTGATGATGGTCAGCACAATAGGTACGGATTGCCTGTTCCATATTCATCGGATTGGCAAACAGAGCGTCATCCGGATTTATCAGGCTACGGAACGGTTCACAGGCTTCCGCTTCGGCGATCAGTTCGGGATAAGAGATCTCTTCCCAATCACAGCGACAGCGTTCCAGTAACCACATACCACAAATATTCTTGAGCAAACGAATGGTTCCGGCAACACCGCCCTCATTCGTAAAATTTAAAGCTTCGGTTTCTTCATTAATAACCGGTGCATCCGTCTCTACACCCATCAATGACCATGTGCCGCTACTCAGATAAGCAAAGTTACGATCCAGTGCCGGCACAGCCGCCACAGCCGAAGCCGTATCATGCCCGGCAACAGCAATCACCGGAATTGCTCCCAGCCCAGTGATCGTTTGTATTTCTTTAGTCAATACACCTACCTTTTCGCCCGGATAAACAAAACGGCCGAAATGCTCTTCCGTTAATCCGATTTCTTTTAACAATGCCGATTCCAAACGACGTGTTTCGGCATTCACCAGTTGCGCTGTGGTGGCAATGGTATATTCTGTCACCATCTCCCCCGTCAATAAGTAACTGAGTGCATCCGGCATGAAAAGTATCTTATCAACTGCTTCCAGTGCGCTATCTTTATTACGACGTAAAGTATCTAATTGAAAAAGTGAATTGAAATTCATGACCTGGATGCCTGTCCATCCATAAACTTGCTTACGGGGAACACGGTTGAAGAATGCCTCAGGAGCACCCTTAGTATGCGGATCACGATAAGAATAGGGCTGGCGAAGCAATCCGCCGTCTTTACCTACGCATACAAAATCCACTCCCCAAGTATCAATTCCGATAGAAGTTATCTGTACATCATCCATACGGGCAGCCAGTTTCAAACCTTCCAGAATGTGACGATACAATTCGTAAATATCCCAGTAGTAATGTCCGCCGACTTCGATCAGATGGTTAGGAAAGCGGTTTACATCCTGCAATTCCAATCCCTGGGGAGTGAATGTTCCCAATATGGTACGGCCGCTGGTGGCTCCCAAATCAACCGCAAAAAAGCAATGTTTCATGATATTAAATATAATTTGACGATACAAAAATAGGGGAAACCTCCCCTATACTTTGTATTAGTTTTGATTGAAAAGGTGCTGTTTCTGATATTCTTACCAGAGAGTGCACAGAGATCAAATTACTCCTCCACTCCTTCACAATAACGGGTCACTATCTTTTCTCCTTCCGTATTACGAATATTCACATTCTTCATACTGATATTCTTACTATATATAAATTCAGCTCCCAATTTAGAAGTAATATCTATATCTTCCAACACAATACCATCAATCGGCATTTCAGGGATACCATTGAAGAATAAGGCACGGCGGGCTCCGGCACAAACCAGGTTCTTCACATGAATATTACGGAAACAAGGCGTAGTTTCATCCACCGGCAGCGGTTCTACTTTAGCAGGTACCTTCTCACCACTTTCCAACACTTCAACAGCCGATTTGCCACCATAATAAAGATTGAATGTAATCGGCTCCGTCGGGATATCCATCATGGCAATATTACGTATCCAGATATTCTCAACAACTCCTCCGCGTCCGCGCTTGCTCTTAAAACGCAAACCAACATCCGTACCCAGAAACTGGCAATTACTGACAGAGACATTGCGTACACCACCACTCATTTCACTACCAACCACAAAACCACCGTGGCCTTTGAATACTGTACAACCATCTACCACCACATTCTCACAAACACGTCCCCGGCGGCGGCCGTCTTCGTCTTTACCACTCTTCAGACAAATACCATCATCGCCCACATCAAATGTAGAGTTCACAATCAGTGCATTCTTGCAAGATTCCAGATCCAGACCATCACCATTCTGTGCATAACTCGGATTACGTACCTGCACTTCTTCTATCAGCACATTCTCACACATCAACGGATGCAGGTTCCATGCCGGTGAATTCTGGAAAATCACACCCTGCAACCATACATTCTTACACTCTATCAGGCTCACCATCACCGGACGAAGGAAATGACGCACACTCTGCCACTCTTCCTCGGTTTTCAGATTCTGAGGTACATTCATATTACTGATAGTATCCCCTTTCAGCGTCTGTGGATAAGGGAACCAATAGGTGGGACGTTTATAAACCCCACCCCGGGCGATAGTCTGTTTCCATACACCTTCTGTCACTTTCTCCCGTTTCAGAGGACGCCAATAATGTCCGTTACCATCAATGGCACCTTCTCCCGTTATCGCTACATTTTCCAGATTGCGTCCGGAAACAGGCGATTGGCAACGACGGGTATCCAATCCTTCAAATACAGTCTCTACCAATGGATAGAGGTCCACATCAGGTGAAAAGAGGATAACAGCACCTTTTTCCAAGTGCAGGTCAATATTACTTTTCAGGACAATAGGACCTGTAAACCAAACACCGGCAGGAACAATCAAATGTCCGCCCCCCTTTTCTGCCAAAGCATCAATAGCCTTGGCAAAAGCCGCCGTACAAAGTTCTTCGCCATTACCCACTGCACCGAAGTCAGCAAGGTTCACCTTGCGATCGGGGAATTTCGGTGCTTCTACCCTTGGCATATCAAAAGGCAGGTCTTTATATACCGCTTCATACTTATACGTTGAAGATTGGCAAGCACTGAGCAACCACAGACACACGGCTGCAATCACATACAATTGTTTCGTCATTCTTAGTTCTTTTTTATTTATAATCAGATATTTATTTCTATTCTCCCAGATAGAAGGAAGGTACGGGCGCCTGCGGATACCCCATGCTGCGATGCGCCACATAGCTACGATAAAGCGGATCCTGCATCAGCGTTACGCGGCGGTCGCAAGCCGAAATATTGGTATGATAGATACGCAACTCTCCCGGCAAAGCAGTAATCAGTTCTTCACGCCAATCACCTTCCAGGTCAGCTATCATCAAGATATCACCTTCGATTCCTCCAGTCAACACTTCCCCCTGCCATTTCCAGATGCTTTGTTTGCGCCCACCGGAAGATGAAGAAGCTCCCCAGCGGTTATCATCTCCTTTAAAAGTCTCACGCAGCAGATCCGCATCCCACCATATCCAATTACGGCAACCGGGTACTTCTGCATTTGTAGTGTTTATTTTCTTGCCAGCGGCAGTGAGCAGGTATTTATCCGTACTGCCACCTTTACGGTCTTCACTGGCAAAACATTCCATACCGGGATGTGAAGGGTCAAAATCGGCCACCATACCGTCACCTACATGATAGGTGGTCTGCCCGATTTTCCAGATCAATTTGCCGGTAGCTGCATCCACCACGGAAACACCGCGACCATCCTCTTTCTTCGGTTCACTCACCATAAACACCTGCATACCTTCCATATCCGGCTGAAGTTTGCAAAGATAAGCCTTGTCACTATGTCCCAAGCCGGAAGACCAAAGTAACGTACCATTATCATCGAGCATACACGAGCCTAACAAAATCTCATCCCGTCCGTCACCGTCCACATCAGCCGTCACCATGCTGTGCGCACCCATACTGCGCACAATGGGATTTTCTTCATCCCCATCCCAACGCCAGGCACGTTGCAGTTTTCCGTCTTTCAGCATCCAGGCATCTACCACCATCAGTTTGTAAGTGCCGCGGGCAGCCAATATATAAGGTGTCTTTCCATCCAGATAAGCAACCCCCATTTGGTTGCGGTTCTGGCGAATCAGATTTCCATAGCGGTCGTTCCGTTCAGGCCAGTCCACGCGATCTATCTCTTTACCGGTCATGCCATCCAGCACGGAGAGGTATTCACTGCCACCACAAACACGGCCTTTCTCATTCTTCACATAGTCATCAGCAGCGGTCTTGATGGCAACTTCAGCTTTCCCATCTCCATTGAAATCGTATACAATGAAAGGAGAATACCAGATTCCCGGTTCGATACCCGGTCCCATATCATAAGTCCAGAGATAGGTTCCGTCACTCAGGTAAGCGGATATTTTATATGTTTTTCCGGTGGTATCTCCGGGCATACCGGGGTCAACATTCGTTTCGGGAGTACGGATGATATAGTCATAAATACCGTCACCGTTCAAATCTGCTAAAGCGATCTTCCCGGCTTTCACATTCTCTTTCAATGGAATAGAAGTATAAGGTTTCAATTCGGAAAGGATCACTTCCCATTTCTCTGACAGGGCGGGCTTCTTTCCTTTCACCAGGGCTTCCACCCAATAAGACGCCTTTTCGGCAGGAGTAGCATCTATAAAGTCACAAGTCTGCGTAAGTGGCTTTTTAGTCAGGCGACGCACTTTACCGTCAGCTTCCCGATAGACATGAAAAGCAGTGCCGGGGGCATCCGATGCCAATAACCGCCAGCTGAAATAAACACCTTTGCCATCGCGGGCAGGAGTTACTGTCAGTCCACGACTCAGATTCTCGGTCACCCGTTCCCGGGTAAAACCTTCCACTAAGGGTTTCGGTTCGTGCCTCGGATCAAGAATTTCGTAGTAGTAATGCCTCTCGCGAGGATCCTGGGCATTCAGAGTACTTGCCAATCCAAGCAAGCAGAGCATAATTAGATTCGATTTCATTGATTATTGCTTTAGTTTGAAGTGACACTAATGTACCGTTTGTGTAACACAAGCGTTACACTTGTACCACACAAGTGTTTGATTTGCGTAACACTTGCATTACATTTATGCCACACAAGTGTTGTTCAAGGGCATTATAAATACTATTCCAAAATCTGCATAGGAATCAAGTGCACAGGTCCCAGTAACCCGCTTGGGACCGGTTCCCATTTGCCATAATTATCCTTTTTATAATGGATATTCACAATATTGGCATCCTTATAAATACGCCAGGGAACATCGCGCCGATCCATATCAGCAATATGGTTAGCGGGCAGATTGGTAACTTCCACCTCCAATGTATTCACGCCCGGACGAAGATACTTACCCACCAAACAACGATAAGGAACTGCAATAAGCGTAGCTACCGCCTGTCCGTTGATGCGTACACGGGCACTCTCACGAACATCCCCGAGGTCGAGCATCCACTCTCCGGCATCGGCAGGACTCTTCAGTGTAAACGTAGTGGTATAGCAAGCAGCTCCCATCACATTCTTTGCACCTTCGGCAGGAATTTCCGTCCATGAGCCAAGAGATACACTGTCCGGAGTGGCAGCAACCGCAGGGCTTGCCTCTACAAAGCGGAATCCCCATTTACCGGTAAAAGAATAAGTTACCGGAGACATCTTATTCACATCGTTCTGCATCACAGGCGTCCAGTATCCATATTCGGGTGCAGAAACTTCCTGGTCCGCGAACGTCTTCAGGATAACAGATTCACCGGATGCCAATTGCAGGAACACTTCCGTCCTGCCATTATTCTGGCGCAACCGTGCCTTACCGGAGGTTCCGTTCATCGGATTATAAAGCATTGCCGAACGTGCCTGCACAGCCAAAGGTATCCAGTTTTCGGTATCTTCTGTTTTCAAAGCAGAGATGAAATAGTGGTGTCCTTCAGGATGCGAGCGACGAATGCTGCTTAATCCGAAAGTAGTCTTCATCTCTTCGGGAACAGCAGCAGTGGCGGCCAGTGTACGAGCATAGTCTGTTCCAAAGAGAATATGTCCCTTTCCTTCCCGCTCCTTTATCTGTGCCAGCGCCTTATTGAACTCAGTACGGCGTCCTTCCAAAGTATTCAGCCCCGGCACATCCTCCGGATATTGCTCCAGAAAGACAATCGTAGCACCTTCATCTGCCAGACGGAGCAGTTTCTCCAGTACATCGGCAGGCATCAGGCGGGCGCCGGGAACTACCAGCGCTTTATAAGAGACACCACCGGAAGTCAATATCTTGCCATCCTGGCACATGGCATTACGGATGAAGTTATCGGAAATATAGTCCATATCATATCCCGCACTATAAATACGATGTACCGCCTCTATAAAACGGGGAGCACGTTTTGCCATCTTATGAATATCGAAAAGCAACAGACGTCCATCCTGTTCATCCCACATATCGTATACAGGCAGATAAACCAGGAAGTCATTATCCGGTTGTCCCATTTGCAGGAAACTCTGGCAACGGGTGACATAATCGAAAAATGCAGGGGCATCCCGCCAAATAGTATTCGTAGGACTCATATCAATGGAAGCATAGAACTTCCAACCCGGCCAGGCAGCCTCAGCGGGCGAGTAAGTGGTTCCATGAAAATACATGTGATTCACACCCGAGATAAACATCAGGTCCATATCGGGCTTGCACTGCGAAAGTGAAGTGCGGAAGTGCTCTGTCAGCCAGGTGAATGTCTCCGAAGTAGTGAACGGTTTTCCGGCAATATGCGCTGCCGAAGAAGCATATTTCAGCATGGAAAGATCAGAGTCGTTGGGGCGCGTCAGCGAGTCCTTACGCAATCCTCGGATACCGAAGTCGGACAGTCCGAACCCCTCACATTCGGGCACGTCGACCGTTGCATAAAGATCTATCAGATTACCGGGAGAACCGTGTGCCTGGTTACGGGTACGTGAACCATGTTTGTGCGCCCAGTCCGTCCACTGGCGGGTGAAGTTCTCCTGAAGCAGTTCGGCAAGAGTTTCGCGATAATCGGAGATAATGCGGCGGGTAGTCTCTGTCCGGTCTTTCGAAAGGAAATCCGGAAGAAAGTGTTCCAGTTTATAGCCGCGATGACGGGCAAACTGTTCAAACAGGTCGTCCGTCCAGTCGGCACCGTAAACTTCATAAGAGTCATTGAAGAAATTATGCGGATACTCTGTTGGAGTTCCGGCAGAACCATCAGTCGCCTTTCCGGCGAAGGCCTGTTCAAACCGGTTCAGATAATTGGATACTGCTTTTGCCGAAAAGTGGTTCATCACATATCCTTCACCGCCGGGAGCAGCACGCTTCACTTTCTGAAATGTTTTACCAACGAAAGCGGCAATCAGCCGCCACTCCCCTTTCGGAGCCTTCCATGCCAGCTTTCCGTTCTCTATCTTCGAAGTCAGGTCATAGCAACGTACAGCCTTTTGTTCTTTCGAAGTAGAAGCGTCAGTCAGCACTCTGAAAGCCATCAGCTTACACAGTTTGGCATACGGACGTTGTTTTTCATCCGTCACTTCTATCTTTTCTTTCAGGCGTTCACCACCCTTCAGTGTATATTCTTCAATCAGCAATTTACAGGCAGCATCTTCTATACCCACTTCCGGGCCACCGAAAGGCCAGCCCGTACCTGTGTTCATATCAATCTTCATACCCAGGCGTGCAGCTTCACTTTCCGTATGGCGTAACATTTGCATCCACCCGGGAGTCAGGAACTGAATCTCGTTTGCATCATTACCCTGCACACCATAGATAGGAGTAACTTCCATCGTGCCCATCCCGGCTTTGGAATATGCTTCCAGATTGCGGGTCAGGTTAGCCGCATCTACCGCACTCCCCATCCACCACCAGCGAGCACCCGGTTTAGTTTCCGTAGTTACTTCGGGCCACGCTATATTTTGTGCGGAAAGGGTTCCGGCACAGAAAGAAGCAAAGATTATTGCCAATAAATTCTTTTTCATGATATATACTATTTATTCAGCTCCAGACAGCCCATAATGAACGGTCCTGTTGCTTTTGCATCATTATCCCGCATCTTCTCACCGATATAATATTCGAAGCTGCCATCGCGATACGGATGTCCGCCCAAGCCGCCCACCTGACAGCAACGTGTCAGTGTCAGCGTACCATCCTGGCGTTCTACCATCAGTTTACTCTTCAATCCGTTGAAAGCCTTCTCAGCCACAGCACGATATTTCGGGTCAATATACCCTTTATTCACAGCTTTTGCATAAGCATACATGAATTGCGTGGTCACAGATGCTTCCGGGAAGTTTCCTTTCCGTTTCGGCTGGTCGAGTACCTGATACCACAAACCATTTTTGTCCTGATAAGCGGGCAGCACCTCAGCCAGTCCCTGTATCCAGCCAATCATCCGGGCGCGTCCTTCGTGGTTTTCGGGAATGAAATCCAACGCATCCACCATCGCCATGAACCACCATCCGATACTCCGTCCCCAGAAGTTAGGCGAATGTCCTGTTTCCGGATCTGCCCAACGCTGGCTCTTGCTTTCATCCCAAGCATGATGATAAAGTCCGGTTTTGGCATCATACGTATGTTTCTGGCAAAGCGTAAACTGCTTTACCGCCTCATCAATCCATTCGGGTTTGTTGAACTCCGCGCCATATTGTGCAAGGAAGGGAGACGCCATATACAGGCCATCCAGCCAAATCTGATGCTGATAGATCAGTTTATGCCAATACGCGCCTTCCAGCGTGCGCGGATGGTTTTTCAGTTGCTTAACCAGGGCATCCATTGCTGTTTTATATTTCTCTTTGCCTGTTTCACGGTACAGGTCGAACAAAACCTTACCTGAATTTATATAATCGATATTGTATGTTTCCACATGATACAAATGGATTTCTCCTTTATCATTAATCAGTGAATCCGCCCATTGCTCCACATAGTCGAAATAACGGCGCTCTCCTGTCTTCTTCCACATTTGCAACATCGCACAGCAGCCTACACCCTGCGCATATCCAAAGAACAGACGCTTCCCATGATCCAACTGATAGGCTTTCGGAAAACGTACCATTTCCGAATCGGCAAACCAACGGGCATACGAATCCGGCTCCCACGTATCTGTACGGAAAGGAGTGGCCGGGAATCCGGCTTTATTATAAAGATTCACGCGGAAGAAATTGCAATATGCATAACGCACAGCTACCGGCACGGAAACCTGCGGAGCGGAAACTTCCAGTCTGCCTCCCTTAATTACGGCTGTAGCCGGATAAAAGCGGCGATCTTCACCGGCAATGATAAAGCCTTTCACCGGTTCATTGTCCGGAGTCATCAGTCCGTCGTCAGCATAGTCAAAGCTCAACACGGCTTTATTCCCTTCCACCTTCATTGTCTTGAACAACGGGCCGGAATAAGTCACGTCCTTACCATATTGCTTTGCCAATGCCCAGGCAGCCAGGCGTTCACCTGTCACTGTTTTATTGCGGGGATGGATATCGAGCGAGTCTCCCGCATCAGTGATAACTGCCATACCCACATTCTTGAGTCCACTTTGCCAAGTCCGGAGTTGCGCTTCGCGGATAGTGGCCGGCTGTCCGTAGTGCGGAGCTATCTGCACAAAGTAGAATGGCATATCCGGCTGTTTCCATTCCTTACGCCAACTGTTTATCATATTGGTGAATACCTGCTGGTATTTATCGGCACGGATAGAGTTTGACTCTCCCTGATACCAGATATTTCCTTTTATCGTATATCCCAGAATGGGATGTATCATACCATTCCACAATGTTGCGGGTACTTTGCAATAGTTTTTCTGTTGCTTCACGCCTTCCAATGCAAAGTCTTTCAGCACATCGACATAAAGCGGATTTTTCTTCATTACATCCAGCTTCGTCCATGACTCCGCATGTGTTCCGCCCCAGGTAGACTGAATCAACCCTACGGGCATCTTCAGCTCTTTATATAACTTACGTCCGAAGACAAAGCCCACGGCCGAAAAGTCATACAGGTTCTTCGGATTGCAAACCAACCATTCCCCTTCACAGTCGTCCAACTCGCCCTCGTGCGCCAACTGGTGTTTCACATGGAACAGGCGGATTTCCGGATAATCGGCATCCTTCAGTTCTTCCGCTTCATTCAGCATTCCGGTATTCCACTTCACATCCGGATGGCGCGATACGGGGAACTCCATATTACTCTGTCCCGTACAAAGCCAGACTTCACCTATTAATACATTATTAATGGTAATCTCATTTTCACCGCTCACCGTAACGGACTGGTTGGTTGTTGCCTTCGGTGTCTTCAGTTTCACGGCCCATTTACCATTGGCCGCAGCCTTGGCAGTCACAGCTTTATCCAGCCATGATGCTTTAACCTTTACTTTTTCTCCGGGCGCAGCTTTCCCCCACACATTCACCTGTGTGTTTTGCTGCAATACCATGTTGTCTGAAAAAATAGCAGGAAGTGTCACCTTTGCTTCTGCGGTGAGAGAAGCAATCAAAACTAATACCAGAAAAATAGAAAATCCAAGAAGCTTTTTCATGTGCCTTTAATAGTTTATAGATTCACATAGATTATTTTATAGAACATGCCAATACCTGACGGCACAAAAATAGGGGTTTCCACCGAAACCCCTTCTTTATATTTTGATAGTTTTCTTATTGCTTTTGTCGTTTCCATAAAGACTTGCAATGATTCAGATGTCATGTTTCCGAAGACCATCCTTACTTTTCTTTGCATAAGCCTCCCCTCTGGGAACAAGATATTTAAATTTCGCTGTATCGTCTTTTACTTCTACATGAAAAATAAAAAAAGCTCGGTAATTGCCTATCCGAATCCGATAAACAAAATCATATCCGACTAGTTTCTTACAATCTGTAATCTGCTCTATACATTCAGCCTCTTTCACCTCTCGAATCACTTCTCTCACAGAATCAAGCAGTTTTCCCGACAGTTTACGAACCGTCTTTTCGAAGTCTTTAGAATATTCAACTTTCATAATCTTAACCAATCCTCAAAGGATCTCGTTTCTTCTTCGTTAAGCATATCTTTTCCTTCGGGACGTTTCTCACATAAATAAGCATACAAATGCGAATCATCTGCATTATCTGCATAGTCTACTAACATTTTCTCAATAAAAGCTTTCAGATTAGTTCCGGAAGCCGCTGCTCTCACTGATAAAGTCCTGAACGTTTGTTCTGGTATATCAATGACCTTTCTTCTTTTTGCATTCGATAATGATGTATCCATAAGTCTTATTTTTAGCAAATATATATCATATATATGAGATATACAATAATGCATCTGAAAGTTTACGTTTAAACAAGGACCATTTTGATTCTTTACATTTTCATACAAACCATTAGTCCTTCATCTTCAGCCAGCCCCAAATCGTTTTTTTTCGGGAGATGCTAAGTAAAGCAGCCCCCATCAGGCAACAGGCACAGCGTAACTCTTTATTGGAAAGTTTATTAAGATTATCAACAATACCGGGTAAAGGGTAGTTCTCTTTAAAAAAGGAAAATACATCGGCTGAGTTTTCTAAGTCGGTTTTCATCTGGCAGGTGCAAGTAAAAGGTTCATCCATCGTGTTATAAGTTTTAAAGGTTGATATCACCCCCATACCTCTATAATAAAAGTGGCGTAAGAGCTATTAACATATTATTTAATTCAAAGGCTCTGGTAAACCCGCAAGCAAATAATAAGCAATAGCTCCACGCCAGAATGTATATAACAAAGTTATATGCAACTCAGACGTGGAGACCTTCACTTATTATCCGTGCTTTTAAAAATTTACCAGACTTTTTGAATTACGAATAATAAAATGATCTCCAAATCATAAAACATACCTCTTCACCGCTGAAGAAATATGCAACAAAGATACACAAAATATCAAAAGATATAGATTTAAGATACGACAAATTTTATTTTCTATTTTCCATATCCGTTACAATCAATTTCCCCCCCTCTGAAATATACAAAGTATACCGGGAGATGTATAGCTGGAAAGACGACTATATTTCTCTGAAAAAGAAGAATCACAAGAGCTAAGTAACAGGACCGCCACTTTTATCTCTTTTTCCTACGACTGCTAAGGAGAAACGCAGTATCTATTTATTCTTTCCACCACGGAGATTCTTTCTTTCCATCACGGTGGAAAGAAAGAATCCCCGTGGTGGAAAGAAACTTTCTCCATGATGGAAAGAATAGTTATTTGCAGGAAAGCATGTTAATCTTCGGCAGAAAGAAACTTAGGAGATGCCGGGCTAGCGGTTAACAAATTAAGTGTTGTTCTCTCCCCCGATAACGGGGGAATCAGAGGGGAATTGAGACAGTTTTAATAACATACAGGCAACTTGCGAAACTTAAATTATTATCTTTGCTACAGAATTTCTAAACAAAGAATGCTCCTTTAATGAAAAAGTTCCAAATGATATTACAAGAAAGAGTCAAACTGCTACTGTTTGTCTTGCTTTCTATAAGTTTGAACTCTTTCTCTACCAATGCCAAATTCTACAACATCAGTGACACCTATGGCATCACGTCAGGAGAAGCATTTTCCATCTGTAAAGACCAGTATGGTTTTATCTGGACCTCCACCAAAACCGGCATTTTAAGAGTGACTGAAGGCGACTGCCGCAATTATGAACTTCCCTGCCGAACCACAGATTTTGTATTCGTAAAGCTGACTTATAGCAATTCACAACTGTTCTCCTACACCAATAACGGCCAGATATTTCATTATGACGAGCCTACAGACCAGTTCTTCTTCCTGACAGACTTGCGGGAAGAAACCGACAATAGCCACATTACAATAGGAACCATCGTTGCCGATACAAGCAATGTACTTTGGATGGCTACCTCGATCGGGCTTTTTAAATATGAGAATAACATACTTACAAAAATCCCACAAACGGAAGAGGACATAAAGCATCTCACTTTTTATGATGACAATCACTTATTCTATATTACATCGGCAGGCATTTCACTACTGAATATTTCGACATCAGAGAGCCGGCTTCTTTATTCAAACACTACGGAAGATTTCTTTCAGGTATCCAGCCTGTACTATGATGACCAGCTAAAACGTCTATGGATTGGAACCGGATCGGCCGGGCTTTTCTACTATGACATCATCCGGAAATCTTTATCAGATATCCCTATCAGAAACTTTCCGAAGCAACCCATTCTTGCTATCAGGAAGGATGCCAAAAACACCCTTCTGATTGGTATTGACGGACAAGGCATCTGGAACATCAGCGAAAAAGGAGATACAATTCTCCATATATATAAGGAGGACCTGAACAATCCTTTTTCACTCCGGGGTGACGGAGTATATGATATTCTTTGCGACGGTTCAAAAAACTGGATAGCCACATTCACCGGAAAGCTGTCTTTCTTTGAAAACAACAATTCCCAGATCACACCGGTCACTTACCAGATAAACAACCCAAACTCCTTAGGAAACAACTACGTCAACCAGATTATTGAAGATCACGAAGGGCATATATGGTTTGCTACAAACAACGGTTTAAGCCGCTGGGATGCAGCATCCAACAAATGGAAGCATTATTACCAGAATAAATCGGAACAGGCAAAGGTATTCTTATCTCTATGCGAAGATAACCGGGGACATATCTGGGCAGGAAGCTATTCTTCCGGCATCTATCTGTTGGATCGGGAAACCGGAAAAACACTGAAACATTACTCTTCCAAGACCAACACTCCCGGCTTTACTGGCGATTTCATCTTTGACTTTTTCGTGGATAAAGAAGGAGACGTGTGGATAGGCGGCAACCAAAAACTATCCTGTTATCTGGTAAAAGAAGATCGTTTCCGTGAATATCCGGTCCGGCCCGTCAGCGCATTTGCCGAACTTTCTCCGGGAAAACTGTTGCTTACAACCTCACGTGGTTTGTTGCTGCTGGATAAAAATCAGGGAACAGTGGAAACATTAGTTGAAGGCAGTCTGACTCAGGACGTAGTAGTAACCGGCAATACAATATGGGTTGCCACTTGCAGAGACGGCCTGATAAGATATGACTATGACAAACAACAAACAGAGAGATTTACAACGGAATCCGGCCTGACGTCCAACTATGTGAACAGTATCTTATTTGACAGCGGTTTCTTATGGATCGGTACAGAACGAGGCTTGTGCCGGCTCAATATCTTAAATAATACAATCCAACCCTACACATCGATCTATTCCCTTTCAACCACGACTTTCTGCGTCAACTCCTGTACGCGGCTGAAGAATGGCAAGCTGATCTGGGGAACAAGCAACGGTGCAATCATGTTTGCGCCGGAACTGATTCAGGAAACCCCTCCGCAAGGAAATATCTTTTTCCAGAATATCACCGTAGCAGGCCGCTCCATACGCACAATTCCCGATTTATTAAACAATACTCCCGTCAATCAACAGAAGAATCTTTCCTTAAACTACACTCAGAACAATTTCATGTTAGAGCTGCTTCCAATAGGAAATTCTTCAGGAAACATGAAATTCTCGTGGCTATTAGAGGGGATGGACGCAGACTGGAGCCGCCCTTCGGAACTTCACTTTATTAATTATACCAACCTTCCGGGTGGGAACTTCAAATTACATATCAGGATGTACGACAGTTCCCTATCACAAATGATTGATGAACGCAGCCTGAACATACACGTCACGCCTCCTTTCTGGAAAACCTGGTGGTTTGCAGCTATCATCGGCCTATGCACCATCTGCTATATCATTTATGCTTTCAGAAGTTATTCGAACCGCTTGAAGCGGAAGAGTACCAATGACAGACTTATTGCCGATGCTGTCCAGGCACTCATGCAAGAAAGAATGGCACAAATGGAATCTGAAATCCGGGAAGAAAAGCCTGCACTACAAGTCAAGCCCAACGACCCGTTTGTCAGCAAGGCAATAACCGTCATCAATGAAAACATTGCCAACTGTGAATTTGGCAAAGAAGAATTTGCCGCAGCCATGAATGTGAGTTCTTCACTTCTATATAAGAAAATTAAAACATCGACGGACCAGTCCCCTTCCGATTTCATCAAGACTGTAAAGATGAACCATGCTCTCAAACTTCTGCAATCCGGACAATATACTGTAACCGAAGTTAGCGAACTTTCAGGTTTCTCAAGCCCCAGCTATTTCAGCCGTGCCTTCAAGAGCTATTTCGGTAAAACACCTACCGAAATCTAAGAAAATCCTCAGAAACAAGTCCGGAGACCATTATGCAGGCCTTTTTTATCTGAAATGCAAAATGAAATATCTAAAATGAAAAGCCCTTTCACAGTCTCCTCCCCTAACTTTGCAGGCAGAACTTTTAAAATATCAGCAGAATGAAAAACATGTCACATCATCTACAGCTTATATTAATAATGCTGTTCAGTTTCGGGGCAACCGCCAACGGATATGCCCAGAATAAAAAAACAAACATTGCATCTGACTTTGACAAAGTGGGTTGGAAAGTAGGTATTCAGTCCTACACCTTTACCCGGTACTCTCTTTTTGACGCTATTGATGCAGCGGCGGATTTAGGTCTGAAATATGTAGAGGCTACAATCTGGCAAACCATAGAGAGAGGAAAAGAAGAACGATTCAATCCATGGCAAATGTCAGAAGAGACTAAACAAAAAATCAAGAATAAATGTCTGGAGAAGGATATAACACTTACTTCATTCTACTGCCGTCCAAGCAAGGAAGATGCTGAGAACGGACAAACAGAGAAATTGTTCCAATTCTGCAAAGAATGGCATATATCTTTGACTACCGATCCTGTCCGTATTGCAGAAGGTCCGGGAAGTATGGACTTCTATGACGAATTATGCCAAAAGTATGGCGTTTATATGTTTCTGACCAATCACCCCAAAGCACATGGTTCGCCCTATTGGAACCCTGTGGATGTATTGACCGATTGTAAAAACAGGAGTAAATACATCGGTGCTTCTGTCGATGTAGGACACTTTATGCGCGATGGTACCAATGTATATGAGGCTGTTAGAAGCTACACCGATGCAGGTCGTATGTATCATTTTCATTTTCGTGATGTAGACCGTTGCGACAAAGAAGGAAAAGATGTAGTCTTGGGTGAAGGAGCAGCTCAAATCAAAGAACTGCTAACCTATCTTTATGAAAAAGGCGCTACTCCCATTATCGTATTCGAATATGAAAGGGATCAGGATGAACCGTTGAAATACGTGACTCCCAGTGTGGGCTATCTTCATCAACTCAGTAAAGAATTGTTCGGAAATAGGAGAGCGAAAAACTCCAATAAGAATGAAACCGTAAAATTGTGGGCACAGAATGCCCGGACAGAAGGCGGATTAAAGGTATATGACAAAGATACATTAGCAACGATACATGGCTGGAATAACACGGATCAACTTATTTCGTGGAACACCTTCTCTAAAAAAGGGAACTATATCGTACGCATGAAGTATGCTGAACCCTACCAAGGTAGCGCCCTAACTGTTACGGCAGGACAACAGCAGCTTGCCGCACTGATTCAGCCGACCAACAATTGGAACGAATACCGGGAGATGGATTTAGGCGTCATAAATATTCCCGTTACAGGAGAAATAGATATTAAGCTCCAAGGCATCCAACTCTCTTTAGCAAAAGATGAGAAAGGCAGACTGGTACACAAAGAAGCACTGCCCGATGTGCAATGCCTTTCACTGATACCAACAAAGGAAAAAGCGATTTCCACTCCAATGGACATACTGAAAGTATTCAAGGGAAAAACTCTCTTTAATGGAAAGACATTCAAAGGCTGGACTGGCAATAACGGCGACAACAGCATGAAGTGGTTTCGCATAGAAGAAGGTGCCATTATCGGCGGAAGCATAGAAAAGGATATTCCTAAAAATGAGTTCCTGCGTTCCGACCGCGAATACAGTAACTTTGAACTCCGCCTGAAATTCAAAATTAACTGTGCGGATGACTCATATAACGCTGGTATCCAATTCCGTAGCCAACCCCAAACAGAAAAGAACAAAGAACATGAAATGATAGGTTATCAGGCAGACATTATCTCATGGAAAAAAGGAGCGCTTTACGATGAGCAACGCCGGTGGGATTTCTTAGGTACGCCTCTCTGTAAAAACCCGGACTATAATCCCAAAGAATGGAACTCATATATTATCCGTTGTGAAGGTCCGCGTATCCGCATCTGGCTGAATGGTACACAAACATTGGACTACATCGAGCCTTTCTCTGACTGCCCTCACCCGGATGCACAAATAGGTAAAATTCCACTGACAGGATACATCGCTTTACAAATTCACGAAGGTAAAGCTTGTGAGGCTATCTATAAAGATATTGAAATAGAAAAAATCAAATAGAAAATGAAAACAACAATCAAGTTCTTTCTGCTACTTTCCCTATTATCCGTTCTATTGACAGCATGTAGGGAAAAAGAAAATAAGGTCAAAACAATCTGTAATCCGGTAAATCTAAGTTATCGTTTTTCACTCGACTCTCCGTCCTGGCGTGAGGCAGCAGACCCCAGTATGATAAAATACAAAGGAGAATATTACCTTTTCCTTTCTAAATCCGGCGGTTATTTCCATTCAGCAAATCTTGTTCATTGGGATTTAATAACCACTGACAACCTTCCCATCGAGAAGTATGCTCCTACCGTTATGGAAATGGACGGAGAGATCTACTTCACGGCCTCCGTAGCCACCAACAAAATCTATAAAAGCTCTGATCCCAAATCAGGCAAATGGGAGTTGGTTACCGATCAGTTTCCTTACATCCTGGCAGACCCGATGTTGTTTTACGATTCAGATACTGACAAAGTATATCTATACTATGGTTCCGGCGCAGCCACTCCCATGATGGGAATGGAATTGGATAAAGAAACATTTATGCCCAAAGGGGAAGCCATTCCCTTATTTTACAGTAATGCTGAAAAATACGGTTGGGAAGTATCCGGAGACTATAATACCAATTACAAGCACACTTGCTGGCTTGAAGGCGCATGGATGAACCAATACAAAGGGAAGTATTACCTGCAATATGCAGTACCCGGTACCGAATTCAAAAGTTACAGCAACGGAGTCTACGTATCGGAAAATCCATTGGGTCCATTCACTTTACTCGAACATAACCCTTTCTCTTATAAGCCCGAAGGTTTTGTCAACGGAACCGGACATGGCAGCACATTTCAGGATTTATATGGAAACTACTGGAATATCGGTACTTCCACAATCTCACGGAGGCACATGTTCGAAAGAAGGATTTCCCTATATCCAACCTTCTTTGACAAAGATGGGAATATTTATGCATACACAGCATGGGGAGACTATCCAATGCTTGTTCCTGATAAAAAAATATCTTCTCCACAAGATTTATTTCCGGGATGGATGCTCCTATCTTATAAAAAGAAAGTAGAAGCGTCATCTACATTGGAAGGATATCCTACAGAGAATGCCGTGAATGAAGATATCAGAACATGGTGGAGCGCAAAAACCGCAGACAAAGGAGAGTTTATGACTGTTGATTTAGACCGGAACTCCAAAGTCTACGCCATTCAGATCAACTTTGCCGACCAGGATGCTACCGCATTGGGAAAATCGGATTCCATATATTACCAATACCGGATAGAAGATTCCCAAGATGGGATTACATGGAATCTGTTAGTTGACAAATCAGAGAACAAAGCAGATGCTCCCAATGACTACATCCAATTGGACAAACCGGTAGACGCCAGGTATATCCGTATAACCAATATCTATTTCCCTTCCGGCAAGTTTTCCATCTCCGGCTTAAGAGTATTCGGGAAAGCGGATAAACCGGTTCCGGCAACTGCCCAATTCACGGAATTAACCAGAAACAGCGATAATCGCAGAACCGTAAATCTGAGTTGGAACAAAGTCAACGATGCTACCGGATACAACATCCGGTTCGGTACACAGAAGAACAAATTATACCATAATTATCTGGTATATGAAGACAACAAGGTCTCCATTAATGTATTGAACGCCGACCAGACTTATTATTTTGCGATTGACAGTTTCAATGAAGCGGGCATTACTATCGGAAAAGAAATCAAAATCATTCAATAAATATGTAATATCATGAAAGCCACTTTTTATCTTAGGAAATCACTTTTCTGCTTATTACTGTTTGCATCATTTGCATCGATCAGCAAGGCGGATTATCCGCTGTTTTGGCAACGATATACAGCCGACCCATGGGGAATAGAATACAACGGACGTAGCTATTCCCAACACTGGTATATTTGATCTGTACTTTGTATTCAAAGGCAATAAAGAAGACTTTGCCCACATAGATTATTGGGAATTCACACATTAATATCCACAATAAATATTTGTATTAAAAGCAACTATCAACAATAATAATTATGATGAAAAACAACATTTTAGCCCTATATCTGGGATTCCTTCCACTTTTGGCAACGGCTCAAAATCCGATTATTCAAACCAAATATACAGCCGATCCTGCCCCAATGGTGTATAACGATACATTATTCCTTTATGTGGGATGCGATGAAAAGGACGCTCCCTCCAACGCATACCTGATGAGAGAATATCGCCTGTATACCACTACCGATATGGTGAACTGGACGGACTGTGGAGCACCTCTGAAAACAAGTGATTTCAAATGGTCAGCCGGAGATGCCAGCGCCGCACAATGCATAGAACGGGATGGCAAGTTTTATTGGTATATATCCTCACAAAACAAATTCAGTCCGGGTTCATCCATCGGTGTAGCCGTTGCAGATACTTCTTATGGCCCCTTCAGAGATGCATTGGGCCAGGCATTGGTAACCAACAATATGACTACAGCCGCCAAACACTCCTGGGATGACCTTGACCCTACAGTCTTTATCGACAGTAATAAACAAGCATATCTCTATTGGGGAAACGGGGCTTGTTATCAGGCCAAACTGAATAAAGATATGATATCTCTGGACGGCTCAATCACAGCACTCGACATCAAAGACCAGACCGCCTTTGTGGGAAGGTTCACAGAGGCGCCCTGGGTATATAAGCGTAACAACCTTTATTATATGATTTATGCCGCCGGATTCCCGGAATCCATACATTATTCAACCGCCCGGACCGCAGAAGGTCCCTGGAAAGCCCGGGGAGTCGTAATGCCATTGGAAAAAGGAAGTAATACCAACCATCCCGGAATAATAGATTTTAAAGGTAACTCCTACTTCTTCTACCACAATGATGCGCTGCCCGGCGGACACAGTTATTGCAGATCGGTATGTGTGGAACAATTCACCTACAACCCCGACGGAACCATACCGCAAATGCACATGACTAATGAAGGTATAAAGAAAGGAACAGGTACACTCAATCCATACAAACGAACTGAAGCTGAGACTATAGCATGGGCACAAGGCGTTACATCTGCTACAGATAAAGAAAAAGGTGTATATATAACCGCTATCCATAATACCGATTACATCAAGGTACGTGATGTGAACTTCGGACAGAAAGGTACTTCGCAATTCATCGCCTCCGCATCCAGCAGATATCATGGAGGAGAAATAGAACTAAGAATCGACTCACTCGAAGGTGAAGTGATCGGCACCTTAAACATTCCCTATACCGGAGAATGGGATAATTGGGAACAACACGCTACCCATGTGAAGACGGTCAAAGGAATTCATGATCTATACCTTATATTTAAAGGTAAAACTCCCCACGAACTTTTCAACTTCGATTATTGGATGTTCTCCGAAAAGTCCTCAAATTAATTAATTTATTCTATTTATTATGACCATGAAGCATATATTCTCTATCATCCTCGGCCTGATGGCATTTTGCCAGTTACAAGCCCAGTCGTGGACAGCCGACAACGGCAATGGTACTTTTACCAATCCTCTGTTTTACGATGAATTTACCGATCCTGACCTGATACGTGTGGGAACAGATTATTATATGGTTGCCAGTTCCATGCATGCCATGCCCGGACTACCGCTACTACGTTCCAAAGATCTGGTAAACTGGGAGTTCGTAACATATATCTTTGACAAACTCGATTTAGGACCTGATTTTCATCTGGAAGGCGATAAAGGCATTTATGGAAACGGAATATGGGCACCTGCCATCCGCTATCACAAAGGCACTTTCTATGTATTCGTCAACGTAAATGACCACGGTTTACAAGTCTTCTCTGCCAAAGATCCCGCCGGTCCCTGGACACACAAGAATATGGGTGGCAGAATTTACGACCTGGGCATATTGTTTGATGACGACGACAAGATATACGCAGTACATGGTTACGATGAAGTACATCTGATTCAACTCAAACCAGATTTCAGCGGTTATGTGGAAGGTAGTGAAAAAGTAATCATCCCTAAAGGTAATGCCATGGGAGAAGGGCATCATTTCTATAAAATAGACGGAAAGTATTATATCATCAGTGCAGACTATGCACCCGTAGGCCGTATGCAATGCGCCCGCGCCGACAAGCTGGAAGGTCCTTACGAAACCGTGGTTATCAGCAATCGTGAAACCATGGGTACACAACGTGGCTGGTGGACCAAAGGATATGGCTTTTGGTCGAACATCCCCAATGAAGGAGAAGCAATGGAATTTGAGCGCCCTTCTGAAAATGGTTTCGGTGCAGTAACGCTCCATCAGGGAGGCATCGTCGACCTGCCTAATGGTGAATGGTGGGGATTCTCAATGATGGACGTAAAATCCGCAGGACGACTGACTTTCCTTTCACCCGTGACCTGGAAAGATGGTTGGCCCTACTTCGGACTGGAAGGAAACCTGGGACGCTCACCACGCACCTGGTTCAAACCGGATACCGGAACGGATATAGCTCCTCTAACAACTTATCAGCGTGATGATGATTTCTCGTCTGCCAAACTAAAACCGATCTGGCAATGGAACCATATTCCGGTAGATAAGAAATGGTCGCTCACTGAGAAAAAAGGTGTACTGCGCTTGCACACTCTCCCTGCCAAAAACTTCATGTATGCGAAAAACACACTTACTCAACGCGCTATCGGTCCGGAGTCCAGCGCCACCGTCGAATTAAATGCCAAATCCTTAAAGAAAGGTGACGTAGCCGGACTTGGGTTATTGAATGTTCCCTATTATTGGATCGGTGTAGTACGTACTGATGAGGGATTCATCCTGAGATTTTACGACTTAGTAAAGAACCAGTCTACAGACGAACCATTATCCGGGCCACAAGTGTACCTGCGTGCCAGTGGTGATTACAATAGAGACCTGGCAACACTCAGTTTCAGTACAGACGGCAAAACATTCAAAGAAGTCGGCGGCGAACTGCGCCTGGGTTATCAAATGAAGACTTTCCAGGGAGTACGGTATGCCTTATTTGCTTTCAATACGAATGGAAAAGCGGGAGGTTATGCCGACTTCGACAATTTTAAGGTAAAGGAACCATTGGCAGATCGCTCTAAAAATCTTCCTCTCGGCAAAGTGATAACACTAACCAATCTCGCAAACGGTGAGCAAGTCTGGGCTAATCCCCACGGTATGCTGAATCGTTCCTATCCGGGAAGTAATACGTTCAACGGTACCGGATGCCAGTTCCGTGTACACGACCGCGGACAAGGACGTATAGCTCTTGAAGCATTAGACGGATCAGGCTTTGTCACCGTCACTGGAGCCGGGCTCTCAGCAGATGTCCGACTAATGAAGAAAGAAACGAAAGGCAGCCTCTTCATGTGGCAGGATATGCTATGGGGACAATGTATGCTACTATCCCTAAAGACCAATCGCTTCATCGGTTTAGATCCGCGTACAGACGAACCCTATTCTGCCGACTGGCCCGGAACTATACCCAACCGTAAAGATGGGACTGTATTTTCCTGGCAGGAAATAAAATAATTGCATATATCCTCCGATTTATGCATAAAACATAGCATTCATAGTATAAAAAGTACAAAATTTCTCTCATTAATGCATATTCTTTCCAAAATTATCGCTACTTTTGCGCCATTCTTAGAATAATTATACAGAACAATGAAGAAAAAAGCCAATCGGTTAGACGCTATCAAGATGATTATCTCAAGCAAGGACGTCAGTTCTCAGGAAGAACTGCTGCAAGCTCTGAGCAAAGAAGGCTTTGAACTGACACAAGCCACTCTCTCCCGCGACTTGAAACAACTGAAAGTTGCCAAAGCGGCAAACATGAACGGGAAATACGTATATGTATTACCCAACAACATCATGTACAAACGTTCCAATGACCAGAGTGCCAGCGAGATGCTGATGACCAGCGGATTCGTGTCCCTGCAATTCTCCGGTAACATTGCCGTTATCCGTACACGACCGGGATATGCCAGCAGTATGGCCTACGACATCGACAACCGCGAATGTCCCGCCATTCTGGGCACTATTGCCGGAGACGACACCATCATGTTGGTAGTGCATGAAGCCGCTTCACATGGCGAAGTACGCGAATTTCTGTCGCAAATCATTCCGAACATTAAATAATATAAATGAAGAACTAAAAATGAAGAATGAAGAATTGCCATGCGGCATACTTGCACAGCGTAGTCAAATTCTTCATTCAAAATTATTAATTAATAAGAAATGGATACCAAAAAAGTGGACGTGATGGTGGCTGACGCCTCTCACGAAGTTTATGTGGATAAGATTTTGGATACCATCAGAGAAGCGGCCAAAGTACGTGGAACGGGCATCGCAGAACGCACACACGAATATGTGGCGACAAAAATGAAAGAAGGAAAAGCCATCATCGCCTTATGCGGAGACGTGTTTGCAGGCTTCAGCTACATCGAGAGTTGGGGAAACAAACAATACGTTGCGACTTCCGGTTTGATTGTGCATCCCGACTTTCGCGGTATTGGATTGGCTAAGCGTATCAAAATGGCATCTTTCCGCCTGGCACGCTTGCGATGGCCCAACGCCAAAGTATTCAGTCTCACCAGCGGAGCCGCCGTCATGAAAATGAATACGGAACTGGGATACGTTCCCGTTACTTTCAATGAACTGACTGATGACGAATCCTTCTGGAAAGGCTGCGAAGGCTGCATCAACCATGATATATTAGTAGCCAAGAACCGCAAATTCTGCATCTGCACAGCAATGCTCTACGACCCGGATCTGCATGAAGATGATAAAATTTAAAAAACAAAGGATATGGAAGATAAGAAAAAAGTAGTAGTCGCATTCAGCGGCGGTCTTGATACTTCATTTACGGTAATGTACCTTGCCAAGGAAAAAGGGTATGAAGTGTATGCAGCTTGTGCAAACACCGGTGGTTTCAGCCCCGAACAACTGAAAACAAACGAAGAAAACGCCTATAAACTGGGCGCAAAAGAATATGTCACTATCGACGTGACGCAGGAATATTACGAAAAGAGCTTGAAATACATGGTATTTGGTAACGTGCTGCGTAATGGTACCTATCCTATTTCCGTAAGTTCCGAACGTATCTTCCAGGCACTTGCCATCGCACGCTATGCCAACGAAATCGGTGCAGATGCTATCGCTCACGGTTCTACCGGTGCAGGCAACGACCAGATTCGTTTTGACATGACATTCCTTGTATTGGCTCCGGGCGTGGAAATCATCACACTGACCCGTGATATGGCATTGAGCCGTCAGGAAGAAATCGATTATCTAAACAAACATGGTTTCTCGGCAGACTTCACCAAACTGAAATACTCTTATAATGTAGGTTTGTGGGGTACCTCTATCTGCGGTGGTGAGATTCTGGATTCCGCACAAGGATTACCCGAAAGCGCTTATCTGAAACACTGTGTAAAGGAAGGCAGCGAACAACTCCGTCTTACTTTCGAAAAAGGTGAGTTGAAAGCTGTGAACGATGAGAAATTTGATGATCCCATCAAAGCAATCCAGAAAGTGGAAGAAATCGGTGCTGCTTACGGCATTGGCCGTGACATGCATGTGGGTGATACAATTATCGGTATCAAAGGCCGCGTAGGTTTCGAAGCTGCTGCTCCGATGCTGATTATCGGTGCACATAAGTTCCTGGAAAAATATACACTGAGCAAATGGCAGCAATACTGGAAAGACCAGGTTGCCAATTGGTACGGTATGTTCCTGCACGAAAGCCAGTATTTGGAACCGGTAATGCGCGACATCGAAGCCATGCTACAGGAAAGTCAGCGTAACGTAAACGGTACGGCTATTCTGGAACTTCGCCCATTATCTTTCTCTACGGTAGGTGTAGAATCAGAAGACGATCTTGTGAAAACGAAGTTCGGCGAATATGGTGAAATGCAAAAAGGCTGGACAGCAGAAGATGCGAAAGGTTTTATCAAGGTTACTTCTACTCCACTGAGAGTATATTATAACAATCATAAAGACGAAGAAATTTAATGAAATGAAGAACTAAAAATGAAGAATGAAGAATTGCCATGCGGCATACTTGCACAGCGCAGCAAAATTCTTCATTCTTCATTCATCATTCTTCATTAAAAAAAGAATTTATGGATAATAATAACAAAAAACTTACTCGCTCACGCAGCGACAGAATGCTTGCCGGCGTCTGCGGAGGACTGGCCGCTTATTTCGGACTCGACCCTTCACTCGTACGTATCGGCTATGCGTTATTGACGTTTTTTACCGTATTTGCCGGTATCCCCGTATACCTTATAATGTGGCTTATTGTTCCCGAGGAAAAGAACTTGTATAACAGATAAAAGAATATAGTATAAACTAACATGATTAAAGTAGGAATCATCGGCGGAGCCGGATATACGGCAGGTGAACTAATTCGTTTGCTGATCAATCATCCGGAAGCGGAAATCGTATTCATCAACAGCTCAAGTAACGCCGGAAACAAAATTACCGACGTACATGAAGGATTGTACGGCGAAACGGACCTTGTCTTCACCGACGAGTTACCTCTAGACGAAATTGACGTGTTATTCTTCTGTACCGCCCATGGCGACACGAAGAAGTTCATGGAGAGTCACAACCTTCCCGAGGAGTTGAAGATTATCGACCTTTCTATGGACTACCGCATCGCTTCTCCGGAACATGACTTTATCTACGGTTTGCCGGAATTAAACCGTCGCGCTACCTGCAAAGCAAAACATGTGGCTAATCCGGGCTGCTTTGCCACTTGTATCCAATTGGGATTGCTCCCCCTTGCCAAACATCTGATGCTGAACAATGACATCATGGTGAATGCCATTACCGGTTCCACCGGAGCAGGTGTAAAACCGGGGTCAACCAGTCACTTCAGTTGGCGCAACAACAACATGAGCGTTTACAAAGCATTCGATCACCAGCATGTACCCGAAATCAAGCAATCCCTGAAGCAATTGCAGAACAGTTTTGATGCGGATATTGACTTTATCCCTTACCGCGGTGATTTCGCACGTGGTATTTTTGCTACCATCGTAGTAAAAACTAAAGTTGCCCTGGATGAAATAGTCCGTATGTACGAAGAATATTACGCCAAAGACTCTTTCGTGCATATCGTAGAAAAGAACATCGACCTGAAACAAGTAGTGAACACCAACAAATGTCTTCTGCATTTGGAAAAGCACGGTGATAAGCTGCTTATCATCTCCTGCATCGATAACCTGCTGAAAGGTGCCAGTGGTCAGGCGGTACACAACATGAATCTGATGTTCAATTTAGAAGAAACCGTCGGCTTACGATTGAAGCCCAGCGCCTTCTAAGTAATTTGTATTTTGTAATTTAGAATTAAAGAAATGAACTTATTCGACGTATATCCCCTTTTTGACATCAACATTGTCAAGGGAAAAGGCTGCCACGTGTGGGACGAGAACGGTACTGAGTACCTCGATCTCTACGGCGGACATGCTGTTATCTCCATCGGTCATGCACATCCGCATTACGTGGAGATGATCAGCAACCAGGTTGCCACGTTGGGATTTTATTCCAACTCTGTGATTAACAAGCTACAGGAACAGGTTGCTGAACGTCTGGGAAAAGCATGTGGTTATGATGACTACTCCTTATTCCTGATTAACAGCGGTGCAGAAGCCAACGAAAATGCTTTGAAACTCGCTTCGTTTTACAACGGACGTACACGTGTGGTTTCCTTCAACAAGGCATTCCACGGACGTACTTCACTTGCCGTGGAAGTGACTAATAATCCCAAAATCATAGCTCCTATTAATGACTGCGGACATGTCACTTACCTTCCGCTGAACGATATTGAAGCCATGAAAAACGAACTGACAAAAGGTGATGTCTGCGCAGTGATTATCGAAGGAATTCAAGGTGTGGGTGGTATTCAATTGCCGACAGATGAATTCATGCAGGCTTTGCGTGAAGCTTGTACAGCTCATAATACGATATTGGTTTTGGACGAAATTCAAAGTGGTTATGGCCGCAGCGGTAAGTTTTTCGCTCATCAATATAACGGTATCAAAGCAGATATTATCACTGTAGCCAAAGGCATCGGTAACGGTTTCCCAATGGCCGGTGTACTTATCAGTCCGATGTTCACTCCGGTTTACGGACAGTTGGGCACTACTTTCGGCGGTAATCATCTGGCATGCAGCGCAGCGCTTGCTGTCTTGGACGTAATAGGTCAGGAGAATCTGGTTGAAAATGCAGCCAAGGTAGGTGAGTATCTGATGACGGAGTTGAAGAAGTTCCCGCAGATCAAAGAAGTTCGCGGACGTGGTCTGATGATCGGTCTTGAATTTGAAGAACCGATAAAGGAACTTCGTCTGAAACTGTTGAAAGAACAACATGTATTTACCGGTGTCAGCGGTACAAATGTACTCCGCCTGCTTCCACCCCTCTGCCTCAGCATGGAAGAAGCGGATCTGTTCCTCAAACGTTTCAGAAAAGCATTAGCATAAGGCACTCTCACCATCTTGCTACCCGCAAGACATACAGATTAATAATCAGCAAAAGAAAATGCAACCCTGTCTATGAGTATTTTTCACCGACAGGGTTGTCCATTTTCCAACTTCTTCAACTATCATACCTTTGATATGCACTCGGATTCTTTATTTCTGATTGCCATTATATCTTCGCAAGTTATAAATTTTATGTTCATGTTCTTCACATACAAGTATTATCTCACCTTTGGAATTGATAAAATAGCCAATATTTGAACTTCCGTCTAATTTCACAAATGCCATACCATCACTGCGAAAGTTACCAACAGCAGCATAGTCACCACACACCTTATTGCCTTTATAGTCTATATAAAACCATTTATGGCCATCTTCAGTAACAGCAGCCAGTCCAAAGCTAAAACTTCTGGTAGATAAATACTTGCATGGAACAACCATTTTGGCATTTTCTGAAGTTATATTATAAAATCCATATTTACCATCTTTCTTCACCCAACAATAATTCAAATCCAAAGAATTCACCAATACAGATCTTGATCTGGTATAATTCTCATAAATAAAAGGGACTTTCACAATGCCGTCATGATTCATAAAACCCCACCCTTCTCCTTGCTTAACAGGTGTCAGCAATTGCCCTTTCGAATCCCACATTCCAATATAGTCATATATATCAGAGACCATTTTCCCAGACTTATTTATCAAGAAAGCTTCTTTCATCTTATCCTCCTTTTCATTGAAAACCGAAGCCACACCATTTACAAAAGACGATGCTTCGTCAAATTTAAAGGGGATTACAACCTTTCCCTTAATATCAATATAGCCAAATTTTCCATTCAGCTTAACACAAGCCAATCCTTCAGAAAAAGGAAAGGCAAAAGTATATTGAGGCGGTATTTCTATTTCTCCATCCTTACGCATAAACCCATATTTATCCCCCTCTTTATATTTCATGAGCCCATGATTAAAAGGAGCTTCTTCCGGATCTGATGAGAATTTTGTCATAGATAGTTTTTGCATAAGTCCATTCAAGAGTTCATAATCTGAATCTTGTACTCCGGTATTTCTTTTAAAATACATCTTCTTTGCCCAAAATTGTGCCATATAATGCGTAGCTCGTCCTCCATACTCTTCGCATCCTTGACGCAAAAACAACATATTCGCTAACGCATATTGAGAATTCATATCATCACGAATAGCACTCTGCTCAAACAACAAAAGAGCCGATTTATACTTCTTCTCTTTATAACACCGACTGGCAACTTCATTAAGTTTTGAAGGACTGTAACCCAAGGAATGTTTCAACAAGAACTCAATATCTTTATCATTAGTGTCAAATTCTGCTTTTTCAATATATGCGATTTCTTCTTTTTCAAGATTCAACCGAATCACATTTTTAATCTTTATATTCTTGCCACCGCCTTCAATACGCTTATTTACATAGACAAATACATTATCGTACTCATAATTATCCGTATAAGTAGGAACAGACACTGGATGACAAATAATTGAGTCATAGCTAATCTTGAAAGTATAGCTGTTCTTATCTTCCAGAATACCAAATTGCAATAAATAATCATCAATATTGCAAGCTGTGGATTTATTCAGAATATCTTTAAATGAATACAAATCATTATAAACCGGAGTTCGGAATTTATTCTCACACATCATAATAATATCCGTTCGCAATTCTGCCGCTTCTGCTCCCATCGGATGATTTGCATAGCGGGCTAACATTTTGAAATAGCGTTCAACACACGTTTCTGCTTTTTCTCTTTGTTCAATAGTTAATTCATTCTGCGCCATCAACACGTTCGTCAATAGCAGACAGGCTATAAAGATTAAATATTTCCTCATAACTACCTTATCTATATAATTCCTTACTACAGTTATTTCTCTTATTTCCGTCTACCCGTTTAAAAGACGAAATCAGCCATCCTGTGTTATTCCCCTCACGTTCAACACGCTCCACAGTAAACGTATATCCCGGAACTTGCAATAGATGAAACTTCGTTTTTTCTACAACATCCAATGTGAACTGTCCGGAATAAATTAGAGCATAAAAGACAGACAAAGCGTCCGGCAAATAATTCTTTTCTGAATAATTCAGAATATTCTCATTACCTATTGCTGCTATTTTAGATAGGTCAATAAAACCCACTTCATGATTATCCGGTTGAATATCTAACCCATGATTTCGTTTCAATGGCTCCAAATCCAGGATTTTACCTTTTGCACCGACAATCACCCAGCGATATACATATACTTCCACTCGCTCGGGCTTTAAAAGCAAAGTTATTTTTTCTTCTTTGCCCTTATAGTGGCAATGGCATAATACCTCAGCCGTCCACGTAGAATCTGTATAATGTAAAGAAATAGAATCCTTAACAGCAGCCTCTATAAACTCAAAAGCCGCATTTTTCATAGAATCCGGGGTATTTAGGAACAGTTCACTGTCAAAAAGATACAGCATATTTGTACGCCGTATCAAAGAATCTTCCAAAGCCAGAGGGATACTCTCCATTCCATTAAAACGTTTCATAAATTCATCCATCTGTTTTACACGATAACGAAATGTTTCATTGAAAGACTGGTTATTCATCAATTGCCCATACGTCATATACAGACAACCAAACAAGATACAAATTGATAATGCGATTTTTCGTCTCATACACTTTTTATTAATAGGTATCCAATACTTCACTGTCGCCTAACAATATCACATATTGATTGCCAACGCTCGTGATTTCTTGCTGAAGATATACATTAATTGTCTTTTCCGTGATGTCTTCATAAATCACTTTTTCATCCCTCATTCCTACAAATTTCTGCTTGATTGTCACCGCAGCTTTGTATAAGCCATCTCTGACTTTGTAGAAATCAGAGACATAGCATACGTCAGCTTGGGTTATCTGTACTTCTGAGTAACTTAGATTAGTCAAGTTCCTCAGATAAGTCTTTGTCTGTATCCATTTCTTTGTATTACGCGCTTTTGAAGAAACTTGAGTACGTACAGCAGGCTGAATATTATTATAAATATCCTGATAATTATTTCCCTCTCCCATAAATAGTTTTAATGCCTGCTTCATATAAACCGCCTTCGTAGCATTATCATTCTTCTTGCTCCCGATGAACGACAAGTACATCTGATAAGTATTAATTCGATTTCGCACCTCCTCTTTAAACATTTCCAAATCTTCTTCCGATAAATCATTGGTTTGTGCATACCCCATCGAAACGCACATCTGAAAGATTGCAACGATAGTAACTAATATAATCTTTTTCATAATCGTATAAAATCTATTTCTTATAAACCTCATTAATTCTCAAAGAAGTAATCTTCCCATTATTGTCTTGAGTGAAAGATAGTACATTGAAATTTATCAAATAATATTCTGTACTCAACCTTTCCAAAAAGTTTCTGGCTGTCTCTCTTGCTACAATGGTTTTACAGTTCCTACCCAGCATTTCTACAATAGCATTTGCATTAGAAAAATACTTGTTTAGAATAGGGGTGACCATTGCGATACGTTGAGGGGCAGCTATATTCGTATCTATTAACTGCCGCAATCCTTCCAATACCTGATTCTGTGTATTTGCCGACACATCCGCTCCATGAATCACCGTTGTATTGGTCGATTCATCTACTACAGACTCATTTGCCGACACACTCGTTTGGGACACGACTGCATCAGACACAGAAACGTCAAAGACTGGATGCTGCTTGTTTCCGGACAACTCAATGGTGGCATCCCGAGTAACCTCCAATATATTATTCCAATCTGAAATATTTTGCTTATTAGCTTCAGCCATAACAGTCAAGTAACCATACGTCAGAAATCCGCCAATCTTTAAATTGCATGCTGATGTTTCACCCGCTTTACTACTTGTGATAATCATGGCACCTGATTTCTTCATAAACAAATCTTCATAATTCGTTTCAACCTTTCTATTTATACAGGGGGCACTTTTACTTAATTCCAGTTTGGGTGAAAGATTTTCACTGTAAGAATTGCAGCAATCCGTTATCATGATACAAAGTCTCGGGCATTTTCTCTTAATAACATTGAACGTACCTTCTGCTGAAATAAGTTCATTCTCATAATGGGCACCCAAACTCATTTGAGGATATTTTGAAGTATCATGCAAAGAACGGGCACCATGACCACTATAATAAAGAAAAACCACATCATCTTTTCCACATTGAAGACGACTCAAAACATTGCGTAAATTCTGAGGCGAACAGCGATTAGCAACATTAACATCATATTCAAATGAAATTTTATTTTGCAAAGCTGCTTGAGCCTCTGCAAGCATACAACTTATCCGTTCGATATCCAACTTCACAGTATTACCTATAGATTCATCATTAGTGTCACCGAAAAGAATAGCATGAAATGTCTGTGCTCTGAGCGGAATATTAACTAGAACCAAACATAAGATTAATAAAAAAACATTTTTCTGTAGTTTCATAATCATGGGAGCTTTAAAAGAGTTTTTAAATATTCATTGTCAGGAAGAAGTCCTAAAGCGAATTTCACTAAATAGCGGGCATGTACATACTGCTGTCGACAATAGACCTTATCATCTTTCACAAAAGCTAATTGATTACCATTAAATGCTACAAGCAAGTACAGCTCCTCCTTATTTTCATCGACAAATTTTATCGCTATATTAGGTTCAAAAGGAGTTTTAACTATACTCCCACTCAGATCATAATTCAAGATATCTTGCAAAAAAAACTGTAGGATAGAATAATAGGATGCAGCAAGCTCACCAATTTTATAATCTATGGCGTACTGGGCAATCAATGTATCCTGTTCTGCTTTTTGGGGACGCATCTTATACCCTATCACTTCTGTTGGACTGTAAACAAACTGACATATTGTGTCACCTAATAAGACTACAACTTGACTGTCTGGAACGATTGAGTGATTATCTATCTTCCGTGGAATATTCTGACTACTTCTACAAGAAGCACAACAAAAAATGAACGCTGTAATAGACAGAAGAAGCATATATTTAGTTCTCATCTTTTTATATTTTTAAATGGATATTCTCGATATTAGGTGGTTATTCCACCTGTAAAATGCAAGTATTCTGTAGAAAGATGTCTATGTTTTCATTATGTTTCAAGTGCGTCTTCTCCAATTCCTCCTAAGACTGCTAAGCTTATTATACAACGAAACGTGGAACTGCATACTTTCATCTGTAGCCGAAGGTCCTAGGAAAACCCAACTACACAGACGACAGACAGCAATCCCACGCATAAGCGAGAGAACCACTGCACCAACATCTTGTGTAGTTTTGAAAATTTCCTAGGTTTTCGACTACAAGATGAAGCACAACGCTTCTTATTTTTTATCTAACAAATAAATCAGAATGCAACGCTTTCCATTCTCAACAAGCACAAAATTACAAAAAAGGTTTATATTAAAAAGGAAAAATTGATAAAAAATGTATCCGTAATTTACAATCCACAATATCTGTCATATCAAAAGGATTTAGCTATTTGTCCTGATAGGAATTCATTTCTTTTTCAGACATAATCTATCATCTTTAGTTGAACTAATATACTCATTATCTTCTATATTAAACAAATAAAGCTTGCATTTTGCAGAGTATTCAGCAAAAAACGTTTAAACTGTTTCATATATCGACTAAAAAATATCTACCTTTGCCCATCGACAACCCTTTTAATAACAGAATGATATGAGAACAGCAATTATCGGAGCAGGAAACATGGGCGGCTCTATAGCCCGTGGATTGGCAAAGGGAAGTATTATCCCCGCCTCGGATATCATAGTGTCTAATCCCTCACAAGGAAAGTTGGATGAACTGCAAGCGGAGTTTCCTGCTTTACAAATCACCCATGACAATCAGGAAGCCATCATCGGCGCCGAATTCATCATACTCGCTGTAAAACCGTGGCTTATCAAAGGTGTGCTGCGCGAACTGAAACTGAAAAGCAAACAAATTATCATTTCTGTTGCTGCAGGCATCAACTTTGAAGAGCTGGCTCACTACGTACCCGAACCGGAAATGACCATGTTCCGCATTATTCCTAACACCGCCATCAGCGAGATGGAAAGTATGACACTGATTGCCAGTCGTAATGCGACCAAAGAACAAGAACAACTGATGCTGGATATTTTCAATCAGATGGGACTTGCCATGCTGATTCCCGAGGAAAAATTCGCAGCCTGCACTTCCATGGCTTCCTGCGGAATCGCTTATGTGTTAAAATACATCCAGGCTGCCATGCAAGCCGGTATAGAAATGGGTGTTTATCCCAAAGATGCTATGAGAATGGTGGCTCAATCCGTAAAGGGAGCAGCCGAACTGATACTGAATAATGATACGCATCCCAGCGTAGAAATCGATAAAGTATGTACCCCCGGCGGTATTACCATCAAAGGTATCAATGAACTGGAACATGACGGCTATACATCCGCCATCATCAATGCTATCAAAGCGAGTAAGCAATAAGACTAACAATTAATTCATTAAATAAACAACCACATGGACGAACAAATTAAGCAAATAGCAGAACGCCTTCGCGGGCTTCGTGATGTACTGGAGCTGACCGCTGAAGACATTGCCCGTGAATGTGACATCTCCGCTGAAGAATACCGCCTCGCAGAGTCTGGAGAATTTGATATTTCTGTCAGCATGCTGCAAAAGATTGCACGCAGATACGGAGTCTCATTAGATGCACTGATGTTTGGCGAAGAACCGAAAATGAGTTCTTACTTCCTTACCCGTGCCGGAAAAGGTACCAGCATTGAACGTACCAAAGCCTACAAATACCAATCACTTGCCGCAGGCTTCATGAATCGTAGTGCTGATCCGTTTGTAGTAACCGTAGAACCGAAACCGGAGAGCGAACCGATACACTATAACAGCCATGCCGGACAAGAATTCACCCTTGTACTCGAAGGGCGCATGATGATAAGCATCGATGGCAAAGAGCTTATACTAAACGAAGGAGACAGCCTGTACTTCAATTCCAAATTGCCGCATGGCATGAAAGCACTGGACGGAAAAACGGTACGATTCCTGGCAATAATAATGTAATCATTAAATGAAGAATGAAAAATAAAGAATGAAGAATTGCCATGCGGCATACTTGCACGGTGCAACAAAATTCTTCATTCTTAATTCCTATAATTATGGTAGAAAGATTTTTATCACAAACCTCTTTCACTACACAAGAGGACTTTATCAAAAACTTTAAAATAAACGTACCGGAAGACTTCAACTTCGGATACGATGTAGTAGACGCCTGGGCTGCCGAACAACCTGACAAACCTGCATTGTTATGGACTAATGATAAGGGTGAACACCGGCAATTTACGTTTGCCGACATGAAACGTTATACGGACATGACCGCCTCGTATTTCCAAAGCCTCGGCATCGGCCATGGTGACATGGTAATGTTGATATTGAAACGCCGCTTTGAATTCTGGTACAGCACCATAGCTTTACATAAACTCGGTGCCGTCGTCATTCCCGCCACTCACTTGCTGACAAAGAAAGATATCGTGTACCGCTGTAACGCTGCGGACATCAAGATGATTGTTTGTGCAGGAGAATCGGTTATCACGGATCATATTGTAGCTGCCATGCCGGATTCCCCCAGCGTGAAGAAACTCGTCAGTGTAGGTCCCGAAGTAGCCGAAGGATTCGATGATTTCCACAAAGGGATCGAAAATGCCGCACCTTTCGTGAAGCCGGAACATCCGAATACGAATGAAGATATCTCACTGATGTACTTCACCAGCGGAACCACCGGTGAACCGAAAATGGTTGCCCATGACTTTACATATCCGTTGGGCCATATCGTTACCGGTAGTTTTTGGCACAACCTGACGGAAAACAGCCTACATCTCACCATCGCCGATACCGGTTGGGGGAAAGCTGTGTGGGGCAAACTTTACGGACAATGGATTGCCGGAGCAAATATATTTGTGTATGACCACGAGAAATTTACCCCTGCCGCCATCCTGGAGAAGATACAGGATTATCATGTAACTTCTCTCTGCGCACCTCCCACCATCTTCCGTTTCCTCATTCACGAAGATCTGACAAAGTACGATCTCTCATCACTGCAATATTGTACCATCGCCGGTGAAGCTTTGAACCCAGCTGTATTTGAGACCTTCAAGAAACTAACAGGCATCAAACTGATGGAAGGATTCGGACAGACAGAAACCACACTGACCATCGCTACCATGCCCTGGATGGAACCGAAACCGGGAAGTATGGGATTGCCTAATCCACAATACGATGTAGACCTGATAGACAATGACGGCCGTTCCGTAGAAGCTGGTGAACAGGGACAAATCGTAATCCGCACAGACAAGGGTAAACCACTGGGATTGTTCAAAGAGTATTACCGTGATCCGGAACGTACACACGAAGCCTGGAACAACGATATCTACTACACGGGAGACGTTGCCTGGAAAGATGAGGACGGTTATCTCTGGTTTGTAGGCCGTGCCGACGATGTGATCAAGAGCTCCGGTTACCGTATCGGCCCCTTCGAAGTGGAAAGTGCTCTGATGACGCACCCTGCCGTAATAGAATGTGCCATCACAGGCGTACCCGATGAAATCCGTGGTCAGGTAGTAAAAGCTACCATCGTACTGGCTAAAGAATATAAAGGGAAAGAAGGTGAAGAGCTTATCAAGGAATTGCAAAATCATGTGAAGAAAGTGACAGCCCCTTACAAATATCCGCGTGTGATTGAATTTGTAGACGAACTGCCGAAAACCATCAGTGGAAAGATCCGTCGGGTGGAAATCCGGAAGAACGATACGAAATAAGAAAAAAATATGAGGAATAAGCTACTTCTAAATCGTTTGCACCTTTTATGTTACTTTTTGATCGATTTGAGCTATTCGGTTTCCCGCAAACCACTTACATTTGCGACCGGAAAGTACAACTAAAAAGTTTAAAGCACATGATTACAAGTAGAAAGATTTCTCAGATTAACGTTTTCGCAGGTAGCCCCTGGGAAGTGGAAAGTGTGAAGCAATTGCTGAAGTCAGCTTACATCACCGCTTCAACAGAGGACAAAGGTAATGGCATTCACGTGTCTGTGCCTTGTCAGCAGTACACTGCCGCCATGCGGGTTATCAGTAACCGAAAGGCTTTATAAGACTGAAAAGAAAACGAAGTGAAAAAAGGACTGCCCGCCGGAAGATAATTCCGAACGGGCAGTTTTTTTATTAATAGATCACTTCTCCTCCTTCGGACTCTTCACTATATCGTATATCAAAGCGTCCCTCTGTTACACTCCCGCCACTGAACGTTCCACTGATAATCGTTCCGTTCATACGGGTGATATATGCCTTGCCATCTTCCAGTTTTACACCATCAAAACTGGCATTAATATAAGTACAGACAGCCCCCTGCCGTGGATTCACAAGCGTAAAATGCAAAGAACTGAAAACACCGGCGTCCGCACCAATCGTAACATAATGGTTACCGTCTTCATCGTAAGTACTGACATCCGGCTTTCCAAACCGCCCGGAAGTATGCACCCAGCCGTCTATCAAACAACCTAACGTATTTTGCCCCGTCGTCGTAGCTTCGGGCATCAGTGTCGGGTCCACCGACTTATCTTCCTCGCAGGCACAACAGAGAACCAGCAGGAACAGAAATAACAACTTTTTCATAACGCTCAAAAATGATAATTTAAACCGAAGACTAAAGATAACTGACCGAAATAACCGGTACCGGTTTTCGGATTTTCTACATTCCACCTCTCATCGTGATACTTCACCGAGTAGGTTTCCGTGCTGGATGCCAGCCAGTTCAGACGGGCCGAAGCTCCCCAATGGCTCGTCAGGAAATACTCGCCCGAGAGGGCCAGGTTACCTGCAAGTTTATCCATCGAAACATTCCGCGGCTTGCCATACACCTTACTCTTATCTTTATAAAACTGATAGCCTATTCCACCTGCCAACTGAAGTTGATAATGCTTCTTCACCATCGTCAAAGATACCTGCGGCGCCATGTAGTGCATCAGAATCTTGTCCGCCCCGGTGTCGTGCGTATTTTTATAGGAACTTCCCTGATACAGTGCTCCCACCCCGAACTTCAACTTCCGGCCGGCAACTTGTGCCAGATAGCTGACATCCCAAGCCACTCCTTTTCGTAAATCACTGCGATAGGCATCCGATCTGTCGGTGATTCCCATCAATTGTCCCAAATACCATGACGGTCCGGCATGAACAGAAAAAGAGGACCTTTTATCACCTGCACTTTGGGCGTACAGAGAGGTAGTTAACAATACCCCAACAAGAAAACAAAGCAAGTACTTCATAATGATTTGTATAGCGTTTTTCTTATTAAATGCAAAAAAATGAAAAGTACTGCACACCGACCGTTATTTCTGTTATCTTTTTCGTTCCACGTCTTGCGTACGGAAGAATGCTTCGGAATAGCGCGCTCCCCAAAGCTCATAACGCTCATACTGCGTCTCTACTTTACGGGCGAAGTTTTCCCAGTCCTTCTTCTCCAAAGGCGACCAGACATTTTCCGCCAGTGCTGACATACGTGGGAAAACGGCAAACTCCGCTTTCCAGGTAGTAGGGATATACTCAGTCCACAAGCACCCCTGCGCTCCCCAGACCAGTTTCTGTTGTTGCGTAGTCAGCGAATCGGGCACAATCTGAAAACCATATACTTTCTCCAGAGGCAACGGACCGCGCGGGCCGATTTCCGCTTGGGTACGGCTCTCTTTCAGATTGAAGTACGACCAGGCAGAGCAGGTGGATATGGTGCGGTGGTTCGTCTTCAACGCTTTCTTCCCAAATTCCGGACGGCGCCAGTTCATCACGATGCAATCTTCCGAAATACCTCCTTCAAGGATTTCATCCCAACCGATCAGCGTCTTTCCTTTACCATTCACCACATCCTGTACATAATGAACGAAGTAACTTTGCAATGCTTTCTCATCTTTCAGTCCGTGCTCACGCATGAATTGCTGCGTTTCTTCCGATTCCTGCCACCAACGCTTGGCACATTCGTCACCGCCCACATGGATGTATTGACCGGGAAACAAGTCACACAATTCGGAAAACACATCTTTTAGGAAGTCGAAAACTTCCGGTTTGGGAGCCAGCACGTTATTGAACTTATTGAAGATACCCCACGTCAGCGCTGCTTTCTTCGGCTCATCCGGCGTAGTACTAAATTGCGGATAGGTGGCAAGTACTGCCATGCAATGACCGGGGATATCTATTTCGGGTATCACCGTGATATAACGTTCGGCAGCATAGCGCACTATCTCGCGCACATCTTCGTGGGTATAATATCCGCCATAAGGCAATGGCTGGTATTTTCCCGGATAAAGTCCGAGGATTTCCCCTTCGCGTACGGAACCTTTCTCTGTCAGTTCCGGCCGGCATTTCATTTCAACACGCCAGGCCTGATCGTCCGTCAGATGCCAATGGAAGTAGTTAAGTTTATGAAGGGCAAGGTAATCAATATACTTTTTGATGAAATCTACGGGGAAGAAATGGCGTACCACATCCAAATGCATACCACGATAAGGGAAACGCGGATAGTCGTTAATTTTCACAGTCGGAAGGATAGGTAGCACACCTGCACGGGTGGGTAATAATTGTATAAGCGTCTGAATGCCATAGAATACACCCGTCTCGTCATTTCCTTCGACACGTACACCACCTACAGGGGTAATTTCTAACTGATAGCCTCCTGAAATTCCTCCATTCTTTTGGTTTATCAGAACGATACAAGGTTGTTCACCCGACTTTGGAAGTATTACTTCTATAGCAGACGACCTTTTCTTTCTGGATTTTCCAGACTTTGGGACTTCCGTTTGTAAGGGTATGCCGAGATAGCGATCCATATAATCAACCAAATAGGTAGCCGAAGATGCCAACACCGGTTCTGACATACGAATGACCGTATTACGTTGAATCAAATACTCTCCCTGTCCGGTTACAGTTATCTCCACCGGTTCGGGAATAATGCTAAAAGTTTTCTCCTGTGCCTGCCCGGCAAGCGCAGTTGCAGCAAAGGTTGCAGTCATAATTTTCTTTAAGTACATAGATGATGATGTATATTATATTGCAAATATAATCCTTTTGCAGAAAGATGTTTAAGATTTCCAACCTCTTTTTGACGAAAAAAGAAAGTATGACATTGAACAATACCACACAAGTGTTTAATGTATACCATACAAGTATTTCATATCTGTAACACAAGTGTTTTATTTACAGGATACAAGTATTACATAAGTACCCTAATAATAAGCCTTCCGTCCATATAGCAAGGTGATCAATCAATATTGAAAGAGTATAATTTAATATTATAGAGGCAAACAACTAGTTTGCATCGTGAAAATAAAACTGGGAGAATAATATCCTTCATTCTTCTCACTATGCCCTTCCACACGACTGCATTCCTTTATTCATCGGCCTTAGCGGGTGAAAGGGATAAAAGCACCCTTCCACCCGCTAAGGCCGATGAATAAGGAAGTGTAGAAGTGTGGAAGGGAATTAAGTTTTCATTGTTTTAAGTCAATAGATTAAAGAAGTACCAAAGCTTATGCACCATAATCTCACTTGCTCCTTGGATCTCATATAAAAGGACTTTCAGTCTGTAACACAACACATTAACAGTAGCCTTCATACATTTTTCCGGTTTACATCTTGGTTTACATGAACCGTATAATTCATAGGAAATGTCACTCAATTTAATGCTAAAGGATGCTTTTTCTTAAGAAGATATAGAAAAGAAAAGCTCCGCAAACACTTGGTTTACAGAGCTTTAAATGGTACTCGAAGCGGGACTTGAACCCGCACAGCCGCAATGGCCAAAGGATTTTAAGTCCTTCGTGTCTACCATTCCACCATTCGAGCATCCTATAAAGGAGAGCGGAAAACGAGACTCGAACTCGCGACCCTAACCTTGGCAAGGTTATGCTCTACCAACTGAGCTATTTCCGCAGGTCTTTTTTTGTAGAACGGGTGCAAAGATAAGGAGTTTCCCCGTTACAGCCAAATTTTTTACATAGAAAATGTTACAGTTTTATTAGTTCCTCACTTGCAAAGAAGTGCCGGACACAGTGACTTTATAATGCTTCAGATACTCTGTACCTTCCCCCGTAGGAAATCCGCCACTACTCAAATTATATTTGGTATGGCATTTAGGACATTCTGCCGTCCCCAATCCATCTTCCAAGACCTCTACCGAAACATTACGACTGGCCTCCACCGGACAAGCTGCATCATAAGCAACATAAGTATTCCCCTCTGAGAAAACACTCTGCCCGATAATCAATCCCGCATAGCCCACCGGCAGTCCATTTACATTCTTCTCTATCTTCAGAAACTGACCGGGAGTCGTAATCTTATAATAAGGAGACTGTGAAAGACTACATGAAAAATTAAAGGTAACGGAAGGAATGCTCGATTCGTAGGAATCACCACAACCGGTGACACACAACCAAAGCATTCCTATGACTATACAGAGTTTCCGCATACAATATCGTATTTATCGACCAAGCAAAGCTTTTTCAGCCACTTCCATTCCATGAAAATTGAAACCATCTACCACTTCCTGCATCAGCGCCGAGATTTCATCGTTACAGAGATTACCGATACTTCCCTCATGTGTGTGATGCACTTGCTTGCTGTGTGAGAAGTTTCCGGCTTCAATGTCCAATCCCACTTTCTTATAAGCATCCCGGAAAGGCATACCTTCGCGTGCCAAGCGGTTCACTTCTTCCACACTGAAAATAAGCAGGTATTTATCATCGTCGAGGATATGTTTGTTTACCTTTATCTCATTCATAATATAGGTAGTCATCTGCAAACAGTCTTTCAACTCTTGGAAAGCAGGCAAAAAGACTTCCTTAATAATCTGCAAATCCCGGAAATAGCCGGACGGCAAATTATTGGCAATCATCATGATCTGTTGTGGCAATGATTGCAGTTTATTGCATTTAGCACGCGTCAGTTCAAAGACATCCGGGTTCTTCTTATGGGGCATAATGCTGGAACCTGTCGTGCAATCATCAGGCAGCTTTACGAAACCGAAGTTCTGACTGTTGAACATACAAGCATCAAAAGCCAGTTTGGAAATAGTTCCGGCAATACTTGCCAAAGCAAAAGCTACATTACGTTCCATCTTGCCACGCCCCATCTGGGCATAAACAACATTATAGTTTAAAGAGTCAAAGCCCAACAAACGTGTTGTCATCGTACGATTCAATGGGAATGAGGAACCATACCCGGCAGCCGACCCCAAAGGATTACGATTACACATCTTGAATGCTGCCTGCAAAAAGAGCATATCATCCACCAGACTCTCGGCATAAGCGCCAAACCACAATCCGAAAGAAGACGGCATAGCTATCTGCAAATGAGTATACCCCGGCATCAGCACATCTTTAAAACGTTCACTCTGGCATATCAGCACATGAAACAGTTGTTCCACAGCTTCAGCAATCTCCTTAATCTGCGCACGCGTGAAAAGTTTCAGATCGAGCAACACCTGATCGTTGCGCGAACGACCACTATGTATCTTCTTACCTATATCACCCAATTTACGCGTCAGCATCAATTCTACCTGCGAGTGTACATCTTCCACTCCTTCTTCTATCACAAACTCCCCTTTCTCGGCAGCCGCATAGATATTTTTCAGTTCTTCAAGCAAAAGAGCCAGCTCTTCCTTCGTCAGCAGACCGATACTTTCGAGCATGGTGATGTGAGCCATAGAACCTACCACATCATGTTTAGCCAGATAAAGGTCCATCTCGCGATCACGTCCTACCGTGAAGCGTTCTATATCCTTATTTACCTGAACGGATTTCTCCCAAAGTTTCTGAGCCATTTATTTAGTGATTAATGGTTAGTGATTAATAGGGTATTATCGACAGCATATCCGCCATCTTTTCCAACCCTTCTTGCAAAGGTTTCTGGACCATACCTTTCATGAAAGGATTCAGTTCCAAGCCAATGGTCAATTTCAGTTTACATTCTGTTTCTGTTACCGGAACAATCTGTATCCACAGATTAAAGGGCAGTGGTGAAGTAGTTGTGGCAAACTTAATACACTTGCATGGTTCTTTCCCTACTATACTCAGCGCTATTTTACCCACGGGAGCTACTTCTATCATCATACTCTCCGAGTCAAAACTCAAGTTCTTTACTTTATCTTCCGGCAAGCTGTCTTTAAGCTTCTCCAGATTATTCAAATCAGATAGTTTCTCATAAACAGCCTCCTGTGAGGCAGGTATAGTTTTTACACTACTTTCAAATTTTGTCATATTTTGATTCTCTTTAAAAGACAAAAAAAGAACTATCCGGACAGAAACTATCCGAATGGCCCTTTTATCATATTAATTATTTTATAGTATAAACCGCCGTTACTTTCCAGCATCCCAATGTGCAGGGTCCTTACGCCATTCGTTCAGCGTTGCAATATCATCTTCTTCGATGTAACCCGTACGAAGTGCAACATCCAGAACCGCTTCATAATTCGTCAACGTCACCAAAGGAACTTTGGCATCCTTGAATGCTTTTTCTGCAACCGGGAAACCATAGGTATAAGCTGCAACCATACCGATTACTTCACATCCGTCGCGACGAATAGCTTCTACAGCCTTCAAGCTACTTCCACCTGTAGAAATCAAATCTTCAACCACCACAACTTTCATACCCGGGCGAAGCTCTCCTTCGATCAGGTTTTCCAATCCATGGTCTTTCGGGGTAGAACGTACATACACAAACGGCAAATTCAGCGCATCGGCAACTAAAGCCCCCTGAGGGATAGCGCCTGTTGCTACGCCGGCAATTGCATCCACCTGCCCGAAACGTTCCAATATCAAACGGGTAATCTCAATCTTTACAAAATTACGCAAAGAAGGATAAGAAAGTGTTTTGCGGTTATCACAGTAAAAGGGGGATTTCCATCCGGAAGCCCATGTAAAGGGATTTGCCGGTTGTAGTTTAATCGCTTTTATCTTCAGCAACTTCTCTGCGAATAGTTTTTCTAAAGTTCTCATAACTAAATTAGCTATTTATAGTAAATATGGCACAAAAATACAGAAACAGAACGAGAATAAAAAAAAGAATAAAGAGATTTTTCACTCAAAGTCGTCATTTTCGTCAGAAAGTTGTATACAATGACGAATATCTTTCATTTCAAAACCCCGACTCAGGGCAAAACGCTTCAATTTTCCATTCAACTCATACTCATTCTCCGCATGTATGCTTTTCCTTTTTGCAGTCAGCAACCTATCTAAAATAGACAAGTATTCTTCTTCATCTATTTCATTCAAGAACTGCCGGCATGTATTATAAGGAACTTTCTTCAATTGCAGTGCCTGCGCAATTTTCACTTTTCCCCATTTGGCAAAGCGATATTTATCATTCACAAAGGCACGGCAGAAGCGTTCTTCATCAATATATTTTTCATCTACCAACCGCTTGAGAATGCGGTCAATGGCATCATAGGGCAATCCCCAACGTTGTAGTTTTTCAGAAATCTCTGCACGGCAGTGTTCCGCTGCAGAGCAATAGGCAGCTACTTTATTCAGCGCCTCTGTTTCAGTAATATTCGTCATTTTTCGGCTATTACAAATCGATCATTATGAGAAATGTCCTTTTGGAGTCGGACAGCACGATATCCTGATTCACACAACATCGCTACAGTATCTTTTCCAAAAGCACGGTTAATTTCAAAATAAAGTTTTCCACCGGGCGTAAGCATCTCAAGTCCCAGCACGGCTATGCGACGATAAAAGCGCAAAGGATCTGTATCGGGCACAAACAATGCCAACGAAGGCTCCCAGTCCAGCACATTATGTTCCATCTCTTGTTTCTCAGCTTCAGTAACATAAGGCGGATTGCTCACAATTACATCATAACAGTCCGCCACACAAGGTTCATAGGTTAACACATCGCGCTGTTCGAACCGTACGGATGCCTGCAAAGCCTTACTATTAGTAGCAGCAATAGATAAAGCTTCTCCCGATACATCCCAAGCGGTGACTTGCGACTCCGGTAATTCTTTCGCCAAAGAGATGGCGATACAACCGCTACCTGTCCCAACGTCTAAAACACGAGAAACGGGAGAAAGTTCTTTCAACATCATCTCTACCAGCTCCTCGGTTTCCGGACGGGGAATGAGTACACCCGGAGCCACGCGAAAAGTTCTTCCCATGAAGCGGGCTTCCCCTAAAATATATTGTATCGGTTCAAAATTACGTAAACGGGCAAGAATGCTTTCCAATTCCTGTTCCTCTTTTACGGATAAAGTTATATCTTTGCCCAAATAATAATCTACTGTACGCTGCCCCAATATCTCGCAACAAATAAGCCTGGACAGATTGCCGGCTTCCTGCGGAATATAAAAATCCTGTAGTTTCTGACGGATGTAAGAGGCGGTAATATTCATAAATGGATATTTTTGGAGTGCAAAAGTAAGAATTATCCGAAAAGAAAGCACACATGGAAGAAGAAAAATACATGCGCCGCTGTATACAACTGGCGCGAAACGGACTTTGTAATGCAGCACCTAATCCGATGGTGGGGGCGGTAATCGTATGCGACGGGAAGATCATCGGTGAGGGCTATCATGTACGTTGCGGAGAAGCACACGCTGAAGTCAATGCTATTCGTTCCGTAAAAGAGACCTCATTACTAAAGCGTTCCACCATCTATGTGAGTCTGGAACCCTGCTCTCATCACGGGAAAACTCCCCCCTGTGCAGATTTGATTATTGAAAAACAAATCCCCCGTATCGTCATCGGCTGCCAGGACCCTTTTTCCAAGGTTGCCGGACGGGGCATACAGAAACTGAAAGATGCCGGACGAGAAGTAATCGTAGGAGTACTGGAAGACGAATGTCGACACCTAATCAAAAGATTCATAACCTTTCACACCTTGCACCGCCCATATATCACACTGAAATGGGCAGAATCCGCAGACGGGTTTATTGATTTATGCCGGACCGAAGGAAATCCTGTGATTCTATCCACTCCCTTGACCTCCATGCTGGTACATAAAAAGAGAGCAGAACATTCTGCCATTCTTGTAGGCACACGTACTGCTAAACTGGACAATCCATCTTTGAATGTACGCAACTGGTATGGGCGCTCTCCCATACGTCTCGTCATCGACCGGAAACAGAGTCTGTCTCCTACCCTTCATTTGTTTGACGGAAGTGTACTGACACTCGTCTTTACCGAACACTTTCAGGATGCTCTGCCCAACGTGGAATACCTCCCGATAGATTTCCAACAGGACATATTACCTCAGATCATGCAGATATTGTATGAGCGTGGTATTCAATCTCTGTTGGTGGAGGGCGGAAGCGCCTTGCTACAATCTTTCATCGATGCGGGGCTTTGGGATGAAGCGTATGTTGAAGAAAGTCCCAGATCACTGATATCCGGTGTTAAAGCTCCTGAAATGAACGATAAAATTAGTTATGCCAGTGAGCAATCTTTCGGCAGAAGTATACGGCATTACACAGCAACGAAATAGTCCGAATTACCTCATTTTGATGCTTTTTTATCGAGAAAAACAGGGGTATTATCTATAATTTTATATAAAACTTCCCCGGGATGCTGATTATAGAAAAAAATGTTCCTATTTTTGCAACTTGTAAATAAACACTATCTTTAGAAAATGAAAATAAAGTTTTTATCCGTAATACTGAGTTTTCTTCTTATGTCAATTGCCATAAGTTCGTGTCTTGACTCAGATGAAAATTATGAATATAGTTCCGATGCGACGATACGTGCCTTTGGTATTGATAGTATAACAAAAGGCGTATATTATAAGTTTACGATTGACCAGTTGAAAAGAGAAATTTATAATGTAGACTCGCTTCCTATGGGTGCTGATTCCATCATAAAACGTATCTTAATCGACACACTGACGGTAACAGGATGGGTAACTTCAGGTCTGAATGATACTGTATTCAACATGAACGACTCGGTTGACCTGAGAGAACCGATCAAACTAAAAGTACATGCAGCCGACGGAATCACTACCCGCGAATATACCATCAAGGTAAATGTTCACACACAGGATCCGGACTCACTGATTTGGAGAGAGATGCCATCACTGCCCGTTTCTCCGGCTTCCGGAAAACAAAAGTCTGTAGTACTGAATAAAAATTTAATTATCTACACCTCTACTACGACAGCCTATCGCAGTTCCGTAGAAAATCCTGCCAGCCTTCAATGGGGAAGCCCGATCACAATCAACGGTCTACCTTCAGATGCAAAATTAACTTCTATCGTTCATTTCAACAACCGATTATACATCACCACAGAGAGTGGGAAAGCGTTCGATTCCGACAACGGTATTGATTGGGCCGAAATGGATGTGCAAGGAATGCAGATGGTGACATTCGTAGCAGGTATTCCGGAAGACGCCGTAACGGGAAGTAAGAACAAACTTGCCGGCATCTTCACGAAAGATGGCGCCTATTACTTCTGCGCGAGAAATGCAGAAGAAACGGAATGGCAACCGAGTGAAGAGATTGTTCCTTCAGATTTCCCGCTGGAAGGTATATACTCCACTGTATTCACAAATGCAAGTGGCATCAAGCAAACAGTGATAGTGGGCAATACGGAAGAAACAGCCAAAGCGACAGTACCTTGGTCCACAATGGACGGGCTTACTTGGGTTGACATAAATACGCCTTCAGACTTTTTCTGTCCGGTCATGAAGAATCCGTCAATCATGTACTACGGAGGCTTATTCCACATGATGGGTGGAGATTTCAATATAATCCGTTCTTCCCTCGTAGGAATAGCTTGGAACGAAGCTGCCACGAAATTCCGGTACCCGACAAAGATTGAAATAGAAAAGGGTGAAGGCACAGATGCTAAAGATACGATTAAGTATATAAGTTTATTCAAAGACAAGGGAGATTACTCTCTGACCATTGACGCAAACCATTATATTTGGATTGTATGGAGCAGCGACGGTTCTGTTTGGCGTGGGCGTCTAAACAAACTGGGTTTCAAGCAACAATAATAAAATAGTCAAATTTCCGTTTCCTTATATAATTAAGGAGTAACAAGAAAACGGTATGACTATTATAAGAAATATAAAAATAGTATTTTGCCTGCTCATGTTCCCATTCTGTTGTGCCATGGCACAGGAAGAATATACTTGGGAGATGGGAGGAGCCATTGGAGGAAGTTTTTATATGGGAGATGCAAATAGCAGCATCCCGTTTAAAGACACAGGTATAGCGGGAGGTTTTATAGCCCGGTACTTACTGAATCCACACATGGCAATAAAAGGCAATCTGACAGCCGGCAGGATTTCCGGTGACACGAGAGATTTCAAAAATGTGTATCCGAATGGAGAGTATGCCACTTTCAAACGGACTATAATCGATTTGGGAGCACAGTTTGAATATAACTTTTTGGGATATGGTATCGGTAATACGTACCGGGGTGACCGTCGGTTTACACCTTATATATTAGGTGGATTGGGTTTTACGTTTGCACCAAAGCCTGTAAAGACGGTCTTTACGATGAACATCCCCATAGGAGTGGGAATAAAATTCAAAGCAACCCCACGCATCAATATAGGATGCGAGTTTACGATGCGGTTCAGCCTTAGCGACCAGTTGGATGTTACTCAACGGGAAGGTTTGCAACTGGAAGATCCATACCAGATAAAAGGAAAAGGTTGGAAGAATAAAGACAGTTATGCATTTACCGTCTTTTTCGTCACCTACGACCTCTTCCCAAGATGTAAGGAATGTAACAACTAAAAAAGATGCAATATAAAGAACAAATTGATTTGAGCCGGATACCCCAGCATGTGGCGATTATCATGGATGGCAACGGACGATGGGCGAAGCAGCGCGGACACGAGCGCAGCTACGGACATCAGGTCGGTGCAGAAACCGTCCATGTAATAGCCGAAGAGGCAGCCAGACTGGGCATCAGATATCTGACCCTATATACGTTCTCAACCGAAAACTGGAACCGCCCGACAGATGAAGTGGCAGCCTTGATGAGCCTTCTTTTCGACTCCATCGAAGAGGATACGTTCATGAAGAACAACATCAGTTTCCGGATCATCGGAGATATAGAAAAGTTACCCGCAAATGTACAGACACGTTTATACAATTGCGTAGAAAATACTTCTAAGAATACAGGTATGTGCCTGGTACTTGCACTCAGCTACTCTTCACGTTGGGAAATCACAGAAGCCAGCCGGCAAATTGCCGCTTTGGTGCAGAAAGGAGAATTGACACCCGAACAGATCGACTGCGATTTAATGTCAAAGCACCTGACTACCCACTTCATGCCTGATCCCGACTTGCTGATACGCACCGGTGGAGAAATCCGTCTGAGTAATTACCTTCTTTGGCAATGCGCGTATTCGGAACTTTATTTTTGTGAAACCTATTGGCCCGATTTTCGGGAAGAGGAACTTTGCAAAGCCATTTGCGACTACCAGAGACGGGAACGCAGATTTGGCAAAACCAGTGAACAAATCAGTTAAACTCAAACATATTTAATCAAAAACATAAATGCACTATCGTATTTTCTCTATACTCACAGCGTTTATCTGCCTCTTCGGTTGTGTACTGACAAGTGCGGCTCAAGATGCCAATGGCACCGATAATGATGCAGCAAAACCGGTTATTCTCTATTCGGGAACACCCAAGAAGTATGAAATTGCAGAAATTAAAGTAGAAGGAGTTAAGAACTATGAGGACTATGTACTGATCGGACTATCCGGTTTGTCTGTAGGACAAACGATTACCATACCGGGTGACGAAGTCACTCAGGCTTGTAAGCGTTACTGGAAACATGGTCTGTTCTCCAATGTTCAAATCACCGCAGATAAGATAGAAGGCGATAAGGTCTGGCTTACGATTCATCTGACTCAGCGTCCGCGTGTATCCGATATCCGCTATCACGGCGTGAAGAAGTCAGAGCGCGAGGATATAGAAAGCCGAATCGGTATGATTAAGGGCGGACAGGTGACCCCTAATGTCATTGACCGCGCCAAAACTTTGATTAAGCGCTACTTTGATGATAAAGGCTTTAAGAATGCAGAAGTTATTATCTCGCAGAAAGACGATGTATCCAACGATAACCAGGTGATCGTGGATATCGACATCGACAAAAAGGAGAAGGTAAAAGTACACGAAATCACCATCGTTGGCAATGAAGCGATTGCAACTAAGAAGTTGAAACGTATCATGAAGAAGACCAACGAAAAGAATAAATTGCTCAATCTGTTCCGTACCAAGAAGTTCGTGGAAGAAAACTTCGAGGCAGACAAGCAGTTGATCATCGATAAGTACAACGAATTAGGCTATCGTGATGCTATGATCGTAGAAGACAGCATCAAACCGTACGATGACCGCACCGTAGACATCTTCATGAAGATTGATGAAGGAGATAAATATTATCTGCGTAATGTAACGTGGGTAGGTAACACCTTGTATCCTTCCGAACAGTTGAACTTTATGCTTCGCATGAAGAAAGGTGATGTATACAACCAGAAATTACTGGAAGAACGTACCATGTCAGACGAAGATGCTATCGGTAACCTCTACTATAATAACGGCTATTTGTTCTACAGCCTTGAACCCGTAGAAGTAAATATCGTAGGAGACTCCATCGACCTGGAAATGCGTATTTTCGAAGGCCGCCAGGCTACCATTAATAAGATCAACATCAATGGTAACGACCGTTTGTACGAAAATGTAGTACGTCGTGAACTCCGTACCCGCCCGGGTGACTTGTTCAGCCGTGAAGACCTGATGCGTTCTATGCGTGAAATCCAGCAGATGGGACACTTCGACCCGGAACAAATCAAACCGGATATTCAGCCAAGACCGGAAGACGGAACTGTAGATATAGGTTACGATCTGGTATCCAAAGCTAACGACCAGGTGGAATTCTCTGCCGGTTGGGGACAAACCGGTATCATCGGTAAGTTGAGTTTGAAGTTCACTAACTTCTCACTGGCCAACTTGTTGCATCCGGGTGAAAACTACCGTGGTATCCTACCGCAGGGTGATGGCCAGACCTTGACCGTCAGCGGACAGACTAATGCCAAGTATTACCAATCCTATAGCATTTCATTCTATGACCCGTGGTTCGGCGGTAAACGTCCGAACGCATTCTCTCTGTCGGCCTTCTATTCCGTACAGACAGATATCAGTAGCCGCTATTATAACTCGGCATATATGAATAGCTACTACAACAGTATGTATAGTGGTATGTACGGTTATGGTATGTATAACTACGGTAACTACAACAGCTATGAGAACTATTACGACCCCGACAAGTCTATCAAGATGTTCGGTGTAGCAGCTATGTTCGGAAAACGTTTGAAATGGCCGGATGACTACTTCCAGTTTACCGCTGAGTTATCTTACCAACGTTATATCCTGAGCGACTGGCAGTACTTCCCCGTTACAAACGGTAAGTGTAACAACCTTAGTATCAACCTGACATTGTCTCGTAGTTCTATTGACAATCCGATCTATCCCCGTTCCGGTTCTGAGTTCTCATTGTCTGTACAGTTAACTCCGCCGTACTCACTGTTTGATGGAACTGACTACAGCAAGTACAGTACTACCAGCCAGGACGACATGAACAAGATGCACAAATGGATTGAATATCACAAATGGAAATTCAAATCCAAGGTGTACATCCCGTTGATGGACCCGGTAGCTGTTAAACGTACTCCGGTATTGATGGGCCGTGTTGAATTCGGTTTGCTGGGACACTACAACAAGTATAAAAAATCTCCGTTCGAAACATTCGACGTAGGTGGTGACGGTATGACCGGTTACTCCAGCTACGCAACGGAAAGCATCGCCCTTCGTGGTTATGAAAACAGCTCATTGACTCCTTACGGTTACGAAGGTTATGCTTATACCCGTCTCGGACTTGAGTTAAGATATCCGCTGATGCTGGAAACAAGTACCAGTATTTATGCGTTAGGTTTTGTAGAAGCCGGTAATGCATGGCATGATGTGAAGAATTTCAATCCATTTGAATTGAAACGTTCCGCAGGTGTCGGTGTCCGTATCTTCCTGCCGATGATCGGTATGATGGGTATTGACTGGGCTTATGGTTTCGATAAAATACGTGGTTCCTCAGATTACGGTGGCAGTCAATTCCACTTTATCTTAGGACAAGAATTCTAATTGTATCACAAAAACCAAACGTTATGAGAAAGTCTGTTTTATTAATGATCTTGCTGTTTGCCGTAGGCATGACAGCCAGTGCACAAAAGTTTGCCTTGATCGACATGGAGTACATTCTGAAGAACATTCCGGCCTACGAACGTGCTAACGAACAGTTGAACCAGGTTTCCAAGAAATGGCAGAGTGAAGTAGAGAAGGTTGCCGAGGAAGCCAAGACGTTGTACAAGAACTATCAATCGGAAGCCGTCTTTCTTTCTGAAGAACAAAAAGGAAAGAAAGAGGAAGCGATTGTCGCTAAAGAGAAAGAAGCTGCTGAACTTCGCCGCAAATATTTCGGCCCTGAAGGGGAATTATTCAAGAAACGCGAAAGCCTGATGCAACCTATTCAGGATGAGATTTATAATGCGGTCAAGGAAATATCGGAGCAGAAAGGATACTCTGTAGTCGTTGACCGGGCATCTGCAACAAGCATCATTTTTGCTTCTCCGCGTATTGATATCAGCAATGAAGTGCTTGCTAAGTTAGGATATTCAAATTAATTTCATACATTTGCTTCGCGAATATGGCCACACTCCAACATTAAAAATAAGCAAGCTTATTTTGTATTGCGTTCAGTTTGCACTATATTTGCATTTATTCAACGACTAATTATTAAAATAAACAATAAACATTATGCTTAAAAAAATCGCACTACTCGTGGTACTGTTCGCTCTTCCTTTGGGAGCGATGGCACAAAAATTTGCTCACATGAACTCTCAGGAGGTTATTGTTGTTATGCCGGAATATACTAAGGCACAAGCTGATCTCGATGCTATGTCAAAAAAGTATCAGCAAGAAATGGAACGCACTCAATCAGAATTCAACAAGAAAGTGCAAGAATTCCAGCAACAAGCAGACTCTCTGCCGAGAAATATAGCAGAAAGACGCCAGAAAGAATTGCAAGAGATGGCTCAAAGACAAGAAGAATTCCAACAGGAAGCTTACCAAAGCATGCAGAAAGCACAACAAGAAGCACTGGCTCCCATCTATAAGAAATTGGATGACGCTATCCAGGCTGTAGGTAAAGCAGAAGGCGTAGTCTATATCTTTGATTTGGCTCGTACACCGATACCTTATGTAGGTGCAGAGAGTGTAGATGTTACAACTAAAGTAAAAACCCAACTGGGAATTAAGTAAAGACATATCTTATTCAAAGATAGAAAAAGGCGTGGGCTGTTTGCAGTCCACGCCTTTTTCTATCTTTGAATAAGATAAGCGGCATCCCAGCATAACTTTTTCATGCAAGCATGAAAGTTCTGCATTCGGTTTGCATTATCTTTGTAGCCTATACAAAGTTTTTCTGTTATGAAGCAAAATTTACCCACTATCCCCGGCCCTATCGGTGTATTTGACTCCGGATATGGCGGACTGACTATCCTGAGCAAGATACGGGAGGCCCTGCCTCAATATGACTATATTTATTTAGGAGATAATGCACGCACTCCCTATGGTACACGGTCTTTCGAAATCGTATATGAATTCACACTACAAGCAGTCACTAAACTGTTTGAGATGGGATGTCATCTTGTCATTCTGGCTTGCAATACAGCATCTGCCAAAGCATTACGCAGTATACAGATAAACGATTTGCCCGGAATGGATCCGGCACGCCGTGTATTGGGTGTCATCCGTCCTACCGTTGAATGTATAGGTCACATAACACAGAGTCGCCATGTCGGTGTTCTTGCCACAGCAGGAACCATTAAATCAGAATCCTACCCGTTAGAAATCCATAAGCTTTTTCCGGACATTCGGGTAGAAGGTGAAGCTTGTCCTCTATGGGTATCTCTCGTAGAAAACAACGAAGCCGAAGGAGATGGAACAGATTATTTCGTTCGTAAATATATCAATGAACTTCTGGCGAAAGATGCACAGATTGATACTGTGATTCTTGGCTGTACCCATTACCCCTTACTTCTGCCTAAAATTAAGAAGTACATGCCGGAAGGAGTTACTACAGTGGCGCAAGGCGAACTGGTAGCCGAAAGCTTGAAAGACTATTTACACCGCCATCCGGAAATGGATATCAAATGCACGAAAGGTGGAAACTGTACTTACTACACCACGGAAGCGGAAGAGAAGTTCATTGAATCAGCATCCACCTTCCTGAACGAAGCGGTCACCGTACAACGAATAGAACTATAATCACTAATATTTACCGGAAAACAAACCTTTTCTCCGAAATACTTGTTATATTTGTAATATTAAACCTATTAATACTTACCATTATGAAATCAACCGACTATAGCCGCACAGTTGAAGTGTTCAAAGGATCACCGTGGGAAGCAGAACTTGTCAAAGGTCTACTCGAAAACAATGGTATAGCAACTATTATCAAAGACGGGCTTATGAGCACCATCGCACCTTACATAGCACCGGATGTAACCATTCTCGTCAGTGAGGAAAGATATGAAGATGCCATGGAGATAATCCGTGAGCGTGATAAAGGAAAAGACGAAGAATAATCCTTTCACTCTCTTACTGAAACCACATAAGAACGATATACAACACATGGAACAACAATTTTCGAGAATAGCTGTTAAAGTTGGCAGCAATGTCTTGACACGCCGTGACGGTACTCTGGACGTAACACGTATGTCCGCTTTAGTCGATCAGATAGCCGAACTGCATAAAACAGGAGTAGAAATTATACTTGTATCTTCCGGGGCCGTTGCTTCCGGACGTAGTGAAGTGCATCCGACCAAAAAACTGGATAGCGTAGATCAACGCCAGTTATTCTCCGCCATAGGACAAGCCAAACTCATCAATCGTTACTACGAACTCTTTCGTGAACATGGCATTACTGTAGGACAAGTACTGACAATGAAAGAGAATTTCGCAACCCGCAGGCATTACCTTAACCAAAAGAACTGTATGACGGTGATGTTAGAAAACGGAGTCATTCCTATTGTCAATGAAAACGATACGATTTCCGTAAGCGAGTTAATGTTTACGGATAATGATGAATTGTCCGGTCTGATTGCCTCTATGATGGATGCACAGGCATTAATCATACTCAGCAATATCAATGGTATCTATAATGGTTCTCCTACCGATCCTGCCTCGGAAGTGATACGGGAGATAGGCCAGGGCAAAGATCTGTCCTCCTATATTCAGACTTCCAAATCCAGTTTCGGACGTGGAGGTATGCTGACTAAAACCAATATTGCCCGCAAAGTGGCCGATGAAGGAATCACCGTAATCATTGCCAACGGTAAATGCGATAATATCCTTGTCGATTTGATTCAACATCCCGAAAGCACTCTCTGCACCCGCTTTACGCCTTCTGCCGAACCTGTATCCAGTATAAAAAAATGGATTGCTCACAGTGAAGGGTTTGCCAAAGGTGAGTTGCACATCAACCAGTGTGCTACCGAAGTGCTGAATTCAGATAAAGCAATCAGCATCCTGCCCGTCGGTATAACTGCCATTGAAGGAGAATTTGAAAAAGATGACATCGTGCGGATCATTGACTTCGAAGGAAATCCGGTAGGAGTAGGCAAAGCAAACTGCAACTCTGTTCAAGCCAAGGAAGCGATGGGGAAGCACGGGAAGAAACCCGTTGTACACTATGATTATCTATATATAGAATAAACAAGTCAACCCATTAAATAGGAGATTCCCTATTCACATCATTGAATGTGAACAGGGAATCATCTTGTTTAGTGATTTGAGAAATTCTGATACTGAGTTGATGAGAGAAGAATCACTACCCAATTACACTTTTAGTTTCCTAATACGCTTATTTGATCATTCTCTGCAGGCAATTTATAATAAAAGCCTACACTAAAGTTATATAGTGGATATTTCTTTCCATAAATCACTCTTCCTTTTCGGTCTTTCGGCTCATAATCAGGACGAAGTCTTGTCTCAAAACTATCGCGTGGATGAATAAAAGTACCATCTTTCTGTACCTCATCCAAATCTTCATACTTAAAGAAAGCCTTGTACGGATCGCTATCACGCAAATTTCCATGCCCTTGTAATCCATCTTTTCCCTTCGGACGGTCTTCTATAAATGAACGGGTACCGGCATATACCACTATGACATCTCCAACTAAAGGTTGCTCACAGGTTAACACCACATCATCACCATCTATCTCTACCTGTTTAATGATTTGTTTGTTTTCTTGACGATAATCGCGCAAGTATACCTCAAAACCATAATCCTTGATCTTAGGTATCAAATATGTATCAAATACCAATGGACGAACCGGCACATGGTACTTGATACGTATTTGAGTAGGAAGTGTTTCTCTCGCAATTGCCGTAGGTTGCAACGGCTGAAAGGGTTTGCCCTGCACTTGAGATTGATAATACACTTTTCCCAACATCTCGCCAAACCAGCGATATCCATTGCCGTCAAGATGTCCACCTCGGTCAGTCATCGGATAAATGGGCCCCGCACAAATAATATCATCATATTCGTTAGCCGCTTCCAGTTGAGCCATCGAGATTGAAAGTGTATCACGCATATATTGCGCTCCCGTCTGATAAGTGATAAACACCGGCTTATGGGGCTGACTATACTGTTGCTGTATATCTTTTTGCATATTATTCTTTATATTCACAAGCAGTTCCTTATACTCCCGTTTATCAGTCGTATTAGGCACATTAGCGCGTAGTCCCTTTTCCGGATTCGGATCATAGTTGAACTCACCTTGCATCCAGAAAATTGCAGGACAACAGATTTTCGCATCTTCCCGGGCAGCTACCCGGGCTGCCGATTGTAATGATGTTACAAACTCTTTATACGCCGTACGTGTCTCCGACTCCTTGGAGAGTTCTTCTACACTTGCTCCGCTCACTCCTACCGAAGTAGCCAAAATACGGGGCATCTTGGGTTGTTTCAACCGAAGGTGATTGACAGCTCCCAGTAAAGGACATTCGGCTATAGTGCCGGCTCGCCTGCTTTTGAAGTGCTTTTCATGAGCGAAAGCTTCGGAAACGGTTCCCACCAATGGTTCAAACTTAAGTTCTCCGGTATTTCCATAGTTTATCCACACTTGGTTGCCCAGCATGTAATTACCTTTGAAATGTTCCGTTGAAATAACCGGATAGGACTGATGTCCCGTTGACAGGCTCTGTCCATTCATAATAAACTGTATAAATACTTTATCCTTATCCTTCCCGGAAGCAAACAGAGAAGTACAGCAAAATAATATACTGCACAGCTCAATTACAATTATTGCAGTTCTCATTTTTTTAATATATGTGATAAGAATAGATAATCTGTGGATTATCTATTCTTGTCGATCATTCATTTAAATATATCCACACTTTACTTAAAGAATATGCTTGCACGCTGGTCATTGAGTATATACAAGTTTTCTAAATGCTTGTTGATGATGGCTTCACCACCTCCTACTTGTATACGATTACCACCCTCGGCACCAAACCCTCCCAATGCCGCTGAACGTACATCGGCTACATAACCAGGTGAACGTCCTTTTACATACGTATAACCAAAGAAGAGAGGAGTCACATCGGCCAGTCTGGCTTTCGCCTTCCATTCCAATTGAAGTTGTACGAACATTTCACCGGGGCAAACGGCTATTGCAAAGTCATTAATGAGGAATGTAGCGATATGGACATTTACCTTACGGTTTTTGTCTCCACGAGTAGAGAATTGTAACGAGTCTGTACGCATTTTGAAAGAGGTGTTATCACTGGAGGCATGTAATGCGTTGGCCAGTTTAATCACTTCAATGCCAAGCAATTCTCCTGTACGCTGAATGGGTTTGTAATCTGTTTTGATAGGATCATCGGGCCCAGAACGCCGCCGGCTAATCATCAACCCTTCTACATTACCGCCACCACCGGCTACAAAGAGACAGATAGCTTTGTTATCAAACGCTTCTTCAACCTTCTTACAAGCAAATCCAGGATAGTCGGCCGAAATTTCATAACTAAAACAACCTAGGTCTGCATGCATAGCATAACTCATAACAATGGCACGGGCATTGCCTTGCATATCTTCTACTTTGATTACGCCTACTTCGGGGTCAACCGGGCCAAAAGGTATCCGTTCGGGGTTTTCTACATTATAATGTTCATCGCCCACCCACGATTCGCGAGCCTTCCCGTCTTTACGGATAATAAGGCGATTGAAACCCAATTGCGGAAACGTACGCGTACCAGCCGAGATACGTGCAGGGAACATATTACCGATTGCTTCACCCACCACCTTAATGATGCACTCTTCAAAGAATGGAGTGTTGTCAGGTTTCTTTTCACGAGGTCTGGCATCAGCCATGTTAGGATCTTCGTGAGTATGCGAAGCACAGATCAGCAATTGCGTGATACCATATTTTTCTTTGCAGATATTGGCCACTCGGTCGCTATAAAAATTGACCAAATCGACAGATACTTGCGCTACACGCATATCACCTATCTCCATCACAAGAGCACGCGCATACACAGAGTCGTGTAGAGGGATGTTTTGTTTCGGAGTAATGTTTATTTTAGCCGTTCCGGCCATTAGCTGTCCTTCGGCAGCTTTGAGTGTGCCCGATAGGAAAAGACATCCGCAGAGCAGAATGAAAAGGAATGCTTTTTTCATGATTAAAATGTTATTATTCGGTTAATATTTTAATGTCAAAGGCGCATAATCCACTTTATGATTATTTTCAAAGTTCAAAATTAAGAGTACCCTATTAACTGAAGCATTAAAAAAACATTAGCATCCAATTAAAATAGCGTTAATTACAGTCACCCCAAATGGTAACTTTGTTAACCCCACACAGTAACTCCATTTACATACTGAGGTAAAGGTCGTTACATACCGAGGTAAAGAGCGTTACAATAGGAGGTAAAGGTCGTTACATACTGAGGTAAATGCTTTTACATCACAAGGTGAACACACTGTAAATACTATCCATTGATAATCAGCCAACTATCCAATTACGTTCCTGATAAAATATACATTAAAACACAAGCCGTTCATAACAAGATGCTACCAACGGCTTGCAAATATTTCCGATTCCGACATCTCCTCTACCATCTCAACGATGACGAGAAGCCGCTACAGGCTCAGTTGTATATTCCGCTTTCACAGTTTCATGAGGCAAGGCACGTATCTCTGCCGCAGGCCTTGTGTCATCGTTCGAATTATCGGAAAGGGTTACTGCAAAAAGAGCTACTCCCGCATCCTTCGGTAAAATCAGAGTCCTGGCATCCGAAGTTATATCAAGGCAGATTTTATACAAATAAGTATAAATATAGGACTCATTACCAGCCGCCCGACTACTGTGGCGATGGGTTCCGACATAAGCTATCGAAGCATCCTTCATATAACCTTCACTTTCACCCTTCCAACCCCACTGACCTATAAATCCTGAATAAAAAGGTATATTGAAGCTGTAATCTTTTCCATCTACTTGAAACGAAGCCTTGCGGTCACCGTGTGACGAGGTCACCAGCAAGTAACATTTCGTATATCCGTGTTTCTCAGGAAGGGTTATCGTTTGCCCGTCGCAACGGATATAGTTATAGTCGGCAGGATTATTTTCCATTCGGAATGTTATTCCCCCGGCTTCCACCACATCCGGCATCAATTCGGCAGCAAAAGAATTACCTTCTCCGTCAAAATCTCCCGACATGCTGAACTCGTCCACTGTAAGAGCACTCGCATTACATTCAATATCTATAGAATGATTTTCAGGCATCTCAAGACTTGCATTTTCCTTAAGCCGCACGCTGAAAGTGCGTGGTTGGAAAGCTGTTCCGCTAAAAACGACTTTATTATCCTCATATTTTGTCTCACCGACATACTCCTCAATACCATTCACCTCGCATGCACTTTCCACTGTACTTGCGAAAATAATTTCCGCATTTTCAAAATCCTTTCCATAAATTTCGTTCACCCTTACAATGTAACTCTTACCGTCCTCCGCTTTCTTTACAGCCTTTATCGCTACACCGGGCATATTAGTCTTGACGAACGAGAACTTGCGTCCCAATGTTCCTGCATGTTTCGGAGTGGTGAAAGAAAGCAAGGACTGATTGAATGCTTCAGCTTTCCATGCAGTCCCCGCTTCTGTTATATCAGATTTATGTCCATATATGGAATAGCTAAAAGTATGATGGCCAATATCCAAATGTTCTTGATGAGCCATATTGGGATCCTTGCCTACTGCCGGAGTGTTCAAGAGAGTAAGCCTCAACGTATGGTTGTCCGGTTTGTCCCATCCGTATTTGCTGTCGTTCATCACAGAAATACCATAACTACCATCAGCAGACGTTATGTCGGCCCATTGCTGGGCTACCACTTCATATTTGTTATCAGTGTTGTTGTCGCGTTCGATATAGCCTATGCCAAGGTCGTATGTAGCCATTTCATTCGACACATTCATTGGAAACTCGGCTTTAAGAAGGGTATTCCTTTCGTTCCAGTCTATCTCGTTACGAATATCTATCCGGTCATCCTGTCCACCTTCCGTAAGACTTATATATTGTACGAAGCTGGAAGTGCCGTAAGTACGTTTCACTTTGAGCGAAGCACGTACCGGTCCGTTTTCCGCCACGGAAATCTCAACGTTACCATCTACCGGCAGCGGTGTCTGGTCAATCGTTTTCTTGAACAGTTCCCATGCCGGCCATGTGCGCGATTCGCTGGGGGTGAAAAGCGCAAGACGGAAAGCCTTACCAGATTCCACCAACTCACGCCCGTTGCGTTTATCTGTTATCGAAGCAATGTCTCCGTTCTTGTCCAGTACAACTTTATAAATCGAATTCTCCACCACATTGCCTTCGGCTTTCAACCGCTTAGTACCGGACATTTTTCCGTTACGCACATCGCAGACCGAAAAGCTTACCGGATCCATATCTACCGGGAAAAGCACGGTGGCTTTACCGTTCTCCCATAAAAGAAGTTGCCCGGAAACCTTTTTCCCATTGGGGGTACCAACTATGATGTCTTTCGGTCTCGAAGCCATGTCCACTGTGGCTGTAACTATATCGCAACGGCTTTGGGCAACAGGATTGTAAACCACAACCGAAGCACCTCTTGTCCGCGTATCAAGTGCCCTACTTACCGCACCGACCGCACCTGTAGTGATTTCCGCAAATTCCGACTGGGAAATAAGTTCATCATTCCATGAGAAAGTATAAACTGCCGGAATACTTGTACCCGTCAGGTCATCATGGAATTGATGCCACAAAAATCTCTGCCACGATTCACGCAACGACTCTTCGGGGTATGCCGCCCCTCCCAACCATTCAGCCACCACTGAGGCTCTTTCAGCAGCATCAGCCAACTGTTCGTTGCGACGGTTGAAAAGCTTCATGGCTGCTTGAGATGTATAACAGCCCGTCGCATGCACATCCATAAGTAACTCTCCCTTGAAAGCAGGCAGTTCCGGATGCTTCTCAAAAGGATAATAATCATCAAACAACTGTCCCGAACGTGCACTTATCACCTGCACCGGCCCCTCACCCTTCATTCCTGTTTCGACCGATCTTACGGAAGCGATTGTAGGCGAACCTCCACGGTCTCCGGCTCCATAATAATGGTAGACGGTATTATTAAGACCGTTTTTACCTAAATCTATCAGTTTACCATTGTTACTCAACTCTTGTCCATCAAATCTTGAAACGTAGTCTTGGGCATGCGGCACGGCCATTATGCGCGAACCGTCTATACCTTCCCACAACCCGAACATGAACGGCAGTTTGCGATCACCATAAAACGGCAGTTTACGATGCTGGAGCTTCTGCGTGGAAAAGCCAATGATACCGGAATGGGCAGCTATCGTTGGCAAGGTGTACCCGAAACCAAAACAATCGGGAAGAAAAATATCATTTGATTTTTTACCAAATTCCTTCTTGAAAAATTCTTGTCCGTAAAGAAGATTACGAAAGAATGATTCCGGTGAAGGTATATTAGGATCAGTAGAATCCCACGAACTCCCCGAAATATTCCAACGGCCTGCCTTTATATAATTTTTCAGCCGTTCATATTCAACCGGATAATACTCCTTAGTCCATTTGTAACGAACCGCTCCTTCGAAATTGAAAATATAACCGGGATAATGGTCGATTAACCAGAAATTCTGAGTGAGTGTACGGTATAAATAATGGTCAATGGTTGTCTGTACAGTCCACAACCACTGTGTATCAAGATGGGTGTTGGAAACCATGTAGGCCTTATACGTCTTCTGTGCATCAACATGGGTACTTATGCCCAACGCAAACAACAGGAAAAAAATCAGTTTTTTCATCATATTAAATTAATAGTACATGACAGTTTAACTCTCATAAACGAAACCAGCCATAAGCCGAGTGTTAATCGGACTTATGGCAGGAACTAATTAGAGATCTATGTTCTGTTGCTTTTTATCGCATCATTTTAATGGTCAGTGTAACATTTCCACCCACACCTGACGTTAATGATTCAACAAACATCATACCTCGAACAGAGTTATCTTCATTCTTAAACAGGTAAGCCATGCCCTCATTCACTGTAGCCGTACTAAAGGTAGCGTATTCAATCATATTGAGATTGCGCATCAACGCGTCATTCGTCATATTATCAAACACACTCTTAGTGATGGGTTTTCCCTTTACAGCCGGTACACTTACAAAACTGGTAATGTAGCCTGCTTTGTAATCGGGCAAAATATTCTGCAGAATCAAGTCAGACGGAGAAACGAACAGGATCTCTTTTTTACCTATGTTATAGCCGAAACAGAATCCTTGAGGGTTCTTCATTGCTTTCATTTCAGACACTGTATACACTTTTTTGTCCTCAAATGAGAAGAAAAAGCCTAAGTAAGGATTATATTGCGCCCCCAAAGTCACGGTATAGGTATCAATGGGCTTAGCTATAAGATAGTGAAACGGAGTAGACACTGTATTACCTACTTGGTCAGTCACCATAAAAGAAACGTCAAAATCCTCCGTTTTACCTTCAAGCGGCACAGCTAACTTGAATATCCGAGAGATACTATCTCCTAAAATATCAGATGTCATCACAGAATCTCCCATGGTAAAGGACCGGAATTTTTGCTGGGCATATATTCTACCAACAATGGTGTCCACCTTCGCTTCCGGATCATCGGTCAGAGAGAAATCACTCGGATCTATCACATACGTATTTACATCATTATTGAAAAAAATGTATGGAGGCATCGGTGGAAGCGGACCTTCTTCTTCGCATGCAATCAATAACAACGGCAAAAAGAATAGTGCTATAAAATATTTTTTCATATTGCTTACTCTTTAATAATTTACTGTAACTGTATAGACGTTGGTTGTCTCACCATTTGGAGACACAACTGTATATTCAACCGGATTGGTAAAATCTTGCATTGCGCCCGATGCCGGTGTTACTACCGCTCCTTCCGACACAATAATCTCGGGGCGAATAGTCGTTTTATCAATTCCTTCCGGAATGGTAAGTGACACTGTGTGAGCTTCCTGATCGATAGTCGCATCAAAATAAATATTCTGATTCTGATACACTCGGAAGCGGGTCAAATTGGCATTTATGCTGGGTGGAATCACTAATCCGTCTTCGGGTCTTGTGCAACTGCTCATTATGCATACAAGCATAATAAACAGATAGATATATTTTTTCATATTTCTCATTCTATTTATTAATTAGCTGCTGTTGATAACTTAGGCCAGTTCGGATTTTGCTGAAGTGCAGGGTTCATCAATATTTCTGATGTACCAAGCGGGAACAGATAATCCTTCTTCTGGAAGATTAACGGCCTTTTTACATTCACAATATTATAGAAACCTCCGTCTTGCGGTTTAGGAACATCATATCCTTGAATGTATTTACCATTCATCACTTCTTCTGCTATTCTCCAGCGACGGATGTCGAAGAATCGGAAATCTTCAAAAGCCAACTCTACACGACGCTCGTGCCAAATCTTCTGACGCATCTCAGCTTGAGTCAGCCCAGTAGGCAGATCAGGCATACCTACACGGTTGCGAATCCGGTTGACAGCATCATAAACTGCTTGAGAAGGAGTAGCATCAAGCTCATTCTGTGCTTCTGCAAAATTCAACAACAGTTCATTCAAGGCGAAAATACGAGTGAAGTTTCTGCGGCAATTACCACGACCGCCATTGTTTGGATCTGAATCCGAGAACATAGGATCGATGTACTTTTGTAAACAAATTCCAGTGAGAACAGCTTCCGCCCAACCGTGATTATTCGAATCCGAACCGCCAGCCCATGGCTGATAAGTATATTTATCATACTTGGCACCAGGGAATGCGAGGGTAGCCTTGAAACGAGGATCACGATCTTCGCCCTGCTTGGCGTTAGTAAAGTCGTAACCACTTTCCGGATCTGAAGGCATCAATCCGCTGGGATACATCTCAAATTCCATAGCCAACTGATAACTACCGTTCATCCAGTGGAAACCATTTTCCGTACGATTTCTCCACTGTGCATTGATACCTTCCCAGCGACCGTCAATAGTAGGATGAGAAAGCCAAATGATTTCCGGCGTATATTTAAACTGCCTATCAACAAATTTGCGATAATAATATTCCCAAGTACCCGGTTCCAACTCCGGATCGTCAGGTTCAGACTGTGGAGATTCCAAAGAGTAAGTGGGATCATCCATAACCTTTTTACAAGCCTCAACAACCTTTCTCCATCTTGATTTGTCATAATTCATATAACACTGGATATCAGTATACTCGGATGACACAGGAGAATCTGTATTAAATAACGGGCTGGCAGCCTGAAGACGTAAACGGGCTATACAAGCATAACAAGCTGCACTGGTAGCCATACCGACCTTATTAGGAGTGGCCGCAACATTCGAAGGAAGATCCCTGGCTGCCATTTCCAACTCGTTACATACCCATTCTACTGACTCTTCAAACGTGTTACGAGGCTGATTGGTCAGCTCTGTATAGTTGTTAGGATCCACAGAATGGTCTAAGATGATAACTCCTCCAAAACGTCTGATAAGCTCTTCATAGAAGAATGCGCGTAAAAATCTGACTTGCGCTTTCATCAGAACTTTATCCTCTTCTGATCCCTGCGCTCTATCTATGTTTTCCAAGAACAAATTAGCCTTACGAACTCTCGCATAGGTATTTTTCCAGAAACCGATAGTAGGGATGGAACCTTCCTCACCATCGCCACCACCGTCATCCGGCGTCCACATACCAAACTGGACTTTGTCCGTCCACAAGGGGGCGTAACCACCGATTCCATCATCTGCAGCACAGTCATATATCACTCCGCGAGCAGTCACATTATAAGCGTTACCATACATTTCAGAGTAGATATCATTCATCACTTTTTTCGCCTCTATCACTGTTGCAAAGGCTTTATCGATATCCATATCATTACTTGCAGGTTTATCCAGATAATCCTGACATGAACATAAGAGCATTGTAAGCCCTAACAATAAATAATTTTTCTTTTTCATTTCATCACTTTTTTAGAATGACACTTTAACTCCGACATTGACTACTTTCATCAAAGGATAGCTGGCATTTGTATTTTCCGGGTCATATACCGGAACTTTATCCCAAGTCACCAGGTTTATTCCATTGACATAAAGACGAGCATCAGTTCCTCTAATGGCTTTCATCCAACTATCAGGAAGTGTATAACCGATCTCTATATTCTTCAAACGGATGTAGTTACCGTTTTTCAACCAGAAGGTACTGCTTCTGTTTCCATCGTTACCTGTCGATCCTATCGCAGGGATAAGACGAGGCAAGCTCGCGTCACGATTCTCCGGTGTCCAGCGATCTAACCATTCAACAATAGGTGTACTGTTTTCGTTATTGAACGGCATATTGGCACCGGTTCTGAAATCATAGTTCACATTGGCTGCTCCCTGGAACAGACAGCTAAAGTCAAAATTCTTGTACTTGAAGCCCATTTTCACACTGTACATTATTTCAGGAACATTGGTAAATCCTATCGGATGCTGGTCATTATCGTCTATGACACCATCACCGTTGATATCCGCATACTTGATATTACCCGGATAAAGAGGTCCGAACTGAGCGGGACTTCTCAAAATTTCTTCTTCCGACTGGAACAATCCTTCAGCGATAAATCCTCTAGCCTGACCTACGCGGTAGCCTACCTGCTGCAAGTATGGATAAGCTCTCGGAGTTTCCGGTCTTTCGAGTATTTTATTGCGGGCAAAAGAGAACATACCACCTACAAAATAATCAAAGTTTTTGTTTAACCTTTCGTGCCATGTTCCGTCCAGCTCAATACCTTTATTTTCTACCTTTCCTGCATTGGCTGTAATCGCAGGTCCTCCATAGGTGGCCGGAACAATATCTATATTGGTAAGGATATTGGTTCTTTTTTCATAGAACACATCAGTGGTCCACTCGAAGCGATTATTAAACCAACGGGAGTCAAAGCCGAAATTGAACTTATGAGCGGTTTCCCACGTCAAGCCAGGATTTCCGTTACGGACTTCTTTCAATCCACCACCGTTTCCTGTTCCGCCTTTATTGATACCGAATTTAGCATCGCCACCGCCGCCCCAACGACTTTCGTAGAAGAAGCGTTCGCCACCAATATTATCATTACCTACCATACCATAACTGGCTCTCAGTTTCATGTAATCCAACACCTTGTTTGATTTGAACCAATCTTCTTCTGTAAATACCCATCCAACGGAAGCGGAAGGAAAGAAACCGAATCTATTGCCCGGAGCAAAGTTCTCGGAACCATTGTAACCGGCGTTCACCTCGGCCAAATATTTGTCTCTGTAACCATAAGTCACACGCCCTACTATTCCTAAACGGCGATAAGCAACTTCCTGATCGCGTACGGTATTCTCTTGTGCATTCATCAATATCAAACCGGAAACGGCATGCTGTTTATCACTACCAAACGTATTGTTATAGCGGATAGAGGGCTCAATTACGTATCTGGTATTGTAGGAATTAATATTTCCTCCAAATCCTAACGGACTGCCGATTACCATATGAGGATAGGTTTCAACATTAGGACCAAAAGTAAACATATCATCATCTTTTCTGTGATCGTATGTATATAAGTTGTCGAAGTCGAAAGAGAAATCAACATTCACACTCAATCCCTTTACCCATTCCGACAAGTCGGCGGAAGCACCCAATGTAGCAGTAATAGCCGATTCTGCTTCCTTAGAATATCCATGAGATACCAAATGGGCAAGCACATTGTGGTTAGTCGTAGGAGGAGCCCCCCATGTACCATCCGGATTGCGAATAGGCGTCACATTTGGACTGGCTACACGAGCACGTTCAAAGATGGAGTTCACTCCAGACGACGGGCGACGCTTATCGCCAATTACACCTGCCAAGGTCAATTTAGCTGAAATAACATTGTTCAACTGGAAGTCAAGGTTACTTCTGAAGTTATACTTGGTATAGCTTACATTAGTACTATAATTATCATTGTAAGCACCACGGCGGAATATACCTTCTTGTCTCAACACATTAGCAGACACAAAATATTGCATTTTCTCCGATCCACCGGTAATGCTGGCATTGTACTGTTGCATATAAGCATTTTTCTTCAACACTTCATCAAACCAATTAATATCAGGATACAAGAAAGGATTTCCTCCTCCACTTTTATATATGTTCAACTGATCCTGTGAATATTTGGGAGATTGACCATTGTTCACCAAAGCTTCATTTGTCAACACGGCCATATCATACGCACCTACCAGTTCGGGCATTGAAGAGGGCGATTGCAGACCAAAGTCGGCCGAGAAGGAAATGACAGGTTTACCCACTGTACCGCGCCTGGTAGTAACAAGTACCACACCATTCGCACCACGTACACCATATACAGCTGTAGCCGAGGCATCTTTCAAGATACTGATATTCTCAATTTCCGAAGATTCCATCATGGCAAGTCCTTCCTTACCACGATCAATACCATCAATCAAGATGAGCGGGTCTTGTCCAGAACCGAATGTACTGATACCGCGAATATACAAAGTCGCCTGATCCGCCCCTGGCTCACCGGAACGTTGTACAGTAATCAAACCTGGTAATCGCCCGGCTAAGGCATTGGATACATTGGATACAGGACTTTGCTTAAGCTCCTTTACCGAAACTGTTGCGATGGCACCCACCACCGAAGCTTTCTTCTGTTGGCCATATCCTACTACCACCACTTCCTCCAATTGTGTCTCATCCGGAGACAGGGAGATGCGGAAGAAATTATCGCTTGCTTTAACTACCTGCCGATAATCTTGATAACCGATATAAGATACTTTCAATGTATCTCCCGTTCGTACATTATCCAATTTGAATACCCCATCCACATCGGTGATTCCACCATTAACCGTACTGTTAGTTACTCGAACTGTGGCACCAATCAATGGTTGATTGGTTTCATCCAACACCAAACCTTGGATTGATTTGGTCTGCTGCGCATGGGCTACGCCAACTACAAGCAGCAATGCGCTTATGCCCACAAACCGTCCAATTTTTCTTTTTATATTTGTTAGTGCTCTCATAGCTTATTTCTTCTTAAAAATAATTTTCTGACAATTCCAACCACCAGGGGTGATATCCACACGTAATTCATGTTGTCCCTTTGTAAGAGAGAGAGTGACAGGGTCTGCCGGCGCATAGAAATCCCAGTTGCCTGTACCTACTCCACCTACTCCTGTTTTACCCTCTACTTTCTCACCTCCATCTACCGAAAGCCAGAAGGGTTTGTTTGCTTCATTAGAATAGAACATGAATGCGTCATAGTCACCGTCTTCCAGTACATTAATGGTATACGTACACCACACTTCAGGACCATCATTGTTACCAAGCAAACTGGTATAGAGATTACCATCATTGTTACGTCTAATAGCTCCACCATCACCGCGATTCTCATTATTGATAAAGTCTGCAGTAGTCAACTGTAACGTACCAGGTATATTGTTGTAAGTCAGATAGTCATATCTGGAGATTTCTTTGCCACCAGATATGATTCCAACCTGTACAGGCACAAGCCAATAACCGTCTGTTTTAGCATCATCTACCCAAAGACGTTTCCCTTGTTGCATAGGCATCGTCAACGTCTCCATTTCACCCGGTACTGCACTGGCAGTTTTAGCCATTTCAGTGCCCTCATAATAAAGCACATAACCATCAATACCTGTAATAACAGGATCTTTGTGAATTCGGATATATTCAGTAGTTTTATTCGGGATATCATTACTGTTGATAGCTGGATTCAATCCTACAAAGTCTGCTCCATCATCATAACCATCAATAGTCACTACAGGCGCATTAGCTAGTGTTTCTGCTGCTACAGAAATGTTACCGGAATAGTCAATGGCATACACTTTCAATGGTTGAGTGATATCACCCATGATAGAAGCAACAGTAGTTTCTGCATCTACAGTCATGGACGAAGTACCCAACTCAATTCTAAACTCTTTCACGTCATTGTCTTCAGGACTTTTCCATACAGCAAATGCTGTTTCATCTCCCATTTTATAACCGGTCAAATCAATTACCGCACCGGGACTCACATTATCGTGTACCCATGGTTTGGCACTAATCGTAACGCCATAAGCAAGTTGACCATTCTGATTTTCCGTCTTAACCATAAATGTGTACTTCTCATAGTTAGTCAAACCGGTAAAGACAACTTCCGTATCAGTACCTCCTACTACCTGTTCTTGACCAGTGTTCTGGTTAGTCACATGGATTGCTTTCAACGACTCTGATAAGGCTACATTCCATGTCAATTTGATTTGTCCATCAGCTCCCTCGGCAGCCAACTTGTCTACATCACTGGGCGGAATAAATTCAAACTGCCCCGGCACATCTGTCACTGGGAACTTGTATTCCTCACAGGCACAGAGACCAAATACAAGACATACCAGCGGCACAGCTATCCGATAGTGGCGCTGTTGCTTCTGAACACACGGAAAACTCCGAACCCGTTCTTTCTCGCTTTTGTTCTTCTTAAAAAGGTGCTTTTTCATAATACACTTTTCTTTTTTGTAATTTAATTAACAATTATCTTTGTTTTTGATATATTAAAAACGAAAGCAAAACTATAAGCAAACCATTAATAAATCATATAAAAATTACATAAAAACTAATTAATATTGCATTAATTTTAAGCTTTCTAGTAATTTTAGTATGAACTCCTATAGCTAAAAGCAATTGATTTATAAAATTGCTAAGAAACAGCTTACTTAATGCTTATGCTGTTGCCGATATGACAATATCGGATCGTGAAGATTGGGATATTCAATCTATGAAGACATTATATATCAGAAAGCCATTAATAAGCACTCTAAAATCGCCTGTATATACAGCATTCACAACAATGCGCATTATTACAGAAAACAAAAAACGAAATAAGCGAATAAAAGGAAACGAAATACAGCAAATATTTCTGCCATCTTATTCGCTTAGCTTCAATTTAATTAAAAGATTCTAGGGCTTCAAGGAAAGAACTACCAACAGGAAACTTTACAAAATAAAGAAAAGAAATTCGAAGGAGAATAAAATATTCTTCGCATTTAGCCCCGTATTTCTTTTATTGAAGCTATGCCATTCAAATAGAAGAAATACAAGGCTAAAAGATTCTTGATATACTAGTCGTATATTTGGGGGGCTTTTGAAGACTTAACTAAATAGTCCTCAATATTAATATTAAGATATGCCGTTCCATCACTAGGAACAGAATTTGAGGGATGAACATCATCCTTATGAGGATATGCAATAATATCAATCTTTTTCACATTTTTCCCTAATTTGGGGAACAACAGACTGACATAGATGGCTTTTCCATTACAATTTTGAATGATCATGAGTTTACCCAGTTCTCCTCCCCCATCATATCCACGTACTTTATACTTATCTCCTGTTACTCTATCTACAATGGTGTAACCTTTACCATAGTTGAGCCATTGCCAATCCCAGTATATAGGTTGCAGAAAGGTAACTTTTGTATCGTTTTCTCTTATTTCTATCGAATGTAAGGAGGTATTTGTACCAACAGCCCGATTATATGGCCATTCGGCTATTTCCAAACTATCCGTAGGAGCTATATAGGCTACTTTATACAGCTTTTGATTTACACTATCTTTACGGAATAAGATTTCTTCGGATAATACCTTATTCATGCTGTCTCTTATGGCTTCCAATTCATACAAACTCTTAGTTTTCAATGTGAGATTTTGACCAGAAACAATCAATGGAAACATTATAATACAGAGGGTAAGTGTGTAATTTTTCATGATATAATTTATTTTTAAGTACTTCTAAAAGACATTTCATTCTCTCTTTGTTGATTATTGACACCGATCCGAAATACATTAACACTCAATAAAGAATCATATCAAATTTCGATAATAGTATTCAGATTAATGATTTTTCCACCTGAAATACAGAACTATCTATTTTATTGTTTTAATATATTAAGGCAAGAGTAAAGCTAAGACTGAGTCCTTAACAGATCACATAATAACTACATAAAATTCTTATTTATTAACCACAAAGTTCCTTATTTGACATTCCGTGCCCAACGAACGGGGATTTTTGTCGGACGAGATACGCAAGCGCAATGTATGCTCAGTGTCCTTCAACTCTGTCTCTAACATATATACCCACGGAATATACAGGGCTGAACTCCATGCTGTATAAGTATCCAGTTTCTTGAACGGTGCATTATCCACACTATATTCCAGTATACCTGCCGCCGGTCCGCAAACACAAAAAATCCCGATAGCCCTTCCTTTGAAAAGAAGTGTCAACCGATCGCCCGGACGTGTTGCTTCCAGCATGGGAATATGTACAAATCCTTTTCGCTTTTCATATTTATTGTCCGGATTCCAATCGTCTATAATCTTCCATCCACGACCGATACGCGCACGACTGAGAGGGATAAAATGCCCTTTGGTGTAACTGTATGGATCGAGTTGCATGGTAGGAACATCATGCGGCCGGCGTATACTTTCAGCATTTATTTCCCTCTGCATGGCGTCCAGCAAATTACTGATGGCTGCAGTATAAATAGATTGCCCATAAGGATGAGGATGTGCGTATCCAAAATCTTTCCAAGTAAACTGCCCATCCTGCAACCGTTCTGAAATCTCTTGTGCCAAATTGACGGACGACACCCGATAATGATTTGCCACCCGCTCGTGATTTAAAATAGCATCCGGCATCTGCCGTTTAGCAATGATAGGCAGGAAGCCGTCCGTTGCAAAATGAGTCAACACGATATCCGTTTCCGGATTAACTTCCAAAGCATGACGGATTTCTCCCTCCACTCCCCGCACCTGCTCCTCGGGCGTAAAACCGTTTGTCATATCGTTTGCTGATCCATCAATGAACAACAAGTCTATCTTACCTTTCGACAATACGTCGTTGTCCAAACGGAAGGCTCCGGGAGTACTTCCCGTAGAACTGATGCCAGCTTCTACAAACTCAAAAGCCGTAAAAGGGAAACGCTGTTGTAACTGTTGCTCCATCATGTCTTTCCACCCCACCATCTCTGTGATAGATCCACCGATAAAAGCCACCCTTCCCCGACGTTCCCGTTCAAACTTAATGAACGAGTTGTGCAAACTGCCACGAATGGTATAGTGCTGGTATTTCTTATACTCCGGCTGTTGACGCATAATAAAATCGACCACAGGTTGAGGATCTTCAAGACTATGCGGATGGTGATCGCATCCCGGCTTTATTATCAATTCTACATTTCCACCCAATGCCAAGTAACGTTTACGTATCACCATCATATTCTCCTCAATCGGTACACTCCGATCGTTATCTCCACACACACTGATAATAGGCACACCCGCTTTAGCCAATGGCTCCAAATTGTCTATAGGATTGCCGTCGAAGCGGTCAATGGTTTCTTCTGTCAGATTCCATTCTTTCAATAAAGTTTTCCATGCCGCTTTATGGAGTCTCTTCAAGCAAGTAAATACATCACTGAGCGGTGCGTCAAGGTAGAGGCAAGCAACATTATCCGGATTTCGGGAAGCCCAAACAATGGAATAGAGTCCTCCTCGACTAAATCCTTCCATTACTACTTTAGAAGAAAGCCCGTAATTCTCCACCATTTCCTTGTAGAAACGGTTGCCCAATTCAATAGCCCATGGACTGGCATAATCATTTGTAACATCCAAGTAAACCACGTGGAAGCCTCTTTCCAACAGAGCTTTATCAACAGCTGGAAATGCATCGAAGAAAGCCGGACGCCATATCCACGGATTACCGGTAGCTGCTTTTTGGGGTACAACAATAATAGCATCACGCCCTTGGAATTTGAAATCATAACGGTCCCCTTCGTACCATTTGCTTTTAGAAATACAGTTTTCACTTTTCCCCTGAACGGGAATTGAGTAAAAAGATACTGCCAGCCCCAAAAGCAGGCAGAAGAAATAAGAAAAATATTTTATGTTCATAGCAGTCTCATATACAGGTCATTAAACAACTACTTCATTATAACCAACTTTTACTACAAACTAAGTATAATAAAGTATTTAAAACGAAAAATTGTTTTCTAATATATTAGAACCCGATTAAATTTTACTCCGCATTATTAAAACAGATTCTTACAGAAAACCGGATGAGAAGATTATTTCTTCCAGCTTACTGTATGGAAAGAGTGAGGTGGTAGAGTTAATGTAACTTTCTGTCCCCCTATTTCAAGACTCATCGTCTCTTCCGCATCAGTTACATTAGCAACAATAACACTGACAGTGCCATCCTGATTTACAAAAGCCAGCATATTTTTATCTGACGGTGTTTCCAGTCTATAGGCACCCGTACGCACAAAATGCCCTAAATGCTTCATTAGATAGAACTCCGGATTATACGTCACGGTCTGTTTCTTCTTATCAATGGAAACCATCGAATTCTGATTCCAGCCCCAAGGACTGATACCCGGACTAGGAAGAATCATATTCCAATAATGATAAGAATTGATACCATTACTGAAATAATGCTTCATCAGATTCCATGTATATTCGGCATAATCCCATGTATTTGCTCCGTTGCCACATTCTGTTTCAGTTTGCATCAGCCTTAATTCAGGATATTCACGATGAATGGTTGGAATAGCCTTTTTCCCATCCCACTGGAAGCCCACTCCCTTTATGTATTTAGCAGCCTGCTCGTCCTTCAAGGCAACACGCACATAATCCGGATTGGCCGTATTAATGGTTCCAAAATAAATATCTGTTTGGATATTTTCTTTTTCAAAAGTCGGTCCCAGATAATGTCCCAAGAAGAATGTCAAATCTTCCGTACGCCATTTACAACTGGGGAACACCTGATTGGAGCAAGGTTCATTCTGCACATGGATACATTCCAGCGGTAATCCTTCTGCCTCGTAGGCTTTAATGAAGCGTGCAAAATAATCGGCATACGTCTTCAGATACCCTTCTTCCATCCGGAAACCGGTACTAAATTCAGCGATTGTTTCTCCCGGCAAAAGCCCGTTCACATCTGCTTCTCCCGACGGACGAACAGCGGAAGCATAATGATTATTTGTCTTCATCCATACCGGAGGGCACCAGGGAGAAGCCCAAATACGCAGGTCAGGATTTACCTGACGGGCAGCCTTAATATAAGGAATCAGAATATATCGGTCACGGTCAATATTGAAATTCACCAGATTAAAGTCCTCCGCAATATCAGCCGAAGAGTAGAAACTCATAGCAAAGTCATTGGCTCCCATCGGAAGACGACAATAATCAAAACAAGCCCCTTCTTTACCAAATATAGCTTGAAGAACAGCCTCACGATCTCCGGTCGATAATGCATTCAGTGCGTCCCAACCCATTTCATTGAAGCAGCCGCCTATACCTGTAATCAACTGTAAGCGTTGAGTCGGGTCAAGCACTATTTCTTCTCCGATAGTTGTCCGCTCTGATTTTATCTTCTGCTTCACCCACGGAGAAGTCTGAGTGGTAACATACCACTCGACTTTCTGCGCTGAAACGGTTCCTCCTAACAGGAATAGTATAATAATATTTACGAACCTCATAAATTATCTCATTTTCTTTGTTTTACCATTTGAATGGTTCCATCCTCATTGTAGTAGAGTTTATCTACACAAATAGAACGTAACCAATCATGATTGGACAAAGCACTGTTGTGATAGAATGCAAACCACTCACCTTTATACTTTACGATAGAACCATGATTGGTATAGCTATCCGTAGGCTCCATATAGATACCCATAGCTTTCCAGGGGCCGAGCGGATTGTCACTGATGGCATAGCGCATACGATTATCCCCTTTCACACCGTCATTCCAGTTTTCATCATGGTTGTCTGAATAAGAAAGATAATATTTCCCATTATATTTATGAATCCATGTGGCTTCATGGAAATCTTCCAAACCTTCCATATCTTTCATTTCACCATCCAGTTCAACCATATTATCTTTCAGCTTACCACCTTTACAAATTCCTCCGCCTCCGTTATAAATGTACGCCTGACCGTCATCATCCACAAATACACAAGGATCAATCAACGGATCCATCCCTTCTATATAGCCCTGCACGGTAAAGTTAGCAGCCGGTTCCTTACTGGTGGCCACACCAATCTTCCAACTCTTGTCTGTTTTGGTTTCACTGGGGTGCGGAAAGTAAAAATAGTACGTACCATCTTTGTAGGCACAGTCGGGAGCCCACATGAATCCACCCTCTTTGCGTCCCCAAGGGACTTGTGATGAATTCAATATCTCACCATGATCTTTCCAATGTACCATGTCGTCTGTAGAGAACACATGGTAACGGTCCATCAAGTCGCAACCACGCGGAGGATCTATATCATGCGAAGCATATACATACAAACGTCCGTCCGCCCATACATGTGCCGAAGGATCGGCTGTATACATGTGCGTGATAAACGGATTCGGAGCCATACTGTCAATCCCGGTAACTTCCTCTTTCGCCGAGTTACTTTTAGAAGATTGACAGGAGAACATAAATCCCGCCAGGAACAAAGCAAAAATCGGATAAAACTTCTTTTTCATAAGTAATGTGTTTTGATATTAGTAATTAATAGATCTTTCTCTATCAGTAAGTGATTGTAACCTTCTCAACTCTTCCACCTCGCAATGAAATGGCTTCATCATACCATTGCCCAAATTTCAATCTTATTTTCCGGTCTTTTGTAGAACAGAGCTTGACATATATCTTTTTATCGGAAAGGTTCCACGAGAGCTGTTCCACCGTCACTCCGCATCGTGCTTTTATTCCATTGATACAGCCACGTTCAATGCCATCCACCAAAGCAGGCAACAGTTCAATGCCTTCTTCATCCGACCCCACCAGCATCTCTATCAACACACCCGGTACTGCATGGCAGACATCTGTACAAAAAGTTCCGAAATTCGGGTAATGTGCCGTAGACAGGCTATTAAAGTAAAAGTCTTTTTGAGTCAGCGTCAGCAACTTATTTTTTAAAGAAGCATCATCATGCAACCCTGCGGCAATCAAAGCCGCATGCAGGAATCCATGTCCCGCATTCTCATAATTATGACGGTCTCGCATCTGCAAAGCCCTATGAGCTGCTTTATAAAGTTCCGGAGTCCTGCCTTCCGAGAATTCACGATAAGGCCACACCATCATCAAATGGCTGGAATGCCGATGGTTATAACTCTCAGCCAAGCCCGGCCAGCCCCACTCCTTGATGGCCCCATCTTCATTAATCTGGTAAGGAGGCAGTGCATCCAACAGACTTTGCCAACGAGCCTTACCACCATTGACGCCCTGTTCTTCATTCAATAAATTACATACTTTAATTAAGGTAGACAATAAAAAGCGAGCTCCGGAAAGATCAAAAGCGGAGTTGTTCAGCAAAGACACACGCAAGTTTGACGGTTGATTTTCCGGTGAAACAGAACCAGTAATAATGTAATGCCCTTCCCCATCCTTATACTTCAAGAAGTCTTCATAGAAATCTCCCATACTTTTCAGTAAAGGAAACAAGCGGTCCTTCAGAAACTCTTTATCTTCCGTTATCAGGTAGTGCTCCCAAAAAGGATAAAGCAGCCAGGCTTCCTCACCCGTAGCATAATGATATGGATAGAAATCATTGATAGAAGCCATCAATCCAGAAGAAAGCCCGGGGGTATTGCCACAGGCCAGCATACCGCGACAGCCTAGTAGTTTAGTAGCATTGATTTCAAAATCTTTCCGCCAAACCTCATTCAGATGAAAATATCCCTCCATCACTTCGGGCATAGCACCAATATTTCCGCCACTGACCTGCAAGTTCAGGTTTGCATCCAAATGATAATAACCTCCCCATCCCGCATTACAATCACCTGTCCAGATTCCTAATAAATCAGGAGGTGTCAGTTCATTGCCGGAAGACAAGAAATGATATCTTCCTGCATAGAAAATCCTTTCCCACAATGCCAGCACAGGTGAATCCGTTTGTTTCTGTTTTTCCAATAATTCTTCATTAGATAGCAATCGTTCGGCAGGAGATGCGCCCAAGTCCATCTTCACACGGTTGAAGATTGCGGCATGTATAGCCTTATGAGCCTTCACAAGAGATTTATAATCCGGTTTTATCTTATTCAATGCTTCTTTCAGTAAACCTTTATCCCACTCCGCCATACAATCCGTAGCGTACTTTTCGGTACGTGCCAGCAAGAGTACTTTCGAAGCGTTCTGTATATATAAAGTGTCATTACGTAAAAAACTGGAACCGCCCGACTGCTTTACCCGAATCCCCCCTTCATAACCTTCCGCATCCATTGGCGGAGCATAGTTCACACGGATATTCAGATAATCTTTCGCATGCAGGCTATTCACTTTCATTCCTTTCGGGAAATTCATCTCTTCAAGCATTTGCAAACTGACTGCGCAACTCAGGCCACCGGAAGCAGGTGCTTGCAGTTCGAATACCGAAACATTGGCATCGCGGGAAACAAATGACCGACGCTCCCATTCTCCACGGTCGTCACTCCACCGAACTATTATTTCTCCGGTTTCATAATTACAGATGCGACGGTAGTCTTTTATTTCCCCATCCGCATCCATATCAATATTGAGCACAAAGCCGGGATGCCTACCGCCTTCTCCTCCATCATGCCAATGGGAAGTACGTACAGCTAAATCATTAGCTTCCTTAAACTTTCCGATAGCACAATATTTCTTTATTAAATCGAGTGTATCACGAGGTACTTCGGCAAATGTACGTGACTTTACACCAGGGAAGTTGAAGAAACGGTCAGTGAAAACAACCGTTTCATGCAGAGGGTTTCCAAAAACCATGATTCCCATCTTACCATTACCGGCTAGCAAGGCTTCCTGCCACTTACTATAAGTTGCAGGAAAGCGGTTGGAATGAACCTGACGTATAACTGGTTGGGCACATACTCCCAACGATGCTATACAAACCAAAGCGAAGTATAGTATCTTCTTATTCCACATATATTTACTTTCTTATTTCAGAGTTAACAACCTGCTGCGCTTCAAATTATATCCTTCTACAGAAATCGAAGCCTCTCTTTGCGACATATATTCTATTGTGATAGTTCTCTTTTCTCCCGATAATAAATTAAAATAGCCGTCTGAGATATAAGCAGGCAGGATACGTTTGTCCGTATCCGGCTCACGTACATTTAGTTTCAAGGCAATGGCAGGCTTTACACCTGTATTACGTAATTCAATTTGTACCCGATTATTCTTTCTACTGATTAGTTTACAAGCTACCGAGGCTTCCTCCAATGAATTAAAATCCAGAAAGTTTCCTTTGCCATTGTCTTGCCAATAATCATTGACAGAAACTGTCCTTCCATATTTATCAGTCAACAGCAGACGCTCCAGATATACCCCGGTAATGCCAAGAGGCTTATCCTGCACAAAACATTCTGTTGTTCCATTGGCCGCTACATTTACTTTCAATACCCGTCGGAACAAAGATTTACCTTCCAGAGAGTAAGCTTCATAGATAGCTTTGGCTCCTTTCATTTCCTTTAAAGTAGTATTCACTACTATTATTTTCTGGTCATCAAGATTCTTCTGAATATGGACAGGTTCACACGCCTTGCGGCAACCATAGAAAGATCCGAAGGTTTCATAATCCCAAGAATAAATTTGCCAGACCATACTGGGCCATGCCGGATGGCTCATCCAGAGCAACAGGCCACTTGTACTGTTCCACATTTTACTGTTCCATGCTTCCATCATGGCACGATGGCTGTCATAGTTGGCAATCTGTGCTTTTCGGCTAAAGTCTTTCAAGTCCGTCGGCTTTCCGTATTTCCGATCTATGTCTTCCATAAATTCCCTCTGTCCCCCATGCAGATCATGATAATACCAAACATCACTGATAGGCCAGGCATCTTTCACATCCATCATAGCCAGAATAGATTCTTCCGTAGGGATGGAAGTCGAACCTTGCTCCGTATTGAACCCATGTGCCCGGTTACGATAATAATCTACCGGATTCTTATGATAGTTCCATGGACCGCTTGGTCTTAGGTTACAATGTGTAGAGTTCGGACTATAGTAACGGGTACCGTCCTTCTCTGCAATCATCTTTGCAAGCCGTTCTTCAATATAAGCAGGGGCGAATCCTTCATTACGGGGATTCCAAACAGCAATGGAAGGATGATTACGAAAACGCACCACAACATCTTCCGCATTCTGCAGGAATAGGTTGTCATCATTTACCGGCATATTATAACCTTGCGTACTCAGCCAGAAATCATTGAATACCAGCATGCCGTATTCATCACACAATTCATAAAAAACCTCTTCCGTACTCTCACCTGTCCAGTTACGGATCATATTAAAGTTCGCTTCTTTGTGCAAACGGAAGTAAGGTTCGAGATGTTCGCGCGAAACACGCTTCATAGCATCATCCATCCCCCAGTTTCCTCCCTTACAGAAGATACGCTTGCCGTTTACTTTTATCACCATGTAATGCTGCATAGCTTTGTCCGGTGCCGGCACAAGAATATCAGAAGCAACATTCTTTTTCAGACGAGGCATACACATGCCGCCTTCAATATATTTACGGTTTATATTATCAAAAACAGGTTCACCCTGCCCCATTACGGTCGGGCGATATTCCATCCGACGGATAGAATCGTCAGGAAAACAAATTTCCAATTCATAAGAGAGTTCACGGACTCCGAAACGCACTTTCTTGGAATCAGATGGCACTCCCTTTTCCGCTACAGCCACATCCATCGTATAAAGTTCCTGACGGCCATAATTATTTGGCCACCACAGGCGGGGAGATTTCAGCACCAATGCTTCGTAAACATCCGGAATAAAGACTACTACCTTTCGTTCCCCAGGTGCGAGGCTTACCTCCTGAGTTATCTGTTTACCTTCAAGATTCAAGTCAACCGATACTTGCTTGGCTATCGGTTGCAGGTTTTCTACTTCCGTACGTACAGTAACTTCAGCAACTGTAGTATCCGGTAGCGCCAAATGAGTAACCACCTGCGTATCATGCAGACGAATGCCGTTCGTGAAACGTAAATGTACATCCTGCCAGATACCTATATTCCGGTCGCGAATGCCCGGTACCCAGTCCCAACCCTCTGAAGAAATAAAGGTCGGTCCATCCAGACATAATTGTCCGCCATTCATTCCATTGCCGGCAGATGGGGACTGTTCATGAGGAATTCCCGGGTTAGGTGGTGGAAGAATACGAACAACCAATGTATTCTTACCATCCACCAAATGATCCGTTGCATTAAATTCACCCCGGATAAAGGCACCTTTCATTGTACCCAGGCATACGTCATTCAGCCATATCTCGGCTTGATAATTTATACCTTTAAAAACCAACCAAGCTTCTCTACCTTCCGCAGGAACAGGTGAGTTGAATTCCAAACGGTACCACCAGTCCATCCTACAAAGGGTGTCGGGAATTGCCAGATTATTCAGTCCATAATAAGGATCAGGATATACTCCCTGATCCACTAAAGTAGTCAATACTGTACCCGGAACAGTTGCATTATACCAGCCGTTCTTGCCATCCGTCAGTTTCCAGCCCCGGTTCAACAAGAAATCATTCTCGCCCACTTTTTCTACGGCCGTCTCCATCGGTATCTGTGCCTTCGGGGAAGGCATCATGATTTGCACTTTCGATTTCGGCAATGTCCCTTTTGGCTGAGGATGAGTCAATCCCCAATTTGCCACATTCTGAGCTACTAATGAAGTAGTACAACCCAATAAGAGACAAAATATCCATTGAATTTGAGCGCTTCGTTTCATTGCTATTTATTTTTCAGGATGAGGCATCAGATAATTATCCTTTTGCAATACCGGTACAATTTTCTGCAAACGGATATCAGCGGAAGATGCGCCTAACATAATCATATAGTCACCGGAAGGATATACAAACCGACCTTGCTCCTCATCCCAATAACGTAACAAGTCTTTTCGCAATTTGACAGTAACTTTCTTGCTCTCACCGCCCTTCAACGAAACACGCTCAAAGCCTTTTAACTCTTTAACAGGCATTACCTCATTCCGTTCAGGCAGTTTCACATATACCTGTGCCACTTCATCCCCTGCACATTTACCAGTATTCTTCAATTGGAAAGAAACATTTATTTCGTCCTCACCATCTTCCACTTGTAAATTGGAATACTTGAATGAAGTATAGCTCAAGCCATAACCGAAAGGATATAAAACCTCCCCTTTGAAATACTTATAAGTACGTCCCTTAGTGATATCATAATCATCAAATGGAGGAAGTTCATCCAGACTCTTGTAATAAGTCAGCGGCAAACGGCCTCCCGGATTATAATCACCGAACAAAACCTCCGCCACAGCTTTACCTCCGCTCTCACCCGGATACCAAGCATTCACTATAGCCGGAATATGTTCATCCATCCAGTTGATAGTCAGCGAACTGCCTGCAACCAATACAACTATGATATTCGGATTCACCTTGTAAATTTCCTGCAAGAACTCCCTCTGGTCTGCCGGAAGCTGAATATCATATCTATCTTGTCCTTCACGTTCTATCGACTTATTGATGCCTAATACAGCAACTACCGTCTCACACTCACGCACCGCTTTTCCGGCCTCACCATACAAATCCAAACGAGTGACTTTGCCAACCTGAGGAACCCGCCATTGCAGTTTCGCCACAGCATAATCACGATTATCATAGTATTCCGCCTTCAACTGATAATCCTTTCCGGCTTCCAGATAAATAGTAGCTGTATCTGTACGGACTGCATGTCCCTGCCATGCATCAATCAGCATCTTGCCGTCAATACTCAAGCGGCAACCATCATCTGATGTAAAACTGAATGTATATTGTCCGGTGACCGTGGGACGTAATTTTCCTGTCCAGCGAGCTGACAAAGGAGATTTAGGTAAGAAAGGATCAGGTGCCTGGTTAGCAGGCTCAAAGTTAATCCATTCTTCTTTGCGCACCTTCGGAGCACCCTGCAACTTCGTATTATCAAAATATTCGGCTTTCAATCCTTCCGGAAAATTGGCCCCCTGTATAAGCTCCATGCCGTCTACAGCTGATTTCCAAGGAGCATATACCACTTTCACTCCATCGCCTACCCTATCTTTGATACCCTGCAACACCGAGACCGGAGCAATCACCGGCGAACCGCTATAATCTCCAAACTCACAATTACCAGCATTTATGCCCACCACAGCTATCGACTTTACCTTTTTGACATTGAGCGGTAACATCTTTTTCTGATTCTTAAGCAGCACGATACATTCACGTGCCGCATTCAAAGCTACTTCCTGATGCTCTGCCGACCCTATCACATCCGGAGATATCTTCGTATAAGGATTCTTTTCTCCGCTATCGAATAGCCCCAACTGCATACGTGCGCGCAGCACACGATAGGCAGCCGAATCGATGTCAGCATCCGTAACCATATACTGACGGTAGGCACTCAACAAAGGCTCATCATATACATCATCGCCACATTCCAGGTCTAAACCCGCTTTTATGGAGAGAGTAGCCGCAGCCTCTTTAGTCTTCACATACTTATGCGCATTGACCAGTAAGGAAGGACCTCCGCAATCGGAAACCACATAGCCCTTGAATCCCCAGTCATTACGCAACACTTTGGTCAGCAGCCAAGCGTTCAGCGTACAAGGCACATCATTCAACGCATTATAAGCGGACATGATAGATGCAGACTTACCCTCTTTCACGCATGCCTCAAAGGCCGGGAAATAGTATTCGCGAAGTTGCTTCTCTGATATTTGCGGATTACATACAAAACGATTGTGTTCTTCATTATTGGCTGCAAAATGTTTGGGAGTCGATACAATCTTCAAGTAACGACTATCATTGCCTTGCAAACCTTTCACAAAAGCAGTCCCCATGACACCACTCAGATACGGGTCTTCACCGTATGTCTCAGGAGTACGCCCCCAACGCGGGTCGCGCGCCATATTCACTGTAGGCGACCAAAAAGTCAACAAATCGCTGAACTGGTTCTTCTGCTCCCGTCCCTGGTCCAGTTCATTCCAACGGGCACGGGCCTCATCAGAAATAACCGTAGCCACTTGTTCCTGCAACACCGGGTCCCAGGTAGCCGCCAGTCCGATGGCCTGCGGAAACACAGTGAACCGTCCCGGACGAACCACTCCGTGAAGCGCTTCGTTGCCATGATAATATTTAGGAATGTCCAGACGGGAGATGCCCGGTGACGTAGCACGCAGTAAACTAATCTTTTCCTCAACCGACAAACGTGACAATAAGTCCATGATACGTTCGTGGGTGGGAGCATTTTCATTCTTATAAAGCTCCTGAGCCTGTGTCGTTCGGGCGGCACAGGCCATAAGTGTCAACAGTATGGTATATACAATCTTGGTTCTTCTCTTCATAATATTTATAATATTTAGCTGCCCTGGCTTACCAATGGCCTAAGGTTAGCTGTTCCTACTTATCAATAGCCTAAGGATTGAGTTAAGATATCGATTGATATATTTATTTATACCGAGCGGTATATTTATTTATACCGATCCGTATATACATTTATACCGCTCGATATATTTGTTTATACCGGGCGATATAAATAAATATACGCAAGGATATATAAACCTCCGCCTTAGGCTTTCACCTACTCTGTGCACTATAGGTGCCTACTTGCCAGCCGAGGGGGGAACAGAGTCTGCCGCACTACCCCATGCCTTATTGGGTCTGTTGCCCATTACCAATACCAGTCTTCCTCCATCTTTTATATCGTCATGGCTGAACCAGGGCTTATTCCATTCCTTGCCATTCAACGTTGCAGACTGGATATATTTGTTTTCGTCCGATGCACCTTGTGCCTCTACCTCAAACACTTTTCCATTGCTCAGCATCACTTTAGCTTTAGTAAACAGAGGGCTGCCGATGTTATAAGACGGGGAGCCCGGAGTCACCGGATAGAAACCTAAAGAAGAGAATACGACAAATGCCGACATACCGCCACCGTCTTCATCTCCCGGCAATCCCATCAGGTCATTACGGAACCATGTCTTCAACAACTGCCGGATACGCTTTTGTGTCTTCCAGGGCTGACCGGCATAGTTGTAGAGATAAGGGATATGCAAACTCGGTTCATTAGCCATTGAGAATTGACCTACATTGCCCGTGTGATCAGGTATCTGTGCATAGAAAGAATGCTTGCCACGCCCCAGCGGTTCACGGAAAGTCTGGTCCAGATTGGCAATGAACTGTTCGTTACCTCCCATCAAGGCAATCAGGTCAGCTACATTGTGGGGAACATCCCAACGGTACACCCAACCATTGTTTTCGCCATAATATTCGCGGGCACCCATACCTCCGGAGAAACGATAATCAAACGGTTCAATCCATTTGCCGTTTTTATCCTTCGGATGAAAGAAAGCTGTTTCAGCATTATACACATTGCGATAATTATGAGCACACTTCAGATAATGGGCAGCATCATCTTTCTTTCCCAGCATGTCGGCGATTCTCGATAAGCACCATTGATCATAGGAAGTTCCCAGTGTAACGGCAATCGGCTGACGTTTCTCAAACGGATGCACATTCGGATCCGTCTCCTTCTCTCCTGCCTGGAGTGCCGGGATATATCCGTTCTTCTTATAGAAATCGTCTATCCAACCGGCAGCGGCACCCGACCACGGTGCCAATGTCTTTTCCTCTATTCCTTTGCGACAAGCTTCATAGGCTTTCTCCAAATCGAATTGTAATCCCTTAGCAGCCGCATCGGCCACAGTTGCTACGGCATGGTTGGAGTTCATGCGGCGAGAGTCACCTGTGATTTCGGGGAAAGTAGGCATCCACATATCTCCCATCTGTTCCGCCATGCGCAAATAAGAATCAATCACATTCTTTTCTGTTCCTTCGTCAATCAGCAGACGCAAAGGATGGGCAGCACGGTAAGTATCCCAAATCCAATCGTCCGTGTAGAATGGCTCGCCATTATCTTCATGTATCTTTCCGTCGAATGCACTGAAATAACGACCGTCTTCGCTGATGCATACCGGACGTTCGAATACACGATAAAGCGAGGTATAAAGCACTTGCTTATCTGTCTCGCTGCCACCTTCTACCTGAATATCGCTCAATGCTTTATCCCAGGTTTGACGTCCCTTTTCCGCTAAAGCCCGCAGGTTATAGTCAGGCAATTCACGTTGCAGGTTTTTCTTGGCTTGTTCTTCACTTATAAATGAAATCCCATAGCGCAGATTGACCGTTTTCGTTCCATCTGCAAAGTGCATAACAGCACAGGCATTACGACCTTCCGCTTCTTTCTTGTCGACATCTATTTTACCATCAGCCAGAATACCGGTTTCTATAGGTGCAACGTCCGACTCTATATACAGGTAAACCCGCGTATTATTTTCCAATTGCTGGTAACCGCTCACAACCCCGTCACCTGCCTTGATAGCACCGTTACGTGAATTGATCATCATGTACACAGGCTTATCCTGCTGGCTATAATCTATCTGATAGAGAGCAGACTGGTGGGAAGGCGCATACTTCACTTTGATCTCTTCGTCATCAAGAATCACCTCATAGTAATAAGGTTTCAATATCTCATTATCATAACTGTAAGCTATAACCGGACGAAGTTTATCCCCTTGATACGGACTCAGATTGAAAGCAGAGCTGCCACGATGACTGGTCACAATCAAAGGAAGTCCATTCAACATATCCGTTGTGTAATCTGCCCGTTCCGGATAAACACGGAGCATGCTGTTTGGTAAATGGATAGTGGGGAAAGTAGGAACCAGCAAATGGCTGATATTTCCCATGTAGGGATTTACATAGTCAACCGGACCTTTTACATCGGTTACTTGATTTTGTACTCCTCCACAAGCACCTAAAACAGAGACTAAGGCCACTGAGGCTAAGCAATGTGTAAATTTCATAATATAACAGTTTTAATTTGTTTGCATAAAAGGTTATTTAGTTTGTGTTACCACTTGTATGGTACCATCCGGATTATAATAGAGCTTATCTACACAAATAGAACGAAGATTTCCTTTGCCTGAAATAGAGCTATTATGATAGAAAGCAAACCATTCTCCTTTATATTCAGCAATAGAACCATGACTTGTATCGCAACCTGTAGGTTCAAGATAAATGCCCTGATATGTCCACGGTCCTAACGGAGAATTACTGGTTGCATAATTCAAACGATTAGCTCCCTTGCCATTCTCCGCATGGTTATCAGCATAGGACAGGTAGTACACACCGTCTTTCTTATGTATCCAGGCAGCCTCATGAAAATCTTTCAGACCTTCCATTGCACGCAGCGGTTCTGCCAATTCCATCATATTATCCTTCATTTTGGCACCCACACAACGACCTCCACCGCCATAATAGAAATAAGCCTGATCATCATCATCCACAAAGACACAAGGGTCTATCATGGCAAAGCAATCGTCTTCCATTCCTATCATTTCAATATACTTGTCTTGTACAGTAAAGTCTTTGGCAGGATGTTTACTGGTAGCTATACCCACTCTCCAGGTATTGTTCCAGTCATCACCACTCGGGTGCGGAAAGTAAAAATAATAAGTACCATCCCTATATGCACAATCGGGTGCCCACATGAAGCCACCATCTTTACGTCCCCAAGACACCTGCGAAGAGTTCAGTATTTCACCATGATCCGTCCAGTTCACCATATCATCCGTAGAGAATACATGATAGCGGTCCATCAAATCACACCCACGCGGAGGATCAACATCATGAGAAGCATAAACATACAAACGTCCGTCTTCCCATACATGAGCTGAAGGATCGGCTGTGTACATGTGAGTAATAAAAGGATTCGGACCTAAAGCAACCGTTTCAGCTTGCTTCTGGTTATTGCAGCTCATCAATGTCAACGACAAGGCAGTTAAGGTAATCAAATAGTTTTTCATACGCTATTTTATTGTTTTTATAGTTAATACGAGCAAAATTAGAGTTGACTGATTAACAAAGCTCTTAATTTCAACTTAATAATCCGCTGTTTTTTCGATGGTTTAGTTGGTATTCTTAGAATGCCGGATGCTGCATTCATTTACCCACACCATTTTCATTAAACGCACTAATAGAAAAGTAATATTCAGAGTCTCTATTGAAATAACGGGCCTCATATTGGTTTCCATAAACCACCATAGAGTGAGTCAATTTCTCCTTTTGCGTTCCCCAACGCAAAATATATCCTGTTACTTCTTCCTGCGGATTCCATCTAAACCGATAGATACGTTTATCGTTATTATCACGTGAAGCTTGAAATCCTGTAACTCCGGCAGGCACCTTACCACTACCTTGACCAAAGACACGTAAGTCGAATAGAGAAAAACTTCCTTCCATATCTTTAGTGTTGCAGATTCTTAGATATTGCACTTTCGCAGGAACACGCAGAGTATGCAGTTTATGAGGAGCATCCTGCAGATTCTTTTCTTCATCTACCAAACGAGTCCAGTCTTTACCATTTGTAGAACCTTCTATATAATATTGATAAACCACAGGGGCATGGGGCGCATGTACATTGAATTTATGATCTGCAAAGTTCACCTGAACAGCATTCACTTCCATTGTTTTTCCAAGGTCTATTTGCAGCCACTCACCGGCATCGCCTGTTTGAGCAGCCCACCAGGTTTCCACCTGTTCATCATTAGCCAATTCCGGTTCATAGCCTTCAAGATGTGAAGACGAAGATACTTTTTTCTTATATGAAAGCAAGTTCCACCCCATACCGATATCTTCCTTTTCAAAATCGACCTTCCGATCAGGAATACAGAAAGGATAATCGGCAAAAGTTGTCAACGCATACATACCATATTTCTCAGAAACAACTACCGGGAATAAACCTAAACGGCGTTCAAACCAATGACGAACAGAAATAGTCATAGATGCCACATGCCAGTAATTACCATACTTATCTTTGAATGTATGACCATGCCCGGCACCACCGATGAAACCTCCGGGCTTGAAAGAGAATGGATTGTCTTCTACATATTCAAACGGACCTAACGGATTATCACCCACATAATTACCATCACCATAAATACGGTATTGAGTACCGGGAGCTGCATATTGCAAATAATAGCGACCATTATGTTTCAGTACACAGGGTCCCTCGTTCCAACCTTGACGTGGTTCTTCATTGTTCTTTCCAGGTACTTCCCAACCATATTTATCACAATTATGCTGAATCAAGACTTTAGGTTCTCCAATAGCCCGGAAGCCATCTTTAGGATCCACTTCTACTCCCACGATCGGATCAACATCCGAACATCCCCAATAAAGATATACTCTTCCATCATCATCCTTAAAGAAAGCCGGATCATGCTGACGATAAGTCAATTTTGTGTCTACTTCTTCCCAAGTGTCCTGTTCAGGATGAGCGTTTTTATAAATACGGGTGTTCCCACTGGATGCCGTAAAATAAAGAGTATCGCCATAAACAAGGATGGTCGGTGCATAATCTTCCATCGTTGGAATGGTTGTACAAGGGATATACTCCCATTTTGCCAAATCCTCTGAACGCCAATATCCACCTGATTTAGAGGCAAACATATAATAATATCCTTTAAAATATTCCAGTACAGGATCGGCCGCTTCACGTCGTGACTCATCATCAGGTTGAAAACGATAATTCAGATCAATAGGATTAGTCACAATTCTATCATTCTTAACCGGAGCTTGTTCCGAGGCACAACTGACCATCAGTCCCAAAACAAGAACCATACTAACTAACTGAGCTAATTTCTTCATGGTAGTTTTACATTTAGCTTAACAGATTGCCCCATAACAGGACAATCTGTACACAGATACAAGAGGTTGTATCAAAATTATATAGATAACACTTTATATTTGGTAGTAAATACAACTGAATCCATATTCTCCTTATCCACACTGAAAGGTATCAGTTTCTCTTCTCCCGGAGCCAACTCATAATGAACATTATCGCCCATTTTCTTACCTCCGACATACATTTCAACTTTTCCTGTATCCATCAAAGTCCCATTGTTTTTAACTGAGAGCCAGATAGTATTCTGATTCTTTACCAGATTTTCTTCTACTTTGAATAAAGTCAAGCCGAAATCTGCTGCAAATTCATGGGTATATTCAAGCATACCTGACAAACCTTTCTTAGAATCCTTATAACCCACACTATCCTTAATACGGTCATTAGCCACATACTGAGGACTCACACCACCAACTAAGATTTTAAACGTACCTTTCTCCACAACCCGGTCCATATGATCATTGAGCAATGATAATTCATAAGGCGTCAATTCAAAAGAAACCGTTTTTGCCTCACCCGGTTTCAAGTGAATACGGGTAAAGTTTTTCAATTCTGTAATACGTGTCTTCACACTAGCATACATATCCGTTACATATAGCTGTACCACCTCATCACCGGCACGTTGTCCTATATTCTTCACAGTGGCCTGCACTGTAATATTACCATTTTCCTTTTCCTGTACTTTCAGGCCTGAATATTCAAACGAAGTATAGCTCAACCCATATCCGAAATAGTAAAGAGGATAGTATTCCATATCCGAATATTCATAGCGGCGACCGGAAGTTTTAAAGTTGTAATAAAGAGGAAGCTGACCTACGTGTCGTGGGAAAGTCATCGGTAAACGACCGGCAGGGTTGTAATCGCCAAACAACACATCCGCTGTAGCCGGACCACCTTCTTGTCCAGGCAACCAGTTCACAAGGATAGCTTTACATAACTCCGACGCTTTAGACAAATTATAGGGACGCCCCGCCTGAAGAATTAATATGACAGGCTTTCCGGTTGCGCAAACAGCTTCCAATAATTCCTGTTGTTTGCCCGGCAGAATCAGTGTTGCATAATCGTGATTTTCACCGGATGTCTTGTATACATCCGTAGTAGCCTCACTGGTTGAACAATCTCCCAAAACCAATAGCACCACATCTGATTGTGAAGCCGCTTTTACCGCCTTTGCAATATTATCTTCGCCTAAACTTGTAAAATCACAACCTTGTTCATAAATCACTTTCGTCTGCTTTCCTACCGCTTGTTTGATACCTGTCAACACAGATTTCAACTGACCAGGCTGAAGTTTAGGAGTATAATCACCAGGTTGAAGATCATCTGCACCGGGACCTAGCACAGCAATCGTACGCATGTCTTTAGACAAAGGCAAAATATGATCCTTATTCTCTAACAGTACAATAGATTCGCGGGCAGCCTGACGCGCCATTTCTTTATGACTATCCGAATTCCAACCCGGATATATCTTATTCCAGTCCAATGGTTTATTAGGTGCTTTTTCAAACAGTTCATTACGGAACATCATACGCAACATTGTGCGGCACACCTCATCAAGGTTTTCCATATTGATACGTCCATCCTTTGCAGCCCGTATCACTTCCTTATCATTATACGTATCACCACAGTTCGTGGCAATCCCGGCTGCCAAGGCCTGGTTAGCCGCTTCTATCTTATCTTTAGCTGTATAATGTTTGCGGGCAGTCAAATTAGCTATAGCACCGCAGTCACTAACTATGAAACCGCTGAATCCCCATTCCTCACGCAAAATATTATGCAGCAATTCTCTACTTTTCGCTACAGGAACACCCAGAAAATCCGAATATGCCATCATCAAAGATTGGCAATCATAGTTACGAATAACATGACGGAACGGAACCAGATGTACTTCACGCATTTCACGTTCAGACAACCCTATATCATGGGAATCGCGTCCTCCCAACGGAGCGCCATGACCACCAAAATGTTTCGGAGTAGTATATAGTCCCATAGACTGGTACCCTTTAATCCAAGCTCCACCAATCTGTGATACCAAAACCGGATCTTCTCCAAACGTTTCTTCACAACGTCCCCAACGGGCATCTTGGGCTACATCCAATACCGGAGACCATGCCTGCATAGTTCCTGCCGAAAGTGTTTCATCACCAATCGCCATCGCCACTTCTTCCGTCAACTTCTTATTCCAGGTTGCTCCCATTGCCAGAGCTTGGGGAAAGATAGTAGCTCCACTACCATACGAAAAACCATGTACAGCCTCAACTTTCGTAATAGGTGGTACATATAAATGAGGAATACCAGGAATACCCCAGCCCTCACGTATCAGTTCCATTTTATCTTCCGGCGTCATCACAGACAGCAAACTCTCCACACGCTCTTCCACCGGAAGCGTAGGGTCCATATAACGGAGCGAAGTTTTTTCTCCTTTTCGATCTTTCAATTCCTTATCAGCTAAAAGAACAGATACTTCCTTTACCATAAAAGGTTTAACACGATCGCCTCCCTTAAAAGCCAACCTGACATGAGCTCCATATTTAGGTGAAAACTTCAGCCGCATTTCTTTAGCACTACCTTGTACCTGATAATCTACAGGTACTCCCAGATTCATAGGATCATATGTAACGAAGATATTCATCAACTGTTTCAAATCCTCTTTAGAAACACCTTGCATCTGAATTCCAAGTTCACATACATCACCCGGAGTATGGATAGTGAACATCAACCATTGGTCTGTTTTCAAATCCTGCCCACCAACTTCCCACATTGTCTTTTGATCCTTATCAAAAGCTAACGAAGCTTTTTCCACATTAGTTGATGCTGAAACTGACAAAATATCACTTGGCTGCTGAGCCATTAGAAAAGAACAGGATAATATTCCTGCAAATAAGAACAAGTGCCTTTTTAAATTCATATTATTAGCTTTTTATCTATTTGTATTGCAAAGTAAGCCTCACTTGCTTAATAAAATGATAAAACTATAATTAATGAAACATTAAAATCCACTTAATGAATAACTTTTAAAGTAAAAGCAAAGCAAAGCCGGAAGAATTGTATGAATAAGTAGTCGGATTTCACTAAAAAGCACTATTTTTGTACGAGCTAATACTTATATTGATATACAAAATGAAAAAGACACTATTCATTATCTTTCTTCTGTTAATATGTATGCATTCATTCGCTCAGCTTCCTGAGTACGGTTTGCATATCCAATCCTACCCACTTCAGAATTCTGAGTTTACCAGTATGGCATTAGAAGATGGAAAGCCTATAGAAACTAAGGGTGACAAAATAACTCTGAGCTTCAACCTCTGGGTCAGACCTGATAATGTATTCGGAACCGTATTCCGCATCATTACTGAAAACAATAAGAATGTTGACTTGATGTACAGTGTCAGCGAAAACGACAGACGCTTCCCGATTCTGGTCACTGGAGATGCAGTACACCCTATTCAAAAAGAAGTGAGACGCGAGACCTGGACTTCAGCCAGCCTGACCCTCGATGTTAAAGAGGGAAATATTACCGTATTGTATGACAGTACGGAAATTAATGTGAATTACCCCGACCTGAAAGGTTCGCAGAAACTACGCTTTGCTTTCGGCTATTGTCCATATGAAGGTTTCTCCTTAGCCGATGTGGCCTCCGTTAATATAAGAGATATCAGCATCAAGCGTGGATTAAAGGAAATACGCTTGTGGAAGATGGCACGCCATAATAAGGAAATCTGTTATGACGAGATTTCCCACAGTCCGGCTTCCGGCAAAAATACCCGTTGGATCATTGACCAGTATATCACTTGGAAGAAGATTCATTCACAGCAATTCAAATCTTCTCCCTCTGTAGCATTCGATCCTACTGTCGGTACTTTCTATATAGCCAACAACAAACAAAAGTTGTATGTTTTCCATACGGATGAAAGGATAACTGACACTATCCAGATAAAAGGCGGAGAGTTTGTAGCCAACTACCCCAACCAGTTGATATATCTGCCAGAGCAACATCAGTTGTTATCCTACAACCTGAATGAAAACCTATATTCGTTCTTTGATCCAGTTTCACAAAGCTGGAAAGGGACACAGGCAGCCGTACAGGAACACGACTACTGGAATAACACACTCGTTTATAATCCGGCCAATTCTTCACTGATCAGCTTCGGTGGATATGGGCATTATCATTATAACAACAAGCTATTAATTTGCTATCCCTATGAAAACGCCCCGCAACGTCACCTCAATCTGACGAATATTCATCCCAGATACTCTTCCAGTTCTGTCATAGTTGACAGCACACTTTATATCTTCGGAGGACGCGGTTGTCCATCCGGACGGCAGGAATTATCTCCCCGCAACTATTATGATTTATACGCTGTCAACCTGCTAACCCAGCAAGCCAACAAACTATGGGAACTCACTGAAGTTCCGGATGGAGGAAATTTTCAACCCAGTGAAAACATGATTTATGATCCCGAAAAAAAATGTTTCTACTTCTTCAGTACGCAACAAGGTGGCACGTTGATGAAAATCGATACTCAAACACCACATTTCGAACTCATGTCATTGCCTATCGGAGTAAAATTAGAGTCTCAATATATGTATACTAACTTATACTATTCCCCCAAACAAAAAAAGTTATATACAGTGATTCACCAAGCTGAGGTAAGTGGTAAGGCTGATATAGATATCTATGAACTGAACTTCCCTCCGATTCCCGTTTCATCCTTTAAACAACCGGATGTGGTTGCAGGCAATGCCAGTCAAAATAACCAGTCATCTATATGGCTGTACATTATAGCTGGAATACTGGTTATTACCGGAATGGGAGTTTTCTATTATAGAAAGAAAAAGGCCGAAATAAACCGGATCAAAACCGCTACCGAAGACAATAAACAAACAGAAACGAACAGCTTCCAGCCAGAAGCTGCGAATGACTCTCTAACAAATGATATATCTGAGATAAAAATAGAGATGCCCATGCACACAGAGGCTACGACATTTCATAACTATGATTTCTCCAAGGAATGCGTTTGTTTCTTTGGCGGATTCCGTGTCATTGACAAGGAAGGAAATGATATTACATCTTCCTTTACACCTACCCTCAAATCCTTATTGATATTACTGGTTCTTTATACAGGAAGAGACCCCAAAGGTATCATCGGACACAAATTGATCCAGTTATTGTGGTATGACAAAACGGATGAATCTGCCAAGAACAACCGTAATGTATATATGAGTAAACTACGCGGTTTATTGGAAAAAGTGGGTGACATCAAGATATTGAATCAAAATGGCTTCTGGAGCATACAGTTTGAAGAAGGAACTATTTGCGACTATCTGGAAGCACTTCATCTATATAAAGAGAATAATAGCCAGAACTTAGAGAAGCTGCTTGAGTTATTGCTGCGTGGTATAATGTTACCTAATATGGAAATCGATTGGATTGATGCGTTCAAGAATGATTTTTCAAATAGCACCATCGATCTGCTTTGCAGGTTACTGAAACGGGAAGACCTCTCGGAAACATTAAAGCTAAAAATTGCAGATACACTATTCCAACATGACTATATCAATGAGGAAGCTCTCTGTGTAAAATGCCGCATTCTTTGTCAGCAAGGAAAGAAAGGGCTCGCCAAGACTGTCTATGATACTTTCTGCAAAGAATATGCCGCTTCGCTGGGAACAGAATACAAGTTCTCCTTAATGGAAATTATCGACGAACAGAACTGAAACAAATTACAATACCCCTAAAAAAACGTCTGACCTGGATGCTCCCAAGTCAGACGTTTCTTATATTATATATCCGGATTCGACTTTGATTTACTTGCGTACCGGTTGCTTCATCTCCAACGGCATTTCCTTACGCAACATTTTACCGGCCTGGCCTACCAGCCACAAGTAATGATCACTGCCAATGCCTTCCTCAATGGGTACAAATGTACTGGCACCTACGGGAACCTTTTTAGCACATTTAAAGATAGCCGTACCTTCATCTATCTCATCAAACATAGCTACATAAAGCATTTCCGCACCTTCCTTCAGAGCTCCGGACAACTGCTTCCAAAGGAACGAACCTTTGTTACGCGGTATCTGCACACTGTTCTCATGCCCCTTCATATTACGCCAGGAGAATCCCGGAAAAGCCAAAGGTGCATAATCCACTTTATTCTTTTTCGCCCACTCGATGTCACCTTTAATCAGTTTCTGATAACGGGGATACGAGTCTTCATTATATCGTCCTACAAACCAGGGCATCACAACATCACACCGTTTTATCAACTCATGCAGACGAGGATCCGACTCGGTATCCCCACTCAATTCGCGCCAATGCGTAGGCACTCCCAGCATCACACTAAAGCCCTGTGCCTTCAAACCATTGATAATCTTTTCGGCTTCATCCAGACCGTAACGGCGGCGATCATTGAAACCTACTCCCCAGACCGTAACCAGCGGTTTTCCATTATGATACAAATAAGAGGGATTCTTGGCATGATCTTTCAGAGAATGACGTTTAGCCACATCAGAAATATCTTTCAGCAAAATATCCTCATCACCGGGACGCATACCACTTAAATCATACATGACACAAATGGCACGCTCGTATTTATTGGCTGCTTTCATGGCAGAGTTCAAAACAGTATTGAAATGTTTCAAACCACTCTCACCACGGATTTCCCCGACAAAACGCTGCATAAACACACCATCCAATCCATATTCTTTCATCCATCTGAAATGAGTATCTACCGTAGACTCATCGTGTGAGGAGAAAGTATAGGCCGGAGTTCCGTCTGCAAACTTGAACTCCGTCTTATACAGTTTTTCATACTCCGATACTTCCGGCCAGAAGTCAATCGTACAAGAACCGGGGCGAAAGCCATCGTGTCCGGTATAGTGATACCACCCCCGATTGGCGCCATCATCAGGGGCATTAAACCACCCCTGATAACCGGCCATCACCAATCCTTTGTACGAATTGTACTGTTTACCGGCAACCTGCGCCGTAATACCTATCGAAAACAACAAGCATACAATAAACCAATTTAATCTTTTTACCATAACCTATTTCTATTTCTTATTCGTTGTATCGATTGTCAGAATGCTCTGTGCAATGTGTACTTTTCTCCCGGTTGTGTCTGTATATCATACTCATAAATCTTATACAAGAGAGGATATTGCGCCCTTAATCCGGCAGCGACCAGCGGTTCCTTAATATCTCCGCGCTTCATCAACGGATTCGGATTATCGCCCTTCGCTTCCTTAAGACCTACACCTTCCAACGGCACATACGAACGTATACGCAGATTGCCGCCAATACGTGAGGTTACGGTAGCCGTAGTCAATTCACCGCCATCCCAGTCCATGTCCACTTCGAAAGCACCGCGGGCTACCAGACCTTTTACACTACCCTTGTTCCAATCCTGAGGCAAGGCGGGCAATAAATGCAAAGCCTCGTCATGACTTTGAAGCAACATCTCAGCTACCCCGGCTGTGAAACCGAAGTTTCCATCAATCTGGAAAGGCGGATGTGCGTCAAACATATTCGGATAAGTACGTCCGTCAGGATTATCCTTTTCCACCAGCTTCAACATATTCTTGATAATCTTATAAGCATGATCACCGTCGAGCAGACGTGCCCATAGATTGATTTTCCAGCCGATAGACCACCCCGTAGCCATGTCACCCCGATAGAGAAGTGAGCGTTTAGCTGCCTGGAAAAGCTGCGGATGCGCATAAGGGGAAATCTGGTTACTGGGATAAAGTCCGTACAAGTGGGAAACATGGCGATGGTCATTATTCGGATCATCCACATCCGCCAGCCACTCCTGCAACTGGTTATGCTTGCCTATCTGCATAGGCGGCAAACGCTTAATCATACTTTGCAGACTATCCCGATAGGAGGTATTAGCGGGATACAACAGTTGGGTAGCCGACAGTACAGAAGTCAACGCATCCAGCACGATCTGAGTGTCCATCGTACATCCGGCGGTAATCATCGTACCGGTTCCCGGAGGACCCTGTTCGGGAGACATAGAAGGAGCACAGACCATCCAGCCATATTTAGGATGTTCCACCAGGAAATCGAGGAAGAAATCGGCCGCCCCCTTCAAAGCCGGATAAGCAGTTTTCAAGAATGCCTGATCGCCTGTATAAAGATAATGTTGCCACAGATGTTGGCTCAGCCAAGCGCCACCCAACGGCCAGACATACGAAGCACCATCCACAGGTCCGGCCATACGCCACAGATCCGTGTTATGATGTACGGTCCACCCACGGCACTCGTACAAGGTACGTGCTGTGCCTTGTGCCGACTCTGACAATTCTTTCACCATCTGGAACAGTGGTTCATGCATTTCCGGAAGATTTGTCACTTCTGCCGGCCAGTAGTTCATCTCCGTATTGATATTGATGGTGTACTTTCCATCCCACGGAGCCAATAGTTCCTGATTCCAGATACCTTGCAGTCCGGCAGGCTGTCCGCCGGGTTGCGAAGAGGATATAAGCAGGTAACGCCCGAACTGGAACATTAACGCCACCAATCCCAGATCTTTCCTTTCATTGAAATGCTTGATGCGGTAAGATGTTTCTTCCTGGCTGGAGGGACCGATGTTCAGAGAGACACGCCCGAAAAGCTTTTGATAGGCTTCTTCATGAGCAGTAAGCGCCTGGACATAAGGGCGTTTCATGGCTTTTGCCAGAAACTCCGTTGCCCGACGGGTTTCATTGGCACTTACATCTTTATAATTGACGAAGTTGGTTGCAGCCGTCACATAAATCACAGCAGCATCTGCACCTCTCACTTCAATGCAATCATTGGCGACATTGACTTTACCCTTCTCCGCCTTGATCTGCGTGCGGGTTTCAAAACGAATAGCTCCCGGAATACCTTCGTGCGCCGAACCATGTCCGGACAGCAGCAGGCTCTTACCATTCTTCTTTACCTCGTACTCTTTATGCGGAGTACTATATCGGGTTGTAAAATTGACAGCACCGGGTTTATCCGCCTCGATACGGATGATCAAAGCATTATCTACCAAAGAAGTAAATATGGTACGGGTATAATTCACTTCGCCTATCTTATACCGCACGGATGCAACTGCCCGTTCCAAATCTAAATCCCTGCGATAATCGGAGTAATCGGTATGTCCGTCAAATTCCAGCATCAAGCTGCCAATCGTCTGGAAAGGCATGCCATGTTGCCCGGTAAAGAAGTTATCAGCCATTATCTTTTCGGCTTCTTTCTCACGCCCTGCAAAAATAAGTTCCCTGACTTTGGGCAATACACCGAATGCCTTCGGACTATCGTTACGATGAGGACCACCGCCCCAGACAGTCTCCTCATTCAACTGTATCTGTTCGTTAACCACTCCGCCATAAACCATGGCGCCCAAACGTGAGTTACCCAAAGGTAATGCTTCGGTCCATACTTTGGCAGGTTGCTGATACCAGAGTTTTAAGTCATCAGCTTTAGCCATCAAGCAGCAAGCACATACAATGCACAGACCTATCAAACGGTTTTTCATGATTTTTATAAGTTTATGTTTTCCGAATGCAAAGAAAAGCGCGACTCATTAATAATATCAATGAAAAGACATTAATATCAACTTAAAATAGAATTAATAAGGATTAATGTCGAAAATAATTCATTTTTGTAGGGTTATGAATCTTTTCACCACAGAGGACACAGAGAACGCAGAGTTTTTAGACTTCTAATTCAGAGATAATTATAACCTCTGTGCTCTCTGTGTCCTCTGTGGTGAAATAATTCCTTTCTTTTCTGATATGATTCTATTTTAGATACGGATGCTATCAAAACTAACGCCCTCCCTTGATAAGACTTTCCTTTCTTACTATGAATACTTGAAATGAAAGCTTCGTTTCTAAAAATGAAAGCTTCGTTTATAGAAACGAAGATTACATTTATAGAAACAAAGCCTTCGTTCTAAGTCTTTGTTGCAAGGACGATGATTTTAGAAGCTATAGACGATAACTTTGCATTGCGGATAAGTTATGAATCAAACAATAGTCGATATACACTACGTCTTATACCAAAGTCAGAATGGCACACGACTCTTTCTTCTGTTATCATTCTTTTTCAAAGGGATAAAGCAAGCATTCCCGATATAATTGCTACATTTGCAGGGTAATCTATAAAAGAAGTACAAGAAAATGGACTTAAACAAAGTATTTGCCACCGTGCAGGAAGCCAGCCGGGAATTGTTATCACTGAGCGATAAAGAAATCAATCAGATACTATTGGCTGTAGCGGACGCTGCCTTGGCAAAATCGGACTTCATCCTCGCTGAGAACAAGAAAGACCTGGAAAGAATGGATCCGAATGATCCGAAATACGACCGGCTGAAACTGACGGTAGAACGCCTGCAAGGCATCGCGGCCGATACGCGTAATGTAGCGACCCTTCCCTCACCCGTGGGACGCACGCTGAAAGAGCACACACATCCCCTGGGGATGAGGCTCAGAAAAGTAAGTGTCCCGTTTGGTGTCATCGGCATTATATACGAAGCACGCCCCAACGTGAGTTTCGACGTATTCTCCCTCTGCCTGAAAAGCGGAAATGCCTGCATACTGAAAGGCGGTAGTGATGCCGACTCCTCCAACCGGGCCATTATCAGCGTGATACACGAAGTACTGGAACACTTCAACATCAACCCGCACATCGTAGAATTACTGCCCGCCGACCGGGAAGCTACAGCCGAGTTGCTGAATGCACGGGGGTATGTAGACTTACTTATTCCGCGTGGCAGCAGTAGCCTCATCAACTTTGTGCGTCAAAATGCCACCATACCCGTCATTGAAACAGGCGCAGGTATCTGCCATACTTTCTTCGACCGCTACGGTGATGTAGAGAAAGGTGCAGCTATCATCAACAATGCCAAAACGCGCCGCGTCAGCGTATGCAATGCCCTGGACTGTCTGTTGATTGACGGTGACCGCCTCAACGATCTGCCGGCACTTTGCGCACCGTTGCAAAAAAGCAATGTGATAATCTATGCGGATATGTACGCATACAACGCACTGAAGGAAAGCTATCCTGCGGAGCTACTGAAGGAGGCTACGGAGGAAGACTTCGGTACGGAATTTCTGGACTACAAGATGTCCATTAAAACCGTTCAGTCCATTCGTGAAGCCATAGCACATATTCAGAAATACGGTTCCAAACACAGCGAATGTATTGTAACCGAAGATAAGGCCCGTGCCGAGCGGTTCTGTCGTGATGTGGACGCCGCCTGCGTATACGTCAACGTACCGACTTCCTTTACAGACGGAGCGCAGTTCGGTCTGGGTGCCGAAATCGGTATCAGCACGCAGAAGCTGCATGCCCGCGGTCCCATGGCTCTGGAAGAACTGACCACGTACAAGTGGATTGTCGAAGGAGAAGGACAGGTAAGGAAGTGAAATTATAAATCATAAATATATAACATGAAGAAGTTTACTTGTGTGCAGGACATCGGAAACCTGAAAGCTGCACTGGATGAAGCATTTGAGATTAAGAAAGACCGTTTTAAATACGTAGAGTTGGGACGGAACAAGACGTTGATGATGATTTTCTTCAACTCCAGCTTACGTACCCGTCTCAGCACGCAGAAAGCGGCTACGAATCTGGGTATGAATGTTATCGTGCTGGACATCAACCAGGGAGCATGGAAACTGGAGACGGAACGCGGTGTCATCATGGATGGAGACAAACCCGAACATCTACTGGAGGCTATTCCTGTGATGGGTTGCTACTGCGACATCATCGGTGTACGTTCGTTCGCCCGCTTCGAAAACAAAGAGGATGACTATAACGAGGTAATCATAAACCAGTTCATCCAACATTCCGGTCGCCCGGTGTTCTCAATGGAAGCAGCTACCCGCCATCCGTTGCAAAGCTTTGCCGACCTCATCACAATTGAAGAATACAAGAAGACGGCACGCCCTAAAGTGGTAATGAGCTGGGCACCGCATCCGCGCCCATTGCCCCAAGCCGTGCCTAATTCATTTGCCGAATGGATGAACGCCACGGATTATGATTTCGTCATCACCCATCCCGAAGGTTACGAACTTGCTCCGCAATTCGTAGGAAATGCCCGTGTGGAATATGATCAGATGAAAGCGTTCGAAGGCGCCGACTTCGTCTATGCCAAGAACTGGGCGGCTTATGCCGGAGATAATTACGGACAGATCCTGAGCAAAGACCGTGAGTGGACCGTAAGCGACCGCCAGATGGCAGTAACCAACAATGCTTATTTCATGCACTGCCTGCCCGTGCGCCGCAATATGATTGTAACAGATGATGTCATCGAAAGTCCGCAATCTATTGTCATCCCCGAAGCGGCTAATCGTGAAATATCAGCTACGGTAGTATTAAAGAGACTGCTTGAGTCACTCTGAACTGAATAAGGAGTTAGAAGGAGTTAGAGGAGTTCTAACTTCTTTAACTCCCGAGCGAAGCGATAACTTCTTTCTCCTTTAAAAAAGCTCCTCAGCATCAAAAATAAGCAAGCATATTTTGTACTGCTTTCGGTTTGCATTATCTTTGTCCCCAAACAACGCCAAGGATTATGACTATAAAAGAGTTTTTTTCTTTCAAACAGAATAAGTTTTTCTGGATAAACCTGATCGCAATGGTCATTGTGGTTGCCCTTGTACTGTTTGGAGTGCTGAAGGGACTGGATATATACACCCGTCACGGTGAAGCGGTAGTAGTGCCCAACGTGAAAGGTATGGGAGTGGCAGAAGCTGAGAAAATGTTCCGCAACCAAGGACTTACCTGCATTGTTTCCGACTCCAGCTATGTAAAGAACTTACCAGCCGGATGCATCCTCGAACACAATCCTGCCGCCGGGCAGAAAGTGAAGGAAGGACGCACCATCTATCTGACCATAAACACCCTGAGTACCCCTTTGCTAATCGTTCCCGATGTAGCGGACAACAGTTCCATGCGCCAAGCACAGGCACGCCTGCTGGCGGCCGGCTTCAAACTGTCCGAGAACGAACGCATAGCCGGAGAAAAAGACTGGGTATACGGTGTGAAATATAAAGGCCGTACACTGACCAACGGTGAAAAAGTACCTGTAGGTGCCACACTTACACTAATTGTGGGAGACGGTGGAGAACTGCCTCAGGAAGGGGATTCTACAGCAGTAGAAGCTACCACCCCTACCTCCTCTAAAGATTCCGCAGCAGACGAGTCCTGGTTTTAAACTCGATCATACGGGGAATAATAACAATAACACATAGAAAGAACAAGGAATGATAGAAGATTTGCCGGACGACATAGTGACTGAGGATGATCTGGACGACATAGAACCTGTCGGTGATGAAGCCCAACTCTATGAACACTTCCGTGTGGTAGTGGATAGAGGACAGGAAATGATGCGCGTAGACAAATACCTGTTCGACCGCCTGACAAACGCTTCGCGCAACCGCATACAGAAATCAGCGGAAGCCGGTTTCGTAATGGCTAACAACAAACCGGTCAAGAGCAGCTACAAGGTGAAACCGATGGATGTCATCACCATCATGATGGATCGTCCGCGTTATGAAAACGAAGTCATTCCCGAAGATATTCCACTTAATATCGTCTACGAGGATAAATACCTCATGGTAGTGAACAAACCTGCCGGACTGGTGGTACACCCCGGACATGGAAACTACCAGGGGACTTTAGTGAACGCCATCGCCTGGCACATGAAGGATAATCCTGACTACGATGCCAACGACCCGCACGTCGGTCTGGTTCATCGCATCGATAAAGACACTTCCGGGCTGCTCGTCATAGCCAAAACACCGGATGCCAAAACTAACCTCGGTATGCAGTTCTTCAACAAAACCACCAAACGACGCTACCGCGCCCTGGTGTGGGGAACCGTTGAACAGGACGAGGGAACCATCACCGGAAACATTGGCCGGAATCCCAGAGACCGCATGCAGATGACCGTTCTGCCCGATGATCAGGGAAAGCATGCCGTGACCCATTACCGGGTTCTGGAGCGTCTGGGCTATGTCACTCTTGTAGAATGCATTCTTGAAACGGGACGTACCCATCAGATACGTGTTCATATGAAACATATCGGCCATGTACTCTTCAATGATGAGCGCTACGGCGGTCACGAGATTCTGAAAGGTACCCATTTCAGTAAATACAAACAATTTGTAAACAACTGCTTCGATACTTGTCCACGGCAGGCATTACACGCCATGACACTGGGTTTTGTACATCCCGCCACCGGCGAAGAGATGTACTTCACCTCCGAAATGCCCGAAGACATGACCTTGCTGATAGACAAATGGAGAGGCTACATCAGTAACAGAGATTTAGAATGAAACGCACGATTGCTATTGTTGGCGGAGGCGATACCTCCGAATTTCAAGTTTCCCTGCGCAGCGCACAGGGCATCTACTCCTTTATCGATAAGGAAAAGTATACATTATATATTGTGGAGATGCACGGACTCGACTGGCACGTGCAACTGCCCGACGGCGGCAAAGCGCCCATTGACCGGAATGACTTCAGCTTTCAGATGAATGGCAGGAAGGTAACATTCGACTTTGCCTACATTACCATTCACGGCACTCCGGGTGAGGACGGACGCTTGCAAGGCTATTTCGATCTCCTTCACATCCCCTACTCATGTTGTGGTGTACTGGCAGCAGCACTTACGTATGATAAGTTTGCCTGCAACCAATATCTCAAAGTTTTTGGAGTACGCATAGCCGAATCCTTAGTGCTTCGCCAGGGACAATCCATTTCCGATGAAGATGTGATTGAAAAGATAGGTTTGCCCTGTTTCATCAAACCCAGCCTGGGAGGTTCCAGCTTTGGCGTAACGAAAGTTAAGACGAAAGAACAAATACAGCCTGCCATTGTTAAGGCATTCGATGAAGCGCAAGAAGTTCTGATAGAAGCCTACATGGAAGGCACCGAAGTGACCTGCGGTTGTTATAAGACTAAAGAGAAGTCAGTCGTATTCCCTATCACCGAAGTAGTGACCGAAAATGAATTCTTCGACTACGACGCCAAGTACAACGGACAGGTTTCCGAAATCACCCCAGCCCGTATCTCCGATGACCTGACGCACCGGATACAGACACTGACTTCCGCCATTTACGATATCCTGGGCGCTTCAGGTATCATTCGTGTGGACTACATCATCACTGCCGGAGAAAAAGTCAATCTGCTGGAAGTGAACACCACGCCCGGAATGACGGCTACCAGCTTCATACCCCAGCAGGTACGTGCCGCAGGATTAGACATTAAGGATGTAATGACTGATATAATTGAGAACCAGTTTTAGTGACTAACCTACTAATCGCTAATCACTAAACGTTAATCATTATGAATATGGAATTTGATGAAATCCGCCCTTATCATGACGAGGAGCTTCCTCAGATTTACGAGGAACTGATTGCCGATCCGGCTTTCCAGCAGGTGGCGTCTGCTGTTTTCCCGGAAGTTCCCTTTGAGGCACTTGCGCAGAAAATGCGTACATGCAAGACGAAGTTGGAGTTTCAGAAAGCATTCTGTTACACAATCCTGAAAAGATTTGCCAGAGATACGACCCAGGGAGTAACTCTGGACCTTACGGCACAGACGGACAAGACATCCGCTTATACTTATATCTCCAACCACCGCGATATCATTCTCGACTCCGGTTTCCTGTCCGTAGAGTTGATAGACAAAGGTATGGATACGGTAGAAATTGCCATCGGCGATAACCTGCTGATCTATCCCTGGATTAAGAAGTTCGTGCGTGTCAACAAATCATTCATAGTACAACGTGCCCTGACCATGCGCCAAATGCTGGAATCTTCCGGACGCATGTCGCGCTATATGCACCACACCATTAAGGATAAGAACCAGTCCATCTGGATAGCCCAACGTGAAGGGCGTGCCAAAGACTCAAACGACCGTACTCAGGAAAGCGTTCTCAAGATGCTGGCTATGGGTGGTGAAGGTGATATCATCGACCGTCTGATGGAGATGAATATCCTTCCATTGGGCATTTCGTACGAATACGATCCTTGTGATTACCTGAAAGCACAGGAGTTCCAACTGAAACGCGATATACCGGACTACAAGAAGACGCAGGAGGACGACCTGAAGAATATGCAGACCGGCTTGTTCGGACCTAAAGGACGCGTGCACTTCCAGGTAGCATCGTGCATCAATGAAGAGCTGGAAAAGTTGGACCGTTCTCTTTCCAAACCCGAACTGTTCTCACTGATCTCCGCCCTTATAGACCGGAGAATCCATGCAAACTATCGTATGTATCCCGGCAATTACATAGCTCACGATTATTTGTCGGGCACCAAGGCCTTTGCCGGTCATTATACCGCCGAAGAGAAAAAACACTTCACTGACTACATCGACCAGCAACTTGCCCGCATTGAACTGCCCAATAAAGACGTTCCGTTCCTGCGCGAAAAGATGTTGTTGATGTATGCCAATCCACTGACGAATTATTTGGCTACAAGAACTGATAATCCGAAATAGAGTAATATATGAAAGGTAAGCTACAATTTCCGGTTTCTTTATGCTGGTTTCTTCCCGTACTGGTATTCATGCTGGTTTCCTGCGGCGATGACGATGATTATCATTATCCGTCCGTGAAACTGGACTTCCTGACTGCACAGGCCGGCGCCGACGGTAGCCTGCAATCCGTGCTGACGGATGAAGGCGAAACACTTGCAATAGTGGAAGACGCGTCGAAAACGCGTATAGACGCTAATGCCTCTGCCCGCATTGTCAGCAACTATGGCAAGGCGGAAGCTGCCGATGGGACATCCGGAGTGAAATTGTATGCAGTATTGAGTGCCATATCGCCTGTGCCGCAGTCTGCGGATAAATTTAAGGATGGAATCAAGCGTGATCCGGCAGATATACTGAGTATCTGGATGGGGATTGATTACCTGAACATAATGCTGGAAATCAAGTTGCAGAACGGAAAGCACTCGTTCCATTTCATTGAGGACGAAGTCACCACGGATAAAGAAGCGGGAACCCGGACGGTACGTCTGTCTCTCTATCATGATGATGGCGGAGATGTGCAGGCATACACGAAACGTGCATATGCATCCGTTCCGTTACGGCAATATGCAGAGGATGGAATTGATAAAGTTACAATCTATTTCAGCTTAAACACGTATTCCGGCAAAGAAGTAACTTATGAATTTGAATATAATCCCCAGTAAGATGAAAATAAATTCTTTGATTGCAGGCATCTGCCTATTCTTCTCCTCTCTTTTCTCCTGTCAGCAGAAAGGAGATTTCAAGTCTGTATCCGTGGAAGATTTCTCCACGCTGATAGCCAATCCTGAGATACAGCGTCTGGATGTACGCACCGTAGCCGAATACTCGGAATCACACATTCCCCAAAGCATCAACATCAATGTGCTTGATAAGACTTTTGCGGAAATAGCCGACTCCACTCTACAGAAAGATAAACCCGTTGCTTTGTATTGCCGTAGTGGTAAACGCAGTAAAAAGGCCGCCGCTATACTCAGCGAAAAGGGATACGTGGTTTACGACCTCGACAAAGGTTTCGAAGAATGGAAAAAAGCCGGAAAGGAAATAGAGGAATAATAAGAAAAGCCGCAAAGCACTGTTATCAGTCCTTTGCGGCTTTCTTATTCTTTATTACAAAGAGTTTGCTTATGCTTTCACTCCGTTGTATTCGTCAGAAACAGTCAGTTTCTTGCGGCCTTTAGCACGACGTGCAGCTAATACTCTGCGACCGTTAGCGGAAGCCATTCTCTCACGGAAACCGTGTTTGTTTTTTCTCTTTCTGTTAGAGGGTTGAAATGTTCTTTTCATTACTGTATATTGTTTTATGTTATTATTTCACGTAATCGGGCTGCAAAAATAGGGACTTTTTTCAAAATAACCAAGAGTTAAGTCTTTTTCTCTCAAAACTTTTTGCGATTTTTACTGATTTCCATTACTTTTGCACCCGCAAAGCTCAGTGGAGACTATTATATAACATCTAAAATAAAAAATATGAGTATTAATGCCCAAGACATTAAAATCGGAACTTGCATCCGTATGGACAACAAGTTGTATTTTTGTATTGACTTCCTGCATGTAAAGCCGGGAAAAGGTAACACCTTCATGCGTGTAAAACTGAAAGACGTAGTAAATGGCTATGTGTTGGAACGCCGCTTTAATATCGGTGAAAAACTGGAAGATGTACGCGTAGAGCGTCGTCCTTATCAGTTCTTATATAAAGAAGGTGAAGATTATATCTTCATGAACCAAGAAACTTTCGATCAGCACCCCATTGCCCACGACCTGATCAACGGCGTTGACTTCCTGATGGAAGGCGGCACTCTGGAAGTTGTATCGGACGCATCTACCGAAACTGTTCTTTTTGCCGACATGCCTATCAAAGTTCAGCAGAAGGTCACTTATACCGAACCGGGTGTGAAAGGTGACACAGCTACAAACACATTGAAACCTGCCACTGTAGAGTCTGGTGCAACTGTGCGCGTTCCGTTGTTCATCAATGAAGGCGAAATGATTGAAATCGACACTCGTGACGGTTCTTATGTAAGCCGTGTGAAAGCATAAGCCTGTTCTCGTTACCATACATTATATAAGCTGCCTGTCAGGAGAATTAAACACTCCCGACAGGCAGTTTTTTCTATTGTCAGCAAAAGAATACACAATTGGGAAGATTATCGGAAAATAATGATCTATCTTTGTAAGCAATAAGCAATAGAATTGCAACATGAGTAAACTGATAAAGACAGACAACGAATATAAGGAATGGATAGGCGAACTGAAACAGCGTATCCGTCAAAGCCAGATTAAGGCAGCGGTAAAAGTCAATACGGAGTTATTGAAACTATACTGGAATTTGGGAGAGAACATTATTAAAAAACAAGCTGAAACGAAATGGGGAAGCGGGTTTCTCAATCAATTATCAGCAGATCTAACAGAAGCATTCCCAGACATGCAAGGTTTTTCCAAACGAAATCTGGAACTTATAAGAAAGTGGTACTTATTCTACAATGAAGAAAATTCAATTACGAAACAAGTTGTTTCGCAATTTCAGGAAGTCATATTTCAGGTTCCATGGGGACATCATATTAAAATAGTCAGTAAATGCACAAGCCTAAAAGAAGCTCAATTCTATATATACAAAATCATTGAACATGGCTGGAGCCGCAATGTTCTGCTAAATATGATAGAAAGCGGACTCTATCAACGGGAAGGTGCCTCTATTAACAATTTCTCACTACGTTTACCTTCTTCACAAAGTGATCTGGCACATGAACTAACTAAGGATCCGTATCACTTTGACTTCCTCGCTCTAAGAGAAGGATATATAGAACGAGAATTAGAAGAAGCATTAGTCAGCAATATCAGTAAATTCCTGCTAGAATTAGGAAATGGATTTGCTTATATGGGGCATCAAGTTCCAATCATCATAGGAGGGCAAGAATTCCGAATAGATATGTTATTCTACAATGTTCGCTTACGGGCATATGTGGTGATAGAACTCAAAACCGGAGAGTTTGAACCTGAATTTATCGGTAAATTAGGATTTTATGTATCCGCTGTAAACCATGAACTGCGCAAAGATGGTGATAACCCTACTATCGGATTATTAGTGTGTAAAGGCAAAAATGAAATTGTGGCACGCTACACATTAGAAAGTACAATACTGCCCATCGGTATCTCTGAATATGAATTAAGTCAGCTTTACCCAAAAGATTTCAAGAGTACCCTGCCCAGCATTGAAGAAATAGAAAACGAACTAAAAGATTAAGACCTATGAGATACTCCGTCATTATTCCTGTATACAACCGTCCCGACGAAGTAGACGAACTGTTGCAAAGTCTGACCGGACAGAGTTTCAAAGACTTTGAAGTCGTGATTGTGGAAGACGGTTCCTCCATTCCCTGCAAGGAAGTAGTGGACAGATATCAGGATAAACTGGACATACACTATTACAACAAACCGAATTCCGGTCCCGGACAAACCCGTAACTATGGCGCCGAACGAAGCGCAGGGGAATACCTGATCATCCTGGATTCCGACTGCATCCTACCCGCAGGTTATCTCGCCGCCATTGAAAAAGAACTGCAAGCCAGTCCTGCCGATGCTTTCGGCGGACCGGACCGGGCTCACGAGTCTTTTACAGATATACAAAAAGCCATCAACTACTCCATGACCTCTTTCTTCACTACCGGAGGCATCCGGGGAGGAAAAAAGAAAATGGATAAGTTCTATCCGCGCAGCTTCAACATGGGTGTTAAGCGAGACGTATATGCTGCATTGGGCGGTTTCTCAAAGATGCGATTCGGAGAAGACATAGACTTCAGCAGCCGGATATTTAAAGGCGGTTACCGCTGCCTGTTATTCCCCGATGCATGGGTGTATCATAAACGCCGCACGGACTTAAAGAAATTCTTCAAACAAGTGCATAATTCGGGAATTGCGCGCATCAATCTATATAAGAAATATCCGGAATCACTGAAAGTCGTCCACCTCCTGCCCGCAGCATTCACACTGGGAGTAGCGGTACTGATGCTTGGTGCTCCTTTCTGCCTTTACAGTCTGACGCCCATTGCTTTGTATGCACTGCTGGTATGCATAGACTCTTCCATCCAGAACCGAAGCCTGCGCATCGGCATCTATTCCATTGCCGCCTCCTTTATCCAACTCATCGGATATGGCACAGGCTTTTGGAGAGCATGGTGGAATCGCTGCATACTTGGCAAAGACGAGTTTGAGGCTTTCAAAAAAAACTTTTATAAGTGATTAGCGATTAGTGATTAACATGGAGAAACTGACTATCAATCAGTGGGCGGAAGAAGACCGTCCGCGGGAAAAAATGATGCTGAAGGGAGCGGAAGCCTTGAGCGACGCTGAATTGCTTGCCATCCTTATCGGTTCGGGAAACACAGAAGAAAGCGCGGTATCACTTATGCAACGGGTACTTTCCACTTGCGGCAACGACCTCAATCGATTGGGTAAATGGGAAGTGCAGGATTTTTCCCGCTTCAAAGGCTTCGGTCCCGCCAAGAGCATCACCATCATGGCAGCATTGGAACTGGGTAAACGCCGCAAGCTACAGGAACGTCCGGAACGTGCCACCATCCGCTCTTCCAAAGACATCTACGAAATCTTTCACCCGCTTCTTTGCGACCTGGCACACGAAGAATTCTGGGTTTTACTCCTTAACCAGGCTTCCCGCGTCATCGACAAATCCCGCATCAGCCGCGGTGGCATCGACCAGACTACCGCCGACGTACGCAGCATCCTGCGCGAGGCCTTAATACAACGAGCCACGCAAATAGCTTTGATACACAACCATCCTTCCGGCAGCCCACGCCCCAGCACAGATGATCAACGCCTGACGCAACTTGTCCAAAAAGGCGCTCAGACAATGAACATCCGCCTCATCGACCACGTTATTGTAACAGACGGAAAGTATTACAGCTTTAACGATGAAGGAATGATTTAAGTGGCAAGTAGCCCCGGTAGCTTACCGCCATAGCCCAGCAACAACCTGAACATTAAGAGATAAGACAGAAAACATGAAAGGAAGCCATCCGGATCTTCCTTACCTCTCATGCACAAGATGGCATCTCGTACAACACAAGGTAGCATCTTACACAACACAAGATGGCATCTTGTGCATGAGAGGTAAGGAAGATTCAGATGAAAGGTAGTAATGCTTGATATACAAGCCAGTAATGTGCTTGATAAAAGCTCTTAATATTCGAGTTGCAGAGTGCCTGTGACAGGCTTTTTCAAAACCCGTTCCTTTGTAGTTTCAATTTATTTCTTTAGCTTTGCTTCACGAAGACGAGTTGCATCAGCATAATGCAAATAAATTTGCTTCTGCTTCCGGTTTCAACTATCTTTGCCTAACTAAAATGATACGAATATGACCAAGTTTGAAATAGAAGAAAAAATAGTAGCGATGCTCAAAACCGTATTCGACCCGGAAATCCCGGTAAACGTATACGATCTGGGACTTATCTACAAAATAGATGTCTCCGACAGTGGAGAAGTAAATATTGATATGACCTTGACAGCACCCAACTGTCCGGCAGCCGACTTTATCATGGAAGACGTGCGCCAGAAAGTGGAATCAGTTGACGGTGTATCCGCCGCCACCATCAATCTGGTGTTCGAACCGGAATGGGACAAGGACATGATGAGCGAGGAAGCCAAACTGGAACTGGGATTCCTGTAAGCAACCCCATTGCAAGTAATTACTGATTACTTGCATCCCATAATTTGCAACTAGTAATTTGTAATTCAACAGAATAGCACGGTTATGAAGAATGTATATTTCCTTTCGGACGCACACCTCGGCTCACGTGCCATCGAACACGGGCGTACACAAGAGCGACGCCTCGTTAATTTCCTCGACAGTATCAAGCACAAGGCTTCTGCCGTATACTTATTGGGAGACATGTTCGACTTCTGGTATGAATTCAAGACCGTTGTGCCGAAAGGATATACCCGTTTTCTGGGAAAGCTGTCCGAACTGACGGACATAGGAGTGGAAGTGCACTTCTTCACAGGTAACCATGATATTTGGTGCGGTGATTATCTGACCCGCGAGTGCGGCGTCATCATGCACCGCGAACCGCTCACCACGGAAATATACGGCAAAGAGTTCTACCTTGCCCACGGCGATGGTTTGGGCGACCCCGACAAGAAGTTCAAATTTCTGCGCTCCATGTTTCACAGCGAATTCCTGCAAACCCTTTTCTCCGCCATACACCCTCGTTGGAGTATGGAGCTGGGACTGAATTGGGCAAAACATAGCCGTCTGAAACGCGTGGACGGCAAGGAGCCCGACTATATGGGTGAAGACAAAGAATTCTTGGTGCTCTACACCAAGGAATACCTGAAAAGTCACCCGAATATCAATTACTTCATCTACGGACACCGCCACATCGAACTGGACCTGATGTTGAGCGCCACCGCCCGTGTCACCATATTGGGAGACTGGATTAATTATTTCTCCTACGCCGTATTCGACGGTGAGAACCTCTTCCTTGAGAACTTTATTGAAGGAGAAACCAAACTATAATCCATCCCGGAAGCCCCCCTTAAAGCGCCAACCAACCGCCCAATCTGATATGGACCTTTTAAGACTGAAACACCTTTTCGCCGGATGTTTGCTTACCGCAAGCACCCTTCCGGCATGGGGACAATCCGCCCCTACCCTTGCTATCCGCATCGACGACCTTGGAGCTTTTCATTCCGTCAATGAGGCTTGTATTCAAACTTATCAGTCGGGCATCGCCCGCTCGGTAGAAGTGATGCCTGTAGCCGCCTGGTATCCGGAAGCCGTTCGTCTGCTGAAAGAAAATCCGGGATTGGATGCCGGACTGCATTTAGTCATTACCAGCGAATGGGAAAATGTAAAATGGCGCCCCCTGACGCATTGTCCCAGCCTGACGGACGAGAACGGATATTTTTATCCGATGATGGGGGCTAATCCGGCCTATCCGGGACAGTCGGTTATGGAAAACAAATGGGATATAAAAGAGGTGGAGCAAGAATTCCGTGCACAGATAGAAATGGCACTGAAGAACATTCCCCAACTCAGCCACATGACAGGGCACATGCTGTCCACCGGATTCACGAAAGAAGTGAACGAATTGGTGTTGCGACTGGCAGAGGAGTACAACCTCCCTTCCATTGACCGCATGGATTCACCCGAAGATTACCGGTTCACCTATATCGGATATGATGGTCCGAGCCGGACATCGGCTGAAAAAGAAGAGAGCTTCATCCGCTCCCTCAATAAACTGGAAGCCGGTAAACGGTATCTGTTCCTCGACCATCCGGCACTGGATAACGAAGAAATGAGAACCGTCTTTCATATCGGCTACGAACAAGTAGCACTCGACCGGCAAGGAGTGACAGACCTCCTCACCAGCCCGCGCGTAAAGCAAGTCATTGAAGATAAAGGCATCAAACTAATTTCCATCAACCAGTTGACAAAAGGACTTCCACGTAGCACTGCCTCTAAAAAACTGGAGAAAGCTATGGAGAAATATCTGGATGCAGTGCAGAAAGCTAACCAGGACCTGCACAGCATCATGATAGTGCAACATGGCGACGTGCTTGCCGAAAAGTGGATAAGTGAAGGGAAAGAAGATGAGCCGCACATTCTGAACTCTGTCAGTAAGACATTTACCGCCTCGGCTGTAGGACTCCTCATTTCAGAGGGAAGGCTAAATCTGACGGATAAAGTTATCTCTTTCTTCCCGGATAAGCTACCCGCAAACGTCAGTGAAAACCTAAAAGCCATGACTATCCGCGACTTACTGACCATGACTTGCGGACATGATACAGCCCCGAGCGTCAATACCCAGGCTACTGAAACTCCCGCCAAGGATTGGGTGGAGCAGTTCCTCGCTCATCCCGTAGAACATAAGCCGGGCACTTTCTTTGCTTATAACAGTCTCGGAACCTATATGCTTTCCGCCATTGTGCAGAAAGTGACCGGAGAAAAGTTAGTGGATTATTTATATCCACGACTGTTCCGTCCACTGGGCATCGTCAATGTAAAGTGGCAGGAAAGCCCGCAAGGAATCAATTGCGGCGGCTGGGGACTATACCTCAAAACCGAAGACCTTGCCAAGATGGGACAACTCTTCCTGCAAAAAGGGAAGTGGAATGGCCGGCAAGTACTGTCAGAAGAATGGGTTGCCGAAGCTTCCGCTTATCGTGCCGATGGGGCCAACGGACAATATATCCTCGTAATTCCTGAAAAAGACGCCGTTATTGCCATTACAGCACATATCGGAGACATGCAGGCTGAACTGAATCTAATCAGAAAATACCTGCTCCCGGCACTGTAAACAGATGCTTCGTCTATTTAATCTTCTGTAAATGACCACAAGAAAAGGGAAATGTACAAAACCTTTTTCACCGCAACCTTGTAGTATATCCATAAACCATTAAAAATATACAGTTATGGATGATTTGATTTACAGAAACAATGCGATTGCCGAAGAGAATATCGACCCGCATGGTCGTCCGGCAAAGGATGAATTTGAAGAATTCAGCGAGGAGGTTTCCGAACATACGGACCTTGGATACAAGGAACAGAAAGTAAAGTCCGCAAAGGACCGTAAGAAACGTCTCAAAGAAATGGACGAAATAGTCAAGGAAGAAATAAAGTAGCTACGAGATACAAGCTACGAGCTACAAGTGGCTGCGCAATTATACCGCATGGCACTTGTAGCTCGTAGCTGGTAGCTTATTTGTATCCCGCAACTTTTGCTATACGCTTCGGGATTTCCGTATTATCATACTTACCGGCAAATTCCTTAGAACCTGCACCTACTGCATATACCGGCACATACTCTGCTGTGTGGCTGCCACTTGTCCAGCCTATCATGGCAATCTGGCTCATCACTTTTCTTGCGGTAGCAGCCAGCGGTTCAGTTTTCGAATAAAGAGTTTCTTCGAACACAACCTTATTCTTTACGAAGGATTGCTCAAATTCATCACGCAACATCTTCTCCTGTTCCCAAGTCAAAGGCAATTCTTTCCAGAAACCCATCTTTTCTACCAACAGAGCCTTGGCATCTTCCCAAGTTACATCATGACCTTTGGCTTTGCGCAAATCCGTGATAGCAGTAGAAAGTAAATCCTGAGACTGTTTCTGGTTCTTCAGAGCCTTCAAATGTAATTCATACTTGCCTGTACCTAGTCCCAAGCCTCCGGTTTCATGGTCGGCAGTTACTACAATCAGAGTTTCTTTCGGATGTTTTTTATAAAACTCATAAGCCACTTTAATGGCATTGTCCATATCAATCACTTCCTCGAAAACTGTGGCAGGGTCGTTGCTATGGCAAGCCCAGTCGATCTTTCCACCTTCCACCATCAGGAAGAAGCCCTTGTTCTTGCCTTTGGTCAGGAAAGAAACAGCGCTTTCTGTGATTTCAGCGAGGGTCATATCGCCGTCTTTACGGTCAATGGAATAAGGCAGACAAGAAGGATTAGCACCGTCTTTCTGAATAAGAATCATCTTATCAGCCTGGGTGGACTTAACCTTAAAGTCATCAATACCTTTCGCAATAGTATAACCGGCTTCCTCGATGATCGGGAAAATGCTCGGAGCTTCTTTCTTATCAGCGGTAGTAGTAGGCTTCAGAAAACCACCACCTGCATAGAAGTCAAAGTTAGCCTTCGGTAAGTCAAGGGCTATTTCGTAATACATGTTACGGTTAGGCTGATGAGCATAGAAAGCGGCAGGAGTAGCATGGTCCACACTGACACTGGTAGTTACACCGACTTTCTTCCCAGCTTTCTTAGCTTTTTCGGCAACCGTTTGAATCACATTCTTCTGGTCGTCCATACCGATGGCACCATTATACGTCTTCACTCCGGTAGCCAATGCAGTTCCGGCAGCGGAAGAGTCCGTAACCGAATTAGTAGCAGAGAAAGTAGTGGCAACACCTACAGCCGGAAACTGAGTGAACAGCAACGGCGTCACGCCAATGCGTCCTTCCTGTTCAGCCAAGTACATTTCCGTACCGTTCACCTGGTTTACTCCCATTCCATCACCGATGAAATAGAATACATACTTTGCCTGTTGCGCATACGTCGTACCTGTCAACAGGACAAAGAGCAATACATACATGAATCGTTTCATAAGTTGGTATATTTAAAGTAGTTTGAATAAATGTCGCTTTCTCTTAAATGACAAACAAAGATAAGGAATTTACCCCAGTGACCGGAGCAGATATTGTTAAAAAAATAAAGCCGGAAGGCAATCCGCATTGCTTCCGGCATTATTGTTACATCGCGATTGCGATGCTATCTACTTTAAAAGGATTATTTCTTGTTCAGGATAGCCATTGTATCCGAAGCAATCATCAGTTCTTCATCAGTCGGGATTACTACAACTTTCACCTTAGAATCTTCAGCAGAAATCACAGCTTCTTCGCCACGTACCTTGTTCTTCTCCAGATCCAGCTTCACGCCCATGTATTCCAAACCTTCGCATGCACCGGCACGACAAGAAGCCTGGTTTTCGCCTACACCACCGGTAAATACGATGATGTCTACGCCACCCAAAGCAGCAGCATAAGCACCGATATACTTTTTGATACGGTAGAAATACATCTTTTCGGTCAGGTCGGCCATTTTATTGTTACCGGCAGCAACGGCAGCCTCCAATTCGCGCATGTCGCTGGATACACCGAAGATACCCATTACACCGCTCTTCTTATTCAGCAAGTCGGATACACCGGTAGCAGTCAGGTTCTCTTTTTCCATGATGAAAGTCACAGCACCGGCATCAATGTCACCACTACGGGTACCCATCATCAGGCCTTCCAGCGGAGTCAACCCCATGCTTGTATCTATGCTCTTACCATCTTTAACAGCAGTGATAGAACCACCGTTACCAATGTGGCAAGTGATAATCTTCTTTCCTTCCGGACTCACTCCCAGATACTCACACACGCGTTGTGAAACATAACGGTGAGAAGTTCCGTGGAAACCGTAACGACGTACACCATATTTCTTATACAATTCGTAAGGAATAGCATAGAGGTAAGCATAATCCGGCATAGTTTGATGGAACGCTGTATCGAATACACCGATTTGCGGTACATTCGGCAATATGGCAGAGATGGCGTTTACGCCTTTCAGGTTAGCGGGATTGTGAAGCGGAGCCAGGTCGTTGCAAGCCGTGAAAGCATCCAGGACTTCCTGTGTCAGCAGCACAGATTCGCTGAACTTCTCACCACCATGCACCATACGATGACCTACTGCGTTGATTTCATTCAAAGATTTGATAGCGCCATATTCAGGGCTGGTTAATGTATCCAGAATAAATTCCACACCTACGGTATGTTCGGGAATATCTTTCTCCAGAACTTTCTTCTCACCGTTAGGTAAAGTAAACTTCAGAAAAGACCCCTGAAGACCTATTTTTTCGATACCACCCTGTGCGATCACTTCTTTATGATCCATATCAAACAACTTGTATTTGATGGATGAGCTACCGCAGTTCAATACTAAAACTTTCATTATTATATACTCAGATTTAATGGTTATTTTTGATTCTTTGCTGCAATAGCCTGGTTGGCAGTAATTGCAATCATGCGATAAACATCTTCGATGGAGCAACCGCGTGAAAGGTCGTTCACCGGACGGGCAATACCCTGCAAGATGGGACCTACCGCATCTGCATGACCTAAACGCTGTACCAATTTATAGGAAATATTACCAACCTCAAGACTCGGCACAATCAGCACATTCGCATTTCCTGCAATTGCAGAACCCGGAGCTTTGCTGGCACCTACTTCCGGAACCAATGCGGCATCAGCCTGCAATTCACCGTCGAGAGCCAAGTCGGGATCCATCTCATGTGCAATCTTTACAGCCTCAATCACTTTATCCACAACTTCGTGTTTAGCAGAGCCTTTGGTTGAGAAGCTGAGCATTGCCACTTTCGGTTCCATACCTACTACAGACTTAGCCGTGCGAGCTGTACAAACAGCAATCTGCGCCAACTGTTCTGCATCGGGCACCGGAGTCACAGCTACATCACCCATTACCAAAATACCGTTCTTTCCATATTCGGGAGCATGTGTCAACAACAACATCGCACCGGATACACAAGTAATGCCCGGAGTGGTCTTAATGATTTGCAATGCCGGACGAAGTACATCGCCTGTGGTATTGCGTGCACCTGCCAACTGACCGTCAGCATCACCATTCTTAATAATCAGACAACCCAGATAGAGTGGATTAACTACCAACTTACGAGCTTCTTCGATAGTCATGCCTTTTTTCTTGCGAAGTTCACACAGCAATTGCGCATACTCCTCTTTCTTCGGATGATTCTCCGGATCAATGATTGTAGCCTTGCTGATGTTTCCAAGTCCCCATTCCGTTGCACAAGCATTAATTTCATCCGGATTACCCAGAAGAATCAAGTCAGCAACTCCGTCTGTCAAAATTTGATTGGCAGCTTTCAAGGTGCGTTCTTCCGTTCCTTCAGGAAGAACAATACGTTGGCGGTCGGCTTTCGCACGCTCAACGATTTCATTAATTAATCTCTGCATATATATAAATTGTGTATAAAAATCCAGTAGACGTGTTATTCACGCCGCAAAAGTACACAATTTTGCAATATCAACATTGCAATTCGGGGCATTTTTATGCCCCGAACTACAATTATTATAATATTTAACACTAACGGATGATTTCTGGAGCCACTTGTTTGTACTGGTCCATGCAGGCACCGATGGGTGCTCCTATATAGGTGGGATCGCAAATCAGATATTTGCTGCCGTCATCCAGTACCACATAGTCCCCCGGAATGTCCTCGGTAAAGCGGACAGCCGAAGCAATATGGTTAGGATAATCCAGCAAGATAGTGTCCAGACCGAGCAAATCTCTCACTAAAGTAGAGTAAAGCATTGCGCGGTCTTCGCAGTCACAATAGGGATAATAGAATGTTTCGTCCGGGAAGTTTGGCTTTTCAAAACCGAATTGTTCCCCGTCCGTCATGTACTCAAAAGCAGTCTGCACAAAGTTGAGCAGAATATTGGCAGCCTCTTTCTGCGATTTACCTGCAATAGCGGTTTTCAGTTGCGGATAAAGGGAAGCACGCAACTCCTCACTCATCGGTGTTTTGTAGTGAATCACGACATCACACTGCGGGTAATCATAGTAAAAGTCTATCAGATTCTTATTCACCTGTGTCTGTACTTTCACAGCACCTGTAGAAGAAGTCAAGCTCTTTTCATGCTCATTCATGGAAAAAGCGGGAACACCCTCTATATTCAGGCATACCAGGTTCTTAGCATTGGCAAAGTCCTGACGATAGGTATAAATCCCCATCGAGCCTCCCGGTGTAGGTTCAAACACATAGTACTTATTACCGCTTATAGTAAGATAAGGTGTACCGTAAATAGTACCGGCAGGTGCAACCATTAGCTTCAACTGGTCGTCAATCTTGGCAAGGCGTACCTTATACCCGGATTTATTCAGAAGAAACATCTGCAAGAATACAATATTATTCGTATTCCCGGCACCGTATAGTTGTGTTCCAATCTGTTTCGTAAACAACAGATAGGCCCAGTCGCTCAGGTTCTTCTCCTTCTTGATGGTCATACAATCCTTCACCATCTGCTCGTAATCCCTCTTACAAATAGCTTTCCAGGCATCCGCCACATCGGACTCACGGTTACCTTTCAGAGAAAGATCGTCCGCAGCTTCCAGAGCAACTTCAAAAGAAGTACCGTAAAATTCTACAGGAGTGCGATACACCGTGCTCCCCGGTTTTACGGAAGGAACTTCGACCAGCACAGGAGTATAAGGCTTACCCGGCACATATACGCCCGGAGCAGGTTTATCCTCAATGGCAGGCAGGTCAGGACGTTTCACATCCACCGGAACCTTATCACCCATACTGGGCACAGGAGCATCCGGCACCTTCGGAGCAGCAGGTTTAATATTCACCGGCGGCATCGTCGGCTTTGTCTTGTCAAACTCTACCGGTTTGGGTGGTTCGGGACGTTCAGGAGCCGGAATCGCAGCAAATGCTTCATACTTCTGCCACGTTTCCCGCAAGAAGGTTTCAAACTCCGCGTCCGCCTTATTCTTGAAATCTTCAAACTCTTGTTGTTGCTGCTTCGCGAAATCATCGAATTCTTTCTCAATGTCTTGCGCACACAAGTGTGCCGCCGACAAAAAGAAGGCAACTAAAGCAGCAGAAAAACACTTCATCTTATTCATCTGTACAATAGATTTAGAGAAGTTAAAATAAAAACATGTATTACTTGATAAGTATCATGTCATAGAAGGCACAACGCTTGTCATTAGGAATGGAGTATACCCACTTCAACACATTCTGATAAGTCACCTCGTCCGTAAAAGGAATGTTTTCCTTGGTAGCCACCATCATCATGTTGATTTTCTCACTCTCTTTTCCTTGCTTTTCCATGCGGTAGTCCACCGCATTGCTGAAAGGAATACTGTACTCCTTTTCGGCCTGCAACAAGGTGTTGGGCTCGTAAGTATTAGGGTAGAGCAATGCACCGCCGGTGCTGTCAAACCAGAAAAATTTCAGATAAGAGTCTGTGCCGTGCACTTTCAACGTGCAGGTAAACACATCTCCTTCTTTATATAAATTCGCTACGCCCTTCACTTCCAGAGCATACGACTTATCCACTTTTTCTTCTTTCTGCACAACGGCATCGATAGTTACCACTTTATACAGGCTACGGGTATTCGTATCCCACACCTCCTCTACTTTCTTGTTGGTAACATTCACCATTCCCCCAATCGCAAGTACGTTCATCTGTGAATATGCCTCGTGAAACTCCGTGCCGCTCTCCTGGGAAATCTGTCCGAATACGGACCACACATTCTCCATGACACCGGCTTTGCGTAAGGCTTCTTTCTTCGCTTCCATAAAGGCGCGTTCTTCCGCTTCTTTCAGCGTGATTTCCTCACTCACTTGCCAGCGCCCCTGCGCACCCTTCACCTTTACGGGATTCTGGGCGTGCAGCGGAGCAGCTATTGTACATATCACAAGGAATATCCACCCAATCAGGTTGTTCCTATTCATTCACCATCTGTTTTTAAGAAAAATGGAATTAATTAATAGCCCAGTTTATCCAACTGTTTTGCCAGTTCTTCTGACTTGGCAGCCAGTTCTTTACGGATAGCCTGAACAGCAGCCTGGTTAGCAGATTGCATGCTGTAGCCGATGGTAACCATTACTTCCACATTCTTGTTAGGTAAAGTTTTGTATACTTCTACCAAAGGAATCGTACGCCCCAGTGTAGCAGAAATTACACTCTTGCTGGAAGCAACTACGCTTGACAAGCTGGCAGCTTCTTCCTGCCCCATGTCGTCATTAGCAACTTTCGCTTCGATCAATTGAGATACTTTGGTCTGAATCTGGCCTGCCAGGTCTATTTTTGCAGCATTGGTAGCCTGCAAGGCAGCAGCCGACTGATTTCCACCTACCGCTCTGGAAGAAGCGATGTACCAATACGGATTACCTTCAGTATCCAATTCCGCTTGTTTTTCCCAAGCTGTTTCCAATTGCTTGGCCAGAGGCAGTTTTCCTACCGGAGTCTTAAAACCTTCTTTTTCCAGTTTCTTGGCTTCTTTGCGAGCTTCTTTGATAGCTTTCTTCTGCAATTCCTTATCCAATACTTTTTCCTGCTTTTTCAGGTCTTTATAAGCCTTACCAGTAGCTTTTTCCTGTGCATTCACATTTACACAAAACATCATAACAAACGCTACTAAAGCGCTAATAAATAAACTCTTTTTCATGTTCTTCCTGTTTAAAAGATTAATATTTCTCTTGAAACTTTATATACAATCGTTATCGCAAAAATAGGCAAATATTTCTAATAATATCCATATCACGTCTTTTTTTTTCATTGCCCTGAAACAAATGGAAATAAATATCACGGGAAACAGTGACAGCCAAACTACAAAATGCCTAACTTTGCAGCGTTTTCAGTAAACAATTCAGCTTCTGATTAGTTATTAGGAGAGTTTCAGCGAAGTGACAGTTCCTTTAATTCCTTTCAGCCAAAGGAAGTTGAGTTTAATAATAATAAATAGGTAATAGTAGTATGATTCGTCAATGCGCCATCCTTTTCGGATGCCTGGCTTTGGGTGAATTGGTTGTTTTTCTTACGGATATCAAGCTTCCGTCCAGCATCGTAGGTATGCTGTTGCTCACCCTTTTTCTGAAATTGGGTTGGATTAAACTGCAATGGGTGCAGGGATTGTCCGACTTCCTGGTTGCTAATTTGGGATTTTTCTTTGTTCCTCCCGGTGTAGCCCTCATGCTTTATTTTGACATTATCGCTGCCCAGTTCTGGCCGATAGTCATAGCTTCTTTAGTTAGCACCCTGCTGGTTTTAATCGTTACAGGGTGGGTTCATCAATTAGCACGCAAAATCAAATGAGTTACTTAGACAACGAATTCTTCTTGTTAGCCGTCACCTTCGGCGTGTTTTTCTTTTCAAAACTGTTGCAAAAGAAAACCGGTATTTTATTGCTTAATCCCATTTTGCTGACTATCGCCATCCTAATTATCTTTCTGAAAATGGCGCATATCAGTTACGAAACCTACAACAAAGGCGGATATCTCATTGAATTCTGGCTGAAACCGGCAGTAGTAGCCCTTGGAGTACCTCTATATTTACAGTTGGAGGCCATAAAAAAGCAATTGGTCCCTATCCTGCTTTCACAATTGGCGGGTTGCATCATCGGGGTAGTTTCCGTAGTGGTGATTGCCAAACTGATGGGAGCGCCCCAAGAGATAATCTATTCACTGGCACCCAAATCTGTCACTACTCCCATTGCTATGGAAGTGGCAGATACACTAGGTGGAATTCCTGCACTGACAGCTGCCGTGGTGGTTTGCGTCGGTTTGCTGGGTAGTATTGTCGGAATAAAAACCCTGAAACTAACGCGTATTAAGAGCCCTATTGCCCAAGGATTATCCCTGGGAGCTGCCGCCCATGCCGTGGGAACTTCCACCGCTATGGATATCAGCAGCAAATACGGAGCCTACGCCAGTCTCGGACTTACGCTGAATGGCATTTTCACCGCCCTGCTCACACCAACTATTTTGCGATTATTAGGGTTGCTATAACAATTTCTCCTTATCTTTGTTATTCTTTATATTCAAACTAACGAAAACAACGATATGATATCATTTAAAGACATCGAACTTAAAGATAAAGAACTAATTACATCTTATACACAGCATAGTCCCCGACGTAACTGTGATCTTTCATTCTCCAATCTCTGTAGCTGGCGTTTCCTTTACGACACCCAATTTGCAGTACAGGACGGCTTCCTGATACTGAAATTCTGGGCAGGAGAGAAACTGGTATACATGATGCCCGTCGGAAGTGGAGATTTAAAGAAAGTGCTGGAAGACATGATAGGAGATGCCAACCGGGAAGGTGAACGCTTCTGTATGCTCGGAGTATGTGCAGGTATGCGAGCGGATTTGGAAGCCATCATGCCGGATAAATTTCACTTTGAAGCGGACAGGGATTATGCCGATTACCTGTATCTTCGGACCGACCTTGCCACATTAGCCGGTAAGAAATTCCAAGCCAAACGGAACCACCTCAATAAGTTCCGCCGGACCTATACCAATTATGAATATGTTCCTCTCACTTCCAACCGTATACAGGAATGTCTCGATCTGGAAGCCGAATGGTGCAAAGTGAACAACTGCGACCAGCATGAAGGTACGGGTAACGAACGCCGCGCCCTCATCTATGCGCTACATAACTTCGACGCCCTTGGGCTGACAGGAGGTGTTCTGCATGTAGATGGTAAAATTGTAGCTTTCACTTTCGGTATGCCCATCAACCAGGATACTTTCGGCGTGCATGTGGAAAAAGCAGATGCCACGATTGATGGCGCCTACACCATGATAAATTATGAGTTCGCCAACCATATCCCCGAGCAATATACCTATGTTAACCGGGAAGAAGATTTGGGCATCGAAGGACTACGCAAAGCCAAACTATCCTACCAGCCGGTAATTATTCTGGAGAAATATATGGCTTGTCTGAAAGATACCCCTGTAGATCCGGTGAAATGGTAAGATTCTTTAAAGCAGTTAATAGCAAGTAATAAATAGTCAAATAAAAATTGTAAGCATTTGGATAGGAGATAGAAATAATGCGTGAAAAGGTAAAGAAGCTGTGGAAGCTTTGTTTTAGCGATAATGACGAGTTTATAGATATGTACTTTAACCTTCGCTACAACAGTGAAGTGAATGTTGCCATCGAAAGTGGTGATGAAGTCATTGCCGCTTTACAGATGCTTCCCTATCCGATTACTTTTCATGGCAATAGCGTACCAACCGCATATATTTCGGGTGCTTGCACTCACCCCGATTACCGCAGCCGGGGCGTTATGCGAGAATTGTTGTCCCAGGCATTCGGGCGCATGTATCGTAATAATATTGCATTTACCACTCTCATTCCTGCCGAACCTTGGTTATTTGGCTATTACGCACGTGTAGGTTACACAACAGCCTTCCGTTACGGTAAACGCACATTTCATTTACCAACCAGTGAAACGGATACTTCTTCTCTCACTTCATCTGCCAAAACAGGCTGGTGTTTTCAGGCTTACACAGACTATGATGAAGATGTCTACCAATATATGAATCGTAAAATGCAGGAACGCCCTTGCTGTCTGCAACATACAAAAGCTGACTTCCACGTCATACTGGCTGACCTCAACCTAAGTCGCGGATGTATTTTCACTCTTTCGGATGAATTTGGAATCGCCGCTCTTGCCATCGTATATCCCGATGAAGAAGCTTCTAAGCTGTTTATAAATGAATTGTTTGCAGATACTCCCGAAGCAGAACGTTTGCTACTCACCCGCATTTGCCAAGACATGCAAACTGAAAGCCTCGACATCATCATGCCCCCTGTTAAAAATCAATCAACTTTCGATCTGGGCATGATACGTATCATCCAAGCCAAACCTGTACTGCAACTTTATGCAGCCGCACATCCTGAAGAGGAAATGAACATCGACCTCATTGATAACGAACTTTCAGCCAATAACGGTTATTATTATCTGAATAAAGGGAAATGTATGTATAGCCACAGACGACTTCCGGGTGCACACGAGCGACTAACCATCGGGCAATTAACAGAAAAAGTATTTGCTTCGGAACGAGCATATATGAGTTTAATGCTAAACTGACAGGGATTTCCGTTCCCTGTAGTGTACTGAATAAGTTGACACTTCAAAAATCGAAAATAAAGATGAAATATTCGAAAAAGAAGTACAACTATTACAGTGATGATGAACGAATGTCTTATATTCGTGAGTATTTATCAAGTCCCGAGAGCAAATCTCAGTTTTGTAAGCGTAACGGCTTTTGTGCCAAGCTTCTTACTTATTGGCTTAACAAGTATCAAATGGAAGACAAAGCTATGGGTATATCACCTAAACCGGTAAATAGCGATGCTATTGATTCTAGTATTTCTGAGCTCCAGAAAGAACTATCGCTATTGCGTGCTGAGAACCGTAAACTTCATCGGGCTCTTGCTGATGAAAGTTTACGTCATGAGGCGTGCGAAGAACTCATCAATCTTGCTGAATCCACGTATCATATCAAGGTACGAAAAAACTCCGATGCCAAGTAATCGACACCTTGTCACAGAGGCACTCAACCCGACGCAAACATGGTTGTATAAAGTTCCTCTGTGATTACTTCGGCATAACCCGACAAGGTTATTACAAGCATGTGAACCGGCATTTGGAGGTTGATATCCTTACCACAAGCATCGTGTTGTACTGCAAGGAACTGTTGGAACTCATGCCCAAAGCTGGTATGCGCGAGTTATACGCCTGCTGCGTGAGTAAGTTTGGACCAAAGATGGTTATCGGTCGTGATCGTTGTTATGACATTTTTCGCTCCAATGGTTTGTGTCAACGTACAAGTCGCAAGCGTCCTAAAACAACGAATTCGAACCATAATTACTATATCTACCCCGATCTGTTGAATGTTACACCCAAATTTGTCGCTACGCGATTGGGCGCTATGGTAGTGGCGGATATAACCTACGTAAACACCGGTCAGGGCTGGGCTTACCTCTCGTTGCTTACCGATGCGGCAAGTCGTGCCATCGTGGGATATGCACTTTACAAAACTCTTGAGACGGAGGGACCCTTGAAAGCTTTGGAGATGGCAATATCATTCTATGAGAAGTATCACATAGACATGAGCACTCTTATTCATCATTCCGACCGGGGTGTCCAGTATTGCTCAAATAAATATGTAGAGAGGCTTAAAGAGCATCAAATCAACATCAGTATGACGCAGTGTGGTGATCCTTTGCATAATGCATTGGCTGAAAGAATGAACAACACCATTAAAAACGGTTGGCTATTCGACTGTGATGATGAGAGCTTCGAGCAAGTAAGCAAGCGCATTGAAGATGCTGTATATGTATATAATCATGTGCGGCCTCATCAAGGGATAAACATGAGGACACCTATGGAAGTGCTCAGAGAAACGGTAGAATTTACAGCATAATACCCGCTCGTCGGGACGGGTGGTCCCGCCCCTTGCCGCTAGGGCGATCCCCGACCGAAGAGTTTTTGTTTGTTGGCAACATTACATTTTCCTGAAAAAGGCTTGCGTAAATAAAGGAAGATGCATAAATTTGCAAGCACCAACAAAAGACAACTAAAATAGGAATAAGAAAAAACAAAAGTAAACCTGTTTAGATATTAAAGTATATTGAGTAAACTAATCCAGTTATAACAAACGAAGTTGTCAACTAAAACCAGTACACATCACCCATTAAGGGAAACGATCGTTCCCATTAAGAGAAACGGTCGTTCCCATTAAGAGAAACGGCCGTTCCCATCAAGAGAAACGACCGTTCCCACGAAAGGAAACTGACGTACCATCATAGGGAACAAACTTCATATCTGTAGAACCGGTAGCAGCGTATTCGTCCCAGAGCAATGAAAGCCCATAGTATGCAGACAAAAACAGAGTATTCGCACCAATATCAGCCATAAAAGTAAAAAGTTATATTACAGTCTGATAATGAATACATTAATCGACTGTTTTGTAAAGAAACTGAATAAAAACAGTGACGACAAAACACTTGTCAGCACTTACCGTCACTGTTATCAGCACTGATAACATGCTATATATCTGCCTCTTACTTCAAGAGTGACGAAGTGCTGACAAATATATAAAAAAACTCCTATGAGAACTGAACAGAAAAAGATACCACAGGATATTCGCCCAATAAATTGAACATGCGGCTTTTGCCTCAAAACGGAACGGTTATAAACTAATCCCGCCAACCGGTAAAAACAGTAATTTAGTTACTTTTATCTGTAATCTGTATACGACGTTTACGGAATATCTTCGGTAATTTTGCATTGTAAATGAAGCGAATGCAGAATCCCATAAATATTAATTTAATAAAGAAGTAATATGAAAAAGCTATCATCATTTTCGGTAATGTTATTGTTTGCCTTTACAATAACGGCATGCAGCAATTCTTGCAATGGTTTTGAAGAACCGGATACAGAACAACCGAGACAATAGAATCTACCACCATAAAAACAAGATATTATGAATTTGAAAAGAATAATCATTGCCATAACGGTTGTTTTAATCGGTACAGGCAATATAAACGCACAAGATATGAAAACAGAAGTTCCAAAAATTAGTGACTTCCCGGTAGGGGAAGAGAATACTGGCTACGCACAGTATTTCACAGGTAAATCCTGGCTGGCACCTTTGACTACCAGCAAAGAATTAAATGTACCGATGTCCAACGTTACGTTTGAGCCCGGTTGCCGCAATAACTGGCACAGCCACACAGGCGGGCAACTACTGATTGCCGTAGGTGGTGTAGGCTATTATCAGGAACGCGGAAAGGCTGCACGCCGCCTGTTGCCCGGCGATGTAGTAGAAATAGCTCCCAACATAGAACATTGGCACGGTGCCGCACCCGATAGTTGGTTCTCACACCTTGCCATAGCGTGCAATCCGCAAACGAATCAGAATACCTGGCTTGAGGTGGTGAATGATGAAGAATATGCGGAAGCTGTAAAAGACAGAAGCAGTAAGAATGGAAAGGATAAGAATAGAATTGAATTATGCAAAGAGAACTACACCCAACTATTCGGTGGAGAAGCTTTGACCGGAGAAGGTACAGATCCGGAAATGATGGATATACTTCAGAAATATATCTTTGGAGAAGTGTTTCGCACAGGTGATCTGGATATGAAAACCCGTGAGATGATTACTTGCGTATCATTAGCCGCCATGCAGCAACTGCCACAGCTTAAAAGTCATGCCGGAGCTGCACTAAACGTAGGGGTAACTCCTATAGAACTGCGCGAGGCCATCTATCAGTGCGCTCCCATTATCGGTTTCCCTAAAGTATTGAATGCATTGGGCACAATAAACTCCACATTTACGGAAAGAGGTATCAAATTACCTTTGGAAAAACAGGAAACAGTGACAGAAGAAAATCGTTTTGAAAAAGGCCTTGCTATTCAAAAGCCGCTTTACGGAGAGGTTATGAAGGAATTCCTGAAAGATGTTCCGGGCGGCATGGGAACCGACGTAGCACGTTTCCTGACGGAAGTTCATTTCGGAGATTTCCAAACCCGGAGCGGACTGAATCCCCAAACGCGTGAATTATTGACCTTCTGCGTACTGACTGTAATTGGTGCAGAACCCCAACTTCAATCACATCTTCAAGCCAATCTGAAAGTAGGGAACAGTAAGGAAACGCTGACTGCCGCTGTCATACAATGTATGCCTTATATCGGTTTTCCGGCTGCAATAAAGGTACTGGATATTATCAAAGAAGCATAATACTTTCTTCCATCTTTATTGACACAACCGTTTTAGCAAATCTTCATGATCCGGGTAAAGTTTCGATAAACGATCGAACGTACCCAACTCAAAATCATCGAAGGTAAAACCGGGAGCAACGGCACAACTGACCAATGCATATCCGAAATGCGAAGGCAATTCAGCAGCAAACCAACATCCGGGTTCAATGGCAACCTGCTGTTCGCCCGAAAAGTCAGCAGTCATCAAGTGAGTAACTAATCTACCATCGGGATGGATCACATGTAGCATCAGGGGATATCCCGCATGGTAGTACCACACCTCGGGAGAAGTCAGTCTGTGAAAAGCTGATTTATCCTCATTTTCCAACAGGTAATAAATGGAGGTCATGGCTGATTTATCGTTATCAATCAGTTTTTCGGAACGAAATATTTCTTTGTAGTATCCACCTTCAGGATGGCGACTCATATTCAGATGATTTATCCAGTCAATTGCTTTCATACCTATATTATTATTAATCAATCCCGCTCTTCCGTGATAAACATCATAGAAAAGCGGGATTTCTTTTATTTAGAATCTCTTAAAGTCCACTGAAGTCAACTCCTTCAAACACTAATGAAGGAACCAGCCAGCTACGATCCGTACGAGCATCATTACCGATAGCCGCCAACGAGTTCCACAACGTCAGGAAGTTTCCGGTAACATTCATTTCATTGACAGGTTGCGTCAATTTACCGTTCTCTATGAGGAATCCTTCGATGCCGTAAGAGAAGTCACCTGTGTTGCTATTGCTGTTACCACCATTCAAACCGGTAACAAGGATACCATTCGCCACATCAGCAATCAAACCATTAAGATCTTTATCACCCGGAGTAAGTACCAGACGTGACGGACCGCTAATAGTAGGAGCTACACCCATCTTCTTAGCATTATAGGTATCAAAGAAGTAAGTCTTCAACACACCATTCTCAAAGATCGGACGATGTTCCGTTGCCACACCTTCGTTGTCGAAATAACGTGAACCATTGGCACCTATCACGTGCGGATCATCCATTACAGTCAACTTATCCGAGAATACTTTCTGATCCAGTTTATCAATCAGGAAAGAGTTCTTTTGCTGCAAAGAGGAGCCGTAAAGAGCACTCAATACAGGACTCAACATACGTCCCGAATTTATCGGATCAACCACCATTGTATATTTACCAGACTTAGCTTTCTTCTGTCCCAATTTACGCAAGACACGTTCCAGTGCTACTGAACCGATATCCGTTTTAGGCAATTTATCATAGAACAGGGAGCTTCCATACCAATAATCAGACGGACGGGCTTCACCTTCACCCTTAATGGCTACACTGGCAGAAACTGAATACCAGGTTGATTTGGATTCACCTTCAAAACCATTACTCATCAGACGGTAAGAAGCATTCTCACCATCACTGTATGAGGTCTCTACTGAGATGATACGGTCATTCTTACCCATAACTTCTCCAGCGGCAGCACGGGCCAAAGCTACTTTATCATCCGGATTGATACCAAAGATCTTATCATCGAACATCTGCAAATCGGGTTTCCCACCTGTATAATAGCGGGCAGGATCTGCCAATACACGGAATTCATCCGGAGCCAGATAACGGGTAGACTCGATACCATTCTTGATAAATGTTTCAAGTTCTTTCTTATCCAGACGGTTGGTAGAATAATTACCGTAACGTCCGTCTACGTATACGCTGATTCCCATGCCACTCTCAGAAGCCTGTTGCAGACGATCCATCTTAGCATCACGCAATTCAAAAGAAGTGTTTGAATTGGCATACAATACAACTTTGGCTGCCTGGCAACCATTCTTCAAAGCGAAATCCATCGCCCATTGAGCCAGTTTTTTATTATTATCTGTTATCATCAGTTTTCTCCTCCTACAGTTAATTTACTTACTAAAGCCGAAGGCATACCACAGGTCACCGGACAAGACTGTCCGTCCTTACCGCATGTCCACGTACCGTTATCGATCTGATCATTGCTTGCCACCATCGTGATGTCTGCCAATGCTTTGGGTCCATTACCGATAATGTTGATATCTTTGATAGGCTGCGTCAGCTTACCGTCTTCAATCATATAACCGAATTTTACGAAGAACGTAAAGTCACCTGCACCAATCTGCACCTGTCCGTTAGTGAATTGTTGTGCATAAATACCATTCTTTACAGTAGAGATGATATCTTCTTCCTTCATATCTCCGGCTTCCATATACGTGGCACGCATACGAGGAATAGGAACATTACGGAAAGTATCGCGACGTCCGTTTCCGGTAGGAGCCACACCGTAATGTTTAGAACTGATACGGTCGTGCAGATAACTGGTCAATATGCCATCCTTCACGATATAAGTCTTCTGTCCTTCTATACCTTCATCATCGAAGTTTACAGAACCACGATTGAAAGGAATCGTACCGTCATCTACCACACTGATATGTTCATTACATACTTTCTTGTTCAATTGATCAGCAAAGATAGAAACATTCTTACGGTTGAAATCAGCTTCAAACGCATGTCCGATAGCTTCGTGCAACAAGATACCCGAACCGCCGGATGCCATCACCACAGGGAGTTCACCACCTTTAGGCTTAATGGCTTTAAACATGATTGCTGTATTGTCTACAACTTCGCGAGCTATCACTTCGATAATATCATCCGTCATAAACTCAAATCCTTTACGATAGGAACGAGTGGCGTAGTTATTTTCCATACGTCCGTTCTCTTCCATAATACAGAAAGCCATATAGGATACCATCGGACGGTAATCATAGTAAGTCACACCTTCTGAATTACAGAACAATACATGTGTTGTGTTGTCGCTCAAAGAAGCCTGCACCTTACGTACACGATTGTCCAACGCAAAGACTTTATCATTCAGTTTTTGCAGATAAGGCATTTTCTCTTTCAAGCTCACTTCTTCCCAAGGAGTAACTACAGAATAACGATCTCTTTCAATCGTCTTCTCCTTAAATGCGACAGGCTTTCCAGCCTTACCGGAAGAAGCAATACGGGCAGCCGTACGTGCGGCACGCAACATTTCTTCCAACGTCACACCTTCCACATAAGCATAACCGCTTTGGTCACCGGCTAATACACGTACACCCATACCGAAGTCAATATTTGAACTGCAATTGTTCACTTTACCGTCCATCAGGGCTACAGCATTATTAAAAGAGTGTTCAAAATAAAGGTCCGCATAATCCCCACCTTTTTCAAGTGCAGCTGTCAATACCTTCTTCAGGTCTGCCTCCGTTACACCGAAATGCTTCATAGCCGCAGCTACAGCAGATTTGTTATCCGTGCCTCCCAAAGCTCCCCGTACCGTATCAGGTAAGGCAAGCGACGGAGCAGCCAGCGAACCTAATACCGCCAGACTACCCATCCGTAAGAAATTCCGTCTATCCATCTTTTTATTCTTTAAGATTGCTAATAATCAAGTTATATTCTTTATATAAAATATGTTTTCAGTATATAAGACGCAATTTAATATCATTTTGTCACAACTGAAACTAATTTTCTTTCGTCAACAGGCTTTCTAATTCTTCCGCATTCAAGCGCAAATGGAATTGTCCCTTATGAGCTACGGAAATGGAACCGGTCTCTTCGGAAACGATAATAGCCAATGCATCGGATTCCTGAGAGATACCCATCGCCGCACGATGTCGCAGTCCCAGTTCCTTCGGTATGTCCAAATTGTGCGATACCGGCAAAATACATCCCGCTGCCTTAATACGCCCCTTACTGATAATCATTGCACCATCATGCAAAGGGCTGTTCTTGAAAAAGATATTCTCTATCAGACGCTGGTTGATATCAGCATTGATAACTTCGCCCGTGCGCACCACATCGTCCAACGGGAAATTATGCTCAATCACAATCAAAGCTCCTACTTTCTGTTTACCCATGCTGATACATGCCATGACCACCGGCATGATTTCATCATGCTGCATATTCTCCTTCTTATTCCCGGTGAAGAAGCGTACCAATGCACTGGCATGCTGATGTGAACCAAGCGTCAGTAAGAAACGCCGTATCTCATCCTGAAAAAGGATGATAAGTGCTACCACACCCACGCTCACCAACTTGTCAAAGATGGAACCGAGCAACTTCATCTCCAATACCTGCGACACTACCAACCAGATCAATATGAATATCAGGATACCCGTAAACACATTGATGGAACCGGAAGCTTTCATCAGCTTATACGTATAGTAAAGCAGAAATGCAACCAGCAAAACGTCGATAATATCTTTTACTCCAATATCAAAAAACACAATAGTTTAAGATTTATGATTTATAATTTATGAGCCAAGTGACCTTCCTCTGTCACTTATCACTCCATCACCTTATCACCATTCCTTCTCATCGCCTCCACAATCTTCACCGTTTCCACAGCTTCTCGTACATCATGCACCCGGAGAATATCAGCACCCTTCAGCAGACAAATCGTATCGAGTACTGTTGTTCCGTTCAATGCGTCCTGTGGAGTATTCCCCAACAGACGATAAATCATCGACTTACGGGAAACACCTACCAATAAAGGCAACTCAAAAATACGAAACTCTTCGAGATGCGCCAGAAGCTCATAGTTATGTTCCACCGTCTTACCGAAGCCAAAACCGGGATCAAGAATAATATCCTTCATACCCATGTCACGTAATTGCTGCACCTTCTGCGCAAAATACAAGAAGACCTCTTTCAAAAGATTGTCATAGTGCGGATGTTGCTGCATATTCTGCGGGGTTCCCTGCATGTGCATCATGATATAAGGTACATTCAGTTCGGCCACTGTACGAAACATATCCGCATCCATCTCTCCGGCAGCAATATCATTGATGATTGCCACTCCATATTCTTCCACACACATCCGTGCCACATCCGCCCTGAAAGTATCGACAGAAATAACTGCTCCGGGTTGTGTCCTACGCAAGATTTCCAATCCCATACGCAAACGTTCCATTTCTTCATGAGGAGAAACATTCTCCGCATTCGGCCGGGAAGAATATGCACCGATATCTATAATTCCGGCACCTTCATCCAAGATCTGCTGTGCCCGTGCAGTTATCTCAGCCTCAGTCTGCATACGTGAACCGGCATAGAAAGAATCAGGAGTAATATTTAATATTCCCATGACGCAGGGAACGGACAGGTCGAGCAAAGAACCGTTGACGTTAATATATTTAGAGGATAATATTTCCATGGATAATCCTTTTTCGTTTATACTTTGCAAATGTAACCAAAAAAGATTATCGTAAATACATTAAATACAAAAAAACAAGTTAACTTTGCTCAGGATTAACAACCAATAGATAGAAGTAGTAAACTATGGAAGCATGCAGAACGACTGGGCTGGTCTCTCTTTTCCTACTACTTTTCTGGTTGCTTATTCCCGGACATATTCACGGGCAACAGACAAGCGAACAAGAAAAGTATCATGTTGACAGTACATTATTTGTATATTATCAACATTGTAAGGCAGAAATAAAATCTCCTTCTGTCATGCAGATGCTTGATACGTTATTCCTTATGGCCAAAGAAAAAGGAGATTTACGTATGCAGGCAGTCGCCATATCCAGCAAAACAGATCATTTCTATTTTGGTCCGTCCTTTGAAGGCCAAGAGGACAGCCTGATATTGTATACCAACACCATCAAAGACTTTGCCCGGAAAACCAATCAACCTCAATATTATTATTTTGCCTGGGCCAACCGTCTCATAACTTACTATACCAAACAGAAGAAATTAAACCTGGCCCTCTATGAAGCCAACAAGATGCAACAAGAATCGGAAAGTCGGGAAGAAATTGATGGCATGCAGAATTGCTACCAAGCACTGTTGCGCATCTATCAGAGTAAAGAACTCTACAAACAAGCCACTGTATATGCACAAAAACTGATAGATCTCACATTAAAATATAACCTGAATAAATATAATCTGGCAAACAAATATCTTGAATTAGGTAACTGCTACCTCCGTACCAACGAACCAGCAAAGGCCTGGGAGGCTCTTGAAGAAAGTAAATTGTATATTGGGAATGAACTAAACCAAGGAGCTTATCTATGCGGACTACTTCGTTATTATATTCACACCAAAGATATGGTCAAAGCCCGGGAAACACTAAAAGAAACCACACAACTTTTCAGCAAGAATACCGAACTGCGTATTAAGCGTGCTACTAATCTACTAGAAATTGAAACCAATTATTACATAGAAACCGGCGAATACGATAAAGCCCTGGGGGTATTCCAGCAAGCCTTTGAAAAGCTGAGCCAAAATGGATTTATCACCCCTACACTATACCGCAAACGTGGGTCTATCTATACTGCAAAAAAGGACTATCAGAAAGCAATTGAGAGTTATGAAAAAGCTTTTGAACTCAGTGATTCACTGAATAGTGCCCAGGAAGACATAGCTGTAGGAGAGTTCGCAACCATTTTGGGAATGGAACATCTTAATTTAGAAAACAAGGAGTTAATACAGAAAAATCAGGAAATACAATTGGAAAAACGCCGGTATCTCATCATTCTACTATGTATCATAGTAGTGATCGTAGGTGTCATGTTCTTCCGCGAAACCCAACTGAATAAAGTTCTGCGGCGTGCCAAAGATGCAGAACAGAGCGCTAGTCGTATGAAAACGGAATTCATACAGAATATGAGCCATGAGATACGCACTCCACTCAATTCTATAGTAGGTTTTTCGCAAATACTCAGCTGCAAAATTTCTGAAGAAGACGAAGAATCGAAAGAATATACGACTATCATCGAGCAAGGCAGTAATCATTTGCTTCAATTGGTAGACAACGTATTGGAATTATCCAGTCTTGATAGCGGCACACCCATCCCCACCGATACTAAAGTAGAGATAAACGCACTGTGCCGTCAATGGGTGGAAAAGGCTAAAAGCTCACTCAAACCTGGAGTAGAGCTGGTTTACCAACCGGAACAGGACGAGCTCCACCTGTACACTAATCCCGGACGCCTCACTCAAGTGGTATCGCACTTGCTCCACAATTCAGCCCGATTCACCGAAAAAGGCAGCATCACACTCAGTTGGCATATCAATCCTAAGCAACGGTCATTGGTGATTTCCGTAACAGACACCGGAATCGGCATCCCCCAGGACAAGCAGGACTTTGTATTCGAACGTTTTGCCAAAATAGATACATTCTCCACAGGAACCGGACTGGGATTAGCACTTGGGCGCCTCATCATGGAAAAAATGGACGGTAGTCTGGTGCTCGATGATAAATATACCGAAGGATGCAGCTTCGTATTAACTTTACCCATAAAATGACATGAACAAAACACCGTAAAGTCTTTTAGTTTCAAAAAAGATAAATTAACTTTGCAGCAAGCGCATTAAGAATCAATTAATGAACACAAGAAGGACATCCCGGCATATCCTTACCGTTTTGCTCTGCCTCACCACATTATGCAGCCTCCCCATGCGAGCGCAGCAAAGAGACACGCAGAAAGAATACAATGTAGATAGCACATTATATGTTTACTATCTGCATTGCAAAGCAGAAGTGAGCTCTCCTACCGTAATACAAATGTCCGATACTCTTTTCCGCATGGCAGGCGAAAAAGGCGACCAGCGTATGCAAGCAGTAGCCTTGTGTAATAAACTGGACTTCTATTATTATCAAAACAAGCAATTGGACAGCATCACCCATTATGTAAATATAGTAAAAGACTTTGCCAGAAAGACCAATCAGCCTAAATACTACTACTTCGCATGGAGCAAACGGCTCATCAACTACTACATCAAACAGCATCAAAACAACATAGCGCTATACGAAGCAAACAAGATGATGCAGGAAGCGGAACAGGAAAAGTACATGGATGGAATTGCCAATGCCTACAACGTACTAAGCAGCATTTACCAGCTCAAAAGACTGTACAGCCTGGCTATCGATAATAAAAAGAAAGAAATAGAAATCACACTGGAATACGACCTGGACAAATATAACTTATCCACCACCTATTCGATATTGGGAGGGCTTTATAGCCTGACAGGTGAAGCCGATAAAGCTATTGAATACCTCAATAAAAGCGCTACCTGCATTTATAGCAGTACACAGGAATTCTATTATTATGTCCGCCTCGCCCAATATTATCTTTTAATCGAAGATAATGCCCAGGCATGGGAATACCTGAAAAAAGCCAAAGACTTATCCAACTCTAAAAAAGAAGTGCAGAAGAATCTGCAAGAATATGATGGAGTCCTGAAACAATACTATATAGCAACAAAACAATATGAAAAAGCTCTGGAAGTTCAGGACCACATCATCAGCGTATACCACCCTAATGACAAAAGTTTTATTGAGGACGTTCTCAACCGGGCTGCAATATACTATGAAATGGGAGATTTACCCCAAGCAGCCCGATATTATAATGAATACTACACTCTGAATGACTCTGCCCAAATAAGCAACGAAAATATTACGGCAGGAGAGTTTGCCGCCATGCTGGGTGTAGAGCGGCTGAACCTGGAAAAGAGCGAACTGCAGCAACAAATGCAGCAACGCGATTTGGCGAACAAGCAACGTATTATCATTTTCCTGATTGCATTACTAACTCTCGGTTTTATCATCTTTTACCGCGAGCACCTCCTCAATGGGCGGCTACGCATATCACAGAAGCAACTCAGCGAAAAAAACAATGAATTGCTCCGCTCGCAAGAAGAGCTGAAATACGCTAAAGAGCAAGCAGAAGACGGCAGCCGCATGAAGTCGGAATTCATTCAGAACATGAGCCACGAGATACGTACGCCACTAAACTCCATCGTAGGCTTCTCACAAATTCTCAGCAGTTACTTCAGCGATAGCGACGATACAAAAGAGTATGCCCATATTATCGAGCAGAACAGCACCAACCTTCTGCAACTCGTCAATGACGTGCTCGACCTTTCCTATCTGGATGGTGAGCGGGAGATACCTGCACAGACCATTGCAGATATTACAGGCGTCTGCCAAACCTGCATAGACCAGGTGCGCTTCAAACTAAAACCGGATGTGCAACTGATATTCACCCCCGAACGGGAGAACTTTACCATGCAAACAAATCCCGACCGCATTTCGCAGATATTAATGAATCTTCTGCAAAACGCGGCAAAGTTCACGCAAGAAGGCAGCATCACCCTCACCTACCATATCCGCGAAGAGGAGAAAATAATTCTGTTTAGTGTAACCGATACGGGTATCGGCATTCCGGCAGATAAGCAAGAAACTGTATTTGAGCGTTTCACCAAACTGGACTCGTTTGTTCCCGGCACAGGGTTGGGGTTATCCATCAGCCGCATGATTGCCGAAAAGATGGGAGGCACCCTTCTTGTAGACTCAACCTATACAGCCGGCTGCCGCTTTATCCTGACTTTACCGTTGAAGGAATAAAAAACATTTTCACCGTAAGCGTACCACCATTACGGAGAATATCTATCTTTGCAACGTTTTAGACAACAGAATATAACAACGTTTCAAAAAGAAGATAGTTATGGATATCACCACCCTTTACAAGATATATCTGGAATGCACCAGCGTGACAACCGACAGCCGCAACTGTCCTGAAGGTTCTTTATTCATTGCCCTGAAAGGCGATAATTTCAACGGAAATGCCTTTGCCGCCAAAGCATTGGAATCAGGAAGTGCATACGCAGTAGTAGACGAAGCCGAACACGCCCCGACAGGCGATTCACATTATATATTAGTAGACAATTGCCTGCATACGCTGCAACAACTTGCCAATTACCATCGCCGCCAACTGGGCACACGCCTCATCGGTATCACGGGCACCAATGGGAAAACCACCACCAAAGAACTAATGGCTGCCGTCCTGTTGCAGAAATATAATATACTTTATACACTGGGGAACTTGAATAACCACATCGGCGTCCCCCTCACCTTGCTGCGTCTGAAACCGGAACATGAACTCGGCATCATAGAAATGGGTGCCAGCCATCCGGGAGACATCAAAGAATTAGTAAATATAGCCGAACCGGATTATGGCATCATCACCAATGTAGGCAAGGCGCATCTGGAAGGTTTCGGTTCTTTCGAAGGAGTTATCAAGACCAAAGGCGAACTGTACGATTACCTCCGCGAGCGGAAAAACTCTACAGTCTTCATTCATCACGACAACGCATTTCTGAAAGAGATTGCCGGAGGATTAAACCTGATTTCTTACGGAAGCGAAGACGGGCTATACATCAGCGGGCACGTGACCGGCAATTCCCCTTATCTCACTTTTGAATGGAAAGCGGGCAAAGACGGTGAACACCATGAAGTGAAGACGCAACTGATTGGTGAATATAACTTCCCGAATGCGTTGGCTGCTATCACCATCGGTCGTTTCTTTGATGTGGAACCGGGAAAAATAGATATTGCTTTAGCTGAATATGCTCCACAGAATAATCGTTCGCAGTTGAAACAAACCGCAGATAATACGCTGATTATTGATGCATACAACGCCAACCCCACCAGCATGCAGGCTTCCATCAGCAACTTCCGTAATATGGAAGTTGAAAATAAAATGCTGATATTGGGAGATATGAGAGAATTGGGAAAGGATGGTCCGGAAGAACATCAGAAGATTGCAGACTTCCTGACAGAATGTGGTTTCAAGGATGTAATGCTGGTAGGAGACCAATTCGCTGCCGCGAAACATAACTTCCCGACTTATCCGGATGCCCCGGCGGTCATTGAAGTTTTACAGAAAAGCAAACCTCATGGAAAAACAATCCTTATCAAAGGATCGAACGGAATTAAACTGAGTACGGTGATTGATTATTTATAGTCAATCACCATTATTGTTTCTTCGCCATTCGCGGACGTAACACAAAGTATCCTATCAGCGAAGCAATCAGCGCTCCTGTTGTATTGGCTGCAAAGTCCAGCCAATCGCCTCCACGATAAGTAGTGCAGTATTCCTGCAACAATTCCACCATTCCACTAAATAATACCGGACAGACAAATGCTCCTACCCACGCATGCCACAATGGAGAATCTCCTTTTTGGTGCGCCCGCAGGAATTCCAGCCACAGCATACCGGACATCCCTAAATACATACAAATGTGTACGATTTTATCAATATTAGGAATATTGCTCAAATCGGTGGTAGGCGGTTTAAAGAACGACAAATAGATTACCGTCAGTATAATCAGTAATGATACCGGATATTTCTTAATATAGTATAGCATATCTCAATTTATGAACGATTTGTGCGCAAAAGTACAGAACATTTTCTATATTTGCATGTTCTAGTAGAGAATAATAACGAAATGAAAGAAAAATCTACTTTTTTATGACTAAAAATGACAGAGCCAATTTTGGGAGCAAATTAGGTGTCATACTTGCTTCGGCAGGTTCCGCGGTCGGTCTGGGTAACATCTGGCGGTTTCCCTACGAGACAGGTAATCACGGTGGTGCTGCGTTTATTCTCATCTACTTAGCATGTGTACTTATATTGGGAATTCCTATCATGGTATCCGAATTTCTCATCGGACGTCATTCACGCGCCAACACTGCCGGTGCTTATCAAAAACTGGCACCGGGTACGCACTGGCGTTGGGTAGGCCGTATGGGAGTATTGGCAGGTTTTCTGATCTTGAGCTACTATTCCGTAGTGGCCGGCTGGACACTGGAATTCATAGGTGAAGCTGTTACCGATAACTTTGCCGGAAAAACGGCAGCCGATTATATTAATACATTTAATTCATTCTCTTCTAATCCCTGGCGTCCGGTTATTTGGCTGATACTCTTTCTTCTCGCCACCCACTTCATCATCGTAAAAGGGGTGGAAAAAGGCATCGAAAAGTCTGCTAAGATTATGATGCCGATGCTATTTATTCTGTTAATCATACTGGCAGGCTGTTCCATTGCATTACCAGGCTCCGGTGCCGGTCTGGAGTTTCTTCTGAAGCCGGAATGGGATAAGGTAACTACCAACGTATTCCTGAGTGCCATGGGACAGGCCTTCTTCTCCCTGAGTCTGGGAATGGGATGCCTTTGCACCTATGCATCGTATTTCAAAAAAGACACGAATCTGACTAAAACTGCTTTCAGCGTTAGTATTATCGATACATTTGTAGCTATATTGGCAGGACTTATCATCTTTCCTGCTGCATTCTCGGTGGGCATTCAGCCGGATGCCGGTCCGAGTCTTATCTTCATTACACTACCCAATGTATTCCAACAGGCATTTAGCGGAGTACCTTTATTAGCTTATATATTTTCAGTCATGTTTTATATTCTTCTGGCAGTTGCAGCACTGACTTCCACCATCTCTATGCACGAAGTGGTAACGGCTTATCTGCACGAGGAATTCCACCTGAGTCGGAAACGCGCGGCAAGCTTCGTAACGGGCGGTTGTATGTTTTTGGGAACCTTATGTTCTCTTTCATTGGGAGTAGGTAAAGGATATACTCTGTTCGGCTTGAATTTATTCGACATGTTCGACTTTGTCACAGCTAAGATCATGTTGCCGTTAGGTGGTCTGTGCATTTCCATCTTTACCGGCTGGTATCTGAATAAAAAGATTGTCTGGGAAGAAGTCAGCAACAACGGAACACTGAAAGTAACGTTCTACAAATTGCTGATTTTCATATTGAAGTTTATAGCTCCGATAGCAATTTCACTCATCTTTATTAAGGAATTGGGATTCTTGAAATTGTAGGAGATGCAGAATCTATTTAAAGATTTCTTTTACTTTACCCGGGGAGAAAAGCGAGGTATCCTGATGCTCATAGCGACTATCTGTATCGTCTTTCTCGCCGGGTATCTTATATCCGCCTGGCAACGAAGAGATCAAATCTCCCCGAATGACAGGGCTATACAAGCTACCGCCCAACAGGAATATGAAGAATTCATAGCCTCACTGGAAGAAAAAGAGCAATCCGATGAAAAACAATATACGAGTTATAAGCAAAAGAAAGAAGAAAGCATTCCCATCATCCTGGCTTCTTTCAATCCCAATACAGCTGACTCCATAACATTCCGACACTTAGGACTACCAGCATGGATGACAAAGAATATCCTGCACTATCGGGCAAAGGGTGGCAAATTCCGTAAAACGGAAGATTTTAAAAAGATATATGGAATGACAGAAGATCAATACTTTGTTCTGTCACCTTACATACATATTCCACCGGAAGACACAGTACGTCATACACCACAACTGTATATTACAGAAACTGTACCAGTGGAAAATATAAAATATAAAACCGGCACTATTCTTGATCTTAATCGCGCCGACACCACCGAATTAAAAAAGATTCCGGGTATCGGAAGCGGCATTGCCCGCCTGATTGTGGGTTATCGGCAACGCCTTGGCGGATTCTACCAAATAGAACAATTAAAGGATATCAATCTGGATACTCGGCAACTGCAAGCATGGTTCAGTATCGACCCGACGAATGTTCACCGCATTAACCTGAACCGCACCGGTGTAGACAGATTGCGCTCCCACCCTTACATCAACTTCTATCAAGCTAAAGCCATTGTAGAATACCGCAAGAAAAAAGGCTCGCTAACAAGCCTTAAACCTTTCTCCCTTTACGAGGAATTTACAAAAGCTGATCTGGACAGAATCAGCCACTATATCTGCTTTGAATAAATAAAACAAGCAAGCTAATAAAAGAGATATGCGATCTTGGGACGAAATCGGCATTTGACTCAAATCGGTACAGAAAGGAATTATTTCACCACAGAGGACACAGAGAGCACAGAGGTTATAATTATCTCTGAATTAGAAGTCTAAAAACTCTGCGTTCTCTGTGTCCTCTGTGGTGAAAAGATTCATAACCGAAAAGGAATAAGAAAATTCTTCCCTCTGATGCAACTTTAATCTCCTCTTCTTCGTCTAATCAATACAAAACAACCCGAAACAGGACAGGCCATTCTGGAATTAGGAATTAAAATAAAAAAATCACAATGAAAAGATTATTAATAGCCATACTGATGGTCAGTATGGTACAGGAAGTATTTGCTCAAAAAATAGAGATAAAAGGTACTGTACGCAATGCAACAGACAATGAAGCCACAGAATTTGTAAACGTCGTACTGCAAACCACCGACTCCGTCTTTGTAAATGGTGTGTCTACCAACAATCACGGAAGTTTCATTTTCAATAAAGTAGAAGCTGGCAATTACCGATTGGTTCTTTCCAGTGTTGGATACAACACACAATACATCACATTGAACGGAGTAAAACGTAACACAGATCTGGGAGATATTCTTCTGGAAGATGCCTCAGTAGCCCTGGAGGGTGTAACCATCAATGGTTCCAGTCAAATCAGCCGTCCCGACCGGAAACTGGTATTCCCTTCCGAACGCCAGATGAAAGTCTCCACCAATGGAGTCAATCTGTTACAAGAACTGATGCTCCCACGTATCCAAGTCAATCCGATGAATAATGAGATCGGAATATCCGGTGGAGGTGAATTGCAAATACGTATCAACGGAGCCAAGGCAGATATCAATGAGATAAAAGCTCTGCGCCCCGCCGATATCATCCGTATAGAATATCATGACAATCCCGGACTACGTTATGGCAATGCGGAAATCGTACTCGATTACATCGTTCGCCGCCCCGATACGGGAGGAAGCTTCGGCACCGATCTCAGTCAAGGTGTCAATGCAATGTGGGGAAACTACAACGTATTCGGTAAAGTCAATCATAAAAAATCAGAGTTCGGTCTTTCTTACTACATGGGGCCTCGCGATTTCTACGGTATGTATCGGGATAATGAAGAAACATTCCGCTTAGCAGATGGAAATACCATTCAGCGCGTAGAAAAGGGAGAGCCCAGCCATGCCATGTTATTCATGCAAAATCTGAATGTCAGTTACAGTCTTCAGGCATCCAAAAATTCTCTCTTCAGTGCCACCTTCCGCCTGCGTGGAAATAATCAGCCCAATTGGGATTACCAGGGAGTGCTCTATAATGTGAATGATGAGACAGATATGGTAAATATGATAGACCGCACCAAGAACAGCTGGACTCGCCCCTCTTTAGATCTCTACTATCAGCAAAACCTAAAAAATAAGCAGACGTTGGTATTCAATCTGGTAGGAACTTACAACCGGGAGAAGTCGCACCGTATCTATCAGGAAAGCCTACACAACGAAATATTGACTGACATTAACAACAATGTATTGGGTGACAAATACTCCATAATCGGAGAAGCCATTTACGAAAAGCAGTTCTCAAAAGGAAACGCATTGAGTTTTGGCTTACAGCACACCCAGTCCTATTCTAACAACGAATACAGAAACGGACATAATTATGATACCCGGATGAACCAGGGAAACAGTTACATATTCAGTGAATACCGTGGAAAGATTCATAAACTGGATTATAGATTAGGAGTCAGCCTGACACGTTTCTACTACAACCAAAGTGGTAATGACAAACCTTCTGAAAAGTACAATGTGAATCCGAAAGCTACATTACATTATACCTTCTCGGAGAATTCATATCTCCGCTGGAAAGCTGAAGTTTTTAACACCACTCCTTCATTGAGTGACCTAAGCGCCATAGAACAAACGGTAGACTCTTTCCAAATACGTCGTGGCAACCCAAATCTGAAATCGTATATGTGCTATCGCACGGAACTGACTTATGAGTGGAAGAAAGGCATTTTCTACAGTAATCTATGGGGTGCATATGATTACCGTCCCAATGCCATTATGGATGAGAAACGGCAGGAAGGCAATAAAATTGTACAAACATGGGACAATCAGAAAGACTGGCAGAAACTGTCCGGACGACTGATGCTCCGGGTAGGTCCGATATGGGACATGTTGCAACTCTCTTTTACCGGTGGAGTGAATCATTATATGAGTAACGGAAACAATTACTCCCACACTTATACCAACTGGTATTACGAAGGACAGGCTTCTTTCAACTACAAGCGTTTCTCCCTGTTCTGGCAGATTAATACCAACTGGAATAACTTTTGGGGAGAAACCTTGTCGGGAGGAGAAAACATCCAGATATTAGGTCTATATTATAAATATAAAGATCTCCGTTTGGGCGTAGGTGCTTTCAACCCATTCACTGATAATTATAAAGTAGAGAATGAGAATTGGAATCAATTTGCCTCGTACAAGACTAAAAGCTATATTAAGGAAAGCTCACGTATGTTTCTAGTCAGCTTATCCTACAATTTTTCTTTTGGGCGTAAGTTCAAAGCAACACAAAGAAAAGTAAACAATAGCGATAATGAATCAGGAGTAATGAGTACGGGGAAATAAGATCAAACTATTTCCCCGTCAACCATGTGCACCGTACGGTCCGTAATCTGTGCCAGTCCTTCATCGTGAGTGACAATAACAAATGTTTGTCCAAAACGATTGCGAAGATCGAAGAAAAGCTGATGCAATTCTTCCTTATTATGAGTATCCAGGCTACCCGAAGGTTCGTCAGCCAGTATCACAGCCGGATGATTAATAAGAGCACGGGCTACGGCCACACGTTGTTTTTCCCCACCTGAAAGTTCATTGGGCTTATGCCCGGCACGATCAGTCAGTCCCATAAACTCCAACAATTCCAGCGCAGATGCAGTAGCCTCTTTCTGCCCCACACCGGCAATAAATGCAGGTATCATCACGTTTTCCAATGCCGTGAATTCTGGTAAAAGCTGGTGAAACTGAAAGACAAACCCGATATGTTTGTTACGGAAAGCCGACAGTTCCTTCTCCTTCATACGGCTGACCAAAGTACCGTCGATCGTTATCGTTCCGCTATCAGGGGCATCCAAGGTTCCCATAATCTGAAGCAAAGTAGTCTTTCCCGCTCCACTCGGACCAACAATACTAACGATCTCGCTCTTATCTATGTTCAAATCGATTCCCCGCAGAACTTGCAGGCTACCGAAACTCTTGGTTATTCCTTGTAATTGTATCATACTTATTTTAATGAAGAATGAAGAACTAAAAATGAAGAATAACCTTTCAGCACACTTTTACAGCGCAGCCAAATTCTTCATTTTTAATTCTTCATTTTATTTATAATCTCTTCAACACATATTCCGCCAGATAACATCCGAATACCGCCGGCATATAGCTAACAGTTCCACACGTCGATTTCTTATTCATTTCATCCTCAGTCAGCAGTACCGCTTTCGGATCTGCCTGCTCCGTACTGAACACTACCGGCAGTTTACGCTTAATTCCCATTTTTTGGAGTCGTTTTCTGACTGCTTTGCTCAGCCCGCAATGATAAGTATCCCATATATCGGCAAAACGAACCTGAGTTATATCACTCTTTGCACCGGCTCCCATGCTGGAGACTATCTTAATATGTCGCTTCATGGCCTCTGCAATCAAATGACATTTTGGGGACAATGTATCAATAGCATCCACTACAAAATCATAGGAGGCCGCGTCCAGCAGTTCAGGAATATTTTCATCTTTCAGAAATACGGGCAATACAGTCAGTTCAATCTCCGGATTAATGTCCCGGAAGCGTTTCTCCAGAATTTCCGCCTTACTCATCCCCAGCGTAGAATGCAAAGCCGGAAGCTGACGGTTCAAATTCGTTGGTTGCACCGTATCTGCATCCACAATCGTCATACGCCCTACTCCCGCGCGACAAATCATTTCCGCCGCATACGCTCCTACTCCACCCAGGCCTACTACAAGCACATGCGCCTGCCGTAGCCGTTCCATCTTTTCATCACCCAACAAGAGTTGTGTTCTTTGCCGCCAATCTTCCATTCTCACTTTATCCCCCTATCACTTATCACTCTTTCTAAACCATTTATAGAACCATTTACCTACCTTTTCATAATGCTGATCCTCATTATTGCCACGCGGGTTAGAGAATGACAACATATCTTGAGGCTCACCCAATTGATCCGGATACAGCACTATCAAACTATTATTGGCAAAATACTTTCCTAATTGCGCGGGAAGTCTCTCAAATGCAGGATCATAAGAGATAGAACCACGACGAGCACTGATAATCACGAGTAAATGATCATAATTCACCTGCCCGGTCAGCAACAGCAAATCTCCCCAATCGTCCAAACGAGAAAAATCAGTCATGGTGGAGCTAAATCTTTTCTTCACCAGAATTTGCAAAAGCGTAGTTGTTTCTTCGTTAGCGAAGAAATGCACCCGGCACCCCAATGTATTTCCCATACGGCAGAAGTGTTCCACCCATTTCTGGAAACCGGCTTCATATTCCGCTTTGGGCGGAACGGCAATATTAATTCTCCGTAAAGTATTAATCGGCATCAGGAACTTAGCAATCATTACTTCCCGATGCAAGCCTTTCAGCAAATTCTCAGCCAGCATGCCAAAGAAAGAGTCTACAATAGTTACCTTACGGTGCAGACCGATCACTACATCCGTCACTCCATGCTCCTTAGCCGTGTGTATAATACCCGAAGCAATATTCAAGTCATAACGGCTAATCAGCTTTAACGGAACATCCGCTGAAGCCGTTATCATCGCCGCTTTCTCCAGATAACGTTTTCCACGGAGTTCCAGAGTTTCCGATGCATTATTATCATTAATTACGTTCAGTGCCAACAGATTATCCCTCTGCTTCGGGTCACGTATCACCAATGACAGATTTACCAAGTCTTCAATCGTATCCGGATTTGCAACCGGTATCAAAATCTTCTCTAGTTCTGCCGGACGCTTTTCATCCTCCAAATGAGCCTCATCAATAGCTATTTTACGGGCAGCGCGTTCAGTAATAAACGAACTCACCACGCAAGTCACAAGGATAAGCAACACAGTACCGTTCAGCACATCATCATTCAGCAATCTTTCACCATTGGGCAAGATAATATTATATCCGACCAAGACGGCAGCCAGTGTTGCAGCAGCCTGGGCATTACTTAAACCGTACATCAATTCCCGCTCAATGGCTCCCATCTTATAGATTTTCTGTGTCAACCAGCAGGCAATCCATTTACCGGTCAAAGCAACCGCTATCATTACTCCTGCCACCTTCAGAGCATCACCATGACCAAAAATCACATGTATATCAATCATCATTCCCACACCAATCAGGAAGTAAGGAATGAAAAGCGCATTACCTACAAATTCCAAATGATTCATTAACGGGGAAACATGGGGGATCAACCGGTTCAACACCAACCCCGCAAGGAATGCGCCAAGGATACCCTCCATTCCTACAAATTCCATCAACCCTGCCCCCAGGAATACCATGGCAAGCACAAAGATGAACTGCATTACATTATCATCGTACCTACGGAAGAACCAACGACCGATACGGGGGAAAAAATACATGATCAATCCGCCAAGGAAAACGACTTTGACCACCAGCCATACCCAAAACAATCCACCGGATTCTCCCTTAAACATACCACCTACTACGGCCAGCACCAACAGCGTAAGTGTATCAGTCACCGCTGTACCACCTACGGCAATACTGACACTTCGATGTCGGGATACACCATATCGGATAACAATGGGATATGCTACCAGAGTATGTGAAGCATACATACTTGCCAACAGGACTGAAGTGATCAAACTATACTTCAAGAAGGTCATGTTCACCACCAGACCGATCATGATTGGAATAATAAAAGCTAATAATCCCAGCATTACGGCCTTTCCCCGATTCTGCTTGAAATCCGCCATATTCATTTCCAGACCAGCCAGAAACATTATATAGTATAAACCCACTTTACCAAACAGTTCAAAACTACTATCCCGCGCCAGAATATTAAATCCATGCTCACCAATTACCAATCCCGCCAATATCATACCGATGATATGTGGAATACGCAATCTATTCAACAAAATGGGAGCAAACAATATGATAAGCAATACAAGGAGGAATATCCATGTAGGATCAGTAATCGGAAGTTTCAGACTGAAGTCAAATAAGTCCATGGGCTTCAAGTTTTAGGTTTTACGTTGCAAAATAACAAAAAAGTTTTCATTTTATACGTTGTCATACAGCAAATTGTTATAAATTTGCAGCCAATTCTATCGTTTTTAAGCATAGAAGAACATTTTTATAAACTTAATTAAAAAACAAAAGAAAATGAAAGTAGCTATTGTTGGAGCAAGCGGAGCCGTGGGACAGGAGTTCCTGCGTGTGCTCGATGAAAGAAATTTCCCGTTGGATGAGTTAGTGTTGTTCGGTTCTAAACGCAGTGCCGGAACAAAATACACATTCCGCGGTAAACAGATCGAGGTAAAACTCTTGCAACACAACGATGACTTTAAAGGGGTTGATATCGCTTTCACTTCCGCAGGCGCTGGTACCTCTAAAGAGTATGCCGAGACCATCACCAAACATGGTGCCGTGATGATCGATAACTCCAGTGCTTTCCGTATGGATAATGACATACCTTTGGTAGTTCCCGAGGTAAATGCTGCCGACGCAAAAGATCGTCCACGCGGTATCATCGCCAACCCTAACTGTACCACTATACAGATGGTAGTGGCACTGAAAGCCATCGAACAGCTTTCTCACATAAAGACTGTACACGTTTCTACGTATCAGGCTGCCAGCGGTGCAGGTGCTGCCGCTATGGATGAATTGTACACACAGTACCGCCAGGTGTTAGCAGGCGAATCCGTTACTGTTGAAAAGTTTGCATACCAGTTGGCATTCAACCTCATTCCTCAGATTGATGTATTTACTGATAACGGATACACCAAAGAAGAAATGAAGATGTTCCACGAAACCCGCAAGATCATGCATTCTGACATTAAAGTAAGTGCAACTTGCGTACGCGTTCCAGCTCTTCGTTCTCACTCTGAAAGTATTTGGGTAGAAACAGAACGTCCTATTTCAGTGGAAGAAGCTCGTGAAGCCTTTGCCAAAGGCGACGGCTTGGTATTGCAGGATAACCCTGCCGAAAAGGAATATCCAATGCCTTTGTTCCTTGCAGGCAAAGACCCCGTTTATGTAGGTCGTATCCGTAAGGATCTGGCTAATGAAAACGGTCTGACTTTCTGGATTGTGGGTGACCAGATCAAGAAAGGTGCTGCACTGAACGCTGTACAGATTGCAGAATATTTGGTAAAAGAGAATGCTCTCTAAGCGTTACCGATAAAGATATAGCCATTAAAGAAATGGTAATTAATGAAGAAGAGGCTGTCTCGAATGTGAGATAGCCTCTTCTTTCATATTACAATATAAAGAAAAATTCAACTTTCATGGAACAATACACATTCCTTTATAGCTTTTTCGATAAGCTTCTTCGCAGCAGGCCTGCACCCTGGGAAGAAAGATGTATCAAAAACTCCTTTCTTTGAAGTTTTACGCCAATTCCCGGTGATACGGCCTTGATGGAGAATTACAGATTGAAATATACCAAAATTATTATAAGCATACTTCGTATGCGATTCCTTTATACAGTCTAAACGATTTTTGTAACTTACCAGGTATTCATCAAACGGTGGAAGGAGCTGGAAGACATTTCTTTCATCAATATCCACCTCTCCTACAAGCCCGGGCGAAGAAGCATGTATCAGCATTTCACGGTCGTTATACCGCTCTGTTATCATTTCAGTGCCAAGTGAAGCGATGGCATTACGCGCTTCGCCTATACTCAATGCAGACCACCAAACGAAATCTTCCAGTGTGGCCGGACCGTGGCTCCTAAAATACCGCCGTGTAAGTTCTGCAAGGGCCTCCTCATGGGAGAGCTCGATGGCATCCGGAATTCTTTCACAGGTCAGTGCATAGGTATGCTTTCCGTTCTTCTCAATGCCGCTGCACACGGTACCGTCTGCCTCGCCAAAGCTCAGATACATTTTCACGATGGGTTCGTCGAGCGCGATACCCTTCGAGTGTAGTTGTTCAAGAACTTCCAGGCTCGTCAGGTGTTGTCCGCTCAACACTTTTTCTATCTGGGGCTTACTGCGGAGGAAATCTTCTTCAGTCAGACTGAAATGCTTGGCATAAAAACGAAATTTAGACAACAGACCTTTAGTGGATAACCCCGTCATCCATTTGATGTCTCTGCCGGGAATGTAATGCCACGTGGGACGCATCACATGAAGACGCAAAATCCGCCCCGTATCCAGTGCCTCCTGCACAGCCGTCAGCGAGGGGTTTGCAATGCGTAACCCTACAGCCCACTTCGCCGCCCTGATGTCCTGTGCCTGCATGGCACCCATCCATTCAACAACTTCCTCCGGCTTTTCAAACCGTGGTCCTGCAATCCCCTGTGACAACATTCTTAGTTTAAGCATAGTTCAAATGATAAAATTATTATTTCAGTATCGGACAGCTTTTTACAAAGATAGAGAATATTTTGTGATATCCAACAACGTCCTATATCCCAATAAGAAAGAGGTTGAATTCTAAATAAATAGAATACAACCTCCTTTAGTTACGCCATGAACAATCTCACCTTATTTCCAGAACGGATTCTGCTCCATATTCGTATTCAAAGTCAGCTGAGTTGTAGGTATCGGATAGAAATAATGCTTAGCCTCGTAAGTACGCGGTTGGTTAAGAGTGTTAGAACCAATCATATATCCATCACTATTCACATCGACTTCCGGATTCTCCACATTCTTCATGTTAGCTCCAAGATAGATCGTAGGATTCTTGGAAGAATCAAGTAAATCAAGCTTATGCCAACGAATCAAGTCCCAATAACGTGTCCAATTATCGCACATCAACTCGCAACGACGGCAACGACGGATTTCCCATATTAAATTACTAACACCCATATTGTTGGCAGGATCAGCCTCCGGCTGAGTAGTCATACCGGGCAGACCGGCACGTTCCTGCAATTTATTGATGGAATTATCAAGATCAGCTTGTGTCAATGTTCCAAGCTCTGCCTTGGCTTCAGCAAAGTTCAGATAAACAACAGACAGCCAGAAAAGCGGACAGTCCGTATATTGCTTGTTGATGCTGTTACGATCACTTACGCTCAATTCAGTCGTATTATCATATTTAGCTATACCGTAACCGGTAGTAGAAGTAAATCCGGCAACCCCGGCACGGCTATAGGCACTACCTTTGAAACATAATACCGGGTCAACAGTGACCGCCAATCGCTTGTCGCGAACAGCAAGAACAGACTCAAGATTGTACTTCCCATTTGCATCTTTTACCGCGGCATCATTAGTATCCATTGTAGTAGTTGCTTTGGGCTTACCGTCAAGGAACAAATAACTGTCGAAAGCATTTTTAGTCATACCACTAGTACCACTTGTATTTACAGTATAGTCAATGGTAGAATGCATAAAAGTATTCTGTGAATAAGGCTTGTAAAAGATCATTTCAGGATTAGAACTGAGCGACACAGAATTGTAGTTTCCCTGATAGCTCGGATTCAATGAATATCCTTTAGCCATCAATGCCTCACAAGCAGATACACATTCACGCAGATACTTCTCGGCACGAGTGTTGTCAGCAGCCTTGCCGGCATTGTCATTTGCATTGCGATACTTACAGTAGGTACCTTCGTACAATGTGATGTCAGCTTTCATAGCCAAAGCCATGTCAGCACTGAAACGTTGCTTGTTAGTTCCCGTAATTGTAGTCGTAGCATAATTGAGATCTTCAAGGACATTGTCCATTACAATATCGCGATCCGTACGTGGTCCGTAAACCACGTCTTTATCCGCCGGGTCTACAACCGTAGTTATCCACTGTACATCACCATACATGCGCACCAATTGATAATATTCCCATGCCCGGTTTAAGCGTGCCAGACCTTCATAATTAGCTTTAACAGCTTCATCAAGAGAAGATGTTTTCAACCCTTCGATAATATAATTGGCACGACGGATTTCGGTGAAAGGGTCAGACCAATTTGTAGAAGTAGCCACAACACTTGTGTAAGTCCAGACTGTTGACTGATAATCCACTTGGTCATCACTCAGTGTCTTAAAATAGAACCAGCCACCACCACTGCCGTTTCCATAACCCGAATAGTTGTTATAGAACGTATTGCATTGATTATCAAGATTACTTGTATTACTCCAATATGCGGGAGTATTGGTAAAGGCATCCAAAGGTGCTTTGTCGAGAAAGTCATTACAACTTGTCAAGGCCATCAGTGCCATTGTTCCGTATATGAATAGCTTTTTCATCATTCTTATTGTTTAATAGTTATTATAAGGTTACCTGAATACCGAATGAGAAGGTACGGGTGATAGGAGTTGTACGTCCCCAGCCTCCATAAGTAAGGCCATCACCTGTACTGATTTCCGGATCAACGGGAAGGTCACTACCCTTGTAGAGCAAGAAGAGGTTGCTACCGCTAAAGTAGATACGTGCCTTTTCGATGAAAGCTTTGCGGGTCCACTCCTTCGGTAAAGTATAACCAACAGTTACGTTCTTTAAACGAAGATAAGACATATCAGTCAAGTAACGAGATTGCGGATAATAGTTATTGGAACCGTTTGCAATACCTGATACAGTACCTTTAGCTTCATTTCCCGGGTATAAACGAGGATAAGTGTTACCCTGGTTGATATCATAACCGGTAATCGTTTTCCAATCATCACTATAAAATACTCTGTTGAAACTTTTTTGATTATCGTAAATAGCCAAATCGGCCGCACGCATCATCGGAAAGTTCAGAGAAGAAATAGTCCAATCAGAACGTTTTCCTACGCCTTGGAAAAATAAATCCAAGTCGATGCCTTTCCAACTGCCACCCAGATGGAATCCATATTCATAACGAGGGAGTGAATTACCGATAACCTTCAAGTCACCATGATCATCAGCCGTTCCTTTTCCACCGTCAATCTCGCCACTTCCATCCAAATCTTTGAACTTAATATCACCAGGACCATAGTGGAACGGAGCGCGTTCAAGTGCAGACTGACTGGCAATACCTGGCTTGTAGTTCCATGAACCGTCTGCATTCTGACCGGTAAAGTCAGATTCTTCAAAATAACGATCTGTATCAAAGCCCCATATATCACCATAATTCTTGCCCGAATAGTAAGAACTGAGCAACTTAGTATCATTATTCCACTTCGTTACCTTGGTTTTTGAATCACTAAGATTGAAGTTAGCATACACATTAAATTCACCGAATTTATGATGCCAATCGAGGTTTAATTCCCATCCGCGAGTACGTAGTGTACCGGCATTATCATAAGGAGCAGTAGCACCTACACTGTTCGGTAAAACCTGGGCAGGAGCAAGCATATCACGGTTCTCACGTTGATACCAGTCAAATCCTACAGTTAGTTCGTTATTCAGGAAACCTAAGTCCAGACCAATGTCAGTGGTACGGATACGTTCCCAGGTAAGAGACTTCGACACCAGCTTAGGCATATTGTACTGAGTTAATCTATTAGCATTAGCACCATTACCATCTACCCAATAAATATATCCTGTAGACGATGTATTTTCGCGTTGACTGATCAATGCTTCAAACATATAATCTCCGATGGCTTCATTTCCAATTTCACCATAAGATGCACGAAACTTAGCGTTACTGACTATTTTCTTCAACGGTGCAAAATAAGCCTCTTCTGAGAATCGGTATCCGATAGAAGCAGAAGGAAAGAATGCCCATTTATCATTATGTGGGAATCTGGAAGAGCCATCGTAACGTCCGTTCAATTCCAACAGGTAAATACCTTTGTAATCGTAATTAATACGTCCGAAATAGCCGGCTGATGCACGGGAAGTATGTGACCAATTTATTTGTTGCCCATCTTGGCTTGCTAAATTCAATTCGGGATATGCTTCATCATACAATCCTTTGCGGTATCCATACAAATAAGTATAATCCACTTCTTCGGCATTGGCTCCAACCATCACATTCAAATTATGGCTCTTTGCAAAAGTCTTAGCATAGTTGGCATATGCATTCAGAGTCCAAGTATTCTGTTTGGAATTATCCCGCCAAATTGCCGAGTTACTTTTTGTTACAATATATTTAGGGGTAGGCATTCCCGACCAGTCAATACCATAGACTGAGAAATCTTCAGAACCACTGTTCAAGTTCTGGATTGCATAAGTGAAATCGGCATTCAAAGTAAGCCCTTTAATAATTTCAGCTTTCAAGAATGCATTCATACGTGTAAGGTCTGTTATTTCCTTGCGGTCTGATGCTTGCTTACGCATAGCCATAAGACGGGTATCATAACCATCAATGGTACCTGAAGGAATGAAGAAAGAGCCCCAACGCCATAAAGTCTGATACGTACTACTGTAAACATCAGGACGCTGATAAGCTTTACGGGAATAATTGACACGTGCGCCTACTTGTAACCAATCATATAAATTGGTCGTAACATTAACTGAAACATTGTACTTCTTCAACTCATCAGGACGCACTTTCATAATACCTTCTTTCTCATCATAACCAAAAGAAAGATAGTAGTTCGTTTTACCAGAACTTCCCTGAACTGATAAATTATGGCTCTGTGAAGGAGCTGCTTTGCTATAATAAATATCCTGAACATCCCAATCGGCGTAATAATAGGGAGTTCCGTCCACAATACAATAATCCCCCACATTGCTGTCACTCTGATACGGTCTCATTTCACCATACTTCAGTTTTCTTCCTCCATTCTGCTGCGCCCACTTCTCGGCATAAGGTAACAGTTTATCAAAATACATACCGAAGAGTTCCACTTCATATTGGTTAGCATTAGCCTTGGCTTCCAATGCTGCTCGAAGCTGTGTAGGAACATCCGGGAAATTAGGTAAATAAGTCGCCTGATCCCAAGCAAAGTTATTGCTATAATTTATAGTAACCTTTTCCGTCGGTTTAGCACTCTTTGTATTGATCAAAATAACACCAAAGGCAGCACGTGTACCATAAATAGAGGTAGAAGCGGCGTCTTTCAGTACAGAGATACTTTCAATATCCTGCGTATTCAAGAAAGAGATATCATCCATCGGAACTCCATCCACCACAATCAATGGATTACTCTTTTCAGAATTACTTAAGGTACCAACACCACGAATACGCATCGAAGCACTTCCGTTTATATCACCATTTTCGGTTGTGATACTCAAACCAGGAACCGCACCCTGTAATGCCTTGGTTACATCTTGCTGAGGGCGTCCTGCCATAGTCTTATTCAAGTCAACAGTAGTTACTGCACCTGTTAGATTAGCTTTCTTCTGTACACCATAACCTACAACTACAACTTCATCCAGTAATTCCGTATCTTCCTTCAACACGATTTTCATAGTAGGTGTAGCCTTTACTTCCTGAGGCTGATAACCTACGAATGATATTTTTAATATAGCTCCAGTCTTTACACTCAAAGTAAACTTACCATCGATATCAGTTACAATACCATTCGTTGTTCCCTTTTCTACCACACTGGCACCTATAATCGGCTCGCCCGTCGCATCTACGACCAAACCTGTAACATTAATAGATTGTAACTGCTCAGTTACTTCCAAGACATTATCCGAAGCAACCTGAGTAGCCATCACATTACCGCTACTCAAAAACAGTGCGCTCATTGCTACTACTGTGAGGAATTTGCTATGTGCCAATCCTCGTTTTTTGCGATCTTCATTCATAAAAAGATTGATGATTTTGTTATTAATTAAATAGTTCTCTCTAAAAAGTTGGGGTAAGGATAGTCAGTTAGAAATAGCTAAGGCTATTTCTCCTGTCAGATAAGTTTCTGTTTCATAGGCTCTTTCTCCATTTATAGGTTTAACTTATATTGTATCTCTATTACCATAATTATATATCGGCTAAGTTCCAAGAGAACATTGCTGAGTTTTTTATGGTAAAAAGAATATAATAACACCTGTTGGCAGAATTGTTTTTTTTCTTTCGGGTTATGAATTAAATGAAGTATCATCCTATACCCACTATTTAATCTGAAAATACTCTTTCAGTTCTTTCAGGTCTCAGCAAACGCTCTGTTCATCGGCGTTACGGCTGAAATTTCCAGCCTTATGACTGTTTCAGGCATCTTTCAGCCGGAATGCCGATGAACAGAGCGTTTGAAGAGAACTGAAAGCCTGCAAGAAGAAATAGTTCACTGCTTTCTGCTGAAAACAAGTAATGTTGCGGTCTGGAACAAGTAATGTTGTGGATGATTACATTACTTGTTCTCATTCACAACAAGCAATGTAATTTCAGGCAAGTCCGATTTGACCTCTTTCATCCTGTTCTTTTAGCATCTATATATCGGTGACGTTGGATATATAGATACTGCGCATCCGATATATAGATGCGACACGTCCGATATATAGATGCCGCATGTCCGATATACTTATCTTTTATGCCTTGTTTTTGTATTAAATAGGGGATCATTTAATTAAAGCCCATTTAATTAGCTAATGCCAAATTATTCTTTGTGTTTTTCTTATTAGAAATGTTATTTAGCTCTTTATTATTTGTCCATATTCCGATTTGTGGTATATTTGCCAATAAACGGAACCTGTTTTGTGGTATTTTGCCAATAATCAGAACATAAAAGTAGTTATTATGGAATTATATCGTAATATAATCGAAGAATTGAAAACGTGGAAACGCAATCCAGGGAGAAAACCTCTTATTTTAAAAGGGGCTCGTCAAACTGGCAAGACATGGATTCTTGAATATTTTGGACGAACAGAATTCAAATACACCGTCAAATTCAATTTTGATAAGGATCATTCTATCCATGAAATCTTTGAAATGACCAAAGAGCCTTCGCGGATTATCTCGCAATTGTCCTTACTGACCGATTACCCTATCTTACCCAATGAGACATTGCTCATTTTCGATGAAATTCAAGAATGTAATTCTGCCTTAAACTCATTAAAGTACTTTTATGAAGATTCACCCGAATATGTTGTAGTAGCTGCCGGTTCATTATTAGGCGTAGCTTTGACTAAAGGGGAATCATTTCCGGTAGGCAAAGTTGATTTTCTCGATCTATATCCCCTCACATTCAAAGAGTTTCTGAAAACAGCCAATGAGAAACTATATAATTACGTGGAAGAATTGTCCGAGATATCAGCTTTACCTCAATTTATTACAGACCGCCTTAGTGAGTTGTACCAGCAATATTTGGTAATAGGTGGCATGCCTGCCGTCATCAACAGTTTCCTTGAAAACAAAGGCATGGAAAAAGTCAAAAAGGAGCAACAGGCAATACTTAACGCCTATATTTTAGATTTTTCAAAGCATGCTGAAAACAAGGATATTCCCCGTATTATCCATATATGGAATTCTATCCCAAGCCAGTTAGCCAAAGAGAACCGGAAGTTTGTTTATAAAATGGTCAAACCCGGCGCTCGTGCCCGTGATTATGAAGACGCCCTGCTTTGGTTGGAAAGCGCAGGTTTGATTTATCGGGTGTTTTGTACCACCAAGCCCTTTCTTCCTTTAAAAGCTTACGATGATTTGTCGGCATTTAAAGTTTATTTATCTGATATCGGATTATTACGCGAATTGTCCGGTCTTCCGCCGGAGGCTATCTTTTTAGGAAATGAGACTTATACGGAATTTAAAGGTGCTGTTGCCGAAAACTACGTTTTGCAAAGTTTAGCGCCTCAATATGACATCCTTCCACGCTATTGGACTTCTTTAGGAAAAGCGGAAGTCGATTTTATCATTCAATCCGATAGTGACATTATCCCTGTTGAAGTAAAAGCTCAAACCCGTTTGGGAGGTAAAAGCTTATCTGTTTATGATGCAACCTATCATCCGGTATGCAAGTTGCGTTATTCATTAAACAATCTGAAGCAAGACGGGACACTGATTAATATCCCTTTATATTTAGCAGATTGGACAAGAAAGATTATATCTTTCATCTCATAATCATTTGCTCATTATCCCTTAATCCTTATCTTTGCATAATTAAATAGCCATTAAATTAATAGCCATTTAATTAGGTAATATTTAATCGGCAATGTTATAATATAGATTATGAGATTCTACAATCGAGAAGAAGAGATAAGATTAATCCGGCGGACAGAAGAAAAGTCGCTTTCATCTGCCTGCTTTACAGTCATTATGGGCCGTCGACGTGTAGGAAAGACCACCTTGTTGCGTAAAGCTCTTGAAGGGAAACGGTACATTTATTTGTTTGTCTCGCGCACCAATGAAGCTTTGCTATGTGATACCTTTAAAAAAGAAATAACGAATAAATTGTCAGTTCCTATTTATGGCACTCCAACCCGTTTTATTGAACTGTTCGAATTGCTGATGCAACATGCTGCCAGAGAACACTTCACTCTTGTCATTGATGAGTTTCAAGATTTCGAGCGTGTCAATCCATCCATTTTCAGCGATATACAAAACCTTTGGGACAAATATTCCCCTCAGGCTAAAATTAACTTTATAGTCTGTGGCTCTATTTATTCTTTAATGAAGCACATCTTTGAAGACCGTAAAGAGCCATTGTTCGGGCGTTTAACTTCTAAGTTTATATTGAAGCCATTTAAAACTTCCGTGCTTATTGAAATTATGCAGGAGTACAACCCCGCATTTACGCCGGAAGACTTGTTATGCCTATACACATTGACCGGTGGAGTGGCTAAATACGTAAGCTTGCTAATAGATGCCGGTGCTTTCACCAAGGATTCAATGATAGATTTTGTGACGCAATCGGATTCTCCGCTTCTGACAGAAGGTAAGGATATGCTGATTCAAGAATTTGGACGCGACTACAGTACTTATTTTTCTATTTTACAACTGGTTGCCTCTGGGTGTACACGCCAAAGTGAAATAGACAGTATCATTGGAAAGAATAGCGGTCCTTATTTGAAAAACCTCAGCGAAGATTATTCACTCATTCAGAGGCAGCTTCCTCTTTTAGCTAAACCGGGAACCAGAAATCTTCGCTGGTTTATGTCCGATAACTTTCTTAATTTCTGGTTCCGCTTTATTTACCCTCATCAGTCCGCCATCGAACTGGAAAAGTACGGCCAGCTAAACGAATATATCAAAAGCCATTACGTACAATATAGTGGATGGATGTTGGAAAAGTATTTCCGGGAAAGAGTTGCAGAAACTATGAATGTCACTCAAGTGGGTAATTATTGGGATACTAAAGGAGAAAATGAGATTGACCTGATTGCACTGAATGATTTCGAGAAGAGGGGTGTTGTTGCTGAGGTAAAGCGTAATCCGAATAAAATAAGTTATACACTCTTAGCTGAAAAAGTGGCTCGTCTGCCTAAAGAATTTACAAAATACAATTTGAGTCAAAAAGGATTCTCATTGGAAGATATGACGAAGTAATATTATTGAAATTAATAATCGAGTAGGAGAAAACTACTTTTGTTTCTCCTACTCTTTCTCCTATATATTTTTTTACTCAACATTTTGTGGATGAGCATATTTTAATAAGTCACTGATTCCGATAAATCACTTTCTGCATTTTTCTTATTAAGTGCTGTAACAAAATAAGTTCCTCTTTCATTCAACTTAAATGTAGTTTCTTTAGTGATTCCCACTAAACTGGCAATTTGGTTGATTCCATTGTCTTTATATATTGCGTAATAAGCATCCTGCACTCCATTCCATGATATATTACTCCCATTTATTTGGATATTGGTAGGAGTATTGGGCTTTTCTGTCACAGATCTACCTAAATAGGGAAGTAAAACAGGAGTTTTATATACATTCCTGATTACGTTCATAATCCCGACTTTGTTCTCTACCATATATTTAGCGCTGTACAATACACTTCCTTTAACTTTAGATTTTGTATTTGCAAAATCGAATTGTTTTTTCAGATCATCAGATGACTGGAATATACTGCCGTATGCTGGATCTCCGAATTTATAAATGCCATAGCCTACTAAAAAATGATTCTCGTAAATATATTGCGACCACAAATCTAATCTTTGATTAAAACTATTCACATCTGTACCCGTAGCAAAATATAGTTGCGGAATAATGACATCTATCCAACCTTCTTTTGACCACTTTTTTACATCTGCAAATAGAGTATTATAATTACTATCCATATTGGCAGCAGGACTGATTGAAAAGATAACGTCAGGGCGAGTCTCAATAATAGTCTTTTGAATATTCTGTATCACTACATTCACATTGTTTCGTCTGAAATCATCAATGTTATTAAATTGGCTCTTTCCATATTGGTCGTATTCTGCATCATCATTCATCTTTTCTGATGTTTCTAGCGATGGATAAAAATAATCATCCATATGGATACCATCGACATCATACTTAGTAATGATCTCCTTAACGATCTGTGTGATACGAGTCTGCACTTCGGGTAAAGCCGGATTGTAAATCCGAATTTTCTCATAATCCTTAGTCAGCTTTGCCGGTATTTTAGGATCCAACTGAGGGAATGAGGAATTTTTATTTGCTCGGGTAGAAATACGATAAGGATTTAGCCAAGCATGGAATTGGATATTTCGTTTATGGGCTTCTTCAACCAGAAATCCCAAGACATCATAAGATGGTTTTGTCCCGGCAGTTCCTGTAATATACTTACTCCAAGACTCGTATTGCGAATCATAAAATGCATCTGCCATTCCCCGAATCTGGAAGAATATCGCATTCATTTTATTCTCAACCAATAAATCCAGATAATTGATATACTTCTGCTTTTGAGCACCAGCATTGTACTCTTCCATCGGCCAGTCGATACCCCAGGCAGTAGTTACCCACACTCCCCGCAACTCCTTCTTAGGTAAGATTGAAGGCGTATTTTCTTCTGGTGGTGGTATAATATCATCGTCATTCTCTTTACTACAAGATGCGACAAATACGATGAAAATAATCAAGGTTAGATATTTCAAATATTTCATTCTTAAATTCAGAATAATGAAGCCGTCTAATTTTCACTCATTAGACGGCTCCTATGTTAATACTATAATTTATTTGATTAAAAAACGAAGACAATCATTAATCTTCTTCCTCCTGTTTGATAGGGAATTCACAGATTACAAATCCTGAATCTGTACGCGAGCCGAAAATGCAGAGCTTAGCATCTTTTCCATTTTCATCTTTCTCTATACGATAATCAGTTTGTGCAAGAGCAGCTCCGTTGCCGCTTCCACCCAAGATGAATTTATAATCAGGATTATGATTATCTCCTTCATCAAACTTCTGCATTGCTTCAGCTACTGTACTTCCCTTAGTCAGATTGTAAACAACTAAAGAAGGAGTTGCTTTGGATGCACTTCCTTGTCCGGCGCTGCAAACTATCAGGTAACGTTCCTCATTAAAAGTAAATATTCTGGGAGCAACCGCTTCTGTTTCTAAGTTCGATTTGTTCATTGCATATTTGCTTCCAAGAGATTCATCAACCAATGTAACAGGTAATCTTACACCTGCCCATACATACTGGTCTGTATCTTCTATCCTATATACATTGGTAACCATAGTAGCATCGGCACTTGAAGTCAGAACTTTCGGTTCGCTTATTGACTTATGATTGCTTACGGTTAGTCTCAAAAATTTAGTAGACGCATTATCTCCAAAGAAGATAAATCCATTACCATTTTTATCAATGTTGACTGATATATTATCTCCATGTCTGTTACCAGCTCCAGGAATATCCGACACTTTGATATCGGCAATAACTTCTGGTTTAGAAGTTGGTGTATCCCAATAATAAATCTTCAATGGTGATGCTTGAGAACCTGATAGAGATGCAATATATACATGTCCATTTGCCAATGCTCCCATATTATAAGAGAAAGTACCACCTGTTACACCTGTCAGGTCCAACATCATCGGTTTAGTTTCCCCTTTCTTCAGGTCAGACACTTTAAGAAGATGAGGAGCAGTTTTTCTACTGACAATCAATACGTGTTCACCATCATAAGAAGCGCATCTTGTTAACTGGCTTCCATAATCAGGATAAATATTATCTCCGGAGAAGTCATATACAGTAGGTTTTTCAAAATCAGCTCCGAATACTGGAATTCTTTTCCTTACCCTTATAAAATATTCTTTATACCTCTTTTGATTTACTATCCGAAGAACCAAAGTCTTAGAAGCTGTTTCTTCATCCATAGAGAAATCTAATACAGAGTTTTGAAGAGTTGCCCCTTCAGAAAGTTTTGCATCTAAATTCAGAGCAGAGAAATTTGTTGTCATATCCAAACGAGGAAAATTGATAATCTTGTTGTCTTCATCAATGGTCCCTTCTACAACCGTATTGCCATCTGCACCTGCATTGGTTATTTTAATGGAAAGAAGTTCGGTATCATAAGGCGCTATATGGCTTTTCGGATAATCCTCATCACAGGATACCAGACCAAGCCCCAGCAATACAGCAAAAAATCCTATATTTCTTATTAATTTATGCATAATCTCATGTTTTAGTTTAAAATAATTTCCATGATTTCATTGACCCATGTTGTCAATTGATGCCGGTTGGCCAACCTTCAGTTTGAGTCAAAGTATATCCCTTATTCTTATAGTCCGAAATTTGATTCGTACCAATAGGAGAAAGATACGGATTAACATTAGGAACATTCAGGAACGGCAGTCTACCCTGATTCTGTGTAGGATAGAAGAAACCATTCATCTTGGCGGCATTAGTTCCATCGTATGTCGTAAAGCTTCCGTCTTTGGCCATTACTCTGAGTTTTCCTTTATTCTCATCCTTCAACTCGCTTTTTACCTCATCGTTGAAATTAACCCAAGTACCAATCAGTAAATCTTCATTCTTATCGGTATCCATATATTCCAATTTCTTCCAACGTCTCAGGTCAATGATACGTGAGAACTCAAAAGCAAATTCCATTCTTCTTTCCCGTCTGATTTCCCAAAGTAGTGCCGGTACGGTAGGATCTCTATGAGGATCTTGGGGGAGCGCATCCAGCTTCATTTCAGCTGTCATAGTTACTCCTAAAGCTTTGGCTTCTTCTGCCACTGGTCTTTTGCGAATCTGATTGATAGATATATCTATATCAGATTGAGAAACCTCTGTACCCCCCAATGTTGCAAGTTCAGCTTTTGCTTCAATCCAGTTTAACAGGACTTCGGCATAGCGTAGCACCGGATAACCGGTCACGTTTTTCTCACTTTGGAATTCTGCAGCCGGAGAACCCCCGCTTTCAATATAGCTCAGTCCACTCCGTGGAATAAATTTCGTTACATATAAATAGCTACTCTTGGCTCTTGGAGTGGGTTTGGTATAGAAGCTGGCTTCAAAACGAGAATCTCTTGTTTTAATCAGATTGCTGAGAGTGAAATCATCTACATTTTCCAAAGAGGAAGTCTGCCAATCTTTACCATCTGTGCAGATGAATGCCTTAATCAAATCCAGGTTCGGACCAACATCAGTAGGGTCATTCATATTACAAGTCGATGCGATGGAATGCGTAACGTTTTGACCTGCATCATATTTTCGATATAAGATACAATCCTTACTGTTAGTTAAGTCTGTGGAACCGAATAATTTGCGGAAATCTTCAACAATACCATATTTACCACTATTCATAACCATTTCTGCAGCAGCAACAGCTTGGTCGAAGAACTTTTTAGCCCGTTCATTATTCTTGTAATAATATTTCTGCCAGCTTGCCTCAAATAAAGCCCATCTTGAAACCATGGCAGCTACAACATAACGATTAACATACTGACCTCCATCATTTAAACGAACATTCTGTAATGCATACTCAAAATCATTATAAACTGCATCCATAACTTCGTTTCTCGGAGTACGATCTTTGTATAAACCATCCTTATCCGTGTTCTGCACTTCTGTGTCGTAATAAGGAACATCGCCGAAAACATTTGCCAGACGAGCATATTCCAATGCTCTGAAGAAACGTCCGACGCCCGTCCAATGGTTGTATTGTTCGTTTGTCAGTATTTCCGGCATTAGATTAGTGATGCGGTCAATCATTACATTTGCTTTTCTAACCCAAGCAAAGTTCCATGTAGGACCTGTAAATTCACTTTGCCACATCATGTCCAGACTTGTACTTCCTTTAGATGTAGGAACCGTACGACCGAATTGTGTTTGAGTGGACATCCTTACTGCATCGTCATTAAACGTATAATTGGCGTTAGGAGCATAAGTCGTTGTATACTTTAAGCCATACCCCACAAAGAAGTTTGTATAAAAAGCATTAGCATACAGACGTACTCTATCTTCGTTGGTCCAATATGCATCATCCTCAGCCGTTGTCAATGACGGGCGGTCGAGCACATCATTACAGTTCGTAAACAATAAAACGAAACCGGCCAAAATTATAAATATTTTTAATTTCATAATAGTTCTATTTTAGAAGGTTAATTGAACACCACATGACATGCTTTTGAATACCGGTGTACCGGTACCTGTACGCCCTAGGTTATAGTTCGTGGAGAACATAGAATATCCTGATATGGCTTCCGGATCAATAGGTAATCCTCTCAGGTTGTCAAATGTAAAAAAGTTCTCCAATGACATATAGACTCTTGCTTTGCTGATGTATATCTTTGATAAGATATTTGTCGGGACGGTGTATCCCAATGTAATATTCTTGATTCTTAAATAAGACATATCCAGTAAATAACGGGATTGTTTCTGCATGGCAAATCCGGTGTCGCTGCCACCTAAGTCCCATGCTCGGGGATAGAATGCGTTGGTGCGTTCTTCTGTCCAATAATCTGTTGTAAAAGTTTTAGGCAGTGCACCTTCTTTAGCATTATACCCTGGAATTGCTAACTGACCGCTACCCCAGATCTTGCGTTTTCCAATACCCTGAAAGTAGATAGAAAAGTCAAATCCTTTATAATCAGCACCCAATCTGAAACTGTATTCATAACGAGGAGTAGTATTGCCAATAACAGTTTGGTCACCCGGATTGCCATTTGTACTGGTTCCCGGAGTGATGTAACCATCACCGTCAAGATCTACAAATTTGGTATCACCAGGAGAGAATATTAGCTTATTTCCATCTTCATAATGCACCTGATAAACCGGATACTCTGAAGACTGCTTATAGGTGGTACGAGCTGTTCCGTTATAAATGACGATAATCTTTTCAATCTGGCCGTCTGCTCCATATACAAAGTCTTCTTTTTGGAATAACCTGTCGGTTACAAAACCATAAATATCACCATAACGTCTTCCGGTTGAGTAGGTAGTTCCCAAACTACGATCTTCCCACGGAGTTAGATAGTCCGCGCCTTTTGTAATGAAAGTAGAAGCGTCTGATATAGATGCCGTTATATTAATACCCAATCCGTTGGCAAAACGATGGTTGAAGTCAGCTGACAATTCCCAACCTTTAGTTCTCAGGCTACCATAATTGCCACTGGGAGCAGCCGCACCAAGAGTTACCGGTAGACTTTCACCAGGAATAATCATGTTCTTCGTATCACGTTGGAACCAGTCGAAAGTCACTCCGAACTTGTTATTAAAGAATCTGAGATCAATACCAAAGTCCAGTGTCTCGATTTGCTGCCAGCTGATATCGCTGTCGACCAATGAGGGAGTACCGAACATAGGTATTTTATTTCCACTTCCATCCAACCATGATGATTGACCATCTGACAATATGGACTTATACAGAGTGTTTGAAACGGATTGGTCACCAATACTACCCCACGAAGCTCTGAATTTACCGAAACTTAAGATATTATTAATAGGTGCCATAAATTTCTCATTGGTAAATACCCAACCGGCAGAGAAAGAGGGGAACCACTTCCAACGCAGATGCTCGGGGAACTTAGATGAACCATCCCGGCGTATATTAGCTTCAATGAAATATCTGTCTTCAAAAGAATAATTGAGACGACCGAAAAAGCCTAACTGTGCTTCCCAGTTGCGGTTTCCTTCAATAAACTGATCTCCGGATGCCAATGGAAATTGTGGATTTGTCAAGTCAATTAGATTTGTTTTCCACCCTTTATATGAACTCCATTTATTAGTAACCCTGTTCATACCTGCCATAACCTTGAAAGCATGTTGCTTTTCCGGACCCAGCAACAAGTTGTAAGTAGTATAAATATTAAAAGTATTGTTGTCAATAGATTTGCTGTTATTGCCTACCTGGCTGGCACTTGGGCCGGAGCTGTTATAATATTTGTTCACAGGAAAACGATATGCCGGCATGCCGTCGGAATCTACTCTTTCTCCTTGTTCGTTAACATACACCTGACTGCCATTCTCTATCCAAGCAGTGGGAGCATACCACATTTCTCCTGCTTCATATTGCATGACGGATGAATTAGTTTCAGTAGTTTGCCTGTCATACGTATAGTCAAACTTAACATCCCAATTCTTGGTTAAATTCAATGTAAAACCTAAATTAATATTGTAGTATTTATTTTGTAGGTTATCTGTATTTGCAGCTGCCATTTCATACGTGGGTTCCTTCAAAGGATTACCATTTTCAGTCACTCCCATAGGCATTAGCGGACTCCAACGATAAAGATATAACCATGGGTCGGCAGTTGTATTTCCAATTCCCGGATAGCGTTTGTTACGATCTGAATAGATTGAGCTTGCTCTTACAGTAATATACTTATTGATTTCTGAAGTAACACTAACTGAGGCATTGTATCGTTTAAAGTCATCTTTCTTAGCCGTTTTCGACATACCGCTCTGATCCAGATAGCCTAATCCGATATTGTAGCTGGTCTTACCACTCTTGCCATTAACAGACAGGTTATGGGTCATTGTCGGTGTCCAATTTTTAATCATGGCCTTAGCACCGTCATAAAGTCTGTATCCGTATTTATCTTTTCCGTCATAGAACCAGTCGCGGCCATATACTACCGGATCATTCCATTTTACTTTTCCACCGTATAGGTTTTGCCATTCAATAGCCTTTTCTAAACTTTCAGGACTAATACGCCAGAAACCACCGGCCGGCATTGGTTCTCTTCTGTTTGTTTGCGCATCCAGTGTATATTGTAAGGCTTCTATACCGCCAATCTCGATTTTCTTAGCAGGGTCTTGCCAAGAGAAGTTGTTCGAGTAGCTTACTTCAAATTTATCGCTTTGTGCTCCTGATTTTGTGGTTATTAGGATTACGCCAAATGCAGCTTTTGAACCGTAAATAGAAGATGAAGCAGCATCTTTCAAAACAGAAATGGATTGAACATCATTAGGATTCACCATCTGAATACTTGGAATCTCCACATTGTCCAATAAGATGAGTGGGGTATTGTTTCCTGAAATAGAACCAACTTGGCCACGAATTTTAATCAAAGGGTCTGATCCTACTTCACCAGTTGGAATTGTGATATTAACTCCCGCTACCGCACCCTGTAATCCACGACCAATATCGGCGATAGGACGACTGTCTAATGTCTTATTTACATCAACTGTTGCTACCGCTCCTGTCAAGTTAGCTTTCTTTTGCGTACCGTAACCTACCACTACTACTTCTTGCAGTAATTCACTATCCTCTTTCAGAATAATTTTCATAGTCCGGGCAGCTTTCACTTCCTGAGTCTGGTAGCCTATGTACGAAATCTTTAAAATAGCTCCCGGTTTTACAGTCAGCGTAAATTTACCATTAATATCCGTAATACCGCCATTTGTAGTTCCTTTCTCTATAATACTGGCTCCAATAACCGGTTCACCGTTGGCATCTACAACCAAGCCGTTAATCGTTTGAGTTTGTAGTTGCTCTGTCACTTCCAAAGGGCTGTCGGAGGTAACTTGAGTAGCTAATACATTTCCACTGTTTAAAAACAGCGTACTAATAGCTACTGCCATGAGGAGTTTACTATGCGTTAATCCTCGTTTTTTGCGATCTTCATTCATAAAAGATTGATGATTTTGTTGTTAATCAAAATAGTTTTCTCAAAATTTAGGGTAAGGATAGTCAGTTAGGAATAGCTAAGGCTATTTCTTCTGTTAGGTAAGTTTCTGTTCCATAGGCGTTTTTTCTTATTTATAGGTTTGACTTATATAGTATCTCTATTTGTTTTCATTTACCGTTCCAAGAGAACTTGGTAAATACATATTAGAAAGGCCCTTTCTCCATAAATTTGATTTCCTCAGTGCTTATTAGAAGCGTACCCGAGATGGACTTGCTCCGTACCAAAGCCGTACTTTCTTCGGTTAGAAGTACCTCTGAGTGAAGAACGTACGGAGCAACTACGGCTCAGGTACGTCTCGGATATGGTCAGAATGATAAAGAAGTGGTTTGTTCCAATTTATAAAAGTTGACTCCTTATTAGGAATAGACTTTCAGGAATAGAGTGATTTCCCCCTTCAGGGAGTAACTGTAAGGGCAGTTTCGGATAGCTACACCCTTTACTTCGGATGGCTACACCCTTTGGACGTGATGGCTACACCCTTTATAGCAAAAGGTGTAGCCCTACAAAAGAGATGCTTTATCCACAAGAAAACGGGTTACAATTCTTCCATATATATTTGAGGAGATATACAGTAGCTCACCTGTTTTTTACACTTCAACCATGCATTCCTCAGATATTCTTTTTAGTGAGTAATGCAAAGCATGAAAACAAAACGATAAAGTGAAGTTTTGGAAGTTTTTGTCTTGGTATATTAAAAAAAACTATATATTTGTATCCAATTCTAAATCTAACTGCGTATGAAACTGATTGCAGAGAGTGGTTCGACAAGAACTGAATGGGCTTTGGTTGAAGACAATCACCTGATACAACGTGTTTTTACAGAGGGACTTAATCCTTTCTTCCAAACCAGAAGAGAGATCAGCCGGAGTGTGCGTTTAGGTTTACCCGAAACTTTTTTCAAAAGAAAGCTGGAACAAGTATATTATTATGGAGCCGGGTGTACTTCTTATGAGAAAAAGAATGTATTGGGTGCCTCATTAGTAGCACAGTTCAAAACCCCGATCCAAGTAGAGAGTGATTTACTTGCAGCTGCCCGTGGTCTGTTTAAATGTGAAGCAGGAATTGCCTGTATCTTAGGCACCGGATCTAATTCTTGCTTTTACAACGGAAAGATTATTGTAAAAAATGTCAGAGCAGGTGGGTACATATTGGGCGATGAAGGTAGTGGCGCTGTACTAGGCAAGCATTTTCTCTCAGATGTGCTGAAAGGTTTAGCTCCCAAAGAAGTGATGGCTGATTTCTTTGAGAAGTTCCGTATTAGCCCCAATGAAGTAATGGAGTCTGTTTATAATCGCCCGTTTCCTAATCGCTTTCTATCCACTATTTCTTATTTCCTGGCGGATTATACGAGTGATGATTATGTATACGAACTAATAATCACTAATTTGCGCAACTTCTTCACAAGGAATGTATGCCAATATGACTATAAGAGCTATCCAATCCGCTTTGTAGGTTCGTTAGCCTATAGTTATGCCCCGATTCTAAGAGAAGTCGCCGGTGACTTTGGCATTGAATTGGACGTGATTGAAGAAACTCCCATGAATGGACTGATTGACTTCCACTCATTAAATATTGAAGAACCTTAATATATGTATATAAAACATATCGAAGAAGGTGCAAATCTTCTCGAAGAGCAAATTTATAAATATAAAGTTAAATAAATGCAAAGGAATGTTCTTGATATTAAATTATAATATATCTTTGCTAAGAAGAAACGAAGAAATAGCGTTTCATCACCTTTGTTAATAACGAGTTTATCTCTTAAAATAACCGACTAAATAGCAACAGTATTTAGTGTATTTTAATTTTTAGCCGACAATATATTTACCAAGTTCTCTTGGAACTTAGCTAACATGTAATTAAAATAAGAGAGATAAAATATAAGTTAAACCTAAAAATAAAAAAAGAGCCTATGGAACAAGAACTCATCTGACAGCAGAAATAGCCTCAAAGCTATTCTCAATTGCCCATTCTTACTCTTTCAGAGAAGACTATTTTAGTTAACAACAAAATCATCAACTTTTTATGAATGAAGATCGCAAAGGAAAAGGATTCGCAAACTGCAAACTCCTCTCAGTAGTAACTATAAGTGTACTGTTCGTAGATATTGGTAATGTACAGCTGCCCAACAGCCTCTGGTAATTCTTTGAGTATGAAAGAATAACGACTTCAAATTCAAGTCAAGTTACAAATACTCAAAGTAGGCCAATCATATATAATGATATAATTCTGGACTATTAACCATTATTGTTTATTAAATCTATGTTAATGCAAAAACTTTTAATTCTATCAGTAACCGGCCTGATGCTTATGTGCGGCGGTTACATCCCTGGAATGAGTGTAAGTGCACAAAATACCACTTCGTCTAGTACACAGAACTCAAGAAGGATTTCCGGAGTAGTGACAGACACTCAGGGTGAACCGATTATCGGAGCAACTGTACTTGTAAAAGGAACAGGCATCGGTACAGCAACAGATATCGACGGCAAGTTCTCTCTGGATATTCCATCAAATGGAAAAACCTTAGTAGTATCTTTCATTGGATTCGACGCGCAGGAAATTCCTGTTACAAATAATGCTACGTACAAAATACAGTTAAGCGGAACAGACTATGCTCTGGACGAGGTAGTGGTGACGGCTTTAGGTATGAAGCGTGAAAAGAAGGCGCTCGGCTATTCAGTGCAAGACGTAAAAGGAGACGCTCTTATTGAAAACCGGACTGCAAACATTGCCACATCACTGAATGGTAAGATTGCCGGTATGAATATTTCTTCAACTTCTATTCCCGGTGGTTCAAACCGTATCGTCATCCGTGGTAACAACTCTATATCCGGTAATAATATGCCGTTGGTAGTAGTGGATGGAGTGCCGTTCGACAACTCTCAAGGCGTTGACGACGTAAATACAAACTCTTGGGGTGCAGGTTATTCGGATACCGGTGACGGACTATCTATGCTGAATCCTGATGACGTTGAATCAATTTCTGTACTGAAGGGTCCTTCGGCTACAGCTCTTTACGGTTCACGCGGTGGTAACGGTGTGATTCTGGTTACAACCAAACAAGGACAGGGTGGCAGAACCAAAGTGTCATACAATAGCAACTTTACTTTTGAAAATGTAATGATCCAACCGGAATTCCAGAATGAATACGGTCAGGGTACAGATGGAGCATTTGTGGCTACCTCACGTAACTCCTGGGGTCCCAAAATGGGTACGGTTGTTACAGACTGGACAGGACAGACCCGTCCTTTGGAAGCGAAAAACAACGATTTTTCCGACTTCATGGACACCGGTACATCGTGGACCAATTCTCTTGACATCACAAGTTCCGCCGGTAAGATGAACTATCGTGTAGGTATGTCAAACACGATGCGTAAGGGTGTTATCCCGAAGAATGAGTTAAACAAAACAAACTTTTCTATTCGCGCAGGCGGCGAAATCATCAAGAACCTGACTCTCGATGCTAAATTGAACTATACTTATCAGAAAGGTCAGGGACGTCCTGAATTCTCTGCTTCAGGTTTCAACCCGATATTCGCTCTTATTTATACTCCGCGCAGCATCAACCTGCACGAGATGAAAGATGTTTTTGATAAAGACGGAAAGATTATCGACTGGTATCCCAGTATGCTTACGGTGGTAAATAACCCGTATGCACTGACTTCTCTCAGCGGTAACAAGGACGTAACCAATCGTATCAATGGTTTCGCTTCATTGACATACGAGGTTAGCAGCTGGCTGAAAGCTATGGTTCGCTTCGGTGGTGACACTTATGGCAAGAAGACCGAAAAGTGGATACGCCATGACTTGATTTCAAGTGCAGGTTATAAGGATGGTCGTTTCTCAACCGGTCAATACAATATGGCTGAATACAATGCAGATTTCCTGGTTACAGCACAAAAGGATAAGATTGCAGACTCCAAAATCTCCGGAATGCTTTCTGTTGGTGGTAACCTGATGAACCGCCAGTACAATAGTTTCTATGCCACAGCCGAAGGTTTGAACATTCCTGAACTGTATACCATTCAGAATGGTCAGTCCAAGACTACTTCGACTTCCAAATCAGAAAAAGAAGTTCAATCCCTCTATGCACTGGGACAATTGTCATGGGATAACTACCTGTTCCTCGATATAACTGTACGTAATGACTGGTCTTCCACATTACCGAAGGATAACCGCTCATTCTTCTATCCCTCATTCTCTCTGGGTTGGGTAGTGACGGATATGTTGACCAAGTTCAAAGTAGATGTTCCCAGCTGGCTTTCTTTCGCTAAAGTACGCGCATCTTATGCTGAAGCAGGAAATGACACCGATCCATATCAGCTGTTGTCTGTATTATCTACAGTTTCTAACATGGCAGGTGGTCAGATGGGCGTAGCAGAACCTTCTACGAAAGCAAACTCTAACCTTAAACCGGAGATTATCAAATCTACCGAGTTCGGTGCTGATATCCGCTTCTTCGATAACCGTTTAGGATTCGACGTTACATACTACAACAAACGTGCATATAACCAGATCATATCCATGCCTTCATCCATCACTTCGGGATATAGCGCCAAATATATCAATGCAGGACGTGTGGACAACTGGGGATGGGAACTTCAGATGAATGCCACGCCGGTTCGCACACGCGACTGGAACTGGAATCTTTGGGTTAACTTCGCCAAAAATTCTTCTGAAGTCGTAGAACTTTACGAAGGAGTGGAATCCATTACATTAGCTCGCCCGATGGGACAAAACTGTTATGTCATGGCTAAAACAGGTGAACCTTACGGACAGATTTACACGAATGGTTTCAAATATGACGAAAAAGGAAACCGCCTTGTGGGTGATGACGGCAAATACATAGTAGATCCTACCCTCCGTGTTTCCGGTAATATGAACCCGGATTGGACAGCAGGCATCGGTTCTTCATTAAGATGGAAAAATTTCTCTTTCGGATTCCTGATTGATGTCCGCTATGGTGGCGATGTATATCTGCAATCTATGATGCGTCTGCAATCTAATGGCCAGACCAAAGAAACTGTTGCCGGACGCGAAGAATTCTATTCAACCGGTAAGGGATTGATTTCTCAGGGTGTTAATGTAAACACAGGAGCTCCCAATACCGTTGAACTGAATCCTACCGCTTATTGGGGACAGTTCTATGGCAACATTGGAAACTACGTTTATGATGCTACCAACGTACGCCTTCGCGAACTTAATTTCTCCTGGATATTGCCGGACAAATGGTTCAACAAGACAATCATCAGTGGTATTAAAGTCAGTGCTGTAGCCAACAACGTATGCTTCCTGTACAATAACCTTCCGGGATTCGACCCTGAATGTACATACTCTACTGGCAACGGACAGGGTGTAGAAACCGCTGCTCTACCGTCTACCCGTTCATTTGGTTTCAATCTTAATGTTACATTCTAAAAATGAAGATAAAATGAATAAGTTATTTAAATCCATTATAAGCATTATTGGTCTTTCAATGGCCTTCGCGGGCTGTGTAGGCGATTTTGACGATATGAATACCGATCCCAACAACCCGACACCGGGTTCAGTAGATCCTAAGTTCCAACTGATATTCATACAGGGACGTGGTATTCCGTATGCCAATCAGTGGCAACAGATAGACCAGCTGATGATCAGTACTTTCTGTGAATATTCGGCTAACGACGGACTCTCGGCTTCCGACTATAACATAGACGCACGCTATGTGGACAACATTTGGGAGTTGACTTACACCGTGCTTACCAATGCCAATTCATTAATCCGGGCCAATGAGAGCAACCCTGTTCACAATAACGTCGTTCAGATGGCACGTATCTGGAAAGCGTATGCTATGTTGCGTTTAACGAATTGTATGGGAGATGTACCTTACTCTGAAGCTGCCAACGACATTGATCAGCCTAAGTATGACACTCAGAAGGACATATATTATACCATATTCGAAGAATTGAAAGATGCCGTAAGTAAACTGGATGAGTCGGCTGCCAAGAATGTCGGTTCTTATGACCTTATTTATGGTGGTGACGCCACCAAATGGAAGAAATTCGCCAACTCTATCCGCCTGCGCATGGCTGTCCGTATCTCCGACGTAGATGCCGCCAAGGCTAAAACAGAAGCCGCAGCTGCCATTTCAGCAGGTGTATTCAGCAGTGACGCTGATGCCGCCTTCCTGACGCAAGGAGAAGATAAATTTGCCCAGAACCCTATTTATTATCATAAAGGTTCTTCGGTGTTGCATATGTCAACGGCTTACAAACGTCTTGTAGAAGGTATCGGTGGACAAGCATGGCCTACCGCAGCCGACCGCGAAGCCAATAAGAATATCACCGAAGTTATTCTTACTGCCAAGAATGCTCCTGCTGTTGTCGATCCTCGCGCTCCGATCCACTTTGAACCCGCAGGTATCATCGAAAGCCCTGCAACTCCAAGCATGAACGGCAATTGGGACGGCACAGATCCGGGACACGTAGCTTCGGGTGTAGGTGCTGCAATGGACAATGGACAGTTTGTTAGCGACTTCTCAAAAATCGGTCCCTGGTATTATGAAACCATTGACAGAAAGTACCCTTTGTTCAAGTACAGCGAACTGTGCTTCCTGAAAGCTATTGCCATCGAACTTGGTCTTGCAAGTGGAGATGCCAAAACAGAATATGAAGCCGGCGTACGCTCAAGTATGACAGAACTGGGAGTTCCGGAAAACAAAATCGCAAATTATCTGGCTTCAACTTCTCCAAACTATTATGGAACCACAGCCAAGTATGACGACGTTACAGGAACTAACAATACACCTATGGATAAGATTCTTACCCAGAAATACATTGCTCAGTTCCAGGAATGTTCTTTTGAAACTTGGGCAGATCATCGCCAGTTCCACAAACCTACGCTTATGCCATTCGCAAGCGTAAGTTCAAGTGTCTTCAACATGAATCCTTCTGATCAGGCTAATAATACTCCAAACGCTTATATCAAGCGTATCTATTATCCTTCTTCGGAATATACCGTTAACGAAGCTAACGTGAAAGAAGCCGAAAAGCGCATGGGTGGAAGCAACAGCATACAAAATAACCTATGGTGGGATGTTAACTAAAAACTGATTCTTACGAAATGCGTAGTTGAGTAATTCAGCTACGCATTTCGTTATACATATAACCTCTCATCTGAAACAATATGAAAAATATTCTTCTCTTAATTCTTATATGTTGTCTTTCTCTGTCCAATCGGGCACAAGAACAGATGAATCTTTCATCGAAAATATCCGGTAAAGCAATCAAATTACCCGGATTTGTAACCAGTCCTCATTTTGAGGAACAAGTTATCAGCTTTATCCATACTCCAGGAATCAAAGTTCATATAAATGCTCCCGCAGAAACTAAATTCGGAAAGGATAAACCCACAAAACTTGTACTATATGCACTACCGAATGGCAACAGTACAGACTGGACCATCGGGAAAATGCCGGCAGAAGGTGATGACTGGCATTATCATATACAACACATAGGAGCTCAAACACGGTATATCAGAGCTACTGATCCGGAATGTAACTTTATTACGGTTTACCTGGAAGCAGACACCAAAAGTTGGGGAAGTTGGAGAAAAGCTGAACCTACACGGGATCAAAAGATCAAAGAAACAGTAGAGTATATTCTTTCTCTTTTTTCCAAGTATAATCCACATATCGAACTGAACAGCCACAGTGGAGGAGGAAACTTCATTTTCGGTTTTATGGATGCAGTTTCTGAAATTCCGGATTATGTGAAAAGAATCTCTTTCATTGACAGCAATTATAACTGGGATAATGAACGTTACGGAGATAAATTACAAAAATGGCTGGAAGCTTCTCCCGACAATCGCTTATTTGTAGCTTGTTATGATGATGCTAATGCTCTGCTGGATGGAAAGCCATTTGTCTCAAAAACAGGAGGGACCTGGCACAGAACCTATTTAATGCAACGATATTTGAAAAAGAAAATGAAACGTCTGTCATGGAATAAAACCGAAAATGATAGTATTATTTATTTCACGGCAGACAACCATCGGATTCAGTTTTATTCCCGAAAGAATCCGGAGCAAAAGATTTACCATACAATACTGGTAGAGCGAAATGGCTATATCCAGTCAGTATTCTCCGGCACGAAATACGAGGGAATGGGATATCAGTTCATGGGTAGAAAGGTTTATGACATGTATCGGCAAGATTCAGGGTCCTGGTAGAAGGCAGACTATATTCCTTGAAAGCCTTACTACAGGACCCCGTACTATACAAATTGTCAGTGATGAATCAGTTCCAATGGTAATTACAAGTTATATTCCTGATTAATCCTGCTGACCACTTGCAACTTTCCATCCTTCAGCAAAGAACGTGCATTAAAGAAATTCACGCCGTCTGCTCCTGCTTCGATAGATAGTTTTGCAGCTGTATATAGCTCTTCAGCCGTAATATCAGGAACAAATAAACCGGATACATACTTATTCTTATGGAAAGTTTCGCGCAAACCGTTTTCTATGCTAAACGGTATCCATTCAAGGCTTTCCGAATAAAACGACTGATAATTCATCGGGCATACAATATCTATTTTCCAGGTAGGCCAGTCCTGATAAACTGTCATGCGGGCACGAGTGGGATAAGGAAAAACAGCCGCCGAAACCAATTTACCTTCAGAATGGGTCGCTTCTACAATCTCATTCACCAAAGAAGTGACCTCATTCAAACGAAACTGCAACCATTCCGGACTCATCCACGGAGCCTGCAAATCTAACGGAGAGTAACCGAACAGTTTCTTAAACTTTTCTATTGCTACCGGATGATAGCCAAAATCATATTCAGCGCGATAGGTATCTTGCTGAATCTTAAACTTGTATTGTTGTAGGCGTCGTCCCAGTACAGCATCATTATAACGAATAAAATCCAGATGCACAGAAGTCAGTCCTTCCAAAGCTGCATAAGAAGCCGCTTTATCTTTCATATACCGTCGAGCCTCAGGCACAGAAGGACTCAGCCATTTATAATGCTTTACATAAGGGTCATATTCATGACTGTTATAACCTATCCGGTTTACATCAAACCATTCGGGATGCGCCAACGCCGCAGAATCCCCGGGAGCATTCACAGTAAACATCCACGCATGCACTTTTGCACCCTGATAGGACTTGGCAGCCTCAATATAACGCGCCACTTCTTCCGGTGAGCCACACATATAATAATTCTTGATACCGGCCTCATCGAAAGGCTTCATCCAGAGAATCAGAGACTCCACCGTGGCACTTTTATCCACATCGTCCCAGACTCCCAAAGCAACCTTTTGTTCCTGGTTTTGAACTTTCTTTTTTTTACCGGCTGATAACGGCTGAACAGCCAAACTGAAAATGCACGCAAATGCTGCACATAAATAAGTAAATTTCATGATGATGATTTTTTTGGTTCACAGCAAAGATAATATATCTTCTATATAAATAAGGTGAATATCTGATTATTTGCAAATTATTAATTATAATGCTAAAAATAATAAAATAAGTGTTTTTGATATTAAAATAAAATCTATCTTTGTTGCTACGAATATCCCCCTTAACAATAATACTATTATGAAGAAACTTCTGCTACTGATCTTTTTATTGTGTAGTACCTTCTGGTGTCAGGCACAAACAGACCGGGTTATTTTGGGTGACGAACAAACTTCCGAGTATTTTCCCATCCTAAAGGATAAACGGATTGCCATTTTCTCTAATCATACAGGAATGATAGGGGATAAACATCTATTGGATGTCCTTTTAGAAAACAAGTTCAATGTAGTTGCCATTTTCTCACCGGAACACGGATTCCGTGGAAATGCAGATGCAGGCGAGCACGTATCCAGTTCAGTAGACTCTAAAACAGGGGTGCCAATTCTGTCTCTTTATGAAGGGAAGGATAAAAAGCCAAGTAGGGCTTCAATGCAGAAATTTGATATTCTGATAGTAGATATACAGGACGTAGGATTACGTTTTTACACCTATTACATAACGATGTGCCGGCTAATGGATGTCTGTGCGGAATATAACAAGAAAGTTTTGTTATTAGACCGTCCTAATCCGAATGGGCATTATGTAGATGGACCGATTCTGGATATGAAATATAAATCAGGTGTGGGATGGTTGCCGATTCCTATTGTACACGGAATGACATTAGGGGAACTTGCATTAATGATTAATGGAGAAGATTGGTTGCCTGGTTCACGCAAATGTGATCTAGCAGTGATCAAATGCAAGAATTATACACATCAGACTAAATATCAGCTGCCAATTCCCCCATCTCCTAACTTACCGAACATGAAGTCGATATATCTGTATCCGGCTACATGCTTTTTTGAGGCAACTCCCGTCAGCTTGGGTAGAGGAACTTCACTCCCATTTCAGGTTTATGGGCATCCAAATATGACCGGATATAGCTACAGTTTCACCCCAAGAAGTATTCCCGGAGCTAAGAATCCGCCGCAGCTGAATAAACTGTGCCATGGAGTAGACCTAAGCAATATGAGTAATGAAGAAATCTGGAAACGAGGTGTAGATTTATCTTATGTCATCGATGCATATCGTAATCTGAATCTGGATGATCATTTCTTCCGTCCATTCTTTGAATTGCTGGTAGGAAGGGATTATGTACGGAAAATGATAAAAGAAGGAAAAAGTGCCGATGAAATTAAAGCTATGTGGAAAGATGACGTTAAGAAATTCAAGGTGCAACGTAAACCATATCTGCTTTACGAAGAATAAATTCATATACTATTACAAATCATAAATCAACCCTATGAGCCCGATATCTGTAATCATTACTATTGCCGCTTATTTCGTGATCTTGTTCACTATATCTTATATAGCCGGCAGAAAAGCCGACAATGAAGGCTTCTTTGTTGGTAACCGTAAATCGGCCTGGTATGTTGTGGCATTTGCCATGATTGGGTCCAGCATCTCCGGAGTGACGTATGTATCAGTACCGGGTATGGTGGCTGCCAGTAGTTTCGGCTACCTGCAAATGGTATTGGGATTTGTTGCGGGACAGTTCATCATAGCATTCGTATTGACGCCACTGTTCTACCGGATGAACCTGGTATCCATCTATGAATATCTGGAAAATCGTTTTGGTATGTCTTCCTATCGGACAGGCGCATGGTTCTTCTTCATCTCTAAGATGCTGGGAGCCGCGGTACGTTTGTTCCTCGTATGTCTGACACTTCAACTGCTGGTATTCGAACCGTTTGGATTACCATTTATTTTGAATGTGGCCATTACCGTAGCATTAGTATGGCTCTATACGTTCCGGGGTGGAGTAAAATCTCTAATCTGGACAGATTCACTCAAAACATTCTGCCTGGTGGTATCCGTAGTTCTCTGCATCAGTTATATTGCTTCCGATCTCAATCTGTCGCTGAGCAGTATGATCAGTACAATAGTCGATAGTGACATGTCACGCATCTTCTTCTTTGACGATGTAAACAGTAAACAATATTTCTTCAAACAATTCTTTGCCGGGGCATTCACTATGATTGCCATGACAGGACTGGATCAGGACATGATGCAACGTAACCTCAGCTGCAAGAACTTCAAAGATTCACAGAAAAATATGATTACGAGTGTTATATCACAGTTCTTCGTAATTCTGTTGTTCCTGATGCTGGGAGTATTGCTTTACATCTTCGCTGGTAACCAGGGCATTCAGGTAGAAAAGAGCGATGAACTCTTCCCATTGATAGCCACCGGTAACTACTTTCCTGCAATTGTAGGTATCTTGTTTATCATCGGACTTATTTCTTCGGCTTATTCCGCTGCCGGCTCAGCGCTGACAGCTTTAACAACTTCCTTTACAGTGGATATCCTCGGGACAAAAGGCAGGACGGAAGAAGAAATCGTAAAGATACGCAAGCGGGTACATATTGGTATGGCTGTAATTATGGGTATCACGATATTCGTATTCAACCTATTGAATAACACAAGTGTAATCGATGCCGTATATATACTGGCAAGTTACACATACGGCCCCATTCTCGGATTATTCGCATTCGGTATATTCATGAAACAACAGGTTCGCGACAAATATATCCCATTGGTAGCCATCCTCTCCCCTATCCTTTGCTTCATCCTGCAAAAGAATTCGGAAGCCTGGTTCAATGGATATCAGTTCAGCTACGAACTGCTGATATTCAACGCTCTGTTCACGTTTATCGGACTTTGCCTGTTGATCAGAAAAGATAAGAACTAATAATTAACTTAATACATCATCCATGAATGTAAGACTTCATTTTTTGTTCACTTTGCTCACCGCCTCCCTGATCCCCCAGACGGGAGGCGCGCAAGAGCTTCCGACGGATGTCCGCCAGGAAATCGGTAAGTTTCTGGACGCAACCGCACGGAAAGAAGTTTCCGTAGGGCGCATCCGGATTGACTCTGTCGCCATTGAAGAAAATACGTTGCAATTATTCGCTAACATGAACTGTGCATATATTCCTTTCCGGGAAGATAATGTGACAGAGATTTATCAAGGTGTGCAGGCATTGCTTCCGACAGAGTTTTCAAAATACAACCTGCAAATCCGCACAAATAAGCATAGCATTGAAGAATTAATCCCCCAAGCACTACGCAGCAAAAAGGACAAAAAAGCCAAAACATTCAATCCTGCCGGAACAAAACCTTTGGTAACGGCCCTTTCTACCCCCTATACCCCTACAAATGGCCTAAAGAACCGTCACATTGCCTTGTGGCAGAGTCACGGCTTCTATTATGAGCCCAAACTGACACGTTGGGAATGGCAACGCGCCCGCATCTTCCAGACGGTGGAGGATTTATATACGCAAAGTTATGTACTGCCTTTCCTGGTTCCCATGTTGGAGAATGCAGGAGCTAATGTGCTGATGCCCCGTGAACGGGATAGCCAAATAGCAGAAGTTGTCGTAGACAATGACGGTTGCCTTCACTCCCGTTCCGTTTATACAGAAAAGATAGGCGATAAGAACTGGATGCAAGGTACCGGTGAAGGTTTCGCCCATCTGCGCGATCAATATATCAATTTTGAGAACCCATTCCGTGAAGGAACCTTCCGCACTGTTGAGACGGTGAAAGGTAAGAAGGAGAAAGAAAGTACTGCCGAATGGATTCCTGAACTCCCGTCAACCGGACAGTACGCCGTTTATGTATCCTATAAATCATTGCCAAACAGTACGGATGATGCCCTTTACACCGTTTATCACAAAGGAGGGGTATCCCAATTCAAAGTGAACCAACAGATGGGTGGCGGCACCTGGATTTATCTGGGTACATTTGGTTTTGATGCCGGAAAAAGCGATGCCGGAAAAGTTGTTTTAAGCAATCGTTCTGAGAAAGCCGGACGTATCGTTACCGCTGATGCCGTAAAAATCGGAGGTGGTATGGGAAATATGGCCCGCCGTATCTCTGATGCAGGTGCCACAGAGAATATTAAAAGTTCTCAAGCTACAGGAGCTACGAGCTACGAGCTACAAGCTACAGGTGCTTTGCAGCATGACGGCGCAGCCAACTCGTCACTCGTAGCTCGTAGCTCGTCACTATATGAGATAAGTGGTTATCCCCGTTTCTGCGAGGCAGCACGCTACTGGCTTCAATGGGCAGGTATTCCGGACAGTGTTTATTCCGACAGCCAGGGTAAGAATGACTATACGGATGATTACAAATGTCGTGGTATCTGGGTGAATTACCTTGCCGGTGGTTCTGCGGTTAACCCGACAGAACAAGGACTGAATATCCCGGTAGATATGGCTTTCGCCTTCCATTCAGATGCAGGAACTACGCTAAACGATTCCATCATCGGAACACTGGGTATCTACTATACCAACGTCTACAATGAAGAATATGCCAACGGAGCATCCCGCTATCTGGCACACGACATGACAGACCTGATTCAGTCAAATATCGTACGGGATATCCGCAGTCTATACGAACCGGATTGGACACGCCGCGGTATGTGGAACCAATCCTACTACGAGGCACGCGTTCCCCGTGTCCCCACTATGTTGCTGGAGTTACTTTCTCACCAGAACTTTGCAGACATGCGTTATGGTTTAGATCCACGCTTCCGTTTTACGGTAAGCCGTGCAATCTATAAAGGTATGCTGCAATTCATTTGCTCGCAATACCACATGGACTATATCGTTCAGCCGTTGCCTGTCGACAATATGGCATTGAAAATGATAGGCGAGAATGAAATAGAACTGACCTGGCAACCCGTAGCCGACCCACTGGAACCAACGGCAAATGCTGAGAAATACATTGTTTATACTCGCATCGGAGATGGCGATTTCGACAATGGCGTGTTGGTAGATAAGAATGCCTATCGCACTGCCCTCCCTGCCGGCATGGTATGCAGTTATAAAGTAACCGCCGTGAACAAGGGTGGAGAAAGTTTCCCGTCCGAAATACTCTCTGCAGGACGCGCTTTCAACGAGAAAGGAACAGTACTCGTAGTAAACGGCTTCGACCGCATCAGTGCTCCGGCAGATTTTGTCGCACCTGTTCCCGGAGATACTTTACTTGCCGGTTTCTTAGATGATCTGGACCACGGCGTACCTTATCTGAAAGATATCAGCTATATTGGTAAGATGAAAGAATACCGCCGTTCCATTCCATGGATGGACGACGATGCTTCCGGCTTCGGCGACAGCTATGGCAATTACGAAGATAAAGTAATCGCCGGAAACACATTCGATTATCCCTCTATTCATGGAGCCGCCATTTTGAAAGCCGGATATTCTTTCATATCTTGCAGCGATGAAAGTGTGGAAAATAGAACAATGAACCTGAACGACTATAAGTATGTAGACCTGATATTAGGTAAAGAATGTCAGACCAAAATGGGACGTGGCGGTGTGAAGCCGTTAGATTTCAAAACATTCAGCCAACCTATGCAGGAAGCTATCACCGCATATTGCGGACAAGGCGGAAACATCTTCGTCTCGGGTGCTTATGTAGGAACCGACCTTTGGGACAATCGTCTTGCCGCGGCTCAGGAGTCCGATAAGAAATTTGCAACAGAAGTCCTGAAATATAAGTGGCGCGTGGGGCAGGCAGCTACAGAGGGTAAGGTGAAATGTGTAGCTTCACCGTTCCCCGCCCTTTCAGGCAACTATACATACCATAATGAACTGAATGCAGACAGCTATGTCGTAGAATCACCGGATGCCATCGAACCTGCAACGAAAGATGCATACACCATAATGCGCTATTCGGAAAACAACCTGAGCGCCGGAGTAGCTTACAAAGGCGACTACAAGACTTGCATACTGGGCTTTCCGTTCGAAGCATTGCGCACCGCCTCTGAAAGAGAAGCGTTAATGCGCGCCATCCTGACATTTTTTAATTAAACCAATCATCATCTATGAAGCGAAGACTTTTAATAATGTTCCTGTTGGGGTGTCTGCTACCGTTCGCGGTACAGGCACAACATGACACATTCCGTTTTGCGCAAATAACGGACATCCATTTCAGCCCCAACAACCCTAACCCGACGGAAGACTTACTACGTTCCGTCGCGCAAATAAATGCGACAGACAGTATCGACTTTGTTTTGGTTACGGGCGACATCACCGAAGAGGGCGACCGTGCCACTATGCTGAAAGTTAAAGAGACATTGGATTTACTGAAAGCGAAGTATTACGTGATCCTCGGTAACCATGAAACCAAATGGAGCGACTCCGGTTGTACTGCCTTCGGTGAGATTTTCGGCGGCGAACGCTTTGAATTCGAGCATAAAGGCATCCTGTTTCTGGGTTTCAACTCCGGCCCGTTGATGCGTATGGCTTACGGACATGTCGTTCCGCAGGACATCCGTTGGATGACGGAAGAAATGGATAAGTTTGGAAAAGACAAACCGGTTATACTCGTCACACACTATCCGTTACTGGACGGAGATGTTGATAACTGGTATGAAGTAACAGATGCAGTGCGCCCCTATAACATTCGTTTGTTCATCGGCGGGCACTATCACCGTAACCGGGATTTGCGTTATGATGGCATTCCGGGTATTTTGATGCGCAGCAACCTGCGTGATAAAGATGGAAAACCGGGATATGGCATCTATGATATAACGAAAGATTCGATCCTCGTCTACACTCAACGCATCGGCGAACCGAAAAAGCAATGGGCTGCTTTCTCGCTGGCTCAGCCCTATTATGATCGTAATGGAAAAGCAGAGAAATACCCCGACTTTTCAGTCAACACAGAATACCCGAATGTGAAAGAACAGTGGATAGTGCAAACCGGTGCAGGTATCTATTGTTCGCCTGCAATAGAAAAAGACAAAGTGTTCGTCGGAGACGATATGGGGTACCTGACTTGCTATGCCTTGAAGAATGGAAAGAAACTGTGGAATTTCCAGTCCGGTAAGCGCATTGTAGGCACTCCGGCTGCGGCAGATGGTATAGTCGTATTCGGTTCTGCCGACCGTAACATCTACGGTCTGAACAGTAAAGACGGAAAACTGCTATGGACTGTAAAAGCAAAAGACCCGGTACTGGGTGCGGTAACCGTTGAAAATGGAATTGCCTACATTGGTGCCAGCGATTCTACTTTCCGTGCTATTGATATCCATACAGGTAAAGTGATCTGGGCATATACCGGTGTGAAAGGATACATTGAAACCAAACCACTGGTAACAGCCGACAAAGTGATCTTCGGTGCCTGGGACAATACCCTCTATGCATTGAATAAGGCAGACGGCAAGGAATTATGGAAGTGGACAGGCGGTTTAACGCGCATGCACTTCTCACCCGCCGCCGTATGGCCGGTAGCCGCAGAAGGCAAAGTATTTATCACTGACCCGCAACGTGCCATAACGGCTATCAATATAGAAAACGGAGAAACTGTGTGGCGCACTTTCCAGTCTATGGTACGTGAAACGATTGGCCTATCGGAAGATGGAACGCGTGTATTCAGCAAGACCATGAACGACAGTATTGTCTGCTATGCCACACAGGGAGATCAACCCCGCGAATTATGGGCAAGCAACGTCGGCTTCGGATACGAACATGCACCCTCCATGCAAGTGGAAAAGGGAGGCGTAATGTTCGGCAGTACCAAGGAAGGACTGATCTTTGCTTTGGAAGCCCAAACCGGTAAAGTCTTGTGGAAACATAAGATAGGTAACTCACTGATCAGTACCGTAGTGCCGCTGAACGGGCGACAGGTATTGTTCACAGCTACCAGTGGCGAAGTGGGACTGCTACGAGTTAAGAATTAAAGAATTAATAATTAAAAGCAATATAGGACATTATGAATAAAATCAATTGTTTCGTTCCTTTTTCAGGAGCTGCACAAGCGGAAAAGACAGTAAAAGGCCTGCAAGAAACCGGCTTAGTGAATAACATTTATCTGCTCGCCCTACCGGACGTTACAGAAAACCTGCCCGGATGCAGTACCCTGCACATGCAATCCATCCAGTCCAGTGCGGCCATAAGAGACATAGCCGGACATAGCGATGCAGAATATACGCTGATCTATACAAAATATACGACACTCGAACTGGGTTTATTCGCCCTGGAGCGTATGATACACATTGCTGAAGACAGCGGCGCAGGCATGGTATATGCTGACCGCTACCAGGTAAAGGAAGGCAAGCAAACCAATGCCCCGGTGATCGATTATCAATTCGGCTCATTGCGCGATGATTTCGACTTCGGTTCCGTACTGTTATTCCGTACGGATGCATTCAAGGAGGCCGCTGCCCGCATGAATGAAGACGAATATAAATTTGCCGGGCTTTATGACCTTCGCCTGAAAGTAAGCCAGAACGAAAGTCTGGTACACATCAATGAGTATCTGTACAGCGAAATCGAAGACGATACCCGCAAGAGCGGTGAGAAGATATTCGATTACGTGGATCCCAAAAACCGTGACCGCCAGATTGAAATGGAACAGGCTTGTACCGAGCATCTGAAAGAAATCGGCGGCTATCTGGTACCCGAATTCAAACAAATAGAATTCTCAGCAGGCAACTTCGAGTACGAAGCTTCGGTTATCATCCCCGTACGCAATCGTATCCGTACCATCCGCGATGCCATCCATTCGGTATTGAAGCAGAAGACCGACTTTAAGTTCAACCTGATTATCATCGACAACCACTCTACGGACGGGACCACAGAAGCTATTGACGAATTCAAGAACGACGAACGCCTCATCCACATCATCCCCGAACGCAATGACCTGGGCATTGGCGGTTGCTGGAATATGGGAGTGCATCATCCCAAGTGCGGTAAGTTCGCCGTACAATTAGACAGTGACGACGTGTACAGCGATGAAAATACATTGACCACTATGGTTCGCGCTTTCTATGAACAGAATTGCGCCATGGTGGTAGGTACTTATATGATGACGGACTTCAATATGAACATGATTGCTCCGGGTATTATCGACCACAAAGAATGGACACCCGAGAACGGACGCAACAACGCACTCCGCATCAACGGTCTGGGCGCTCCGCGTGCTTTCTATACTCCGGTACTGCGTGAAGTGAAAGTTCCGAACACCAGCTATGGTGAAGACTATGCACTGGGATTGAACTTCTCCCGCCAATACCAAATCGGCCGTGTGTATGACGTAGTTTACTTGTGCCGCCGCTGGGACGACAACTCGGATGCTTCACTGGATATCGTGAAAATGAATGGTCATAATCTGTATAAAGACCGCATCCGTACCTGGGAGCTCCAGGCACGTGTGGCAATGAATAAAAAAGGATAACTATGAACCAAACCATAAACAATCTACTCATCGAGCAACTTGCCTCCTGGGAAACGGCACGTAATAATTATGCCGCCCTCAGCGGTGTGCAGGTGAAGGAACTGGATGTAAACGGCATTCCTTATAAGGTACAGTTCAATCCTGCACGTATCGTTTCTTCGGGAGCTAAAGTAGATGCCCAGTCCATCAAGGAACGCAAATGCTTCCTCTGCCCGGCCAATTTACCGCCGGTGCAGAAAGGGATTCCGTTCGAAGGACATTATAATATCCTGGTCAATCCGTTCCCCATCTTTCCCCGCCACCTGACGATACCGGAAGTGGCACACGTGAACCAGCGCATAGCTGTCCGTTTCAAGGATATGCTGGCATTGGCACAGACGTTAACGGATTACACGATATTCTATAATGGTCCCAAGTGCGGTGCCTCCGCCCCCGACCATGCTCACTTCCAGGCAGGCAACAAAGGTTTCATGCCTATTGAAAAGGACTGGCACGGACAGGTAGCCGGCAAAGTGGCAGATTACGGTGAAGCTACCCTCTGGTACTTGAATGACGCTCCCCGTGCAACATTGGTCATCGAAGCAGCCAATAAGAAACATGCTGCCGCCCTGTTCGATATCATTTACCACTCACTGGATATCAAACCGGGAGATGACGAACCGATGATGAATGTATTGGCATGGTATGAAGATGAGAAATGGATCGTATGCGTATTTCCACGTGAGAAGCACCGTCCGGCTTGCTATACAGCCGAAGGAGATGCCAATTTATTGAGTAGTCCTGCATCCGTAGACCTCGGCGGAGCGTTTATCACACCGGTCGAAAAAGACTTTCTCAAGATCACAGCCGAAGATATAGCCCAGATCCTGAGTGAGGTATCGCTTTCTGCCGAAGACTTCCATCGGGTGCGTCAGCGTATTAAAGAGAAGATATAGTTAATGATACTATTTGAACTCTCCTCCTCTTGGGAATCTGAGATAGTAATGCAATATAACACTTAAATAAGTATGAAAGAGCCCAAAGTACACGTAGGCATATTGTTCGAGCCGCAAATAGAGTTTATCCTACTGAATCCGTACCACATCAACGGTATGGAAATCAGTGGTAAGCAGGTTGTGACCTACAACGAAGGCAGGATACTGTGGAACGGACGCCTTTATGACGAGCTTCTATTTGAACCTGTAAACGAAGCCACCGACGCTTTCGAACTGCTCGATGTCACCATCGGCATCAACTTCCACTGGGAGCGTAAAGAAGACCAACGCTTCCTGGGTTCCCTAAAGATTATTGTGGAGAACAAGAAGCTGACAGGTATCAATGTTATTCACGTAGAAGATTACCTGACCAGCGTAATCTCCAGTGAGATGAGCGCAACGGCTTCATTAGAGCTGTTGGAGGCACATGCCGTGATTTCACGAAGCTGGCTTTTGGCTCAGATTCATAAAAACAAGGAGATTACGGAAAGCCAGGCAGAGTATTCCGCTTTCACCCAGACAGATGAAGAGTTAATCCGTTGGTACGACCGTGAAGACCACACCCGTTTCGATGTCTGTGCAGACGATCATTGCCAGCGTTACCAAGGCATTACCCGCGCCTCCACTGAAATCGTAAAGCAAGCCATCGCTGCCACCCGCGGACAAGTATTGACATCTGACGGTAAGATATGCGATGCCCGCTTCTCCAAATGCTGCGGCGGTGCATTCGAAGAATTCCAGTATTGCTGGGAAGATACGCCCCATCCGTATCTCCGGAAACAACGCGACTTCCGCATCTTCAATCCCAAAACCTGCGACCTCAGCTTTGAAGCTACCCGACCTGTTGGAGGATTACCCGACCTGACGGATGAACAGAAAGCGGAAACATGGATTCGTACCTCTCCACCGGCCTTCTGCAACACCACAGACAAGAAAGTCCTCTCACAGGTATTGAATAACTACGACCAGGAAACCACCGACTTCTATCGCTGGAAAGTAGTTTACACCCAGGAAGAGCTTTCCGCACTGATCCTGAAACGTTCCGGCATCGATTACGGGCAAATCATTGATCTTGTTCCTATCGCCCGTGGAACTTCAGGTCGGCTCTGGAAACTGAAAATCGTAGGAACCAAGAAGACGCTCACCATCGGTAAAGAGCTGGAAATACGCCGCACGCTGTCCACCTCCCATCTGTACAGCTCCGCATTCGTAGTAGATAAGGAAGACGTCTCTCCCGAAGGCATCCCCGCCCGTTTCATCCTTACCGGAGCAGGCTGGGGGCACGGTGTAGGGCTATGCCAGATCGGTGCTGCCGTTATGGGCGAACAAGGCTATAAGTATGACGCGATACTGCTACACTATTACATAGGCGCAAGTATCGAGAAGCTATATGAATAAACAGAAATAAGAAAATACCATGAAACAATCTACCAAGAAAACCAGTCCGTGGGCATGGATACCTACCCTGTACTTTGCACAAGGTTTGCCCTACGTAGCCGTGATGACCATTTCCGTCATCATGTACAAGCGTTTGGGAATATCCAACACGGATATCGCTCTCTACACCGGTTGGCTCTACCTGCCATGGGTAATTAAGCCTTTCTGGAGTCCATTTGTCGACTTGATCAAGACTAAACGGTGGTGGACCGTCGTCATGCAATACATCCTTGCCTTTGCATTGGCAGGCATTGCATTTTCCATCCCCACTCCCTTCTTTTTCCAGTTGACACTGGCAGTATTCTGGATAGTGGGCTTCACCTCCGCAACTCATGACATTGCCGCGGATGGATTCTATATGCACGCCCTGACGGAACATGAACAATCGCTCTATGTGGGCATCCGAAGCACATTTTACCGTATTGCCACGGTAGCCGGACAAGGCTTGCTGGTCATCATTGCGGGATTGATTGAAACCGGAACCGGTCTCGAACCCGCCATGTTGCAAGTTCAAGTCTCACCCGCTTACACTAACACCCTGACCTTGCCCGACTTTGAGGATACGAATATCGACACACAAAAAGAAGCCTATTTCGTATATACCTCTCCGATAGTACAAGCGGGTGTCACCGCTGCCGCCGATAATGATTCGGTAGATATAAAGACACAGATTGCCGAATTGGAAAAGGCTGTCAAAGCATCCAACATAGCCAATCACTTCGTTCCGGCCGAGGAAGCCAAAGAAGGCGATGCCACCGTAAAAGCAGAGAAAAAGGAGAGCACTTTCACCGCATGGGTACGTGAAACTTTCGGCGAGAAGCGCGAAGTAGCCGAAGGTGCTGTTGATAACGTTGCCATAGTAGGCGTACGCCTGTCCAAACAGCCATCTGCCGATGAAACCAAGATACTGAATGTCACCTTCAAAGACGGTGACCAAAGTATCAAACTGGAACAGAACAGCCTTTCCACCCGGTTCGAGTTCACTGCCGAGAATTGGGACAAGCCCGCCTACCTACTGTTCAGAATAGATCATAAGATTAAGAACGAGACTTCCGCTACCTTCGAAGGTGCATCCGGTAACATTCCGTTTGCCTGGTTGATAGTATTCATCGTACTGTCCGGATTCTTCTTCGCGGTGAGTATTTACCACAACTGGATATTGCCGAAACCCGCATCCGACCGTCCGTCGAAAGACGTTACCGCCCAGAATCTGATGAAGGAATTCTTCGATACTTTCAAGAGCTTCTTCACCAAACCGCAGGCAGGAGTCGCTATCCTCTTTATGTTGCTCTACCGTCTACCGGAAGCACAGCTCGTGAAGCTGATCAATCCTTTCCTTCTGGACCCAATAGACAAAGGCGGACTGGGACTGACTACCGGACAAGTTGGTTTCGTCTATGGTACTATCGGTATCATCGGACTGACAATTGGCGGTATCATTGGCGGTCTTGTTGCTGCACGGGGCGGATTGAAGAAATGGTTATGGCCAATGGCATGGAGCATGTCCCTCACCTGTCTGACATTCATCTATCTGAGTTATGCACAGGATCACTCGTTGCTGACAGTCAACATCTGTATCTTCATCGAACAGTTCGGCTATGGTTTCGGCTTCACAGCTTATATGCTGTATCTGATTTATTTCTCGGAAGGCGAGCACAAAACTGCCCATTACGCCATCTGCACAGGATTCATGGCACTGGGAATGATGTTGCCCGGAATGGCTGCCGGATGGTTACAGGAAACCATCGGTTACCGCCACTTCTTCGTATGGACCATTATCTGTTGCGCCGCTACCATCGGAGTATGTGCATTCATCAAGATAGATCCGAGCTTCGGAAGGAAAAAAGAAGAGTGATAACAAGTGATAAGTGGTAAGCAAGAAATCATAAATTATAAATCATGAAGAAATACATTCTCCTCTGTGTCCTCTGCGTCCTCTGTGGTGCATCGCAGGCACAAAAGATTCGGATAAAGACAGGCATCGAAGTCCTGAAAGACCAGAACTTCAAGTGTCTGGAAGGCAAACGCGTAGGTCTGATTACCAACCCCACCGGAGTGGACAATCAGATGAAATCCACCATCGACATTCTGCACGAAGCACCGAACGTGAATCTGGTCGCCCTCTTCGGCCCGGAGCACGGGGTTCGTGGTGACGTACATGCCGGCGACCACGTGACGGACATCAAAGACGCCACCACCGGACTGCCCGTATATTCCCTTTACGGCAAAACCCGCAAGGCTACGCCGGAGATGCTGAAAGACATTGACGTATTGGTCTACGATATCCAGGACATCGGTTGCCGCTCATTCACCTATATCAGTACAATGGGGCTGGCTATGGAAGCAACGGCCGAAAACGGTAAAGAATTTATCGTATTGGACCGCCCCAACCCGGTAGGCGGACTCAAGATAGAAGGCAACCTGGTAGAAGATGATTGCATTTCCTTTGTCAGTCAGTTCAAGATTCCGTACCTTTACGGGCTGACTTGCGGCGAGCTGGCATTGATGCTGAACGGAGAACGGATGATGGCGGCACCGTGCAACCTGCACGTTGTGAAGATGAAAGGCTGGAAACGCAAGATGGACTATGCACAGACGGGGTTACAATGGGTACCCTCTTCTCCGCATATCCCTCATCCGCACTCGGCCGTGTTCTATCCGGTAAGCGGCATTCTGGGTGAACTGGGATACATGTCCATCGGAGTAGGCTATACGATACCGTTCCAGATGTTTGCCGCGCAGTGGGTAGAAGCAGAAAAACTGGCGGAACGCCTGAACGCATTGAACGTGCCGGGTGTTAAGTTCAGGCCGATGTATCTGAAACCCTTCTACTCCGTGGGCAAGGGCGAATTGCTGCAAGGCGTACAGGTACACATCATGGATGTGCAGAAAGCCCCGCTGAGCGACATCCAATTCCTGGTGATGCAGGAAATCGCAGCGCTCTATCCCGACCGTGCCGTATTTGAGCATGCCGACAAGGGACGTTTCCGCATGTTCGACATGGTAAGCGGCTCGGAAGAGATACGCAAGCGGTTCTCACAGCGCAACCGGTGGGAAGATGTGCGCGACTATTGGTATAAGGATGCTGACGACTTCCGCCGGTTGTCGAAGAAGTACTACCTGTACAAGTAGGGAATAGTAAACGCTTCTTACACCCGAAGAGGCCATAAAGACATACGTATGTCACCCCTCATGAGATACGTATGTCAGGAGGTATGAGGTACTGTAGGTCATGGGTCATGAGATACGTATGTCATGAGTGGTGAGATACGTATCTCACCACAGGTGACATCGGGGCGACATCAGAGCAGCCCCACAGCACACCCTGACAGGGGTACAGGCAAAAGAGGAAAAGAATGATAAGGAAAAGAAAGGCGAAAACACTATGGTAAAAAGTAGCTACACTTCGTTTTTGCGGGAAATAAGGGGACTTATTCCGCAAGATAGGATATACACCGACGAACTGCGCCGGTTAGCATGGGGAACAGATGCGGGTTTCTACCGTCTGATCCCACAAATCGTGATTCGTTCCAACAGCGAAGAGGAAATCTCCGACCTGTTGAGACTTGCCGACCGTTACAGTCTGCCAGTAACGTTTCGTGCCGCAGGAACCAGTTTGTCGGGACAAGCCATTAGTGACTCTATCCTGATCGTAGCCGGAAAGCACTGGGAGAAGTACAGCATTTCTCCCGATCATGAACAGATCACCCTGCAACCGGGCATCATCGGCCAGCGGGTCAACGAGATTCTCGCGCCCTACGGACGTAAGTTTGCTCCGGACCCGGCAAGCGTGAAATCGGCCATGGTAGGCGGCATCGTCATGAACAACGCCTCGGGCATGAATTGCGGCACACATGCCAATAGTGACAAGGTACTTCTCTCCGCCCGCATCGTATTGGCGGACGGCACCGTGCTGGATACAGGGGACGACATTTCGCGTGCTTCCTTCGAAGCCACCCACCCCGATTTCCTTAACCGCATCTGCGAACTGCGCGACCGGATACGTGCCAACGAAGAACTCGCCACACGCATCCGCTACAAATATTCCATCAAGAACGTAACCGGACTGAATCTCCTGCCATTCGTCCGCTTCGACGACCCGTTCGATATTATTGCCCACCTGATGGTAGGCTCGGAAGGCACGCTTGCGTTCCTTTCCCAGATTACCATGCGCACCGAGTACGACTATCCGCACAAGGCAAGCGCCATGCTCTACTTTACCAGTATCAAGGATGCTTGCCGGGCGGTGGTGGCGATGAAGGAGCTTAAAAATGAAGAATTCTTCATTCCTCATTCTTCATTCATTGTGAAGGGTGCCGAGTTGCTGGACTACAAGAGTCTTTCTTCCGTAGACGACCCCATATATATAAGGTATAAGCAAGAAGTCTCCGATCCCTCCGGCCTCACCGCCGTGCTGACCGAGACCAAAGCCCGCACCCGCGAGGAACTGGAACAGAATATCTCAGCGATCGAAGAGTGTCTGAAACCTTTCAGCACCTACATCCCCGTGCACTTCACCGACCGACCGGAAGAATATTCCAAGTATTGGGCTATCCGCTCAGGCATATTCCCATCCGTAGGCGGTACACGCCAGCCCGGCACTACCTGCCTCATTGAGGACGTAGCCTTCCACATCGAAGACCTGCCCGAAGCCACTGCCGCCCTGCAACAGCTCATCGCCCGCCACGGCTACGATGATGCCTGCATCTACGGTCATGCTCTGGAAGGCAACTACCACTTTATCCTGAACCAATCTTTCAGTACCGACACCGAAGTAAAGCGCTACGAGGACCTGATGAATGACGTAAAGACCTTGGTAGTCGATAAATACGACGGCTCGCTGAAAGCAGAACATGGCACCGGACGCAACATGGCCCCCTTCGTGAAATATGAATGGGGAGAGGCAGCTTTTGAAGCCATGAAGGCAGTCAAGCAGTTGTTCGACCCGAAAGGGCTGCTCAATCCGGGAGTTATCTTCAATGATGACCCGCAATGCCACATCAAAAACTTCAAACCGTTGCCGTTGTTACGAGCTACAAGCTACGAGCTACAAGCTACGAGTACCATGCAGAATGATAGCGCAGCACTGGTAGCTCGTCGCTCGTCGCTCGTAGCTCTTTCAACTGACAAGTGCATCGAGTGTGGCTTCTGCGAAGTGAACTGCCTGTCGTGCGGCTTTACCCTTTCTTCGCGCCAGCGCATTGTATTGCAACGGGAAATATCACGTCTGAAACAAAGCGGTACAGACCAGGAACGTCTGTCTCTACTCGAAAAACAATACCGCTACCCGGGCAATCAAACTTGCGCAGGAGACGGACTATGCTCCATGTCCTGCCCGATGAATATCAATACAGGCGACCTGACCCATATCATCCGCCAGGAAGCACTGCCGAAAGGTAGCCTCGGATATAAAGCAGGAGATTTCGTAGCCAATCACTTCGCTGGTGTTAAGAGTAGTCTGCGCCCCGTTTTGTCATTAGCCAATTTCGGACACTCCGTATTGGGAACCAAAGCCATGAGCAGCATTACGAAAGGAATGCACAATGTATTGGGCGTGCCTTTGTGGACGCCTGCCATGCCAAAGAGCTATAAAGTTGAAACAGCTACCAGTGACAAGCTACCAGCTACAAGTACTATGCAGAATGACAGCGCAGCACTTGTAGCTGGTAGCTCGTCACTCGTAGCCGACAAAGTCGTTTATTTCCCCAGCTGCATCAACCAAACCATGGGCCTCCCGAAGCACTCCCCCGTGGAACAACCTTTGGTAAACAAGATGATCTCCCTCTTGCAAAAAGGCGGTTACGAAGTCATCTTCCCAAAGGAGATGGATAAGCTCTGCTGCGGCACCATCTGGGAAAGTAAAGGTATGCTCGACATTGCCGATCGCAAAGCCGCAGAACTCGAAGCCGCCCTTTGGGAAGCCAGCGAGCAAGGCAAATATCCTATCCTCTGCGATCAGAGCCCCTGCCTGCACCGCATGCGCGAAACCATTCAAAAGATGAAGCTCTACGAACCTGCAGAATTCATCTACACCTTCCTGCGGGACAAACTGGTCTTCACGCAGACCGACCGCCCCGTAGCAGTACACATCACCTGCTCCATGCGCAAAATGGGGCTGGCAGATACGATTGTCTCCCTGGCAAAACTTTGTTCCACGCATGTCTTCGTACCCGAAGAAGTAGGCTGCTGTGGTTTTGCCGGCGACCGCGGATTCACCTATCCCGAACTGAATTCCTATGCCTTGCGCAAACTCCGTCCGCAGATAGAAGCATCCGGCATCACCATCGGCTACTCCAACAGTCGTACCTGCGAAATAGGACTGACTACCAACTCTGGTATCCCCTATGTCTCTATCGCCTATCTCGTAGACCAATGCACGAAGAGCGTGAAAGCTGAAGCAACTGATAACTTATAACTAATAACTTAACACACTTATTACAATGAACAGTCAGACTAAGACAAACAAGCGCATTCTTGCCCTCGACATCCTTCGCGGTGTCACCATTGCGGGCATGATTATGGTGAACAACCCCGGCACTTGGGGACATATATATGCCCCCCTGCGCCACGCTGAGTGGAATGGCCTCACCCCCACCGACCTCGTCTTCCCCTTCTTCATGTTCATCATGGGTATCTCTACCTATATCTCCCTGAAGAAGTACAACTTCGAGTTCAGTCATGCAGCCGCCCTGAAGATATTGAAGCGTACTATTATCATCTTCCTGATCGGACTTGCCATCGGCTGGTTCTCCAGATTCTGTTACTACTGGGCAGGCTCCCATGAAGGTCTCAGCTTCGGCGAACAACTCTGGGCATCCGTCTGGACTTTCGACCGCATCCGTATCCTGGGTGTCATGCAGCGTCTGGCCCTTTGCTACGGTGCTACCGCTATCATTGCGCTGACCATGAAACACCGTCATATCCCTTATCTCATTGCCACATTGCTGGTAGGCTACTTCATCCTGCTGATGTGTGGCAACGGATTTGCTTACAACGAAACCAATATCCTCTCCATAGTGGACCGTGCCATCCTCACCCCCGCACACATGTACAAGGACAACGGCATTGATCCCGAAGGTCTTTTAAGCACCATCCCCTCCATTGCCCACGTATTGCTGGGCTTCTGCGTGGGTCGCATGATGCTGGACAGCAATAAAGCCGAGAGCCGCGAAGCGTTACTAAACTCTCACCTGATCAAATTATTCCTGGTTGGTGCCATTCTTACTTTTGCAGGCTTCCTGCTGAGCTACGGTTGTCCTATCAACAAGAAAATCTGGTCTCCCACCTTCGTTCTCACCACTTGCGGACTGGCCTCCAGTTTCCTGGCACTGCTCATCTGGATCATCGACGTAAAAGGATACAAGAAATGGTGTACTTTCTTCGAGGCTTTCGGTGTCAACCCCCTGTTCATGTACGTTCTGGGTGGAGTACTAAGTATCCTGTTCGGCAGCATCAGCTTCCCTTGGGGTGATGGCAGCGTCAGCATACACGGATTCTTATATAAGATCGTTCTTATGCCGATATTCGGTGAGACAGGCGGTTCACTGGCCTACGCACTGCTCTTTGTAGCCATCAACTGGTGCATCGGCTATCAATTGTATAAACGGAAGATATATATCAAGATATAGGAGGTAAAGGAGATATAGGAGATAACTCCTATAACTCCTTAAAACAACAAGTAAATAATTAAACTTAAAACGATATGATATTAATAGCAGACAGTGGCTCTACAAAAACCGATTGGTGTGTTGTAGAGAAAGGTAAACTCATCCAGCAGATTTCTACGAAAGGTACCAACCCTTTCTTTCAGTCGGAAGAGGAGATCAGTAATGAAATTGCGACAGCGCTGCTGCCCCAGTTAACGTCCCATGCCTTCAACGCTGTGTACTTTTATGGTGCCGGCTGTGGCTTCCCCGACAAAATTGCCATGGTACACCGTGCCATTATCCAGCATCTCCAGGTTTCGGGCGACGAAGTGGAAGTAAATACGGACATGCTTGCCGCCGCTCGCGGACTTTGCGGACACGAACCGGGCATAGCCTGCATCATGGGCACAGGTTCCAACTCGTGTTACTACGACGGCAAACACATTGGTGCCAACGTCTCTCCCCTGGGTTTCATTCTTGGCGACGAAGGTAGCGGTGCTTGCCTGGGTAAGTTGCTGGTAGGTGATATTCTGAAAAATCAGATGACTCCGGAACTGAAAGAGAAGTTCCTCAAGCAGTTCAATCTGGAACCGGCAGACATCATCGACCGTGTATACCGTAAACCTTTCCCGAACCGCTTCCTGGCAAGCCTGTCTCCATTCCTCGCTCAGAATCTGGACGAGCCTTGCGTGCGCACGCTGGTGCTAAACAGTTTCAAGGCTTTCCTGAAAAGGAACGTCATGCAATACGATTATCAGCATAGCAAGGTACATTTCATCGGCTCCGTAGCATTCCATTATAAGGAGGTACTTGCCGAGGCCGCACAGGAAATGGGCGTTCAAATAGGCACCATCCTCCAGAGCCCCATGGAAGGCCTGATTAGCTACCATAGCTAATCACCCCAGCCCTCATAAATCATAAATTATAAATCATAAATCTCATCATCATCATGGCATTCGTAAAGATATCAGAGCAACCTTCGCTCTACAACGACTTGGAAAAGAAATCTGTCCGCGAAATATTGGAGGACATCAACACAGAAGACCAGAAAGTGGCATTGGCTGTTCAAAAAGCCATCCCACAGATCGAGAAACTGGTGACACAAATCGTTCCACGCATGAAGCAAGGCGGACGCATCTTTTATATGGGAGCAGGCACCAGCGGTCGCCTGGGTGTGCTGGATGCATCAGAAATTCCTCCAACATTCGGTATGCCTCCTACGCTCGTCATCGGACTGATAGCAGGCGGTGATACAGCCTTGCGTAATCCGGTGGAAAATGCGGAGGACGATATGCGTCGCGGTTGGGAAGAGTTAGTTGAACGTAACATTACGGATAAAGATACCGTCATCGGCATTGCCGCTTCCGGCACGACTCCCTACGTTATCGGTGCCATGCAGAAAGCACGTGAGCACGGCATTCTTACAGGCTGCATCACCAGCAACCCCGACTCTCCGATGGCAGCCGAAGCAGATGTTCCCATCGAAATGATTGTAGGACCGGAGTATGTAACAGGAAGCTCACGCATGAAATCGGGTACAGGACAGAAAATGATACTGAACATGATTACCACTTCCGTCATGATACAACTGGGCCGCGTGAAAGGTAATAAGATGGTGAACATGCAGCTGAGTAACCAGAAATTGGTAGACCGTGGCACCCGCATGATCGTAGAAGAACTGGGATTGGACTATGGAAAGGCAAAGGCACTGTTGCTAATGCATGGTTCAGTGAAAAAGGCAGTGGATGCTTATAGGGGGGTAACATTATGAAACTCCTCCCTTCCTTTTTCTTCTTTGTGTTGCTTGCCCTGCAAGCCAATGCACAATCCTTGCAACGTGTTGCCCCCGAACAAGTCGGCATGGATTCCCGTCATTTGTTGTACGCTGACGAAGCGATAGAAACCGCCATCGCCAATAAAGACATTCCCGGTGCCGTACTCGCTGTAGTACGCAACGGGAAGATGGCCTACCTCAAAGCATACGGCAACAAGCGTGTGTACCCTAACACCGAGCCTGTGACTGTAAACACCATTTTCGATATGGCTTCATGCAGTAAACCCATGTCCACTGCCATCTGTACCCATATCCTGGCAGAACGTGGTAAGCTCCGCCTCCTGGATCCCGTCAGCCTCTACATACCTGAATTTAAGTCCTGGATGAGCGAAGACGGAAAAGGTAAGAAAATCATCCGCATCGCCGACTTGTTAACACATACTTCCGGTCTTCCCCCTTATGCCCCAACCAGTGAATTGGAAAAACAATATGGCTCCCCCAGCCCCGACGGAATGATAGAGTACATAGCCAACTGCCGCCGCGACTTCAAGCCGCAGACCGACTTCCAATACAGTTGCCTTAACTACATCACCCTGCAACGCATCATCGAAACCGTCAGCGGACAATCCTTACGTGACTTCGCCCGCGAAAATCTATTTGATGTATTAGGTATGGCCCATACCGACTATCTCCCCTGCAAGCGCGACAAGGATGGGAAATGGATCAATACAGCAGATGCCCATTGGACAACCTCTACCGAAGGTGACTGGCATAGCCTCATCGCTCCTACCGAGAAGCAATCCGACGGCAGTGTCCTCTGCGGACAAGTACACGATCCACTCGCCCGTGTCATGAATGGCGGTATTTCCGGCAATGCCGGCGTATTCTCTTGTGCCGAAGACATAGCTGTCCTCTGCGCCGCCCTGCAAAACGGCGGAGAATGGAACGGACACCGCATCCTCAGCCCATTGGGAGTAAAAGCTATGCGTACCGTCCCCCGTGCCACTGCTACATTAGGACGCACTTTAGGATGGGATAATTTCACCGCCTACGCTTCCAATAACGGAGATTATTTTGGTCCGAATACCTACGGGCACACCGGATACACCGGTACTTCCATCATCATAGACCCGGACAACGATACTTCCGTCATCCTGCTCGTCAATGCCGTGCATCCCGAAGACGGTCACAGCATGGTTCGCCTGCGCTCTCTGATAGCCAATGTTGTTGCTGCTTCTATCTATCCCACCCCACGTATTTATACGGATCATTATTATAAGCGCTTCCTCCAATTCATGGATGAACCTGCCATTACCTCCAAAGACATCGTCATGGTGGGCAACAGCCTTACAGAAGGTGGCGGCAACTGGAACACCCGCCTCAACAAGAAAAACATCCGTAACCGTGGTATCATCGGTGACGAAGTTATGGGTATTTACGACCGCCTGCACCAGATACTTCCGGGACACCCAGAGAAACTATTCCTCCTTGCCGGTGTCAACGACATCTCACACGACCTCACTGCGGACAGCATCGTCAGCATGATACGCATGACCGTAGAGCGCATTCAGCGTGAATCTCCTGATACGAAACTCTACCTGCAAAGTCTCCTGCCTTTCAACGAGAGCTTCGGACGCTACAAAAAGCTAACCGGGAAAACCGACATGATTCCCGAAATCAATGCGCAACTGGAGGTTTTAGCTAAAGATCACAAGATTACATTCATCAACCTCTTCCCGTTATTTACAGAGAAAAGTACGAATGTACTGCGCAAAGAACTGACCAGCGACGGCTTACACCTGAATGAAGAAGGATATAAGATTTGGGTAAAAGCGTTGAAAAAGAAAATGTAGATCCGTACTCTATAAACACAAGAGGCTGCCCATGAAATGAGCAGCCTCTCTATCTATTGTAAAAGAACGTCTACTTTACTGCTTCTAACAGCATATCAAATGTCAAGGTTGAATAACCAAGAATTGAACCATATCCGGCTTCTCCATATCCACATTGATAAGGAATATACAATATCCAGCGTTCTTTCGTATGCATATACTGTAATACCGTAGTCCATCCTGAAACGACACCTGTCACCCTAAAAGAAGATGGAGAATCGAAGTCCGTGGGCACCTTGGCGCCCTCGCCTTCAGAAAGCAGTACCCCTCGGTCTATTGCACTGTAACCAACAAAATTACCATCGAATCTATCCCCTAATATTATTGTACCATAATAGTATGTCGTAACTGACTGCGTATAAAGCGGACGCTCCCCAAGGGGGTTATCTGACGAGATTTTCTTACAGTAAATATACAAGGAATTCTCTGTCGTACTATTGTAGTTATCCTTAATAGCAAATAATTCACCTACAGGAATCTTACTAAGCTTAACAGAGTCACCGTTATCACCTTCATATTTCGCCCCTTCTATAATTCTATCAGCCCGACCACCTATGATCAGATTCAATGAATCAATATAAGCTTCATTCCGTTCTCGCCAGTTATCATACCTACCTACTTCCTCTACTTCTTCACAAGAAGTAAATACACCTGTCAAGAGTAACAGGAAAGGTAGAAATATTAAGAGTCTTTTATTCATTCTATTAATTTATTGTATTACTTATTGCAACCCCTTCAGCAATGAAGTGATGCTAACACGGTCTGCAATGATGTTATTCAGTTCAGCAATAGCCACGCGTTCCTGTTGCATCGTATCACGATTACGCAGCGTCACGCAGTTATCTTCCAGAGTTTGGTGGTCAACAGTCACGCAGTACGGAGTACCAATGGCATCCTGACGACGGTAACGTTTACCGATACTATCTTTTTCATCATACTGGCAGTGGAAGTGGAACTTCAATGAGTCGATAATCTCACGAGCCTTTTCAGGCAGACCGTCTTTCTTCACCAACGGCATTACAGCCAACTTCACAGGAGCAAGTGCGGCAGGCAATCTCAGTACTACGCGGCTTTCTCCACTCTCCAGTTGTTCTTCGCAATAAGAAGCAGACATGATACTGAGGAACATACGGTCCACACCAATAGAAGTTTCCACAACAAACGGAGTATAACTTTCATTCGTTTCGGGATCGAAGTACTTAATATTCTTACCTGAGAACTTCTCATGCTGGGACAAGTCAAAATTCGTACGGCTATGGATACCTTCCACTTCCTTGAAGCCAAACGGCATTAAGAACTCGATATCTGTAGCTGCATTCGCATAATGAGCCAACTTATCATGATCATGATAACGATAGTGGTCATCACCGAATCCCAATGCCTTATGCCATTTCAAACGGATTTCTTTCCATTTCTTGAACCATTCCAGCTCAGTACCCGGCTTCACGAAGAACTGCATTTCCATCTGTTCGAACTCACGCATACGGAAAATGAACTGACGGGCAACAATCTCGTTACGGAATGCCTTACCAATCTGTGCAATACCGAAAGGTATCTTCATGCGACCGGTCTTCTGTACATTCAGGTAATTCACAAAGATACCCTGGGCTGTTTCAGGACGCAGGTAAATCTTCATGGCACCATCCGAAGTAGAACCCATCTCTGTAGAAAACATCAGGTTGAACTGACGAACTTCCGTCCAGTTCTTTGTACCGCTGATGGGGCAAACGATTTCTTCATCCAGAATAATCTGGCGAAGCTCGTCAAGGTTATTATCATTCAGCGCCTTTGCAAAACGTTCGTGCAATGCGTCGCGTTTAGCCTGGTGTTCCAATACGCGACCATTTGTGCTACGGAACTGCGCTTCATCAAAAGCCTCTCCGAAACGCTTGGCAGCTTTGGCAACTTCTTTATTGATTTTATCGTCGTACTTTGCAAGTTGGTCTTCAATCAGCACATCAGCACGATAACGTTTTTTGGAATCACGGTTGTCAATCAAAGGGTCATTGAATGCGTCTACGTGTCCGGAAGCCTTCCAGATGGTGGGGTGCATAAAGATAGCGGAGTCGATGCCGACAATGTTTTCGTGCAGCAACACCATGCTCTGCCACCAGTATTGTTTAATGTTGTTTTTCAGTTCCACACCCATCTGACCGTAGTCATACACTGCTCCCAATCCGTCGTAGATGTCGCTGGAGGGGAATACGAAACCGTATTCCTTACAGTGTGATACGAGTTTCTTAAAAACGTCTTCTTGTGCCATTTTTTTGTTATATCTATTAATTTTAATCCTGTTCTTTATTAAAAAGCGCCACAAAGATAGGGATTTATATCATAAGTCGGGCAGGTGGGGTATTAATTTATCTTATCGTAACAAACTCTCACTTTGCACTTCCGTCACAATCTGTCCGTCAAACAGATTGATGATGCGGTGGGCATACGAGGCATCATGTCGCGAGTGAGTCACCACTACAAATAATTAAAAAACCTTCATTTGCAGGTTTTCCCGAGAAATTTAGTAATTTTGCGTTCGACTGAAAAATTCAGTGATTATTCAGAATAGATATTCCCGGAACAGATATGAGCGAAGACTTTGAAGCACCAAAAGACGATTTGGAAAACGGACTCCCGGAAGGGAGCGAAGGACATTCGGATTATAAACCCGCTGACGCGAAAGACGTAAAAGCAAAATACCAACTTAGCGGTATGTACCAGAACTGGTTTCTGGATTATGCTTCATACGTTATTCTGGAGCGTGCCGTACCCCACATAAATGATGGTTTGAAGCCTGTGCAGAGACGTATTCTGCACTCCATGAGGCGTTTGGAAGATGGACGTTACAATAAGGTAGCGAACATCGTAGGACATACCATGCAGTTTCACCCGCATGGTGACGCTTCTATCGGGGATGCGCTGGTGCAATTAGGACAGAAAGATTTGCTTGTAGACTGTCAAGGAAACTGGGGTAATATACTCACCGGTGACGGTGCTGCTGCTCCCCGTTACATTGAAGCACGCCTGTCGAAATTCGCCCTCGACGTAGTGTTCAATCCCAAAACTACCGAATGGAAACTTTCCTATGACGGACGAAACAAAGAACCGGTAACCCTGCCTGTTAAATTTCCTTTGCTGCTGGCACAAGGAGTAGAGGGTATTGCGGTAGGTCTTTCATCCAAAATACTTCCCCATAACTTCAATGAACTTTGCGATGCATCCATCCACTATCTGCATGAAGAGGAATTCAAACTGTATCCGGATTTCCAGACAGGCGGCAGCATTGATGTTTCTAAATACAATGACGGAGAACGTGGCGGTGCGGTACGCATACGCGCTAAAATTGAAAAGATTGATAATAAGACACTTGCTATCAAAGAAATTCCTTACGGGAAAACGGTAGCCAGCGTTTGCGACTCTATTGTAAAGGCAAGCGAAAAAGGCAAAATCAAGATAAAGAAGGTAGAAGACCTGACATCTGGCAACGTAGAGATATTGGTTCACCTGGCGCCTGGTGTTTCATCGGACAAGACGATAGATGCCTTGTATGCTTTCACTGATTGCGAAGTAAGCATTTCGCCCAATTGTTGCGTCATCGACGATCAGAAACCTCACTTCCTCACCGTGAGCAACATACTGAGAAAATCAGTAGATAACACCTTATCCCTGCTGCGCCAGGAGTTGGAAATACGCAAAGACGAAATACTGGAAAGTTTGCACTTTGCCTCACTGGAAAAGATCTTCATTGAAGAACGCATTTATAAAGACAAGGAATTTGAGCAGGCCCAAAATATGGATGCCGCTTGCGAACACATCGACGAACGTCTGACGCCTTATTATCCACAATTCGTACGCGAAGTAACCAAGGAAGATATCCTCAAATTGATGGAAATAAAGATGGGGCGCATCCTCAAGTTCAACTCCGACAAAGCGGAAGAACTCATTGCCCGCATGAAGGCGGACATAGAGGAAATAGACCATCATCTGGCTAATATCGTGGAATATACGGTAGACTGGTATTTGATGCTGAAAAACAAATATGGCAAGAATTTCCCGCGCCGTACAGAATTGCGCAACTTCGATACCATCGAGGCAAGCAAGGTAGTGGAAGCCAACGAAAAATTATACATCAATCGCGAAGAAGGCTTCATCGGCACAGGTCTGAAGAAAGATGAATTCCTCTCAAACTGTTCCAGCCTCGACGATGTCATTATCTTCTTCCGCGACGGGCGGTATATAGTTACTCCTGTTTCCGACAAGAAATTTGTGGGTAAAAATATTCTTTATGCCAATGTATTCAAGAAAAACGATAAGCGTACCATCTACAATGTGGTTTACCGTGACGGAAAAGAGGGTACACATTATATCAAGCGTTTTGCAGTGACAAGCATTATCCGTGATCGCGAATATGATGTGACGCAAGGCACGCCCGATTCACGCATCATGTACTTCACTGCCAACCCCAACGGTGAAGCGGAAGTCATCAAAGTAACCCTGAAACCCAATCCACGGGTACGACGCATTATCTTCGAAGAAGACTTTAGTGCCGTCGGCATTAAAGGACGCCAGGCAAGAGGAAACATTCTAACCAAGCTTCCGGTACACAAGATCGCCCTGAAACAGCGTGGCGGTTCTACTCTGGGCGGACGAAAAGTCTGGTTCGACCGTGACGTGCTTCGCCTTAACTATGACGGACGAGGCGAATACCTGGGAGAATTCCAAAGTGATGACAGCATCCTGGTGGTACATGACAACGGGGATTTCTACATCACCAACTTCGACCTAAGCAACCACTATGAAGCCAATATCCGTATATTAGAGAAGTTTGACCCGAACAAGATATGGACAGCCGTACTTTATGATGCGGACCAACAAAATTTCCCATATATCAAACGTTTCTGCATGGAGGCAACCAACCGCAAGCAGAACTATCTGGGAGAGAACAAGAACAATCGCCTGATTTTACTGACGGATGAATGCTATCCCCGCCTGGAAATCATATTCGGCGGACACGACAGTTTCCGTGAACCTATGATTATAGAGGCTGATGAATTTATCGCTGTAAAAGGTTTCAAGGCAAAAGGTAAACGTATCACTACGTTCACAATGGAAACTGTCAATGAACTGGAACCTACACGACAGCCGGAGGTTTCGCAGGACACAGAAGATCAGGAGGAAGAAGAGCCGGAAAATCTGGACCCCGATCATGGAAAGAGTGAAGATGATATCCGGGATGAAATAACGGGGCAGATGAAGCTGTTCTAAGTGATTAACGATTAGCGATTAGTGACAAGCAACTATATCAATGAAGTTACATAAGATTGTTGTAATAGTAGGATGCCTGCTTTTGTCAGGTGGAAGTATAAAAGCGCAAAGTGTTGAAGACAAGGCGCTGCAAGAGCTGAGGGCGGACTCTTCTGCAAGGACACGCTTTATAACCCGCGCCACAATGTACGGTGTCGGCTTCACGAATGTATTCGACACCTACCTGTCACCGCAGGAATACAAAGGCGTTGACTTCCGTATTTCCCGCGAAAGTATGCGCATGACGAAGTGGATGAACGGTAATGTATCTCTGCAAAGTTTCTTCCAGGCAGACTTAGGCTATACACACAACCGGGTGGACAACAACAATATGTTCTCCGGTCTGGCAAACTGGAATTACGGATTGCATTATAATTTTCCGATTACTTCTAACTTCAAATTACTTGCCGGAGGACTTATCGACTTAAATGGCGGCTTTGTCTACAATCTGCGCAATGGCAACAACCCGGCACAGGCACGCGCTTACATCAATCTGGATGCATCGGGAATGGCAATATGGGATTTAAGAATCAAAAACTATCCGATTAGTCTGCGCTATCAGGTTAACCTGCCTTTTGCAGGTATTATGTTCTCACCCAACTACGGACAGTCGTACTACGAAATATTTACGTTGGGCAACTGGAACGGGGTAATTAATTTCACTTCCCTACACAACCAGCCATCCCTGCGGCAGATGCTGACTGTTGATTTCCCGGTAGGAAGAGCCAAAATGCGTTTAGCCTATCTCTGGGATGCACAACAATCCAAAGTAAATGATATAAAGACGCATACCTATTCGCATGTGTTTATGGTAGGTTTCGTAAAAGAATTGTTTCTCATTCGTGACAAGAAGAAAAAATAGAGTGATAAAGCGATAACATCGTGATAAGGGGATAGAATAATGGGAATAAAAGAAATATATCATAGTAAGTTTAGATGGCTGGGAGTAGCGCTCATGATACTGCCTTTGCTATCCAGTTGTATCCGGGAGGAAGAGTTCAACAATTCACCACAGGGAAACTTCGAAGCTTTGTGGAAGATCATTGACGAGCAATACTGTTTCCTGGATTACAAACAAATAGACTGGGATGCCATCCACGATAAATACCAACCTCTCATTACATCCAACATGGGTAATGACGGATTGTTCCAAGTGCTTGACAGTATGCTGGCGGAACTGAAAGACGGTCATGTGAATCTGTACAGTTCTTCAAATGTGGCCCGTTACTGGGACTGGTATCTGGATTATCCCCGCAACTTCAACGAAGGTATTATCGAACGGCAATATCTCGGAAAGACGTACCGCATCGCTGCCGGCATGAAATATAAGATTCTGGATGACAACATCGGATATATCTATTATGAATCATTCTCCAGTGGTGTCGGTAACGGCAATCTGGATGAAGTCCTTTCTTACCTTGCTCCATGTAGTGGCCTGATTCTGGATGTTCGCAACAATGGTGGCGGAAATCTGACTAATTCAGAGCGTATAGCGGCCCGCTTCACTAATGAGAAAGTGTTGACGGGGTATATCCAGCATAAGACGGGAAAGGGACACAGTGACTTCTCTGATCCCAAACCCATTTATTTGGAGCCCTCCAATAGCATCCGTTGGCAAAAACCAGTAATGCTTCTCATCAACCGTCACTCTTATAGCGCAACAAATGATTTCGTAAATGCGATGCGCTATTTTCCTAACGTTACTCTGGTAGGTGACAAAACCGGTGGCGGTTCGGGATTACCTTTCTCTTCAGAGCTTCCGAATGGTTGGGGCGTACGTTTCTCTGCCAGCCCCCACCTGGATGCAGACAAACAACATATCGAATTCGGCATTGATCCGGATGAGAAAGTAGATATGGATGAGAATGATACCAAGAGCGATGCCATTATTGAACGGGCACGGGAACTCTTAAAAGTAGTCCAATAAACACTTTCTATGCCAAACTGTTTGCCAGAAAGAAAAAACTTTCTATCTTTGCCACCGCTTAACAAGAAAGCCACTGCGGGTGTGGCGTAATTGGCAGCCGCGCCAGACTTAGGATCTGGTGCCGAGAGGCGTGTAGGTTCGAGTCCTATCACCCGCACATAGATTAAAAAAAGCCTTCGGAAAACTTAATTCCGAAGGCTTTTTCTTTTCAAAGTCAGAACTATCTTTTCCTTATCTTACCTACTAACTTTTTGATGGAGCCAAAACCTATCGTAGGAGCATGTGCATGACAAGTATCAAAAACAACAAATTGTCCGGGTTGCACTTCGATAAGTTCACTAATAGGATCGTCAAAAAACTGAATATCTTTTATTGTATCCAACGGAGCTTTCGGAAATTTGCACTCGCTACGCAATTTGTAACCATAGTTTTCAGCTACTGAAACAGGCATCTGTAAATCAAGATAATTATCATGTATTTCAAGCAATGCTTTCTCCTGTTCTTTCATATCACACTCCATTATAATCACCCAAGCATTATCATCATCCAAGATATAAGTACCTGGTTTTACATTGATTAGATCAGTAGTATCTATGAAATGGAAAACTGTTGCAAATGATGGATTCAAGGCTTCCCAGAAGGCTCTGGCTTCAGCGTCAGCATTTTGTACAATCGGTTGCATCAACATCTGTTTTCTTGTACAACTATACACTGTAATAGACACGCAGAGCACAATAAATGCCCTTTGTATAATCAATAAAAGTCTCTGTAACTTCATTTTATAAGATTATTTTCACATTATATTCTAAATACGGGATTCCCAACTGAATCTCGTATTTTAAACTATAATCCCAACGCAATTAATGGAACACGTGTAATCGCCATATCCTCTTTGCCCACAGAATATAAAGTATACAGCCATCCATTTAATATTATAGAACTGGGATAAGCATAGCCTAAATTTCGCCCTTTGATACCCGCAAATCGATATTTCTTAGGAGCATCAATACGTAAAGCATATACACAATCGAATTTATATCCGTCCTTACTGACTGACACAGTTATCGGATCCCGGTCTAAATATAACGCTTGATCAAAACTATATGCATTTTGGTTGCCTATCAGCAACACAGTCCCGTCTCCTGATGAAATAGCCTGCGCTCTGCTTGGTGAATCCGGAATATCTGTCGGATAAGGAATTCCCCACCCACCTGCTCCATCATTGAAGCTCACATACATTCTATTATCATGTACCGGATTCTGTGAGGTTCCCCAGTCACGTAACATGAGTACCAGCCCTCCATCTTTAGCCCGATAGATAAAACTTTCTATTAGTTTATGACTGTCAATCGCCGTACGCAATACTCCCCATGTGTCTGCCGCCCACCAACTGATTTGATCGTTCTCCCGATACCAATTGCGTAGCCGGATACCTATAGGTGGAGCCGTAGCTGAAGCAAGATCTTGCATGTATACAGGCAATTTTCCACCATCAGGTAAGTTTTCAACCAGGAATGGTTGTCCGAATTCCCCTTTTTCGTTCACAGTACGAGCAATCGGATATACTTTGGCACCATGCACGTAGGTAATGGCATATAGCACATCATCAATAACCGCCCATCTGTCGGGTTTCAGATGAATGCCTTTCTCTGTACGAGGCAAGACCGGACCGGGAGCAGGAAACAATTCTTTTGCCTCCGACCACTTTCCCCACGCATCAGAAGTGGCATATAACACACGTTGCCCGGGAGCATCTTCACCTAAAGGATGATTTCCCCACATTGCATAAAACTTACCTTTATGATTAATCAGACAAGCATAATGATTATAAGCACCATCTTCCCGAGTAGGTGGTTGCCACACTACTGCATGTTCAGCCTTGGATAATACTGGGAATCCCGCACCAGCAGAAAGGTCAACAGTTGGCATTTGAGCATTCCACATTGGTACAACCGGTGTCCCCTGCTTAGTAACCTTATTCGTTTTAAAGTTTTTTGTTCCTACTTTCACTTCAATCTCACCTTGATTGTCACCACCCGGAGAGGATTTTTCTGAAGACGTTTGACAACAAATATTGGATAGCTGAATAAAAACGAGCAAGCCAGTTATCGATATTTTTTTTAAATTATCCATAATATTTTTTATTTAGTAGCCAACTGTTTGTTCCAGCTTAGCACCAACATTGCTATCAATAGCTGTCTGCGGAATAGGCCACCACTGGTGAAAATCTTGTATAGAAGTCCGGGTAAGCTCTCGTATACTATATTTCCTTACCCTATCCACCAGTCTCCCCATTCGCACCAATGTTCTGCGGCGAGGTTCCTCAGTAATCAACTCTCTGGCACGTTCATCCAAAATGTAATCTTCCGTTACGTCGGATGCTTGAACCGGTTTTGCTCTGGCACGTTCACGTACCACGTTAATATCCTTAGCTGCATTTTCCAAATCATTCAACCTAAAGTAGGCTTCGGCACGCAACAAATAAGTTTCAGCCAATCGGTACACAATGAAATCCTGATAGGTACGCCCGGACCAAGACGTACTCGTGTTGGTTAATGTACCTATATCTCCCTCAATCTTACGAGGATAAGGATAAACATTTTGCATAGTATCGATTTCTGTTTTTCTTGGTTCTACCAACTGCCCGAAATAGGCTGATTTCGAATTTGTGTAACGGAACTCCCTACGCATATTATGAACCGAATTACGCATATCATTGTCCCAGTTTCCTTTCCAGACATTATATAAGAAATAAGGCGTAGGACGTACTTGTCCGGTCCCTCTTCCCATACTATCAACGACAATCATACCTGACTTTCCGGCAGGATCAGTAAGTCTTTCATACCAAGGTCCCCAATTTCTCAAACGATTATTGCCATTACTACCGCCTTGTCCACCTAATGTCATGTCCTCAAACTGCCATACATAAATGGACTCTAAATTACCGGCATCACGATTCTGATTACCGTCTTTGAACATATCAGAGAAGGGATCTCCCGGCTCATTCATTTTGGTACCAAAACGTTCATCCATCAACTTATATAAACCGGAATTTATAACTTTATTAGCACTTTCTACAGCTAACTGATACTCTCCAAGACTAATATAAACTTCAGTCAACAGATGATCAGCAGCAGCTTTCACAATCCGGCCTTGCTTTTTCACCGTTGCAGGTAGCCATTTAGAAGCATATTCCAGATCAGCACGCGCAGACTGGAGGACCTCTTCACGGGTATTTCGCACAAAATTAGTTTTGGGACTAACATAAATGGTATCTATAATAGGTACTCCCCCATACAGATTAGCCAACATATTATGCGTATAAGCCCTGAAAAACTTAGCTTCGGCAATCATTGCATTCTTTTTTTCTTCACTACTCCATATATCAGCCAACTCCGGTTTACTGGCATATGCAATGATGGTATTAGCTATAGGAAACATACTCTCGTAAGCCCAATCCCACACATATGTAGTCACGGTACTAGTTGGAGTAAGCAGGGTATTATAATTATTACTGGAAGCTGAATTATTGCCAAACGACGCTATGTCTGTTGATGCACTCATTATATAAAAATAGCGGGAGGCATCACGAGCAGCCATCTCATCACGGGCAGCCTTATGCATAGCAGTCATATAGGCTTCAAAACCTATTTCGGAGGTCAAGACTCCTTCTGTACTATAATTAGAAAGAGGCACTTCATTAAGAAAATCCGAACTGCATGATTGGCCGGTAACTATTAACAGTGCGGCACACAGTATTTTACTTGTTAGATTGACGAGTGTTCTCATTTTTTTCTTGTATTAGTATTTTTAATATTACTCAAATAAATTAGTATTAAAAGCCTAACTTAAATCCTAATGTATATGTACGGGCAATAGGATATCTTTCTGATGAGATTGATTCAGGATTAGTACCCAGCCAATCTGTAAATGTCAGTAAGTTCTTTCCACTCAAGAATACACTGAGATTAGATAAACGATACTTAGTCAGGAATTTCTGAGGGAAACGGTAGGACAATGACACTTCCTGTACACGAATGAAACTGCGGTCGGAATACCAATTATGCCCAAGTACGCTTCTTCTATATTCAAGTGAAGGACGGGAATTTGATTTATTTTCCGGAGTCCACCATCCCCCATCATACATATTAACAGGACGGACAGGATCCAGACTATTGTTATAGAAATCCAAATCATTGAATGTTCCAATCCAACCTTGCATTGCATTGATGAAGATGGACAAATCAAAATTCTTATAACTGAAATTATTAGTAATACCCCAACGGTACTTAGGCTGGCTACCCTGCCCAATAATTGTACGGTCATGTTCAGCTTCAACCTTACCATCATCATTCAAATCTTTGAATCGTGCATAGCCAGATGCATATCCTGCAGGGAGTTCATCTCCCTCCTGATAAATACCATCAAATACATAATCATAATATACATTAATAGGCTTCCCTATGAACCAACTGTTGCCAATGTCATCATCTTCTTTACCATCCCCGTTAGCATCTTCACCATACAAACTTACAATTTTATTCTTGTTATGTGAGAATACAAAACTTGTACTCCACTCAAAATCTTTATTACGGATGTTCACTGTATTCAAAGTTAATTCAATACCTTTATTATTTACCTCTCCTAAGTTCGTCCATATAGATGAATATCCTGTCATTACAGGAATAGACCGCTCTACCAACAAATCGCGCGTATCCATATTATAAAGCTCAACCGTACCACCGATTCGCTTATTGAACAGTTCAAAATCTAATGCAATATTAGCTGTATAGGTTGTTTCCCATTTTAAATCCGTATTGGCAATTCTAGACGGATAAATGCCCAATGCTGACTCTTCGCCAAACACATAACGGCTGGTGGTTGCCAAACTTAATGACTGATAAGGTGAAATAGCCTGATTACCTACAGCACCGTATGACACTCTCAATTTCAGCAAGTCCAGAAATGCCGCATTATCCAGAAAGTCTTCCTCAGAAACTATCCATGCAAAAGCCGCAGACGGGAATGTTGCATATTTATGATTAGCCGCAAAAACAGAACTACCATCCCTTCGGGCTGTCAAGGTGAACAAATACTTATTCATGAGTCTATAGTTTAACCTTGCCATAGAAGAGATACCGGAAACTTTCTTAGCCGAGGAAGTTGTTTCTTGTAACCCGCCAACACCAAGATTATTCCATCCAAATGTGTCAAACTCTAATTGATCTGCACTTGCTGTGGTACTTTCTTCGTTACTTCGGTTTGCACCATACATTAAAGTTACATCAAATGCATGTTTTTCACCCAATTGGAATTTATAGTCTAAAATATTTTCAACAACCCAATCGCGCGACATCCAGTTGCGCTTGGAAGCTGATGAAGTATTTGCATCAACATATACATCATTCTTTGTAGAGTTATAATCACGAATCCAACGATAGTTCATTGAGTAGTTTATCCGGTATGTAAGACCCTTAACCCATGGAATATTAACTATTGAATAAAAATTTGCGAATAAATTATTCCGGTAATAATCTTTCTGAGAAAGGCTATTACTCCTCACAGGATTTGCAGAAACGCCTTGGTCTTCGGGTACAGTATATTGTGTGGGTGACCCATCTTCACGATACCACGTGCCGTATGGACTTTGTCTCTTGGCCAGATTGACCGATGCAGGTACACCTGACTGGTCGTTTTGAGAAAACATAGTACTGGTACCGATGCTCAACCAATCAGTAATCTTGCTTTCCAAATTCACTCTAAAGGACATTCGGGTCAGGTTGTCATCAAGTATCAATCCTTTTTCTTGCGCCATAGAGGCAGAAATATAATAGTTAGTATTCTTGGACTTTCCTGACATACTTGCATCCACTGATAAAAGCTGCCCCTGTTGAGAAATCAAATCCAACGGATCAATAGTATGGCCATTTCGATAGTTTTCGGCCTCCGTTAAAGTCAGATATGTAGAAACATCATTCGGATCATATGGGATTTCCCTAAGCCGTCGAATTTCCATTGATTTTTCCAGATAACGTTCCGGGGTCAACAACTTCAATTTAGAAGCCCAATCCGACAAGCCATAAAATGCACTTACATTAATATTAGGCTTCTCTGTTTTACCTTTTTTAGAAGTGATAAGGATTACTCCATTCGCGGCACGAGAACCATAAATTGCAGCTGAACTGGCATCTTTGAGTACTTCCATAGATTCAATATCGTTCGGATTGATATCAATCATACTTCCATTAAAATAAATGCCATCCAGAATAATCAACGGATCGTTTCCACCACTCAACGAACGAGGACCACGCACCAGGATACTACCGTTCTGCCCCGGACGCCCATTATCTGTAAACTGAACTCCAGCCACCTGACCACGTAATGCCTGAGTAACATTAGTATTCGGACGGCTTTCCATATCGCTCATATTCACTTTACTTACAGAGCCAGTCACATTACGCCGACTTTGGCTTCCATAGCCAACCACTACAACTTCCTCCAAAAGGCCTGCATCTTCCTTTAAAACTATTTTAAAGGAATTCTTTCCTGCAACTTTTATTTCTTGCGGTAAAAAGCCAATAAATGATATCTGAAGCATTGCATTATCTTCTACAATCAGTTTGAAATGCCCATCCACATCTGTAACCGAACCATTAATAGTGCCTTTCTCTACTACATTTGCTCCGATAATAGCTTCTCCCCGCTCATCAGTGACTGTTCCGGTAATTTGCTTCTTTTGCTGAGTTGCAGCACTATTTCCAGGCACCTCAATATACATCTCCGCTTGTGTGCCACTATAGGCATAAGCACCTATTGTCAAACTATTATAAACAGCCAACAATAAGAAAATGGAGCTCGATTTTATAATTAGCCATAAAAAATCATACGACTTTGCTGGTTTATTCATATCTTTACGTGTTTTTGATAGATTAAAATTTAGTATACAATTTGTTTGCGAGACAAAGGATACGTTAATTAATTGAAAACATTCTACAAAGTCGTGATGCTGCAGTGCAGCACCATGACTTTTTTTCTTATCTATACATCTCTCATAGGCATACATGTATTATAATTCAACTTCATTAATAACTCCCATTTCGTTACTGAACCGAGAACTTTTCATAATATCAATTTATTCAGCAACTATCTGCACCTTTACTTTTTCATTTTATTTTTTTTGCGTGCAGCAATATTAGCAGCTGATTTCTTTACTCTGCCGGGCTTACTAATACGCATTCCCAAATCGCCACGTTCTGAAATTATTTTTCCTTCTAAAATATCCTCTTCTGTAAAACGTGCCATGAGTACATCGCCTTCACGAGTACGCTGATGGTCATACGAAATATAAATATATCCGTCTGGTGTCTGGAACCCTGTGGGATATGAAACTCCGGAACGTTCATCAAGCAGTAAATTACCCGACCAGGTTTTGCCATCATCTGTAGAAATAAAAGCACGAAGATGAGAACGAGACTTAAGTTGCTCATCAGGCATACCATGACGTACAAGCAAGAGATTGCCTGACTTAAGTCGTAAAATAAAATGGCGTGAATTGACATGCTCCTGATATTTTTCGGGCTCTGTCCAAGTGAATCCCTTATCAGTAGAATAACTTTGCCAGATACCTACGCCTGTACGTGCCGTCATCCACCAACTACCATCTTTTTTCTCTATTGTCAGATGTTCATCAAAACTGGGAGAGGGATATTTCACCATTCCACGGAATTCCCATGTTGTTCCCTGATCTGTTGATACCATAAGGTGAGCACCACGTTTAGCATCTAATTCCGGATGTGCACCCTTCAAAGGATTCTCCTTCCACCCCTTTTCTAACAATATGTCCATGCGACTACGAGGCCAGATACTTACAGGAAGTACCCACTCACCACTACTCATCACTGTCGGTTTTTGGAGTGTACAACCAATACCTAAATAAACAGGTTCTGACCATACAGGATTCTCAGAATCCGGATTTTCGCATAGCGTATACCAGTTACCGGAACGTCCGTCATAGTAAGTCATTGCCTGGTCGAAAAAGAGCCAAAGGCGTCCCAGCGGATCTGTCCATAATTGGCCTACAATAGTTCTGCGTTTAAGAGGCAGTGATTCATCATGAGGATCAATAACTACTTTTGTCTTTGTCCACTTTTTGCCCTCATCATCACTCCAAGCCAGCACAAAAAAAGCATTCGCATTATCTCCGCCACCAACCCAGCAAGCCCAGATACGTCCGCCCGGCGTACGTTCTATTCCTATAGTCATACCATAATCCAAATTCTTGGCATTATAATTTTTACCAGGATTGGTATTAACCAGCGGCGGTATCATAGCCAAACTGTCTGAAATGCGTATAAGCTCTTGGTTTTGCGCGACTACAGTATGAGTGGCACAAAATATGAAAAACATTGTGTACAAAATATTATTTTTTTTCATGGCAATATAAATTTAAATATAAGTTACTTTTTATCAGACTTTAATTCTTTTGTATCCTGAGCGTAATACAGCCAAATCAGCTCCTATAGCAAAAGCACTAAACCCCATCACACACAAATCAGAAATATCTTCTTCCGGAGAGACCAATATCCCTGCTTGTTTACCGGAGGATATAGCTGCTTTAACAGTTAAAGAAATGGCCTCCTGAAAAGGTATTCTTTCATCAGCACTCTTTCTGACTGATAAATCAAGACGCAAATCACGCGGACCAACAAAAAGCATATCCACTCCTTCTGTTGCCGCTATAGAATTAGCATTTTGTACGCCTTCGTAGTTTTCAATCTGAGCAATAAACAAAGGTGGTTCCCACTCTGTGATATTCCTGGGAGCATTTTCCCCGTATCCAAACGACCGGGAAGAACTCGAGAATCCTCTTTTCCCGAAAGGCGGATAACGCATTGCACCCACCACCCGGGCAGCTTCTTCAGATGAAGAAACATGCGGCATCATAATACCTGCAACTCCCCAGTCCAGCAGACGCGCAATAAGTCCACTACGGAATTCACTTACACGTACAATCACTTTTGTACCACTTGATTTTACAGCCATCAGATTAGGCAGAATGTCATGCTCCTGCATGAAGCCATGTTCAAGGTCGAACAGCAACCAGTCAAACTGCATCATCGATATTACTTCGGTAACAATGGGGGAACCTAATGAAATCCACGTACCTGTACCAAGTATACGAGCCTTATTTTCTATATTCTGTTTCATACGTAAATTATTAATTTAATTCGCTATTACCTTATTTCTTCACAAGTCATCCATACTTTTCAGCTCTGTAAGCCCTTCATATGCGAGTTCTAATCTACTCAATGTAAAATTATGCAATCCCAGACCTCCTTCAGACCCCGAATTTATCAGAAAATAGTTACTATCTTTTTTAAAATATCCCGCCCCAACCCTTATCACAGCCTTAAACAGCATATTACGCATCAGATGTAGCCAAAAACGTGGTATGAAATTCTCCGGCAGAGGTTTTATTTCCTGATATCCTTCTATTAATGCATTCATCTCTTCCTTTGAGTGGAAACAAGCCATAAGTGAAATATCATCAGTAGGATCTCCTGAAATAGTATCGTCCCAATCAATCACAGCCTTTATGCAATCTTCCGTACCAAGCACATTCCATAAAGCCAGATCTTTGTGTACAAGACATCCACGTGAAATATCCAAGAATTTCAAATTAGCCACAACTGCTCCTAAAAAGCTATCAGCTTTCTCCTTTGTCAGAAAACTGTGCTGCACCAAGAAATCAAAATGCTTCTCTATATTCAGCATATAATAGTCACGATAAGTGGAATGCAGTCCTTCTAAACGTCCGTCGACACGCAAAATATCAGAATTGTATGGCCCAAAACCGTCCGTTGAAATACTTTGCCATCGGGCTATATAAGTACCTAGTTCACGCATCACAGTTCTCGTTTGCAGTTTATGAGATTTATAAATCCTATTCAAATCTGAGAATTCGACGTTTTCCATAATCTGCCAGGCAAAATCATATTTAATGCGAGATGAATCTACAGCGTATATGTTAGGGGTTGGAATTCCAATATCATGCACTCTATTTATAATGGTGGTTTCAACCTCCATATAGTCATCTTTCTCCGGTCCGTTCTCAACTCTCACGAAGTAGCTTTCATTATTCCTTGAAGCTAAAAACGTTAGATGGTTTCCTTGTCCTCCAGCTGAGGATAAAGAAAAATGTTCGCTTCCGAAATAATTGGTTAGTAACACCCCCAGTTCTTCCTGAACCTCTCTTGCATTCCCCTCATTACCTTCTTTGATTGCAAAAAAGGCCGAAGGACGATCACACTTCCAATAATAAATATTTTTTCTTGTTCCCATATCAATGTTTGGATGCTTCAAGTTCTTCAGGGCTCGATGTAAAACGCCAGATAGTAGCTAATATTCCTCCGATAGCAGTTTGCATGATCGAACAAAATACAGCAGGCACAGCTACAAGCGGCATAAAAGCAGGAAAACTATTACGAGCAAGTACCGCAGCCAAGCCTCCATTCTGCATGCCAGTTTCACATGCAATAGCCTTTGACATAGGTTTATCATACTTAAAGATTCGCCCAAAAGCATAGCCAAGGCCAAAGCCCAGCGAATGGAGTAATGATGCGGCAAGGGCTAATTGACCAGCATATTGAAACAAGAGTTCTTTTCCGTCAACCATAGCGGGAGCAATAATAGCACCGGATATGAAAACAATAGCCCATGTTGAAACAACAGGACCGGTTTGCCCCAACTTTTCTACAAACTTTGGAAATTTATACTTTATAAAGACCCCCAATGATACAGGAATCAATACTACCTGAACCACATTGAGAAACATCCCCCATGCATTTACATCAACATATTGTCCTGCCAGCAACTTGCAGAGCAGAGGAGTCATAAAAATGCCTAAGACAGTAGATACGGCTGTACTAATTATCGACAATGCAATGTTCGCACGGCCAATATAAGCAATCATGTTGGAAGCTGTACCTCCCGGACAACATGCTACCAATATAAGACCTACAGCAAATTCCGCAGGCAATCCCATCGCCATTGCAACAAGCCAGCCAGAAAGTGGCATGATAGTATACTGTGAAATAGCAGCTATTAGTACCACACGTGGTGTAGCAAATAAAGCTTTGAAATCTTCAACCCGAAGTGTAAGTCCCATACTGAGCATAACGACCGCCAATGCCAAGGTCATCCAACTCCCTTTAGTAAACCACATAAATGCACCTGGATATAAATATCCGACTATAAAAGCCAGAATAATCCAGATAGCATAAAGGTTAATAAACCATTCAATAATCTTTTTCATGTTTCTATTAGTTTTAAAATTAATATACGGTTAGCAATTTATGCAATCGATTGCATTGTGGCCTAAATTAAATTGCTAATGGTAATTCACGGTTAATCAAATACTTATGAGGTTTGAATTTTGATTACAGGTACTTACTTTTTAAAGATGACTCTCTTACTATAAGCTGTGGCTTATATACAATATCTTGATAAGGCATACCAGAGATAGCCTCCAACATTAATCTTGCGGAAGTTTTTCCAATACGATAACTAAATTGTTCAATAGAACTCAAAGGTGGATTCAATAAGACATCCCATGGCTCATTCACAAATCCTACAATGGCAATCTCCTGTGGGATTTTAATTCCCTTCTCAACAAAAACCTCCATTGCCGCTTTAGCTGCAAAGTCTCCCGAAAAGAGTATACCATCAGGCAACTGCTGGTTCTTTTGAGCCGACAATTTAATTGCATATTTCCGTCCTTCTTCTTCAGTGGTTAAAGCTGTATGAATATGTTTATTCGTAACTTCTAATCCATAATCACTCATAGCTTGCCTATATCCTCTATCCCGCTCACTCCATATCGAAACATTTTGTGGACCACGATAAAAGAAAATCCGTTTACAGCCTTGCTCTATAAGATGCTTCGTAGCCTCATAGGCCCCATTATAATCATCTTGCACAACACTACTTGTATTTGGAATAGCCATCTTACGATCGAACATAACCAAAGGAATTCCACTTTCGACCAGCGATACATAATGAGAATAATCAGTCGTTTCAGCAGCAACGGCAGCAATTATGCCTACAACTTTACCTTGACTCAAAGAAGCGATAATTTTCTTTTCACGCTCGAACAAATTACCGGAAGTAGCTATAATTAGGTTATAACCAGCTTTATATATCTCTGTTTCAACGCCAGCAATAGCCTGAACAAAATAATTACGATCAATGAGAGGCACAATCATTCCTATCGTCTTAATTTTACCGGTTTTCAAGGCCACTGCCATTTGGTTCGGTTTATAATTGAGCTCCTTTGCCAATTTATGAACAGCCTCACTTACTTCGCTGCTAATTCCCTTATGGTTATTCAGCGCACGCGAAACTGTTGAAGCCGAGATCTTCAATTCTTTAGCAATATCATAAATAGAGACTTTTTTCTTATCCATCATTATATTGTATCACTATATGAAAATACTATTGTGCACTGAAAGCTATTACTTCATTGCAATCGATTGCAATTATAGTGAAATTATAAATAAAACAAACACATCACCCTCATATTTAACATCTTTTTTAACGAAAAGGCAATGTTGGCTAAATGAAACATAGGAAGAGAAGATAAATACCTTAAAGATCCTTCCTCCCCCAATTGTGTTAAAAACCCAAGATTTAAAAGCCCTCGAAATCTTTTTTTCATTTGCATTGTTCTGATGCAATATATCATTCACATAAAAATTTAATGCAATGAAGAGAAACCTGAACCCTCCTATGAAGAGAGCCCTAAGGCTTAAAAATCTATTCTTGACGGTATGTTTCCTGCTGATAGGTACTGCCGCATTTTCTCAGGAACGGACCATAACCGGTGTCGTTACCGACTCATTTAAAGAACCGTTGATTGGCGTATCCATTGTGGTACAAGGCACCAATACCGGTGTAGTGACCGGACTGGATGGTGATTATTCAATCCAAGTTCCGCCCAATGCTACCCTCGACTTCTCATACGTAGGTATGGAGAAGCAAAGCATTAAAGTAGGCAACCAGAGCGTCATCAATGTACAGATGAAAGAAGACTCGCAGATGCTTGCAGAAACAGTGGTCATCGGTTACGGTAGCGCCAAGAAGCGTGACCTGACAGGATCTATCACCAACATTAAAGGTGACGAAATTGCCAACAAACCTGTTGCCAACCCACTGTCTGCCCTGCAAGGTAAAGTGGCCGGTGTACAAATCATCAACTCCGGTAAGGCAGGTGCCGACCCGGAAATCCGCGTACGCGGTACAAACTCTATCAATGGTTACAAGCCCTTGTATGTAGTGGACGGACTGTTCAATGACAACATCAACTTCCTGAACCCACAGGATATCGAGTCTATGGAAATCCTGAAAGACCCTTCCTCACTTGCCATCTTCGGTGTGCGTGGTGCCAATGGTGTAATCATCATCACCACCAAGAAAGCGAAAGAAGGACAGACACGGGTAAACATCAACGGTTCGTTCGGCTTCAAAGCTATCACCAACAAGATTGCAATGGTAGATGCCGATGGCTTCAAACTGTTGTATAACGAACAGTTGAGAAATGAAGGCAATCCGGAATATAATTTCTCCGACTGGACAGGTAACACCAACTGGCAGGACGAAATCTTCCAGACCGGATTCATTACGAACAATAATATCAGCATTACGGGTGCTTCCGACAGGCATAGCTTCTACCTCGGCGCAGGTTATGCCTACGAGCAAGGAAACATCAAGCATGAGAAGTACAGCAAGATCACACTGAGCATCAGCGATGATTATAAAGTGACGGACAACTTCAAAGTAGGTTTCCAGTTCAACGGCGCACGCATGCTGCCGGCTGATTCAAAGAGTGTTGCCACTGCCCTGCGGGCGGCTCCGGTGGCAGAGGTGTATAACAAAGAATATGGATTGTATACCTCCCTCCCCGGCTTCCAAAAAGCGCAGATGAATAACCCGATGGTGGACGTTGAATTGAAGGCAAATACCACAAAGGCGGAGAACTACCGCGGTTCGGGTAACATATACGGGCAATGGGACTTCCTGCAACACTTTCAGTTCAAAGCCATGTTCTCACTGGATTATGCATCGAACAGCACACGGACTTACACGCCGATTATTAAAGTGTATGATGCCAGTGCCGAAGGTGATATAGCTACACTGGGCACCGGCAAGACCGGAGTGACTCAGGCCAAAGAGACCGAGATGAAAGTGCAGAGCGATTATCTGTTGACTTATACCAACTCCTGGGGCGACCATAGCCTGACAGCCACCGCCGGTTTTACCACCTATTATAATAAGCTCGAAAATCTGAATGCCGGACGCACGCAAGGCGTAGGTCTGATCATTCCGGACAATCCCGACAAATGGTATGTAAGTATCGGCGATGCCGCCACTGCAACCAACGGTAGTACACAATGGGAACGTTCTACAGTATCTGTACTGGCACGTATTCTCTATAATTATAAAGGCAAGTACCTGTTCAACGGCTCCTACCGCCGCGACGGTTCTTCCGCTTTCTCTTATACAGGAAACCAATGGCAGAATTTCTACTCCGTAGGTCTGGGTTGGCTGATGAGCGAAGAGGAATGGATGAAAGGTATCGAATGGCTGGATATGTTGAAACTGAAAGGATCATGGGGTACGCTGGGTAACCAAAACCTGGATAGAGCCTATCCGGCGGAGCCTTTGCTGACCAATGCCTATTCCGCAGTATTCGGTACTCCGTCCGCCATTTATCCGGGCTATCAGCTTGCCTATCTGCCTAACCCGAACCTGCGTTGGGAAAAAGTAGAAGCATGGGAAGTAGGTGCCGAAGCCAACTTCTTCCGCAACCGCCTGCACTTTGAAGGTGTATATTACAAGAAGAAAACAAAAGACCTGCTGGCAGAAGTTCCCGGTATTTCAGGAACCGTGCCGGGCATCGGCAACCTGGGATCTATCGAAAACCTGGGTGTGGAACTTGCACTGAGCTGGCGTGACCAGATCGGCGACTGGAATTATAACGTCGGAGCCAACCTGACTACAATTAAGAACAAGGTATTAAGCCTTGTACAGGACGGATACTCCATCATTGCCGGAGACAAGAGCCAAAGTTATACAATGGCAGGTTATCCTATCGGTTACTTCTATGGCTACAAAGTAGAAGGTGTTTACCAGACTCAGGAAGAGATTAATAATTCACCGAAGAATAAGCTTGCAACGGTCACTCCGGGTGACTTGAAGTTTAAGGATGTAAACGGTGACGGTGAAATCACCACCGCCGACCGTACCATGATTGGTGACCCGACACCTAATGTCACTTATGGTTTCACTCTCGGAGTAGGTTACAAAAACTGGGAGTTGGCAGTAGACATGATGGGACAAGGCGGTAACCAGATTTACCGTACCTGGGATAACTATAACTGGAGCCAGTTCAACTTCATGGCACAACGCATGGACCGTTGGCATGGAGAGGGTACCAGCAATACCCAGCCGTTGCTGAATACGAAACACAGCATCAACAATATGAATTCTGAATACTATATAGAAGACGGCTCGTTCTTCCGCATCCGCAACGTATCATTGGCTTACAACTTCGACAAGGCGTTGATTTCCAAGATCGGTATGCAGGCACTGAAACTCTATGTGAATATTCAGAATCTGAAAACGTGGAAACATAACACCGGATATACACCTGAACTGGGTGGCTCGGCCATTGCCTTCGGGGTGGATGACGGAAGTTATCCGATGCCGGCGATTTATACGTTCGGGTTTAACTTAACGTTCTAAAGGGGCGTAGCGCCCCGGCAAGGTTTCCTTGCGGCGTACAAGAGTAACTCCATATTATAATAACCATAACAACAAAAGATTATGAAGATAAAGAAATATATCCTATCCCTGCTGATTGGCGCGACCGCCCTCTCATTCAGTTCCTGTAATGACTTTCTGGACCGTGACCCGCTGGGCCAGTTCACGGAAGACGACGCCCCCAACGCCCTTGTAGGCGGAAAGATATTCAACGTTTACTACCTGATGCGTTCGTATGACATCACCGCAGGTATTCCCGCTTTCATGGTACACATGGTTCGCAGCGAGGATTCCGAAAAGGGCAGTGATGCCGGCGACGGCGGTAACGAAGCTGCCATGTGGGATGATTTCGAGTACACAGCCTCCAACGGCCCGTTAGCCGCTTACTGGGGTCAGAACTACAAAATCATCTACCAATGTAATGAAATCTTAGACGACATCGCCAACAGCGACCATAAGGACGACACCGAATCCATCCGCAACCGTGGCGAAGCCCTCTTCTTCCGTGCTTACTGCTACTTCAACCTGGTACGCGCCTTTGGTGAAGTCCCCCTAGTGACCATCAAAGTAGTGGAAGCCTCCGATGCCAACGTCCCCAAAACCACTGCCGAAAAGATATACGAACAGATTGACAAAGACCTGACCGAAGCCGAAAAGTGCCTGCCCTTGAGATGGGACAGCGACTATACGGGACGGCTCACCTGGGGTGCCGCACGTTCCCTGCACGCACGTACCTACATGATGCGTAACGACTGGGACAATATGTATACAGCCTCTACCGAAGTCGTCAACTCCGGCATTTATAACCTGAATACTCCGGTTGATAAAGTCTTCACCGTAGAAGGTGAGAATTGCGGCGAAAGTATCTTCGAATTGCAATGCGAAGCCACCGATGCTATGAAAGAAGACGGTAGTATCGGCAGCCAGTTCTGCCAGGTACAGGGTGTGCGCGGAGCAGGCAATTGGGACTTAGGATGGGGTTGGCACATGGCCACCACCCTGATGGGTAAAGCTTACGAACCGGGCGATCCGCGTAAGAATGCTACACTGCTTTACTTCCGCCGTAGTGATGACGAGCCTATCACAGAGGAAAATACAAACACACCCTACGGTGAATCACCCGTATCTACGGCCATGGGCGCTTACTTCAACAAGAAAGCCTATACCGACCCAGCATTGCGCCGCAAGTATACCCGCATGGGCTTCTGGGTAAATATCCGTCTGATCCGCTACCCGGACGTACTGCTGATGGCCGCCGAATCAGCCAACGAAAAAGGTTTGATGGGCGAAGCAAGCGGTTATCTGGAGCGAGTACGTGCACATGCCCGCGGCACACTGACCAATGTACTTCCGAAAGTTGAGTCTCTGGATCAGAGTGTATTGCGTGAGGCTATCCGTCACGAACGCCGCGTAGAACTGGGATTAGAGCCCGACCGTTTCTATGACCTCGTACGCTGGGGCATTGCGCAAGAAGTGCTTCAGGCTGCCGGAAAGAACTACCAGCCTAAAAATGCACTGTTGCCATTGCCGCAAACAGAGATAGACAAATCGAACGGTGTATTGGTACAGAATCCGGACTACTAAACAACTCAAGTTACGCAAGCATCAACAAGCCGTGCAACCGCAGAGTTTATCAGAAAAACCTGCGGAGGCTAAGAAGCTAAGCTGCAAGATTCTTTTCTTTCCACCATGAGGAACTTTTCTTTCCACCGTAGAGAAAGTTTCTTTCCATCATGGTGGAAAGAAAAGTTCTCCATGATAGAAAGAATAAACAGATGCCACTTCCCGGCTTAGCAATAGGTAAGAAAATCCTTAAATGCCGCGGTCGGATTGCTTACGGCAACCCATACTCATTTTATTATCTTAAAACATAGAAATATATGAAAGCAATATTCAAAAAAGCAAGCCTGTTGCTGATGGGTGCCCTGATGGGCATAGCATCTGCACAGGCGCAAAAGTCTCCACAAGACATGGATCGCTTCATCGACGCACTGATGAAGAAGATGACCGTGGAAGAGAAAATCGGACAATTGAACCTACCCGTCACGGGAGACATCACCACGGGACAGGCCAAGAGCAGCGACGTGGCACAAAAGATTGAAAAAGGATTGGTGGGCGGACTCTTCAACCTGAAAGGGGTAGACCGTATTCTTGAAGTGCAAAAGCTGGCAGTAGAGAAATCACGCCTCGGTATTCCCCTGCTGTTCGGCATGGATGTGATACACGGGTACGAAACCATCTTCCCTATTCCATTGGGATTGTCCTGTACCTGGGATATGGCAGCTATTGAGAAGTCCGCCCGTATTGCAGCCATCGAAGCAAGTGCCGACGGCATTTCCTGGACATTCAGTCCGATGGTAGACATCAGTCGCGACCCACGTTGGGGACGTGTCAGTGAAGGCTCGGGAGAAGATCCGTTCCTGGGTGGAGCTATCGCACAGGCAATGGTATACGGATACCAGGGTGCCAATCTGCAAGACCAGTTGCACCGCAACGATGAAATCATGGCTTGCGTAAAGCACTTTGCACTGTATGGAGCCGGAGAAGCCGGACGCGACTATAACACAGTAGATATGAGCCGCAACCGGATGTTCAATGAGTTTATGTACCCGTATGAGGCTGCCGTAGAGGCCGGAGTGGGTAGTGTAATGGCGTCATTCAATGAAATAGACGGTATTCCCGCCACCGGAAACAAGTGGCTGCTGAGTGATTTGCTGCGTGGTCAGTGGGGCTTCGAAGGGTTTGTGGTAACGGACTTCACAGGCATTTCAGAGATGATAGAGCATGGTGTCGGCGACTTGCAGACCGTCAGTGCACTCGCTCTTAATGCAGGGGTGGACATGGATATGGTAAGTGAAGGCTTCGTCGGTACACTGATGAAATCCATTAAAGAAGGAAAAGTAAGAATGGGCACGTTGAATACAGCCTGTCGCCGGATATTGGAAGCGAAATACAAGCTGGGACTGTTCGATAATCCTTATAAATACTGCGACGTGAACCGTCCGAAACGGGATATCTTCACAAAAGAGCATCGTGACGCCGCCCGCAAGATTGCCGGCGAAAGTTTTGTTCTTCTGAAGAATACCCCCACCACCGCACAGCCACTCGTAGCTCATAACTCGTCAACCGTAGCTGCTTCACCCGTGCTTCCGTTGAAGAAGCAAGGCACAGTTGCCGTCATCGGCCCTCTCGGAAATACCCGCAGCAATATGCCGGGCACCTGGAGCGTAGCCGCACGCCTCAACGATTACCCTTCTTTATACGAAGGCTTGAAAGAAATGATGGCAGGCAAGGTCAACATCACCTATGCCAAAGGTAGTAACCTTATCGGCGATGCAGCTTACGAAGAACGTGCCACCATGTTCGGCCGTTCATTGAACCGTGACAATCGCACAGACCAGGAGTTACTGGACGAAGCACTGAAAGTTGCAGCCGGTGCCGATGTTATCGTAGCTGCACTGGGAGAATCTTCTGAAATGAGCGGTGAAAGTTCAAGCCGCACCGAACTCGGCTTGCCCGATGTACAGCATACTTTATTGGAAGCCTTACTGAAAACAGGCAAACCCGTAGTACTAACCCTCTTTACCGGTCGGCCGTTGACGCTGAACTGGGAACAGGAGCATGTACCTGCCATCCTGAACGTATGGTTCGGAGGCAGTGAAGCGGCTTATGCCATTGGCGATGTTCTGTTCGGTGACGTGAATCCGAGTGGAAAACTAACCATGACTTTCCCGAAGAATGTAGGCCAGATACCTTTGTTCTACAATCATAAGAATACCGGTCGGCCACTGGCAGCAGGCAAATGGTTCGAAAAGTTCCGTTCAAATTATCTGGATGTGGATAATGAGCCGCTATATCCCTTCGGTTATGGATTGTCATATACCACTTTCCAGTACAGTGACATTGCATTGAGCACACCGACATTGGGAAAAGATGGTTCCGTTACAGCCGTAGTCACCGTCACCAATACAGGCAAACATGACGGTGCGGAAGTAGTTCAACTCTATATCCGCGACCTCGTAGGAAGCATCACCCGCCCTGTACGCGAGTTGAAAGGGTTCAATAAAATCTTCCTTCGTGCCGGAGAAAGCAAAACGGTATCATTCACTATCACGCGTGATCTGCTTCGCTTCTATGATTACAACCTGAACTACGTAGCCGAGCCGGGTGACTTTGATATCATGATCGGTGGAAACAGCCAGGCTGTGAAGACGGCGAAGTTGACGCTGAGCAAGTGACAAGCTACAAGCTACGAGCTACAAGTGCCTTTCGGACTACACAGCGCAGCCACTTGTAGCTTGTAGCTCGTAGCTTATTTATCATCCCTAACCCCTTATTAATTATGAAACAATTAACAACCTACCTTCCCCTCCTCTTCTTGCTTCTCCTCGGAGCCTGCAAGAATGCCAAGACCGGAAGTGCCGCCCAACTTACCGATGATGCCCTCATGGACACCGTTCAACGGCGAACCTTCAATTACTTCTGGGAAGGCGCGGAGCCTAACAGCGGTCTTGCCCCCGAGCGTATCCACATAGATGGTATCTACCCCGAAAAAGACCAGAACGTCATTACTTCCGGCGGTAGCGGCTTTGGCATTATGGCGATACTTTCAGGTATCGACCGCAACTACATCACTCGTGAAGAAGGTCTGGCACGTATGGAAAAGATAGTCTCTTTCCTTGAAAAAGCCGACCGCTTCCACGGTGCCTATCCTCACTGGTGGTATGGAGATACCGGCAAGGTAAAGCCTTTCGGACAGAAAGACAACGGTGGCGACCTCGTAGAAACAGCTTTCCTTATACAAGGACTGCTTGCCGTACACCAATATTACGTCAATGGCTCTCCCCAAGAACAGGCACTTGCCAAGCGCATCGATACCCTTTGGCGTGATGTCGACTGGAATTTCTATCGCCAGGGCGACCAGAATGTACTCTACTGGCATTGGAGTCCCGAATACGGTTGGGCAATGGACTTCCCCGTACATGGTTACAACGAATGTCTCATCATGTACCTGCTTGCCGCTGCCTCACCCACGCACGGCGTTCCCGCCTCCGTCTATCATGAGGGATGGGCACAGAACGGCGCCATCGTCGAACCCCATAAAGTAGAAGATATCGAACTTCATCTGCGCTATCAGGGTTGTGAAGCAGGTCCCCTCTTTTGGGCACATTATTCCTTCCTCGGATTAGATCCGACTCATCTAAAAGATGAATACTGCGCCAGCTATTTCGATGAAATGCGTAATCTGACTCTCGTGAACCGTGCTTATTGCATCCGAAATCCGAAGCACTACAAAGGTTTCGGTCCGGACTGTTGGGGACTGACCGCCAGCTACTCCGTCAACGGATATGCCGCCCACATGCCGAACGAACGGGATGACCAGGGAGTCATCTCTCCTACCGCCGCTCTTTCGTCCATCGTCTATACCCCGGACTATTCACTCGCTGTGATGCGCCATCTCTATGATATGGGCGATAAGCTATTCGGTCCTTATGGTTTCTACGATGCTTTCTCCGAAACAGAGAACTGGTATCCCAAACGATATCTTGCCATCGATCAGGGACCTATTGCCGTCATGATAGAGAACTATCGCACCGGTCTGCTATGGAAACTATTTATGAGCCATCCGGATGTACAAAACGGATTGCAGAAACTGGGATTCTCAACAGATAAATAAATAAGAAAAGCCGGAAGCAGTACACAAACCTGTTCCCGGCTTTTACTTTTCCTCAAGATCACTCACACCGTCCTTATTCTTTATCCATCTAATAAACAATGCATTAAATTGATTTGAGTAGTAAATGAGTAGTCCCCGATTTGTTAAAAATCAGGGATATGTATTGGTGGTGAATATCTTTTTTGCAGTTCGCAAATCGAAAGCCGCAAGATATAAAAGCGAACTATTGAAATTTTATATTATATTCTGGTAAATACGTTCTACTTGATATTATTTCCTGCCCTGTACTTTTCACAGTCATAGTAACAGTTACATTAACTCCAAGATTCGCTACATATAATACAGGCTTACCATTAAAATATGCATTACTTATAGACAATGGGAAGCTATTTGTATCAGTACGATTATAAGATGCCATATATGAAAAGACCGTATTATAATATACCGAAAAAGTCTCTGTATATACTGAACTACTGCCAATATAAACACCAATATCACTTAAAACTATCGGATAGTCGTAGTATGCTAATTTAACCTTTGTACCTTTTTCTTCATTTTGAATAACTGTGGGAGAAGGATCATACCCTGATCTTTTACTTGGTATATAAGTACAGTATACCGTATAAGAATTATTAGGAGTAATATTATAATATTTTTTAAATTGAACATCCCATTCACTTCCCTCAAACTCCACAAGATTATAACGAACTTTATAAGTTATTTCATCCGCTATGGATGGATTAATAACTACATTAAATGTTGGACGAAATGATAATGTATAATATTTTCCCGCATACTTACAATTATATGCAGAAGCTATATCTGGCCGGGCAATTACTTCGTGATAAGTTCCTGTTATATCTAATATTGGTGCAGATGCTAAATTCCAAGCTCCAAATCCTTCATCACATTTTATAGCTGTTAGCGGCAAGACAGGAACCGAACTATTTTCAATCATTTGCCCCTTCAAATCAATAGTTCCATTAGTAGATAATTCAACTGTTTGTATAGTGGGTTCATTAACTTTTTTCGAACCGAGAAATGAACCAAAAAGAGCATTTAATCCTCCAGATATCAAACCTGTAACTCCCCCTTTAGCTAATCCAGCCAATCCACCAGCAACCATATTACCAATATTTTTAAAAATTCCAGAAGGAATATTGTTTAGGGCTTTTTCAGCCTCGCCTTTCACCCATTTCTCGGCAGCATCCCCACCTGCCTTTACTATAGAATTTGCACCTTTTTGCAGAAGATTCGGAGATGAAGAGTAATGATCTTCAACAATAGTACCTGTTGTTGTATCTTTATAATTCCCTGTAAGTGTCAACTCAGATATGTTTAACACTTTCGAATAAACATTTATGTTTCCATCAGCTCGTCCTGTATATGTAAGCGGTATTTGAAAACAATTCCAACCTTGATCAATACCCAAAGTAGTGTTATTACTCAAACAATTAACACCCACACGTTGAATTGAAGTTCGATCCAATGGTGCCGTAAATGTAGTTCCTTGATTGAAGTAACCATAATACTTTTCATCAAAGAACTCCCAAACAGCATTATTATTTAAGAACGAGCTCCTATTATAATAAAAGACTTTTAAAATACCTGTATATTTATTATAGAAGATTAGATAATCACTACCATTATCTTTACTGGGAGTACTTAAAAACATCCAACCATCTTGTTTCTTTATGTCCATTCTTGTATCATAGATTATGCTAGTAGGAGCATATTCGACCCAAGGTAAATCATAAGTCTTATTATCTGTCAATAGAATAGACGTTTGATTTTCCCAATCTTGTTCAAAATCCAGAGGGTTCAAGGATCTAGTACTCTCTGACGCATCAGTTTCTAAATTCAATAAATTGCTTTGGCTTTCATCTGTACATGAATAATTAATAAGAACAGATAAAATAACGAAGAAAATAGATACATGTTTCATAATAATAAAAATTTAAAGGTTATACTACTACATAAATATATTTTCAATGCAATAAATACGCCATGCTAATCATTTTCTCACAATCTACCCTATATTACAAACACTTATGACATTTAGTTTATTTAGTACATGAATTCCATAATAACGTAGGTCATTTTCTATCGTTTCCGTACACTCAAACACCACACCTATATTACATTTAAAGAATAATAAGATATACATTTGAGCTAATTAATAAACACCAGCAAGTTATGAAAACTTTATTAAATAACAAAGAATACAAGTGTAAATATTTTTATGAGATCTCCACTGGCGATACGATGATACACCCAAAGCCCCCGCTTTGGTCAAATAGATGATATCCAGAAACAGACCTCTTTCATCATCCACAAGAACGAACTTATCCTGAAACTGAAAGAGATGGTAGATGAGATTTGTTCCCGTAATACGCAGAAAGCCTTATTACCTCTTTACCAGAAAATAAATACATTGCTTGCCAATAACCTCGATACGGAAGATGACTGGAGAATGAGTACTTTTTAAATATAGATTAATAGAAAAGAAATCTATTTCTCTAATCATGTAACACCATGAAAAGTATCTGTAACATCCTACTAACCGGTTAAAAAAACATCGTCTATCTTTGCCAACAGATGTAAACCTCTTAAAAAGATAGAAACATGAAAAACAGGAAAACACGTTTATGGGTACTGATTGTTCTGCTGAACATAGGTATGGGCATTTCCACATTTGCACAGAAAATCCCCTTAGTCTACACTGTGGAAAATACGGGAATAAAGAATCCTGCACCCGTGTTGCCGGGTATCGATGAACTGCCGGTGGTAAAAACACTGACCGATCCCTTCCAATGGTCCGATGGCAGTGGCCGTTCAACCAACTTCAAGGACTGGAGCCGACGGCGTGCAGAGATAGCCCGCGAAATAGAACACTACGAAATCGGCGAGAAACCCGTAGTGTCGAAAAAAGACATTACCGCGGATATCGTGGATGATACCCTCAGAGTAAATGTAACAGTGAACGGACAAACGCTCACCCTGAAAGCAAAAATTACTTATCCGGCAGGTAAAGGCCCTTTCCCTGCCATCATTGGAATAGGCAGAGGTACGGGTAGTCTTCCTCCCGCCATCTTCACGAGCCGCAATATAGCACAAATCGCATTCAACTTCACACAAGTCATGTCGCACACACAAAAGCGCGGCAACGAGCCTATCAACAAACTTTATCCTGACCGTACGGACATGGGAGCCTATTGCGCCTGGTCCTGGGGAGTGAGCCGTATCATTGACGGATTGGAAATCGTAGGTAAAAAGAGCAAGATAGATACCAAACGACTGGCCATATCCGGTTGTTCCTTCGCCGGGAAAATGGCTCTTTTTGCCGGAGCATTCGATGAGCGTATTGCACTGACCATTGCTCAGGAACCGGGTGGTGGCGGTGCAGCTGCATGGCGTGTTTCCGAAACGCTGGGTGAAGTGGAAACTTTGGGAAGAACCAGTCATGCCTGGTTTAAGGAAAGTATGTTCCAGTATAAAGAAGATAATGTATCGAAATTGCCGTATGACCACCACGAACTGTGTGCCATGGTAGCACCGCGTGCACTGCTGGTACTTGGAAACCCGGATTATGTATGGCTGGCTGATGAATCGGGTTATGTCTCCTGCCGTGCTGCCCGTAAAGTATGGGAAACCTTCGGCATTGCCGACAGAATGGGCTTCTCCATCGTAGGCGGACATGGGCACTGCCAGCTGCCCGAAAGCCAGTATCCTGAAGTAGAAGCGTTTGTCGACAAGTTCCTGCTTGGAAAGAAAGACGCGAATACAGAAGTAACCATTGCGCCACTTTACGAAAAGGTGGACTATGAGCGCTGGTTATTCCACTAAAACTCTTTATCTTTGGGGGTATAACACTTACTAATACCCCCAAAGAATCATGAAAAGAATTTTATTAGCTATCTGTGTGATAGCGCTGTCTCTCCTTTCCTACGGACAAGGCAGCTACGAACGAGGCAGATTATTCTCCACCGCCACCACCTTGGGTGCCACCACCACCACCTTTCACATCGTCGTTACTAATGGAGCGGGCAGCTTTCTTCACACTGGCCTTCAATTCACCAATACGATAGCTAATGCTCATACCGAACGAACGGTTGGGATAACGACTCTTACTGGTAGAGTAGAAATTATCACCGAAGGTTGTATTATTAAAGTTTATATACTTTGAGAAGAGATTTGACCCATAAACGCTTACTGTCAATCGATCCTTCAGGAACGAGCGGTTTACGCTCAAACTATAATAAGAATAACCGCTGCCCTTTCCCTGCAAAGAAATATAGGGCGTACTTCCACCGGCATTCAAACTGGCACGTAAATTCCACGGGAAAGTATGCTGGATACCACCATACATAGAACCCTGCCAACCGTAATTGTGCAAGCCCTGCGACGGACTTTTAATATCCGAATACCCACCACGACCATTGATGTAGATACGTGTTTTAGGCGATGCATTCCAGTTGAGATATAAGCTCATATCAGTACGACGGCTCTTACCTATATTCTCATATGTCCTGTAAAGGGCACCTTCAGGAGCAAAGTGCCCCCCTTCGAATTCCTCACCTCCTTCGCCTATCAGTCGGCTGACATTCTCAATTCCACTGTTGTTGAAAGAGTGGCGTAATGAAACATTGATGTTGAATTTAGATGAGAAACTACTATAATTCAAATTGAACGAATGGCTCTTCTCACTCTCCAGTTCCGAATTACCCTGACTGATGAACATCGGGTTACTATCATCAAAATAAGGATTCAGATACCAAATGCCGGGACGATAGATACGCATGTCATATCCACCACGCAATGTCTGCGTTTGCCCCAGCTTAATACCCATAGATACGGAAGGCACCAGATCATTATAACTCACCTTAAAATCCTCACCTGCACCGACGATATAACGTACATCCTGCGCTGTGTGCTCAAAACGTAAACCTGGCTTGAAGGTGAAATCCTTGTAACGCAACGTATATCCCAGGTAAGCAGCCAAGATGTCATTCAAATGCTCGTAGTTACTACTACGTTTTTCATTGTATACATAGTCTCCATTACCATCGTTGCTCCTGTCCTCCTCAAAGTTATTTTTGCTGACATTGTTGCGGATAATGTACTTTACACCCGTTTCTATGGTATGTATCTTGCCGATGGGAGTCGTATAGTCTACCTGAAAAGTATGCTCCGTGGTATTAGTCTTACCGAAAGTGTGCGAATTGTAAAGTTGAAAATCCTCGGGCACTTGATAACGATCCAAATAGCGGTTATAACTATCACTCTCCTGTGGTTGAGTATTAATTTTATACGACAGGGTGAGCATACGGTTCTTGTTCTTCTTAGAAGTGCGTTGGTAGTCGATATTACCACGGATGGAATACCATGAACCGTCTCCGTCCATCAAATTACGATAACTATATGCTTTCTTGTCGCGTGCGGTGTTCCACATCTCAGTATTTCCTTGCGATTCGTTATCATTTCCACCACCATACATACCTACGGACATAGTGATGAGCCGCAATGTATCGATCTCATAACTAGCCTCCAAGTTGCCATGCTGGAATTGTCCGCTATAATCCGATTCGGAAGTGGACTCCAAGTACTTCTGGTCAGTAGAATTATAATCTTCCCGATAGCTATCCGAATAGCTGGTAGGCTGGGTGTTATAACTGTAATTGTAGTTGCCTGTCAACGTAAGCTTTCCCTGTTTGATCGTAGCATAGGCACCGGCACCCAGTCCCATATTGCTGGCACGACCGCTGAAGGTGGCTGTATAGCCTTCGAATCCACTGCCAACAGTCACAATATTGAGGATACCTCCCACTCCTTCGGCATCATACTTTGCTCCCGGAGAGGTGATAACTTCGATATATTTAATAGTATTCGCAGGCATACTCTTCAACACTTCCTTGGGGTTATTACTCATCATGTTGTTGGGTTTGCCGTTAACGTGTATCTTAAAGCTACTGCTACCGTTTACCTGTATATTATCTTCGCCGTCTACCGTCACCAAAGGTACTTTTCGCAACATCTCTATCACGGAATTGGTTTTCGAATCGGGGTCGTCTTCAATATTATACTCTATCTTGTCCACATCCACCTTCACCAAAGGCTTTTGAGCTACGACTTCCACTTGTCCCAATTCGTTGGATGCATCCGTGACATACAGCGTACCGAAATCAACAATTTTCTCTCCTGCTTTCACGGTGAAATCTTTCACAATGGTATTTCTACCAATAGAAGAAATCGTCATCACAAAATCACCCGTCCCCGGAATCTTTTCCTGAAACTTTCCTTTCATGTCTGTTACCAGCATTTTCAATGCATGGGCAGGCGCTTCTTTTTTCACGATTTTGATTGTGGCATAAGGTTCTCCCTCTTGAGTCAAAGAATCCAGTAAGACTCCTTTAATCTGAAATGGAGGTGCCGCATTCTGTGCCGCTACCAATGAGGATATTACCAACATGATAAGCAGCAAAGGGCATTTAATTTTCATTTCTGTTTTTGTTTGTTTGATGAATATTTAGTTGACTGTTCTTGTATTAGACGTAACTTGTACCTATTTTGTCACAATGAAAGTGGCAAAAGTAGGCTGTTTTTCTTGGACTACGAGGTTTTCGGAGTTAAAAAAGCACAAAGAAAAGGGGATAACCCGTGCTTTTATCTGTTTAATGCTACATAATACTCACCTTCACTATATTTTCTATTTCACCTTGTACTCGCAAACGAATGCATTCAATTTATCTTTTATAAAAAACAAAAAAACATTTTGAGGTACTTTTATCCTCCATGAAAGATAAAAATGTTATCTTTGTCTAAACATTCAGAGTTTGAACTACAAAGAATTTCTGGAATTCCATCAGTTGGAAGACATCGATTCTTCTTTAATGAAATATCTGACTTACGGAGGATTACCACAACTATATCGCATTGGAATAGAGAATCAGGATTTAGCCCAAGACTATCTCCATAATATCTATAATACCATAATATTGAAAGATGTCATTGCCAGAGAGCAAATCCGCAATGTGCCTTTCTTGGAAAACTTAATATCTTTTATCAGTGATAGCACAGGAAAAATAATTTCAGCATCAAGTATTAGCAAATACATGAAAACACAACAGATAGAAGTTACTACCACTGTCATATTAAACTATCTGGCCTACTTTTGCAATGCTTTTATCATCAACAAGGTTCCCAGATATGATATTCATGGTAAACGCCTCCTGGAATCCAGTGAAAAGTATTATTTTGAAGATTTAGGACTTAGAAATGCCTTAACCGGTTCCAACCAAATCGGAGATATTGAGAAATTAATAGAAAACGCAATCTATCTGCACCTCAAAAGCCAAGGATTTACAGTGTCTGTAGGGCAATTCCGACAAATGGAAATTGATTTCGTGGCTAAAAAGAATGGGCAAACCATATATGTACAAGCCACGTATCTTCTTGCATCGGAAGATACCATAGAACGAGAATTCGGTAATCTTCAACTTATTAAAGACAACTACCCTAAATATGTCATTTCATTAGACCCATTCCATAAAGTGAATGACCGGGAAGGCATTACGCAACTTCATCTAAGGGAATTCCTGAGAAGGGATTTCTGACAGCAAGAATAACTTATAACAAATAGAAAAAAAGCAGCATGCAAACATTCACCGCAATCACACCGCCAAAACCACGCAGCACCCACTGGCGCAACGGACTCTTCCCGCCTGCAAAGAACAACGCATAGCACATATTCACGGCAATATTACTCACTATAGCCTGCATACAGCAAGCTGTCACCACCACAACGGCAACGCCCGAACCTTGCAGCAGGTTCAGAATAAATGGAGTGATATCACTCAGCCCAGCAATGAACGACAAGACATTCAATCCACCCGTACCGGTATAAATCAAAGTATAATGTGTCACAATGGTGAATATCACAAACAGAACGGCAAAAATCAGTGCAACTTTAAATTCCAACGGGTTACTGCTATCTTCTTCTTCAGCTTCTTCGCCCGTCACCGGAATCGGCTTACGCTTCCGATGCAGATACCAGGCCACGCCCGCCGTAACGAAGGACATAATAAGCAGGTATGGATAAATTTCCGCAAGAATCGCCTTACTGAATATTCCTATTAATATAAGGAAACGAAGAAACATCATACTCACGGCCAACAACATTGCTGCGGCATATTCCGGCGCCTCCTGTGCAGGCGCCTTGCGACTCTTACGGGCCAGAACAGAAATAGTTGCCGTACTGCTATACAAACCACCTATAATACCGGATACCAGAATACCGGACTCATGAAATACATATCGCCTCAACAGATAAGACAGATAAGAGATACCGGATACAACTACCGTAGCCAACCAAACGGTATAAGGGGTCAAATTAATGTCGGGTATCAGATTTTCATTCGGCAACATCGGTAAAATAATACCACTGATGGCAAGGAACTTGGCGAGAGTAATCATCTCGTCATTCTTCATGCGCTGTGCGAGTTCCGTAAAAGTATGCTTCAATTCGGTAAAGAGCAATACCGTCACAACCACCATCACGTAAAACCAGGAGGGTTGTGTGGCTACAATAGGAGCAATGCAATAAGTGATGAGTGCGATAATAATGGTAGTAACCCCGAATACATGGAACTGAGATTGTTTAACGTAATAGTTCAATCCCAGCAGCAGTCCCAATATAGCGCCACCGCCCATAAACAAGCGGTAATCCACCGGATCAAGAATATAAAGCAGATACCCCAGAATACCTATAAAAGTGAACGTGCGGTCCGTACCGAACAACGTTGTCTCCCCTTCACGCTTCAAACTGATTTTCCGCTGTGAAAGTCCTATTAATAAAGAAAACAAAGTCACCAATACAAAGGTCACCAGTTCTCTAGGCAGGTATTCATAAAGTTTCTCCATTTCGTCCTCTGAATATACTTGATTAGCAACCATTTGCAAGGAGTTAACTTCCTGTCAACAAGAAGTTAACTCCTTGTTGACAAACTCTTAACTTCTTGTCGACAAGGTATTAAGGCCTTACCAAGCAGTGTATGGATGCTTCATCAGTTGCGAGTTATAGTAACGGACGTCGCCTGTTACTTCCTGCCCTATGAAGTCCGGCTTTTCGAAAGCCTCATCTTCCGAAGCCAATTCCACTTCAGCAACTACCAAACCTTCATTTTCACCGTAGAACTCATCCACCTCAAACGTATGCCGTCCGCTGCGCACCAGATAACGGGTTTTATCAATAACACCCGGTTCACAAAGTTTCATCAGTTCCTCTGCTTCATTCAATGGAATCTCTTTTTCCCACTCATATCGGCTGAGTCCCGAGGCATCGGAAGCACCTTTTATCGTAAGATATCCCTTTCCGTTACGGATGCGCACCCGCACGGTCCGGCCTCTTGCACTACTGATATAACCTTGTACAATACGGCTTTGTTCATACGCCCTCGATTTGTACTCCCCCGTCACGAGGAATTTCCGTTCTATTTCTTGCGACATCTATTCGTTATTTCCCCAAGAACGAGTATCCTATCAGCATCACCAACACCAGTATCAATGCAGATACGCCAATAATCAACAACACTTTCTTAGCTTGTTCTTCTTCTTTCTGGCTATGCATAGCCTTTTTCTTACTCTTTCCCATAATGTGTTCTTAGTATTAAAGTTCAACTGATAACAAAGTAACATGAAATTCGGGAAGATTCCAAAAGAAAAGAGGAAATTTATTTGTGACAAACTAATACCCGAACCGTATCTGAGCCGTACTTGCTCCGTACATTCTTCGGTTAGAGGTACCTCTGAGCGAAGAAAGTACGGAGTTGGTACGGAGCAAGTGCGGTTCAGATACAGTTCGGGTATGGCAGAAAGGTATCTTGAACTACCTACAGGTAGTTAGTAAACTACTACGTAGTAAGTGTCCAACTACTTACGGGTAGTTTAGTATTTACTAGGTAGTAGTTTTTCGATGCTCTAAGATAGTTTTCTAAAAAAATGGTACAGCTATATGGAATATATATTACCTTTGTCGTGATCACTTAGACAGTATTACACAAATAACGGATGTATCCGGTAATATTGTACAAGAATTGAGTTATGATGCCTGAGATAAACTACGAAATCCAGCTACACAAGCTATCTATGCGCCAGGAAGTGAACCGGAACTCTTTTTAGGCAGAGGATATACCGGACATGAACATCTTGCGGTCTTTGGTTTGATTAATATGAATGCCCGACTATACGATCCGGCATTAGGACGTTTTCTAAGTCCTGACCCGTATGTACAGAACCCGGATTTCAGTCAGAATTTCAATCATTACAGCTATTGTTTAAATAATCCGCTAATATATGTAGACCAAAATGGTGAATGGTTCCTTATAGATGATTTAATCGCTGCTGCTATCGGTGGTATATTCAATGTAATAGTTAATGCCGTATAAGGCAACATACACAGTGTAGGACAAGGATTCGCCCTCTTTGGGACAGGAGCAGCTTCTGGATTTGTAACCATCTATGCAGGACCAATTGCCGGAGCAGCGGTATTAGGTGCAACAAATAGCATTGTCAATCAAGGATTCAACAATGGCTGGGGTAACATAGACTGGATGCAGGTTGGCAGTTCAGGTATAATGGGGGGAGCAACTTCTTATTTAGGAGGAAATTTAGGTAGCTATTTTGCAAAACCAATTAGCAAATTAACAGAAGGGATTGCAAGCCCCATATTAAAAGAGGTTTTGACACAAGGAACATTAAACTCCGCTACAGGTTTTGGTTTAGGTACGGCTATGGCCTTAGGTTCAGGTGCTGATCTTGGAGAAGCATTAAAGCAAGGAGGCCAAAGTGCTGCATTAGGATTAATGTCTGGTATAATGAATGGCACTGCTGACGGTATAAGAACCGGTATTAAAGAAGGCATTGACCCATTTACTGGTAAATCTTGGATGAGTGAAAGGGCAATGAATTCAACGCAACATGCTAATGCCAAAAATAGGAATAATGACTTAGATATATCAGAGAGCAAAATGGCAAAAAAGACAACAGAACTAGTCATGAGAAATCGATATAGATTAAAAGAAGGTGATAATACATTCGTAGGTAAAATCAATGGTATAAACAAAAGTATAAAAGCTTTTGTACGAAACGGTGAAGTTATATCTACTAATCTCTATCCTAGAATATCTAATAGAAGAACGGATGGTCCCATCATCAAATTTGGAAACAAAAAATGGAAATAAATAATTCAATGATAAGAATAGACAACAAACAAAATGTTTTTTAAAGAATACGTTTTTGCGAGAAAAGTGTTCTTTGCAAAAGACGTTTCTTCAGGAAATACGTCTTTTACAAAGAACAGTATAGCTTTCTCTTCACGCTATTGAAAACAAAGAATGGGCATCACTTCATCCATCAAGTGACACCCATTCTCTTTATATGGAAATAAAATTTATTCCTCTTGTCCCGCAAATTCCATCAGATACGCTTTGATGAAGCCATCTATCTTGCCATCCATCACTCCGTTGACATCCGAAGTCTGGAAGTTGGTTCGGTGGTCTTTTACACGGCGGTCATCAAATACATAGCTTCGTATCTGCGAACCCCATTCGATTTTCTTCTTTCCGGCTTCCACCTTGGCTTGTTCGGCCATGCGGTGCTGAAGTTCCTTATCATACAGAATGGAACGTAACTGGCGCATTGCATTCTCGCGATTCTTGGGTTGGTCGCGGGTTTCCGTATTTTCAATCAGGATTTCCTCTTCCTCGCCCGTATACGGGTCTTTGAACTGATAACGCAGACGAACTCCGGATTCCACTTTGTTCACATTCTGCCCACCGGCACCACTGGAACGGAAAGTATCCCAGGAGATATTGGCGACATTGATGTTTACCTCAATGGTATCATCAACCAGCGGAGTTACAAAAACAGAAGCAAAAGAAGTCATACGCTTGCCCTGCGCATTGTAAGGAGATACACGCACCAGACGATGCACACCATTCTCCCCTTTCAGATAGCCATAGGCATAATCACCTGAAATCTCGATAGTACAGGTTTTGATACCGGCCTCATCCCCTTCCTGCAAGTTAGAAATGACAGCCTTGTAGCCATTGGTTTCGGCATAGCGCAAATACATACGCATCAGCATGCTTGCCCAGTCCTGACTTTCCGTGCCACCTGCACCGGAGTTGATTTTCAACACACAGTCCATCTGGTCGGCTTCATCACGAAGCATATTTTTCAGTTCAAGTTCATCAATGGCAACGGAGGCTTTGGCATAAGCTTCATCTATCTCTTCCTCGGTTACAAGTTCATCCTTGTAGAAGTCAAAGGCTAGTTGCAATTCATCCGATAATGTCTTTATTTCATTATAACCGGCTATCCACTGTTGCAAACCTTTCACCTTCTTCATCTGTGCCTCAGCCGCCTTCTGGTCATCCCAAAAACCCGGAGCCTGCGTGCGCAACTGTTCTTCTTCCACCTGGATTTTCTTTCCTTCGATGTCCAGATAGCGGTAGAGTGCCTCGGTGCGCTCTTTAATGCTTTTCAGTTGTTCTATGGTAATCATAAGTTCTATTTACGATTTAACGATTTACTATTTACGATTGAAATTAGTATCTAATTATGAAAATATTTACTTTTTGAGTGCAAAGGTATGAAAAAAACGCATATTTTTGCAGTTATCAATCTAATAAGTCAGCTTATGAACAAACTATTCCGACAAATTGGTTTAACGTTTATCCTACTGGTAGCGATAAGCTTAGGTAGTTGTACGTCGAAGTACAGCTACGAAACAGTACCCAACGATCCGCTGAAAGCGCGCATCTACACTCTGGACAACGGTTTGAAAGTCTACATGACTGTAAACAAGGAAACTCCGCGCATACAAACGTACATTGCAGTACGTGTAGGTGGTAAAAACGACCCCGCAGAAACTACCGGATTGGCTCACTATTTCGAGCACCTGATGTTTAAAGGCACCACGAACTTCGGTACTCAGAACTATGAAATAGAAAAGCCTTTGCTTGACCAGATCGAAGAACAATTCGAAGTTTATCGCAAGACTACGGACAGCCTTGAACGTAAAGCTATTTATGCAAAAATCGACAGCATCTCCTACGAAGCATCCAAATATGCCATCCCCAACGAATATGACAAACTGATGGCCGCCATCGGTGCCAACGGTACAAATGCCTACACCAGTTTTGACGTTACTTGCTACACGGAAGATATCCCCAGCAATCAGATTGATAACTGGGCAAAAATTCAAGCAGAACGTTTTGAGAATTGCGTGATCCGCGGTTTCCACACTGAATTGGAAACGGTTTACGAAGAAAAGAACATGTCGCTGACCCGCGACCCGCGCAAAGTTTACGAAGCAGTGCTTTCTTCTCTTTTCCCACACCATCCGTATGGAACACAAACCGTACTTGGAACTCAGGAAGACCTGAAGAATCCTTCCATCACCAACATCAAAGAATATTATAAGAAATGGTATGTGCCCAACAACATGGCTATCTGCCTTTCCGGTGATTTCGATCCCGACCAGATGATTGCAACCATTGATAAATATTTTGGTGGTTTGAAACCGAATACTGATCTGCCGAAACTGGACCTGCCGAAAGAGACCCCGATTACAACACCTGTTGTACGTGAAGTTATCGGCCCGGATGCCGAAAGCGTTGCTCTTGCATGGCGCTTCCCCGGAGCAGCCGACAAAGATGTGGAAACTTTACAAGTAGTTTCCCAGATACTCTATAACGGACAAGCCGGTCTGTTCGACCTTGACCTGACACAACAGCAGAAGACGTTAAGCTCTTATTGCTATCCTATGACCATGAGCGATTACAGTGCACTGTTGATGCAGGGACGCCCCAAACAAGGACAGACTCTGGACGAAGTGAAAGACCTCATGCTGGGTGAACTGAAGAAACTCCGCGACGGCGACTTCGACGAAAAGATGCTGGAAGCCAACATCAACAACTTCAAACTGTATCAGATGCAGCAGTTGGAAAACAATGACGCACGTGCCGACATGTTCGTTGAGTCATTCGTAAACGGCAGCGACTGGGCAGACGAAGTAACCTCCCTCGACCGTATGTCAAAGCTGACCAAGAATGACATCGTAGCCTTTGCCAACAAATATCTGAAAGATGACAATTACGCCATCATCTACAAGAGACAAGGCAAAGACCCGAATGAGAAGAAGATGCCGAAACCCGAAATCACTCCTATCGTGATGAATCGCGACACTGCCAGTACCTTCCTGAAAGAAATACAAGCAAGCGTAGTGACTCCTATCGAACCGGTATTCCTGGACTACTCCAAGGATCTTACCCAACTGAAAGCAAAATCGGATATTCCTGTACTTTACAAACAGAATACAACGAATGATATTTTCCAGTTGATTTACCTCTTTGATATGGGTAACAACAATGACAAAGCACTCGGTACCGCTGCCCAATATCTGGAATACCTCGGTACTGCCGACATGACTCCGGAAGAGGTTAAGAGCGAATTCTATCGTCTTGCGTGCTCATTCTTTGTATCTCCGGGTAGCAAACGTACTTATGTTGTACTCTCCGGCCTCAACGAAAATATGCCTGCTGCCATGGCCCTCTTCGAAAAACTGTTGGCAAATGCCCAAGTGAATAAAGAGGCTTATGCAAATATGGCTAACGATATTCTGAAATCCCGCAAGGACGCTAAGCTGAATCAGATGCAAAACTTCTCACGCCTGATGTCTTATGCTACTTATGGTCCGAAATCTCCGGCAACCAATCTGCTGACCGAAGCAGAATTGACCTCTATGGATCCGCAACAGCTTGTGGACCGTATCAAACAGTTGAACAGCTTCAAGCATCGTATTCTTTACTACGGACCAAGTAACCAGGATGACCTGCTTGCCATCATCAATAAAGAGCACCAGGCACCGGAGACTTTGAAAGAAATTCCTGAAGGAAATAACTTTGAAGCACTACTGACACCGGAAACGAAGATTTTCATTGCTCCGTATGATGCTAAACAAATCTATATGTCGCAAATCTCCAACAAGGGAGAGAAATTTGATCCTACAGCTGAATCCGGCCGCCAATTGTACAACGAATATTTCGGTGGCGGCATGAATTCCATCGTATTCCAGGAAATGCGCGAAAGCCGTGGTTTGGCTTATTCAGCATGGGCCAGCATGCTTCCGCCAAACTATTTGACAGATCCTTATATGCTCCGCACACAGATTGCTACGCAGAATGACAAGATGATAGACGCCATCAATACATTCAACGACATCATCAACAATATGCCTGAATCGGAAGCTGCCTTCAAGCTGGCCAAAGACGGTATGATTGCCCGTATGCGTACCGACCGTACCATCAAAATGGATGTTATCTGGGATTATATCAATGCCCAATATCTGGGACAGAACGTAGATAGCCGTATCAAACTGTACAACGATGTGCAGAACATGACGTTACAGGATGTTATCGACTACCAGAATAAGTGGATCAAGGGACGCACCTATACATACTGTATCCTTGGTGACAAAAAAGAACTGGATATAAATGCCTTAAAGAAGGTAGGTCCGGTAATTGAACTGAAACAGGAAGATATCTTCGGATATTAATATATCTGAGCAGTAAAACAGGGAAAGGGTTGCATTGTCATGTAACCCTTTCTTTTTTATAATTTCTGCCGGTTCTATTCTATAAATACTCTTTATTACACAAAAAGTCCACCCTCCCCGCACTGTGATTACGTACATTTGCCCCGTATTCTAATTTGTATCACATATCTAAAAGAGTATAAGACAGACCATGAAACGTTTATTCATCTTTATTATGGGAGCAATGATGGCTGTGGCAGCCACGTCCCGCACGTTCGACATGAAACAGTTGGGGGCTGATGCCAAAGGCATCAAGCCATGTACGAAACTGATTAACCAGACTATTGAAAAAGCAGCTTCGGAAGGGGGTGGAACCATCTATTTTCCTGCCGGGACTTATCTGACTGCTACTATCCACATGAAAAGTAACATTACATTGCATCTGGAATCAGGTGCCATTGTGCGCTTCTCAGACAGGTTCGAGGATTATTTGCCTTTTGTAACCGCGCGTTGGGAAGGAACCGTTATGCAAACCTTATCCCCGCTGATTTACGCTCATTCGGCAGACAATCTGACCATTACCGGACGTGGAACGCTGGATGGGAACGGACTGAAATGGTGGTTATGGGAATTTGAGACACGTAAAGTGATAAAGGAGAACGGTGGCAAACTACCTTCTCTGGATAAGTTACAGCAAATGTGGGTGGATGCCAATAAGGACCTGGAAATATCCGATTACTATAAGCCTTCGCTGGAACGTAAAATGTTCCGTCCGCCTTTTATTCAGTTCTACGAATGTACGAATATCCTTATTGAAAATGTGAAGATCATCAACTCTCCTTTCTGGACTGTCAATCCGGCCTTCTGTGATAACGTTACAATACATGGAGTAACCATCAATAACCCGTCAAGCAATCCCAAAGGACCGAATACGGACGGTATCAACCCGAGTTCCTGCCGGAATGTACGCATCTCCGACTGTTTTATCAGTGTTGGAGACGATTGTATTACCATCAAGTCCGGACGTGATGCCGACGGACGTAAATATGGGAAAGCATGCGAAAACATCACAATCACCAATTGTATCATGCTTTCCGGTCACGGTGGAGTGGTCATCGGCAGCGAAATGTCGGGCGGTGTAAAAAGGATAGCTATATCCAATTGTGTGTTTGATGGAACGAATGCCGGTATCCGTTTAAAAGCATCCCGCGGACGCGGTGGTGTAGTAGAAGATATACGGGTAGACAATATCGTAATGAAGAATATACAAGGAGATGCCTTTATTTTCGATTTATTTTATGACCGTTTATCGAAAGTAGAACCGGTGAGCGAACGTACTCCTATTTTCCGGAATATCCATTTAAGTAATGTTACGGGAAATGATATCAAGCGGATAGGCTATATAAAAGGTATTGAGGAAATGCCTATATCGGAACTGTCTTTCTCCAACATGAATATAGTGGCCGGAAAAGGATTTCAAGCAGAAACAGCCACCGATATCCGTTTTAACAACGTAAGTTTCACCGTAGAAGAAGGACCTTCACTCAACATCCGACAATGCAAGGATATATTCCTGAATGACGTGCGGACAAAGCAACCGATAGCCGGTCAGCCGGTGGTGGATTTAGAAGCAATAGAAAACCTATCAATCATTCATTGTGATTCCACACAAATTGTCAGGAAATGAATGTCCGGTAACAGGCAACCGGACGTTCTTTGTCAAGAGCATATTTACAGAAGATTAACGGACGGGAGGCATAGACCTCCCGTTTTTGCTTTCGGAACAGACCGTCTGTTTGCCTCAGACACATGATCTGTATGCCCAAAACGTATGGTCTGTTTACCTCAGACGCATCGTCCGTTTCGCAGGGATGAATCAGTGAAACGCCACACCTCAACGAGTGAAACGAATGGGCTTAAAGCGGTTGAAGTGTGGCATTTAGGTTATTGAAGTGTAGCATTTAAGCTGCTAAGCTGTGGCATTCGGGAAGTTAATATATGGCATTTCAAAAGACGAACCATAGGGATAAAAAGAAAACGGAGAAGCAATGCCTCTCCGTCCGTGCTAATTTAAAATTGAATCTTAAATAGATTTACGAATACAAATATACGACATCAGAAAGGCGATGTCAAGTATTCGGGGATTTTTTTCACTTTCCGACAACTATTTTATAGCAACCGTCGTACACTGCAAATCTTCCTCTTTAGAGCTTCCTCCTACCATGATATCATAGCTACCGGGACAAACTCTTACTGTATTGGATTGATCGTCCCACCACTCCAATTCTTTATCTTTCAGATCAAACTCCACATTGACGGTCTTTCCTGCCGGAATAGATACACGCTTGAAAGCACGCAAGGTTTTGATGGGTCCTTCTGCATCTCCTTGTTTTCTAAGATAAACCTGCACCACTTCTTCTCCGTTACGCTTGCCCGTATTGGTAACAGGTACAGTAAGTTTCAAAGACTGTCCGGCTGTAAGTTCATTCTTGTCAAGTACGGTTTTACCATAGCCGAAGGTGGTATAACTAAGACCGTAACCGAATGGGAACAAAGGTACATCCTGCATATATCTGTAAGTTCTTCCGGCCATATTATAATCTTCAAAGTCAGGCAACTGAGATACATTGCGATAGAAAGTAACCGGTAACTTACCCGCCGGATTATAATCACCGAACAATACCTCGGCAACAGCCGTACCACCTTGCTGACCGGGATACCATGCCTGCAAGATAGCTTCGCACTTCTGAGTCTCAGGTTCCAGTCCGATAGGCGATCCTGAACAGTTAACCAGAATAATCTTCTTACCTGCACGATGCAGGGCATCAATCAGTTCACGCTGAACGGCAGGTAACTCAATATCCGTACGATCTCCTTTCTTGAAACCGGGAAGATTTACTCCCATCTCCTCTCCTTCAAGGCTGGGAGATATACCGCTCGCAAAAATAACGATATCTGCATCCTTCACACGCTCAACAGATTTCCTTATATCCACATCTTTCTTAAATCCAAGATCAAAGTTCAGCTGTGCATCACTTCTCAGATACTCAAAATCAAGCTCCAGATCATACGATTTACCGGCCTGCACCTTCATCGCATGAGTAGATTTTCTTGCACCGTGCTTGTTTGAGAAACTTTTCACTTCTTCTCCGTTCACACGAAGTCTTCCGCTCCCATAGCAATAAACCTCAAGAACAATTTCTCCTGATTCTTTAGGAGTAAATGCACTGTTATAGGTTGCGGAGAAATCCGTAAGATTCACCCCCGGAGCAAACACCGTAGCACCCGAAGTACAGAAACGGAAAGGAGTGGTGACCTGTGCTGTGGTCACCGGTTCGCCCTCACGCTTCAGGTTATTCCAGTAACGAGCCGTGAAACCGGGACCTTTGTCGGACTTACACTGGCTGAATGCACTCTGAATCAGAGTTCTTTCTACCCATGGGCAGCCTTGCTCATAGATCAGTTTATCATCAGCGCCAAGCATATTCCGTACTCCGTCAAGAATGGTAACAGTGTGTGGCGGCATCCCGTTGTAATTTCCCCATTGCATAACAGAGTCATTCGCATTCGGCCCCATAACGGCTACCGTCAGTCCGCCACGTTTCAGCGGCAGGAAGTTATCCTTATTCATCAACAATGTCATGGATTCACGGGCCATATTCAATGCCAGAGAGTCGTGAACAGCAGAAGCTACTACGGAGAAAGGTATCTTGGTCCAGGATACTTTTTCCGGTTCATCCATTTCCCCCAATGCAAAACGGGCTTTCATCAGTCGCTTGACAGACGTGTCCACAGTCTCTTCAGAAATTAATCCTTTTTTTACGCTCTCTATCAAAGCCTTATAGCTGGAACCACATTCCAAATCTGTTCCACTGATCACCGCAGCAGCAGAGGCTGACTCTGCATCGGGATGGGTGTGATGACCACGGTCGTTGTAGAAGTCAGCTATTGCACCGCAATCAGATACTACTATACCGTCGAATCCCCATTCTCCACGCAATATCTGCATCAGCAGGCGATCACTTCCACAGCAGGGATCACCTTCAAAACGGTTGTAAGCACACATTACTTCTTCCACTTTCCCTTCTTTCACCAATGCTTCGAAGGGTGGCAGATAAGTTTCATACAAATCACGTGGCTTTATATTCTCCGCATTAAAAGAGTGACGATTCCACTCCGGTCCCGAATGTACGGCAAAATGCTTGGCGCAGGCATGCAGTTTATCATATTTTCCATCGGCAGGTCCTTGCAAACCTTTTACCACCATCACGCCCATCCGACTTGTCAGATAAGGGTCTTCACCATAGGTCTCAATACCCCTGCCCCAGCGCGGATCACGATAGATATTCACTGTGGGAGTCCACATGGTCAAACCCTGATAGCGTTCACGGCTATCCTGAGACGCGTAGTAGGTATTCTTCGCACGTGCCTCATCCGACACGGCATTGAACACTTCGTACACCATTTCCGGGTTAAAGGATGCTGCCATACCTATCGGCTGAGGAAAGACCGTAGCCAAGCCTGCCCGGGCAACGCCATGCAGCGCCTCATTCCACCAGTTATACGGTTTAATACCCAATCGTTCCACAGAACGGGAGCCATCCATCATAAGATGCGCCTTCTCTTCCAGCGTAAGTTCCTTCACCAGAAGTTCCGCCCGCCTTTCAGGAGATAAAGAAGCATCCTTGTAGGATGGCTCTCCGCAACCTGTCAAAGCAAGGAAAGGCAGTAAATAAAAAAGTTTTCCTTTCATCATTGTCTATTATTGTTGTGGCAGTCCATAGCCATTTGTCACTTTTCCTTTGGATTGACTGATTGTTTCATAAGGAATAGGCCAGTAATAACACGGAACACTCTCTTCCGATGTAATGCCCGGAAGAATATTACTCAGATATATATCAATATTGGCGGCAAGAGTGCTTCCCCACTCTGTCTTTACATATCCTTCCGCTTCTAATTCTGCCGCAGTCTCACTATCCGGAGCAATATATTCAAATAGCCCTTTGATTGCGGTATTATGGTTGGTTCCATTAACAGACAACCCTAACTGAGCAAAATCCAATACACCACGCCATCCCGGGAAAAGTACAGGATCGTTTTCATCCGTACAGTCATAAGTCAGTTTAGCACCTGCAACCTGCTTTGTCCAGATGTAAGCGGGTAAGATGTTGCCATTCTCAAATTCATGATAACCTTTAGTCTTCAGATTTTCAGCAAGGGTTGACATCTCATTACGTACTTCCATTGCTTTTTGTGAGAATTTACCACTCCGAACCAGATCGTAACCGGTATGCCCTTCACCGAAAAGTTCAAACTTACGTTCCATCAGAATAGCTTCTTTCAGAGCTTCACCGGACAAACCGGAAATATTATGCAGATCATCACCAAAAGCTCTTTCACGAATCTGATTAACCAAGCCTATAGCTTCAGTATCTGCACCCAATCCTGCTTTCACTTCCGCTAACATCAGAATAACATCAGCTACACGCATAATCGGCATATTGAAGCCTGCACCCATCTGGGGACCGACAAAGTAAGGATTTTGGCGGCAAATATCCCATTTATTCAAACAAATACCTCCGTCAACCTTAGCACCTGCCTTAAAAGTAAAAGCCAACTCATTACCTTTACCATCCAGTCCGGTAACCACTGCACTAACATCGCGACGTTTATCAGCGTTGTCATAACCACCGTAATAGAAACTCGGCACCATACGTATACCGGCAAATACTTTATTCGGGGCAGTATTGTTACCACCGTTAGAACCACGACCGAAATCATAGCAATACATACGGCTTGTAGCTTGATTCTGTACACAACCTATTTCAAAGATGGCTTCAGGACTCATCAGAAGATCCATTCCATATTGGAAATGACGTTGGAAAGGATTGTTTGCATAGCTACGCTCATCCGTAGTAACCAGTTTGGTGGTTCCTGCATTGGTTGAAAGAGCTTTCTGCAAATAGTCTTCAGCTATAGTGTAATAGTTCTTGTAATCGGAACGACGGGCATAAGCGCATTTGCGTTTAGCATCCGTGCTGAGAGTTTCGAACTGTACACTTCCATAAAGTTCCGGCATATCTGTACGGATAGTTTGATAGCCTCCGGCATAAAGAGCCATTTTACCAATCAATCCATCAACAAATGTCCGCGTAATACGCTCACCGTTCAAACCGCCTTCCCCTACTTTATACATATACGGTTCCGCTGCTTTCAATTTTTCAATCAGTGCATCATAAATATCAAAACGTGAAGTCAGCCCGTAATTATCTACATAGTTATTCTCATAGCCATACGGTACATCACCACAATGTTTAATCAAGTCGAAGTAACATAATGCACGCAATGCTTCGGCTTCACCTTTCAGATGTGTCCAGTCGGAAGTTCTGCCTGCTGCGATATCATCCTGATAAGCTGTTTTGGCAGCAATCAGATCAGCTGTTTTTCCGGCATAGGAGATCACATTGTACAAAGCATTGAAGCTACCTTTCATGTGGTCACAAGGAATCTGTTCGGGAACCAGCTTTGCATTGATATTATTGGAAGTATTATTCTCAGGGAAATATTCGATATCCGAACGGTAATGGTCGTTCCAATCGTATGCCCCATTACACGACTCACGATAAAGAGCATAAGCTCTTGACAAAGTCTTTAGAGTTTCTGCGGGACTGGAAGTTACAAACTCGTCATCTGTATTAGAAGGAGAAGAAGTTTCCAGAAAGTCACTGCACTGTGCAAACAAGACACAACAGGCTGACGCAAATGCCATTTTTATATACTTATTCATAATTTCATCTTTTATTAAATGGTTAGAAGCTAAGATTTACACCCAGTACGAAGGAACGTGCACGCGGATAAGTACCCCAGTCCATACCCAATTGAGGATAGGTCTTTGTAGAAGTGGATGTACTTACTTCAGCATCGATTCCGGAATATCCTGTAATCGTAAAGACATTATAGATACTTCCGTAAACACGCAGATTACTGATACCCGCCTTCTGAAGAATACTCTTCGGTAAAGTATACCCCAAAGTCAGAGTATTCAAACGTAGATAAGAGCCGTCTTCAATACCTAATGTAGACACATAGCCATTCTCACTGTATGCCAGTGGTAACTTAGCATTCGCATTGGCAGCATTCAGTTGTTCAAGAGTGGTCAATGCAACCAATTCGCCATTCACTACATCATAGATTTTATAGCAATCCTTTACTATAGAGAGCTTATTCTCGTAAACGGCACCTTCTTTATAACCATAAAGTGCTGCCAGCTTATTTACATTATAGATTTCATTGCCATAGCTCCAGTTAAAATACAAACCTAAATCAAAGTTCTTATAAGTAGCGTTAATATTAAAACCACCGGTATGGACAGGTGTCATATCGCCGATAACATCCACGTCATCATCATTGATAATACCGTCATCGTTCAGGTCTTTGAACTTTGCCATACCCGGGTAAGCCAACTGTCCTGCAGGGCGTTCGTTTATACCATTGTGCAAGTGATAGTTGGGGAATACAGCAGAAGAAACATCCGCAACTCCTTTCTTCAGGGTATACACCCCATTTTCATAAGTAAAATCGTCGGTAGTATAGAAGCCATCAGCAGTCAAGCCACGTACCAAGCCTACAGGACGCCCTTCTTTCAAGACATAATCTGATTTCGGGAAAGTAGATGAAGTAGCCCATTCCGTACCATAAAGTCCAGTGACATTATCAGCCAGTTTGTCCACTTTACCGCGATTGAAGTTAATATTGAAACCAGCCGTTACATTCCAGTCCCTCGTTTTCACGAGTACACCCTGAAGAGCAATTTCAACACCTTTGTTGCTGGTCTGGCCTACATTGGCGTAGGTTGAAGTGAAACCCGTGATACCCGGTATGGCAGTTTTCATCAGCAAATCCTTGGTAGTATTCCAATAGGCATCAATCGTACCTGTCAAGCGGCTATTAAAGAAACCGAAATCAACACCGATGTTGCGGGTAATCGTAGTTTCCCACTTCAGATCCTTGTTCGCCATATCTGCACCAAGTGAATAAGAAGGCAAGAAGGCGCCATTCACGGCTCCCTGGTATCTCTTGTCACTAGTCGATTCCCAATTCTGTGACCACAGACTGGAATTTATACCATCGTTACCTACCTCACCGTAGGAAACACGGAGTTTAAGGTTATCCAGCCAGTTCACATCATTCAGGAATGCTTCTTCAGACATACGCCAGCCCAAAGCTGCTGCCGGGAAATATCCCCAACGGTTACTGGGAGCAAATTTAGATGAACCATCCGCACGGAATGTAACCGTCAACAGATAGCGTTCCATAAGGTTATAATTCAAGCGGCCAAAGAACGAAAGGATACGGCTCGGCGTGGAAATACTTGAAGAAAAGTCTCCCACTCCCTTAGTACTGTCATATTGATTGATCATGGCAAATGCATTCTCTTTCGTAAAGTTTGCAGGGAAATAGGTTCCTGAGGCTTTCAGTCCGTCACCGCCCGAATTGGAAACTTCATGACCGGCCAGGATGTTCAAGCGGTGTATCTTAGCAAAAGTAAAGTCATAGCTCAAGGTATTTGTCCAACGGAGTCCCCAGCTATTCTTTTTCTCCAGATTCGCATTACCTGCATATAGAACCTCACCGGTACTATCATCCAGATAGTTATTTATGATGGCTCCCGTCCATTCTTTATTCTGATTCCAGGTCTGGCTGAGAGACAGGTCAGTATGATAGGTCAATCCTTTCACAATTCCCCAGTTCAGCGAGAGAATACCACGCAATGACTGCTGGGCATTCGGCGCATACTTGTCATTGATACGGTTTACCGGATTATATCTGTCCCACTGGCTCTGTTTGGCATAGTTCTCAATCATACCTTCATTCATTGCAGACAAATCACCCAAAATATCATCTGTCGCAATAGGGCGGAAACGATAAGAAGATGACAGAACTGATCCGCTGCCATTTGTAACACCCTCATCACCCATCTTTTTAATATTGGTATAACGGGTATCAAGACTCAAATCAAGGTTCTTGGCAATCTTCTGGTTCACTTTCAACGAAACATTGGCACGTCTATAATAAGAAGCGAGTTTCATACCATCCTCATCCATGTAGTTAACGCCAAACAGCACTTTGGTCTTTTCAGTACCACCCGTAACTGAAAGGTCATGATTATGAGAGAAAGAATCTCCATAAATCTTCTTCTGGATATTATCCGCCTTCACATTGCGATAACTTTCTATGCCGCCAGGGTTGGTAGTCGTATAACGTCCTATTCCATACAGTTTCTCCAATGGTTCCATATAGCTGTTACCACCAACCGAAGCTGCACTTGCCCAGCTATATGCCAGGTAGTCATAAGGATCGAGCGCATCCATATACTTAGTCGGTGTATTGAACTTCGCATAACCATTGTAGCTGACAACAACACGTCCTTCTTTAGCCCCCTTTGTGGTAACAAGAATTACACCATTAGCACCACGGGCACCATAAATAGCCGTTGATGAGGCATCTTTCAAAACGTCAATCGACTCAATCTGATCGCCCGGAATATCACTCAACGAGCCACTGACTCCATCAATCAGTACCAGCGGATCATTGCTCTGTGAGATAGAACCGCCACCACGTACACGAATAGAAACAGCGGCATCGGGACGTCCATCCTGCGTTGTTACATTGACACCGGCCAGCTTACCCTGCAAAGCTTGAGCTGCATTGGCAACAGGCATAGCTGCAATTTGCTCACCCGAAACAGAGGCTACCGATCCGGTAAGGTCCTTACGTTTTACCGTCTGATAACCGATTACTACAACTTCATCCAGAATCTCAGCATCTTCAGCCAATGTCACATGAACCGGTTGTCCTGCAACAATGGATACAGTTTGCGTCTGCATTCCGATAAAGCTTATTTCCAATTGTTTGGCTGTACCCGGCACGGCAAGGGAGAATTTACCATCCAGGTCTGTAATTGTACCGATAGAAGCGTCACTTACTACTCTGATATTAGCACCAATAACAGGATCACCTCTGCTATCGAGCACAACACCTGAAACAGTACGACTCTGTGCAAGAGAGATAAGGCAGATCATACTCATCAAGAGAGTAGCAGCTGTCCTTTGAACAAGTCTTTCTAAATTCATAAGTAATGTGTTTTTAATAGTTAATGATTAAAATGATTCACTCCGCAAAAGTAGCCAACCTGTGTCATAGCAACGGAATAAAATCAGGTAACAAGAGTGCACTTTTTCAAAATGGGACAAAAAGGAGGTGGACTATTCGGGCGAAATATCGGCTTTTTCGGTCAAACAGGTCCTATACTTTTCATTTATTCCCTTTTTTCTATACATTTGTTCTGCACTATTCAAAACAGTACTATGAGACGACTGATTATCTACTTCTTATACTTAATGATACCGATGTTTTCATCGGCACAGCCCATCTGCCAGATTACTGATTTTACGGCAGAGAACGGACTACCCCAAGATATCGCATCAGCAGTTTTACAAGATCAGAAAGGCTTTATCTGGATCTGTACCCGTAACGGACTCAATAAGTTCGACGGATATACATTCAAGAACTACAAATCCGCGCCACATAAAGAATATACACTATCCAACAATCGGATAACCTTTATTTCAGAAACCGCATATGGCGATATCTGGTGTCAGACGTATGACAGCAAGGCTTATATATTCGACACGCATCTTGAAATCTTCTATGATGTTCTGCAAACAGTAGATAAAGATATGCAAAGAAGAAACTTTGTCCAGAAAATATTTCCCCTAAAAGAAGGCATAGCCTGGGTGACATGCGACAAAGGTTATTGTTACAGAATCGATGAAAAGAGATATAAAGAAAAAGACGGAATTACACTCTATAGCACATTCAATGGTTTTTTAAAAGGTGAGCACATCTTCACTATCTTCCAGGATTCCGATAAGGATGAGTGGATATTGACAGACAAAGGTATATCCATTATAGGCAACAAAAAGATCGACAGTGATTTTCCTTTCCAGTTTATTCAGGAATACAACGGTACAATTTACCTTGCTTCCGCTTCTGAAAAGATAGCCTATTATAACCAACAAACTGAAAGCATAAAATTTATAGAGCTTCCTTACCCCATCAACAAAATAAGCTCTTTAGACATAACCAACCATGGGCTACTCACCATAGCCACTGATAATGGCGTCATCCTGTTCAATCCGGAAAATAAGACTTCTCAGCTAATTGATATCCGTACTCCCATGCAATCCTCCAATGAAGCTATCTCCATTTATGAAGATAAAGAGGGAGAGCTATGGATATTCCCCACTACTCCCGGAGTGATACGCTTTAATCCGGCAACAGGTGAAAAGCAATACCTCTTTACACCCGAAAAAGAGGTCGTGAATTATGGCAGAGAGAACAAAAACACCATATTTGAAGATAAACAAGGTACTTTATGGCTGATTCCCCATAATGGAAACTTCTGTTATTATGATAGGAAAAGTAAAGAATTGAAAGCTTTTTATACTGATCCGGACAATCCTCAATCGCTATTTGCTCCGCTTGTTCGCTACCATTATCAGGACAGACAGGGAAACCACTGGCTAGTCAGCGCCAGAGGAATAAAGAAAATGTCTTTCTATCCACAAATTTATAATCTGAAAGGAATAGACAGGGGATTTGAAATCCGCGCCTTCCTTTTGGACAGTTCACAACGATTGTGGGTAGCTTCCAAAAGCGAATATGTCAGGATATACCACCCTGATGGCAGCCTGTCCGGTTACTTGTCTTCACAGGGAAAGATAGGTAAAGACAAAGTATCATTCAATGCCAGTGTTTACAGCATCTGCGAAGGAAAGGACGGAACAATCTGGATAGGAACCAAGGGAAACGGACTATTCCAACTCACAAAGAAAACCGATGGGAATTACGACGTACAAAATTATATGTATGCCTCCGAAGACATCTATAGTTTGAGCAACAATGACATATTCAGCATATATTCCGATAATCATGACAACATCTGGATAGGATGCTACGGTGGCGGATTAAATCTGCTACAACAAACACCTGAGGGAAAAGTGTATTTTATCAACCACAGGAATAAGCTACAAAACTATCCGTTCAGCACCTGCCATAATATCCGCTATATTACAGGTACGGAAAATGGTATCCTGTTGGTAGGAACCACCTTTGGTTTGGTTACATTCTCAAATGACTTTGCACAACCGGAAGAAATCAAGTTCTACAGAAATATACAAAACAGGAACAGACCCTCTAGTCTGACAGGAAATGACATTATGCATATATACAAAAACAGCCATAAAGACATCTATGTATTGACATTCACCGGAGGAGTCAACAAAATCACATCCAGAACCCTGCTTAGCGAAAACATTGAATTTCAGTATTACACCGAGCAGGAAGGGCTAGGTTCCGATATGGTCCTATCCATGATAGAAGATTCCCAAAAGAATCTGTGGATAGCATCCGAAAATGCTTTATCCAAATTTAATCCGGAAACAGAGGCATTCGAAAACTATAGTACAGGATTTCTCAGACAAAAGATGAACTTTAGCGAAGCGATACCCACCATAAACGCCCGGCAACAATTGATTTTCGGCACAGATATGGGCTTTTTGGAAATTGTTCCGGAACAAATGAAGAAGAGTGATTATGTACCTCCCATCGTCTTTACAGATTTGAAAGTCAACGGAAAGAAATCAACTGTCTCCACCGATGATTTGAAAGAGATAGCTTTACATCCTTCGGAACGAAATATTAATGTACAATTTTCAGCATTAGACTTCACAAGACCGGATGACATACGCTATGCCTATCGCCTGAAAGGTCTTGAAAAAGAATGGAATTATAGCGATAAAAACAAATCAGCAAGCTACATCAATCTGCCCGCAGGCGAATATCGTCTTCAGGTGAAATCAACAAACAGTGACGGAGTATGGGTAAACAATATCCGTACACTTTCCATCAAGGTCATTCCTACCTTTTGGGAGACTCCTTGGGCTTTACTGGCATATCTTGCAGCATTCATCCTTCTCACAGGGTTAATTCTGTATATCTTCTCTTACATCTATCGACTGCGTCACCAAGTGGATATGGAACAGCAATTATCAAATATCAAACTGAAATTCTTTACCGATATTTCACACGAGCTACGCACACCATTGACTCTTATCTCCAGTCCGGTCAGTGAAGTTCTGGAGGACCAGACCATTTCTCCTTCCGTACGGGAACATCTGACCGTTGTACATAAAAATACGGAACGCATGTTACGTCTTGTCAATCAGATACTCGATTTCCGAAAGATACAGAATAAGAAGATGAAAGTAATGGTTGAACAAACAGAATTGATTGCTTTCCTGATGAAAATTACAGAAAATTTCCGTCTGATAGCTGAAGAGAAACAAATAGACTTCACATTCAAAGCTGATCAAGAAGAAGTATATATATGGATAGACAGGGACAAAGTGGAAAAAATAGTATTCAATCTGTTATCCAATGCATTCAAATATACTCTACCAGGGAAAACCGTAAAGATTACAGTACAGAAGTCGGATCAGCATATCCGCATTTCCATTATTGATGAAGGTATCGGTATTGCTCCTGATAAGATAGGTTCTCTTTTCAAACGCTTTGAGACACTAAGCAAGAACAACAATATTCTGCAACCTTCATCAGGCATAGGTTTATCACTCGTCAAAGAATTGGTGGATATGCATCACGGAAATATAGAGGTCAAAAGCCAACCGGGAACGGGTAGCGAATTCAGTGTAACTTTACCTTTGGAACGTGAAGTGTTTGAGAAAGATGCACAGGCCGAATTAATCCTTGCTGATAGTTCGGACAATACAGAATATATTACCACAACTGTAGATAACGGTATAGTTGAATCCGAAAACAGCTCGGAAGAGGATTTTTTATCCATTTTAATCGTAGAAGATAATCGTGAGCTGAGAAGCCTGCTCAGAAATATACTATCAAAGAAATACACTATCCTGGAAGCAGCAAACGGAGAAGAAGGTTTGAAACTTGCATCGGAAGCTATACCCGATATGATAATCAGTGATGTAATGATGCCTGTCATGGATGGATTGGAAATGATTAAACGTATCAAGGAAAACAAAGATATCTGCTATGTTCCAATCATTCTTCTATCAGCAAAAGCATCATTGGATGACCGTATCACCGCTTTGGAACAAGGTATCGATGATTACATTACGAAACCATTCAGTTCTTCGTACCTCAAAGCCCGTATTGCTTCTCTGTTTACCAAGCGTAAGCAGCTACAGGAAATATTCATGAAGCAGTTATCAGCAAACAATGAAACCGATAATTCTAAGGACTGGACTCCTTCGGAACCCGAAGTGATGCCGCATGATAAGTTATTCATGAAAGAAGTGATGGATTTCCTGGAAGAGCAAATAGATAATCCGGATCTGGTGATCGACGATTTCGCCAACAAGCTACTGCTGAGCCGGAGTATTTTCTACCGGAAGCTTAAGTCCATTGTAGGAATGCCTCCGGTAGATTTTATCAGGGAAATTCGTGTAAAAAGAGCTGCCCAGCTGATCAGAAGTGATGTATACAACTTCTCTCAAATAGCTTATATGACCGGTTTCAGCGACCCGAAATACTTCAGCAGATGCTTCAAAAAGCACATGGGAGTTACTCCAAGCGAATATAAAAACTCCATTAATAACGAGGAGGATAATCCGGATCAGTAAAAGATAAAGTTCTTTATAGCAAGTCCCTGACTCTGTCCACGGAACAGGAAATAAATTTTGGACTTATCTTTTACTGCTCCACTGACCTCAAAGGTTTGCTTCTCCCATTCTCCCGGAGTCTGGTTCTGATTTATCGGGCAAGTGGCTATCAACTTACCATCAAGACTTCCCTCCCTTATCTCAATCACTGTTCCGGGAGTTTCCGCCTGAAGTTCGATAGTTACTTTTTGAGGGTTCTGCTTAAAGCACATATTATTGAATACGAGCCAGTTTCCATCCCGTACTCCGGAAATAAACTGCATAGGGCGTTTTGCTACCGGACGTACTAATTTCATTCCTTCACGATCATCATACTGAGAAAAGTCTATCTCGGTAAATGCATCGTAGTGATTTCCCCTGCGATTACTTTCTAATTCAAAATAATCAAAATCGGCATAGCCGCCAGTAGCACCTTTATTCAAGTTATAACAGCATAAAGCATGACGGATACCCAGAAATCCCCAGAAGTTAGAAACTCCTTCCGGACCCAAACGGTTATATTCAAGATTATCCAGACTATAATAAAACAGTAAAGATCCTTGCTTTGTCACTTCAGTGCGCAGGTATATCTTATCAGTTTTGACAGGAAGACTATCGACAACAGTCTCCCCTTCTCTTCCTCCCTGCCTCATTTCAAGCCAAAAGCCATCCGCCTTCTTCCGTACTCCCAGTTGGTACATGACTCTCCCCATAATGCCATTTCCGGCAAAATCTCCTTCACGGAGTCCGGTCAAATCTAATGAAACAGTTCCGGTACTATAAGGTCCGGATACTTTCTGTGTCAGCGAATTACGCGCCCATTCAAATCCCTTTGCATACTGCGCATAAATCCTAAAATAACCGGGACGATCCGTCAGACTCCATTTATCTTTCCGGGGTACATGATTGAATTCCCATACATGAGCCAGTTTCGAAGAACTGAAATCATCCGAATGTTGGGGAAATGTAATCTCTTGCTTGGCCTTGACTGCCGGTTTTCTATAAGTTACCACTCCTTTTCCCGGTTTACCTTCCGGGCCTACCACCGGCCAATCCTCTTCCCATTTCATCGGATACAGCATCACACATCTACCCATATAATCCCTGTCCTGGAAAGTATAGGCCCACGATTCACCTTCAAGTGTCTCCACATATCCGCCCTGATGTACACCGGCATCAGCATAGTTGATATCATCATCAATAAGGACCTTTGTTTCATACGGACCGTAAAGATTACGGGAGCGGCTGATCATCTGTACCCCATTGTATCCCAATGCCGGATTGAATATATAATACCAGCCATTCCTTTTATAAGTGTGACATCCTTCAAAAAGATATTCATATCCCTTGGGAGCTGTTATAATCAGGGTACCCTCATCGTTAGGATCCAGTACACCGGTTCCATCATTTTTCAAACGTGTCAGGTATATTTTCGTCTTTCCATGTGTGACATATTTCTTACCATCATCATCAATGAAAAATCCCGGATCATACAAACGCTTGTCAAACTTATGCATTGAATACGGCCCTTCCGGGTTATTACTCTTAAACATTACAAAACCATCATCGGCAATATTAACTCCTATATAATAGGTACCGTCATGATATTTAATGGAAGGAGCCCAACACAAACGACTATACGCGGTCTGCTCATTCTCCATCCTATATTGAGGGCGGAAAGTGATGCTGTCGTAGGCATGCCCTATGATACGCCAATTTATAAGGTCCTTAGAATGGCAGATAGGAATACCCGGCATAGCAACGAATGAGGAACTGACCATATAAAAGTCTTCACCTACCCGTATAATGTCAGGATCGGGATAATCGGCATTAATCACCGGATTGGTATAAGTACCGTCTCCATTGTCAGACGATAAAGAAGCCGTAGTTTGTACGGGAGCAGTACACGACTGTACCATGAGTATGCAACAAAGCATTAACAATGCGGAAAAGCCATCCGCTATTTTTCCTGTAGTAATAGATAAGTTATACATCTTACATAAATTAATATAAAGTGAGGATGCAAATATATGCGGTACAGGGTCATCAAGAGGGGACAAACCGGTAATATGCGTGCACTTTTTAGGCACACGGATATATAAAAACTCCCGATTAAAAGTTCTGACTCTTAACCGGGAGCTTTTTATTTTCAATAGATAGGTTTATTATATCTTTATTCTTCGTACATCTTATCTATCACTTCCTTGTAATTCTTTGCAACTACAGGACGCTTCAACTTCAAAGTATTAGTCAGTTCACCACGTTCCATACTGAAAGGTTCGGGTAAAAGTGTGAAACGTTTCACTTGCTCATAGTGGGCAAACTGCTGTTGCAAGGTATCTATGCGGGCACGGAACAAACCGAGAATCTTAGGATGTTGCAGCAGTTCTTCCATATTCTTATATTCAATGCCTTTTTCCTTGGCATAATCTTTCACAAAACCATAGACCGGTACAATAAGGGCAGACACAAATTTACGCTGGTCGGCGATAATGGCAATCTGATCGATGTAACGATCAATAGCCAGTTTCGTCTCCAAAGCTTGCGGGCTGACATATTTACCATTGGAAGTCTTGAACAAGTCCTTGATACGCTCAGTCAGATAAAGTTGGTCACCCTTCAGATAGCCGGCATCACCGGTATGGAACCAACCGTCTTTATCAATAGCAGCGGCAGTAGCTTCCGCTTTCTTATAATAGCCTTTCGTGATAGTCTTTCCACGCAGAAGTATTTCATTCTCGTCACCGATCTTCACTTCTACATCAGGCATCACGGTGCCTACGGAACCAATTTCGTAACCTTGGTTAAGGAAACAAGAAACGGTAGCAGTCGATTCGGTCAGACCATAGCCAACCAACATATTGATACCTACCGAATGAACAAATTCACAGATTTCATCAGGTACGGCAGCTCCAGCAGTAGGGAAGAAATTACCGTTCTCAATACCAATCGTCTTTTTCAGTAAAGCATAAACCGTCTTTTCGTAGAATTTATATTTCAGATGAAGCATCAACGGCGGAGTTTTACCTTTACGCAGATAATCGATGTTGTGTATCTTACCCACCTTGATGGCATCCAGCATCATAGCTTTCTTCAACCCTGTTTCCTGAGCAATCTTCTCCTGCACACCGGCATACACTTTTTCCCAGAAACGGGGAACACTGCACATCAATGTCGGACGGATTTCTTTAATGGTAGTCTGGATATCCACCGGACGCAGGTTGATACAAATCTGCACACCTTTGTGCACACAAAGATACGTCCATGCTTTCTCGAAGACATGTGTCAGAGGAAGGAAGTTCATGGAAATATCCTGATCGGTCATGTCTACCAGACGGATATCATGGATACGGAAAGCCTCCATATAGTTAGAATGATGCAACATTACCCCCTTCGGTTCGCCAGTTGTACCGGATGTATAAAGAATGTTGGCAAGGTCATCATCCGATGCACGGGAAGTACGCTCTTCCACTATATCGTTGTTCGGCAAACCTTTTCCTGTTTCCAGGAATTCATCGAAATAGATGGAAGTCATGTCACGAGGGTCGCGTACTACAGCACGGTCGAAAATGATCAATTGCTGTAACGATTGGCAAAAGCCAAAGACACTGAAAGCCGCATCATACTGGAATTGCTCGCCTACAAATATATAACGTATCTGAGCATCATTGATAATGTACTGCGCCTGTGCCGGCGAACTGGTAGCATACAGAGGTATGGTCACCGCACGGTTAGCAAATGCCCCGAAATCTATATAAAGGCATTCGGGCTTGTTCTGAGAAAAGATTCCTATGTTTTCTTCTTCCTGCACTCCTAACTCTACGAGTGCATTCGCAACTTGTCGAACTGTTTGTGAGAATTGATTCCAAGTGATGGGGATCCACTGCGACGTTTCGTAATCCCTGTATTTCAGAGCCACCTTGTCGCCATACTTCTCTGCCCGCCGATGTACGAGGACAGATAAATGATGATAAGTCATATTATTCATATATTGGTAAATTCGGCACAAAGGTAGTGGTTTCATTTGAAACTATTTCTATATTGAGAATTAAATATTTAGTATATACTTCCGCAATATTAGTACTATCCGACTCTAAAAAAGAGTGGTTACCCTACATTTTTGTTCGTTTTTCCAAAGAAATACAAATATATGTATATATTTGCACCCGATAGTTTTTTAAATATCAACGCAATTACTTAACTAACATGAAAAAGATTTTAGCATTAGTCGCCATATTGGCGATAGGTTTAGGGAGTATCAACGCACAAGATAACCTCAGATGGGGTGTCACGGCAGGTATGAATGTAAGCAGCCTCAACGTAACCGGATTGGACAGTCGCGTAGGTTTCCATGCAGGCGTTAAGGCTGAATTGGGACTGCCTCAGTTTACGGAAGGTCTTTATATGGATTTCGGAGCGCTGCTTTCGCTAAAAGGCGCCAAAGTTGAAGCAGGCAGTATGGCCAGTTTCAAGATCAACCCGTACTATTTGGAGATTCCGGTACACATTGGCTATAAATATGCTGTAAATGATAATTTCTCCTTGTTTGCCAATGCAGGTCCTTACATTGCAATCGGTCTGTTCGGTAAAGCGAAAATGACAGCTGACGGCAGTTTGGTAGATGGAGGTTCCAAGGTTTCCGAATCAGAGAACGTGTTTGGCGATGACGGATTCAAACGTTTTGACCTTGGATTGGGACTGAAAGCAGGTATAGAAATCAGTAAGAAGTATCAGTTCTCCATCGGCTACGACTTCGGATTTATTGAAGCTGAGGAATTGATGGGCTGCAAGAATAGAAACCTGATGATTTCCTTAGGACTCATGTTCTAACGATATCAGGAATAAGAAAAAGGCGTCATCCAACGCCTTCTTCCAACATACTTGATCCTTATATTTACAATTACATAAACCAATTTAAAGACTTAATTACATGAAAAAGATTTTAGTAATATTCGCATTATTGGCAATAAGTTTCACGAGTATAAATGCACAAGAGAACCTCAAATGGGGGGCAACGCTCGGTATGAACTCCAGTAATTTTTCCGGAGATGCATTCAGTAGCAAAGTAGGATTCCACGCCGGAGTCAAGGCTGAAGTGGGATTGCCACAAATTGCCGAAGGAGTATATTTGGATTTAGGTGCCCTACTGTCACTAAAAGGTGCCAAGGTTAATCTTGGTTCCTACGATATCAAGTATAATCCTTGCTATTTAGAAATTCCCGTACACATGGGTTATAAATATACAGTGAATGAGAATTTCGCCGTTTTCGGCAATGCAGGTCCTTATGTTGCTATCGGTCTCTTTGGTAAGGTTAAGATAGATGGAGCTGAATCGTCGGATGCATCTGATAATGTTTTCGATGAAGATGGTGGTGGCATGAAACGTTTTGATCTCGGTCTCGGGTTGAAATTCGGTGTAGAATTCTGCAAAAAGTTTCAAGTTGCTTTCGGGTATGACTGGGGGTTAATAGATAACGCCGATCACATAGATAACAAGAACCGTAACATGATGATCTCTCTGAGCTATATGTTCTAAAAACATAAAGTAATCAGCAAAGGGCGTCATTGAACGCCCTTTGCTGATTACTCTTTCACCTTGCACACACTACCCTTTCCTTATTCACCGGCATCAACGGATGGAATGGCATTTTTATCCTGCCGATTAAGCATATTTCAGTATTTATCCGTAAGTTTGCATCCCAATAATTTAACTGATTGAGATATGACTTACGATATACCCACAATGGTTTCTGAAGCAACCGGAGTTCTTAAGTCTCTGATTGCTATCCCTTCTCTTAGCCGCGATGAAGAAAAAGCAGCTGATTATCTACAGAATTATATAGAGTTGCAAGGCATGGCAACCGGACGAAAAGGCAATAACGTATGGTGTCTTAGTCCGATGTTCGACTTAAATAAGCCTACCTTGTTGCTGAACTCACACATTGATACCGTGAAAGCTGTGAACGGCTGGCGGAAAGATCCGTTTACACCTACCATGGAAAGTAACGGGAAATTATATGGATTAGGTAGTAATGATGCCGGAGCAAGTGTCGTCAGTCTGTTGCAAGTCTTTCTGCATCTTTGCCGTACCACACAGAAGTATAATCTCATCTATCTCGCTTCCTGCGAAGAAGAAGTTTCCGGGAAAGGGGGCATCGAATGCGTATTGCCTGAACTTCCTCCGATCCATTTTGCTATTGTAGGTGAACCTACCGAAATGCAACCTGCCATTGCGGAAAAGGGATTAATGGTACTGGACGTGACCGCTTACGGGAAAGCCGGACATGCCGCACGAAATGAAGGAGACAATGCCATATATAAAGTATTGGAAGATATCGCCTGGTTCCGCGACCATCATTTTGAAAAGGTATCTCCACTATTAGGTCCTGTAAAGATGAGTGTAACGCAGATCAATGCAGGCACGCAACACAATGTAATCCCAGACCGTTGTACCTTTGTGGTAGACATCCGCAGCAACGAGTGTTACAGCAATCAGGAACTATTTGCAGAAATACAAAAACACATTACCTGCGAGGCCAAAGCACGTTCGTTCCGTTTAAGTTCTTCTCATGTGGAAGAGCAGCACCCGATAGTGCAACGTGCCGTTGCCATGGGACGTGTACCTTTCGGCTCCCCTACCCTTTCCGACCAGGCTCTGATGTCATTCCCTTCTTTGAAAATGGGACCGGGAAAGAGCAGCCGTTCCCATACGGCAGATGAGTTCATTTTCATTCAGGAGATAGAAGAGGCGATAGAACTGTATCTGAAATTGTTGGACGGGGCAGTTATCCATGTCTGACTCAAAACAAATCAACTATTCAATTATCACACAAAATGAGATATGCCCTTTCATGTTTACTGAGTATCAGCATACTATTTATATGCATAACAGCTGAAGCAAAAGCTGACGCTACTTCTGATTCAATATACACTCTCAAACACGTTTTGAAAGTACATATTGCCACACCAGACAGTGCTCTCAGTTTACTAAATACAATGGAGGCAAAGAAACTTGAAAAGCTTTGCCTGATAAATGCGCAACGAGGAATAGTCTACGCCGGCAAAGGGCAACAACGAATGGCTTTGAATTATGCCCTGAAAGCCTATCAAGACACTATACTCCGACACGAATATATCTATTACTTACAGACAATGTCATGTATTGTCAACGCATATAAACTTCTGGAAAATCATAAACTAAGCATCCGTTATCTGACAGAAGGCATCAAGGCCGCCCGAGAAATGGGACATAAGCAGACAGAAGCTAATTTCCTGTTCACTATGGGAGAAAACTATTATGCTTTAAACCAAAAGCAAGAAGCGTATGACTATTTCATACAAGCCATTAATTTATTGGAGAATGAAGAATCATTCCGCATGAAGCCCTATCTTTCTTATTTTTACGGAGAGTTAACCAGTTACCTGTCCAAAGAGGGGAAATATAAAGAAGCAATTGCTATCTGCAATAAACGTGAAGAATTAATCAACCTGATGAAAAAGCAAGATGGCATTCCATTGGGATATATAAACCAGCAATCGGCCTATTTATATATCAAGCAAGCCTATCTCTATGCCAAATCAGAAGAAACAGAAAAAGCTTTAGACTATTTTTCCCGATTCTCCGCCACCAACTATTCAAAAAAGAAGGATATGCAAAGATACGTCCTGGTATATCAATTGGCCATGAAACAATATGGGCAGGTATTGGATTACTACGAAAAAAAAGAGCCGATCAATCAAACAACAGATACGATAAACAACGATTTCATCGAGGTATTAGTGAATTTATCAGAGGCCTGCCAAGGTTTGAGCAATTATCGGGAAGCCCTCCAATATCAGAAAAGGATACAGGTTATAGAAGACAGTTTGAATGTTCGTGACAAAAAAGAAACTGCTCTGGAATTGGCTACTATCTACAAACTGCAAGAGAAGGAATGGAACATTCGTCAAAAGGATGAGCAACTCCATAATTCTTTTATAGTTCAGGTTTTGTTAGGTTGCGCATTCGTTTTAGCTCTCATATCACTATGGCTGGCCATACGCCACATGAACATCATAAGAAAAAAGAATATACTCATGGCAAATAAGCTGGACAGTTTGATGTCTTATGAAAGAGAGATAGACAGACTACACAGGCAGATAGCTGTAATAGAAGAATCCGATCAGGAAAATTCTCTCAACAAAAGCTTATTTAAAAAGATGGAACGCCTTATCAAAGACGAGAAACTTTATCTGATACCTGAGCTTTCAAGGCAAGATATGCTGGAGCGACTCTCCATAGATAAAAACCGATTCGGACAAATGTTACAAGAAAATACAAATATGACTTTCTCGCAATATCTCACAGAAATACGTTTGAAACATGCATTAACAGAATTAAAGATTCACCCGAACTATACCATACAAGCCATTTCCGAAGAATCCGGCTTTGCCAATACCCGCAATTTTCAGCGTTTATTTAAAGCTGCATTTGACATGACACCTTCCGATTACAAGAAGATAGTACAGGAAAAACAGCACAGAGAGCCCCCTATGGACTAATGGGGTTACACCACAACATCATAATAGTGTAACCCTCATTTTCAAAACCTTCAACTCAAATGCTATCTGTTATTCCTTCTCCATATAAGTGCGTTTCACCACCCACTTACCATCACTTTTATAACATTGCACTACCATCATCGTACTTCCCTTTTCAAAGTTGAAAGAGACCCATTCTCCTTCAGTTTCTGTCAGGAAAGCGTTCAATGCATCTAAAGCGGCCTTGTCACTACCATTCAGGCAAGCCTCGGCATACTTATTGTTTTTCTCGGTGTCATCACTCCAATTTATTTCCAGGGTTTCGCCATATACTTTCTTAATATCTTTATAATATTGGCGCATAATGGTGAAAGGTACTTGGGTTTCAAATAAATTCACTTCCTGCACCTTATACAGCTTATCACTCTTGAAGGTATAACCGACAGTCGTCTCTTTTCCTCCCGTCAGCGAAGAGCCGAACTCACTTTTCAATACGGCCGCATACAATTCGGCATCCCCTTTCTGTTTCTCCAACACACCGCCACAGTTCCGCTGAGTCTCTTCAAGATTATCACCCCAGAAGGAATTGCGTACATCACAAGCTACTACCTGCAATTCTTTCTGTATAACGTCGTCCCTATAAATCTTACCTTCCGCATCAGGATAGTTGAACTGATAGCGCACCTTGAAACTAACCGTGTATGTACCTGCTTCGCTGAAGGCATACGTATAGCTACAAACATTATTTTCCGCTTCTACGGGCAGATCGGCTATGCCACCCAAATTGAAAGAATACTCCGTTTTCGACACGTCTGAACTGACTGATGCCGGCAAAGCAAAACTCATCTTCACAGGCTGGCCTACTCCTACTCGCGTACGATCAAACGTAATGTTTCCGGAAAGTTGCGGAACATTAGCAACCGGAGTATCATCCGAAGAACAAGCTCCCAATAAAAACACAGTAAGCAGGCATAAAGACAGCCCAAAAATTCTTTTCATCTTCATTTTCTTTTTATGTTTAAAATTATAGCGAGCAAAGTTAAGCCATAAACATTATTTATTAGATAGAAAAGAGAAATGACAGGCGACAAATAGTCCATATAGATGCGACAAGATGCTAAATACAAGCAGACAAACCATTCCGGATGTACAGTCTATATATCAATACCACCGTCATATAGACGCCCAAAGAACAGGATAAAAGAAAAGCGTTCAGTCTTTCTAAATACGGATGATTGAACGTATAGGCCGGAAGTTTAGAATGATCCGTTATTTATCCGCATCACATACACACTTTTCTCGCATAGCATAAAAATGTATCCTGCTATAACTGCAACGGTGACGATATATTCGTCCTGCCAATCACACAGTGTAAGAAAACCGAAAAATCTGCTATTTCTCCTTTCACAGGAAGTTAAGAGTTTGTCGACAGGAAGTTAACTTCTTGTCAACAAACTCCTAATTTCTTGTCGACAAGAAACTGACACTTTGTAGCGCATTGATAATCAGCGATAAATCCCCTTGTACGAAAAAGGATATTCGTACACATATATTACTTGCTTTTCACATACCTCTTATATATTCCGTTTGAATCGGGCGTGCCTCAAACAAGCAATGTCATGATGCAAAACAAGCAATGTCGTAATACGGAATATTGCTAGTTTTGCATCATGACATTGCTTGTTATAATTATACTCAATACATCAAGTGTTCTTTTCTTCCTGCAGCCTTTCAGTTTTTTCCCGAACTTCCTGTTCATCGGCATTCCAGCTGAAACTTCCAGGATTATAGTTGTTTCAGGCATATTTCAGCCGGAATGCCGATGAACAGGAAGTTCGAGAAGATCTGAAAGAACGGGAAGAGCATTTTCTCTGAAATAGTGGGTGTAGGATATTCCATAAAAAGCATCCTTCCTTTTGGTTATTCCCTACAATTCATTTATCTTTGCATAAGCCGAAGAGAAATGCGGCATGTTGAAGCTATTTTTGATAACGAAAAAACTGGTAATTTTATTTAAGTCAAAAAACAGAACTTCAATAAAGATGTTTCACGCAGACCAAAAAGGGTCGGGCGTGCAAGCATGTTTATGAGTTCTGTGGGTATACCAGTGCCTTTCGTTACATAAATATGAACTATACGTCCGACTTCTTTTTGCATAAAGGGGATGAGGGCAATTTTAAATATTTAAAACCCGAAGAAGACATGAATACCCCGAAGGATGAGATGATAACAGCAGCCATCCACTGCATGGTAGAACAGAGGAAGCACGAGATATGGGAGGTGCTCTACCCATTAAGTATAAAATATGGTTTTACGCTCGATTCCGACTATGCCAGCATCAAGCTGGAACCTCCCTGTAAAGACTTTCCGGAAGAAAAATGCGAATGTAAATTACCGCTTGATTCCGTGTACAGTGCCTTTGTGAAAGGTGATTTTCTTTATGTGATGTGCCGCGGGAAGGTGTATTTCATTCTCGATCTGGAAAGTGGAGTGTGGAGGATATACTTGCCGATGCACAGACCTCCAAGGCTGAAAGTACTGTGGTGGAATATTCAAGAGACGGTAAAGGATTTGGTATGGTTCGCGAGACATTGGAAAGGACTGAAATAATTTTAATCAGTACTATTTTTACAAACATGAATTATCCTTGCTAATAAATCCTATTAGTTTACTGATTATCAATAGATAGTATTTACATTCAATTCATCAGGTAATGTAAAAGCATTTACCCCGGGATGTAACGAGCTTTACCTCTTATTGTAACGCTTGTTACCTCCTATTGTAACGGCCTTTACCTCGGCATGTAAATGGAGTTATCACTTGGAGTAAACTACACCATGATACTTTCCGTGCAATTTTCCTAAATAATCACCTATTTTCATTACTTTTGTAAAAATCACCCCATAAACTAATGCTATTATGAAGAACCCAACTTTTCTTTTATTATATATCATCCTCTCTTACTGCACAGCAGCATCAGCCCAACAAGAGAAGATATTTCATAGTTATGATTCTTCCGCAAAAACACAATCAGAAGGCGGCTGGTTATGGAAAATATCAGGCAATGGCCTCGCTCACCCTGCTTATCTGTTCGGAACATATCATGGCTCACCTCACATTCTTTATGGATACGTAGATAGCATTCCGGGATTTCGTCAAGCCCTCGACGCTTGCAGCCAGTATGTAGGAGAAGTAGCCTATAGCAACGATTCAACCTCTTTCTTTTCCAACGCCAAGTTGCCCGCAGGCACAACTTACCATGATTTGCTAAATGAAGAAGATTATCAGCTCGTAGACTCAACGTTGCGCCATAAAATGGATGTACCACTACATCGGATGTACCTAAAGCCGGGGCATCTGTCTATGCTTTTAGGACAAATAGACCAAATAATGAAGTTAAAGAAAGCAGGATATTCAGAATCACAGATAGACAGCATCCACTCTCAGGTAATGGATGCCGTATTAGAAAAGAAAGCCAAAGAAAAGGGATATATAATCAACGGGCTGGAAACAATCTCAGAACAATTTGAAATGATAATGCCCGGAGATTTAAAAGAAAATGCAACTGCATTGGCAGAATACTGCCGAAAAGAAAAAGAGAAAGACAAGGAATATACACAATTTCAAACCTTAACCGATGCTCTTGTAGAAGTATACCGTTCACAAAGCATGAAGCGCCTGATCGAATATGAGATTCAAATGGATGCTTTCTACCTTAACGCTTCTCCCTACTTACAGGAGATAGCCATACATCAACGAAAAGTATTGTTGAAAGCCCGGAACATGAACTGGATAACCAAACTCACCGGACTCATAAAGGACAAAACGACCTTTATTGCCGTCGGAGTGCGGCATCTGCCGGGAGAGAATGGACTAATCACCCTTCTGCAAAAGGAAGGATACAAAGTGGAGCCTGTTGAAGTGAAACGATAGTCTAGGGATATTCAGTAAATGCCTTATATTGTATAGAATGAAAAGTAAGTCTTTCTTTTCGTTAGGCTTTACTCTTCATTTTTTATGCTTTTATTCTTTCGACAGAGTTTTATATTTATAAAAGAATCTAAATTCTTTAGTACTGCAAACCGTCCATGCGCATTGAATAATGTAAAACTCTTAAGCACTTGTTGCCATGTAATATTTTTCTTCCTTTGATGTTTCCTACGCTTTCCTCATTTTTTGTTTTTAACCCCGCCCATCCAACAATACAGATAATGCTGAGCCATGAGAATAAACAACTACTCCATGTTATACTAACCTATTTGATCTTTCTTCAATTCCGCTGAAGAAAAACCAAATAGATTATCAATATAGAAGTCGCTCATTAATAAACCATCAATACCATAACTTACATACGACTAAAGTCAAACAATTCAGATTCTGTACGCGCACCTTGCATCAATGTTTCTATTTTCTTTACCATCTCTGGATATTGTTCTGAAACATCATTATCCTCATGTATATCTTTGGATAAGTCATAAAGTTCAAATGTTGTTTTCTCCGGACAACCAACAAACAGTCGCACGCCTTTCCAATTGCCATAACGTAGAGCTTGTCTACCTCCTTTTTCATGAAACTCCCAATAAAGATATTCGTGTTCCTTCTGCTTACCTTTTCCTAACAAAGTCGGCAAGAACGAAATGCCGTCAGTTTGAATATCACGTGTAGTGCCTGTTAACTCGGCAAAGGTTGGCATCATATCCCAGAAAGCCATAATATGGTCATTCGTAACTCCACCCTCAATATGATTCGGGCAACGGATAATCATCGGCATACGAATGCCCCCCTCATAGAGATCACGCTTCACTCCGCGATAAGGTCCGTAACTTTTAAAATAATCAGGGTTTGCCCCGCCTTCTCTATGAGGTCCATTATCAGAAGTAAATACGACAATAGTGTTATCATCAATTCCCAATTCAGCTAACAGTTCCATTATCTCACCCACATATTTGTCCAAACGAGTTACCATTGAAGCAAATGCAGCCAAAGGACGTTCTGCCGCACCATAAGCTCCCCGGCGGTTCGGGTTTTGCTCTGCCCAAGCCTCATCATCTTTTGCCGGGATGAGATTACAATAAGATTGATATACCGAATCTTTCGGCAAAACCAATTCTGCATGGGGAAGAGTATATGATAAATAGGCAAAGAATTTTTCTCCCGCATGGCTGCGAATATACTGTAAAGCCCGATTATGGATTAAATCCGCTGAATACGTACCCTCAGCCTGATTGTAATTTTCGGGAAATTCTACACGTTTTGTACCGTCCCACAGATGATCGGGATAATAATCATGAGCCAATGTTTGACAATTATACCCCAAGAACTCATCGAAGCCCACTTTAGTCGGATCTGATTCGGAACCTGGATATCCCAAACCCCACTTTCCAAAACACCCGGTTGCATAGCCAGCCTCATGGAACAGTTCTGCAATAGTATATGTACCGGCAGGCATTGCTACTTGTCCTTCAGGATCCATACGCATGTTGCCGCGAATATATGTATGTCCCGTATGTTGCCCTGTCATCAGTGATGCACGCGAAGGCGCCGAAACAGAAGTACCGGAATAGCACTGCGTAAACCGCATACCTTCATCAGACATCCGTTGCAAATTAGGAGTCTTTATTAAATTCTGCCCATACGGTGAAATATCACCTATACCAAGGTCGTCTGCCAAAATATAAATGACATTGGGGCTTTGTTTCCATTCCGCTTCCGGCTGCTGCGCACAGCTACAAGCAACCATAGCTCCTGCGATTCCACAAGAGATGCTAAATAATTTTTGTTTTTCCATCTGAAATCAATTTAGTATTAAATTTATCAATCTATCGTTATTGCCTTTTTAGCTTTCGGAGTAAATAATACATCGTCGATGCAAAACTTTCCTCCCTTTATCTTAATATTCCGGTTACGACTACCGGACACCCGAACTTTTTGCTCTCCGTTTCCGGCATAAACTAAATCTTTGACCTCAATGTCTTTTGAGTTATTGAATGAAAGTACCGGCCCTTCTGCAACATCCAAATGTATATTTTCCATCCGTAATCCACATGTCTCATCAACCTGCGCTCCGGCAACAGAATGTATCATACAGTCAGTAAGAGATACATTACTTACATTCATTTCCGGAAGGCCATTGAAAAACATTGCCCTACCAGCATCACGGCATGTGATGTTTGAAATATGTATGTCTTGAAAACACGGAGTGTCATCAGTTACCGGCATGAAGGGAACATCAGTCATTTCACCTCCTTCCGGAATACCATCCGGTTCAGGAGTTTTCTCTTGATAGTAAGAGTCAAACCAAATAGCATAGTTCGCTATATCATTCATCATGATATTGTCTACGTATACATTAGACACAACTCCACCACGACCTCGTTTGCTTTTGAATCGAAGTCCAGTATCAGTATCAATGAAACGGCAGTTCCTCACAGAGACTCTATCAATACCACCTCCCGTATCACTTCCGATGACAAATCCGCCATGCCCATGAAACACGGTACAATTATCTATAATAATGTTGGCACAAGGTCCTCTTCTACGTCCCACATCACCAATTCCACTTTTCAGACAGATGGCGTCATCTCCCGCGTCTACCGCACAATTCACTATCAGTGCATTTGTACATGAACTCAAATCAATGCCATCACCATTCTGAGCATTCCAAGGACAACGAACCATAATTCCATCAACCACAATATTATCGCTTAAAATAAAATTTACATGAAAACTCGGAGAATTCTGGAACACGACACCTTGCAACAATACTCTCTCGCAACGGACAAAGCGTACCATACGTGGACGTTTCTTGGCTAACTTCTCAGATGATGTTTCAGGATACCATATTGCTCCATCCTGTTGTACAGTCCCACCTGTTTTTATAAAACTATTCCATTCTGCATTGCTAACCTTAAAACGCTTGACCGGACGCCATAATTCTCCGTTACCATCAAATACACCTTCACCGGTAATTGAAAAATTACTTTCATGATAAGCACTGATAGGAGATTGGCAACGGCTTCCAGAAGTGCCCTCATCCGGTGATAATAAAGGATATTGCGTTTTATCAGGTGTAAATAAAACAATTGCATTTTTCAAAACATGCAAGTCGATATTACTTTTCAAAACGATAGGACCAGTAAGCCATATCCCCTCCGGAACAATTAAATGCCCTCCGCCACGTTCTGACAAGTCTGCTATAGCCGCCGCAAATGCCTGAGTATTCAATGTCATGCCATTACCGATACCACCATACTCAGCCAGAGAAACTTCCAGTTCAGGAATAGCAGGAGTAACCGCTTTTGGAATATCAAAAGGCAAACCTTGATAGTATTTACCGTATCCTTCCGCTTTACAGGGAAAAACAACAAACAATATTACGAACACAAGCATAATAAGTTTAACTAGCTTTCTCATATTACGTATTCTTTTAAAATTTGATGTTACAAAAGTAAGTAATCTATAAAATGGAGATTTGTAAAAATCATCAGTTATCATTCACTTTTTATCAAATACTATTTATTTCATCTTCTTTATTCTTGAATTTATGCAGTTGAATATATTCCTTGGGCGACACCTTATATTGTTCCTTGAAACAACGACTAAAATAACCCGGATCTGAGAATCCCAACTGATAGGCAACTTCTGATATGGAGAACTGTCCGGTTCTAATAAGCAATTCGGCTTTTATCACACGATACTCTTTGATAAGCTCTATAGGAGATTTGCCAGTCAAAGATTTTATTTTATTATACATAGTAGTTCTTCCCAACTTGAGATGAACAGCCAGATCATTGACCGTCAATTCCGTATCATGTATATTAGTATCTATCCATTCCATAAGTTCCTTCATGAACTCTTGATCACGATTGGTCACCACCACATCCTCCTGTGATACAAACTCTTCAATGCGATGATTGGCAGACTGAGATGAGAAATGTTCAAAAAGCAATCTGCGCCGTGTAAGGAGATTGTCTATGCAAACCAGCAAAAATTCCACACTAAATGGTTTGGTAATATAGCTATCTGCCCCATACTTTATAGCTTTAAATTTATCTTCCGAAGTTTGTTTTGCCGTAAGCATAATAATAGGAACATGACTGGTCTCAAAGTTATGGCGAAGCTTATCCACCAATTCGATTCCATCCATCCGTGGCATGATTAAATCTGTCACGATAACGTCCGGTTGATGGACAGCGATTTTGTCCAATGCATCCACCCCATCCACAGCTTCAATCACTCTATAACTCTCCATCAAGTTATTAAAGATAAATTTACGTATCTCTGCATTATCGTCAACAAGCAAAATTGTTGGCGCATCCTTTGGAAGAGCCTGTTCTGAATAAGTCGCTGATATATTTTTCATGTCAGTCGACACCGAATAATTATTTTCATCCGCTACAGTGTCAAAATCAATCTGCTCCATACTGAAATGTTGATTACCCCGCAAGAGTTTTATTGTGAAGGTACTGCCTTTCCCCACCGTACTTTCCACATTAATGGTACCATGATGTAATTCCACAATCTCCCGACACAAAGCTAAGCCTATTCCACTTCCATGTATATCTCTCCTTATCGCTTTCCGAAATTGTGAGAAACGGGCAAATATCTGTTTCTGGTGTTCTTTGGAGATTCCCACTCCGGAATCATCTACAGATATATAAACACAGTCCTTTTCATCTTCTGCCTCCTTACATGTTATAGACAGAGAAACCCTCCCATTATCCGGAGTAAATTTAAAAGCATTGGAAAGTAAATTGTATAACACACTCTCCATTCGCTCCGTATCAATCCATAACATAATACAACTATGAGAAACTGTCAATAAGAGAGTGATTTTTCGTTCATCAGCCATATCCCTGAAGTCTTTAAGTACATTCTGAGCTATGGGTATAATATCAGCATTCTGTACTTTAAGTTCCAATTTGTCTTTAACTATTTTACGGAAGTCGAGTAATTGGTTTATTAAAGATAACATCCGTTTGGAATTCTTGTATGACATTCCTAAACTGTCTTGTCCTCTTTTTGACAATGTTTCCCGTTTTTGCAAATCCTCCAATCCTCCAATAATAAGGGTCAAAGGAGTGCGCAATTCATGTGAAATATTAGTAAAGAATCTTATCTTCATTTCCGACATGTGTTGTTCCATCCTTGTTTCTGCACGAAGCTTTGTCATTATATAAAGTGTGCGCATTACAAGCCATAATACAGCTAAAAACAGAATACTATATATACAATAAGCATACCAGCTGAGCCATGGAGGAGTAGCAATGTGAATCTTCATCGTAATCTCCGGACTGTTCATCAACTCATTGCCAACAAAAGCTTTGACATGAAAAGTATAATGCCCATGAGGAACTTTTGAATAATAGGCACTGTTTACTTTTCGCGAAATAGTCCAAGTATTATCATACCCTTCCAAATAATACATATAATTTACTTTGTCTTGCAATCGGAAATTAAGTGATGCAAACTCTACCCGGAAGAGTAAATAATTATATGGTAATTCTATCTCATTCTTTGTTATATCAGTCTCCAAAAAAGGATTTGCGATCTTCTGATCCTGTATTTCCAGATCCGTGAATGACAGACGATATTCATATTGAGAGAACTGCACTTTATGAGTATTTATCATCTGTAGTTTATTTAGCCCTCCAAAAAGGATAGTGCCTTTAGCGTCAGTGGCAACGGATGCTTCATTATAAGATATCGGAGTAGAGTTGCTCCATAGAGAATAATCAGTGAATATTTTCTGCTGAGGTTCAAAACGCATGATTCCTTTCTCGGTCGAAATCCAAATATTCTTGTCAATATCTTCGGCTGCAGCCAACACGATATTGTCAAGCAAGCCATTAACTGTCGTATAATTCACAAATATGGGTACCTCATTGTCGGAATATCCTTTTATTAAACTTAATCCTCCTCCATAAGTTGATAGCCATATCTGTCCGGAGGAATCTTTCAATATATGTATGACATCATTTCCTCCAATAGAATTCTTACTGCCCGGATAGCGTCTACATACAGTAAATTGCATTTCTTCGGGTGATTCTGAAGGATTACATATCATCAATCCCTCAGTCGTAGCTATAAACATTCTATCTAATGTATCACTAAGTATATATCTGACTCGCTTGCCCTCTCCCCTAGGATAATTGGGAAAATTATTATAAATATTTATAAAGCGATCAGAGTCGATATCAGACAACAGATTTATTCCTCCTTCAAAAGTCGCAATCCATATTCTGCCAAAACAATCCTGGTCAATAGCATAAACATGATTATCAGAAAGTGACCCAATATCTCCTTCTACATGAAGATAATGATTAAATTTATATTCCTTCCCGTCAGGGGTAAGACGCCACAACCCATTTCCTTTAGTCCCAACCCAAATATTTCGAAGTGAATCCTCAAAAATAGCATATATCTTGCCTAATGGATTTCCATTATCAGAATGAGAATAGAGATGTTTTAAATTGTATTGACTATCATAACAATATAATCTACCATTCTTTGTTCCGACCCATAGATTACTATCTCTATCCAATTGGAGAGCGCGTATATTATCTGGATAATTTGTGTCCTGTCCACTTGAAAGTTGGAAAATATCCGACCGGGCATCTTCTATAACAATTTTCACTAATCCTTTTTCATAATATGGCGAAAGCCACATGACATTATCATCATCTATTTCGAAAGCGGTAACTCCATTTGTCATTCTGAAATCGGTTGAAGGTACATTAAAGAAAGGTTCTACCAAGTCTTTCTCCCGGTTATAATAGCCAAAACCTGCTTGTTTCATTTTTATCCATACAACATCATTACATTCTTGTACTACGCTCAATGTATCGGAAAAATAATCAACAGTATTCAACTCTTGACTGAAGTGTTTATAATCACATCTTGAGGGATCAAAGCGTGTAATACCCGGGCACAAATCGGTTATCCACACAGTATTGTGAGAATCAACTGTCATGTGGCATATATGCTGTGGCACAATACCTGACGGCATTTTATCTTCCAAAGCATTCATCTTTTTCTTCAGCACTTTAACCCCACTGAAGGAAGTACCGATATATAGTTCACTTCCATCTGCTGCACTAGCCAGAGTCGTTATGCCATCTATTTTGATATCATCATAGCAAAGTAGAGAGTAGCCTTTCAAAAACCGAGAAATCAAGTGATATTTTGTAGCGAAAGCAATTCCTTCACCTACAACGGCTGCTGCAATAATCGGTTCATCACTTTTAATACGCATCTCAATCTGAAAATCGGGTGTTATAGTTATCACACGCCTCCCCCTATCGCAAACCAGCCAAACAGCACCATCAACTGTTTCACACATAAAAGAAACAGCGGAATCTATCTGTCTATTTCCAATAAAACTATGAGCCGTCAGAGGGGAGCTGTTTTTGGAACCAGAGAAACATACCACGCCATTATCTTGAAACTCAACCCATACAGTCCCTGTTTTATGGCAAAATAAGACTTTTCCTATACGATAAGATTTCCCAGCAAGTTGATCTACAAGTTGATCTATACTCTCGAATTGTTCTGTAAAACGATTAAAGCGATAGAGGTGCCCATCGTAAGTCTGAAACCATAAATGCCCGTTCGCATCCTCCATGACCTGAGTGAAACGATTATGCTGTACCGGAAGATTATCCGGATCATTGCAATAATTTTTAAAATGGTAACCGTCAAAACGGCTTATCCCATTCCAAGTACATATCCAGACAAAACCTCTTGAATCGGTATAAATATCTAAAATGTTATTATGCACGAGTCCATCTAACGATGTGTACGTTGAAAAAGTACCTCGTAAAGATTGTGCTGATATCGTCATTGGAGATATCCAAATGCAGAAAAACAATATATGTAGAAATTTCCTCATAAATAAAGGGTTTATTGGAACAAATATAAAACTATTCTTCTCCCCACACAGCCTTCAGCTTATATTTTTCAATTTCTTCCGATGTGAGTTGCCGACTCCATACTACTCTTTTGCCAGTTCCAGCCCCAGGTCCCTTATTATTATATTCGGCATAAAATGCAGTTCCGCTCTGTACGATAGCTTTCTTCCAATCTGACCAACCTTCCGGACATATATGAGTACCCAAAAAACAATTTAAAAAGACAGTTTGAGCATGGATTCTCCAAGGGCGACCCAGAAAAACATGATCTACATTCTTCGCTGCAATCAAGGAACAGCTATCAAAAATAAATCCATATTGTTGTCCTTTACAAGTCGATGCAGCTGTTATATAAGAGTTCTTTTTACTCAAAATAGTGCATTCTTTAAAATAAGCTGTCGCACTTCCGAAAATGAAGTCCGTGGTTCCTTCAATCAGACAGTTTACAAACAAATAGCACTTGTTTCGACTACATAATTCATCTTCTTTCAGATTTCCGATACCATATAGGAACAACGTATCATGATTGCCTTTTATATGGCAATTTATGTAACGTTGCCTATCACCCATACAAAGTAATGCTACCGCTTGCCCTACAGCAGGTTCCGACGAATTCTCAATCGTAATGTTTTCTGCAACAAAAGAATCAGCAGCATTAATGATAGTTGCCGTTCCCGGAGTGCCAATGCGCACTCCGGTTTTTCCTGGTAATCTGGCAGAATCATGCCAAGTGATGACCGTTTGCCCTCCCGGCCTACCAATAATCCTGAGATTTTTCTTTGACGAAGGTATATTAACTTTCTCTTGATATATTCCTTCCTCTAAAAATACAACTGTTTCACGGTCGCAAAAATCAGGAACAGCCACTATTGCCTCACTTAAAGTTTTAAAATTACCACTTCCATCAGCAGATACGACAAAATCTGCCTGATAAAGTGAATCGCCTGCATTCGCTGTAATATCCGTTACCGATAAAATAACGAGAAAAAAATATATAAATATTTTCATCTTAGCTTATTTATATACAACGCTCCCTTCCGCCTTATTTGAAACAAAAGCGTTTCTCCCCGATATACAAGAAGAAGAAACTGAAATCAACCGATTGCGACTGCCCGTTACTATCAAAGCGTTCCCATCTATCCGGCGACATTGAAAACCTATAACAGTTAAATCTTTCACATTATTGAGCATCAATGCCGGACCACTTTTTGGAGTAACCATCACATTACGCAGGTTTACATTGGTAGCTTCGTGTATCTTTGCACCTTCGTCAGCGTATATGTGACAATCTTCTATAAATACATTCCGGACATTCATCTCCGGCAGTCCGTTGAAAAGCATTGCCCGTTTTGCTCCGTGACAGGTTACCTGCGATATATATATATCCTTGAATTGTGGCGTAGTCTCATCTGCATCAAAAGCAATCATGTCCTCGTCTTGTTCCGGTAGTTTCACGCTCACCCGTTTCCCATAGAACAAGTCAAATAGTAAAGCTTCCGAAACGATATCATTCATCATGATATTTTTAATGTAAATGTTCTCTACAACACCTCCACGTCCACGTTTACTCTTGAATCTCAGGCCTACATCCGTACCCGAAAAGCGACAATTGGATACGGCAATGTTCTTTACTCCCCCACTCATCTCGCTGCCCACAACAAAGCCTCCATGTCCATGATAGCAAACGCAGTTGTCCACAATAATATTAGAAGCCGGTATACCACGACGACGTCCCTCTTCATCTTTGCCACTTTTAATACAGATAGCATCATCACCTACATCAAACCAACTGTCGGTAAGAAGCAAATTGGTACATGACTCAATATCTATTCCATCACCATTCTTGGCATACCACGGACAACGCACAGCGATATTGTGAACAATAATATCACGGCTAAGAGAGAGGTGTACATTCCAACAAGGAGAATTTTGGAACACAATTCCTTCCAGCAAAACTCCATCACATTCTCTGAAATTCACCATTACAGGTCGTAAAAAGTCACGAACGCTTTCAAAATCCTCCATTGTCTTAGCCCAGGGAACAATGTTTTGAATGGCATCTTTGGCACCGCGATAGTAACTTTCCGTAGGATACCACAACTCACCATCCTCACTAAGTATTCCTCCACTTTGTATACATTCATTCCATACCATAGGTGGCATTTCATTCTTCTTTCCAAGGCGCCAAATATCACCTGCACCATCTATGATTCCCTTGCCAGTAACAGCTACATTGCTCTTTCTCACAGCCGAAAGCTGAGGCTTGCAACGGAACGTCTTACACCCCTCAAACACGGTTTCGACAATGGGATAGAGAGACTTGTCCTGGCTGAAAACCACTATCGAATTGTCTGACAGATGTAATTCCACATTGTTTTCCAATTCAATTGGTCCGGTCAGCCACACCCCTTGGGGCACAATCAAACGTCCCCCTCCCTTTGAAGCAAGATATTGAATGGCTTTCTCAAAAGCTTCACTATTGAGTGTCACTCCATCACCAGAACCGCCAAAATCTGTTAAGCAGATATTTAAATCAGGGATTACAGGCCGTTCAATAACAGGCATTTCAAACGGTAAATCACGATAAATGTCTTTCATATCCTTTGCTTGCAATTTCATACTTGAAAAGGACATAATTATAAATAGAAAAATTAATAACTGATTTTTCATTCTATATCGATTAAAAGTTAATCCCAACCTTCATTTTGATACCCCTTCAGCGCTAAATTCAATTCTATTGCAGCCAAAGGTATAGGGCGCAGATAAAATTTGGTGGTAATCCTCCCCACAGGAATATCCGGATTGTGCGCTTCCACATATTCTGCTAATTTCCCCGTCCTAGTCAGGTCTGTCCAACGATGGTACTCCCCAGCCAATTCGCGGGCACGTTCATTCAAAATATAATCAATGTTCATCTCAGATGCGACCGCAGGTGTTGCTTTAGCACGATTACGTACAATATTAATATAAGAGACCGCTTCTTCCGGTTTATTCAACTTAATATAAGCTTCCGCAGCTATCAGATTTGTCTCTGCTAAACGAGCTAAATAGATGTCACGCATAGAAGAAGTAATCTTAAAATACTGTTTTCCATTCTCTATATCATCAAACTTACGAAATGGAGCTACTCCACAGATATCTGCAGACATTTTAGCTTGATAAGAGGTTTGTTCATTGCTAATATTATTTCCTTCCGGAAGCATTTCCACTATAATTGCATTTTTACGACTGTCAAGAGCCGAGCGCCAACTTGCTATGTTTGCAATCTCCCAAGAAGGACAATAATAATAAATCACTTCACTCGTATTTTTCTTTTTCTCATCATAATAGTCCCAATAACTTTGACGCAACTCAAGCATAAAAGTTCCTTCATATCGTTCATCTTGAGCCGGATTATCCGTATTTGTATTAAATACTTCATGCATCCATAATGTGGGAGTTAATGTAGAGGAGGTATATTTATGACCAGCTTCTGCACCTTTTAAATAAGGTCCGTAATCAGCTTGTTGTCTGTTTCCATCTTTCTGTACATCAGCTACAGTTGCTACATTGTAATCAATAAAAAATAGAATCTCCTCATTCCTTTCCCCTTGGTTACTGAACAAAGTTGTAAATGGCGTGGTCAAAGGAGCACCTGCTCCTGCACTTTTAGCTGATGTAACGGCTGCATTAAAATCTTTCTCATCATGAGTGAGGTATCCTTTGCATAAATAAGCTTTTGCCAAATAATGTTTAGCAGCGACTTTTGTAAAACGACCGTCGCTTGATTTCTCAGCAAGCACAGATGAAGAAGAAGCCAACTCTGTCAATTCATCAATAATAAATTGGAAAATAGATTCCGCACTCTCTCGCTGTACACTTGCAATAGGAGAAGTAGTACGTGTGGTCACTAAAGGAACTCCACCGAACTGCTGTACTAAATTCAAATAATAAAATGCACGTAAACCACGTGCTTCAGCAACGCGCTCGGCACGGCTATCATCTTCACCTCCCCAATAAATCACTTCATTCGCTAAAGAAATAGCCTTGTAGTGTTCCTTATAAAATGTTGTCACATTTTCTTCGGCACTTGAATAGTTCTGACCATACAAGTTACAAACTTGCACAGAAGTACGTCCACTTGCAAAAAGATCAGTCCCTCCCTCAAACAGCCAAGGAGCATCACTATATATAGTTCTTAATGAGCCATAAGCAGCATTACACAAACTTTCAAACCCAGCTGATGTGTTATAGTAATCAGCTCCCGGTACATTCGATTTATTATCCTGTTCCAAGAAATCAGAACATCCAGCTAATATTGCAAATAAAAAGACTGTCACAACTGTATATAACTTTTTCATAATCATATTTCTACTATTAAAATTTAACATTTAATCCTAATTGATAAGTAACAGAACTCGGTCCTCCTGTTCCATCTGAAATTTTAGCATCAGCCCATTCCGGATCAAATCCTTTATAATCTGTGAAAGTGAAAGGATTCAATATATTAGCGTAAATACGCAAATTCTCAAGACCTATTTTCTTTATCAGTTTTTTAGAAAAAGTATATCCAACTGTTATATTTTTAATTTTCCAATAAGAAGCATCCACATAATTATTAGATTCAAATTCTTTATTCTTACTAGTATACCAACCATTTCCACCGCCATAATTATAAGCTGCCCCATCAAACGGATACGGATAAGAGCCTACGGTTGTATGGTCAGCCACTATATTAGGATTGGATGTAAGTGAGGTCGTTGTTTTTCCATCCCACGTATAATTGAATATTGGAGCACCCTCTGGAATATAAAAATCCATATTCAATTTAGTTCGTCCACGGTCACTATAATTTGTAAATTCTTCCATAAAAGGACTATATAACAAATGCCCTTGCTTCGTATTTATACTCATAGAAAAATCCCAATTCTTATATGACAAAGTGGTAGACAAGTTTCCAGTCCATTTCGGTAAAGCATGCCCCAATATCTGCCGATCATCATCATTCAGTTTCCCATCTTTATTTGCGTCTTCATAAGTCATACATCCTTCAAAATAGCCATACCATTCAGAATTGGTCTTTGTCACCCCATTAATCGTTACTAACTCATTCGCTTTTGCTTGAGTACATATTCCCAATTGTTTCAAATCATAAGCAACATCAATGGGTTGCCCGATAAACCAACGCTCGGCACGCATGTCTTCTTTCTTACCTTGTAGTTCAAGAATTTCATTTTTATTCTTAGCGAATGAGGCCGTTATATCCCAATAAAAATCCTTTGATTGAAATAATATTCCTTTCAACATCAATTCCACTCCGCTATTACGCACTTTACCTACATTCGCAGTCATACTTCCATTATAGGAACCTTGTTCTAATAATAATTTCATATCCATAAGCAGATCTTTGGATGTTTTTGTATACCAATCAAATGTACCAGAAACTCGTCCTCCCAAGAAAGCAAAATCCAGACCTGTATTAAATTCCGTGGTAGTTTCCCAACTTAATAATTCATTCATAATACCAGGACCAAATCCTTTACCGAAGCCAGAATAATAAAGCTGATTGGCAAGAAATGAAGTTTCATAATTTCCTACAGAAGCATTATTTCCCGTAGCACCATAGCTAACACGTAATTTCAGATTATTAATCCACGACATACTGTTTTTAACAAAATTCTCTTCACTAATACGCCACGCTAATGCCGCCGAAGGAAACATTCCCCAGCGATGACCTTCTTTGAATTTTGAAGAACCATCCCAACGAGTAGACAAAGTAGCCAGATATTTCCCTTTATAACCATAATTTACACGTAAAGCATATGAAAGCATTGTCGATTTCCCATAAGAACTCTTCACATCGCTATAGCCCGAAGCAGCCGAACCTAAATTATACCACAAAGTTTCAGAAGTAACATTATTTCCTGTTAACTCATATTTTTCAGCTTCTGTGCTATAAACACTCATCAAAGCCATAGCATTCAAAGTATGACTTTCACCGAATGTCTTAATGTAATTCACTTGTGTATCCCATGTATAAGAAAAATATTCATCTTTAGTTATAGTCGCTTTAGCATCACCGGTAGGATTGTCTTTAGCATTGTAAGTCCCTGCTTGTTCTTCAGAAAGCCCACCATAGTATTCTCCTCTTCGTTTAGTAGACATTGTTGGAGAGAATGTTGTTTTAACCAATATTTCTTCTATCGGCTGATATTGCAAATACATCGTTGTCAATACGCGATATCCTTTAGTTTTATCCTTCGAATTCATTGCATCAACTAAAGGCGAAACTGTAGAAGTAAACCCTGCCGGATACGCCTCACTTTTTTCTTGTCCAGCTACCAAATCTTTACCTGGCATATAATTCAGTTCTCCAGTTGCAGTATTGTAAGGAAGCCAAAAGCCATTAGAGCGAAAAGATGTCTGTACTGCTCTTCTCGAACCATAATTATACTCAAAAGCGACCAGATTAGCTGTTGCCCCCATGGCCAATTGCCTATTTATCTTACCATCAATTGCTAATTTCAGATTATAGCGTCTCAGTCCATCACCCATTACCCCATCCTCTTGTTGATAACCAGTACCTACACGATAGGAAACTTTTTTCCCAGCACCTGACACTTGGATGAAATGATTCTGCTGTGTACCATCTTTAAGCATTAGATCAGTCCAGTCTGTAAAATCATGATTCAAAAACTGCTCTTGCATTTTAGGAGCATTTTTATTCCAACAAGCTTTCATATTTGTTGTTGTTATTTCAAGAGGTAACCGTCCATTAATAATCGCTGCATTCTCAACAGGTGTAGCATATCTCATATAACGGTAGTTAATCCATTCAATCGGGTCCATAAAGTCAGGCATCCGCGCAACAGTTTTATATCCAGCATAGCCATCATATGTGACAGACACTTTCATGTCTTCTCCTGCTTTGGCTTGCTTAGTAGTAACAATGACAACACCATTGGTAGCACGCGAACCATAAATAGCTGTGGAAGAGGCGTCTTTCAATATGTCTATTTTTTCAATATCTGAAGGATTGAGAAAATTAATATCATCACAAATAATACCATCTACTACAAATAAAGGTTGGGTACTACTTCCTAATGTACTTTTACCGCGAATGGAAATATTGAAACTCTCACCTACACGGCTGGATGATTGGCTAATATCCACCCCTGCAACTTGCCCCTGTAAAGACTCCATAACTGTAGTAGCTCCTTTGGATGTCAGTTTAGTATTATCCACACTACCAATAGCACCTGTTAAATCTGATTTCTTCTGTACACCATAGCCAACTACCACAACCTCTTCCAGAGCCTGGGCATCTTCTTTCAAAGTAACTTTGATATAGGATTGTTCCCCAACTGTAACAACTTGAGTAATATACCCAATAAAAGAAATCTGCATTTTTGCATTTAAAGGTACATCTTGCAAAGTGAAATTACCTTCAAGGTCTGTAATAACCCCATTTGTTGTACCGACAATTAAAATATTTGCACCAATTATTGGTTCTCCGGCATTGTCAAGAACCGTTCCCTTTAGTTGATGGCTCTGCGCAAAAGCAATTGAGCAGATTGTACTTAATAATAAAAGTACAAATACCCTTTGAGTAGTCTTTCTAAAATCCATAATGCTGTTTTTAATAGTTATTAAATTTAGATGAAACGTTTTATTTTGGGTGCAAGAATAGCGAATAACAACCATTTATACTTGGATTTTTTTTCATTTTTATAGGAGAATTTATCCAAATACAATCATAAAGAAAAAACAGCCATATATCAACGACAAGTATTGCAGCAAGCCCACCTTCACAGTATAGACGTGCAACATTTGCTGGGAAAGAATGGACTAGCTACCCTCTTGCAGAAGGAAGAATACAAGATGGAGCCTGTGAAGTGAAGCAACAATCTTTCAAAAGGAAATTCACAATCATCGATTCAGCCACGGCTCCGGATTCAGTTTCTCCTTTTCTTTGCGCAACTGGAAGTGCAGCACCGTACGTCCATTGTCCGCACCATCCGAGAATACTTGTCCGAGGGCTTGCCGGGTAGTTACGGTATCCCCCGTCTTCACTGAAGCAGAAGCCAGGTTACAATAAACGGAAATGTAATTTCCATGGCGGATAAGAATGTTGAAAAGTCCGTTCAGTTGGAATACGGCAGCTACCTTTCCATCAAAGATAGCACGTGCCTGTGCACCGGGCTTACCTTGAATGTCTATCCCTTTATTATCCAGTTTCACATTGCGAAGCCCCTCTACGGAATACTGACCGTAGCGGCTGGTAATGATATACGGTCCGGTAATAGGTATTGGCAATTTACCACGGTTGCCCGCAAAGCTACCGGACAATTCCCGGTCTGCCTTATCCATTGTATAGGTTTCGAGAGGTGCCGCTTTCTTGGCGGTGGTCGCTTCGGAAGAAGAAGTTGTAGCCGGTTTCGTTTCTTTTGCAGCAGCCTTCTTACGGGCAGCAGCTTCCTTACGTGCCTCTTCTGCAGCACGTTTACGGGCTTTCTCTATTTCTTCGGCTATCAGACGGTCGATACGGGCATTCAGTTGATTGGCTTCCTTGCGTTTCTTGTTCAGTTCGTTTTGCAGACCACGCTGTTTCTTCTGTAAGTTGGCAATCAAGCTTTTCTTCTCCTTTTCCTGGTCTTCCAACTTCTCTTTTTCCACTTCACGCTCTTTCAGCAAGCCGGCTTTAGCTTTCTTTACTTGTTGAAGTTCGGTCTTCTTTTGATTGACCTGCTCTTGTTTCTTCAGGATCTCTTCACCTTGCAAGCGCTGATAGTCGGCATATTCACGCACATAGCGCAAGCGGCGATAAGTTTGTGACAATGTCTTGGCGGAAAGGATAAACAGAAGTTTGTCCTGAACGGAACGATTCTTATATAGATACTGAACAGAAGACTCATATTTTTTCTTCTTATCCTTCAGGTCATTTTCAAGGCGGACTAACTGGCGCTCCAGTTTGGAGAGTTCACGATCTATAGTCTCCATATCATTATTGATGGCGAGGATATACCGTTTCCGTTCTTCAATCTGCCCGGTAAGGGCGGCAAGTCCGTTCAACTGGCTACCGACATCTTTCTTTGTAGTGTTCAGAAGTGTTTCCGACTCGGCTATCTGCTTTTGCAAAGCACCCCGTTTACTTTCCAACTCCTTAATCATCTTGTTGGATTGGGCGCAAAGTGGCAGAGCCAGACAGAAACAACCTATGAAAATACAAAGAAACTGTCTCATAACTTGGCCAGCATCTCTAAAAGTTCAGTCCATTCAACCTTAGTATATCTGGAAGACACCTGAGTCGGAGTCAGTGATATCTCTTTGTCCGAGAAGTCGGTAAGAACGATTTTTCCTTTCTCCAAAGAAGGAATACCCAGCTCCTTACCTGTCAAAGAAGCTTTGCCACCGGGTTTGGCTGCCTCAAAAAGCATCTTCTCCAAATGGGCAAAGTCGGCCTTCTTGGGCAAAACGTCTTTCAATTCCTTACGGGTAGCCTGTACATAACGTTTTCCCATGCGATCCACTACCAACACATCGTCAGGAGTAATCTCCAATCGTGCCACTTCACTGCGGAGGATAGGCATCAGAAGGGAAAGCTGCATACGCTCACCGCTTACAAGCTTCATGGTACCGTTCACTGTAATCGTGCCTCCCTTGTTAGGAATGGTCAACTGTACTTTAGAAGATAAAAAGCGCGGTTCTCCCAACGAAGAAGTCACTTTCCGGGAAGTCTTACAACCGGAAAGACCTACTACCAGGGTCAGGAGAAGCAAGAGAGGCAGCATACGAATACTGCCTACCGTTCTGTATTTGCTGTGTAACGTTCTCATTCGGGTATATATTTCTTTTTCTCGATCTTCTTTTTCAATGTCTTGGACTCACTGCCCATTTCCTGAGCTTGCTTCCAATACTTCAAAGCACCATCCACATCACCGGTCATATAATAGATATCACCCCCATGTTCAAGAATGGTATCACTTTGGTCTTTATCATTCTTTATTGCATCGTCTATGTAGAGGCGGGCTTCGGCATAATTGCCTTTCTCAAACAGAATCCAGGCGTAGGTATCCAAATAAGTGGAGTTCTTCGGTTCGGATTTCACCGTTTTATAACTCATTTCCTCCGCTTTGTCCAGGTCACGGCGTTCCAGCGAGAGGTAATAGGCATAATTATTCAATGCTCCCAGATTTGCCGAATTATAAACCAATGCAGAGTCGTATGCCGCATAGGCTTCCGTATTCATTTTCTTTGTATGATAGAAATCACCCATGATAGCATAAAAGTTAGAAACGAATTCTTTATCACTCTTTTCCGGGATGTTTTCCAATCCTTTCTTGCAAATGGCAAGTGCGTCATCAGTGCGGTCAGCCTGGTTATAAGCTATGGAAAGATAGAAATAAAACTCCAACATATCGGGATTAGACTCGATACCGGCCTCACAAAGACGGATTACTTCTTTATAATCTCCTTTCTGTACTGCTTCACCGAGAAGTGTCATGCGGGCAGCCGTATTCGTCGGATCAATGTCCAGCACTCGTTCCAGTACGGGCATGGTCTCTTTATTCATTTTCTTGGCAAGGAGATATTGGGCATACAGCATCGGCATCTGCGCATCATCCTGGTCTTGCTCCATAATACGGTCGAAAAGGTTGATTACACGGGTACTGTCTCTACCTGCGCGTTCATTTTCAACCACAAACTGACGCATCACGTTCAACTTTGTATCAGAGGGCACTTTCTTATTTAGTAAAAGGGTATCCAGTTGTTGCTCGTAGAGTTCTTTCTGTCCGGTTTGTTCGTAATAAGAAGCCAATGAATACATCGCCATGGCATTATCCGGTTCGGTGGCAAGCACTTTCTTATATATGTTATAGGCTTCGTCCTTCTTGTCGTTCTGCATATAAACATCGCCCAGTATCACCTGATATCGCATATCCATCGGATACTCTTCCACCAGACTCTCTATCTCACGAAAAGCACTCTGATTATCCTTCTTCTGCAAATAGATACGGAATTTCTCCATACTGAGTTGCTCGTTCTTTCCCATCTTTTCTTCCAAACGGTTCAAGGTGGTAATCACGTTGTCGTACTCTTCCAGACGGTTGTATATATCCAACAAGCTGTACAGAGGATCCATCCTATCCGAGAAACGGGTTGCCATGCTTTCCAGCAGATTCGTAGCTTTCTGCATCTCATTCTGTTGCTGATACAAGCTGGCCAATCCCTGGCTATACCAGTAATTATCCGGATCATTTTCCACAGCCTTTTCCAATGCTGCCTGTCCTTGCGGAACTTGTTTAAGGTACATGTAATACTGCGAAATCTCGTACAAAGCCGATGAAGCATTCGGATTAATGGTCAGACAATGCTGCAATAAGTCAAAGGCGGCACTATAATCGTCTTTCATCTTCAAGCGGGAAGCTTCCAGGAAGAAGTAATCGTATTTACGCTGTTGCTCGGGCGTAAGCACAACCTGCGCCTTGGTTCCTTTCCGCTGTTTTTTTCCTCCCTGACGGGAAGTACCACACGATATAAGTATCGCGCACAATACGAAAAGAGATACTATTTTAAATTTCATTTTCATTCAGTCAGTTAGTAGAACTCAGCCCCTTTTAGTTTTTAATTCTTTAATTTTTAACTCCTCAACTCTTTCCTGTATGACCGAAGCCGCCTGCACCACGCTCCGTATCATCCAGCACTTCCACTTCCTGCCATGTAGCTTGTTCGTGGCGTGCTATTACCATCTGCGCAATGCGTTCTCCGTCTTCTATCACGAAAGTCTCCGACGAAAGATTTACAAGGATAATACAAACCTCTCCACGATAATCGGCATCAATCGTTCCCGGAGAGTTCAGTACCGTGATACCTTTCTTGATAGCAAGACCGCTGCGAGGGCGCACTTGTGCCTCAAACCCCGGTGGCAGGGCAATATATAATCCTGTAGGCACCAGGCAACGCTGCATTGGAGCTAAAGAAACAGGTTCTGAAAGATTAGCGCGGATATCCATTCCTGCGGACAATTCGGTGGCATAAGCCGGAAGCGGATGTTTCGATTTATTAATGATTTGTACGTTCATGACAATAATTACAAATTACGAATTATAAATTACGAACTGCCGCTATTCAGTATTTAATAGCAGTTCTTCTTTTTTTAATTGGGCGAAAATACAGCTTTTAAAGCAAAATAGTGATACATTTGCAGTTAAATAATAACAAAGGGCAAATGTCCCCCTATCTTTTGCCATTTATAATTTGTAATTCATAATTCGTAATTATCGCCATGAATTGGAATACCCTCATATCTGCCAAACGTTTCGGGCTGGAAGAGTTTCACCAGGAGCGTCACGAAAACCGTTCGGAATTTCAGCGGGATTATGACCGTCTCGTCTTCTCCGCCCCCTTCCGCCGCTTGCAGAACAAAACACAAGTTTTTCCCTTGCCGGGTAGTATCTTCGTACACAACCGTCTGACGCATAGCCTGGAAGTTTCCTGCGTAGGCCGCTCGTTGGGAAATGATGTCGCTAAAGCCATTCTTACCCGTCAGCCTGAATTGAAAGATTCGTATTTACCCGAAATAGGTTCTATCGTATCGGCAGCCTGCCTGGCACACGACTTGGGAAATCCTCCCTTCGGTCACTCCGGCGAGCGTGCCATCTCCACTTTCTTCTCCGAAGGAAAAGGCATGACTCTGAAAGGGCAACTGCCCGCAGAGCAATGGGAGGACCTGACACACTTCGAAGGAAATGCCAATGCTTTCAGATTACTTACCCACCAGTTTGAAGGAAGACGCAAAGGAGGCTTCGTATTAACCTATTCCACCCTGGCCAGCATCGTAAAATACCCCTTTTCATCGAGTTTAGCGGGTAAGAAATCGAAGTTCGGCTTCTTCACCACAGAGGAAGATAGTTTCCGCCGGATAGCCGAAGAACTGGGTATGAAAAAGCTGAATGACGCTCCGCTGAAATATGCCCGTCATCCGTTGGTCTATCTGGTAGAGGCGGCGGACGACATCTGCTACCAGATGATGGATATTGAAGACGCACACAAACTGAAGATACTTACTACACAGGAAACACAAGATTTACTTCTTTCCTATTTTCCCGAAGAGCGTAAAACGCATATGCTCAAAACGCTGAAGCTTGTCAGCGATGTCAATGAGCAGATTGCCTATCTGCGTTCCTGCGTCATAGGACTGCTGATTCAGGAATGTACCCAGGCTTTTCTGAATAATGAGGAAAATATATTGGAGGGGGAATTTGAAGGAAGCCTCATCAAGCATATTTCCGAGTTGCCAGCCGGTGCCTATAAGCACAGTGCAGATATTTCGTTAAAGAAAATCTATCGCTCACGGGATGTACTGGACATCGAACTTGCCGGTTTCCGTATCATCAGTACTTTGCTCGATCTGATGATCGATGCCGTCTGCTCACCTGAAAAAGCTTATTCGCAGTTGCTCATCAACCGGGTATCCGGCCAATACAATATAAAAGCGCCCGTACTCTACGAAAGAATACAGGCGGTATTGGATTATATCTCCGGCATGACAGACGTCTATGCACTCGATCTCTATAGAAAGATCAACGGAAACAGTTTGCCGGCAGTATAAGTAGTGCTTCAGGCACAATTATCATCTACTCGGAAAGAACACTTTATTAGCCCCGGAGGTAAGTTTGCAAGCCTCCGGCTCATTCTCGATAAACGACTGGATATGGCGGATACGCTTTTCTGCCAGAATCTCATCCACAGCAATCAGAATTCCCGTTTCTTCCACATCGCCGAAACCATAGTTAATGGCAGTACCGAACATACGCATCGTCGGACTCAAACTCATATAAGCATTTACCAACGGCGGAATATTGTAGCCTAACTTACGTATCTCGCAATTCAGTATCTTATAGTCCTCCTTAAATGTCTTCTTACAAAACAAAGCAGCCAAATCAGCCTCTTTAGCTTCCATTTCAAGCGGTTTCATCGGAGTAATCAGATTATCTTTATCCTCAAAGTGCTTCTTCAAGAAATAAAGAATCATGTCGCGTCCCTGACGATGATAGCTCGGATACATAGTCACTTTACCGAAAAAATACTTCACATTCGGCATAACTACCGTTAACGCACCCAAACCATCCCATAAGTTATCCAGCGCAAACAAGCCTTTGCTACCGGCACGGGTGGACTGATACTCTACCGTAACAAACGAACGTCCTAACTCAATTGTAGTGGGAAGATACTCCTTCAGGAACTTTTCAGAAAAATTGAACATGTGGGCTGTAGCCAGAATAGGGGCCCCCTGTTCATCGAACCGAACGTCCGTACCAAGGATATAACGATAACCACCTAATATTTCTTCTGCTTCAGGGTTCCAGACAATCAGCTGTTTGTAGGGATTATCCATGATATCGTATTCATCGATATCCAGCGGTTGTCCTGTACCTCCACCTGCCGCACGGAAAGCAATCTCGCGTAAACGCCCGATTTCTTTCATAATATTCGGAGAATCCTGAGCTGTAATGATATAAATCTGATTATGGCTCTTATTCGTCATACGCAGACGCTTCTCTTCGGTCAGTTCCGCTTTCAGAAGTTCCTTACTAATAGGTTCAATAATCTCTTCCATATTTTTATGTTAGTAGTTCTTTAATTCACTTTATCACCTTGTCACTTTACCACCTTATAACTTATACACAATGTCTTTCACATAAGCCGCCCACTCGGCAGGAGTTTTTGATTTATCAAAAGTCTGCCAGGAAATAGGTTTCCCGATGGTAACAGTAAACGTTTTATGACGGTTCTTCAGCATCTCATCGGCAAGGTAGAGCATAGCTATGTTAATTTTGATGCCCAAAAATTTGCAGACGTTAGCCAAATTATAAAAAAAGTTCGAATTCCGGCCTTCAAAATGAATGGGGACAACGTCGCGTTGTGCCTGCACACTCTTTACGATAAAGGTCTTCTTCCAGTCCAGATCACGGATCACTCCATTCTGACGCCGGGAGCACAATCCGGCAGGGAACATAATCAACTGATCATTCGATGCAAAGCCCGCTTCCACCATTCTCGGAAAATCTTTTGCCTGTTTTCCGGTTTTATTAATAGGTATACAAAGAGGAGCTAATCCTTGCAAATTCATCAGCAGGTCATTCACCATATACTTCACCTTACCTTTATAGAAACTACCCAGCACATATCCCAAAGCCACACCGTCCTGACCTCCCAACGGGTGATTGGAGACAAAGGTGTACAGTCCTTCAGTCGGCAGATTCTCTTCTCCCTTCACCACAATATTAGCATCCAGAAATTCCAGGCAGGCTTTTAAGAAGTCCACACCTACCTTATCCTTCGATTCGCGCAGGAAAACATTCAGTTCTTCCTGATGAACGATTCTTTTCAGATAAGAAACCACGAATTTGGGGATATACTTATAGTACTTCGGAGCCTTTTCCCGGAGCACTTTATCAATATCAATCAAAAATAAAGAGTCGTCAGCCATTCTTTTTAAGATGAAATGATTGCGCAAAATTAACTCATCTTTTTAATTATACGCAATAAAATTGGTGAAAACTGCACCCAAAAACAAACAAAAGGCACCCAAAAACTATCAATTGATAGTTTTTGCCCTAAAGATTGCTCAAAATGCGTCCGTCAGAGTTAGGGAACTTTCGTAAAATTGCAACATCAAAAGTCAAACAAACGAATAATTATAATAAAAAAGGAGAACGATATGAACAGTATTACATTTCAAAAGGATTTGCTCGGAGTACAAGACGATTTATTACGTTTTGCATATAAACTGACCTCCGACCGTGAAGAAGCTAACGACTTACTCCAGGAAACCTCTTTAAAGGCATTAGATAATGAAGATAAATACATGCCCGACACTAACTTCAAAGGATGGATGTACACCATCATGCGCAATATCTTTATAAACAACTATCGGAAGCTGGTTCGCGACCAGACCTTCGTAGATCAGACTGATAATCTTTATCACCTCAATCTGCCACAGGAGTCCGGATTCCAAAGCACCGAAAGCGCTTACGACTTGAAAGAGATGCACCGTGTCGTAAATGCATTGCCACGCGAATATAAGATTCCATTCTCTATGCATGTATCCGGTTTCAAATACCGCGAGATTGCAGAAAAACTAGGATTACCCTTAGGTACAGTAAAGAGCCGCATATTCTTTACACGCCAAAAGTTGCAACAGGAACTGAAAGACTTCAGATAACCTGTGTTGCAAGGATGAAAACAGTTATCACCCCATATAACCTAAACCGATAACGTTCAGATATGAAAAAGTGTTCATGAAGAGGTCAGAGACTCCTTGCATGAGCACTTTCCGACCACCCGAAAACTATCAAAATACCACCTAAAAACTATCAATTGATAGTTTCCCCCCCCAAATATTACCTGAAATCCGTCTATCAGAGTAAGGTAACTTTCGTAAAATTGCAAAGTCAAAAGGCAAAACAAAAGAATAACTATTGAAAAGGAGAAATGATTATGAACAACAGTATTACATTCCAGAAAGAATTGCTCGGAGTACAAGATGATTTATTACGCTTTGCATACAAATTAACCTCCGACCACGAAGAAGCAAATGACCTACTCCAGGAAACCTCTTTAAAGGCGTTAGATAACGAAGATAAATATGCACCTGATACTAATTTTAAAGGATGGATGTATACCATCATGCGCAATATCTTTATCAACAACTACCGCAAGGTGGTCCGCGACCAGACTTTCGTAGATCAGACAGATAATCTCTATCATCTCAACTTACCGCAGGAGTCCGGCTTTGAATGCACGGAAAGCGCATACGACTTAAAAGAGATGCACCGCATAGTAAATGCATTGCCCCGTGAATATAAGATCCCATTCTCCATGCACGTATCCGGTTTCAAATACCGCGAGATTGCAGAGAAGCTTGGATTACCACTCGGAACAGTGAAAAGCCGCATCTTCTTCACCCGACAGAAGTTACAACAAGAACTGAAGGATTTTGTTTAAGAGAAAAGAAAAAAAATCTGCAAAACCAATATATAGTATAAATTTTTAGTTGTGTTAGAGAGAATATGGGCAGACCGGAACCAAATATCCAGTCTGCCCTTTCTTTACCATACCCGCACCGTATCTGGGCCGTACTTGCTCCGTACATTCTTCGGTCAGAAGCACCTCTGTACGGAGAAACTACGGACTTGGTACGGAGCAAGTACGGCTCGGGTACGGTACGGGTAGATATTTGACTAATAATATTTCGGAGCAGGAGGATTTTCACCTTTATAATCTCGATTCGTATAAACGCGTATCCAATCGATGTACATGGCAGGTTTGGCATCTTTTCTCCATTCGGAAGGAATGATAGCACCAGGCCAGGCATTCGGGTTCGTAGAGATACCCGTACTGAAAATCAGGAAGAAGCCCAGCGGATCACTCCAAGGCCAGTCGGTATTACCATCAGCACCTTTGTGATGTTCAAAATAGGTCTGTCCGTTGACACCTCCTACAATGCGGTCGGGATACCATTCCAGCCAATAGATATTCCATTGAGACATATCGGCAAGGTTGATGGAGGAAGTGACGCTGCCACCACCGCCTACGACACCGGCATAGTGATTTTCGGAATGAAGCGTGAAATGAGCACAATCGTTCAATGTCTTCTTGGGATTCTCCAAAAGATCGATCTCACCATTCTTCGGCCAGGGACGGTTATTGTTTCCCATAAACCAGAGGGCATCATTGAAGCCTACATAAGGGGTACGTTTGAAACGTATCTCAATACGCATATTTTCAGTAAAGTTACACCAGAACTCCTTACTGCCGGGAAGTGAGGTGCGATAGCAACCATGGGAATACTTCACTTTCTTACCGAAGCGGTTGTCTATCGAGTCTTTCTCCTCTACACTCCAGATGCGCAAAACTCCATCCTCTACTTTTGAACATTTCCGGTTATCGACCTTTGCCGTTCGTGACATGTGCAAACCTCTATGCTCAATAAAGCCAAGCGGCAGTCCCTTTTTCGTATCTTTATCATTAAACTCATGTGCTGTATAAAAAGACCATCCTTTCATTTTAGGATGCATATCCCCTTCTTTTAGAAGCAACGCATCCCCCGGATGATCATAAATTAAAGTTTCATCATCTTTCGGTAATTTCTTCTCCGCTTGTCCGCCATCAGGATAAGAATTAAACTTTCCAAAAAACAATGCCGCAACAACTATAGATACAATAGAATATTTCATAGTACTACTTTGTCAGAATACCTACTTCACCGACGGTTACGGTATCTTTATTATTAATCTCCGACAAGGGTTCCAGCTTGAAGTAACGGGCGGGATACGTCTTGCCGAACCGCACAAAGTAAGGCACGGGATTGTGCATGATATTGCTGAACTCACCGCTTGCTTCACATTTAGTCCATGACTGACCATCAAGACTGACGTAGAAAGCATACTTATAGATAGTTCCCGTTAAATCTTCTTCCAGAGAGGGAGCATAACTGAAACCATTCACACTCACTTCATGTCCCATATCGACTACCAATGGCGTAAGAGTGGAAGCACGCCAAACTGTTTTCCGGTCTCCATCGATAGCACGATGTGAATCCGCATCGCCACCAGCCACCTTCCATTCAGCAACAGGAACATCACTGAGTTGCACTTCCGCCCCCTTATCAGCAAGAGGTTCGGCATAGAACAGACCTACAGCAGAAACATTAGCCATGCCACGTGCAGAGCGAATCGTAACGCGAATGCGTTCCGGGCGCGTGTCGGAGAAGCGGACAAGACGCTTATAACCTACCGTAGTGCCCTCGGCAAGATGAATCCAGGAACCGTCTTTGTAGGCTTCGACGAGGAAACTCTCGATACGTTGCCCCTTGGATATATCCTCCTGAATCATAAAAGCATTTACCAATGCATCTTTCTGCACATCATACTGGCGGACTGTACTGGAAATTCCATGCCAGGCTTCATCTCCTTTCAGCACATAATTGCGGGCAAAAGTCTTTTTCAAATAACCTGAAAGCTCTCTCAAACGCTGCACATCGCTGTCACTGATCCGACCGCGAAGGTCGGGAGGGATATTCAATAAAAGAACAGAATTATAGCCGACTGATTTGAAGTAGATATCCGCCAGATGGCTCAAAGATTTCACCTGATTATCCTGATCGGCATGGTAGAACCATCCCGGACGGATAGAAACGTCTACCTCAGAAGGATACCAGAAAAGTTCGGTAGCACGCCCCACGATATCACGTCCGCCCAAGTCCTTTGCCTTTCCGTAGATACCCAGTTTCTTGTTCTGTTCACCGGAACGGGGATAGATACCCGGAGTCAGCGCCGTAGCACTCCACTCGGTTTCACGACCGATACCTCTTTCATTGCCTACCCAGCGAACATCATCACCCATAATGGCTGTGACTGCTTTAGGTTGCAGGCGACGGATAGTTTTCAGTATGGCATCCCAGTCGTAGATTTGTTTCTTTCCATTGGGACCTTCACCATTAGCGCCATCAAACCAGACTTCGTGAACTTCACCATAATTGGTCAGTAACTCGGTGAGTTGTTCAATGAAGAACCGGTTGTAGGCAGGAGAATCACCATAACAAGAAGCATTGCGATCCCACGGAGAGAGATAAACTCCGAACTTAATGCCATACTTCTTGCAGGCATCACGCAATTCACGAACCACATCACCTTTTCCGTTCTTCCAGGAAGAAGAGGCTACGGAATGGCGGGTAGTTTTTGTGGGCCAGAGACAGAAACCGTCGTGATGCTTCGCCGTGATAATAGCCATTTTGAAACCGGCTTCCTTGAGGGTGCGCACCCATTGTTCGCAATCCAGTTCCGTAGGATTGAAAACGTTCGGGTCTTCTGTGCCGTCGCCCCACTCACGACTGGTGAAAGTATTCACACCGAAGTGCAGGAAAGCGGTCAGTTCCATTTGCTGCCACTCCAACTGCTGGGGAGTGGGAACCAGGCGAGAGGCCATGTCGAGTTTCTCTTCGACAGTGGCATTGGCGGGGAAAGCGACGTGCTTTTCATAAAAAGTCTCCTGCGCCTGCAATCCGGTGAGGGACGCAAGAGCGAATAAAAAGGGTAGTGCAAACTGTTTCATAGTCGTTATTATTATTTTGGTATTACTTCAATGGGCGGATTGCAAACCGGAACGTATATTCCTGCACAGGCACCCGATACTGAGGCTGTACACCGGGACCGCAAGTTGCCGTCCCCACGCCTGCCTGCGCAGCATCCAAATGCACGGTCACAACTCCTTCGCGTCGCAACTGATTAATATGTGTCGCTACATCCAGACATTCATCCGTGAAAGGAATGACACTGAACTGGAACGGAACGTCGGAACGGAAAGCCACCCCCTCGCCCGCTTCATCAGCAAGTTGCATCCAACGGACATCCGTACGATTCCCCGTAGCTTGCGGACGGACATAATAGTGGAACATTCGTTCTACATCCGTATGATAAATACCGATACGGCCGGACTCATTACGGTCAATATACGTTTCATGTTCCCCGCGTCCCAAGTAAGTAACCTGGCTATAAGCATCGGGCATTTCAAAAGCAAGCCCCACACGTGCCAACGAGGTGACAACAGCCGTATCGGGAACGAAATGCGTCTGCACATCCAGCGTTCCATCCTTCTTCAACGTATAGATGAAGGTGGCAGTGCCGAGACGCTCATTACGGGCATTCAGCAATTCCACTTCACTGTGTCCGCCACGGGCGGAAGTCTTGACCGAAAGGGCGCGTTGCGTCAGTTTATCCAGTCCGGCTTTCTTCCAGGCCTTGGCACCACCCACTTTTTCACGATTGTCATTATCCGTAGCAGGGCGGTAGAGACTCAACATCACGGGAGAAGCCAGCATTTCTTCACCTTTATATATATAGGAGCGTAACGCTCCCGTTTCCGGGTCAATATCCATCTCCACTTTACCGGAGAGTTTTGCCTCAGCAGCGCGGTAGTTCCGGTTTCCGGTAAGGGGGAACTGGTCGTAGGCCACTTCATGGCCGGAACCGAGAAGAGAGGAGACGAGGGCGTCGGCGGAGGAAGGGGCAGCCTCAACAGGTGTCCAGCGCAGATTGAGCCAAGCTTCGCGGACATCAGAAGGCAGGCGCACGGCACCCAATGTCACTTCCACCGTAGCATGTGGAGCAGCCTCTACCTGACGTGTACCGTCGGCAATCACCCGGCCATTATCGCCAACCACCTGCCAGTGCAGTGTGTAAGCGTTGAGGTTGGTGAAGTCGTACCAGTTCTTGATACTCAAGGTTAGTTTCTTACTATCTACCAGTTTCGCTTTGATATATTGATAAGCCTTCTTCACTTCAAGCAAATGCGGATGTGGTTCACGAACAGCATTCACCAAGCCATTGCAGCAGAAGTTACCGAAGCTGGGGATGTTTTTGGGTCCGTAGTCGCCGCCGTAAGTCCAGTACCAGCGCCCATCGGCATCTATTTCGCGGAACGACTGGTCCACCCAGTCCCAGATGCAACCGCCCTGCACGATAGGTTCCGTTTCGAATACATTCATATATTCACGCAGTCCGCCACAACTATTACCCATAGCGTGCAGATATTCAGTCATGATAAAGGGGCGGTAGACTTTCGGTTCTGTCTGGCGGGCATAGGCAAGAAGTTCTTCCACGCTGCGGTACATTCGACAGTAGATGTCGGTGTTATAGTTCTGTTCGGCACGCTCGTACTGGATGGGGCGGGTGGTTTCGATAGATTTCATATAATCATACGTCCGTTCGAAGTTGACGCCGTTGCCCGCTTCGTTGCCGAGGGACCAGATGACGATGGCGGGATGATTCTTGCTGCGCTCGTACATGCGCTGAGTGCGATCCATGTGGGCAGGCAGCCAGGTACTATCTTTAGCCAGCGATGCAGCACCATATCCCATACCGTGCGATTCGATGTTTGCTTCATCTATCACATAAAGTCCGTAGCGGTCGCAAAGCTGATACCAATACGGATGGGTCGGATAATGCGAATTGCGCACTGTATTCAGGTTATGTTGTTTCATCAGACGGATGTCTTCTTCCATCAATTCTTTACTGACCGTACGTCCCAACTGGGAGTGTTCGTGACGGTTGGCGCCTTTCACCAACACGGGCACCCCGTTGATACAGAAGCGTCCGTCCTTAATTTCAGAAGTACGGAAACCGACGTTGCACCCTGTCAGGTGTGTCACTTGTCCGGCGTCATTCTTTAAGGCCAGTGTCAGCGAGTAAAGGTTGGGATGTTCCGCGCTCCAACGTTTCACGTCCGGCAGAGCCTGTTCGTCAAAAGTAATAAAATTACTCAAGCCACGGCTCTTTACCGGCATTTCTTTTTTCAATATTGTTTTTCCGGAAGGGTCTTCCAGCGTATATTCCATGACAGACACACCATTCGACGCCCCTTCAACAGTGGCTTCGAGAGCGAAAAGCCCTTCTTTGTACGTCTGTTTATCCAGGGAAGAAGTCACTTTATAATCGGAGATGAACTGGCGGGGAGTGCTGTAAAGATAGACATCGCGCTCAATACCACTCAGACGCCACATGTCCTGACATTCCAGATAGGCACCGGCGCTCCAACGATACACTTCGAGCGCCACGGTATTCTCGCCTTCTTTGACATAGTCGGTGATATCCCATTCGGCAGGGGTCTTTGAACCCTGGTTGTAGCCCAGCTGATGACCGTTCACCCAGATATAATAAAAAGAAATCACACCTTCGCAGCAAATCACGATGCGGCGGTCGCGCCAGTCGGCGGGCAGGGTGAAGGTGCGGCGGTAGGAGCCTACTTCATTCTCTTCGTAAGGAACCAGCGGCGGGTTCTTGCGGAAGTTGAACAGGGGGTCGTCGAATTCGTAGGTTTCGTTCACGTAGATAGCCGTGCCGTATCCCTGACGTTCCCAGTTGCCGGGGACATTGATGTCCGCCCATCCACCGGTATAGAAAGAAGGTTTATAGAAATCCTTCGGGCGGAGGTCGGGGTTCTTCACCCAATGGAATTTCCATGTACCATTCAGGCTCATATAGTAAGGTGACTGTTCGTAGTTGCCGCTGCGCAGGGCATCTGCCGTTTCGTAGGGCCACACATAGGCATGTGGTGCCAATTTATTCTTTCCGATGGCATACTGGCTCTGCCACTCCGGCTGCGCCATCATGGCAACAGAAAAGGAACATATGGCTATCAAACTCAAAAGTATATTCTTTATCATATCTGCTTTTTTATTAAGATACTACTGCTTTATTAGACTCATTTCTATTAGTAATGCGTCAACGGTCTTTATTCCACTATGACTTCGTCGAAATAGATGCGGGCTTCCTGTCCCGGACGTACATGGGTGAAAGGACAATCACCTGCCCCGTATGCCACGACGCGGATGTAGCGTGCCTTCTCTCCTATCTTAAACGGAATATCCTCGCGGAAAGTACCTTCGCGGAAGATTTCCTCCTTCGTAAACGACTTCCCGGAGACCTTGCGGTAGTCTTTATTATCCGCCGAAATCAGCACTTCTATCTTTGCTGGTTTATGCGCCGCCATGCCGTAATTAGTGATGGAGCCCAATGTCAGTCGGTTCACGGTTTCAGGCTTCTTCAGGTCGAGAGTGAAGGAAACGGTATCGTTCTTCATCCATGAGCACCATTCAGAGTCGGTATATTTCAGACTTCCACGCACACCGTTCACCAGTCGGCCGATGTTGTCGGCACCGGTGCTCTTTATCACTTTTGCCGTTGCCGGATTCCACACAACAGGCAGTTCCAGCGTTTGTCCCATTTGCTTGCCTGCGGAGAAAGTGGCGGCTTTTATAGTTTTCGTACCCGTGAGCATTAATGGCCGGGTATAGAGGGCGGACTGTGCCGTAGGCAGACTACCATCCATCGTGTAACGCACTTCTACATCCGGACGGATACAATCCAACTTCACTTCCAGACGACCATTATTAGGTGTCACCGTCTGCTGGATGTTGTACATGGAACGGGCGTAAACAATGCCCTTCGCAGCCAGATGTTCGTTGAAGCGGTCCATAGCCGCCAGATAAGACTTCCAATTTTTGCGTTCCGGCCTTGTCCAAGCTACCTCGGCCAATGCAGACAAACGGGGGAACAACAAATAATCCACATCGGCAGGAGTATTGCAAAACTCCGTCCACATACAAGCCTGCACTCCCATTAATAAGGATGCGGTTTGCTTTGTCCAGTCTTTTTGTATCGGTTCGTAGTCGTATACATCCTTCAACGTATTGTTTCCAAAGTACGTCACCGGTTCAAACCATTGTGGCCCCTGATAGCGGATGAGATACATAATCCTTGCGGGCGTCATGATAAAGCGATGTCCCAGTTCGGCAGCTTTCATCGCAGCCTGTCCGTAACCCTGCCATCCCTGAATGATAAAACCTTCCGGGATAGTAGCATTCGTCAGCTCATCCCAGCCTATCACCTCACGGCCTTTGCTCTGTACATAGCGAGCCATACGCCCCATAAAGTAACCTTGCAGTTCTTCTTCATTCTCCAGTTTCTCCTGTTTCATCCGCGCCTGACACAACGGGCATGCTTCCCAATGCGTCTTCCGAGCCTCATCTCCACCCAGGTGGATATACTTTGAAGGGAAAAGTTCGAGAACTTCGTCCAGCACATCTTGCAGGAAAGTGAACACACTGTCGTTTCCGGCACAGTAGATGACATCGGCATTCTCTCCCCCCAAACCGGGCAACACACCGATATATTTATTCACCACCGGACACGCCAATAGCGGATAGGCAGCCAGTGCGGCATTACTGTGCGCCGGCATTTCTATTTCAGGAATTACTTCGATATGGCGTTCCCCGGCATAAGCCACTATCTCGCGGATATCATCCTGTGTATAATATCCCTTTTCTACCGTAGGTTCACCCTGGCGGGGATTGCGGCGTTCCGAGAAATTCTTGCCCGGACGGTCTACGCGGCGGGAACCTATCTCCGTAAGCAACGGGTATTTCTTGATTTCGATGCGCCAGCCATTATCATCCGTCAGATGGAAATGCAGTGTATTCAGTTTCAGCATCGCCATGCAGTCGATGATACGCAGCAGGTTCTCCTTAGGGGAGAAGAACCGTGCCACGTCCACCAACAACCCGCGATAGCCGAAACGGGGCTGGTCGGTGATAGTAACAGCCGGAACAGTCCAGTCGATGCCTGTCACTACTTGTCCGCCTTCGATGGCGGCAGGCAGCAGTTGGCGGATACTCTGCAAAGCATAGAAGAAGCCTTGTACATCGGCAGCATGAATGTTTATTCTTTTAGCTGTAATTTCCAGTTTATAGGCTTCTTCCTTCAAACCGGCATCCGTCGTCAGACAGACATCTCCTTTCTTGTTTCCCACCTTTATGCGAGGAGTAAATCCTGCCGCACGGGTGAGAAGTGCGGTAAAGCGGCGTACTTCTATAGCTTGTTCCTCGTTCTCCACAGCAAAGGTTGTTTTTTCAGAGAAATGAAAGTTACCCGTGCCCGGCACTATACTGACCGGGCAGGGAACTAAGGAAACGGGTTGTGTCAAGTTATCAGCCTGTATGTTCGCCGCCATCAAAAGCAGGAAGCATACCAGTGTGTGAATAGATCTCATAAGGTCTTTTATTATTAGATATGTGAATCAGGGGTTAAAATCACTCTTTGTCTCTCTCGGGCGAAAAGCGTACAGGGTCGTTGTATTGTTCCTGCAATGCGGTTAGTTGCGCTTTCAGGTCTTTGATGATTTCTTCCGTTCCCGGTTGTCCGTAGATGTTACGCATCTCCGTGGGATCGGCCTGCAGGTCGTACAGCTCCCATTCATCAATATCATTATAGAAATGGATCAGCTTGTAACGGTCGGTGCGTACTCCATAATGGCGTTTCACCATGTGCTCGGCAGGATATTCATAGAAATGATAGTACAAAGCTTTCCGCCAGTCGGCTGGTTTCTCGCCTTTCAGCAACGGTACCAAGGAAATGCCTTGAATATCTTCCGGTACTTTCACTCCGGCAAGTTCAAGGAAGGTAGGTGCGTAGTCAATGTTCTGCACCATTTCATTGATATCCCCTTTAGCCCGGAAGTCTTTCGGCAGACGCATAATCAACGGGGTACGCATGGACTCTTCGTACATGAAGCGCTTGTCGAACCAGCCGTGCTCGCCCATATAGAAGCCTTGGTCGGAGGTATAAACCACGAGCGTATTATCATCCAGTCCTTTCTCTTTCAGATAATCCAGCACACGCCCCACATTGTCATCCAGAGACTTCACGGTTTTCATATAGTCGCGTATGTAACGTTGGAACTTCCAGTTGGCGAGTTCCTTGCCTTGCGGATTCTTCTTATAAAAATCATCAATGATAGGCCCGTAGAATTTGTCCCATGCGGCACGTTGTCCTTCATCCATGCGACCGATGTATTTCTCATAAAGAGATTTCAACCGGGTTTCTTTGTCCGGGCGCAGCATCTTGAGGTCGTAAATCATATCCATATCTTTCGCAATGCTCATCTCCTGTGCCGCAGCGGCGGGACGCCCTTCATAATCATCAAAGAAGTTATCCGGCAGGGGAAAAGTCTTGTCTTCATACAGAGCCAGATTACAGGTATCTGCCAGCCAGTTACGGTGAATGGCCTTGTGGTGAATCAGGATACAGAACGGTTTGTCCTTATCCCGTTGGTTCTCCATCCAGTCGATGGCGTCATCGGTAATGAGGTTCGTCACATAGCCGTGTTTCTGTATCGTATCATTATTCTGGGTGATAAAGTCCGGGTTATAGTAATCACCTTGTCCGGGCACAATCTCCCAATAGTTGAAACCGGTAGGCAAACTTTCGAGATGCCATTTGCCGATGAGGGCTGTTTCATAACCGGCTTGTTGCAATAGTTTAGGGAAGGTCTGTTGTGAAGCGTCGAATACGCAAGTGGTGTTGTCATAGAATTTATTGGCACAACTGTGCTTGCCGGTAATCATGCAGGCACGGCTGGGTCCGCTCAGCGAGTTGGCAACAAAACTGTTGGTGAAGCGTACTCCATCGGCAGCAATCCTGTCGAGGTTCGGGGTTTCCATATAACGGTGGTCATAGCAGCTCATCATCTGGGCTGTGTGGTCATCCGTCATGATGTATACTATGTTATATTGCTTCTGCTCTTCAGCTTTCTTTTGAGAAGAACATGAGGCTAAGGATGCCACAGCGGCGGCACCGGTGAGGGAATAGAGCAATCCTGATTGTAGGTTTTTCATGGTCGGAAATCTTAAGTAGTTTATTTACCCGATTAAAAACAGAAAGACAAAGCCGGAAGCAGAACAGACAAAAATGTGCTGTCTGCTTCCGGAATATCAGCTTATATCAGCCTATTGAAAGTTAGTATCAAATGCAGCTATTAATAACCGAAGTTATTGTCAGTAGGTTTTATGGCAGAATTCGTATTCAACTCTTTCTGGCAAATAGGTAACAATAGATTCTTCTTCAGGAAACTTTCTGTCAGAGCACCATTATCGCCGAAACGACGCTCTGAAAAATTCACTTTACCTTCACCAAGTTCATATACTTTTTGAGTAATGCTATGATTATTGTTCACCTCAAGCAGATGTTTAAACAGGTCATGGCGAGTTCCCCAAATACGTGCACGCTGGTATTGTCCCGGTTCACCGCACGTCTCAAACAAACGTTCAAAATAAATCTTCTCACGAAGCGCATCTTTACTTAATCCACTTTTCCAGTCAGCCGGTTGTGTTGCACCTGCAACAGACTGACGCGCACGTTTCAAAACTTCATTTGCCAGCGAAATAGCCTTGTCTGTATTTCCCAATTCATTATACACATCGGCCATATCCAGCAACATCTCAGCATAGCGATAGACTATTATATTTTTATGGGCATTTTGTCCAACCTGAGCCTGGTCAAAGTACTTCTTAATAATAGGCCAGTGAGTCTGGTAAGCATTCAGCTTCGATTTATTAGCAAAGTTATCAAGAACGCGCTTTCCATTAGGAATGTCCCCGGAACTTAATTCATCATAACTTGGATTTGTCGGGTCTGAAACTTTATCATAAGGAATGCAGTCTTCCATCTGGACAGCCTGTTTTTTTCCTGTACCGTTATTCAACTCCAACTGCTCACCTGAAGCATACACAAAATATGGATAACAATAAGAACTGTCGTTCGCAGTCAATCTTTCTTTGAACATTTGCGCTTTAGGCGCTCCGTTCTGATATTTGCGCCACTTACTAAAGAAGGTTCCGTCTATACGGGGATCGCCCGGATATGTTCCACGGAACTTGTCATAGAATGACTTAGTAATAGTAGTACGCGCCCACGCTACTCCCACACCGCAATCCCTGGCAGAGAAAACCCAATGTAAACGACTCTTGTTATAGTCGGAAGTAGTTGTGTAGTTCAACTGGAATATAGATTCCTTGCTGTTATTCACATTATCGACAAACAGGTTTTGGAATTTACTTTCAAGAGCGAATTTACCATACACAGCATCAAAACATTCTTTGGCTTTCTGCCAAGCCGTTTCATCTCCCTGGCAAGCCATTGTGTGATAAAGTTTACCCAAAAATGCTTTGGCAGCCCACTTAGAACCATATCCATCAGTCACTGTTTCCGGCAATGTATTGAAAGCATCTGTCCAGTCCGACTCACACTGTGCAAAAATCTGTGCCTTAGGTGTACGCGGCAGTTCAACCGCTCCAATAGCTGATGCTGCTATTTTATAAGGAACATCTCCCCAGATAGTAGCTAGATTATAATATGCTAATGCACGCAAGAACTTCGCCTGTCCGGTCATTGTAACCTTCACACTATTATCCAATGGGCTATCTGCCACATTTGCTATAAAAGTATTCGTTTCATTCACTACTTTATAAAGCCCTTCCCAAACTCCCTGATTCAAGTCGTCCGAAAGACGCGCTCTTAAAGACACATAATCATCCTGATAACTGCCATTTGTCGTGAACCATGCGAAACCGGACGCTCCGATTGTAAGTTCCGTATAGAAATGACCATACACACTATGAGTAGTCATATAACCATAGCATCCATCTAATGCCATTTTCGCATTAGATTCATTGCTAAACTGTACACCATTGTCCATTGAGTATTTTGGTTCTTCATCCAAGCAAGAAGAAAACAAAGAGATTCCCAGGACTAAAGTTATATATTTTAATGTTTTCATAATCATCGACTTTACCTTTTAGAAATTAACATTGATACCAAAAATAAACGAACGCATGTTCGGGAACGAACTCATGTCAATACCCGGGCGCAAACCATCAAAAGCAAAACTATTCACCTCCGGATCGTAGCCGCTATAATCTGTTATCACAAAGGCATTCTTTACTGATGCAAATATGCTGGTAGTACGGAAACCTATCTTTTTCATCCATTTATTAGGCAAAACATAATTCAATGTTATATCGGAACAACGCAAGTAGCTTGCATCTTCAATATAACGATCCATTACGACATCAGGCATTTTGTAAGTAGAACGCGGATAAAGATTAGTAGGATTCTCAGCAGTCCACATTCCATTATAAACCTTCTGATATAAATTACTTGTTTGCCGGCTCGGAGTCTGCTCATATCTAACATTCGTATTCAGTACATCATAACCGGATACACCTGTAAAAGCTGCGGACAGAGATAAACCCTTATAGGTCAATTTTGTCTGGAAACCGTAAGTCATCGGGCGATTAGGATCACCGAGAATCATCTTATCTGCTTCGTTGATTTCTCCATCTCCATTCTGGTCTATAAATTTAATATCACCGGCTTGAGGAACTCCGCCATTGATATCCTTGGTTATCTTATAAGAGCCATCCGTCAAATCTGATTCCTGTACAATTCCATCTGTCTGATAACCATAGAAAAGTCCCGGAGCTTTACCTTCAAGGAAGATATTAGCCACACCAAAATGGCTACCCAATGTATTACCTAAATATCCACGTCCTTTAACATTATCGCTGAAGACACTTTCAGGGAGTCCCAATTCTGTAATCTTAGTCTTATTATAACCGATATTTCCTCCTAAACTCCATTGGAACTCCTTATTATCAATAATCGTAGCATCCAAAGAGAATTCAACACCTTCATTGGTCAATGATCCCTGATTCATCGTCACCGAAGTAAATCCGCTTGACAATGGCAAATCACGGTTAATCAATAAGTCGGAAGTTTTCTTTTTATAATATTCGAACGATCCAGTGATGCGTTGCTTCAATACCCCAAAGTCAAAACCGGCATTCCATGAAGAAGTGCGTTCCCATTTCAATCCGTCATTCTGCAATTTTGAAACTACGGCCGCCAACTCTTTTTCACCGTTAGCAGTGGCATAATCCATTACACGTGCATAGTCTGAGAATGTAGAATAAGGAGCAATACTCTGGCTACCCGTTTCACCATAGCTGACGCGCAGTTTAAGCTGGCTTAACCAGTTAATGTCTTTCATGAACTCTTCTTGTTCCATACGCCATGCAATGGATGCAGACGGGAAGTAAGCAAAGCGCTTTCCTTTTTGGAATTTACTTGAGCCGTCAACACGTAATGATGCAGTTACCAGATATTTATCATAAAAGCTCAAATTCACGCGTCCCAAATAAGAAAGTAATTGATAGTCTTTTTGTATAGGCTGCTTATAATCTTTTTGTCCCGCCATGTGAAGGCCATCCACTCCAAAATCGAAGTTTGTGAAATTCGTAGCATAAATATTCTTGGTCAAATCTTTATAAACATCATAAGTAATACCAAGAGTAGCATCTAATTTAGCGATTTTGCCTAAATTAGTATTCAGATTAAATACGTTTTCAACGTTATAGTTGCTTCTGTTCCAATCCGTCAAAGCTAAAACACCTTGCTCATTTCGACCTTTAAATAGAGCCAGGCCATACCAACGACCACGGTCATTTATCATAATATTACCGCCCGTACGTAAATTATATCTCAAGAACTTAGTAATCTTCCAACCTAAATCAAGAGATCCTCTGAAAGTTTTGTCATGAGCCAAGTCGGTATAATCTGTCACCCAGCTATCAACATCCGTATTTTCAGCATCTTGCAATGTCGGGTCATCAGACGGTTTGCGGAAAGGCTGAGTATCAATAGCCGTACGAGCAGCCGAACCGGTAGGACCACCTTTGGTATCACCGCCACCCATCATATTGTTTTCCTTCAAAGAACCACTCAAGTTAACTGCTAAAGTAACAGTCTTAGATAAATCGACATTGATATTACCACGGAAGTCCCCTTGCTTAATACCTGTATTGCGGGCAATACCTTCTATATTCTTAAAACCTGCCGAGAAGTAATAACGCATTCCATTGGCACCTCCGCTTACAGACGCTGAATAGTTCTGTGAAAAAGCGGAACGGTAAAGTTCCTTTTGCCAATTCACGTAGTCCGGCAAAGAATATGTGGTAGGATCATTGGGATCATAACCGGCTACTTTGTCATTCGTAACATAACGTATTTCATCGCCAACAAAATAGAATAAACGGGAAGCTTCTTCCACTTGAGAATTCTTATACATACCATAAGAACGCAAGTCCATCATCTTATGAAGATTAGCAGCATCAGCAATAGTAAAGTTAGCACTGACATTTATTCTGGCTTTACCTTCTTTACCTTTCTTAGTCGTAATAAGAATAACCCCATTTGCACCACGGGAACCATAAATAGCAGTTGCCGAAGCATCTTTCAATACAGTGATATCCTCAATATCGGACGGATTCAATGAGCTCAACGGATCCTGAGCTATCTGGAAGTCACCACCTCCCATAGCAGATTGCGCAAATTCACCGGTAGATGCTTGAGGTACATTATCAATAACGTACAACGGCTGATTATCTCCGCGCAATGAGTTAGCACCGCGAATGGTAATAGAATTGGCAGCACCCGGAGTAGATGACGAAACACTCATACTAAGGCCGGCGACTTTACCTTGCAGCAAGTTATCAATAGAAATAGCTTTTGAAGCTTCATTTTCATCCGGACGCACGGAAGTAATGGCACCGGTCAGATCACCTTTACGTGATGTACCGTAAGCTACTACAACCACCTCATCCAGCAATTGCGTATCATCCTTCATCGTCACATTGATTACCGTCTTGTTTCCCACAGGAATTTCCTGTTTCGCATAGCCAATAAAAGAAAAGACCAATACGGATTTAGAGTTAGGAACATCAATCTTATAGTTACCATCAATATCAGTGATAGTACCTAAAGATCCTCCTTTTACAGACACATTGACACCGGGTACACCTTCATTAGTGCTGTCAATTACTTTACCTGTTACTTTAATTGCTTGCTGTGCAAAAGCAACGGCAGGTACCGTCAAGCAGAACAGGCATACAAGAAATACATTAAATAGTTTCTGTCTCATAGAATTAAATTTAAATTAAAGACATTTGTTAACAGTGATTTCGATGCAAATGTAAAGCGAGCGGGGAAAGCATCGGTGCAATAATCACTATTTCCAAGTCCAATTTTAGCCATAGACCCATTCCCGGAAAGCCCATAGACAAATTTGGAGCTAAAATAGATAAAAATGGAGTAGAAGCATGAAGAAAAACGTGTTAACCACATTTATATTGTGCCTGTTATTATTCCTGCCAGATAAAGTTACGGATAAAGGGTAAAGTTTTAATTGCTTTACCCTTTACTATGCTCTGCTATACTTTTCTATCTTTACAAATTGGCAATGTCTTCAGAAGTTAAGCCGGTAACATCGGCAATCATCGTATAATCCAATCCTATCTCTTTCATCTTTCGGGCATTAGAGAGACATTTTTTCTCAATTCCTTCCAATCTTCCTTCTGCAATTCCTTTCAATCTCCCCTCCAGTTTAGCTGATTCAATTACATCATTCTGAATCATTACCGAGTCTAGATGCCTGTCATAAGCCAAGCGTTCTTGAGGTGTCATGGAGTAGTATCTCAATTTCTCACGCGCTTCTTCCAAGCCGGGTGCCTTGGTGTCCGGACGTATTACCCCTCTCTTCAGATAATTCATCCATTCCTCCAGAGGTGTGACGGCCACCCGGTTGAACTCATTGACACGGATGAGAACGTATTCCGGAGAAATATCAGCAGGCATGCGTGTCACGATAGCATTCTTCTCCTTGACATTGATTTGCAACTGATCTCCGGTATGTACGCCTATAAAATTATTTTGTCCGTAATAGAGGTAGTCGCTGCCGCTGCCGATATCGAAATACAGGATGCTGATAGAATATGCCTTCTTCACATGATAATACGCCTCTCCAAGCGAGGCATACTCGGTGGTGACTTTCGCCACTCCATAAAGAATGCGCTCCAGATAATAAAGTTTGCGCATATTCTGTACCTCGATGATAATAATCTCATTCTTACTGTTGCAGGCCTTGATATCTGCCCGGTAGAACTTATCGTCGGCGGTCTGCAAATTGTTTTCACTTTCGAGTATCTCAAGGATGGTGATTTTTTCCTTCAGGAATACAGTCAGGAAACCTTCAAGCACGCCAAAGTTTGCTTTTTGGCGCAAAAGGCACTTAATGGCCCAGTCAAAACGTATATATCTGTCTTCCAATTGACTTCCCATGATTACTCCCTTTCTTTTTTAGAATAAAACAAAGATATTGCTTTTACTTTGAAAAGCAATGCGGTCAGGGGATATTTCCCTGGCTATTTGTTGGAGGAAGATTCATTTCTGATCAGAAATGAAACAAAAGACGTTATCCGGTGTGCCTGTAACGGAAATAATGCTTACCTTTGTTTGTGTTTCTGTATAGTTCCTATAAGACTCCGTTTTTTGGCGAGTCTAGGAGCGCCTTTTAAAATTATTCACTAAACAACATTAATTATGAAATACTTAAATCCCAGAGCCGACTTGACCTTCAAACGGGTCTTTGGCGAACACCCCGACCTGGTAATGAGCCTTCTGAACGCCCTGCTTCCTTTGGCAGCCAATCAGGAAATCACCGAGATTGAATATCTCCCTTCGGAGATGGTTCCCGAGAACCCCTTGCGTAAGAACAGCATCGTCGACGTCCGTTGCAAGGACAAGCAAGGGCGACAATTCCTGGTGGAAATGCAAATGATCTGGTCGCCCGAGTTCAGACAGCGCGTATTGTTCAACGCTTCCAAGGCATACGTGCGCCAGATAAACATCGGCGAAGAGTATGAGTTGTTGCAACCTGTGTATTCACTGAATCTGGTCAATGAGGTCTTTGAACCGGAACTGGAAGGGTATTACCACCATTATCAGATGATTCATGTGGAGAATACGGATAAAGTGATTGAAGGTCTTCAACTGATTTTTGTGGAACTGCCCAAATTTACTCCGCATACGTTCTCTGAGAAGAAGATGCAGGTGCTCTGGTTGCGTTACCTGACTGAAATCAACGAACATACCCGCGAAGTGCCGGAAGAATTGATGGCGAATCCCGAAGTGAAAAAAGCGGTTGATGCCCTGGAAGTGTCTGCGTTTACGGATGCACAGTTGGCAGGATATGAAAAGTTCTGGGATATTATCAGTGTAGAGAAAACACTGTATAATAGTGCGATACGCAGAGGTATGGCGGAAGGAATGGAAAAAGGAAAAGCGGAAGGAAAAGCGGAAGGAAAAGCGGAAGAATGTCATCTCATAGCTTCCAATTTAAAACAGCAAGGAATCCCTTTTAAAACAATCTCCCAATGTACAGGATTATCAATAAAAGAAATTGAACTATTATAAGGGAGCATATTCAGTATATATCTTCCTATTATATATAGTAAAGGGTAAAGTCACATATTGCTTTACCCTTTACTTTGAAAAGCAATGCGAGACGAAAAATGAATAGTATCTTGTTATTTTTATAATTCTTCTATGTCTTTGATAGGCAGACCCGTCACCTGGTGGATGACCTCGGAGGAGATATTCAAAGATTTCATTGTTCGGGCGTTCTCTATTTTTTTCTTCCTGTCTGCCTTCCTGTCCTGACCGTGGTACAGGTAATCGTTGCCCTTGCCGATGTCGAAATAAAGAATGCTGATGGAGTACACCTTCTTCACTTTCGAGTAAAGCTCTCCCAGTTCGATATGCTCCGTGATGGCCTTGGCAACGCCGAAAAGGATGCGCTCCAAATAGTATATCTCGCGCGTGTTCTGCTCCAATTAAAATTGACTTTTTACAGCCCAAACAGATAAAAACAGGAACCATCATCATGAAATACCTGTTTTTTGTTTTGTGTGGCTCGAAACAAAAGACTACTTTTGTTCCAATCTTTGTATAGCACCATGAAGAAAAACATGTTAACCACATTCATATTGTGCCTGCTATTATTCCTACCGGGTAAAGTTACAGGTAATAAACAATATGCTTTCCAGCAGATTAGTACCCAGGACGGTCTGTCCTCTTCTGTTCGTTGCCTGGTAGTAAGCCACGACAAAGGATATGTATGGATCGGAACCAAGTCCGGTATAGGGCGTTTTGACGGTTACGAGCTAAGAAAATACTTATTGGGAAATATCACCCATATCATTGAAGACGAAGAACATACCATCTGGGCCATCACGCCGAAAGGACTCTTCCACTATAACTATCAGGAAGACACTTTCCTGCAGGCGCGCGATGAAGACCAGAACCCGGTAGTGGTGTCTTCCATTTGTCCCTGGACGGACGGAGTAATATTCGGAGGCAATGGAAGGCTATATAAATATGATTATGCCAATCACAAAATCAGATTCCTATGTCCGCTAACTCCCAACAGCCATTACAACATCACCAATCTGCAAAAATGGGACGACCGGACTCTGCTGTGCACCAGCCGTTGGAGCCATGCACTGCTCGTCGACATACCTACGGGACGGACTCACCCTGTTCCTTTTGAAAGTAATGAAATCATAACCAGCCTGATAGACAAAGACGGACATATATGGCTCGCCCCCTATCATCAGGGAGTGAAATGTTATGACCGCCAAGGTAAACTTTTGCATTCCTATCACACCGGGAACTCCCTCCTGCAAACCAATGTAGTGCTTTCCCTGGCTGAGAACAACGGACAGATATGGATTGGAACAGATGGTTCAGGCATTTATATCCTGAATCCGGAGAATGATGAGATATCCACCATAGCCCACGCACCCGGTAATCCTTATTCCCTGCCGGTCAACTCCATCCTCTGCTTATATTCCGACTCAAACAACAACATGTGGGCAGGCAGTGTACGCGGCGGACTGATAAATATCAGGGAAGTGGGAATGAAGATATATTCGGATGCGCTGCCCGGCACAGAATACGGACTGAGCGAAAAAGCAGTGTTAAGCATCTATCAAGGCGAAGAAAAGGATATATGGATAGGAACAGACGGCGGTGGAATCAACCGTTTCTACCCCGACGGCAATAGATTCTACCATACAAAGTCTACCTGGGGAGACAAAATCTCTTCCATTACGGAAGTGGACAAAAGGCACCTGCTGGTCTCTTTGTTCAGTAAAGGATTATTCTTCTTTGATAAACAAACCGAAGAGTACCGGCCATTGATTATCGTGAACGACAGCATCAACGCCCTCTTGTGCCAACGCGGAAAGGCCGTAAATATCTTCCGGAACTCTCAGGAAACAGTGCTGCTACTCTCTGAAATACCTTATAGCTATCACATAGAAAAGAAAGAATTCACCCCTATCTCCTTAGATAAACATACTCCGGCAATCATTGGTACTGTCTTACCAATATGCCAGAATGGTCCCATCTCCTATTTGCACGACATCAAATGCATCTATCAGATAGACTCCCGGACCAACCGATTAGAGACCCTGTATCATTGCACCGGAGACACGATATTCAATACTGTTTCAGTTGATGAAAACGGCATTTTCTGGATAGGAAGCAATTATGGACTCAGCCGGTATTCCGCAGAAAAGCACGAACATGTCAACATCCCCAATAAGCTGATTAATGAAATCAACTCACTGATTTGTGACAGACGGGGACGTGTATGGATAGGGACGGACGGAAAACTGTTTGCCCACCTCATCCGTGAAGGAGAGTTTATCCTATACGGAGAATCGGACGGCGTTATCCAAAACGAGTATCTGGAGAAACCACGGCTGCTATCCGCAGAAGGGGACATTTATATGGGAGGGGTCAACGGTTTGCTTTGCATTGACAAACAACTGCCGGACGAAGATACAGTTCCGCCCGTTCTTGAGTTGGCCGACGTGGCTGTGGGCGGAGAACGAATGAATGCCTTTATAAAAAACGGACGCAGCCTAACCGTACAGGAACACAGCAAACCTATCTCTATCAAAATCATTGCCCATGACAGAGATATTTTCCGCAAGCCCATGTACCGGTACACCTTGCGTGGCATGGATGGGCAAATCATATACTCTTATCAACCGGAACTGACGTTCAACGGGCTACCGGCAAAGACCTATCAGGTGTTAGCCTCGTGCAGCACCCGTAGCGGCGGGTGGACGGAAGATTACCGGATACTGGAATTAGTAGTGCTTCCACCGTGGTACAAGTCCGTCTGGTTCACAATTTGCTGTATTGTAGTAGCCTGCATAGGTATTATACTGGCTTTCTTCTCCCTGCTGCGCCGCAAAGAGAACAAGCTGAAGTGGGCGATGAAAGAGCATGAGCAGCAGGTATATGAAGAAAAAGTACGTTTCCTCATTAATATCAATCACGAACTGCGTACGCCGCTGACCCTGATACATGCACCACTGAAACAACTATTGGGAACATTGTCGCCTGAAGATGAAAAGTATCCGGTAATACAAAGCATCAGCAGGCAATCGGGGCGCATGAAGAAACTATTGGACATGGTGCTGAATGTACGGAAAATGGAAGTGGGACAAAGTTCGCTGAATATCGAAAGCGTAGAATTAAATTCATGGATTGAGCAACTCATAGCCGACTTCAGGCCGGAAGCCAACATGAAAGGCATTTCCATATCCTATACCCCGGATAAAGATGTGGATACCCTCTGTTTCGACAAAGAGAAATGCAGCACCATCTTAACCAACTTACTAATCAACGCATTGAAATACAGTGATGAAAACAGTCTGATTGAGGTATCTGCAAGTTTATCGGAAGACCAGACCCGTGTCCGCATTTCCATCTCAGACCAAGGTCCGGGCTTAAAGGACATAGACATAAACAATCTCTTTATCCGATTCTATCAAGGCAACAACAGCCGTCCGGGCACAGGTATCGGTCTTTCTTATTCCAAGATTCTGGCCGAACAGCATGGCGGGAGCATCGGTGCTTATGACCACGAAACCGCCCCCGGAGCAACCTTCTGGTTTGAGTTGCCCCGCAACGTGCAGCCCGGAAAAGTAACCCTGCAACCCCAACCTTATCTGAATGAGTTGTTAGCTCCTACCCAGGAAGTGGAAAGTGTTCCGGAAGAAACAGCCGTAAAAGAGGAAACCATGAACAATACGCTGCTCATAGTAGATGACAATAAGGATTTGACTGACTATTTATCCGAAGCCCTGAAAGGCAAATTCAAGAAGATATGGGTGGCTTATGACGGTGAAGAAGCGCTGCGCATTTGTCGGGAATCATATCCGGATATAGTTGTCAGCGACATACAAATGCCCCGCATGAATGGGTATGAGTTGTGCAAGCACATCAAGGAAGACCTGGAAATCAGCCATATCCCTATTATTCTGCTGACCGCCCGCAATGATGAGGAAAGCCAGATTTTCGGCTACAAGAACGGAGCCGATGCTTATCTGACGAAGCCTTTTGAGGTCAGCATACTTCACACCATCATTCAAAGCCAACTGAAGAACCGTGAGCGGATGCGGACGCGCTATGCAGAAGCGGGACCATTGCCTCAGCCACAGGAAAGTACGTTCAGCCCGGCGGACGAGAAGTTCCTGAAACGGTTGAATAAGTCAATCACCGAGAATCTGGACAATCCACAGATGGGGGTGCCTTTCCTGTGTACGGAGCTGGGAATCAGCCGCGCTTCTCTCTATAATAAACTAAAGGTGGTGACAGGTATGGGAGCCAACGATTACATAACCAAGCTCCGGGTGGAACGGGCCGTCTGGCTACTTACCCATAGCACCCTCAACATTAATGAGATAGCGGATCAGACGGGGTTCTCCACATCACGCTATTTCAGTACGGTATTCAAACAGTATATGGGGTGTTCGCCGACGCAATACAAGGAGGAACATGCGTAAAAAGGCTGTTATGTAGTGTAAACACGGCTGTATCATTGCTTTCACATAGGCAGTTCATTGCTTTCGCATAGGCAGTTGCTTATTTCAGAGTGCTTTATTTTGCAACGGCCACAAATGTAGTTCAGCTGCCTCACAGTTATGAGGCTCGTGCTCCACAATCGTGAAGCACGAGCACCACAGACGTAAACCAGGGCTGACGCATTATAGTTTTTACCATAAATACTTATATTCAATTTATTAAAATCGCACTATATATAATTGACAATTAATGTATAAACTATTTTTATATGTCATCTTAAATTCTTATCTTTATAAGCAATTAAGAAACATAAATTGACTAAAATAATGGCAATATTTAGTATTTGTAAACAAATCAATGATCCTCGTATTGACAGAAAACGTGTACATTCTGCCGATGCTATCGTTTATATTTCAATGGCTGCTGTAATATGTGGTGCAGAATCCTGGTATGAAGTAGAAGATTTCGGCAATGCCAAGATTGACTTTTTCCGCGAACGGCTGCCCGGATTGGAATCTATCCCCAGTCACGATACCTTCAATCGTTTTTTCAGTGCTCTGAATCCTGAGTATTTCGAACGTATTTTTCGGCATTGGATGTTTGAAATCTGCGAGAAATATGAGGGTGTTGTAGCTATTGACGGCAAAACCATTCGTGGTGCCAGTAAATGTAGCTCATCTCACCCCACTGGTAATCGAAATTTTAAACTTCATATGGTTAGTGCTTGGGCTACAGCTAATGGCATCAGTCTTGGACAGCTGAAAGTTAATGAAAAACATAACGAGATCGTGGCTATCCCGTTGTTGTTAGAAGCCTTGGATTTAGTCAAGTGCATTGTAACCATTGATGCAATGGGGTGTCAAACGGATATTGCTAAAAAAATAATAGAGGGTGGAGCAGATTATGTCTTAGCTCTGAAAGAAAACCATAAGAATCTTTATAATACCGTCAAAAGTTGGTTTGATGATTTGGATGATAAAAATATCGATGTGAACAAAGCACATTATGCCACCAGATACGGCAAATATATAACAGAGGAAGAGTCTCATGGCAGACACGAACGCCGTGAATGTTTTGTGTACAGTTGCCAGGCTTTAACCGGAATGTTCAAAGAATGGAAGGGATTGAAGGCGGTTGTGAGAATATCTTCACAAAGAACAATCAAAACAACAGGCGAAACCTCTGTAAGCCATAGGTTTTATATCACCTCTTTAGGGCTGGAACCTCAAAAAATAGCAGAGTCTATACGGGCACATTGGGCTATTGAAAACAATTTGCATTGGCAGTTGGATGTCTCTTTTAATGAAGATGCAGGCAGAAAAACCGGAAATGCGGCACAAAACGTTTCACTTATGAATAAAATAGCACTGATGGTTATTAAGAAAAATGAAAGAAAAGGAAGCGTAAAAGGGAAAAGAAAGGCAGCAGGATGGGATAATGAACTACTTTGTGAACTTTTATCCATGAAATATTTTTAATGCGTCAGCCCTGAGACGTAAACATGATTAAAACACTGGATATCAATAAAATAAACATGCAGAGTTTTCCCAATGAACATAGGAGATTGACATATACAATCCCTATTTAGAATGGATAAAAGTAGGTAAGAAACGGAGTGCTATCTAATGAAAAGCAGGTAATCCGGTATCTTTTATATCAAAAAAAGCAGGAAATGAGAAGATAGGAAATCAAAGGTTTTATACGAATATGAAAGATAACAAAAAGATAATCAAAAACATACATCTAATTAAGAGTAGTGTAGGCAAATTTGCCTACACTCTGTTTTTTATTTGCTTACACCATGCTATATCACCGATGAATAGGGAGATACAGAGCACAGGTGTAAGCGTGTAGGTAAAAGTGAGGATAAACTCTATGTAGGCTAATTCGAAGCGGACTCCGGCAATGTCACCGGGAACATATCGTTTTCTCTGTGCTCCCGACGGATAACTTCGAGCATCTGTTTCACGATTTCCGGATGTTGCGCCGCTATATCGTTATCTTCGTGGATATCCTTTGCAAGGTCGTACAGATGGGGCTTTCCTTTCTTAACTATCAGTTTCCAATCGCCCATACGAACGCCGAGCTGGTCGGTTTCATGGAATTCCCAATAGAGGAAATCATGTTTCTGCTGTTCACCAGCGTTGCCTAACAAGGTCGGGGCAAAAGAGATGCCATCGAAACAGTCACCTTCTAACTTCTTGTTGATGTACTTTTTCGGGAATCCTTTGTCGCCCGCCAGTTCGCAGAAAGTAGGCATGATGTCGTAAAATGCCAGCTGGTGGTCGTTTACCGAACCGGCGGAGATGCGTTCCGGCCAGCGCACAATGAAAGGAATCCGGATGCCGCCTTCATGGCACTGCCGTTTCAAACCACGCAGTTTCCCATCCCGTCCGAAGAACTCCGGGTCCGCTCCTCCTTCTTCGTGAGGGCCGTTGTCGCTACTGAAGATGACGATGGTGTTCTCGTCCAGTCCCTTTTCTTTCAACTTCTTCAAGACTTCACCCACGTAATAGTCCAGGCGGGTAATCATACCGGCAAACTGGGCATGGGTATGCTCCGAAACATTATAACGTCCTTTCTCATACCCGCCCCAGGTTTTATCTCTAAAGAACTTCTTCTTGTAGCTTTTCAGGATAGAATCATTCGGCTGCGCAAGTTCCGCATGCGGCAAGGTGTAGGTGAAAAAGCCATAGAAAGGCTGCTCTCCGTCCTGTTTGTCCAGCCATTCCAGCGCCTTACCGTGAATCAGGTCTGCCGAATATTGAGTGCGTTTCTTGTAATCATCGCCAAACATCGGGTAGTTGATATTATCTTCCAGCAGAATACGTATAACGCCTGTATCGCCTGCCTGTGTGCTGTACCTGTTCAGAAAGTTAGGGTAGTATAAATGAGCCTGGAACTGGCATATATAACCATAGAATTCATCGATACCCCGCTTATCCGGTGTGGAACAAGAGCCTTCATAACCACCTGCCCACTTGCCGAAGACTCCCGTTGTATAACCGTTCTTTTTCATAATCTCAGGAAGAATGATATGATTTTCATCGTATGGTTCCTGACCGACAACGGTAAATTCGTCATTAATCCCGTATTTCACGGTTGGAACTCCCTGCCAATACTCTTTATTTCCGCGCACATGGGTGTGTCCTGTATGTTGCCCCGTCATCAGCGAAGCACGGGAAGGGGCGCTCACCGGACTACCGGCATAGGCTTGAGTAAACAGCATGCCTTCGGCTGCCATACGGTCTATGTTAGGCGTTTCAATGTATTTCTGTCCGTAACATCCTAAATCCCCGTATCCCATGTCGTCGCAGAGGATAAAGATAATGTTAGGTTTGGAATTCTTGTTTGCCGCATTGGCACACAAAGCAACAGTAGCCAGCAGGCCTGTTCCTAAAGCTATAACTGTTTGTTTCATACTAAATTGTATATTCAAATTAAATGTCTATGTATTCCGGGCGAATGATTATTCGCCCCTACAAGCGTTGTCTCAATACGTGTAGGGGCGAAAAATCTTTCGCCCGCCAACACAGCGTAGCCACTTGTAGCCCGTAGCTTGTAGCTCGTCACTTACTCACTTGTTCTTCTCCCCGAAGTCTTCCTGTTGCTGCTCCACTTCCTTCAGCCTCTGAGCATTTTGCTCTTTCAGAAGCTGTTCCTGTTCCAACTCTGCAGCCGATTTTGCAGACGTTCCGGCAGCTTGCAAAGAAGATGAACCAGCGATCAGCGCAGCATCTTTCTCCGAATAAACCAACGGATGGGCGGCAGAATAGCTTTCTAATTCTAATACAGCACTTACAGGCATCTGCGAACCTTCGAACAACACACTTGCCGTTATTTTTATCTTACCCGGCCTCAAAGTGGACTGTATCAGCACCGGAGCCGTCCCCCACTTCACCGGAGCGGGATTTGCCAATATTCCGGCATCACCCAGAATACGTCCTTCGCCTTCTACATGAAACTTCACATAGTAGTTGTTCAAACGTTTGATATTCCCGTTCTTATCGGCTATGGCAGCTACTACAGTGACAAAATCGGAACCATCGGCTTTCAGGTTCACATTCTCATTATCCACCCAAAGCAGCACTTTTTCCGGACGACGGGCGGGATGCACTTCGTGCGTAGCAACCACTTTACCGTCTATCAAGCCTTCTGCCCGCAGGAATACTTCATCCTGCTTTTTCTTACGTGACATTGCTTTATCAGTCATAAAATCGTAGACATCGGGGAAAGTGATAACCGGCGAAGGCATGCCTTCTTTAACTACCGGTTTATTATAAGTATAAGTCTTTCCATCTTTCAGGAAGGTGAGGCGCACTTCATCGCAATTGGAATAAACAGTCACATCCTTGCCGGAGAACGGTGTCATCTCGTGAGCAATATAAACCATCGGGCCGGTTTCAAAAAGACGTTCCTGCTTCTGGGGTGAGCGTTGTGCCTTGAACATATAATAAGAATACTTGGGCTGGCGGAACACATCCATCAGTCCGCCATAGAACGGGTCGGGATGATAACCGCGCTGATGGTCGAACGAGTGCCACAGGCAGCCGCCCACATGTTGGCGGGGAGTGCGGTAAAGGGCATCGTAACAGGTATATGTATAAGTGGGGTTGGCATAATGTTGCGCTTGGATAAGCATAGGCTGTTCTCCCCAGTTGCGGGCTACGCGGCTGGGAGAGTTATGCGAACTCCAGTCATCCACATTATCACCCCATTCACGGGTAAAGTAGGTTATTTTAGGATCGGCATTCTTGTCGCCCCACGACTTGCCATCGTAGGAAGGATGGGTGAAAAGTATCGGAAAATGTTCTTTGCCGCGTGCTCCGCTGTCGCAACCGGAATAACAGTAGGGATAAGGATATTCCTGGTCTACAATATCACGGGTGTTCTTGGCGAAGTCCTCCGGATACCAGGTTTCATTGAGGATAGGTTCCCACATCCACACACAAGCATGGTTGCGGTCGCGCCGCACAAGGTTGCGGATATCGCTATATACGCGTTGCGCAAACTCGGGAGCATCATTCCAGAACTGCCAGCCGGGGGTATTGACAATGACAAACAGCCCAAGCTCGTCGCATGCATCCATGAATGCCGGGTCTTGCGGACAATGGGCGTTACGGATTACTTTCATTCCGGCATCACGCAGCTTCTTTGCATCACGCCAATGAATACTGTTAGCAACGGCATTGCCTACCACCGCAAAGTCCTGATGACGGTTAGCACCAATCAACGGGCTTTCATAAGGTTTGCCATTCAGCCAGAAACCGTCCTTGCCCTTAAACTCTACACTACGGATACCGATACGGCGGCGATAACCGTCCACCACATTGCCTTTGCGGTCGCGGATGCGTACTATCAGATTATATAAGGTGGGAGTTTCCGGACTCCATAACATCGGGTTCTTTACTATGAGCTTATCTTTCGAGGTAATAGCCTTCCCTGGTCGTACCTGAACCTTATCATTCAAGAAAGCAACCTGTGTGCCATCCGGTTGCTGCAACTCATATTCTACAACGCCCGTAAAGGCTTTACGGCTGTCATTGCGCACATGCGCCTTCAGTAACACTTCGGCTGAGGCATCCGACACCTTATCATATGCCACAAACAAGCCACCGCCTGCTACTTCGTTCTCAAAGTTCGGGTCAGTGATAAAGACCGGATTATGTGCTATCAGCCAGCAATCACGATAAATGCCGCCGAAATAAGTAAAGTCAAGCACATCCTGCGCCTTTCCGGGGGGATAGGTCTTATCATCGCTGTTATCCGTCCACACGGCTATCACATTATCCTCTCCCCAGTTCAGTGCATCAGATACATCGACCACTACAGGCAGATAACCGCCAAAATGTTCGGTCAGTAACTTCCCGTTGACGAATACCTTACTCTTTCCCATGATGGCTTCGAAGTGCAGGAACAGTTTCTTCCCTTTCAAAGCATCTGCGGGGGTGAAGTGCTTGCGATACCAGACTTCTCCCTGATAGTTGATGCAGCCGCTGGCTTCCGTAGGCAGATATTCAATGCCATTGGGAAGGGAGACTACCGTCCATTCCGCATCATTAAAGTTCGTAGCTTCAGCACCCGTAACGGCTCCTTTGTAAAAGCGCCAGGCAGGATTCATGGAGAACACTTCACGCCCGGAATTGGGCAGTTGGAAGAAACCGGCAGTAGAAAACTCAGGTTGGTGAGATGCCTGCACAGCACAGCTGGGAATTAAGAACAAAGCGATCAGAATGAAATGAATGATTCTCTTCATATAGTATTATTTTTAGGTATGCATGACTCGATGCAATGACAACAGCCCTCGACATCCGGTGCAAAAATAGGGCAAACCCTCTAAGATAGTATTACAATAATCGCTATTTTTAATCCAATTTTATCTAATTGTCATTTAGAAATAAAATAAATGCTACCCAAACAGTTATATCAGACAGATCACATTCTGCCTGATATAACTCTAACTACAAATCATTCTGCTTTTACAATTCGGACACCAAAGATTCTTCCTATCATCTTTTCCTTATGAGATTGAAAAGAAACACTGACCTTGTCTTTTTCCGAAGTATATTCAAGGGGAATATCTATTATTCCAGCTGAACCGGAATTTACGTCCTATAAGCTCACCCACAGCCGTATCTTTTCCCCGCAGCTTATGTTCCCTTTCCGGTTCCATTTCACCTAACTGTATGAAGTCAACCGTTCTCTTATTCAACTCTTCCTGTTCCCGGAGATAGTTCCGGTATGCCTATTTCTTTTTCAAAGCACGAAAATCATGAATACGATGGAAAGTCAGGTAATTGGCATCATGTTGTCTCGGTGGATTTCCTGTTTTATCCCTCCACGCCGTGCGGGAGACGAAAATGATATCCTCTCCATCAAACTGCCAGTCAACATATTGAAAGCCATACAGCTCCGGATGTCCGCACGTCAGTAAAGTATCTTTAATACACCATTCCTTCAGGTCGTTTGAGTACATCAGCACCTGTGTATTACGTATCCCTCCATTGTCTGCCCCGGAACGATCTTTCTGTAATACAAAGTTAGATAACGTCCAGTACTTCCTGCTTTTCTTATCGTAACGAATGGTGAACTTCTTTGAAGCACCCGGCAATCTTATAAAGTCTGTTTGAGGATCAAATGTCATCGTCCTCCCGTCTGCTGAAACCGAAACCATCGCAGCCAAATCATCCGGGTTATAAGCTACCCGCAGAATATCCTTCACTTCCCCTTTGGGGGTGACTACGGCATTGCCTTCCAGCCATGCCGTAGCCCCTTCTTTCCAGGAAGAATCATACTTGATTTCATTACTAAAAACCCACTGTGCCGCATCCAGCAAGTCAGCCTTGCAGGAGATAGAAGTCATCAACGCAGAAAAAGGTCCCCACCCCCAGGCCTGTCCCATATTCTCCATCGCACGCCAGTACTTCCCTTTATGACGAACCACCGGAACGGGTGCGCAATGATAAAAGCCACGGCGAATAAGACCGGACTTTTCGTCTTTGGGGTCTGTCCATGTATACCCGTAATCCAATGACTTACGGACTACAAAGTCACCGTATCCGATCGTTTCCCTGGGCCTGATACCTATCAGATATAATTCTTCGCCACGGTTAAACAACGTAGCCCAGGTCAGGAGTTTTAGCTCCGCTATCCGTTCCCAGGTGTTTCCACGGTCTTTGGATATATAGACATACGTATCTGACAGTTTTTTACCAAAGTAATCATGCGAAGCTATATAAGTGCCGTCCGGCATAATAACGATACTCGGTGAGCCGACATATTCATGGGTGATTGCCGGTGCATTGTGTATCACCACTCCGGGCGGGTTTATATCATATTCCTGAGCCATACCCGCAGAGCATCCCCACACAAGCAACAAGCTGATTATGATAACTTCCTTCAATCCTTTCATTCTCATAATTACTCACATTTCGCAACACGTGCATTATAAACCGCCCCTGTCCAGTTACCGGGTACACCTTTAAAACGAATGGTTATCTTCTCCTTATCTTTCCAGAAATCTTCGGGTAACGGATATACCGCTTCAAAGAATTGACCGGGCTTATTCCGATAAAGATGTTGCCTTGCCAGAACCTTACCATCTACATAGATATCAAACTCCAAATGTGCCGTTTCATCCCCCCAATAAGTGACACGTAAGTCCTGAGGAACATCCGGCAAAACTTTCATGTCGAACTCAAACCAACCGCCAATCCAGGCAGCCCGCCACTTCTTGCGATGTGAGATTCCGGTACCTATGTCCTTTCCACGCAGGTTATGATCCCTTTCTGGCTGCATTTCACCCAATACGACATAATCAACCGTCAGCTTATCCAAATCCTGTAACCGCTTCAATTCATTCTTGTAAGCCTCCTGCATATCTTTCCACTCTTCTGTGGTAAACAAATCCCAATAAACCACATAGTGCTGATGATGCATCGCATAGAAAGGAATCAATGACACATCTTTCGGTTCTCCTACACCTTTTGTCTCGAAGCGCAGAGGAGAATCGGACACTTTCTTCAGCCATTCACTGACCGGTTTATTATTATTCACCAACACGGGAATATCCTTCTCCATATCAGGCTCTTCCTGTCCTAACTCGCCTGCCAGCAAAACAGGTCCGTAGAAAAGCCCCACCCGCTTCTCATTGTCGGGCATTGCAACCGTATAGAACTTAATCCCGAAAGTTATTTCCAGCTTGTCGTTATCTTTCCACTCCCGCTCTATAGAAACATAATTATTGCCGGAAGCTTTCAACGAAACTGATTTCCCATTGACCTTAAGGGACATTGATTCCGCCCATTCGGGATAGCGCAAGCGGAATACGACGGACTGTGGCATTTCTGTCTTTACCGTCAGAACTGTTTTATTGGAAGAAGGTATATCCGTATCCTGCGTAACAACCAGATCACGGGCAGTCCAGGTCAGCCGGGAAGGGATGAACAGATTCACAAAAAGACTGGAATCACTTCCTTCGGAATAGATAAAGTCACCATACTTCACATGATTTTCCATACCGGAACCACTGCAACAACAGAATGACTGGAAAGGAGACAAATAACCTTTCTTACCTCCGGATATTAAGGGAGTATAATAGGTACACATTCCATCATCAGGATTCTGGGAAGCCAGAATGTGATTGAACACAGCTCTCTCATAATAGGCACTATACTCGGGCAGTGACTGCCAGGAAAACAAATGCCGGGTCAGTTTCAGCATATTATAGGTATTACAGGTTTCCGTATTGGAGGTACTCAACCGTTCATTCAGCTTCCGGGGAGTTCCAAAGTGTTCGCCATCACTGTTTCCACCATTCACATAAGAATGGTTATCCACTACGGTATGCCAGAAAAAAGAAGCTATCGAAGAATCGCGTTTACTTCCGGTCAGTTCATACAGGCGTGCCGCTCCAATCATTTTAGGAACCTGGGTATTGGCATGTTTTCCTTCCAGGTCGTCAACTCCTATCGCCAAAGAGTCCATAATGGCTTTATGGTTATCAAAACGCTGTGCCAGGAGCAGGAACTTATCATTCTTTGTGTATGCATATAAGTTAGCCAATGCCTCATTCATCCCCCCGAATTCACAAGCCAGCACTTTCTGCATTTGATCTTCGGTAAGAGGATAGAATGTGCCATACATCCAGTCAGCCAACTTCTCAGCTATGCGCAATGCCTGTTCACTCCGGGCATACTGATAAGCGTCAATCAGCCCGGCCAGCACTTTATGCATCACATACAGAGGCACCCATCCACCATTCAGATCGAAACCTTGCGAGTAGATATTTCCGGCTGAGACTTCCGCAAAGATTTTCTTTCCACCCGGTGTCGCTGCAAGGTAGCCGTTACCGTTCGCCTGTTGACAACTATCCAGTTCATTAATGGTGTATTCCAATTTCTGCAAAAAACGCTCGTCTCCCGAAGTGGCATAGTACATGGCACAAGCTGACATATAATGTCCCAGCGTCTGTCCGGCTACTCCCAGACTTTCCCATCCCTCATATTTGGGGGCTTTAGGAACCAGCCCGGCTTCCGACCGGAAACCACTGAGAAAGCGGTCCGGTTCCAGTTCCAGCAAATAAGCAGCTTCCTTTTCTTCTGCGTGTTTAAAAGGCCCCTTAGTTATGACGACCTCATTCATTTTAAATGGCTTTGTCGACAAAACCGGAGTATCTACCTGTCTTGCCACTTGCTGACAAGACAGAAACAGGCATAAAACAAGTCCGCCACAAAAGTATTTCTTGATATTCATGATATTACATTAGTTAGTTAGTTTATTTACTACGAAGCTCATACATTGTTTCTCCTACCGAACGTGCCGCACGTACCAATTCCCAGTTGGGGGCATCATATACATTGATAAAGCCTATCTGATAATTCTCCCCATCTCCGCGTCCGGTCACAGCCTGGTCATTATACTGGAACCAGTGTGTTCCTACCAGATAAGGATTGGTCACAGCATCCTGCACATAGTGTTTATACAAGTCTGCCCTGTTCTCCTGATTTCCACCGTAACGCAAGCCGCCATGCAACAGTCCACGGTCCAGTCCGCCAAAGTGGAACTCTCCGATTATCATCGGGAAATCGAGATTCCTGGATGGGTGAAGGGAATAGGCTGAATAGGTATATCTGTTGAAACTCACGATATCACAGTATTTGGAAGCGATATCCACAATCCATTGCTGCACCGGATTACCGGCAAAATCTCCATAGTTAAAACGGCATCCCAAATACAATTTGTCGGGTGCTTTAGCCTTCAATGCATTCTTGATGCAACGGAAATAAGCGTTGGCAACATGAGCGGTGAAATCTACCATATCTTCTTTGGCTCCTGCATAGCAAGAGTCACTCTTCATCCAGTCATCCCAGGTAGCAAAGTCACTTCCCCAAGTACGGTTCAGTTCCGCCAACGACGCATATTTTTCAACCAGCCGGTTTTTAAATTCTTCTTTTGCATAAGGATATCTGCCTTGCAAGGCCAAAGTAGCCAGATACGTATTATCTCCCCAACCAAGTTCATTATCCACAAAATATCCTATACACCATTCATCTTTGGCAGCGGATGAGCGGGCCAAAGTATTTTCAACCCCTTTCTGGAATTCCGGTGAGAAGGGATCCTGAATGAAATGTCCGTACTGCGTATGGATTACTGCCGTGTAGGGAGTCTTTTGGGTACGGATAACGTCCTCATTCGACCAGTTGGCAATGGTATTGATATTCCAACTTCTCAAACGGCGGTTTGCCTTATCAATCATCTTTGTCTTATAGTCAGCTCCCCATTTCCGGTACATATTCAGTTTCCAATAAGAAAGTTCTTTCCTGCCATCCCGTTCGGAGACAAAAAGGGAGGAATCAACATCGGCAGGAAGATTTAAAGAACGATAAAACTTCTCACGTCCCCTGATATTCGTTTCATCACCACCCGCCACACAGGTGATGCCATGAGACCAGAACAAATGCCCCAGCGGATCAACCAGCCACCATTTGCCCTGATACTTTTCTACGCGGAAATGTCCGGTAGCTGTCAGTTGGGGACCGTCGGCCCAACCACCATACATATCCCAATTTTTATTACCCGGATGTTTCTTCATATCCAGCTCTTCTTTCTTATCCGCTTTTATGATATCGTTCACACCGGATATCTTTCCCGGATAACGGGCCGGAATATATTGACCGAATTCGTCTACGAACGGAAGCAAGGCTTCATACTCTTTGCCCGAATATTCTTTGTAAGGCACAGCCAGCGTGATGTTTCTGACTATCACTTGGTCGCCCGGCTGTATGCGCGGAAAGTCCAATGAGAACTTATAAATAGACTCAGGACGGTAACCGCACCACAATCTTGTGGCTCCACCGGGTAAGCCGTTCATCTTGGGAAACAGTTCTAACTGCTGTTTGGAATATTCCTTGCGTAAAATCAGGGTTTCAACTTTCCGTGTACTTTTAGCCGGAACATACGCTGCTCCCGTACTCCAATAATCACCATCCAGATGGCACTCCACAAACAACTCGTGGTCTGCCAGATTCTGAACTTCGCAAACCAGATTCACAAAAGGAGAAAAGTCCCAGGTTTCCTTTCCCGAAAGGAAAACCACACCCGCACCTTTCTGCGTAGCCGTCCAGTGCAACGCCTTTCCCTGAGATGACTTTTCAAGTCCATAAGTTTCCACAGTGCCTTTATTCAGTATCTCTGTAAGTAATTTCCCGTCGTTCCGTTCGCCTGCCCATATTATTGAACAGGTCAGAAGAATAGCTATCGATAAAAAGAATGTTTTCATATTTATTATTTAAATAGTTGCTTCAGATTAGTTTAGTTTGACGCATTGGGCAGATAGAAATCAAAAGGAGTATCTCTATCACAAGTCATCACTCCCGCCCCGTTCACCTTCAACTCGGCTACTTGTATGGAAGAACGGCGATAGATATAGGGCAATACCCCGGCCTCGTCCAGTTTACCCGTTTCATCACCCCATCCACCTTCTTTCTCCCAGCCCGGATGGGTGAAGTAGAATACATAAGCTTTATCTCCGGCGACTACGACTCCCGGATGACTGGCCCGGACATTATCATCCTTACGCTCCCCTTTCTTACCCAAAATGACGCTTTGCTTTTCCCACTTCTCCGCATCTGCAGAACGGTATACCCCGAAGCCATTCCATTGGTCAATCAGCATCCAGTAATATTGTTTGTAACAGAAAACAAACGGAGCTTCATGCGGAACGTCACCGATAGTAATGCCGGGGACATTCTTCCAATGATACAAGTCATCGCTCACAGCCTCTACCGTATAGCCTATACGGGAGTTTTTATACCACATTCCCCACTTTCCGTCAGGTTTCTTATAAACCGTAGCATCCAGCAACGCATCATTATTCGCCAGAGGAATCAGTCCGCAAAGTTTCCAGTCCCATAGGTTTTTACTTGTATAATGGGCTATCTTGCCAATGCCCGACCAAGACTCGTGTATGCCTCTGATATAAGTGACAAACAAATGGTATACTCCTTTATCGTACACTACATGGGGAGCCCAGAATGTATTTTTCCCACGTTCAAACTCCAGATCCAATGCACCGGCATATTCCCAGTTCTTCCCGTTGTCCGTACTGACCGCCACGCCGATACTGGTACCATAACACCAGTTTGTTCCTTGCGTAGAAACGTTGGCACGACGATTGGTATAAAACATATACCATGCTTTCTCCTGTTCATTATATATCACCATCGGATCTGCCGCTCCGTCATGAATCGGGTCTCTGAACAGAGGAGCTTTAGGTATTCTCAATACTTCCTTTGCGGCCGATTGGGCTTCTGCATCTGCTATGATACCCAAAGTCAGTCCGCATCCTATCATGAGCATCAACAATAATCGTTTCATCTTCATATCGTATATCTTAGTTATTCCTTATGAGTTCTAAAAGAAACTAATACGTTTGTATATCATTATCCTATATTTTACTTATTATACCTATCTTGCTTCCTAAAAAAGAATCCGAAGAGGCCCTCTTTTTACCTCGTACATATCTACTGAATTCCTGAATCCTTTGGATTATAAATCCGGTATAAATGTTCCTTTTTGTTTCTTAGGATTGAAACAGTAATTTCAATACTAAGAAACTATTATTCCACAGGCAAGAAACTATTGTTCCAATTAAGTGGAACTGTAGTTCCAATGAGATGAAACAAAACACCACTCTTATTCCGTATTTATCCTGCGTTAGAGGCCTCTCCGGAGACTATTACTTCCAACCGGGATTCTGAACCAGTTTAGAGTTTTTGTATATCTCAGCTTGTGGAATCGGGTAGAAATACATACTATCATCCCAAGTACGGTCGGCAGTCACGCTGTACTCAAAAGAGAGTCCTTCACCGGCCTTGCTGATAGAGACGCGTTTAATCTTCGTTGTCTCCGAACCGATTTTCCATCTGCGGATATCCCAGAACCGATGATCTTCGAAAGCCAGCTCGGCCATCCGTTCCTTTCGCAAAGCCAGACGGAACGCTGTCTTCGACGGTACATCTTCTACAGTCAGCGCAGCAATTCCCAAACCGGTTCTGCCGCGTACCATATTGATGGCAGTCCGGGCTGAAATATTCAGCTCTTCCGTAACTCCTTCCGGACCATAGGCTTCATTCATAGCCTCAGCATAAATCAACAGCACCTCAGCGTATCTGAACAATGGCATAGAATGACGGGCAGTAGTCGTATTATTGGCCGTCAGGCTCACATTGATATTGACAAACTTACTCAGATAATAACCGGTCTTTGTTGCTCCCTCCTGCGGCAAGCCGTTGAGACCATTCGGCAACACATCCACTTGTTTGCCATAAGCTGTATTTCCACCATGATAAAGTACGGTATAGGCCAGCCGCGGGTCTCTGTTGGCGTATGGATTCGCCTCGTCCATTTCCTGTCCTTCTTTCATATCATATGCATCCACCAGGTTCTGTGTAGGACAGTTACCACTCTTTCCGCCTTCCAGGCCAATGGGGAAGTTCAGTTTCTCCAGTTCGTTGGTATCACCTATTCTTTTAATCAGAATCATCTCTGCAGCTTTGAAATTGTCGGTGCCCAACAGTTGGTTGAACGGGACCAAAGATAAGTTCCAACTGCCGGAAGCGTCTATAATCTTCTTGGCGGCTTTTGCAGCCTCTATCCATTTATCCGGGCTGGTTTCAGCATTCGGGTTGTTCAATGGGCTTGCAGCATACAATAATGCTCTTGCTTTCAGCGCCAATGCAAAGATTTTGGACACACGGCCGGTTTCATTGTCATAGTCGGCATTATAAATGGCAGGCAGTCTTCCATCTTCGGCTACTTCGTCACACTCTCTGACTATAAAGTTGATGACAGTCTGGTAATCAACCGGCTCCTGATTGTTCGCTTCCTCTTCCGTCAGGACTTTAGTTATCAGCGGGATTCTGTTATAGCGCTTCACCAGTTCGAAATAGTAATAAGCACGCAGGGCTTTCACTTCCCATTCCAGGTTCCTGTATTTGCGCATCATTTTGGCATAGTCCTTTTTAAACTCAAACTCTTTCCAGTCTTTGCCTGTCCCATGTTCCAGATAATCATTACAAGCACGGATAGCTTTGTAATAATGTCCCCATTTATCATCTACAGCACGCAATGCACTCCAACTTCCGTCATAATAGCGGTGAATGGCCGAAGTGGGCCACACGTATTCCGCTTCATCACATCCTGCCGAGCGCAAGGCTCCGTCCACATCGTTTAAAACCCCCGGAAGATAGGCATAGATGCCCGTTACGAAGTCTGTATTGGACCAGGTTGTATTGAATAGTTTATTCTGGTCATAGTCCGAATTCTCATTATAATCCAGAAAGTCACCGCATGAGGAGAACAACAACATCAGAACTCCTGCAAGAAATATATGCTTTTTCATAATCTATCTATCTTTTAATTACATTAAAAACCGACCGAGAAGCCAACCTGAATAGATGCCGGAATAGGATGAGAGGTTCCCATTGCCTCAGGATCACACACATCTACGTGGTCAAACAAGATAAAATCGGAAGCCCTAACGTAGAGTTTCGCTGATTGCAAAGGCGTAGAAGCCAGTAACTTTTTAGAGAACTTATAATATAACTCGGCATGACGCAACTTCAGGAAAGATTTATTGGTCAACCACACCGTATTGTCATTGAAGTTATTGGCATTTGTTCCCTGTGATAATCTTGGGAATTTAGCATTCGGCGTTTCGGGCGTCCAACGGTTGTTGTAATAATACTCTGAGATAGAAGTATTACCCGTCAGAGGGCGGAACAAGCTCGACGTAGAAGCTATGGCAGAATAGTTGCCTGTTCCCTGCACCAATGCATCGATACCGATTCCCTTATATTCTATCCCAAGATTGATGGAGTAATAAATTTCAGGAACCTGACTACTATAACCGATAGCTTTCTTATCAAATTCATCAATAATCTTATCACCATTCAGATCCCTGAACTTAATATCACCCGGCTTCACAGTCGACATGTTCTGCTTAGGACTGTCGGCAATGTCCTGTTCATCCTTAAAGAAACCGATTGCTTCGTAACCGAAGATTTGTCCGACTGGCCGTCCTGTAGCTTTCATCCATTCATAAGGAGCATACTCCTCACCCATTTCAATAATCTTATTGCGATTAAAAGTGAAATTGCCGCCTACATTAAACCGGAAATCCTTTATCTCTTTATGATAGTTCGCCGCAATTTCAACACCCTTATTCTCTACTTTTCCTATATTCTGAAAAGCGTTGGTGGCACCCAACACAGCCGAAACATCACCGGGAGTAACCAGCATATCCGTTCTCTTCTCTTTGAACAGTTCAACGGTCAGGTCGAAAGACTTGAGAAAAGACATATCCAATCCCAGATTAGCCTTGGCAACCTTCTCATACAACATGTTCGTAGTCGGCAGACGTCCTTCTCCCAATCCGCTGGCACCATTGTATTCACCCCCCAGAATGTATCCGTTAGCCCAACCATACTTGCGATTCCACATCAAAGACTCCGGCATGATATCCGTACCGGTCAGTCCCCAGGAAGCACGGACTTTCAGAAGATCCAGAAAAGCGACGTCTTTCAGGAAATCCTCATTAGAGGCTACCCATGCAGCCGAAACAGCCGGGAAATTCCCAAAGCGATGGGCAGGAGCCAACAAGTTAGAGCCGTTACGCGAAAAGGCAACGTCTGCAATGTATTTATCAGCATACACATAATGTACATGTCCCAACAGGTTGATACGGTTACGGGTGTTATGCTGCCCGTTCAGAATGGTCTGTTCGCGCGAAGCGGCAAGTGTCACATCCAGTTTATGATTATTCCAGGCATTGGCATAGTTCACCCTCCCCCACAGATTGAAGCGGCTCCACTGATTACCGAGGGAAGAGCTAAACGAAGCAGCCGTACTTTCACCCTTCAAAGTGTAGTCTTCCGAAGAAGACGGATTGGAAACATTAGGTACGGAATACGCATAGTTCATACCATAATTATCCCAATAGTCGCAAAAGTTATCGTACGCAATGCGCGCATCTACCGAAAGACCTTTCAGGAACATACCCAAGTCTTGTCTGATAGACATATCGGCAAACAGAAGGCGCTGGTGGCTTCTGGCGTATCCTTTCGCTGCGATTTCCGCCACCGGATTCTTTGTCCAGACATTACTTCCACCCCACTCGCCATAAGGGGTCTTAATTGGGAAAGCCGCTGCCGGAGTATTGTAAATCATACTCATAATATCCCCCGTCAAAGGGTTCGGCCGGTTATGTTCTGCCAACATACCGCTCATCTTGAATGAAAGCAAGGTCGATTTAGTCAGATCTACATCGATATTGGTTCTTATACTCAACTTTGAATACTTAAGCTGTGACGAATATTCGTCAACGATATTCTCCGGTTTGATGAAGCCTTTATAGGACAAATAGTCTATAGAAGAGAAGTATCTGGCCACTTTTCCTCCACCACTCAAAGTAACGAAAACATTGTCGGTAGAACCGGATTTGTTCAGAACTTCATCCATCCAGTCCACATTGCCGTAATGAGGATCGTTGTTCTTGATTCCGTTCAACTGTGTCTGGTCATACATCGGGCTCAAGCCGTCATTCTTCAGCGCTTCATTCATTGCCTGCGCATAAGTATATCCATCGGCAAACTTCGGCAAACGGTTCAGCATATTAAAGTGGTGTTCGTAATTGACATGGATATCGATCTTCTTCCTCGAACCTGTCTTGGTTGTCACCAACATCACTCCATTGGCACCACGCAGGCCATACAATGCAGTAGCCGCCGCATCCTTCAATATCTGGACGCTTTCTATCTCTTCCTTTGTAATCATACTCAAGTCTCTTTCAAAACCATCTATTATCACCAGGATAGAGTTATCACGTGTAGAGTTCAGGCCACGAATCATAGTGGTAGGCACACTTTCCCAAACCGTACCACCTTTTTGCAGTACTGTAAGTCCCAATCCTTTGCCATACAGGGCGTTCAAAGGATTCGTCGCAGCACTTTTCATGATCTCATCTCCGGTAACTTCCGATATTGCAGCCGAGGATTCTTTAGCCTTTACCGTCACGCCATAGCCTAAATTCAGAAGTCTTTCCCCCTTAGCAACAATTGCACTATCTTGTTGTGCATATGCACTCAGACAAGAGAACATTAACGCACACGATAATTTATATATATTTCTCATAATCTTTAAATTCTTTTATTGTGATTAACAAGCTGCCGACTACCATCCTGGATTCTGAGTAAGATATCCCTTATTCATTTCCACAAACGGGAAAGGAGACAGATACCATTTGGGAGTAAAGAATACAGTTCCGTTCTCACCATCCTGAATAAATCTCTTCTTTACAGAGAACTTCTCATAAGAATATGTATTATTATCTCCACGACGAATGCGAAGTCCGTGCAGAATCTTACGGAAATCCTTAGCCTGTTTCCATCTGATCATATCATAGTAGCGCACTTCTTCAGCACCAAATTCCCTGGCGCGTTCGTCCAGAATTTCCTGACGCATCTCCTCTTGAGTCAGTCCCGGATTCAATCCGGACAGGTTAACGCGTGAACGCACGTAATTCACATATTGATAAGCATCGCTTGTACGCCCCACTTCATTCAAAGCCTCAGCATAGCTCAGGTAAATCTCGGGTAAACGTAAATAAGGCCATTGATCTTGTTTGCCAGCCATGTGCTCTTTGTCCAAGATATACTTGTAAATGGCAAATCCGGTAAATGCCGCACCATCACTGGCCAGATCATTGGCTGGTCCTTCACGACCGCCAATCCACATCTCCGCCACATGGTCCAAACCGAATTCGGCATTGTTCACCAGACAGTTCTCATACAAACGGGGATCCCTGTTGGCAAAAGGGTCTTCCGCAATATAGTTGTCCTTACTTTGCCTATCCCAGAAAGAAGCATCGAACGGAGTACCATCCGCATAAGGGAAAAGATTCACATATTCCAGTGTAGGGGTCATTGATCCATACGAACCGTAGGATTGCAGATAATAACAGTCACCGTCCCAATACCAAGACACTGTGGCACGGGCACGTGTATCAATCAACAACTCACCATTCGCTCTCCTGTAATAGGCATCCTGATATGCTTGACGGGGATTGGAAGCATTACGAACCAAGTCCCAGGGTTTGCCTTCCTGCTGATTGCACGTCATAAACAAATCACAGGCATCGACTACATCATCCCAAAGCGACATATCTTTTCCACCAAACCAGGCATGCTGTTCCGCTACCGATGGAGTTGAGGCTTCTTCCGGATAATAAGGTTCATTATCATTGAACAAGGGACTTGCACCAAACAGCAAGACTCTAATTTTCAGTCCGAGAGCGGCAGCGGCAGTAAAGCGTCCCGCCCATTGCTCCTGTTCATTAGATTGCAAAGCCCAGGGTAATACGGCATAAGCCTGATCACAAAGGTCGGCAATGAACTCCATCGTTCCGCGGGCAGTGGCTCGCGGCAATTTAAAATCATCATTCGGATCAAATGCTTTGGTTACTAAAGGAAGACCACCATAGTTTCTGAACATATCAGCATAGTGACAAGCTATGATCATCTTAGCTTCACCCTTCAAACGTTCTTTCTCTTTATCGTCTATATTGGGAGTCTGACCGATGTTCTCAATAAATAACCAGGCTTTACGGATACCGGTCCATTGTTCTTCACCGTTAGAATAAGAATAAACGGCAGCTGAATAATCGGAAGTCGCATTAAACTGGCCAGAGTAATACAGACTACTAACGCCATCCCAACTCAAGCCGCTGGTAAAGCAGTCTGTCAGCGCATCCACAGCTCCCATATTCATTCTGTTCTGTTTTTCCCCCCACTTCAAAGGACGTCCATAATATAAGGAAGTATAAGCATTCCACAAGAATGCACGGGCATAGTTCGCATCATTGAATACCACGTCTTTATCCACATCCACACTCGGAGCTTTTTCCAGAAAAGCATCACCCACTTTCAAGTCATCGACGCAAGAGCCCAATGTTATCAATAGAATAAGGATTAATCCATTTAATATCTTTTTCATGTCAGTCGTTGTTTTAGAAACTTACATTTAAACCAAAATTGATTACACGCATCACCGGATATTGCGGCACACCACTGGACATTGACTCCGGGTCTGATATTTTCAGCTTATCAAAGGTCAGCAGATTATAACCGGTCATAAATACACGCATTTTCTCCATACCTATTTTCGGCATAAACGGAAGGCGGAAATTATAGCCGATTTCAATATTCTTCAAGCGTAAGTAACTTGCATCTTTTACCCATAATTCAGAATCCCGGTAGTTATTCTTCACACCGTCAATCGTAGCACGCGGTAGTTTTGCAGTAGCAGCCGTTTCAGGTGTCCAACGGTCTTCAAACTGATGAAGCATCAACGATCTGTCATTAGTATCTCCAAGAGGTCTGCGGAAAGTCTCTTGCAAAACGCGGGAAGTTTTGGTTGCGCCCACCCATAACATGCTAAAGTCAAATCCCTTATACTCGAATCCTAATGTGAGCCCTGCATTCAATAACGGGTAACTCGGATATCCAAGTGCAGTCTTATCATTATCATCAATCTTACCGTCATTATTCAAATCTTCGTAAACCACATCACCTTCTTTCAAGACATAACTGTGGTCTGCTATATTCTCCATTCCTTCATAATAAAATCCTCTCACCTTCAAACCGAAAGGTTGCCCCACCGGATGGCCGGTCTTCAAGGTATATTCATATTCCGAAGGAACTTCATCCTGATAAACAATCTTATTCTTTGCATAAGAGACATTCAGATTTGCCCAGTATCTGAGTTTCTCCAATTTATGATTCCATTTCAAGTTCAGTTCAACTCCTTTATTAGAAACAATACCTAAGTTCAATACCGGCAGACTCATTGCGTGGATAATCGGGTCGGTCGAGGCTTTTGCCAGAATGTCTTCGCGCCTTTCATAGAAGTAATCAATACTACCACTCAGTTTCTGCCCAAACAAAGAGAAGTCGATACCATAATTTTGCTTGGCAGATTTCTCCCAACTCAGTCCCGAATTACCAAAACTCTTTTCATAAGCACCCGGTGTCCAACTGGTACCTGTACCAAACTGATAACCGCCTCCGATAAAATAGCTGTTAGGCAAGTATAAGAAACGATCCATGAAATTATTGCCGTACGGATGGTATCTGTCATTACCTACCACACCATAAGAAGCACGTATTTTTAAGAAATCAACCACCGGATTATCTTTCAGGAACTCTTCCTGGGTAAGTACCCACCCACCTGAGACTGCGGGAAACAAACCATAACGGTTGCCGGGAGCAAAATTCTCAGAACCATTATACCCCACATTACCTTCAATCAGATATTTATTGTCATAATCATAAGTGACACGGCCCACCAATCCTACATATCCCCTTGGTATGCCCGGATAATCACTGTCAGGATAATAGGCCTTACTCTGATTATAGAGAACCAATGCAGAAAGGTGATGCAAATCAAAATCGCGCTTCCAGTCGAAACTTGCCTCAGCATACCAGTCACGTGACTTACCGAAACTTTCACCATAACCAATCAGGCCTGCCTCACCATCCTGGATATAAACGACTTCATTGGGATCGGAATCTGCCGGATGCTCCATCCAGGTAACATCTTTTCTATACCAGGGCTGATAGCTTTCAATAGAAGTAGCACGCTCTTTCACATGGTCATATCCGCTATTATAGGCAAACTTTATCTTGAACTGCAATCCTTTGGTGACAAAATCCAGTTTCTGACTCAAAGCCAAATCCAGATTGATGACATTCGTTGTTTTAGCGCTATAGCCACGTCCGTAAATATTGCCTAACCCATCCGACAAGCCTACCGGTAGATACTGGCTATTACCTTTAATCCACTTTCCATCCACAATTCCGGGACCGGAAAACGGAGTACCCCAATAAATTCTGCGGAACAATTCATTCATATTATCGCCCGAACGTGGAGAATTCCTCTTTTCCACACGCCCGCCCATATTAACGGTCACAAGCGTAGTCTTTGTAAAATCAACATCCAGGTTTGCACGATAGTTATAACGGTTGAAGTTGAAGTTAGCATCATAACGGGTATCATGGTTTTTAAAGAATCCTTTCTGATTCAGCATACCCATAGAGACAAAATAACGAACTCGCTCCGTACCGCCTGAGATGTTTACGTTACCTTGTGTTTGGGGAGCAGACGACTTGAATAGCATATCCATCCAGTCCGTATCCGGATATATGATAGGATTGGAATGGGTACGGAAAGCCTCTACCGCTTCCGGGGTAAACTTAGGGTCTTTGCCATCATTCGCATAAGCCTCATTCATGAAAGTGGCATATTCATAGCTGTTCACAAATTCCGGCATGCGCGTCGGAGCCTGGATGCCGTATGAGAAAGAGGCGTTAATCTTAGCCTTACCTTCTTTACCACGTTTCGTGGTAACAATAATGACACCATTCGCACCGCGTACACCGAATACCGCCGTCGAAGAAGCATCTTTCAGGATTGTGATGCTTTCCACTTCATTAGGATCTATCTGAAAAAAGCTCCGTTCCACACCATCTACCAGGTATAGCGGTTTGGCATTCATTGTGTTCAAAGTACTGATACCACGGATAAAGACATCCGGGTCATCTCCACCTGGCTGACCTGATGACTGCACGGAAGAAACTCCCGAAAGCACACCGGACAACATATTACCAATACTGGCTGTAGGCACTTTCAACAGCTCATCCGTATTTATAGAGCTGATCGAACCGGTCAAAGTCACTTTCTTCTGGGCACCATAGGCAACTACTTGCACTTCGTCCAGCAAAGTATTGGAGGTTTTCAATACAATATTGAAAACAGACTTCCCTTTCATCGGAATTTCCTGGGTCTCCATACCTACAAAAGATACGACCAACGTTCCTTTCAGGTCATCGGCCCGAAATGAGAAATGTCCTTCAACATCCGTTATGGTTCCTGATGTGGTTCCCTTTACAAGAACACCTGCCCCAATCACAGGTTCTCCCGTATCATCCTTCACAACACCCGATACTGTTGCATTCTGACCGAAAGTAGCAGTGAACGAACATATACACAATAACCCTACTATTAATTTCCGGACTAACCAGGATTTAGCAGTGTTATTCATTTCTTCTAAATGCTTTTCATGTCCCATACTTTTTCTATTAAATTAAAATTAAAAAGGTTTTTATTTATATCTGTTGCAACACTGCAAAAGTGATTAAAAAGAAGTTCATCGCTGTCGGGAATTCATTCATTCATGTCGAGAAATCATTCATGCCCTGTTCCAAATGGCAAAAGAATGATGCGTCAGACCATATTGACTGATTTTTCTACCTACTTATTTTTATATTTACTTCTATTTGCAAGCGTCTTTACAATTCCTCTGTTTTATGTATTATCTTGAGTTTAATTTAGTATTTTTGCGAATAGCATCTAAAGACAAATATATGAAAGACATTTGGAAATCATATCTGATCTTTTTTCTAATCACTCTAATTTCCGGGAACACGCAGGGGCAAGAATATAAGAGTGAGTTCAAGAGTCTTCCCCCTTACATCAATATCCCGACTGATGTTCAGCAGATATATCAGGATAGAGAAGGTTTTATCTGGTTTGCCACCCGCAACGGAGTATGCCGTTTCGATGGGTATGAGTTGGAAACCTTCAAGTCTAATCTATATACTCCCAATGCTTTATCCAGCAACGACATTCTGGTCATACAAGAGGATTATCAAAACAGACTGTGGATAGGTACCAGTTATGGTCTGAATATGCTCGACAAAAAGACGGGAAAAATTCAAAAGGATTTTGGTGTTTTGAATAATGAAAGAGTTCAATCCCTATTAATAACAAAGGACAGTACCATCTGGATAGGAACCGGCAGCTGGCTATATAAAAACGATAAAAAGCCCAACCAACCAAATACCGCCGAAGACTTTATCAAAGTCAAACAAATGGATGTAAAATCTCTTATCGAAGCACCCGACAATCAGATATGGATAGGTACATGGAGCAATGGACTGCACCGTTACATTGTTTCCACAGACAGCCTGATAACTTATCCGGCCTTCAATCCTTTAAATTCTGCCTATTTCCTGTTTCAGGACAGCAAAGAGCAAATCTGGATCGGAACATGGGGATACGGACTATATAAGCTTCATCACCCCTACGATACAGAGAAAGCTTATTTCGAGAAATTCGTACACGAAAAAGGAAATAACAACAGTCTTATACATAACCTAATATATTCCATATCCGAAGATCCAAGTACCGGTACTTTATGGATTGGAACACTGGAAGGTTTGAGTTGCTTTAATGGTAAAAACTTTGTAAACTATGCCCCTAATATCCCTTCCAGCGGACTGCCCTACAATGAAATCATAACGATCTTCAGGGATCGAACAGGAACCATGTGGCTGGGGTTTCTCGGAGGAAGGGTTTATTGGGTAAAGCCACAAAATCTGCAATTCAACCGCCATCAGCCGACTTATGCATCCAATCAGACTGCCTGTAACAATATTCAAGGACTGACTATCTATAAAGATGATTTATGGATCGGTCTGGAAAAGCATAGTTTCATCATCCATGACCGCACCACACACTCCAATAGTAAAAGGGAAAAGGCTTTTAGCCCAACCATCCTCAACTCTGAAGATACATACTATAGCTTTCTGAAGCCACAGAACAGAGATGAACTATGGTTAGGCAGTTTCGGCAATGGGCTTTACATATACCGTCCGGAAGACCATAGACAGCCTTTGTCAAACATGAGTTCAACCACAATTCCCCAATTCCCGAATTTCATATTTTGTATGTTCGAAGATAATCGACAGAATGTTTATCTGGGTTCCACTACCGGATTAAGTATTCTGACAAAAGAAGGACAGTTTTACCACTACAATAATCTGCTCTCCCCGCAAAGGCAATATTCGCATAACATTTATTCCATAACCCAAGACAGCCTCAACAATATATGGATAGGAACGGATCACAGTGGAATATTCCGTATGCCACCTCCACAAGATTACGGGAAGTGTACATTTTTCTCTTATTCCATCAACAACCAAAAGATTAATTCAAATGAAATACAGTGTATCTTCGTAAATAAAGAAGGTAACATTCTGGTAGGAACAGATGGCGGGGGACTGAATCTTTATGATCCCCGACAAGATTCTTTCATTTCCATCCATACCCAATACAATATCCCCGGTGATATGATATGCAGTATTCTGGAAGATAAACAACACAATCTGTGGATGGGAAGCAATGTCGGATTGATCAAACTTAATCTGAAAGATTCTATTGCAGAAAGCAAATGCCGCCTCTACACAACTTCCGATGGATTGCAGGATAATAAATTCGCGAGAGGGGCTGCCTGCCAGGCGGAAGATGGAGAAATGTTTTTTGGTGGCCCTCAAGGATATAACTCCTTTTATCCTGAAAAACTGACTGCCGACGAAGCACAACCGGAGATTTTTATTACTGATATACAGATACAAAACCAATCACTGAAGAATCTTCCGGCAACGGAGAGAGCCGCGATTTCTGACTTTGCTCCCGGATATACCCGGACTCTTCGCCTGAATTACAGACAAAATGATTTCAGTTGTAAACTATCTGTGCTGAATTTCTATAATCCGGAAAAGAATGAGTATGCTTACAAATTAGAAGGTCTGGATCATACCTGGCAGTACACTTCCAACAGAAGCAACATTATATCCTACAGCAATCTGGAAAGTGGTACCTATACACTATATATAAAAGGAAGCAATGGAAATGGGAAATGGAGTGAGGTAAAAGAAGCCATTACCATTACTGTAACCCCTCCCTGGTGGAGTAGCCCCTGGGCATATTTCTTTTACTCTATATTCATTGTCAGCCTCATAGCCAATGCAATACGCATCGGAAGAAAGAAAATCAGGCAAAAGAACGTCCTCCGCATAAAAGAATTGGAACAGAAGAAACAAGAGGAATTAAATCGTGCCAAGCTACAATTCTTCACCAATATCACACACGAGTTACTCACTCCGTTGACCGTCATTTCCGTTACGCTAAATGAAATTAAGAGTTACGCTCCAAGCGATTATTATTCCATAATGGAGAATAACATCAATCGCTTGAAGCGTCTGTTACAACAAATTCTGGAATTCAGGAAAGCAGAATCTGGTAATTTGAAACTGAAAGTATCACAAGGAAACATCACATCTTTCATCATGAACAGCGTCAACAGCTTCCTGCCTTTAGTAAAGAAGAAGAAGATGCAACTGGAAATATCCGCCGAGCAGGAAGATATAATAGGATATTTTGATCCGGACAAGATAGACAAGATACTTTATAATCTGCTTTCTAACGCGTTCAAATATAACAAAGAGGGTAAGAAAATCCATATAAATATTTCTTATAGCACCTCATCCAAAGAGATCATCATTGCCGTAAGTGATAATGGAGAAGGTATTTCAGAAGAGAATCTCTCTAAATTATTCAATCGGTTCTATGAAGGAGATTACCGGAAATACCACACAACAGGGCATGGAATAGGTCTGTCCCTGACCAAAGACCTTGTAACCCTGCATCACGGAACTATTGAAGTTAAAAGCCAACTTGGGCAAGGCACTACATTCAGTGTTACACTCCCCATTACGGAAGACGCATTCTCCGAAGAAGAAATTGACAAAAGTATTCTATCACTACCGGAGACAACAGAAACCGAAAACACAGACAATGAGAGTAATAAAGTCACATCCCTTATAGAAACAATTGAAGAAGGAGACAGAAAAACATTGCTGTTAGTTGAGGACAACGAAGATTTGCTTAATATCATGTCTCACTCATTAGCACGAGAATATCATATCCTTAAAGCTACCAACGGCAAAGAAGCCATAGAGCAACTGGAAAAAGCGAAAGATATCAAAATTGTCATTTCAGATGTTATGATGCCTGTAATGAATGGCATAGAACTTTGCCATTACGTAAAGAAACAAGAAGAGTTATTACATATTCCTATCATCCTTCTGACAGCCAAGAACAGCGAATCAGACATCATCGAAGGATACGAAGCAGGTGCTGATGATTATATAACCAAACCATTTCAGTTAACTCTGCTTTTAGCCAAAATAAAGAGTCTACTGAAAAATAAAGAGAATCTTTTCAAGGATTACTCGGATGCCATTTATTTCAAAATGCAAAAGCCTGATATAGACTCTGCCGACAAAGTATTCCTGCAAGAGGCTATCAACTGTGTATACGAGCATCTGGATAACGTCGAGTTCGACCAACAGGCATTTGCCGATGCCATGAAAGTAAGCAAATCTACTCTTTACAGGAGAATAAAAAACTTATCAGGTGAATCACCTTCTGTTTTCATCTCAGATATACGTTTGCAAACAGCCCACAAAATCATCTCGGATAATCCTAATATCCGGATTTCTGACTTGGCTTATACCGTAGGCTATAATGACCCCAAATATTTTAGTAGTTGCTTTAAAAAGAAATTTAATATTATTCCCAGTGAGATGTCATAGAATGATTATTTATTGAAAACAGTCCAAGATTTCCAATCAGAAAAAGCTACCCTTACATAGAAAAACATATAAGGATAGCCATTAACTCAGACCTCTACAAATGATGAGTACTAAAACTTTAATTCATAATTATTCCGACATACAGGGTTGTTTACCCTTTTCCCATAATACATCGGCTATTTGAGGGTCTGCAAAACTATACTCAAGCAAGAAACAATCACCAATAGCGTAATTATCACTAGAGTTCCATTCAATTGTTTCATAACACTGATTATCAACAAAATACTCTACAGTTGCTTGTTTTCCTCGGACTACTCCAGTTCCAGGCTTTCGGCGTATGTCAATTACCTTACAAGTAGTAATTCCACTTTCCTTTAACATCTGACATTTATAGATATACGCTATAGGCAGAAAAATAATTAATATAATAGAAACAACCCAGTTTATTTTAGTCTGCATACTTTTCTCTTTTTTCTTAGGGCTTCTTGTACTCTTCATCATTCCAATCCATTTTTAAGTTAAATCTATCTACTCCTCTTGTTACGATTTCTTCAACAGCATTCGAATTCATTTGGCCTATTGTAGAATTAAGCATCTGAGTTCCAACCTGTTTAACTCGAGTTTTTTTGTGCATCAAAAGTGTGTGTATAGCCTATTCCTAAATTATCCGTTCCAGAGTCTCGTTCTTCTGCACATACACTTTTTCAGCCTTTCTCGTAGTGTTACATCTGTATGCTCAAAAGAATAAATCAGACGTCCCAATCCATCATATTTGTATACAGTCCAGCGCTTTTTACCTTTTTGAACGCCATTTTGTTCAAGTAACAGACGGTCGGTATGGTCATAAGCTAGAGTAATGGATTCACAATCGGGAAACTTTTTCCCAATGCAGTGACAACCCCTGCCGCATAAAATACATGAGACAGGGGCTGTTTAATTAAGGCGGATTTAATTCCCGCTATTTTTTACTCTTATATTCTCCACGTGCATACACCCCAATCCATTTATCATGATCTGCAAATCTCCAAATAAGGAAAGTAAAAAGAAACCCTAAAAAGGAAATACATATGTGTACCAAGTAATGTCTTTGCTTATACACAGAGTTAGGTACTCCTTTCACCATACTAAGAGACGGGATGACAGTATTGCAATAAACTGTTACAGAATCAAGACTTTCTCTCATATCTTCACTAAAAAAGGAATGTTCACCATTATAAGTTTGATTTCTAAAACGATATTGATATTTCAGCACCATACTAGGCCTCTTCACAGCAGTATCATTTTCCAATATATATGAACAGTTGTCAGCTGGTACATATTTAAAAACATTTCCTATACCATTATACATTACATACATAATTATAGAAAAAAGGAATGCACTACCACATACAAAAAGCCCCGCATACAAGGCTAATTTATAAATAAATCTAATTACTGATTCCATTTATCCTCCGTTATTTTTAATGAAAACTCTGTTGTAATAGAAGTCCCAGCATCAATTCTCCAAATTGAATTCGCCGTCTTTTTTCCAACCTCACCCATTCCTTTTGTTATTTGATTAACCACTACACCTGTCGTTTCAGCAGATGCTCCCATTTCTCTCAAAACTGTTGATGTAGAATTTATATTATTCGACATTGTTTGCTGAATAGACTTAGCAGAAGTAGTGAACATTTTTCCTAAGTTACTAGCAACACCACTTGCTACTCCTCCAACTGCACCAGCAATCGCTCCATTTACAGCTTTACTAGAGAAATTCTCTGTTGATATTTTAACTTCTCCTTTATCTAATTGTTCAACAACCTGCCCAACAACATCGCCAGCAACAGCACCACCTGCACCACCAATAGTTCCTGCAGCAGCTCCTACTCCCAAAACAAGCAGAGAGCCTCCACCGGTTGCTACAGCACTTCCAACAGCTAAATCAACAGCGGCACCTGTTATTGCACCGGAAACAGCACCTTCTGCAACACCTGCCCAAACATTCCGACCTTCTCTATAAGCTCTGAATCCACCAACTATACCACCAAAAATTCCACCAATGGCAGTACCTACAATCTTCCCATCAGGATCAACATGTTTCACAGGATCATTTAAACAATATACATACGGTGATACTTCATAATACTTTTCCGCCAGGGGATCCACCGCATGCCATCTTCCTACCGCCGCATCATACTGTCTCGTTCCATAATCATACCAATTCAATCCTTTCCTCACATCCAATTCCTTACCATTATACTTATAAGGTTGAACATTCGTACTATTAGCATATAGCCCTCCAAAAGGATAATAATGATTCACCTCCTCAACACTACCGGATTCATTGATAACTACACGGTTGTTACCCTGATGATCCTGCAAATAATAATGAGGTTTCTTGTCGGACAAAGTAACATAGCCAGCCTCAGTCAACATCCTTTTAGCTGTACCATCTTCATAGATTACATCGCCGCAATACTCAGTTGTCGTAGTAGATCCCCCAATTTTATGTATCGTTTTCAGCTTCGCACCGTCACCGCCATAAGTATAAGCTATCGTGCTACCATCCTTAAACATTACCTTACTTGGCAAATTTAAACAATTATATTGAATACTTGTAATATTCTTGTTGGAATCTTCCGTTAAGTTACCATTAGCATCATAAGAATACTCTTTCGTAAGCTTAGCGCCATCTTTGAATTCAAAACCGTTATTGTATGCAGTAGCAGTGACAGCATCGTTTACAGTCTTCAGCTGATTACCGGTCAGAGTCATAGTAAGATTATCAACAAAGCCATAAGTACTTGCACCGGTTTGTCCGTATCTCTTCAAGCCCAAGATATTACCATTCTTATCATAATTCGTAACTTGTTCCGTAAAACGATTCACATTCGTACCAATCGCAGAACCTTCACCATAAGCGGCAGTCAGCAAACGATTCAAACCGTCATAACTGAACTTATAACCACGAAGCGTACTCTCATTACCCGATTTCCAAGTCATACTACTGACATTACCGCCATAACAAGGAGTTCCGTTACCCGTATGGTAGTATAAGTTCTGGGTAAATTTACTGCCGCTGATGCCAGTCAGCCAGTTACGAATATTATAAGCGTACGAGGCGGAATATACATTAGCATTATAGCTCCGCTTCTGAAGACGTCCATAGCCGTCGTAACCATTACTGTACAAAACGGACTGTGTACCACCATTCAAACTACAACGTACTTCCGTCAAGCGTTCCGCATCATCATAACTGTAAACATATTCCCTGTCAGAGGTAGAACCGCCATTACTGCCATAATGGTAATAATGATGACGTAACGGTTTGCCTGTGAAACTATAAGCATAATATTCCTTATCATAGCCACCACGAACATTCGAAGAATGATGTTGTACTAAGCGACCCTTCTGATCATAATACATTGCCGAAGCCGTATATTTTCCGGAACCATCCAGAAGATATGAACGGGTACCCGTCTGCAAACCATCAGCATAATCCGAACGGGTACCATAACCTGACTTTGCCAGATAAGCCAGGGAGGTACTTTCTGTTGAGCCCAGTGACGCAAGAAACTTGTAATCATCGTAATAATTCACAAGAATCAACTGCAAGTCAGTACCCCAAGAAACGGTAGTGTTTGTATAGCCTATTCCTAAATTATCCGTTCCCGAGTCTCGTTCTTCAACACATATATTTTTCAACCTTTCTCGCAGCGTAGCAACAGGCGTCGCATCCGTATGCTCAAAAGAATAAAGCAGGCGACCCAATACATCATATTTGTATACGGTCCAGCGTTTTTTACCTTTTTGAACGCCATTTTGTTCAAGCGCTAAACGGTCGGCACGATCATAAACCAAAAAGACAGGTTCACAGCCCGGAAGTTTTTTCTCAATGCAGCGGTCACGGTCGTCATACTTATAGCTATAGGCATAGCCCCCCAAAGACGTCGCATCAATCCTTCCGTCCAGTTGCGGTGGAAGGACATAACATAAAAGCCCGTAATCATTATAAACATAATAGGTATCATGCGAAACTCCCTTGTTGCGCTGACGCACTAAAACAGTATGTTGCTGTTTATCCGTAAAGGTCAGCGTACTGTCATTATCCTCACCTACTGAAAGGCTAACCCGGAGTTCTCCGGCAGCATAAACGGAAGGCGAGCCTTGTGTTATACTATAATCGGAAGATATGGCGTAGTGCCGGGCTGATAAAAGCCCGTTCACACTCGCATCATTCACCAAATAGTCGCTACACTTCTTCTTACCCGCACTGTGCCAAGCCGCACCTGCTCCCGTTTCAGAAAGTACTCGTTCCAAAGGAGAGGCTTCATATCCAATTTCCTTGTAAGGAGAAGCGTCTCCGGTGAACTTGGCCGCCTGTTCGGAAAGGCCTGACACATAGCTTCCAGTACTACCTATTGATTGAACCGGAATAAATTCCCGCCATTTCCGGCCATAACCGTCATATTGTATACCGGAAACCAAATCCTGCCCATTAGGCGCAAATTGCTTCAGAACTAATTGTTCTTCACGTCCCAAATCATCAAAGTACTGAATCTGTTCCATACATTTAGAAGCATTTCCGGCTTCCCGATAAGTGCGTGTTTGCACATAATTATTGCTTAAAGACTGTGCAGATACCTGTATCGGAAGTAGTCCCAAAAGCATTGTTATTAAAGATTGTATAAATCGTTTCATATTTTTCCATATTTAATCTAACGGCGCATCTAATACATAGGGATATTGATAAGTAACGCCATTGGTCGCTTTATTTATCACAGTCCGGCAGCATTTGTCACCTTGGTTATACACTATATAAATTCGCGATTGCCCTTTAGGAAATCTCACAGTAACGAAGTCTGCACCATTGCCATACCGAACAAATTTATTGTTATTGTTATAATCGTTTATATAAAAAGTAATCCCCTTGTATGTATTCGTCTGATATTCTAATAAGAAGGTGATGTCTGTTTCACAAGGACAATCAATGTATGCCTCAATAAAGCGTTCGTTACCTTCTTTAAAGGTATGAATGTTCTGAAAACTAACAGCCATATTAGGTACTATTTCAAAAGATACTACGCTTGTGGCACTTGCCCCTGCCACCCTATCATGTATTGTGCAAGCCAGTTGATACGTTCCAAGAACAGTGAATTCATAGGTGAAATTAGAATTTTCTGTTCTATAGTTCAAACCTTTATCGTTTGTCAAGACCCAACTGTAAGAATAATCTCCACTTCCTCCACTACCCCATGCAGCTATTGAAACTCTACCAAGGGGATAAGTTTGCCCAGCTCCTATCCTCAATTCCAGAGGTTGGTAAGATGGAGGAGGCTCAACAGGGGCACTCACTGAATCGCATTTATAATGATAGCCATATTCTTTTTCCTTATTATTTCCATAATCCAATTCAGCTGCTAACTCCCCGAATTTATTATAATGAAAGCTCTTACGGTTTCCATTCGGAACAACTACAGAACTGACTCCCTCAAGTGGACGATAAGTATAAGACGTCACCAATCCAATGCCTCGAAGAGTAGAGCGCAAAGAGGCACATGTACCTGCTAACATCGTGCTATCCGAATAACTTTTTATCTGTCCAAACCTCTCCGGGAAAGACTCATATCCCGCACCTTCAAGCTTAGCTACCGGATATAAAGAGCCATAGCCATAAATATAGGAGATACGTTGCGAACCATCCTTTACCGCTTCCAATAAATTACCATAATCATCGTACCTAATAAACTGTATGCGCGTTTCCCTCTCTTTATCACCTTTACCCGTCTCTATGCGATCTACTACAGGAATGTCCGATGACAGGCGATATGGATTATATACATCATATTTTGCATTCCCCATAGTAGCAACACGATGTATTACCGGCCGCACTATATTACGGTTTACCATCGTTTTTGAAACTTCATCAGTGAAATCTGTAGGATAAAAAACACTTTCAACTTGCGTTTTTCCCCCGTTCAATGTATTCTTTACCATGGTAGGTAATAAGTAATCATTATACTCATATTCAGTTTTACGACCAAATGTTCGATCACCTTCATACTCTTTCACTTCCGAAGAAGTCAACAGTTTATATCCGGTAAAGAAGGACAAAGAACCGTCATACCGGTAAGGTTCCGGCACACCTTTGGCAATAGCCCGGCTATCAACAGGATTAGGAACTACTCTACCTATCTTTAAAGTACGTATTGTCTCCCAACTTGTTACAGCCGGGTCATAAAACAAATAACTTTTTTGCGGTTCGAGTTTCATATAAGTTATTTGCTTAAGATTTTCAATCTTTCTATAGGTATTCTTTTGCTCACTCAGCAGATTTCCTTTACCATCATAAACAGCTTTACGTAGCAATTGCCCTACACTCCAGTCTTTATACGGACGATAAGCTCTTTTATGAAGCAAAGGGCAATATGGAGGCACAGCCTCACGAACGGAACGGATAGCATTCAGGTTACTATAATCATATTCATATACGGTTTTTCCACATTTTCCCTCCTCGTCCGCATATTCGGCCACATAGTCGTATACTATAGAAGCGGAAGATTCCAAAAAATCATTCACTACAGGCCGTGCATGCAGATCAACTTTATAGACTCTGTAAGTTTCAAACCAAGAAGGAGGTCCAATGCCAGCAGATTGTTTGTAACAAACCTGTTCGTAAGACGTCATGAAATCATAGAAAGTAAGCACACGCACAGGAAGCCCTTGCCCATATTCTCCTCTACCATATTTGAATATACGCCGTGATGCAACCGTACCATCTGATTGTAGATTCTTAATTTCCTTGATACGTAAGCTTCCATTAGAAACCGATTTCGTACGATGAGATTCCTCAAATCTATTACGTTCATATTGAAATTCTGTTCTTCCTCCCGTTGGGTAGGTGACACTCTTAAGCATAAATGTCAATCCGGGAGCCTCATCACCATCTTGATAAAAGTCTTTCCCGCCATAGCGAAAATACATAGTATCAATCGGAATGCCATTATCGTTGTAAAGCGCAAATTCAGTATACAATTCAGGAATATTCGTCTGATTATTCCCTGATAGTTGATAATATCCCCATGGATTTACGTGCGGAGTATCATAAGCCACTCCACGCCGATCCCAGTACTGAAAACTATATTGCCTCTGCGAAAGCCCGTCTTTCGAAGTCTCAAGTACACCGTTCAAACAAGGTCGTTCACCAAACCTCTCCGTCAATAATTGAAAACGTTTCACCACATTTCCCAGATAATCCTTTATGACAATCCCGTTCAAGACTTTCTGACTTGTTTGGTACTCAGCTATCATAACATAAGTAAACTCTATACTCCCACCGGGAAAATTGATCCGACTCAGGTATTTGGAGGATATAGACTGTATCCAATAGCTCGTAGTGCGAGTATCATTACACATTAAGACCAAATCATTATCCTTAATACCATCGCTGTGGAAAACATTATAAGTACTTACTCTCATCTCAGTACCCATTGTAGAAGTCCCTGTAACATCACGCTGAACCAACTTCACCTTACGTCCGTTCGACTTTTCATAAGGATAATTAATGAATTCATCGGTCAATACATTTTCCTTCCCATTGCAATATGGTATTACAACATCCCTATTCAACACCGATTTCTTTTTAATATCCAGTGTAGCACTTTGCTCGTAATTACGAAGCGTATACTTATATGGACTGCTTGCCGTCAACCCCTCGTAAGAGAAAGTGATGGATTCCTTATTTGGCGTAAGAATATGCGCAGCTTTATATACCGATATAGCTTCTGTTTGTTGATTCTCCGTTTGAGTCTCCGTATGTTCTATGGGAATAAAATCATACCGTACACCATCCGTATCTGTAATATTGAAACTCTTCAAATCAGGAGAATTACCTATCCGAATCGGATCATAAGGAACAGTTACAAATTCCTTTTTGGAATTATTATTAGCCGGTCTATTCAGAAAGAAACTACCACCCTTGTGAGGCAACAAGTAGAAATATTGATCAGGCTCAAGGTCATAACGTCCATACATAGCATCAACCAATGTATCCTGAACAAATGCACCACTAAGATTCACTCCTTTATTCATGTATAGTCCCACATTGGGCGTTTCATCTGGCAATCCATTCACCGCATGTGCTATCTGTGGTTCCGCTACCAAGCTCCAACCGGCACCTACAAAACTACGCTCGTTAGGCTTAAAGCCTGAAGACTGATATACTAACTTTATAGGTAAAGTATACCCACTATTAAGTTTTATTTCATAAATAGGAATTTCAGTTTTCACCAACCCTGTATTATAAGACACAGGATAATTAATCATACCAATCAATCTATTCACTTCTGGAGTCTGAGGAATCACCTGCGGAAAAGCAGGAGAAAGTACTGTATTCTGAGCAGTAATTGTCGCCCCGGAAATAAACCAGATAATCAATAAAAATAGCATAGATATCTTTTTCATAATGTATCACTTTTAATTATTATCATCTCCGGGGATTTCCCGGAGATAAACCTGCTGTTAAAATCACTCTTTCTTCTCATTGCCGCCAACCCTTCCTAATATTGCCGAGGCTACCGCAATAATCACTTTCAAAATCTTGTTCCAAACTGACTTTTTCATAACTTACCCTCCTTTAATCTTTTAAAATTAGTTAATAGTTAGTAATCGCACTTACAAAGCATACATACATGTTTGTGCTTTTAAATCATAATTTGTTTCTTTGCAAAGAAATGTGTTGTCTGACGGTGCGAATATACTAACTATTTCGATTGAAACAAACTTTTTAGAAATAATAGTTAGCATTTTCACTCCATTTAACTAACTACGAAAATATACCTATTTAATAAATGTAAGTATGGAAGGCTGGGAACGAGTAAAACTAATCATGGAACAGGAAGGATATAACAAGAATTCCTTCAGCGCCACCATCGGATTAAGTAACAACGTAACTATCACCCGTTTAATAAATGAAGAAAGAAAGCCATCAAGGATGACTTGCGAGAAAATAGCTCAACGTTTCCCGCAATACAACCCTAATTGGATACTTACAGGTGAAGGAGAAATGTATCAAGAAAAAGAGGAAGAAACAGTTAGCATTCCTATATACAAGCAAGAAGAAACACAGAAAGTGAGTACTAACTCTCAAATCATTTCCAACGTACATCCCATAGAAAACATAGGTTTTATGAATGTACCATTAGTTCACCTGCGCGCCCAATGCGGATACCTCAACGGATACGGAGACCAGGAATATATAGACACTTTGCCAACGCTACCCGTTATAGTGGACCGTACCTACCATGGCAACTACCGCCTGTTTGAAGCAGAAGGAGACAGCATGGATGACGGTTCCAGAAGCTCTATCTGCGATGGAGACATTGTACTGGGTCGGGAAGTCAGGCGAGACCTATGGCAATACAAGCTCCACATCAACGACTGGTATTTTATCATTATACACCGTACAGAAGGAATCTCCATCAAAAAAATCATCTCACATGATGTAGAGCATGGTATTATCACCTGCCACTCATTGAATGACATGTTCAGAGATTACCAATTACATTTAGATGAAATAGCAGAACTCTACAACCTTATAAAAATTGTAGATAGAAACGCAAGACTGTAAAACTGGAGAAAAACCAACTTCCTGTCAGCAAGGCATTAACTCTATGCAGAAATTTCCGACAGATGTGATAAGCAAAAACTTTTCATCAAATAAAGCGACATCTCATGCAGCTTTTTCCTCCCTGACTTCGCTAAATCAAATATGAAATGCAAAGTCTTCCATCCTTTAAACTCACCATACCCGAACCGTATCTGAACCGTACTTGCTCCGTACCTTCTTCGGTCAGAAGTACCTCTATACGGAGAAACTACGGAGTTAGTACGGAGCAAGTACGGCTCAGGTACGGTACAAGTACAGTCCGAATAGAAAACTAACAAGGTTTTTGCCCCTCAATTCCCCACGAATAAAGCCTTTCGGCACCATGTTCATTATCAACGAAATAAACAATGAACAGGGTGTTGAAAACTTCTCTGAAAGTTTTTAGTTAAAACTTGTGGGGGATTGTGGGGAAATGTGTACTTTTACCGTCGCTTATTATAATAAGGTAGCAATGATACGTTTTTTGGGCAATATAGAAGCGAAGACCGACGCAAAGGGACGTGTATTTATCCCCGCCGGCTTTCGGAGGCAACTGCAATCCGCTTCCGAAGAAAGGCTCGTGCTGCGCAAAGACGTATTCCAAGATTGCCTGGTACTCTATCCAGAAAGCGTTTGGTTCAAGACGCAAAACCAATTAAGGAGGCGATTGAACAAATGGAACGCAAAACACCAAGACATTTTCCGGCAATTTGTGAGCGATGCGGAAATCATGATTCCCGACGGGAACGGACGCATCCTTCTGCCCAAACGTTACCTGCAAATGGCCGGCATACAGAGCGATGTACGTTTTATTGGTGTGGATAATACAATAGAGATCTGGGCAAAAGAGAAAACCGAACAGCCATTTGTCAGTCCGGAAGAGTTCAGCGAAGCTTTGCAGGACATTCTGGGAGATGAGGATGATTGGGAGGAAGAGGAAGAGAATGATTAACGTTTAGTGATGAGTGATTAGTGATGAATGAAGAATTGACATATCATGTACCGGTGCTGTTGATGCCGAGTGTGGACGGAATGAATATCCGCCCGGATGGGACGTATGTAGACGTCACTTTCGGCGGAGGAGGACATTCACGCGAAATACTGTCACGATTGGGAGACGGCGGACGGTTACTGGGATTTGACCAGGACGAAGATGCCGAACAGAATATCGTGGATAATCCGCATTTTATTTTTGTACGCAGCAATTTCCGCTACCTGCATAACTTCCTGCGCTACCATGATATAGAAGAAGTAGATGCGATACTTGCCGATCTGGGCGTGTCCTCACATCACTTCGATGATAGCGAGCGGGGATTCTCATTCCGCTTTGACGGAGCACTGGATATGCGTATGAACAAACGTGCAGGAGACACTGCGGCGGACATTATCAATACTTATGATGAAGAGCGCTTGGCAGATATCTTCTATTTGTACGGTGAACTGAAAAACAGCCGCAAATTGGCATCCGTACTCGTAAAGGCACGCGCCGGACAAAAAATAACAACTATCGGTGAGTTTCTGGAAATCATCAAGCCACTTTTCGGCCGGGAACGGGAGAAAAAAGAACTGGCAAAAGTCTTCCAGGCATTGCGTATCGAAGTAAATCAGGAAATGGAAGCGCTGAAAGAGATGTTGTATGCAGCAACCGAGGCGCTGAAACCAGGTGGAAGACTGGTAGTAATCACGTATCACTCGCTGGAAGACAGAATGGTGAAGAATATGATGAAAACCGGAAACGTAGAAGGCAAGATGGAAAAAGATTTCTTTGGAAATGTACAGACACCTTTCCGGCTGGTGAACAATAAGGTGATTGTACCGGACGAAGCGGAGATAGAACGAAATCCGAGATCGCGAAGTGCAAAACTGAGAATAGCGGAGAAGAAGTAATAAAGAGCAAGAGTGGTAAAGTGATAAAGCGGTAGAGTGATAGAGCGATGAAGGAAATGGAAGAAAAACAGGTAAATGAGAAAACAGAGAAAGCGGAAAAGGCGAAGAAAGCTAAAAATCGCACGTCTCTGAAGAACATCATTGGTGGTGATATTCTGGCAACGGATTTTTTCCGTCGTCAGACCAAATTGCTTGTGCTGATAATGGTGCTGATACTGTTTTACATACACAACCGTTATGCTTGTCAGCAACAAATGATAGAGATTGATAAACTGAAAAAAGAACTGATTGACATTAAATATGATGCCCTCACCCGTAGCTCGGAGTTGATGGAAAAAAGTCGCCAGTCACGCATTGAGGAATACATTGCAACCAAGGAGAGTGACTTACAGACCTCAACCAATCCACCGTATTTGATTAAGTAATCAGTAGAACCGTTAAACAGAAAACAGACTTGGCAGTAAATAAGAAAAATATCATGACCCGCTACTTCTTTGTAGTCCTCGTAATAGGGCTGCTGGGAATAGCTATTGTCGTAAAAGCCGCAATTATCATGTTTGCAGAGCGACAATACTGGCAGGATGTAGCCGACCGTTTCATAAAAGAGAACGTAACGGTAAAGCCTAATCGTGGTAATATTCTTTCATCCGACGGCAAACTAATGGCAAGTTCCTTGCCGGAATATCGCATCTATATGGACTTTAAGGCAGGTGGTGTAACCAAAGATACCATGCTGGTGAATCATATGAACGAAATTTGCGAAGGACTGCATAAGATATTCCCCGATAAAAGTGCCGCTGAATTTAAATCACACTTACAGAAAGGGCGTAAGAAGGGCAGCCGTAATTATCTGATTTATCCGAGACGCATTTCGTATATCCAGTATAAAGAAGCAAAACGTTTGCCTGTATTCAATCTGAACAAGTACAAAGGTGGCTTCCACGAGCAGGTTTATAATCAACGTAAGAAGCCATTCGGATCATTGGCAGCCCGTACATTGGGCGATCTTTATGCCGATACTGCACAAGGTGCAAAAAATGGTATCGAGTTGTCATTCGACACCTTATTGAAAGGTCGCGACGGCATCACCCATCGCCAGAAGGTGATGAACAAGTACCTGAATATCGTAGATATAGCCCCCGTAGACGGTTGCGACATTATCTCAACCCTCGATGTAGGCATGCAGGATATCTGCGAGAAAGCATTGGTAGACAAGTTGAAGGAAATTAATGCCACTGTAGGTGTGGCAGTACTCATGGAAGTACAGACCGGCGAAGTGAAAGCCATCGTCAACATGATGAAAGCCAACGATGGCAACTATTACGAAATGCGCAACAATGCCATCAGTGACATGATGGAACCGGGCTCGACTTTCAAGACAGCTTCCATCATGGTGGCTCTTGAAGATGGAAAGATCACACCGGAAACAGAAGTAGACACCGGAAATGGCATTATGATGATGTATGGCAGCAAAATGAGAGATCATAACTGGCATCGCGGAGGATACGGGAAAATCAATGTAACACGTATTCTGGAAGTCTCATCCAATGTAGGTGTCTCCTATCTCATTGACAAACATTACAAAGATAATCCGCAGAAATATGTGGATGGTTTAAAGCGCATGAGCATCGACCAACCGCTACATCTACAAATTTCCGGCGAAGGAAAGCCTAACATCAAGGGGCCGAAGGAAAGATACTTCGCAAAAACAACCCTGCCCTGGATGAGTATCGGATACGAAACACAGGTTCCGCCACTCAATATCCTGACTTTCTATAATGCCATTGCCAACAATGGTGTAATGATACGACCCAAATTCGTAAAGGCTGCGGTAAAAGACGGTGAAGTTATAGAAGAATATCCTACGGAAGTGATTAACCCGAAGATATGCTCTGACCGGACATTGACTCAGATACGTGATATTCTGGAAAAAGTGGTATCACAAGGATTAGCCAAACCGGCCGGAAGCAAACAATTTTCCGTAGCCGGCAAGACGGGTACAGCACAGGTATCACAAGGTACAGCAGGCTATAAAAACGGACGGGTGAATTATCTGGTAAGCTTTTGTGGCTATTTCCCGGCTGATGCTCCCAAGTATAGCTGTATCGTTTCCATACAGAAACCGGGACTTCCGGCATCAGGTGGTCTGATGGCAGGTAGTGTATTCGGAAAAATTGCAGAAAGAGTATATGCAAAGAATCTGAGGTTTGATATCCGCAATGCAATAGACAGTACAAGCAATGTCATTCCTCCCGTAAAAGCCGGAGAAATGAATGAAGCCTTCCAGGTATTGAATAGTTTGAAAGTACCGGTACAGAAACAGTTCACGTCCAAGAAAGGACAAGAGGCTTGGGGACATACACAAGCAGCTCCCAATGCAGTTGTTCTGCAAGGTAAAGACGGGGCCAACCCGGATCTTGTCCCCAGTGTTATTGGAATGGGAGCGAAGGATGCTGTGTACCTATTGGAGAGTAAAGGTCTGAAAGTCAGACTAAACGGTATTGGAAAAGTGAGAAATCAATCGATACCGGGCGGCAACCGTGTGGTAAAAGGACAGACGGTGACGTTAGCACTTCATTAGAGGTGCGGACGAAAGATTTACTAATTTAGAATATATATTATATATAAGGTATGGTATTAAGTGAATTACTGAAAGCAATACAACCGATACAGATTATCGGAAGTACGGAGACGGAGATAACGGGGGTAAACATCGACTCCCGCCTGGTACAAGCCGGACATCTGTTTATGGCTATGCGCGGTACCCAAACTGACGGACATGTCTATATTCCCGCGGCCATAGAGAAAGGCGCTGTCGCCGTGCTCTGCGAAGATGTACCCGAAGCTAAACAGGAGGGCATCACCTACATTCAGGTGAAAGACAGCGAAGACGCTGTAGGCAAAGTAGCCACTACATTCTACGACGATCCTACTTCCAAGATGGAACTGGTAGGTGTAACCGGAACGAATGGAAAGACGACCATCGCCACCTTATTATATAATACATTCCGTTATTTCGGCTATAAGGTAGGACTGATTTCTACTGTTTGCAACTACATAGACGATCAACCCATACCCACTGAGCATACGACCCCCGACCCCATCACTCTGAACCAGTTATTAGGACAGATGGCAGACTCCGGATGCAAGTATGTCTTCATGGAAGTGAGTTCGCACTCTATCGACCAGAAGCGTATCAGCGGGCTTCGTTTTGCAGGCGGTATTTTCACCAACCTGACGCGCGACCATCTGGACTATCACAAGACAGTGGAGAATTACCTCAAAGCTAAGAAGAAATTCTTCGACGATATGCCGAAGAATGCCTTCAGTCTGACCAACCTGGATGATAAGAACGGGCTTGTAATGACGCAAAACACGCGCTCGAAGGTATACACCTACTCATTGCGCAGCCTCAGCGATTTCAAAGGCAAGATATTGGAGTCTCATTTCGAAGGTATGTTACTCGACTTCAATAACCACGAACTGGCCGTGCATTTCATCGGCCGTTTTAATGCTTCAAACCTGTTGGCGGTATTTGGTGCAGCTGTACTGCTCGGCAAAAAAGAGGAAGATGTATTGGTTGCCCTCAGCACTTTGCAGCCGGTAGCCGGACGCTTCGATGCAGTGCGCTCACCCAAAGGCATCACCGCCATTGTAGATTATGCACACACTCCGGACGCCCTCATCAACGTATTGAACGCCATTCACGGAGTACTTGAAGGCAAAGGAAAGGTGATCACCGTAGTAGGTGCAGGCGGTAATCGCGATAAAGGCAAACGCCCCATCATGGCCAAGGAAGCAGCCAAAGCCAGCGATCGCGTCATCATTACCTCGGACAACCCGCGTTTTGAAGAACCCCAGGATATCATCAACGATATGCTTGCCGGATTAGACAAGGAGGACATGCAGAAAACCATCAGCATAGCCGACCGTCGCGAGGCCATCAAGACCGCTTGCCTACTAGCACAGCCGGGTGATGTAATTCTCGTAGCCGGAAAAGGCCATGAAAACTATCAGGAGATTAAGGGAGTGAAACATCATTTCGATGATAAAGAAGAATTAAAAGCGATAATGTTTTAGAGTAATAGGGTGATAGAGTGATATTACTTTACCACCTTATCACAGCAAATAGTCAAATTATGTTGTATTATTTATTTCAATGGTTAGACAAGTATGACATTCCCGGTGCGGGTATGTTTGGATATACATCATTCCGGGCTTTGATGGCAATCATCCTTGCATTGCTCATTTCAAGCATCTGGGGAGATCGTTTTATCAACCTGCTGAAACGGAAACAGATTACGGAAACACAACGTGATGCCAGCATCGATCCGTTCGGGGTGAACAAGGTAGGTGTACCGAGCATGGGGGGCGTCATTATCATTGTAGCAATTCTCATTCCGTGTCTGCTACTGGGTAAGTTGAGTAATATCTATATGATATTGATGCTGATTACCACGGTATGGCTGGGGTCATTAGGATTTGCCGATGATTATATCAAGATTTTCAAGAAGGACAAAGAAGGCCTGCACGGAAAGTTCAAGATTATCGGACAGGTAGGTTTGGGATTAATCGTGGGGCTTACCTTATACCTGAGCCCGCAAGCTGTTATCCGCGAAAACATTGAAGTGCAGAAACCCGGGCAGGAAGTGGAAGTTATTCATGCGGGACAAGACATTAAGTCGACGCAGACTACCATCCCCTTCTTCAAAAGCAATAACCTGGATTATGCTGATTTCGTAAGTTTTATGGGTAAACATGCGCAAACGGCAGGTTGGGTACTGTTTGTGATTATCACTATATTCGTAGTGACAGCCGTCAGCAATGGTGCCAATCTGAATGATGGAATGGACGGTATGGCGGCAGGGAACTCGGCAATTATAGGTTTGGCACTGGGAATTTTAGCTTATGTATCCAGCCACATCGAATATGCCGGTTATCTGAATATCATGTATATTCCCGGATCGGAAGAACTGGTAATCTTCATCTGCGCCTTCATTGGTGCCTTGATTGGTTTTCTGTGGTACAATGCGTATCCGGCACAGGTATTCATGGGTGATACGGGCAGTTTAACCATTGGCGGTATCATCGCCGTATTTGCCATCATCATACACAAAGAGTTACTGATACCCATTCTTTGCGGTGTATTCCTGCTGGAAAACCTATCCGTCATTTTACAACGGTTCTATTACAAAGCCGGAAAACGGAAAGGAGTAAAACAAAGGCTGTTCAAACGAACACCTATTCACGACCATTTCCGTACCTCCATGAGCCTGATCGAACCGGGCTGTACAGTGAAGTTTACAACGCCGACCAAGCTGTTCCATGAGTCAAAAATTACGGTCCGTTTCTGGATTGTGACGATTGTACTGGCCGCGATAACGATTATTACATTAAAGATAAGATAACAGAGTTACCAGTGACGAGCTACAAGCTACAAGTGCTCGCTACCGGTAACCAATAAGAAACAAACTTGTAGCAACTACCAACTCCAGCCACTGCTTGTAGCTCGTAGCTGGTAGCCCGTAACTAAAGAAAACATGAGTAGAATTGTAGTATTAGGAGCCGGAGAGAGTGGTGCAGGTGCTGCCGTACTCGCCAAAGTGAAGGGATTCGACACATTCGTATCCGACATGTCCGCCATTAAAAGCAAATATAAAGAAGTGCTGGACAGGTACGACATCTCCTGGGAAGAGGGACAGCATACAGAAGAGCTGATTTTAAATGCCGAAGAAGTGGTGAAAAGCCCCGGCATCCCCAATGATGCTCCGATTATATTGAAACTGAAAAAGCAAGGTACGCCTGTCATCTCTGAGATAGAGTTTGCAGGACGCTATACCAATGCAAAAATGATATGTATTACCGGTTCAAACGGTAAGACCACTACCACCTCACTCATTTATCACATTTTCAAGAGTGCAGGTCTGAATGTAGGATTGGCAGGCAACATTGGCAAGAGCCTTGCTTTGCAGGTGGCCACGGATCAACATGATTACTACGTGATTGAGCTCAGTTCTTTCCAGTTGGATAACATGTATAAGTTCCGCGCTAATATTGCCGTGCTGATGAATATTACGCCCGACCACCTGGACCGCTACAATCACTGCATGCAGAACTATGTGGACGCAAAGTTCCGTATCACGCAGAACCAGACACCGGAAGATGCTTTCATCTTCTGGAATGACGACCCCATCATCAAACGCGAACTGGACAAACACGGGTTATGCGCCCATCTTTATCCATTCTCCGCAATGAAAGAAGATGGAGCCATAGCCTACGTAGAAGACGGTGAAGTGGAAATCAACGAACCCATCGCCTTCAACATGGAGCAGGAGAAATTGGCTTTACAAGGCACACATAACTTATACAATTCTCTCGCCGCAGGCATCTCTGCCAATCTTGCCGGAATAGAGAAAGAATATATTCGCCGTGCCTTGTCCGACTTCAAAGGCGTAGAACACCGCCTTGAAAAAGTAGCCACAGTGCGCGGTGTAGAGTTTATCAACGACTCTAAAGCTACCAACGTAAATTCATGCTGGTATGCTTTGCAGAGCATGAAAACGAAAACGGTCCTGATACTGGGCGGAAAAGATAAAGGCAACGACTATACAGAAATTGAGGACCTGGTGCGCGAAAAATGCTCTGCCCTGGTTTACCTGGGATTGCATAACGAAAAGTTGCACGATTTCTTCGATCGCATGGGATTGCCCGTTGCCGATGTGCAGACCGGTATGAAAGATGCCGTAGATGCCGCTTTCCGTTTAGCGAAAAAAGGCGAAACGGTATTACTGAGTCCTTGTTGCGCAAGCTTCGACCTCTTCAACAGTTATGAAGATCGCGGAGACCAGTTCAAGGAATACGTAAGAGCATTATGACCGCGCCCGGGATCAGAATTTTATCCCGCACCCGGGAAAGCAGGCTATCCCCTACCCGGGATAGGAAGCTATCCCCCACCCGGGATAGGGGGCTATCCCGTACCCGGGATAAAAAGACGGTCGCACATCGTGAGAAAAGCAAGCGTATATGAGCGCTTTCATTCTTTAATTATTAACTATTAATTTGCGAAGCATTGGACTTACTCAGAAGCATATTCAAAGGTGACAAGGTAATCTGGATCATATTCCTTTTCCTTTGCCTCATTTCTATCGTAGAAGTGTTCAGCGCCGCGTCTACACTGACGTACAAGAGCGGCGACCACTGGGGGCCTATTACACAGCACAGCATCATCCTGATGGTGGGCGCTGTAGTAGTGGTGTTTATGCACAATATTCCTTATAAGTGGTTTCAGGTGTTCCCTGTGTTCCTGCTTCCTTTGTCCGTAGTATTACTGGGTCTCGTCATGATGATGGAACGCATCAACGGTGCTGCACGCTGGATGACCTTCATGGGTATCCAGTTCCAGCCTTCGGAGGTGGCAAAGATGGCCGTGATCATCGTCACTGCCTTTATCCTCTCCAAGGGACAGGATGAAGACGGGGCCAGTCCGAAAGCCTTTAAGCGTATCATGATTATCACAGGTGTTGTCTGCCTGCTGATTGCACCGGAGAACCTTTCGACGGCGGCTTTACTTTTCGGAGTGGTTTTTCTGATGATGTTCATCGGACGGGTGGCAATGAAGAAACTGTTAATACTGGCCGGTGCTCTGGCAGGAGTAGCAATCATAGGTGTGGCATTCCTGGTACTGACCAAGAATAGCGATTTACCGTTCCTGCACCGTTTTGACACATGGCGTGCCCGTATAGAGAAATTCACGGATGACACAGAAGTACCTGCCGCCAAATTCGATATTGACAAAGATGCCCAGATAGCCCACGCCCGTATTGCCGTAGCCACAAGCAACGTTGTAGGTAGAGGACCGGGCAACTCAGTACAGCGCGACTTCCTGAGCCAAGCATTCTCTGACTTTATCTTTGCCATCATTGTGGAAGAATTGGGATTGATAGGCGGGGCTTTCGTCGTATTCCTCTACGTCTGCCTGCTGATACGAGTCGGGCGTATAGCGAAGAAGTGCGACCGAACGTTTCCGGCCTTCCTCATCATAGGAATTGCGCTGCTGCTTGTATCGCAAGCCGTATTTAACATGATGGTAGCAGTAGGATTGGCACCGGTCACCGGGCAACCGCTGCCGCTTATCAGTAAAGGTGGTACCTCCACACTTATCAACTGCGCCTATATCGGCATGATATTGAGTGTGAGTCGCTATACTGCCAAATTGGAAGAGATTAAAGAACATGACGCACAGATACCGATGCAAGTGGAAGCTGCTGTCGAAGAAAGAAATAGCGAGATACAAACAGCGGCCGAACCAACAGCAAAGGTGCTGAATAGTGATGCAGAATTCGAGTAGGAGATAACGGAGTGATAACTCCTTTAACTCCTGCAATAAATTTAAGTATGAAAGATATGAATAATAGTCATAACGGAGAGGCTCCCCGCATTATCATAAGCGGTGGAGGTACAGGGGGACATATATTTCCCGCAGTATCCATTGCCAATGCCATCAAGGAACTACGCCCCGATGCAGAAATCCTCTTTGTAGGTGCAGAAGGACGGATGGAAATGCAACGCGTGCCCGATGCAGGATACAAAATCATCGGTTTACCTGTGGCAGGCTTCGACCGTAAACGCTTATGGAAAAACTTTGCAGTGATTATAAAGTTACTCCGCAGCCAGCTGAAGGCACGCCGCATACTGAAAGAGTTTCATCCTCAGGTAGCGGTAGGTGTAGGCGGTTATGCCAGTGGCCCTACGCTAAAAGTAGCAGGCATGATGGGAGTACCGACTTTGATACAGGAACAGAACTCTTATGCAGGCGTAACAAATAAGCTGCTGGCACAAAAAGCCTGCAAGATTTGCGTAGCGTATGATGGAATGGAAAAGTTCTTTCCCGCGGATAAGATTATTATGACAGGAAATCCGGTTCGACAAAATCTGTTAGCAAATAAGCAGAGTCGCGAAGCTGCCGTGACCTCTTTCGGTTTCAATCCGGAGAAGAAAACAATATTGATACTGGGTGGAAGTCTTGGAGCGCGTACTATAAACCAGACGCTGATTGCCGCACTGGATACGATCAAAGCACACGGTGACATCCAGTTCATCTGGCAGACCGGAAAGATATACATCCAGCAAGTGAAAGATGCCATCACTACCACCACCGGAGAAGCGGTACGTAATCCACGCATTTCAGCTATCCCGAACCTCTATGTGACGGACTTCATTAAAGATATGGCAAGTGCGTATGCGGCTGCCGATCTGGTCATTTCGCGTGCAGGAGCAGGATCTATCTCAGAGTTCTGCCTGCTGAATAAACCGGTTATTCTGGTACCTTCACCCAATGTGGCAGAAGATCACCAGACTAAAAATGCACTGGCCCTCGTAGATAAGGAAGCCGCCATTTACGTGAAGGATGCAGATGCAATGAAGCATCTTATTCCGGTAGCACTCGAAACGGTTGCCGATGCACAAAAACTAAAAACGTTGAGCGAGAACATTGCCAAATTGGCTCTGCCGGACTCAGCAACTATAATTGCAAAAGAAGTATTGAAACTGATAGATAAACCATAATAATTCAATGAATGAACTGTAGTAACTCAATTCCCCTCCTCCCGGGAGGAGGAGAATTGAGATAGTATTAAACTATAAGAAGATGAATATAGAGAATATCAAATCCGTATATTTCGTCGGTGCCGGCGGCATCGGTATGAGTGCCCTGATACGTTATTTCTTATCAAAGGGCAAACTCGTAGCTGGTTACGACCGCACTCCGAGCGAACTGACCGAACACCTTATCGCAGAAGGCGCACAGATACATTATGAAGAAAATGTAAGCCTGATCCCCGAAGATTGCAAGGACGAGGAAACAACTTTAGTTGTATACACCCCGGCCGTTCCGCAAGACCATACCGAGTTAGTGTACTTCCGCAATAACGGTTTCGAAATACAAAAACGCGCCCAGGTTCTGGGAACAATCACCCACAGCAGTAAAGGTCTGTGCGTAGCCGGAACGCATGGTAAAACCACCACCAGCACAATGGCTGCACATCTGCTTTATCAGTCACATGTAGGCTGCACCGCATTCCTCGGAGGCATCTCCAAGAATTATGGAACCAACCTGCTGCTGTCTCAGTCCAGTCCGTACACAGTGATCGAAGCAGATGAGTTCGACCGTTCTTTCCATTGGTTATCACCGTACATGAGTGTCATTACAGCTACTGACCCCGATCATCTGGATATCTACGGTACGGAAGAAGCCTATCTGGAAAGCTTCCGTCATTATACAACCCTGATTCAACCGGGCGGCGCATTGATCATTCACAAAGACATTGCTTTAAAGCCTGATGTGCAATCCGGGGTAAAGGTTTATACCTATGCTCGCACCGAAGGTGATTTCCATGCTGAGAATATCCGCATCGGGAACGGTGAGATATTTATCGACTTCGTGGCACCTGATACACGTATCAATGATATCCAATTAGGTGTTCCCGTGAGCATCAATATAGAGAATGGTGTGGCAGCCATGGCGCTCGCCCACCTCAACGGTGCTACGGACGAGGAAATCAAACGCGGCATGGCAAGTTTCCGCGGAGTAGACCGCCGTTTCGACTTCAAGATCAAGAATGACAAAGTGGTATTCCTGAGCGACTACGCCCATCATCCTGCCGAAATAGCACAAAGCGTAAAGTCTATCCGCGATCTATATCAGGACAAGAAAATAACAGCTATCTTTCAGCCACACCTTTACACACGTACCCGTGACTTCTACAAGGAATTTGCCGATAGTTTGTCTCTGCTCGACGAAGTGATCCTCGTAGATATCTATCCGGCACGTGAACAACCGATTCCCGGTGTCACCAGTCAGCTGATATACGACAACCTGCGTCCGGGCATTGAAAAATGTATGTGCAGGAAAGAAGACATACTGAACCTGCTGTCGCAGAAAAAGATCGAGGTTCTGATTACTTTAGGTGCAGGAGACATAGATAACTACGTTCCCGAAATCACGAAACAACTTAAACTAAGAATTCTTCATTCTTAATTCTTCACTAATATAAACATTATGCTAAAGCGAATTCTATTGTCTATCGTCCTGCTGCTCGTCATCGCCTATCTGGTGGTAGCTATCACGGCTTTCAACCGGAAGCCTGCCGGACAGGTGTGTCGTGACATGGAATTGGTTATCAAAGATACAGTTTATGCCGGCTTCATCACCAAGAAAGAAGTAACGGGTATGCTGGAGAAGAAAGGTATTTATCCCGTTGGCAAACCAATGGACCGCATTCGCAGCAAAACATTGGAGCGGGAACTCGCCAAACATCCGCTGATCGACGAAGTGGAATGTTATAAGACTCCCAGTGGAATACTCTGTGTGGAAGTCAGCCAGCGCATCCCCATCCTGCGAGTGATGAGCGCAAACGGTGAAAACTACTATCTGGACAACAAAGGCACCGTAATGCCACCCGACGCAAAGTGCGTTGCTCACCTTGCCATAGTGACCGGAAGAGTAGAAAAGTCGTTTGCCATGAGGGATTTATATAAGTTTGGTGTATTTTTGCAGAATAATAAGTTCTGGGACGCACAGATCGAACAGATACATGTGCTGTCGGACAAGAATGTGGAATTAGTGCCCCGTGTGGGCGACCACATCATCTATCTCGGTAAGTTGGACGGCTTTGAGCGCAAGCTCGAACGGGTGAAAGCTTTCTATGAAAAAGGATTAAATAAGGTAGGATGGAACAAATATTCACGTATTAACGTTGAATTTAGTAATCAGATTATCTGTACAAAACGAGGAAATTAAATAAATTAGGAATATATCTATGGCAACAACAGAATTTATCGCCGCTATCGAGTTGAGTTCTTCCAAGATTTCCGGTATCGCCGGCAAGAAGAACAGCGACGGAAGCATACAAGTGCTGGCCTACGCGCGTGAGGATGCCTCTTCTTTTATCCACAAAGGAGTCATCTACAACATAGACAAGACCGCACAGGCTCTGACTTCCATCATCAACAAGCTGGAAAGCCAGTTGAACAACTCCATTGCCAAAGTATATGTAGGCATCGGCGGACAGTCATTGCGCACGGTAAAGAATGCGGTAAGCCGTGTGCTGGAAGAGGAAGGGATTATTTCGCAAGAGTTGGTAGATGCAATCAGCGATGAAAACCTCGAAGTTCCCCTGATGGACATGAGTGTGCTGGATGTAGCCCCGCAGGAATATAAGATAGACAACAATCTTCAGGCCGATCCGGTGGGTGTGGCAGGCAAACGTATCACAGGAAACTTCCTGAATATCGTGGCGCGTGCTTCCCTCAAGAAGAATCTGGAGCACAGCTTCGAGCAGGCCAAAGTAGAAATTGCCGACTTGCTCATCGCCCCGATAGCCCTGGCCAATGCCGTGCTGACGGAAAGCGAAATGCGCTCGGGATGTGCCTTGGTAGACTTCGGGGCAGATACGACTACCGTATCAGTATATAAAAATAACATTCTCCGCTTCCTTAGCGTACTACCGCTGGGGGGAAACAATATCACCCGTGACATTACCGCCCTGCAAATGGAAGAAGCCGAAGCCGAGCAACTGAAGCTGAAATACGGAGATATGCTTTACGAGGAAGAAGAGACAGAAGCACCGGCAGTCTGCACACTGGAGGACGGTCGTAGCATCGAGTTGAACGTACTGAACGACATCATCGACGCCCGTGCCGAAGAAATCCTTGCCAATGTATGGAACCAACTGCAACTTTCCGGATACGAAGACAGATTGCTGTCCGGCATCATCTTCACCGGTGGGGGCGCCAACCTGAAAAACATGGAGGACGCATTCCGCAAACGCAGCAAGGTCGATAAGGTAAAGACCACCCGGTTTGTACACAACACCATCCATGGCTTCAGCGATGTACTGAAGAAAGACGGCATGCAGAATACACTGCTCGGCCTGCTTGCTGCCGGCAACGAAAACTGCTGCCTGCAAGAGGTGAAACCTGCACCTGCCGCTTCCACCGTTACTCCACCGAAACCCGTCGATATGTTTGGCGACGACGAAGCCCTAAAAGAACAGGAAGCCGCTGCCCGTGCCGCCAAAGCACAGCGCGAGAAGGAAGAGAAAGAACGTCGCGAACGGGAACGCAAGGAGAAAGAACGTAAAGAAAAAGAAGAGAAAAAGAAAAAGAAGAAAGAAGGTCCCAGCTGGTTTGAAAAGACTTTCAACAAGATTTCCAATGAGATTTTCTCGGATGACGATTTGAAATAAACTCAAAAAAATAAGGAACTATGGACGATATAGTACAATTCGATTTCCCGACAGATTCACCGAAGATCATTAAAGTGATTGGTGTAGGTGGTGGTGGTGGTAATGCCGTGAACCACATGTACCGGGAAGGCATACACGACGTGACGTTCGTTCTGTGTAACACGGACAACCAAGCGTTGAAAGAGTCTCCCGTCCCCGTAAAACTACAATTGGGGCGTTCTATTACCGAGGGACTGGGTGCCGGAAACCGTCCCGAACGTGCCCGAGAAGCCGCCGAAGAAAGTAGCGAAGAAATCAAATCGCTGCTGAACGACGGTACCAAAATGGTATTTATCACCGCCGGAATGGGTGGCGGAACAGGTACGGGAGCTGCTCCCGTCATTGCCCGCATAGCCAAGGAGATGGACATCCTCACCGTCGGTATCGTCACCATACCTTTTATCTTCGAAGGTGAAAAGAAAATTATCCAGGCGCTGGATGGCGTGGAACGTATCGCCCAGCATGTAGATGCTCTACTGGTTATCAACAACGAGCGCCTGCGCGAAATATATTCCGACCTTACGTTTATGAATGCTTTCGGCAAGGCAGATGATACGTTGTCTATCGCAGCCAAGAGTATTGCAGAGATCATCACCATGCGTGGAACGGTGAACCTGGACTTTGCAGATGTAAAGACCATCCTCAAAGACGGTGGCGTTGCCATCATGAGCACCGGCTTCGGCGAAGGTGAAAGCCGTGTGACGAAAGCCATCGACGATGCCCTGCACTCTCCGTTGCTGAACAACAACGATATCTTCAATGCCAAGAAGGTGATGCTGAACGTATCCTTCTGCGAAAGCTCGGAACTGATGATGGAGGAAATGAACGAGATCCACGAATTCATGAGCAAGTTCCGCGAAGGCGTAGAGGTAATCTGGGGTGTGGCTATGGACAACACACTGGAAGGTAAAGTAAAGATTACCGTACTCGCCACCGGTTTCGGCATGGAAGATGTTCCCGGTATGGACAGTGTACTCGAAAAGCGCAGCCAGGAAGAGGAAGAACGCCAGCTTCAGCTCGAAGAAGAAAAAGAAAAGAACAAAGAGCGTATCCGCAAGGCTTATGGCGAAAGTGCCAGCGGCATCGGTAGCAAGAACATCCGCAAACGCCGACATATCTATATCTTCAACCCCGAAGATCTGGATAATGCCGATATTATCAGCATGGTAGAAAGTTCACCGACATACCTGCGCGATAAGAGCACCTTGAGCACCATTAAAACCAAAGCGGCTACCGAAGGACAGCTTGCTACGGAAGAGGCACAGGGCGGTGAAGATATGGGAGGAGTGATTACCTTCTAAATCCGCCTTAAGACATCTTTCATCCGCAGACTACGCGGATGAAAGATCAGAACATACGATAACGTAATAAACAAAAATAGAGTAAACTTATGGATTTATTTGAAAGAGTCAGCGAAGACATTAAAACCGCAATGAAGGCCAAAGACAAAGTGGCACTCGAAACATTAAGAAACATCAAGAAAGTATTCCTGGAAGCAAAGACCGCTCCGGGCGCCAACGATACTCTGACCGACGACGCTGCATTAAAGATCATGCAGAAGTTGATGAAACAAGGCAAAGATGCCGCTGAAATATACATCCAGCAAGGTCGTCAGGACCTGGCAGACGATGAACTGGCACAAGTGAAGGTGATTGAAGTTTACTTGCCGAAGCAGATGTCCGCCGAAGAACTGGAAGCTGCCCTGAAGGAAATCATTGCCGAGACAGGTGCTACCAGTGGTAAAGATATGGGGAAAGTAATGGGCGTTGCTTCCAAGAAGCTTGCCGGACTTGCCGAAGGTCGTGCCATCTCCGCCAAAGTGAAAGAATTGCTGGGATAAACTCCCGCCTCATTTCTGTTATAAGCCGTGTTTCCGGAAGATAGAAGAAAGTAATTTAACTTCTATCGCCCGAAAACACGGCTTCTTTTCGCATTTTATTGAGTATCATAATTTTTATTTCAAATACTATCATTATATTTGCCACGCATTTTCAAGGGAATATCCCCGCATAATAATAAAACTAGAATTCTGGTACAGTATATGAAAAGCAATATAAAGATGTGGAAATTAATGGTCCTTGCGGGGGCAATGCTTTTCTTGTCTGACATAGCTTACGCCAAAAGCCGGACACAAGACAGTGTACCGGGATATAAACCGGATACGGGATACTTCGCCAAACGTTTTATTCACAGACTGGGCGTAGAATACCGCCCGGGGTATATATTCCCTACCAGCTCATTCCTGGCGGGGGACAACTCCCAATGGAAACCTTTCGAATGGGGCTATTCCGCCCACCTGAAATATTCATTCCAGTTCAAACCCAATACTTGTGCCGACCGGATTTACGGCAGCGCCTACCAAGGTATAGGCGTAGGCTACTACGACCTCGGAAGCAAAGAAGAACTGGGAAACCCGATTGCCGTTTACGTCTATCAAGGGGCGCGCATTGCGCGTATCACCCAACGGTTGTCACTCAATTACGAATGGAACTTCGGTGTGTCCTTCGGCTGGAAACCCTATGACGAACGCTACAACCCGCACAACAGTGTAATCGGCTCGAAAGCCAATGCCTATATCAACGCCGGCGTGCAACTGAACTGGATGGTTTCACGGCAGATCGACCTGATTGCCGGAGTAACCGGTACCCACTTCTCTAATGGCAACACCAAATTCCCCAATGCGGGTCTGAACACCATGGGATTGAAAGTAGGCGTCGTCTATAACTTCAACAGACCGGAAGATGCGCTTGCCAAACCCACATACTATGCACCTGTACCGAAATTTCCGCGCCACGTCAGTTATGACCTAACCCTGTTCGGCTCATGGAGGCGGAAAGGCGTGTGGGTAGGTAGCGGACAGATCGCTTCACCGGATGCTTATACGGTGCTTGGTTTCAACTTCGCCCCCATGTACAACATCGGATATAAATTCCGTACCGGTGTTTCGCTGGATGGTGTATACGATGCCAGCTCCAATGTTTATACGATCCCCGGAAACGGAAATGAGTGCTACAAGCCGTCTCTTCACAAGCAGTTAGCCCTGGGTATTTCAGGACGTGCGGAATACGTGATGCCCTACTTCACAGTCGGTGTCGGTATCGGTGCCAACGTTCTGCATGGTGGCGGCGACCACAAAGGTATCTACCAGGTGTTGACGCTGAAAGTGGAACTTACCCGCAGCTCCTACCTGCATGTGGGTTACAATCTGAAGAATTTCAGTGATCCGAACTATCTGATGCTGGGTATCGGCTTCCGTTTCAATAACAAGTATCCGACTTTCCACCGCTGATACAACGCATCCGGTCCGGGAGTTCTTCCCCATATCCCTCATACATCTCTATCACATCCCTATTTAATCTCATGCAAAAGATGGCATCTTTTACATCAAAAGGTGGCATGTTATGCTACAAAAGATGGCATCTTTTACAGCGAAAGATGGCATCTTTTGCGCCAAAGGTCAGTGAGATATACAGGAAAGGGTTTATTGTTCTACGTCAAAGGACTTATTAATCCATATCAAAGAGCTCCTTAAGCACCTCAAGAGACTTTAATACGGGAAAGTCAGGCAAGTGGAGGCGATAATATTCATTCATTATTGTAAGGCAGCGGGTACGTTCAGCGCGGTTCATGGCAAAGAGGTGCATTGTTTCATAATTCATGCGCATCAGCATCGTCAGCCGTGAAGCCTCCGCAGGAAGTATATAAAATGAATGAAGCTGCGGGCGCAAAGGAGTGAAACAGGCATTCAGCAGATCAAAGTAATCACCATTCTCATAATCCTCCAGATTAGGGTATAATCCCAGGAAGCGGGATAAGCGCATCAGAAACACCAGATGGAAATTGGCAAAACTATCGCGGCACTCGTCCAGCCAGATAATAGAATGTCGCAGATAAGCAAACAACGGACGGTTCTCAGCCTCTTCGCGCACCGCACGATACAGGAACTCCGCCAGGAAAAGCGCTATGGAAGATTTGTACGGATCGTAGGGAATGGAAGAAAACGGATAGTAAGACTTCGCCTCCGTTATCTTATACATACTGGCGTTCGAACGGAAATCCGCCTCCAACTCCACCAAGGCGAGTGGCTGAAACAGCACCGATTTCACCGCAGCCTTCCGCGAACGGGGTATCTTTACAATGAACGAAGCGCGTCCGGCCGTCTCCGTATAGATGTCCGCAATAAGAGAGGTATCGTTATATTTCAGGGTATGCAGCACAATCCCCAGCGTTTTCTGTAACATTCGCGCTTCAAGTTTTGGTTTCAATCCGGTAACAAAACTACGAAAAAAGCCGGAAATAACGGGAATAAAACAAGGATAAATAAAAAAATGCAGGTAGGGAAGTAAAAAAATGAAAGATATTATTCTCCTGATATTCAGACCATAAACACAAAATCAGAGAATAAACGCTACAAATCCCTTTATTTTTTTCCAAAGATTATTTTGCCAATTCAAAAATAGTCCCTACATTTGCAACCGCAAACGAGAGATAATCTCTCTGCAAGAGCAGAAATGCTCAACAAAGGATGGCCCGTTCGTCTATCGGTTAGGACGCAAGATTTTCATTCTTGAAAGGGGGGTTCGATTCCCCCACGGGCTACAATTAAAAAAATAAACGAATTAAAAAAGATTAGTCGAGATGGCAAATCACAAATCATCACTGAAAAGAATCAGACAAGAAGAGACTAGAAGACTTCACAACAGATATTATGGCAAAACCATGAGAAATGCTGTTAGAAAGCTTCGTTCTACAACCGACAAGGCAGAAGCTACTGCAATGTATCCGGGCGTAACTAAGATATTGGACAAATTGGCCAAGACCAATGTAATCCATAAGAATAAAGCTAACAACTTGAAGTCAAAGTTGGCTCTCTACATTAATAAGCTAGGATAAGCTAATTAATATTACACAAAAGACATACAAGGAAAGTCGGACTTTTTAGTCCGACTTTTTCTGCATCTGCACCTATCGCCCCACCCCGTTCCGGAACCTTCCGCAAGAAGCTAAAAAGCTGTAAACGAATCAAATTTATCACTCAGTTTAGTTTCGTATCTCACGAATTTTCACTATATTTGCTCTGTTATTTGAATAAGGAAATTAGATTATGACTGAAGAACAGATTAACTCCAATAACGGGAGCTATTCAGCCGAGAACATCCAGGTTCTGGAAGGTTTGGAAGCTGTTAGAAAGCGTCCCGCGATGTATATTGGTGACATTAGTACGAAAGGACTTCACCACCTGGTTTATGAAGTTGTGGATAACTCTATCGACGAAGCGCTCGCCGGCTATTGCGACCACATTGAAGTAACCATCAACGAAGATAATTCCATCACTGTACAGGATAACGGACGTGGTATTCCGGTTGATTTTCACGAAAAAGAGCAGAAATCAGCCCTGGAAGTTGTCATGACCGTATTGCATGCCGGCGGTAAGTTCGATAAGGGATCTTACAAAGTATCCGGAGGTTTGCACGGTGTAGGTGTATCTTGTGTGAACGCCCTGTCCACACACATGACTACGCAGGTTTTCCGTAACGGAAAAATCTATCAGCAGGAATATGAATGCGGACATCCGCTGTATCCGGTAAAGGAAATCGGAACAAGCGATATTACAGGTACACGTCAGCAATTCTGGCCGGATAACACGATCTTCACGGAAACCGTTTATAACTACGAGATCCTTGCTACCCGTATGCGCGAGTTGGCCTACCTGAATGCAGGCATCAAGATCACTCTGACCGACCTTCGTGTAAAAGATGAAGAAAACAATACCAAGATGGAAGTTTTCTACTCGGAAGAAGGTTTGAAGGAATTCGTCCGCTACATCGACTCCTCCCGCGAACATCTGGTAAATGATGTAATCTACATCAACACAGAGAAACAAGGCACACCGGTGGAAGTGGCTATCATGTACAATACGTCTTATAACGAAAATATCCACTCTTACGTAAACAATATCAATACCATCGAAGGTGGTACGCACCTTGCTGGTTTCCGCCGCGCACTGACCCGTACGCTGAAGAAATATGCCGAAGACAACAAGATGCTGGAAAAAGCCAAAGTAGAAATCGCAGGCGATGACTTCCGTGAAGGTCTGACGGCTGTAATCTCTATCAAGGTACAGGAACCACAGTTTGAAGGACAAACCAAGACGAAGCTCGGAAACAGCGAAGTTATGGGAGCCGTAGACCAGGCTGTAGGTGAAGCACTGAACTATTATCTGGAAGAGCATCCGAAGGAAGCCAAGATGGTGGTAGACAAAGTGATTCTGGCCGCACAGGCACGTGTTGCCGCACGTAAGGCGCGTGAATCCGTGCAACGTAAGTCACCGATGTCCGGTGGCGGTATGCCGGGTAAGTTGGCCGACTGTTCAAGCAAGGACCCGGAAGAATGCGAATTGTTCCTTGTCGAGGGTGACTCGGCAGGTGGTTCTGCCAAGCAAGGCCGCGACCGTAGATTCCAGGCTATTCTGCCGCTTCGCGGTAAAATCCTGAATGTTGAAAAGGCCATGTGGCATAAAGCGTTCGAGAGTGATGAAGTCAACAATATTATTCAGGCTCTCGGCATCCGTTTCGGTGTGGACGGCGAAGACAGCAAGGAAGCAAATATCGATAAGTTGAGATATAAGAAGGTGATTATCATGACCGATGCCGACGTCGATGGTTCTCACATCGACACGTTGATCATGACGCTCTTCTTCCGCTACTTCCCGCAGGTTATCCGCAACGGCTATCTGTATATCGCCACTCCGCCCCTCTACCTCTGCAAAAAAGGTAAAGTGGAGGAATATTGCTGGACAGACCAACAACGCCAGAAGTTTATCGATACCTATGGCGGTGGCTCGGAAAATGCCGTGCACACACAACGTTACAAAGGTTTGGGTGAAATGAACCCGGAACAGTTGTGGAGCACAACCATGAATCCGGAAAACCGTATGCTGAAACAGATAAGCATTGAGAATGCTGCTGAAGTAGACTACGTCTTCTCTATGCTTATGGGCGAAGATGTTGGCCCACGTCGTGAATTCATTGAGAAGAACGCAACATATGCAAATATAGATGCATAAGAAAAAACAGTGACTAATGATTAACGATTAGTGATTAGTCACTGAATAACACGTTTTTATTAACCAACCTCACATCTTACAACGAAGAAACGCCGGATGGACAGGAAAATCCTGTTATCCGGCGTTTTTCTTTTCAGCTCACGAAATAGAGAAATCCGCCTGTGATATGGTTCCGTACTATCCTTACAACAGATTCTGTTTCTTCATCTCTTCTGCCACCAATTCCAGTTCAGCATACCAATCCTCACCGAACTTACGTATCAACGGTTCTTTCAGAAACCTGTATACCGGCAGATTCTCTTTCCGCCCCAGCAATACGGCGGCTTTACACACATCCCAACGGTTATAATTCACTGCCTTATAAACTCCGTAATTTCCTACCCTGATCGGATACAAATGACAGGAAACAGGTTTGTAGAAATCTGTCTTTCCGTCCCGGTAAGCCTTCTCTATGGCGCAATAGCAACAGCCTTTCTCATCATAACAAGTAAAAACACAATCCTTGTTGTTGACAATGGAGGTCACCAAATCACCCTCACAATCAGTATACACTACACCATGTTTCTCTATAACGGCACGTGCCTCGGGAGCAAGTTCTTCCCAAATCACAGGCAGTACTTCTTCCAGCTTTTCTATTTCATCCAGTTCCACCGGAGCCCCGGCATCTCCCTCAACACAACAAGCACCCTTGCAGGCATCCAGATTGCATATAAACTTTTCACGCAGCACATCAAAGCTCACCACTACATCACCTATCTGTATCATTTCCTATAAAAAATTAATTGCGGATGCAAAGATAACACTTTGTTCCGCAATTAATAAGCACAGATTACCTATTTATCGAATGCCAGGATATAAGCCCCGGTCTTATCCACGAAGCCGCTCACATAAGAACCGTCATCTTTTACGCGAGCATAGCAATATGCCAGCCCATTAAAGAAGTTCCTTATCGAGGCATTGGTCTTTCCCTGCCCGATATGAACAGTTCCCTTCGGATCAATGATTGCCTTGCCGCCTATTTTGCGATAATCATTGCCTGCCCCAACCGCAGAAAGTCCCTCCAGGAAGACCAGTTCAATAAGTCCGTCACGCTGCGGCATTACAAAGTCCGCACTGAAACCAGGCACAGGTTTCAGATCTTTATCAAGCAGCAATACCTTGCGATTATCATCGCGGGCGTATGCATAACCATCTTTAAAGGGACACAAACGGTTGAACTCACCTCCATACGGTTTTCCGGTTTTGTCAATCATCTGATACAATCCATTAGACGTCTGCACAACCACATACCCTTCACTGAAACGATATGGACGTTCCTTAAAAGCAGGCTCAATCATCACATTTCCGGCAGTGTCTATAAATCCCCAGCGCTCTTTCTGCAACTCCTTATCCACTACCAATACAGCTGCCAGACCTTCACTAAAGTCATCAACTTCCTTATACACAGGAGTTATCGCCAACTTACCGCTTCTATCATAAAAGCCCCACAACCCCTTTTCCGCATCAAAGAAAGCCGCCAACCCATCACAGAAATCGCGCGGTACGGCACTATCATCCAGATACTCTTTGCTGGCACGTGCCAAACCGGGATAAATTTCCTTTCCCAATGTATCAATATAGATTACAGACGTTTTATAGTTAACCATCTTCCGAACCAACGCGCGGCCATCTTTAAAATCGGACACTCTGGAATAAGTCTCAGGCAATGGAGTTTCCTTACCCGTTTTATCAATAATGAAAAAACGCGTTTTATAATTTACTTCCTTTGTAACAACCGCATATCCGTGATCGAAAGCACAAGTCTGATCATACCGTCCCTTATACTTGCAAGGTATCACCCGTTCTCCTTTCTTATTAATGTATCCCCAAAGGTGAGTTTCGGCATCTTCTACCCACAACATATCATCGCTGAAACATTCCATATCAGAGTGTACGGCCAATCCGCTTATCCAAATAGTGGCGGGCGTCAAATGGGGTACAGCGTAGCCAGTCGCCGCTTCTTCCTGCTTCGGCAGAACGGCGGGCTTTTCAACCTGCGCTTCGGTTTGCTTTTCATCTTTTTGCTCTACCACCCCTACTTTCTCAGCTGCTTTCTTCATCTTTCCTAAGAAACCTTGGGCAGATATTTGCGTACACGGTAACGCAAATAAACATACCATTACCAATAATCTTTCTCTTTTCATAATCGTCAATTTAAAGTTTCATTACTAATCAACAAAATTAACGGGGAAAAGAAAAAGAAAAGAAGCATACGGTCAAAAGAAGAAGCATTTCAACAAAAGTAGGAAAAACTACGTTTACGAAAAGAACTTTATGGGATATGTTATTATGATCAACTGTTTACCATCTTCCCTACACAACCGACAACTACCTTGGAGGATTTCCAGATACAGGCAGTTTTTGGTATACTGAATTTCATGATCCGACTTCGCCAGATTCCGAAAAATCCGGGCACACGCAACATTCCCCAAAACAAGCAACATGACAAACAGAATAGTTTCATTTCATCAATTGTGTGTATTATCTGCAAAGATAGTCTTTTAGAGAAATAGCCATCGGAATATAAAAAAAGAGATGCCTCAGAGAGCAGAAATACTCCCGGGACATCTCCTTTTATAAAATATCGTAAATTATAGTTTACTTAATCAAGTCTTTTCCTGTCATATCAGCCGGCTGCGCCATACCCAGAATGTGAAGGATAGAAGGAGCAACATCTGCCAAAACACCATTCTCAACTTTAGCGTTCTTGTTCTCGGTTACATAAACAAAAGGAACCGGATTCAGAGAGTGAGCAGTGTTCGGAGTGCCGTCTTCGTTCAGTGCATGGTCTGCATTACCGTGGTCAGCGATGATGATTACTTCATAATCGTTAGCTTTGGCTGCTTCTACCGTATCTTTCACACATTCGTCAATAGCTTTTACAGCTTTCTCGATAGCACTATAAATACCGGTATGTCCTACCATATCACCGTTAGCGTAGTTCACAACAATGAAATCGAACTTCTGAGTGTTGATAGCTTCCACCAATTTATCCTTTACTTCGTAAGCACTCATCTCCGGTTTCAGGTCGTAAGTCGCTACTTTCGGAGACGGAACCAGGATGCGCTCTTCAGCGTCATACGGAGTTTCACGACCACCGTTGAAGAAAAAAGTTACGTGAGCATACTTTTCCGTTTCAGCAATGTGCAATTGAGTCTTGCCTTGAGCTGCCAGATATTCTCCCAATGTATTCTGAACATTTTCCTTATCGAAAAGAACATGTACGCCTTTGAAAGATGCATCATACGGAGTCATGCAGTAGTATTGCAAGCCCGGAATGGTGTGCATACCCTGTTCCGGCATATCTTGTTGAGTCAGCACTACGGTCAACTCTTTCGCACGGTCGTTACGATAGTTGAAGAAGATAACTACATCACCTTCCTTAATGGTTCCGTCGAAGTTACCATTTACAATCGGCTTGATGAATTCGTCCGTCACACCTTCGTCATAAGATTCCTGCATAGCCTGAACCATATCGGTAGCTACTTTACCTTCGCCGTTTACCAGCAAGTCATAAGCCACTTTCACACGTTCCCAGCGTTTGTCGCGATCCATTGCATAGAAACGACCTACGATAGAAGCAATCTTACCTGCTGACTTTTCGCAATGTGCAGTCAGTTCTTCAATAAAGCCCTTACCACTCTTCGGATCGGTATCGCGTCCATCCATGAAGCAGTGAACAAAAGTATTATCCACACCATATTCTTTGGCAATATCGCAAAGTTTGAATAAGTGGTCGAATGAGCTGTGTACGCCACCGTTGGAAGTCAATCCCATGAAGTGAACGTTCTTACCGTTTTCTTTGGCATAAGTGAAGGCGGCAACGATTCCCGGGTTCTTCAGAATGCTATTGTCGGCACATGCACGGTTAATCTTTACCAGATCCTGGTATACGATACGTCCGGCGCCAATATTAAGGTGTCCTACTTCCGAGTTACCCATCTGACCGTCGGGCAAACCTACGTCTTCACCGCTTGCCTGAAGCTGTGAGTGAGGATATGCTGTCAGCAGACTGTCCCAGTACGGAGTAGGTGTATTGAAAATCACGTCGTCTTTCCCCTGATCGCCGATACCCCAGCCATCAAGAATCATTAAAAGGGCTTTCTTACTCATAATATTAATTGATTTTAAATGTACAATCTTTAACCTTAACAAAAACGTTCTTTATAGGGAGAACGATTTTTCCGGCTGCAAAGGTACAAAAAAGCACGGTTAAAGCGTACTGTTTCAAATGATTTATGTACTTTTGTCGCGCTTTAAAAAACAAAAAACAAGAAATATGGACGATTCAAACCCACGAACGTGCAATAGTATTTATAATTAAAGCGAACAGAGACGTTGCCCGCAATGCCTCAGTTCGTTCCTAAAGAAAGGAGGCCATTACGATGAGAACGTACCTTTATTCTGAAGCCGGCTTTATAGAAAAGTCGCAATGGATGCCCAATAGCTGGGTAAACGTTGAATGCCCCGATGACAATGATTTTGATTTCCTCACCCAAGAGTTGAAAGTTCCGGAATCTTTTTTGGAAGATATCGCCGATGCGGATGAACGCCCGCGTACGGAAACGGAAGGCAACTGGTTGCTCACCATCCTGCGTATCCCGATGCAAAGCAGTCAGCATGGCATTCCCTTTATCACCGTGCCAATAGGCATCATTACCAATAATGAAATTATCGTATCGGTATGTTACCACAAGACTGAACTCATCTCGGATTTTATCCAACATACACGTCGCAAAGGTATCGTAGTGAACAATAAGCTGGACTTGATCCTGCGGATGATTTATTCTTCCGCTGTCTGGTTTTTGAAGTATCTGAAACAGATAAACAATGATGTAGCCAATGCGGAAAAAGAGTTGGAGAAAAGTATCCGCAATGAAGACTTGCTCCGTCTGATGAAGTTGCAAAAAACCCTTGTCTACTTCAACACTTCCATCCGCGGAAATGAAGTGATGATCGGGCGATTGAAGAATATCTTCCAGGATACCGACTATCTGGATATGGAGCTGTTGGAGGATGTAGTCATTGAACTAAAACAGGCATACAATACCGTAAACATTTACAGCGACATCCTGACAGGAACGATGGATGCTTTTGCCTCCATTATTTCCAACAACGTCAATGCTATCATGAAACGCATGACGAGCCTTTCCATCACGCTCATGATACCGACACTGATAGCCAGTTTCTACGGCATGAACGTGGATATTCACCTGGAAGGTTTCCCGTATGCTTTCATATTCATTATCCTGATCTCCGTAATATTATCGGCAGGAACATTTATCTGGTTCAGGAAGATTAAGTGGTTCTAAAATACCATTACCGCATTTGTTTTTGTATTGAAGATGGTGTAGTCGCGGTTTCGTGACTATCATCATCTTCTTCTTTTATTTCCTCCTCCACCTTGTCCGCTTTATCCACCTTGTCCGCTCCGGCAGCAGTAGGTTGCGTTTTCCAGGTAAGGCGCGTTGTCATAACAGAAGGTTTAGTACCGGAAGGTTTCATGAAGCTGTCCATCCAGGAGTCGTCAGCATCGTCAACATTCTTCAGGTTCGTAGCTACCGAAGATTGAAGTACAGGAGATTGGGATGCGGAAGACATCTGTACCGGCTGATTCGGAGCGTTCAGCAGGAAAGCATACGTATTCTTCGTATCCTTCAAGGCACTCGAAGTTTTGAAGAAAGTAACTAGATTCATGATCACCAGAAAGACAGCCGCAATGGGCGCAAGAGCTATGATAATCGCCAGTCGAATCAGCAACATCAGGAAGGGATAAAAAAGGCTGTCAATGATATCATTGCTGATCACCCGCACTTCTCTTGAAGATTTTGTGGACTTAAAAGCCGAAGGAATGCCGCCAATACCTGCATATATCCACGCATTCATGGCATCACCGGTAGATTGCCAGATGGAAAAGCCCAGTATCATGAAAGCCAATACGAAGATGCACTTTATCAGCGCCCATACTTTCCGTCTGCCCAAAGTAGATAGTTCCTCTTCTGCGGCTTTCAAATTACAGTCGTAGCACAAAGGTTTGCCATCATAAGAATAAACAGAACTATTCAGACAGTTCTGACATAACCCCACTCCACAAGATGCGCAGGTGGCGACAGCGTAGTCATTCAAATGTTTATAGCAATTCATAGCAGTGTCTTTCTTTGTGTACAAAGATATACAAAGAAAGACACTTTACCTAATACGACGTCAGTTTTATTTTTCCGCTTCGTATATTTCCTTTACTTCACTTGCACTTAACACACGTGTATCATAAACCCGAAGATTATCAATACTCATGGAAAGAGCATTCAGCGTTGTAGTAGAGTTTCGTTTCATCGTACCGCCAAGTTGGAACTTAACACCATGATGGAGTGGAACCACGCAAACCGTATAGTGGTACACTAAATATTCGTATTTCTCCGGATGTTCACGGAAGAATAGCTGCTCTTGCACAAGAAGCCGGGACTACGATTAATGGTTATATCAAACAAGCCTTAGAAAATCAACTGAAGATGGCCCATTAGAATGACCTCTATCCCCTTACATGAGGCGGTCAATAAGTAACATTACAAGTGACCCACTGGAGTTGTTCGCTCGAACGACTTCAGTTAATCAATCGAACGACTCCGGTTATTCACTCGAACAAATCCAGTCGGTCATTTATAAACAAACAAGTGAAAGGCACGAAGAAAGGGATATTCGTCCGTGAGAAGCACATCTCAGAAGATAAGAAGAAACAACCCGGTGAAGCGATGACTGAAAGCTGAAAACAATCCTTCAGGACGTGCTTTCAGCTGAAAGGCCGATAAACAGGGAGATAATGAAAACTGAAAGCACTGAGACAATGGAAAATATTTCAAAACGATTGCCCATATTCTATCCCTTCGACCTGAAAAATTCGCAAATAATACGTATGTTTGCGCCAAAATAGGTCAATGAACATGAAAATACACAGGAATTTAATACTTGTATGCCTGCTCCTCATGGCATCAATCTCTTACGCGCAGTCCGAAACCATCGTCGTAGGAAAGAAAGCGGACGGAACGGACTTAAAAGCACAGTGCTACACTTTTCCGCAGCGGGTGGAAACTTTCTCCATGAGTGATAAAGGCGATTATCTCTGCGTCAGTTTCAGGGAAACCACTAAAAGCGGCAAGTATCTGAAGAATAAAGGAGAAATAGGTTTCTATGACACAAAGAGCAGTCAACTCCTATGGAAACAGCCGATTGACTTCAGCAAATCACGGATAACTTGTCTTTCGGAAGGGGTCTTGATAACTGAAATCGGCAGCAAGATATCATTGCTCAGTAGAGAGACAGGAGCAAAGAGATGGGAAGCCAATTTATTTCCGGTATATGTGGACGATTCATTGGGATTGGTCTTAGGTTATAACTCCCCTACCTCCAACAAACTCCGCGCTGTCAACTTGAAATTCGGTAACGATTTGTGGGAAAACAAAATACCTCATCAATACGGTTGGAACGAAGTTCTTGATCTGGAACAAAATAAACGCCTGATTGTAGCGGATGCATTGCATAAGCTGGATTTCATGACCGGAGAGTTACTGACCTATCCGGGAAAACCGGGAGCTCATGATACAAAAGCGGCATTGTTGCAAGGACTAGCCGCCGTAGCAGTCGGAGTAGCCGGTGGCGTAGCAACCGGTGGTGCCTATTATTACAGCTATGTTCCCATTGCCAATAATACAATCACGGGGTTGACTTCCAATATACTATCTCAGGATTCAGTTTATTACTGGGCAGACCGTCAACACATCTCCTGTATGGACACGGCTTTCAACGTAGTGTGGCAAACAGAGTTTCCTGATGTGAAAGCTTCCCGCTCTCAACTTTTCGTGCAAGATGGTAAGTTATTCATGCTGAATTACGGCTACGGATTACGCGAAGGAGCAAGTCGCAAGAAATATGGGCGCCCATTTATAGCCTGTTATAACTTGCTAAACGGAGAAGAAATCTTCTTCAACCAACTAAGTGTAAAGAAAGATATGATTGAAGATGCCCTGCGGACTGATGACGCACTCTACATGCTGTTCGATGACGGAATGGCTTATCAAGAACTGACGGATTCTGTCGTAAATATTGTACCTTGGGATACCAAGCAATACGGTAAGCTGGAAGCGATGTTGCCCGGTACACTCTATGCAGCCAACAAAGATACAACAGCTTTCCAGTCGCTCGCCTACAATGGGGAACATTGCCTGGTATATAATGATCAGGGAGTCATCTATGAAGTAGACAAGAATTTGAATATTGGCAAGACCTACGAACGGGAACGGATTTACAGTCCCAGTATTCAACTAAAAGATTATTTATGTATCGGCAATCGTGGAGACTATTGGTTCATTCATGAAATGGGAATGCCTGTAGCCCATCTTCAAACTGATTTCAAGAAGGGACAGGTGATTGATAATAAGCTGCTGCTACTTAATAATGAAAACCAATTCCTGTTTATCGATCTGGATGAAGCGATAGAATAATCACTTGAAATCAAGTGCTAACTGCCCGTCACCCAACAGATTGAATGTCATGCGGTGATAAGGCGTAGTTCCACGTTCGGCGATGGCTGCACGATGCTTCTTCGTGGGATACCCTTTGTTATGATCCCAATCATAATATGGAAATTCCTCGTGAAGACGGTTCATATAATCATCACGATAGGTTTTGGCAAGCACAGAAGCCGCCGCAATGGAAAGATACTTGCCGTCGCCCTTAATCACCGTGGTATGCGGAAGATCCTGATATTTTTTGAAGCGGTTGCCATCTATAAGCAGATGCTGCGGGCGCATCTTCAATTGATCTACGGCCCGATGCATGGCAAGGAAAGAAGCGTTCAGGATATTAATCTTATCAATCTCTTCGGGAGATACGATACCAACCGCCCATGCCAGTGCTTCTTTCTCAATCACTTCACGCAAAGCATAGCGCTGATGTTCCGTCAACTGTTTGGAATCATTCAGTAGTTCGTTCTTGAAATCTTTGGGAAGAATCACGGCAGCAGCATATACAGCTCCTGCCAGACAACCACGTCCGGCCTCGTCACAACCGGCTTCTATCAGATCTTTATTCAAATAAGGCAATAGCATACAGCATTAATTTAGAGGCACAAAGATAAATCTTTTTGAAAGCAAACCTGACTTTTAAAGGAAAATAATTACATTTGCAGAAACAACAAATATACTATGAAGCAAGTACTGTACCTAATATTTGCAGTTTCCCTATTAACCACGATCCCCTTACAGGCTCAAGACAGCAAACAAGCCCAAAACTTATTAGAACAAGCTCAAAACTCCTTGTTCAGTAACCCCAAGCAGGCCTCATACTATGCAGCTCAGGCAGCTGCCTTATTTCCCGAAGACGAGCCCGATGAAACCCGTGCACAAGCTATGATACTCTATTGCCAAGCAGAGCAACTGCTGGGTAACTTCGATTTGAGTATCAAGAATTTGTATGATACACAGAGATATATCAATCCCGCAAACAAACGGCAAACAGCTCAGCTTTATTCACTCATGGGACGTGTATATAGTAAATTGGGCGATTATAACAAAGGGATAGAACTCAATGATAAGGCAACCTCTATTTTCAAGTCTTTAGGAGATTCGGCTTCAGTGGCCGGATGTTATAATGAGCGTGGAGTCATGCATTATCTGCTTGATGAATTTCTGGTAGCAGAAAGATTTCTTCAACGGGCATTGACTATCAACCGTGCCCAAAGGAACTTAAAAGAGATTGCTACCAATCTGAATAATTTATGTCTATATCAAGGAGATACGGACAAGAAACTATCTTTTATTCAGGAAGCCATAGCCATCAATAAAAATCTGGATGCACAATGGTCATTGGGAGAGAACTACAACAATATGGGCAAGCAATATTACTTCGGCGAGCAATACTCCAAAGCTTTGGAAGCTCTGCAGAAAGCCTATGAATACGCCCATAATATCGGTGCCAAGGAATTGATTTGTGATTATTATGAATATTCATCCTGGGTATATGCCGCCATAGGTGATTATGACCAGGCCTATAAACGGCTCAGTCAAATGTATGCTTTAAGCAAGGAGCTACAAAGTAGCAACAAGTTGCGCAACATTGAACAGGAAATCTCTTATAAAAGATATCAGGATCAGAAATATGCTACCGAAATGCAAGAGCAAACTTATAAGATAGAACTACTAAAGCGCAACCTATGGCTTTTGGGCAGTATACTTGTTCTTGGTTTAGCCTTCAGTATATTCTTATATAAATGGTATAAACGCAGAAAAGGTCTTCAACTAATAGAAGCCCGATATCAACTGGAACTGTCACAACGGGAAATATCCGAATTGAAACTGCACCAACAGGAATTGGAACTGCAAAATGTACAAAGCGCCTTAGACAACAGTCAACAAGAAGTAACCAGCTTTGCCGTATTTCTTAGAAGCCGTAACGAGTTGCTGGACAAAATACGTGAGATGATTAAGGAAGGGTATAGAATGGACAACCAAGCACTGGTTCCCCACTTAAAGAAGGTAAATGCTTTTATCAGCCAATACCAAAGCGGAGATAAGACCAATAATACATTGCTGCTGAGTGTTGAGGAGAAAAATAAAGAGTTTATCGAAAAACTCGTAAAGCAACACCCCAACCTCACACAAGGCGAAAAATATCTCGCGACCTTATTACGGGTGAATCTCTCTACAAAAGAAATCTCAATGATTACTGGAAGCACTCCCAAAACCATCAACATGAACCGTTACCGGTTGCGCAAATCACTCAACTTATCCACAGAAGAAGACTTAACTACATATTTGCAAAGTGTTTAACCCCATCCTTACACACAATAGCATTTTGTAGATATAACCCCAGAATTATATCACTATAAATCAAATAATTAAAGATTCCGTTGTAGTACAAATACTTCCTCTAAAAAGCCCTTTTGTAGATTAATTATAGAACTCCCAGATTGTGAACTTTGATAAATAACATTCTTATTTGTGGTGTGAAACACATTTTATTAACCTTAAAAAACCACACACATGGGTAGAATTATTAAGAATTGTTCCATGAAGAGAGTAGTCAAGTTAGCCTTACTCTTTGCTTTCCTGATTCCACTAAGTTCTTTAGCACAGAACATTCAACTGACAGGTACAGTAACCGATACAACAGGTGAAACCGTTATCGGTGCAAGTGTACTTGAAAAAGGTACTACAAACGGAGTGATTACCAATATAGACGGTAACTTCTCACTAAACGTTTCCCCTAAGGCAATTATCGTTATTTCTTATGTAGGATACACTACTCAGGAAATACCTCTTAACGGTGCAAAAAACATTAAGGTAGTATTGAAAGAAGATACTGAAATGTTGGAAGAAGTAGTAGTCATCGGTTATGGTACCATGAAGAAAAGTGATATGACAGGTGCCATTTCATCTGTTGACGTCGAAGAACTATCCAAACGTACCACCACTAACCCCGCCGAAGCGCTGCAAGGTAAAATCGCCGGTGTAAACATTATGAAAGCAGGTGGTAACGCCGGTGCCGGCGTACAAGTAAAAATTCGTGGCGTAAAGACTTTCGGAGATAACGAACCTCTTTATATCATCGATGGTTTCCCGGGTGATATAAATGCTGTTAACCCGCAGGATATTCAAGCTATGGAAGTACTGAAGGATGGTGCTGCCGCTGCCATATACGGTTCGGTTGCTGCCAATGGTGTAATCATCGTAACTACTAAAAATGGTAAGAAAGGCGAAACAAAAATAGATTTCAGTGCATACGTAAGTATGACAAATGTAGCGAAAAAGCTCGACTTGCTGAATGCAGAGCAATATAAGAAAGTACATACACAAATGTATGAGAACTGGAACGCTCATGTAATGAATCATAAGTCGCAATACGACCCGAAAGGTAACGGTGCATGGGAAAAACAAATATTGGAACTGGAACCTTACATGACCAAGAATACCGGCATCGACACTGACTGGCAGGATGCAATGATGCGTACCGGTCTTTCACAGAACTATATGTTCAGTGTAAGAGGTGGTAGCGAAAATGCCCAATATTCCGTTTCATACAATCACGCTGATGACAAAGGTATTTTCCTTGGCAATGATTACCGTCAGGATAATGCACGCCTAAAGCTGCACATGAGCAAATATATCTTTGATATTGACGCCAACATGGCTTTCAAATTCACAGATAGCAAACAGCCCGAATATCAGCTGAAAGAAATGTATATGATTTCTCCGCTGGTACCTATCTACAATGAAAATGAAGAATATGGCTTCGGTTTGACAAACTTCGATAACCTGCCCAACAATCGTAATGTTATGGCCGACCAGCACTACGAGAAATCTACAGATAAGAAGTATCATACTACCGCCAACGTAGCTTTAACTGCCAACTTCACTAAATGGTTGAGTTTCAAAACAAGTTATGCTTACCGTGGAGAGCATCAACGCCAAACTTACCATACACCGGCTTACATTTCCGACGTAAAAGCCAAGCGAGACTATCCGTATCATAGCGAAACCACCGCTTACTGGGAAGAGCATGTATGGGAGAATGTACTGAGTTTCAACAAAGCATTCGGTAAACATTCTGTCAATGCCGTAGCCGGTACTTCAACCATGGCTCGCAAATATACATGGAATTCTGTAGGCGTAGAAGGTAAATCAACAACTTATAAGGTAGAGGACGGGCAATTGGTAATCGGTGAACAACCAGGCGGTTTCCTCGATCCGGGCTTCTCTACAATCGGTGCAGGTGCAGGTGGTACTTACGACGGTGATGGAACTAAATGGGATTACAGACGCGTATCCTTCTTCGGTCGCATAAATTATAACTATAACGATCGTTATCTGATTCAGGCAACTGTACGTTCCGACGGTTCTTCCAAGTTTGGTGCTGACAACCGTTGGGGTTTCTTCCCATCAATAGCTGTGGGCTGGAGAATCAGTGAAGAAGAATTTTTTCCAAAAGGTATTGCGCTGAACAATTTGAAATTGCGTGCCAGTTGGGGACGTCTGGGTAACGAAAATGCCTTGGGATATTACGACTTCCTCGCTCTAATTTCTACTTATAACACCAAATACCAGGGATATGTAAAAGGTAACGGTGATAATGCATGGGCAGGAAGTATTGCCCGCGGGCTGGAGAATCGTTCGTTGAAATGGGAAACTACAGATACTAAGAATATTGGTCTTGACTTCGGTTTCTTCAACAACAAACTGACCGGTGCCATGAACTACTATTACAATCAAACCGAAGAACTCTTGATTACGAAAGCACTTCCACCTTCTGCCGGCTTGAACAACCCAATCCTGAATGTGGGTAAAATCCGCAACTCCGGTGTTGAAGTTGAGATAAACTGGGCTGACTCCAAAGGTGGTTTCGATTATAACATCGGTATGAATTTCAGTACAACCAAGAATAAAGTTGTAGAACTGGCAGACAAAGGACAGGTTCTTTACGGTGAAGGTTTGAAATATGGAACCGAACATTTCCCAACCCAGACGCGCGTTGGCAAACCTATCGGTGCATTCTATCTTTATAAAACCAACGGTCTGTTCCAAAACAATGAAGAAGCCCGCCAATATGTAAATGCAGATGGAGACGAGTATCAGCCTTTCGCCGATGCCGGTGATATCCGCTTTGTAGATGTAAATGGCGACGGCTCTATTGATGACGACGATAAGGTCTATTGTGGATCGGGTATACCTACATTGGAAGTTAACCTGAATTTCTCTGCCGGCTATAAAGGCTTTGACCTTTCTGTTGTATTGGGTAGTGCATGGGGACACAAGATTTATAATGGTAACAAGTACTTCTATGAAGGAATGAACTCCGGTTCCAACTTCCTCACATCATCCTTGAATGCCTGGACACCTCAAAATACCAATACAAACATACCTCGCGCCATCTTCAACGACCCGAACGGTAACTTGAAGGAGTCTGACCGCTTCATTGAGAAAGGTGACTTTGTCCGCCTCCGTCAATTACAATTAGGTTATACCCTACCGAAAAAAATGATGCAAAAAGTATTCATCGAGAGATTGCGTTTTTATGTAAGTGGTGAAAACCTCTTCACAATCACCGGATACGACGGCATCGACCCCGAATTCTCACGTGTAAGTGTATTGAACACCGGTATTGATAAACTGATTTATCCGTTTACCCGTTCATTCACTTTGGGTGCCCAACTTACTTTCTAACTCATTTAACATTGTATAAACATGAAAAAAGTAATATATATAGCCAGCCTTTGTTTTGCATCGCTCTTTGTGAGCTCTTGCGATGATTATCTAACCTTGGAATCTCCCGACCAGTTGACTTCGGGAAGTTTCTGGCGTAACGAAAGTGATGCACAAGCCGGAATATCGGCTGCATATTCGCAATTAGAATACTACATTGACACCTGGGAATTTGCCGAAGTTAAATGGCCGGTGGAAGCTTACCGTGAAGACATTATCAATATGGGTAACGATGCACGTAACTATCCCAACTGGCTGGAACTCTACAATTTCACTTATACAAACGGTAACTCACAGTTCAGCAATTATTGGTGGAACAACTACAAAGGAGCCAGCTTTGCCAATCAGGTAATAGAGAAAGTGACAGAAATGGAAGAAGGAACTATCGACCCTACTGTCCGCACGCAAATTATAAACGAAGGTTATTTTCTTCGCGCTTACTATCACCTTAAATTGCTTTTGAATTGGAAAGAAATTATCATCCGTGATAAGTATATCACCAGTCAGGCAGAATTAAGCAAAGGACTTTCACCACGTCCCGATACCTGGGATTTTATTATAGAAGATTTAAAGCGAGCCACTGCTCTCCCTTCTTCTTATGACAACGACAACATCGGTCGTGCCACCAGTGGAGCAGCCAATGCCTATTTAGGTTTTGCCTATCTGACACGCGCTTACGAAGAATCTGACAAGAAGACAGAATATCTGAATGAGGCACTTACAGCATTAAACAATGTCAAGGGCTACGAACTGGTAAAGAAGTTTTCAAGTATGTTTGACGCCAGCAACAAAAACAGCAAAGAATCTATCTTTGAGTTGCAGACTTCCATGAGTAGCGCCAATGGTGCTAACTATCGCACTCAGCTCCACCGTTGGATAGGTACATCCGAACTTTGGGGATGGGATGAGATTCTTCCGAGTAATGTATTGATGGAAGCGTACATGAAAGAAGGTGAGATTGCCACAACCGGACGCTATGACTCACGCTTGTACGAGAGTGTATTCTTCCAATGTGATTATTTCAATGATGGAAGCGGGCGTGTTTACGGGGGCGATTATGACAACTGGTTCTGTAGTTTCGATGATAAGAATAACCCTATTCCCGGTACAAGTTACAACCGTCCTTCCTTCCGCAAGTTCATGCCCACCGACTATGATGGCTTATACAATAATTATTGTGCCATCAACATTCCTTTGATGCGTTATGCCAATGTATTGCTAATGAAGGCGGAAGTATTGAACGAGCAAGGCCATCCCGAACAAGCCATTCCGCTGATTAATGAAATCAGAAATGTACATGGAGACATGCCTGCCATGAAAGGGACTTCACAACAAGAGGTACGTGAGCAAATAGAACATGAACGTATGATTGAATTCCCGCTGGAAAACTGGCGCTGGTATGATTTACGCCGTTGGGGCAAATTAGCGTCAGCATTGGCAGATGCAGGACGCGCCGGCTTTAATGTAGAGAAGAATTCGTTCTACCCTATTCCGTTGACTGAAATCAATTCGAACGACCAAATTAACAAATAAATTCTCTCTTCACTCAATATGACATCCTAACGAGACGGTATTTACCTACAGTGATACCGCCTCGTTATATTCAAATGAATTATCTTTGCCCTCAAAAACGACATAGATATGTTTACAATTATCGGACTGATGCTCACAGGAATGCTGTTGGGCTACCTCTTACGGAAACGGAATTTAAGTAAAATACATAAGGTTATCACAGTACTGATCTGGGTACTGCTCTTCATTCTCGGTATTGAAGTGGGAGGAAACGAACAGATTATCAAAGGACTTCATACCATCGGACTCGAAGCCGTCATACTCACCATAGGTGGAACTCTGGGAAGTGTGATTGCCGCTTGGGCACTGTGGAGGGCCTTATACAAACGGAAAGGAGGACAAGCATGAAAGGAAGTCTTATCATAGTCGGCTTTTTTGTGCTGGGGACACTTTGCGGAGTCTTTCACCTGATACCTATCGACATCGTAGTAGATAGTAAAGTCAGCTTTTATGCACTTTGCGCACTGATGTTCAGTGTAGGGCTAAGTGTAGGCAATGACCCGCAAACGTTGAAAAATTTCCGTTCACTCAATCCACGGTTGATATTCCTGCCTATCATGACCATTCTGGGTACGTTGGCAGGTTCTGCCGCAGTCAGCCTGATACTGACACACCGTTCTCTAACAGATTGCCTGGCTGTAGGTTCGGGCTTCGGTTACTATTCACTCTCCAGTATCTTCATTACCGAATATAAAGGAGCTGAATTAGGAACAATTGCCCTGCTCGCCAACATCAGCCGCGAGATTCTGACCTTACTGGCTGCACCGTTACTGGTGCGCTGGTTTGGCAACCTCGCCCCTATCTCTGCCGGAGGGGCAACTACGATGGACACCACACTGCCCATCATTACACGAACGGCCGGACAACAATTTGTAGTTGTCTCCATCTTCCACGGATTTGTGGTGGATTTCAGCGTTCCGTTCCTTGTGACACTGTTTTGTTCAATTTAATATTGTTTTGGACTTAAAGCAAATTATCATGAAAGCCAAAGTTTATACCTTACTCTTTTCCTCACTGCTTTGTGTTTCTGCCCTGGCTGATAACGAACCCTGGCAGAACCCACAAATCAACGAGATAAACAGAGAGCCAATGCATGCGCACTTCATTCCGTTTACGAATGAGGCCAACGCCCTGAAGCAACACTCCCTGCCTGCGGATGTACGTTTCAACGTAAATCCTGCCACCGAACGCCGCATCTCGCTGGACGGTACTTGGAAGTTCCTGTTCTCAAAGAACAACGAACTTTGTCCCAAAGACTTCCACAAACCGGGATACAACACCCGGAAGTGGAGCAAAATACAAGTTCCCGGAAGCTGGGAGTTGCAAGGCTTCGATGCACCTATTTATACGGATACCCGTTATCCATTCCCTGCCAATCCCCCGCATGTGCCAGCCGATTACAATCCGGTGGGAGCATACGTCCGCGAATTCACGGTTCCCGGCGGTTGGGAAGGTATGGATATCTTCCTCGACTTTGAGGGAGTGGAATCCGCCTACTACGTATGGGTGAACGGTGAGCTTGCCGGATATGCCGAAGACAGCCGTCTGCCGTCTCACTTCAACATTACGAAGCTTCTGAAAAAGGGCAGCAACAAACTCGCCGTCAAGGTGTTCCGTTATAGCGACGGCTCTTACCTTGAAGGACAGGACTACTGGAAATACAGCGGTATTGAGCGTGACGTTTATCTCTACGCCCGTCCGCAAAGCCGCGTGCGCGACTTCCGGATGACTGCCGAACTGATAAATGATTATAAAGACGGAGAACTCAACCTGGATGTCATCCTCCATCAGCCGAAAGCGGGAGAGACCGTTGAGGTGAAAGTGCTGGATGCAGGAAAGGTGATTTATAACCGGAAGAAAACCGTCTCTTCTCCTACGGATACTTTATTTAGCCAGCAACAGATTTTCCCGGATGCACGTGCCTGGAATGCCGAAACGCCGAATACCTATACACTGGTAGTCAGCACCTTCGATGCACAAGGAAAGCCGTTGGAGTCTTTCACCCAGCTTTTTGGTTTCCGCACGGTGGAGATGCGCAACGGCATGCAGATGATTAACGGAAAAGCGGTGCTCTTTAAGGGAGTGAACCGCCACGAACACGATCCGCACAAAGGACGCACCATCAGCGTAGCTTCCATGATACACGATATTCAGTTGATGAAGCAATTCAATCTGAACGGTGTGCGCAACTGTCATTATCCGAATAACTATGCATGGTATGAGCTTTGCACGGAATTCGGCCTGTATATGGTGGATGAAGCCAACATCGAAAGCCACGGTATGCAGGATCACAAGGATGGCACGCTGGCCAATTATCCGGATTGGGAACTTCCTTTCATGCAACGCATGAGCCGCATGATTGCGCGCGACCGTAACTGCACAGCTATCGTCACCTGGTCTATGGGTAATGAGTCCGGGTATGGTAAGCATTTCGAAACCTTATACGATTACACGAAGAAGGTAGATTCCACTCGCCCGGTACAATACGAGGGTGGCGGTTATGATGCCAAGAGCGATATCTACTGCCCGATGTATGCACGCATCTGGTCGTTGCGCCGCCACGCCAACCAGCGAGACAAGCGTCCTATGATTATGTGCGAATATGCTCATGCCATGGGCAACAGTGTAGGAAACTTCCAGGATTACTGGGATTTGATTTATAAGTACGACCAGTTGCAAGGCGGCTTCATCTGGGACTGGGTAGACCAGACATTCGCTATCAAAGATAAGGATAACCGTGACATCTGGGCTTTCGGTGGAGACATGGGATTTGTAGGCATCGTCAACGACTCCAACTTCTGCGCCAACGGTCTGGTAGCTGCCGACCGCACTCCTCACCCGCATATCTATGAGGTGAAGAAGGTGCTTCAATATATCCACTTTGAGCCGGTTGCTTTCACACCCAATAAGATAAAGGTTACCAACCGGCACGACTTCATCGGTCTGGAAGGATATACCCTGCGCTGGGCAGTAGAATGTGACGGTAAAGCAGTGCAAAGCGGTGAAATGGATTTCCCAGCAATCGCACCGGGAAGCTCTGCCAACATCGAACTGCCTCTGAAAGCATTGCCTGCCAATGGCAAAGAGTACTTCCTTACCCTGCGCGCATTCACCAAAAACGAAGCGCCGTTAATCCCGAAAGGACACGAGGCCGCCATCGAACAATGGGCGCTACCTTCCGTCCCTGCCAGCAAAGCCATTCAACCGGCTAACGGTAAACTGGCCGTAGACCGCAACAGTGACGCCATCACTCTGACAGGAAACAACTTCCGGATAGCTTTCTCGGCTCAAAACGGTGAAATGACAGAGTTGAGTTACAATGGAAAGAATTTGATAAAAGAAGGTCTGCAACCTAACTTCTGGCGTCCGCTGACGGACAATGATATTCCGAACGGACATCTGTACCGTTGTCTCACCTGGAAGACTGCCGGACAGGATGCCAAACTGGAGAACCTGGATATAACGGAAAATCAACAGAAAGTTACCCTTATCGCTACCTATAAGATGGAAGCGCAAGACTCGAAGCTGCAAACAATATACGATATTCATCCTGACGGAGCAGTCCGCGTGAGCATGCACTTCACTCCCGGCAAACAGGCGTTGAACGAAATGCCTCGCCTGGGTATGCGCATGATACTTCCGGCTGAATATGAAAGGATGTCCTGGCTGGGACGCGGACCACAGGAAAACTATGCAGACCGGAAGACGGGAGCATTGGTAGGACTGTACAGTGCCACGGTTTGGGAACAGTTCCATCCGTATGTGCGTGCTCAGGAAACAGCTAATCATTGCGATGTACGTTGGGTTGCACTGCGCAATGCCGATGGTGACGGTTTGCTCGTTACGGGAGAAGAACCGCTAAGTATCAGTGCCTGGAACTTCCCGATGGAAGATATCGAGTACCGCCCTTCGCAAGTGGAACGCCGCCACGGGGGAAGCATAGTGAAGAAAGATATGGTGTGGCTAAACATCGACCACAAGCAGATGGGCGTAGGTGGTGACAATACGTGGGGAGCACAAGTGCACCCGGAATATACCATCACACCGCACGAATGGAAGTACAGCTTTACGCTGCTGCCACTCGGAGCTAAGGATGATGCAGCGGAACAGGCGCATAAGTGCTGGTTCTAACATTAAATTCATAATAATCAAGGAATATGAAACACAAGTTTATACACATCATTTGCTTTACGCTACTGGTTGTAGGCCTCACCGCCTGCAACTCCGGTAGTAAAAAAACTGCTGAGCAAAGGTACACCTTCAATAACATACTGGATATTGCCTACACTCCCGACACCCTGCACCGTTGCTACGGCTGGTTCACAGACGCCGGTTCATGGATGGGCTTCACCCTGCCCGAAAAGGCGCAATGGGTGAACGGCTTCTGCGGCCCGTTCAGTCTGGATATGTTCCGCCGCCAATGGATGGCACAGTCCGCCGTCACAGTAGATTTCGCCGGAAACACTTCTGCCAGCTTCGTTCCCGACTCTACCTGCTACTTCCCCGGCGAGCTCTATATGTCCGTCCACTCCGATGCAGGGAGCATCATGCAACGACTTAACTTTGCAGACGCCTCAACCGCCCTCCTGCGCATAGAGTCCGATAAAGCGGAAGACCTGCTTCTGACAGGCAGTCAATGGGGAAAAGACGTAACCATTGCTGTAGAGCAAAACTCCGTCATTGCCCGCCACCCCAGCGGAGAAAGCGTGACCGTAACATTTACCCCCGACGTGACACTTTCCCGGACGGAAAACAACTACACAGCCCTTGTTCACAGTCCCAGGTATCCCGTCCATGTAGCCATTTCCTTCTTCACCTCGGAAAAAGAGATGACCGCCGGATTGCAGAATATCCCCACCCTGCTCAACAATCCCGGAAAGGCTTTGCAAGCCAATGCCGAACGCTGGGAGGGTTATCTGACCAAGATACTGCGCAAGGACATGAAGCCCGAATACGACCGTATAGCCGTGAAAGCCGTCACCACCCTTATTTCCAACTGGCGCACGCATCGCGGCGGACTGCTTCATGAAGGTATCGTCCCGAGCCACGCCGTAGGCTACTTTGTGGGTTTCTGGGCATGGGACAGTTGGCGTTTCAGTGCCGGAACCGCTAAATTCGACCCTGAACTGGCAAAGAACAACATCCGCGCCATGTTCGATTATCAGCAACCGGACGGCATGGTTATCGACTGCATCTACACCGACCCGTCGGAAAACAATGCCCGCGACAGCAAACCGCCTTTGGTATGCTGGGCGGTAGACGAAATCTTCACGCATACAGGCGACACGGCTTTCGTTGCCGAAATGTACCCGCAACTGCTCTCTTACTACAAATGGTGGTATCAGAAACGCGATCACAACCGTAACGGCATGTGTGAATACGGTGCAACAGACGGCACACTGGAAGCTGCCGCATGGGAAAGCGGCATGGACAATGCCATTCGTTTTGACGATGCCGTGATGTTGAAGAACGACGGAGCCGATGATGCCTGGAGCATGGACCAGGAAAGCGTAGACCTGAATGCTTATCTGGCACTGGAATGTAAACTGCTAAAGAAGTTTGCCGGATTGCTGAACGCGACTTTCGACGGTCCCGATTATAGCGATAAAGTAGCAGATTACTTCTTCGACAAGCAACTCAATTTCTTCTTCGACCGCCGCCTGAAAGACGGTTCCTTCATCGAAGAACCGGGATGCGAAGCTTATACTCCGCTGTGGACACAGATTGCCACGCAATCGCAGGTGGACAGCATGTTACCCATACTGCAAGACACCGCGAAGTTCTCCACATATATCCCCTTCCCCACCATCGCCGCAGACAATCCCAAGTATAACCCGCGCGGCTACTGGCGTGGCCCCATCTGGCTGGACCAGACTTACTTTGCCATTCGCGGACTCCGCAACTATGGTTATCATAAACTGGCCGATGAATATACCTTGCAGGTATTCGACCGCCTGAACGGATTGAAAGAAGGAGCGCCCATCCACGAGAACTACGGTACACATACCGGAGAACGGTTGAAAGCGCCGCACTTTAGTTGGAGTTCCTCCCATCTGCTGATGATGTACGATGATTACGGGAAGTAATTCTTGCGTGAGGGATAGCTTTTCTTGGAAATCTATCCCTCTATGATTCCACAGCTACGCTAATATTGTTTAGGAGAATGTCACTCATGTCTCAGAATGCTGCACCGGCAGTATTTTGTTGTTTTATAATGATGTAGGTAATGGTTGAATGTTCTACATTTGTAAACAGAGTATATGGTTTTCACACCGTATATCATGCATGAACGGATACTTTATTAATCTATAAAACAGCAACCATGAAGAAAAATTGTCTTTTAGCAGCGAGTTTTCTCTTCATCTTTTGTCTGGAAGCCGGTGCTCAGAAAAGAGATGAAGTAACCTGGGAGAAATTCGAGGACATCACCATCCCCATTCCTCCCTCAACTCACCCCCGACTCTATGTACGTCCCGCCAATTTACCGGATTTAAAGAAACGGATGGATCACCCGCAAGTAAAAGCAAACCTGGCAACCTTGCGCAAACTTGGCATAGACCGCACCGCAGAGGAAGAGGCTAAAGTAACCGACAGAGGCTTTCGCTACTACTTTGAGATGCGGGGAGTAACCAGCCGTGTACAAGTACAAGCTCTCGACTATCTGGTATATGGTGACAAGAAGCAAGCCAGACGCGCCATCACTTCCATGCTCGATTCATTGCAGCATACCAATTTCGGAACCAAACAAGACTTATCGCGCGCCAGCGGAGTCATGCTGATGTGCGGCGCAATGGTATATGACTGGTGCTACGACCAGATGAAAGAATCGGAAAAGAAAGCCTATATAGAATCGTTCATCCGAATCTCCAAGACCATGGAATGCGGTTATCCGCCCAAAAATAACGAACCCATAGCCGGACACTCGTCCGAATGGATGATCTTGCGGGACATGCTTTCAGCCGGTATTGCTATCTACGACGAATATCCGGATATGTACCTCCATGTCATCCGAATGCTGTACAAGGATTACTTGCCGGTAAGAAATTACATCTATTCTGGTCATAATTACCATCAGGGAACAAGCTATGTCAATGTGCGTTTCAGCAATGACCTGTTCTCCTTATGGATTCTGGACCGTATGGGAGCCGGCGCAATCTACAATCCCGCACAACAATTCGTACCGTACGACTTCCTGTACCGCCGTCGTCCGGACGGACAAGTAATGCCCGCAGGCGATACGAATCCTAACAAAAGGAACATTCCTTCTTACTCCCTGCCCGCCATGCTCGCTTCCAGCTTCTATAAAGACAATTATCTGGCTTACGAATACGAACTCAAGCCCAAATTAGAAAGCCACTGCCTTATCTTCGAGATACTGTGGAGAGATTTTGATTTGAAAGCCAAGGCTCCTGATGACTTGCCGCTGACCCGATACTCAGGCTCACCTTTCGGGTGGATGATAGCGCGTACAGGATGGGACAAAAACAGCGTGATTGCCGAAATGAAAATCAATGAACAATTCTTTGGTAACCATCAACACATGGACGGTGGTTCGTTCCAACTTTATTATAAGGGCCCGTTGGCAATAGATGCCGGAGCTTACCAAGGAAGTTCCGGCGGATATAACAGCCCGCACAACAAAAATTTCTTCAAACGTACCATTGCCCATAACTCATTGTTAGTATACAACCCGAACGAGAAATTCGCCAGCTGGAATTATGGTGGACAAGATAAAACTGAATTTGCCGATAATGACGGTGGACAACGCATGCCGGGTGACCGCTGGGAGACTTGCCGCTCTTTTAAAGATTTATTAAGCAAGGAATATACTACAGGCAAAGTCCTGGGACATGGTTTCGGTCCCGATGCCAATAAACCTGACTATTCTTATCTGAAAGGTGACATCACGCAAGCCTATACAGACAAGGTAAAAGAAGCGAAACGCTCTTTTGTTTTCCTCAACCTGCACGCTACCGAAGTGCCTGCCGCCTTAATCGTGTTTGATAAAGTTGTCTCTGCCGACCCTCAGTTCAAGAAGTTCTGGCTACTGCACAGTATAGAAGAGCCGATAATAGAAAATAACCGTTTCACCGTCAAACGCACCCAAAACGAAGATACCGGCATGTTACAGAATCAAGTGTTGCTCCCCGAAATTCAAGATGCACGGATAGAGAAAATCGGTGGAAAAGGAAAAGAGTTTTGGGTATTCGGCACCAATTATGCCAACGATGCCATGCCGAGACGTCCCGACGATGCCAACGAAAGAGGCGCATGGCGTGTAGAAATATCACCTGCAACCGCTACTGCCGAAAATTACTTCCTGAATGTAATGCAAGTAGCCGACAACACCTGTCTGCAAATGAATGAAGTAAAACGCATCGATGCAGATAAAATAGTAGGCGTGCAGATAGCCGACCGCATCGTCACCTTCAGCAAAGACAGCCAACCGCTACCCGGTAAATTTGATTTCGCGGTAAGTGGCAGCCAAACTATGAAGTTTGTCATTACCGACCTTATTCCGGGAACCTGGCAAATCAAGAAAGACGGCAAGGTATATATTCCCGCGCTGGAAGTTCGTACAGACGATGGTATCCTTTCTTTTGAAGGTACTGCCGGACGGTATGAATTTCTTCGATAAAAAGAAAGCCATCTGTCAATGACTTCTTCTACATTGACAGATGGCTTATTTATTAAGTTTCCTCACCCCTTGTTTTTTCAGGCAACTCTCCTTAGAAGAGGCTCCACGCAACCGTCAGTCCGGCCATCACGATAGCTACCATACTCATCAGCTTGATAAGTATATTCAAACTCGGACCGGAAGTATCTTTGAATGGGTCACCTACCGTATCGCCTACCACAGTAGCTTTATGTACTTCGCTACCCTTACCGCCGAAGTTTCCTTCTTCCACATATTTCTTTGCATTATCCCATGCACCGCCCGCATTCGCCATAAAGATGGCAAGAACGAAACCGCTACTCAATCCACCGATCAGCAAGCCCAGCACACCGGGAACACCAAAGATAAGTCCCGTAGCAATCGGAGCTAAAATGGCTATCAGCGAAGGAACTACCATTTCACGTTGCGCCCCCTTTGTGGAGATAGCTACACAACGTTCGTAATCCGGCTCTGTCTCACCGGTAAGTATACCCTTGATTTCACGGAACTGGCGGCGTACCTCATCCACCATGTGACCGGCAGCACGGCCAACAGCGTTCATTGTCAATCCACAGAAAAGGAATGCCATCATACTACCCAGGAACATACCCGAAAGTACTTTCGGATTCATCAGCGTCACATCATAATGGTGCATAAAGTCGAAGAAGGTGGCATCCTGAAGAGCCACGGCATCCCCATGGGGAAGCGCTAATTCCGTGGTTCCCAAACGGGTCAGTCCGATACGGATTTCTTCAATATAAGAGGCAAGCAGGGCAAGTCCCGTAAGTGCAGCCGAACCAATAGCAAAACCCTTTCCGGTAGCGGCAGTAGTATTACCCAAAGAGTCGAGGGCATCCGTACGTTTACGTACTTCCGCACCCAGCCCGGACATTTCAGCGTTACCACCCGCATTGTCAGCAATAGGACCGTAAGCATCCGTAGCAAGCGTGATACCCAGGGTAGAAAGCATACCTACAGCTGCAATACCGATACCGTAAAGTCCCATACCTACATTATTGAAATCGAATCCCGATGCAAACAGGTAGGAAGCAATGATACCGACTACCACAGCAATCACAGGAATTGCAGTAGACAGCATACCCAAACCGATACCGGAGATAATTACCGTAGCCGGGCCAGTCTTTCCGCTTTCGCTCAACTTCTGGGTAGGACGATAGGATTGTGAGGTATAGTATTCCGTAGAACGTCCGATAATGATGCCGACTACCAGACCGACTATAACAGCACAAGATATCCACATCCAGTTATCAAGTTTCAATAGCCAAAGAATAAAGAAAGTAGCCACAACAATCAGCACTGAACTCAGGTTCGTACCGAAAGCCAACGAAGCGAGCAGGTCTTTCATCTTCGCATTTTCCTTGGTACGCACTGCGAAGATACCGATAATAGAAAGAAGAATACCTACGGCAGCAATCAGCATCGGAGCTATAACAGCTTTGAACTGCATGGCCGTATCTCCCGTATGAATAAAGGCAGCAGCACCCAGAGCGGCAGTTGCCAGGATAGAGCCACAATAGCTTTCGTAAAGATCGGCACCCATACCGGCTACGTCACCTACGTTATCACCTACATTATCGGCAATCGTTGCAGGGTTACGCGGGTCATCTTCGGGAATACCGGCCTCAACCTTACCTACCAGGTCGGCACCTACATCGGCAGCTTTCGTATAAATACCTCCACCTACACGGGCAAAGAGCGCTTGTGTGGAAGCACCCATTCCGAAAGTGAGCATGGTGGTAGTGATAATGCAGAGTTTATGAGTCGGAGTCAAAACATCTTCCGGTATAACCGCATTCAATAACAGATACCAGAAAGAAATATCGAGCAAGCCCAAGCCCACTACAACCAGTCCCATTACCGCACCGCTACGGAAAGCGACGCGCAATCCCGCATTCAGTGAACTACGGGCAGCATTTGCTGTGCGTGCCGAAGCATACGTTGCCGTCTTCATACCGAGGAATCCGGAGAGTCCGGAGAAGAAACCGCCCGTCAGGAAAGCAATCGGTACCCAACGATTCTGTACATCGAAACCATAAGCCATAATAGCGAAAAGGATCACAAGTCCCAGAAATACCCAGCCAACTATCTTATACTGTTGTTTCAGATAAGACATCGCGCCTTTACGCACAGCGGCGGCAATCTTTATCATTTGCGGAGTACCCTCACTCTCTTTCATCATTTGCTTATGGAAATAGTAAGCAAAGCAGAGAGCTAAAACGGAAGCGGCCGGAATCAGCCAGAAAAGCAAACTGTCCATGGTGTTATTCGTATTAAAAGGTTGATTGAAAGTCTAAAAGTATTGATTTGAAACGAAATAAGCAAAGGAATAAAAGAAAAATCAACTCATTCTATTAAATTTGCAGGCGAAAACCGTACCCGATTGAGCACCCATGTTGTAGTATAAGTAAAATCAATAAAAACAAAGGAACAATGGAACACACAGATTTTACTTTCAGAAAGGCATGGATGATATACACAGTATATGTTCTTCTACTCTTTACTTCCACCGCAAAAGCACAGCAGACAGCCAAACTGGAACAAAAAAAGGGAAAAGTAATCATCAGCGATTATTCTCCCAAGCATTGATATGCAGGGGAAGAGCTTTCCGGCTCTCCCCCTGTATTCATTATTCTACGGTCACAGCCGTACCACAAGCGGTTACCATCAGCATACTGCCGCTTCCACCCACGGTTTCATAATCCAGATCCACGCCAATCACGGCATTGGCTCCGAGCGCCCTGGCATGCTCCTGCATTTCACGAAGGGCGATATCTTTCGCTTCGCGCAGCACTTCCTCGTAAGAGCCGCTACGTCCGCCCACTACATCGCGGATGCTGGCAAAAAAGTCACGGAATACATTGGCACCGATAATCGTCTCGCCTGAAACGATACCGTAATAGCGGGTGATACGTCCGCCCTCGATAGTTGGGGTTGTTGTTACTAACATAATCTTTCTCTATTTATTTAAGTTATTTGCACCCTATTAGACGCGCGAATAGGGCAGAAAGTTGCAGTAACGGGACTTTTTATATCTCTTCATTATAATAAAAAAACAAAAAAGGCAACATCCATATATGAGCTAAGATAACTATTTCTCTATCTTTGTCCGGAAGAATGGAAACAGATCATTTTATATTCAAGTTAGTGGTATGTCTGGTAGTTGTGCCTTTTGCACTGCAACCCGAGGATTATAACACCTTCTCCGAAAATGAGCCTCCCTTTCTTTGCATCGAACAAAGCGAACAGCATTCGTCTGAAGAGTTTAACGATGAAGCTGTTATCTCACGTACACTTTCTTTAAACCGTGCCCGCAAGCTCTGTGCAGAGATTACGACTACTTATACTTTCTCTACCGAGAACACTAATTTATACCAATATAGTGACGGTACCCAACCGCACACTCTCAAGAGCGTATACTCCCCCGAACGCTCCTTGCTCTGCACATACCGTCTTTAGAACAAGCCCTTCCATCACCGCATTTTCATATTTTATCCGGTACGAATCGTAACATTCGTTCCGCTATGTCTAATTAATAAATTCATATATGGGACTTGTTTTATTATACCTGACCATTGCATTAGCATTATCCTTTTTATGCTCCATCCTGGAAGCTGTCTTATTATCCACCCCGATGTCGTACATCTCCACCAAAGAGAAAACACACGGCAAAAGCGCCATTTTACTGAAGAAGTTCAAACAAGATATCGACCGGCCTATTGCCGCCATATTATCTCTGAATACCATTGCCCACACCGTCGGTGCAGCAGGTGTCGGTGCCGAAGCGGTAAAGATATTCGGAGAAGCTTACTTCGGTGTAATCTCCGCCATACTGACTATCTTGATTCTTGTTCTCTCGGAAATCATTCCTAAAACGATAGGTGCCTGTTACTGGCGCTCACTGGCGCTTCCGTCGGCCCGTATCATTAACTTCCTTATTATTATCTGTTATCCCCTGGTGTGGCTGTCCGAGCTGATTACCCGTCTGTTTTCTTCCGGCAAGCAAGAATTATCCGTAAGCCGCGAAGAGGTTTCGGCTATGATTTCCATCGGAGTGGAAGAGGGTGTCTTCCAGATGAAGGAAAACAAGATGATACAGAACCTCATCAGATTGGATAAAGTAAAGTCACAATCCATTATGACTCCTCGTACCGTGGTGGCAACAGCTCCCGAAAGTATGTCTCTGAAAGAGTTCTATCAGGATGGGAAGTATAAGTTCTACTCCCGTATTCCGATTTATAATGATAGCGAAGATTATATCACAGGCTATGTGTTGCGGCAAACCGTACTCGAAAAGTTAGCAGAGGACAGATTCGATATGTGCCTGAAGGATGTGGCCCGCCCTATCCTTTCCTTCCCCGAGAATAGTCCTGTTTCCACGGTTTGGGAACAGATGCTTGAACGGAAAGAGCATATCTCGATCCTGATTGATGAATACGGTTGCTTCTGGGGAATTGTCACTATGGAAGATATTATAGAAACAGCCTTAGGCTTCGAGATTGTGGATGAGAAAGACAGCGTTACGGATATGCAGAAACTGGCACGGGATAAGTGGCAGAAGAAGCTGGCGGAAACGAAGATTAGTGATTAGAGGTTAGTGATAAGTGATTAGTGCCATGCGGATGGTTGTCACTAATCACTTATCACTAACCCCTAATCACTAACTAGAACATCTTGCTGACACGTTCGATACCTGCCACCAAAACATCGATTTCTTCTTTTGTATTATAGATTCCAAAGGAAGCACGCACTGTTCCTTCTATGCCGAGGCGTTGCATCAGCGGCTGGGCGCAATGGTGTCCTGTACGTACGGCAATACCGAGACGATCGAGCAATGTGCCCATATCGAAGTGATGAATATCACCCACAAGGAAAGAGATGACACTCCCTTTCTCAGCAGCTTCACCAAAGATGCGCATACCAGGGATTGTTTTCAATCGCTGTGTGGCATATTCCGTCAATTCATGCTCATAAGCGGCAATCTTATCCATGCCAATGGCAGAAACATAATCGAGCGCTTTCGCCAGTCCCGTAGTGCCGATATAGTCGGGAGTTCCGGCTTCGAACTTAAACGGCAGCTCGTTGAAGGTGGTATGTTCAAAAGACACATGCTGTATCATCTCACCGCCGCCTTGATAAGGAGGCAACTTATTCAGCCATTCTTCCTTACCATAGAGCACGCCCACACCGGTAGGCCCGTACACTTTATGTCCGGAGAATACAAGGAAATCAGCATCCAGATCCTGCACGTCCACTGCCATGTGGGGAATGGATTGTGCCGCATCTACCAGGAAAGGTACATCATGCTTATGGGCAATCTTAATCATTTCCTTGATAGGATTGACCGTACCCAAAACATTGGACACATGTACTACACTGACAATCTTCGTCCGGTCAGTGAAAAGCTTCTCGTATTCATCTATCAGGAGTTCGCCACGGTCGTTCATCGGAATAACCTTCAGATTGATGCATTTCCGTTCGGCCAGCAGTTGCCAGGGGACGATGTTACTATGATGTTCCATTACGGAAACAATCACTTCATCACCCGGATGCAGGAATGCTTCGCCGAAGCTGGAGGCTAACAGATTGATGCTTTCCGTAGTTCCCCGCGTAAATACGATTTCATTTATAGAGCCGGCATTGATAAACTTCCGCACTGTCTCACGGCTCGCCTCGTGCAGTTCCGTTGCCTGTTGCGACAGGAAGTGTACGCCACGATGCACATTAGCATTGACAGAATAATATTCATCCGTTATGGCATCCACCACACAACGTGGCTTCTGTGTCGTCGCCCCATTATCGAGGTAGACCAATGGTTTGCCGTACACTTCACGGGAAAGTATCGGAAAATCGGCTCTTATCTTTTGAATATCCATATTAGCTTAGAATTATGAATGAAGAATTAAGAATGAAGAATTGGCTGCGCCATGTCATGCCGCATGGTAATTCTTCATTCTTAATTCTTAATTCTTCATTTATTTGCATATCGCGCAGCCCTGGCACTTATTCAGTTCTCCACGGAAACGCTTCTCCACCAGCAGATGCAAGCGGTCTTTCAATGCATCCAGACGGATGGTATCGATTACTTCGTTCACGAAGGCGAACATCAGCAATAAGCGGGCTTCACGCTCCGGAATACCGCGCTGGCGCATATAGAAGAGTGCATTTTCGTCCAACTGACCAACGGTAGCGCCATGACTACACTTTACATCATCGGCATAAATTTCCAGTTGCGGTTGCGTATACATACGTGCCTCACGGGTAGCGCAAAGATTCCGGTTCGTTTGTTGCGAATTGGTATGTTGCGCATCCGGGCGCACTAATACCAAACCGGCAAATGCACCGACTGACTGGTCATCGAGCACATACTTGAAAAGTTCATTGCTCGTGCAGTTAGGTACGGCATGATCGATACTTGTATTGTTGTCTACATGCTGATTCTTATCTGCAATGGCCATACCGCAAAGGTTGATTTCGGCACCTTCACCTGCCAGCAATACTTCGGTGGTGTTGCGGGAAGTGCCGTTATGCAAGGTCATGCCATTCAGCAATACGTTGCTGTTGGCTTCCTGTCTCACATACATATTGCTGATACGTACGGTACTTGTATGCGTCTCTTCGAGTTCGTAAAGATCAAAGACAGCATTCTCACCTACGAATACTTCTATCACCTGGGTTGCCAGGAAATTCACGGCATCCATGGCATGGTCGCACACCAGCATGCGTGCCTGTGCGCCATCTTCCAATACAATCAATACCCGGCGGTTCACCAGGAAGTTCACGTCACCACGCAGGATGTTTACCAACTGAATGGGACGTTCCACTATTACATTCTTCGGCACATACAGCAGCACACCGTCTTGTGCAAAAGCGGTGTTGAATGCTGTCACTCCGTCTTTTGAAGTGTCTGCCAGCCTGCCATAGTACTTCTTTACCAGTTCCGGATGCTTCTCCGCCATCTCCTTCAAACTGCCGAAGATGACTCCTTCGGGCAGATGTGAAGCGGGTAGCGCTTTATTGTAAAAAGCATCATTCACTACAAAGTACAGGGAGGTACTCATATTGGGTACATCGCATTTGAATACTTCATAGGGATTTACCGGAATATCCAGACGGTTCAGGTTCAACCCATAGTCCGGTTCAAAGAACTTGCTGACATCGGTATATTTATATTTCTCCTGTTTACGGGTAGGAAAGCCAAGCCGCTCGAAGTCGGCAAACGCAGTGGCACGAGGGGTATTCATCACCTCGGCACTGTGCTGGCATATCATCGCTTCCGTCTGGGAGAAAAGATCTATGTATTGTTGTTCTGCATTCATATTACATTTATATTTTATTTTTTAGACACGGATAACACGGATGACACGGATTCTTTATTTTCTTTCTGTAAACACTCTCTGTAATAGTTAGAGAACACCTTCCTGCTTATCTCTGGTTTTGGTCCAAAGTTTAGCAATAAACCAATCTCTATATTTGTTGCCTTCAGATAGTTTACTAATTGCAATTCATGTTCTTTTGATAGCCGACTGACTGCTTTCAGTTCTAATATAACAGAATCATAAACAATAATATCAGCTTCATAATAACCAACTATTTCATTCTTATAATAAACATTTATTTTCGGATGTGCAACACATGGGATATCACGTCTCAATAACTCCCTATATAATGCATTCTGGTATACATTCTCTATAAACCCATATCCGAGTTCATTGTACACATCATAAAATGCATTTATAATAGCACTCGTCTTATCAGCCTGTGTTAAACTCATAATATACTAATAAAGAATCTGCGTCATCCGTGTCATCCGTGTCTAAAAAATCAATTATTCTCCCAACTCCTTCTTAATCCAATCATACCCCTTCTCTTCCAGTTCCAGCGCCAATTCCGGTCCCGCCGTCTTCACGATACGACCTTTGTAAAGCACATGTACGACGTCAGGTTTGATATAATCCAGTAAGCGTTGGTAGTGAGTGATGACGATAGTACTGTTCTCCGGTGTTTTCAACTTGTTCACACCTTCGGCTACGATACGCAAGGCATCGATATCCAGCCCGGAATCCGTTTCATCCAGAATACTTAATTTCGGTTCCAGCATCGCCATCTGGAAGATTTCATTCCGCTTCTTCTCTCCACCGGAGAAGCCCTCGTTCACCGAACGGTTAGCCAGTTTATTGTCCAGTTCCACAATGGCACGCTTTTCACGCATCAACTTCAGGAACTCGCTTGCACTGAGAGCAGGCAGATGATTATATTTACGTTGCTCATTCACCGCTGCACGCATAAAGTTAACCATACTCACACCCGGAATTTCCACCGGATACTGGAAGCTGAGGAAGATACCCTCGTGACTACGGTCTTCCGGTGAAAAGTCCAGCAGGTTCTTACCGCAGAAAGTCACGCTTCCCTTCGTCACCTCAAAGGCAGGATTACCTACCAATACAGCCGAAAGAGTACTCTTTCCGGAACCGTTCGGTCCCATAATAGCATGCACCTCACCAGCTCTTACCGACAGGTTGATGCCTTTCAATATCTCTTTGCCATTTACACTGGCATGCAGGTCTTTTATCTCTAACATAATCTATTAAATTAAGAATGAAGAATTAAGAATGAAGAATATCGCAACATTCTCCACTCCTAACTCTTCATCGTTTTATTTTGATTCTTCATTCTTCATTCTTAACTCTTCATTTATCCTACGCTGCCTTCCAGCGAAATAGCTAACAACTTCTGAGCCTCTACCGCAAACTCCATAGGCAGCTTATTAAGCACTTCCTTAGCATAGCCGTTCACAATCAGCCCTACTGCATCCTCCGTAGAAATACCACGCTGGTTGCAATAGAAGATCTGGTCTTCATTGATCTTGCTGGTAGTCGCCTCATGCTCCACAACCGCCGTCTCATTATGGATATCCATATACGGGAAGGTATGCGCACCGCACTTGTCACCCAGCAACAAAGAGTCGCACTGACTATAGTTACGCGCATTATCCGCCTTTTGAGCTACACGCACCAAGCCCCGGTAAGAGTTCTCACTATGTCCGGCAGAGATACCCTTGCTGACAATGGTACTACTGGTATTCTTACCCAGATGAATCATCTTCGTACCCGTATCCGCCTGTTGGTAGTTGTTCGTCACCGCCACACTGTAGAATTCCGCCGAAGAGTTATCTCCCGTCAAAATACAGGAAGGGTATTTCCACGTAATAGCCGAACCTGTCTCTACTTGTGTCCAGGAGAGCTTACTGTTCGCACCTTTGCAGTTACCACGTTTCGTAACAAAGTTATAAACACCGCCTTTACCTTCGGCATCACCCGGATACCAGTTCTGTACGGTACTGTACTTCACCTCCGCACGTTCGTGCACCACAATCTCCACGATAGCGGCATGCAACTGGTTCTCATCGCGCATCGGAGCCGTACAACCTTCCAGATAGGAAACATACGAATCATCATCCGCCACAATCAGCGTCCGTTCAAACTGCCCTGTATTACGCGCATTGATACGGAAATAAGTGGATAACTCCATCGGGCAGCGTACTCCTTTCGGGATATATACGAACGAACCGTCGGAGAATACCGCCGAGTTCAGCGCGGCAAAGAAGTTATCACGGTATCCCACCACGGAACCAAGATACTTCTGCACCAAATCCGGATGCTCACGTACAGCTTCACTGATGGAACAAAAGATAATCCCCTTCTCCATCAGCGTCTCTTTGAAAGTAGTTTTCACAGACACGGAGTCCATCACGGCATCCACCGCCATGCCACTCAGCGCCATCTGTTCTTCCAGGGGGATGCCCAGCTTATTGAAAGTTTTTATCAACTCAGGGTCTACTTCGTCCATGCTCTTAGGCGCATCTTTCTTCTTCGCCAACGGATCGGCATAGTAGGAAATAGCCTGATAATCTATCTCAGGAATACGGAGATGTGCCCATGTAGGCATCTCCATCGTCAACCAGTGACGATATGCTTTCAGACGGAACTCCAACAGCCATTCCGGCTCGTTCTTCTTCGCAGAGATCAGCCGTACAACATCTTCATTCAGCCCACGCTCAATGACTTCCGTATGCACGTCGGTGGTGAAGCCGTACTTGTACTTCTCCTGCGTTAGTTCCTTTACATATTTATTGGGTTCTTCGGGTTGCATTATGTATTAAGTATATATTGTTCTGTAACTTCTTTTGCAGCCGGGAAAAACATTCCCGCGAACGACTCTATAGGATAATATAACACGGATTCCTCCTTCATTGTTCTATCAATCATCGTATTATCCGAGTCGATAAACTCGACAACACAGATAAGCAGACTCACCAGCAGCAGAAACTTCAACGCGCCCAGTCCGGCACCCAGCCATCGATTCAGCCAACCGAGCGAGACTGCCTCCATCGCCTTCGTCAGCAAAGTCGCTACCAGCAGGAACAACAATGGCACCACTACCCAGATAACAACAAACGCCAATATCTGGGCAAACGTCATGGAATCCGTTATCTTAGAAAAGACTCTCTCCGCTACCGACACATACAGTGCTTTTGCAGCCAGCAATCCGACAATCAATCCGAGGATAGATGCCAATTGCTTGATGAAGCCTTTTATAAAACCGATGACCGCTCCCGCACCAATCACCACTAATAAGATGATATCTATTATTGTCATAACTATATCTAAAAAAAGACACGGATTACACGGATAAACACGGTTCTTCTTTTAAACCAATCCGTGAAATCCGTGTAATCCGTGTCTAAAAGATTATTTCGCTTACAGAGTCTGTTTTACTTCTATTTCTTCGTAAGATTCGATCATATCGCCTACCTTGATATCGTTGCAGTTCGTCAGGCTGATACCACACTCGAAGTTGGTACCTACTTCCTTCACGTCGTCCTTGAAACGTTTCAAAGCATTGATAGAACCGGTAAAGATTACGATACCGTCGCGGATGAGACGAGCCTTGTCGCTGCGTTTCACCTTTCCGGTCTTCACTACCGCACCGGCTACGAGGCCTACCTTGGTGATATTGAACACCTCGCGTACCTCGATGGTTGCAGTTACTTGTTCCTTCACCTGCGGTGCCAACATACCTTCCATAGCGGCCTTCACCTCTTCGATAGCGTCGTAGATTACCGAGTACTTGCGGATATCCACACCCTCGTTCTCCGCCATCTTCGCAGCGGCATTCGACGGACGTACCTGGAAGCCGATGATAATGGCATCCGAAGCGGCAGCCAATGAAACATCGGATTCGGAGATAGCTCCAACGCCTTTGTGGATTACATTTACCTGTACCTGCTCTGTAGACAGCTTGATCAGTGAGTCGCTCAACGCCTCAACAGAACCGTCCACGTCACCCTTAACGATAACATTCAGTTCATGGAAGTCACCCAGTGCCAGACGACGGCCAACTTCATCCAAAGTAAGCATCTTCTGAGTACGCAGACCTTGTTCACGTTGCAACTGTTCGCGCTTGTTAGCGATTTCACGTGCTTCCTGTTCCGTATCGATTACGTGGAACGTATCACCGGCAGCAGGTGCACCGTTCAATCCCAGAATCAATACCGGCTCAGACGGTCCGGCCTCTTTCAGGCGCTGGTTACGTTCATTGAACATAGCTTTCACCTTACCATAGGCTGTACCTGCCAGTACGATGTCTCCCACCTGAAGTGTACCGTTTGATACCAGCATGGTAGCTACGTAACCACGTCCTTTGTCCAATGAAGACTCGATGATGGAACCTGTTGCCTTACGGTTCGGGTTTGCTTTCAAATCAAGCATTTCTGCTTCCAGCAATACTTTCTCCAACAGTTCTTTCACACCCAAGCCTTTCTTGGCCGAGATATCTTGCGATTGATATTTGCCGCCCCATTCTTCAACGAGATAGTTCATAGCTGCCAGTTCCTCCTTAATCTTGTCAGCGTTGGCAGTCGGTTTATCAATCTTGTTAATTGCGAATACGATAGGTACACCGGCAGCCATAGCATGGTTGATAGCTTCCTTCGTTTGCGGCATCACGTTATCATCGGCAGCGACAATAATGATAACCACGTCCGTCACCTTCGCACCACGGGCACGCATAGCGGTAAACGCCTCATGACCCGGAGTATCGAGGAACGTAATCTCACGTCCGTCTTCCAGTTTCACGTTGTAAGCACCGATGTGCTGCGTGATACCACCGGCTTCACCGGCAATAACGTTCGCCTTACGGATATAGTCGAGCAATGATGTCTTACCGTGGTCTACGTGACCCATGACGGTAACAATCGGCGCGCGCGGTTCCAGATCCTCTTCAGAATCCTCCTCCTCTACAATGGCCTGTGCCACTTCCGCACTGACATATTCAGTCTTGTATCCGAACTCTTCCGCCACCAGATTGATGGTTTCAGCATCCAGACGCTGGTTGATAGACACCATGATACCGATACTCATACAAGTAGCGATGACCTGCGTCACGGAAACGTCCATCATGCTTGCCAACTCGTTGGCAGTCACGAATTCCGTTATCTTCAGCACTCTGCTGTCCGCCATTTCGCGGTCTTCCTGCTCCTGCATACGGCTGTTCGCTATATCGCGCTTGTCCTTACGGTATTTGGAAGTCTTGCTCTTACCTTTGGAAGTGAGGCGTGCCAAGGTTTCTTTTACCTGCTTAGCTACGTCTTCCTCGCTAACCTCCTGCTTGATGACCGGTTTCTTGAAACGATCCCTGTTATTGTTGTTACGATTGTTCTTGTTGCCACCTTGGTGATTATTACCACCACCGGCACCTTGCTGACCGCCGCCGGCATGAGGTCCTTTGCCTCCACCACCACGGTTGTCGCCTCCACGTTGGAAGTTGGATGCATTGTTGATATCCACCTTCTCCTTATTATTATTAATGCGGAGACGTTTCTTCTTGTTGGCGTTGGCATCGGCATCTTTCTCCTTGCCATCCTTCGCTTTGGTGTCTTCGCGGCGGATTTCTTTGATGATCGCCTCTTTCATCAGCTTCTTCTGATCCTGACGAATCTTCTCCTTCTCTTCGCGCTCCTTACGTTTCTCCTCTTTGGATTTCTTCTTAGGGCGTGTAGACTGGTTCAATGTCGCCAGATCAATCTGACCGATGATATTGATCTTAGAAACAAACTCCGGCTTGTGAATTGTGAAGATTTCCGCTTCATCACTCTTTGCAGGCGCTTCTTCTGCCACGGCAGGTTTCGCCTCTTCCCGGACAGGTGCCACGGGAGCAGGTGTTTCTTTTTTCACTACTTCTTTCGCTACTACCGGAGCGGGGTTGGGTGCAGGTTTTTCTGCAACGACTGCTGGCTTCGGTTCTTCTTTCACTACAGGAGCCGGTTCGGGAGCCGGAGCCGGCTTCGGTTCGGGTTTCGGTTCGGGCTTCAATTCCGGTCTGGGTTCCGGTTTCGGTTCCGGTCTGAACTCAGGCTTCGGTTCCGGTTTGGGCTGCGGTTTAGGTTCTTCCTCTACCACAGGCGCAGATGTTTCCACTTTCTTTTCTTCCACTTTTTCTACTACCGGTTTCCGGTTCAGTTTATCCAGGTCTATTTTTCCGACAGGTTTAAACTTCGGACGTGCATCTTCGGGGACAACAGTCTTTATTTCTTCAACTTTCGGTTTCTCCGTAGTCTCAGCCTCGTAACCATCGATAGATACCGATGCTTTGTTACGGTCTTTATTCTGCCGTTCCTGAATGAAACGTTCCGATTCAAGTCTAAGATTCTTATCTGTACTGAACTCTTTCACGAGCAAGGCATATTGCTCCTCGTTAATTTTTGTGTTGGGGTTTGCCTCAACGGCAAATCCTTTCTTCTGCAAGAACTCAACGACCGTTGAAATTCCTACATTCAAATCTCTTGTTACTTTATTTAACCTTATCGTCATACTAAAAAATTAATGAATAATGTGGAGAAAGAAGTTAGTGCAAACAGAAACAGATGTCGACAGACACTTTATTCTGCCTCGGGCTCTGCCTCAGGGGCAACCTCGGGCTCTGTCTCAGGCATAACCTCAGGTGCCGGATCCAATTCAGGTTCGCCTTCTTCAAACTCCAAACTTAAAATGCGTAATACCTCGTCCACCGTTTCTTCTTCCAGGTCGGTCTTTTCAATCAACAACTCGCGCGGAGCGTTCAGCACGGCCTTCGCTGTATCGATACCAATCGACTTGATAGCATCAATCACCCAACCGTCGATTTCGTCTCTGAACTCATCCAGATAGATATCTTCATCCTCAACAGCCTGATCCAACTCACGGAATACGTCAATGGTGTACTCGGTCAACATACTGGCAAGTTTGATATTCAAACCGCCTTTACCAATAGCCAGCGAAACCTCTTCAGGCCTCAGAAATACTTCTGCCTTACGTTCTTCTTCATTCAGACGAATAGAAGATATCTTCGCGGGGCTGAGGGCACGCTGAATAAACAACTGGATATTGGACGTATAGTTGATTACGTCAATATTCTCATTGCGCAACTCACGAACAATGCCATGAATACGGCTACCCTTTACACCTACGCAGGCACCTACCGGGTCGATACGGTCGTCGTACGACTCAACGGCAATCTTGGCACGCTCACCGGGGATACGGGCAATCTTCTTAATGGTAATCAGTCCGTCATTGATTTCGGGCACTTCCATCTCGAACAGACGCTGCAGGAATACAGGCGATGTACGGGAAAGGATAATCTTCGGATTGTTATTCTTGTTGTCCACACGGGCCACCACGGCACGCGCCGTTTCTCCCTTGCGATAGAAATCGCTCGGAATCTGTTCCGTCTTGGGCAGCAGCAATTCGTTTCCTTCATCATCGAGCAGCAGCATTTCCTTCTTCCATATCTGGTATACTTCCGCATTGATGATATTACCCACCTTATCAATATATTTATTATAGATACTGTCTTTTTCCAGTTCCAAAATTTTAGAGGCCAACGTCTGACGCAAGTTCAGGATGGCACGTCGTCCGAAGTTCGCGAAGATTACTTCATCCGTCACTTCCTCGCCCACTTCATAAGAAGCATCTATTTTCTGTGCTTCCGATAATGCAATCTGCAAGTTCGGATTTTCCAGGTCTTCATCCGCCACTACTTCACGGTTGCGCCATATTTCGAAGTCGCCCTTGTCCGGGTTCACAATTACGTCGTAATTCTCATCGGTGCCGAACATCTTCGCGATCACACTACGGAACGACTCTTCGAGCACGCTCACCATGGTGGTTCTATCGATATTTTTCAGTTCCTTAAATTCCGAAAATGTATCTATCAGGCTGATAGTTTCTACTTTCTTGGCCATAGTCTTATTTAAAACTGATTAAGTATTTAGTATATTTTATTTCATCATACGCAAGCATTTCGTCTTCCTGCACCAGCTGGGGGCGCTTGGCTCCTTCGGATTTCACTTTCTTTTCTACAGTTACAGTGAAATGCTGTTCATCGGCTGCTTTCAGCACGCCGCACAACTTGCGTCCATCTTTTCTCAGCACTTCCACTTCTTTTCCGATGTGGTTGGTGTACTGTTGCAACACTTTAAATGGCTGTCCGATACCGGCAGAACCTACCTCCAACTCATAATCCTCATCCTCACGGTTCAACTTGGATTCGATGTATCGGCTCAACTCCACACAATCTTCAATCCAAACCCCTTCTTTGTGGTCAATTTCCACCACAATCTTGTCGTCCGGGCTGATAGCTACTTCCACCAGAAAGTACTCTTTTCCGTCCAGCCACTCGTCAACAATCTGACAAACAGTTTTCTTTTCTACCATTGATTAACTATATAAGAACAAAAAAAGGAGCTTAATTGCCCCTCCACCTTTCATCCATTGCGGTTGCAAAGATATAAATAATCTATTCGACTACAAAATATTAGAAAGAAAAAAGAATAATTAAGGGGTTATCTTCCTGTTTTCTCTTTCCATTCCTCCACTGTCCTCGTCCGGGACGAGAAGTTGACGCCGATACAAATCACCTTGCGCTTGTCCGTAAGATAAGGTTTGGCATAGTTTTTTTCTTCAATCTGACGGAGTGCCTCGTCGGCCGAGCCGTCGAGTTTAAATTCGAAGATGTAAACATAATCTTTCAGTTCGATGATGCAGTCCACACGGCCGATGGCCTGGGGTTTCTCGTTGATGAGACGGCAATTGCTTTCGCCTATCAGACGCAGAATGAGATAAAATGTGTACTGGAAATATTTTTCGGTAGCCTCGGGAGTCCCAAGCGAATCGTGGCTGTCATACGCTATGCTCGACAGGAAAGCGGTCAAGGAATCACGGAATTCGGCCGTCTCACCGTCTTCCAGCAGGATGAGGGCATCGATTACCCACGAGGAGATGTTGCCGTCCTTCGGTTTCAGGTAATCGTTCGCTATCATGGCGAGAAAGCCTTGCCGCACTTCGTTGTTGGGAAAATCCAGCAGATAAGCATTCCTGCGCATGTCATAGTCTTTGATGGTGAGGTAACCGCTTTGGTAGATCATCGGTAGCGGCTTCTCAACATCGGCTTTATAGTCCACAAACATGGCCGGGGCATAATATTTACCGGTCAGTTCGTTTATCTGCTCATGATTGTGCTTCAGCAGTTTTTCCAGATAGGTAGGCGTGCCGGTGGCGTACCAGTAATCAAAAATCCTTGTCTGATCGAACGCATTGAGCAAGCTGAACGGATTGTATACACCAATCAGTGCATCGCTGAAGTGGTAGCCATCATATTGCTTTTTGAGCATATCTTTCATTTCCCCCGCAGAGCATTGGTATCTCTCGGCCAATGCTGTTATTGGTTCGGCAAAGTAGTGCTCCATCTCCTGCTGCGTAATGCCACAAAGAGTATCGAAACGGCGATCCATACTGATATCCTTTGGCTGGTTGAAACCGCTGAACACGCTCACTTGAGAGAATTTGGTCACACCGGTCAGCAGTACGAACTGCAAGGAGGCATCGGCTCCCTTGAAGGTAGAATAAAAGGTTTTCAGAATTTCCCGGTTCACAGCTTCCTGCGGGGTATCGAGAGCATCGAGGATGGGCTTGTCATACTCGTCTACCAAAACCACCGCACGACGGCCTGTCTTTTCACTGGCACGCCTCAGCAACTCCCTGAAGCGATCTCCGACAGTACTATAGTGGGGATTCTTGCCGTAGATATCTTCCCAATTGCCCAAATATCCTTCGATGGTTGCTTCCAGAATTCCCGGTTGCATATAAGGGCCACCGTTGAAATCGATGCGGAATATGGGATATTCCAGCCAGTCTTTTTCAAGTTCCGCAATAGCTAATCCTTCAAAAAGTTCTTTCCGCCCACTGTAATAAGCCTCCAGAGTACTCACCAACAAGCTCTTGCCGAAGCGGCGGGGGCGGCTCAGGAAGTAAATGGCACCGGTGGTGACCAATTGATAGACTAAAGCCGTCTTGTCCACATACACGTATCCGTCTTCACGGATTCTTTCGAACGTCTGTATTCCAATAGGATATTTCATAATCATTCCCTTCTTTTGATTGCCACCTCGTAAAGTTAATCCATTTCGATGAATCACCCAAACTATAGGCAATTTAGTTTCGCATACACTCAATTTATTTATTAACAAGGATTCAGTTGACAAGCCGACAAGCCCGGAATCACGTCCGTTCCGCCTTCACATAGTGCTTTTGGTTCCTTTTTCCACGGCTCTCAATCAGCCCTTTTTCTACAAAGTGCTTCAAGTCCTGGGCGGCTTTCCACTTCAGCCTGCCGGTCAGCTCGCTGTAGGTCACCCGGCTGATGTAGGCGTTGTTGTCCAGGTAATTCATCAGCAGTTTTTCCAATTCCTCCATGCTCAAGTCGCTGGATTGGCGGAACTGTACCGTCGGAACGCGTGTCAAATCTCCATTCAGCGCTTTCTTGAAGGTGGCGGAAGGACGAAAATTGACATTGTTGAAGCGGATGGATTGGGAGCGGATATCCGTTTTTTTCGCCACCATCCGATTGCCTTTCACCTTGCCGGTAAAAAAGCCGAACTCACCGACTTCTACGCTGAACCCTTTGTTTATCCAGTCGGTTGCCGTATCAAACACACTCATCAGCACTCCTTCAATCTCTCCTTTGCGAAAGCCAATCCGTTTGGACACCAAATCCAGGAACTCATCCGACAGGATAGTTCCCGCCGTGATAGCTTGCACATAAAGCACTTCCGTTTCGCCTTCTTTCGTGGTGAGCGAAGGTTTTTTCTTCAAATCATAATAAGCCATATCTATCTGTATTTAAGTTCATTACCCTATACCGCAAAGCACTAATTCCAAGGCCGCGGAGAATAAGTTCCAAAACCGCCGGAAACAATTTTCTCCGCTACTTCAAATCAGAAGGATGGCTACAACCAGCCCATCAGACGCTTATAAACATCCCATCGGCTGTATGCATACACCCGATGGGATGTATGCATACAGCCGACCTATTTGTTACTGCAAAGATAATTGTTTCTGCCGATAAAAGAAATTATTTGATGGGAATATAGAACATGCCATATTCCTCTTTAACCTGCATTATTCATAGCAGGCTCAATCTTTTCTACTTATTCGGCGTATCCCATTTCCTGGTATCCGTACAAGTAATATTCAAAGTTTGATTACCCGTCTGTATGCGGAAGTCGCCTTTTTCCAGAATCCATTTGCCATCATAACCCACGAAAGCAAGGTCGGAACCTTTCACTTTCAGCGTAACGGTTTTCGTTTCTCCCGGTTGCAGTTCTACTTTCTCGAAAGCACGCAGGCGGCGGATATCAGGAGTCAGGGAAGCGATCAGATCGCTGCTGAACAGCAGAACACTTTCCTTGCCGATACGGTTACCGGTGTTCTTCACATCAACGGTGAAAGTAAGTACATCGTCAGCCGTAAAGTTGGTTTTATCCACTTTGAGATTACTGTAAGCATAGGTAGTGTAACTCAATCCGTAACCAAATGCCCATTGCACGGACATCACGGCATCGTAATCATAAGCACCCGACATCTTTTCAAGGTCTTCGCACGGCTTGTAGTCGTAAGTGAACAGTGAATTGATTTCCTTCGGATAAGTATAGGGCATCTTACCGCTGAAGTTGGCGTCTCCTGCCACGAGGTTTGCCAAAGCATCGCCTCCATAGTTACCCGGAAGCATGGTGTTGATAACAGCCTTTGCCAACGGTTCTATTTCGTTGACGATGCGCGGACGGCCTTCGTTCAGAACCAAAACAACCGGCTTTCCGGTGGCAGCCAATGCTTTCACCAGATTGAGTTGGCTTTCGGAGAGGAAGAGGTTGTTCAGGTTACCCGGAGTTTCGCAATAGGAGTTCTCACCCACACAAGCGATGATATAATCCGCATTGGCGGCAGCAGCTACGGCTTTATCTATTTCCGGAGCATTTTCTTCCCACCATGCGCCACCTTCCTTATAAGTGACACCCGGCTCATAGATGATATTGGAAGCACCGAACTTCTGAGTGAACGATTCAAGAATGGTGTTATAATCCGCCGCTAATTCATCCGCCCTGTGTCCTTGCCAAGTGTAAGACCAGCCACCGTTGAGCGTACGCATGGAGTTGGCATTAGGGCCTGTAATCAGCAGTTTTTTATCTTTAGGCAACGGCAAGATATGATCAGTATTCTTCAATAAGACCAGAGACTCTTCGGCAGCCTGCAAAGCGGCGGCGGCATGCTCTTTACCTCCGAACAGGGGGAAATCCTTGTGATTATAAGCAGGTGTTTCGAACAAGCCCAAGCGATACTTCATGCGCAGCACGCGGCGTACAGCATCGTCAATGCGGCTCATCGGCACTTCGCCTTCTTCCACCAACTCTTTCAGGTATGTACAGAAACTCCATTCATAAGGCACCATCGACATATCGATACCGGCATTGATAGCTATCTTGATAGCCTCTTTCTTGCTGCTTGCAATCTTATCGCGGGTGTAGAGGTTATTGATATCCGCCCAGTCGGTCACAATCATGCCATCCCAGTTCAAGTCCTCTTTCAGCCACTCGGTCAGCAGCTCGTAGTTGGCATGAAAAGGAAGCCCGTTGTTCATGGCAGAGTTCACCATAACAGACAAAGCACCAGCCTTGATACCTTCCAGGAACGGAGCGAAATGTTTCTCGCGCATATCCTGCACAGTGATGGACGAAGGGGTACGGTCTTTACCGGAAACAGGGACACCGTAACCCATATAATGCTTGATGCAGGCGGCTACTTGCTGTTTTCCTATATGGTTAGGATCACTGCCCTGAAAACCGAATACAGCTTCGCGCCCCATTTCGGCATTCACGTAGCAATCTTCACCGTAGTTCTCCCAATGACGGGGCCAGCGGGCATCACGTGCCAGGTCGAGCACCGGAGCATAGGTCCAGGGGATACTTCCGGCCTTGGTTTCATAAGCGGAGATGCGGGCGCCTTCACGCACCAGTTCGCGGTTGAAGGTAGCTGCCATATTGATGCCCTGGGGAAAGAAAGTTCCGCCCAATGTATAAGTTGTCCCGTGTATCTGGTCTACACCATAAATACAAGGAATACCCATTACTTTCATCGATTTGTCCTGTATCTTCCGGATGATTTCTTCCCACTTCTCTTTGGATTGTGCAACGCCCTGGGGTACATTCAGAATAGAGCCGACTTTGTACTTGCCGATAACGGTATCCAGCAAAGCATCGTCTATCTGAAATTCTTGGGTCGAATTATCACGTTTGGTAATGACGTCAATGGTAAGCTCTGTCATCTGCCCAATCTTCTCTTCAAGGGTCATCTTCTTGAGCAAGGCTTCCACCTTCTTTTCTATTTTCCCGTCTCTTGGGATGGCAGGAGCCACTGTAGTTTGCGCCGTAGCGGTTAACATCAGCCCGGAGAGGGCTGCGGATAAGATTAATTTTCTATTCATGGTATTGTTTTTGGGTTTCAGCAGGCAAAGGTAAGAACATCCTGTTATCCTCAAGGGTATAACAGGATGCTTTTTAGGTATTGTTTTGTTATTTCCTGTATTTCTCTTACCTGAACAACATCGGAACGAACTCCGTCAGATAAATACGCCAGTTCCTCCAGATATGTCCTTCATCCGATTCGTAATAGGTATATTTATATCCCTTTTTATCCAGCAGTTTACGGTACTCCTCATTGGCTTTATAGAGGAAATCCGTCTTACCGATGGCAATCCAGTAAAGGGCGGGGTTCTTGTCAAACTGCACTTTCAGTTTTCCTTCCATGTTCTCGTATATCGGTGAAGATGCCTCTTTATTAGGCATAATGGCAGCGGAAAACAGTCCGACATAATTGAACATATCGGGATATTGCTTGGAAATATGCAAAGAATGGAAGCCACCCATAGACAAACCGGCTATGGCACGACCGGATTTACTCTTTACCGTACGATAGTTTTTATCGATGAACTTCACGATCTCGGGGAACGCCTGTTCATAAGATCCCTCCATCGTCTTGGGCAACTGCATTGTCGGGGGAACCATTCCACGGGATGACTCTCCGGGAGCAGCTTCCTGTGAAGCATTACCGTTCGGCATTACTACAATCATGGGCTTTGCTTTACCCTGTGCAATCAGGTTATCCAATATCTGTGCAGTACGGCCCAGAGAAATCCATGCTTCTTCATCGCCACCCATTCCGTGAAGGAGATAAAGCACGGGATAGCGTTTGCCGCCGGTTTCATAACCGGCAGGAGTATAGACCGTCATGCGACGTTCCAGGCCAAGTGCCGGACTATCATACCATACTCGGGAGACAGTTCCGTGAGGCACCGGATTGACTTTATAAAAATCGGCACGGTCGCCGCCAATGATAAATACGTTGGTTAAGGTGGACACATCACGGATCAGGTAGACATTGGCGGGATCGTTCACCCGCAAGCCATCTACTATAAAAGAGTAGCTGTAAAGCTCCGGTTTCAGAGGTTCGGGAGTAGTATATTCCCATACACCCTCCTGCCCTTCCTTCAGGTCCACAATTCCGGGAGCCTCAAACTTAGCATTCTTTTGTACAGGCAGGAAGTCTCCTGTAAGCTGTACTCTCACCGCTTTCGGTGCTTTAAAGCGGAAGGTTACGGTATTGTTGCCATGAATCTCGGGAGATACCACGGGAGCACTTCCCCAAAGGGCTTGTTGTGCAAACATCGTCACACCAATCAGCAAGGCGACGATCAAAGCTGTTAATCTTTTCATAAGTATGTATATATCAATGTTCACGGATATAGTTTATAATCAGGAAACAGGCAGGTTCGAGTACTGTGCCGTGATTGAAGCCTTGCAACTCATACAGAGCCACCTTCTTATTGCCGATATTCTTCGCTACGGAAGCGAATAAAGCGTTCTCTTCCCATCGATCCGCCATTTCCAGATTGCGGTCTCCGGTAATCAGTATGACAGGAGGAGTATCTTTACGCACACGGTTCACCGGGGCATATTCATCTATAATAGGAATACCGTTTGGCAACCCGCGTTCTTTACGAATCGTGAAATGAGTCACCGTCTGTCCGCTGACGGGAAGATAAGCAGCCACTTTATCGGCATCCGCACCATAAGCTTCCATGTACTTCTTATCCATAGCCAATATCAGTGTAAGGTAGCCGCCTGCGGAATGTCCGGAAACAAATATCTTGTCTTTACTGCCGCCGTATTCTTCTATATGGTTGAATGTCCATGCCACAGCTGCCGCAGCATCTTCAATATAAGCGGGATTCTTGGCCTTGGGACTCAGACGGTAGTTCACCGCCACCACTGCAAAGCCTCTGTTCATCAGTTCCTGGGGGATATGCTTTCCACCGCCTTCCAGACCACCGCCATGAAACCATACGATAGTGGGAAAATCTTTTTTGTCCACCGGATAGTAGACATCCAGTTTGCAACGTTCCTTTCGGTAAGCGTCAGTCTCGGACTTGGCAATATACGGCAGGTCTTTTACGGTTTTATATACTTCCTGCGCATGCAGGGTTAACATACAGAATAATAGCAACAGAAGTGTCACTTTCCTTTTCATGGCATATTTGTTTAAAGGTTTGTAGCTGCAATATTAGGCAAATAATTTCAAAGAGCAGCTTCTTAATTGTTGAAAAGATTGTCTGTACGTTCAAAATCAATCATTTTTCTCATTCCGGACTTATATGGCTTACATCAACAGAAAAAACATTTTCAGGTTCGATTCTAGGCTCCAGGTCGTCAGAAAATGAAGGTTGTTGACGACCACCTACGACATAAAGCTTTCCGTCAGCATAGAACAATCCAGAGTTCTCCGAACCGTCCGTAAAATAATAGGCATTCACAGTATTCGTTCTGATATTATATATCTGCAAGCTCATATTTTCATAAATATAAATCAGATTTCCATTGGTTGTAACTCCCAGGCAACAGACTCCTTCCTTTAAATTACATAAGTCGTTCCAGGCACCTGTCTCCAAATCATAACTTCTGACTTTCCACATTGAAGCCGTATATTGACCACCAAAGAAATAAGCAACATGTCCCACCAAAACACATTTCATAAAATCCCTTCTTTCTTTTGGAATAACGATTCCGGCATCATACCAAACACCGGTTTTAAGATCGAGTATATGCACTTTATCAGAGTACACGTTCTTTTTTATGGTGCCACCCATCATATACAGACAATCATCATAAATGAATGTAGCTGGATCTACCGCCTGATGAGGATTCACCCAATCCACATACAGAGTATCTCTATCTAAATCGTAAATTTCAATCTGAGGTGCCGTATATTCCAACTTACGGTTGATGGATAAATACTTTCCCCCCACGATGAATACCTTTCCTTTATAATAATGCGCTCTATGCCCATTACGTCGGGCAAACTTTTGCAGACTTTCTGTCCAAGTATCTGTAGCAATGTCATAAACATACATTTTATCAGAAAGACTACTGCCGGGTGCCAGAGTCTTTTCATCTCCTGATACGATATATATCTTGCCATTTTGGATGAAGGAGCCAGAAGAAACAACAGCTACAGGCAAATCCTTCAAAGGTTCATAATTGAGAAAAATGCGTCCTCGTTCCCCCTTCACACTTACTTCCGGCAATTGCTGAGAATAAGTATACATTGTTACGCGATAGGCCGAATATCTCAAATCCTTAAGGGTAAGTTTAAGAGAAAGATATCCCACATACGAGAAAACAATCGTATCACTTCCTGCAATATTCTCCACATCCTCAATATTGAAATACCCATTTTTATCAGTCACACCTATTCCTACAGAATCTTTTTGCAGATATATATTTACTCCGGATAATGGACTATTGTCTTTTCCATCTATGACATATCCCTGTGATTGAGATTTCATCGGCAGGGAACAAGTTATTATAAGAAACAAGAATATAATTATCTTCATATATGAATATTAAACATTTAACATAAAAAAGGAGAAAGGACAAACATTCTTTCTCTGCACTTACAGAACTTTATTTCGCATAGTTTCTTTTTGGACTATTCGCAACAGAGAATCCAACATTTTCTTATTAATGCATTATCCGCTTTTTTATATAATAAATAGGCTTCTGATAGTAACCAAAAGACTGTTTATTCATAGCATTCAGAACAGAGTTCTCATTCCTGACAACCAAAGATACGAATATGTAGTTTAATAACATACAAAAACAAGGGAAAAAGCACTCAATCATATAAAATAATTACCACCATTTCTAAAGCGAAATATTATCCACTCCAAGGCTACACCCTTTCCCAAAAAGGGCTACACCTTTTATCGGAAAGAGTGTAGCCATTCCAACCAAAGGGTGTAGCCCTAGGAAAAAGACCTTGTAGCTATCTGTACACAGGATAGTAATTACACATTTGCCCAATGATGAGTGCATTCATCAGGTACAAAATTCTTAAAATATTACCTAATATAGGGTTTATTCATTACATTTGTACCATTCTTAAAACTTTATCCTTATGGCACACCACTTGAATACCAACAAACAGTTTATGGTAGGCAACGGCATCCTGGCCTTTGCAGTTATTTTCGTTGTCGTCATCTTCGTTTACATGAGCCTGCGGCTGCAGAAGCAGAAAGATGAAGACCGGAACTTTATCGAAACGTACACCATCACCCTGGAAAAAGGATTTATTGGAGATTCCCTGTCACTAATGATTAATGACAGCGTGCTGGTGAATAAGAAAATAACCGAAGAACCATTCAGTATGGATGTGAAACGTTTTGCCGAGCAGAGCGCATTGTTGATTGTGGATAAAGCAACAGATCAACTATCCCTGTTCGAACTGAGTGAGAAAGGCGGTAACTACCGGTTTGAAAAAGAGAATGGGGAAGTAAAGCAGCTGGCTCAAAAATAGAACTTATGCTTCAGTGATTTTCCCGGCATCTTAAATGTCAATTCCACAAAGTTCTCTTCGTCTTCCAGACAGTCTTCGCTATTATAAGTTATCAGAATGTCTTCGCCACATGGCACAGCTTTCAGTTGGGAAGCGCAGTTAGAAGTAAGTTTCGGCATAGCAGCCGTAGTTATCTTCTTTCCTTTTATAAATAAGGAGACTATGTAAGCATCCTTGCCGTCCGACTTTCCTTCGGCAGTGATAAAGGTTGGCAATTTCCGGTAGTTCTGAACAACACCTTCCGCCCATTCGCGACGTGTCTTATCGAAGAAATATTCTGCGGCGGGACGCATTTTTGTGATGCACTGGTCTATTTCTTCCACCGAAGAGATATCGGAAATACGCTCTTCCATCTTCTTTATCAAGTCTTCCATTGCACGATCCTGCTCTTCGAACTGACGAACCAACGCTTTATGTTCACTTTCAGGGAAGGGATAGCGTATCGCATAAGCGTACGTTATCTTACCGGACTTCTTATCACGGCGTTTCTCCCAATACGAACCATCGACTTTAGAAAGTGAGATCCCCTTGATAAAAGGCAAAGAAGCCGCACGGGTAGAACCTTCGGCCATATACTGATCGACAAACTCCGTGATACGGTCACCGTTACCGGAAGTCTGTTTCACTGTATGCGAATCCGAGAACTCGATATTCTGTGCCACAGCCTGAATAATCTGGCGCTTCACACTTTCCAGACATTGCTGGCGTGCCTCTTCCATCGAACCAGTCTCCGCAGAAGCCACGATATAGCCGGACTCCGCAGACTCATACCAGACGGGAGCTTTCTTATCGCTCTTTTCAACGACTTTATATGCCTGGGCAAATAATGAAACTGTTCCCATGCAGAAAAGCAAAGCAACCGTAATTCCTATTCTTTTCATCTTCATAAGCGGTTTTCCTTTCTTTATTTCCAATCAACGGGCAGATTATGGATAATCACTTTACAGTTATCCACCGTCATTTCTACATACGAAAGTGTGGCACAAGGAGTACTGACACCTTTGATTTCGAACACCTTACCTATTCTGACACCTTTCGGCATCTTGTTTCCATAAGTCCAGGAAGTACAGCCATTCGTCTCTATCTGAGAGAAATTAGTAAAGGTCGCACCATCCGGATCAATTGCCGAAGTCATACGAATAGTCGCACTGTTATTCGTCACACCTGTATTGGTGAAGCGGGCATAGACACGAATACTTTCAGCCGTTTCATTGCCTTCACAAGACACCAGTTCGAAAGAAAGGTCATTGCAGGAAACCGAAATCTTACATTCGGGCAAAGGAGCCTTCTCCGGCTGCACGGCAACCGGTTCGGAAGACGTCACGGGCTCTGCGACAGGAGTAGGTTGCACTTCCGGAGCAGGTTCCGGGGAAGCCGGTTCTTCGGGAGCCGGTTCAGGAATAACAGGCGATTCTTGCGGCTCCCGCTTCCCTATCTTTTGCAATATACCCAACACTTCATCGTAGCAAGGTACCGTTTCGGGAACTATAGACAAATAATCCGCAGCTTCATTCAAGAGCCTGGCATCTATCAGCACCTCCGCTTTCTTAATGATGACAGGACAATTCTGCTGGTAGAAATCAGCAATACGCTTACGTGTAGTGCGGATGAAACGTACAAAAGCCGGATCGGTAACCTTGATGCCGGAGATAAGCGAAGCAATCGCATTGTCCTTACTTCCGGTAGCGTCTCCCTGTACCTCGATAACGGCCGTTCCATATACACTGTCATCATACTTATTGCGGGCAGTCAATGAAAATTCACCTGTAACCAGCGTCACATCCCGCAGCAATCCTTCCGTCTTCTTCGTCTCTCCGAGAACAAGCTCGGGCTGAATGACGAACGCATTGTAAAGTGAAGCAGTTCCGGCATTATTGCGGGCAATAATTTGCTCCACTTTCAGTTTCAGTGCATCCATGTTCTTCTGGCTTAAACCCTTCTGCGCGGGCGTACCCGCCACAAAATGAATGTTATCCTGCGCCGCCGCACCCAGCGAAACGAGCAACAGTAAAGCCCATAGAAATCTATTCTTCTTCATAAAATGCAGATTTATTTAATGGTTACAGTCAACCCTTGCCCCATTGTAACTACAGAGGCAACATATTCTCCCCCTAATTTCTCATCGAGGAAGTTCTTCAGTTCTGTACTGAAGCGGGAAATGGTATAAGCGCGTCCCTGCGCTTCATCCCAAATTGGCACTTGTACGGACATATCGATCACCTTGTCGTTGCTGCGGCTCATATCGTAAACGCCATTCAAGGCGTGAGCCTGCAACCAGTCTTCCAATACGGTCTTGAAACTTGCGCTTCCATCGGGCAACGGCTGGTCAAAGTCCCAGTCGGTGATGGATTTCGCCAGTACCATTTGGATAGCCATCTCACGACCGTTCTTCACAATGTCATTGAAAGAAGCCTGCAACTTGGTAAAGAACTCATCTTTTACCTTTTTGAGAGCATAGTCCGTCAGCTTAATGGTATCTGTAGTGACATACTTACCACTTTGGAAAGTGGCGCTTGCCAGATTGCCTGCCGTCTGAAACTCAGTTGCCGTCAGTTCCAGCGACACTTCGCTTTGACGTCTTGTATCAGTGGTTGTCATCACTTTGGCAGTCACAATGATATCCGCACCCATATTCTGAATCATCTTAGTTACGGCATCAGACTGAGTACCGGCTGTCAGCACGTCATTCCGTTTCGCCCGTTTCAGTTGGGCAAGGAAATCTTTCGTCTTATATCCGCGTGAACTGAACTCACTGGTCATCTTGCTCACGGCATAACTCAACATCTGATTGTGATCCAGGATAGCACGTATATCTTCATCTTCTCTGGTATAAGGAACCACCGTCACCGTAGGCAAACTTACCTGGCTGTTGGGAGTGCCCACTGCCATACCAAGATTAGTCTGCACCTTATTCCGGTTCAGATCTTTCTGCAAAGCATCGAACAAAATAGTCATTTCCACCGTGCAGCGGTATTGCTTACCTTGTTTTTCCGGTCCCTCCGTAATTGTATAGTCCTTAACAAACACAGAATAACGGTTTTCATCGAAAAAGCGGCGGTCATAGTCAGGTTTTGCAGTAGAAATCATCGGATTTCCTTTATTGACTCCATCCACCCCCGTATAGAATAAGGTATAGAAGGCAGACTTCAATGCCATATTTGCCGCCTCTTTCTTCTTCTCACTGATACCCAGGGCACGGACAGTCAATGTGTTTCCCTGCTGTTGCAGAAAGACCACTTCACTGGAATAATTCTGTCCGCAAAGAGTGGCGGACAGAAATATTCCCAAAAGAAACATAAAACAATGCTTCATAATAACTGTATGGTTTTATTAGTTGAAAATCCCGCCCATCAATGTCTGTTCGCGGGAAACGATCTTTATCGGTTGCTCATCACGGATGGCTTTCATGATTTCTTCACCACCCTTCTGCACCTTACACAAAGAGATATCATCTCCTTCAACCGCCTTCACGGTCAAACGGCCGATTTCCTTCTTGGCTTCGCGTCCGGCAACTTCACGTATGGCATAAACAGTAAATTTCTGGGCCTCTTTCACACCATTCATGGAGCCGAGGTTAATGTACACTTCCTCTGCCTTGCCCTTCTTCTCGCTATTTACTTCAAGGATAGTTCCTTCCATTTTGAAGTATTCATCCACAAAGTCGCGCATGCTGTATACCGCACTTTTGATAGTGTTGGCAATGGCTTCTTCCTTATTGCCACCGGTTCCTCCGGTCAGTCCGCTGTGCTGAAACGTCTTGGTACCGATCAATGTACCGTTCTTCGGATTGATAACTTTCAGTGTATAAGATACTGAGCCATCATAATATCCTTTTCCATCTCTTGTCTTATAAGCAGCAGTCATAGAAGATACCTGACCTGTAATGATGAACTGCGCCCCCAATTCTTCCATCACTGAGAGGCGGTCCATTTCATTATCGTCACCCGAAGAGATATTAGCAGATGAGCGACGTTGCGATTCAATACGCAAGGCATCCTGTGCATCCACATCAATCAGAATCACACGTTCCATCTTCTGTATACCCTCAATCACCGTATTACGCAAGCCCTCTACCCACGAGAACGGCGCATCGCCGGAGCGTTTGAAATAGTCAATGAATACCGTAGGCTTTCCCTTCGGCTCATCAAAGTTCTGGCAATAACCGGCAAGTGAATATACCACACAAAACACTAAGAGTACAATCTTTCTCATAAACTTCTTGAATTATATAATTTAAACTTCTGAACTTGCATCTTACTTTAATTTTTCAAAAATAAACATTTGTTATCAAACCGCAAGAGCGTTTACGTTTATTAACTCAAAAAAGAAATACAATCACGGAAAACAGTGACAACTCCTATACCATGTATTGATTGTATCAGAATCATGTCTGCATCGTACCCGAACCGTATCTGCACCGTACTTGCTCCGTACATTCTCCACTCAGAGGTACCTCTGACCGAAGGAACTACGGAGTTGGTACGGAGCAAGTACGGCTCAGATACGGTTTAAGGGTGATCCAAGTCGTGGTTAAAACTCCGTGCGATATTGCCTCAATTCTTTCCGCAAAGCTTGGGCTTTTCCTTCCGTCAATTCATCGAGAAGTGCCCAGAAACGCTCTCCGTGATTCATCTCACGAGTATGAGACAATTCGTGCAGAAGTACATAGTCTATCAGATGTTTCGGCAACAAAACCAGATAGTAAGACAGGTTGATTGTGCGCCGTGCCGAACAACTCCCCCAGCGCCCACTGCTGGAATTGATTTTTACACTTTGGTAAGGCAGATTGTGTTTCTGTGAAAGCATATACAGACGGGGTGGAAGAATGATCTTTGCATTACGACGCAGAGCCTCCTCGATGACTTTACGTAGCCATGCTTGTAATTCCGCATCAGCAAAATTGGCTCCCGGCGGACAGATAATCTGCATCTCTCCCAACTCGGAGCGTGAAAGGAAACGTTCGCGCTGTCCGCTTACAAGACTTAATTTGAAGAACTCCGTATCAATCCGAAAGTTTAAGTCTATCAGAGGACGAGTATGTTTTTTCCGGGCCACCCGCAAACGGGGACGCAGTTCTTCTATCGCATTCTTTATCTCTTTAAGTGTAGTTCCCGGCGGAATGGTTACATAGATAGCATCTTCCCGCGTACGGAAAGTCAAACGCCGCGCACGGGGATTCACTTTAATAAGAAAGCATCCAAGTTCATTATCTTCCAATACATTTTCCAAAACGACAAAACCTCCCAATGAATAAACAGACAAATAAACGAAATATCGTTCGAATATACAAATGACTAGATATCCAAAAACGGACAAGTGTCCGAAAATGAACACCTTTCCTAGAAGAATACATGCTAATTATCAGCGCTTTATAAAACTGGCATGAATATTGACCTATAGAATGCAACCGGACGTTGCCAAAAGGATTTCTGAAAAAAGAGAAAAAAGTATGCAACCTTTTTTAAGCAACTTACGTCTAATAGATAAACAGGAATAATATAAATGAATAATTATAAAACTAAAAAAGTTATGAAAAAGTTAGCAAGCCTCCTCACATGTATCTGTTTAATCCTTAGTACAACAGCGTGCTCACAAAGCAAGAACTACAGTTCAGGTAACTGGGGTAGTAAAAAAGTGATAGCCAGCAATAAATACGTAACGAAGGATATCAAGGTAGATAACTTCAAAAAGATCAGTGTAGCCGGTAGCCCTGATGTTACGTTTACTCAGAAGTCGGGACGCCCCGAAGTAGAAGTCTACACCTCGGACAACATTATTGACTTGCTGGATATTAAAGTAAAGGACAACACCTTATATATAGGTTTCAAGAAGGACGTCAATGTGTCTTACAAGAAACTCGAAGTACGTGTATCCGCCGAAACTCTGAATGGGATTTCTGTTGCCGGTTCAGGAGATATCTTCCTGAAAAACGGTCTCCAGACTAATGACAATTTATCAATCAATGTTGCCGGTTCAGGAGATATCAAAGGCAGCGGCATCAAATGCAATGATATGAAAGTGTCTGTAGCAGGATCGGGCGATATCAATGCTGATAATATTACTTGTAACAACCTGAAAGTATCCGTTGCAGGATCGGGTGACATGGTATTAAGAAATGTAACAGCTACGGGCACGGAAGCAAGTGTGGCCGGATCAGGCTCGGCAACTATTACCGGTACAACCCAAACAGCTACTTACAGCGTAGCCGGATCAGGCGATTTGCTTACAGAAGGTTACGAGGCTCAACGCGTCACCGCCAGTGTAGCAGGCTCGGGCAGCATCAAATGTTTCGCAACCGAGTTCCTGAAAGCACGCACCAGCGGCAGCGGAAAGATAGGCTACAAAGGAAATCCGGAACTGGATTACCCGAAGAAGAGCCTGTACAAACTTTAAGATTCTCTCTTATGACTACTATAAAAAGGATAGTTTAACACAAAATTCAAGCGAAAGGGTTTCCGGGAGGAAGCCCTTCGTTGTTTTTATCCAATGGTGTTATTTCAAACGAAGATGATTCGTTTTTGAGCGGTTTTGAACAAAGAGTGATAAGGCGGTAAGGTGATAAGGTGATAGCGGGATAACGCTCCGTGATATATAGCGCAGCTACTTTATCACCCTATCACCTTACCACCTTATCACTCTTTTCCTTCTTTTCTGCACTAAAATGAATTAATTTCTCAAAAGGCTTCCCTAAGGCACAAAAAAATAGGGAAACCTCCCGGCCTCCCTATTCGTATTGTTAACTTTAATATTAAATGCAGAGTATATCTCCATTTAATGCCTTTATGCCTTAGCGGATGGTTTTCAAACCTTTCATCTCCGTCTTATCAGCCTCTTTGATGCTGATGGCAACGCCGCCGCTGGCGGCTAATTTCTGTTTCAGCACACTCTTAGGTGTCACTACTACCTTACGTATACGATAACTTTGGGGATTGGTATCCCAATCTGCATCCTTGCCATCTTCGTAAATGGTAGCGATATATTGTTTTCCTTCCGGAAGCCAAGAGAAAGGAATCGTTGCCGTACGACTGTTCTCATCGGTAATGCCGCCAACGAACCATTCGTTTTTACCTTTTGCCTTGCGGGCTACGGTGATGTAATCTCCCGGTTCGGCTTCCAGATACCAGCTGTTGTCCCAGTCTACCGCAACGTCTTCAATGAAGCGGAAGGCATCCGGGAAACGGGCGTAATTGGAAGGCAAGTCGGCTACCATCTGGATAGGAGAAGGCATGGTCATGTAGAGTGCCATTTGCTTCACCAAAGTGGTGTGCACGCGTTCGTTGGGTTTCTCACCGTTGTAATAAGACAGTCTTGTCTCGAAAATACCCGGGGTATAGTCCATCGGACCACCTTTCAGGCGGGTAAAAGGCAGGATACAGGTATGATCGGGATCATTGCCGCCCATTGTTTCGAACTCTCCGCCACGGGCCGATTCCTGAGCCAGCCAGTTGGGGTAAGTACGGCACAAACCGGTGGGGCGTACTGCCTCGTGGCTATTAACCATTACTTTATAATCAGCAGCGCGACGGGCTACATGGATGTAATGGTTGTTCATCCATTGGGAAGAATGATATTCATTACGGGGAATGATGTAACCTACGTAACCGGTTTTTACGGCATGATAGCCATTGTCTACCATGAACTGGAAGGCCTCATCCAATTGGCGTTCGTAGTCGGCAGCATTGGCGGCTGTTTCGTGATGCATTACCATTTGCACGCCTTTTTCTTTGGCATAACGTTGCAGTTCTTTGACATCGAAGTCGGGATAGGCTTTATTGAAAAGGAACTGACGGTCTTTCCGGTAGGAAGCCCAGTCTTCCCAACCTTCGTTCCAGCCTTCCACCAGTATTCCGTCGATGCCATGGGCGGAGGCGAAGTCGATATATTCCTTCACATGGGCGGTATTGGCGGGGTGATGGCCGTTGGGTTTCAGTTTTGCATAATCTGTAATGCCGGGTTTGGCCTGATAGAAATCACTATACGCCCAGGTCTTTCCTTCGCCTGTGAACATTTCCCACCACACGCCGACGAATTTCATCGGACGAATCCAGGAGGTATCTTCATATTGGCAAGGTTCGTTCAGATTATAAATCAATTGAGAAGCAAGAATGTCGCGGGCATCATCACTGACAATAACAGTACGCCAAGGAGACAGCACGGGCAGTTGCAAGTAGCCTTTCTTACCCAATTTATCGGGAGTCAGGTGGGCGCTCAGTTTAAACTGTTTGTCGTCCACATTCAGCAACATACCGGCATAATCCACTAAAGCGGCTTCATGGATATTCAGATAGATACCATCTTCGCTTTTCATCATTAACGGGGTTTGCACTGTCAAACCGCCTTCGGCTTTCGATTCATAAGATTTCTTGGCGATTCTTTTCTCCATATCCACTGCTATTTCCGATAGAGGGGCGGTGGTATAGGCAAACTCATTGGTATCATAATCGCCGGGGATACAGAAAGCTTTGTGATTTCCCGTGAGATTGAATTCGGTTACTTCATCTTTTACGGTGAGGTAGTTCATCTTGCGTTGCAAAGGCAGTTCGTAGCGAAAGCCCAGGCCATCATCGAACAGACGGAAACGGATATTTAGGATCCGTCCTGTTTCCGGTTGTTCCAAGGTGACGGTCATCTCGTTATAATGATTCCGTACACGGTTGTACTCACCCCAGACGGGATTCCAGTAGTTATCAACAGAGGCACGTTCAAGGTTTGTTTGTTTGAATCCTCGGGTCAGGTCGGCTTCTTCCGTCAGGAGACCTAAACGACCGGAAGTTAAAACGGGTTTGCCTTTATAGTCCAGCCGGTATGCCGGAACGCCGTCTGCCTGCTCCATAAACTCCAATGACAGGTTACCGTCAGGAGAAGTGAGTTGCTGGGCCGAGGCGAACGAGCCGAGGCAAAGGAAAAAGGCAATAAAAAGAGAATGTTTCATATTCTATTATGGCTTTAGTATTATATATAAACTGATAATTTGCAAGACGAACATTGAAAAATCGAGCTTGATAAATTATCATTTATTCATATTATCATATTATCAATACTTAAAGATTCGATACTGATAAGGGCACAGACTCAGTTCTGCTTCCAGCTTCTCTTCTGTTCCGCTATACATATCTTTACTTGGATGTCCGTTCCACTCTTGCGGAAGCGTCACATTTACTTCACGATTACGTACATTTACAGCAACCAACACACGGTCTTTACCATCCTGTTTTTCAAAGAGCAGCACATCGGGTTGCGGATATGTCTTCAATCCCCCTTTACGGATAGCCGGATACTCGTTGTAAAGAGCCATCAAACGACAGTATTCCTGATACAGTTCACTGTTCCCCGTCCAATCCACCGGAACATACGTAAAGAAGTTGATAGCTTCGGGATAACCCGCCTCTTGTGAACCATAAATCAACGCTCCTCCATGCAGATAAGTAGTCAGTACGAAAGCTGCCATAGAGCCGCGCACATCTCCGAATTCTTTAGTAGGCGACATCTTTGCCGACTCATCATGATTGGTGGTAAAACGCAGTTTCACTTTTCCTACGGGGATAGTGTCATACTCCGCTTTATCCGTAGCAAACAGTTCCTGTGCCGGAGCATCTTTTACGAATACATCGCGAAGTGACTCCAGAAAGTCCCAGGAATAATTCATATCGAAACCAGCATCAAAGTGGTCGCGTCTTTTCCCTTCAGCCAGCATCAGCAACGAACGCTCTGGGATGGCACGCAAAGAGTCGAGCGCCTGTTTCCAGAAGTCGAAGGGAACAAAGTCCGCCGCATCACAACGGAAGCCATCGATGCCGATTTCTGTAACCCAAAACCTCATGGCTTCAATCATTGCCAGGCGCATCTCCTGATTATCAAAGTTTAAGTCGGCCACATCCTTCCAACCGGTTCCGGCAGGAAAGATTATGTTTCCGGCCTCATCCTGCGTATACCATTCTTTGTTGGCAATCCATGCATTGTCCCAGGAAGTATGATTGGCTACCCAGTCGATAATTACATTTATCCCCTTCTGATGGCAAGTGGCAACCAAGGCCTTAAACTCATCCAGTGTACCGAACTCCGGATTCACTCCTTTATAGTCCTTCACACAATAGGGGGAATTCACAGATTTCTCCTGCCCCACTTCATTGATCGGCATGAACCACACCACGTTGATTCCCAATGTCTGAATGGAATCTAAGCGACGTTCCACCGCCTTAAATGACTTCTCAGGAGCAAACAACGGCAACATAAACAGCCAATAAACTATCTTTTTCATGGATTTTCTGTTTTTGAGTTATTTATAATTCGGGTTCTGTATCAGTCCTTGATTGACAAGCAATGCAGAAGCAGGCAACGGATACCACTCATATTTACGATCACGCTTGGCGGGATAAAGTTGACCATTGTCCGTGGCACGTCCGAAGAACCACCACTGTCCTTGCGTGAATTTGTCGAAGCGACGCAGGTCTGTACGGCGGCGGCGACCTTCATTCAGGAACTCAACACCCCACTGGCTCAACATCCAGTCCATATCGAAGGCGGTGAAGCCACGCCCCGGTTTGTCTTTCACGTCTGCCCAGTCGCCGGCACTGAAGTAACGTTTACGTACTTCGTTCACCAATTCCTTGGCCTTGTCGGCTTGTCCGGCACGCATTTCACACTCTGCCAGCATATAATACACTTCGCTCAGGCGGAATTCCACCTCGTCGATGTTCTGGAAGTCGATGGCTGCGGAAGTAGGATATACCGGATACTTCACCAGACGAAGGCCGGAGTTCGTCTCTCCCCAACGCGGTGACATGACGGTTTCCAAATTGCGTCCCAGATTCATGAACGTACCTACCTGATCCACATACGCCAGGTCTTGTCCGTCACGGTCGGCATCGGCTTTCAAAGGCTCACCTTTACCATAGTTAGCTTTTATGGCACCTTTCAGGAAGATACCGCTGTAGCCGTTCTTTTTGTCATAGCTATAATTCTTTTTACGGATGTCGCGGTCGTCGAAGCGTTCGTAGACTGCGCCCAGTTTGTCACCGTAAGCCGCATCGAGGAAGCAGGTAGCTCCCTGTGTACCTCCCAGTTCATTCACCGTTCCCGCATTGTCATACGAAGGAACCAGACAAGTACAGTTCCAACCGCTCTGGCTGTAAGTACCTCCGAAATAGTCCCAGATATTATAAGGGTAGAAAGTCATGCGCATCCATCCCATATTCAGTTTACCGTCTTCGCAGGCAAAAGCCATGATGACTTCGGGACACTCGGTATTATTGATAGAGTAAATATCACGGTAATCCTTTGCCAATTCATAGTTACCATATTTACCACTGATTATTTCACGGCACAATTCGGCACATTCGGTATAATGGTTTTCTTTGATGAACACTTCGGCATTCAGCAACAGGCGGGCCTTGATCATACGGTTCACGGCCTTGTTCATGCGGTTCACCTGATTTTCGACCATTCCTTCGTAGCAATCATCCAGCTCGGTAGCAATGAAGTTATAAATCTTCTTGCAACTTGTATCGAAGTCCGGATCGGCAGTGGGTGGCAATTCACCGTCTACTGTGGCCGGTTCAATATTCAGCGGCAATGCACCACCCCAGATTTCGAAGATATTGTAATAAGCCCAGGCACGGAGTGTACGTACTTCGCCTTCATAAGCTTTCAGTTTCTCATCGGTCATCTTCAGGTCGGCAGAAGTTAACCTCCCCATATCAGCCAATAAAGTGTTACACAGGCCGATAGTGGTCCATGCATTCTCCCAGGCACTGCGGATAATCTTGGCATCGGGAGTCCAGTTCTGGATGGAGAAGATGAACTTTTCACCCTCATCATATCCCCACTGACCGCCATTCCATACACGCCAGGTCACCTGATCGGCAGGAAATTCCTGCATGTACCAGAAGTATTCGGCATAACTGGTAGCCCCTGTGGAGTAGATGGTAGCTACCGCACTCTTCACACTATTCTCGTCCTGATAATAGACGCCGGAGTCTACACGGTCGAACACTTCTTCCGTAAGGTCGAAGCAACCGCTCAATGAACAACCCAGAATGATTGCCAACAGACATTTATATTTCAGATATTTCATAATTCTTTTCTGTATTAATGATTAAAACGATAGCCTTATTTGAAACGGATATTCAAGCCTACGCTCAACTGGGTAGCCGAAGGATAGGCGCTGTTTGTATCTACACCCGGAGTCAGTCCGTTGATGGCAACGGCTGAGGGATCGTTACCGGAATAACCGGTCAGCGTAAACAGATTCTTAGCTGTCAGATAAACTCTCATACCCTTGATGAACTTGTTTTCTTTCGGGGTGATGGTATATCCCAGAGTCAGGTTATCCAGTTTAAAGTAATCGCCCTTTTCAAGGAAGAAGGAAGAGATCACACCGCCACCGGTTGTAATATCCGCATCTTTTCCATAAGCATCGCGCAGCACATTGTCCGTACCGCAACCTTTCAGCCCCATTCCGTAACGACGCATATTGAAGATCTCAAAACCGAAAGCACCGTTGAACATCAGGCTCAGGTCGAAATTCTTATAACGGATCGTGTTGCTCCAGGAGAGATAAGAGGTCGGCGTACCATTGCCTATATAGCGTTTGTACTTCACATCCGCCTTGGACACGGGAACCTTTTCGCCTTCATCGGTATAAATCATCATATCACCATTCTCTACACCGGCATACTCATAGCCATAGAACTGGCCGATCTTGCTGCCCTCTTCCACACGGAAGAAGTATTCGCTGGTACCTACGCCCGGTTTCTGATACAGTTCCACATAAGAAGCTTTGTACAGGCTGTTGGAGAGTTTATCCAGTTTTGTAGTACCGTAAGAGTAGTTGATGCCGGATGTCCATTCTACGGGAGTTCCTTTGAAAACGTCGCCTTCCAGAGACACTTCGATACCACGGTTCACAGTGGTTCCTACGTTTACCAGAATTGTAGAGTAGATGTAGGGAGGCTGTGGAGCCGTATAGTTGTAAAGCAAGTCGCGTGACTGGCGGTCAAACCATTCGACAGAACCGCGCAACCTGTTCCACAAGGCAAAGTCAACACCAATGTTCATACTGACACTCTTCTCCCAGCCCAGTTTGGAGTTGGCATTCACCGAAGGGGCATAACCTGTTACCCAGGCACCATCCATCAGATAGGTATCCGTAACATTCAGCTGGGCATTTTTATGAGAGCCGTAAGTGGCCAATGACTGATAGCAATCGAAGTCCGAACGACCTGTCACACCATAAGAGACACGGGGCTTCAAACTCTGGACGACGTTTTGATGGTCTTTCAGGAAACCCATATTCGCCATTTCCCAGGCAAGGGAAAGAGACGGGAAAGCGCCCCATTTATGATCTGCACCGAATTTGGTAGAGCCTTCGTAACGGATAGAAGCGGAAGCAATCAACAGATTCTTCCAGTTATAGTTAACACGTCCGAAGACACCGATCAGTTTGGCAAGAGATTTACCGGTACCCATGCTTGCTTTTCCTTTGGCAAGATAAGAACCGCTTCCAAGGTTATTCCAGAGAATATCATCGAAATTGAAGTCACTGTTTCCGGCTTGCAGGCGTTCCCAGGTGGTTTGCTCGTAGTTGTAGCCTACCATTGCCTTGAAGTTGTGGTCACCCAGATCCAGCGAGTAGTTACCCAACCACTCCAGGCGGGAAGTGTACCATTTCTGGTAAGTCACTTCTGCACGTCCGTTATAACCGTTCCAGTATGATTCACCGGCGGTGGAAGGGGTATAATAGTGCTGTTTCAGATCGTTGTAGTGCAAAGAGTAGCTCAATGAAGTATTCAGCATTTGCTTTTCCGAACGGATCAGGTTGACTTTTACCTCAGCAGTACCCAACAGGTAAACGCGCTGCCCGTTATTGTCGATCTCTTTCAGTTCCTGCACCGGATTGCGTGCTCCGGTAGGAGAAGTAGGCTGGAAGTAAGTTCCGTCCTCGTTATACAAAGGCATGGTAGGGTTCATGCTCAGGGCAGTATCGAACATACCGTCGTTGCCCCATACTTCATTCACGCGACGGGCGTTGAGTGAACCGTTCAGTTCTACGATTCCATCCATCATACGCTGGTTCAGGACAAAGCGTCCGCCAAATTCTTCGCGGCTGCTGTTCAGATCGAGACCGGTTGCTTTCTTATAATTGAAAGAAGCGCCATAATATCCGTTCTTGGTACTGCCGTCGATAGAAAGATATTGGTTGTTATCATACGAGAAGTCGCGCAGCAACAGGTCGTACCAATCAGTAGAATACCCATAGTCCGTTGCACGGCGGGAACGACGGAATTCGTCTGCGCTCAAGATATCCGGGCCACTCTTTGCCAGGTTCACACCGAACCAGCTGTCGTAAGTCACTTGGGCGCGTCCGGCTTCTCCGGCTCCCTTACGGGTAGTAATCAGGATTACACCATTGGCACCACGTGTTCCGTAGATAGCGGCGGAAGCGGCATCTTTCAGTACGGTCATCGACTCAATGTCCTGTGCTGCCAGGTTGCGGATATCGCCACCTGCCACACCATCAATTACCACTAACGGGTCATTGGATGCCGAAATAGAGGTTGCACCACGAATCTGAAGGGAGGAACTTGCATTCGGATTGGCTGCCGCCGTATTGTTTACGGTCAAACCGGCTACTTTACCGGTCAGCATCTCCATCGGATTGTTCATGGAACCTTGCAGGAACTTCGATCTGTCTACCTGCACAATGGAACTGGAAAGTTCTTTCTTGCTCAATGAACCGTAGCCCACTACCACAACTTCATCCAGTGCCTGAGCGTCTTCCGACAGCACTACATTGATTTCTTTGCGTCCGCTACAGGGGATTTCTTGTGTTTTGTAGCCAATAAAGGAGAAAACAAGGACGGAAGAAGGTTTCACTCCCGACAAAGTATAGTTACCGTCAATATCGGTAATGATACCATTAGTCGTACCTTTCACGGTTACGTTGGCACCGATTACAGTTTCGCCCGTGGTATCCGTTACTTTTCCTTTCACGGTTAAATCCTGGGCAAAGGATGCCACTGCAAAAAGTAATCCGGCCATAAGAAGAAGAGACCGGCACAAACATAACTTTGTTCTTTTTACATTCATACTATTAGTTTTTAGATTAGCAATCATTCTGTTCACCTCCACAGGTTGAGGCGACAATGCAAATGTCTGTAAAAAGAAGGGGGAAGAAAAAGAGGACTAAAGAAAATCTAGATTAACAAAAGAATCAAAATATTATATATCAGTAAGATAAAGCAAATAAAGGGCGTTAAAAAACTAAATGAAAACAAAGAAAGCTCTAACCAGCAAAAGACCCAATCTTCATCACCTCTTCTTCAAAATTATCACGGCAAAGAGAGCGATTCTTCAATTTGGAACGGTAGGTATAAATAGTAGTAATGGAATAACGCAGGAAACCTGCAATCTTGGCACTGTCCGTAATTCCCAAACGAATTAAGGCGAATATACGAAGCTCTGTTGTCAGCCGTTCATCCTGTTTAGGAATAATTCTTTCTTCTTCCGGCAACAGCTCATTAAAGCGTTTCACAAAATCAGGGAAGATACTAAGGAATGAATTATCGAAGTTCTGATAGAATTCTTTCAGCTCCTCATCGATGAAACGGGAGGATTTCAACGTTTTGTAGAGTTCCTCCACCTTTCCCGAAGCAGCCTGTTTGTTAAGCATCCGGCGGTATCCCTCCAACTTATCAATGTATGTGGAGCACAACCCCATAAACCGGCCGACATACTCCTCCTTAATATGATTAGCCTCCGTCAGTGAGTTATTCGTTTCGTGCTGTCTCTGATTTACTTCGATCAATCTTTCATTCAGAAGTTTCAGCTCTTCATTCATAGCCAGCAAATCCTGTCGCGCACGGGCCAGCTTCTTCACCTGACGAATTACATACCACACCGCACATGCCAGAAACAGCGTCAGTAAACTGGTAACAACCAGGAAGATCTGTAACACCTGCTGATGCTTCTGTTTCTCCACCTGATAGGCATGGTCTATGACCGGGAGCATCCTTGAAGCCTGCACATTCCGGAGACGGGCATTGTAGAAATTGGCATCTTCCATACTGCGCTTCATATAAACATCCGCCCGTTGCAATTGTCCCTCTTCATATAGCAGTTCCGCCAATGCACGCAAGGAATTATTCTCTTTCACCACACCACGAATATCAGCAATCGCGCTCTTTATCAAGTACTCTTTTTGCTTTTCCCGCTGTCCCGTACTCTGATAGATAAAAGCTAGAATAGAAGTCACCACTGCATAATCCCGTGTATCCGGTGAAAGCTTTTGCTGATAGGCTTCCAACATTTCAATGGCTTCCTCTCCTCTTCCTTGTTGCAGAAGTTCGGGAGTATAAGCTATGACATACTGATAAGACCCCTCTTCTACCATCTGCAATACAGAGTCGCGGTAGGTATACAGGTTATTCAGATATTCGATCTGATATTCGTCGTCCATCGCATACTCTGCATGATAGAGATAAATATCCTCAAAAGTGATGTAATATTCAATGAGTTGTTCTCTGGAAAGTTGCTTGCTATCTATAGACTTCAACAAGGCCACGCCTTCTGCATACAGACCTGTCTTTCCCAGGATGCTTGCCTTCTTCAGTTTGGCTTCATCCAGCCAATCTTGATTGTTGTGCTGAAGGGCAATCTCGATATTGCGATTGATATAATGTCTTGCTGAATCGCAAATATACGCTTCATATTCATCAAAAAGTTGTTGATTGATTTGGTATTCCTCGGAAGGAGAAGTACTCTTACGAGTCCGGAAATATTCTTTGATCTGATCAATGCGTTTCAGTCTGGCTTGCTCGTATTGAACGGTGTTTTCAATTGTCCTGTCCAGAACCACCAGTAAAGAATCTATTTTCTCCTGCGCTTGCAGAAGGCAACAGAACAGCAAAGAGATTACAAAAAGCAGGTACCGGTTTTTCATGCTTACAAACGTTTACGAACAGGACAAAGATATAAAATCCTACTATAATAACCATCTTACCGGTTCGTTTTTAATAAATCGCCTCAGCTTTGAAGAGTATATATGCATAAAAGGGACGCTGCATCTCGCGGCGTCCCATCTATCTTAGTTAGTTTTTATAAGAATTTGAGAGAATTGAAACTTCACAGCCTCAATTTGTTGTTTTAATAAAGCACACTAACTATATTTATGTTTAAAGCAAATGAAAATGTTATTCTTAAAAGCAAATGAAAACGTTACTTCTTCAGTTCCACCTTCTTGTCTACCCGTTGCAGACTATCCAGAATCTGTTGTTCGTGGGTAATCGTCACGTCTCCCGAAAGAGCTACCGAAGGTGTGGTAATTTGTTTGCCTATCGTATCGGCTGCGGCCACTTCTTTTACATCACTATAGAATGAATGCTGCATCACATTCCCTAATGAAAGTACCACTGCCACTACTGCGGCGGCCTTGAACAGCGGAACGAAGCGTGCGGTAAGCGTCAAGCGTTTTGCCTTTACCACCGGAGTCTCCACTTCTGCAAGCACACGGGCGTCGAAATCTGCTCCCAACCCCACTTCTTGTTGCAGTTGCTGATATACGAACAAGTCTTTGTAGCGAAGCAAATGCTCCGGAACGTCGCTTCCGTTAAAGAAAGCACGCAATTGCGCTTCTTCCTCAAGGGAAGTCTCACACTGCCAGTAGCGTTCTAAAAGTTGTTCTATATATTTACAGTCCATAACCATCTATATCTAAATACCGTTGTTTTACTTTTTGCCTCGCCCTGAAGAGGTTCACTTTTACCTGTTCCTCCGTCAAATGCAGGACGACCGCGATTTCTTTATAACTCTTACCCTCTATATCCCGAAGCTGCATGATCAGCCTTTGTTTATCGGGGAGTTCATTGACCAGACGATGGATGAGTGTCATTTGCTCTTTATCCACCAAGTGATCGTAAGGGTTGGATGCTCCGGAAGTCTGTTCCATTTCAGGTGTCAGTTCCACGGTCTGAGCGTCTTTTCTTTCGCTACGGTCTATTGCCAGATTCTTTGCCACTGTCAGGCAATAAGCCTCGATAGAACCGAATTTCGTCCACTCATCACGTTTGTTCCAGACTCTTATCAGCGTTTCCTGCACAACGTCTTCTGCCTCTGCTCTGTCGAAAGTAATCCGGAGAGCCAACCGAAAGAGTTTGTCTTTCAGAGGGAGAATGTCATTCCGAAAACTGATTTCTTGCATCTCTATTAATAATGACGGTTAAGTATATGGAAAGTTACAGTTGATCACTACTTTTTTTGAATTATTTTTTGATGCGGGTTCCGCTATTCTCGTTAATTGCTGACGCTAAGGTAATTACCACTTCAGTTACTCCCGCATTCAAAGCTTCAAAAGAATTCTCCAGCTTGGGTATCATACCTCCTTGAATAACACCGTCCGCTACGTATTGTTTGAATTCGGCAGGAGTGATCTGGGGTATCACGCTATCGTCATCGTTCTCGTCACGAAGCACCCCCTTCTTCTCAAAACAGAATACCAATGTCACATCGAACAAAGCAGCAAGGGCTTTTGCAGTCTCTCCTGCAATAGTATCGGCATTTGTATTCAGCAGATTGCCTGCACCGTCGTGCGTCAGCGGAGCCATAACGGGCACTACTCCTTTATGGATCAAATCACCCAGAAACTCTGCATTCACTTGCTTTACATCACCCACAAAGCCATAGTCAACGTCTTTCACCGGGCGCTTTACGGAACGGATCACATCCATATCCGCGCCTGTCAATCCCAGTGCATTGACACCACGCGCCTGAAGTCCGGCTACAATATTCTTGTTCACCAGCCCGCCGTACACCATCGTCACTACTTTCAGCGTTTCGGCATCCGTGATACGACGCCCGTTTACCATCTGACTTTCAATGCCCAGTCGGGCAGCCAATTTTGTGGCCGAACGGCCACCTCCGTGTACCAAGACTTTGTAGCCCTCGATAGCTGCAAAGTCATCCAACAACTTATGGAGGGTAGCTTCTTCCTCCACGATTTTGCCACCCACCTTTATTACTGTCAGTTTTTCTCTCATGGTTATAAGTTTTTAGCTACGAGCTACAAGCTACGAGTGGCTGCGCAAACATGCTGCATAGTACTCGTAGCTTGTAGCTCGTAGCTCGTAACTAATTCACTCCAAATAAGTATATCCGTACAGACCGGAACGATAATTGGAAAGGAATTCTTTTCCTTCTTCCAACGAAATACGTCCCTCTTTTACTGATTGAGTCACCCAAGTCTCCAGTGTACGCACCAGTTTCTTAGGACTATATTGAACATAGTCAAGCACTTCCGCTACAGTTTCGCCATCAATCACTTGTTCGATGGTATATCCTTTCTCATTAACAGATACATGCACAGCATTCGTATCACCGAAAAGATTATGCATATCACCCAGAATCTCCTGATAGGCACCTACCAGGAACACACCCATATAATAAGGTTCCTTACTCTTTAAAGAATGAGTGGGCAGATAGTGTGCCACATTCTTAGTCGAGATAAAGTTAGCGATCTTTCCATCCGAGTCACAAGTGATGTCCTGCAAGGTTGCCGCACGGTCGGGACGTTCGTCCAGACGCTGAATGGGCATAATCGGGAATATCTGGTCGATAGCCCAGGAATCCGGCAGGGACTGGAACAGCGAGAAGTTACAGAAATATTTATCCGCCAACAGTTTCGGCAGTCCGCGAAGTTCATCGGGAGCATGCTTCAAGCCGCCTGCAATCTGGTTCACCTCACGCATAACAGACCAGTAAAGACGCTCAATCTGTGCACGTGTTTTCAAATCCACAATTCCATGACTGAACAAGTCGAGCGCTTCTTCACGAATTTGCTGTGCATCGTGCCAGGCTTCCAGCATCTTATTTTGATTCAATGTATCCCAAATGCCATAAAGTTCCTGCACCAATTCATGGTCTTCCTCAGTTACTTCTTCATCATCGTCCCATTCGGGCAAAGTGGTGGTTTCCAACACTTCAAAAATAAGCACGGAATGATGGGCAGTCAGCGCGCGTCCACTTTCCGTAATAATATTGGGATGGGGAATATCATTTTTATCACTGGCATCCACCAAAGTGGAAATAGAGTCATTCACATATTCCTGAATGGAATAATTGACGCTGCTTTCGCTGCTGGACGAGCGTGTTCCATCGTAGTCTACGCCCAAGCCACCACCGATATCAACGAATTCTACTTTGAATCCCATAGAGTGAAGCTGCACATAGAATTGAGACGCTTCGCGCAAGGCTGTCTTAATGCGACGGATTTTTGTAACCTGGCTTCCGATATGGAAATGTATCAATTTCAGACAATCTTTCAGTCCTTTTGAGTCTAAAAAGTCGAGTGCTTCGAGCAATTCACTGGAACTGAGTCCGAACTTGCTTGCATCGCCGCCTGAGTCTTCCCATTTGCCGCTTCCTGAAGAAGCCAGCTTGATACGAATACCAATGTTAGGCATAACATTCAACTGCTTCGCCATCTTGGCTATCAGCTTTAGCTCGTTCATTTTTTCTACTACAAGGAAAATGCGCTTTCCCATCTTCTGGGCAAGCAAAGCCAACTCTATATAGCTCTCATCCTTATAGCCGTTGCAGATAATCAACGAGTCAGAATCTGAGTTAATAGCAATCACGGCATGAAGTTCAGGCTTCGACCCGGCTTCCAACCCGAGATTGAATTTCTTTCCATGGCTGATAATCTCCTCAACCACAGGGCGCATCTGATTAACCTTGATAGGATAGATGATAAAGTTCTGCGCTTTATAGCCGTATTCCTCAGCGGCCTGCCTAAAACATGAAGAAGTCTTCTCAATCCGGTTGTCCAGAATATCGGGAAAACGTATCAGCATAGGAGCCGCCACGTCTCGCAATTGCAACTCATCCACCAATTCTTTCAAATCGACGCCGACACCGTTTTTACGAGGTGTCACCACTACATGACCTTTGTCATTGATACCAAAGTACGAAGTGCCCCAACCTGTAATGTTGTAAAGCTCTTCTGAATCTTCAATACGCCATTTTCTCATTTTTTGTAACTCAGATGTTTGTTGTTTGATTTTAATAGGGCGACAAAAATACGATAATTCTCGATATTTATTGCGTTTTCCTCCTAAAATTACACATTTACAAGCGGTTAAATGCCCAGCAAGTTACGTAATTGCTGCACAGAATCCGCAATTTGCCGGCGGCTTTCCAACTGTCCGGCATCAAAACGGTACCTTGCCTTGCCATAGTGCGGCGCACGTTTTTCCAAGGCTTCTACAATAAAAGCTCGCAAGTCTTCGTCCGTTTTCCCTTGCAGAATGGGGCGTTGCTGCGTAGCCACACGCAGCCGGCGGAACAAAACGTCAGGATGAACATCCAGAAAAACGGTCTGTCCGTGTTCGTTCATATACTCCATGTTATCGAAGAAGCAAGGAGTGCCGCCTCCGGTCGAAATAATGACGTTTTCAAACTCAGCCACTTCGTGCAGCATGGTTCGTTCCAGTTCACGAAAAGAGGCCTCTCCCCGCTCGGTGAACAGTTCACGTATGGATTTGTGAAGACGTTCTTCGATATACCAGTCCAGATCTATGAACGGTATATTCAGTTCGCGGGCAAAAGCCTTTCCTAAAGTGGTTTTACCGGCTCCCATGTAGCCGGTTAAAAAAATACGTATCATAAGCGCTTACCTTTGCGTACAAAGGTAAGCAATTCTATCCTGAGAGATTTACTATCAGATAAAAATTTTAATGCGTTCGCTCAAATCATCAAATTCTTTCCCGCCCGGTTCGGCAACAGGAGTACCGAAAGGCATCTGTGCAATCAACTGCCAGGTTTCGGGAAGACGCCACGTGCTGCGTACATCTTCGTCAATCAACGGGTTATAGTGTTGCAGGGAAGCGCCCAGGCCTTTATCTTCGAGCATAGTCCAGATGGCCAGCTGATGCATGGCAGAGGTATGTTGCGACCACGTCGGGAAATTCTCACGATAAGTAGGGAATTGTTTTTGCAGTCCTTCCACAATGGAGCGGTCTTCAAAGAAAAGTATCGTGCCATATCCGCAAGAAAACGAAGTATCGATCTTCTTCTCCGACTGGCGATATTGTTCTTCGGACAGGCGTTCTTCCAGCTGATCCTTCACAATTCTCCATAGTTTCTGATGTTCGTCGCCCAGTAACAACACAACACGTGTAGTCTGCGAGTTAAATGCCGAAGGCACATGCTTTACTGCTGTACGGATGATGTGTACAATTTCCTCGTCCTGAACCGGAGAGTCGTTACTGATGGAATAATAGCTGCGGCGATGTTCCAATGCCTCAGCAAATGTCCGTTCTCTGATCATATTTAATCCTTTCTTTTGGTATTTAATTTTTGCTTCATATAAGGAAACAAATGAAAGGAGCAAGTTGTTCGGGAGAACTAGAATGTTAAAGAACTTCCCCTCTTATATATGACTGGTACAAATAATCAGGATTTTCAAAATACAGACTACTATTAAAATCCTCAATCTTTCGTGAAAGCCATGAGTTATACACTTCAATCAAGGCTTCAACTGGCTCTTTATCCTGCTTATCACAGAGTTCAATGATTAATCGTTTGTATACTTTCCCTATATCCCAATAAGTAGGGATTGCATATTTAGCATCGGCAACATTATCAAACACACCTGTTTCAATATGATAACCATCAATAAGTTCATCTGTTACCTTATCTATGTTTTCGCTGTGATAAACGTCAGCCAATTCATAAATGCGCAGCAGTTTTTCTTTTCCTATCGCATTCACGACGACATTCCGGTGGTTTTTAGTTTTTCGACCAATATATTCAACCAAACTGCAAACAAAAAACAAATCATTATACTCTTTCTTTTCTCTTCCTATCATACTTTAATCTCCTCGCTCTTAATAAAAGTGAGACATTCCAAAGCTTCCGGTGTACAAAAGTTTATCTGGTGGGTAGGATGCTTGAACTTTGCCAGCACCCAGAATTGCTCCCTTGTTAGAACTCCGCTAATAAAATCTGATATGTAATTATAAATCTGGTCATTCGCCATCGCTCCGATTACAATATCATAATGATGCTTCATCCCATTACGGCAGTTCACAATAAAATCAAGCCAGTCTTCTGTCATCTCTGTAAAACATAAAACATTCAATGCCGGATTTAGTTTAAAATCATAAATATTGACCACCGATGCATCATAGCGTCTTGCCCAACGGACAGCTTGCTCTTTCAATTCCGTACAGTAAAAGCCCGTACCAAAATCTTTAGCATATCTACCTTCAATAATTCCAGGAGTCTCTACCGGGCAGTATCCACCGTGATATATTTCCATAATTTTTAAATATTAGCTTGATAACACAGCGAAAGATAAGGATTATCCGATTTGCAGCAAAGTATTTACCACTTTTTCTCTACACAATCATCTTTCTCCACTTCCAAAATAAGCCAAGCTACATCTTAACATTAAAAATTAAGCAAGCTTATTTTGTACTGCCTCCGGTTTGCATTACCTTTGTCCCCGATATGGGAAAGGAGAAATTTTACGTTGTATGGTCAGGCGTCAATCCGGGCATTTATACTTCCTGGACGGACTGTCAGTTACAAATCAAAGGCTACGAAGGAGCGAAATACAAATCGTTCGAGACGCGCGAAGAAGCGGAAAAGGCCTTCGCCTCCTCTCCGTATGAATATATCAAACGGGCACCCGCCGCTGCTCATGCTCCCAAGAAAGATGCCGACGCCCCTCTCCCCACCTGTGTAACAGAGAATAGTCTCGCCGTAGACGCTGCCTGTAGCGGTAATCCCGGAGCTATGGAATATCGCGGTGTACACGTAGCCAGCCGACAAGAAATATTCCATTTCGGACCGGTATATGGTACGAATAATATCGGTGAGTTTCTTGCTATCGTCCACGGACTCGCCCTGTTGAAACAGAAAGGCTTCGATATGCCCATCTACAGCGACAGTGTGAATGCCATCAGCTGGATAAAACAGAAAAAATGCAAGACAAAACTGCCACGTGAACCCAAAACAGAAGAGCTATTCAAGCTGATAGAGCGCGCCGAAAAGTGGCTGCGCGAAAACACCTACACCACCAAAATCATGAAGTGGGAAACTAAACAGTGGGGAGAAATACCTGCCGATTTCGGAAGAAAATAAGCCTTTCCATTCCCCTTTCCTCTATTCATTAAGGTCAACAAAACAAGCTTCGGTATCCGTTCCCAACAGAGGAAACGAGCGTTTCCACAAAGAGATACGAGCATTCCCATTAAGAGAAACGACAGTTCCCATTAAGAGTAACGAGCGTTCCCATTAAGGGAAACGATAATTCCCATTAAGGGAAACGTTCGTTTCCAAATGCAGGAAGGCAAGTTCCCTAGCGCCAGATAGTCGTAAAACACTGTATTCCAACAAGATGTTAGTTTATATTATAAAGAAAGGAGTAGCCCTAATGTCGTTGCAATCACCTATCGCCACTCCAATAAAGAAAAGTAAAAAAGCCGGTGTAGGCAAACCAATTGCCTACACCTACCTACACCGTTACCTATACCACATAACATGCTATGAATGAAAATCTTACCCTCCCGGGTGTAGGTAGTGTAGGTAAAACTGACAAAAACTTATTGTTGTATCAGCTTTCTGTTTAAGACAGAGACTGCATATCATTCAATCGCTTATAGTATCCATTCTTCTCCAACAAAGCCTCGTGCCTGCCGCGTTCCACAATTTCGCCTTCATAGAGTACGCAGATTTCATCTGCATTTTTAATAGTAGAAAGACGGTGGGCAATAGCAATTGTAGTACGGGTTTTCATCAAACGCTCCAGAGCTTCCTGCACCAGACGTTCGGATTCCGTATCGAGAGCAGAAGTAGCCTCATCAAGAATAAGAATAGGCGGATTCTTCAAAATAGCGCGGGCAATACTGATACGCTGACGCTGTCCTCCGGAAAGCTTGCCACCACGATCACCGATATTTGTGTTGTATCCATGCTCTGTCTCCATAATGAAATCGTGCGCATTGGCAATCTTCGCCGCCTCCATTACCTGCTCCAGTGTGGCGTTTTCCACACCAAATGCTATGTTATTAAAGAATGTATCATTAAACAGGATCGCTTCCTGATTTACATTTCCTATCAGGCCACGCAAATCATGAATACGGAAATTCTTGGTACTAACGCCATCAATCATGATTTCACCGAAATGTATGTCATGGTAACGCGGAAGCAAATCTACCAGCGTAGATTTTCCCGATCCGGACTGCCCAACCAACGCAATCGTCTGCCCCTTCGGAACAACCAGATTGATATGTTTCAGAACTTCCCTCTTCCCATCATAACTGAAGGAAACATCCCTAAACTCGATTTGCCGATTCATACCATGCAAAGGAAGCGGGTTTACGGGTTCCTTAATAGGATTCTCAGCCTTCAGAATCTTATCCACACGTTCCATGGAGGCCAGACCTTTCGGAATGTTGTATCCTGCTTTTGCAAAATCCTTCAACGGATTTATGATGCTATACAGAATAACCATATAGAAAATAAACGTCGGAGCTTCCAGCGAAGAATGCTCATCACCCAAAATCAGCATACCGCCAAACCAAAGCACCAATACAATCAAAAGCGTTCCCAGGAACTCACTCATCGGATGAGCCAACGCCTGACGAACGGCCACTTTATTGGTCGCATCACGCAGTTCATTACTACATCTGGTAAAGCGATCCACCATTTTATCTTCTGCAATAAAGGCTTTAATGATACGCAAGCCACCCAGAGTTTCTTCCAGCTGTGACATGGTGTCACTCCATTTGCCCTGCGCTTCCAAAGATTGGCGTTTCAGCTTCTTGCCGACCTTCCCCATCAGCCAGCCCATTCCGGGAAGTACTACGATGGTGAACAGGGTCAACTGCCAACTGGTTATAATCAGTGTTGTAAAATAGAACAGAATCAAAATCGGATTTTTCAGCAACATATCCAGCGAACTGGTAATGGAGTTTTCTATTTCTCCCACATCACCACTCATACGGGCAATAATATCTCCTTTCCGTTCCTGAGAGAAGAAGCCAAGCGGCAAGTGCATTACTTTAGAATAAACCATGATACGTATATCACGAACAACTCCCGTACGCAAAGGGATCATTACCGCAGAAGAACCGAAGTAGCAGGAAGTTTTCAGCATCGTCATGAGAGCAAGGAAAAGCCCCATAAACAGAAGCGTCATTATCGGGCCATGCACCTCTATCAACCGAGTAACATAGTAATAGAAGTTATTTATTGCTACATCTTTCAAATCATCGCTGCCCCACTCCATATAATGGTATACTTTCTCCCCGCTACCTGTCTTGAACAGGATATTCAGGATTGGAATCAACAAAGTGAATGAGAATACATTGAAAACAGCCGATAAAACATTGAGCACGATTGCCCATCCTATATACTTCTTATACGGCGACACAAAACGTCGCATCAATTGCAGGAATTCCTTCATTGCTTGGGATTTAACGAATTAAGGGTGCAAAGATACAAGAAATATCTTTAAGTTAAAGAAGATATATCCAATATTAACGAGATTTATCCATACAAGCCCCGACAAATAAGTTCTGTAGTTCATTTATATAGCACACGGAGTGATATCGGAAAAATATATCGTATCTTTGCACCCGGATATAAAACAAACGCTTTATTATGACAAAGATCGATAAGTCCATGCTGACGTTCGGAATCACTATTTTTCTGAAATTCATGTTATTCGATATATTATGGTGTATCCCGACTACTTTCGCCTCTCTTTCTACAGTTGAATGTTATACAACAAAACTGATAGCCACACTTATATTGCTTATCCCCTACGCCCTTTTCCGCATGTGGAAAACAGAGACGTTCATCATGCTCCTGCTGGATCTCCTGCTGATAGCCAATCTTATGTACTTCAGAACCTATTACACCGCCATTCCTCTGAACAGCTACGGATTATCAGGAAACTTAGCCGATTTCACCGGAAGCGTTTTCGACTCTCTTCGCTGGTATGATATACTTTTCCCATTATCCACCCTTGCGGCTGCCGTCATTCATTGGCGTACAAAAACCGCACACCAGAAGCGTCCCGCACCGGTACTTGCTTATTCGGTGGTACTTGCAGTCATCATCTGTATCTTTGGCACAGTGACCCTGATTAAAGGCGGATTTTCAAATGCATACAAGGAGTATCGCGACAAAGCATATTTCTGCTCAAGCGGACCTTCTCTCTATACCATTTTCGGTAGCCTTTGCTATGATCTGGTAGGTCAGCAGCAAAAGTTAACTCCTGAACTGGAAGCAAAGATAGAAAAATGGTTAAGTGAAAAGCCCAAACATGAAGTTGCCCTGCCGGACAGTAGTATTAATCGCCGCACCAATTGTATCATCATTCTGGCAGAATCATTGGAGAGCTGGGTATTGGAGAAAGAAGTGGAAGGACAAGAAATCACCCCTTACCTGAACAAACTTCTGAAAGACTCCACCACCATCTATGCCCCACACGTACTGACACAGGTAAAAGGCGGACGCTCCATAGATGCCCAACTTATGCTCTGTACCGGATTGCTGCCCATCAACAGTGGCACGTACAGCAGCCAATACCCCAATCATGTCTATCCTTCGTTGCAGAAAGCCATGCACGAAAAGAGCCATTCGCGCAACTATCTGCTCACCATAGATAAGATATCCACCTGGAATCAAGGTCCCATAGCCCAAAGTTTCGGTATGGATACCATTATCGCCTATCACGACTTCGAACTGACGGAAGCTTTCGGCACGCACAAACGTACCGGAGACGGCTCATTCTTTGCCCAATGCCAGGAAAAGATAGAAAAAGGGGAGATCTGGAAAGAAGGGGAAAATGCATATATGCAGCTTATTACCTATTCCGGTCATGCTCCATTCATATTACCGGAATATTTGAGAGAGATTTCATTCTCCTCCAACATTCCGGAAAAGATGGGTAATTATATGATCACTGCCCGCTACACGGATAAGGCTATCGGTAAATTCGTAGAGTATCTGAAAACGCTCCCTCAATATAAGGAAACGCTGATTGTAATTACAGGAGATCACGAAGGTTTAGCGTCTTATCGTGCAGAGCTATGCGAAAGTCCCGGTGGCAAAGGGATCGTGTCCGACAAGCAGTTTACTCCTTTCATCGTTGTCAACTCTCCCATAGGTATGCGTTACGATGAAGTGATGGGGCAAATAGATATGTATCCCACCCTGCTGAACTTACTCCAACTTGACGATTATTATTGGACCGGACTGGGAGAAAGTATTCTCAATCCTAAAAAGAAAGGATTCGCCGTAGGTTCACAGATGAACGTGGAAGGGAAAGGGTATAGTCCGGAAGATGTGGAGTTTGCAAAGAAGGCATATGATATTTCGGATGAGATGATACGGTTTAATTATTTCGGAGGAAAGTAAGATAATCAAGAAAGTGTACCGTGTTTTTAAGAATCTTTGTTTGGAGAAATAGCGGAAAGGGCGTACCTTTGTTTGCATTCAAAGCAAACTTTTAAAAAGGGCATCAGCTATGGAAGAATATATAGCACCCAGAAGGAAGCACATCCCCTACGGCATGATGAACTTCGCCGTGATTCGCCGTGACGATTGTTATTATGTAGACAAAACCCGCTTTATTCCCATAATAGAAGACGCGGATAAGTTTTTCTTCTTTAACCGTCCTCGTCGTTTCGGCAAAAGCCTGACAGTAAGCATGCTGCAACACTATTACGATATAGCTGCCAAGGACAAGTTTGATGCTTTGTTTGGCGATCTTTACATCGGGAAATATCCTACGCGTGATCGCAACAGCTATCTGGTGCTCTATCTCAACTTCTCAGGAATTGTTGGTGAACTGCACAATTATCGTAAAGGACTGGATGCACATTGCCAAACTATGTTCGACTACTTTTGCGATATCTATGCCGATTATCTTCCTCAAGGTATCAAGGAAAAACTGGATGAGAAAGAAGGAGCGGTAGAGCAATTTGAATATTTGTTTACGGAATGTAACAAAACCAACCAACGAATCTATCTCTTCATCGACGAATACGACCACTTCACCAACGCCATCCTCGCCGATCCCGAAAGCTTGCACCGCTACACCAACGAGACACATGGCGAAGGCTATCTGCGCGCATTCTTCAACAAGGTGAAATCAGGAACCTATTCCAGCATTGAACGTTGCTTTATCACAGGCGTCAGTCCTGTTACGATGGACGATCTCACCAGCGGATTCAATATCGGCACTAACTACTCGCTCTCTCCAAAATTCAATGAAATGATAGGATTCACAGAGGAGGAAGTACGGCAAATGCTGACCTATTACTCCACCACCAGCCACTTCAACCACACTGTGGACGAGCTGTTGGACATAATGAAACCATGGTACGACAACTATTGCTTCGCACAGGGACGTTACGGTGAAACCACCATGTACAACTCTAATATGGTACTCTATTTTGTCAAAAACTACCTTGATAATGACGGCAAAGCACCGCAGAATATGATAGAGAGCAACATCCGTATCGACTATGAGAAGTTGCGCATGCTCATCCGCAAGGACAAGGAGTTCGCCCACGATGCTTCCATCATCCAGACTTTAGTGAACCAGGGTTATATTACCGGAGACTTAAAAGATAGTTTTCCTGCCACCAGCATCACCAATCCCGACAACTTCGTGAGTCTACTCTATTATTTCGGTATGCTCACTATCAGTGGCACATATAAAGGTAAAACCAAACTCACCATTCCCAACCAAGTGGTTCGTGAGCAACTCTACGCCTACCTGCTGAGCACCTACGATGAAGCTGACCTTAATTTCAGCAGTTACGAAAAGAGCGAACTATCCAGCTCCCTCGCCTATCGGGGAGATTGGCAAGCCTATTTCGGCTACATTGCCGACTGCCTGAAACGTTATGCCTCCCAGCGTGACAAACAGAAAGGAGAATTCTTTGTCCACGGCTTCACCCTTGCCATGACGGCTCAGAATCGTTTCTATCGTCCCATTTCAGAGCAGGATACGCAAGCCGGCTATGTCGATATATTTCTCTGCCCGTTGCTGGAAATCTACTCCGACATGAAACACAGTTACATTGTAGAACTGAAGTATGCCAAGTATAAAGATCCCGAAAGCCGTGTGGAGGAGTTGCGTCAGGAAGCAATTGCCCAAGCCAGCCGCTATGCCGATACGGAAACGGTGAAAAATGCTGTCGGCAACACAAAACTGCATAAAATTGTAGTGGTGTATAAAGGGATGGATATGCCTGTATGTGAAGAGGTATAATCAATATAGAAAACCAACAATCCAGATTGGCAATTTATGCCGATAAGGGGTTTCTATATCATCTGCCAATATGAAAGTCCTTGCATCTCATAGGAAATACAACACTTGGATAAGTCGGCAACCGCATTCAGTATATTAAATAAAGAAGATGTACTAAATACAACTCGCAAATCAGGATACATATCATAAATCTCCTTTATTTCTTTGCTCCATTCTTATATTATAAATTCAGACTACAATTACAAGCATTTGCTGTTTGCAAACAGCAAAAAAAGAAGAATTTTGCTGTTTACAGACAGCACTTACCATTATTCCTCCTGCATAGCCTCAATTAAATCTATGGCTTTCTGAATATCAACAATACCACAACCATAAGGCAGTTCCGGAACATCATATCTATTTGCTGACTTTTTCAAAATTTCCAATAATTCTTGATTAGTCAGCCAAGGGTAAGCTTGCCATAAACAGGCATACCATATGTCGTAAAAATCACCTATCCCACCAGTTATGGCAACAGAGCCTACCACCAATATATTAGGAGAGTCTGTCAGAATCCCAACCCAACTCCCATCATTACCAGCACAACATGTAATAAAAATCCTCTTGCTTACAGCAATAATATCAGTCCGTGACGCAAATTTTACTAATTAATAGTAAGAAAAAGGTAGCTCATTTGGCTACCTTCTCAACAAAATATGACATAACTCATAGTAAAATCATTTAGTTGGGAACATAACATTCGATATATTCACATTTCCATTCACCTTCCCCATAAGTTGGACTATAATTTGTATTATAATAATGATCCCTACCATTCCAAGCTTGGTACAATGGAAGAGCACCATCAGTAGGCCTATCATAAACATAACCAAGTACTCCTTCAAAGTTATACCCTTGATATCCTCCAGGATGATAACCAACTGTATAGTAATGATCTTTTCCATTCCAATACTGATAAAAAGGGACAGTTCCTTGAACCGGTTTTGAAAATATACAAAAAGCGACATACTCATACTTCCAATCATTCTTTGCCCCATAAGTTGGGCTATAATTCGTATTATAATAATGATCTTTTCCATTCCACGATTGATATACCGGTACAATAGGTAATATTTCTATCTTTTTGCTATCAATATATCTGAATACAGCTTCCTTTATTTGCTGTTTTTTCACAGGATCAGAAATTAGATCATAAATAGGATACGTAGCATTCCAGTTGACATCAAACAATCTAGAATGCTGGTCATCAACCGATTCTGTCCATGCTCCCAAATTAATTGTAAAAGTTGGTCCTTGTTCGGGTACGAGCGTAATAGTAGTACCAGAAGTAGAACCACCAAGAGCCTTAATATAGCATTCCCAATTAGAATTTTTCTTATTGCGTTCCTCTACTTCCGTTTTGCTCCATGAACCGTGAGCATCAAGTCCAATATTACTTAGATTATATTTTGCCCCAGCACTGACAATCTCTGTCTTTTCCGTACTACTATTCTCTTCTATTATAGCAGATTTATAATATGCAGTATATTTTCCTCCAACTATTATATTAGTCAGAACATGCGTTCCATACATTTCCACAATTCGATCCGCAGAATACTTATTTAAATCTTCAATAAAAGAAGACAACAAATATTTAGATAAGGTTTCAATATCTGTATTCAGCAAATATCTTCTTTGCTTTTTAAAAACCTCCGCTCTAGCAAATGAGTATTTTGAAGAATAAGAATATTTTGAACTTGTTTTGAATCCCGTCGTTATAGTCCCTGAGAAAAAACCTTCTTTATCCTTTTTCTCTGGTAAAGAACCTACAGAACCACTAAAATTCGTATCGGTTATTATCTGAGATAAAAAAGATTGCGCATTTGCTCCTGCAAAACATCTTTGATCAATTACCCCTGAAAATTGCTTATCAAATCTATTAGGATTTGCTTTCACAAATGCTTCTACATCTAAGATTTTCAACCTTGTTGAATTCTCGCCCATGTATTCATCGGTTATATCATAGCCATAACCTAATACATCATACACTCCATCTCCAGCCGCCCTTGTTGTTACATTTGACACTAAAGATTCAACCTTTGGTAAATCCTCTATTTCTGAACAAGAATAGAAAAGAGGCAAAAAGCCCAATAAATAATAAGATTTCTTCATGGTATTAATATTTAAAGTTTAACAATTACCAAAAGTAAGAATATTCAATATTTAATCCAATTCAAAGAGTGTGTTTAGAAACATGAAATCAGAATGCGCCCTTGTCTTACATAACAATAGAAAAACCAACCTTCTGCATGACAAATAGTTAGATTACATTTATTATTAAAATGAAATTCATGTTTATAAGCATGTTTAATTAATTGGATTTAATCGCCAATATGCATACCTTCGATAATTGTTAAACTTTAAATATTAATACCATGAAGAAATTTTATTTTTTATTGGCAGTATTGCCTCTTCTTTATTCTTGTTCCCAAGAATATGAAGAATTAGATTCATTTTTAAATGAAAAGGTAGATCAAATTAACACACGAACTACCGGTGATGAAAAATATGATGTTTTAGGATATGGCTATGACATCACTGATGAATATTTAGGTGAAAATGCTGTAAAGCTACAGGTCATAAATGTCCAAGCATTTGTGAATGATGGTGACAATAAATATCGATTTGACAATCCATTTATTGGCATTATCGAGCAGAACTGTTATGCAGGGGAAAATGCTTACTCGTTTCTTGAGGACATAAGAACTAAAACTGATTTTAGTGGATCTGTAGCTTCTTTAATAGATGTGAAAAAAGATGGTTTTTTCTCAGGTACAGTTTCTACTAAACTTGAGTCTGATAAAAGATATTCATTTTCTACCAAATTTTCATATGCAAAAGCAGAAGTTATAAAAAAGCAAAGAAGATACCTTCTAAACACAGATATAAACTCATTATCCAAATATTTAACCCCATCATTCTTATCAGATATTCAAAAATATTCAGCAGACAAAATTGTACTCAAATATGGAACACATGTCTTGACAAACTTCACTGTTGGTGGGAAATACACAGGATTATATAAATCTGCTATCGTAGAAGAGAATAACCATACTGAAAAAACAAAAACTGTAAGTGCAGGTGCTAAAGCTAATTTTTCAGGCATTGGACTTGATGCCAATGGATCATGGAGTACAACTAGCATACAAGAAAGCAATACTAAAAACTCCAATTGGCAACTTTTCATAAAATCACACGGTGGCTCCACATCAGGCACATCAATGACTATAAGTTCAACTCCAACATTCACCATAAACTTAGGAGAATGGACAAATTCTGTGGATGACGCACATTCGGTATTGATATCTGTCAATTGGAACGCAACCTATCCAATCTATGATTTAGTCGAGGACCCAGTAAAAAAAGAACAACTAAAAACAGCAGTTATTAATTACATTAATAGCAAGAGCGTTGAAGCTCTTGAAATAGTTCCTTTTTATCGATATTGGGGAAATGGAGAACATTATTTTGCGCAAGAGTATGCCCCAAAATTATGGTATGACCAATATACTTATGAACAAGTAGCATGCTATTTGTTAGCAAAGCAACAAAATGGAAGTGTACCTCTAAACCGATACTGGGGTGACGGAGAACATTATTATACTTTAGACTCAACGCCAACCTTATTAAACGGAAAATATAAACTTGAAGGAGTTGTTGGATACATTTATAGAAATCAAGTACCAGGTACTGTTCCTTTATACGTCTATTGGGGAAATGGTGAGCATCACTATGACTTACAATATGCACCTAAATTATGGTATGGTCAATATAAATATGAAGGAATTACTGGATACGTATACCCCATCAACGATTAGTTTGCAATAAATAAGAAACACCCTAAAAGTTTCCTAAAATAAAATACGCCCCAGTTCATGCCAGGGGAGGTTTCTTAAAATAAATTCATACAAGTTTACAACTCTTATGTCTTTTTACCTTCCACTTAATCGGGGATATTCTCAAAAGCCACAAAGTTAAAGCCAACTAATTCATTGGGAGTTAGCTGGCTTTTTGTATCTTTAGATATTTCCCAAACAACACTGTTTGATATAAAATGTCTTTATTATTAAAGCAAAATACATTAATTGTATCCACAAATATTTTATCTTTGCCAAATTAAGGTCAAAGTACTGTTTAGGCTCATTTATAGACTAACAATATAAATGATATATCTAAGTTTACATTTGACATGTCTGACCCAATTACAACCATTACATTTAAGTAACCCAGTTTAAAACAATACGATATGATTCGAAGCTTAAAAAACTATTTCGAAAGAAAAAATGAATTCTATACTGAAAGTCTGGAGTCCAGTTATACAAATTGGAACATTTTAGAACGTAAAGATTTATATCTCAAAAAAATATCAGATCTTCAAAGAGAACAATCATCTCAGTTACTTGCTGAAAGAACTATTTTCCACGCTTACTGGCATGGAACCTTTGGTATCAAGCAAGCTTTCTCTATTAAAAGTCTGTTGTGTACACAAAATATGGAAAGTATAGAAATATGGCTATGGTTGGACTCAGAAAATGGATATACACAAATCGAGAGCAACTCATATCTACAAGAACTAAAAGGTCACATAAAAATATTGTCGTGGAACGTTGAAGACGAAATTAGTGATACTCCCTTTTCCAAAATTAAGACATATATTAATGCCCCCAAGAATCTTGCAGCCAAGGGGGACGATTTTCGAATTATCTCTCTTTACAAATATGGAGGTTTATATTTCGATCTTGATGTTATGTTTTTGAAAGACTTCACTCCCCTATTAAAAGGCCATGAGTTTGTCTATGCATGGGAATACCAATCATATGCCAACAGTGCCATTCTATATTTACGCAAGAATAGCTATATAACTAATTACTTAGCAAAGAAATTACAAAAAAGGAAAGCAGCAATGCCTTGGGTACTATTCAATTACAAAGATAAGAAATTAGAAAATCTAAGAAATTACCCTTGCGCTTTCTTTGATCCACTATGGGGAGGATATTGTGAGGGAATGCCTTTTAGAGAATTCTCTGACTTCTTTAGGGAATTCGACAAAGATTATGCCAAAGATCCCAATATCAATAGTTACAAAGATTTCTTTCCGGGGGCATTCGCATATCATTGGCACAATAAGTGGGATGCTAAAGAGGTTGAAAACTCATATTTTGGCCTATTCAATCATGAATTTAACAATATATTTACACTTCTACATTAATATATTTCAAATATAATATTTACGTTTCTTAAAAGTGAATATCCCTTATCTTTTTTAAGAACTCTTTTATCAACATAGATTTAGGTCGCAATTACACTATTATCATTGGATATTTTTATATCTTTGTTCTTTGAATATAATTAAGATATGTTTTATTTATAGTATTAAACATCTTTATAAGACATGTACTTCAGCTTTATCTAAATAAAAATATTCTAAAAACGAATTTATCCATGAAACTCAGAATATTCAGAAGAAACAAGAAACGTCACTTTCTCTACTCCCTATTTAATAGAAAATGGGTATATATTTCATATATTCCCGATGTATATTACAATAAAAATAATATAAAATACATGCTATCTCACCAGAATAAAAGAGAAGCGCTAGTTGTTGGCAATATATTTTACAGTTTAGGATATAATGTTAAGATTGCACTTTTCAATGCCCCTGAAGAATGCGATACTCGAAAGTATGATATCATATTTGGTTTAGAACCAAACTTCATAACCATGAGCCAAAGAAATCCCCAAGCTCTTAAAATATACTATGCGACAGGAGCTTATTGGAAACATCAACTCACAATGGTAAAAAACAGGACAGACCTATTTAATACAAAACATGGAACACATTTACCATATTCGCGTTTAGTGGATGCGCATAACAGTTGCGAGATAGCTGACGTTATTTTTCAAATAGGAAGCTCATTTACTATCCAAACATATCCTTCCAAATTGCAGAGCAAAATTAATATAATTAATCAGTCTAGCAATTTTGTTCAAGAGTGTGCTCTAAAACATAAATTGCAAAGTGTCTCAATGAAGGATTTCATGTGGTTTGGCTCTAGTGGAAGTATTTTGAAAGGTTTAGATTTAGTTTTAGAGTATTTCATAGAGAACCCCCAATACAATTTGCATGTAGTCGGACCACTTGATGAGGAATTCATAAGGTTCTATCAAAAGCAAATAGAAAAATGCCTCAATATAACATTTTACAATTTTCTCGATACCAGCTCCAAAGAGTTCATGGACTTAGCCTATCTTTGTGCTTTCAATATCTTTCCATCTGGTAGTGAAGGCTGCCCTGGCTCCGTCATAACTTTAATGCAAATGGGTGTCATCCCTATCACCTCTCAATGGGGAGCAATAGACCAAATAGAACATTACGGATATCTGTTACCTGAGTTATCCGTTGAAGCTATAAGCAAGGCCATTGAATGGGGAGTTACACTTCCCCAGGAAGAGTTCCATAAAATTATAGAGGAAAACATATCATATTCAAAAAATACTTGGAATTTAAAACGATTTGAGAATGAATTCCGCTCTCTATTACTAACATTTATAGAAAAAAGTAATCAAAAAGCATGAATCAACCATATATCTTGTACGATTCTCAGATATTTGATTATCAGATATTCGGAGGTATCTCACGATATTTCTGTGAAATAATCCCCAGAATGAATATCACATTCGATATATCTGTACGATATTCTGAAAATATCTATTTGAAAGAATCTAAACTGTGCAAGCATCGCCTGCCTATTCCAAAGTGGATATTCAATAAGTACAAAAATAAACTTCTCCAGAAGAATAGAAAATTCTCCGAGCACATGCTTAGATCATCTTCTGAATATTTGCTGCATGCAACTTATTATGAACCATACTTCCTTGACTGGATAGGAAATAACCCTTATGTCATTACCGTACATGACATGATCTATGAAAAGTTGCCTGAATTCTTTTCAAAAGAAGACAGGGAGTTAAGCTTTGAGCAAAAGAAAAAAGTTGTTACGCAAGCGGATAGAGTTATTGCAATAAGCCAAAACACCAAGCAAGATATCATAGATTTACTACATATTGCACCCGAAAAAATTGACGTCATATACCATGGAACCAATATGCAAAAGCCTACTCGAAAGGATTCCGTAACACTTCCCAAAAGATTTATCTTATATGTTGGTACCAGATATTCCTACAAGAATTTCGCCCGTTTTGTCAAAGCCTTTTCTTTATTATCATCTAAAGACAAAGAGTTATATGCAATATGTACTGGTAGCTCCTTTACTATGGATGAAAAGAAATTATTTGAATCACTAAATATCTCCCAAAAGCTTATGCACATTCAGGCTGCTGATACCTTACTATATACGCTCTACAATCAGGCAGAAGCTTTCGTATTTCCATCGCTTTATGAAGGTTTTGGCATTCCTATCATAGAAGCTTACGCCTGTCTTTGTCCGGCTATCATAAGCAATACCAGCTGCTTTCCTGAGATAGCAGCAGATGCTGCTGCATATTTTAATCCATATTCCGAGATAGAAATGGCAGATACCATTGCAAGTGTTATATACAACCACGCTCTGCGCGCAGAGCTTATCCATAAAGGATCCGAACAATTGAAATTATATTCTTGGGAAAAAGCTGCGTCTCAAACAAAAGAAGTATATTTGAAGGCCTTGAAAGAAAACAAAAGCAAAAAAGAAAGAAAAGAAGAGATATGGTAAAGCCAGTGCTTAGTATTATTACAGTCAATTTTAACAACAATTTGGGGCTACAAGAAACATTACGTAGCATTCAATCACAATCATTTACAGATTATGAGCATATCATCATAGATGCCAACTCTACAGACGGAAGTGCAGAAACTATTGCTAAGTATGCTGCAGAAACTCCTCACCTATCATACTGGGTATCCGAACCAGACAAAGGAGTCTATGACGGCATGAATAAAGGAATCGCACATGCCAAAGGAGAATATATCTTCTTTCTAAACTCCGGAGACTTTCTATTTGACGGCAATGTCTTAGATTCCATCCCTTTTGATGGAACCAACTATATTTGTGGGAATCTAAGAATGGTGTATTCAAATACAGAATATGAAGATATAATTCCTCCCGAAGAAGTAGATGGTTTGTTTTTGCTAAAAAGTTTTCTACCACACCCTGCCTCTTTTATACATCACTCGCTATTCGAAAGCCAAACTTACAGAACAGATTATAGAATCGTATCAGACTGGATACATATGGTTGACAATATCGTATTAAAAGGATGCAGCTATAAGCATGTCAACATCCTGATATCCAACTTCGATAGTACAGGACTTAGCTCCACCAACGGTTCCATTGGACTCTATGAGCGCAACAGATGGATAAAAGAAAATATTCCCGCCCGTATCTATGCTTCCTTAATGGAACTGGACAACCTCAAAAATTCAATATTAGGAAGCATCATTCCAATGGCCAATGAAAAGAAACGTCGTACACAAAAGCGAATGAAAAAGGCGGTCCTATTGCTCTCAAAAATACTTAAATAAAATATAGACTCAAATAATTTCATAGAATCGCGCCATTGTCTCATCAATATTGAAGATATTGGAGCGAGATAAACTTTTTTCCTGATATTCCTTGCAAAGGGTGGTACTATCGACCAGTTTCTTTATAGCTTCATATATAGATGCATCATCATGTTCTGTTAATATGCCATATTTACCATTTTCCAGCAACTCCATCCCTCCTGAGGTTTTTGTAGCAACCACTGGAATTCCAAGCACCAAAGCTTCACATATCACATAAGAAAGCCCTTCGGACAGCGAAGTACTAACAAATATATCTGATTGCCTTAAATAAGGATAAGGGTTTTCTTCAAATCCTAAAAATACCACATCTTCCTGTAAGCCCAATTCATCACGCATTCGAAGCAAAGATTCAAATTCCTTCCCTTGCCCCAGAATTTGAAAACGTAAAGCATAACCTTTATCTTTAAATAGCTTAGCTACTCTTACCAGACGATCATATCCCTTAACTTTATAGAGGCTACCAATAGAAGTTATTGTAAATCTATCGTGCATCACGACCTTTTGCTTAGCCAACCTGCGGATATTCTCCGCATCTACAATATTGTATAGATGCATTTTATCATTTGACGTTTCGTACAATCTATTAAAAGACTCCATTGAGTTACGAGAAACAAACACGATCTTATCCATCTTCTCATAGCATCGTTTTTCATCATGATCGCTATGATAATAGGCCGTCGTCCAATGCTGGTAATATAAATCGCAATGAATCCAACTAATATTGAGTTTAGCCCATTTACAAATGGTACTATGAAACAATATAGGATAACCTTCTATGAACGATATTATAGTATCAAAATGATGTTTCTTACATTTCTGCCTAAATAAAAACTTTAGCAGCCAAGTATTACCATACTTCTTACAATATCTTAACGCCTTTCTTCTCAAAGAAGATTCAAAAGAAGTCTCATTATCAGAAAAGATATGAAAAAGGTTAACTTGAGAAGGAATCTCCTTAGTATATATTCCACCAGCAAATACGACTCCTAAAGTAACATTATATCGGGCATAGTCTATATGCTTCAACAATTCAACCAAAGCTCGCTCTGCTCCACCGCCAAACAACCCTTCTATTATAAATAAAACATCTTTCATATCTTCTCCCTAAATTAAGCTATACACACTCTTCATTGCTTCATCTACATTGAACATCTCCGCCCGAATTAGTGATTTCAAGTGATATTCGTCTCTTGATTCTTCGTTATCAATCAGCTTCCTAAGCCCTTCATAAATTGAAATATCATCCTGTCCTGTCAGAATTCCATATTTGCCATTATCTAAAAGTTCAATAGCACCGGCTGTTTCAGTAGCTACTACAGGTATACCCAAAACAAAGGCTTCACAAATCACATAAGGAAGACCTTCAGACAATGAAGTACTGACAAATAGATCTGTTTTTTTCAAATAAGGATAAGGATTCTCCTCAAATCCTAAAAAAAGCACCTCTTCTTCTAACCCCAATTCGTTCCGCAAGGTCAGCAGATTATCCAATTCTGATCCGCAACCTAGTATTTGGAAAGAAAGGGAATAACCATTGTTTTTTAACATTTTTGCAACACGAAGCAAGCGGTCATATCCCTTCACTTTATATAAGCTACCAATAGAAGTTATAGTGAATACATTTCCAGTAACATTTTCTTCTCCAGCTTTTTCTTTAATTTCTTTTGCATCAACCACATTGTATAAGCACTCTTTAGGCGTATTCACCAGATACAACTTATCAAAGTTCTCCTTTGCAGTATTAGAAACAAAAATTACGCAATCAACATCTTCATAACATTTTCTTTCCAAACTCGAACTATAAAAACAGTCAGAAGTCGGGTAGTTCAACAAGTCACGATGTACCCATGTTACATTCCTATCAGCTCTCTTCATTACAAAACTATGAAATAATAAAGGCCAGCCTTCCATAAAAGAGATAATTGTATCATAATGCCGTTGTAACTTACGCCTTATCTGAAAAGACATAAGCCAAGAATTATGATATTTTCGATAATAACGAAAAGACTTTCTTCGAAAAGAGTTGTTTTGGGTATATAACGGAATAACCGTAACGTTTTCAGGAATATCCTTTAAATAAAGACCTTGATAGAACAAGAGACAAAGCGATACACGATAACGTGTATAATCAAAATTTTTAAGATATTCAATCAAAGCCTTTTCCGCTCCTCCTCCATCCAAGGATTCCATAATGAATAATACATCTTTCATTTTTTCTTAGAGCAATGGGTTAAATAGTACAGAGGCCAAAAATAGGATATTTTCCGTAAGCGCTTATAACTCTGAGGATCAACAACATCCTTGGATAAAGAAAGGAAATCATGCAACCGTAACTTCATAGCTTTCATTTCTTGCTTATATAAAGTATGATTAGGTTTTCGAATAAACGTATTGAAAATCCACAAACAATGCCCTACTACTCTAGCTGTTAATATCCCGCGTTCTTTAGTATTAAAGAGAGTTGTGTTCTCAACAAAAGCTAATCTGTCATATTCTGCTAAAAAATAATCATACAACTTCCTCAAATCTGGACTATGGCAAATACTTCCTTCCCTCTGCAAATAATTATAATATGACTTATCTATCCAACCTATTTTTTTACATTTTGAAGCCCATTTATAAACAGTTAAATGATCTTCATAACATACGCCTTCAGGGAAAGTAAATGAATCGAACAAATCCCTTTTAAATAGTTTTGTACAAGAAGAACTACTAACTTTATCTAGTAAGATATCTCGTACAACATCTTTAGGCATCAAAGAGTATATTTTACCAGAATTTGGATACAACTGTTCTTTATGTCCATCTGCATATTCATAACAATAATTACAATAGGACATATCAGCTCCACAAGAAACCAATGTCTTTAACAAATCTTCATACATTGTCGCTTCAATCCAGTCATCGCTATCAACAAAACCAATATAAGGAGCTACACTGGCAGCAATGCCAGCATTTCTTGCAACAGAAAGGCCAGCAACAGTTAAATGAAGTGTCCTTATACGAGAATCCACTAAAACGTAATCATCACAAATCTGTGCTGATCCATCACTAGAAAGATTATCTACTAAAATAATCTCAATATCTTTCAAAGTCTGATTACGAACAGATTCCACACAACGCTTTAGATAAGCCGCTGTATTATGTACCGGTATAATTATAGCAACCTGAGGCATACTTTTCAACTTTATCTTTTACAAAAACAACAATTAATATTCAAACGATACTGATATATTTTTTTATCACTTCCAAATAACGCTTTCCATAGCGCAAATCCGGCTCCAGATAATTTCCTTCCCCCCACTCATTCCATGATTTCACAAAAGCAAGACGATGCTCCAAAGGTTTATTTTCAATACGTGCAATCACATCTTTCACATGCCGGTCAAAATAGGCTGGTTCTGCATGATTCAATACCAATGCCTTATTTAAAGAACGAGGTGAATGATCCCAATTGGGAATGATTGTTGGTATAATTTCAGGGGCATACTCTTCATCTCCAACAAAAAAACGACTCACTTTCTTGTACTCCATAATTTTAGGACAACGAAAAATCCGATGCCTCCACTTGGCACATTTATAAAGAAACTTTGCTTTCTTTTCAAAATCAAACAAACGTGTTACATTAATAGCATCAAATCCCATATCCATCAATTCGGTTCTTTCCTCCGTCAAATGATATGTTTGACCTATGAAAAAAATACCTTTCAAACCATTATTCATAGCTAATTTCTGCCACAAAGCCATAAACTCTTTTATCTGCGGATGTTGAAAAGGTTGATAAATCATGAAAACAGGTTTATCATCTACTGTTATGTAACGAGGATCTTTAAAAGCAGGCAACACTGTTTCAAAGTGGGCTATATAATCGTCTTCTCCTGGATAAAGCTGGGTAATCAACGCCTGTTTGGTTTTTACTCCATGAAAAAAGCCTTTCCACGACTCATTGGCCCAAGCTAGGCAAAAAGGAAAATCTGGCTTACCAGAAGCCAATACCTCATTAAAAGGACGTTCTAATAATCGCTTACCATTCCCAAACCAATAGTGCCAATAACAAAATCCTTCTATGCCGTATTCTCTCGCCATATCAGCCTGAGCCTGACGAGTCTCGGGAACTCTCAAATCATAATAACCTAAGTCTGCCGGAACTTTAGGCTGATAATGCCCCGGAAATAATGATCGTGCTTTCCCTACATTAGTCCATTCGGTAAAACCCTTCATCCACCATTCATCATTTTCAGGTATCGGATGAAACTGGGGGAGATAAAATGCAATAACTCTTGCTTTATTTATTGTATTCATTATATCTTAATTTCCTTTAGTAATCTATTATTATGCTTGAGGTATCTTCTTCCCAGACTTAAAAAATAAGTTCATCGAACGATAAACACTCAGATTTTGATATAGCAGACAGCGTTTCAAAAGAAATAGGAAATCCACTTGAGGCCATCTTACATCCTTAAATTCCTGCATTTTAGCTATTATATCTTTTATTATGGAATCAAGTTGTGGAGAAGAAGGAAGCATGAGAATTTTATCAATCGAATGTATTCCATATTTATGTACATAACGAGGTGCCTTATGCCATATTCCATTTGCTTGCACAAACTTCACCTGCTCATATATCCGCAAGAACCACAAATATTCTTTTTGTGGATCATACTGCTTATCCAGAACTGTACTCCCCTCACGACGCAAATAATGATATTTCGGACAATCTTGCATGACTATCCGGCGTACCTTATGAAAAACACGGTAGCAAACGGCCATATCTTCAAATATCTGATTTTCAGGAAAGCGTATTCCAGAAAATGCTTGTCGTTTAAACAATTTATCCCATATATAATTCCTTACCCGCTTATCAATAACTAAGGCTCGTATGGCCTCATCACTTGAAAAAGAAGTGAGTGTCCCCGATGAATAGCGTACTTTAGTCCGGGTAGTCGTCTCTATATAATGAGCACACACGGATATATCTGCATCATTATCTACCAACAAATGATATAGAAATTCATACATATCAGGATCAATCCAGTCATCACTATCCACAAAACCAATATATTCGCCTCGGGCAATGGTCAATCCTTCATTTCTCGCACAACTTTGCCCTTTGTTTACCTGATGAATCACTTTGATCCGACTATCTGTTTCAGCAAACATATCACATATTTCTCCCGATCCATCAGTAGACCCATCATCCACCACAATAATCTCAAGATTCTGATAGGTCTGTCCACAGACTGAACGTAAACACTTTTCCAAGTATTCGTTTACGTTATATACTGGTATGATAATACTTATTAAAGGTAAACCTTCCATATTACTCACTTTATTTGCAGACAAATTCTCAAAAGCGATGACTTTTCGACTTAAATATTGACCTGACAAAACGATAGACAGAACGATATCTCGAAAGATTATGATAAATAGCCCAACGCTTTATAGCAATAGCCATACCAATCTGTCGAAACGAAATATCATTGTACTGATGCATTTTACTGAGCACATCTCTTACTATTTCTTCTGCAACAGGCGAAAGAGGCACAAGCATTATATGATCTATAAGATGTACTCCACTCCGAATAATAAATACAGGTGCTTTATTCCACAACTGTTTTTCCTGAATAAAAGTACATTGTTCGTATACAGCCAGAAACATATGATATTCTTTTTCGGGATTATATTTACTTCCTGTTATACTATTAGTACGCACCATATAATGATACTTGGGATGCCCTTTCATTACAATTTTCCGTGCTTGATAAAACACCTTGTACATGACAGCAATGTCCTCAAAATAACGCCCCTGCGGAAATCTCAATTCACGAAACAAAGTCCTTCTGTAAAGTTTATCCCACGCAAAATTTCGAATAATATCATCCTCAACTAAAAGGCGCATAGCATCGCGAGGCACTAAATTCAAAACCTCATCCGAGTTATATTTTATCTTTGTCCTACCCGATCTTTCAATATAATGTGAACAGATTGATATATCCGCCTCCTCTGTCTCCAGCAGCTCATACAAAAACTTGAACATATCAAGATCAATCCAGTCATCACTATCTACGAAACCGAGAAACTCTCCCGTAGCTGCATCCAAACCTTCATTCCGGGCTGCACTCAAACCTCCGTTTTTACGATGAATTACCTTTATCCGTCTATCTTTTGAAGCATAAGTATCACAGATTTCCCCGGAGCCATCAGTCGAACCATCGTCCACCACAACTATCTCCAGATTCTTATAAGTTTGCCCACAGATAGAGTCAAGACATTTCTCCACATAATCCTTCACATTATAAACCGGTACTATAATGCTTATTAAAGGTAATGCTCTCGTTTCATCCATTATTCTCTTTATATGCTTTATCTTCTTTCACGATCCCATTCTCACACCATATCGTCTTCTCCTCAATAACTTGTCTCAACACCTGTTCGTGATATTCCAAATTCTCCCGTGAAGCAAATTTGTGATAGAGATGAAATTGTACCCCCCCCATCTTCAATTGCTTCTTTTGGATACCTGCATGGATTAATCGATAGGAAATTTCCACATCTTCCTGTCCCCACATCTCCAGAGACTCATTATAACCGTTAACACGGAACAAATCTTCTTTCCAGAAAGCCATATTACAGCCCCGGATTCTCAGCATGCTATTCTTGGCATAACGATTTGCCAAATACAAACGTAAAGTGTGTGAACGGAAAGCGTTCAACAAAAAGCTAAGGTCTTGTTTAAAAAGTGCAGGATGAGTTTCCACCCCTCTAAGTAACCGGGCAGTAGCCATTCTCCCCAAAAGCACCCGACTGCCACATACAAAGTATCCCTTCTCCGCCAATTCCAGATGGTCAGCGATAAAGTGCCTATCCAAAAGGATATCACCATCAATCTGGATAATATAATCCCCCTTCGCCCTTTCAATGGAGCGATTACGGATAGCGGAAAGACGGAAACCTTTGTCCTCGTGCCATACATGCACAATAGGAATATCGGTCTTTGCCCGCATCTTATCAATCAGCTGCTTGGTGTCGTCACGTGAGCCATCATCTGCAATCAGAATCTCACAAGGCTTCACGGTCTGAGCGAAAGCGCTGTACAGACATAGGGACAAGGCCTCTTTCCAATTATATGTAGATATCATTAATGAGACTAACATGTATCAATTCTTTAATTCAACTTCATTTTTTCTGATCTTCCGGCCAATTATAATCTAATTCAGCCTCACGTTGTAGCGCTGCCCTGATAATCTCACTTGTACTCTCTATTATTTTCTTCTTAATACCTGTAGTGCTTACATCGGGAGTATAAGGAAAATAAACCACTTCCTTACCGGGCTGTTGCTTCATCCACTCAAGCCCCTCCAGATACTTATTTATCCAATCATCCCCAATGGTTACTATATCAATATCTTCTCTCTGTAATTGTGCCACCTCAGTAAGCTTCACTTGCTTCACAGCTTTAGTCACACACTTCAAAGACGAGATAATCCGGAAACGTTGTTCAAAGGGAATAATAGGCGGCATTCCTTTGTAATGCTGTATCAGCTCATCTGTGCTTACGCCGACTATAAGTTCATCGCCCAATGCCGCCGAACGTTCCAATATGTTCAGATGCCCGATATGAAACAGGTCAAAACTACCGGATGTGAATACTCTGATTTTCTTTCTTTCCATATTATATAGATTTATCGGTATTCTATTTCTTTAATTCTCTTTGCCAGATCATCCAGATCCTCTTCACTTTGAACTCCCAAATGAGAAACCCTGAAATAACAAGGAGTGCCACCCGGCATAATGAATATGTCTTGCTTCAACAATTCATTAAAGAGAATATCCCCATTCCGGCGGACAAAGAACCCCGTAATGCAATTGGATGGTACTTCCGCCGGAACTTCCCAACCATTCTGTCTGCACAGCTCACGAAAATACAGTGCTTTAGCACGCACGGAAGCAATGATTTTGTCAACCCCAAGGAGTACATTCTCCTTTAAACGGGCATGCAATTGCATAAACAAACTGGTGGCCGGACTGTAAGGTGTCTGACCGCGTTCCAGATTCTTCAGATTCTCAGCAAAATCAAAATAATAAGATTTATGCAAAAAATCAGTCTGTAGGATTCTAGGCGAAAGAAACAGAAACGACAAACCCGGGGCTATATTCAGCCCCTTCTGACTACTGGTAATACAGATGTCAATATTCAACTCTTCCATATCCAAATCATCGGACAAGAAAGAACTAATAGCATCAACAACCAGCGAAACATTATGTTTCCTGCAAATAGCAGAAATTTTCTTTAAATCAAACAGTTGACCGGTAGAGGTTTCATGATGTTGACATAAAAACACATCCGGACGCGAAGCAGCCACAGCATTTTCCAGCCGGGCATAATCAATATCACGAGCAAAAGGAACTTCAAAAACTTCATTCTGAACCTGATAGTACTCGCAGAGACTCTTCCAGCGGTAGCCGAATGAACCGCCGGCTATAATAAAAGCTTTCTTTTTCAGGGAAACATAATTGGTAACCACAGCATCCATCGCACCGGTTCCTGAAGCAGTATAGAAGATAACACGACCGCCTGGACAATGTATCAGCTCCAGCAACATACGCTCTGAGTCTTTCACTATTTCAGAAAACAAAGCAGTGCGCATATACGGAAAAGGTTCTCCTGCGATTCGAAGAATCCGCTCTTCTATATTTCCCGGAAAAACATAAGATTTCATATTTCTGCTTTTTAATAATTCTACATTACTTTTCATCACTTCTTTATCCTTCCGAACGTCTTTATACTCGTATATTTTCTCCAGAGGTTCAACTTCCGCTCTCTCGGAACACCATGACGGCGAATATAATCTTCAGCCGCTTCCAGCATTCGCCTGGCTACATTCCCATCCAGGTACGGATCGTAGTTATCAACCACCCATCGTCTTTTCGCAATAGCGCTTTCATCATGCTGCACACTTTCAAAGGCGTCCACCAATTGGGATGTATCCGTTATATCAGTCCAGTAAATGTCTTTCGCTATGGTGCGATAAGTGATTACCGGACGTCCCAGAAGCAAGAATTCATATACCGTTGAGGAAGTGTCACTTATCATGACATCGGACATTAACTGATACTTTGTAACATTAAAGCCGTCTTCCCATATAATGTGTTCTTCTTGTTCTGCCAGTTGTTTATATTCATCCACCCACTCTTTTTTAGTCAACGGATGCAACTTCAATAACAGAACGATATCCCTCATCTTTACTAAATGCAGCAAAGCCTCTTTTAATGCAGGAAGAGATGTTAAACTTGGTGAAAAAGTAGGCGCATATAATACAATTTGACTTTTTCCATGCAGTTTCAACAGTTCTTCACGTTCCCGGTCAAAATCATGCCAATGATTTTTTATCCAATCCTGCTTGGGCCAGCCGGTCTCCACGACCTCAAAATCTTTATATTCGGCTGCTAATTCCTTAAACTTTTTCGTAAAAAAAGGACCTTGGGTGAAATAGGTGTCAAAATAGCGACGGATGATCCAATGATCTTTCTTTTCTGCCGCATAGCCATGAAAAACCTGTATCTTCACACCCGGTAAATAATAGGGAACAATATTACCCGGCACAAATATAGCTTCCGGAGAAAAATCATAAACCTCCTGCATCGAATGTGTATAAACAACTTTTCCATCCAGTGGAAAAACCGGGATCTTCGGAAGATGCACATACCACAAGATATGATTCGCCTCCGACTTTACCGCTTCCTGATATATAGGCAATAATATATCAACAGCATACTTATTTTCACAGAATAAGACAATACGCATACTTCTCTCTATAGCTCCAGTTTATACTTCACTTGATGTTTCTTTGCAAAATAAATCCAGAACTTCTTCCGGTGTGCAAGCACTTTATCAACGCAGTATTGTTCATCAGCATTGCGTGCCCGTGCATATTCTCTGGCAAGTAATTCAAAAAAGGCTTTCTGTCCCCATAAACGGGCAAAATTGGCACACCCCATATCAATACTGATCTTACCGAAGCTCATGCGATTGATATCCACTAACATAAAATGATATTCACCGTCTATCTTATCGAACAGGATATTTCCGGGAGAATAATCCCGATGCATAATATCGGATTCATGCAGGCGAGCCGTATAACGGGCAAAGGCTATAACAACATCCCGGCAATCGTTAACATCGGCATTGCCGAATTCATAAAAGTTTCTTCGATAGGAAGATTGAAGACTGATAAAATAAGAGTATTTGATCAAACCGCACTTGCACTCTTCGATATAAGCGATAGGAACCGGGGTCTCAAAGCCTCTCTGAAGCAGTATATTGGGATATGAAAAGGCGCGCCTTCCTTTCGGGGCACGAAAAAAAGAATAAGCAATCCGATTTACCAAAGCCGGAACCCCATAACGTTTTATATTGATCTCCAATCCATCGTCCACCGTCATCACCTTGATGAGGTTTCTTCCAGAGTAGATCACCCTTCCCTCACTTTCAAAGATATCAGGAATGCTTTCTACAAATTTCCGCAAATGTTCGTATGCAGGATTTACTATTATTTTCATATTTTACTCTGCCTTCACCTTTTTAGACGGTCCCGTCATTCTAAAATATTTATCCATCATTTACCTTATATTCTCTTCAATCTTCGCAATAATCTCTTCAGGTTTTATCTCCCTCAGGCAAGCATAATCGCCACGCCAGCAGGGCTTCTGCCCGTAAACCGAACATGGACGGCAGGACAAGTCAAGCTGCACCGTATTGGCCGGCAACTGTTTCCACCCCATGAATCCGGCATAAGGATGCGTAGCACCCCATACGGAAACAACAGGCACATTGACCAGAGACGCCAAATGCATATTAGCGGAGTCCATGGAAAGAATCACATCCAAATGACTCATCAGATTCAATTCCGTATCCATTTTCAGCTTACCAATCAACGATATGACGGAAGGATACTTAGCGGTCCAGCGGTCGAATACCTCCTTTTCACTCTTCCCTCCACCCAAAAGGAAAACTTTCACATCCGGCATTGCGGCAAAATGGGCAACAACCCGTTCCTGCTGCTCTACCGGATAAATCTTACCCTTGTGTTTAGCAAAAGGAGCAATACCTATCCATTTATTATTCCCTTTCGGGCCTACTACCGGTTCTATTTGCGAGAAATCACCTTTTCCCTCTCCATAGATGGAGGTGAACTTCAATTGAACCGGAAGTCCCAGCTTTTCCAGCACATCAGCATAGCGCCGGAAAGAGCTTTCCTGCTTTTCAAAAACCTTATGATGACGGCGAACCAGTTTCTTCTTACCTGCCCGCCCCTTGCATATTGCAGCTACAGGCACGCCATCCAACCGAAAACGCCATCGTAAGTATTTCGCGCGAAGTATATCATGAAAATCGGCCACATAATCAAAATGTAGCCCTTTTAGTTCTGCATACAAACTGTTTAATCCTCGTAATCCTTTATGTTTCCCCGACAAATCGGCACCGTAAAAGCTTACATTCTCAGGCAACTTCAGAAAAAGAGGTTGCAATGCAGTACGACTCAGCACTATGATTTCATGCTGAGGATATTCGGCTGCCAGCGAATGCACTACCGGAATCGTCATGGCTACATCGCCAAGCGCAGAGAAACGGATAATGAGGATACGTGCCATTCGTTATCTTTTTGCATAAAGCACCGGATTCAAGGCCGGGTCATTATACATCTTCATCTGTTTATATACTTTCATATATTTTTTTCCGGATTCAATATCAGCCAGCAATTGGTCAATGGCCGACGAAAGATCTTGCTTTTGTTCCAGAAGGATGTCCAGTTTAGCCTGGCATTGAGCATGATGTTCGGGAGTAGTATCCGTACGTTCCACCTCCTTTTGCATGTGATAGATCTTTAATGCAAGAATAGAAAGACGGTCTATCGCCCATGCGGGACTTTCCGTATTAATGGTAGCCTCCGCCATCGGTTTCACATCTTTATATTTATCCAGGAAATAGCTATCGATCAGTTCTACCAAGTCTGTTCTGTCCTGATTAGACTTGTCTATTCTTCGTTTCAAAATCAATGCCGCATTCGGTTCAATCTGCGGATCACGTATAATATCTTCAAAATGCCATTGCACGGCATCAATCCAATTCTTCAAATACAGATAATACTCAATCGTCTTCAACTCGTAAGGATTGTTCATCGGCGCATCCACGCTATCCGTTACATGATAATCCGCGACTGACTTTTCAAAAATGCTGTTGCAAAGGTTACTAAATGCCATAATCTTAACGAACTTTACAGTTATACAATAATACAAAGTTATGCAATATTTCCCACACAAGCAACCGTTCCCCACTTTTTATTCCCATCTTGCTCCAAAAGCAAAATATCCTCTTCCTTATTTATTTCATATTTTTACTACCCCATAACACCTTCAATAAGATAAGATGAAAGGATTCGTATGAAGAATACGTTAACAAATCAAAGCAACTTTCATAAGAAAATAGAAACCAGCTATACTTTGTTACTATAACATAGCCCCATACATATAATTAATTTCTAAATTTGCCTATATTCAAAAAACAGAATTCCATGAAAGTTATTGTTGACAATAAAATACCTTTTATAAAGGAAGCTATCGGGAAAATAGCCGACGAAGTAATATATGTCCCCGGAAAAGACTTCACCCCTGCTTTAGTGAAAGATGCAGATGCACTAATAATCCGCACACGCACTCAATGCAACCGCGAATTACTACAAGGAAGCCGGGTACAATTCATTGCTACAGCCACAATCGGCTTCGATCATATAGATACGGAGTATTGCCACGAAGCGGGCATAACCTGGACTAATGCACCGGGATGCAACTCCGCTTCCGTAGCACAATACTTGCAATCCACACTCTTATTGATAAATCTCCTGAAAGGAAAAAACTTATCAGAAATGACCATCGGCATTGTCGGAGTAGGAAACGTAGGCACCAAAGCGGCTAAAGTGGCTCGCGAATTAGGCATGCGGGTATTGCTGAATGACTTACCACGAGAAGAGAAAGAAGGAAGTACAGACTTCTGCTCTTTGCAGCTGCTTGCCGAAGAATGTGATGTTATCACTTTCCACGTACCTTTATATAAGGAAGGGAAATATAAAACTTTTCATCTGGCCGATGAAGCTTTCTTCCGTTCCCTCAAACGTTCTCCCATCATCATCAATACTTCCCGCGGAGAAGTAATAGAAACAGCCGCTTTATTGAAAGCTCTTCAAACCGGCCTGATTTCCGATGCCGTCATTGACGTATGGGAAAACGAGCCCGACATTAATCTCTCCTTATTATATAAGGTATTCATCGGCACCCCCCATATCGCCGGATACTCGGCAGACGGAAAAGCAAATGCTACGCGAATGTCTTTGGGCTCCCTGTGCCGGCACTTCGGCATACAAGCCGACTATCACATCAATCCGCCCAAACCCGAAAATCCGATCATCATAGCATCTACCCCTACAGAAGCCTATTTAAAAATGTATGATCCGCGAAAAGACTGCGAAGCGTTGAAAGCTCACCCCGAACTATTTGAAAAGCTAAGAGGAGATTATCCGCTACGGAGAGAAAAGACAGCATTCTCCGTAATAACTCCGTAGCATCTCCGTAAGTCCTCCGTAACAACTCCGTACCAGCTCCGTAGTAAGTCCGTACCAGCTCCATACTCTAAGACACGGAGATGACACGGAGATAACACGGAGCAGATACGGCTCAGAACAGAACCGGGTATGATAAAGTTATAAAGTTTTAGCCTTCGGATTCAAGCAATTTTTCTATCACTTTGGGATAAGTGTCATATTCCAGCGCATGAATACGTTGTGCCAGATCATCCGGCGTATCTTCCGGCAACACCGGGCATTTCACCTGGCAAATAATGGCACCCTCATCATAATGTTCATTAGTATAATGAATAGTGATACCACTTTCCTTCTCGCCCGCAGCAATCACCGCTTCGTGTACACGGTCGCCATACATGCCCTTTCCGCCGAACTTCGGCAACAACGAAGGATGTATATTTATCATTTTATTAGGATAAGCATGCAAAATAGTATCCGGCACGCGCGCCAGAAAACCGGCCAGCACTACAAAATCAATATCATGCTCCCGCAACACCGATAAAATCGCCTCTCCATTCTCCCAGTCACTCTTCGGAAAATAAAAGCAAGGCACTTCCAGCCCACGAGAACGCTCTAAAACGAACGCATTCTGACGATTAGTTAAAACCAAGGCCACACAAGCCGAACTTTTTTCCCGGAAATAACGGATGATATTTTCGGCATTTGTGCCGCTTCCCGATGCTAAAACTGCGATATTTTTCCTCATATTTCTTCTTTTTAGTGCACAAAACCGTGAAAAATGTGCAAAACATTGCATTTAATTCCCTAAATATTTGCGAGTGACGATAAATATTTATTCCTTTGCCCCGCAAATTTAAAGAAATAAAACTAATTATTAATTAAAAACTTAAAGTTATGTCTGAAATTGCATCAAGAGTGAAAGCGATCATCGTCGACAAGTTAGGCGTTGAAGAATCAGAAGTTACTAACGAAGCTAGCTTCACTAACGATTTAGGAGCTGATTCTCTTGACACCGTAGAGCTTATCATGGAATTCGAAAAGGAATTCGGCATCTCCATTCCGGATGACCAAGCTGAAAAGATTGGTACTGTAGGCGACGCCGTTTCTTACATCGAAGAACACGCTAAGTAATCCTATCCATCAATTTAATATGGAATTAAAAAGAGTTGTAGTAACAGGTCTCGGCGCCATTACTCCCATTGGCAACAATGTTTCCGATTTTTGGGAAAACCTTGTGAATGGGGTTAGTGGAGCAGGACCTATTACTCATTTCGATGCTTCCCTTTTCAAGACCCAATTTGCCTGCGAAGTGAAAGACTTCGAAGCTACCAAATATATCGACCGCAAAGAAGCCCGCAAGATGGACTTGTATACACAATATGCCATTGCCGTCGCAAAAGAAGCGGTTGAAGATTCCGGTCTTGACATCGAAAATGAGGATTTAAACAGAATTGGCGTCATTTTTGGCGCCGGTATCGGTGGTATCCGTACATTCGAAGAAGAGGTAAGTAACTATGCCTTAACCGGTAAAGAAAACGGTCCTAAGTTCAATCCGTTCTTCATCCCCAAGATGATTTCGGATATTGCAGCCGGACAGATTTCTATTATGTATGGTTTTCACGGTCCCAACTACGCAACTTGTTCTGCATGCGCTACTTCCACAAATGCTATTGCTGATGCCTTCAACCTGATCCGTTTGGGTAAGGCTAATATAATTGTGAGTGGTGGTTCGGAAGCTGCAATCACCGTTGGCGGTGTAGGCGGTTTCAATGCTATGCACGCATTATCAACACGCAATGAATCTCCTACAACCGCATCTCGTCCGTTCAGCGCAAGCCGTGACGGTTTCGTGATGGGTGAAGGTGGCGGTTGCCTGGTTCTTGAAGAGCTGGAACACGCCAAAGCACGTGGTGCTAAGATTTATGCAGAAGTTGCCGGTGTAGGAATGTCTGCCGACGCTCACCATCTGACCGCTTCTCATCCGGAAGGACTTGGAGCCAAGTTAGTGATGAGAAATGCGTTGGAAGATGCCGAGATGAGCCCCGAGGAAGTAGATTATATCAATGTTCACGGTACTTCTACTCCTGTAGGTGATATATCGGAAGCTAAAGCTATTAAAGAAGTATTTGGCGAGCATGCATTTGAATTGAACATCAGTTCAACAAAATCCATGACTGGTCACTTGCTGGGCGCCGCCGGTGCGGTGGAAGCCATCGCAAGTATTCTTGCAATCAAGAATGGCATCGTACCTCCGACTATCAACCACGAAGAGGGTGATAACGACGAAAACATCGACTATGACCTTAACCTTACGTTCAACAAAGCTCAAAAACGCGAAGTGAACGTAGCCCTGTCCAATACATTTGGATTTGGCGGTCATAATGCATGTGTTATTTTTAAGAAATACGCAGAATAATCAGTCGTGTTACGTAATCAAATAGACAAAATAAGGCTCTTATTCCGTAAGGACAAAGAGTCTTATTTTTGTTTTTATAAGATCCTGGGATTCTATCCCCACAACATCCAGCTCTACCAGCAGGCTTTGTTGCACAAATCCACCTCCATCCGCTCAGAAAAGGGACGCCCTTTGAATAATGAACGACTGGAATTCCTGGGTGACGCCATTCTTGACGCCATCGTGGGAGATATTGTCTATAAGCATTTCGAAGGCCGTCGCGAAGGATTTCTCACAAATACACGTTCCAAAATCGTGCAACGGGAAACTCTGAACAAGTTGGCAGTAGAAATAGGACTGGACAAGCTGGTAAAATATTCCACCCGTTCTTCCTCGCACAATAGTTATATGTACGGAAATGCTTTCGAAGCATTTATCGGTGCCATCTATCTGGATCAAGGCTACGAGCGCTGCAAGCGGTTCATGGAAGAAAAGATATTCAAGAATCACATTGACCTCGACAAGATGTCGCGTAAAGAGGTCAACTTCAAATCGAAGCTGATTGAATGGAGCCAGAAAAGCAAAGTTGAGGTCTCATTTGAGCTTATCGAGCAATTCCTTGATGAAGATTATAACCCCATGTTTCATACCGAAATCCGCATAGAAGGTATTTCGGCTGGAAAAGGAACCGGATACTCTAAAAAGGAGTCTCAGCAAAATGCCGCACAGGCTGCCTTGAAGAAAATAAAGAATGATGCTGCATTCAAAGAACAAATAGAAGCCACAAAAGCGCAGAATCATTTGTCTGAGAATACAGAAGAAACTGATGAACTCACAGAGGAGACTCTGATTGAAGAAAATCCTGAAACGATTCTGCCTGTAGAAAATCCTGAAATGGACGAATGTAAGGGCGAATAATCTTCGCCCACATCATCATCAGCCGAAACAAATTCCCATCCGGCGTCCCTGAACAACCAGATCATTATCCTCCGTCACCAGTTTCAACTTCCCTGCAATTTCCTCCAGTGGCGCAGAAGAAATCTCATCCCCTTTCAACGTAATCATCCGGCCAAACTGTTCTGTTGCAATCAGTTCCGTAGCATGCCCACCCATGCGGGTAGACAGATTCCGGTCGAAAGGTGTGGGCGAACCTCCCCGCTGGATATAGCCAAGCACAGTTTCGCGGGTTTCAATACCCGTTTCGTATTCTATCTCCTGAGCAATGTACTCAGCGGCACGTTTCCGGCCATCCGTCTGTATGCCTTCGGCCACCACCACGATGGAATAAGGTTTCCCTTTCTTCAGTCGGTTCAGAATAGTCTCACCTATATTATGGATATTATAAGGAATCTCGGGTATCAGGATAACATCACCGCCACCTGCCATACCGGAATATAATGCAATCCAGCCTGCCTTATGCCCCATTACCTCGATCACCATCACCCGCTTGTGCGAACTGGCAGTAGAGTGCAGGCGGTCAATGGCATCCGTAGCAATACTTACAGCCGAATCAAATCCGAAAGAGAAATCCGTTCCCCAGATATCATTGTCGATAGTCTTAGGCACAGATACGATGTTCAGTCCCATGGCAGCCAGTTTGGCAGCAGTCTTCTGCGTACCGTTACCACCGATACAAACCACACAATCCAGCCCTAATTCCTTGATATTCTGTTCTATCAATGCCGGTTTATTGACATCGGATATCACACCGTTCTTCTTGAAAGGTTTCTCGCGGGAAGTGCCGAGCATTGTACCGCCCTGGTTCAACAAACCGGACAAAGATTTATCAGTAAACGACTCCACATCCTTGGTAAGCAACCCCTGAAAGCCACTATGAATGCCCACAACTTCCATCCCGTAATGATTGATTGCAGTTTTGCACACTCCACGAATGGTGGCATTGATGCCGGGACAATCGCCCCCCGAAGTCAAAATACCGATTCTCATGACACTTTTGTTTGAATTATTGTTCTTTAGGTCCGTAAAGATAGAAAAAAAAGAGAAAAAAGATAGAGAAGCCGATAAATAAGATTATTTTTGCGCAACAAAATAGTTTTAACTAAGAGAGATGAATATCACAACATTGCTGGATAAGGTGTATTTTGCCCCTCGCCTGAAAAAAATCGACTTCTATGCTAACCGCGCAGGAGAACTTCAACACCGAGTTCTCGACCGCTTAGTGCGCATGGCAGAAAATACAGAATGGGGAAAGAAATATGATTATAAAAGCATTCATACTTATGAAGACTTTAGAAACAGACTACCCATACAGACTTACGAAGAGGTAAAGCCGTATGTGGAACGACTGCGTGCAGGAGAACAAAACCTGCTCTGGCCTTCGGAGATACGCTGGTTTGCCAAGTCCTCGGGCACAACGAACGATAAAAGTAAGTTCCTGCCCGTCAGCAAAGAAGCATTGAATGACACACATTATCAAGGCGGTAAAGATGCGGTTGCCCTCTATCTGGGTCAGAATCCTGACAGCCGCTTTTTCTCCGGACAAGGTTTGATTTTAGGCGGAAGCCACAGCCCCAACCTCAACTCCAGGCACGGACTTGTAGGTGATCTTTCTGCTATCCTGATACAAAATATACATCCGTTAGTGAACTGCGTCCGTGTTCCGAGCAAGAAAATTGCTCTTATGAGCGACTTTGAAAAGAAGATAGAAGCAATCGCCAACAGTGCCGTATCAAAAGATGTAACGAGCCTTTCGGGCGTTCCTTCATGGATGTTAGTACTCATTAAGCGTATTCTTGAAAAGACCGGTAAACAATCGCTGGAAGAAATATGGCCCAATCTGGAAGTCTTCTTCCATGGTGGTGTTGCTTTCACCCCTTATCGTGAACAATATAAAGAAGTGATCCGATCACCCAAAATGCATTATGTAGAAACGTACAATGCTTCCGAAGGGTATTTCGGTACGCAAAACGATCCGAATGATCCGTCCATGCTGTTGATGATCGACTACGGTATATTCTATGAGTTCATCCCATTGGAAGATGTAGGTAAAGAGAATCCCCGCATCTACTGCCTGGAAGAAGTGGAAGTGGACAAGAATTATGCATTGGTTATCTCTACCTCTGCGGGTTTGTGGCGCTATATGATTGGAGACACCGTGAAGTTCACGCAAAAAGATCCATATAAATTCGTCATCACCGGACGTACCAAGCATTTCATCAATGCTTTCGGTGAAGAATTGATTGTGGATAATGCGGAAAAAGGTTTGGCAAGGGCTTGCGAGGCTACCGGAGCATTGATTTCCGATTATTCGGCTGCTCCTGTATTTATGGATGCCAATGCTAAATGCCGTCACCAATGGTTGATTGAGTTTGTACAGGCACCGGACAGTATAGAGAATTTTGCCAAAATACTGGATGATACACTGAAAGAGGTGAATTCCGATTATGAAGCAAAACGACAGAAGAACATTGCTCTGCAACCTCTGGAGGTGATTGTTGCCCGCAAAGATTTATTCCATGACTGGCTGGCACAAAAAGGAAAGTTGGGTGGACAACACAAAGTTCCGCGTCTCAGCAATACAAGGGAATATATCGAGGAAATGCTGGAACTGAACAACTGATTCCTGCAATATCATAGGACAATACGATAATAAATAAGAAAGGCCGCATCAGACAAAACCGATGCGGCCTTTTTCATTTTTGTTCCATGCCTTGATACTGTGAGTTTCACACCGAGAAACTAACAGTCATCCCAGGCTATCAGAAATTATAAGCCAATCCGATACCCAGTATCTCCTTGAACTGTACCTTCGGCCCTCTTTCAACGCCCTCATCATTAAAGGTTTTCACATCATTATCATACTTCAGTGTCATATTCAGGGTTGCTGATAGTACTTTATTAATCTTCATACTGATGAGCACATCCCAGTTGACATCCACATTACCAAAGTCTTTATTATAAGGAGTGAAGAAATCGGCTGTAGTAATCAGATTCACATTTTCCATGACAGGCAGCTCTGCACGGGCTTTCAGGAAAGCTCCGGCTTCGATCTTAAAGTGATCCCCCGGATCAACACCAAAAGAACCTAAATCAGAAAGATAATCATCGCTCACAAAGGTCATCTTTGTGGAGACAGGTGAAAGGAATATAGAATAATTACTCTTCGGACGATATTCCATACCCAATGCCACATTAGAATAGGCAGGAGCGAAGAAGTTAGATATATAGTGACTCTTGTCCGGATAATTATATCCTTTGGCAAATTGAGTATTCAAGTCAGCCATAAGCGTATAATACCAAACTTTAGTGGCTGCATAGCCCAACTGGGTAGATAATCCTATCTTATCGGAACTCTTTCTCATCCCTTGCGATTTGGTTTTCGAAAGACCATAATCCAGCACCAGGTTCGTCACCCATAGCCAGTTTCCGCTCTTATGTGTCAGTGAACCATTCAGGTAAGCATTTCCGGCAATAGAATTCTCACCACCGGCCGACCAGTTTGTCATTGCAGTTTGCGACATATTTATACCTGTCACACCTTTCAGTACCCAAGCTCCTTCTTTATATCCCTTATCGTCCGTTTGGGCAGAGACGATTGTTGCCAAAGTGGCAAATAGTATCATTAAATATATACGTTTCATACTGTTATTCGTTTTAATTGTTCCGCAAAACAAAGACGTCTTTGTATTTCAAACAGAGTAAACTATTTTTTTGTTCAGAAACAAATAAAAGAATGATTGTACGAAAATTACAGGATGATACCTCCTCCCAGCAGCAGACCTGCCTCATCATAAAATGCCGCAGCCTGTCCGGAAGCAATGGATTCCAGTGGTTCGCGCAATAGCACATGCAAGAGATTCTCATCCGTTATACTGACAGTGCAGTGATTAGCTTGCTTCCGATAGCGAATCCTGACAATGACATCCCCGGAATTCAGTAAACGGGAAGTATCCACAATATTCCAGTCTTTCAACAGCATTTCCTCTTTGTAAAGAGAAGCCAGAGGCGCAAGTATCACTTCGTTCCTCTCTTTATGTATCTCTTTTACGAAAACAGGACGGTTCAGATGAATACCCAATCCTCTGCGCTGACCAATCGTATAGAAGGGATATCCTTCGTGCCAACCTAAAAAAGCCCCGCTTTCATCGAGAAATTGCCCTTTTCCCGGCAAAGCATTCTGCGGAACTTCACGCTGCAAGAAAGAGCGGTAATCCATCGGGCAGAAGCATACACCAAGACTATCCTTTTTGGTTGCTGTCCGTTCAAAGCCGCGCTTAGCAGCATAGGCACGCACTTCATTTTTAGTCCAGTCACCCATTGGAAGGAGCATACGTTCTAAAATGTTCTGTTGCAGTCCCCAGAGGAAAAAAGTCTGATCCTTATCACGGTCGGCAGCCGGGGCTATAAAGTAATAGCCATCCCGGAAAACTTTACGTACGTAGTGTCCGGTAGAAATCCAATAAACGCCCATTTCATCGGCAATCTTTGCCAGCAACGGCCATTTCAGCTCATTGTTACAGAGAGTACAGGGAACAGGGGTACGGGCGGAAAGATATTCATCTACGAAATAGCGGATAATGCGCTCACGGAATAATTCGCGGGTATCATAGATGATGTGCGGGATATTCAGGCGGGAAGCGAGATTACGGGCATCATCCAGAGATTCTTCAAAGCCTTCCGAATCATAGAAACGAAACGTCACACCGGTTACTTCATAACCGGCCTCTTGCAACAGCATGGCGGCAACAGAACTATCTGTACCTCCACTCATACCTAACAATACACGCTTCTTTTCCATATAAATACGTTGACAAAAGTAGATAATCCGCTAAAGAAAAACAATTAAACCATTATTTTTATATATTTGCCATTACTAATACTAATGCACAAAAAAAATGAAAACTAAAAACATATTCTATGCAGGTCTGTGCGCACTCTTCATGTTAACCTCGGCTATGTGTTGCGATGATGATGACAGTGAAGGTATCATCGAACTAACAGGCATTAAGTTGAATCAATACAACAACACAGGAGCATATCCTGTGATTATTGAAAATGGGCAATGTCCCAAAGAAGCGTATCTGATACGAATATCCCCGATTTCAGAGTATTACTACAGCACAAATATCCTAAAATCCCCTATTATAGCTTTCCGTATCATCACACTGACCGATTTCAATGAAGATTATCCTGCGGGAAGCGATATCTACAAATTATTCAAAGAGTATCCTCCGATGCTGTTAAGTGAAAATTTTAGGGAACATTACCTCAGTAGTGATTGTCTGGACAAAGGACAGCCTATCACCACTATAACGTGGGGTGATTTCTACAAGGTCTTGTTAACCTATCCCCAGCCGGGAAATTATCAATTCCGCATTGAACTGGAAACAGAAGACGGCAATATCCTTTCAGAAGAAACAGAAGTCATCCTTTACTGAGTCAGTCCCACTTTAAAACAAATACTTCCATGAAAGCTATCTACTACACTTTAATATGTTTCAGCCTGCTTATTACACACAGCATACAAATCCATGCACAAAAGGAATCAGCGCGGCGAAACGAGCACTTCATCGACCTTGCATTCGGAGCAGAGTTCAATACATCTTCTTATAAAAGTCCGATTGGAGAGATTGTTTTTCAAGGCAAGCAGCGAGCATATGTAAGTATAACCATGAAATATCAATATTTCTTTCATAAGCATTGGGGAGCTTTCTTAAGTTTAAACTCCAACGGTTCGTCACCATATTCAGAAGAAAGGTTAATGGACAAGATGGAAAAACAACCAGCATCCCACTACTACACCTATACCGGTTCTATGGATAAAGATGATATAATGCAGGGCACTTATACCTTAGGAGCCATGTACCGTCAAGATATACATTCGTGGAGCTTCAGACCCTATCTTGCGTTTGGCTGCGCACAATATATGCATGCAAACACAATAGACTATCTCCGCAAAGAAGAGGAGAATAATCAGGTGGAACAAGTGAAAGTCACCGTCGGCAACAGCAAGAATCTTCAATATGGGTTCTGCCTCTCTCCGGGAATTTACATCTCCAAAGCAGTAGCCAGCATTGTATACCTGACAGCAGACTTTTCCTATACGGTGCATACAAGAAAATTTGCAGCGCACTACCAACGAAGCAATATATATACTCACGAAATTCTGGAACAATACAACGTAAAAGAAACACCGGGAAACTACCTAAATCTAAGAATAGGACTAAGTATCCGGTTTGCAAAAAACAAAGCGAAGTCTCACAAGCCCACTTCCAAATGAAGATTTACAGGATTCGGTAGTCGGTCTACCTCCAACTATCAGCAAGAAAAAGAATGAAAGAACTTATTATCTTATGAAATTGTTGTAACTTTGTGCTCTTTAAAAAACTAAAACTCAAACGTTATGGAACATCAACTGACAATTTACAACACCTTAGATAGGAAAAAGGAGCTATTCGTGCCACTGCACGCTCCACATGTAGGTATGTATGTCTGCGGTCCTACCGTTTACGGTGACGCGCACTTGGGACATGCACGTCCTGCCATTACTTTCGACTTGCTTTTCCGCTACCTCACCCACTTGGGATATAAGGTACGTTATGTCCGCAACATCACCGATGTAGGCCATCTGGAACATGACGCTGACGACGGAGAAGATAAAATAGCCAAGAAAGCACGACTGGAACAATTGGAGCCGATGGAAGTAGCGCAATACTACATCAACCGTTACCACAAGGCAATGGAAGCGCTGAACGTACTTTCACCCAGTATCGAACCGCATGCTTCGGGACACATCATCGAGCAGATAGAGTTGGTGAAAGAGATCCTGAAGAATGGCTATGCTTATGTCAGTGAAGGCTCTGTCTACTTTGACGTAGAGAAATACAATAAGGATTACCATTACGGAAAACTCTCCGGCCGCAATCTGGATGACGTACTGAACACCACCCGCGAACTGGACGGACAAACTGAAAAGCATAACCCCGCCGACTTCGCCTTATGGAAATGTGCCCAACCGGAGCATATCATGCGTTGGCCCTCTCCATGGAGCGATGGTTTCCCGGGATGGCATGCCGAATGTACGGCCATGGGTAAGAAATACCTCGGCGAACATTTCGATATTCACGGTGGTGGTATGGACCTGATCTTCCCCCACCACGAATGTGAGATCGCTCAATCGGTTGCATCGCAAGGCAATGACATGGTACATTACTGGATGCACAACAATATGATTACCATCAACGGACAGAAGATGGGTAAGTCTTACGGAAACTTCATCAATCTGGACGAGTTCTTCAACGGCACACATAAGTTGCTGACACAAGCATACAGCCCGATGACCATCCGCTTCTTCATCCTGCAAGCTCACTATCGCAGTACGGTAGACTTCAGTAACGAAGCCTTGCAAGCAGCTGAGAAGGGATTAACCCGAATGATGGATGCCGTGAACGGACTGGAAAAGATCACTCCGTCCGCCACTTCCAGCGTAGATGTGAAAGCAGTGCGTGAGAAGTGCTATGAAGCCATGAATGATGACTTGAATACTCCGATAGTCATTGCTCATCTTTTCGACGGAGCCAGAATGATTAACAACATCATTGCAGGCAACGACACCATCACTGCCGATGAGCTGAAAGAGCTGAAAGAAACTTTCCATCTCTTCTGCTTCGATATTTTGGGACTGAAAGAAGAAAACGATTCCAATGAAGAGCGTGAAGTTGCTTTCGGTAAAGTAGTAGATATGTTACTGGAAGAGCGCATGAAGGCCAAAGCCAATAAAGACTGGGCTACCAGTGATAAGATCCGCAATGAACTTACAGCACTCGGTTTTGAGATAAAAGACGGTAAAGACGGCTGCGAGTGGAAGCTAAATAAATAAGCTCCACTACCCTATAAAAAAGCTGCCTCCCTCTGATTCAAGCGAATCGAGGGAGGCAGTTTCATTTAGAAAAGAGAGTTTTAGTAAGGTATCATGTCGGAAAGAATACGTTCCTTATACCAAGGATCATCTATCGCCTTCAACTCCTTGCCCATCTCACGGCAAAGTTCTGCAACGATTTCTTTATTTTCTTCCAACGGAAGATTATTCATCTGATAAGGGTCCTTTTCATCATCAAACAACAGGCTTTTCTTCAGCTTATGGTCTTTCTTATCAATATAGAAAGCCAAAGTATAACGTGCCGTCTTATACCCTCTTGAAGAAGGGAAGTAAGTCTGTACTTTACCGTCCGCATCTTTTTCTCCGTCCAGGTTCTGGATATACAAAGCACCACCGGGACGTTCAATTTCCGCCTTTTCATCGAAGAAAAGAGGTGCCCAGTTGCGTCCTTGCACATTAGACGGAATGGAATCACTCAAACCACACAGTCCCAGGACAGTCGGCATAATATCCGGCGCAGACATCAGAAGATTGTCTACACGCGGTTGGATATGGCCGGGATAACGTACCAGGAACGGTATATTCATAGATTCGGAATAAGGAGAATTCTTCGGATCATCCGTGAACTGACTACACATTGTTTCACCATGGTCGGAAGCAAAGATCACAATCGTATTCTTATCCAAACCCTGCTCTTTCAGTGTTTCAAGGATCTGTCCGAAGGCACGGTCTACACCGGTAACAGAGGCAAAGTAGTAGCGAACGCTCTCTGCTTTTTCACGCTTCTTATCTGCATTGGGACGGATAAGAAGGCTGTCCAGAGGTTGATCTTTATACAGGTTGAAATCTTCTTCCATACAATCATTCAATGAACGGTACGGGCTGTGGGGCGGATTCATACCCACCATTATAAAGAAAGGTTTCTTCGGATCACGCACATTCCCTTCGTTCTTCAGATAGGAAACCACCATCTTGGACTCATGCAACGGTGACCATTCTTTCGGATCGTGACGATTTCCATCCGTATCCCAGTAACGGGGATTCTTATGTTCATCAAAAGTACCGTAGGAGTACCAGTAATTAAAGCCGTGACGGCGTTCTTTCGGTGTATAGGCATCCCAGGCAGGTATGCGATCTTCTACATAGTGACCGGGACGTTGCGGATCGTTCGGTGTAGGAAAGTCAGCGTGTAACTTGCCAAAGTAAGCGCAGTCATATCCGGATTTATTGAATACATCACCTATACAATCCACGTCGGCACGCAGGGAACTGATAGGCCGGTCTGAATTACAATTCAAAGGTATCCCGCTTTTATTGGGATACATCCCCGTCAGCAGCATACCTCGATGAGGGCTACTCAACGGACAGTTACTCTGGGCAGAACTTAACACCAGCGCTTCACGGGCAAAACCATTCAAGTTAGGGGTATGCACCGGATCATTGCGGAAGTTCACCTTATCGCGAAACCCATCCTGTCCCCAGAACTCCATAGCCTGATTACGGTACTGGTCGGGGAAGACATAAATAACATTCGGAAGTTGTGCCTGCTCTCCCTGCTGAGTTTTGCAGCCTTGCAGGGCAAACAGGCCCAAGCCTCCCAAAAACAAACTAAACCGATTTATCATATCTTTTAATTTCTTCGAACACTAAGACGCTTTCCTCTGATTTCTCAGAATCACCACACCCTTGCGTTCACTATTATTCGTTTATTAGAAGAGCTTCTTGTTCGATTCCAGGTCTCTTTTGCGCATAATTCCTTCCAGGAAGTAATAGTCCGCATAATTCAACGGAACATCAATCTCAGCACCATGAGGAATACTGCCTACAGAGTGCATCAGGATGAAATTACCGTTTGTGCCCACTTCTGCACGATAAGCCGGAGAGCCGAGATTTTCCATAATCTTATCTGCTGTTTCCTTATAGTTTTTGCCGGGAATGTATGTGCTCAACTCGTACAAGGCAGATGCCGTACATGCAGCTGCCGAAGCGTCACGGGGTTCGTTCGGAATATTGGGAGCATCAAAGTCCCAATACGGTACAAGGTCTTCCGGCAGGTTCGGATTATTGAAGATAAAGTTATAAATCTTTTCAGCCATATCAAGATACTTCTGATCGTGGGTATAACGGTAACACATGGTGTATCCGTAAATGGCCCATGCCTGTCCGCGTGCCCAGGCGGATTCGTCAGCATACCCCTGTGCAGTTTGTTTCTTACGTACCTCACCGGTTACGGGATCATAATCCACTACGTGATAACAGCTGTTATTGGCACGGAAATGATTTTTCATGGTGGCATCGGCATGTTTCACGGCAATATTATAATAAGTAGAATCGCCTGAAAGCTTGGAAGCTTCGAACAACAGTTCCAGATTCATCATATTATCTATGATAACCGGACATTTCCAACCACGTTCTGCCTGCCAGCCTTTATCGGCATCCCAGGACTGAAGTACGCCTGCCGCCGGACGGAAACGGGTAGAAAGAGACTTAGCCGTCTGAATAATCACAGGCTTGTATTCTTCTTTACCGGCAAAACGATATCCGTTCAGGTAACTGCTGCCAATCATAAAGCCCACATCATGATGCCAGGTCAGGTATTGCACGGAATCCAGCGCTTCTGTATACTTCTCAGCTAGCGGCAACCATTTCTTATCACCGGTCAACTCATACGTATACCAGATATTACCGGGGAAGAAACCGGAACACCAGTCATCAATGGGTACATAAACAATGCTACCATCTTTGTTGATAGTTCTTGGATTCAGAATTTTCCCTGACTTTTCGATAATGTCGGTCTGAATGGTCTCCTGCGCCACCGCATTATCAATATTCTCTTGGATAAAGTTGCTCTCGGTCTGCTTCTGACTTGTGCAACCCGCCAAAACAAGGAGGGATATTCCCAATGTCGTGAGGATTGTTTTCATAATAATGATTTGTTTATTAAAGTTTCGTATTCTTTCGTCAGCAAAAGTAGCGCAGGTTTACAGAAAAGACCCTCCTAAATTATACAGGAAAAGGGCAAAATTGTTACATTTGCACATAAATCATACAGATTGAACTTTTTAATCATATTGAAAACATGACTCCACAAGAATTTTTCAAGAAAGATCTCTTTGCAGAACAAACCGGCGTAGAACTACTGGAAGTACGCGAAGGATATAGTAAAGCACGCCTCGTTATCACAGAGAATCACCTCAACGCAGGACGCCGCACCCAAGGCGGAGCCATCTTCACTCTTGCAGACCTGGCACTGGCCGCCGCTGCCAATTCACATGGTGCACTGGCTTTCTCCCTGTCTTCCAATATCACCTTTTTGCGCGCCAGCGGACCGGGTGACACGCTGTATGCCGAAGCACGCGAACGGTACATCGGACGTACTACCGGATATTATCAGATAGATATTACGAACCAGGACGGAAAACTGATTGCTACATTCGAGTCCAGCGTATTCAGAAAAGGGGATCCGCTGCCGTTCAAGGTATAGAGCTACAAGCTCATTTCTTCTTTACCACCGACGTCATCGGATAACGATTTCCTTGTACGCTCCTCAGGAAAGCCTTTGCCGACCCGAAGTTAAGATACATATCCAAGCGAATCGGGAGATGATTCTTATCATCTGAGATAAAGAAAGTAATCACTTCTTTTTCCTTTCCTTTCTTATATTCTACAAAAGAGAATACGAGGCAACGATAAATCGTATCATTATTGGCTTTTACATCTTCTTTGCCCCGGTAAATCAGCGTCTGTTCTTCTACCTTACGTCCGGTGGCCATAGGAAAAAGAATCCGGTCGCCTATTTTATAATCTGCCGGATCGTAAGAACGCGCCTGCGCCAGGATACTTAACATATCGAAGATGCAACGGCTGTCACTGTATTCCATCTCTTGCGGATCGCGGACCGGGTTGTGCCAGATACGCCTCTGCTTCACGTTGGATACGCCATCCTTATATGAAAACCAAGCTTCATCCACCGTATAGCGGTCACCCTCTTCGGCCGCTTTACGGAAGTAGAGCGGCTCCAGCTTTTCACTGACATAGCAAGTCAGCGTATCACGCATCTTAAAGAAGAAATCGGTCTTTTTACTTCCTACCGAAAGCAGGTTGAAGCGGTAGGCAGGTTGTGACTGATAAGTAGTGGAGAAGGTGGTCAGACTTGCCAGCCCCACCTTCTTCCAGATAAACTTCCAGTTAAAATATAAATCGTACATCACGTGCTCGCCGGACTGAAATGCGGTGTTTTGAGCCGTACATTGTGCCTTGGCAGGCGTGGACATCATCGTAAGCAACAGTGCTCCCAACAGGCAGAACACCCATCCGCGCTTACCGGTTATTGCCGGAGCTGCGGTTATTCTGGTTTCTCTTTTTCTTGTCTTCATCTGGTTTTTGTTTTTTGAGTTCATCCGGTTTCTGTTTATCCAGCGGCTTTTCATGTATATTCCAATCCTGGGTCAAGTCGAAATTAGCTTTCAGTTCTATCACCTGAGGATAGTAATACACTTTCTCCGGTTGCCGTTTGTCTTCGTATTTTCCGGTGTCCCACACACCGTTTCCATTCGTATCATTTATAAGGCGCGCACTATATTTGCCGGGATTCAGGAAGTAGAAATCTGCCTTACCATCGACAACCGGCACTGTACGCACCACTTTATCCTGTGCGTCCAGCAATTCTACAAAAGCAATTGAATCTGCTCCCGTCACATTATAGAATATTTGCCCGTACTCTTCAGGTTTCTTCACCTTAAATTCTTTCTTTATCTTATCGGTGAAAAGGCCATATATTCCATGGAAAGCCGTCGAGTCGACTTCAAAAGCATAGCTTTCACCAGGCACCCAATCTGCATAAACATTATAGCGCATCAGGTTCAGAGAGTCCGGAACAAAGTCGTAAGGGATATCATTCCACAAACTGTCTACTTTCTGTTTCAGATGAATGGCACCATCAGCAGCAGTTGCCAACGGTTCAGTAAATGTAAGAGAGATATAGTCGTAGATATCCATCGTACCCGGTGCATATACATCCACAGGCAGGAATACCGTCGGTTCTACATACTCCTTACCCTCTTTCTCCGCTTTCTTTTTGGCTTTTTCCAGTTCCTTTTCTTTCTTCTCACGTTCCTTCTCAAGTTCTTTCTCGGACTTAGGCCGAATCTTCGATACAAGTCTCAGAGTATCCGTACGCGGCACCAACTGGTTGAGCGTATCCGTATAGAGGTAAGTGAGACTCATCTTCAAAGTATCCATCTTATAGATCAGAGAGTCTCTTATCCAATAATGAAGCGTATCAATGCGTCCGGTTGGCTTCTCCACGATGAAAGCGTTGGTTTCATCGAAATTCAGTCCCTTCAACAACGGCAGGCTGTCAGCCTGGGTAGAGAAATAGAAAGAGAATTTCCGGGATTCGGGACGTTCGCTCCTGATGAGACGTTGCGACAAAACCCGTTCTTTGAAACAGCGCAATATGACGTCATCCGGAGAGTAATGAGTATAAGTTCTCTCCATGATCGTATCTATCGTCAGAGAATCTTTCCAGAGTGTATCAAGACGTATCCGTTCATCCATGGCAGGAATAATCAGGGAGTCTTCGAAAGCAATCATTTCAGTGGGCTGACTATAATAGAAGTTTTGGTCAGCATCTTGCAATCCGTAGATGCGGTATTCGCCCGGAGCAACACCCCGAATCGTGAAACGCCCACGACTGTCGGTACGACCTACACGTTCAAAAGGTATCGTAGTAAAGGCCGAGTCAGCTAAATTGGAATGCATACCTACCAACATACCTTTCACCGGTTCCAGATTGGCTGCATTCAGCACGGTACCGGAAACCACCATCGAGTCGATAACGGAACCCGTGGAGAAAGTAAACCCGAAATCGGGCAACGGATTACCTTCATTATTGTCCTGAATAGCATCCGAGAAGTCTATCGAATAAGTAGTATTCGGTTTAAGAGTATCCTTTAAGGTGATTACCACCTTCTTCCCGTTCGCCTTTATCTCCGGCTGTTGCACCTGGGGTGGAGAAATCACAATCTTCTCCCCGGGTTTCTCAAGCTTGATGAATTCATCGAATTCAATCGTAACTTTCTTCCGGTTATTATTAAGCGCGCCCGGCGCAGGCGTACTACCTACGAAGCGTGGAGGGGTTTCATCAATAGCACCACCTTCCGGACGACCGATGCTGGCGCAGGAATAAAGCACGGCACCAACGACGGCAACACCTGCCAGACGATTGAAAAGAGACTTCATATCTAAATATTTATTACGTAATATGCTGCAAAAATAAAGGTTATCCCTTAATAAACAGAATGCTTTACAGTATTTTAATCAAAAAAGAGCAAGAAGACAGTAAAAACAGATAAAACAAAGGAAAGGTTCAATCGGGAGGATGAAAGAGAAGATACTTCAGCAAGGCCCTGCGAAAGCGGGCAACTATCTGTGTGGCAATACACTTGGTGTTTCACACCAATCAGTCGTAGTGAAACACGAGTTCAGTCGTAATGGGAAGTACCTTCAGTCGTAATGGGAAATGGCTTCACTCGTAATGGGAATACAGCACCGGTTATGGATAAAAACAGGTGTTAATCTGTGTTGAATTAACACATAAACATATCGAAAGAAATTAAATCCGCCAACGGTATATATAAGATATGTATGAAACATAGTTAAAAATAGACGCAAATAGAACTAATCTGTTCAAAAATAGATAATTTTGCAGCCGGAAAACCCGAAGAGTGCTTTAAGTTTTCCCCTTTGTCCTCCGTATTATCCAAACTATGACAAGACAGAAGAAACCTGTATTTACCAAATGAAAAAATAAACCAAAAGACAGAGAATAATTACAAGTATGAAGAGTAGATTGATTTTATTGGCATGTTGCCTGTCACTGTTCAGTTGCGGACAGAGTGACAAAACTACGGGTAAAGCGCCCGAATTTGCAGTGATTACAGTAGAAACGACCACTGCCAACTTAACGAACAGTTATCCGGCTACGATCAGAGGTAAACAAGATGTAGAAATCCGCCCCATGGTAAGCGGTTTCATCACCAAACTGCATGTAGACGAAGGTTCAGTAGTACGCAAGGGACAAGTGTTGTTCAGCATTGACCCCGTACAGTATCAAGCTGCCGTGAACTCAGCCAAAGCTGCTGTTGAAACAGCTAAAGCTGCCGTAAACACGCAAGAACTTACCGTAAACAACAAGCGTGAGTTGAACAAAAAGAATATCATCAGCAACTACGATTTGCAGATGGCAGAGAATCAACTGGCACAAACAAAAGCACAATTAGCACAAGCTGAAGCACAATTAGTAAACGCCAAGAACAATCTGTCGTATACCAGTGTAACCAGCCCCAGCGACGGTGTAGTAGGTAGCATCCCCTACCGTGTAGGTAGCTTGGTGAGCCCTTCCGTTGCCACTCCGCTGACTACCGTTGCCGATATTTCTGAAATGTATGCTTACTTCTCCATGACTGAAAGACAATTACTTTCACAAATACGCGAGGGTGGCAGCACCAAGGAAATCCTGGAGAAGATGCCTGATGTACAGTTGCAACTCATCGACGGAACCATGTATGCCGACAGCGGACGTGTGGAAACGATCAGTGGTGTTATTGAACAGAAGACAGGCTCCGTAACCATGCGTGCCCTCTTCCCCAACCAGCGTAACGTTCTGCGCAGCGGAAGTACCGGTAATGTGGTATTCCCCAACCCGATGACGAATGTTATTATGATACCTCAATCAGCCACTACAGAAATACAGGACAAGAAGTTCGTATTCGTAGTGCAGCCTGACAACACCCTGAAGAATACGGAAATCCAGGTGTTCAAGCTGAATGATGGTAAGTATTACTACGTAACCGAAGGTCTGAAAGCCGGTGATAAAGTAGTAATGGAAGGTGTGCAGAACCTGAGAGACGGAGCATCTATCACTCCTATCACTCCTGCCGAAAAAGAGGCTGAATATCAGAAAGCACTGAAAGACCAAAAAGAAGGTAATATCCAAACTGCGTTCAATTAACGAATCACCCCCTCCTAATCACTAAATAACATGAAATTAGATAGATTTATTAATCGTCCGGTACTATCTACGGTAATCTCCGTGCTGATAGTGATCCTGGGTCTTATTGGTCTGGCAACCTTGCCTATCACCCAATACCCGGACATTGCACCGCCAACCGTATCGGTGCGCGCCACCTACACGGGTGCCAACGCCCAAACGGTGTTGAACTCCGTTATTGCACCGCTGGAAGACCAGATCAACGGTGTAGAGAACATGATGTACATGACTTCCAATGCCACCAACAGTGGTTCCGCCGATATTTCCGTTTACTTCAAACAGGGAACCAACCCGGATATGGCTGCCGTAAACGTACAGAACCGTGTATCTATGGCACAAGGTCTGCTGCCTGCCGAAGTAACCAAGGTAGGTGTGACGACACAAAAGAGACAGACTTCCATGTTGATGGTATTCTCTATTTATGATGAGACGGACCAATATAACATCGAATTCCTCGAAAACTATGCCAACATCAACCTTATTCCTGAAGTAAAACGTGTGGCCGGTGTAGGTGATGCGATGGTGTTGGGTACTGACTACTCCATGCGTATCTGGCTGAAGCCTGACGTGATGGCTCAGTATAAATTGATACCTAATGATGTAGCGGCAGCTTTGGCAGAACAGAATATCGAGGCTGCCCCCGGACAGTTTGGTGAACGCGGTAACCAGACATTCCAATATACAATACGTTACAAAGGACGTCTGCAACAGTCGGAAGAATTTGAGAACATCGTTATCAAAGCAATGGAAAACGGAGAAGTACTCCGTCTGAAAGATATCGCTGATATCGAACTGGGACGTCTGACCTATAGTTTCAATAACACCGTAAACGGTCATAAGGCCGTCAGCTGTATTGTATTCCAGATGGCCGGAAGTAACGCTACACAAACCATCAGTGATCTGGAGACATTGTTGAATGACTATTCCGATAAACTGCCCGCAGGCTTGCATATCAATATTGCACAGAGTGCCAACGACTTCTTGTTCGCCTCTATTCATGAGGTAATCAAGACATTGATCGAGGCCTTTATCCTGGTGTTCATCGTAGTATATGTCTTCCTGCAGGATTTCCGTTCTACATTGATTCCTGCCATCGCTATTCCGGTAGCATTGATCGCAACGTTCTTCGTACTGAAACTAATCGGCTTCAGTATCAACTTGCTGACCCTTTCAGCCATGGTGCTCGCCATTGCGATAGTGGTCGACGATGCCATAGTCGTCGTCGAGGGTGTCCATGCGAAGTTGGACCAGGGGTATAAGTCTGCCCGTGCCGCTTCCATCGACGCCATGAGTGAATTGGGTGGTGCCATCGTTTCTATTACGCTGGTCATGATGTCTGTATTTATCCCTGTAAGTTTCATGGGTGGTACGGCAGGTATATTTTACCGGCAGTTCGGTCTGACGATGGCTATCGCTATCGGTTTCTCCGCATTGAACGCTTTGACGTTGAGTCCGGCATTGTGTGCCATCTTCCTGAAACCGCATGATGAGCATGGTGAAAAGAAATCGACATTTATCAGCCGTTTCCATACAGGCTTCAATGTAGCTTATGACAAGATGCTGAAGAAATACAAAAATAATGTATTGTTCTTCATCCAAAAGAAATGGTTGAGTTTCGGTCTTGTAGCCGGTTCCATCGTATTACTGATTTTCTTCATGAAGATTACTCCGACGGGTATGGTGCCTAACGAAGATACGGGTACCATCATGGGTGTAGTAACTCTGCCTCCGGGTACTTCACAGGAACGCGCACAAGAGGTGCTGCACCGTGTAGACAGCCTTGTGGCCGCCGAACCGGCTGTTGCATCCCGTACAGTGATTTCCGGTTATAGCTTCATCGGCGGACAGGGACCTTCTTACGGTTCTATCATCATCAAGCTGAAAAACTGGGACGAACGTTCCACAATGCAGAATTCAAACATCGTCTACATCACGCTCTTTATGCGTGCACAGAAGATTATCAAAGAAGCGCAGGTACTGTTCTTCGCTCCTCCTATGATTTCTGGTTACTCTGCATCCAGCGACATCGAGTTGAATATGCAGGATAAGACCGGTGGTGACCTGAACCACTTCTTCGATGTAGTGAAATCTTATAATGCCGCATTGGAAGCACGCCCGGAAATCAACTCGGCAAAGACGACCTTCAATCCGAGCTTCCCGCAATATATGCTGGATATCGACGCTGCTGCCTGTAAGAAAGCGGGTATCAGCCCAAGCGACATCCTCAGCACTATGCAGGGATACTTCGGCGGTCTGTATGCTTCTAACTTCAACAGTTTCGGTAAGATGTACCGTGTAATGGTTCAGGCAGAGCCGGAAGCAACCAAGAATCTGGAATCATTGTCCAGCATCAAGGTGCGCAACGGCGATGAAATGGCCCCGATAACTCAGTTCGTTTCCATCAAGAAGGTATACGGACCCGATATTATCAGCCGCTTCAACTTGTATACTTCTATGAAAGTGATGGTTGCCCCAGCTTCCGGATATACTTCCGGTCAGGCACTGGCGGCTATCGCCGAGGTTGCCAAAGAGAACCTACCTGCCGGTTTCGCTTACGAATTGGGAGGTATGGCACGTGAAGAAGCCGAAACCAGTGGTAGCACCACAGGATTGATCTTCGTTCTCTGCTTCGTATTCGTTTACCTGTTGCTGAGTGCACAGTATGAAAGTTACATCTTGCCGCTTGCCGTACTGTTGTCTATTCCGTTTGGTCTGTTGGGTAGCTTCCTGTTCGTCAACGGTATGAGCGCCATCGGTAATATCTCCATTCTGAAAATGATAATGGGGTCCATGTCCAACGACATTTATATGCAGATTGCATTGATCATGTTGATGGGTCTGTTGGCGAAGAACGCCATCTTGATTATTGAGTTTGCCCTCGACCGTCGTAAGATGGGTATGAGTATTACGTGGGCAGCCGTACTGGGTGCCGCAGCCCGTCTGCGTCCTATCTTGATGACATCACTGGCCATGATCGTCGGTTTGATTCCGTTGATGATGGCATCCGGTGCAGGTGCCAATGGTAACCGTACACTGGGTACCTCTGCCATCGGCGGTATGTTAATCGGTATGATTCTTCAGATCTTTATCGTACCGGCCCTGTTCGTTGCATTCCAATATCTGCAAGAGAAGATTAAACCGATGGAATGGGCTGATGTGGATAACTCTGATGCAGAACCTGAAATTGAGCAATACACTAAATAAGTATAAATAAGTATTAGGTATTAAGTATCAAGTATATTGCCATGCGGCACAGAATACACCAGTCAATACTCAATACCTAACACTTAATACTTAATATTATTTTTATCATTATGAAGAAACAAATTATAACTCTGATGTGTGCAACTGCTCTTTTAAGCAGTTGCCATATCTACAAATCATACGACAGACCCGAAGATATTACGGCTGCCGGACTGTATCGCGACACGACAGCTGTGAACGATACACTGGCAGCGGATACTGCAAACTTCGGCAACCTGCCTTGGAGGGAAGTATTTACCGACCCTCAGTTACAAGCGCTCATCGAACAAGCACTTGCCAATAATCCTGATTTGCGCAGCGCCGCTCTGAACGTGAAGAAGGCAGAGGCTGCTCTTATGTCTGCACGCCTGGCTTATGCTCCCACGCTTGCATTGTCTCCGCAAGGAACCGTAAGCAGCTGGGATAAGGGAAAAGCTACGCAAACTTATTCGCTTCCTGTTACAGCAAGCTGGCAAATTGATCTGTTCGGTCAGATACTGAACCCGAAACGTGCTGCACAGGTGTCTCTGAAACAGACACAGTTCTATGAACAAGCGGTGCAAACTCAGGTAATCGCCAATGTGGCCAATATGTACTACACATTGTTGATGCTCGACCGCCAGTTGCAGATAACAGAATCCACAGCCGATATCCTGAAAAAGAATGTGGAAACCGTAGAGGCTATGAAGGATGCAGGCATATACAATACGACTTCTGCCGGAGTAGAACAAACCCGTGCAGCTTACGCACAGGTGCTGGCATCTCTGCCGGGCATGCGCCAAAGCATTCGTGAAACAGAAAATGCTCTTTGCCTGATGTTGAATCAACCGGCACAGGAAATAGAACGGGGTGTATTGGAAAACCAGCAATTACCGACAGAATTTTCAGCCGGTATTCCTTTGCAACTGTTGTCTAACCGCCCCGATGTAAAGGCTGCCGAGATGTCTCTTGCTGCAAGTTATTACGATACTAACAGCGCACGTGCAGCTTTCTATCCGCAGATTACATTGAGCGGTTCGGCAGGATGGACTAACAGTGCAGGTTCTGCAATTATGAATCCGGGCAAGTTACTGGCTTCCGCCATAGGATCGTTGACACAACCGCTATTCTATCGCGGTGCTAATATCGCCCGTCTGAAACAGGCCAAAGCACAGGAAGAGCAATCCAAAATCCAGTTCCAGACCACTTTGCTGAAAGCTGGAAACGAAGTGAGCAACGCCTTATATCAATATCAGATGACTTCCGAAAAGGCTGTTTCTCGTGAGATCCAGGTAAATTCTGCCCGTAAAGCTGCGGAAGATACAAAAGAATTGTTTAACTTAGGCACGTCAACGTATCTGGAAGTTCTGTCTGCTGAGCAATCTTACCTCAGTGCACAAACCTCCGAGGTATCCGACACTTTCGACCGTATGCAAGCTGTTATCAGCCTGTACCAGGCGCTCGGAGGAGGCAGAAATAAATAATGAACAATGAAAGAATGAAAAAATGAAAGTCAGCCGCAGGTATTGCCTTTTCATTCTTTCATTTTTTCATTCCTTAATTTAAATATTATGATAAGTCCATTAGCATTTGTAGATCCTGCCGCAAAGCTCGGCAAGAATGTAACGGTTCAGCCTTTTGCATATATCGAAGGCGATGTAGAGATTGGAGATGACTGTATTATCATGTCCGGTGCGCGTATCCTCGACGGTACACGCTTAGGGCAAAAGAACAAAGTGCATCATGGCGCCGTACTCGGTACCACCCCACAAGATTTCCATTATACGGGTGAGAAGAGTTTGCTGATCATCGGCGATGAGAATGACATTCGCGAAAACGTAGTTGTAAGCCGTGCTACACATGAAGGAGATGCCACACGTATCGGCAGCGAGAACTTCCTGATGGATGGTGTACACCTTTGCCATGATGTGCAGATAGGTAACCACTGCGTACTGGGACTTAAGACTATCATAGCCGGTGACTGTCGTATCAGTGACTTTACCATTCTGAGCAGTAACGTCATTTTGCAACAACAATGCCACATCGGAAGCTGGGTATTGATCCAGTCAGGATGCCGCATTGCGAAAGACGTTCCTCCTTATGTTATTATGAATGGTAATCCGGCAGGTTATCATGGCATTAATGCTGTCGTGCTACAGCACAAGCACCAGGTAACAGACCGTATTCTGCGTCATATTGTAAATGCTTACCGACTGATTTACCAAGGTAACTTCAGCATACAGGATGCTTTGCAAAAAATTGAGGACCAGGTGCCGATGAGTGATGAGATACATAATATCCTTAACTTCGTACGGGAGTCTAAAGGGATTGTGAAATAAAACAAAAGTTACCTCGAAAAGTAACTGAAAGGGAAAAGACATAACCCAACTTGCTTAATCACCCGCACTACGTCTAAGGTTGTAATGCGGGTGATTTTGTTAAAAAGTTCCAAGTTCATAGGCATTTGCAAATGATGTTCCTTGCACCCAATATGGGAGAATATTAACGCAAACCAAACCATTGTGTACACCTCCATTTGTCAACTTAGCTGCATTAAAGACAAGTCTGTATTCCCCAGGCTCAAAAATCCGTTTGAAACAGGTTTGTCCTTCATATATCTTATCTTTCACTTCTTGTGGTATATCCGGATCTTCCTTTATTGCCAAGTAATCTAAAGAACTCCCTCTTTCATGATAAAGAACTTTCCAATGATAAGGTTCCCCCTGCATAATATGAACTTCAGTAGAAGTCTTAGAATCAGCAGAATGAACAAATAACGGTGTGGGGTTCTTCAAAGTCATAATATAATAAATATTATTTTCTTCCAATGTACGTACTTCCTGTCCCTGCTCGTCAAAGTAATAAAACTCCTGAAAATAGCTCGTTGTATCGCAAGAATCATGAAATTCCCAAGTTCCTTCCTTAACTCAAAGCTTTCCCAAATTCAACCGTATATTCAGCATAATAGCCTACTAAAACTTTCGTTAAACTTCCATCTTTAAATTTCATATCAGTCATTTTTTTTATTAAACAATCATTCCAAAGGCAACACATTAAAAACCAACGTTTCATGCCGCTTCATGGAGAGAACCGGAGAGGCACGCTCACCAAGTATATCTTTCTTCATATTCTGATATTGAGATATAATCCTAATATTCATCTCATAATCATCAGGTATCCGGGAAAAGCAATCATCCCAATCGCGAAACGAATAATAGAAACCTTCTGCATCCCTAAAACCCGACTCCATGTAAAAGCCATCGACAGAATAGCCTAACTGACCTTTCAGCTCGTCAAAAGAAGGAATAGGCTCCGCATCCATTGGATCAGTATCAGAAACTAAACGGCCGATAACGCGCAGTTCTTTGACATAGTCTCCGATATCAGCATTCAATCTATAGACTATCTCACCGAACATGGCTTTCATGTCTATCACGATTTCATTACCGGCATTTCTGTCGAAATCCGAACAATAACCTGTAAATATTCGATAGTAATATGATTTTTCAGGAACACGAAAATAGCGGAAATGAACATGAGTGTCATAGACAAATTCATTACCCCAAAAACAATAGTCATCAGAAGTCAAAGTATATATTTCTTTGAAACGATCCAAATAGCGTTCTGTTGCAGTTGAATGAATGTCATGACAAAGCTTCTGACCATTGGGAACCACCACTACACGAAAAGTGAATTGCTTTTCTTTCAGTAACTTAATCTTTGCCTTACCAAGATCATCAAACAACCCGTAAGCATAAGGGCTACCATCAGCATAAAGTACCTCAATACCATAAAGTGCAGTCTCATCAGCTTTCAAGCCATCAGTTTCATTCCAGATTTCTCCTCCAAGACGAAAGGAATACGGCATACTGTCAAATTCTTCTTTTGAATCGGAACAAGCAATAAAAACTAAAGGGCAACAAAACAAAATAACAAAATAAAGTAAGTTCTTCATAAGCATTACATTTTAAGTGAAACAAACATGCATATATGAATAATACAACTCAAGAAACAAGAAAGGACCTCTATAAGGAGTGTTATAAAACATAGAAACAAACTCGACTTTTTAGCTTTTAAAGTTCAGTTTCAGTATCTTTGTATCATCTTACGTAATCGGATTATGAGAAAGAGAAAGAAAAAACAAGTAAATAGCAAAAAACAACTGATGCTACTGATAGTCTTTATTGTATGCGGCATCCTTACCGCCTATCAGACTATAAACTCCAAGAAAGATGCCGTAAACAGTAAACCGATAGAAGCCGTTTCCCAAAGCAACCTCCAGAACTCCGACATCTACATCAAGCAAACCACTGCACCCGCTACCCCCGAAATATTGTTGCAACGCACCGGATACCTCGTATCCTATAACTCCAACACCCGCATAGCTAACTGGGTAGCCTGGAAACTGACTCCCGAACGTTTAAAAGAAAATACCGAGCGAATCAATAGCTTCCGTCCCGACCCTGACCTACCTAAAAGTAAAGCCGTCACCACACAAGACTATAAAGGCAGTGGTTGGGACCGTGGACATCTTTGTCCCGCAGGAGACAACAAATGGAGCCGCCAAGCCATGATAGAAAGTTTCTACATGACCAACATCTGCCCCCAGCACCACAATCTAAACCGGGGTGACTGGAACGAACTGGAACAGAAATGCCGCAAGTGGGTGAAAAAAGACAGTTGTCTTTACATTGTAGCCGGCCCTATCTTCTATGACCGGAAGCCACAGACCATAGGCGAGCATAAAGTGGCCGTGCCGGATGCTTTCTTTAAAGTGATACTTTCTCTGCACAAAAGGCCGAAAGCCATCGGCTTTATCTATAAAAATAACGAAGGGAATAATCCACTGGACTCTTATGTAAACACTGTGGATGAAGTGGAGCGGATCACAGGGATAGACTTCTTCCCCGCCCTTCCCGATGATATAGAAAAGGCGGTAGAAGCAAGCTATAATTTGAAAGACTGGAAATAGTTACTCAAAATTCAATGTACCGAAAAATTCGGGACAGTGGAAATTAGGCTTTTCCAGATTAATGGGATTCCATGAGAGGAAATGAGGCGTTTGCAACTTATCTCCGCATTTGTAGAAATTGGCACGAACCGTCTTTCCGTCAAGACTGGTGATTTGATGTTTGAAGAAAGCAGAATAAGGAATGACTAATGCCAATTCCCAGTTGCACGCTCCTACCCGTTCTTCAAAAGATTCGCGTCCCAGAGAAGACCAACGCTGCACCTTATCCATTACTTCTTGCGGAGCATGTTCACGATTGCTACGTCCGCCACCTGCACCGATCAGCAAAGTTCCCACGCAGTTACACTCTACATTATAATAAATTCCATCTCCCGCAGGAACTGAAAAGAATTCTACGCAAGCATCTTCCCATACAGCACCGTTATCTCCCGTTGCTACAGCACGCACACTAGCTTCCTTTACTTTATAATGAATCAAAATCGCATCATCTGTATGGGCAATACGGAATTGTACTTCCGGCTGATAAGGAAACGCTTTCCAGTTCACCGTATTGATCGACTGAAAATCCACCTTTTCTTTGTCCAGCAAGGCAGGAACATTCTCCACCGCCACATTAGCCAGACTCACTTTCTTTACATTCAACTCTTTCATTTCTTTCTTTTGGGGGTTAGTTGCAGACAAGGGATAAAAACAGAGCAGAGATAAAAACAAGACTGCTGATTTCAACACCAAGTATGCAGGGGTTCTTTTACTCATATTTTGATTGTGTTAAGGAGTTACGGGCTACGAGCTACAAGCTACGAGTGGCTACGCTCATATTCCGAAAGGTACTTGTAGCTTGTAGCTCGTAACTCGTAACTATTATACCAATGACTCCTTTATAAACTCCTTCATCTCCGGTGTATGTTCCTCGGCACTCTGAAGCAATTTGAACTGCGCTTTTGTACGTACAAGGTTGTGTTCCGGATATTTAATCTTATAATAAGTATCACCATTAATATAATCTGCCAGAAAACGAACACACTGCATGTAGGGGAACAACGCAGCGGCATACGGCAAGTTCTCAATCTCTATCGGAAGCAAAAAGACTTTAGCAGACTCCAGATAGCCTTTTGCAAACGCCTTAAAGATTGCCATATTGAAGTTCACATTATTCAGGTCTTTATCATCCTCGGCGCCCGTATTGGCTGCTGAACGAAGAAAGTCTCCAAAATCAGAAAAGATAAAATTGGGCATTACGGTATCAAGATCAATCACGCAAAGCACCTTCCCTTCTTCATCGAACATCATATTGTTCACCTTCGTATCGCAATGGCATACACGTTTAGGCAATTTACCCTCACGATACAAACGTTCACCTTTACACATTTCGTCCGCACGCTTTTCAATCTCATCCAGATAATATTGCACTTCTTTCACCCGACCTGCCGCATCCGCAGCCACGGCATCCCGAAGCTGTTTCAGACGAAACTCCATATTATGGAAGTCAGGAATCGTCTCTCCCAACGTATCCGGAATATCCGCAAGCATCGCCTGGAAATTGCCAAAAGCAACACCGGCATAATAAGAATATTCCGCATCCACCGTTTCATAAGTCTTTGCATTGGGAATGAAAGTCATGATGCGCCAATAGTTTTCGCCATCGTACCAATACGTTTTTCCCGTATCGGCAGGAATAAAAGAAAGTACCTTGCGGTCGATATCATCCGCTCCCTGTTCCGTAAGTTTCTTGCGGATATGCCGGGTAACGGCTTCAATGTTTGTCTGCAACATCTCCACATTCTGGAAGATAGCATGGTTGATACGTTGCAATACATAGTCGGGCGCGTCGGCTTCCAGAGTAGTCACTTTGTACGTGTCATTGATCAGTCCGCTGCCCAAAGGCTGGATTTCGTTAACTGTACCCTTCGTATTGAAATGGGATACAATGGATTGGAGGTTATTCATGATATTTTATAATAGATTTAAAATTGGTATGCAAATATACGCCTTCCGAATGAAAGCAAAAGTCAAAATTCGTCCGACAAACGCCCAAAAATATACATTTCGACAGACATAACCATAAAAAACAGCCAATAAACATTCCCCCTTTGAGCAAAACGCCTTATATTTGTGTTTGGAACCTTAAAATACCGGAGGAAAAGTGCAAAAGTTTATCAGAACGCTGTTTCTTGTTTTAGTAAGCATAGTTACGGCAAACGTACACAGCCAGAATATCACTTTCAATCATCTGACCACCGACGACGGCCTATCTCAGTTTAGTGTCAACAGTTTGTATATTGATGAAAATGGTATCTTATGGATTGGTACGCGCGAAGGTTTGAACCGTTACAATGGAAACGATATACAGACTTACAAACTGAACAAAAACGATCCCTACAGCCTTTTCTGTAACACCGTGCTCCGCATGGCAGGCGACCAGAACGGGAAAATCTACCTGCTCTGTACCGAAGGGGTTGCCCAGTTCGACCTGACTACCCAACGCTTCACCACCCTCCTGCAAGGAAATATCAATAGCATATATTATAAAAACGGCCTTTTCATCGGAAAAAAGAACGAAATATACCGCTACAATGAGCAAACCGACAACTTCGATCTTTATTACCAGATGGCAGGAGAAAACATCGAAATATCCTGCATGTTCGAAGACAAAGGACACATGTGGATAGGAACCACCAGCGAAGGTGTGTTCAATCTGAAAATAGACGAGCATCTGCTAACCCACCCCATCGAGAAAGGAAATATCACCAGCATTTACCAGGACAATGCAGGCGAACTGTGGATCGGAAGCTGGGAAAAGGGACTCTTCCGGGTGAAAACAGACGGAAGCATCGAGAACCTGCGAAACGACCCGAAGAACCCGCACAGCATATCTTCCGATTTCGTGAGAGCCTGCTGTGAGGATAATCTTGGCAATATCTGGATAGGAACCTTCAACGGTCTGAACCGGTACAACAAAACAACAGGACTTTTCCAGAACCATACCTCCAACGAGATGCAGAATGAAGGACTTACACACTCGTCCATCTGGTGCATCGTAAAAGATAATCAGGGTACCTTATGGCTGGGTACTTACTTCGGCGGTGTCAATTACTTCAACCCCGAATACGAAATCTATACCCGGTACAAAGCTTCCATCCATGAAGAAGAAGGACTAAGCAGCCCCGTAGTCGGACGCACCATCGAAGATAAGAACGGAAATCTGTGGATTGGCACGGAGGGAGGCGGACTGAACTTCTATAACCGCCGGACACGTGAGTTCAAGTGGTATCTTGCCGGACAGGGACGCAACAGCATCTCCCACAGCAATGTGAAAGCCCTTTACTATGATCCCGCAAAGGAAATCATCTGGATAGGAACCCATCTTGGCGGACTGAACAAACTGGATATCCGCACAGGCGCATTCACGCATTATCTGATGGAAGAAGGGAATCCGGAAACTCTTCCGTCCAATATAGTTCGCGACATAACCCCCTACCAGGACCAATTGATTGTTGCTACCCAAAACGGTGTGTGCCTGTTCAATCCTCAGACCGGGAAATGCCAACAGCTCTTTAAAGATAGCAAAGAAGGGCGTAAGATAGCTATGGTTGCAGATGTAGAGGTAGATAATAACGGCACGCTCTGGATTGCCGCCACAGGCGAAGGTATCTTCTCCTACCGCTTCGATACCAACAAGTTGACCAATTACCGTCACGACGGGACGCAAGCGCACAGCCTCAGCAACAATAATGTGAACAACATTATGCAGGACAGCAAGGGTAACTTGTGGTTCTCCACTTCAGGAAGCGGCCTCGACCTGTACCGTCCCGCTACCAACGATTTCGAAAACTTCGACAAGGGCAAGAACGGACTTGTCAGCGATTGCATCTACGATACACAAGAATCCCCCGTCAGCGGTAAACTGATACTGATTACCAATCAGGGCTTCTCCATCTTCGATCAGAAAGCGGAAAAGTTCCAGAACTACAGCGTGGAGAACGGTTTTCCACTGACAGCTGTCAATGAAAACGCGCTTTGCGTGACACGCGACGGAGAAATCTTCCTTGGCGGTACGCAAGGTATGCTCTCATTCAATGAACTGGAACTTAATTTCACCCCGAAGCCTTATAAGATCATCCTTTCCCGCCTCATTGTAAACGGTTCCGAAGTAAAAGTGAGCGATGAAACGGGCATTTTGACGCAATCCCTATGCCATACGCAGGAAATCACCCTGAATGCCAATCAGACAATGTTCAGCATCGAGTTTGCCACTTCCAATTACGTGGCTGCCAATAAGGATGAAATCATCTACAAGCTGGAAGGCTTCTCCGACGATTGGAACAGCACGCGTGGCCAACCTATCATCACCTACACAAACCTGAATGCCGGAACATACAATCTGCTGATTAAGCCTAAAGGAAAGGAAGAGTCGCTTTGTCCGCAAGTACACCTGACAATTCATGTACTGCCACCTTATTATAAGACTCCGCTCGCCTATCTTATTTATCTGATAGTGACCGGCATCCTTTTGTGGTATCTGGTGAAGACATACAAATCAAGAATCAAGCTGCGTGAATCGTTGAAGTACGAACAGAAGCATATACAAGACGTGGAAGCGCTGAACCAATCGAAATTACGCTTCTTCACCAACATCTCTCACGAGTTCCGCACACCGCTTACGCTCATCGTGTCGCAGGTGGAAACCCTGATGCAATTGCAAAACTTCACACCCACCATTTATAATAAGATACTGAGCATTTACCAGAACAGCATCCAATTGCGCGAGCTCATCACCGAGCTCCTTGACTTCCGCAAACAGGAACAAGGACACATGAAGGTAAAAGTCAGCCCGCACAACATCGTGCATTTCCTTTATGAGAATTACCTCATCTTCATGGAATATGCAAGCAGCAAGCAGATCAATTTCAACTTCGAGAAAGACAGTGAAGGTCTGGAAGTGTGGTATGACCAGAAGCAAATGCAGAAGGTAATCAACAACCTGTTATCCAATGCCATCAAGCATACCCAAGCCGAAGATACCATCACACTCAGCATCACCACCGAAGGCAATGAAGCCGTAATTCGCGTGACTGATACAGGCAGCGGCATCGACGCCAAAGAAGTAGATAAGATATTCGACCGCTTCTATCAGACAGAGCAGATGGACAGTCTCACCACCGGCGTAGGTACCGGTATCGGTCTGGCTTTGACCAAAGGCATCGTCGAACTGCACCACGGCACCATCAAGGTAGAAAGCGAACTGGGCAAAGGTAGCAGCTTCATCGTCCGCCTCCGCTTGGGCAACGCCCACTTCAATGCCGAGGAAATCAGCAAGAAGAACGAAGACGTACAGCAAATAGAGCAACCGCAAACTTCCGAAATAGACGCTTCACTCAAAGCCGAACTGGAAGAAAATGCCCCGATTAAGCGTATGCCTGATGTCAAGATGGTTATCGTGGAAGACAACGCCTCCATTCGTGAGATGTTGGAAAACATCTTCCGCCCATTCTATCAGGTGCTGACAGCCGCAGACGGTGAAGAAGGTCTGGAGCTGATACAGAAGGAAATGCCGAATATTGTGGTAAGCGACGTCGTTATGCCCAAAATGTCCGGTACCGAACTCTGCAAACTGATTAAGAATGATTTCAATACCTGCCACATACCGGTAGTACTGCTTACCGCACGAACTGCCGTAGAGCAGAACATTGAAGGACTGCGCATCGGTGCGGACGATTACATCACCAAACCATTCAATACGAATCTGTTGATTTCGCGTTGTAACAACCTGGTAAATTCACGCATTCTCTTGCAGGAAAAGTTCAGTAAACAACCACAGGCTTATGCGCAGATGCTTGCCACCAACCCGATAGATAAGGAAATCCTGGACCGCGCCATCAGCATCATCGAAAAGAATCTGGATAATACGGAATTTAATGTCAACATCTTCGCCCGCGAAATGGCTATGGCACGCACCAACCTGTTCACCAAACTGAAAGCCATCACCGGACAAACACCGAATGACTTCATCCTGACCATCCGCCTGAAAAAAGGCGCCCTGATGTTGCGGAACAACCCGGAACTGAACATCACCGAGATATCGGACAAGATAGGTTTCAGCTCTTCGCGCTACTTCTCAAAGTGTTTCAAGGATGTATATCACGTCAGTCCGCTTGCCTACCGCAAAGGGGAAGACGCCGACAAAGAGGAGAAAAACGAGGAAGACGAAGAGGGCTGACGAACCACTTAAATGTTCCACTCCGTTCCACCGAATTGAAACAAAAGATTCTCTCTTGAGAAACAAAACTTTCTTGCCTAAGGAACAAGAGTTTCTTGCCTGAGAAACAAACGCTCCAATACGGTGGAACAGAAGTGTCACTACCATGAAACGGAATTGGCAATAGATTCGCCCTCATTACGGCATTGAACTTTGTACATTTTCGCCCTTCTCCTGTACTTCATTATACACATAATCCGGAGAAAGCCATTACCTTTGACCTCAGAAATAACAATCTAAAGTCAAAGAACTATGAAACAATTTTCCCCTTTATGGTCTCTTCTCCCGGGCGCAGCCCTGATAGCCGGATGCGGAAATCCATCGAAAAAAGAAGCCACCGACCACACCCGTCAGAAACCTAATGTAATATATCTGATTGCCGACGACCTGGGCATCGGTGACTTGAGTTGCTATGGCGCTACCAAGATAAGCACTCCCAACATCGACCGCCTTGCCGGACAAGGTGTACAGTTCACCAATGCCTATGCCACTTCCTCTACCAGTACTCCTTCCCGCTTCGGTCTGTTGACGGGCATGTATCCCTGGCGACAGGAGAACACGGGAATCGCTCCGGGTAACTCTGAACTGATTATCGACACAGCCTGTGTCACTATGGCCGATATGTTCAAGGCAGAAGGCTATGCCACCGGTGCCGTAGGCAAATGGCATCTGGGACTCGGTCCCAAAGGTGGTACGGACTTCAATCATCTGATAAAGCCTAATACCCAGGATATAGGCTTTGATTACGAATACATCATTCCCGCCACGGTTGACCGTGTACCTTGCGTATTCGTTGAAAACGGACATGTAGTAGGTTTAGATCCCAACGATCCCATTACCGTCAACTATAACCACAAAGTGGGTGACTGGCCTACCGGATTGGAGAATCCGGAACTTGTAAAGCTGAAACCCAGCCAGGGGCATAACAATACGATTGTGAATGGTATTCCCCGCATTGGTTGGATGACCGGTGGTAAATCTGCTCTTTGGGTGGATGAGGACATTGCAGATGTAATCACAGGTAAAGCAAAAGATTTTATTATCAAGCATAAAGACGAACCTTTCTTTATGTACATGGGTACGCAAGATGTACATGTTCCACGCGTCCCCCACGCCCGTTTCGCCGGAAAGAGCGGTATGGGAACCCGTGGTGACGTAATCCTGCAACTGGACTGGACTGTGGGTGAGATTATGAATACTCTGGACAGTCTGAACCTTGCGGATAACACCATCTTTGTATTCTGTAGTGATAACGGCCCTGTCATTGACGACGGTTATCAGGATCAGGCCCTCGAACTGCTGAACGGTCACACTCCTATGAAGCAATACCGTGGTGGAAAGTACAGTGCCTATGAAGCCGGAACACGTATTCCCTTTATTGTACGTTGGCCTGCCGGTATTCAGCCTTGCAAACAGCAAGCTCTATTCTCTATGATCGATGTGTATGCTTCTTTAGCCGCGTTACTGAATCATCCGCTTACACCTGCAACTGTTGCTCCCGACAGCCGTGACCAACTGGCCACTTTCTTAGGGAAAGACAATACCGGATGCGACTATGTAGTACAGCAGAATTTGAACAATACTTTATCGATTATTCAAGGAACATGGAAGTACATCGAGCCAAGTGATAAGCCCGCCATCGAACACTGGACTAAAATGGAGTTAGGGAATGATCCAAAGCCCCAACTGTACAATATTTCCATAGATCCGTCGGAGAAAGATAACGTTGCAGCAGCACATCCGGAGATGGTAAAAGAGCTTTCAGCACTACTGGAACAGGTGAAGGCCGGAAAGAACCAAGGAATAAAGTAAGGAATCGTACAGAACGGGGGTTCTTTATCAAGAATGTACAAATTCGTACTTTTTGCGAACTATTAACGAAAGTAGACTTCTATCCAATCGCATACATTTGCGTTGGAATTCGAGTCGTTTAACGATAAAGAACAACCTTTTTTAATAACTAATTAATTTAATATTTATGAAACAGAAATCAAGCCTCTTGAAAGCGCTAAGTATCATGTTACTTTTTGTTCTGTTTGCAACACAAGCAAAAGCACAGGGAATAACAGTTACTGGTACTGTAAACGACAACTTAGGTCCTGTTATCGGTGCATCCGTAGTGGTAAAAGGAACCGTTAATGGTTGCATTACAGATTTGGATGGAAACTTCAAATTAACAAATGTACCTTCAAAAGGTACTTTAGTCGTATCTTTTGTAGGTTACCAGACACAAGAGATTGCTGTCAACAATCAAACGAAATTCACTATTAATTTAAAGGAAGATGCTCAACAACTGGATGAAGTCGTTGTTGTGGCAGTGGGGTATGGTGACGTAAAGCGTCGCGACTTAACCGGTTCTATCGGTAAAGCCAATATGGATGACCTGACAAAAACTCCTATCAACAATATTGCCGAATCTCTAGGCGGACGTATAGCAGGTGTTCAGGTGTCTTCTTCCGACGGTGGCCTAGGAGATAACTTCAATATTGTTATTCGCGGTGCCGGCTCATTAACCCAAAGTACTGCTCCTCTTTATGTTATTGACGGTTTTCCAATGGAAAGCTCAAGTATGGGCGCGCTCAATCCAAACGACATCGAATCAATTGACGTACTAAAAGATGCTTCAGCCACAGCTATTTATGGTTCCCGTGGTGCCAATGGCGTCGTTATCATTACCACTAAAAAAGGCAAAGCCGGAAAAACAATGGTTACCTATAACGGTAGCGTAAGTTTTAGTACTGTTAGAAACAAAATGGATGTCATGAATGCCTATGATTTTGCATGTATGCAGAAAGAAATCATGGCAGGCAATACAAAAGAAGTAGACGGTGAAATGGTTGACGAATTTGAATACTTTTATTTAAAGAACGGACTGACACTTGACGATTATAAAACAATGAAGAATTATAACTGGCAAGATGAAATCTATCGTACTGCTTTAAGTCATAACCATCACGTTGCTTTAAGCGGTGGTACGGACAAAATGGACTACACCGCATCTCTGTCATACAGCAACCAAGAAGGCGTTATTATACGTTCCGATTTAAATCGCTATCAAGGTCGTTTCAACTTGAATCAAAGAATCAACAAGAGCATTAAAGTTAATGCGAATGTTAACTATGCCAGTGTTACTCAGAATGGTCCTAATCCATCTATCAACACTTCTCAGTCTTCCAACTCATTAATGTACAGTGTATGGGGCTACCGCCCTGTTTCCCCTTCCGGTTCCGACCTTTTGGCAGAACTTTATGACGAAGATGTAGATATAAACAATGATTATCGATTCAATCCGGTAAAATCTGCACAAAACGAATATCGCCGTAAGATTACAAATACCCTGCAAGCTAATTTGGGTGTAGAATGGGAAATCATCAAGAACCTGAAGTTAAAAGTAACAGCCGGCTATACAGGCAAAGACTATAAGAACGAAGAATTCAACAATTCTCAAACACGTACCGGTAATAGTCATCCGAATAATACTCAGAGTAAGGGAGTCAATGCCTATCTATATCAATCAGAAAGCAGAAGCTATCTGAATGAGAATACGTTGAGTTATGTTTTCAACAAGAAAAAACATAATCTAAACACCCTGTTGGGTATTACTTTCCAGAAAAACACCAGCTACTATCATGATGTCAGCGTTTCTCATATTACTAATGAATCATTAGGCATGGCTGGCTTAGGAAATGGTGATGTTCCTGTTGTCAGCGCTTCTAAGGGAGAAAATGCTCTGATGTCTTATTTGGGACGCTTAAACTACAATTATGATTCAAAATATTACGTTACTTTCTCCATGCGTGCTGATGGTTCATCCAAATTTGCACCAGGCAATCGTTGGGGGTATTTCCCTTCAGGCTCACTGGCTTGGGCTTTTGGACGTGAAAATTTTGTAAAAGATAATCTTACATGGCTATCTAATGGTAAATTGCGTGTCAGCTACGGTCTCACAGGTAACAATCGTATTGGAGATTATGATTACATGGCTCGCTTGTATGCAAGTGAGAACACTTACAAATATCCTTGGGACAGCACTTTCTATCCAGGATACTATGTTTCCAGCATTGCTAATCCTAACCTAAAATGGGAAACGACCGAGCAATATGACTTTGGTTTGGATTTAGGCTTCTTGGATGGACGCTTAAACCTGAATATTGACTACTATATCAAAACAACCAAAGATCTGCTGATGAATGCCGATACTCCTGCCAGTTCCGGTTATGCTACTACCCGTCTTAACATTGGAGAGTTACGCAATACAGGATTTGAAGTTACTTTAGAAAGTACTAACATACAGAATAAGAACTTTACCTGGTCATCCAGCTTCAATATAGCATTCAATAAAAATAAAATCTTGTCTTTGAACTACGGACAGGAACAGATGACAAGTTACATCAGCTGGGATCAGAAATTCAGAAATCAGATAGCCTATGTCAGTCGGGTAGGCGAATCTGCCGGTAAAATGTATGGTTTCGTATATGATGGAACATATAAAGAAGAAGACTTCAATATCACTATCAATGAAAACGGGAAGAAAACTTACGAACTGAAACCAGGAGTTCCTAAATTTAAAGATGGTTGCCAACCCGGTGATCCAAAATATAAGAACGTCGATGGCAGCGAAGATAATCTGATCACAGATAATGACCGGACAGTAATTGGCAACGGACATCCACTGCATACAGGTGGTTTCACTAACAATTTTGTCTATAAAAACTGGGATTTAAATATTTTCTTGCAATGGAGCTACGGTAATGATATATTCAATGTGAATCGTCTCGTAATGGAAAATCCAGGAGCTAAAAAACAGTTGAACCAGTTCGCATCTTATAAGAATCGCTGGAGTGAAAGCAATCCTACCAGCAACATCCCCCGTGTAAGAGCAGTTGGTGCTGATGAATACAGCTCACTGTACGTAGAAGATGGATCATTCCTGAAATTGAAAACAATCTCTTTAGGATATAACTTTGATGCCAAGACTTTGAAGAGAATAGGTATCAGTGCAGCAAGGGTATTCGTTTCTGCTGAAAATATCGCTACCATTACGGGATATTCCGGTTCAGATCCTGAGGTTTCTACACGTCACTCTGTGTTGACTCCTGGTTTTGACTGGTCGGCTTATCCTCGTGCATTCAATGCTTCACTTGGTGTAAATGTAACTTTCTAATTACTAAACTGAAAAACGAATATGAAGAAAATAAAAAATCTCTTTAAAAAGGTATGTTTGTGGTCACTCGTGGTAACAATGGCTTCATGTGACTTCCTCGACACAAAGCCTTATGATTTTGTGGCTCCTGAAACGTTCTACCAGAATGAGAAAGATTGTACAATGGCTTTAGCCGGAGTATATTATACCCTGGTAAAAGGGACTGTTTACGGCAATAATTATTCACTGATGTTCTCCAACACAGATGATTTAAGTTATTTTGCCCGCGAATTTGATGGAAATCCAGTAAAGAACCACGGTGCGGTCTGCAATACTCATGATGCTGCCAATGCACAACTTTTCGATACATGGACAGATCTTTACGATGGTATTAATAATGCCAATGTGTTACTTGATAACATTGATAAAGCTGAATTTCCCGCAGATAAAGAGTATGTAAGACAGCGTATCAAAGGCGAAACCAAATTTCTGCGTGCCTACTATCACTTCCTTTTGGTACAAGGATGGTATGAAGTACCTATCCGTACAGAAACGGTTACAGACATAGCTACGAGTAGTAAAGCTGCCACTCCCCATGCAGAAGCACTCGACTGGATTATCCAGGAAATGGAAGACTGCATCGACATGGTAGATGACAAAGAATATGATAAATCGCCTTCTCATGTAAAGAAAACTATTGTCGAGGGTATCTTGGCACGCGTATGCCTGTGGCGCGCCGGTTATCCAAGCGAAGGTGGACAGCCTTTTTATGAAAAAGCCGCCAAATATGCTAAAGCTGTTTATGATTCCAAGAAGCACAAGCTGTATCAAAATGATATTTATGCTATCTGGAAAATGATGGCTTCCGACCAATACGATCCTGTATATAATGAAAGTATGTGGGAAGCGGAATTCATCGGTACCCGTGATGACGGTAAATATACAGAGGGTCGTATGGGTAATGAAATCGGTAATATGCAAAATGCAAATTGTGGAAAAGGATATGGCGCCGCTTTTTATGCCGGTTCACTCATCCTTTGGGATCTATACGAAAAAAATCCTGGTGACATAAGACGTGATCTGGCTATGGCTCCTTACCAAATTGCCGCCAATGGAACAGAAAAAGCATGGGGCAAAACAGCTATTGTAGAACGTTGTTGCGGTAAATTCCGCCGTGAATGGGAAAAGAGTACCCCTCAGCACAAAAATTTCACTGAAGAAAACTTCCCCATTTTACGCTACGCTGATGTTCTTTTAATGCTGGCAGAGGCAGAATTAGAATCCAAAGGGGTTACCACTCTAGCCGTATCTGCCATCAATGAAGTACGCACGCGTGCCGGAATCGGTAAATTGCCGGAAACAATTTCTGTAGATGAACTTCGCCAAGAAATTCGTGATGAACGTGGACGTGAACTTTGCTTCGAAGCATTACGTAAATATGACCTGATCCGTTGGGGTATTTATGTAAAGACCATCAGTCAGAACTTGGCAAATGCTATTGAAGATGCACGTTGGTCAACCAAAAAGGCAAACAGAAGCGGTGCTGAAGGTTTTACCAAAAGTACTCAGAACAAACACCAGTTCTTGCCAATCCCCAATAAAGAACTGTCTGTGAATACCAAGTTAGAACAAAACAGCTATTGGAATCCAAAGAAATAGCAATATACATGACTTCTAACCTTAAAATGAAATCAAATAGACCTTAATCAATTTGATATGTGTGGGGAGAGTGACCGTGAGGTTCCTCTCCTTCTTTCTATCAAACTTAAAAACAATATACCAGATGACCCAAAAACACTTATTATTTATTCTTGTACTGCTATGCGGTCAAGTATCCTTTGCCCAACTGATAGGTTTTGAGACTGGAATTCCCAAACAGTTTCAAACAAGTGATAAAGGAAAAATAACTTTATCTACTCAGTACTATAAAGAAGGGAAACAAAGCCTGGAATGGGATTTCCGCTCCGGTTCCAAACTCAATGTATCTCTGGAACAGCCTCTCACCCTTGATGAGCGAATAGAAAATTCATACGGAATAACTTTATGGATTTATAACGAGGTTCCCCAGCAAGATTCTATTCGTTTTGAGTTTCTTTCTCCCCAAGGAGATATATCTTATTGGTTCAGTTTCCGATTGGCATCGGCTGGCTGGCGCGCTTGCTGGATTGGCTTCCAACACATGAAAGGAGATAAACAAAATAAAGAAATAGCAAGCTATCGGCTGGTAGCCCCTGAACGAAAAGGCCGTATATTTCTAGACCGTTTGACTTTCCCTGTAAAAAAGATGAACGACCGTACTACCCCCGATTTACAGATGCCTTACAATAACTCCCTCTCGTATCGCGACCTGTGGCATTGGTGCCGGGTTTGGCAATGGGAACAATATAAGTATGATATTCCATTACCTTCCGCCCTCAATCAAGCAGAAAAAGACGAACTCCGTATTGTAGAACAGCGGTTAACCACCGCCATCGATATTCAGAAAGCACCAAAAGAAGCTGTTTCCAAAGCATACGATGTTTTTCAGAAAGCCAATATTCAACGCTCTGGGACAGGATTCACAGGTGCTCCTATCCTGCCCCCCGATGAGCTGAACCGTTCCAAAGGAGAAATATCCTGGAATGACTTGGAAACAATGCTCTCCGGATTTGCCTACGATGCTTATTACAATCATTCGGAAACTTCCCACCAGAATTACTTCACCGTCTGGGACTTCGCCATAGACCAAGGATTCGCTTTCGGTAGCGGGATGGGAACCAATCATCACTATGGATATCAGGTACGGAAAATTTATACTACAGCCTGGTTAATGCGCGACGCTATTTGGAAGGCTCCCAACCGGGAGAATATCTTAACCACTCTCATTTTCTGGTCTGCCTTACAAGAAACCCGCCAACCTTACCAATACGGAAGAGATGAATTACTGGACAGTTGGCATACTCTTTTAATGGCCAAAACAGTTTCAGCACTACTATTCACTGACAAGCGGGAACGAGTACGCGCACTGAAAGGCCTTTCCCGTTGGGTATCCTCTTCTCTTCAATACACTCCGGGCACTATCGGAGGTATCAAAGTAGACGGAACCACTTTCCACCATGGCGGTTTCTATCCAGCCTATACCACAGGAGTACTCGCCATGGTAGGCCAATTTATTTCCTTAACCAATAATACCGCCTATGAACCTACCGAAGAGGCTCGTCAAGTTCTGAAATCTGCCTTTATTGCCATGCGTAACTACTCTAATAAATATGAATGGGGAATTGGTATTAGTGGACGGCACCCTTTCGGCGGCTCGATGAAGGCGGATGACATAGCTGCTTTTGCTTATCTTGCCCTATCAGGAGACTTATCAGGAGAAGGCAATGCCTTCGACCACCATCTGGCAGCAGACTATCTGCGGCTTTGCGAAAAGGATACCCCCGAAGCACGTTATTTCAAAGCGCAGGGCATTGCTCCCACCTCCGCTCCACAAGGTTTCTTTGTATATAACTATGGGGCAGCAGGTATCTTCCGGAGAAGCGATTGGATGGTAACCTTAAAAGGTTATACCACTGACGTCTGGGGATCTGAGATTTATCGAAAAGATAACCGTTATGGACGTTACCAAAGTTATGGTTCCGTCCAAATTATGGGATACCCTTCACGCCTTGCCAGCGGTTACGATGAGAACGGGTGGGATTGGAATCGCCTGCCGGGAACTACAACCATCCATTTACCATTCGAGTTGCTCGACAGTCCACTACCGGGAACCACCATGGCTCATTCTAAAGAAAATTTTTCAGGCAGTAGTTCTCTCGAAGGTAAAAACGGCATGTTTGCTACAAAACTGATGGAACGTGAACTGAAAAACTTTACTCCAGATTTCGTAGCCCGCAAATCAGTCTTCTGTTTTGAGAACCGGATGATATGTTTAGGTAGTGGGATTAAAAATAGTAATAACAACTATTCTACAGAAACAACTTTATTTCAGAGCCTCTTCCACAAAGGCATAAGCAGCATTCATATCAATGGAGATGAACATAAAGAAGTAGGATTCTATCAAACAATTAATTGCAAAGCAGAGCAGCCCACCTGCATCAAAGACAGTTATAATAATTATTATTTTGTCAAGGATGGAGAAATAAAAGTTCAGATAGCGGAACAAAAATCACTTCATGAGAAAACACGTGCTGTCACCCATGGCACTTTCGCATCCTCATGGATTGATCACGGCAAAGCTCCAAACAATGCAACTTACGAATACATGATATGGATACAACCTACTGATGAAGAATTAAAAAAGCAAGTATTGCAAAGCTATGAAGTATTGCAACGCGATAATGATGCACACATTGTTCATGATTACAAAACTGGCATTACCGCTTATGTACTATTTGAATCATTCGAATCACAGACTGATAAACTATTCCATAGTATACCAGCTGAAACAATGGTAATGTACCGGAATGATAATGATAAGATCATTCTAAGTGTTTGTGACCCAAATCTGAACATTAGCGAAAAGACTTATACAACCAAAGAGCCCAGCCGCATCATAAAGAAACAACTGGAGTTAAAAGGCTTATGGAAACCAGCAAAGGATAGTAAACAAACGGAAATCTCTTATAAAGCCAATAGTACAAATCTCACTGTTTACTGCCAACATGGACAACCTGTAGAAATAACACTAATTAATCTCCCACAATAGGGTTAAAAAGCCATAGAATAATGATTAGCACATAAGTATGTACAGATTCGTACTATTTACGAACTATAAACGAAAGTCTCCTCTGTTTTAATCGCATATTTTTGCAATGTGATTCGACTCTTTCATCACGGAAGAAAAACCTTATTACTAATTAATAAATTTAATATTTATGGAAAAAAAATCTTGCTTCCTAAAAGCATTTGGTATTATGTTACTTTGTGTACTATTTGCCACGCAGGCAAATGCACAGGAAATCACAGTAACAGGTACAGTGACAGACAACTTTGGCCCTGTAATCGGTGCCTCAGTAGTTGTAGATGGAACCTCTAATGGATGTATTACAGACCTTGACGGAAAATTCAGTCTCACTAATGTTCCTTCTAACGGAACTCTCTCATTCTCCTACATCGGTTATCAGACACAGAAAATCGCTGTAAATGGAAAAACCTCTATCAACGTAAAATTAGCAGAAGATACCCAACTACTTCAAGAAGTAGTAGTTGTAGGTTATGGCGTACAACGTAAAAGCGATTTAACTGGTGCGGTTGCTTCTGTAAAAGCAGGAGACGTATTGAAAAGTACACCTTCCGGTAATGTGTCGGATGCCCTGCAGGGACGTATGGCAGGTGTATCAGTTGTCAGCGCAGGCGATCCTTCCAGCGATCAGACAATTCGTATCCGTGGTATCAACTCTATTACTGCGGACAGTGAACCTCTGGTAGTGGTTGATGGATTTATCGGTGGTTCTTTAAAAGCTCTTAATCCTGCTGATATCCAATCCATTGAAGTCTTAAAGGATGCTTCAGCTACAGCCGTCTACGGTTCTCGTGGCGCCAATGGCGTAATCTTAGTGACAACAAAAACTCCAAACAAGGATCGCTTAACCGTATCTGTCAATGCATTTGTAAATCTGAAAACTGTAATCAGCAAGCCTGACCTCCTTTCTCCGGCAGAATTCGCTCAATTGGCCAACGCATATGGAAAAGAATATAACGAAAGCCAAGGAAAAGAAGCTCATGTATATTATACTCCTGATCAAATAGCAGCTTTCTCAAGTGGTAAAGCAGGATATAATTATATAGATCATATTTTCAACTCTCCAGGAGTAGCTCAGAACTATGAAGTATCAATAGCGGGTGGTGGTGAAAAAACAAACTTCTTGGCATCTCTCCGTTATGAAAGTGTAGAAGGAGCTATCAAGAATTCTAAAAATGATGCATTCAACTGGCGCTTAAAAGTTGATACTAAACTGAAAAAATGGTGGAAAGTCGGCATGAATATCTATGGTAATCTAAATGTGTCCTCAGGACCACGTATGACTCAATATGAGGGTTTACTCGTTTCTGCTATTAATTTTCCCAATACTACTTCTCCCACAAATGAAAAAGGAGAATATAACAACATTTATGCTATTGGTGGGAATCCTGCTTATAATCCAATGGGATATATTAACGAAATTGATGGAGATACTCGCAGGCTGGTAAACAACCTCCAAGGTTATATGGATTTCAATATTATCGATGGATTAACTTTCCGTACTCAGTTAGGAGTAACATTTACTAATTCATTAGCAACAAGCTCTGACAATGCCAAGAGTTATTATTACTTTAAAAATACCAGAACGCAGGCTACAGCCAACAGTGCTTTTAATTGGAGCTGGTTAAATACCAATACCTTGAATTATACCAAAGAATTTAATAAAAATCATCGTATCAATGCAACTGCTGTTTTAGAACAGTCCTATAGCAACAATTTCACTTTAAAAGGAGTAGCCAATAACATGTATTTTGAACGTCTTGGTGCTAACAGTTTAGCTGACTCTTACAGCCAGAATGCAAGTTCAGAGCGTATAATCAATACATTGCTTTCCGGAATGTTCCGCGTAAACTATGTTCTAATGGATAAGTACATGGTAACAGCTTCCATTCGCGCCGACGGTTCCTCACGCCTAAAAGATAAATGGGATTATTTCCCTTCTGCAGCATTAGCATGGAATATCAAGCAGGAAGCATTTATGCAAGACGTAAAAGCTATTAGCCAGTTAAAGTTACGCATCGGATATGGTTCTGTAGGTAACCAAGCAATAGAGCCTTACCGTATTTTCTCTCAAATGGTACCTACCCAAAACGCAGACGGCTCAACTTCTTACACAGTCGGACGTCCGGCAGCTGAATACTTAAAATGGGAGCGTAATGATCAAATCAATGCAGGTATAGACTTAGGTTTTTTCAATGGGCGCTTAACATTAACCGCCGACTGGTACAACAAATTATCTAAAGATGTTTTATTAGAGGTACAACAGCCTGTCCACAGTGGTTGGGATAAACTTTTAAAAAATGCCTGCGAAATTCAGAACAGAGGTTTTGAGATCACAATTGGTGCAGATCCGGTAAATGGTAAAGATTGGAACTGGCATACAGACGTGACTCTATCTCACAACAAAGGGACTTTCAAAAATATCCCTACATTAGATCGTACTCAAATCCAAGCAGGTCAATATGAGAACAAAGTATTCAAAATGATTGAAGGAGAAAAGCTGGGAACTTTTTGGGGATATACCAACTTAGGAGTCTGGAAAAGTGACGAAGTAAATCAAGAGGTCACTGTAGTCAAGAATGGAGTGGAAACAAAAGGTACTTATGCTTCTATCTATAAAGTAGTGCCAGGCCAGGAAAAACTCTTAGACGCAAATAATGACGGTACTTACAATGATGATGATCAAAGTATCATAGGTAATGGACAGCCCAGTTTTAACTGGGGGTGGAATAATACTCTCCGTTATAAAGACTTCGATCTCTCATTGTTCATTATCGGTTTCCACGGCTTCGATATTTATAATGTAACAGATCAATCAGGTTACGGGAATGCAGTATCAGGTATCAATACGGATGTTATTACTCCTAAACGTGCACTTTTAAATCGTTGGACCAAAGAAAATGAAAACACCAATATTCCAGGATTTGTCAAACTCAACCAGACTACTACTGGATTTAATAGTCGATTTGTAGAAAAAGGCGATTTTATAAAAGTCAAGAGTATAACTTTAGGATATAACCTACCTAAAAAAGCATGTGATAAAGTTTTCCTCAATGATTTGAGACTTTACTTCTCTGTACAGAATCCTTTCATGATAACAAGCTATAGCGGTCTTGACCCGGAAGCAACTCTCGGTAGTCCATTAGTATCCGGCGTTGATTGGGGCTGCTACCCTAATAGCCGTAATTTTCTGTTAGGTGTAAATTTCTCGTTCTAATATTAACCGATAATATAAAAAACATATGAAAAAATTAGCATATATAACATTAGGATGCTGCATAGCATTAACTACTGCATGCGTTGATTTAGATCAATATCCCAAATCATTCATCACAGAGGAAGAATATAATGGTATAGAGCAAGACATTAGTAAAGTAGAGCTTGCAGCAACAGGTCTCTATAAGAATTTATGGAATGGTAATTATGGCTTCTGTTGCCGCATGATGCGTATTGATTGTGCAGCAGACCAGATGGTAAGCTCCCCTAAACCTAATAATGTCTTAGATTACATTATCCAGTTAAATCCAAGTATAAGTTCCAACACTGCAGACTGGGATACTTCATGGGCTAATTTCTGGAATGTTATCACCGGTGCCAATACACTGATTGCCGGTACTCCTATCCCCGAAATTAGTGGCGCAACTGCTGAGGAAAAGGAAGCCTCCGAAAAAATAGCGAAACGATATAAAGCTGTTGTGGCAGAAGCCCGTTTCATGCGCGCTTTGAGTTATTTCTATTTAGTACGTATGTACGGAGACATTCCATACGTCACAAATAGCTCCGAAGCCATCGAATATCAACCACGTACCGCTGTAGCTGATATTTATAATAAAATTATCGTTCCCGATCTGATTGAAGCATGTGCATCATTACCTACAGTGAGTCGTAGCGGATTTAGTTCCACACCTTCACAATGGGCAGCAAAAGCACTCCTTTCCGATGTTTACATGACTATGGCAGGTTGGCCTTTAAAGTTAGGTAAAGAATATTATGCGAAAGCTGCAGAAGTTTCTTTGGATATTATAGAACATTCCGGACTCTCCCTGACACCAGTATATGGTGACTTATGGAAAGAAGCCAAAAAGGAAGAAGCTAATGAACATTTATTCGCTATACACAATTCTGTTGCTAACAAAGTTGCAAGCCAATATGGCAAATCTTTCTACCCACGAGACTATGTCAAAGCCGGTTGGGCAGACTATTATGCCAATCCTGACTATATGGCAACCTATCCGGAAGGTGCACGGAAAGAATTCAATTACATGACTGAATGGCCCACAGCTGCCGGAACAACCGTAAAATGGCAGGACAGTCAAGACGGATATCCTTGTATTGCCAAATACCAAGATTACAATCAAGGAGTAGCAGGTAACAGTGCGCAATCTAACGGTATTACTCCCATTTACCGATATGCAGACGTATTATTAAGATATGCCGAAGCATCTAATTTAGCTACAGGCAGTGTTAACGCCACAGCCTTAAAATGCCTGCAAGATATTCAAACCCGCGCAGGTGTATCTACATTGACCACAACGACTAATAGCGAGGAATTTGACAAAGCCGTATTTGCAGAACGTGGTTACGAGTTTTTAGCCGAATACAAACGTTGGTTCGACTTGGTACGTCGTGAAAAGGTGGGTGAATTCAAATCTAAATATTATCCTTCATCGCTTATGAAAGCTAATAGCCATTACTATTTCCCAATTCCTTCTACTCAGATCAAGCTTACTGGCTGGACTAACAATGCAGGATATTAATCAACAGGAGACAATTACACATACTTCTAACCTTATTATCAAATAAATCAAATAGACCTTAATCAATTTGATATGTGTATGAAGGGAGAGGGATCGTGAGGTTCTTCTCCCTTCTGTTTCTTACACATGGATTAAAAAAGAGAAAGAAGAAGCAATCTAAATCATACAATAAACCGTATGTTATTGTACAAGAGTTCATGAAAAGAGTTTCAAGAAATAAAATAAAGATTATCTTTGTTACACTCATAAGATCCACAGATAATAGAGCTTAAAGTATAATATTAAACAAGCATACAACCATGAAAAAGAATTATTTCTTATTTGCACTGGTACTTTTCTCTTCAATCAACCTACTTCGTGCACAGAAGATTGATAACCTGATAGAATTAAAGCAGAAATCACAGAACCCATTATTCCATCGGTTGGGCAAAGCAATAGAAACACCTGCTTTTGAGAGTGAAGGTTATTGGAGTTGGGGAAGTTCCGTGGTAAAAGGGGACGATGGCAAGTACCATATGTTCGTATCCCGCTTTCCCCAATCGCTTCCCTTTCATCCCGGCTGGATGGTGGCTTCAGAGATTGTACATGCCGTATCGGATGTACCGCAAGGACCTTACCAGTTTAGTGAAGTAGCACTGCCGGCACGTGGTGCACAGTATTGGGACGGACGTTCTACGCACAATCCACGGATAGTGAAATACAATCATAAATACTATCTGATTTATATGGGTTCCACCCATCCCTTCGCAGATCCAACGTATGACCAGTTGACACTCGATAGTCCCTGGTGTACGGTAGCACGTTCCAACAAGCGCATCGGACTGGCTGTTGCCGATTCACCATACGGACCATGGAAGCGCCTGGATGAACCTATCTTGAAAACAAAACCCAATACTTTCTTTAGTTTCCTGACCTCCAATCCCTCGCCAGTCGTACAGGAAGATGGCTCTATCATGATGATTTTCAAAGGGCGCAAGCATCTGGAAGACGGGAAGTATTCAAATATGGCTTTAGGAATCGCCTATGCTCCGACTATTGAAGGCCCTTACCGGATATTAAACAATGAGCAACCCATTTTCCAGATAGACGGACAAGGAGAAGCGGAAGATCCTTTTCTTTGGAAAGACGACAAGGGCTACCATGCCATCTTTAAGGATCATGTAGCTAAATTTACAGGTGAAAAAGGAGGTGGTGTTATGGCACATTCTAAAGATGGCATTAACTGGACCGTTGATAAAGACCCGAAAGCATACTCAAAAACAGTAGAGTGGGAAAACGGCACAATAACCAAACAAGGACAATTGGAACGTCCATTCATTCTTTTTGAGGACGGCAAGCCAACATTTATATTCTTTGCAACGATGGATGGTCCGGGCGAATTTGAAAACGGGACGCGTTCCTGGAACATGGTTATTCCGCTAAAATAGTTACCTTTGCAGAAATATTGAATAACTGATTGATATGCAGAGTACCCTCCCCATTCATTTTGCCCCGCTGCAAGGTTACACCGAGGCTATTTACCGACAAGCGCATGCCCGTATATTCGGCGGTGTAGAGAGCTATTATACTCCTTTTGTACGTGTAGAGCACGGAGAAATCCGAAAAAAAGATATGCGCGAGATTACTCTGGAAAACAACCGTGGCGTGCAGCTTATTCCGCAACTCATTGCTCCCGATGTGGACAAAATGGAGCAGATAATTGCCCTATTCATCGAAAAAGGATATAAGAATGTGGACATAAATCTGGGATGTCCTTTCCCTCTTTTAGCTAAACGCCACAATGGTTCAGGCATGCTTCCTCATCCCGAAGAGGTACGGGAGTTGCTGACTGCTGCCATAAAGAATCACCCCGACCTTCAGTTCTCTGTCAAGATGAGGTTGGGTTGGGAGAACCCGGAAGAATGTCTGGCTTTGCTACCCTTGCTGAATGAACTGCCACTGACACATATCATCATGCATCCCCGATTGGGAAAACAACAATATAAAGGGGAAGTGGATTTAAAAGGCTTTGAAGCATTCTACAACGAATGTCGTCATCCACTTATTTATAACGGAGATTTACTTACGGTAGAAGATATACAGGCTACCTGCGGACGTTTTCCACAACTGGCAGGTATCATGATAGGGCGCGGACTGCTTGCTAATCCCGCCTTAGCTTTGGAGTATCAACAGGGACATCCGCTTTCCGAAAAGGATATGCAGGAGAGACTCAGATTGTTCCATGCTGACGTATTTGCCCAGTATGGCAATCTTCTGGAAGGGGGAGACAAACAACTGCTGACGAAGATGAAAAACTTCTGGGAATACCTGATGCCGGACGGAGACCGGAAGGCAAAAAAGGCAATTCATAAGTCCAACAAGCTGGAAACTTACCAGGCGGCAGTCCGCAGCTTGTTGGGGTAATCATTGTTCTTATTCCGGATTTACTTCCGGAATCGTATGTACATCTTTACGTATCTGCGCTACATGATGCAGTTTCATCCAATTGTGCAGATACTCACGGTGTTGTAGTAGGATTTCTTTGTATTTCTCCTCAATGGCGAGGTTCCGCATTTCACCACGGTCTTTTTCCATATCAAAGAGTTGCTCACGGTAACGGCCTTTGTCATACAACACATATTTATAGCGAGAAGTACGTAAAGCCCAGCCACGTGTGTTCCCGCCTTTATCGAAAGTGGTTTCGGTCACAATGTAGTCCTGATGCTTCAATGACGGATCAGCTTTCTCTACCAACGATCTGAAAGAGACACCATGCACCCCTTCAGGAAGCCGGATGCCTGCCCAGTCGCAAACTGCTGCAAAGAAATCCACACCATTATTCACGAGTTGAGGCATCTCCTTGCCGGCATTCTTTTTCCCCGGCAGAGTTACAATAAAAGGTATATTTACCACCTCTTCATATAAAGCCGATTTCTGGTTCCAGTGGTGTGCTCCCACTCCGTCGCCATGATCACTGGTAAATATCACGACTGTATTCTTCCATAAATCCTGTTTGTCCATAGCATTTAGAATCTTACCGATTTCTGCATCCACCTTTTCAACTAGACGGTAATAGAGGCTCCGGTAACGGCGCCAATCATCCGGAGTGTAGTTACGGGTAGAATAAGCCGAATAATTCAGGCTCTGCTCATAACTGATAACATCAGCGTCATAGGGATTCTTAGCAAAATTAAGAGGTAGTCCCGGCCACTCACTCTGCGGCAGGTCTTTTAGATTTCCCCAAGGCAAATTCTGGCTACGTGCGTACTCACAGATATTATGCGGATTATCGAACCCTGCCACCAGGAAAAAGGGTTTGGTATGTTCTTGTTCCAGAAAACCAACACAGGCTTCTGCCAACCCATTATCACTATGCGGATGGATAGTAGTAAAACCGAACTCTTTATCCGGCATGGAGGCTGTATGTACATGCCATTTACCGGCATAGATACAATCATAACCGGCATCCTGCATCAATGTTCCCAAAGTCCGGGTACGCAATGAGTCCGGTATCGGTGTACCGTTTCGGGCAAGTCCTACTTCGTGCGAAGTATAGCCTGTAAACATAGCTGCCCTGGCAGGTCCACTCAAAGGCGTAGAGCAATAGGCATTACGGAACAAGACACCTGACTGTGCCAGTTTATCCATATTGGGAGTATGCAAGTCATCATTTCCCATGCAACTCATCGCAGAGGCAGTCTGCTGATCGGTTACAATGTAGATGATATTAGGCAACTCTTTTGCCCAAACCAAAGAAGGAGCGAGAGCCGTTGCACACAACATCAAATTCTTTACTTTCATCACAGTTCTATTTTAAGGATTAACTTCATTATTTCTTCAGCTCCACATCGAAGCTGGCGGCATCTCTGCACGTAAATTGCAAAACAGTCTGCTGCTTATCTTTGGAAATCACTTTGCAATAAGGAGTTTCTGCAACTTTCCATTCACCCTTTAAAGTAACGGTTACAGGTATTTCACCACTATCATTGTCAATCCAGGGACGTGAATAGATGCTGCGTTCTATACGTTTGCCATCCTTGTCAAAAGCCTCATCGCTCGGACCGCGATACAGGGCCAGGTCCGGTTGGGAAACGGTCAATAAAAGTTTATCTTTGTTTTCACGTATCATGACGAGGCAGGAAGTATCGGCTTTCTGCAGCAATCCCTCCTCAGGCAATGCCTGTGGTGTTTCAAAAAGCACATATGAAGTCAGGTTATCAGTCAGAGAACGAACGATATGGGCGTTGCGGTCCTGTTGCAGTACCTTGTAAGATGGTTTCTTTGCGAAAGCTTTCAAGGAAGCTGCATCCGTACGGGGCAGGACAGCATATTCATAGGAAGCACCTTTCGGAGCTTTTCCATGCTCTAATACCAATGAAACCCAATCACCGGAAGTAGGTTTCGGATTACGTTCACCTACGGTAACTTGCGGGAAGTTCTTTTCATATTTCGCCGCTTTCATCGAGTTTTTCGGCAGATAATAACCTACTCCGTTAGGATCGATATAAGTCTGTCCGGCACTTTTATAAGTTGCCCAATAATCATGCATTTCGGGAGTAGTGGCTGCCAACTGGAAAACGGTAGTCTCTGTCGGAAACTCTTCATTTGTATTCTCAATATCCGTACCCAGACATACAATCGTTCCATTGAAGAAGTGATAAGACTTGCGGGCACGGTGTGAACCGTTATACTTGTCATGCTCGTGAAGCTTCATACCGAAGTTGCCATTTAATTTCGCTTGAGACAAGCCACCTGCAAAAGCCTCATCGGAATAAAGCATTTCTTCCATACCGGAGAAAGTATCTACATTCATCACTTTGGCACGAAGCTGATCGAATGGCAAATGAATAGTTGTCGTACCGGGGAAACGGTTCCAATCGAATCCTGCTTCCTGCCAGCCACTGGTTGCAAAAGTAACCATTTCATCGGGTTTTCCGGTCAATATCTGCATGCTTCCATGAGCCAGGTAGCGACCGAAGAAATTAGCATCCAGATAATGCTCCGCTGCCCAAAGGTAGCGAGAATGTCCGCGTACCACAGCTGCCCAGTTATCCCGGCGCTGTACTGAAACGCAGCCATACCCTAACGCCAGATTGCCTTGCGGATCGGGTTCGGGGCGGAATCCCTGTGCTTCAAATAGCTGTTTTAGCTTTTGTTCGTAAGCGGTAGATGCTTTCGGCAGATAATCAGGAGCATTCTTATCAGGAGTTTCCGTATAAGAAACCAGACGCAGATAAGCAGCAGCCAATTCAGGATCGTATTCCTGCTTTCCATCAGGAGTACCGGCCAATGCCAAAGTAGCATATTGTACGGGGATCAATTGTCCTTTTCCATTGGGATGACGCCCTGACATGGAAAGAGCCCACTGTTTGGTATTACAATAGAAACGCATGGTGAGCAATACATTCTTTACTGTTTCGTGCGCTATTTCAGAGACTTTGAATCCTGTTCCACTCAACAGATAAATCATATTTGTGGCACCATCCAAACCACCGACTGCATAAGCCGGATAGTTATTGCGATGGTGGAAACAAGCACCGTCTTTTTTGAAAGAACCGGCCAATCCGAGCGCCGGGCGGCAACCATAGTCTATCCAGCGGGAGAAAGAACGGAGATATTGAAGCTTCTCAGGAGTATCTTCCATAATCAGGATACTTGCCATGCGCCCCTGCGTCTGCGTATTGAAAGTATCTATATCAATACCATTGACCGTGGGTTTAGGATATACCTCATTGGTGATGGCATACCAGCGCAAGGTGTGTTCCGCTTCATTCAGCTTTCCGGCTTCCCTCAATACATCTTTCATCAGGAAATAGGCCACATACAAACCGCGCATACTGTATCCGTAATGATGGATATTTCCCCAGCAACTGCCATAAGCCACTCCCTGATCGGTGATGTGGTCGTACATAGCCAGGAACTTCTGTTTCAACTCATCCTTTGCCACAGTATCCGAAGCATTGTTATAGGCATAAGCTATCCGGCGCATCAGATTGAAATACTCATTCATCTCCATCCCTAACTTGGTGAACATACCTTTATCCCAGTTGGGATACATACGCTCATAAGCTTCTGCCTGACGTACCATAAAGATGGGCAATCCGCTTACAACACCGTTCTTATAAGTAATCCCATAGAAATCATATTTCTTACGGATGCCTTCCATCTCTTTTTCTGTCAGTTTAGAAGGCGTATAAAGCATATCGCGGAAACGTTTCTCCATCAACTGCATATCTTGTCTGTCCTTCTCACTAACCGGAGTAAGGGCTATTTCCGGTTTCCACAGGGAGTGTTCATAAATCACCAGCCAATGGTTGGTGGTTCCTTTATTAACGAAGGGTACCTGCACATCAGCTGTTTGCTGACGGGCATCGACTTTACTGGCAGTTATCAGATGGTCGATGAACAACTCTCCCTTTACATCAGGTGCAACGATGCGCAGTTCATTCATCCCGGGTTCAGGAGTGCCTTGCATATCGCGCTCGTAGCAGACCCATGCAGCACGCCAGCCGGTGAAGTTAATACCGAAAGGAAAGGAAGTACACTTCTTTCCATCTTTCAGGAATTCAAACTCAATAGTAGTATCCTGGGCCTTTGTATTGTACACCCAAACGATAAAGGCGGAAAGATAAGTGTCTTTTCCGGTAGGGTCTTTCTCCTCAAACTTCAGATCACGTTGAAGGGTTAGTACAGAACCGGGTTCAAATGTCCAGCGCAAACTGTGTGTACCGTCTTTATAGTGTTGATCACTAATGCCAAGCGTGCCCTTCGTAGCACTCAGCCCGGCAGGAAGTTCAGGTTGTTCAAAAGAGAGCAACTGGTCATTCTTTACAACTTGTGCCGACAGGCTAAAAGAGAGCAGCGCAGCGCATACAACAGCAAAGATAGGTTTCATCAGATTAAGTTTCGTCATCATGGTATGAGAATATTAATAGAGTTAATTCAAATGTTCGATACGGAAATTCGTGAAGCGGACATGATTTTGAAGAAGGCGTAAGCCAAAATGTCCATCGCCTGCACCGGCTTCGAGAGGCAGACGGAAAAGTTCCTCACCATCTACAAGAAAAGTTGTACAGTTGTCCTGAACACGGATCTGAATCTGATACCATTGATTAGGTTTCAACAGATGAGCCGGGTCGGTATATTCTTTAATCAGAGGTTTGATACGAGTCTCGTCTACATCATAAAACTGACCGTAGTAACGACGGAAACGGGTAGTGGCATTATCATTACCACCATAGCCTACATATAAAAGGTTCAATGTGTTATAGTTGCGGAAGACACCGTTTCGCCAAGTGGAACGGGCCAAGAGTTTGCCGGGATGTTTCGGGTCGTTTGCAGCCCAGAAGCAGTTCATATCACTCAGACGGTCGTGTTTGCCGCCATTCATTACCATACAGATATGGTAACTGATTTCGTAATCACCGGTCAGGCGATCTTTATACCATAAAGTAAGTCCTTCGGGGACAATCAATTCAAGGGTATCTTCACGAATGGTGAAGTCCATTATTCCCGACTGGTCTTCAGCTATCCAATGACCCAATGAAGGTCGTTCCTGCGCCAATATGGTACAGGGTAGGAAAAGAAAAAGACATTTCCACAGAATTTGTATGAAAGATGAATGTGTCATTTCCGGTATTAGTTTCGTTTACAATATTTCCACATTGCAAAGAAACGGCACTTTTTAGAGAAAATGGCACATAAATCGTACAGAAAAGGTATATTTTAGTTATTTAAGGATGCATTTCCTCAAACGCTTTATTCTCCTCTTCTATCGTAGTGATGGTTTCCGGTAGTTCACTGATAGGAAGATCGAAATTATACCAGTCAGTATAGCAATCGGTAACGTACCACTTCCCGTCAATCAGTTCGAACACTACGCGAAGGGAAGCTTCCGACTCATCATAGCCAGCCTCAAACTCTTTTTGTTTGGGGTTGTTCACGGTGAAACGGGAGACATAAACTCCGCCCTCTTCGTCTGTGATGCGTTCTTCTTTAAACGCATCTTCACCCAGCAATGCCCACTTATCACGTGTAAATGGAAAAGTTTTCTCCGTCTCGCCATCTTCCTCTAACAAGGCTATGGGAGTTTTCAACGGAAACTTGATACGGGAATACTGGAAAGAAGCACTGGAAGTAAATTTCTTGAGGAATGCCTGGAAGTCCTCATTAGTTGCGGCAGCATGACCATTCGTAGTCGTCAGCATAAGTACCGCGAAAAGACAAAATACAAAGTGAATTGCCTTCATCTAGTTACAATGTCAAAGGGTTTATTAATCAGGCGCAAAGATAATGCAAATCCGCAGATTTGAGATAAAAAGGAAAAAGAATATTATACGGTGGTGTTGGATCTATAGATGCAGCATGTCCCATCTATAGATGCAGTATGACCGATATATAGATGCAACGCGTCCGATATATAGACGCAACATATCCGATATATAGATCCTGCACCCTTATCATGTAACCCTTCATTATATGTTTCATTTCTGTCTCAGATACTCAAACCCAAAGCGACAGCGTAAGCAGTCTTTCTTATCGCAATACTCTTTCTGAAGCTGTAACAAAGCCTGCGAATCGGCAGCAGTAGATACAGGTAGTCCTGCCCCACTCCAGTGGCGGATGATGTGATTATCTTCCGCTTTCAGACTTTCTAGAAAGCCCGTAGCCCGTTCGCAAAGCTGCTCATCCGCTTTATGCAGGCCATAAGCATATAAAAAAGGGATGACAGTATTAATAACAATCAGATTCTGAGCATTCTTTCCCACTTGTTTTTCACAGGAGGAAGAGACTTTCCGGAAATTGAAATGCTCTTCCCAATACGGAGAGGTAGTGACAGTCAGTAGTTTTCGGACTACTTCCAGCGTATCCGCTTCCATAATACGGGAGAATAAGGACTGTTCTTTATAATAAAGATTTGCCAACTGCGCCAAGCGGACATGAGGGAAATTACCCGGACGTAAGCGAAGAAAGCGCCATTGAGTAGCAGCCATCGGAGCAGACAGTTCAAACTTATGCTGCAAGTAGCGAAATTCCTTCTGCAACTTCAGATAATACCCGTCCGCATCCGGTAGTTCCTCGTCCAGCAATCCGGCTTGTCCAAAAAAGAAAGCTTCTACCTGAAAGAGATTATCCCGGTGCTTATCTATCGCACGAAAAGGCAGACGGCTGGCCCATGCTTCAAAGGCATCCCCATTCAGCCCGAAACCAAAGTTACGAGCTAAAGTGATAAAAAATACATCTTCCCAATGATTATTGCATCGCTCCAACCGGGTGGCAATCAAATGAGCTTTCTGCTCGAAACGTTCCACCTGCAAAGCAGAAAGCCAGGAATGGACTGTTAGTTTCGGAAGAGAAGACAATATGGAATAACAAGGAGGATAGATTTCCGCATGGCTCAGTTCATCATAACGCTGACGGACGGATTCAGGACAGGATAGTTGCAGTTGTGGCACCGGTATTCCATTTGCGCGAAACACCTCACAATCCACAGTTTCCGCTACGTGCAGAATGACATTGTCATAAGCTGCATCTTTATCGTGACCATGCCTCATCCAATCGGATGCCAATATATGCACTTCGATGTTTCCCACCCAAAGGGTACCGCCAATTTTTAGCTTGGCATTGAAGAAGTCGGGGCCTGCGTTCGTGTTCGGTAGTCCGGCATCTATCACTTCAACCGGTTCGCCGGTGGTGGTCTGGAGCATCTTTAACGGAAAGATTTTATGCTTCCAGACATAATGCAATAGTAGTTCCATTGTTAACAAGAAGTTAATGTACGCAACAAATGTAAGAAAAAGATTATCTTTGCGACCTATAGAACGTTGATAAAGTGAATTTAATCAGAAGAAAGAATGAAAATAGCATTAATCGGTTACGGTAAAATGGGTAAGGAAATTGAAAAGATTGCCCTCAGTCGCGGACACGAGATTGTCAGCATCATCGACGTAAACAACCAGGAGGATTTCAACTCAGACGCTTTCAAGAGCGCAGACGTTGCCATAGAATTCACAAATCCGATGGTGGCCTACTCCAATTATATAAAAACCTTCGAAGCCGGAGTGAAGTTGGTTTCCGGCAGTACCGGATGGATGGACAAACACGGCGAGGAAATCAAAAAGCTTTGTACCCAAGGAGGCAAAACGCTGTTCTGGGCATCCAATTTCAGCCTGGGCGTGACCATTTTCTCTGCCGTGAATAAGTATCTGGCAAAGATTATGAACCAGTTTCCTGCCTACGACGTGACGATGAGTGAGACACACCATATTCATAAACTGGACGCACCAAGCGGTACGGCCATCACGCTTGCCGAAGAAATACTGGAAAATCTCGACCGTAAAGATCATTGGGTGAAAGGAACTTTGCAGGCACCGGACGGAAGTGTTTCCGGCTCTGCCGAATGTGCAACAGATGAAATTCCTGTCAGTTCCATCCGCGAAGGTGAAGTACCGGGCATTCATGTAATCCGTTACGAATCGGAAGCAGACAGCATCATCCTGACACACGATGCCAAGAATCGAAAAGGTTTTGCACTGGGTGCAGTTCTTGCTGCCGAATATACTGCCGACAAACAAGGATATCTGGGAATGAGCGACTTGTTCCCGTTCCTGAAATAAATTGTGTGAATCTGTGTTATCTGTGGTGAACAACAAAAATAATATAATAATGAGAAAAGCTACTCGCGCCCAATGGGTTAAATTCGCAATCGTCACCGTGCTTTACCTCGCTTTCCTGATATGGGTAAAAAGCTGGTTGGGACTGATTGTCGTACCTTTCATCTTCGACATCTACATCAGCAAGAAAATCCCCTGGGGCTTCTGGAAGAAATCAGAGAATCCGGCTGTACGCAGTGTCATGAGTTGGGTAGATGCTATCGTGTTTGCACTGGTAGCTGTTTATTTCGTCAACATCTATGTATTTCAGAACTATCAGATACCTTCTTCTTCTTTGGAGAAGTCTTTGCTGGTAGGCGATTATCTTTATGTCAGCAAGTTGAGTTATGGTCCGCGTGTGCCAAACACACCACTGTCTATGCCATTAGCACAACACACTTTGCCGCTAGTGAATACAAAATCATACATCGAGTGGCCCCAGTGGGACTATAAGCGTGTTCCGGGTCTGGGTAAGGTGAAACGGAATGATATCGTAGTATTCAACTTCCCTGCCGGAGATACCGTAGCCACTAACTTCCAGCAAACGGATTTCTACACCCTTGCCTACAACGAAGGACAACGTCTCTATCCGAATCCTGTAAATATGGACAGTTTGACGCGCAAGCAGCAACGCACAGTCTACGATCTGTATTATAATGCCGGAAGAAATCTGATACGTTCTAATCCCAAGATGTATGGTGATATCGTTGTCCGCCCCGTAGACCGCCGGGAAAATTACGTAAAGCGCTGCGTTGGCTTACCCGGAGACACACTGGAAATCAAAGATGCACAGGTATATATCGATGGCAAACCTCTCGAAAACCCTGAAGAAATGCAGCTCAACTACTTCGTACAGACCACAGGACCATACATTACTGAAGATATGTTCCGCGAACTGGGTATCAGCAAGGACGACCAAACATTAATCAGCAACGAAGGTTTATTAATGGAAATGGGCTTGACTCACCGTGACGCACAAGGCCGCCTGGCTCCGGCATATGACTTACCACTGACGAAGAAAATGTATGAGACCCTGTCTGCCAATAAGAAACTCGTCAGCAGCATCGTTATGGAACCGGAAATATTCTCCGGCCAAATGTATCCGTTGAACCTTTACACCAAATGGGACCGCAACAACTACGGCCCGATCTGGATACCGAAAAAAGGTGCCACCATCAAGCTGACTGAGGACAATCTGCCGATCTACGAACGCCCTATCAGAGCTTATGAAGGTAATACACTGGAAGTAAAAGAGGACGGCATCTATATTAATGGCAAGAAGACGGATGAATATACCTTCAAAATGGATTACTACTGGATGATGGGCGATAACCGCCACAACTCAGCCGATGCCCGTTCGTGGGGTTTCGTGCCGGAGGACCATATTGTAGGTAAGCCAATTGTTGTCTGGTTGTCACTCGATAAGGATCGTGGCTGGTTTGATGGAAAAATCCGTTGGAACCGGATATTCAAGTGGGTAAAATGATACCAAATGAATAAGGCTTGGAAAATAACGGGAGCAATCATCGGAATAATACTCGTTGTGGTGTTACTTCGGGGTTGCGTTATGACTTCCTATCTTATTCCTTCTTCGGGTATGGAGAATTCTTTGTTTCAGGGAGAGCGTATTCTGGTAAATAAATGGAGTTACGGTCTGCGTCTTCCCCTTATGGCATTGTGGAATTATCACCGTTGGAGGGACAACCCTGTACAAAAAGAGGATATCATTGTTTTCAATAATCCGGCTAATCTGTCAGAACCTGTCATTTCCCGGCGCGAAACATTCATCAGTCGATGTATCGGCGTACCGGGAGATACCTTATTGATAGACTCCCTGTTCTCCGTAATTCCATCAGAAAAAAACGCTCCCGACCAGAAGTTTTTATATACTTATCCACGAGAAAAAGAAAAACAGCTGGATTCATTACTTACACTATTGTCCATATGCAACAACCACCTGATGGGACAAGATAGCGTAAAAAATGTACGTAGCTTCAGCCGTTATGAATATTATCTGCTGGAACAGGCGATGAATGGCAATTGCTGGATAAAGTTACTGAATGAAGGAGACTCCATAGAAGCCCTGCGCCCGTTGATCGTTCCCGGCAAAGGTAAACCGGTGCGTGTATATCCGTGGAACCGTACTTTACTACGCAACACACTTGTACTGCATGAGAATAAACAAGCTGAAATAAAGAACGATACTTTGTACATTGACGGGAAGCCTGTACAGCATTGCTATTTCACCAAGGATTACTACTGGGTAGGTGCTAATAACTCTATCAATCTCTCTGATTCCCGCTTGTTTGGCTTTGTACCCAAAGACCACATCATCGGTAAAGCTTCGCTCATCTGGTTTTCCAAAAAGACAGAAACAGGATTGTTCAATGGTTATCGTTGGAAAAGAATGTGGAAAACGGTAAGATAAATAGGGTTAATTACAAAGTATTAAGTATAAAATATTAAGTATTAGGCATAAATTGCGAACCTCATGAAAACTATATATCTCTCTTCCGCCTATCTGGCACCCGTAGAATATTACGTCAAGTTGGTGGCATACGATAAAATCTTTATCGAACAGCACGATCATTATGTGAAGCAAACCTACCGCAACCGTTGCACCATTGCAGCACCCGATGGCGAGTTAGCTCTCTCCATCCCTACCGTCAAACCCGATACTCTGAAATGTCCCCTAAAAGATATCCGCATTTCCGATCACGGCAATTGGCGTCATCTGCACTGGAATGCTTTATCATCGGCTTATAACCATACTCCTTTTTTCGAATATTATAGAGATGATTTCCAACCTTTCTACGAGAAGAAATATAAGTTTTTAGTTGATTTCAACGAGGAATTGTGTCATCTGGTCTGCTCACTGATAGATATACAGCCGGACATGGAACGTACTACTTCATTCCAAAGCAGTTTTGCACCCGACGAGGATGATTTCCGCGAGCGTATCCATCCCAAAAAGGATTACAAAGAAGAAGATCCGGACTTCATAGTCCGGCCTTATTATCAGGTTTTTCAGGAACGTCTCGGCTTCCTGCCGAATCTGAGCATCGTCGATCTTCTTTTCAACATGGGACCTGAGAGCTTACTTGTGTTGCAGAAGTCATTTTGAGAACTTCTGCAAAAATTCCGCAAGATTCGCTCCTTCTTCCAGTCCCAGCTTCTTACGCAAGCGATAACGACTTATTTCTACCCCGCGCAAAGAAATATTCAACAATGGAGCAATCTCTTTAGAAAGCAAATTCATCTTGATATAAGCACAAAGTAACTTTTCCTTGTTGTTCAGTTCCGGATATGCTTCTTCCAATTTTTTGAAGAAATCATGATGTACCGAATCAAAGGTACTTTGGAATGCCTGTAAATCGTCATCATGCTCGATGTTCGTATCAATCTGTCCCAACAGGCGAAGTGTTTTCCGACGAAGAGAAACCAGATTCTCTTCGCTGATGGAATGGGAGATGCCCAGTACTTCCTTTTTTATATCCAATAGGATTTCATTCTTACGTACGATGTTCAAAGTAGTACGAATCAGTTCCTCCGATTTATGACGCAATTCCGACTGTAGGTTTTCTTCTTGCAGTGAATCTATCTTCCGATCTTTCAGGTCACTCTCTTTCTGGAACTTTTGTTCCTGTCGATAGAGTTCCAGTTCTTTTTGCATTAACAAGCGCTTACGCCCTACTGAGATACGATAATACACATAATAAAACAGTAACACTATCACTACCGAATAAACCAGATAACTCCACCATGTGCGATACCACGGTGGCAATATCTCAAAGACAAACGAGCTTTCCACCGGTTCCTGACTGCCGTCAGTAAACAATTTCACACTGAATACATACTTTCCTTCATGCAGTCCTGTAAACTCTTTCATATTATTCTCACTGTATTCACTCCAGATTCCTTTCTCACCACCCGTACTTAACTGATAAGAATATAGCACTGTGTGTGCCTTATTGAAGTTGTTTACACTATATTCTATCCGCATTGAATTTTGAGAATAAGGAATCACTATCGGCGCCGTATCATACAAATAACTGCGGCCATAAATAAGCGAATCACGCAATCCCGTTAAGTAGACTTTCCTGATTTGCAATGTCAACGGCATTTGTTGCACCGGCAGGCTGTCCAGTGTGATCAGTGAAAAACCTTCCTCTGTTCCTGCCACTACCTTGTTGGCTTTATAAAGATTTACATCTTCAAAGTTTTCTATCAATGCTCCTTTCAAGAACTGTTCATTAGTTACCCGGCGATACTCCTGCTTATTGGCATCATAATGCAATACTTTCAATGTGCCATCTGCTACATACCAGATATTTTGTAATGAATCTATCTTCATATAGGTATATGCTGCCTTTCCTTCTAATAACTGTTCCAGCCAAATACATGCTTCCAACGTATCACGGCTCCGATTATACTGCCACAGACCATAATGTGAAGCTATAGTAACTTCATCTTTCACCCGTAACAAACAAGCATCATATCCACGTGGAAAGATGATGTTATTATAGTCTTTCATCTTTTCCACCTTTCTTAAATCATCTGCCAAAGTCAAACGGCAAACCCCATTTTCTTTATTTCCAACCCACAATATATGAGTCGAATCTTCCATCAACATATCTTTGCACGAACGGGTAAACCCCTCTATATAGCTTTCTACCCTCCAACTCGTCCCTCTCTTCATGAGCAAATACAGTCCACTATAAGTGCCTGCAATCAACACATCCTTACGGTCATCCACCGATACAATTCCCCATACTCCTTTGGGATTGTTGAGATGTTCCATATGATCTCCATCCATAATAAAGATACCATTATCCGAACAACAGAACAACTTATCGTCATATTGGTGAAGTGACCACATCTGACCTCCTGTACCCGGCACGAAGTCTATGGGATTTCTCTGGTTTAACTGCCCTGGGAGAGTAGAACGATACAACCCTTGATTCGTTGCGAAATAGTATTTACCCTGATAATTACAAGATGCATATCCCGAACCAATCACAGGTTTACCTCCATAAAGTGAAGCAAGCCTTGCTTTCAAATGAATGCAGTCAATCCCATTATCCAGTCCCAGCCATAGGTTGCCAGTCTTATCAAACAACATGCTCAACACCGTTTTGTTCTGCAAGCCATTTTCCGTAGATATGATTTCCATCTCATTCGTCTTCAGATTTAAAAGACAAACTCCACCCTGAATAGTACCCAACGCCAACAACGAATCTTGCAATGCAGCACAGAAAACTCTATTTTTACGGCAAAATTCCTCGGCTACAGTATTATATTTCTTAAAAGCAGTGCCATCGTAAATAAACAATCCGTTATCCCGGGTTACCATCAACAAACTGTCCGTATGAGGTAACAATCCACCGACTTTGACAGTCGCTCCTATCCCCAAAGGACCAAGAACGGGTATAAACCCTGTTCCATTCAACATTAGCAATCCTTCGGCAGAAGTGATATACAGTTTGTTACGTAAGATAAACGAAGTGTAAATCTCTGAAGAATAATCTATTTTCTTCACAACGCCCTCTTCCCAATAAAAGAAACGACGGTCCGATTGAAAATACACCCGGTCTCCGTCTAATAAGATATTCCAGATGACTCCGACATTCACATTGGGAGATAAACTATCAGAAAGGCAAGTATACTCCAACCCACCAAGACGATTTGGAGTAAAATAGCCAAATTGCTCCATTCCACCGATATAAATTCGCCCGTCATGTCCTACTTTCACAGCACGTGTTTTGGCATTATGAATCGGATATGTATTCCACTCCACACCGTCAAATTCCAATAAGCCTTTGTTGTTAGCTACATATATCCAACCATTATCATGCTGCTGAATACTCCAATTCTGATTGCCGGCTTTATAAGTGTGTCGGGTATAATTCGTCACCGGACGTTGCCATCCGGCACTTACGGGAACAGATATAAAAAAGAGAAGAATATAAAAGAGAAGGTATTTTCGTTTCATAGCGGTTAACATTTTATTCTTATGAAAACAAAGATAGAGTATTTTACCTATAAATAAAAGAATTATTTTTAGATGTAGCGATATTATTATAATAAACATTTAATTATCAACAAAATAATTAAGTCAAGAGAAAGTCCTGATGTAGTTAAAACCAATCAATGAGAAAGTTTTGAAGTAGCGTTTTTTTAGGAAATGCCCTCATCACACGCATATATTTGCAGCGGATAAAACCTTTTTGTTAAACCTATATAAGTCATACTAACATGAGAAAAGTATCTTATTTATTCATTTATGTGTTCCTATTCAGCCTGTTGGTTAATGGCAGTGCATGCGGATCGGACAACGATGAAACAAATCCCCCCAAAACACCTGATGGAGAAAATCCGGAGCCCCCTGTCGGTCTGCAAGCCTACATGCTTACCACCACCGACACCCGTACCTATGATCTAAAGGAGTCCACAGTAGAATTCGAATCCCAGGCCAGCATGTCGCCTAAAAACATTCTGCTGAATCCACAGCAGACCTACCAAACTATGCAGGGATTCGGAGCGGCGCTCACTGGTTCGTCAGCCTTTTGCCTAAAACTGATGAAACAGGAAGACCGAACAGCCTTCCTTAAAAAAACTTATTCGCAGACCGAAGGCTACGGAAGTAGCTATGTGCGCATTGCTATCGGCTGTTCTGACTTCTCCTTAAGAGAATATACCTGCTGCGACACACCGGGTATAGAGAACTTCGCCCTGACTTCGGAAGAAACAGATTACGTGATACCTATATTAAAGGAAATCATAGCCATCAACCCGAATATCCGCATACTGGCTTCACCCTGGACCTGCCCCCTATGGATGAAAGACTATCAGAAATACCCTGTCTACCAAAACCGGGAATACACCGCCGGGCAGCTGAAACCCGAATACTATGCCGACTATGCCACCTACTTCGTGAAATGGGTACAAGCATTCCAGGCAGCCGGCATCCCCATCAACGCCGTCACCATACAGAACGAGCCCCTCAACAACAAGAACTCGGCCTCGCTGGTGATGGAATGGAAAGAACAGCGTGACTTCGTGAAAGTGCTGGGCCCCGCCTTCGAGGCCGCCGGACTTTCCACCAGAATCTACGCCTACGACCACAACTACAACTACGACAACAAAGGCGATCAGAATGGTTATCCCTACCAGATATACAACGATCCCGAAGCAGCCAAGTACCTGACCGGAGCCGCCTACCACGACTATGGAGGCAACCGCAGCGAACTGCTCAACGTCTACCAGCGTGCCCCCGAGAAGGACCTGATCTTTACAGAATCCTCCATCGGCACTTGGAATAACGGCCACGACTTGTCCAAAACTCTACTTTCCAATATGGAAAGCATCGGCATAGGCACCATCAACAACTATTGCAGCGCAGTGACCATCTGGAACCTGATGCTGGAGACAGACTTCAACGGAGCCGTACCCAGCAACAACGGCGGACAACCTAACCGTCCCGGCGGATGCCAAACCTGCTTCGGAGCCGTAGACCTGAACATGAGCGACTTGAAGACCATTTACATGAATTCGCACTACTACATGATCTGTCACCTCTCAGCAGTGGTAAAGCCCGATGCCGTACGAATCGGGACAAGCGGATACACTGACAATGACATTGCCTACAGCGCTTTCAAAAACACGGACGGGAGCTATGCCTTTGTCATCATCAATAAAAGTAGTTCGGCCAAGAGTATCGTGCTCACCGCCCCCGATGCCGCAGGCAAGAAGCACTCGGCAAACTGTACCCTACAGCCGCGCTCGGTAAACTCTTTCAAATGGAAATAACAGAGACTTAAATATAATACATCACTTTTTTTAATTTTAAATTTATAGATTATGAGAAATCGATTTTTGCTCGGCATGATGGTACTCAGCCTTATAGGCATGACATCGTGCAAAGATGAGATTGACCAGTTCGATGATCACGGCAGCTCGACTATCGTATCCTTTGTAGGCAGTGAAAAAGCTTACATGGGCGATAGCATCACCTTCGACTTCGAGGTGAAAAGCGGAGGCGTGAAAATCAATCAGGCCAAGGTTCAACTCTACTATGGAGAAGAAATGGTATCCGAAGCCTTCTACAGTCTGAAGGCCGACGGAAAGTACAGCGGTAAAGTACTGGCTCCCTACCAGAAAAACACACCTGACGGAGATGCAAAGGTTATATTGCGTATCCAGAACGAGCGTTTCAGCAACGACAGTAAGGAAATGACCGTTGCTATCGAACGGCCCAAGTACCAATCATTAAAGTTGGTGGCTGCCAATGGCAAAGAATACACCATGACTCCTGTTCCCGGCAAAGAGTATGAATACAAAGCACGTGAAGCTTTCCCGGCCGACATGGAAGCATCTATCATAGCACCGGCCTATTCTGACGGAACAGACAACCCCTACCTGCAAGGAAACGACTTGCTCTTCGGTATGGATAATGGCAAGATTGCCCTTAATGCTACCAAAGACATCGGCTTTGAAACCACAGGTTATGATGAAGACGGCAAGTATGAAATTACATTCAACACCCTGACTTTTGAAGGTGCCCCATTCCCGAAATTCGGTATACGCTTCGACACACAGAACAAGTTTATGGAATTCGACGGATCGGGCAATGTATTCTACGTTGAAACCGAATTCAAGAAGGACGACATCATCAAAATCAGCGGCATCAAAGAAGAGTATGCCGAGCTTTGGAAGAACCCTACCTGGTTTGACCTCGTAAATGAAGACGAAACTCTGCTCCACTTCCGCGGAAGAGACGGTAAGTACAAACTCACGCTGGATAAAGGTATGAAAGCAATCATGATGGAACAGTTGGAAAACGCTTCTTCATCAAGCACACAGAATGCCACTGCCATGTGGGTGATTGGTAACGATAAGATAGGATTCCCATCATACGCTCAGAACAACATTAACTGGAACACGGGCAAAGCATTCAACCTGGTTCCGCTCACCGACACCAAGTATGAACTGATAATGCTTGTAGGACAAAACGTAAATGGCGTCAACTTCAAGTTCTTCGGACAGAAAGGATGGGGATTGGAATGGAAAGGCCCCGGAGCATATAGTGCAAAAGAAGGTGGCAACTATATCAAATACGCCAGTGACGGTAACTTCAACGCCAACGATACTTGGCCATCCGGCAAATACATGGTGATGACTGTAGAAACCAGCACCAATCCGAACGGACTCTGGATAAAGGCCTTGGACGAGCTCCCCTTGTACGAAATGGGCGAATGACCAACTTCCTTAAAGTATAGATAAACAATTAAGTATAGATATATGAAAAAAAGATATTATATAGCAGCCATGTTTGCCCTTGGTTTGGTAGCACAACCTGCCACTCTACGCGCCAGCGCTGCTGACGAAGCCAACGGTATTGAAACCGTACAGCAACAAAAACAACGCATCAGCGGTTTGTTGACCGATTCCAATGGTGACCCCATTATTGGTGCCACCGTCAGGGTGCAAGGTACCACCAACCGCGGTGTCATCAGTGACGTCGAGGGACGATACTCCATCGAAGCAGCTCCCGGCGAAGTACTGGAATTCAGCTATATCGGATTCGTTAGTGTAGATCACAGAGTGAAAGCCGACGAGACCACTTTTAACCTCCGAATGGAGATGGATGCCATCGCTACGGAAGAAGTAGTGGTTGTGGGTTACGGTAAGCAGAAGAAAGAAAGCGTAGTAAGCTCCATGTCAACCGTAGGACCGGCTCAATTGAGTGTTAAGAGCGCCAACCTTACCAACAACATCGCCGGTAAACTGTCCGGTCTGATTGCCGTACAGCGTTCGGGTGAACCGGGTTGGGACGATGCGCAGTTCTTTATCCGCGGTATCAGCTCGTATGCCGGTGGAACAGACCCACTGGTACTGGTAGACGGTGTGCCCCGTAAAATGAATGATATTGACGTAGATGAAATCGAGACATTCTCTATTCTGAAGGATGCCGCCGCGACAGCCGTATATGGTGCCGAAGGTGCCAACGGTGTAGTATTGATTACTTCCAAACGTGGTAAATCACAGAAGACGGTTGTCAGCATGTCAGCCGAATACGGCTACTCCACGCCGCTCCGCCTGCCCAACCTCATGAGTTCTTATGACTATTTGAGCTTATACAACGAAGCAGACTGGAACAGCAACGGCAACCCGCGCGCCAATTACACAGCACCGGTGAGCGATGCTGACCTGGAAAAATACCGCAGCGGCATAGACCCCGACCTCTATCCGGATGCAGACTGGATGAGCATGCTGCGCGACCACACCAGCAGCCAACGCTACACTATCAACTTCCGTGGTGGTGGCGACCGCGTACGCTTCTTCGTATCGGGTGCCTACTATACGCAAGACGGTGTATATAAAGAGAAGAAGAACGCCGACTACGATTCAAACATCAGTTTCGACCGTTACAACCTGCGTTCCAACATTGACTTCGAACTGAGCAAGACCACCCGTATGTCTGTGGATATGTCCGGACAGTACATCAACCGTACGGCTCCCTCCAAAACGGCCGGTGACATCTTCGGTGGTATGACATTGCAACCTGTGCATCTCTATCCGCAGATTTATTCTGACGGTTCAGCAGCACAGCACCCCAACTATGACAATTCGGGCCTCCGTCAGAACCCTTACAACTTCCTCTACTTCAGTGGTTACAGCAAGAGTTGGGATGCCACATTCCAAAGCAAGGTATTGTTGGAACAAGACCTGGACTTCATTACGAAGGGACTTTCTGTAAGAGGTAGTGTCAGTTTTGACGCCAACTCCAACCAGTATGTCAACCGCACCATGTCGCCCGCTACCTTTACGGCTACCGGACGCGACGCCGATGGCAACCTGATATTCAAAGCTCTGGAATCCGGATCAGCACTGAGCAACCCCTCAAGTGGTTCATCCGGCGGTAACAAGAAGATCTACATTGAGGCATCCTTCAACTACAAGCGTAACTTTAGCGACAAACACGATGTTACGGGTTTGCTGCTGTACAACCAGAAGGAAACCCAGAAGCAGAACGTCGGTGGTCTCAACCTGCTTCCTTATCGCAAGCAGAGCATCGTGGGTCGTGGTTCTTACACTTACGACAACCGCTACACCATCGAAGGTAGCTTCGGTATGACAGGTAGTGAGAACTTCGCCCCGGGTCACCGTTGGGGTATCTTCCCCGCTGTGGGTGGAGCCTGGTACGTGAGTCACGAGAAGTTCTTCGAACCTATACAGAAAGTAATCAGTACCTTGAAACTGCGTGCATCCTACGGACGTACCGGTAACGACCAGTTGGGCGAAACCCGTTTCCCCTATCAGGAAGCGATGAACACCGATGCCGGTGGCCTCAACCTGGGTATATCAGGCATATCAAACGGTAATGCACAGAACTGGTTCGGCGGATTGAGCGAAAACCGCGCCTACTACGCCAACCTACGCTGGGAGATTGAGGACAAAACCAACTTCGGTTTCGATCTCGGCCTGCTGAACGGACAACTTGACCTCTCCATGGACTACTTCTCCAACCGTCGTAAGGATATCCTGATTACCCGTAACACGGTTCCCTCAATGAGCGGTCTGCAATCCAACCCCACCCAGAACTATGGTATCGTGAGCAACAAGGGTGTTGACGGAAGTTTGACCTTCAAGCAACACGTAGGCAATCTGAACCTGACGTTCCGTGCCAACTACACGTATGCGAAGAACAAGATTGTGGAAACGGATGAAATCAGACATAAATACAGTTACCAGGATCTCACGGGTATGTCATTGTGGACTCCTTTCCTCTACATCGCTGATGGGCTCTATACACCCGATGATTTCAACATCACTGTAGACCCTGTGAGCGGCGCCGAAAGCTACCAACTGAAATCCAGTGTAGCCGATCCGGGAGCAGCCGTAGCACCCGGCGACATCAAGTACCGCGACTTGAACAATGACGGCGTCATCAATGACGATGACAAAACCTACCGTAACGGCCATCTGGACAAGACCCCGCGCAGCGTATATGGTCTTTCACTGAACGCCGAATGGAAAGGATTCTTCGCCGGCATCTTCTTCCAGGGTGTGACGGGCTGTTCCATCAACCTGATGAGCAAGGCATCCAACTTCATGCCGTTCAATCAAGGTAAGGACGCTTCTTCCGCACGTATGGAGGCTATGAGCCGCTGGAAAGCATCCGATCCCTACAACGACAACGTACTCTACCCACGCTTGCGCAACAATACTTTTGCACACAACCTGCAACCGAGCACCTGGTGGTATCGTGACGCAAGTTTCCTCCGTCTGAAGAACGTGGAATTCGGTTACCAGTTCAACAAGAAGCAACTGAAGTCATTGCGCCTCACCAACCTGCGCCTCTACGTACAAGGCACCAATCTGAAGACCTGGGACGACGTGAAATATTGGGATCCGGAACTGGGTGATGCAAACTCAGGTGCCAAATACCCCATCTCCAGTACCTGGACTTTTGGAGCAGAAGTTACATTCTAAACATCTAATTAATAAACGATATGAAACTGAAAAATTTACTATACGCAACCGTCGGCTCTGCCGTCCTTGCATTCAGCACAGCATCTTGTTCAGACTATCTCGACATATCAGGCGAATTCAACGCCAGCCTGGGAGTCGATCAGGTTTGGGACAATGCAACCTATACGCGAAACTGGTACGGAGTTATCTACCGCAATCTGATGGAATATTCCGAAACCGGTTCGGAAGTCAATGCTTTCAAAAACCCATGGTCCAACCTCTGCGGTGAAATCGCTTCGGAAAAGGCCAGCTCACGCGATGTCATGATGGCGGGCTTCACAGCAGCCAGCGGAAGCTATCACCGCTGGGCCACCTTCTACAAGGACATACGTCAGGCTATGATTTTCATTGAACGTGCCCACGACGGAGGTGTAGGCGACCCTACCAGTACCAACAAGCTGACAGCCGAAGAAATAGCCCGTATGAAGGATGAATGCCGATTCATGATTGCCTATTATTACTTCTCCATGTTCGAACTTTACGGTCCTGCCTGTATCGTGACGGAGATAGACGACGCTGCCGAACCGCACGTGACGGACTATGACCGTGCCACGGTGGACGAAATGGTGAACCACATTGACGGCATATTGGCCCCCCTCTGCGACCCCGCACAGTCCAAACTGCCCGAATCAGTCATCACGTCATACGCAGACGGTGCATACAATTTCAACACCAATGAAGTGGTACGCCCCACCATCGTAGTGGCCAAAGCACTGCGTGCCAAGTTGTGGATGTATGCCGCCTCCAAACTGTTCAACGGCGGCGACGGTTCCGAATACTACCAGGGATTGCAGAAACTGCAAAACTCCAAAGGCGAATACATCTTCCCACAGAGTAAGGACCCGCAGAAATGGGTGACTGCCAGAGACCGTGTAAAGGACTTGATAGACTATGCCGAAGCACAACACCACGCCCTCTACCGCGTGATGGCAAACGGAGTGGAGCAACCCGACCGTTCGGTATACAACCTTTTCCAGGTGTATAATGAAGAAATCCTGTGGTGCAGTACCAACAACAGTTACTCTGACCAGTACAAGATGGAGAAACGTACCAACCCGCGTGATGTAAACTCATGCTATGGCACTATCGGTCCGTCTCAAGATGCTGTAGATATGTTCTTCATGGACAATGGACTTGATATCGATGATCCGAACAGTGGTTACGATGAAACCGGATTCAGCGCTGTAGAAAACCGTTGCTATGACCCCGACTATAAAGATAAGAAGACGGATCAGAATATCTCCAATATGTACGCCAACCGTGAACCGCGTTTCTACGCAAGCGTGGTATACCAGGGAAGAAGCTGGTTCAAGAAATGGATGAACGGTAACCCTAACTACACCGTAGACTTCTCGGCAGGTGGCGGAAACGACCTCTCCAACGGTGACAACGTGAAAGGCGGATACATACTGGGCAAATTCAAGAACCGTACCGTGAACCATGCCAGCGGTGATACACAGACTTGGAAACGTGTTTCCATCATCTACCGTTTGGCCGAGTTCTACCTGTTCTATGCCGAAGCACTCAATGAAATAGATCCGGGCAATGCGGACATCATCAAGTATATCGACATAGTACGCGAACGTGCTGGTATCCCAGGCTACCAGACCATGAACGATAACGGCATAAAGACCGGTGTAATCGGCAATTATGACAAACAGTTCGATGCCATCCAGCACGAACGCTACGTAGAACTCTATTGTGAAGGACAACGCTACTTCGACGTTCGCCGCTGGATGGTCTGCGGTGACGAAGGCAGAATAGGTTGCGACCAGACACGCTTCTACGGAATGAATATGAAGGGTTCGAAAGATAAAGCTCCGGGCGAACCTACCTCCTACTATACGCGTACGAAGCTGGAAAACCGCCAATGGACAGACAAGCTCTATCTCTATCCTATTCATCAGAATGTGATAGAACTGGCCGAAGGACGTATTCCGCAGAACTACGGATGGTAAAAAAGACAGCTTTTTTGATTCGTTTTCAAAGGATATAAGTAGAAAGATTGAATGAAGGTTTGGAGGCAGTAACTGGCATAACCGGCCTGGTTACTGCCTCCTTTCTTTCTCAGCTAACAAATCAACAATAAATATACCATGAGTAAAGAGAAAACATTTCCAGCCCGGAAACTCCGGATACTGATACCCATGATTCTGTTCCTGTCCCAAACAGTTTGCGCACAGCATGAAAATAAGACAATCAACGACGGTTGGAAATTCCATAAAGGTGAGTGCGAGGCCGCAGCCTCTCCGGCTTACGACGACAGTGCGTGGAACAGCATACATCTCCCGCACACATGGAATACGGATGCATATACCGAAAAAAAGTATTACCAGGGAACAGGATGGTATCGCCGTACACTGACGTTGCCGCAACATTGGCAAGGCAAACAGGTATTCCTGAAACTGGATGCAGCCAGCAAGGCCGCTGCCATCTACATCAACGGTAAAGAAGCAGGCGAACATAACGGCGGATATACCGCCTGCACATTCGATATCACTTCGCTCTGTTCGTTCGACTCTCCCAACTCTCTCGCTATCCGTGTAGACAACGCCCGGCAGGATATCCCCCCTATCTCCGCCGACTTTACATTCTTTGGCGGCATCTACCGGGATGTATGGCTCACAGCAGTCTCCAAACAGCATTTCCATCTGACCAACCACGGTTCGGACGGGATATTTATCAGTACCCCGCAAGTGTCCGAAGAAAAAGGCACGATACTTATTCGCGGAGAGATAAAGAACGATGCAGAACAGAAAGCATCTCTTGAACTGGAGCATATCGTATACAATCCCGACGGAAGTATTGCCCAAACTCAGAAACAGTCTATCCAGATAAAAGGTGGAGAATTATACTCTTTTCATACCGAAACCGTCCCTATCCTGTCCCCCCGATTATGGACACCCGAGACACCTCATCTCTACAGAGTAGAAAGCATTCTGCGCAATAAAAAGACAAAAGCCATCCTCGACCGCAATAATCATCATACAGGTTTCCGCTGGTTTGGCTTCGATGGCAAGACAGGCTTCTCCCTCAACGGAAAGCCCTATAAACTGCGCGGTATCTGCCGCCACCAAGACCAGAAGCCCATCGGAGTCGCACTGACGGACGAGATGCACCGCCGCGACATGATGCTGATGAAAGAGATGGGCGCCAACTTTATCCGAATCTCCCATTATCCGCAAGATGATGCCCTGTTGGAAATGTGCGACAAACTCGGTATGCTGGCCTGGGAAGAAATACCCATCATCGACATCGTGCCCGACACTCCGGGTTACGCAGAAAACTGCGAAAGCAATCTGCGAGAAATGATACGCCAACACTATAATCACCCCTCCATCATCACTTGGGGATACATGAATGAGATATTACTCGTCACCCAGCGCCGCTATAAAAAAGAAGAAGAACTGAAACCCGTGCTGGAACGGACACTGGCACTCGCCAATCGTCTGGAGAAAGTTTTGAAAGAAGAAGACTCCACCCGTGTCAGCACTATGGCCTTTCATGGCAGCAACAGTTACAACGAGGTAGGACTGGGCAATATTACCGATATTATCGGCTGGAATCTGTATCAAGGCTGGTATGGAGGCAACCTTACAGGCTTCGAACACTTCCTGGCAGAACAACACAAAAAGTTTCCTTCGCACCCCATGATTGTCAGCGAATACGGTGCAGGTTCTGACAAGCGCATACATTCGCTGCAACCGAACGCTTTCGATTTCAGCATCGAGTATCAGCAGAAGTACCTGGAGCATTACCTGCCCGTACTGGAAGAAACGCCTTACGTCTGTGGCGGAACGCACTGGAACTTCATCGATTTCTCCTCCGCCCTGCGTGATGAATCTATGCCGCGCATCAACAACAAAGGACTGGTATATTCGGATCGTACCCCAAAAGACGTGTACTATTACTACAAGGCAGCCTGGCGACAAGACATTCCCGTGTTGCACATCGCCAGCCGCGACTGGACTCACCGCACCGGCATACAGCAGGGAGAAGCCCCGGTAATGCTGCCGGTCAAAGTATACACCAACCTTCCGGAAGTGGAACTTTTCATTGATGGAAAGTCTCTGGGCAAGCAAAAAACTGAGAATTATACCGTTATATTCGAAGTACCATTCAGCCATAAAGAACACTTCATTTCCGCCAAGGCTGAACGTAAAGAAGCATCCCGTAATCCCCGTACCATTGAAGACGGCATCCACCTCAGCTTCACCCCTGCCCCTGCAAAGCTGAATGAAACAAACTTACGGAATCTGGAACTTGCCGTCAACGTAGGCAGCAATTGCTTCTATACTTCCGATGAAAGCCAGCTCACATGGCTACCCGATCAGCCCTACACTGAAAACAGTTGGGGATATATTGGCGGAGAAAGCAAAAGTAGTCAGACACAGGTTGAGAATACCAATGACGGACCGTTGTTCCAAACCCTTCGCAACGACATCGAAGGCTATTGTTTCGATGTTCCCAACGGAGTTTACGAGATAGAATTTCTTTTTACAGATATATTCCGGGAGAATGCAGCCACCGCCTACCAGTTGGGACGGAATTCCGATGTAGAAAGCCGCGAGAACTGCTTCAGCATAATCGTTAATGATGAAACTGTAGAAGAAGACTTTTCTCCTTGCCGGGAGAGCGGTTACTTCCATGCTTTGCGGAAAAGATACAATATTACAAACTTTCGGAATAAAATTGAAATACGCTTCCCTGTTCGGAATGGAAAAAGCTTTCTGAACGGTATAAAACTCAGAAAACTTTATTAACTTCAAAATAAAAACGCCATGAGAGCTAAAATTTGCTTAATTATCACCAGTCTGATGCTTGCGGCAAGCAGCATACATGCACAGTCCATCTGGGACAAGGCACATCTGGAGAGAGTAAAACAATCATTACATCAACCGTACTTTTCGGCTGCTTATCAGGAACTGATAACGGATGCTGAAAGAACGCTTGACGCACAGCCCTTGTCCGTCATGATGAAAGAGAAGACACCCGGCAGCGGAGACAAGCATGACTACATGAGTCAGGCACGCTATTTCTGGCCCGACCCGACCAAACCGGACGGGCTGCCCTACATCAGCCGTGACGGTGAATCGAACCCGGAACTGAACAAGCTGGACCGTAACCGCCTCGGGGCAACCGCCCAACGCGTCACCACCCTTGCCCTTGCCTGGTACTTCAGCGGTGACGAGAAGTATGCCCAAAAAGCTACGGAACTGATCCGTGTATGGTTCTTTAATAAGGATACGCGTATGAACCCCAACCTGGAATATGCCCAGATGATACCGGGACACAACAACAATAAAGGGCGTTGCTATGGGGTCATCGATACCTATTCCTTCGTCGAGATGCTGGATGCCGTGCAATTGCTGGAGGGGTCAAAGGCCTTCACCCCGAAAGATTCCAAGCAACTGAAAGCATGGTTCGGCAAGTTGCTGACTTGGATACTGAACAGTCCGCAGGGACAGGAAGAGGCACGCCAGGCCAATAACCACAGTACGGCGCACGACGCACAGGTCATTGCTTTCGCCTTGTACGCAGGAAATACGAAAGTAGCGCAGGAAGTCATCAATGCCATTCCCCAGAAGCGCATCTTCACCCAGATAGAACCGGACGGAAAGCAACCGCACGAACTGCGTCGCACCCTTGCCTTCGGTTACTCACAGTTCAATCTGTCTCACTTCATCGACATCTTCATGATGGCACGGAAGATCGGAATCTCCATTGACAATGCCACCTCGGCAGACGGGCGCAACTTCTACAAGGCTATGGACTTTCTGGTTCCCTACGTGGGAAAAGAAGTGAAAGACTGGCCTTACCGTCAAATCAGCGAGTGGGAACATAAACAGCAGGAGTTCTGCAAAGATTTATACCGCACCAGCTTGTTCAACCCTGCACGGAAAGACTACCTGGAACTCTATAAAGCCCACCGCATCATCAACTGGAAAGACCGCTTCAACCTGCTATGGGTAGAAGCCGACGATGTGGACAACGCCTATGCTTTCGCCTGCGGACAACTCCAGTTTGCCCTGAAGTGCGCCGATAAAGCCAGAAAAGAAGGAGACAACCAGTGCAAGCACCGCGTCACGCCCCGCAGCCTCAACAAAGACGGCTCACTGAGGATGATACATCCCCACGACTGGTGTTCAGGCTTCTTCCCCGGTTCACTGTGGCAGATGTATGCCTACACGAACGATGACTTCTGGCGTCAGCAAGCCATCAGCAACACCTGGATGATAGAAGAAGCCAAATGGCACAAAGGCACCCACGACCTCGGTTTCATGATGAACAACAGCTTCGGCAAAGCCTATCAGTTGACCGGCGAACGTTCCTACAAAGATGTAGTGCTGCAAAGCGCCCGGACGCTGATAACCCGCTACAACAAGAAGGTAAAGAGCATCCGTTCGTGGGACCACAACCGCGACAAGTGGAAGTTCCCCGTCATCATCGACAATCTGATGAACCTGGAGATGCTGTTCTGGGCCACCCAGGAGACCGGCGACTCCATCTACTGGAAGATTGCCGTCAACCACGCCAATACAACAATGAAGAATCATTTCCGCCCGGATTACTCTTCTTTCCATGTAGTGGACTATGATCCCGAAACCGGTGAAGTCCGTGCCCGGCAAACCGCGCAAGGCTATGCCGACAACTCTTTCTGGAGCCGCGGACAGGCATGGGGGCTTTACGGATACACCATGTGTTACCGCTTCACCAAGAACCCCGCCTACCTGCAACAGGCACGCCACATCGCCGACTTCTTTTTCGGCCTGCCCAACCTGCCCGAAGACCTAATCCCTTATTGGGATATGAAAGCTCCCGGCATCCCCAACGTTCCCCGTGACGCTTCTGCCAGCGCCATCATGGCATCAGCCTTGTATGAACTCCGTAGCTACGTTTCGGCAGAAGACGGCAAACGTTATCAGGACATCGCCGACAAGATAGTGGACAGCCTCAACCAGCATTACCGTGCCGAACCTGAAACAACCTACGGCTTCCTCCTGCTCCACTCCACCGGACACCATCCGGGAGGGGACGAAATAGATGTCCCAATCAACTATGCCGACTATTATTATCTGGAAGCATTGGCAAGAAAAGCTGCTCTTGGGCAGTAATTAGTACTTTTTGAGACAGTAGTTCATCTTTTTGAGACGTTTTGTATGGTAAGCGAACTACTTTTCCACTATTTTTGTAGCACAGAGATTTAGAATCATTTTATAAAAGAAAAAGACATGAAAAACTTATTCGACATTAAAGACAAAGTGATTATCGTGACCGGCGGTTGCGGTATCTTAGGAAAGAGTATCGCCAATTACCTCGCCGAACAAGGTGCCAAAATCGTTATCCTGGACCGCGTGGAGGAAATCGGTAAAGAACTGGAAGCCGAACTCAGCCAGAAGACGGAAGCCCTGTTCCTGATGACGGACGTGCTGAACAAAGAAGTGCTGGAAGAGAACAAGAAAGCCATACTGGAACGCTTCGGAACCATCGACGTGTTGCTGAACGCTGCCGGCGGAAACATGGCCGGCGCCACCATCGCCCCGGATAAGACCATCCTCGACCTGGAAGTGGACGCTTTCAGAAAGGTAGTGGACCTGAACCTCTTCGGCACGGTGCTGCCCACAATGGCATTCGTGGACGTAATGGCTAAGAATAAGAAAGGTGTTATCGTAAACTTCTGCTCCGAATCCGCCCTGCGTCCGCTGACCCGCGTGGTAGGTTACGGCTCTGCCAAAGCTGCCATTGCCAACTACACCCGCTATATGGCAACGGAACTGGCCACCAAATTCAGCCCCGAACTTCGCGTAAACGCCATCGTTCCGGGCTTCCTGCTGACGAACCAGAACCGTGCGTTGCTGACCAACCCGGACGGCTCATATACCGACCGCGCAAAGACCATCATCGCCCACACTCCGTGCGGACGTTTCGCCGAACCGGAAGAGCTGTTCGGAACCATCCACTACCTCATCAGCGATGCTTCCAGCTTCGTGACAGGTGCCCTGTCGGTAGTAGACGGCGGTTTTGACGCTTTCTCCATCTAAGCCGATTCATATTTAATAATTGATAATAATAATTCAAGTATGGTATTATGCGAACAAACCTGGCGCTGGTACGGTCCTAATGACCCGGTCAGCCTGTGGGACATCAAGCAAGCCGGAGCAACCGGCATCGTGAACGCCCTGCACCACATCCCCAACGGTGAGGTGTGGACGGTAGAAGAAATCATGAAACGTAAGGAAATGATTGAAGCTGTCGGCCTGCGCTGGTCGGTAGTGGAAAGCGTGCCTGTGCACGAACATATCAAAACCCAGACGGGAGATTTCCAGAAATACATCGATAACTATAAGGAAAGCCTGCGCAACCTCGGTAAGTGCGGCGTAAACATCGTGACGTACAACTTCATGCCCGTACTGGACTGGACGCGTACCGACCTTGCCTACGAACTGCCCGACGGCAGCCGTGCCCTGCGCTTTGAACGTGCCGCTTTCGTTGCTTTCGACCTCTTCCTATTGAAACGCCCCGGTGCCGAGAACGACTACACCGACGAGGAGAAAGCCAAGGCAAAAGCCCGCTTCGAGCAAATGACGGAAGCCGACAAGCAACTGCTTGTCCGCAACATGATTGCCGGCCTGCCCGGTTCGGAAGAGAGTTTCACGCTGGAACAATTCCAGCAGGAACTGGACCGCTACAAGGACATCACTCCGGAGAAGCTGCGTGCCAACCTGATTTACTTCCTGCAGGAAATCGCCCCGGTTGCCGACGAAGCCGGCGTAGAGTTGGTCATCCACCCGGACGATCCTCCCTGCTCCATCCTCGGCCTGCCGCGCATCATGAGCAGCGCCGCCGATTTCCAGGCTTTGATTGACGCTGTTCCCAACAAGAGTAACGGCCTTTGCCTTTGCACCGGTTCACTCGGCGTAAGCAGCGCCAACGACTGTGCCGCCATCATGCAGCAATTTGCCGACCGCATCAACTTCGTTCACCTGCGCAGCACGCAGCGCGACGCAGAAGGCAACTTCTACGAAGCCAACCACCTGGAAGGTGACGTAGATATGTATCACGTCATGAAGGCTTTCCTCGAACTGCAACAACGTCGCGGAGTATCCATCCCCATGCGTCCCGACCACGGGCATCAGATGGTGGACGACCTGAAGAAGAAAACCAATCCGGGATACTCCTGCATCGGCCGCCTGCGCGGACTGGCAGAATTGCGCGGACTGGAAATGGGTATCGCAAAGTCTATCTTTTAAGAAGCCTCTTTATAATTAATACGGGCTACAAGGCACTTATCACTCGTGCCTGTAGCCCGTAACTTATTAATATCTCAATACTTTCTTGTTCCACATTCTTATAAAAAGGAGTAAAATTCCTTTTTTGCCAATCGCTATAAGTGTAAAGCAAAGGATTTATCATAGCCCCTATCTTCCAGCCCAATTCCACCAAAGGGTAAGCAACATTATCAAAGTCATCATTATTAATCCGTTCTTTATCAATCAGAATAAGAATGTCCCAATCAGAATCTTCCCGAGCATCTCCGCGTGCCTGAGAGCCGAACAGAAGTACCCGCCCGCCTGTGGGAAGCACATGTTGCAAGGTATCCTTGATTTGCTGCAATATTTTTGTTTTAGAATACATGCTATCTTCTTTACTAATATCCAATTACAAAGATAAAAATATATCATGTAATTCCAATTCAACTTAGGCTTATTTCTCCAACTTTCCTCATTATACCTGAAAGTGAGATATTATTTCACCCATTTAACCATACCGTTATGACACTTTGCTTTTTATGCATAACGAGAATGCGATAGTTACGTCCCGGTGCAGGGAAGGACGAAAAGAAACGAACGAAAACCAGCATCTTGCTGATTGAAAGAAGAATACATAAATAAGGACAACTCTAAAAAAAGAAAAACAGATGGTCTGTATACTAAAAACACATCATCTGCCACCCATATATAGATCGTCTGTGTTCCAAATATAGATCGTTTGCGTTACATCTATAGATCGTTTGCGTTGCATCTATAGATCGCTTGCATTGCATCTATAGATTGCTTGCGAAAGAAGCACAGTTCCTTGCATAACCATCCATATACGTTGTCTGTTTATGCAGAAACCATGCATTTATATTCCATACATTATCCAAGCAGATTCTATTTCGAAAGTTTTGCAAGAAGTGTTTATCAGCAAAAGGGGCACTCTGATTACTTTTTGTCCGGAATAGAGTATGATGTCTGACTTTTAGCATACCCTCCTAAGTTATTACATTAGTTTAAAAGAATGCGAAGCCCCCGAAGGAACTCCGCATTCACGAGATAAAAAAGGATTGAAAAACAGGGTATATATTGGTTAGATGAGAAATTACCTATTATGATTCTTTTCGGAATAGTCGGCACAGGAAAGACCAAACAGACGTTTTCTTGCCTTTTATCGCTCTATTATGATTCAGTATCTTTTCGTTTAATGAAAGAATTCTATGGGTGAGGTCCGACATCTTCTCAAACCCCTCCTGTAGTCTTGCCTCCCGTTGAGCACGGCGATAGTTTTCCTCATACAAATCATCATTGACTTTTGTTAAGCGTGCATTCTCCTTATAGAGCCAGTTTAAATGCTCTTTCGGAACCCGTTCGATAGTCGCATCATCTTCCGGGTAAGACTTCGTTGAATTAAACTCAAGGGATTTCTCAAGATCCTCCGCATCCACCATCGGATCGGGGTCATCGTAGGGATCTTTATCCAGAGATGAACATCTCAGATAACCGAGCCTTATCCATTCGTGGATTTGCTCTTCGGATATGCCGTATTTCTCAGCGGCCAAACTTACAGAAAGCCAATTAGCCATATAGAGTGTTTGATTAATAAGTTTCAAATCAACCCTATACGGCTATAACTGGTTATTACAAGAGGTACGGGGCATTACGTCTTCCCTGTAAGAAGGTATGTGGGTACCCCTAGAAAAGGAAGAGTAAGCCCGTACCAAGAACTGATACAGGCTACGCTCGTCCGATTTCTAGATAAAACTCCCACATTTTACTTACACCGGAAGAGGACATATATGTATACGCAATACTATATGTCACTTGTTCACCTGCAAAGATACGTTTTTTTCATATTCAATAACAAAATACCTTTATGTTTTTTACTTTCAGCTTAAAAAACATCAAATTAAGTCGCTGCAACTCCTCCTTACAAAGAGAGCTGTATATCTTTCGTCGAGCACTCTCCACGATACCGGCAAGGTATAGGTGAAGTCCACCTTCCCCCCCGTGTGAATCATCATAACCGGGGAGTATTCTCCCGGCTCCAACTCAGGCAGGATCACCAACACCTCTGTGTCGGTATACTTAAACACTCTTTTTACATGTATCAATGTGCCCTTATCGGAGACGGGAGAGAGACCCAGGTATATGGTTCCGAGTGAAGATAAGCACAGATTCTCACCCGTGATGACAACAGGAGCGTTTGCAGTAATGGTGCCGTCGCGCATGCCCGTCAGCGGATCGTATACACTACTGATAACAGGAACTTTCTTCCCGAAAAGCGTCGGAATTTCATTCTTTTCCTGCCTCTTATGGTGTAACTCTGCCACTATTTTTTTCTTATCTTCCATCATATTAATATCCTTCAATTAGTTAGTAAATGCAGGTTTCACCACAGAGGACACAGAGGTCACGGAGGTTAGATTATCCCAGAATCAGAAGCATAAACCTCTGTGAACTCTGTGTCCTCTGTGGTGGATTAAACTGCTTCACAAAATTACATCACAACGCATACACTTCCGTGCCAGTAATAAGAAATGTAGAACAATCCGGCTTTCTATATATGACTGCCTAAGGTTCATCAAACACAATTTTCGGAAATACGCCCTCCGAAGAAAGAAATGTTACGATTTTCGAAACAAGTAGCCCTCCAAAAGTGTTAAATAGACAATAGACAAACCTCTAACTCAGACAGAAGATTATGATAACAAACGAGTTAAACACAGGATTAGTTAATGCCGTCAGAGAGAAACTCCCATCCAAAGAAAATCTTGCCAATACTTTAATGGACATTCTTTATATAGGCAAAGAAGCTATCTACCGCCGGCTCCGCGGTGAAGTACCTTTCACCCTGACCGAAGCAGCCATTATATCCCGTAAACTGGGTATATCGCTGGATAAAATGATAGGCGTAAGCTTTCAGGATAATGCCGTTTTCGACATGAATATAGTGAGTAGCAGCAAGCCTCTCGAAACCTACTACTCCATTCTGGAAAAGCAGGTAGAGTTATTCCGGAAGGTGAAGGATGAAGAGTACTCGGAAATCGGGACTTCATCCAATATCATTCCGCTGACCCTTTCACTGAACTATAATATGCTTTCTAAATTCCGGCTGTTCAAATGGATGTACCAGAATGAAAACATAAAGTGCAAGCATTTTGAAGAAATGGAAATCCCGCAGAAGATAGTGGACAAGCAGAAGGAATACGCCCATGCGGTAGACCATATCCACTCCGTAGATTACATCTGGGACAATATGATTTTCAGCCATCTGGTCAATGATATCCAGTACTTCTGCGACGTGCATCTCATCTCCGACGAAGATAAGAACCTCCTCAAGGAAGAACTGCTTTTAGTAGTGGACGACCTGGAAGAACTGGCCTCCCGCGGAAAGAGCAAGACGGGCAACAACGTCAAAATCTATATTTCAAATATTAACTTCGAGGCCACTTACAGTTACTTGGACACAAGCAGCATACAGCTCAGTCTGATCCGGATATACTCCATCAACTCCATCACCACGCAGGACAGCGAGATGTTCCGCGGTCTGAAGGAGTGGATTCAGTCGTTGAAGAAGTTCTCTACGCTGATATCAGAAAGCGGTGAGATGCAACGCATCCAATTCTTTAAACAACAGCGGGAAATTATCGGTGCATTATAGCCTTTACTTTCCGAAAACTGCAATTGTTCAGACAATTATTCTCTATTATCGAAAACAGATAGAACTCCTATCTGTTTTTTTTCATCATTCAACTATCCACTATCCTATTCTTTTCAAATAGAAAATACGCGCGTTTTCTTCACATGATTTCAATCACAAAAGTTCCATTAACAAGCTCTATATTTGTATATGTCACAAATTCGACCTATGACATTTGATTATTAACAAAAAAGAAGAGGCTATGGCAAAGAATTACATTGTAAAAGAGTTGATTAATGAAATGAAAGAGAGGATTCCCCAAGGGCAGAACTTAGCCAATTATCTGACAGATACGTTATATATGGGGAAAGAAGCCGTCTACCGCAGATTGCGAGGAGAAGTCGCATTTACCTTTGATGAAATAGCCGTAATTTCTCATAACCTGGGCATCTCCATCGACCAGATTATCGGAAATCATCTATCGAACCGGGTCACTTTCGACCTGAACCTACTGCATTCGCCCAACCTGTATGAAAGTTACCATGAAATCGTTGAGCGCTATCTGCGAATTTTCAGTTCGATGAAAGAGGATGGCAACGCCGAAGTATATTCGGCTACCAATACCGTTCCCTTTACCCTCTACTCATCTTATGAGTACTTGTCCAAGTTCCGCCTGTGCCGTTGGATTTATCAGAACGGAAAGGTGAAGACTCCCAATTCCCTGAGCGATATGCATGTGCCCGATAAAATAATTACCGCTCACAAAAAGTTAAGCGAGGGATTGAGAAAGCCCAGGAAGACTTTCTTCATATGGGATAGCAACATTTTCCAATCTTTCGTAAAGGAGATAAAGTATTTTGCAGGGCTGAATTTGATATCCACCTCGGACGTGATGTATCTGAAAAATGAGTTGCAACAATTGCTCATCGACCTGGAACACTTGTCGGTGAAAGGGGAATATAGTGAGGGGCATGAGCTGTTCATCTATTTGTCGAACATTGATTTTGAAGCGACTTATACGTATGTGAGCAACCGGGATTTCCAAATCAGCCTTTTCAGGGTGTATTCCATCAATTCGATGGATTCACAAAGCCCGCAGATTTGCCAGCTACAGAAGAACTGGATTCAATCGCTGAAAAGACACTCGACACTGATTTCGGGTAGCGGGGAGGCGCAGAGGATTGCGTTTCTGGAGAAACAGAGGAGCATTATTGAAACGTTATAGAAAGAGTAGTATAGAATGAGTTGCATCAGAAATGCTTCGAAAGCATTCTGATACAACTCATTCAATCTTAATCTGTAACAGTTCGCACACAGCGATAGTTGGGCCAAGTTACTGTTCCAACGGTAGTCCATGCACTGAACTCATAGCGATTATGGTCCGTAGAGCGGTTATGCCCGATCACCCAATATTTGCCGTCCCGTTCGGTCAGCGCCCAATGTACAGCGGCTAATTTTTGAAAATCACCTCCCCAGTTCATCGAACTGCCAAAACCTTGATCATCGATACTGAACAGCGAACCTCCAAGGCTGTGAACCAGATAAAGTTCACGCTGAGTAGGCAGACGCCAGCCATCTCCCTTGCCCTCACATATAACCTTTGCTTCTTCCCAAGTTTTACCGCTACTGCTGGTATTCTCTATTTGAAACTTCGGAGCAATCTTATTCATCGCGCTACTATTGTCCGGGACCTCGCCTGAAGCAAACAGTGCCGCAGGATCTACTCCTCCATTCGCATCACGAGAGACAATTGTAACTCCTGAAGAAGCTACCGAAAGATAGGGATACTTTGTCGCCCCGCTATTATTATCTCTCACACAACGAAAATAATTAGTGGTAGACCCAGACTGCGGATAGCCTCCCCCAAACTCCAGCTCAAAATACGCCTCAGGGCTTCCTTCCGAATAATATGAAGAGGCCCAATAGTTACCTGTCCAATTTTGATACCAGCCATATATATTCTGACCATACGCCTCACTGCTTCCCAACGCATTACCGCCCAACGCACTTACATAAGCAAATGACAGCAACAGTTCACTTGCAGTAGGCAGACGCCAACCATCGCCTATATTTCCACATATAGTTTCCGCATCGGCTAAACTTGCCCTACGCCCCTTGGACTGGTTATCCGCGACAAGGAGCCGATTGTCGAACCGAAGCGGGTAAAGATAGAAAAGGGGGTCTCCGGCAGTGGTATAGGATTTTGTTTCAGACACCATCTGAAGATCAAGCGTACGATAAAATGGGAAATATGCATCCGCTACAGTATGCATTACGTTCCTGAATGTAATTCTTATCGTTCCGCTTTTTCCTTCTTTCCATTTTCCGGCGTGGAGCTTTAGCCTGAAGTCATATCCACGGTTTACAACATCATTTCCCTTGCCATCATTATCATTGTCTACCACAGATTCCTGATACATCTTCGAGTCCGCATTCATTCTTCCTGCAATTATATCATTATCCGTGTCGGTTCGGATCAGTCCGGTTCCATCATCACCGATAACATCCAACTCTTCAACACTCTCGATTGTCCAGTTATTATTAACAAATAACTGTAAATATTGCTCCGCTCCTAAATGAACTTTGTAGGTGCGGCTATTGTTGATAGTGGGGTAATATCGGAATGAAAACTGTAGCTCACCCTGATTGATTGGCAAAGTAGTAGAACCAAGATAGCTGCCATCTTTATCATAGAGATAGAAATTGAACATATCCCAACGCCACCACCAACCAGGAGTATCTGCACTGGTACCATCGCCTGTAAGCCTTGGGTTGGGGTGCACGGTAAACGCTTGCACCCTTTCAGTGAACGACTTCCTGCTATCTCTATACAATTGCGGAATAAGACCATCAACAGGATACTTAATTCTGGACAACTCCTCAGTTCCAAAAAGTTGGACGTCAATCTTATCCACGGAAAACATCACATATACCGTCTGCGGCTCAATGGGGAGTTCATCACCGTCAGGGTTTCTGATCGGGAAGAAAAGGCCATTCTCCAGCTCATTCCCGTATGCATCGACAAATTTGATAATCCCCGGGTCTATCACTCCCTGCGTCACTTTAATATCGTAAGTTAACCGGCCTGCTGTCAGAGTGACGGTCGCCGTGCGGGTGGTTCCGATGATTCCATTATGATAATAAGGAATTCTCAGCAAAAGTTGTGTATCCTCGTTCGCAACACCTGACACTGTAGCAGTTCCCGCAGAAAAGCCAAGCCAATCGTTCCCTTCCGTAACAGTAGCCTTCCAGCCACCGGGGTGGTCGGTAAAGACGTTGATAGCGTATCCGTTGTTCTGATGTTGCGTCACACTGATTTCCGATTCACCCACACCAAGCATATACTGCCCGTTGTAGACTACATCCTTGACCTTATCCCGGTCGTAAAGTATCAACCGGAACTTAAGATTGGACATGACTGTATAGGATGCCAAAGCCTCCCTGAAACTTTCATAGCCAATGCCCGAAGCTTCCGTAACGGTGATGATGTATTTATAGTTTCGCTTCAAAGACAGGTATTCAACCTCCTCTCCTATCTCTCCGGTTTTTGTGAAATCCACACGGTAGAAGGTTGATTTACCGTCACCTATTTTTCCCTTCACAATCAGACAGACAGCGTCCTTGCGGCTCGAAGCTCCGTCTTGTCCCACACCACCGGCATCCTCTGCAGCAGGTGCCTCGAATGTATAAATCTCTCCGTTATAGGGTGTGTTTCCATTCACGGAATACAGGATTGCATCCCCTTCCTCCGTCTTTTTGCCACCGTCGGCCGGAAGGTTCGGATCATCCGGAGCCGGATCTTTAAGCTTTCCATCCGCATCCCATGCCGGGGCAATATATCCGATAGTATTATAATTAGCCAGATAAACCTCTTCGACCGTGAAGTTCGATGCGGAATTACGAATGTCGATACGCGCCAGCATACGCTTCATGTTGATTCCTGTTATAGAATTCATCGAAGGAGTGATTTTCGCCACTTCCTTCTCACCGTACATAGGGAGCCGTGTGTAACCATCAGCCGAGGAACCGTCTGCCGTCCATTTGCCGGTGTGGCTGTGAAGCAGATCTTCCATCACCTTATCTTTAGTGGTTTCTCCTTTCCTGAATTCCGACGCAATAGCGCCAAGTTCCCTATTCGCCACAACCACGATACAGGTTGATGCGGTAGTGGGAGAAAGCACAGCAGAGAAATTCACCGTAGAGTTATTATTAGCCAAATCCTGTGTAACTCCCGTGCCACTAACCCATTCCAAATATACTGCAGGAGTTTTCGATGCATCAAAAACAAGTATATCCACGGTCTTTATTTCATCTTCTTTCTTGGCTACTCCCGTTCCGGCCATTGTGCGCGAAGAAACGGATGGCATTTCAACGTCGGGAACCGTCAGGGTGAACCGGACACCACTTCCTGTTTGGGGAGGTATTGACTCAAACTCCTCTTGCACACAACCGGTAAGCCATACCAATGCCAACAAGGCTGCCAAGAGAAAGTTCTTTCTAAATATTGAGGTCTTATATTGCATATTTCAATTTCCTTTCTTCTATATATTATGTATCTACCGCTACGGTACAGTCAATATTACCGACATGGGTGGATTATCACCGTTCGTATTGCTCAGTGTAAGCGTGGCTTTTTTACCGGTCACAGCATTTGCTTTGAAATAGAAATAAACCGCACCACCACTCTTACCTATTGACTCTAATATGGTTTCTGTATTGAGCAGAATATTATCAGTATCTTCCACTTGGGTTATTTTCCACTCCCACCAACCCGGATTGCCCGAGGTAAAAACAATCTTCCGACGTTGCATGATCCCGCTTCCTCCATCACTGCTGTCTAATTGCACATCATAGTGCATCCACACTCCGTCTGCACTCCATTGTTGTAGAGACACTTGACGCCGCAGATTACCTGCACTAACATAGAACCTCATCCACCGTTCAGGTTCAGTATCAGAATCAAATTCGGATATTGAGACATTTACATTATACGTATACACACCTTCCGAAAAGGATGGCGGTGTTATATTGACTGTTGCCCAATCTTCCATAGCATTTAGGTCTAATGTCGCACCTGCATCATAGCCTGTATACGGTTCCGCATCATAGTTCGTTTTCACTTCTATGTTGACAGTGGCGGCATCACCGGCTGTCTGCACCTTAGTTTGCGACAATTTAAGATAATACTGCTTGTCGAAAATCACATTTACCGGACTCTCGCCCCACTCAAGAGGAGTGGCTGACAGTTGATAGGTCTCATTCGATATCGTAAAGTTATAGTTGATATATTCTCCCGACTCCCAAGTATGCGGATTCTTAGTGACAATCTCGCTGAGCAGGAATTCATAATCGCCATAGTTAGTGGTGACAACGATCTTGGCTGTTGCAGAGAAGTTGTCGGTCGGTAACATGAGGAATGTATCACCAATCAAGGTAGCATCCTCGGTCACCGTCTTATTTCCGGTGGGGGTAGAAGCGATACTTCCGGTGGTAACATCGCTCCAGACAAACTTCGGTTTGTTATTCTTCGTAGTGGTGGTCGGGATTTCAGCCACAGTGAGCTTGCCGCTTTGCCCCACATTCTGAAACTCTATTTTCTCGATGGTTACTTCATCAGGTACCGGGGCTACCTTTTTGAATGTAAAGGTAACCTTAGTCAGTGTATGGTAGAAGTGTATATTCACACCTTCCACCCATGCAGGTCCCGATACAGCCGCCAGTACATCCACATGATTAGAGGCTGCCGCATTCGCTGTATAGTTCAGCACCATTTCGCTGGGGTCGGTGAAATCCGTAGTGGGTACATTCGCACCGCTGAACGGATACCAGGAAAAGAACCTCATGCTCGCATTTTGCAAGCCGGGCCAATATTGCAGCGGCGAGATCGTAGCGGTCAGGTCGGCATTTACTCTGGCACTTGCATTGAAATATTGTTGAGGAGCAGAAGAATTGGGTGTCAGAGAACCGAAAAGACCAAATGTTTCTCCTTTCAGGTCGGTATTCGAGGATATAACCGTACCACGAGTGTCGACATTGCCGCCTTCTCCGATACGTTGCACAACAATCAATTCCTTATCGCACGTCATCTCTTCGCCGATACACGAAAAAAGGACAGCCGAAAGAATAGCCGTTGTTATAATCATCCTGATATTATTTATAGTCTTTATCATCTTACTTCTTTTCCGAAATTAAAAAACACAACCGGTGAAAGGTATTACAAATCCATATCCAGATCAATGTCTTGCCTGTCACCCCAATCTTCTACGGTTATCGTCAGTATCTGAATACCGATTTTTCCCACACGTGCCGTTATCTGGTACACGTTGTTCCGCCGGATCTCCGTAAAAGGCTGCGCTGTCGGGCTGCCTTTATCATCAACTTTCGTTATGGTTTCAATCACCTTTTCAGTTATCCCAGTGACATCCGAAGGACCTTTCGGGACATTAGCCATACTGACAGCCAGCCGATCGGAATAATCCGACTTGAATATGCGTTCGGCAGTATAGAACGAGCAAAGTAATTTCCGGTTTTTAGCTCCGGTAGCCGATGAATACGCCCACGTTTCTGATGTTGTTGCCGTCCAGGCACCGGGCAACAAATCGCTTTCCGGCACGTCTTCCTTCACTTTACCGTAATTCTTTGAAGGATTGGCATTATCTCGTGTGCCATTGTCCACGTTTCCCATCACGAAATAACTATCGTTGGAGAGATTGTGCAAAGTGACACTGGTGCTTCCGGCAGTATATCCGGTCACCGCCCCACCGTCTATAGCTTCGAGAAAGACATCTACCCGGGCTACGGCACGTTCGATTACCATTTTCACTGATTTGGTTTCTGCTGATGCTACAGATATACCTCGAATCACCCCTGTCATAGGCATCCCAGTCGTAGAAGCAATCTCACCATTGCTGTCCAGTATGGAGGCAATGGAATAATCCAGTTCTTGCAACAGCGGTAGTTCGGTAATGCCGTTAAGCTCTGCGGTGAGACTTTGCGGCTCATTGGCTATGACTATAACTATTATATCCTTGTTGGGAACCACTTTGAGAAGTTGTGCGGTTATATCGGTGGCTGTGCCCGGAGTATCTAATATGACGAGTTTATTCACATCCAGTATCGCGCCACTGGTCGCGTTACCGAATACGATAAACCGGATGGATTTTATCTCCTCCTGCCGTTCCGCATCCCCATCGTCCACCAATCCGATGCTAAGCTGCGCCCGGGTAAGGGTAGGCAGTTCATCGGCCGCATCTCTGCTGCATGCGAACAAAAGGGTTGTGAATACCAAACAAATAATATGTAATAGCTTTATTCTCATTCTTAAATTTCAATATCATGAAGCCAGTAAATCCAGGCACTCACGACAAGACCGATTTGAAGGAATCCTCCTCCGGGTTTTTCAACAACAGTAAATATTAAGCTCCATTCACTTTGACGGTCGAGATATTCCTGAAAAGGAAGTTCCGTTCCGTCGTAACGAGAGGTCGGCCGGGCAATACTCAACAATGTCATCAAGCTGTAGCTCCAGACTTCTGCACCAGTATCCGCATTTCTTATGATGAACTTATAGTCCCATCCGCTCCTGTTAAGCAGGCGCATGGTATTGAGACGTGCGGATACAACTACATCGGGAATTTCGCCCGGACCCGTATAATAAGGTATATAAGTAACGGGACCTTGGCCTGTGGGTTCATTTTCCCAAGAATAGGCTGCACTTTCCGGCGCCTGAATTTCAAACGTATATTGCGTTCCACTTGTTTCGTTATCTTCATATCCCATCAACGCGATGTTAAACCGATTGGTATTGCGTATCAAATTCACCGGATAAACCTTGTGACTGGTATTGGACGGCAAATGGTTCACATCCACAACTTCTCCAAAGTAGAGGTGCTGAAACTCGAAATCTACGGTGTCCGTCCCCCGCTTCAGGGCTACAATGACCTGTTGGAGAGTGGTTGACCCGGGAACCAGTTCACTGCCCGCATGGTTCGAAATCCGGAAGTTGTCGGATAAACTACCAACAGTCAGCACCTTATAGCTTCCGAATTCAAGTTCATCGGTCAGCGACATCCGGTTTCCTCCTATCAATGCAGCAGCCTCGGCTCTTTTGGTAAAGAGCAGTTTATCATCGCTGTCGAACACAAGCACATCCACCGATTTGACCTGCGGATTGAAAGCATCCGCATATTCCATATTGTAGTCGAACGTAAATTCCAGCCAAAGTTCGCAACGGGGTAAATCCTCGCGTATACTGTCACACGAGGCTAAATACAGCATCGAGGCGACGATAAGGAACAACGATTTAGTTTTTCCGAACATATCTTTTCTTTTATGGGGCAACTTTGCAAAGCTGCCGGTTATATAGTCAGAGAACCTCTTTTAAAGTGGTGCTCCGGTTATTTCCGTTTTAGGGGGGCGCTTCTATCTATATATCACCTTTTTTGTGAAATGATGCGCCAATGTATCTTCATGCTGTTTTTTGAAAGCCTGTCATCGGCTTGTTTTTACTTATTTTCCAATGGCTCATGCCATACGGAATATTATAAGGATATAGGGCAGGCAGATTTGCACTGCCCTGTATCCTTTTAGTCAGAGAATTTATTAGATTTCAAAATCAGTTGCCCAGGATACCCATGGAGCTACATTAATCTCAAAATGAAGATAAGCACCTTCTTTATCGATTTCTTCTTCCGGCTCTTCAACCTCCGGATACCAAGGCGTACCTGCACCATTCACCTTTGTCAGTCGGAGTGTGTAATAGTTGTTGCGCACTACACCATACTTTCCATACTCCATGTGTCCCAAAGCACCGTTATCGTGACGAACCTCATAGTAGTAATAGTTAAGGCTCTTCTGGAACCAACGAACTCCGGTTCCCTTAGCGATTTCGCCACCATTGGTAATGCCAAGGTTGTCGAGGTCTGTTTGAGTAAGAGCTGCAAAATCAGCAATACTTGCAATAGCAGGATATATACCATCCAACTTCGTTTTGAAAGCTTCGCAAGAAATCACCAATGCTTTTTGTGCCGCATCCCTCTTATCTTCATCCAATGCCTTAGCAACGCCATAGGCCTCTTGCAGTTTTACCAACGTCTCATAATTCGTATAAACACCATTGAGAGAAGACTGATACCAGTCCTGGCCCATAGTATATCCGTTAGGTACGTAATTGGCTTTAAGCACCAGACGGGTAGCTCCGCCCAATTTCTGGTCAGCGGCAGCCATCGTATTCTCCGTACTGTAGGCAACCTTCTTATCTTTCTCATCTACTCCGGTCTCCTCATTCGCATCATACCATTTCACCTTAGGTTCGTAATCCTCAATCTGATTCAAGATGATACCGGTACGATGGTTAGGACTTGCAAAGTTCGGGTCTTCTGTGTAGAAGTTTGTCTTATACTCATTGGGCGTATGAGGAGATGTCAACTTCGTTTTTTTCGCAAACGGGAAGAACTGGGAGTTCACGTAATCAATAGTCCACTTTGCGAATGCAAACTTGGCACCGGCAGGCAGTACTTCTATATCAGCCCCGGCAGCTCCCTTAAGCGTAACCGCCATTTTTGCTGAAAGGCGTTCTATCTGAAGCTGCGCCCGATTCTTCACAGCATCAGCTTTTGCTTCTGCCTCAGTCTTATATTTACTGGCATCAATGATGGAGCCTGATACATCAAGCAGGCAATCGTCCTTCCATTTATGATTGGCAGATGACGGATCGCTGTCATCGAACTCACCGGCATTAATCATGGTAAAACCTTTGTTAGTATCTTCAGCACGTACACGTGCAATCTCCTCTATAAGATAAAGGTTATCTTCTGCAGTGTTATCTTCAGTTACACTAAACATTGTGTTTATATCAGCGTATGTTGCATCCTTCACTACCTTAGCAGCTATATGAGCTTTCATCTGTGCGCCCGGATTAGCTATAACAAGCAAGTATTTAGTATCCGGAGACACCTTAAATGGTTCCAAAGGAGTGGTTCCATCAGGTGAAAGATGTGATGAGTTCAGGATGTTATAATACGGGGGCTCATCTTTTTCATTAACAACCTTCCTATTCTCATCAAACAGAATCAAATAAACCTCATTGATCTTAGTTTCAGCTTCCAGCGCACCTGTTTCTGTAGAACCCGCACGCGTTTTCGAAGCTTTAGGAACCGATAGGCTAATCGACATATAAGCCGCATCATAGCCTTTTTCATCACCGCCACCAGGAGTGGTTTCACCGTTATCCGAGCAACTCGCCAATGCCGCAACCGCCAGCAATGACACTAAAATAGATTTAATCTTTAGCATAAAACAAACATTTATTAGAATTAATACATATATAATTTACTCACTTTTATTCCTTCTCTTCATCTCGGCCGCATTAGCCTTTTTCTTAGCTAATTCTTCCAGATTTCCCTTTGCCGCATCCAGTCCCGACTGTTCGGCAGCCTTCAAATACTTTTCCGATGATTCATATTCTCCTTTCATTAATAGTAAAACTCCCATTGCATTGTTATATTCGGGCAGACAAGCGTCCGACTTCACTCTTTCCAGATAGCGTTCCGCAGAAACCAGGTCATTGCGCGAAAGGGCTGCGGCAGCCGCATTCATATTGGCAATCTCACTTTCCGGATAGATGCGGACGGCAGACTCAAAAATATCGATAAACTCCTGCGAACCCTTCGGATAGGTATTGGCCACCATGAACATCTCATTCAAGCTCAGATTCTGCGGACGTTTCTTTATCACCTCCTTCGCCTCCTCCAGGTTGAAATTCCTCACATCGTAACTCACCTTACAGATAGCTACGCGCAGACTTGGAAATATATGTTTCAGCATAAACCGGTAAGGCACTCCCGCACGAAGCTGCATCAACTTCGTTTCCCTTCCCTTTTCAATAGGAATATTCGTAATGATGTCCAGCACTTCGTCCTTGTAATCCATCTCAAACGTATCGAGCGCCTTTATCAGCCCGTCCCAGTTTTCACCGCCGAAGATGATGTAATACTGGTCGCGCGGGAAGTCGTAGCGGGCAGCCAGATAATTACGCAATGCCATGGCACGACCTTCGGACAAACGTCTGTTCGCTTCCAACGTTCCTTCGGGAGAAGCATAGCCGATGATATCCAGACGCTTCACCTTCACGTTGGCATCAGACTTCAGATCGTCAATCATCGCACGTATCTTAGCCAGTTCCTGAGGATTGTTCATATATTCGGGACGGATATTCACCTTATTCACCTCGAAATCCAGAAAACATTCCGCCTGCACATCACGGCTCTTTATCTCCTCCACCGTAGGCTCTACGTACGAGAGATAGGGAGTCACCACATACGGCACCAGCATACGTTCGAGCGTAACCTTATCAAAAGTGTACTCCACATTCATCAGTGTGCTTTCGCCACAACCGCACTCATCACGCTGCACGTTCAGACGGGCATTCGCCATCCAAGCCTCGTAAGGCAACGTATATCGGTAGCGGATAACACCACTCTTCTTCTTCTGATTTTTCTCTATCAGATAAGGTGCCTTGTAGCTCTTCTTCGCCTTAGCGCTCATCACCGCCAGCCTGCGTTCATAAACCAGATATTCGTTTTTCCCCTTGATGGAAACCCGTGGAAGATCGTAGGTAACGGTGGGAGAAACCAATTGCGGGATAAAGTCCACCCCATGAGATGATTTCACCTTCACATTATCCATCACTATGTCAAAATCTATATGGATAGTTTCCCCCAGTTGCTCCAGTCGCACAGGCTCTATAGTGATAGTTCCTTCATAAGAGCGTTCCTGAGCCATGACTCCGTCGAGATTCAGGCATAAGGCAGTCAGCACCCATATGATGAATTGCACATTTCTTTTCATCCTTCTCATTCTATTTAATTACGTAAATAAGTGACACACTCGCTTTAGTAGGGCCCAGGTAGTTCTTGCCGGTATCTTTCAGTTTAGTGCCACACGTTGCACAGGGATACTTTTCATACACAATGCGTGCATATCCCAAACCGAGGGAAGCCTCTATACTCCAGCGTTTCCTCAATATCCATGAGTGGCCTATCGAAATACCACCGCCATACAAGCGCCCCTGATAGCGCATATTCTGCATATTCTCACTGACGAACGGCCAGTCGGGCCATCCGCCCACATTGAAGTCTGCGTAATGGGCGTGCAGCCCGATGAATGTACGGTTGAAGCTTTCGCAGAACCAGTACCGAAGTTCCGGCTGTATGCCCCAGTGCTTCAAACGGGTATCATCAAACTTCCAAGGATTATAATTGACCGGAATATCCAATGTCCACTTGCGTGCCAAAGCTACTTCCAGACCGAGATTCATAGTTGTGGTAGCATCATAAAGAAGGTTGCTTTTTACGGCAATCTTCTGAGCTTTACTTTCAGTCGGCAACAAACCCAATATGAATAGTATGCATACTAATATCTTCTTCATTCAATTCTCGTTTTTATTATAAAATCATTTTATAAACCGGATCCGCATTCTCACCTCTGAAACGTACCGAAAACAGCCTAAAATCTCAGTATGCAAATATCGGAGTAATAAGGGAGACGGTAAATTGTATCTATTTCTGTTATAGGCACTAAAAAAGTAAGGAGACTACTAATTAAGCGATTGCCCGGCAGAGAAGTTGCCAAAATAAGAAAAAGAGGGTTTTTGAAGAATTCATTTGCGCTATATGAATATTTAATATCCAATTGTTTCAATATCCGAAACTTACGAGAGAAATAAAACCAAATTATTTAATATATGAAAAGGGGAAAGATTATCAATATATACAAGTTAGCAATATACAAATATACAAGTTTGTAGTTAAGATATGCCCTACAAGTATCTCTTGAGCCTTTTAGAAGGAATAAAGGCAAGATTTCAAATGAAACAATTTTGTAATAATTACTACATTACAGACTTTTTATTCTTACTTCAATTATAAGAGATGAGGGTATCCGCTCAATAATCTGAACATATACCTTTTGATTCAAACGGAAAAGAAAGGAGGCAAAGGATAATTGAGATTTTAGACACGGATTACACGGATTACACTGTTGTTTTTATATACTGCAACAGTGTAATCCGTGTAATCCGTGTCTAAAATAGATTCATAACTTATCCGCAATGCAAAGTTATCGTCTATAGCTTCTAAAATCATCGTCCTTGCAACAAAGACTTAGAACGAAGGCTTCGTTTTTATAAATGTAATCTTCGTTTCTATAAACGAAGATTACATTTATAAAAACGAAGCTTTCATTTCAAGTATTCATAGTAAGAAAGGAAAGTCTTATCAAGGGAGGGCGTTAGTTTTGATAGCATCCGTATCTAAAATAGAATCATATCTGTGCAGAAAGGAATTATTTCACCACAGAGGACACAGAGAGCACAGAGGTTATAATTATCTCTGAATTAGAAGTCTAAAAACTCTGCGTTCTCTGTGTCTTCTGTGGTGAAAAGATTCATAACCGAAAAAAATGAAACAAATAAGAGGTGTATTTCCTACTTCAATTCAAAAGGAACAATGCCTTTGATGTCCGCTGCCGAAGCTGCAATGACGGCTTCAAACTTACCCGGTTCGGCTACCCAGGCATGTTGGGCGTCATCGAAGAAACTCAAGGCTTCTTTGTCGATGGTGAAGGTAACTTCTTTCTCTTCGCCCGGAGCCAGTTTCACTTTCTTGAAGCCTTTCAGCTCCTTAACGGGACGGGGCAGACTGGACTTCTTATCGCTGATATACAACTGTACGACTTCCTGGCCCTCGCGGTCACCCGTATTCTTTACGGTTACGGTAAAGGAAATCTGATCATCGGCAGACATCACTTTCTTGTCAGCGACAGGTTTACCATAAGCAAATGTCGTATAAGAAAGTCCGTGTCCGAAGGGGAATAAGGGCTTCACCTTCTTTTGTTTATCGGCCCAACGATAACCTACGAAGATACCTTCGTTATATTTCATATCCACCACTTCCTTGCTACGGTCGCCAAAGTACTCGCCAAGGCTGTGGGCCGGTACATCTTCCAGACGGGCGGGGAAAGTGAAAGGCAACTTACCGGAAGGATTGGCATCACCCATCAATACGGCGGCAATCGAATTTCCGGCTTCAGAGCCCAGGAACCAGGCTTGCAATACCGAAGGAACTTCCGCAATCCAGGGCATCGCCACGGCATTGCCGGAAACATTCACAACAATCAGATTCTTATTGGCTTTTGCCAAAGCGGAGATGACATCATCCTGTGCATAAGGCAGGCCAAGACTTTCGCGGTCGGAATCTTCGCAATCCTGATTGTTGCTCTTATTCAGTCCGCCAATAAAGATAACATAATCAGCATCCGCAGCTACTTTTACGGCTTCGGCTATCAATTCTGCGGGCGTACGGTCGTCCTTCAGGTTCTGCCCCGTTACCACACCATTATACTCACCTGTCGCATCACCCACGTAACCACGGGCGTAAACCACTTCCGCCTTATCGCCCACACGGTTCCGGATGCCATCCAACGGTGAAAGTTCACGTTGCACTTTCAAAGAGGAACTGCCACCGCCTACGGTCATCATCTTCACGGCATTCTCACCGATAACGGCAATCTTTTTCGCTTTATTCAGGTCGATGGGCAATACGCCACCGTTGTTTTGCAACAACACAATGCCCTCTTCACCAATGCGGCGTGCCGCCTCATAATGTTCGGGAGAAAGTATGGAACCTAAAGGACGGTTCACATCCATCGTAGTGCGGAATGCCAGACGCAGGATGCGGCGCACCTTGTCGTCCAGTTCTTTCGTACCTACCTTACCGGACTTAATGCGTTCGAGATAAGGCATGGCCAGATAATAATTATCGTAAGCATTGCTATGCCCGTTGGAAAGACCATCCGTCCAGCTGCCGAACTCCATATCGAGGCCGTTCGTGATAGACTGGTCGGTATCGTGCGTGCCGCCCCAGTCGGAAACGACTACGCCATCAAAGCCCCATTCGCCTTTCAGGATATCGTTCAGCAGATATTGGTTATGGCAGGCATGCTGACCTTTATACAGATTGTAAGCACCCATAATAGACCACGTCTTGCCTTCCTGAACGGCTGCCTTGAAAGCAGGCAGATAGATTTCATAAAGGGCACGGTCGTCTACGATGACGTTAGTGGTGTGACGGTTGATTTCCTGATTGTTCAGTGCATAGTGCTTCACACAGGCAGCTACGCCATTCTGCTGCACGCCTTGCACGTAGGGAACTACCATGCGGGAAGCCAGATATGGATCTTCGCCCATGTACTCAAAGTTACGTCCGTTCAGCGGTGTACGGTAGATGTTGACTCCGGGGCCTAAAAGGACGGTCTTGTTGCGATAACGCGCTTCCTCACCGATGCTTTTTCCATAAAGCATGGACATATCGGGGTTCCAGGTAGCGGCCAGACAGGTCAAAGCCGGAAAAGCCACACAGGAGTCGTTGGTCCATCCTGCCTGATCCCATTCATCCCAAAGAACTTCGGGGCGGATACCGTGAGGTCCGTCCGTCATCCAGAATTCAGGAATACCCAAGCGGGGCACGCCCGGACTGCTGAATTTACTTTGCGCATGCAGCATAGCCACCTTTTCTTCGATAGTCAGCCTTTTCAACGCATCTTCCACTCTTTCTTCAATAGGTTTGGCCGCATCCAGATACACAGGTTTCTGCTGCGCAAAGAGCGGAAGAGCAACAGCGAATGCGAAACCGAATAATACTTTCCTCATATTGATATTTATTAATAAGTACTCAATCAAAATTAATCCGTAATATAAATGATAATTTAGCGGTGTGATTTACGGGGTATCACTGTTTCATACCTAACGATTGTATATATCCTTCCTGCACCACGCAGTTCTTCAGTTTACATGCCTCGATAAAGTCCATCATTGCCTTGCGTGCCATCACCTGATCGGGACGTGCGTCACGGATTTCCTTATAAGATGTACGGGGAGCCTCGGAGAAATAAACGATATTCGCCCAATTCTCCGGAGGAGTGATACCGACGAAACTGGAACCATCCATCTTCTTATATGGCCAGAAGGTATAGCCTATATTATTGTCACGCATCGTCTGGCAGAAAGCGGCCTGCCATTCATCCGTGTTATGGCCTATTTCGCCCATATACATCGGCAGATTCACTTTGTCACGGAAATCAATAATACTCTGGATAGCTTCTTTTGTAGGATCGCCCCCATAGCGGTGACAGGTATACATGATCTTATCATCAAACTTAGAGTCCTTGAACGGCTTGAAGTTACCATTCCATTGTGCACCACCCAACAGGATAATATGGTTAGTGTCCACCTCACGGATAGCAGCTACACCCATCTTATAGATATCCTCCAGCTTACCGTTCAGTTCTTCCATATTGGGGAAGTACGGAGCAATGGGCTCATTGAAAAGCTCATAACCGAGGATAACCGGCTCATTCTTATACCGGTCTGCAATCTTGCGCCAAATGTCGCAATACAATTGCTGACTCGTTTCGCTTTCAAACAGCCAGGGATATCCGTAACTATCATCGATATTATCACCAGTCTGTCCGCCCGGAGCATCGTGCATATCGAGAATCAGATAAAGGTCAGCTTCACGGCACCATTCCACTACACTGTCCACACGGGCAAAGCCGTCCTGAGCGGTGGTCAGTCCCATAAAGTCCTCATCGGTGAAGAGTTTATAATGGAACGGGAGGCGGATAGTGTTCGCACCTGTGTTCTTGATGAACTGTACGTCCTCACGGGTAATGTAATTGTCTTTAAACGCTTTCCAGAATTCGGCGGTAAAGTCGGGTCCCACCAGCTGGCTGAACATTTCATTGATGAAACGGGGCGAGTTGGTCTTGCTGAACTTAAACATATACCCTTCCGGGTTCAGCCAGTTACCCAGATTGGTACCCATGATAAAGAGTTTCGTACCGTCGGGCTTAATCAGGTCTTGCCCTTGAATTGTTACAAACGCGGCAGGTTCCTGTGCTTTTTCTGCCTTTTCACCGCAACTGCCTAACATCAGGGAGGCGGCAAGGAGGGATGTACCCACTAAAATTGATTTGAACATGGTATTATAAATATAAGATTATTTCTTCCAGCGATAAGATGCCACAGCCTTGGCAGGCACTACACAATCCACGCAATTCTTTCCGTCCGTTACTGTCAGTCTGGCTTCAGAGGTTCCTTCATTCAACAGCACAAAAGCCACGGTTCCATCGGGATTTTCGAACGCAGAGTACATCAAGCCTTTCTCTGCCACGCCTCTGCTTTCGATACGGACTGCACCCGGTTTCACCACAGACGACAGGTGGCCGATGATGTAATAATGAGAATTATAAGTCATCGTCCTGTAGTCTTCACGACTGATATCGACCGCACCGTAGCAGGTCTTACATCCTCCTTCACGCCAGGGACCACGCTCATTATCCAGCATCAGATTCCAGACAATAACGCCTTTACACCAGTTGTTTACCGTTCCGAGGGCTACTTCACGCATATCTTCCATCAGTCGCTTTTCAAGATTGCGCCCGTCATTCCACATGCCGATGGAGGTTTCGGTGAAAATCAATTCCTTGTCAGGACGCTTCTGTCGGATATTGTTCAGTTCCTCGCGCCTGCCACCATAATTGTGATAAGCGGCTCCGGTGAGGAAAGCGGCAGCTACTTCATCATCATATATCTTAACGGGGTATTGTTGCTGATCGGCCATGTTATCGTAGTTGTAATTATGATCGAAAGCATAAATCTTCGTATCCAGTCCGGCAGCCTTGAAAGCAGGGCCAAGAGCGTCGCGCACAAAGGCCAGTTCTTCTTTCCAACCCATGAATAAAGATGCGGAATTACCCCTGTTCAACGGTTCATTTTGCGGAGTGACGGAATAAATATCAATACCTTCTTTACGAAATGCCTCAATCCATTTCACGAAGTAAGTGGCATAATCCCGATAGTAATCCGGATTCAGTTGTCCGCTTGTCCAGGAATCGAAGGGCTTCTTTTCCTCCAGGTTATTCACCTTCATCCATTTAGGGCATGTCCACGGAGAGCCCAGTATCTTAATGGTGGGATTAATCGCCAGAATATCTTTTAAGATAGGTATTACGTATTCTTTTTCTTCGGTCTGCAAGGCAAAGTTTTCAATGCCTTTCGTATCGCAGCAGGTATATTCGCTCAGTGAGAAATCGGAGCAGCCTATGGAAATACGGATATAGCTGAAGCCCAGTCCGTCTTTATCCGAAAAAGTTTCGGTAAGAAACTTCGCACGGTCGGCAGGTGTCATTTGCATCAGATTGTAGCAGGTAGAACCGGTCACGGCAGCACCGAAACCGTCCATCTCCTGAAATTTCACCTTCGGATTCAGGGTGATTACGGATGCAAACGCCGGAGTTTTAGAGAGCTTCTGAGCAGTGTGATTAAAGCTTTGCTGACGGTCGGCAGTCGTGATGTACACATCTGCTTTCTTCTTTCCTGCCGCATTTTCGTCCAATGAAGCGGAAGTCTCGGCACAAGCTGTAATGGCAGCGAATAAACAGCATCCTAATAAAAGAGGTAGTTTCAAGTTCATGGTATGTTTTTCAAGGGTTAATTAATCTTCCCCAAAGGTAGGCAAGATAAAGACAGTATGCACCTCCGGTTTATCAAGATGTGGATAAGATGAAAGCATGCGGAACGATAACAGACTAAATAACAAGACAATAAGTTTGTGGTGAGAAAGTAAAAAAGTGGATGAATAGGAAAGGAATGGCGTATGTTTAGCGTATCCTCATAACGCACATTTCAAAGTCATCCCGCGAGACGCACGCTTTATTTTTCACTTTAGCGCGGTAATTATAGATTGTATTGACGGAATAACGAAGGAACTCGGCAATCTGCGAACTATCGTCAATACCTAGACGGATCAAGGCAAAAATACGCAATTCTGTATTCAGCAATTCACCCTTGCGGAGTATGATCCGTTCTTCAGGCTGCAACAACTGATTGAACTTTTCTACAAAGTCAGGGAAAAGATGGAGGAAGGCAGTATCGAAGTTCTCGTACAGTTCTTTCAGGTCAGTATCGAGCACATCTCTTGAACGCACCATCTTCAGTAGTTCCTCCGTCTGTCCGCCGGAAAGTTTTTTGTTGACCATGCGTCGGTAAGCATCCAGACGGTCGATATAGGTAGAACACAGTTTCAGGAAACGGCCGATATATTCCTCTTTTATATGATTGGACATCTGCAACTGTTCATTGGCCTGTTCCAGATGACTGCGGGCTATAGAAAGATGCTTCATCTGCCGATATATCCAGATGATAGCCATAACCAGCAACAGGGACAGGATACTGATCATCCAAAGATAAAAGCGCAGACGGTCGTTCTGCTTCTCCTGCATGGCCTGATAGGTAAGGTCTATCAGAGACAGGATGCCTGCCGTCTGCAAGCTGCGGCTACGGGCATTGTAGTGGTTGGTTTCATCCCACGAGAAGCGAATGTAGCGGTAAGCACGTTCAATGTCTCCTTCTTCATAAAGCAGTTGCGCCAAGGTCCACAAGGAAGCATGATCGGTAATTGCCAGCCGGACATCTGTCAAAGCAGACAAAGCCAGATAATACTTTTCCTGCTGTCTGTCTCCCAACCTACGGTAAAGCAGGGAACGGTGGTAAGTGACCAACGCATATTCCGGGGTATCGGGACGTATGCCCGCCAAACGGCTATCATTTATCCTCAAAGCCTCCTCCAATTGACCGGAGCCGGCGGCTTTCATCTCTTTACGTTCCAGGTAGAGGGCGGAGGCAGGAGAAAGCACCTGCATCAGAGAGTCTCCATAAGCGGTAGACAAACCGTAATAACGGCTGCGCCGGAAGGTATCCTGCGTATACGTCCCCAATTCATTGTACAAATGACGGTAACATTCATAATAATCGGGTAACAAACGGGGAGAAAGCTTAGAGGGATTTATCTTTTCCAGATCTTCGGAAGCTTCTTTATACATACCTGCCGCTGACATCAGATGCGCCCTCCGGATACGGGTTTCATCTGCCGCATCCTGCTCACCGTGCTGTTGCGCCCAGCGCAGGTTACGGCTCAGATAGTAAAGGGCGGAGTCGCAGATGTATGCTTTGTATTCCTGATACATTTCCGCATTCAGCCGGAAGAGCTCCGGAGTTTCCGAACCGGTCTGTACCAATTGCTGCCTCAACGCCTCAATACGGGCTTCACGCACTGCCACATATTCTTTGTGCTTACCGATGGCTACGTCCAAAGCATCAGTCCAGCCATCTATTGCAGGAATATCGGCCGGAGCCGACATACCATGAATGCCAACTAAAGCCAGGCCTAGAAATATCAGCAGTTTTATCTTCATAGGGGACAAATATAAAAAATTTGTTTTCTATATTTGCAGCATTAACCCCCAAATGTATTCTATAATGAAAAACTTAACACCTCAACGAGTGGCGGCGGTCGATGTATTCCGTGCGCTTACTATGTTCCTAATGCTCTTTGTGAATGATATCCCCGGTCTGAAAAACATCCCCCACTGGCTCAAGCATGCCGAAATGAATGAAGATATGATGGGATTTTCCGATACTATTTTCCCCGCATTCTTGTTCTGTATGGGTATGTCCGTTTCTTTTGCCATACAAAACCGTTACCGGAAAGGTGACACTACTTTGCAGGTCATTGCGCACGTCTTCTGGCGTACGGTGGCACTGATTGCAATGGGACTGTTTTCGCTCAATTCGGGCGGCATTGAAGGAGGCCTCTCCCATCAATGGTTCACAATACTGATGGTTGTCGGTTTCTTCCTGGTCTGGGCGGTTTATCCCAAGGCCGAAGGTTCCAAAAAGTACCTTTTCATCGCAATGAAAGTTGTCGGAGTCGCACTGCTGGCGTTCCTTGTACTGTATAAAGATTTAAACGGAAAACCTTTCCACCAAGGTTGGTGGGGCATACTGGGACTTATCGGTTGGACATACGTGGTTTGTGCCGGTATTTATCTGTTTACCCGCGAGAGTTTACGCAAGAATGTAATTGCATGGCTGGTGGTTGTGCTGCTTGCCGTAATCAGCCATTCCAGCCTGATACCGCAGGAGTACGGATTGCGTGTCATCCTGCTGCCTTTCATCCCCAGTGACTGGACACTGCATGCATTCGGCATGTCGGGCGTGCTCACTTCGTTGTTGATGCAGAAATATGCCGACCGCGAACATCCGCGTAAGTTCATCACTATGCTTTGTGTATTGGGTGCCGTCATGCTCATTGCCGCACTTTGCTCGCATCCTTACTGGATTATCTCGAAGATACAGGCCACTCCGAGCTGGTTGTTCTATTGCCTTGCCGCATTCTTCCCGCTGTTCGGATTGTTCTATTGGCTGACGGATGTGAAAGGCAAAACGCCGTGGTTCGATATCATCAAACCTGCCGGAACTGCAACACTGACATGCTATATCATTCCTTATCTATGGTATTCCGTACAGCAGTTATTAGGTTTGTACTATCCCGAAGTGCTGAATGCCGGTACACCGGGTTTACTGCGTTCGCTCATATTCTCCCTCATCATCGTCCAACTGACCGGGTTGCTGGTGAAGGCTAAAATAAAACTGAAAGTATAACTTATAAGATTTATGTTAAAGTTACAAACTCCCAACAACGAAAACAAGGTGCTGCTTCATTCCTGTTGCGCACCTTGTTCTTCCGCCATTATCGAATGTCTGCTTGCCAACGACATCCGTCCTACCGTATTTTATTATAATCCCAATATCTACCCTCAGGAAGAGTACGAAATCCGGAAAGCCGAAGCCATCCGCTACGTCCTGGGTCTTGGACTCGACTTCATTGATGGTGACTACGATTACCAGTTGTGGCGTTTGTCCATGCAGGGTATGGAAAACGAACCCGAACGTGGCAGCCGTTGCCTGAAATGTTTCACCCACCGACTGACGGAGACCGCCCGGTATGCTTCAGAACATGGCTTCACCCTGTTCACCACCACCCTCGCCTCCTCCCGCTGGAAAAGCCTCGACCAGATAAATGAGGCGGGACGCCGTGCCTCCTCCCTCTATCCCGGCACCACCTTCTGGGAACAGAACTGGCGAAAAGGAGGATTACAGGACCGGAGGAACCAACTTCTTAAAGAACATGAATTCTATAATCAGCAGTATTGCGGTTGTGAGTTCAGTATGCGGAGGCTTGAAACAACTTGATAATTATATAAACAGTGGTCAAGTATCTATCAGAGGAGCCGTCAATCGAATCTACTTCTGGCATTCTTTGAAAGATTGTGTTGGATTATAGAAAAATTTAAAAGGAAAAGCATACCTTTACAGGTGTTTTAAACAGAAGAAACAAGATGGCTAAGAAAGCAGTACTTCAAGTGAAGGACATTACGATAAGAACCTTACTGCAAAACGGAATAGATTACATTTGCATTACAGATATAGCCCGTCAGAAAAATCCGATAGAGCCGAAAGATGTCGTTAAGAACTGGATGCGGTTAAAAAACACATTGGAATATCTCGGTTTGTGGGAGAAGCTGAATAATCCGGACTTTAAAGGGGTCGAATTCGACCCCCTTTTAGCAGAAGCAGGCAGCAACGCCTTTACCATGAGCCCCACTCGTTGGATTGAAATAACCAGTGCCATTGGCATCGTCTCTAAGAATGGGGCAGGTGGAGGTACTTATGCACAACGTGATATTGCATTCAAGTTTGCCAGTTGGGTGTCGGTGGAATTTGAATTATACCTTGTCAAGGAGTTCCAGCGCCTCAAAGAGCAGGAACAAGCCCAGATAGGGTGGAGTGCGAAGCGTGAGTTGTCCAAAATCAACTACCGCATTCACACCGACGCCATCCGTCAGAACCTGATCCCAGCAGAAGTTACCCCGCAACAAGCCTCGCGCATCTATGCCAGCGAAGCTGACGTGCTGAACGTAGCCATGTTCGGCATAACCGCCCTCGAATGGCGCGACTCGCACCCCGACCTGAAAGGCAACGTGCGCGACTATGCCACGGTGAACGAACTGATCTGCCTCTCGAACATGGAGAACCTCAATGCCGTATTCATAGGCGAAGGGCTCCCGCAGCACGAACGCCTCGTCCGGCTCAACCAGATAGCCATTCATCAGATGCAGGTGCTGGAAGACGTAAACAAGAAACTGCTGCGATAAGTAGTCGAAAAGGCGAACTACAGGATTGACGAAATCAACTTCTCAAAAAACATGACTTCTACAACCAGCAATATTATGGTTGTGAGTTCAGTAGGCGCAGGGCCTAATCACATTTGTTGTATATACTTATCCAGACTATTTACAGCGGATAAGGAGAGCTTATTCTTTATTCGCTGTTTAGTTTTCAATACTGATTGAGGAGTGATATTAAAAAGAGTCGCTACAGTCTTATTACATAGCCGAGCGCGAACCAAATAACACAATTTCAGTTCCTGAGAGCTCAATGTATACTCTGCCAGTTCTTCCGACAAACAACCTCCGTAAAACCAATCAATAATAGTGAAGAGGTTCTGCCATTCAGTTTCATCTCTGATAATACCATAAGAAGAATGCTGATGAAGCCGTAACAACTGGCTCATGGCCAATAATAAAGAAGAAGAGCAATCTGCCAATACAGATGCTTCCTGATAGTTTTTCAGCTGTTTTGTCAGTTGCTTATTTCTGAACAGTAAGCAAGCATTCCAATTATCACTGTAAGTGTCCATATACATCTCCTATTTTTATAATATTCTCCTAATTATTTTTCCAGCTCCTTTGCTATTTCCTCCACTTCCCTGCGCATCTCCTCAATAGCCATAGAATGAATTTTAGGCGCTTTCATCAGCACTATTCGCTTCATCTCCTCAAACTTCTCCCTATTCAGAAATTCCGGTTCGGCATATAGCTTCGCCAGCAAATAGTAAGGATAAATCCGCCCGGGCAAACGATGGACCGAAGCCAGAAGAAGTTCCTCAGCCCAATTGTAGCAACGCAGTGCCTGATAATTCTTGCCAATGACATTCAGTATCATCGGATCAGCGCAATATACCAGGGCCTTATCCAGATATTTATTAGACTCATTATAAAACCCTGCCTTATGAAGGCTATGCCCATATTCAAACAAGAATGTCCCTTTCTCCCTCAGTTGCGGATAGAGCTTATCATAAGCCGCATTTGCCGCTGTATAGGCTCCCGCATGATAAAGTATACGGGCATTCACCCAGTCCCGACAAGCATCCTTTTCCCGTTGCCACTTGTTATGAAAACCGCCTGTCCATATAATAAGACAAGCAGATAAAATAACCGGTTTAGCTATTATATCTCCTATTCCACAAGCCAGCAATAAGCACACATAGGCTACAATGAAGGCCGGGAGATGCATAGGATAAGAAGAAAAAGAGAAAACAAGCAAAGTGACAATTGCACCGCATACACCGTAGCGCCTAAACTGTGTCCCTGCCCATAAACAGGCAAAAGTAATCACTATCAACATTATACAGATGGCAGGCCCCTGCGTCAGAGTCAGTTCCAGATACTCATTAAACGCATATTCCGGACTTCCGGCTACCTGCTCTTCCCATTCGGCATAATCTCCTTTGGCAAAATAGGCCTCCTGTGCCTCACCGTATGCAAAAGCAAATCCTTTATCACAGCCCCAAGGATGGTTGGCTATAGCCTGACAAGTGATTTTCCATAGAAATAAACGTCCCAGAGCGGAGTCCGGCTTCAGGAAGAAAGCTCCCGCACCTCCCACTATCAAAACAAGAAATATCCCTATCCCCCACGAGACATATCTCTTCTTATACCTCCGCCACAATAATTTCCATTTACGACTATCCCGATGCATATACATCACCCAGCCGCATCCTATCAAGGCAGCCACCCATGCCGAACGGCTCATAGTGGCCGGCAATACACAAAGGATGAGTACCCCTACAACTCCTGCTGCAGCTCTCTCTATCTTTAAGGAGGTAATCAGCCATTTCCAATCTCTGAATCGTACAAAATGATGCAGACAGAGCGGCAGCACCATCGCCAGATATCCGGCATACGGACCGGGATTGAAGAAAGAGCCGGTGAGTGCATAACGAAAATGACCGGAAGCAGAAAAGCCATACAATTGGCGTAATCCCCAAATAGCCTCAACTCCTCCAAAAAGTATCAGACTCCATGATACATAAGCAGAAAAATGCGGAAAAGAGAATATTTGCTTCCAGGAAGTTCTACCCCAAATCTGCAACAGGCAGGTAATGGCAATACAACTGGTCGAGAACAGTACAACCTTTCCAAACCACACCCATTGCCCGATGGTTTCCGCGGCAGGAAGTTCAGGTGTTGTCACACATACCAGGCTCAGCAAAGCACAGACTGCAAGAAACTGTAATAGAACCACAACTGCATCTCTTATTTTATGTATCCGCACTTTCATCATTTTATTCTATTTTCTTGAACACCCTATTCCATCTTATTTTATCCGCGCCTCTGTCCACCGACTTCCATATCCTGACAGCTTTCCCCACAATAAAAGGCTCCGGCAACAATCCCCAATAACGGGAATCCTGAGAGTTCATCACCTTATCCCCCGCAACAAAGTAGTAATTCTCTTTAAAGCGATAAGTATCAATCACACTGTCATTTAGCAAAACCGTATCTCTACGCACGAACAGTTTCTTCTTCTGTTCCCACTCTATCGCGTTCTTATAGAGAGCGGCATGTTTAGGATTCATATCAACCTCATCCCCTTTGGCGGGAAGATACAGAGGACCGAAGTTCATAATGTCCCAATTCACCGACTCATTATAAGGATAGCCACTCATGACTATTCCCCAATCCTGCACCATTCTCTTCTCCACCATACGCAGCAGTCCGTCTTGCGAGTCTACGTTTCCCAACGGTATATCACAGCCCCGTACTTTATAATGCGCCCTCTCTATCTCAAACGTATCGCCCGGCAGTGCCACACAACGCTTCACATAATAGGTCATCAGATTCAGTCCGATACTGTCCCATTGGGCAGGATAAGGGAAATTGAAGACCAACACGTCATTCCTTTTTATCTTACCCAACGCAGGAAGGCGGGATATCTTCACTTCTTTTCCTTCTGCGGCATCCCAGATGTTGAAGATACGGGCACCCATCACCCACTTATTCACAAGGATGTTATCTCCAGGCAGTAAAGCAGGCTCCATAGAATCCGAAGGAATCTTGAAAGTGGCAATACAGGTTACTTGAAGTAATACCCATAGAGCCACCAATCCACAGCCTATCAAAAACAAGTTTAACAACTTGTCGACAAACCAAGAGAGTTTTCTTTTTTTACGAAATAGCTTCATTCAAATTACAATATAGCCTTATTTTATCAAACCAACTAAAAAGTAAACTTTAAGAAGCCGTCTTCAAAAAATTCACTGTTATAACCATAGATAGTTCTATTCTCTTCGTCCACATCAAAGGGATTCGGCATAATATCCAACGTATATTTGGCTATGGAATGACCGGAGTAATCAAATACTTCTATAATACATTCTTTTTTCTTTCCTTCACCTCTTGCATAGAAATAGCGCTTACCCGCAACCAGTTCATTATAATAAACCACACTATTTTCAAAATCACCAATTACTATGCGTGGAGTTATATCATCCCCCACAAGCCTTTTACAGAGTTTCATACTATCCACACTATAAAAATCAATCTGCTTTTTATACTTATATGCATAAATAATCAGAGAGTCGTTTGCAATCATAATTCCACTATTCTTATAATAGTATTTTTCAGGATGATCATCCGGCTCAAGTAAAATCTGTCCTACTTCCTGCCGGATGTTCAAATTAATTTTCTTTATGGCAAGTTTGTCTGTCTCATTATATATAGAGAGGGAGTCTCTCACGATATGTCTATCATTAGGAATATCACAGAAGACAGGCAATTCGTATTTTTTTTCAAAGGAAAGATGACACGTGTTATCCATCCTAAAACTCTTAAGAGAGAACTCTGTGTATCCTCCTATATAAACCTTATCAGTCAATGTTCTCCAAATTCTGGGATAAACTTGAAACTCATCTTCCGCTTGTCCTTTTACGCCCCCTTTATAAATACACTTAAACTCAGGCAGAGAGTATTGGCACAGCATGGCATCATGATTTCTACTGTCCGTAACTAATATACTTTGTTTTTTCAGTACTATCTGCTCTGGACTTATAATCTCATCTACTCTTATTCTCTCTGCATAAAGTAATTTTTCCTCAGGAAATGGTTCTATTTCTTGTTGTAACTTTTGTTCTGTACATGCCATTAATGTGATACAGAACAATAAAAAACAAACACGCTCCATACAATAAATATTTATATTGTTTAAATTCTCAACACACTATACACATTTCACATCATCATACTTCTCGCGACAATCAATACAGGTAATCAACAGCATCATGAGACAAGATATACATTCAATTCTTTTCATAAATAAACAAGTAAAAAATCACTCTTAAAGACAAAAGGTACTTACAATAGTAATCATATTACTCAGAAAACTAAAATAGGTTATATCTCTTTCAAAGAGGGTTGCCCTATTTAGCCTTCTATTATTTTGCTTCCCCGGTTATCCTCAATAAGATGGGAGAAGAATCTACATTACAATACACTTTTATGATTTTATCAAAATGCCCCGGTTGCTCTGCCATATATGTCACCGATAAAGCGACAGAATCCTTAGGACGAACCGGTTCCTTTGAATAACCGACCATAGTGCAGTCACAGGAAGTTAGCACATCATTTATCACTAAAAGCCGCTCACCTGTATTCTCAAGAATGAACTCTACCGTTTGTTCTTGCTGCCAATCAAAAGCACCCAAAGACAAATCAGTGCTTTTTATATTGACCTTTGTTCTTATTCCCTCGCTCTCGGAAGCTGCCTTCCCTTGAATTATATTCATATATAAATCTTTTATTTTAGGATTATGAACAGGATTCCCAATAGCTATTATCTTATTACTTTTATCTAACAGGAAAGTTTGAAAGGTTATATCAGAGGGAAAACGATTCAAACGATAAAACTCATTTTTTTCATCCCAATATACAGGATAAACAAAATTAAAGCGATTAAAAATATCATTTAACTCATTCTTACGTTCCGAATAAAAATAAAATAAAAAAGAAACACGCCCCTTTGCCAATGAGTCAACCTCATGCATCAACTCCATCCAACGATGTAATTGCAATTTACAACTAGTGCATCCCACAGAATCCGTATAAACAACAACTTTATATTCTGGATTTTCTTCCATCATAAAAGTATCTTTCCCTAAGACAGTGGTAAAACTCTCCATTGGAAAAAGGATTTCTTTCCCATTCCATTCTTTTACTAATTTCAATATCTCACCTTTCTCTGATTTCCTACAAGCAAAAAGGCACAAAACAACCCATACAACAAGCAATAACTTCTTCATACCACCACTATTCTTATCTTACTCCTTTAAATTCTATTTCCATAATTCACAACAATATATCTATCAAAAAGTATACTTACAACAGTATTCATGTTTTACTCAAAAAACGAAAGTAGAATTATATCTCTTCAAGAGAAAATGCTATTTTCTCCATTGTGGACAACTCTTTTCTCCAAATCAGTTCCTCTGCCGTGGCAAATGAAATCACATAAGTATTCTTTTTTCCCTGAACATACCATATTTTCATATTCAATATCTGATTCTCTCCTGTTTCCGGATGCTTATTAGCTTTATATGTCAGCACCACTGATTGCTTCACTTTCTCCGAACTCTGTACATCCCAAACAGTAGAGCTTATAGAAGTATCTTTTAAATAATTCAAGCTATCCTGCTCCTGTATAAGTTTGTAAGATCTACATCCTTTAAACTCCATTATAGAAATAGATGCTCCCATATCCTTAATTGAATTCTTGGGACATATCCGCGTTATTTGAGTCGTTTCATATCCTCTTACGGTTCTCCTTGCCGGTTTCTTATATAGTTTTTCTCCAGTAGAAAGTTCCCATCCCTTGATCATATTCATGACATAAGTATCACCCCGCAATGTTACATAAGAAACATTCTGTGCACTAACACAGGTGCAGAATATAATTCCTAAAAGAAATAAGTAATTTCTCATAGTCGAATTGATTAACCGTTAACATTTCAAGCATTCATCACTACAAACTATCCAGATTGAAAGTATATATAGAACTTTCATCTTCTGCAAACACTCCATAAACTGTTCGGTCAGCCTCATCGATCGTAAAAGCACTTATATAACAGTTTAATCTATATTGTTTCAAAGGTTTGCCCTCCCACGAAAAGACCTGTAAAGAAGGGTAGTGCTTTCTAGCATATATATCTTGGGGAGTCATATCTAAATTTAAAGTATAAATATAGTTTTCAGTAGCATAAGCCCCAATAGCATATATATACCTATTCTCTACTTCCAATGGAACCTCTTGTTCTCCCGGTAAAATATTCAACTCTATATCATGTAGCATATTCCCGGATATATCATATATCCGCAGCTTTCGAGAATTTGTATAAAATGCCGCAAAATACTTACCGGATGGATGAGCTACCTTGATTTTGGTATAAGCCTGATTTCGTGATAGCAAATTGCCAAAGCGTTCTATCCCTTCAGGATAAACTCCCCATTTTTTCAGTTCTCCATTCGGATAAACAAATGCATATTCATTCTCTTCTTCTAAACCGGCATCACATATATATAAGGAATCGGTTAACTTAATCAAACCATTATAAAACGGCTGACTACTGGAAAAATCTAAGATAGAAATCATTGGATGTTCCCTATTAAAAGATATTTTCTTAAGCCGATTCATATCTAACACAATCGTTTCTTTATGGTTATTAGAGACCAATTGACTTGCTGGTAATATTAAATCATCCGGTCCTTCCCCCTTACTGCCAAAAGTACATTTATATTCAAAATTAGCTTTATCAAATACTTGAAAACAAGTATCCATTTTTTCATTGAAAACTATCAAAAAAGAGTCTCTTATAAAGATGTTTTTAGGATATAATATCACCGGAGGAATATCATGTTTTTCCCCTAATAAAGAATCTGTAGTGTCAAATGAATAATACATTTCAAGAGTCGGCTTAACAGTACAAGCCGACAAACTTGCAATTAACACAATAAAAGCAACTATTTTTTTCATATATATATATTAATTTACAGAAGTGTATCAAAAGCAATTTCATACATTTCAGAATGAATCTTAACCTAAATCAACGTACTACAAAACTTTTAATACACTTCTTTACATACCCTATTTATTACAAGTACTTTGATCTCTCAAATCACGTCCCTTATCTACAACGCAATAATAGCAGTGTACAAAATACTGATCTGAATGAAACCAATCAGCTGGCGTAAATGTGTTATAACAAATATAACCATTTCCCGACTCGCCATCATTAGCTAGCGCTTCTACATTCTCCAAAACTAAATTTGTCAGGCTAACATAGTTTTTCGTGCTTCGCACTCCATAACCTACAGTCACCAGAAACGCAAGGGCCAGTGCCCCCATAAAAACTCTTTTCTTCATAATATAAAAATTAAATGAATAGTATTAATAGTACGTACTATCTATTATTTGAAGTATACTTTTCTTTATTTCAATAAAAAATCCACTATTGGCTCATCCCTATTCACATCTGTAGCAACAATAGTCCTACATTGCTCATCCACAAACATACCATAAATCACATGATCCAACTCATATTTCCCCAACGGCTCCCCCGTCAGGTTAAACACATATATATACCTTCCCCCATCCGTCATATCACCTTTCTGTGCCGCTTCTGCAATCTCTTTGAATGTACGTCCCTGAAACACCGCATAAATGGCATCATTCGTAACCTGCACATCGCAAAACCCCATAATCCCCGTAGGAATACCATAGCCTTCCGAAACCTTGAACTTCGGTTCGCCATTTGGACCAATGCGTACTACATGCGTACTATCTTTCAAGTCATAGATTTCAAGAATTTCTCCCAATTGAGTTACAGCAGCCAAAACCCCATTCCGAGGATTATAGTCAATGAAACTACGCCATGCTTGCGCAAGCGCAGGACGAGCCTGCATCAAAGCTTCTTCATTTGTAGAAGGAATCTCCCCCATCTTACGTAGCAACTTGCCTTTCCGGTCTACCCAGCAGAAACGACTTTCTCCTGAATAATCAGGAATGATAAAAGTGGAGTCATCATATACCACAAAGTCTAATGCCCGGAGAATTTCTTTATCCAGACTCACTACTTCTTCACGAAGCAATGAGTCTCCAGATAAAGATAAACCAAACCTAGTAATTTGTGATTTATTTGAATCTAACACCCACAATGAATTTCCATCCCAACGGATATTCTCAACGGAAAGCATGTCTTCCGGTGAATCTCCGCGCTTACCTAAAGAAGCTATATATGAGAAATCAGGATAATGAAACAACTGGATAAAATAATCCGGAGCATGCAAGTCGAGTATTGCCACGGTATCCCCCTGTATTCGTATCCGGTAAGGGAAACGGAATATGGCGGTATCTAATGGCATAGTTTGCCCCGACAACTGTTCCGTAACCGGAAAGTCATTATAAGGAATTCCTTTCTCAGGTGCAGAGGCACATGCCGAGACAAGAAGCACTATTAGCAATATGTTAGTACAAGTCTTCAAGGCTATAACCGGTTGCCACTATTTTAACTTTCTCATGATTTATGGGACAATCAACTGTCCCAGAACCTACACAATGCATAGGAACATGACTTTCTCCTCCCGCCAATGCTTCAATATTTTCCATTAGCAAAGCACTTTCAATCTTTTCTTCATGAAAAGAACCATAGCAGACCATCGTCATAACTAGAAGCGACATACCTGCAAGCAAAACTTTCTTCTTCATATTTTTCATTCAGACAATAATTGCGTTTCATTACTCACAAAGGTAGCGACCTACAAAGCATAAAAACAAATTTAGTGTCTTACAAAACCTATCAGGCACTAAATTCAATACCGTTGACAGGTTTTGTAAGGTTATGTAAGATTTTGGCTAATTCTGTAAATCAACGTCCGGAGCAGTATTTTCTTCGATGGAATGGGCAATTTTCAACTGATACTTTGAATTTCCACTGACCAGTGAAATTTGCGGTGACATCTCAGCCAAAGAAGAACGAAGTCGTCCAGCAACCGTATGCACTCGTTCAGAGCGTCCACTGCCATCCGGCCATAATAACAGATAAATATCTGACATAAGCATACAATATCCATCAGCCTCTAAAAGCCCAAGCAATAAAGCCGAGACCTGTGGCAATAAATTCTTCACCTGATTTCCCCGCCTCAACAATCTATTTGTCGAATCAAACAAGACATCATCTCCCAATTGATAGATACAAGACGCCGTTTCTTTCAATACAACAACCGGAATTTCTTTCTCCGTACCTGCAAGTTCAGTGACATCCGATCTACGGACTTCAACAAAACGTCTGTTATGAACATTCCAGCCCCAAAAGAAAAGCACTACGGAAAACAGAAGAAAGACATGCTTTATCCAGTCCCATAAAGTCATACTACGCCAATACCTAAAAGGCGGTACAAAAGCAGTCACCTCCACTTCACAGCGGTAACCTATATAGTAGGAACACAAGCTATCCAATACAGGCATATGACGAGTATCTTTTGCATAAGCTATGGATACATTCCCTGATAAATCAGTAACCGACACACGTATATTGCCGCTACCGGAGATTCCGTTCTCAACCCAAAGACTATCCCACAGCATATTCAAAGAATCTGGCTCTAAAGGTTGTTCTTCCAATATAACACTGTCGAAAAGTCTCTCCGTAGGATTCTCCGCTATATTATTATAATGCTTATAGGCAGGTACAATATATTCTTTAGGGCCTTCTCCCACATCCATTGTAACTGTTTTCGGACTATCATCTTTAAAGTCTCTTCGAGTATAGGAATGTGACACAATATACATATCCTCTTTTCCGCGCTTCTCCATACTATCTTCCAAAACACTGACAAGAGAAGTACGCATTTGCTCATTCAGGTTGTGTTCCCTCGTCAAATATTTATAAACAATATCTATTGATAAACACAAAGTTGCTGTCAATGATACAATCAGCAGAACTCTACCAAAAGCGTTTTTTCTATTCATAATCCAATTCTATTTTATGACTTATCATTATCTGTTTTTACCAAAACACCTGTTCCCCATCCACATACTCAAAGATCCGTTCGTCCACCCCGCCCGAATGGTTCTTCAAATAAAGCAACGCCCCTTTAGGAACATTATAAACCAGCGAGTCCGAATCCGCCACCGTCACTCCCGCAGAAATCCAGCCCCCCTTTCCGGCATAGAAAAGCTCATACTTATCGCCTTTGCGAATAAAATTAACGCGATTCCGCGGAGTAAAGACTATCTTACCAACAGAAACAGGCTTTCCAAAGTCAATCCCCGCCCAACCGCCACCCGGCTGTTTATAATCGAAGGAAGTATAAGGGTCACCATCAAAGGCACTCATATACCAATGTCCCTTATCGCCATCAAAGCTACCCGGTGTACCTATCACCTGCCCCTTCAACGGAATAGTATCACCCGTTTCTCTATAAAAGCCTACTTCCGATATGTTACAATAACTTCCCGCAGGACCATAATAACGCAAATAGCGATACCCCTTTGATTTATCCACATAAGCCACATTATAGAGCCGAACCGGCTTCTCCTCTATCAAATACAGCGTATCCTTTTTCCGGAATCCCGCATCATTGCTACCCTCGAATACCCCGCCCACCATACGGTCGATAAAAGGTTCTATAAACAGATTGAACTTATGAAATATAATCACCTGCTCCATCTCTTCTCCGTTTCCGAAATACCGGAAATATTTCAGTTCCTTATGCACCCAAAAAGGAACGCTTATCGGCAGCAACTTCTTATCACGATAGACGGATAAGCAAAAAACAGCGTTTCCATCGACATTTTCAAAACTTACCTGCCCATCCTTGCACTTGCTGACTGCCACCGGAACCCACTCCATACGAGAAGGAAGACACAAGTAAATAACCTCATCCTGCTCCGGCCGAATAAGAAAGCGTGACTCAGGAATACGGATCGTCTGTTCGCAATCAGAATAAATGTTTGTCACGTCCTGCATCAACGGATAGCGGAAAGTAGGATGTATTTTCTCCGGCGGTTGGTTCATCATTTTCATCATATCCCGGTTGACACTGAACATCCGGCGATAAACCTTCCCCCGGGGTGCATCGTAAGTGTGCGATTGGATAAGAGGACCGGGATAGAGAAGCGAGCAGAAGAAAGCGTCGCAATGATCATCCGGTACAAAGTTCCAGTAATGGGGCACATTGTTATCACCACGCATCAGCATTTCATCACAACCGCTCGGAATCCCCAAGGCACGATAGATGTAAGTAAACGCATCCGCCAAATCTTCACAGTTACCGGACAGCCAGTCCGCAATTTCCGGTCCTGCGCTATGCTTGGCATAAGAATAAGAAACAAAACGGGGAGCACGTTTCTTCAAAGAATCTAGCAGTACATCCGCCACAATCCAGGGATATACGCTCTCGGGTTTAAGACGAATGCTATCCAGCAGAGAATTATATTTATCGTAAAGCCGTTCGCGCCATTCCACCGGACATTCATCCCCCACGCGATAAGGGAGCATGTATTCACAAAAGTTCTCAAAAGAAACCTTCTTGCCCCAAGGTTGCTCATGCCAAACCTTGAATGCCCAGTCTATATTGCGAACCAAATAGGCGGAATCCATCTCCTGAATATCATATTTCAACTCAGTCTTACCGAACTGCTCGTTCATTTTCCCACGGTTCAGGGAATCCGCAATCACTTCAGGCGACAAGGTCGTTTCATGAAGCATCTTGAAAAATTGTTTTTCATAATCCACCTCTTCACCCGTATAGTAATAATGATAAGGCATATTTTCGACCAGGAAACAAGCAGCCTTATACTTCAGCGAATCTTCTGCATAGTGATTTAAGACTTTTTCCAGCTCTGCACGATTACCTCCTGCCTGTATCAGCGCCGTCTCTAAATTCGTTTTGCCGCCACAAGCCACGATTGCGATGGAAAGGGCGATTATTGAAAGAATCTTCTTCATGGTCATCATCTTTTTTGTGTTTTTATTCTCATTACTGTATAAGAGAAAGGAAGAAATTCGTAATCAAACTGCTCTCCAAACTCCCGAAACTCACTCTCACGCGGATAAATACGTTTAGGCTCCTCCGCCGTATTCTCATCCATGCCGGTAGCGGCCGCCAATATAAGCACGCGTCCTTCCGCCTCAACCCGTGCGCCTCCTACAAGATGGAATCTTACTTTATAAGGAACATCTGCCGAATTAACCACCTTTACTACAGTCTCTCCCGTCTTTTCATCGTATCCGGCAGTATAAAACTGCCGGGGCATGACCGGCTTATAACCAATCACCAATCTTTCATTCACGTAAAACTCCACACCTTCGGACGTACTCACCAATTTCACGTCATACCAGCGGTTATTCTTCAGATGCCAAGGCAATATCTTGGTCACCACCTCGCCCTCCAGATCTTCGATATTAATAAATTGATTGGTCCATCTCCCCACATTAACGCAATATCCTTTTTTCTTGTCTGCGGACACACCATAATAAAGGAAAAAGCCTTCATCACCTCTTGTACGTCGCGCTCGGAATGTAAGAACGTATTCATTCCCGATGAAATCAGGCAAAATCGCTCTGGTACGCAATTGTCTGGAAGTCTGTATCAAGACACCATCCTGCACTTTCCATTCACCGCTATCGGCTTTGCAACAGGATACATCATAAGAAGTAGTCTTTCCATCCGCCTCAATCCGGATATCCTTAAACTCAACCTCTGTACCCCACGAGCCAAATCCGATCATGCCTTTTTCTGTTTTTACAGGCAATGGTACACTTTGTGTTTTACTAATCTGTACATTATAAGTCGGTATATTCCCTACAGATATAGCCCGTACATAATCAGAACTAAGCTTACTATCATTTTCATTCTTCACGGCCAATGAATCAAAATTTATCCGAACTAAGTCTCTGTTACGCTCCATTCCCAGATACCAGGCAGCCTCAGCCAGCGAAGCCAGCATATTGCCACTATCTACTTTGCAGGCATACCCATGTGAATGGAGCAGGAATTTTCCACGTGGTTCTTTGTCAAACATCACAGAATTAGCAAAGAAGAACTCCGGACTCCGGCGATAAAAAGTATCAATTACATTCACAATAGAAACCGTTTCCATAGACACATCCTGACAAACATCTATAACAACTTCATCTTCGACGGGAGACAGACAACAGGAACTGAGCAGAAAAGCCAAAAGAATAAAAGTATTCCATACATGGCAGTGCATTTTTCTAAATAGCATCATAATATAAGTTTTGAAGGTTTTATTATTTCTCCACCACAAAGTAAGCTATTCTTATCTGCTTTTAGGGTACATTATCAAACCAATAAGGGGATAAAAACAAGTCTTACCTACACAAATCATGCTCCCTCTTCTCTCTTTAATACCAATAAACCTCCCCATTCTCATATACAAAAGGGCGCACATGTTTCCGCTCCTTTTGAGAAGAAGGTCTGATCAACCACAATGCATTTTTAGGAACATCTGTAAAATGCAGAGGCTTCCCTCCTTTACCACTCGTAACAACCTGCCAGCCATTCTGCCATATGCAAAGTTCATAAACTTCATCTTCCTTATACTCCACATCCAGATAAGGGCAAAAACTCACCTCAGACAACAGGCAGCATTCCCCTAAATCCAAATCTACATAATCTGTATCAAGCGGCCTTCTATAACCTGTGGAAGACCATGCATCAAATATATTATCAGCTGGTTCCCCTTTGAAAGACAAAGGCAATGATGTCATCCAACGAACACTCTTCACAAGCTCCTTGCCTGAAAAAGTTTCTTTATAGAATTTCAAATCGCCAAGCGCCACCCCTTTTGCGGGCAACATCATCCGTACATAACGTACCGAATCTTTGGATTGCACTTGCAGTCGTTGGCTATTCAATTCTATTTGTTCCGGGAATACACACAACGTATCTCCCCATCTACCATACACCTTCCCTCCCTTAAGCACTGTTCCAGCTATGATCCCATTATTATACCTGTTCAATGGATAAGCCAGTACACCTGTATACTGTGTAGTCACCATTTCTTCCCGTGTATCCTCCGGATGAAGTATTCGTACCTTCCCATCTTTCTGTACCAATACGGGATCAGCCGCCACTACCATCTCCCCGTCCATACAGTACATAGGCAAATAAGCAATGTCTTTCCCCATTCCCGAAAACAACGCCATATCCCCGGTTATTTTTCCCCAATGAACAGGTTTCCAGTTATTATAATTCCACACGCACAGATACGCATACTTCGTGCCGGAAGGCATCTTACGCAGCTTTATCCTCACATTCACCGTATCAAAATACTCATGCGAAACATCTTTCTTCCTTAAACTTCTGAAGGATTCCGGTATATCCTTAGCGGGCACTCCATCTGCCAGCGGCCCTTCCATATAATATCGGTATGTCTTCCTGAAAACCTTAGGCAGACGGAAGCGTCCCCAGTATTTATGATAATCCATATTGTTGTAAAGGCGCTTATACTGCCACAAGCCCTGTTCCCAAAAGGGATTAAAAGGATGAATATCTCCCTCTTCAATCAATACACTCCACGAATGGGAACTTCCCCTATTGGCCCATGCCGGAACGATATCAGTGGCAACCGCTATACCTAAAGAAGAAAACAACAATGTGTTATGCCAACATTTGTGCGTGCAAAGCCCGTGACGTAACTTCTCTAAAGTAGCAACATCCCATATAGGAATACCGGTAGCATGAAATCCCGAATGCCCTATGTAACTATACAATCGTAACAGGGAATCCGCTTCTTCTATCATTTTTTTTCCGGGATTGGTAAAAAACTGTCCCTGATGCCTGCTGTAAAATACCTGGCGTGCACTATCCACCAACAAGCCGTTTTCCTGGCGATAAGGCAGAATGTAATCACAAAAAGTTTCAAAAGAATAGTTTCGGGTATAGACATTCTCTTTCCAGGACCGAAATGCCTGCTCAATTTCTGTTATTAACCGGGAAGCTTTAATGGTCTTAATATCAATACACATATCCTTTCTCAGCTTTTCATTATTATAGCTGGAATATACATCCCACAAGCTATCTATCTGCCTTCCCCAGTCTTTACCCTTAGGATACTGGTCGTATATAGACAGAGAATCATAATCGTAGGTATGCGACAATGAATCATACATTTGGTAGAAAGGCTGACAAGCTGCTACAACTTCTTCGTCCACGGCAAAAGCTCCCGGCATATTCTCTATAAGAAAACAAGCCGCCTTATACTTCAAACTATCTCCCCTGAAGTAATCCAAAACCAATTCCAACTCTTTCCGGTTCTCTCCGGAAGCTGCTAATGCGCGCTCTAACGAACTTTCTTGCCGACATGCGACGAGAAAAATCAATACCAGATATAAGGTAAACCTCAAGTTGCTCATTACTTTATTTAATATCTATGTTTTATTAAAGAGTTCTATTGAAATCTTTCACGAAAGGCATAGTGTTTTATTTCATAAACAAAAACTATAGTAATCGCAAATATAATAAATAATATTATTATATATTCAATAAATTATAAATATATAATCAAACACCCGGATTATACATTAAATAAATTCAGATTACAAACAATAGATTTTAAATACAGCATCAATATTTTACAAATCCACAGTTGAAGATCAGCTAACCGGAATTATCTTATAGCAAAAGTGTTTCATTGCAATACAAACCCTATCTAAACCATATCCGGAATGCACTTGCTCCGTACCTTCTCCACTCACAGGTATCTCTGACCGAAGAAAGTACGGCCTTGGTACGGAGCAAGTACATCCCGGTTATAACGAGGACAGGTCATAATACAATGAAGAAGATCAAAAAGTTATCTACGCAAAACGACGCGAATGAACGCAAAAATCACAGGAAGCGGGTTGAAGAGATTTATTTTCCATAGATTTGCACAGTAACAGAAACAAGTAATTAAAGACACAATATCATGGGAATTATCAACCAGGGCATTCTCGGAGGGTTCTCCGGTAAAGTGGGACCCATAGTCGGTTTCCGCTGGAAATCAAACTACTATATACGTGCACGCGCCGCCAAAGTCAGCAATCCGCGCACACCCCGGCAACAGGAACAACGCGGCAAGTTTGCCACGGCATTCAGCTTTCTGAAGACTATAAAACCTTTCATTCGCATTGGCTATAAAGAGTTTACGCAGGATAAATCTGCGTTCAACGCCGCTATGTCCTACACACTGAAAAGAGCCGTGACTGGCAGTGGAAAAGAAATCAAAATAGACTTTGACCGGGCATTGGTTTCTATGGGAACCCTGATGCCGGTATTCGAAGGTGCAGCTACACAAGACGGAAATAAGATGCACTTTAACTGGCAGGACAACAGTGGCATGGGAAACGCAGAAGATACGGACATAGCCATGTTATTAGTATATAACAAAGACAAAGAAGCAGCTGTTTACGATACGGAAGCCACCCTACGTTCCGTCCGACATGCAGAACTTCAACTTCCTTCCGACTGGCAGGACGATGAATTGATAGCCTACCTCAGTTTTCGCAGTGCCGACGGGAGTTGCGTGGCCAATAGCATTCGCCTGACGGTAACAGTAGACAAAACAGACTTACAAACACCGGACTCAAAGGATTCCAGCCTATGTACCTCATCAAATCAAATGCTGTTTTATCCAGAGCTTAAACAGTCGATTATCCATAATGCAGCCATCAAGAGTATTATTTATCATACATGGACAATAGGGCCACCTTTCACGTATAAAACCGGCAGGTGCACCGTAATAAATTCCGTAACTTTGCCATCAGTTAACGTAAAAAACGGAAAAACATGAAGAAATTTACCATTACATTGGCGCTCTCCATCATGATAGTGCTATTGATTACCACTCCTTGCAATGCCAAGGGAAAAGCAAAACATGTCGTATTAATCGGTTTGGATGGTTGGGGTGCCTACAGCGTTCCCAAAGCTGATATACCTACTATTAAACAATTGATGGCAGACGGAGCCTATACGCTTGAAAAACGTTCGGCACTCCCCTCTTCAAGTGCCATCAACTGGGCTTCCATGTTTATGGGTGCCGGTCCCGAATTGCACGGATATACCCAATGGGGGTCCAAAACGCCTGAGCTTCCTTCACGGGTGCTCAATCAACATGGCATTTTCCCTACTATTTTCCAGTTATTGCGTGATGCACAACCCGAAGCGGAAATCGGTTGCCTATACGAATGGGATGGTATTAAATATCTGGTAGACACCCTTGCATTAAGTCACCACAAGCAAGCGCCCGACTATAACAAATACCCCGAAGCTCTGTGCACAATGGCGGAAACATACATCAAAGAGAAAAGCCCGACCCTGCTTGCCGTCTGTTTCGATAATCCCGATCATGTAGGGCACCAGGCCGGACATGACACTCCCGAATATTATGCCAAACTAAAAGAACTGGATACTTATATAGCCCGCATTATCAAAGCCGTGAAAGATGCCGGTATATTGAAAGAAACGATCTTCATTGTCACCGCCGACCACGGCGGTATTGAGAAAGGACATGGCGGCAAAACCATGAATGAGATGCAAACTCCTTTCATCATTTCCGGTAAAAACGTGAAGAAAAGCGGTGAATTTCATGAAAGCATGATGCAATATGACGTTGCTTCCACCATAGCCCATATCTTTGGATTAAAGCAACCACAGGTTTGGATAGGCCGCCCGATGAAGCAAGTGTTCAAGTAAGAGATATTATTCACGCCTAAACATTTGCAAATGTCGAAAGTTATTGCGTAATTTGTGTAGCACAAAAAGTGCTACACTTTTTATGCTATACATAAACATTTGCTTATGAACAGAATAACAAACCCTTTTCTGGTTTACGGCTATGCCGGACCTGAGTATTTTTGCGACCGCAAAGAAGATACGCAGAAAAAGCACTGACCACCCTTACCGGCTTCTTCAGAAGTTGCCGTATCCTATTCTCTTCCGACCCACTGAACGGAACTCCGCAAGCTACTCTCGATTTCCAACTATCGCAGGCTCAAGCCACCTTAAAGGAGATATTCGAGTATCTGGAGCATTCCGGCAAAGAATGCTACATAGCCATTGATGAGTTCCAGCAAATCACGGACTATCCGGAAAAAGGCGTAGAAGGATTATTACGCTCTTATATACAGTTCCTGCCACATGTACATTTCATATTTTCCGGCAGCAAGCAACATCTCATGGATGAAATCTTCACTTCTACCAAACGTCCCTTCTATCGGAGTACGGAGAAAATGACTCTGCAACCGATCCCCGTAGAAGATTACTTTCTTTTTGCCTGTGAATGGATGAACCAGGGGGATAAGCAGCTGGGGAGAAACTTATTTCAGCAAATCTATCAGCGCTTCGGAGGCCATACCTGGTATATGCAATATATCCTGAACCGGCTTTATGAACAATCTCAACCAACCATTGATGAAAAACTGATTAAAGAGTGCATATCAGATATTATCCATTCCGAAATAGATTCTTACCAACAGTTATACGGGATGCTAACCGAGAATCAATCGGCTTTATTACGCGCCATCGCACGAGAGAAAATAGTAACAGCCATCAACAGCTCGGCTTTCATAAAAAAATATGGCTTGAAAGGTAGCAGTAGTATAAACACAGCGCTAAAAACATTAATCAACAAGGAATATGTTTTCAAATCCGACAAAGGTTATTGTGTGTATGACCGGTTTATGGAACTGTGGTTACAAACATTACCCTATCCCATTAAATAAACGACAATCAGCGATAAATTAACGTCGACAGATAATCTTCTGCAAACATCTCATTCGCCACTTCCAGCAAAATCTCCGGAGTAATTTGTTCAATACGTTGATAAACAGCTTCGGAGCTTTCATACTTATTATAGTGCAGGAAAGTCTTCGCCATGCCGAGAGCATTGTTCTCATTATTATCCGAAGCTACACCTATTTGTCCGATAAGCTGCTTCTTCGCAGCTGCGAGTTGTAGCGAAGTCATCTTTGTATCACGCAGATTTTTAAGTTCTTTCATCACCAAACGCATACAAGTATCCACATCATCGGGATCGCAACCAAAATAAGTGCAGAAAACCCCGGTATCCGTATAAGAAGTCAGGTTAGACTCTACATTATAGACAAGGCCGCGACGCTCACGCAGAGAAACATTCAAGCGACTGTTCATGCCAGGCCCGCCAAGAATATTATTCAATAGATAGAGCGCGGTGCGCTTATCATCGTAAGCATTATAGCCACGGCTGCCTATCATCACATGAGCCTGATGCGTATCCTTATGCACCACCAGTTTTTCGGGCGTATAAAGAGACGGCGGAGTACGACGGTTATCCACCGTCACCGCCGGAATATCAGCAAGCAGTTTCTCTGCCCAACGGATGATTTGCTTGAAATACAGGTTTCCCCACACAAAGAACACCATATTCCCCGGATGATAGAAACGGGAAGTAAACGCAGCGGCATCTTCGCTGTGAAAGGTCTTCAGCAGCTCAGGATTCCCCAGGATATTGCGTCCCAACGGATGTCCTCGGAAGATTAAATCCTCAAAATCATCGAAAATAAGTTCGGAAGGGGTGTCTTCATAAGATTGGATCTCATCAATAATCACTTCCGTTTCCTTTTCAATCTCACGTTGCGGAAAAGTAGAGTGAAAGACAATATCCGCCAGTAACTCGAACGCACGGCCGAAATGTTCGGTAAGAAAAGCAGAGTAGATCACTGTTTCCTCCTTGTTGGTATAAGCATTCAGGTCACCGCCCACATTCTCCATACGGTTGAGTATATGCCAGGCTTTCCGCTTCTGAGTACCCTTAAAAATAAGATGTTCCACAAAATGCGCCATGCCCTGTTCATTCTCCAATTCATCACGGGTTCCGGCATCAACTGCAAAACCACAGTAAGCCACATCGGAAAATGACGGTTGGTGAATAATACGCAAACCATTGGCAAGAGTATATTGATGGTGTCCCAGCAAGGGTAATAGTGCTAACTTCTTCATTCTGACGTTTGAAACTAATTGAGGGCGCAAAGATAGCGCAATTTGACGAGGTCCCCTTATCTTCGCAAAGCAAAAATACAATAAAACTTATTGCCATTTATGGAAAATTGCAGATATTTGTAGGCTATAACCTAACTACTAACAAAAATAGTATAATGATTGAATCCATTCAAGAGCTTTTGCAGAAAGAGGCACAAGCCGTACTGAACATCCCCGTGACAGACGCTTACGAGCGTGCGGTAGAACTTATCGTGGAACAGATTCATCGGCGGAAAGGAAAACTGGTGACCTCAGGTATGGGAAAAGCCGGGCAGATTGCCATGAACATTGCTACGACATTCTGTTCCACAGGTATTCCTTCCGTATTTCTGCACCCCAGCGAAGCACAACACGGAGACTTGGGCATCTTGCAGGAGAACGACCTGCTGTTGCTGATTTCCAATTCCGGTAAGACGCGTGAAATCGTTGAACTTACACAATTGGCTCATAATCTGAACCCAGACCTCAAGTTTATTGTTATTACCGGAAATCCGGACAGTCCGTTGGCACACGAGTCCGATGTATGCCTCAGCACAGGAAAACCAAAGGAAGTTTGTGCTTTAGGTATGACTCCCACCACTTCGACCACTGTGATGACCGTTATCGGTGACATCCTTGTGGTACAAGTCATGAAACAGACAGGATTTACTATTGGAGACTACTCCAAACGCCATCACGGTGGCTATTTGGGTGAAAAATCAAGAAAATTATGCGAAAAGTAATTGGTATAGGAGAAACGATTCTTGACATCATTTTCCGCAACGGCCAGCCGACAGCTGCCGTACCGGGCGGTTCAGTATTCAATGGCGTCGTGTCATTGGCACGGGCAGGCGTTCCCGTCAGCTTTATCAGTGAGACAGGAAACGACCGGGTAGGTAATACAATCCTGCAATCCATGCGGGATAGCGGCATGTCTACTGACTATGTCAACGTATTTCCCGATGGAAAATCCCCGGTATCACTGGCCTATCTTAACGAGAATGGTGATGCGGAATACATCTTCTACAAAGATTATCCCAAGCAACGGCTGGACGTGGTTTTCCCAAAACTGGAAGAAGATGACATCGTGGTTTTCGGCTCCTATTTTGCCCTGAATCCGGTGCTGCGCGAAAAAGTTCTGGATTTGCTGGAACAGGCACGCGAGAAGAAAGCAATCGTATACTATGATCCCAACTTCCGGTCGTCGCACAAAGACGAGGCTATCAAGCTGACGTCCACCATTATCGAGAATCTGGAATATGCCGACATTGTGCGCGGATCTATAGAAGACTTTTTCTATATGTACAATCAAAGAGAAGTGGACAAGGTATATAAAGACAAAATTCGTTTTTATTGCCCTAACTTCCTTTGTACTGCCGGAGCCAAAGAAATCTCACTGCGCACCAATAGCATCACCAAAGAGTATCCTATTCCCCCATTGGAAGCAGTCAGCACTATTGGCGCAGGCGATAACTTTAATGCCGGTATTATTTATGGCTTATTGAAGTACGACGTGCGTTACTGCGATTTAGGACAGATAAGCGAGGACACCTGGGACAAGATTATCCGTTGCGGCATCGAGTTTGCGGCAGATGTATGCCGGAGTTTCAACAACTCTATATCACCGGAATTTGCCAAGCAGTTGCCTCCCGTTAACTAAATCCCCGTTAAAGGAGAAAAAACTCTGTGAAACTCTGTGCCCTGGAATAACAAAAGTCATCAGAATACATATCTTTGCAACAAAGCGAAGATAAGCTGCACCTCGGCATAAAAAATGAACAAGTTCATTTTATTCTGCTCTCGGTTTGCATTATCTTTGCATATATATGCTCAGACAAAAAAACTATGTATAGAAATCTGTTGAACTTGCTAACATGTGTATTGCTGCTACCGGCTTGTAGCGGCACAGCTCCTCATATATCCATTGTTTGCGAAGAAAATAACGTCGGGAACAGTATCGTCAAATGGGAAATAGCCCCTCTCATCAAAGGGAACGTAAAGGTATATGCTTCGACTGATCCGAACAATATCCCCGAGGATTCTCCGGTAGCCATAGCAAACATTTCCGACCAGCGAATGACGATTGTCACCACAGACCCTACCAGGCGTTATTACTACACCCTCGTATTCAATGATAAATATCGCGTAAAGATTGCTACCCGCAATGTCAATATCCCCGGCATACAAAACTTCCGTGATATGGGTGGATATCCGTCATACCCTGCCAAGAAGAGGTTGCGTTGGGGCATGCTCTATCGTTCTGCACAGATAGACAGTCTGGAATGCTACTCACGCAGGGAACTGAAGAATATAGGCATCAAGACCATCATCGATCTGCGCTCAGAATCGGAGTTGAAAGGTCACACTCCAGTGCAACAAGGATTTAATGTAATACATGTCCCTATAAAAACGGGAGACATGGAAGATATACTGAAAGGCATCCAGGAACAGAAGATAAAAAGCGACACTGTCTACCGGATGGTGGAACGGATGAACCGCGAATTGGTAATGAACTATCATAAAGAGTATCGCCAGATATTTGATATCTTGCTGAACAGTACCAATTACCCAGTCGTTATCCATTGCTCCTCCGGCAAAGGGCGCACCGGCATTGCTTCGGCACTGATCCTTGCCTCCCTTGGCGTGAACAGCGACATCATTATGGAAGACTACCGCCTAAGCAACGATTACTTCAACATTCCCAGCGCTTCCAGCTATGCCTACAACCTGCCCGCACGCTCGCAAGAGGCCATTACGACCATCTATTCGGCAAGGGAAGATTTCCTGAACGCCGCCAAGGAGGAAATAGAGCGCCGGTACGGTGATGTAGATACGTATCTGCAAAGAGCCATCGGACTCAACAAAGAAGAAATCAAGAAGTTGCAGAAGATTCTGCTGGTGAAAGATTGATAAACATGCCGTTTACGTAGCATAATTTCTTCCTATTCCTCAATTTATCACTAACAACTAATCGTTTATCACCAAAAAACTCTTATCTTTGTGCCCGAATATAAAGATATACAAAGATTTAATGAAGAATTTTGAAGAGCTCGGTCTGTCGCCGGAGATACGCCGCGCCATTGAAGAAATGGGATATGAGTGTCCCATGCCGGTACAAGAGGAAGTGATTCCTTACCTTTTAGGAGAAAATAATGATGTTGTAGCACTTGCACAAACAGGAACGGGGAAAACCGCCGCATTCGGCTTGCCACTTATCCAGAAAATTAATGTAAAGAACCGGATTCCACAATCCCTTATACTTTGCCCTACACGCGAACTTTGCTTGCAGATTGCAGGTGATCTGAATGATTATTCCAAATACATCACCGGATTGAGGGTATTGCCTGTATATGGTGGTTCATCCATAGACAGCCAGATACGCGCCCTGAAACAGGGTGTACATATCATTGTCGCCACCCCGGGGCGCTTGCTCGACCTGATGGAGCGCAAAACGGTATCCCTCACCACCATCCAGAACGTAGTGATGGACGAGGCTGACGAAATGCTGAACATGGGATTCACGGACAGCATCAACGCCATTCTTGCCGATGTACCGCAAGAGCGTAACACTCTGTTATTCTCCGCCACTATGAGTCCGGAGATTGCACGCATTTCAAAAAAATATCTGCGTGACGCCAAAGAAATCACCATCGGACGGAAAAATGAAAGCACAAGCAATGTGAAGCATGTGGTTTTCACCGTTCATGCCAAAGATAAATACGCTGCCCTGAAACGCATTGTAGACTATTACCCGCAAATATATGGTATCATTTTCTGCCGTACACGAAAAGAAACGCAGGAGATTGCCGACAAGCTGATGCAGGACGGTTATAACGCTGACTCACTGCATGGAGAATTAAGCCAGGCACAACGTGATACCGTCATGCAGAAATTCCGTATCCGCAATCTGCAAATCCTGGTTGCCACGGACGTTGCCGCCCGCGGACTGGATGTGGACGATCTGACCCACGTCATCAATTATGGCTTGCCGGATGATACCGAAAGCTACACTCACCGTAGCGGACGTACAGGACGTGCCGGAAAGACGGGCACTTCCATCGCCATCATCAACCTGCGCGAGAAAGGTAAAATGCGTGAAATTGAACGGATTATCAGCAAGAAGTTTATTGTTGGTGAAATGCCTACCGGTAAACAGATTTGCGAGAAACAGCTTCTGAAAGTGATCGATGACCTGGAAAAGGTGAAGGTGAACGAAGAAGATATGGCCGACTTCATGCCTGAAATATACCGTAAGCTGGACTGGTTGAGCAAAGAAGATCTGATCAAGCGCATGGTTTCTCATGAATTCAACCGTTTCTCAGAATATTACCGCAACCGCGAAGAGATAGAAATGCCTACCGACAGCCGTGGCGAACGCAACAGCAGAGGCGGCAGCGAACGCACCGGTGATCGCAACAGCCGCAAAGCAGATCCGGGATTCACCCGCCTGTTCATCAATCTGGGTAAGATGGATAACTTCTTCCCAAATGAGCTGATAAGCCTACTGAACGGTAATACCCGCGGACGCGTGGAGCTGGGACGCATAGACCTGATGAAGAACTTCTCATTCTTCGAAGTAGATGAGAAAGAGGCAGGTAATGTAGTGAAAGCCCTGAACCGTGCGAACTGGAACGGTCGAAAGGTATCTGTAGAAATTGCCGGCGAAGAAGGCAAGGAAGCTCCCAAAGGCAGACGTAAGAGTGAGGGCAACAACTACGGCAAGAAGGAATTTGAAGGCAAGAAACGCAGCTTCAAAGACGAAAAGCGCAGTGATGCATCTGGAAAACGTAGCGATGCCCCCAGAAAAAGTAGAAGTAAATCTGAAAGTGCTCCGGCTGACAAAAAGAAAAGCAAACCAAGCCGCGAAGAGCGTGGCTATACCGACGCCCGCGGCAAGAAAGACGATTGGAGACAGTTCTTTCAAAGCGACAACAAGGAGTTCCGTGATAAAGAACCCGATTTCAGCGAAGAAGGCTGGGCAAGACGGGCACCTAAAAAGAAATAATAGAATGCTGTGATAGAGTGATGGGGTGATAAAGTGATAGAGTAATGTCACCTTATCACCCCATCACTCTATCACCTTATCACTTTATCACCTTATCACCTTATCACCTTTTTTATATGAACAAAGTAAACGGATTCCTATATGGCCTTCTCTCTTCGGCGAGCTTCGGACTTATTCCGCTGTTCACCATTCCTGCTATGCATCAGGGCATGCAGTTCTGGTCCATACTGCTCTACCGTTTCCTCTTTGCCATGCTGGCACTGGCCTGTATACTGTTGCTCGACAAGCAGTCTTTCCGCATCCGCCGGAAAGAGATACTTCCACTTCTCCTGCTGGCATTCCTGTATGACTGTTCCGCTGTTTTTCTGTTCTGGGGATATAAGTTCATGTCAAGCGGAGTAGCTACTACCATTCATTTCATGTATCCGGTGCTGACTACGCTTATTATGATGGTTTTCTTCCGCGAAAAGAAATCCCCTTGGCGTATAGCAGCAATCGCTTTAGCGGTAAGCGGAGTTTTCTTCCTTTCGCATGGAGACACAACAGGGACTGTTACCTTACCGGGTATTTTTATCGTCCTACTCTCTGCTTTGGGCTACGCGCTCTATCTGGTCACCGTCAGCCAACTGAAATCCCTTGAAATGAAGGGGCTGAAAATGACATTCTATGTTTTCCTTTTTGGCGGAATCCTTCTTTTCACCGGAATGACAGTGACAGGCGTCGGAGTACAGGCCATCCCGGACCGGATAACCCTGGGAAACCTGGTGATGCTGGCATTGGTACCAACCGTAATATCTAATCTGGCACTGGTACGCGCCATTAAAAACATAGGCTCCACACTCACCTCTGTATTGGGAGCCATGGAGCCTGTGACTGCCGTCTGTGTAGGCATTCTCATCTTTGGAGAACCTTTCACTCAAAGCATCGCCTTAGGCATCGGGTTGATTATTTCGGCGGTTACGGTGATCATACTGAAAAAATAGAATGTCCTATTTTCATCCAGTTCTTTTAGCATCTATATATGGGTGGCGTTGGATATATAGATACTGCATGTCCGATATATAGATGCTGTACATCCGATATATAGATGCTGTACATCCGATATATAGATGCAACACGTCCGATATATAGATACAATACAAGATTCCATCCACCTTCACAGGCAGATGGAATCCCTGAACATCCAATTCAATGTTCTTATCTATTTTTGAATTTAATCCAAACAATCATACCACGTCAATTAATACCCCGGATTCTGGTAATAGCCACCACCCTCTTCCAGATTCTCCAGGAATGACTGTGGGAATGGTCTTACCTCATGTTTGCCATCTACAAAGTATTGACCGACATCAGGATTTGTAGACTTCAGATAGGTGCTGGTCAACTTCCCTGTACGCTTCAAATCATAGAACCGTACATACTCCCCACACAATTCTCTGGCACGTTCATCCAATACCGTTTCTACTGTTGCCGCACCGGACAGAGCCTTGGCACCGGCACGCTCACGAACCAGATTTATGTATTGCATCGCATTTGCTCCACCATTTACATAGATATCGGCCTCAGCAGCTATTAAGAAAACCTCAGGAGTACGCATCATAAAGGTAGCATTCAGATTTCCGAGACGTTTCTTGCTCAAGTTATTAACATAATAATTGCTACTGTTATGCTTCATCAACGACGGATAGAAATTAAGCCAAGGACTGACTACATCCGTATTATCATAATCTCTGTGATAATCCATAATCACCGTATTGTCCTCAGCATACAAGTCCTTGTAGTCAACATACAGGATTTTTGAGTCCTTCTTTTCCGCTATCTTTTCCGCATATCCTTCATCTCCCGGACGGATAAATTCCAGTGCTTTTTCATCAAATACAAATTTGGTATACTGCCGCACCAACTCACCGGTTGTCGCATTAGGCACCATTTCTGATATTTCAGGAGACTCCAGATTCTTATCAAACTGCTTCACTTGTGATTCGCTCCATGACTGACCTTTATCTTTGTTACAAGTCCATTGCGTTTGAAAAAATTCATGATATCGAGGATCCAGCGTTCCATCTTCCTGTACGTATAAATCCATCAGATGCTTTGAAGGCATAAAACTCCCGCCGGCACGTCTGCCCCAAATCTGATAATCGGACAAGCCGTCATATTTGTTACCGGAATGTATATCCGTCTTGAACACAATGGCTGAAAAGGCTGTGAGCGGACAATAGAACTGCTCGTTATTCTGATTCATGATCCAAGCCTGGTTACTTACACCGCCCACCACATAGCGGTGTTTCCATAAGGCTTCTTTATTCTCAAAATTGTTGCTTTCTGCAAATACATCTTCTATGTTATCATACATATACACTCCCAAAGCGGCTCCTCCTGCCTTGCAATCTTCCACCATCTCTTTGGCAACTTCCAAAGCCCGTTGCGCATACTTTTTAGAAGAGTCATACTCTATGGATTGCAGGCAGGCTCTTGCCAACATTCCCATCGCCGACTTCTTGGACGGACGCGTAGTTCTTTCTTCTACCGGTAACCACTGAACGGCAAACTCCAGATCGGGAATGATACATTTCTCATAGATATCCAGCGGGGTATCTTTACCGGGATGCAAATCCACATCTTCGACTGGCGACATTTGCAACGTCACGCCACCCAGTTGTTCTACCAGATTATAGTAATATACCGCCCTCATAAAATGAGCTTCCGCCACCTTCTGGTTTTTCTCTTCCTCGGTAGTGAAAGGAACTTTATTGGCCTGTACAATTGCCTGGTTGCAATAGCAGATACCGTCATAACAGCAATTCAGCGTGTTAGCCATCATATTATTAGCAAAGTCCGATCCCATACCATACTTTAAGTAAAGGTTATCACCGTTCTTCTGAGAGGTCCAGATATCAGTTCCGCCCTCGGTCATCTGCATAAACTGTCCATAGCCGTAGAGCGCTCTTTCCATGCCAAAGTAAACATTATTAAGTATGGTTTGATAGCCTTCTACCGAAGCGGACAGTGCATCCATAGTGTATCCCGAAGGATTATATTCATCGAGTGTACAAGAAGCATTGCTTATCGTCACTGCCATTACTGTTACAGTCAGCCAGTTTTTTATTTTCGTAGTCATATCTATTCTTATTGAATTATTAATTAAAAGGATACATTAAGTCCCAAGAGATAAGTTTTGTAAAGCGGGAAGGTATCGGAACCGTTATTTTCAGGGTCCGAGTGCTTCAGCTCACTCTTAAACGGCAGTACAAATACATTATATGCCGTTGCATAAAGCCGGCATTGCTCAAGTCCCAGAGTTTTACATAATTTCTTGGGGAAGGTATATCCCAAAGTGATATTCTTTATTTTGGCATAAGAACCGTCAATATACTTCAGCGAACCTATACCCGTCGTACTGGCAATACCCGGTCGGGGGAAGTAAGCCGACTGGTTTTCAGGAGTCCAATAATTCGTACCCCTAGGTTGGTTATTACCATTGGCGGAATACCAGCCGATTGTTTTGCTGTCTATCATCTGCCCGTATCTCACAATAGCGAAAACGCTTAAATCAAAATCTCTGTACTTAAATGTATTATTTACACCCAAGATACCGTCAGGTACATTCGAGCCCAATATCTGGAGGTCGCGCGTGTTGCTGTAAGTGTGTACGCCACCATCTCCTACAAGATTTCCATTCTCATCCGTAGTGAACTGCTCCACTGTCTCAATCTTCACATATCCCGGTTGGCATCCATATTTCGCCGCTTCTTCTTCTTCGGCAGTGCTCCATATTCCGGCATATTTAAAATCGTAGAATGTCTTGATGGGATGTCCTTCGAATAACTTTTTGGCAATGAGGTCACCATCGGGCAGGTCTACAATTTTTTCATCGTTATGAGTATAAGAAATGGATGAAGACCATTGGAAATTCCTGCTCTTTACATTGACCGTAGACAATTGGATTTCATAACCTTTGTTGCTGGTTTCACCTATATTCTGCCAGGTTGCCATAGGAGATCCCCAGGCGGTAATGGCCGAAGTAACGGGCAATGTACGGCTAAACAGAAGGTCTTTCGTTTTTGAGTCGTAATAATCGAAACTCAGATTGATGCGGCCGTCGAAAAATCCCAAGTCTACACCATAGTTCCATTGATAGGTTTTCTCCCAACCGATAGAGGGGTTTCCGTATGGAGACACAAGTTGGCTTACTGAACTCAGCTCCCCATCGATGGATACCGGAGAATAGGTGGCTGCTCCTGTCTGCGAAGAATAAGCTCCCATACCTCCGGAGTTACCGGTAATACCGTAGCTTAGGCGAAGTTTCAGGTTGTTCAGCCATTTTTTTGTAGACTCCATGAAGGGTTCCTGCGAAACACGCCATGCCAACGCCCCTGCCGGAAACGATTCCCATTTATGTCCACTGGCCAGATGGGATGCGCCATCCCAGCGCGTAGTAAATGAAGCTATATATTTATCATTATATACATAATTCAGACGTAAGGCATAAGACATCTTCTGGCTTTGAGAATAATTGGACTTCACACCGTACTTCGTAATACCCGAAGCCATATTATAAAACAAATAGGAGTCAAGAGGCTGACCGGAAGCTCGCATGTTATTAGAATCACTTTGGCCATGGCTATAAGAGGTTACACCGGTCAGCGTGACTTTATGTCCTTTAAGCGGTTCGATTTTATAAGTCAGCACATTATCCCATAAATAGCTATAGCCATAGTTGTTATTGATGTAGGCATACGGTGCGGAATATCCATTTTCCACTCCCTGCAATGAATGTTCACCGATATATTGCCCATTGCGGGAGCTATTCAATGTGGTGCTGATCTGTGAGCGGAATGACAATCCTTTCAGTGGAGTAATCTCCAGATAACCGTTGACATTGGCATAAGTCGTACGTGTTTGATTGGCATATTGATTCTCCATTTCATCTCCGAATGGAGAGGTCTCCCCTTCTATAAATTCAACATTGATGTTGCCATTGTCATCATAAGGTTTACCCAGAGGAAAGGCAGTCAGCGATTTAGTAAAAATATTCTTGCCCCGCGAATTCTTGATCGTATAGGTGAGCGCCGAGCTCGCACCTATCTTTACCCATTTCCGGATTTGATAATCCACATTAAACCTCATTCCGTAACGCGTCTGGTTTTCGTTAGAGAGCAAACCTTGCGTATTGTTATAGCTAAATGAAGTGTATATTTTGATTTTGTCACTTCCGCCTCTCAATGACAAGTTTATATCTTTCTGAGAAGCATTTCCTTTGGTAGCCTCATCAATCCAGTCTATCCATTGATTGTTTTCATAAGCTTGCTGTATAGCCTCAGAAGAAAACATCTGGAAGAAGTTCTCCGGATATTCCCCGTTCTTAGTCCGATAGAGCTCGGTCTGATAACGGTACCATTCATCTCCCATCATACCATGTATGAAATTGGCTCCTCCCGAAATACTATATTTGGCATCCAAGTTGACTGTAACTTTCCCGGCCGCGCCTCTTTTGGTTGTGATAATGATGACGCCATTGGCACCCGCCGAACCGTAAATAGCAGTTGACGACGCATCTTTCAATACATCAATCTGCTCAATATCATTTGGATTCAGCTGGTTGTAACTGGCTCCCTGCACACCGTCAATGACAAACAGGGGTTCGTTGCTTCCGTTGATGGAACGAGAGCCACGCAATAAGATATCCACATCCTCGCCTACTGCACCGGAGCCCATCATAATATCGGCACCCGCAATTTTACCTTGAAGGGCCTCCATCACATTGCTTGTCGGAGTCCCCTTTATGTCTTCCTTACTTACCGACACGACAGAGCCACTCAGATCGGCTTTCCTCTGCGAACCATAACCAGTGCTCACAATCACCTCCTCCAGCAAAGTCGCATCCTCTTGCATCACAATGTTCAAAGAAGTTTTCCCCTTCAGGTTTATCACCTGTTTCTTATATCCCATATAGGATACTTCAATAGGATACTTGCCCGAGGCTTTCAAGGTGAACTTACCCTCAAGATTGGTAACTACTCCATTACTTGTCCCTTTTTCTACTACGGAAGCCCCGATGATGGGCTCTCCCTGGCTGTCCTTTACAGTTCCCGTAATGTTCTGTGCAACGGCATTGACACTCAGGAAAACGAATAGCATACTAAGCAATATTCGCATGTTTCTCAAGTTGATAGATGTTTTCATCAATTCAAAATAATTTAATTAATTAAAGGTTACTTATCGCAAAACTACCCCAGAGTATTTTTTTAACTTTGTATGAGCGTACAAAATTTGTGTTTGTCCGTCTATCATACAGCTATGAACCTGTTATTTCGATTTAAAAACCAATTAGTACCAAAATGAAGCTACGCCTATCGACACTATTACTTTTGTTCTGCCTTTCTGTTTCCGGACAACTTCAGTACACAATTACCCGATACAGCACTGAAGACGGACTGCCGCAACAAACCATAACCGGCATCACCCGAGATAGAAACGGATATATGTGGTTTACTACCTGGAATGGAATCTGCCGTTTTGACGGACATTCATTCAAGACCTACAGAGTGATGCCCGGTGATGCGAATGACTTACCAACCAACCGGATTGACGATATAAAGATAGATGCCCGCAACCATCTCTGGCTATTGGATGACCAGAATTTCCTGTACCGCTTTCATCCGGAAAACAACAAGTTCCACCGCTTTACGTCGCAGACAGCTCCTGTCCAAAACATATTTACTCTTTCTGACGGGGACACCTGGTTGTTCCAGTCGGACGGACGCTTACTGAGAATTACTCCGGACGAGCAAGCAATGGCTTGCCGCCAAATCCTGGGCAGTTCGCATGGAGTCCGCAGAGTGATCAGTCTCGTGCAGGACAAAGAGATCATCTGGATTATCTCTGACAAAGGTATTTATAAATACTCCAAGGAAAATAGCAAACTGACCCTAGCCCTATCTACCCGAAAGCATTTCCACAGTTTCAGAAAATACGCAAACAAGTTTATAATCGGTGCCGACAATGGACAACTATATATTTACGACCCCAGGAAAGACGATTATTCAATAATGAAGTTCAATACTTCCGCCACTCTGACAAGAGTCAAAGCCTATGATTCCAAGCATTTGCTTATCACGGCAGAAAATGACGGCTTCTTCCTGACAGACGGTTATCGGGGAGAAGGAGTACACTATACGATCTCAAACCAACTGTTAAGCAATGAAGTGAATGCACTGTATGTGGAAGACAGCCAGAAACACATATGGATAGCCTATAAAAACACGACAATGATTACCCGCATCGACTCACTCGGCACTTACCGCAAGCATTACCAGCTGAAAATGCAGAAGTATGACGATTCTCCACGGCAGATATCACAAGACCATGACGGGCGGTTATGGGTTTTCTCCAAGAACGAAGCACTCAATTATTACGATGAGAAGTCAGATGAATTCCTCTTTTTTTCCATCAGCAGAACCAGCCACAACTCAAATCCACCGAAAATAAAGAAAATATACTTCGACAAGCAGAACAATCTTTGGATAGCCAAGCAGCCGAAAGGACTTATAAAAGTATCTTTCAAAAAAGACCTTTTCAGTCTCTCCGTACCTGACCTGGCAGAGTACTCATCTACCAACGAATTGAGAAGTATCATGGAAGATGCAGACCACAACATCTGGGTTGGAAGCAAAAACGGAGACATACAAGTATATGACAGAAACAAGCTGTTCATCGGCTTTCTGAACTCAACCGGCAGATTATCCCGACAAGCGGAGAATTTCGATGCCGCATACGCCTTGCTGCAAGACAAAAAGGGGAATATATGGATAGGGACACGCAACAAAGGCCTCATCCGATTAATCCCCAATGGCAAACTGAATTACCGGATCAAATACTATAAGAATGATCCTGTGGACAGGTTCAGCCTGAGTTGCAACTCCATATTTTCACTAAAAGAGGATAAACTGGGCAGAATCTGGATCGGCACATTAGGAGGCGGAATCAACTATATAGACCGGGACGGGCGTTTCATACACCCGGGCAATGAACTACCGGATTATCCAGCCCGCTTTTCGAGAATCAAGAACATCTGTATAGACCATCAGGACAACCTCTGGCTGGCCACTACATCGGGAGTATTGCTCTGCAAGTGGAGTAACGGCAAACTGGCATACACTCCCATTGTGCGTAACTGTAACGAAAAGAACAGCCTGAGCTGCGATAATGTATATGACGTGTTCGAAAGCAGCAAACACGAAGTCTTTATCGCGACTTTTGGCGGAGGTCTTGATAAGCTGACGGGATTCGATAAGCAGAACAATGGAATCTTCAAGAACTACTCTTCCCCGCAAATGATTTCCAATGTCCCGCTGACGCTGACGGAAGATCACGAAGGTAATTTATGGATTCCATCGGAAAATGGTTTGTACCGGCTGTTTACAGGCAATGACTCTATCGAAATATACGACAGCAGGTTCCTGCCCGAAGGACTTCTGCTCACCGAAAGCAGAGCCTGCCGCCTTTCAAACAATGAAATACTTTTCGGAACAGACAAGGGATTATTATCAATGAACCCCGAAAAGATGAAGCGGGACTCGCATACATCCAATCTCCTCATTACGGATATCCACATAAACGGAGAGAAAAAGAAATCCTCCTACCAGTCTTCCGGCATCACCCTCAGCCACAAGGAGAACTCATTCAGCATCAATTATGAGACACTGGACATGAAATTCCCCAATAAGATAGAGTACGCCTATCGTCTGAAAGGCTTTGACAACTGGAACTACGTGCAAAACAACCGCATGGCAGTCTATACAAACATTCCTAAAGGAAACTACTGCTTCCAAGTCAAATCAACCAACAGTGACGGAGTATGGAGCAATAAGATAAAGGAAATTTCCATCACTATATTGCCTTCATTCTGGGAATCTATTTATGGCATTATACTGTACATCATTCTATTTTTCCTCATTGTCGCCATTTCAGCATATATCCTGTTCGTTATCTATAAACTCAGAAACCGGGTTGCAATAGAGAAGCATATCTTAGATATAAAAACCAAGTTCTTCACAGATATCATTCATGAGTTACGCACTCCTTTCACACTGATTGTAGCCCCCATAGACCACATGCTCTCACAAAAAGGTTTGAATCCTGTCATTCAGCAAGACCTGGCTCTGGTAAAGCGGAATACCAAACATACACTGAAAATCATTAACCAGGTACTCGATTTGCAAAAGATACAGAATGAGTCCAAACTTACGGTACAAAGAATAGAAATAGCCCCATTCATCGAACATATTATAAATAATTTCCAGTCAATTGCCATTCAACGGGAAAGTGAAATCACCTTTGAATCTAAAGAATCACCTCTTTTTTTATGGGCAGACCCGGATAAATTGGAAAGTATTCTCTTCAACCTGATCACGAATGCTTTTAAATATTCACCCAAAGGGACAGTCATACATCTGTCTGTTCAAGAAACTGACACCAATATCATTCTGCAAATATCCGACCAGGGATATGGCATCAGTCAGGAAAAACAAAAAAGCATCTTCAACCGGTTTGAGAATTATGTAAGTTCCGACATCTTCAAGAAACAAAGTACAGGCATAGGGCTATCTTTAGTAAAGGAATTGGTAGAGTTACACAAAGGCAAAATCACTTTACAAAGCAAAATAAACGAGGGTTCTACCTTCACCATCCACTTTCGTAAAGGGAAAGAGCATTTTGCACCGGAAACGGAGTTCATTCTATCAGATTATGATGAACGGCCTCAACTGTCCCAAAGTGATACTCTTTTTCTGAGAGACGATTACGAAGCAGAAGAGGGGGAAGCTTGTAAGGATTGCGGTAAAAGTTCCATTTTAGTGGTGGATGATAATCAGGAGCTTCTTTTCTTCTTACACACGATTCTTTCCGAAGAGTTTCGTGTAATCACCGCTTCCAATGGGAAAGAGGGATTGGAAAAGGCAATCAAGTACCTGCCGAATATGATTGTCAGCGATGTTGTAATGCCCGAAATGACAGGGATCGAAATGGTCAAGAAGCTACAAGCCAATACTTATACCTGCCACATACCAATTGTTTTACTGAGTAGTAAGGCAGATGTGGAAAATCAAAATGAAGGTTTGGAGTTGGGCGTGGATGATTACATTACCAAGCCCTTCAGTGCGAGTTATCTGATAGCCAAGATATGGAACATCATCAGACAAAGAAAGCGGATTCAGGCACTGTATTATTCGGAACTCATACAAAATAAAGAAGAAAGCAATATCGATTCCAAAGAGGAACTTCGCTCACTTCCGCAAGCCGATAAAGACTTGCTGGACGGGATTGTCTGTTTCATCAACAAACATCTGGATTATCCGGACTTGAGTGTAGATACGCTTGTTGAGGAAGCGGGAATCAGCCGCTCCGCCCTATTCAAAAAGATAAAGACGCTCATAGGCATCTCACCAATGGAACTTATTAAAAACATACGTTTGAAAAAAGCGGCGGAACTGATAGAAGAAGGTTCGGATAACTTTACCCAAGTGGCTTATAAAACAGGATTTAAAGATTCGCAGCATTTCAGTAAATGCTTCAAAATGATTTATGGGGTAACTCCTTCGGAATACAGAAAAAAAACATTTGGTTCAGTTGGTATGACTATAAAGCTATAAGCCTGTTTTTTATAGAAATGCTTTAGGAATATTCTTAAAATAGTAAAGTAAAAGCCAACCAATTCATTGAAGTTAGTTGGCTTTTTTTGTATCTTTAGATATTTCCCAAGGACAGGGATACTGCTACATCATTCTTTCATAAAATCAGGAGTCCAATCTTCTACTTTATGATGCTTATATAAAATATCATCTATTAGTTTAAGCATATGTTTATCTCCTTTCATCAATGTATCATTTTTAAGAATTACCCCATTCAAACTAATACATACAGGTACTTTTTTCCTATCTTCCTTAAATACAATAAGGGAAGTTATACGTAAATCGTAGTTAAGGTCCTTCTTCAAAACCTTTAGTTTATTAACTGCCTCTACATATTCTCTTATTATTTTTCTATCCATTATCACAGAATCTTTAGCGACACAGGTGGCATACACAATATCGGCACAATCCCTGATAGGAGTAGGTGTCCTAATCCATTTGGGCATATACCAAAATTTTATATAATCAATATCGTTAGCATCAATCAAATTCTTAGTAGTGGAACAAGAAGTTCCGACTAAAGAAAAAAGAGCACAAAACATTCCATATAGAAATAATCTATTCAGATATCCAACGTTTTCTGTTATTTTCATATTCTTTCGTTTTAACTTCATTTATTTTATTTGATGTAACTCCTTCGGTAATTACGGATTTCCCACCGTGATTTCTTCGTGTGACTTGTTTTTGATTAATTTCTCCATTAGCACGAGCTGTTTTTTGTTCTGATCCGGTAATCACCCTTCTTTCTTCTTTATCTCCATACGCAGAATCTGCAGTACTTGTATTTTTCTTATACTCATCGGGATATAATTTTTGATTTACAGCATGATCTGCTTCATGGTCAAAGCCTGTAGCGGGAGATGTTACTACATTATTATCTGATTGTAAGCCCAATTCTGGATTCCAATATATTGTGCCTCCTGCTGCATATTCACTATAATAATCTCTATTGGTTGACTCCATTACATTTATTGTCAAATTAGGATTCTCAACTGCTATAACCGTAGAAGCGCCACCTCCATTACCCGCTTTGCTTCCGTTCTGTTTATTATATTGGTATGCCGTAACAACAGCTTTAACAAATGAATTTGAATTACCAGTATTACCACCAGAATATTTATATGATGCCATTTTTCCATCATCATTTTTGTACCATATCAACAAAGTCATGCCATTAGGATCAATATATTTGACAGGATTATTTATGCAATATGTATATGGACTCACTGCATAATATTTCTCCGTCATCGGATCCATCGTCGTAAACCTTCCTATTGCCGCATCATACTGTCTCGCCCCATAGTCATACCAGTTCAGCCCCTTCTTTGTATCCAGTTCCTTGCCATTATATTTATAAGGCTGAACATTCTGAGATGAAGCAAACACACCACCAAATGGATAGTAATGATTCGTCTCCTCCACATTACCATTTTGGTTGATAACTACCCGATTATTCCCTTGATGATCTTTCAGATAATAGTGGTATTTGCTATCGTTCAAAGAAAGATATCCTTCTTCCGTCAGCAACAGCTTCTGAGCACCATTTTCATAGACCACATTGTTGCAATAGTACGTAGTGGTGGTGGTGCTGCCAATCTTATGAATCGTGCGAAGCTTCACTCCATCCGCACTATATAGATAAGAAATAGTACTCCCATCAGAGAACGTGACTGTATCCGGCAAATTTAAAAAATCATACTGAATATCAGTTATATTCTTATTCAAATCTTTCGTTAAATTACCGTTGGCATCATACATATATTCTGTAGTGGCGTTTGCACCATTCTTAAACTCGAAACTGTTATTGTAGGCCATAGTTGTAATCGCATCATTCACTGATTTCAACTGGTTACCGTTCAAAGTGATTTTCAAATTGTCTATCAGACCGTATGCGCTTGCACTTGTCTGGCCGTACCGCTGTAAGGCAAGAATATTACCGTTCTTATTGTAGGCCATCATCCGTAAAACACTTGTGCTTGTCTGCCCGTATGCAAGAGAAGAGGAAACCTCCGGATGGCTCTAGCACTACAAAAATAGAATATCAAAATCCCTACCTCTACCCATATTTCAGAATAAGAGGCAGGGAGACTTCAAGTGAGCGAATTCAAAATCCGAAGGCTCAATCCAGTCGGATATTTTATCACAGGTGACTGGACGGTGATTCTTTTCTATATCTATCAAAATGCCTCATTTCAACTATATTAATTATTCAAACACATTATTCCATAATATAGAATCAGGCTTTGCATGTTTATAAAATATTCTAAAAAACACTTCATAGAATTTAGCTTTCTGTACATCAGATAATTCGTTTACATAATCTTTTAACAATCTCTTTTGCCTTACAAATGAGTTAGTCTCAGTTACAGGGAGTTTATTCAATGTCACAAAAAATGTCTTATCAATATTGGACATTAGTATTTTAACAATATCATCATCAGAATACGATAAGAATTTTATAATAGAGTTGGTTTCTATCACATTCCGGGTATATTGCGTCCAACCTATTTTGGTTTTTACAAGATTCAACAATGAGTCATTATCCTGCATACGATTCCCATTTTTGATTATTCCGAAATATTCCCCCATATAAAGAGTATCATTGGGAATACTTTCTTCATAGCTTACGACGGTCATAATTCTTGGATCTATTAAAAAGGTTGAATCACTATGTGAAAGCCTTGAATACAAATCCTGAAATTGTGCAATAAATATACCATCATAAGTAGTCAAAATGTTGAGATCTTCACCAAATCGGGCTATGAAACTGATATCGCAAGAAGCAGCTATCGGTATGAGAGTTCCTTCTTGGCCATATATAAACCTTATTTTAGTAATATCTTGAGATGTCAGACTATTACTAAATAGTAAAAAGACAAATGTAACTAAAATTAATTTCATGGTTCTGGCGTATAACTATTTCTAAATTCTTTGATTTTTTTCCTTAACTCTTCGGAACTTTTAGTACTAAATTCTTTATTAGATATTACGGAGCGAGTTACAACCCACTGACCATCAGCATGACTCTTTCTTCCAGGATGATTTGCGGGTAATTCGCCATTTGCCTTAGCCGTTTTCAATTCAGCTCCTTTTATGACGGAACGTTCTTCTGTAGTACCATATTTATTATCAATCTTACTATCTACTCCTTTTTTATTATTAACCGCATGCGCAGCTTCATGTTCAAGTCCGGTAGCTGGTGACAGAATATTGCCATCATCCAACTTGAGACCAGCCGTAGGATTGAATCTTATAGCATTTGCATTTGGCAAGTACACATTATCATAACCCGTTTCTACAACTCCAATTCTCATCTTTTTATCAGTTGCAATTGCTTGCATATTTTCACCACCTCCATTCGCTACATTATAATTATATGCAGTTATAACATCTTTAACAAATGAATTTGGGGGAGCTTGGGCTGCATTTATTCCATTAAACATAAAGTATCTCTGTTTTCCGTTCTCATCTCCATACCAAATTACCATATCTGCTCCAGTTGGATCAATATATTTAATCGGATTATTTCCACAATATGTATACGGGCTCATTTCATAATGTTTCTCTGTCAGTGGGTCTACTGCTGTAAACCTTCCCAGTGCCGCATCATACATTCTCGCCCCATAATCATACCAGTTCACCCCCTTCTTTGTATCCAGTTCCTTACCGTTATACTTATAAGCCTGAACATTACCGTCTGCTGAAGCAAACGTGCCGCCGAACGGATAGTAATGGTTTACCTCTTCCTTTTGCCCCACCTGGTTCGCAACTACGCGGTTGTTGCCCTGATGATCCTGCAAGTAGTAATGATACATCTTGTCAGACAAAGTAACATATCCCGCATCAGTCAACAACAACTTCTGCACACCATTCTCATAGACCACATTTCCGCAATAGTCAGTCGTAGTGGTAGTGTTACCTATTTTATGGACAGTACGGAGTTTCGTGCCGTTCAACGCATAAGTATAAGTAATGGTGCTACCGTCCTTAAACGTGACCTTACTTGGCAAATTTAAACAATTATACTGGATATCAGTAATATTCTTATTCAAATCTTTCGTCATATTTCCATTCCTATCATAGGCGTACTCATCGGCCTGCTTCACGGCATCCTTGAATTCAAAGCCAGCATTATAAGCTGAAGCTGTAGCAGCATCGTCCGTGCGGAACAATTGGAAAATCTGTCGTAGCTGAAATACTATTATAGTGATAATTATAAAAAATAGAAGGGCAAAGCATTGGACCTTGTGTATTAGGGTAATTTCCTAATAATTCAGAGAATGGTCCATCCATGACAGAGGGAATAGTGAATAATTCCTATCTTCAAATATTGTACTATTTTGAAGACAGGATTCAAGTATAAAACCTGAATCCTGTAGTTGGCTATTTACACAAAATTGTGGACAGAACTAATTCTAATTTTAATATTCAGAAACAAATAGCTGAATTAGTTCTCAATAAATAAATACCCTGATTCACAAGCTATATTTACTAGGATATTATTTTGATACAGAATATCAATTAGATATTTTTCTTCATCGTATGATAACGAAAGAGATATAAAACCATTATCATCAAAACAATTGGAAACTAAATTATCAACATTTCCTCTAAAAATAGAATCTATGCGAGGCTGAGGAGCTACAATAGCTGTTCTCAATTTAAAAAAGGTCATACTGTCGATATTTAAAACTCCGGAATCCTTTAGAGCTTGCATATAATCATTTGGATAATTCTTCTCTAAAATAACATCGTTGTTTCTCAGTACCATACGATAAGTAGAATCTTGATATTTTACACTTATTGCTTTATATGGCTCATTATTGTTTCCTACAAATTCATTTTGAGATTTCTTGTCAACAGATGTGCATGCAACAAGAAAACATGTGATTCCAGCAATTATAAGGATTCTATTCCAATAGTGCCTTAGGTATTTCTTTCTTTCCATATTTTGTTCTTTTAGGATCTCCTGTTTTCATCCTTATTTTATTTTCTGTGTTAATTGCACGTACCTCAATTAACAAAACTCCATTTTCCGTTTCTTCTTGAGTCATAATTCCCTTGTCGGCATCATACGAATGCCTTAACTCGTGACTTAATCCAACTCTTGGAGTTCTACTCTCTCCATTAGGGTCTGTTTTTTTATAGGGATCATACCCAATAGTAGTACCTTGCGAAACACCTTCATCAGCTTTTGACTTATCAATTCCTGAGAAATTTCCTCTTCTCTTATCTTTTGGCATTGTAATAGAATGTATATTCTCACTCTCCTCTAAATCAGAGATTATTCCTGAAACCTTTGCATCGTCTTTCTTCAGTTGCGATAAGTCAGCTTTCACAATCTCTTGATATTTTGTATCAAATCCAAAGAATTCTTTAATCTGATCAATAAGTCCATTGGCATTAGGCTGAATGATTATACTATCTCCGTTAATATCAATGTTATTTACTGGATTATTTCCTCCATACTGATAAGGTGACATAGTATTATACTTCTCCGTAAATCTATCTATCGTCATAAACCTTCCTAATGCCACATCATACATTCTCGCCCCATAATCATACCAGTTCACCCCCTTCTTTGTATCCAGTTCCTTACCGTTATACTTATAAGCCTGAACATTACCGTCTGCTGAAGCAAACGTGCCGCCGAACGGATAGTAATGGTTTACCTCTTCCTTTTGCCCCACCTGGTTCGCAACTACGCGGTTGTTGCCCTGATGATCCTGCAAGTAGTAATGATACATCTTGTCAGACAAAGTAACATATCCCGCATCAGTCAACAACAACTTCTGCACACCATTCTCATAGACCACATTTCCGCAATACTCAGTCGTAGTGGTAGTGTTACCTATTTTATGGACAGTACGGAGTTTCGTGCCGTTCAACGCATAAGTATAAGTAATGGTGCTACCATCCTTAAACGTGACCTTACTTGGCAAATTTAAACAATTATACTGAATATCAGTAATATTCTTATTTAAATCTTTCGTCATATTTCCATTCTTATCATAGGCGTACTCATCGGCCTGTTTCACGGCATCCTTAAATTCAAAGCCACCATTATAAGCTGAAGCTGTGGCAGCATCGTCCGTACGCGTTAGCTTGTTACCGTCCAGCGTGAAAGTCAGATTGTCGATCAGGCCGTAAGAGGAAGCTCCTGTGCGACCATTACGCCGGAGTGAGGTTATATTACTTTGCTTATTATACGTATATGAAGTACTGTAATTCGTACTGGAAATGCCGTTCCATAAATAATCGGCGGAGGTCAGTCGGGAAAGTCTGTCATAGCGGAAGCGGTATCCGTGCAGTCCCGTGTCGCCCGAAGCTTTCCAACTCATGGCGGAGATATTGCCATTGTAGCAGGGGGTGTTTCCGCTGTAAGACTCGTTGTAATACAGGGTCTGATTGAACAGCGTACCGGTGGTTAATGTCTTGATCCATGAGCGGACATTATAGGTATAGTTCGTTGTAAGGGCAGAGACGCCATGACGTTTGTTGCTCTTCACTCGCCCCAAGTCATCGTACGTATTTTCGATGAGTGTCACCTCACCATTTGTGTTTAACTTGTGTTTTGACTTTGACAGGCGGCCCGCATGGTCGTACTCGTATGTACATACTTCCGTCTGTGTAGCCTTACCCGTGGCTGTATGAACATGCTGGCGCTTCAAAGGATCGCCTATAAAGTTATAGGTAACGTACTCCACTTCAGTTCCTCCCAAATGGTTCGTTGTCCGGCTTTGGATGATACGTCCGCGCTCGTCGTAATAGAAAGCGGCGTAATCATATCCGGTCACTCCGGTAGCGTCCACGCGTGCTGTTACCGTTCCTGTCAGCAATCCTTTGCTGCTTTCCGTGTAGCGGGTGCCGTAGCCCGAAGGGGGGGTGGTGTAGTTCAGAGAGGTGGGTACTCCGTGCTTGCCGATGAAAGAGTAGTCATCGTAGTAGTTCACCGTATACACTACAGGAGTCTTCAACGTAATATTCTCGGGAATATAACCATGAAAGGCAGTGCCTGTATCATCACGCCGTGCTTTTATATTAATCTCCGACAACTGTAAATCTTCGTAAAAATAGGAGTTATTACAAATTCCCGTCACTACCGGACGACTAAATTCATCGGAAAGGGAGAAACTCCATTCTCCGCGGACGCGTTGTTCGCCGTCTTGCGAGAAGACCTGATGGCTTCCACGATCGTAAACGAAATAAATGGCATCACGTTCCGGAAGTTTCTTGTAAATGTAGCGGTGCAGGAAGTCATAGCGGTAGGAATAACTGCTCTGTGCATTAAAAGACCCTTCAGGTGCTCCCGGCTTTGGGGAAGCAACGAAAGGCGGGTAAACATTCACCAAATCATCGCGACTGTCATATTCATAATGAGTGAAATAGGGTTCGGAACCGTCCATACGTCCCGCTAGGATTGTGCGTCCCAGGCCGTCTTTAAATTCATAAGCCTGATTTCCGTCTTCATCCGTAGTGCAAACGCCTAATAAATCCCTGTTGGGAACCCTGTTGGAAAAATAAGCAAACGACTGAGGATTGCGAGTGACATAGCGGTAGCCTACAGGCTGTTCCGCCCATGCCTCGCCCGCTCCATGCTCTGCAACCGGCCTCTTCAGGGGAGAGGCTTCATAGGTGGTCTGTGCGTAGGGGCGCGAATCACCGCTTGCCAACGAACTTGCGCCGCTCTTCAGGGAGGAGATATTCATATAGCTGCCATTTCCCGCCGATTTGGCGGGAAGCCATGTGCGCAGCTTGCGTCCCTGGTCGTCATATTCCTGCAGGGAGACGATATCCTTCCCGTCGGGGGTGATGCTGCGGTCTACGATTTGTGAGGGGCGGCCCAGACCGTCATAGTATACCACCTGCTCACGGCAACCACTGCGGTCGGCCGAGGTGTAAGTACGGGCACTGATGTAGTTCTGAGAGGTGCTTACCTGCGACATGCACAAGAGTTGGCACAATAAAAGTGAAAGTAATAGATATATTCGTTTCATAAGTGTGTACGGATTTTAGTTATTGGTTACGGTAATGATAGTCATATTCCTGCAAGACGCGTTTCTCGCTTTCCTGCATAGTGTTGTTTTCGTAATAGTAATTTCTCTTCAGGCGTCCCAGTCCATCATACTCGTAATACAGGGTCTTCCCCGTAGGGTCGGTGATGGAGGCGACGCCTATCAACGGAAGATGCGTGAAAACAGTGACCTGCGCTTTCGAGAGGGACGTGTGTTTGCGCAAGGCTTTCAGTTTGGCTGCATCGGGGACGGCATTCCGTGCTAGTGCAGAGGATGTCATGCCAAAAACGGAGGACACAGCGGTTTCTACCTGTGCCAGAGTGGCATTCTTGATTTCCGCGATAGGATAACGATCTCCATACCCCCACAGGTAGACTGTATGCAACTTATCATTGGAGATTACTTCACGGGGATTTCCGTTAGGAGAGTAAGCGAGGATTTCGCTGTGGAATCTATTCGTTGCATAGCACTTTTGATAAAGCCGGGCGGGCAGTATTAATGTGTCTCCGCTTTGTGTGGGGAACTCTCCGAATTCACGTTCATAGCCGTTGGAGTTACTTTGTTTTTCTGTCAACACGGGGGCGATAATATGCTTCTCTACCATTTTGCGGACTATATCCGTGGTAGTGCCGGTTTGTGACAACTTAGGATATTCCCAATTGGTCTCTCGTTGCAGCCCCCCTGCATCGCGCTTTTTCTGTTGCATCCGGTTGCCGGAGAGATAGCTGTACTGCTCTGTCTCTTTAACACCGGTTTCCGATTCGTCATAGGTAGTTACATCACGTTGGTATAGGAGTGAGTGCCCAAGCAACTGCCAAGTGGAAGTATAAAAATCACCAAGGACAGCGGTTACAGGGACAAAAGATAAAGTTCCATATAGATTGGAATATTCCCAGCTTACCACCGATGCGCCACTGGGATGCCAAATAAGCGTTTCGCGTCGTTTCAGTTTATACTCCTGTCCGTCGCTCATGTAGTCAGTTTGTTCTTTCAGCAAATTATAGCGATATTTCTCTCCCACATACGAAAGCACATTGTTGAAGTATTGCGGTTTCTCGAAAAAGGCTGTGTCATACTGCATTGCTTCGTAGATGTCATATTGATAAACGGTTTTTCCATTACAATTTTCGGGGGTATATGTAGTTGCTCCATCTTTCAGATAATAGACCGTGACTTCGGGATAGACCACTGCAGGACGGCCATTCAGTAACCGCTGAAAATTAAATGCACTGAAAGTACATTCCCATTCCCACTTATCAGTAATGGGTCCTACTGATGGATTATAGCTCATAAAGGGATTGTAATTAAAAGAACGATACTGTCCGGACGGATCAAGGCCGAGTACCATGTTTAGTACCGACATCGGAATAGGCTCTGATGATTGATAAGTCATATAGGTCTGAATAGTAGGATCTAAGGTCGGTTCGCCTGCGCCTGTATGAAAATAACGTCCTCCTATTCCACCATTTGCGTCATAATCAGTTTGCCCGTAGCAGTAGTGTTTGGAGTCACTTCGTACGCCTTCTGCCGTATAATTGACGATTTCATAAATCCTGAAACCGGTAGCTTGGGTTTTGATACGTCTTTTTTTGTTGTGAATATAGTCACCGTCATAATCTGTAAACGTAAAGAACTCATGGTTCTCAAAGTAAAACTCTGTATAACCACCCGTCGGATAGGTTAGTTTGTTTAGCACACAATGAGCTTCTGCACTGCTCGGTGTTCGTGTATTGGCGTATGAATTGGAAATCCTCACTTTATCCAATGGAGACAGGTCATCTCCATCTTTGGGTACATCTACTACGTAAGTGGAAGAGGCAGCTCTGGATACATCGAAGCCGACAAAAAGATTCAGGCAGGCCACATTGTGAATATCGGAACGATAATTCAGGTTGCCCCAATGGTCTGTTCCCCCAAAACTGGCGCTTGAAGATGTATATCCACATTGATAAGTCTCGGATGTAATGCCATTGCTACCAAGAAGTATAATTTTATCAAGAGTGCTAAAAGGCAAGTTCCCCGATCCGTGATAGTGCAAAATTCCTTGATGTTGCTCCAGATTGATTTTCCGGATAAGCGTGCCGTTATCTCTGATGTTGATGGCTTTGGCATAGTTGTAATGCTCGCTGTCGCTACCGTCTTGATAGTCGATGTTGATGGTTGTGCTGCCATAAGCTATGGAGGTTAAAAGTTTCATTTGATAGGCGTGCTGTTGCGTATAGGTTTGGAAAGTGACGTCAAACCTATCCGGATCTCCATTCACTTCATAAATATGATGGAAACGTACCGCTGGTTCCACCTGATGCCGTCCATAGTTGGAGCTGATACTCTTTCCATAGGCAAGAGTAATAAGTTCTGCGGAATGGGGTAGGCGGATTGAAGTCAGTTGCCAAGATACGTAGGCAGTACCATAAGGGGTAATGGTACTGCCTAGTCCTGCAAAGGTAGTATCTGCGCCATCAAAAGAATATTCAATGCCTTGTTCGTCTACCACTTTAAAGGAATATATCTTACTGGCATCAGCCACGTGGGTTATCTTTACATCGCGTCCGCCGGAAACCACGTATTCGAGCTTACCATCATACTTTATCCGGATGACAAAGTCGAAAGAACTGCCATCTGGCAGGGTAGCGGTAAAGAGGTCGTACTTTAAATTGAGTCTGTTCATGCTTGCTTCCGTAAAGTTACGGTAGGATTTACCAAACTGATCGGTATCCAGTTTGAAACCTGTAGTCTCATCAGGCATACATTCAATGCTTCGGGATATACAACTGCTTACAGATAATGCCCAACCACGGCCGAATACGTCGTAGTTATAACCTGGATGAAATGGTGTAGGATTATACTTCAGACTTAAAGGTAACTGATAGCCGTGATGCTCGATATTGAACAAAGGGATGGAAATATCAGGTACTCCCATGGCTGGGTTCACTGCCACGTCTCCGTACATTTTGAAGGCCGCTGCCTGAGGAGAGGTCGGAACAGAAGGGGCAATGTATGGAAACTCTGATCCTGCATGTGCCGCAAATGGAAAAAGTGCAGCGAAGAAAAATAGTATAAAAATGTATCGTTTCATTTTTCGTTTTTGTTTTATAATGATTAAAAACTAAAGAAATGGTATTAAACAGAGTCTTAATCTGTCTCAAATATTGGTTTGGAACTCTGCAGATTCCGGAGTATAGAATCTGCAGAGTTATAAAAACATGGGAACTTTGTAATATTTACAACGGCATCGCATTACCCCCAATCACCCCGGCTATTGCCGACGCTACCGCGATTACCACCTTCAGGATTATATCCCATACTGATTTCTTGATTGCCATAGTTCACACACCTCCTTTCGTGTTCTTTTTTAAAATGATTTCATGATCTGAGAGAGTCAAAGTTCCTTCTCCACCTTCGAAGCACGGACACAGTTCACCCGGGTGGCACTGCAATGCACCACGAGAAAATAAATACCTCTCATGTATTAAATGAAATAAGTTTAGTTAATTAAAAATGAATAGTTTAGTCAATTAGAATGAATGCAGAGCAACGGAGGCACATCCTGTTTTTTAAATCTGATACCCGGGAAACCCTCTGCGTCTCCGCGTCTCTGTATTCAACTCTTTAGCCCAGCGGATTTTCGTCCAAACCACCGCCACCGCTACCGGAGCCACTGCCGCCTTCGTTGCCACTACCCGAACCGTCCGATTCAGGTTTGTAAAGCACACACTTCACGCCTGTCACCAGCGAGCGGGTGGCTACGGTACGGTCCATATTGCGGGTGGATGCCGGGGTGAAGTGCACCTGTAGTGTGGCTTGTGCCGCAGATACCTCCTCTTTCGTCTTCACTCCCTTGCCTCTCGATTTCATGGCTAGTCGGAAAGTACCGAAGCCATCCAGTGTCACCACTTCGGAGGATTGCAGGTGTTTGGTCAATACGGTGACCAGGTTGTCGATGGAATTCTTTACGTCACCGGTGGAGAGGGAGGAATACTCCGCAATTTCCTGGGCGATCTTCTCTGTGTTGACACCACCCACGTACACGGTACGGGGATGAAATAGTTTGTCACCTTCTTTGTTTTTCATTGTTGACTGAATAGTCTTGTAAAGTACTGGCATAATAAATTAGTTTTTAAATGTAAATGTTTTATCGTTTTGTGTATTAAGCTTAACCACATTGCAAAGATACGACTCTACTTTTAAGTAAACGAACGATTTTCGCAAAAGCGTTCAAGAAATTATTCAATATTCAAAAACACAACCAAATACATAATTCACAATATATATCACAATTCTCTTTCTGTTCACATTCTATCTGTTTTGCTAGAATCCCGGCACAGACTCAACAGATAATGTCCCGGCTGGCGGATCTTCCCGTGGCAACCACGCAACTCGTAGAAGCCTCTCCACACCGGATGTCCGATGACGCCAAAGTTGCTTTTGCAGACAATAGCATACTGCTCGGCAGGCGGAATGGCATAGAGCCGGAGATTACAGAGCAGCCCGTCGAAGTTGCGCTGCATCCCGTCCCGGGGTGGTTGCAGGCGGGAGAGGTCTTCAAGAGTCCACTCTTTCCGCTTGCCACCGCGCCCGGTGGGTTTGGCAGGGTTATCCGCTATTCCTCGTTCCGGAGAAATCTCCTCCTCTCCTTCCTCCGCGGACTTCAAGGCCGCGTCTCCGGCAGTTCCACCAACGGGGGAACTATTGAGGAGGGGGTTTTCTATGCTTTGCTGTGCTATACTATGCTGTGCTATGCTATGTGTACCAAGGTACATAGTTTCGTTGTTTTCAGCGTTAAACGTTGCATTTATAGGGATAATCGCAGCATTTTCACCATCGGGTTCCCCGTCCCCCTTCCGATCCTCTGCCGGCTGCTGCACACCGAGTTCCTCCGGTGAAAGCAGGCAGTAACGCGCATCTATCAGCGAAGCATTGCGGCGCTTGGTTGCAAAAAGGAACTGGCGCTGAATATCGGCTGACGTCAGCAGTCCGTACTTATTGAAAACTTCCGGATCGAAAAGTTTCAGTTCCAGGGCAAGGGCGACGATGCGCCGGATATCTTCGGGCTCCATCTGATAGAGGTTATCCGCCTGGTCGTCATAGAAAAGGTCGTCCGCAAGGACGTAGTAACCTTCTCCGGAGTAGATGCTGCAAAGCACCTGAAGCAGTACGGATACGGCACCGTCCCCCTCGCTTTTCATAATGCGGCGTACGATGCGATCGTGCATAAAATCAATACTTATGGGGAAGTAATCGAGTCCCCGTTTCTTTATTCTAGGCATATTGTTTTAGTTCTTAATTATGCAAATCAGGAGTTGAAATTCATTCATTTCGGAATAGTTACGAGCTACCGGTTACAAGCTACAAGTAGCTGCGCTATATTCCGAAAGGCACTTGTAGCTTGTAGCTCGTAGCCTGTAGCTGATTCATAACCGTTCAGGATGAGCTAAATTCAACCACTGATTCGCATTAATTCTTAATCCTCAATCGTTTCTCTGATTCGCCTCCGCTTCCGCGCAATGCTTTCGTTCACCACCTGCAGGGCATGGAGGATGAGCTTGAGGCGTTGTTCCCTGTCCTCAATGCGGGTGAGCACCAGATAGCATCTCGGACGATTTGTACCTTGCGGATGGATGTTTTTCTTCCGCACCATCCGGTTACATTCCCCGCGGCACTTTTTGCAATAGCAGTCCGGGGTTTGAGTTTTCTTGTTGAAGTAGAAGGCTTCGAAAGGAAGTTTACGGTGACATTTTCCGCAGACGCGGGTGTCTTCTGATAATACCTGATTCATGATTCTGACTTTTAATAATTTATAAAACAATGATTGACTGTTCTTTATCGTATATACATCACATGCATACCTTGATTATGTAACGCTTGTGTCCTGTATGCGTAACGCTTGTGTCCTGCATGCGTAATACTTGTATTCTGCGTGTGCAACACTTGTGTTTTACAGCTCTGTCAGGTTGTTACTATTCACATATATAGTACTACCCACGCAAGGGGGAGGCTTATTTTTTAAACGCCCACGTTTCTTTTCCATAATTTCCGCACTTTTATTTGTATTTCTAAAACCAAATGATTAATTTTGTTGCCGCAAATATAACCAAATTTCCATTTTAAAACCAACATGTTTTAAATATTAATTTTCACAAAGTATATAACTACATATCAATGAGCAAGAAACAAGTTTTATTTTATTTACAATATAATCATGGAAAAAGAACAGGATTTATTATTCAATGTAGCCGACATCGTGAAACGCGCCAAGCGGGTACTGAATTTCAAAACGGATGCAGAATTGGCAGCTTATCTGGGTGTGTCGCGTCCCACACTAAGTAACTGGATTGCACGAAACGGCATCGACTTCCCGCTGCTGCTGGAGAAACTGAAAGAGATAGACTACAACTGGCTGCTGGTGGGAAAAGGGAAGCCTGAACATCAGGCTAAATTCTGCAATGGCGAAATCGTTTCGGGTGAAGTGGAAATGATTCATAACCCCAAAACAGCTGATCCGGTAGACGACCGCAGCGTGTCACTATACGATATCACCGCTGCCGCCAACCTGAAAACACTGCTTGCCAACAAAGGTCAGCATGTGGTGGGAAAGATACAGATTCCGAACATACCTGTCTGCGACGGAGCACTCTACATCAGTGGAGACAGTATGTATCCCATCCTGAAATCGGGGGATGTGGTGGGGTTTAAGGAAATCAGCAATTTCAGCAGCGTCATTTATGGAGAGATGTACCTGGTGTCATTTTGCATCGACGGCGATGAATACCTGTCGGTGAAGTATGTGAACCGTTCCGATGTGGAAGGTTGCATCAGGCTGGTGAGCTACAATCCACACCATGAACCGATGGATCTACCGCTCACGTGCATACAGGCGATGGCGATTGTCAAGTTCTCCATCAGAAAGAATATGATGATGTAAACCCGGCAGGCAAGCTGGCTAAGCTATAGGACAAAAGAAAAGGTGACCAAGCAGTGTCTACACCGCTTCATCACCTTTTCCATCATTTATCACCTAAACCTATATATTATTTGTCTGTGCATCCTTTTGTGCTGAAAGCTACCAGCATCCAAACCATCTTTTCCTGTTCTTTCAGATAGCCTGTCATCAGGTCGGCAGTAACGTCGTCACCTGCTTCATTAGCCAGTTCAATGATTTTTCTTTCCTCACCAATGAGGTATCCGTAAGTTTCAAGAATATTGCTGACCGCATCGCTACCACAAGCCACGTCAGATACTTCCTTGATCTTTGCAACTTTCAGGTATTCGCTGAACTTGTTTTCGGGTACACCACCCAGCATCAGGATACGTTCTGCAATTTCGTCCACCTTCTCGGCTGCGTCGTCATACATACTTTCAAACTTCTCGTGCAATACAAAGAAACCGTGTCCCTTGATGTTCCAGTGGAAACCGCGCAGATTCGTGTAATATACCTGGAAATCTGCCAAAAGCTGATGCAATGCAGATACTACGTTAGCTACTCCCGATTCATTTAACTTGATGTAATTTAAAGTCTTCATAATTTTATGGTTTTAATAGTTTATACTGTTTTTCTTTTTTCTGTTGCAAAGATAAGGCGGAAACCCATGCTTGTCAAACAGATAATTTCTATCTTTGCATAGACAGAATCTATATAACCCGTTCAAACCCCTTATTTATCATGACTTTACAACAACTGGAATACATTCTTGCCGTTAATCAGTTCCGCCATTTCGCTAAAGCCGCGGAACACTGCCGTGTAACTCAACCCACCCTGAGTGCCATGATACAGAAACTGGAAGACGAGTTAGACACTAAGATATTCGACCGCAGCCAACAGCCCATCTGCCCTACTCCCGTCGGACAGCTTGTAATAGAGCAAGCCCGTATCGTATTGGAACAGGCAGGCCATATAAAGGATATTATTGAAGAAGAGAAGCACTCCTTATCGGGTGTCTTTAAGTTAGGCATACTCCCCACCATCGCCCCTTATCTGTTGCCCCGCTTCTTTCCGCAACTGATGAAGAAATATCCTAAATTGGATATCCGCGTAACGGAGATGAAGACGAAGGACATCAAACAGGCTCTTATAAAAGGAGAGATAGATGCCGGCATTATCGCCACCCTGCCTGAAAAGGATGACTTCCGCCAGATACCTTTATTCTACGAACAATTCTATGCTTATATCGCGCGCGAAAGCAAACTGTTCGATAATAAGATTATCCGTACCTCCGATCTCAGCGACGAACAGCTTTGGATGCTTGACGAGGGACATTGCTTCCGCGACCAGTTAGTCCGCTTCTGCCAGATGAAAGCGGCGCAAGCCAGCCAGATCGCTTATCATCTAGGTAGCATGGAGACATTCATGCGTATGGTAGAAAGCGGTAAAGGCGTTACCTTCATTCCCGAACTTGCCATCGATCAGCTCAACGAGACACAGAAAGAGTTGGTGCGCCCCTTTGCCATCCCCACTCCTACCCGGCAGATCATTCTCATCACCAACGAGCACTTCATACGAACCACCTTATTGGAGGTACTCACAAAAGAAATACAAGCCTCTGTACCCCGCAAAATGCTGTCCCTGCGGGCAACTCAGTGCGTTGTATAGATTTCGTCTATCGGCCCATAAATCTTTTCAATCGGTTTTTTTGTTCTATCGGCAAAAGATGCTATATTTTTGCAAAAGCGAAATTCAGCTGCACCTCAGCATAATCAAGCGAGCTTGCTTCTGCATTCGGTTTGCATGAACTTTGCATCATCGAAAAAACAAAGTACTAAACCTTTTAAAACAAAAAAGATTATGGAACCAATTATCAATTCACAGCTTCCTGAATTCAAAGTTCAGGCATTTCAGAACGGAAGTTTCAAAACAGTAACTAACGAAGACGTAAAAGGAAAATGGGCTATTTTCTTCTTCTATCCCGCAGACTTTACGTTTGTATGCCCTACCGAACTGGTGGACATCGCTGAAAAATACGAGCAATTCCAGGCAATGGGTGTAGAAGTATATTCTGTAAGTACCGACTCTCACTTCGTGCACAAAGCATGGCACGATGCATCCGAAAGTATCCGTAAGATCAAGTATCCGATGCTGGCAGACCCTACAGGCGTGCTGACTCGCGCATTCGGTGTAATGATCGAAGAAGAAGGTATGGCTTACCGCGGCACATTTGTCGTGAACCCCGAAGGCAAAATCAAGATTGCCGAAATACAGGACAATAACATCGGACGTAATGCCGACGAACTTCTCCGCAAGGTAGAAGCAGCACAATTCGTTGCAACACACGACGGTGAAGTATGTCCCGCAAAATGGAAGAAAGGCGGCGAAACACTGAAACCAAGTATAGATTTAGTTGGTAAAATTTAAGTTCACATCCCTTTTTTATTAGCGAGGCCCCCTTTATCCATTGCACACATAGAGGGGGCTTCTTTTATCTTATCATTAGTATAGACTGTTATGTTAGAAACAAGCATTTTAAATCAAGTACGCAGTGTCTTCCAAAACCTGGAAGCACAGTACACTTTTCATATCACCTGCCATCCCCGGCACGAAAGCGCACAGGAACTGACAGAGTTGCTGAAAGATGTAGCAGGATGTTCCGATAAACTCTCCTGTGAGGTAACTGAAACCGAAGAACCGAAGCTGGAATTCTCTTTACTGAAAAACAGGAAAGAAACCGGTGTCAAATTCCGCGGAATACCGAACGGTCATGAATTCACATCTTTGCTTCTGGCCGTACTGAATGCCGATGGAAAGGGGAAAAATCTTCCCGATGAAGCCATCAGCCGACGCATTCAGGCGTTGAAAGGGCTCATTTCATTGCAGACTTATGTATCATTGACATGTACCAACTGCCCCGATGTGGTGCAGGCTCTGAACATTATGGCTTTGCTGAACGGACAGGTCACACATGAAATGATAGACGGTGCCCTTTTCCAGGAAGAAGTGGATGCACTGAAAATTCAAGGCGTACCGTCCGTCTATGCCAACGGTAAATTGCTTCATGTAGGACGTGGCACTTTAGGCGAACTTCTGCAAAAGCTGGAAGAAATGTTCGGCTCCGAACCTGTGGAGAATGCAGAGCCTATCTCACGTACTTATGATGTCCTCGTATTAGGTGGTGGGCCGGCAGGTGCCTCAGCTGCGATCTATTCAGCCCGCAAGGGATTACGGGTAGCTATTGTAGCTGAAAAGATCGGTGGTCAGGTAAAGGAAACCGTAGGAATCGAGAATCTGATCTCCGTGCCGCAGACTACAGGCGCACAGTTGGCAGACAATTTAAGAAGCCATATCAATCATTATCCCATCGACTTGTTTGAAGACCGTAAGATAGAGAAGGCGGAACTTCAAGGAAAAGAAAAGAGGATTTCAGTAGTGGGCGGTGAAGTATTCATATCTCCCAGTGTAATTATTGCCACCGGTGCAAGCTGGCGCAAACTGAATGTGGAAGGTGAAACGGAATATATAGGCAGAGGAGTTGCTTTCTGTCCGCATTGCGACGGACCGTTCTATCAGGGAAAAGATGTAGCCGTTATCGGCGGCGGAAACTCCGGTATAGAAGCAGCCATCGACTTGGCGGGTATCTGCCGGAAAGTGACTGTCTTTGAATTTGCCGATACGCTGAAAGCCGACCAGGTACTGCAAGAAAAGACGCAAAGCTTGCCGAATGTAGAAATCTTCACTTCCTCACAGACTACCAAGGTAGTGGGAAACGGTGATAAGGTAACAGCTATCCGCGTCAAAGATCGTGTAAGCGGCGAAGAACGGGATTTCCCATTGGATGGTATCTTCGTACAGATTGGTCTGGCAGCCAATAGTGCTCCTTTCCGTGACATGCTGGAAACGACTCCGATAGGCGAAATTAAGATCGATGCTTTTTGCCGCACCACGCTTCCGGGTGTTTATGCGGCAGGAGATGTTTCGAACGTTCCCTACAAACAGATAGTAATTGCAATGGGTGAAGGTGCAAAGGCGGCACTGTCGGCATTTGATGACCGCATCCGGGGAATTGAATGAAGTTACGAGCTACGAGCTACAAGCTACAAGTAGCTGCGCTATGTTCCGAAAGGCACTTGTAGCTTGTAGCTCGTAACTGATTCATATCCGCTCAGAAAGAAATTCAACGATATCCTCTTTTTCTGCCATGCCCAATTTCTGCCGTATGACCGTCTTACGTTGATACACTGTCCGTATGCTTTGCTGGATAACCACGCTAATCTCTTTCGTCGAAAAGTCCGACTTCAACAAACAGCAGAGTTGCAGTTCCTTTTCATTCAGGATATTTCCATACTTCTGACTGATACGGGTATAAAAGCCATCATGTACCATGTCGATAGTCTTATATAAATCACTCCAAACCAGCAAATCGTCCACCGCTACATCTTTATTGGCTATCCGTCCCATCTGTACCAATAGCTCCTGATGATCGGAACTGGGATTCGTAGCCACAATACGTATCAGACCTAACTGCTGAAGCAGCATCTTCTTGACAAACTTATCATTATTGCCGCTTTCATCGCCTTCCGTCTCATGCAGCAGACGGCGCAAGGCTTCCAGTTCTTCTTCCTTCTCCACAAGCAAATGCTTTCTTCTCTGCAAATACCAGACGACAGCCAGCAACAACAAAATACAGAGAGCCACCACTCCGACAAAGAAAGTCCGTTCTTTCTGTTTTTCCAGTTGCAGATTCATATTCTGCTGTTGGAGTAACAATTGCACCTTTCCTTTTTGGGCTATCACCCGCTGGTCACGGATAAAGTTGTTATACAGCCGGTTTGAGAAGAACGCCACATCCCGAATTGTAAAAGAGCGGTTGTCCATATAATCCATCAATGTTTTCTGTACCAGACAAAAGTTAGCCAATGATAAGTCCTGGTCGATGTAGGGCGAACGCACGCTATCTCCCATTTGCATATAGTAGCGGGCGGAATCCATCTGACCCATATTCAGGAAATAACGCGAAAGAGCATAATAAGATAAGGACTCGAAGGGGTGTTTAGTCTCTTTATATTCCTGTAAACTGCGGCGTTGTAAATCGATAGCTTCCCGGTTCTTTCCGGAGTCACTCAATATATCCGCATAGTTGCGCATCACATAGTACAGCGCTTTCAGAGAGTCCGCGGATGTATACAGGCATTCAGTAGCTTTGCGGAGAGCCAGCAGCGCAGAGTCATTCTGATTTGCACAGTAGTATGATATCGCCAGACTGTTGTAGTTGGAATATCGCCGGGTGGAATCAGGCTCTATAGCTATCAACTGCTTCTGTAAGCGTATCAGCCCTTCAAAATCATCATTACCTTCCCCTATATTCGCTACAGACCGCAGCAAATCAAGACGGGCGGCCGTATCACCGTACAGGACTGCAATACGATTCCCTTCGGCCATCATCTCAGTGGCTTCTTTATATCTCTCGCTATCGTAGAAGTAATGCGCTGCCAGTTTGCAGGTACGCAGCAACCGCAATGTGTCACTCACATCCGGCCTTCCATAATAATCCAAGGCATATAACAGCAAAGAATCTTCATTCATTACCCAATGTGCATTATAGTGGGCTTGCCCCATAGCCAATGCAAACCGTGCCCGCAATGAATCCGGCAATGCTTCGGGATCTTCCACCGACCGAAGCAGAGCAATCGCCTCCTCTGCATTCTGCTGTAACATCTGCTCCGCCTTTTCTATCCGGATGCGTTGCGATGGCAGGGCTTCTGCACATGCTGCCAATGCCAACACGCATACCCAACCTATCAAACCATGTTTCAATGCTTTCATGCCGTCCTTCCTTCTTGCTTTAAGTCTTTGCAAAGATAGATATTTATCAATTAACGGAAGTTACGGCATCCCATTTTTTGCACTTTTCTTTATATATAAACTTGAAATGGGAAGATATAAACTTTTCTATAAATTGCAGTTTAAATCTCCTTAATTCTCAGATAGTTGCAAAAGTTGTTGCACTTTATTTAGTGCCACATATAAACCGCTTTTCTCCCCCGATCCCCCTACCTTTGTCATGTTCAAAGAACAGAAATAATCACTAAAAATAATAAGAAAAATGAAGAGACTAAGTATCATTTCAGGAGTATTATTCCTATGTACCTCCCTGATGGCGGCAAACAAAATCACAGGGAAAATCATCGATGAGAGTAACAATCAGCACATCGAGTATGCCAATGTCAGCCTGCTGACTCAGGACTCGACATTCATCACCGGAGTTGCCACAGATAACGGTGGTGGCTTCCTGCTGAAAGAAGTAAACGATGGAGATTATATCTTATGTATCTCATGCGTCGGATATGAAAACTCCTATCTCTCCATCCGCAATCTGCAAGCCAACCTGAATCTGGGAGAACTGCCCTTATCACCCGACAATGTAATGCTGGAAGGTGTTACCGTCACAGCCAGCCCCATCATCAAAAAGACCGACCGGCAAATTATCCTCCCGACCGAAATGCAGACTAAAGCCGCTTCCAACGGAGTTTCCTTACTGAGAAATCTACAACTGTCGCGCATCCTGATCAATCCGATAGACAACAGCATCACGATGTCCGGAGGAGACAATGTGCAACTTAGGATTAACGGTGTGGAAGTGACCCAAGCTGAAATAATTGCCATCCGCCCGACAGATGTGATCCGTATCGAATATATAGACAATCCCGGTGCACGTTATGGAAATGCAGGAGCTGTATTGAACTACGTCGTAAAGAGAAGGGAATCGGGAGGAAGTATCTCTGCCGATCTCGCCAACGGGGTATCCGACACGGGATATGGCGAACATAACCTCGCTGCCAAATACCACTTCAACAAGTCAGAGCTCAGCACTACCGTATATTGGGGACAGAGAGATCTGAAGTGGACACGCGAAAACTATGAAAGTTTCCACTTCCCGGAGGCCTATCAGGAGAACAGAGAGGTGGGAGAACCAACTAAAGTAAAGTACGATAACCTTAACTTCAACCTCAATTACAGTTATCAGGATAATGACAAGCAACTTCTCAATATTGCTCTCAGAAATCAATACAGCGATACTCCCAGTTCCATGTCGGACAGAATCAGTACATTGTATGAAGGAGACACCTCCTACTCCATATCCGACCTTTCCGCTTCCAAAGTACTGATCCCTTCTTTGGATATCTATTACCAAAGAAATCTGAAGAACAAGCAGACAATCTATGCGGATATAGTGGCTTCTTATCTGGACAGCAAGAACGAACGGACTTTTATGCAGAAAGCTCTTAATAATGACAATAACGATACGGATATCTATTCGGAAACCAAAGGTGAGAAATACTCCGTCATCGGCGAAGGCATCTACGAGAAACAATTCAATACGGGTAAGTTTACCGGAGGTATCAAGCATACACAGGTCTATTTGCAAAATAGATATTCGGGTAATATAGAGAATAAAATCACGATGAATACGGCCGAAACGTACCTATTTGCCGAGTATCAATCAAAGATAAAAGCTCTGAACTACACAGTAGGGATTGGAGCCATGAGAACTTATAACAGTCAGGAGCAGTATTCTTCCGAGAAGTGTATAGTCAAACCTTCCTTAAGCCTGTCGTACTCTATCAGCGGGAAGTGGTTTTTCAGATACAACGGATACGTGTCGGGCTATGCCCCTTCCCTGTCCGACTTGAACGACATCTCGCAAGCAATGGATAAGTATCAGATACGCAAAGGGAATCCCGACTTAAAGTCTGTTACATTCTACGCCAATACACTGTCTGCCAACTGGCAAAGCAAGTATGTATCTGTCGATTTATTTGGAAGATATAGCTATGACAATAAGCCGATTATGGAAAATACCTACTACGAAGACGGGTATTTTGTCCGCACTACCGAGAATCATAAAGGTTTCCACCGGATCAATCTGGAGACAGCTATACAAATACGACCTTACAAAGAGTATATCTCCATTAAAATCACTCCGTTTCTGAACCGCTATATCAGCTATGGCAACACCTACACGCATACACACACCAATGCAGGACTGCGAGGTAGCCTGATGGCAATGTACAAGAACTGGGTACTGATGGCAGAAATGAATACCAGCAACCACACTCTGTGGGGTGAAACGCTGACTAAAGAGGAGAAACTGCACACCATCATGGCAGGATATAATACGGAGAAATGGAGCCTTTCTGCCGGGGTGCTGAACCCGTTCACCAAGAAGTATGAACAGGAAATAGAAAATCTGTCAAAGTCGGCTCCCTACCGCCAGTTAGCGTACTCCAAGAACTTAAGGCTTTTGTTCATGGTAAATGCATCCTTCAGCCTTGACTTCGGAAAGAAGCGCAACAGCCAAGGCAGAAGAATCAACAACAGGGATACCGATACCGGAATCTTGTCCGGAAGCAAGTAATTGTCTCCCTCACGAAAAGCAGGGGCCCGTCCACTAATTGAGAATATTCAATTCCTGGATCAGGTTCCCTGCTTTCCCGTATTTCTCAATCATAAACAATATATAGCGCACGTCCACCCCGATGGTACGCTGCATCTTCGGTTCATAAAGAATATCACTGCCCATAGCTTCCCAGTTTCCATCGAAAGCCAACCCCAGCAATTCACCTTTCGAATTGAACATCGCACTACCACTATTGCCACCCGTAATGTCATTATTAGAGATGAAGCACACCTTCATTTCGCCCTTTTCATCGGCATATCTTCCGAAATTGCCCGAAGAGAGCAATGAAAGTACCTCCGGCTGTACTGCAAAATCAACATCATCCACATGAGCTTTCACTTTCTCCAGGACACCCTTTGTCGTTGTATAATAATCATATTCCGCTCCGTCAAAGGGAGTATAACCGCATACCGTTCCAAAGCTCAGCCGCATGGTGGAATTGGCATCCGGATAAAAGTTACGAGACGTATACATCCGACGGATAACCCCGTTCAGCAAACGTTCCCCGCGGATGATCTCCGTAGTAGGCGCCTGCATCTGCATATTCATATCGAACAACACCGTCAGCATATCAATGCCCAACGAGATAGCCGGATCATCGAAAATCTGATAGGTAGTATCCCGTTCAAGAAAGCGCTTCAAACCACGGGGAGTAGTCAACTCAGAACTTGCATAAAGACTATCTACGAAAGCTTTCTCATCCCCATTATATTTCTGTGCGATAGTATGGTAGATTTCCGGCAGGAAAGTGGTATCCACTTTTAAGCGATACTCCTTCAACAGTGCCGTAAATACTTCCTTGTCTATATCCAGGTCCAAATTAGAGTATTGCTCAACGATATCCTTCAAGGCGGCAATAACTGTTTTCTGCTCCCCTTCAAAGTCGAAGTTCAGAATCTTCAGTGCAAGCTGCACTAATTCGGGTCCATATAGGAAAGACTCGATAAAGTAAGCCTGCGCACGGTTTACCTCCCGGCGGTTCTTATAATTCAGTTCCAGGTCTGTAAACAGTTGAAGAAGCTTCTCACGTTCGTCCGGGTTCTGCTGTATCCATCGACGGATTTCCTGTTCCATTTCACGTTTCTTCTCCAGGATTCCCAGCTTACGGATGGCACGGTTGACACCGATACTGTTCTTCCAGTAATTGGAGCTTTCATCGTATTTGGAAGCATACTTAATGCGTATACTGTCCTTACTATCCATTTCACGTTTCCAGATGGCTTGCTTCACACCACGGATGTCAATCTGCGCCTGATTGGAGTTATTCATCATTTCCTCGATACCGAATGAAGAAAGGTAACGTTCCGTACTTCCCGGATAGCCTATCGTCATACAGAAAGAGCCTTCCTTATAACCATCCAGTGAAATCGGCGCTACATATTCAGGGTGATACGGAACATTGTCGGGGGAGTAATCGGCAGGCCGGTTCTTGTGGTCTGCATAAATACGAAACACACAGAAATCTCCTGTATGCCGAGGCCACACCCAATTATCCGTATCCCAACCGAACTTACCGACAGAGGAAGGAGGTGCAAACACCAACCGCACATCGTTGAAATCGCGGTAAACGGAGAGCCAGAACTCATTGCCTCCATAATAAGCATCTACCACGCCAAGCAAAGTGGAGTCTTTCAGGGATACCTCACCACCTATTACCATCATCATAGAGTCTACCGCACTGGAACGTTCCATCTCGTTCATCGAAGGTTTAACAACTCCCAGCACACGCTTGGTTACATCTTCCGTACGAAGCAGAAAACGAACATAAAGCTCCGGATTAGGTAATTCCTCTGCACGGCTACGGGCTACGAAACCATCTTTCAGGTAATCATGCTCCACCGACGAATGTTGCTGCACACTGCTGAAGCCACAGTGATGATTGGTAAACACCAACCCGTCTTCCGACACTACCACACCGGAACAAAACCCTCCAAAACTGACTACCGCATCTTTCAACGACGGTTTCTTCGGATTATATAGTTTATCGGCAGGCATTTGCAGGCCGAGTTCTTTCATGGTCTTACGGGTCTGTTTATTCAGGTTTCCCAGCATCCACATACCTTCGTCCGCCTGTCCCGTCAATGTGAAGAGGCTGCAAGCTACAATTAGGATACACTTTAGCTTCATTCTATACTTGGTATTAAATTATTATTTAGAATAACTCGTTATACTTAACTGATTATCATTCTGCAATCAGTCTTAGTTTTTTCGCTCCAGTACGTGCTTTCAGCCATTCGGTAATCTTCTGTTTCTCATGGGCGTCGGGATGCTTGCCAAACTTCAGCACAGCAAGTGTAATGGTATCCGTCCGTACCGAATCAACCGTCAGTTCTATGGCATGAGAGATAGAAACAGTTTTCACTGATGGATAGAGAACTTTTAGCTCCGGAACGATCGTTTTGCCCAATTCATCGAAAGATTTGTATCTTGCCAGACTCTGTTCCAGCACTGTGATTTTCTTGGTTTGTTCCACCAGTCGTTCCTCACTGTTTTTATAGAAATCTTCCATCACCATAGCTCGGATAGAAGAAATATCCACAGCTTCGTTATTCATTCCCTGAAGAACGATCAGCTTCGTTTCACCTAACTTATAATCCTTCATCTTGTTGCGGGCAATGGCAATCGAAGCTTCGGGAACTTCTTGTCCGATCAGTACCACACGTATTTCATTGTCCTTACTGCCATGATAATGAATCTTCTTGTCTAGCACCTGTGTATTCTCAAAAGAAAGCTGTTCGGCAACAAACCGATTGGCGGCACTCTCATAGAAAGTACTCTGAATAATGCCTACCGTCAAGTAGACAGCCGGACACATAGTCAGCACAGCAATGAGTATTATGTATTGGCGTACTTTCTTCTCCCGCTTCTTGTCCACAAACTCTTTACGCTGGAAATGCATCACACGCACACCGGCAAACGTGGCAAGACTGATAAATACCGAATTAATGAAGTAAAGATAGAATGCTCCGAGGAAATAAACCAGATTCCCCGTTGCCAACCCGTAACCTGCCGTACAGAGCGGCGGCATCAAAGCCGTGGCAATGGCAACACCAGGAATCACATTTCCTTTCTCCTTGGTAGACAGGGCAACTACACCGGCAAGACCACCCATCAATGCGATGAATACGTCATAAATCGTAGGTGAAGTACGTGCCAGAAGCTCCGACTGCCCTTCGGCAACAGGGCTTACAAGAAAGAAGATAGTAGCGGTAGTCACACTGAACAAGGTGGTTATCAAAAAGCTCTTCAGTGAGCGCTTCATCAGTTCGAAGTCATTCAGACCGACAGACAGTCCCACACCCATGATAGGTCCCATCAGTGGGGAAATCAACATGGCACCGATGATTACGGCTGTGGAGTTGACATTCAGTCCCAATGATGCCATAAAGATGGCAAAGATCAAAATCCACAGATTGGCTCCTTTAAACTCCACTCCTTTGCGGATGGAGTCTACTGTTTCCAGCTCATTATCTTTGTCTTTCCTCAGATCAAGATACTCGCTCAGGAACTTTTTGACGGCAAAAACATTCCGGTTTTGGTTCTGTTCAGGTGTTTCCATAAGCATAATTATTTTCGAATGAAACGGTTTAGGATTGGTATTTGGCTAAGCGGCAAATCACGCTTCACGACATAAGCGACAAACAGCAGCAGCAGAATTGTGCGGTATGCCATACGCAAGTAGATATTGTCTATCGGTACATATTCGGCGGCCACATAAAGCACAGCCGCCAGAAGCACATACATACCTATCGCCTTCAGGTCGTATTGTATCGGATATTTCTTCTGGCCCACAAAGTAAGAAAGCAGCATAGCAACGCCATATCCGGTAAATCCCGCCCAGGCACAAGCGATGTAACCATACTTCGGGATCAAGAAGACGTTCATCAATATCAGGATGGTACAGCCTGTCAACGAGAAGTAGGCTCCCCAACGGGTCTCATCAATCAATTTGTACCAAAAGGACAGGTTGAAGTAAATGCCCATAAAGATTTCAGCTGCCATGACAATAGGCACCACCCGTAATCCATCCCAGTAATCACGTCCGATGACATGGCGCAGGATGTCCAGATAGAACATTACAGCCAGAAAGGCAAGCAAAGTAAAGATAATGAAAAATTTCATAGCCTGGGCATACATCTCACGACTATCTTTCTCCTTGCTCTTACCGAACACAAAAGGTTCATAAGCGAAGCGGAATGCCTGGGTAAACATAGCCATAATCATGGCAATCTTACTGGCAGCTCCGTAAATGCCGAGTTGTACGGTAGCCTCAGCCTCGTCGGGATAGACGAAAGGAAAAATAATCTTATCAGCCACCTGATTCAGGATGCCTGCCACACCCAGAATAACCAACGGCAGAGAGTAACGAAGCATCCGTTTCAGCAATTCTTTATCCAGCACATAAGTAAAGCCCCTCAGTTCCGGTATCATGCACACCATAACAACAGAGGTACATACCAGATTGAAGAGGAAAGCATACCCCACATCATTCCCTTCCAATATGACATAATAGAAAAGATTGAGTGCTATATTGAGGAAGATAAACAGCAACTTCAATGCAGCAAACTTGATAGGACGTTTTTTATAGCGCAGATAAGCGAACGGAATACTTTGAATGGCATCCATCGCTACCACAATCATCATCATGCCTATATACCAGGGATGTTCTCCGTATTCCAACCATCCGGCAATAGGTTCCAGAAATAACAATCCCAAGGCTACGAACACCAATGAACCGATACTTACGCTCAACAAGGTGGTAGAGTACACCCGCATCGGGTCATCCTGCCCTTTATTGGCAAAACGGAAAAAACCCGTCTCCATGCCGCACGTCAGCAATACCAGTATCAATGCCACCCAGGCATATATATTCGTAACCACACCATAGCCACCCGACGATGCAGGCAAAGCTATCGTATATACAGGCACCAGCAGATAATTGAGGAAGCGCCCTACAATACTACTCACCCCGTAAATAGCCGTTTCTTTTGCTAAACTTTTTAATCCCGCCATGTTTTCTTAATTAATGAACAAAACTATCTTTATTCTCAGTCCGGGAAGAAAATAGAGATAGTATTTGTTCTTAGTCGTTAAATAAGGTACGCTGACTATTGTAAAGGCTACGTCCTAAATGTTTATAAGCCAGTTCAGTCACTTCACGTCCGCGCGGAGTACGTTTCAGGAAACCTTCTTTTATCAGGAACGGTTCGTATACTTCTTCTACGGTCCCAGCATCCTCACCCAATGCCGTAGCAATGGTAGTAAGCCCTACCGGACCGCCTTTGAATTTATCAATAATGGTACAAAGTATCTTATTATCGATTTCATCGAGTCCGTACTTATCGATATTCAGCGCTTCAAGAGCGTAATTCGCAATCTCGGTATCAATGCTCCCCGAACCTTTCACCTGTGCAAAATCCCGTACACGACGCAACAATGCATTTGCAATACGCGGCGTTCCACGGCTACGGGAAGCAATCTCTGAAGCTGCCCTTGTAGAGCAAGGTACATTCAATATCCCTGCCGAACGACGAATAATACCGCTCAATACATCATCATCGTAATACTCCAAATGCAGATTAATGCCAAAACGTGCACGCAAAGGCGCAGTCAGCAAGCCGCTACGGGTAGTAGCTCCCACCATCGTAAACGGATTCAGATCAATCTGGATGCTCCGTGCAGACGGGCCTTTGTCTATCATGATGTCAATGCGGTAATCCTCCATTGCAGAATACAGATACTCTTCCACCACCGGAGAAAGCCGGTGAATTTCATCGATAAACAGCACATCATTCGGCTCCAGACTGGTAAGCACTCCCGCCAAATCACCCGGTTTATCAAGCACCGGACCGGAAGTAACCTTAAACCCAACGCCCAACTCATTGGCAATAATATTCGAAAGCGTAGTCTTTCCCAATCCCGGAGGACCGTGCAGCAATACATGGTCCAGTGCTTCGCCACGCAGACGAGCCGCCTTCACAAAAATACGCAAGTTATCCACCACCTTGTCCTGCCCGCTGAAATCTTCAAAGGACAAGGGACGAAGCGCGTTCTCAAAATCGCGTTCTTTACTGCTGATGGATTGCTGATTGCGTATGTCAAAATCGTCTTGTTCCATACTAAGTTATCTCAATTCTTTTTCTTTTCTTTTTTTATAGGAGAAATAGAAAATAAAAAACCTTACTGATAATCAACACATTGATTGTATTTATTTTCCATTTTATTTCTCATTTATTTTTTTTGCCACTTATTACTTCAATATATAGCCTCTATTCTTATTGAATCCTTCTGTTGCTAATTCCACATCCACCATCGAATAAACCATCTTCCTCAACTCCTGTAAATCGACTCCCGGCAACCGACCCGCAATCTCCGAAATCTTACTTTTAGGATGTGCTCTCAAGTCTTCCATAATTAGAGTTCTCAACACATAAGGTTCTACTGTTTTCAGAGTTGTCTTCAAATTTACCTTTGCGTTCTTTATCAACTGGGGATTCACAAAAAACTGAGTACCTTTCTTCGCACCATTCCTTCCGATAATATTATCTTTCAACAACTTATCCGTATAGCTGCGCAAACGGTCTTCTTCTTGAAGCTGAAGTTACGAATATCATTCGCCAACTGCCGCAAAGCATCCAAAGCAACCCCATCAAGCAGGTATTTGGTCCTCACCAATTCCCACTGATAAGCGCCCTTCTCTTCGCCCAAACGCTGCAAGTCCTCGCTACGCACCGGTTCACATTTATCGGCCACCCGAATGTAAATACGTCCGTCCGAGGTAGTAGCTACAGAATGCATAGAAGGTGAAACAGAAACAATAAAGTATTGGCTGCCGGTATCATCAGTACATATTTCAGAAGCTACAAGGCCGACGTTGAAACAGAGGCTACGCAATTTAGTCACTGCCTCATTCACTTCGTCGGACGTGACATGCTGTCCCGGCAAAGGGGCTTTCTTCTTGTCATCGTAGCCTATAAAGATTCTTCCGCCTTGTGCATTTGCCAAAGCAACACAGGTCACGGACAAGTCTTTGAATCCTTTATCTCCTGTTCTAATTTTCAGAAGACTCTTATATTCGGTTGTCTGCTTCTCGCAATCCATGTCTCCATATTTTGGTTCTATTGAGCAAAGATAGTACAAACTGATGAACCCTATCTATTTTTCACTTAATTTCTTTCCTCCCTTCATCATTCCATCCTTCTCCGCTTGCTCATGTTGAAAAGAAACTCTGCCTTTGCGGCTCACATGCAATCACATATCATGATAAAGACTGCACAAGGAATATTTCCCCATGCAGTCTTTATCCCCAATGAGGCTTAGTTTTTTTACTTAAGATTCTTGTAGTTCCTGATGTACAATGACTTCATACCACAACTTTTTGTTTTCTGCAAAATAACTAATTTATTTTGAGATAATCCCTATAAGTTAATTCTTTTCACAAACACTTCTGTCCTTACATCCCGCCTCCAATATCATTTAATCCATAACAATAAAGGTGTACTGAAAGTAACTAACCTGTAACTTCCAGCACACCTTTATTCTATAAAGACAGCAAAATACTTCGCTTATAACATCACTATTGCACCACCCTTATAAATTGAGCCGAAGCCTTAAATGAAGGAAAAATAGACATAGAGACCTGCACTACGGCATTACATGGCTGACCGCCCTTCGTTGCCGGAAGCCATCCTTCCAGCATATTCACCAGGCGCATCACTTCTTTATCAACACGCTCATTACAACGCCTTTTGTAATTTGCACCGGTAACTGTGCCATCGGACGTCACAATGAACTCAACGGTAGTAGTACCATATCCTGCCGTTTCAATCGCAATCTGAGGTTTACGCATATTCTCCTGTAAGAAAGTATACAGAATCCTAGTCCCTCCCGGATATTTGGGAGCAGTCACTACACGCGCGGCACGTTCAGCAGCCATTTCTGCCTCTGCCGCTTCCACTGCCGCTATTGAATCCACTATGCGTATCGAATCATAATAGGCTCTGTCAGCATCCTTCTGCTGAATGTTGCCTATAGTCTTGGTTTCCTTCTCTTCTTTGGGTATGCTCAACATCTCATCATGAATATAAAATCCTTGAAAACCCGCAGGAGTATATCCCGCAAAAGCGGAAACAATCTCAAAACTAAACTTCTGTCCTGCTTTCACCTTAGGGAAATAATACGCGCCTGCCACTGTCGTCTTATTACCTGTACTTATATAATAAAAATTAATGCTTCTACTTATCGTAAAGTCGTGATTGGCTATTCCCAGTACTCTGAATTTATAACCTCCGTTTCCCCGACCCGTACAAAGAACTCCCTGCACATCCCAATAATACTTCACCTCTTCCGACACAGCAAAAGGTACTTTCATTGGATAACTTTTAGGCGGCCACGAAAACTTCTGGGCAGAAGCCGCAACCACTAATAAACTCATTGTAAGTAAAACAAATAACTTTCTCATAATCATATTTCTTTTGCGTAAATATAACATTCTATACCATCCACTCTTTATCCCTACCTTACTACATGGAAGTCATCGTTTGTTCCTTGATAACACATGCCTTTTCTCCTGAATCCGGCACCACTTTGATAATGTTACTTATCTTCATTGTCTTCTTTTGTGAGTCATAAGTTAGAAGCGCTTGATAAGCAGTGTCACATCCAAACTCTTCTTCGCCATAAGGCCCATAAGTTTTGAACTTAATGACAGCGTAATTCCCTCCCATACGCACATAATAGATATAGTAGGAGCCCAATGTCATCGGTTGCCCTTCTGGTAATCGAACCTTATATTGAAATGTACCTAGCATATTATTGGCAAAATTATCTTTAATAGAATGATTTTTGAAATCCAAATCCATATAAAGATATTCAGTACTGCCATCTGCCTTATTATTGCTTCCACCCCAAGAACCTACAAATTTAGAAGATACCCAGGTAGGAAACAGATCAGGAGATTTGCTATAATAATAGGTACGTGTGGTAATATCTTTATTGTTGCGTATTTTTTTCGTCCAATTACCATGACTATCATACACATATTTATAGGTAGATTTACCCAAAGAAGAATCATCTTCTGTTATTACATTGTCATTTTCATCATAGGTATAATACGTGCTGCTTGTAGAAGTTTTCTTTTCAATTAAGCGTCCCTTATCATCAAATTTATAGTAAGTAATCCCTTCATATTCTCCTTCAACAGATATATTTTTCCCTTCATTGTCATACATATAAACATCCCCCTTATCATCCAAAGAGCTTTGCACCGTAGTCATAGAAGGATAATTGCCATACTTATAAGTAATAATTTGATTGTTAGTCGTTTTTTCTTTAATCAGGCGTCCCTTTGTATCATAATAAAAGTATCCTGTATATTTAAAATTTCTCCACCATCTGATTACATTCGTTGATTTTCCATCTGCTCCATATATATATTCATATTTTATCATATTACTTTCCGGAAGTTCACGTATAGCATCTTCATTCGGGAAATTGGCTAAATCCCCACCATTCATTACTTGTTGGCGTCCAACCTGTCTACCCAATTTATCAAATTGATAAACGTCATACAGTTTCTCAATGCCACGTTCATCTTCAGCCATAAATGCAGTGAGTCTTCCCGCCTGATCATATTGATAGTAGGCAACAGGAGCATCAATAAATTGACTACCTTTCTCAATGATAAAGCGCACATCTCCTTTTAAATTCATGCGTTGCGCATCTGTTTTGTTACTATATTGGCTGTTATCGGGATATTCTCCAAAATAACGCCTATTATCTACCGGATGCGGATTATTGCCATATTGACCGAATATGGGAGATAAACTTCCCAACAGCATAAAAACCACTAAATAAATTTGTTTCATATACATCATTTTGTTTTTTGTTCTTTATGGATTTCCTCATTCCCTACTTCTGTTTCATAATAAGAAATAATACGTCTATCTTCCGTATAAGTCTTCCCTTCCGCATCTTTCCGTATAATAATGAAATCACCCAAGAGCTTGCGGAGTTCTGAGCAATAAAGCTTTAAAACAACCCAGTTGTCATGCTCATCGTATTCATAAGAATAGTCAATCTGGCAATCCCACGTTTTTCCGGAAGGATATTCCACACTATGAATCAAGTATTGCTCCACATCCTCTTTATCATTATAAGAGACATTATAAGTATTGACTATTGAATCAATCTTGTTTTTATAATATCGGGAATCCGGATAGTATATCTTAGTAAATCTCTTACATAATTCCGTCATAGGACATTCTGTCTGGAAATGCATACGTGTGTTTCCATCCATCATCCGGTATCCTTCCGGTTTATCATATGTATCGAACACCAACTTCTTATTATCACGAATACCCGAAAAGAAGTACAATGCTACTTCACTTTCCTTTTTACATTCTGTATTAACCACATAACAGGATCTATCCTCACCAGTATATTGATAAGTATGGATGTAATCATCTGCTCTACATTCTATCAACCGATTCCATTCATCATAAGCATACACTTCTGCCTTCCACTTATTCCTTGCATTATAAAGCTTTGTCAGTCTACCTTCATCATCGTATTCCCGCTTGTATTCATCTCCAAAACGATGACTTGAATCAAACCACAAGCCTCGAGACGTCAAATTCCCGTCTTCATTAAATTTCTGAACCATTTCTGCAGCAGACGTTGTTTTCATTTCTTTTACCGTCCCCCGCAGTCCAAGCCTTACCAGATCACTCGGATAATCTACAAAATTTAACATAAAAGATTCTCCAACGTAAGGAGTAGTAGATAAATACACATATACTGGTGTATATTTTTTCTCAGTAAACGTTCCGGTTCCATTACAACCACATAAAACAGCAGGCAACATAAATATTATGCTCCCCAGAAATGAGCATGAGAAGAGATTCTTTTTCATATCTATAACTCTAATTTATAATATATTGATTACTTATCAATTCTGTTCTTCTAATTTCCCATCATCATTTCTCTTATATTCTTTCCCATTTTCGCCTTTAAGGAGACTTTTGTCTTTAAAGAAACTAATATCTTTCGCCTTTACATCGCCACCAAAAGGACCGGCACCTTTGATTATCGCATCACAATCTTCCTCCTGAGAGTCATTGCTATTATCAGAAGATTCAGGCAAAGTATTACCCGAACTCTCACTTACCTTCCGAGGAGCTAATACGAATGCAATGATAGCACAGACAATCATGGCAACTATTACCACTGCCATTGATGATATCAGCAATACTATCCCTGCCGCAAAGAATACCGGATATAGCAACAATATCGCAATCCGATAAATCCCTTTTACAGAAACAGCCAATATAATCATCTGCACAATAAATAATAGACCTACAGCCACTACCAATAATGCCATTATAAACCCAAATAGTCCGTCCTGGTACATTAATGAGGGGAAAAAGCGTTCTGCAAGAATGTCAAATAGCATATTCCCTGTAAACATGTGAATTGCAAGAAGCATTACGGCAATCACAGCAGCAATGGTTGTGGGAGTTTTGCTAAAATAACCAAAGCCCTCATAAAGCCACAATAAAATACTGAACAAACCAAACAGGAAGCTTCCTGTTACCAGAATAACAGCCCCGTAAAGTTTCAGAACACTCATCAAACCCGACTCTCCTAAATCCAGTTTTCCTTCGTTGCAGAATATATTGCAGACCAGAAACAATATTAAAACACTCATTGCTAACAATTCAATGACAGGCAACCAAAAACGTATTGCTCCCTCAACATCCAGCACATTCAGTAGAATCAAGGATACAACCAAAAGAATGGCCAAAACAAAAATCCACATACCTACCTTTGCAAACAAAAAAGAATCGTTAGCAGAAAGTTCTTCCAAAACCGGTGCTCCATTTTTGTTGGGTAAAGGTGCTCCCCCGTCCATTATCAGAGTCCCGTCTTTCCAATTATAATTAAAATGAACTTGCATCGGCTTATCCTCCGGATAATCGGGAAAAACAGCCATTACGATTGCCCCCAAAGCATTGGAAGAAACCACCGAAGTAATCAGTTTGTGACTAATGTCCACATCTGTGTCATAAACAATGTACCCGTAACAAGACTGACCGTTCAATGGATACTCATCCGGTGCCTTTATTTCCTGATACAAGCTAAGTTTCACATATTCGCTTGTACCCTCATTGTCCATCATTTCCCATTCCCCAACAAACGGTCTAAGACCGGATACGTATTTGAAAACATCATCTTTACCATAAGTAATCTCGTTTGTTTTCGGATTAAAAGTAAGCGTATCTTCATAAAGTTGCAAATCGTAAGTCCCTAATGACACCAGTCGATACTTATTATTGCCTATGTAGGAAACCGAATCTATATAATAACGATAAATGCGGGACATAGTGGAAAAATCCATAAAACCATAACTTTTCTTCCCGCTCGGCAGTTCTTCCATTTCCGTATCAAAAGTACGTTCCGAGAAATCCAACTCCATACAGTAAATAAGGTTATCCACTCCATACTCCTGCCCCATCAGACTTGGATCCTTTCCCACAAACATCTCCCAACGACCTTTCAGTGAAGGTTTCTCTTTGCTACACCCTGATATTCCGAGCAATAGAAATACAACGATCCCTAATGAGAGTATCCACTTTCTCCGATTCAAACTTTGAATTGCATTCATCCCTTTTATCGTTTAATGATTAATGTACGCAGATCATTTCAAATTCACGCGTTGCGCATCCGTATTTTCCCCTTTTTCACGATCTATTCATGTTTTATTGGAGCCTAAACATCAACGGCATAGTGTATTGAACCCTCACGGCTTTGCCTCCCTTCATACCGGGTTTCCAGCGAGGCATAACGCTGACTATCCGCAAAGCTTCCTGATCAAGAGCAGGACTAACACTACGAGTTACTTTAGCATCACAAATAGAACCGTCGCGTCCGACCACAAACTGCACAACAACCCTTCCCTGTGTCCCGGACTCCTGCTCCTCCTTCGGGTATTTCATATTACTACTTAGGAAACGCATCAAAGCCACTTGCCCACCGGGGAATGAGGGCATTTCCTCCGCATCATCACATATTTTATCAGAATCAACTTCTATCTGTACAGGGACATATTTTATTTCAACCGGTTTGTCCTCCACAATAGCAAGCGTTTCCGGTGGCGGTGGTACCGACGAATTATCAGAAGAGAAATTCCTAATCCCCAAGTCCTCTATGTTCTGTGGATAAACCTGACTAATGGCTTTTTGCTCCTGATAAGAGCATTTGGAAAAATCTTTCCCAAACTTTTCATTAGCCAATTCCCCGCGCAGCTCCTTATAGGCTGCACGAATAGCAGCCATCACTGCCTGATGATCAGCTTCGGTAGTCTTAGCATTCCTGGACACGGTAACTTTATGATTGGAAGTAACCATTATTTCATCAAAGTAAGGGATACGCTTCTTCTGCTTTTCCGGCAGATTCTCATCATTATAAGGATTAGCAACAAATTCCTTCACCTTTTCTGTCAGTTGCCCGAGATTTCCTATATAATCATCCCCAGCCATCACCTCACCTGCCATATTAATCATTACCGCCAACACATTACGCCCATCTACTTGATTGGCTACCGCAGGCAACGTAGATGTTTCTTCTCTTTTCAAAGCCACTTCCTCTTTAGGAATCCTCAACAATTCATCATGGATATAAAACCCGTTGAAGCCTGCCGGAGTATACCCGGAGAAAGCGGAAACAATCTCAAAACTAAACTTCTGTCCTGCTTTCACCTTAGGGAAATAATACGCGCCTGCCACTGTCATCTTATTCCCTGTACTTATATAATAAAAATTAATGCTTCTACTTGCCGTAAAGTCGTGATTGGCTGTTCCCAATATCCTGAACTTATAGCCTCCGTTTCCACGGCCCGTACAAAGAACTCCCTGCACATCCCAATAATACTTCACCTCTTCCGACACAGTAAAAGGCACTTTCACTGGATAACTCTTAGGTGGCCACGAAAGTTTCTGGGCAGAAGCCGTAACTACCAGCAAACTCATTGTAAGTAAAACAAATAACTTTCTCATGATCCTATCTCTTTGGTACTTCTGTTACATAATAAGATTCCCGACTTTCATACAGTCTATCTTAATTAAGATTTTTCATCTCATCTTCTTCTACTATCGTAAGTTATTCCCCTCCTGATTCAAACTCAGCACATAAGTTCCCTGTTGATCTATATCTACTGAGAGGCTCCGGTTCGAAGAATCATACACCAGCGTTATCTTTTGCCGATTACCATGTTTCGCCTGTACTACCGCTTTCCTACCTTCCAACGAAAGAATAGAATCGATCTCATATTCATGCCAGTCATCATTCACCCACGAAGTTATCTTACCATAATCATCATCAATATCCCGATTATATAAACTCAAGGAACAATTTACCTCCGTCCCGTCCTCCTTTTCATATTTCCACTCACCTACAAATGGGTGGTCAGCATCAGTAGAAGGCAGTATTTTGTAGTTTGTATAATTAAGTTGAACATTAAATTTCCTCTTTCCATTACTCCAATCTCCTGAGAAAAAAGAGTCACCATTATACTCCCCGTCAAACAATTTAAACGTACCAGTTTTCTTGCCGTTAACAGTTTCATCAATGATATAATCCACACCTATCTGCTTTCCCGTCAGCTGTATCGGGTTATTGATATGCTTATAAGAATAACTGCCATAAAGCGAATCTCCAATTTGCGTCAATGCCATTTGTACTTCTTTACCAGCTACCTGTCCGCTTAAAGTCATTTCCTTAATAGCCGGAATATCAACAGGCCTATCCTCTCCTCTTCTTCCTATAATATAAACCAAAGCTATAACTACCACTAATATAACCAGCCCTATCATGTAATAAAAAGAAGTTTTCCGCCTAACCGGAACTTCCGTTTTTTGTTTCTCTTCACTAACAGGCACGACCACAGTAGCCGGAATCATTTCTGAAGGCAGCAAGATCTCTGTACCGCCTTCCGGTTCCCCATCTGTAGCAGTCACAGTTAGTACAGCTTCCTGTTGACCGCGGTTGGCACGACTTCTTAACTTCCGATTCCACTCCTTACGATAAGTATACAGCAACCAGAACTCGAAAACCAAAATTAGAATGGAAATTATTATAGAAATAACTATAGTCAATTTCTCGCTCGTACCGACGCCTGAAATTATCACAGCTATTACTGCATACAATGAATAGACAATGGCCGGACGAATTAAAGGCAAATAGACTCCCCAGAACAGTGTTTGCAAAGGATACCATTTATAATACCCACAGAAAGTGCCAAGGGTATAAACGAAAAAACCTATGCCAAGGCAAGGCAGAATAAGAGGACCGAAGCCCATCTGATATTTGACACTATAGAAAATCAGATCCACTGGTGCTTGACCTGCAACAGTGGATGCTGCCCAACATAATCCTATCCCCATTGCGAGAGCAAACAAACCATTATACAAATCTAACACAACCAGCACATAATGGTAAAAAAGCCTGGAAAAAGCGAATTTCAACACCCCTATCACTAAAGTCAGCACAGGCAAGACATTCAAAATCAGCGAAACAGCATTATCGCTATGTTCCTCCAAAAAAACCGCCAATGTCTTTGTTTCAGCAACTTGTCTGTTCACCACCACCTCCACAAAAGGAGCACAAAAAATCATGGCGTAAAATAAAACTGATAAAATGATATCATAAATACCATTTTCCCTATGTTTTTCATTCGAATACATATCCATACCAATTAGTTATTACTCGCCTATATTTCCAACCAACCTCCCTTAATAGCCTTTATCAACATATCAGATGCATTCTTGGCTTCCAGCTTAAGCATGATCTGCTTACGGTGAAACTCCACTGTATTGACTGATATATACAGCGTTTCTGCTATCTCATTGCTCTTCAGACCTTCGGATATGCATTTCAGCACCTCCAGTTCGCGTTTGCTGAGAACCTGTGACATTTCAGGAGGAAGCTTCTTCCGGGATTTCTGGAAGTGTGGACAGTAGTATTTACGACCTGCCAAAACCGATTGAATCGCCTCTTGCAGGTTCTCCGGATCAGACTGTTTAAGAATCACTGCATCTACATCCGCCTTTACCATCCGACGGACCACCCACACCTCACTATGCATCGTCTCAATAATAATACGCATACCCGGATAGAGCAAACGTATCTGTTCTATCAGCTCAAAACCCGACATGTCCGGCAATTCTATGTCGACCATGCAAATACTGATATCGTGGGATTTAAGAAGTTCCAAAGCTTTCGCAGCACTGTCAGCCGCATATATCTCACCTATTTCCGGACAGACTTCAAGAATGTTACGGATGCCCGCCAATACAATAGGGTGATCATCTATAAGAAGAAGATGGTATTTCGATGTATCCGATGGAAGTTGCACCATATTTCTTTTATTTATATGCTTGTGGTCAGATATTAGTCCTCCCTGTTATCATGTTTACTATTTTGTGCAAAGGAAGGGTATTTTTAGTTTAAATCTACTATTGTTTTCCGTAGTTTTTCAACAGGCAGTATGTAAATGCAATGGTATACTTTCCATACATGAAAGCTATTATGGAATAAATCTTTATTTAATAGGAGCCGTAACCGTAACGCACACACCGGTCTCATCAGCAGCCACATGAAGCGTACCATTCATACATCTGACCCTATCTTCCATCGTGCGCATCCCGATGCCCTTGGAAGAAGAGCGCTTCATGACTCCATTACTGAATATCTCCAACCGCACATGCGCCCCATCCATCAACAGTGAAATGGAGATCTGTGTGCCGGAAGAATATTTGAGAATATTATTCATGCTTTCCTGTACAATACGATACAATTCATAGGCCACATTGTAGGATACCAGACTCCAATCGGACGTAGAGGCATCGAATGAAAGATGCATGGATGAAGGAATATTCAGATGATCGATATAGTCTGTTATAATTTCATCAATAGTGGCATCAGAAAATACAGGAGGCATCAGTTCATGCGAGATACTACGGATATTTGCACGGCTCCGTCCCAGTTTGTCCAGCAACTCACATTTATCCTCTTCTCTATTAAATCCCGATTTAAGTTCCATTTCCAGTCCCAGAAGTTCATTGCAAACCCCATCGTGCAGCTCGCGTGCCAGACGGGCGCGCTCGTTCTCCATTCCGTCAATATATTTACGGCTGAGCTGCAACTTGCGTTTATACAAGAGGACGATCAAGAGGATAATCATAAAGCTGATAAAAGCTATAAACCAAATTGTGAGCCGAAGACTGCGAAGTTCTTCCTGCTGTTGTAATTCTTTCAGACGCTTAATTTCAAGTTCTTTCTTCTGAGTATCATAGCGCACTTGCAGCTCGCTCATTTGCTTCTCCACCTCCTGCGCAGCCAGGGAATCACGCAATTCGAGAGCTTGCTCCATATATCTGTAGGCCTCATCAGGCTGTTGCAGGTTATGATAGCATTCGGCCATACGGCTGTACCACACGTAGGGAGCGGTAGGCGAATTCGCACTTATCAATCCCGTCAACTTTCGATAAAAATCCAAACTTTCCCGATATTTCTTTTCCTTTAGTAAGAGCTGGGCTTTTGTCTCATAAATACCGATAGCTTCATGGCTCGTTTCTGGTAATTCATCCAGAAAGCGGTCACATACATTCAGATAGTAACGCACCGAATCATCTTGTGCAGTAGCCTGAAAAGCGGGTAATAGCGCTGACAATACTTTTAACCGGAAACGCGGTGATTGTTGCTGGGAAGCTATTCCATAAGCCTTATGCAGATAATTGATCGCTTGATCGTATTCCCCTGTCTTTACCAACAGAGAACCGCAGATGTAGTAAGCCTGCAACCAGTCCAAAGCATCTTCTTCTTTCAGAGCATACGTAATGGCTTCCTGTGCATGTTCCCTCGCGTTTTCCAGTTGTTTGAAAGAGATATACATCACGGCAATATTGGCATGCAAATTGGATACAGCGCTATAGTCCTTGCTTTTCATGGCTGCCTCAAGCCCTTTGCTGTAATAGTAAAGAGCAGAATCCGGAAGGTTTATTCTACGGTAGGCGACGCCCAACGAACTGCAATTGGTCAGATAAGCTTCGCTATCACCGGATTTAGAGGTGGCATCCAAAGCTGTCAGATAGTGTGATGTTGCTTCCCGGATATCCCCCTCAATCATATAGCAACTTGCCAAATCGGTAAGTAACCGTCCACGGATACTATCAAGTGCTGTATTCCCTTCACAATATTTCAGTCCTTCCAGTAAATAAGGTCTTGCCGAATCGGTCTGAGCTATTCCATTGTAGGATTGCCCCAACGACAAACAGGTGATAGCCACCTTTTCGTTTTCTCCACTCTCACGATATAGTTCTAAGGCTTTTGCCAGTTTATAGGTACAACTATCTATTTCTTCATTTTCATAATGTGCACAAGCTTCCTCGTAAAGACTATCGGCTTCACTGTTAATTTGCAGATCCAAGGTAGCGGGTTTCGTACACCCTGCCAGAACAAACATCAATAAAAGTAGTAATTTCATCTTCATCACAATTTACCATACACTATAAACTCCCATTCAACATAATGATAATGCCATATGGAATTTCATCTTCCAGTCAGCTGAAATTGTGACAAAGTTAAGACTCTTCATTTAAAATGAAAATTATCCGGTATATTTTTATCCGGCATTTTTACCACATATCACTTATTTTCAAACTTACTAATCACTATTTTAGATTTATCCTTTACCTGTTGGCAGAATTAATTTATTTCGATACAGTAATGAGGTTTCACCACAGAGTAACACTGAGTTTCACATGCCACGTAACCATCTGTGTGACAACGCACTTGGTGTTTCAACACGATCAGTCGTTGTGAAACACGAATTCAGTCGTAATGGGAAGTACTTTCAGTCGTAATGGGAAATACCTTCAGTCCTAGTGGGAAATACCTTCAGTCGTAGTGGGAAGACGACACACTGATTGCTTATCCGGGCCTTTGTTGCAGCGGAAATGACGAAAGTGTAGCCAACAACGTATGTCTGCCGCTTACCGCTTCATAAACTCTTTCCGTTCTTCTTCCGGAAATTTCTCTATTGCATAACGCAACATTGTACGTGGCATCACTTTACAATGTTTTTCAAGAAACTGCATCAACAAGTCTTTGTTCCGTTTTCCCATTTCCCGTAACATCCATCCCACGGCTTTCTGCATCAGGTCATGACGAGTGTAAAGGAGATGCTCTGAGAGGGCTAAAATATCGATGAAATCGTCGTTTTTAATCAATGTATAAGTAGAAACCACTGCTATGCGCTGGTCCCAAAGCAATTCATTACCGGCCAAGCGATAAAGAACATCACGAGGTTTATCCTTCAGATATTCGCCCACAATACCCGGAGCAGATAAGTCTACCAAATCCCAGTTATTGATACGGGAAGTCTGCGACAAATAGAAGTCGAATATTTCTTTTTTCCCCTTTTCATCGCACTTTTTAAAGCGTTCCACCAGCATCAGTAAGGCACACAAGCGACATTCGTGCCATTCGCTTTGCAATAGTTCTGCCATTACCTCAAACGGCACATCCTTATGCCGCTTCGCTACCATACGGGTGTTGGGAACGACAATACCGAGAAACTTGTCACCTTCTCCGTATTGTCCTTTCCCGGTTTTAAAGAAGTTGGGAAGATACTCCCGTTTCACCGGGTCAATGTACTGTTCCAGCTCCTGCTGTATTTCCTTTGTTTTCTGCATAATTTCATTGTATCATAATTTCTACTAGAGGCATAACTCCGGATAACATCAGGAAAGCCGTACTCCATGCTTATTCATTTGATAACACTTATAACTAAGATGTGCCAAATATAAAGCTTTTCCCACGAATGATTCATCTCCACAGGGAGATTTTTATATTTCTGCTAATACCTTTTACAGACCCGGCCAATACTTTTAATAGAAGTTTGAAGGCATCATATCCCACACCGTCACACTCTTAAACCTGGCACTTCCACCCTCTCCAAATAAAGAGATATTCTTCTCGTTCGATTCCGAGAAGAAAGCGTTGGTACGCACCAAAGCCTGCCTTTCATTGGCATAGACTTCTACAATACACTTGTCTATCAGGATATCCAATACCAGCTTTTCACCTTTTTGCAATTCGAATGGCGCTTCCTCAATCTTTTTAAACTCTACTCCAAGCGGCGTGACAGGCGCCATCCCGATGGCATTCAGACGTGACATATCAAGCACAAGTTTCTTACCGGCAACGTCATAATAGACCTCGCCATATTCCTTTCCATCCTGACTCTCAAGTATTCTTACACCACATTTGGTTGCTTCCCGAGGGTCTATTTCCACCACGATCTCTTTGACATCACCAGTGGCACCGGTCAGCGGGGTTACTTTCGATATATTCTGTGCAGCATACAATTTCTCGTTATATCGCAAAGAGCGCAACTCACTGACAGGACGCATCCCGAGTGTATGATCCTTTCTCATGAACAGCTCACGGGGAAGGCTCATCATGCCACTCCAGCCACTTTTCTGTACAACCTCCTGACTTCTGGCATCAAATAGCCATGCCCACATCACCCTACGCCCATCAGGAGTCAACAAGGACTCCGGTGCAAAGAACGTGTTGTCTGCAAATGACATACAGGCATGATTCTCCGGATAAAACTTTTCATCTTTCCATGTGCCAACGTAATAACGGCAACCCAAATGATGGCTGATACACAACAATACTTTCTTTCCGCCCAAAGTGAAAAAGTCGGGACAAGAAACATCTTCATTCTTTGAAACATCCGACAGATATGTACCAAACAAATCACCTACATAGTTCCACTTATCCAATTCCACAGCCTTAAACACAGCCGGACGTTTTCCACCGAAAATAGCATAATATGTATCTCCTTCTACCCAACCATGAGGGTCCCACGAAGCATACGGTGCACCCCCTTCGGAGTCTCTGTCCGCCTCATTGGCAATAGCCGGACGATCTTTCGGATCGGGTACAACCGGATTGGAAGGCAACTGCCTCCACTGGTCCAGCAGCGGATCACTGCTCAACGAAATGCTATTCCCCTGCCCTACACCATGATAAAGCATCGTAGCCTCTCCTTTCTTATTCACAAAACAATTGCCGCTGAAAATACCTTCTATCTTCGATTCATGAGTCGGATACAAAGCTTTGGGATGTTCTCTCCAATGTATCATATCCAAGCTGGATAAATGGGCAAAAACATGCACACCACGATCCTGGAAAATATGAAACATATGATAGCGTCCTCCCCAATATATGCACCCGTTAGGATCGGAAGGAACAGCGTAATCTTCCGGAATGGCAAAATGATAGACCGGACGATATGGGTCTGCCAGCAGTTTATTCCGGAACTCCCGGATGGCAGCCACATCATATCCCGAAGGGAAATTATTTTGTTGGGCATAAGAAGACAAACAAAACAATATGCCCAAAACTGATAAAACAGAAATTTTCTTCATATAAGTATGTTTTTAGTTCATAGTATCTTATTCTTCCAACCTGAATAATTTCAGGTTCAATACATCCAAAGTCCCGTCATTGGCAAATATGCCCGGCAAGTAATTGCCCGAACTATACAAACTGGAATTAAAAACCAGTTCGTCGTTGATATAGAATTCAATCGTATTCCCCATCAGGAGTACACGAAAATCATATTTCCTCCCTTCTTCAAAAGTATAAGAACGGCAATTCTGGAAATCCCAGGTATGATTGGTCAGATAGACCCGGTCTTTCTTCGGCTCGATCACCAGGATATGAGACAAATCGCTCAAAGATATCTCCGCAGCAGGTCTGGCAAGTACGATTCCGAAAGAAGAACACTGGAAATCCTCTACGGTAAATGAGATTTCCATATTGGCGGAAGCTCCTTCGAATACAGCTGCCTGCCAACTGTCTTTGTCTGTCTTGCATGAAAACACTCCCTCTTTTTCTTTCCAGAGACCACCGTATGTAGGCCAGCCGAAACTATTGGCAGGCTGGTCATATATTACCGGAGAAATCTCCTGAATACGAAGTTTAGGCAGCAGGTCAGAGGCATACAAGGCTCTCAATTGCCCTTGGTTGTTCAGCCCTATATTTTTAGGCAATGACAAAACGGAAACGCCATTGTCCACATCTACATACATCAACCTCCGCTCTCCCTGATAATAGACAGTACGCATACTATAACCACTGCTCAACTGTCCGCCTATCAGAACATTGTCCTTCATATCCTCCACAAAAGGTCCTTGGGGCGAAGCAGCAGTGGCATAGATGGTTCCACGGGTAATGTACGGATCGGAAAATGCAGTCAGACTGCCATTATCCTTAGCAGTAGTCAGAGTCATGTACCAAACGCCTTCGTGCTCAAAGACATCAATCATCTCCGGCATACTGACCCCTGTCGGGTAATATACAATTCCGCGTTGCTCCCAATGAAGCAGATCGGTGGAATATGCCAAACCGATAACAGCCGTAGGAGATGTCAATCCAGACATATCGGAAGAAGAAACAAAGTAGCCATAAAAGCCTCCTCCGGACTTATCCTTAACCACCACCATATCCCGGCAGTCTACCCGGTCCCAGTTCGCATAGCTGCTGCCCGCTGATGAACTACCGGAGAAAGTTATAAACCAGCGTCCATCAGGCACAATGACAGGATTTCCTTCATATTCTGTCCAAGTATACAGGTCGTCCGATACAGCCACCCCTATGCGCTGCCCCGCCCACTTCCGCATGGTATAAAAAGTGTAATATTTTCCTTGGTGCTCTACCGTGCACCCGGTATAGCGGAAATCAGCCTCATTATCCAGATTCTTGTCATAAAGAGACAGTACTTCCGGCTTTTCATTCCAGTGCAGCAAATCACCGGAAGCGGCATGCCCGAATCCGCGCAAATTAGTATCACGAGGATAAGAAACACCATTCACTATACCCTGAAGATGGAAAAGATGGATCGAGTCTTCCTTTACAATGTACCAATTATCCCACATCATATAGTTATATGGTCGGTACTTCACTTTGTTCACCACCCGCAGTCCCGCTTCCGGGTCAGGTGCAGGATCAGGATTTTCTATCGGATTTCCTTTGGTTACTATATTGTCATCTCCACAAGATGCCAGCAGGAAACTCCCTGCCAGCAATATGTACCATAATAACAGATTCTTTATGTACTTCATATAGTTCTTATATCATTCACAAGATTCGTTTGGATCACAACGTTATACTTCCTTTCAGCAGTAAACACTCAGAGGAAGTCCCTACAAGTATTTCAAAGTCTCCTTTTTCTACTACGAAGCGTTGCTTGTCCATATCGTAATAAGAAAAGGCATCATCTTCCAATTCTATGGTGACACGTTTGGTTTCTCCTTTCTTCAGAAAGACTTTTTCATACCCTTTCAGCTCTTTATACGGACGCGGGACAGACGACTTCACATCATGCACATACACCTGGGCAACTTCCGCCGCATCCATTTTCCCCGTATTACTTATATCAAACGTTACTTTTATCCGGTTCACCCCATTCTTTTCAACAATTAGATTATCATAGGCAAAAGTGGTATATGACAACCCGTAACCAAACGGATACAAGGGTTTTATACCCGATTTATCATATCCCCGATACCCCATAAAGATACCTTCCGAATATTGTGTACGCTTATACTCGGCAAACTTCATGTTCTCATAATAGCTCTTCGAAACCGGATTATCTTCCCAACGATGCTCTATTGAAATGGGTAGCTTCCCGCTTGGCGAGATGACACCGGTCAGAATCTCAGCCACTGCACGCCCGCCTTCCTGTCCGGAATACCAAGCCATCACAATCGCTTTCACTTTATCACCCCAATCGGAAAAATCAATGCCGCCACCAGCATTTACCACTACCACAACGTTATCATGTAAGGAAGTCACTCTGCGAATCAGCTCCAACCGAGGTTTAGGCAGGGCAAAAGAACGGTCGGCTCCTTCTCCCTCAATACCACCATCTTCATCACCATTGTTAAAGCCGACACAAAGCACTACATTTTTTGCCTGAGCTAATGTCTGCTTTAACAGACTTTCATTCAGTATCCCAGTTTTCAAACCAATACGGGCATCTCCGCCATAATTATGATATTCTACACGCAACCGGTAGTTTTTACCCGCCTCCACTTCTATCACCTGTTCACGTTCCGGCAGATGGTCAGTACAGATCAGTTGATCATTGATATAAGCCCTATAGCCACCTCGCCCACACATCGTCATGCGTACAAGTCCATTGGTTGCCGGAACATACGTTGCAGTCCAGCGCACAGAAAAGCCGTCAGCCGGAAATCCTTCCAATGGTGTACCGGTTCCCCAATCATGGGCAACCTGATTTTCCAGACAAGTCGCATCAGGAGTACCTTTCAATTCTACATTCTTGAAATATTCTGCCTTGAATCCTTTTTGCTGCTTACCCTCATCTGCATAAATCGCATCCTTCAAATCATCAAACAGCAAATCATCCTTCAGCCGGATTGTATTCCGCTTTTGCAACTGCTCCAGCCCTTCGGCAATAGAGACAGTAGAAAAAGGAGATACAAAGCCGCTTCCACCACCGGTTACCAGCACTTCCGCATTAGACCCCATCACTACTGTCTTACCTTTCAGAGGTAACATGTTCCCTTCATTTTTCAGCAATACAATTCCTTCACGGGCAATATCCAAGGCGGTCTGACGCGAATGGGGATTGTCCAGAGCTATAGAAGTATCTTTAGGGTCCTTATCCAAAAAACCAAAAGCTATCAAAGTCTGCAAAATATGTTGTACTTTCAAATCAATAGTAGCTTCTGTTATCAATCCTTGCTCTATAGCCGGCATCAGGAGTTCTTCATTCAGATACTCCCCCGCAGGCATTTCCAAATCCAAACCATGATTGGCCGCTCCCACTGTAGAATACACGGAAACCCAATCCGACATCAGGATTCCTTTAAATCCCCATGTATCTCTCAGTATATCAATATTCAGCCAGCGATTTTCGCTTGCATGTACCCCATTCAGCAAATTATAACTATTCATCACAGCTCCTACATGGGCCTCTTTCACTGCTTTCCGGAAAGGTGCAAAATAAACTTCCTGCAAAGTGCGCTCATCTACTTCCGAACTGACATGGTGGCGATCCCATTCCTGGTTGTTAGCCGTAAAATGTTTGATTGTGGCAATCACACCTTCCGATTGCACTCCTAATATGTACTGTTTGGCAACTTCACCCGACAAATAAGGGTCCTCGCCAAAATACTCAAAGTTGCGCCCGCACAACGGAGAACGATAAATGTTCACCCCCGGTCCCAGCAGAATGCCTACACCTCTTGCTTTGGCATCTTGTCCCAATCCTCTGCCAAGCCTGTAGTTCAAATCACGATTCCAAGTGGCAGCAGACAGGATGCCGGATGGATACATCGTACTTTTCGTATTGTTACGGATACCCTGCGGTCCATCTGCCATAAACACCTCCGGCAATCCCAGACGGGGAACCGGGCAGATTGAAAATCCGCCCGTATAACCCGATATATACCGTAGTTTCTCTTTTAAAGTCATTTTCGCAACGATCTCCTTTGCACGTTGCTCCGCCTCGGAAGTAATAACGACCTGGGCGTTCAGAATGCCTATTCCGCATAACAGGATTCCTATGGTAAAATACCTTCTTATATTCATCTTCAGTCTCTATTTATTCAGATTATTCAAAGTATCATACTACTTGTCCCAACCCGGACTCTGAACCAGATTCGGATTATTATCCATATCTCCCTGAGGAATAGGGAACCAGTAGAACTTCTTATCAAAAACACGGTTCTGATAGGATGAACGCTTATAGAAATCCTGTGTGGTGGTGGCTTGCCTGTTCATGCCATAAAATTTAGTATTCAGCGTCTTATCCCCAATCATCCAGCGACGGATATCATTGTGACGGATTTCTGTTTCACAACACAATTCCACTCGACGTTCACGACGGATAATATCACGCATTTCTTCCTGCGTACCGGGAGCGGGAATCATTCCTTGCCCATTTCCATATTGTGGAATGCCTGCCCGTTCACGAATGAGATTCAGATATGTCAGGATATCCGGATTACCGGGATCAGACTCATTCAGAGCTTCTACATAGTTCAGATAAGCTTCACCGAGACGGTAAAGGATGGAAGGATAGTAGTTCCATTGCTCAATGACAGGATTGTTTTCCGGATGAATCAGTTTACGCATCAGATAGCAGGACTCGGGACAGTCAGGATTGTTATTCTCCGGCTGGCCGGAAAGAAAGTTCAACGGTCTTTCCAACCTGTTGTACCAACAGCCGTTGTATAATACGGAAACATAGAAGCGAGGCTCACGTTGGCAATACATTTTATATGTACCTGCATTCGTAATCATACCATGATTGTTCTCCACATCATTATTCCAGCATCCTTCGGTCCAGTTTGTGGTACGAAACTCAGGAGCAGCAGAAAAACCGGATTCACTGTAACCGCTCTGAGTGTTGATAATGGGACGCCCCACATCATTATTTTCATACCCCAGAATAGGCGGGAGCCCATTGTTCATAAAGAAAGCATCAACCAACGACTGGCTAACCCCCAGTCCGCTGCCACGGCCCACACCACGGGGTGCCGCCAGAAATGGAATAGCCCAATATGCCCAGTTGGGACGGGCAAATAAGATTTCCTTGTTTCCTTGCGATTCCTTCTTCCACATCATATTCTGGTAAGATAAGAATGGATCTATCTCTCCGTTGATATATTCCTTATAAAGTCCTCTTCCTGCTGAATGGGCGGCATCAATCAGTTCTTTAGCGGCTTTTGCTGCACGCGTCCATTTGGAGGCATCATATGTGCTGTTAAAAAGCTCAACTCCATCTTTATTTACATGCTCTTTATACTCCGCATTACCATTCACCAACGGACTGGCGGCAAATAGTAAAAGACGGGAACGGACAGCCAGACACATCAAGGAGGTAGCACGGCCAAATTTCTCAGCCTGAGGATAGACAGCCGGTAACCCCTTGGATACTTCCAGTAACTCATTATCTATCCAATTGACAATTTCGTCGAACGGAGTCTGTGTAGCCAGCAATTCATTGGCAGGTGTATCGAGCGGCCACAACTTATCAGGATTAAAAGGTACAGGACCATATTTTTCAACCAGTAATGTATAATAATAAGCTATCAGGAAACGAGCCTCCAGCTTCATATATTCCACTTCCTGACTTGTCAATAACTGAGCTTCATTAGGCTTCACATTTTGAATAAAAATCAGAGAAGAACGGATGCGTTTCGGCAATACGCTCCAATAATCACGGTCGACGGTACTTGCAGGATTCCAGTTTCCGGACTGGAAATAGATGCAAGGCCATCCCCACTGCGCCCATATTGTATTCGGGGTTACATCATCCGCCATTATTCCCTCCTGGTGGATGAACCTTTCATGGTCAGGGATACTGGAATAACATCCGGCCAGCCATTCTTCCGTATTGACCTTATTCCCAAAAACCATATCCAACGTCTCCATATCATCCGGAGACTTATCCAGAAAATCGGTACAAGAAGCTATAGACAGCAAAGCTCCCAGTAAGAAAATATATTTGAATGTTTTCATATCATTATCATTTTATATTTATTACTTCTTAGAAAGAGACATTTAAACCAAGTGATACGGACTTCGTAATAGGATAGCACTGTCCGTTCGGAGTATCCAACTCGGGATCCCACATTTTGAACTTAGAGAATTGCAGCAGATTAGATCCGGCAATGAAGATACGCGCACTTTGAATAAAGTTCGGTAACAGCGTCTTTTTAGAGAAGCTATACCCTAGCTCGATATTTTTCAACCGCAACATACTCATATTACGCAGCCACCAAGTGGACGATTGTGCATTGTTCTTGTTTTCCATACGGGAAAGGCGGGGCCAAAATACATTCTGACTTGGATTTTCGGGGGTCCACCGATCATTGTAATTGGAGTAAATAGCACCCCAACCGTCACCGCTTCCCGGAATAAAAGCATTCTTACCGGCACCAATCACACGGTAAGTCTTGCCGTTGCCCTGAAAGAAGAAGCCAAGATCAAACTGCCGGTATTTCACAGTCGCACCAAAACCATACACCAATTGGGGATCTATCGTACCACCGATAGCTGTTTCATCGAAACTATCCACAACGCCATCATCATTCAGGTCTTTATATTTGATGTCACCCGGACGTACCGGTCCGAAGGTATGCTTAGGAAGTCCCTCCTTCAGTGAACCATCTGCCTTGAAATCATCTTCCGTAAACAATCCCTCGTCTACAAGACCGAACAATTGGTTAATGCGGTGCCCTGTGCGGGCACGATTGGTTCCTACTACAGAAAGCGGTTCATCCATTTCCCTTATTTTGCTTTGTGCATAAGTGAAAGTTCCCTGTAACATGATAGTCCAATCCTTACCCAGTTGCTTATTAAAGGCCAGTGACAAATCAATACCCTGATTGCTCGCCTCACCATAGTTGGCAAAAGGCACTTGAATAAATCCCGCGGTAGAAGGTATAGTCTGACGTTGCAGGAAAATATCATAACGAAGGTCATAGAAGTAATCGACAGACAGATCTAAAGCATTCCATAACCCCAGATCGATGCCGACATTGAGTTTCTTTACTTTTTCCCAAGTCAGAAGAGGAGAACCGGCCAATCCCTCCTGCTTGCCATTTGCATAACCATAATTGTTATCAACCCCCCAGTAGTAACCATCCGTCACATCAATCGTAGTCAGATAAGGGAAACGGATATCCCTGCGGTTCTGGCCTAGACAATCATTACCGACCAATCCGTAAGAGCCGCGAAGTTTTAAAGTAGAAAGAGTATTCTTATAGCGTTCCATAAAGGGTTCTTCCGATATCACCCAGCCCAGAGCTACGGAAGGGAAGAATCCGAAGCGGTGTCCGCTGGCAAAGTTCTCAGAACCGTTATAACCAAAATTGACCTCGCCTACGTAACGACTATCATACGTATAAGACGCGCGTCCTGCTATACCCTGAAAACGGAATGGTAGTTTCTCACCTTCATCAAGGCTACGCTGGTTATACATAAACATTGCACTAATGGCATGCTTACCAAATGTCTGGTCATAATTGACTGAACCTTCAAGATATACACTCTTCGTTCCAAACTCGGCCTCCTTCATGTAATCAAGATAAGGCTTACCATAACTCTGAATAGTAAGATTAAGTGTACCGTCCGGATTACGTCTGGTGGCTGCTGCATCGTAGTAATTCGGCTCCTTGGTACGAAGCACAGAGTTAGCGGAATAACTATCAAATGAGAAAACTCCTTTCACCTTTAATCCCGGTAATAGGAACTTTAAATCTTGCTCAACAGAGAACAACGACTCTATCTTGGTCGTATTGGTGTTTTTATATCCATTTTGCGTCGTTACAGCCCATGGATTATTATGTTGGCCATGTTTGGGAATCTCACCGGTGGAGTAGCGTGTAGGATGTACATAAGGGGGAGTGAAGAAAGCATCTTCATACAACTTCGGAGCTCTGTCCGGTGCACTTGTTCCTTCCTGTAAATACCCGCCGATGCTAACACGCAACAGAGTGGTAGGTGTCACATTCACATCCACATTCGAGCGTAAGTTATAACGGCGTAGTCTGGTAGAGGAATCCCACTCTTGACGTGAATCATTCTCAAGAAGTCCCTTCTCCGAATAAACCGAAGCAACCAACGAATAGCGAAGAATCTCACTACCCCCGCTTACTTCAAGGTTAGCACGTGTGTTATGCCCCATATCTTTCATGATTGCATCTATCCAGTCTACATCCGGATAGAGGTCGGGATCTTCACCCGTACGATATTTTTCAATATCCTTATAAGGTGCCGGTAAACCTTCGTCAGCATACAGTTCGTTCATCAGGCTCAGATAGTCATACGACCCGATCAACTTAGGTGTTTTTCCCAACATCGTAACGGCCTGCTCAAAACGTACATTCACTGAAGGCTTTCCTATCTTGCCACGCTTTGTATTGATCAGGATAACACCATTCGCACCACGAACACCATATACCGCACTGGCAGATGCATCTTTCAGTATGGAAAACGACTCTATTTCAGCAGGATCGATATTATTCAGATCCCGTTCGATGCCATCAACAAGAACCAGGGGATTGTTGCTTCCTTTGAAAGAAGAGATGCCGCGGATAAAGAAAGTGGAGTTATCATACCCCGGTTCCCCGGTACGTTGCGCCCCGATGACACCTGCCAGTTGTCCAATCAGGTTAGTACTCATGGAACGGCTTGTACCTACCTGTAGTTTCCTCGGCTCGATGGTAGTGACGGCACCCACCACAGAAACTTTCTTCTGCTTGCCAAAACCTACCACCACGACCTCATCCAATGCCTTTGCATCTTCTTTCAGTGCCACATTGACGTTCAACTGATTCCCAACAGTGATTTCTTGTGATTCGAAACCTATATACTGGAATACAAGTACGGATTTCTTATCCGGAACAGTAATAAAATAGTTTCCGTCCACATCGGTAACAGTACCCGACGTTGTTCCCTTTATTACGATATTCACTCCCGGTAACGGTTCACGCTGCATATCCCGCACGGTACCGTTTATCGCAATTCCTTTCTTTTGCTGGGTAACTTCCATTACACCGGCATTGTCAAACGTATGTGCTTCCATAGTCGATACCGGTTTTGTATAGTCATCCTCAGCTGCAAGGGGAAGACTCACTAGACCCAGTAAACCGGCAAAACATACTCGTTGTAAATTAATAATCAGTGCTTTCTTGTACATGATTAGATTGATTTGATTAACATTAAATAGTATACATCTCTCTTGTATATGCTTATATCAAAGCATAAGATATTTGAAATCGTTTCTGTTTCTTCTTGATCATTGCATAGGCACTACATCTTTTAAAGGTTAAACTTATTTCTATCCATTCATAAATTCTCACTTAATTCTTCCAATGACTTGCCTTTTGTTTCGGGAAAGTATAGCCAGGCCACCAGCATCTGCAACAGCATCATAATGGAGAAAAATCCGAAAGTGAAAGCAAGACCGATTCCCCCATTTTCCGCTATCACCGGGAAACAGAATGTTATCAGAGCTGCAAAAAGCCAATGGGTTAAACTACCCAACGATTGTCCTTTGCTCCGCACCGAGTTAGGAAAGACCTCAGCTATCAACACCCAGATTACAGCACCGGTAGACATACCGAAGAAAGCGATATAAAATAAAATTGAGATTAACAGAGGAATACCACCCAGATCGAAGGCAAAGAATATGTAGGAAGCAACACCCAAGCATACCGCCATACCCATTGAGCCAAACATAAGCAATTTACGCCGACCAGCTTTATCTATCAGCAGGAAGCCTATAAATGTGAAAACCAGGTTCACGATGCCAATAGCTACAGATTGTAGTAAAGAGTCTCCCGACGATAAACCACTCTGCTCAAATATTCTCGGTGCATAATACAAAATAGCATTAATGCCGGAGAATTGATTAAACATAGCAACCAGAAAAGCAACAATGATAGCTTTCTTATTCGCTTTAGTGAAAAGAGCACCTTTCTGAGCAATATTCTTCCTGATCTGTTGCTGTATAGCCCCGACTACTTGCTCTACCTGCGTATCATCAATCTGCATCAGTACCTCTTTAGCCTGAGCTATTTTATTCTTCATCACCAGGAAGCGAGGACTTTCGGGAACAAAGAACAACAGGATGAAATAGATTAAAGCCGGAACCCCCTCAATACCCAACATGATACGCCATGAATAATCCGACAAATCATATAACAGGTAGTTGGAAACATAAGCCATCAGTATACCGAATATCACATTGATCTGAAAAATAGCGGTCATCTGTCCTCTCACTTTAGCCGGAGCCACCTCTGATATATACATAGGCGCCACCACCGATGAAGCCCCCACACCCAACCCGCCAATAAAGCGGAAAAAGATCAAAGAACCTGCATCAAACGAAAAAGCACATCCTACGGCAGAAAGCAAATAGACCGACGCTATAATCAGCAACATAGGACGCCTTCCATATTTATCCACAGGCTTACTGATTCCCAAAGCCCCGATAACCGTCCCGATTAGCGCAGAAGAAATAGTAAATCCATGCTCTACGGAGGTTAAACTGAATATAGCCTGAATGGTCTTTTCTACACCGGAAATAACCGCTGTATCAAACCCGAAAAGGAAACCGCCTAAAGAGACAATTACCGACCAACTTAATATACGAAAATAGTTTTTCATGGTATCCATTTATTTTATGATAATAATGAAGAGGAAATCGTTGCACAAATATACCCGGCAGTAGTAAATATGAGTATCAATATTGTTTCGTATACTATCACCATTCCGATTCCGAAACATCCATTATAGTAAATGAAACATGCTACTTCGGATCAGGTACAAATATTCCTTTTTCAGGTTATCACTCATAAAGAATCTTCATTCTTCAATGCCATACGTTTAAGAAATGCAGTAGGTAATTCCTTATAGAATTCACGATAACATTTAGTGAAATAGGCCGGCGATGAGAACCCTACCCGGTATGCAATCTCCGCAACGGCAAGATCTGTTGTAGACAATAGTTTTTTAGCTTTTTGCAAACGATACACCCTAAGCAGTTCATTGGGAGAATAACCGGTCTGTTCTTTTATTCTCCGGTAAAGTTGTACACGAGACAAGCCTATAGACTGCCCGAAAGCCTCTACTTTAAAGCCACTATCGGCAATGTGACTATCCATCAAGGCATATATCTTTTCCATGAACAGGCGCCCTTCCAGTTTTACTCCGTCATTGGGTGTAGAATCTGCCTCATTCAAAATCGCTTTTGCATCCTTCCTGCTTTTAATCAAATTCTTGACGTAAGCCAGTAAAAGAGACGAATCGAAGGGTTTCTCAAAATAAATGTCCGCTCCGCAATCAATGCCTTTTATCTTCTGACTGCTTAGCGTCAAGGCCGACAATAGAATGACAGGAATGTGATGCGTTATGGATTCACCTTTTAAACGCCGACAGAGTTCAAAGCCATCCATCATGGGCATCATTACATCTGCAATCACCAGGTCAGGCAAATACTGAGAAGCCAGTTTAAGTCCGTACTGACCATTCTTCGCCAGCAAAACAATATATTCTGTTTGCAGCAGGTTGCAAATGAAGTTCAGTATATCCAGATTGTCATCCACCACTAAGATGACAGGTTTATTTCTCTCATTCAGAAGAAGTGTTTGATTGCCAAGGTCTATGTTATCTCCTTCTTCATCATTGTTTTTAGTTTCCAACGAGAAAGTCTGTCCTTCTATAGTTGCATTGAGATAAGGCAGAATAACATAAAATTCCGATCCTTTACCTACTTCACTTTTCACCCTGATATCCCCTCCATGAAGTTCTGCAAAAGCTTTTGCAACAGCCAGGCCGATACCCGAACCTGATGAATAGTTATCGACTTTGAAGAAACGGTCGAATATGTTCTCTATATATTCAGGATCAATCCCGACCCCGGTATCGGAGATTTTAATGACAGCCTTCTTTTCATTCGCATCCCATTCGTTGTACAAATCCACCCGTATCGTTCCTCCCTGATTCGTAAATTCAAGGGCATTCGATAATAGATTGTAAAACAGACGTTCTATCTTATTGTAATCAAGAGCCATTTCAAAATTCGCGGCATCTTCTGTTACATGAATACAAAACTTAATGCTCTTTCGCTTAATGGCAGGACAAAAGGCCTTACTCCACCCCTCGATACAATCTTTCAGATTCGCTTGTGACAGGTTCAGCGCCAGCTTTCCATTCTCATATTTCCTAAAATCAAGAAGTTGCTTAACCAAGCGGTGAAGGATGATAGCATTCCGTTTTACCATTACCAACAGGTCGTATTGATCATGCTTCATCTGATGATTCTGCAACAACAGCTCGACCGGTTCTATAATAAGTGTCAGGGGAGTCAGAAAGTCATGTGAAATGGTAGTGTAGAAGTGCAATTTCGATTGTGTAGCTTCCTCTAATTGTCTTCTCTGCAACTCCAGTTGCTCATTCTTATCTTCAATATCCTTGTTCTTTTGAGATAATTCATTGTTGTGTTGTTTATTCTTCCGGAATGCATTCATCAGCAGATAAAGAAACAGCAGTAACAAAACCAGAATAATGACAGAGCAATATAAAAGCACCTGCTGGCGTGCATACAATGAGATATTTTTATTAATGTCTTTATTCAGTGAGAATATCTTATCGCTTTGTCCATTCATATACCTTGCCTGAAGCTTCAATATTCTGGCATTCGTATGATCCACCTGAGTAGTAGGCAGGATCGTCTCCCGTTCGAACGGCTTATTTTGCAGGATATTCATGGCAAGCTCCATTATCTTATCCCCTCCTGTAGCATTCACAAACGAAGCTGCTAAAACTCCATCCAATATCATATCGACACCGTATCCATCTTCAGCAAGCCCATCAATACCCACAAAGGTGATCTCCTTCTCTCTTCCCTCCGCTTTCACAACCTTATATGCACCCTTAGCCATCCGATCATTGTGGGCAAACACCAGATCTATTTCCGGATTCAGCTGCAATGCCTCTTCCATTTTCTTTTCTCCAATGCTTTCCAGGAAAATACCACTCTCCGAATAAATAATCTCTATATCCTTATATTTATTAACGACAGACATAAATCCCTCATGCCTTTCAATTGTAGGAGAAGCACCTTCTGTACCCTTAATCTCAACAATCTTTCCTTTCCCTTTCAGGTATTTCACTATAAATTCACCTGCCAAAGCACCTATTTCATAATTATCAGGACCGATATATGCAGTGAACTTATCTGAACGTATCTTCCTGTCGCTGATAATAATGGGGATATTACTTTTGTATGCCATCTCAACAGCAGGGGTAACAGGTGCCGATTCATTGGGAGAGATAATCATGAGATCCACCTTTTTCTTCATGAGATAAGCTATATCTTCAGCCTGTTTAGCATTATTGTCATTAGCGGAGCAGAAGATAACATCTATATTCCCCCTGAACATAGCCTCCAGAAAAATTTCTTTATTCAACTTGTCACGCCACTCGTCATCACTACATTGTGATACTCCTATCAAATATCTTTTCTCCTCATTTTGCCGACAAGAAAAAGATATAAGCATCAAAAATGATATTCCTATCAATAGTGATACTCTCCTTAATTTACATTCAATTCCTATCATCATGTTCTTCATGTATATTGATTCAGTAATCGCAAACATAATGATTTAAACAGAAGTTCAATATAACAGATGATTCATATAATATTATAATATCATTTATCAGGGTTTTGGAGAAAGAAAAAACAGCAATATTCTATCATGTTGACAGAAATATAGGATACTGATAAAGCATTGATATATTGCAAAATCTTGAAGGAATATAAAAATCCGGATACTGATAAGGAATGACAGTACGCTTACTGTATTCTTCACATCGACACACAGAAAATAATACGGGTACCTTGAGTGTAGCCTTTATCAATCATCAGGTATCCACCCAGCCTTTCCGCAACGATACGGCAAATAGACAAACCGAGTCCTGCTCCCTGACTAAAATTATCCAACTTCACAAAGCGCTCAAAAACACGCTCCTGTTCCTCGACAGGAATACCGATCCCGGTATCTGTAACCGTGAAAATCAATTGATTCTCTTCTTTCTTAACCTCATAGGCTAATGTAACGGAACCCTCATGAGTGAACTTCGATGCATTACCCAGCAGGTTGTCGAGTACCTGCACTATATAATTATAATTACTGTTTATGATCAGTTCATCACAGGCTGGTTCAAAAACGAGCTTTACGCCCGGGTCGAAGGATGCCCCCGCCGCATCTACCGAAGCTTGGCAACAAGCATTGACATCAACAGCATTATGCTTGATTTCAACCTCACTGTCGAGAATGGAAATATCAAGGATATCACCTACCAGCTTCAATAATAGCTTGCTGTTACTCTCAATCAATGCAACATATTGCCCGATGTCTTCCTTTTCATCAAGCATATCAACCAATACCCCGGAGAATCCGACAATGGAGTTAAGCGGAGTACGGATTTCATGGGACATATTCTGAATGAACATTGTTTTCAGCCAATTACTCTGTTCAGCAAGCTCTTTGGCTTTACGCAGTTCCTCCTCGGCTTTAATTAATGTACGATTCTGCTCGTCCAGTTTATTTTTTGCCCTATGCAACTTTGCATTGAGTTTTCTCTGTTGCCACAAGAAGATAACGACGACACATAAAATACCTATAACAGAGAATAAAATGGTCCGGGTATTTTGCAGTTGTTTCTTCTGAGAAATCTTCTCCAGACGTACCTTTTCAGCATTGAGCTGCTGCAAATTCAGCATGGTAGCAAACTCACTGGTGGTGATTTCTTCATTCCTTTCTCTCTCCTTCTTCTGTTCCAACAGAAAATCGCGGTATAACCCGGCTGCTTCTTCTTTACGATTCATATCCCAAAGAATATCCGCCTTCATTTTTCTCAGTAGCACCAGGGTCGTCAGATTGTTTTTCTTCTTCAGTTCGTTTTCCCGTTCATCCAATACGCTAAGGGCCTTATTATAGTTGCCCACCCTCCAGTTATAATCAATCTCTACATCATATAAATAGTGGATATGACGTTTCATTGAAGGTTCTTCCATATACATTCGCCTACATTCCTCCAATGCCTTGCGGGCAGCTGCTGTATCTCCTTGTGCAAGATAGAGTGATACATAAACCAGTTTGGCCGTCACTTCATGATAAGTGGTTTTAGAGGTTTTGAGTGCCTTTTTAAGAAGTTCGGGAGCTTTTTCCGCTTCGCCCAGATCAATGTATATCTTTGCGGCATCACTATACTGACAGGATATATTATATCTTACCACATTGGCATTCTCAAAAATATCAATCTCTTTAAGCATGAACTCCTGAGATTTTTTCACTAAACCCTTAGCCCCATATACATTGGCCAATGCATAATAGCACTCAGCAATACTTCCCTGATCTTTCTCACCTTTGGCCTCCTGCAACATCTTTTCAGCTTCAAGAAGAGCAATGTTATATTCTCCCTGTATGATATAATAGTTAACCAACCTGGCAGCCCACGCCCAGTAGTAAAGTTCTGCATTACCGACCCTTCTGGCATATTGTTTTAAGCGATTGACTCCGGCTATGATGCTATCTGTACGGTTCTCACCCTGTCCGTAATAGTAATAGTCCACCTTGGCTCCCAAAGCTATCTTAGCCATCACCGTATCGTTGCACCTGATTGCCATATCGAACAATGTATCCGATGCTGCAAGAACAATGGGATCAGTAGGATCATTGAAATACTGTTTATAGTAAGCACGCATGCTTTTAATATCAGTAGAGTCTACATTTTGGGGTGAAATAGTTCCTACAACCAAATGCAAAAGAACACAGGCAAGAATCGTTTTTTTCAGCATAAGTTATTTGTCTGTTGTATGTTATATGATGATAAAGATATGTTTTATCTGTGAAATAAAATATCCCCCTACCTCACAAGACAGACTAATTGATGATTTTTACCTTTTTATTGCATATAATAAGCATTGTTTAGGATAACAACAGCAAATAAGCAAGCAAACGTTCATCTCATTTATAGAACCTATTGATAGAAAGAATAGCTTCATTCAACTTCCTAGTATCTATTTTATAATCTTCCAAGGGGTTCAAAAGGCTATCACTGATTTCTATGCAGCCAGAGGGTTGTTTTTCCAAAATTGTATGGTTGTCCACAATAAAGGCATAGTCCAGATAATCGCCTACAACGTGCCAATTGCGTGAGCAGGTATCGGTGAGGAGATGCCCCATGCTATAGTCCGAAGGGGGACTGGTCACCCCCAACACTTCAGTCATCAAAGTAGGTACAAAATCATAATGGGTGGTGACATGACGGTACGTATGCGATGGCTTTCCCGGGTCATATAATAAGAAAGGTATATGCGTCTGTACAGGCGAGTAATTGCTGCCATGCCCCCAATAGTTCTTGTGATTTTCATTAAACTCCTGTCCATGGTCGCCTGTAATGATAACAAGTGTATTATCCAGTAACTTCTTCTCAGCAAGTTTCTGCAAGACACAACCAGCCAGAGAGTCCACCTCCGCCATGCAGTTGTAATATAGATTCAAGAAAGGAGTCGGATCAATATTGTTATCCAATTTCATATAGTCTGCAAACTCCCAAGTGGGTTTAAAACGGTAGAGCTTGTCCTTAGAAAGTTCGATTCCATGTGCCAAGTCGTAAAAAAGAAATGAGAAGAATGGTTGTGTACCACTCCCTAAAGTATCAAGTGATTGAAGGTAATCCGTCGTAATACGGCAGTCACGATCGTAGACAGTCTCTCCCGGTGTATGAGTACGCAAGTTAGGAACTTTCGAAAAGAGTATTTTAGCAAATGGCGGGCTGACAAGGGTGGCACTAGGGTAAATACCTATCCGGTAGTTCTGCGCCAATAATTCTTCTATCAGTAAGGGCTGAATGCCTGACAACTCAAAATCGCTCCAATAAATGGAAGAAAGGCTGAAGAAAAGCCCAAAGATACTGCCGCGTGTACCGTTACTGCTACTCAGGTGGGAGGTGAAGTTACTGCAACTATCGGCAAAGTGAGTGATGCAGGGCATTACATCTGGGTTAAAAGCACGATAGTTCCACGAATCGATGGTTATCAGCACTACATTCTTAGAGGTAGAATGAACTCGGTGCTCCAGAGAATGTACCGGATAGTTGAGATCCGTGGTCTGCTTTTTATTCTTGAAATTCATCTTGATGACATCTTCGGATGAGACTACTCCTAATTTTATCATCAGCCGGGTAGCTGTCAGCGGAAAATAATAAGGCAGACATGAAGCACTGCGAATCACCGAAGGTTTCTGCATAACGGCTGCATAAGCATGGTAAAGATTGGAAAACAGTGCAAATAGAATCAGCACTGAAAGTGCCGGCCAGAAACCGCAGCGATGAAAACGATCATAACAACGTCCGGCAAGCAACCGCAGCAGAGTATTAACGGCAAACACACCCAACAGCACCCCAGCCATTTTGAGGTAAAGCCAGGGGCTGAACGTGAAAATCTCACTATTCCCCTCGCCAAGCAAGAGATTTAGAACGAAGCCATTAATGTGGAATTTATAGAGGCTGTATACACTACCGTCTATATAAGCAAGAGCATTGAGCAGCGTTACAAGAATAACGTGTACCATAGCAGCAGCTTTACTATGCCGTACAATAAGCGCCACCATCATGGACACTGCATAGGGTATAAATGCCCACAAGGCAGCATGCGAACAAGCAGCCGTTACATAAAAGAACCATCCGCCGACATCCATTACAGAAAGCCGAGGACTATTAATGAGATAAAAAAAGAACTGTACGGTAATCGTCAGCACCGAAATAGCATAAAAGATAAATCCTTTGCCCCACAAACTTCGCAACTGCATTTTTTGCATTACCATTATTATAAAGTTTTGTCGCCTATAGCTTTCCCCTGATTTGGCAATAGTTAAAAAAAGACGTAGGAATCTATACCAACTTCTTCTCCATACCCACTACTTTGTAAGCCTAAACATGGAGAATAGCACTCTGTAAACGTCTTGTCATGTATTATTTAGAATCGCTTCCACGCTTGGAAACTATGATTCAGATGCAAAGGAAATAATTTTATTCATACAGGGCAAAGTTCTTTTCAAAAAAAATTCGCTTTGCACTACATTAACACTTCACATGCAGCACAAAGCGAACATTTCTATATCGATGTTATTTCTGCGTCACCCCTTTCCAGTCATCCGTACGGAAAGGTGAAGCCGGAAGGCCGGCACCATTATATAAGTTACAAACCGGATTGTTGGCCCATGCGTAACGCACGGCAACGGGATACGGCACATCGGGAGAACTCACCACAATCTTATCACCCTGTATTTCGGCCTTCGCCCAGTGGAATTTATGATCACGACCGGCAATGGCAAAGCCTTGCAATGCCTTCCCGTCACTACTCTTTAAGCCACCATCCGTATGATCAAAAGAAAGGATGATCTTATCCCCATCTACCTGATAGGAACGATAGACGGGACCGGAATAAGGAATTTGTTCTCCGTACGTCTTGGCACGGGCCACCAATGCCAGGCGATGTCCAACGGCCTGTTTATCTTTCGGGTGGATGTCATTGGCATCGCCTTTGTCAATAATCACAGCCATTCCGGTATTCGCTACCGACAATGTACGCTCTTGTGCTTCACGAAGTTCCGCCCAGTCAGAATCAACGGGGTTTGGAGACACTTGCATAAAGTTGGCCAACTGCACAAAATAGAATGGAAAATCCTGCCCCCAGTCCTTACGCCAGTTCTCGATAACCAGCGGGAAAAGCTCACGATACTGATAGGCACGGGAAGCATTGTTTTCCCCCTGATACCAGATAGCACCACGGATACTGTAAGGCACCAGCGGATGGATCATAGCATTGTATAAAGATGTCGGCAGATTGGGGTCCTCGGACATATCCTTCGGAAACATACCCTCTTTCCGGGCATCGGCGGCTATCTGATATTTCCATTCACCGGCCAGGCTGATTTGTTCTCCATTGTCTGAACGGAGATAAAGCTCATCCGGCATGCCACAGCCACCGCCTGTATCTGTCACACGGACAGCCAGCGTAAGCGGTCCTGCTTTCACCAGCTTACCCGGAACGGTGTAATTGCGTTGAACAGAATAGCCATCCGTACGGCCCACTTCCCGACCATTCCAATACGTTATATCATTATCATCAATGGCTCCTAAAACTAACTGCACCTTCTTACCTGCCCAGGATGCAGGAATATCGACGGTGCGGCGAAGCCAGATCAGTCCGTCAAAATCACCAAGCCCTTGCTGATCCACCATTCCGGGGAAGTTCAGTTTGCCCCAGGCTTTATCATCCAGAGATGCCTCAGCCCGTACCGGTTTTCCGGCAGCAAAGCCTTCATCAACGCGATTGTTCCAAGCTTCCAAAGCTTTCAAATAGTCCGCTTTCATCGCAGTTTTATCGGGCATTGCACGAATATCTTCCACCACTTTACTAAAATCCGGCATTTCCTGTAACACCTTCCCGCTTATCCAGGACTCTACATTGGTCCCACCCCAGGAAGTATGAATCAGCCCGACGGGTACATTCTGTTTTTCAGAGATTTCACGACCAAAGAAATAGGCGGTAGCCGAAAATTCAGGAACGGTCAGCGGTGAGCATACTTGCCAGCCATTATCACGGATTTTGATATCCGTCTCCGGCTGTGTACTGGTTACATGTTCCACATGCAATAAACGGATATTGGGATGATTAGCGGCGGCTATTTCCTTCTCATAATCCATAATCTTTCCCCATCCTTTCAGAGGCATTTCCATATTGGATTGTCCGGAACAGATCCATACCTCACCAATCATTACGTTCTTCAACACTAGTTTCTGACCATCGGTCAGTGTAAGCTCATACGGGCCACCCGCTTCAGGGGTACGAACGGAAAGCTTCCATTTACCCTCCTTATCAGACAGCGTTTCATACGTCTTCCCGTCCCAGGAAGTGGTTATTTTCACCGTTTTCATCGGTTTTGCCTCACCCCAGATAGGGGCATCCGCCTGTTGCTGCAACACCATGTTATCCGAAAACATCGGAGGCAATACCACCTTGGCCGAGATTGTACCGGATAACAACAGCAAAGCTGCAACTAACATACATTTGTTTTTCATATCAGTTAATTATTGGTTTAAACAGACGCATTGCAAACAGTTGCTTTAATCACATACCACCGTCGCAATATCGGAAAGCAAAGATAGCCAGAATTTCATATTCGAAATAGTGTTATTGCCCTAATAAATGCAATAATCTTTCCATTTATCACGCTAAATAGAAAGATATTCCTACTTTTGCACGAAAATCAACGCGTTATTTTATGGTTTTAAATTACATTTGGGTAGCATTCTTCGTAATTGCTTTCATTGTGGCACTCATCAAGCTCCTGTTTATGGGCAACACAGAAATCTTTACGGAGCTTGTCAATTCAACATTCACTTCCTCGAAAACAGCCTTCGAAATATCACTGGGGCTGACGGGCATCCTTTCTCTATGGCTGGGTATCATGAAGATCGGCGAGCAAAGCGGTATGATTAACGCACTGTCCCGCTGGCTGAGTCCGGTGTTCTGCCGTCTTTTCCCCGAAATACCCAAAGGGCACCCTGCCATGGGTTCCATCTTTATGAATCTCTCCGCCAATATGCTGGGACTGGACAATGCAGCCACCCCAATGGGTTTGAAAGCTATGAAGGAACTGCAAGAACTGAATCCCCAAAAGGATACGGCAACCAATCCGATGGTCATGTTCCTGGTGCTCAATACTTCCGGATTGATCCTGATCCCTATCAGCATCATGATGTATCGTGCCCAGATGGGCGCTGCACAGCCTACCGACATATTCATCCCCATACTGATCACATCAGCCATCTCCACCCTTGTGGGAGTGATTGCCGTCAGCATTGCCCAACGTATCAACCTGATCAACAAGCCCATCCTTATCCTCATCGGTTGCATCAGCCTTTTCTTTGCAGGGCTGATTTACTTGTTTATGAGGCTTGGCCGGGAAGAAATCGGCACGTATTCCACACTGATTGCCAACGTTATCCTGTTCAGCATCATTCTTTTGTTCATAGTCTGGGGATTGTGGAAGAAAATAAATGTATATGATGCCTTCGTAGAAGGTGCAAAAGAAGGCTTTACCACCGCCGTGCGCATCATTCCATACCTGGTGGCGTTTCTGGTGGGTATTGCCGTTTTCCGCACTTCCGGCGCAATGGATATGCTGGTAAGCGGCATCGGTTACGTTGTGGGATTGTTCGGCGCAGACACCAGCTTTGTAGGCGCTTTGCCAACCGCACTGATGAAATCGTTGAGTGGCAGCGGTGCCAACGGTCTGATGATTGACACCATGAAGGAGTATGGCGCAGATTCTTTCGTAGGGCGAATGAGTTGTGTAGCCCGCGGCGCTTCGGATACCACCTTCTATATCCTGGCCGTCTACTTCGGAAGTGTAGGCATCACCAAAACGCGTAATGCCGTCACCTGCGGACTGATAGCGGACCTTGCAGGTATCATTGCCGCCATCATCATCAGCTATCTGTTTTTCTTTTAATTTATAATTTTTAATTGATATGATTTCCTATCAGACAGACGGTGTAGAAATGCCCGCCATCAAAAAGAGCCAAACCACAGAATGGATTAAAGCCGTTGCCGCCACTTACGGGAAAAGAGTCGGTGAAATCGCTTATATTTTCTGTTCCGACGAGAAAATCCTTGAGGTGAACCGCCAGTATCTGCAACATGATTACTACACGGATATCATCACTTTTGATTATTGCGAGGGGAATCGCCTCAGCGGTGATTTATTTATCAGCCTCGATACGGTACGCACCAATGCAGAGCAGTTCGGCAGTGACTATGAAACGGAACTATACCGGGTTATTATCCACGGTATTCTGCATCTTTGCGGCATTAATGATAAAGGACCGGGAGAACGGGAGATTATGGAGGCAGCAGAGAATAAAGCGCTGGCTATGCGATAAAGAAACGAAAGAAAGTCGCTGTTTAGAGCATCTATAGATGGGACGCGCAGGATATATAGATGGGACACGCAGGACCTATAGATCGGATGTATAGGATATATAGATCGGATATGCAGGATATATAGATGCAACGTGCATGAGATTATGACTCATGCACGTTGTATTTTATATCCATCTTTTTATTTCAATAAGAACTTCTCCGCACGTCCCGGAGAGAAGAGTTCCCACAAGGAAGCAACCGTCCAGCCCGGAGCGAAGATATTGTTATAATATCCCTTTCCATTGCGACCATAATCCCAGTTGGTATGCTGCACAACTTCGGGATAAAAGCCCACTTTGGCCACACCGCACATGTGTCCTTCGTACGGCAAAAGTTGGCGCATAGAGGTAGAAATCACCTGTGCAAATTCTGAGAAACGAGGTTCACTGTATTCTTTGGAAAGCCAATTCAATACGTCGGCAAATTCGAAAACAAACACATCGATGTGGTTATTCTCTACCGATACATTTCCCCAGCCACGGGTTTTCAAACCGATATCACCCAGCATCTGACCTTCGGCAAAGGGAACGTCCCAGGTATAATACCAGGATAAAGCAAAATAAGCCGCTTTCTTCGACAGTTCGGCATAATGTGCACGCTCTGCACCTTTAGTAACCAAAGCCAGATAATACGTAGCGGTAGCGGCATACAGGGAAGCTTCTTTATCCTCACAATTTGCATCCAGGGTCGAAGAGAAGAAATCGGCCTTGGAGATAAGTTCTTTCTCCAGATAGCCCACCGTGCGTTTCGCACTCTCCAGATAACGTTTATCCTTGAAATACTTGTAAGCCATCACCAAAGGCAAAGTGGCCGAAGGGGTGCTTCCACCGGTTCCGTCTACAATGGAGAAATCATCCTTAAACTTGCGCGGGAAGCTGCCGTCCTCGTTCTGTAAACGCAGGAAGCTATCCAAAATACCTTTGATACGCTTCTCCCACTCAGGATGTTTGCGCTTCTGCTGCTTTTCGTAACTCAGGTAATTCAGCACGGCATACACACCCTCTGACTGACGACGGATGCTGTGCTTGGATTCTTTAAAGCCACGATTGTAATGTACCACCTCATTGAAGAATCCTGCCGGAGAGAAACCGTTCTGAAGATATGTATCAAAAACACTGTTGGCACTATTCATTAATTCCTGGCGGTTCTGTTGCGTACCATATTCCAGTGCATTGAAAGCATTGAGCAACGTACGTCCCACAAATCCGATTTCGGCAACATCCACATGATCGCAAGTAGCCGTTTTCAGTTCCACGCCTGAGTAGTAATGAGTAGGCGTATTGTCCACATAACTTTCTACAAAGAAATTGCTGAGTACTTCTTTCATTCTGTCCACCGTATAAGGTGTATCAACAGGCTGAGGGCGGTTGGTATCGTAGCAATACTCCCAGGTACGCTGCACGCACTCAGAGAAATCGGCAGCATCTATTTCCGCCAACTCCCAGGTCAGAGTAATGCTGTCTCCCTTGCGAAGCGACTGGAAAGCCTCAACGGGAGGAGCTAAAGTCAATTTACGAATATAAGTTTTCGGAGCTTCCCGATACGGAAAGCCGTAAGAAAGCACAGTCATGCCTCCTACATTTTCAAATCCGGTATAGCCTATGGATGTTTCTCCGGACACAATGACCTCTCCTTCTTTGTGAGTGGCCAACGCCTCCTTGTCAAACTTATCAATGCGGATAACCGACATTGATTTACCATTTGCAGGACTGAAAGCTGCTGTAAGCGGAGTACTCAGACGGTCCTCGCGCACCAACCAACTATCGGAAGTATGGAATGAAGGTGCTTCCTTGGGTGAACGCAGATTGCGACGATACCAGAAACCGGGCATATAGAACTGGCAGTCATCATGCTTATAACCGGTTTTTATCTGCTCTCCATAATTGAAATACACATTCTCCAGAGCTTTGATGACAACATTGATGCGTTGTTTTCCATCTTTCTCTGTAACCTGACGGGTAATGACCAGCGGCAGATTCTCGGAAGGCTGACAATTGTACACGCCATCCTGCACTTTCCGGAGAGTTAATGAATAGTGTTTGGCATCATTTCCCGGAACTTTTAAAGATACGGAAACATTCTCTGGAATATAGTTTGCCGCTCCAATATTTGCAATGCCCGCAGAAAGCATTATCCCTAAAAACAATCTTTTTAACCTCATATTCAATCTTCATTTTACTATTTTACAATACAGGCCTTTCGGATTCTGATGACGGAGAATTGCCAGACACGGATGGCCATCCGTTTTTCCAATCAACCTTATCCAGCATCAACACACGACCTCCGGGATTCTTGGTACTCACTGCATGATAAAACACCCAGTCATTACCCGCCTTATCCGTTACAATCTCTGAGTTATGTCCGGTACCTACAAAAGCCTCATTCTTATGAATCAGTACTTCATGGTGGTTATCCAGCATCTTCCTACCGTTTTTATCCACATAAGGTCCAAAAAGTTTCTTCGAACGACCTACAACCGTAGTATAAGTACTTTTCAATCCTTCACAGCAAGTTCCTATAGATGCAAAGAAATAATAATAACCATCTTTTTTATGAATATATGTTCCTTCATAGGCTGTTCCTGCCACCCGGCGGAGCTTGGCACCTTTCCTAACAGAAAGTCCGTCATCCGACAGTTCAATGCCGTAAATTCCCCGGAAACTACCCCAAAAGAGATATTTCTTTCCTCCATCCTCTATATAGAAAGGATCAATGGAATTCTGTACATTGATTTCATTGCTGCGGAACATCTTTCCATGATCTGTAAAAGGGCCTTCGGGCTTATCGGCAGTGGCACATCCGATACCACAGGTCCATTCGCCACCCCAGACAGACATAGAATAATAAAGCACGTATTTATCACCTATTTTATTGATATCAGGAGCCCAGAGTCCTCCTTTAGGTTCAAAATCCGGACGAGTGCCTTTGGTAAAAGCAGTACCCACATACTCCCACTCCACCAAGTCTTTTGAACGATGGATAGGCAAGTTTCGGATATCTTCGGTGGCATACAGGTAATAATAACCATCTTCCCCTTTGATAACAGAGGGATCGGGCAGGCTATAATTTACAACCGGATTCTGATAGTTTTTGACGGGTCCTTTCGCCATAAGCAAACAGCTTATGGCGAGAAAGGCTCCGATTAACAATATTTTCTGCATATATTCACCATTACTTATTTACAAACCGGAGCTTCTGCCTCGGTAGATGGACTATTACCGGCAATCACCGGCCAATCATTTTCCCAAACAATCCGGTCAATCATCAAATAGCGTCCTTTGCTCGGGGTGTGTCTGTCATAACTATGATATAACATCCATTCATTACCCTCACTGTCCGTTATAATCTCCGAGTTATGACCCGGCCCTACAAAACGATCATTGGCTCTGATCAGCACTTCATATTTATTGTCCAGCATTGATTCTCCGTTCTTATTCACATACGGGCCTAAGAAAGAAGTGGAACGGCCGACAACCGTAGTATAAGTACTCAACATAGAGTTACAGCATGAACCGACAGATGCAAACATGTAGTAATAATCGCCACGTTTATGAATGTAAGGTGCTTCAAAAGCAGTACCCGCAACCTGCACTCTTTCTTTCTTGGCTGTTGCAATGTCGGGATATACTCTTGTACCGTCTTCATTCAGCTTCACAGCATACAAACCGTTGAAACTACCCCAAACCAGCCATTTCTGTCCGTTGTCTTCGAAGAAACAAGGATCGATGGAGTTTCTTACATCAATTTCACTTGAAGTGAACAACTTTCCTTTTCCATCTACCGATATATCCAATGTGAAAGGACCTTCGGGAGAGTCAGCCGAAGCAATACCGATACCGGCAGTTGCAGGCTTGCCCATGGCAGACATGGCAAAATACAGGATATATTTGTCACCGACCTTTTCGATATCCGGTGCCCAAACAGCTGCACCTGATTCCGTAACGAAGGTAGGTTTCGTTGCAAACATCTTGCCTCCGTCTGTCCAATGAATCAAATCTTCCGACTTACGGATTACAGATGTATTGGTGGCATATACATAGAATGAATGGTCGTTCTCTTTCCAGACTGTAGGGTCAGCTGCGCTGTAATCAGTCAATGGGTTTGAATAAGGATTCTTATAGTTTGCAGTTCCCTTATTATCGTCGTCCGAGCAGGATGCCAAGGCTCCTGTCAGAGCCAAGGCAAACAATATATATTTACTTCTCATATATTATCTTATTTATATCTTTGTTCAAGTTCTTCTACCGGGATATTATCTTCATAACCGTCGTAACCATAGTTCTGATTGATACGGCCTTGAGTGTTGGATTCTATGGCATTACGCGGAATGGGCCACAACACGTGATACGGCTTCATGATAAATGCATTGGTTGAATAATAATATTCAGTTGCAAAGAAATTATTCTTCTCCATCATGCGGTCATAATACCAGTTCTTTTCTGAAAAGTTATTGAGTGAATATCCATCTATGCCCTTTTCTGCTTTCAGGAAGGCAATACGAGTCAACTCAGTCTTACGATGGTCTTCCAGGAACAATTCTCTAGCTCTTTCATCCAGGATATCTTCCAGTGTAACAGATGAGAGTTCCGGTGCATTCACACGACGACGGATTGTATTCACATCCTCAGTAGCCAGATCGTTCTTGCCTAACCACCAGTAAGCCTCAGCTCTATTCAGGTAAGTTTCGGCAAGGCGGAAGATATACTGGTCAGTGAAACCACCTACAGGTACTTTACCGCCTGCATTCGGATCATCCTTATCAATCAGAACCTTCACAATCGGGAAAGAGAAATAACAGCGCATGGTATCGGTACAGTAAGCAGGATCAACCGGTTGACCGAAGTAAGCGGCACTACCTCCCTTTGAAGCCGGCAGATTATATTTGATACGTGACTTATCATACCAGTTATTGGAATTATGACGCATATCATCTCCACAATTCTTCCACAACTCATATTGTGCATAGTTGGTAGGACGTATCTTGGCAAGACCTCTACCCAGCTCTTCCAACTGTTCGTATCCATCATAAATACCTGATGCATCAGTCGTTCCGTTCTTTCCGTCCGGTGTCTTCATTTTGCTTCCGGCATGCCACTGCGGCACGAAGTTACGCTTGCGTTTTGAACCGCTTGGAGAAGAACATCCGTCCAGACCGTAGATTTCCTGACCGATCATAATGCCTTCTTTGTTCTCAACAATACTGATATTCTCTTCCTGGAACAGGTCGTTGTATACGTCCTTACTCTTATCATCCATATTGATACCGAAACGTTCGGTCATCAGACGCAATCCGTAATCATTGATACAACGAGTAGTTGCATCTACTGCCTGTTGGAAGTCACCGGTAGCCAGACATATTTTAGCCAGTAAATGTTCACCTGCAGCTCTGCTCACAGCACCACGGATTACTTCTTTTGGCAACCATTGTACGGCATATTCCATATCTTTCTTGATATTTGCCAGAATAGTCTTGCGGGAAACGGTATTAAAGTCCAGTTTTGCACCGGTAATTTCTTCTCCAATCCAAGGTACATCTCCAAATTGGTTAGTCAACAGATAATACCAGTAAGCACGATGGAAATACCCTTCTGCCAAACAAGCGTTTCTGTCTTCTTCCGAAGCCATACCTTCAGCTTCAGGAGCACGGGTAATAACCGTATTGGCATACTTGATACCGTTCCATCCAAAAACCCAGTAACGAAGATGCAGATACATATTAGTGGTTGGAGTCAACTGAGTCACCATATTATGGATTTCCTTCGTTTCAGGACCACCCATAACGGCCAGGTCAGACCAAGCATATTCATATACAGAATAGGTTTCACAGTTTCCGGAGTTGAAAGCGTCTCCAAACCATTCAAAATTCATCTGTTTACGGCAGAGGCGAAGCATGGTTTCCAAACCTGCTTTATCAACAAAAGTGTTCTCCGGTGTCAGGAACGACATCGCCTTCGGTTCAAGATCAACACAAGCAGAAAGACTGGCAGCTATCAGGCAACTTGCCAGACCTTTTAGTATATATTTCTTTGTTTTCATTTGAATATCTTTATTTAATTATCGTTCTATCAGATTATAAGGTAATGTCTACACCAAACGTCCAAATGCGTGGAGTAATGGCCTTAGTCAAGGGATCGGAAGTTCTCCATTTAGAGATAACGAATGCATTATCCACATTAATGCTGAATCTTAGATTATCAATCATAAACTTGTTGATCAACTTCTTCGGGAATGTATAAGACAATGCCATATTCTGCATTCTTACGTAATTTCTCTTTTCGTAAATGTTCACACCCGGACTGTCGATGTTTGCACCCAGACGAGCATACTTGCTATTCGGATTCCATGGTGTCCAATACTCGGTCCAAACAGAGTTTGAAGTATTGTAGAAACGGTTAGTTTCGTTTCTCGGCAGGTTATCAATATCCATCCAACCGAATTCCCCACGCAGCACAAAAGAGAAATTGATGCATTTGAACAAATTCAGGTCACTGCTCAACGTCATACGATGCTTCGGAGTTTTTGTACCCAACCAAAGCTTATCATCATCATTGATCTTACCATCATTATTAACATCCAGCAATCTCGGGTCACCCGGCTGCTTGCCATATTTTGCAGCTTCCAATTCTTCACCCAGTTGCCATACACCAATCCACTTATAATCATAGATTTCATCAATAGCGTGTCCGATATACCAACCGTTCTGTACATCATCGTCTTCACGCTGACCGATAACGTTACCATCTGCATCCAGCACATCAATCATATCACCATACAAGTGCTTGATTTCGTTCTTATTAGTAGAATAAGTAAAGGTGGTATTCCAACGTACATTAGAAGTATTGATATTTACACTTGACAAAGTCAACTCAGCACCCTGGTTAGCAAGCTCTCCTAAGTTAGAAGCAATTTTACCGTATCCTGAGATTTCAGGCATAGCACGGTCCATCAACAAATCGTTCGTTTTGTTCTTATAAAGTTCTACAGAACCGCTCAGTCTGTTTTTGAACAATCCAAAGTCAACACCGAAGTTGAATCCGGTAGTAGTTTCCCATTTCAAATCTCTGTTAGCCAAACTTGAAGGATATACACCTTTATAGTTTACCCCATTCTGAATAACGTTGGTAATAGTTAATCTTGAGAAGGCAGCATAACGACCGATGTCACGGTTACCGGTTTGTCCCCAGGAAAGACGCAGCTTCAGGTTGTTAATCCATTCAACATCTTTCAAGAATTTTTCTTCTGAAATACGCCATCCGGCAGCAACTGTAGAGAATACACCGAAAGGATTATTCTGTCCGAAAGCTGAGAAACCGTCACGACGTACAGAACCTGTCAGCAAATAACGATCCATCAAAGAGTAATTCAAGCGCCACAACAAACCATTACCAGTCTGCATTTCGTCATTTGCACTGACAGTAGGAGTTATACCGGCCTGAATACCATGATAACTCAATGCGCCATTCGGCTGGAAACCTTCATTGTTTCCTGTACTCTGCCAGTTCTGGTACTTTTCAGCAGTATATACGAAAGTGAAGTCAAAGTTATGAATTTTAGCAAAGGTACGGTTCCATTTCAACATGTTATCAATGCTCCATTCATAGTCTGAATAGTCCACACGTTTTGCTTTACCACCTGCTACTACACCCGGTTTGATATCAGAATCAAAATAGTAATCCTTTCTCCAGCCATAACGCACATTGAAAGTTGTCTGCCAGGTAAATCCGAAAGGAAGAGTTAGCTTACCATAAACGCTAGAATTAAAGGTCTGCGTTCTGTAATATTTATCATCCACCGAACGATTCAATAACGGATTGGCAATACGGTTGTCATCCCAAGGTCTAACCTTGATGCTTCCATCAGCCTCATAAACGTCTCCAAAGGGACTGGCTGCCTTAGCTGCACCCGTATCTGCCTTAATATCATCCGAGCCTTTATGAACGAACTGCGCATTCAAACCAATATTCAACCATTTCGTAATCTCAGTATCCAAATTCACACGTGATCTTGAAGCACGGAATTGATCACCTACTACAATACCATCATTATTAGTGTAACCTAACGACACATAATAGTTGGTTCTTGCCGTCTTACCGGAAACAGAGGCACTGTAATCCTGTCTCAAACCATTCTGATAGACGAGATCCATCCAGTCAACGAATTTACCGGCTTTATAGTTGTTAACCTCAATAGGATTGAATTCCAGTCGTTGCATCCAGGTTTCAATATAATCACCAGAGAAAGAGCTGTCATAGCCTGCCCATTGTTCACGAGAAACGCCATCGGGCAGATTGTCGGGATTATCATAATAACCCAAGCCATGCTGTTGTTCACCCGGCTTAAAGTAATCGATTGTTTTGAAGTAATCAACACGCCTCTGCATATACTGTTCAGCAGTAGGCATCTCCGGCATAAAAGTAGCTTGTGAAACACCTATTTTTGTACTTACGTTGATAATAGGTTTCTCAGAAGAACCTCTCTTGGTATTGATAAGAATGACACCTGCCGATCCTTTCGAACCGTAGATAGCAGTAGAGCTGGCATCCTTCAGGATATCCATACTTTCAATGTCATTCGGATTAATATCATCAATATTACCATAGAATACCACACCATCCAAAACAATCAAAGGAGAAGTACTGGCCTTCAAGGATTGTTTACCACGAATCAAAAGTCCGGAGGCACCGCCACCTGCATCAGTAGAAGGAGTGATGTGCACACCGGGAACAGTACCCACCAGGAAGTCAAGAGCATTTGTTGCAGCCCTGTTCTTTGTCACTTCCTCACCAACGTGTGCCACAGCACCTGTTACATCCTTTCTCTTCATCGTACCATAACCCACCACAACAACTTCATCCAGCAACTTAGAATCTTCCACTAATGTAACATTCAGAGTTCTTGCGTTGGCATCAATCGTTTTTTCTACCGTTTGATAACCAATGAATGAGAATACTAAAATAGATTTTTGTGCAGGAACGTTCAATGAATACTTACCATCTAAATCGGTAATAGTACCCAAAGCAGCATTACCCTTTACAGTAACGTTTACACCGATTACTGTTTCGCCCGTGGCATCTTTAACGACACCCGTAACGATTCTGCCCGATTGGGCTTGAGCATAAATTGTAGAAATGAGGAGGAGGAGTAACATCCTAACCCTTGCATCAGAAAAGAATCTTAAAATCTTCTGCTTCATAATATTAAATTTTAAAAAATTGTAAAGACTTACTTAGCTTTAAAGCAAGACAAAAGTAGAGATTTGATTGAATAACAGATGATACTGTAATCCCTAAAAAGAGAAAAAATGTCCCATTTTACCCGTCAGGAGCATCCAAAACTGTGATAGACACAAAATTTTCAATAATGAGACGAATATATTATTCCACTTATTACTTAGAGATAGCACTACGAACCTATTGACAAACTTTCACACCATAAAAAAGAGCAAAAGAAATATTATTTCAAGAAGATAATACAAGATGCCCATTTCACATTCTATGAAATGGGCATCTCATCCCCCAATATAGGCTGATAATGAATATGAAAGAAAATAATGTTATCAAAAACTCTCAATCAAGAGCTTGGATTACAAGCTTTCCCGCCTTATTTGTAGCCGGCAGAGTAATTTCCAACATTCCTGCATGGGCAGGTCTATACTGAACTGGTTTTCCGTTGAAGAATACTTCATATTGATGTCCTGCATCCATACAGACAATCATACAACGCTCATGAGGTGTTGTCGAATCATCAAAAGAGAGTTCAGCCTTATATGCGGAATGATTCTCATTAAAATCACTCTTCGTAATCCATACCTCAAAACCAGTGGAAACTTTACCCGGCCTATAGTATGCTGCAAACCAATTTAATATAGGAGATGAAAGCCCCGAAAACTGGTGCCACCCTGCTCCTCTCCCCGACGAAATGATGAAATGCTCGAATGTGAAATAACTTTCTTCACACTCCTTCTCCCAATTATCCAGAGCTGTATGTGCCACTCGGTAAGCCTCTTCCCCTTTACCCAAATCTAAAAGAGCCTTCCACATCATCCACTGATGGGGAAACCAGACAGCACCGTTCCAATATCCATCTTCTTTATAATAAGGAGCAGACTGATCGACCGTTGAAAGCCCGACTTTAGTCCACAGTTCGTCAGGAGAAAACAAATGTTCCATCAACCGGTCCACCTGAGCGGAAGAACAGATACCTGCTGCCAAAGGGGTAACCCCATCCAGTCCTTTATTGAAATTAGACCGATCCTTATACCGGAAAATATCTTTCGCATTTCCCAGAGAATCATGGACTACATATCCGAAGTATCCGCTTTCTTCATCCCAAGAGTAAGTTTGCAGGGCGTACGACAAGAGTTTGATGATCCGTTCATACTCCTTCACATCCTTTTTCAGCCCCAGTCCCTTCGCTGCCAGGCGCAGAATCTTCGCCGCCCGCAGATAATAAGCAGAGGTAACCACAGGAGTCACCGATTGATACTGCGATTTATTACCACGTAATGCATGTTGAGGCGGATAATCGTCCCATCCACCGGAATTATAGAAATAATCCCATGTACGAAGCAGACCGGAACCTGCCATTCGGGTAGGTGAATACGGATCAGCTCCGACCATAAAATCAAAATATTGTTTCAGCCTGGGATATAAGAATCTCAGCGCTTCCTGTGACAGGCTGTTATTCCACAAATCAGCATAAGCATACATCTGAATGGGTAACGGGGTACCGTGATGTATGAAAGCCGATTCACTCCCCACCGGAGTTGTATAAGCCTTGATACATTCGAAAGCCTTGACCGGGTCCACATCAATCAGTCCCAACGCAATGAAACCGGAGTCCCAGGTATAAAGGCTGTTCCAATTCTTACCCGGCGTAAAATGTCTGATGTATTCCTTCTGTGTATAAACCGGATATACGATATTCGACAAGAGTGAGGCTTGCAGCAGGCGATTTCCCAGAAGATACTTCTCTCCGCCTGGCAGCACCTGGTCTTCAGGCTTCGCTTTTTCCGCTGAACTGATCCGTGCAACCAGTTTATCCGCTGTCGAATGGAAATCCAGCAATTCCTGCTTCACCTGTTCTTTATTCCCACTGCACACCAGCATGTAAATGGTCTGTTCCGAATCAGGTTTCAGCACGATAGGACGCAAAAAAGCATTGGCATAATGCCAGTTCCTGTCCCCAATCAGCCTTGAAGATACATGTTCATGCACCCTTCTACGGAAGAAAGACTCCAATTCACCGTTCAGTATCTCCCTGACTTCCGAATGTTGGTAGTTCCACGCCACGCCATAATAGTTGCTACAACCCTTATATTTCAAGATAAAATCCTTTTGGGTTTCTCCCACCTCCATTACAGGGGTGAAAGGAATCGGTGCGCGGACTACATTCACATTGTTTATATCGTTAGCATCCCCTATAAAGAACCCATCCAGACTAATTGCAACAGTACTGCCCGAAACAAGTTCCAGTTTATATCCTCCTACCTTCTTTCCATGATAAGGAACTGACAAGAAAGAGAATTCCCCCGTACCTTCCAACTCTACAGACTGTTCCACCAGCCCTTTCAGATGCAGCACGGCACTCTCTCCTTTCTTCATCTTAAACCGGAGACCTATCGCCCCGTCTTCCTGCCCCGGAAGGATGTTTACCAGATAACTCAACCTGTCACCTCTATTCCTGCCGAACCCTCTTCCCAATATGGAACCGTCGAGTGACGAAGTACTACGCTCCTCATTCCGTTGCCATCCGTCATACACCAATCTGTATTGAGGGGATTTACTGGCAGGTTCATTCTCAATATAGTCAATGGCATTATACCATTGCAGACCGGCTGTATCCGAAACCGCTACCTGCGGATATGTCTCAGGATAATCTATATACGCCATCTGATTCAAGACCAGATTTTGGGGCATACTCGTATTGTTAACACAACGTATCCCGACCAGTGTACGGTTATCATCCAATATATGATAGGTAACATCCGTATAAACCCGGTCTTTCCACTCCAGTTCATAGCGATAAGTGATGCGGGTCATCTCCGGATTTATTTCCCACGGATAGTAGGATGATTCGAACAGGACATGCGGCACCAACTGGCGGTTCCGGTAATACCCGGGCATCACCGAAAAGTCAAAACGTATCCCTTTACGCATATCAGGTATGTGCGAGATGCCGGCATAACGTTTCGAGTAAGGCCCCCATGCATGCAATGACGCTATATCATGGCTATTGCCCGAAAAAGGCAAAGGAAAAACAGCTCCTGCACAGTAAAGAGCCAGAAATGCGGCCAGAAATGTCATCAAGTATCGTTTCATCTATTACTATAGCTTTAGTATTCGGCACTATGTGCGCTTTCATCATTAATTTACAGAATCATTTACAGCAATCCTACGTTATGAAACAGTCGTTACCTTAACCTATATCAGTCGTTACTTCATTGCCATTCACTCGTTACTTCATCCCTATTCAGTCGTTACCTCATTATAGAGCATTTTTGCCTACTGTTAATCAAAGAGTTACAAAAGAAACAAAGAGTATTATCCGATTTCATAAATCCCAACAAACAAACCACTGATACCTCATTCAGTAACTCCTATTCCGGACATATCCGGAGTTACTTTTCACCCCAGCAAACGGATTGCAGGAACCATGTTGCCTGCTCGCTCTTCAAACCCTGCCGTTCCAATACTGAAGGCAATTCATGATAACTCTTCCAGAAATCAGCGATCAAAGCGGGCATTTCAGACGGAGCATACATCACAGCCTCATTCAAACTACCCATTCTACCGAACTCTTCTTTGAAGACAATATACGAATTACGATACTTCAGTTGTTCCATAGACCGGGCTACTCTTTTGGATGCCCCTAAAAGTCCGTTCATATCCACCTTCCCGGACGGATAAATGATCTTAATCACTTTTTCCTGGTTACAAGGCAATTCCGGCAAATCTACCAGCAATGCAAAGTCTTCAGCCGAATATCTGTATTCTGTCGGAACTCCATTTACCGTGACGGACTGGGGAAGCAGGGATGAAAGCACTTTCACCGTGAACGGACGGACAAGAGGCATTTCTTTATAGCCACCTTCGCGCTTGCCGATAACAATCGTTTGCTCATTACCACTACGGGCAGAAGTCAGCTTAGTCACGGCATACTCGGATGCATAATTCTTATCATTTCCGTTATCTTCATACAAATTAAATGCCGTTGTACCGCTTCCACCGGGAAACACCGTCACCGCTATCTCTTCGTCATTACCGTTAAGGTTCATCACATTCTCCAGATACAAAGGAAGTATAGCACCCGCCTTTACATAAATTGGATATTCATCAATGGCGAAAGAGCGTTCTACAATCCGGTTACCTTCCAGTAAAGCTCCCGTATGCCATTCGTACCATTCTCCTTCCGGCAACCATACACGTACCTGTGCATAACCATCCTTGGCCGGAGTAGTGACCGGTGCAACCAGAACGTCATCTCCAAACATATACTCATTGCCAAAGTCATAAGCTTCTTTGTTCTCCGGATAATCATAATACATCGGACGGCAAAGAGACAATCCGTCGTCATACCCCTTACGAGCCATGGTGTAGATATAAGGAGCCATCACATAGCGTTGGCGAATCGTTTCACGGATAATATCACAATATTCCTTGTCGAACACCCAGGGTTCTTTATTCAGCTTAGCCCCTTTCTGGGAGTGGGTACGCATAATCGGACTTAATGCTCCGAATTGTAACCAGCGGGTATACATTTCGGGATCTATCTGGCTACCGATATGTCCGCCCAGATCATGACTCCAGTAACCGTACAACACGTTGGAAGCTGTAGAATTGAAATAGGGTTGGAAATCAAGTGACTTCCATGAAATCACAGCATCACCCGAGAATCCGACCTGATAACGATGGTTTCCCAATCCTCCCCAGCGATGGTAGAGCATCGGACGTGTCTCCCGACGTTGCTCCATATCGCTGAAAAATGCATAGTTAATCCACCAGGTATTACTCAGATTCTTCATCTTTGAATCGAACATTCCCTGCTGCCAGTCCAGCCACCAAAAGTCCACTCCGTCTTTTTCCATCGGAGCCAGGATATTCTTGAACATATTCTTCATGAACTTCTTATCTGAATTTATCCAAGGGATCGTCTGCTTTGTAGCCGGGTCTACACCCATGTCCTTAGCCATCTCCGGATATTTCTCTTCATAAGCGGCCACTCCGTCTGCCGGATGCAGGTTGAGTGTCACTTTCACGTTATTCTGTTTCAGGTATTTCAAGAAACCCTGAGGATTCGGAAATAAGTCCCTGTTCCAGGTCCAGCCGGTCCAGCCTCCCTTACCTTTCTCGGTATAATGCCAGTCCATATCCACCACTAACACGTCCAAAGGTATCTGATAAGTATGAAAATTATCGATCAGATTACGGAACTCTTTATCAGAATACAGCCAATAACGCGACCACCAATAGCCAAATGCGTAACGGGGAGGCAACGGCATCTTGCCGGCAAAAAGAGTATAGTCTTTCAAGGCCTGTTTATAGTCATGCCCGTAAGCCATGAAGTACCAGTCTTGCCCTTCATTAGCGGGGCGTTCCTTAGCCCAGTCCCAGTCTGGATCATTATCAAACAAAAGTCCGTGGGAATCGTCAATGAGCGACCAGCCATCGGTTGCCAACAAGCCGTCTTCCAGTTTCAGTTTATCCCCTTTCTTCGTATCAGACACCCAAGTTTGAGTCTGTGTATCGCCGTCCATCCCATCAAGAGTGCGATATGTGCCTTTCAGATTGCCTTTCTGCTGCATTCCGGGCTTCCAGGTGAAGGGGAATACTCCCTTTACAGCTTCGATTATCAAATTATTGTTCGTAAACCGCCCACTGTCTTTTTTATAACGCATTTTCATCTTGGAGGTGGTTATTTCAATCCATGCCCCCCTTGTCTTCAGTTTGTAATCAACCTGCGGATATAAACGGTCTACTGCAATAAAAGACTTGTCGTCTACAAATTTTCCATCCGGAGCATACTCCAAACGGAGCGTTCCATCCGATATGACCGTAAACCGTACATTGTTATCAGTATAAGCAATATTCTGCTGTTCACCCTGCGCTTGCAGTGACAACAGGACACCCTGCAAAATGCAAAGAATAAGTATCAACTTCTTCATCATGGTACTATTGATTTTAAATGGTTTCTGAATTCGATATCTCTTTACGTAACATTAGACTATATGTAATATAACGACAACAAAAATAGGGAATTATATCAGCCTGACACCTTAAAAACGATTCAATAAATAGAAGATTCGTATCAAAACAAAAGATGTAGGATTCTAGCGAATCCTACATCTCCCATTTAAGCAATTATACAACAATGCTTCTTAAGAATTTTCAGCTATTCAAGCAAGGAAGCAATTCTATTCACCGTTCACAATGGCTTTTATTTAGCAACCTCTTGTTCGTTTCTGGTAGGTTGCGGTCCCATATAGGAACGCTTCATACCGCCAAAGTCCAACACAACCTTTTGCAGAACTGTTCCAGCATCTCCACAGATGATTTTCACCGTATGCTTACCCGGTTTATCGATATGGAGAGTGGTCTTGTTGATTCTGCAATTCTTCAATACGCTTTCATACCATATCTGTGCATATTCGAAAGAAGAAGTAGATGGAGTCATTACCGGACCTTCGTCTATACATACACCATATTTGGTTTCAACATTGGTTGCTTCATGTCCGGCATATCCTCTGTCCTTGCTGATGGGGAATGTAGGCAGCACATACGTATAAACGTCTACCGATCCCTGCTCAAACGTATAGAAATCATATTCCAGACGCGGTGTATTACGTCCTGCGGTACGTTGCGCCGGAGCAATAGGATTACCCAACTGTACAGCTGTATTCTCGCATCCCAGGTTCGGAATAATAATCATCTTAATGGCATCATTCTCCACTTTACGGTGGAAACTTGCCGCATCTATCGAAACATATCCGTTGTTTTCAACGAACAGCGTATCCATTTCGGCCAATGAAGGAGAGGTAGGGTTAAAGACGGAGATATAGACACTTTCCTTCTCACCACGATCAGAAGTGATATCCAGTGTTCCGAGTATTCTTTCACCGGCAGGGACTTTTGCCCAGTCGATAGAAACTTCAATACGATCTTCAGTAGCTGTCTCTCCAGATTTCTTGCTAACCAAAATCCAGTCATTTGTTACAGCAGCTTTCCATTTCAGCGGAGTAGCGCCCTTGTTGAATACATCTACATAATAGGACTGGCGCAAGTAAGTGTTAAAACATGGCAATGAGTGGAAACTCTGAAGACCTTTCAGCACAGCTTCACCTTCGGCCATTACGCCTAAAGAAGCAGTAGGAGCCAATTCAACGTCTCTCAATTTCGGAAGTTCAAAATAAGCGGCGGCAAATCCCTGTTTCATCGTCATCACATGATTCCACTTACCGCCAAGCAACGAGTTATAGCCGTTGGTAATTATTTCCAGACTATCATAACAGGCTTTCGCTGATTTCTCCAGTTCTTTGGTTAATGCTCTTTGCTGAATGGAATACCAGCGGTTTCTTTGTCCGTCCAGTATCATTCTGTTCAACAATTCGCATCCTTTCACCGGATAATATAATGACTGGTAGAAACATGCTTTCTGTTTCTCGTCCGACATATTGTTCAGAATCTTCTCTACAATACTTCCAATACGGCGGTATTCATTCAAACGATTGTCTGCCTCACGATAGTTGGTAAGTGAGAAATCCGTATCCGTATTCCGTTCTCTCCCATGCTTATCAGTAGTCCATTGGTAACCCCACCCCATAAATTCGGGTTTACGTGCGAAAGCCAGCTTATAGAAAGAATTAACCACATCCTGATATTCGTTACGGTATTGGTCGCCCAACATACCACACAACCATTCAGTACGGTAGTTGGCTGCCCTTTCAAAGTTAAAAGCATCAATATCGAAAGCCATTGTCAGGAAATAATCTACAGCGAACTCACAGGATTTGATATCACCGGCATTCAGCAACCAGATGCGATCCGCCGTTGCATCATACGCTTTACGAAGTTCTTCATACATCAATGTAGGAGAAACCGTGTTCATCCAAAGATGATCGTGAGGCTTGCCAAGATAAGAAGAATGGTAGTACACACCCGAACGACCCGAACGTTTCTGTTCCTTCGGACTGCTCAAACGTTTCATATAACCATAGTTGTCGTCCGGCCAGATAATTGTTACGTCATCCGGTAATTCCAGACCTTCGTCATATACATCCAGCACTTCTTTATAGGGAGTAAATGCTTGGGGAATCTCTTCACCCGGTTTACCGATGGCATCAATCAACATCTGTCTTTGGGCCATCAAAGCCTCCTGAAGCATATCTTTTCTGTCGCCCATATCATTGCTTGCATTCATGGCTCTGTCATGCAGTCCGCGCAATGCCAGCGTATATACATTTTCAAAGGGAGCACATTCCTTCACGCGTGCATTCAACACGCTGTCTACACCTTTTTTATTATTGATGTAGTCCCACTCACCCATTTTATCACGTTTCCATTCACTTGCGGTATTAAACAATAACGGTTCACAATGAGAAGAACCCATGATGATGGCAAAGCGGTCTGCAACCACTCTGTTCTCGGGAATGCGGTGAAATGCCATAGATGCATCATGCATGGCCGGACACAAATAGTTGGCCTGGAGACGGAGCAACAGTTCGCAAACCTTAGCGTAAGTCCGGGGACCGAAATTACCCACTTCTTTCTCGAAGTTTCTCTTAGACCAACGGTAGAGCCCCCAGTCTTCATCGTTGATGAAGATACCTCTATACTTCACAGTAGGCTCTTTAGATATATATTTATCTACTTTCAGGTGTAACTGATCCTTCTTTACAATGGGAGCGTCTGCCCACCAGTACCAGGGAGATACACCGATAGTCCTCGACACAGACAACAATCCGTAAGCAGCACCTCTGCGGTCGCTACCCACAATAACCAATGCCTTGTCTACACCAGGAAGCGGATTACGAACGAGCTGTACCAGATAGCTTTCCCAACGATTCTTCAAAGGTTCCACATCCAGTTTCTTCTTTGCAATCATCTGGTCAATCCATTCATTATGCCCCAAGGTTCCGACAATAATACAATTCTTCTGAGGAGTTTCCTTGGTAGTAGCAACGCCTAGGATTTGTCCACTCACCTCTTTCACATCATTCGCAAATAGTCCCGCCGTTGTTTTTACAACTTCAAAATCTTGTGCGTCATAGTACACGCAGGCTTTATCCTTCTTGCCTACGAGACTGAATACGTTGGGTCCACTACTATTTTGCGATAGCGAAACCTGAGCCAACGCCACTGAAGAACTCAGCAGCAACATGCCTCCTAATAAAACAGATTTAAAAATACTCATGGTTTATTTATTGATAATTTATAAGTTACTTCTCCATCAGGGCAACCACACACCAAAGGTAAGGTCCTTGTGCATGAAAATCACCGGTACGGCGCGGACGGTCATAATAGTATTGCTTGTCGTTCTTCTTGTTGGTACCGACACAGATTTCTCTCACCTGATTTTTTTCGGTAAGGTAAGTCACCAAAGCCATCCATGCCTTGCGGGCTGCCGGAGCATATTCTTTGGCATCCAACCATCCGTTCTTTACACCTGTAATAAAAGCGAAAGTAAACATAGCAGAACCCGATGTTTCAGTCCAGCATTCAGGATCATCGAGCAACTGATTCCACAGACCTTCCGGGTTCTGATATTCCTTCAGACTTTTCATCATAGTCAGGTAACCTTCCATAATGCGGGGACGGTCTTTGTGCTTCTTGGGCAAATAACGAAGTAATTCTGTCATACCTGCTGCCATCCATCCGTTTCCGCGTCCCCAATAGAAAGGCACATCCGGTGCATGATAGAAGAGACCGTTGGGACGTTGCAGTTCATCCAGATACATCACCATCTCTTTGGCTGCACGATCTATATATTTGCTATCATTGGTCACTTTGTAGGCATGTGTCTGTACAATGGTAATCATGTACATATCGTCAATCCAAAGACGTGTTTGCCACGAATAGCCCTTCTCTGCCCATTCCTTCTCACTTGGTTTGGCATCTTCGGGAACTTCCCATTGGGTATCGGCATAAGGCAATCCCAGTTCTTTGTAGCGTTCATCCTTCGTCACCCAATAAAGCTCCAGAGGCAAACTTCCGAACATATTCAGATCGACATGATTCTTGATGGGCAACAACTCCTTTTCGGTAGTAAACAGATGCTCAAATCTGGCTTGCAAAAGTTTGATGAGCGCTTTGTCTTTGGCCGCCGCTGCATATTTAAGAGAACCGTTCCAATAGAAGGTTTCAGGATAACCAATCCATTTTCCGGCATGCAATGCATGTTTCTCGGTTACAAAACGGTAGGCAATACGTCTGCCGATTTCATCGGGAGTATACCCTTCGGGAAAATTCTTCAGAAGACTAGTCTGAGCGATTAGCAACTGGAAAGATGATAATAAAAATAATAATGCGAATACTTTCTTGTACATAACAATTTGAATTCTATCTATTAAACATTACAATAATTTACTTTCTCTGGAATATCCGTTGATATTACTTCACTTTCGATAGTTTCTTGGTGTCGTCGCACACGGCTACCGCCACTTTGGAGTCTGCACAGCCGTAATAAAGATATAGCTTCTTCTTATAATAGGCCAATCCTTCGATAAACACGGTTCCGTCCTTATACTGCCCGCTCTTCTCAAAAGAAGCTTCGGGCATGAAAAAAGGCTTGTCTAAACGCCCCAATACTTTATAAGGATCTTTGGAATCAAGCAGGAGCTGACCAGCACAATAAGCACCTGCCGGATAATTTGCATCGCCTCTCTTTTTATCATTCTTACCATTATACATCAATACGATGCCTTGTTTGGTACGAATAGCAGGAGGACCACATTCAGTCATCTGGCTGTCGAAGTATCCGTTACGCGGCCTGGCTATTTTCAACAATTCGTTGTTCTCATCCAGCACAGGATACCAGTCTGTAAGATTGTCGGAAGTAGCTGCATGCACGGCATATTCTCCCCAATACATGAAGTACTTACCATCTACTTTATCGATAACCAGTTTCCCACCTTTCACCTTGGTAAGCATAGAGGCTGACTTGGTAGCAATTCTGGCGAAACGCCCGTCATACGCTTTTTCAAAAGCAAGACCGTGCTTGGTCCAGTTCTTCAAATCTCTGGAAGTAGCTACCGCAAGACGGGGAGTCTTCCGGTTCCACGCCGTATAAAGCATCACGTATAATCCGTCTTCGGTCATTGCCACTCGCGGATCTTCACAACCACCCGGACACTCTATACTCTCAAATTCATCTCCACCGGGGAAAAGTACCGGGCTGTCGAATCTCTTCATAGTTACTCCATCCACGCTTTCGGCATACCCGATACGGGAAGTTCTCTTCCCGATGCCTTGTGCCGAGTTATCTTCAGCACGATAGAGCACGACAATCTTTCCATCTTTCACGGTGGCAGCAGGATTGAAAATATCACTTTCCTCCCACTTTACCTGTTCCTTTCGCATCGGACAATAGAAAGAGGTAGGCTGTGGAGTGAGTACAGGATTGACACCTTCAGGACGATGAAATGGGCCAATTACCCAGTTCTCCTGTTCTTTCTTATCGGTATCATCTGAAGAAGGCAGAGTAGAAAAACTACTCAATGACAGCACTCCTATCAAACCGACTATGAGTTTTAACTTCATCTTAATATCTATGTTTTGCATGGTTAAAGTTATCGTTTTATTGACGAATATGTTTATAAATCTCGGTCAATACTTCCAATCTGGTTGTTTTTCCGGGAACAGCCCGGGGCTTAAACCCACATAATGTATTCCAGTCCTGCAATGTCTTTTCATCGACCGTTCCTTGCAAATCCGCATCCCATCCGGGCAAATACCCCCTCAATCCCATATATTGAGCTAAATGGAAATCAGGGTCTCTCGGACGCAAGTCACGAAAGTAAATCAGCGTTGCTTTCTGATCGATCAGCAGATCCTGCAACATGGACATATCCACATCCTGCACAGCCACTTTACAATCAATAGCCAGCGAAGCCGCGATACCTGCTGCCTGCCCCAATGCCATCCAACATGGCTCCATACGCAATGTGGAGAATCCTATATGCGAACCGGATACAGGTACAGGTAATAGCAGATTATCTACATTCCGAGGTAGAATCACGCCCAAGGGCACCGTATACACTGCTGTAGGGTAGCTGATGAATCCATCCAAATGTACTCTTCCGGCTTCCCGCTTTCTGGCAGCATGCGAATCGAGTGCATAATGGCTGGCTGTCACGCTACTGCCATGCAAAGGCGGGCGTTTGCCCGGTGCAGTGGGTAAAGCGTCCTTAGCAGTAAAGAAGTAAACTCCTTCAAAGCGTCTTCCTTCACGTACATAGACCTGGCGGGGAAAATATTCATTATCCTGATATTCGTCTTTAGCCAATCCCCATTCTAGCATTGCTTTACGGAAATGCTCCGGCAATTCCGGATCATTCTGGGCAAACCAGAATAAACCCAATGTATAATCTTTCAGACGTTTGGCAAACTTATCCCTCCACTCCCAGGAAGAAGTAGGCCAAGGCCAGTTCTCTTCCGGCAGATCAGTAGAGATAAATGCAGCATGCTGATTATTGCCATCTGTCTTCTGATTAGGCAGTTTCACGATACTGCTCAGTTTTCTGATTCCCCAACTGTCTCCTGGAAGTTTAGTCTGGTTGCCGCCAGCAATATGACGACGGTTTTCTTCCATCATTTCACCGGTCACTTTCAGCATGGCCCGTTGAGTATTCTTTCCGGTCCATACATCTTCAATCAGTGAAACATATTCGTTCCTGTTATACGATGCCGGCTTCGGAAAAAGAATACGATTATCAGGATCATTAGTCAGGCAAAGGCGATAGTTATATGCCTGGACTGCATTATCAGACTCTCCTGTGCTGCCACTGGCTGGCAGGCTTTTCCAGTATTCATAGGTTCTTCCTGCTCCGGGTTCTCCGAATTCGGCTTTGCTTTCCCTACCTACGCGGAAAGGCACACCTGCCGCAGCACCCAGATCACCTTCATAAGTGGCATCCACAAAGATGTCACCCTGATAAAGTTCTTTCTCTCCATTCTCACGATTCAGTATACAGATGCTTTCAATGCGCCCGTTTCTGAGAGTGATATTCTGATCTTCAGCATCGAACTGCCGCATAAGAAGCACGGTAATCTTATCCTTATGTTCGTTCAGCATATCCTGATAGATAGAGGCTGCAACAGACGGTTCGAAATGAAAGCCGTCACTGCAATCCTTCAGCTGCTGAGAGTTCTTTCCATACCGTTCTGTATAGTATTGCTTGATTCTGGAAGTAAACTCCATGAACAGACCGGTAGTTGCCTCCCGGGTAGCAATATCAGTAGCTCCCAGTCCGTTGGCCGGAAGTCCTCCAATATGTTGGGTACGTTCCAAAATAACCGAGGTCTTGCCCTGCCGGGCCGCTGCAATCGCCGCCATTATGCCACCGGGATTACCGCCTACCACCACAATATCAAAATGATTTTGAGCGGATATCCCCCAGCTGAACAGCAACAGAACAGTAAGAATATGGAATCTATTCACGTTATTTTTTTATTTGAGTTTATACTTCTGAGTAGTTACATTCCAACCCTTCAATACCAGAACAGCTCCCTCAATCAACTTTTCTTCCGCCGTTTCAATGGTGACAGTTTTCTTTTCACCCGGAACCAGAGAGAAAAAGTTATCCGAATAGAACGACGGGCGTATCGGACTCATCTTAGAATTGAGGAATTGCAACTGATTAAAGAAAGCGATACCACCGGAGGTATTCTTCAATGTAATGTCTACGAAATAGCGACCATTTGCCTGACGCGCTTTATAGGAGAGCTTCACATTAGCCGCTTTCAGCTTACTCAAGTCTTCAAATCCTGAAGATGCAGGACCGGTCAGAGTCTTACTGCCTTCATACTTATCATTTGATCTCCAATAAAAGTTGGAAGAAACGTCTTTACCCTTCTCATCCTTCAGCACCAGCTTGATAAAGTGAACCTGAGAGATGTTTTCAGGAAAACGGATGGTCAGTACATCATTGGCTACTCCATCTTCCGGAAGATTCACGGAAGCAGATTCTTCAAATACCTTCCGGCTATTGATATCATATACCCGTGCTATCACTTTGTAATTATTAAAAGAGCGATAATAATCGTTCACCACAGACACTGTATTCTTCAGATAATCGAACTGGGCATGTAGTGGCTCCAATGAATTGGCTGTATGGTACAAAGAAGCAGTGGGTTCCAAAGACCAATCCCACATACGGGAAGATACCTGACGCATGGAGCAGTTATGATACCAGAACAAGAGTCCGGAACAGAAACGATCACCATAATCCAACTTATTGTAATTCCACACTTCCCAGATACTCTTTGAGTTAATGGCACCCAACAGTTGTCCTTTCTGAGCAAACTCATCAATAGAGGATGACTTTCCATAGTTGTTCACCAAATCAGTATACATGGTAGTCATCAAATGGAACCCATTTCCATCCAGGTAATCCCATACCTCTTTATTGATAGGCCAAAGATCTTTTTCATCCATCATCTCACGAAGAATCTCCACTGTGGGAAGTGTAGGCGCACCATACTCCGGATTGAAACCATCGACACGGCTTCCACGCGGAGATGCCGTATTTTCATAATGCTGCATCGGATTCACCTGCTTATACGGACTTCCATCATGCACTCCGGCACATTCTGACTGCATCTGATATCCTCGCGTACCGTCCAGCTTGTTCAATAATTCAGGCGTACCTGTAACCTCGGTACTTTCATTAGAGGCTACATAATAAGCCAGAGAAGGATGATTGCGGATACGTTTCACAGTAGATGCCACATTATCCAGATAATTGCCCTTATCGTTCGGATGGCGTGTATCACCCGTCATCCAGAATTCCTGCCATACCAGCAGTCCCATCTCATCACACAACTGGAAGAAATAGTCGGATTCGGCAATACCACCTCCCCACATGCGTAAGAGATTGACACCCGACTGACGGCTATATCGCAGTTCGGCATACGTACGCTCGTCAGAAGTTCTCAACATAGCTTCCGGTATCCAGTTCGTTCCACGGATAAAGAGACGCTTGCCATTGACATAAAAAACACGTGACTTATCAGGCGTATTCGTATCGGAAGTAATCTCACGAATACCGAATTTTGTTTTAACCGAGTCGCAGACTACTCCATCGATGGATACGGTCATTTTCAACTCATACAGGTTTTGAGGACCTTTGTTCACAGGCCACCACAAACGAGGAGAGTTAATCACTAATTGAGGAAATTCATCCGGAGAAAAAGACAAGATTTTCTCTTCTCCACGCAAAACTTTAAGCTTTTTCTCGAAAGTTATATTTTCACCTGTAATCTCACCTCTTACCGTACAATTAATTCCGCTAAATCCGGTAGTAGGATTTACAACTTCCACAGAAATGAACTCACGTGCCTGGTCATAACCGGGTTTACGCAGTTCAGACTTCACAAAAGGATGACGTAACGCTACTTTACCGGTAGCATAGAGAGAGATGTTTTTCCAGATCCCCGTATTACGGTCGCGGATACCATCCATGAAAGTAAAATCCCAGCCTACGGTCATCAACATAGTAGTGTTCAATCCGATATTTCCGTTTCCACCATTGTGGAACTCACCCACTGCACCCCAGGATTTGGGTTTGGCACTGCCGGGGACATCAACCGGATATACTTTTATAGCCAATGCGTTAGCCTTATCTATCTTCACAAAGTCAGTCACGTCAATATAATCCTGCATAAACATACCTTTAATAGTACTGAGCAGATTTCCATTCACCCATACTTCGGCACGATAGTTGATACCATCCACTTGCAACCAGACATGTTTTCCTTCAAATGATTTGGGAACTGTAAATTCAGTCCGGAACCAGTAGGTATAAAAGTCACGACCGGTTTCAGAGATATCCGGTATTAATTTGGATTCGATCTTATTGTTGATTCCGTAATAAGGTTCCGGATATTTCCGGTTATGTACCAATGAATTCAGAACTGTACCGGGCACAATGGCAGGCAACCAGTTCGCGGTCGGGTAATCTGACAATGATACCTTTTCTCCAGGATCTGCTACATCTCCTGCCTTTATCATTTTCCACTGATAGTCTCCATTATGGGTAATTTTCGAGTCGAGCCAGAGGCGTTCAGAGTCTCTGACATCATTTACTTTGGTTTGTCCGGTTACTACTGTCGAATAGGAAAACAACAGTACAACAAAGGTAAGGGCCTTCACCCAACTGCTTATGTTCATCTTATAAGTATAAATAGATTTTCGATATGAGATTATTAAAGTAATGCTATCTTATTCCTCCAAAAGTGCAACGGCACACCAGAGGTAAGGAGCTTGTCCATGATAATCACCTACATTTTGTTTGCGATCATAGTAATACTGTTTGTCGTTCTTCTTATTGGTACCTTCGCAAACAGATTTCACATTATCATTTTCATCTATGTATTTCACCATAGCCATCCATGCTTTGCGGGCAGCGGGTGCATATTCCTTGGCATCCAACCAGCCATTCTTCACTCCTTTAATGAAAGCAAAAGTAAACATGGCAGATCCCGAGGTTTCGAGCCAACAATCGGGATGGTCCAGCAACTGATGCCACAAACCGTTTGAAGACTGATATTTCTTCAGACTTTTCATCATGGTACGGTAACCGTGCAGAATACGTGGACGATATTCACTGTCTTCGGGCAAGCTGCTCAACAATTCAGCCATACCGGCAGCCATCCATCCATTACCTCTTCCCCAATAGAAAGGAACATCCGGAGCATGATAGAAAAGGCCATTCGGACATTGCAGTTCGTCCAGATACATCACCATCTCTCTTGCAGCACGATCTATATATTTACGATCACCGGTAACTCTGTAAGCCTGAGTCTGCACAATAGTAATCATGTACATATCGTCAATCCACAAACGGGTCTGCCAGGAATAACCTTTCCGGTCCCATTCTCTTTCTTTCGGTTTGGCGTTTGCAGGGAGTTGCCATTGAGTATCGGCATAAGGAAGACCCAATTCCAGATAGCGTTGGTCCTTTGTAATCTTATACAATTCCAAAGGTAAGCTACCGAACATATTTACATCCACATGATTCATGATAGGCAATAGAGCCTTTTCTGTTGTGAACAGAAGTTCAAATCTGTTCTGCAAAAGCTTCACAAGTTCCTGATCATTGGTAAGTGCAGCAAACTTTAGCCCTCCATTCCAGGTAAAAGTTTCCGGATAACTAATCCACTTTCCAATATGAAGCATGTGCTTTCCATCTACAAAATGATATGCAAGACGTTTACCGACTTCTTTAGGGGTATATCCCTCGGGAAAATCGGTCAATAAACTTGTTTGAGCGAACACGAACTGAAAAGGAAGTAAAAACAGCAATAATAACGACTTCTTACACATAAGGTTAATTCTTTATTTATTAGACATTAAGAAACACATAATTGTTATCATGGTATAATCTCTTATGAGACGGTTACAAAGATAGCGCACAGTATCTTCTCAATACGAAATAAGCATTCCAATAAATAGAAAAAACATCTCAAAATCGCATAAAAGCCACAATTTTATTCCAAATAAAGCCACTAAATATCAGTCATCAATGAATTTGTTCACTCCGTCATCCTGAGCTTGCTGAAAAATCTCATTTCTTTGCACAAGTTACTTCTTACTTACTTTAGTCGGAGCGTCCGGAACATCCGGTGCATGAGTTTAAACTTTCCCTGCAATTAGTTGTATAGATAGGACGTGCAGCATCTATATATCGGACGTATTGCATCTATATATCCAATGTGTTGCATCTATATATCCAATACGTTGTATCTATATATCCAACGCCACCGACATATAGATGCAAAACGAACAGAAAAAAGAAAGACGTTCAAGACTTCCAATACCGATGATTTAACTCATACACCGGAAATTCCGGATGCCCCCTTTAGCCGGCAAAATCCTTCGGAAGCACCCCAAATTGCTTCAGGAAGCATTTAGAGAAATAAGAAGAAGAATTGAACCCGACCATATAACAGATTTCATTGATACGGCTCTCACCTTCTTTCAATAATTGGGCGGCACGCTTCAAACGTTCTATGCGTAAATACTCATTAGGACTCAAGTCTAATACTCCCTTCATCTTACGATAGAAACTGGAACGACTCATATTCAGGCTCTCTGCCATATCATCCATACTGAACTCCTGGTTTGACAGGTTAGAAAGAATTATTTCGTTCAGCTTCTTGATAAATTCTTCATCAGCCTTAGTCAATGCCATTGTATTGACCGCAACAAAAGGAGATTTAGCAAAATCCCTGCGAAGCTTCTCCCGGTTATTTATCAGATTGGAAACCACAGCCAGGAGATATTCCGGTGAAAAAGGCTTTTCAATATAAGAGTCCGCTCCCAGTTCCATTCCCTCAATCTTAGACTGGATATTTGTCTTTGCAGTTAAAAGTATAATAGGAATATGGCTATAACCTACATTCGATTTTATAGTCTTGCAAAGTTCAAAACCATCCATCAACGGCATAACGACATCACTCACCACCAGATTTACGAAATTACTATCCAAAGCTTCCAAAGCCTCTTTACCATTGGTAGCGGTGATTACAGCATACTGAGACGATAACTGACGTTCGATGAAAGCGAGCATTTCCGGATTGTCTTCTACAACCAAAACCATATGTTTGCTTTCTTTCGAATGTTTCCCTTCCAATTTATCATCCGGATAGGATTCACCGGATGTTTCCGCTTGCAACTCTGCATCTTTATTCTCTACATCAGAATCCAAAGCTATGACCATATCCTGAATGATAGGAAGTGTCAAGCGGAAAATGTTCGCTTCTTCTCCTTGAACCATGACCAAAGTACCGCGATGGAGCTCTGCCAACGAACGGGAAAGAGCCAAACCGATACCCGCGCCTGTAGTAACCTTTCCCTCTTCCTTCTGGCTAAAACGGACAAAAGGCTGAAAGATCTCCTCTTTCATCTCATCAGGAATGATTACTCCGTCGTTCTTAGTCACCACATAGAAAGCCTGCTTTTCCTGATCTACCTCCAGCTTTATATGCATATAACTATCAGCATACTTCATTCCATTATTTAAAAGATTACTTATAATCTTCGTAAAAGCTTCACGGTTGACATGCGCACAGAAGTTTTCATCCGGCAACTCCAATGTAAAGTCGAGACCTTTCTGGCGCGAAAGAGAACTAAATCGCATATAAGTCTCTCTCAAAACATTAGTAATATCACATTTGGTAAAGTTCAGACTGTATCCCTGACTCTCTACCTTTCTGAAATCCAGAAGTTGGTTCGTCAGGTTCAGCAACCTTTCCGTATTATGCTGCATGATATTCAGATCCTCATGAGTTTCCGGATCCAAATGCTTTTTCAGAATGATATTCTCCAAAGGTCCTTTTATCAATGTCAGCGGAGTGCGGATTTCATGTGCTACATTCGTAAAGAAATCTATCTTGGCATTATAAATCTCACGTTCTTTTTCCTGTTCGAACTTCTCAAGCTGACGACGGTGCTGCCTGCTGCTACGTTGCTTGAAATACCAGAAAGTATATACAAAGCAAACAATAAACAACAATAAATAAATGCAATAAGCCCAGATGGACAGATAAAAAGGAGGACGGATATGGATATATAACAACTGTTCTTCAGGTCCCCAAATACCATCACTATTGGATGCTTTCACACGAAACTGATAATCACCATGCCACAGATTGGAATAAGTCACAATAGGGCTTTCCCCCACAGTTATCCAGTCCTTATCAAAGCCATCCAATCTGTACATCAATTTATTCATTTTCGGCACCTGATAACCCAGGGCTGCAATACGGAAGGAAAATGAGTTCTGATTAGCCTGAAGGGCAATGCTGTCCGAGAAAGTAATGCTCTTATCAAGAGGAGTACTCTCTTCATCGGCACGAACTTCTTTATTAAACAGCATAAAATCGGTAATCACCACCGGCGGCAGGTTCTTATTCTCTGTAAATGTCTTAGGATTAAATACAATAAATCCATCAATACTACCCAGATAAATGTTACCGGCTTCATCCTTATAGCTGGAACGATAGTTAAATTGATCGCCAAGCAATCCATTGGCCGTAGTATATCCCTTCACCTGTTTAGTTACAGGGTTAAAACGTACCAACCCACTATTCGTAGTCAACCAGAACAAACCCTCCGCATCTTCTACGATCTGGTAAACGACATCATTAGGCAATCCGTTGGATGAATTATAGCTGGTAAAAGTCTCCGTTTCAGGATGAAACAGACAGAAACCACCTCCCTGCGTAGTCAGCCAGATCTGACGATGGGAATCTTCAAAAATACTCAAAACCTTATCATAAGGAAGGCTCTCTTGATTACCCTCATTGTGCACATAGTTTTTCCATCTCTTTTCATTCACATTATAGCAATAAGCGCCATTCGCATAGGTTGCCAGCCACAGGTTACCGCCCGAATCCTCCTTTATATCATATACAAACCTGCCTGCCAGTTCTGTAATCCTTTCAAAGTCATCCGTTTGCCCATTGTATTTTAACAGACCGAACATCGTTCCCAAATAAATATCACCAGTCGTTGTTCTGCAAATAGCAAAGATGCTGTTATCAATTAATGAACGCGGAGAATCATTTTTCTGGTAGGTTTTCAGGATATTACCGGTATTAGTATCTACAATTTTCAAACCTTTAGAGAAAGTTCCAACCCACAACTTATCACCCACCATACAGAGCCCATGAATATTCGTAAATCCAGAACTAGGTGCAAAGAATGAGAAGGTCTTGGTACTCGGATCAAAACGGTTCAAGCCACCATCTTCGGTACCAATCCATAATATGCCCTTATTATCCTGACAAAACTCACGGACCCGCTTACCTTGCAAATTATTGTCCCCATCTTTCGGATAATACTTCTCAAAATAAGTATAGGATTTCGGATAATAATCTACTCCTCCAAAATATGAACCTACCCAGATACCACTTTCACGATCCTCGCACAACGAATAAACGGCATTATCGGACAACGAATAAGGATCATCCTTAGAACTATGCAGATGCACATACTTGTCCGTACGAAGATTGTAGATATAAACTCCCGATTCAGCCCCTATCCACAGTTCATTATCCGAATTTACCAACAGGTCACGGCTATATACCATTTCACCGGTTTCATCCATCAACAGCAAATTTCTCAGGTTACCGGAAGTCAGATTCAACTCCTGCACTCCCTTTCTTATGGAACTTATATAGATGCAATTATACGCTCCCGGAACTATCTTCATGATAACATCATCCTTAAAAACCTCATCACTATCCTTCGGGGAAAGATAAGGGTGAAGCGTTTTTAAATTATCCTTGGAATAGAACAGCCCATTGCCATAAAATCCTACCCAGATTGTTCCACTATTATCAAAAGCAACGCTCTGTACATTGGCTGAGAACTCATTCAATGTATAATTATGAAGTTGGCCTTTTTGCGGCTCATAACAGAAGAGTCCCTGTGTTTCGACCGCTATCCATACCCGGCCCTGTTTATCTCCCGAAATAGCGGAAACAGTCCGTTCTATCTTTGTATTTTCCCCACTCAGACGGTCAAATGGAATAAAAATCTCCTGGTCAGAATAATAAATATACACCCCGGCATCTGTACCAACCCAGATATTCCCTTTATTGTCCTGATAAAGACAAGTCACGAAATTGTTTCCCAAACTATGATTATCAGTCATATCACGCTTAAAGTTCCGGAATGACATCCCATCGTATCGGCTCAGACCACCCTTGGTACCAAACCACATAAATCCCATCTTGTCCTGTATAATTGCATTGACTGTAGTCTGGGATAACCCATCCTGAATACTGAGGTTTTTGAAATAGTAATGTTCATCTGCTGCTTGTGCCCAGCAAATGATATAGCAAAGAAAACTAATAAGGGCTATTATTCTTTTCTTCATTTTCGTGCTTTTTATAGATTCATACGTCAAATATAGCCCAATTTGGCGATAAACAATAAAAGAAACATTTCAATAAATAGAAATATCGTCCCTTTAAGATTTAAGAGAATCAATCAAACAACGGCTTATAACAGAACTTCGATAAAAATAGCCCTTTTCATCGAAGTTCTGTGACTCAAAACAATCCTCATTCCACAAGTTTAGGGGTTATATACTCTTCACTAATTCTCATGCGGTCCACTCCATCGACATTTTCAAACGAAACTTCTCCGATGTACATGGCACGCGGATGAATGTTATCCTTATCTTTATGAGCATGATAGACTATGCGAAGCTTGCCGGCTTTATCCGTAAACATAGCACTATGCCCCACTCCAACCAGCTTACCGGGCTTTTGCAATAAAGGGTTTTCATCATACTTCGTCCATGTACCCATCAGATCGGTAGCCGTAGCACAGCCTACACCATAAAATGGACTTTCATAACTGTTAGCCGAATAAGACATATAATAAATCCCATTATGCTTAAGAATATAGGAACCTTCATTCACGCGAGGCCAGACTTTCTCCCATTCCTGAGTTACATGGAGGCAAGGATGCATTGTCTCTTTCTTGATAGTAACCAAATCCTTTTCCAACTCTGCTATCCAAATGTTGTTACCGTCATTGAAACGTACAAAAGATAAATAGGGCGTACCGTTATCATCTATAAACAGAGAATTGTCAATACACTTCTCATCAGCAATCATCGGCTCCTTCTTATCCTGAACAAACGGTCCCGTGGGAGAGTCCGCAACCGCTACACAGATATGTTCATCTGCCGAATAATACATATAGAATTTCCCATTTACAAAATAAATCTCAGGAGCCCAAAACCAACGGTCCGCCCAGGAATCTTCCTTATTCAATGCCAACCCTCCATACTTCCAGGTCAGCAAGTCATCGGAGGTGTAAAATTCAATTCCTTTATTCGAATGCGTACCATAGGCATAGTATACTCCATCGTGCAGCAAAATGAACGGATCGCCCAAAGGCACAGGCGTTTCAGTGGCATTGACAACAGCATTGTCAGCACTCTTTTTAGAGGAACATTGACAAGATGCCAATGTTCCAAACATAAACAAACAGACAAGAAATAAATTCTTTTTCATACAATTCTATTTCGATAATACTCTATTGACACAACCTGAATACATTCTTCATTAGTCAGTAAAATGATAGTTATAGGGGTTCCGCTTAAAATGATAACGGTGTCTTGGCAATGGCAACGGGTCCTGCAAACGCAATTCCCAGGCCAACAATTTTGTCAGCAACTCGCTCTGCTTATCTATCAACTTGGGATTTCCAAATAAATTATTAATTTCATACGGATCTTTCTTCAAATTGTACAGTTCCCCTTTTCCATAACTATTCATAATCAGTTTCCAGTCACCCATACGTACCATTCGGGAAGTTCCACTTTGAGTCCATGTATTCAGTTCGTCAAAATGAGCCACTTTATTGGGGCCCAGTGCACCTTCCTGCTCGAAAGTCAAGTTATCGTCCAAAGGAACATCCTCTCCGCCAAAACCTAACTGTACAACAACGCTTGAGAACTCTTCTTTCGGATATTCTTTACCCGTCAACATAGGCCATAAACTCCGTCCCTGAACACCTACCGGTATTGAATCACCTATCGCAGTACAGAAAGTAGGAAAAAGATCGGCCAACGAAACATGCGCATCCAGAGCCTTAGGTTGCTTCTTTATCTGATAGCCTGCCCAAACCATCGGTATTCTGGTTAGAGACTCAGACAAGCCTACCCCCTTACGAATTAGTCCGTATTCACCGCAATAATCTCCATGATCGGACAGGACAACGATGATCGTTTTCTCAAATAACCCCTTTTCCTTCAGATCCTCAACCAAACGTTTGATCTGATCATCAATGAGACGAATCATTCCCATATAATTCCCACGCAACCGAGGCAGGTCTCTTTCAAGATCAGGACAAGAAGCGTCTTCCAGCTCCGCCAGAATCTGATACTTTTCTCCCTTCTTTAATACATCCTTACGTGAAGTCTTCACAGCCGGAATCTTATCCGGTGCAAACATTGAGTAATAAGGTTCACAGACCTGATACGGATTATGCGGTTCAGGGAATGATACCCATACAAAGAACGGATTGTCCTTCTGGCTGTCTATCCATTCTATGGCCTCATCCACAATTCTCGTAGGTTGCTGATCTTTCAAAGGTATAGGCGAAGGTTCCAGATACTGCCCGACTGCCTCTTTAAAGAATTTGGAAATAGCACGCTCTCCCTCCGTCACCGGCTTATTCTTCCCCCAGTGGGAATATTCAGACCAGAAATCCATATCCTTTGAGTTCAGATAAGCATGATTCTTACCTACTAAAGCTGTTTTATAATGATTCTCCTTCAGAACAGTTACCAAGTCTTTCGCATAATTAATGTCACGCACATTGTGATTGGTACGTACATGAGTTGCAGTTGGAAAACGGCCGGTAAACATGGAACAACGTGCAGGAGTACTGGCCGGCATAACCGTATACGCTTTATCGAACCAAGCGTTCTGATGTGCCAATTCATCGACAAATGGAGTAATATCCATAGGAAAACCTTCGCGTCCACACAAATCGGCACGTTGCTGGTCTGTCATTATCACTACGATATTAGGTTTATCTGTCTGTGCAAACAAAGACAAACCTATTCCCTGGAGAACGATTCCCGAAAAAAGATGCTTTCTAAAATTCATAACTATCTGATTTTAATTAATAACCATATAAAAATAACACATACTCCATAACCCCTATAAAGAGATTATGAAGTATGCAGAGACTCAATCATATCAATCCCAACCCGGATTCTGCACCATATTAGGATTCATTTGCATTTCTCTCGCCGGTATCGGAAGACTCCAGTAATGATCTCCTCCCCAGGCATAATTATTAGTTCTGGTTCCCCATATCTGGGTCATACCGTTCATTTTGCCTTCCTTATCCTTATAGAACTTCAGATCTTTCCAGGTCCTCCAACGAATCTCATCGAAATAAATCACGTCTTCACCTATTAATTCCCAATGGCGTTCGTTCATGATACGCTGGTGCATATCTGTTTTTCCTGTAACCTGAGTAAATTCATTGGTTCCCAGTAACTGGGCTCCTGCCCTTTCGCGCACTTCATTCACTTTGCTTATAGCTCCCGGAAGATCATTCAATTCATTCAATGCCTCCGCCCAATTCAACAGAACATCCGCATAACGGATAAACGGCAAATCCAATTCAGAATATATGTTCGGTAACTCTAATCCTTCACCTACAAACTTACGATTTAAGTAATAGAACTTCAAACTTGTATCTGTTTTCAAATCTCCGTATGTGGTATAAGAACGGAAAGGATAACGCATCACATACTCTTTAGGAGTTCCTTCAACCCCACCAAGAAAAGAAGCATAGGGAGTTATAACAGACATTGCCATTCTCGGATCACGGTTTTCATAAGCTTTTTTAATCCTCTCCTCGTTACCGGAAGCATCATATTGGGACATATCAGCTCCCGCAGCTACTGCGTTCTTTCTTTCAGTTTCCGTGATGTTATTCCGCAGGAAATACACCATACGCTTATCAATGCCCATATCATTATATCCGGGGATAATGTCATCCCAATTGAACTTACTACCGTCTCTATTTTCGTAAGACTCGGCAAACTGCGGGTTTATAATATAATTATTCCATCCCAATCCATTGCCTGAAGGGTCAGGCGGCAAGCATCTGTTACCGAAACCTCTGTTCTTTTTCTGCGTATAATCCGGATGGTCCAGACACTGCAAAGAGAATATCATTTCATCGCAACGCTCATTTTCCACCTTAAACAGCTTCTTGTACGACTCCTCACCCGCACCTTTATAGAGCGTGTATCCACAATCCTTTACTGCCTGAAAATCATCAGCTGCTTTCTTCCACTCTTTCATCCACAGATACACCTTACCTCTTAAAGCATAGGCTGCACCTTTCGTAATATGCCCATAATTGGCATCATCCGAACTGTATTTATCCGGCAGATTCGGATTATTGATACAGGAAGTCAGATCATCCACTATATACCCCCAGACTTCATCCTGAGTGGAACGTGCCAGTTTTGCCTCATCAATATCCTTAATCGGATCCTTATAGTAAGGAACTCCATTATACAAGATATTCAGCCTGTAATACCACCAGCAACGCAGAAACATACATTCTGAAATATAGCGGCTTCTTTTATTCTCATCAAATCCCTCGACCGTAGGCAGATTGCCAATCACATCATTTGCCTTGATAATTCCCTTGTAGAATCTCTGCCAGGGAGCAGAACTTCCCTTAACAGAGCTCGGAGAATTTGTCGCGAATAAGAAATTAAAAGTAGGAGCTATACCTATACCGTAGTCCATAGTACTGGACCATATATCAAACCATCCGTTGGCAACATCGCTATAATCCACATACAGTTGATTATACACACCCGCTATCGTCTGTTCCGCCAAGGTAGGAGTCGACCATACATTCCCTTCCGCCGGCTTTCCATTGGGTGACAAATCCATATCTACGCAACCTGCGGTTGACATTCCCACAAGGACCACTGCGGCCATTGTTTTCATCAGACTTCTTCCTCTGTTTATATTAATCTTGTTCATATCATTTAATTTTAGAAAGTAACATTTACACCAAAAGCATATTGTCTCATTGGAGCATAACCCACTCCACTCATCATCTCAGGATCAATGCCTTTGAACTTAGTAATCGTCAGCAGATTCTCTCCCGAAACATAGAAACGCACATTTTGCATACATACCTTCTGTACCCAATCTTTAGGGAGCGTGTAGCCGACTGTCAGATTCTTCAACTTCAGATAATTGCCATTATGCAAAATATGCTGCCCGGATGCACTTACCTGAGCCGCTTTATCCATGGTCAGACGAGGATTCGCTGAAGTAAGGTTTGTCCGCGGGTCATTCGGATTCTCAGGATCATAAAAGTAATGGTCATAAGCCACATCTTTACCCATTCCATATCCAAACCAGGTTATACTGCTATTCTCCCCAGACTGATACCAGTTGATTTTGAATCCGGCAGCACCAGCCCAGTTCATAGAGAAGTCAATGCCTTTCCATGACAGATTTGTCTGGAAGCCAAAGTAATACTTCGGTGTTTTAGAATAGCCCTGGAAATCCTTGTCATCGTCGTCACCATAAATGCCGTCTCCATCCAAGTCTGCATAAATGATATCACCATACCAGATATTACTCTTGCCGATTCCCTGTTTCGGATAGAACTTATATCCGGCATCCGTCATGGCCTGCAACCATTTCATATCATCTTCCGTACGGATCATTCCGTCAGAAGGCCCTCCTTTTGGATTTACCGTACCGTCGGCATTAAAATAGTTTCTATCGCCTTTATATACGTTCAGCACATAAAATTCATTGATCATGTGTCCTTCCAAAACACGCTGTAAGTCTCCTGTTGAAACCTCACCCAGATTGGTATAATAAGTGGAACTACCATCCGCATTCTGCTGCCATCCGCGAACAAGTTCTCCTTTGTATTTGGTTACTTCATTCTTGTTGCAAGAGAAGTTTCCGGATATGCCGTACGAGACAGAACCGATCCGATCATTCCAACCTAAGGTTATTTCAAGCCCCTTATTAGTAACCTCTGCGATATTCTGGCGGGGAGAACTGAACCCTGCCAAAGTAGGTGACAAAGTCGGATTATACAAGATACCATCCGTCAACTTATTATAAACCTCCACTGTTCCACTCAAACGGTTTTTCAGCATAGAAAAATCGAGCCCCAAGTTGGTTACCGTAGTTGTCTCCCATTCCAAGTTGTAGTTAGAAAAGCTTCCCATACCCAACCCGGGGACCTCCTTGTTACCAAAGGCATAATGGGGAGCCGTAGCATAAACAGCCTGCCATTCATAGTTACCGATTGAGTTATTTCCGAGTTGTCCCCAGGAAACGCGTAGCTTCAGGTTATCGAGCCAATTCAGCTTCTTCATGAATTTCTCTTCCGACAAACGCCATCCTGCCGAGAAGGATGGGAATATACCCCAGCGGTTCTCCGGAGAAAAACGGGAGGAACCGTCATAACGGACATTCGCCTCAAATAAGTAGCGGGAATCATACGTATAAGTAACACGGCCAAAGACAGAACGGGATGAAAATTCTGTAGTGCTTCCGTCGATATAATCAGGTTCCGTCAATGCGTCAAAGTCTGTAAGACTGGTATCAAGCATCCCTTTCTTACTAATATCGGTAGTACGTGCCCATTTACGGAATTCCTCATAGCCCACTAAGGCTGCCACATCGTGTTTACCTTTGAAAATCTGTCCCCAGTTTAAGGTGGTGGTATTTTTCCAGCTCTGATTCCCATCAATATAATATTTCACAGGATACTCTGCAAGCAATTCGGAAGTAGGAGGAACATTCATCGTTTCTCCACGCTGGAATGAAAATCTTTCCTGATAATCGGAATAATGCCACAGATTCTCCTGCCGATAATGATCGTAGTAGAAGTTAGAAGTCAAATGGAAGTTCTTAAGGAAATCAATCTTAATATAAGGGTTTACAAAGAATTTCGTTGTTTTATAAGAGCCTCCCGCACTATTCAGATAATAAACCGGATTGTTGACTACCGGATCTTCTTCGAGGGCTTCGGGAGCTCCATATTTCCCATCGTAATACGGATAGGTTCCCGGTGTGCTTTTCTGCATTTGCAAACCATTCAGATCATCAACATTATTTCTTTCCTGATCGACATGATACCCCCATGCATTCAGTCCCACAGCTAGGAAACTGGCGACCTGCGACTCCAGATTACTGCGCATATAATATTTCTTCATTCCTGAATTTACCACCAGACCGGGATTATCCACGTACGTGGCATTCAGGCTATACCGGGTTTTCTTTTCCGCACCGGTAAGCGTAATAGAATGTTCCTGCATCAACTTCGGATTATACACCTCATCGTACCAGTCCGTATTCGGATAGGCCACATAATTCGGGTAGCCCGATTCGGATATTCCATTCGGATTGCTGGCCGCTGAACGCCACGTATCAATGGTAGTTTGGCTAAATACCTGTGCCTGCCCTGCATTGTCCGAAGCCTCATTGATAAATTCCATATAGTCGGCATAGTTTGAAACCATGCGAATCAGATTAGCCGGTGTATTATAGGAGAATTTTCCTGAATAGGTCACGTTGATTTTCCCGTCCGTACCTTTCTTGGTAGTCAATAGAATAACACCATTAGCACCCCGGTTACCATAAATAGCACACGAAGCGGCATCTTTCAGGATGGAAATGGAAGCGATATCATTAGGATTGACATTATTCAGCGACATCTCCATTCCATCGACCAACACCAATGGTGCAGAATCATTTAAAGTACCTGTACCGCGAATACGCAGAGTAGATGATTCCGAGTTGGGTTTACTGGATGTCTGCATCACATTCAGTCCGGCCACCATACCCGATAAAGTAGAGGCAAGCGTAGTTACGGGACGCGACAAGGTCTTATCATCAAAATTAACCGTAGCAACAGAGCCCGTCAAATTCACTTTTTTCTGAGAGCCATAGCCCACCACTACCACTTCATCCAACAATTCGTTATCGGACATCATCCGGATATCCAAGACACTCTGATTGCCAACCACTATCGACTGGCTTTTATAGCCGATATACGATATCTCCAAGACATCTCCTGTAGCCACAGGCAATGAGAACTTCCCATCAACATCGGTCACCGTACCCATAGAGGCTCCTTTAACCAGAATGCTGACACCAATAAGAGCCTCTCCGGTATCTCCGTCGATTATACGTCCTGTAATGTTCCGTTCATTTTTTGTTTGATCCGCCGAAAGGACAGATACGTGCACCGTTTCATTTGCCAAAGAAGACGATCCCGCCGCATTCGCAGAAAGACTCCCCATATATATAAGCGAACACACGAGGAATTTTGTATTTACCTGCATAAGATTTAAAGTTTTAATTAAACATCATTTTCTGTTTTCCATAAGACCGGTTCTTCCTGATAGTTTCCGGATACTAACAAGCTGAATCCAGCCATTCAAAGGTAGCGCTTATGTGCTATTTCCGATAGAACGAAAAGATCATTTTATAGAATAATCGAGGCAAAAAGGTATTAGTAGCGTATCCGGCTATACCTCTGACACAGATATTATACAAACAGATCCTATCCTTGCATACAGAATACCTGAGATGTACTTGCTCCGTACCAAATCCGTAGTTTCTTCGTCCAGAAGTACCTCTGAGCGAAGAATGTACGGAGCAAGTACGGCTCAGATATCTCATTACTTCAGTTGAAAAGTTCTTTTAAAGATCAAGAATCAAACGCGGATGGAACTCCGCTTTCAGAATTTTTCGCTGACGGACATCAGCCACAAATAAACCGGTCGATAAAACTTCACCTATAGCACCATTGTCCGTAACCACCGCTACCTCTCTTTCCCCTTCCACCGGTTTTCCATTCCGAGGATTGATGATATGTTTTCGCTCATATGAATCATTACCGGAAGTTGTGAGGCATTCATTCTGAAGAAGCAACTCCTGTGGTTCCCTCCCCTTTGGAACAGCGCCCTGTCCAAAACTGACCTTCCATCCATCAGCCAAGGGATGATGCCCCAAAGCCAATACAGAACTGTTTCCCATATTGATCAATGCATCCTTCACTTCATAATGTTGCAGTAATTTCCGTGTCTTTTCCAAAGCATACCCTTTCAGGAATCCGGAAAGGTTGATAGTCACTCCCGGTCGCAAAAAAAGAAGGGTACGCTCCTGAGGTGATAGTTGAACACAACGGATTAAATTGGGTGTATAGTCAGCCGAATGAATAGTTACATCAAAACATCCAGCAGTACGGGTATAGCAATCTACACAGAAAGTAAGCATATCATAAAGCTCGTGGCTGACCTGTTGCGGATGTATAGAAGCAGTCCGGTTCAAATATGCCAGTTCACTATCCGCATCATAATAGTTGGCCATCTTTTCTAAACGACACAGCATTTTGTACACCGCATCGACTACCGACAGCAAAACGTCCTCCCCCTGCCTGCCACACAGCATTATATCGACACGTGTATGCATGGATGGAAACCAGGCATAAAGCAAGCCACCCTGAGAAGGTGAATATTTATAAAGATGTTGAATAACGTCCGGCATTTCCAAGTCTGTGTTTCCTAAAGAAAAATGAAAGGGCAAGCCACAATTCTGCAACTCACCCTTTTCAAAGACATACTATTAATTACAACTCTTTGATCTTTATATTCTTAAACCAAACTTCATCGCCATGGTCTTGCAGAAGAATGTTTCCAGACTCTGAATTACCGAAGTTAGGCCAATCTCTATACTTGCTATATGCAACCAGTGCATCCCACATCTGGTTCTGACGTGTGTATTCGATGAGCTTCACACCATTCAGCCAATGCTCTACGTGGTCACCTTTCACGATAATCGTAGCCGTATTGAAATCTTTCTTGTTGAAAGGTTTGTCTGCCGGGGCAGGAATCAAATCGTAAAGTGAACCCAATGTGCGGTTTCCTTTCACGCCCAATTTAGCATCAGGATGCTTATCATCATCAAGAATCTGAAACTCGCAACCAATAGCCGAACCGGCTCCTTTATTCATATCGGGGTTTACGAAATATTTCACTCCACTGTTAGCGCCTTCAGTAATCTTGAAATCTACTTTCAGGATAAAGTTTTTGTATTGACGGGTAGTCACGATATCGCCACCGTTAGCAGATTCAGCGCCACCACTCTTCATCACTTTCAGGATGCCGTTTTCCATTTTCCAACCCTTTTCAGGGAAAGAATTCAGTTTGGCTCCTCTCCAACCTTCTGAAGTCTTACCGTCCCAAAGGAGCGTCCAACCTTCTTTTGCTTCATTCGGAGAGATGGTATTGGGGATAACATTTATCTCCGGAGCTTTCCGATCTGTCCGGTAGCGCTCTACGTCTGTTGTACAAATGCGGATATTCTTCCAACTGACTGTTTTTCCTTCATCGGCAGCATTACCGATAGCATGTACTTGCAAAGCAATAAAACCGGCAGGGGTCATATCGTCCCAGATATTGGCACAAGGCACTCCATTGATCCAGGTAGCGATAGAATTACCTATAGCCTCGATACGGGCCTTATTCCATTCATTGTTCTTAAAAGCACTTTTAGCTGCCGGATTTTGTGTCAGCGGATAAAGCCAGTTACGACGGGCCTCATCATAGATGCCACCCGACCAGGCGCGCTTGGAGGGATCAATTTCAAACTGATAGCCATGTACACGTCCTTTCTGGTAGTCTTTCTTGCTTTCACTGCGCAGCTGCACACCCGAATTCAAGCCATCATCTACTTTGAAATCAAACTCCAGGATAAAATCACCATATGTCTTCTTTGTAGCCAGAAATGTGTTAGGTGTTCCCATCTTCGAAATGCCGACAATAGCACCATCTACCACTTTGTATTCGGCTTTACCATTCAGCTTCTTCCAGCCACTCAGGTTCTTCCCATTGAAAAGCGGCTCCCAGTTTTGCGCCGAAACCACAGACGCACAAAACACAAACAAAAGCAACAAATAATTCTTTTTCATATTGATATTTCTTCTATTGATTATTTAATACTATGCAATTACAGTTTATAGAACTCGTCCCATCCTTTACGAGGCGGTACGCCGGTCAACATTGCATTCGCAAACTCATTATTTGTAATCTGCTTGGTGCGAGGATCAAAAAATATTTGCGTATTGAGACGTTGCGCAATCACTCCCAACGAGAATACCTGCCCCAGCACACCGTTAATTTCAAACGGTGAACGGGTCTTTTCCTGTCCCATACAAGCCAACAGGAAATTTTCGAAGTGATTCGACGGACTCTTAGGTACTTCCGGCAGTTTGCCTGCCATTTCCTTAGCTTTCTCTTCTGGTATTATGGAAAGTGTACTGCCATGGCTTCCACCCTTAAATATCAAATCCTTTGTATAAATAATCTTTCCGGGGTTCAGACTGGAGGCCGGCGTATCTCCCTGATTAGTTGCAGGAATATTAGGATCTAAACCGGATACACCATAACCGGCAGGGATAGGAGGAAGATTATCCAGACCATCATACCATGTAATGTCAACCGGCGGCATACCCTTACGTTGAGGGAAACGGAACAGGATAGTGGAAGAATAAGGGAAGAAATAGTCATTATGTCCGTTGGCATATTTCATAGACACTTCGTAGGGCAATCCCAATTCCAGGAATTCGTGAACCGTATCCAGGATATGCGCACCCCAATCACCCAGACAGCCCATTCCGAAATCGTACCAGCAGCGCCACTGTCCCAAATGGTAGTCTTTGTTATATTCGTGATAAGGAGTTACTCCCAACCAGGCATCCCACTCCATGTCTTTCGGCAGTTGCTGGCCGGAAGGGAACTTATAGATATTGGTATCCCATTTGTGCCAGCGACGGGGATTATTCATGTGTGCCGTTACAGCCGTTACATCCTTGATAATACCGGCATCCATCCACGCCTTGAACTGAAAATAGTTAGCTTCCGAATGCCCTTGATTACCGACCTGTGTAGCCAGGTTCGGACGTTTCAGTGCAGCTTGCATCAGCAATTCTCCTTCATAGAAAGTACGCGCCAGTGGCTTCTCCACATACACATGTTTGCCTGATGCCAAAGCCAGCATACTGATAGGGAAATGTGAATGGTCGGGAGTTGCTATGGCTACTGCATCAAAATCATTGCCCGCCTTGTCAAACATCTGACGGAAATCACGGAAGCGTTTCGCCTTAGGATACTGGTTCATCACTTTCTGGGTGTGAGCGGCTCCCATATCCACATCGCACAGAGCCACGACTTCTACCATACCGGTACGGGCAAAATCGCTTATAATCTGCTCGCCACGGTTTCCAATGCCTATATAGGCAATCTTCACTTTGTCCGTCATTTTCCTTTGCGTCGTGGAAGCACGGGCTCCCAGCACATCACCGGCTCCGAATGCCAGTCCGGCAGAAGCCATTGTCATCGTTTTCAAAAAATCTCTTCGTGTCGTCATATATCATTGGTATTAATTAAGTTACTGAATCTTGATCATCTTCAGTCCGCATCTCTTTTCTTCAAAAACAGACTTCTTATCCCATAGAACAGAATGCGCAGGATTGTCCAGAAGACATAAAGCACGCCCGAAAACGCGAGGACATAGAAAAAGGATGTCAGCATCTCCGAGAAAGGTGTCTTATAAGAAATTATGGCATACAGATTTGCCAGATTGCCTATAATGAAGCACGCCAGCAAAGTCAGCAGTTCTATCTTTTTCCGGCGGGCGGTAATGACTGTGTTTTTCATACGGCTTCAGGTGTTTTAGCTTGATGATTCAAGTAATTGATTTTATATTCATCGGGGAAGTATAGTACCCGTTCTTCCTGTAAAGCCTGATCGCCCAACAGGCAAAGCATACTTGCATAATAGCCCTCTTCGGCTATGCGTTCCGGCTGCCTACGGGTAATAACAGCCTCAACAAAAGCTTCTAATAACAAAGAAGTACCATCCGATTTAGGCCGTTCTCCCAGAATGAATTCTCCTTTGTTTTCATTGGCAGTTTCCGGTGCCCAGCTTGTTCCGGCAAAAGGTAAGGAATCAAACACTTTATTCTCCCATTCGTTAATCATCTGCAAAAATCCAGGTGCAGGAGGGACACTTTCAAAGAAGTATTTACCTTTCTCCGGTTCCACCGTCCCCAGATTACCCATGATTTGTTCTTCCAAACCATAGAATTTATTGGATATGACAGAATCAAATGTCATCTTCACTCCGTCATCGAACACATATATGCAACTTACATTATCATATACTTCCCTACCGTCTTTCCAATAGGTGATAGCCCCATGTCCCATCACTTTCTCGGGAAGCTTTTGCAGTGCCCAGCTCCCTATTTGTAACTGATGACAAGCCAGTTCGGTCATCAGTCCTTTGGAATATTCGCGATACAGACGCCAGTTAATCAGACGTTCCAGATCAGGTGAAGGCACTTCCCGCCTCCAGTCTCCATTCCGGTTCCAGAAAGTACGGATGGCATTTATCTCACCGAAAGTGCCGGCATGAACCATTTCCATGACCTTGATGTATCGCGGATCGAAAAGACGTTGCTGCCCGGTAAAGAATATTTTGCCCGTACTGATGTGCTTACTATAAATGCGGAAACATTCTTCCATCGTAAAGCCTATGGATTTCTCACAGAACACGTGCTTGCCGGCATCAAAAGCATCCAGCACAATTTGGCAATGGGAATTAAGAGGAGTAGCTACCAGTACGGCATCAACGGTTTTATCTTCCAGTATTTTCCGGTAATCGTCATAAACTTTAGCTTTCGGAGCCAGTTCCAGTGCTTTTTCAATAGAGGGCTGATAGATATCGCACAATGCCACAATTTCTACTTTAGGATTCTGCACCAGGAAGCTCATCAAAAAACGTCCTCTTGAACCCGGACCGATGATAGCCAGACGGCACTTTTCACCGGATGTTTCTACAACTTCCGAAAAAGCAGAAAGCCAAGGGCTTGCCGATAGCAGCACTCCAGCTCCAATCATCCCTATATCTTTCAGAAACTCTCTCCTACTGATCAATATATCTTTCATAATATAATCTTTAAAATAAAGCCTATTTCCCGTCTTTTACTGAAGGCAGAACAGCGATATAAAATGACAGTCCAAAAATAGCAAAATCCTGAGATATAGAGTATAAATATTTATCCAAACAATGCGAAAATAGTACCAATCGCCCCTGTTGTCACTTTATAAAGTCCTTAGGCAGAACTCCGAACTGCTTCTGGAAGCATTTTGTGAAGTAAGAAGGGGTATTGAACCCAGTCATGTAACATACTTCATTGATCTTACATTCTCCTTCCTGCAACAGCTGTGCCGCCTTCTTCAGACGTTCCAGACGAATGTAATCATTCGGGGTCAAATCCAGTATCCCTTTTATTTTCCGGTTCAGGCTCGAACGGCTCATATTCAGCAGGCTCGCCATATCGTCAAGACAGAATTCAGGATTTTGCATATTGGCCACAACTACTTCTTTCAATGTTTTAAGAAAGGTTTCGTCTGCTTTAGTCATCGCCATACTGTTAGCTTGTACAAAAGGAGAATGAGCAAAAGAAACCCGCAACTTCTCGCGGTTACTCAACAAGTTAGACACACACACTCTTAGGTATTCCACAGAGAACGGTTTTTCTATGTAAACGTCCGCACCAAGCCTCATACCTTCTATTTTTGCCTGAAGGGTGGTTTTAGCTGTCAATAATATAATGGGAATATGACTATAATCAAGCTCCGACTTCAGATGCTCACACAGTTCCAATCCATCCATCTCGGGCATCATAATATCAGAAATAACCAGATTGACCGTATGTTCTCCCAATACTTTCAACGCTTCTATACCATTGACGGCTGTCAGCACCTGATATTCCGATGACAATTGTTTGGTCACAAACAACCGCATCTCCAAACTATCTTCTACAACCAACAGGGTATACCGACATTGTTTACGACCGGTTTCCGGTTCTCCTTCTCCGGATGATTCTTCATTCATTACCGGTTCTTTTCGCTCTATTGTGACAGTTTGTACATGCTTCAGCGGAAGTGATAACAAGAAACAATTACATTCCATGGAATCTTCCATATATAATGTGCCTTCATGCAGTTCGGCAAGCAAGCGAGCTAATGCCAACCCAATGCCGGTACCGGATACGGAGCTCAAGACTCCCTCCTTATACTGGATGAACGGCTTAAAAATCTCTTCACGCATTTTTGCCGGAACAACAGGACCGTCATTACAAACCGAAAACAACAGTTTATCTTCTTCCACATACAGCCTAACGCGGATATAAGTTTCAGAATACTTGATGGCATTGGAAAGCAGATTACTGATAATCTTGGTCAATCCTTCCTTATCGACCGAAGCATACACCGTTTCGGGAGAGTCAATAACAAATTCCAATTCTTTCTGACGTGCCGAAAGTCTAAAACGCTTACACGTCTTTTGCAAGATGTCCGACACATCACATTCCACAAAATTCAGTTGGAATCCTTGCGTCTCCGTTTTTCTGAAATCGAGCAACTGATTGACCAGATCGAGCAGCCGATTTGTATTCAGGTCCATTATCTCCAAATCATCCCTGATTTCATCAGATACCGATTTGGACGACAACACATTCTCAAGCGGACTCTTTATGAGCGTAAGCGGCGTACGTATCTCATGAGCTACATTCGTGAAGAAATCTATTTTAGCCGTATACAATTCCCTCTCCTTCTCACGCTCAAACTTCTCCATGGTCTGCTGATGCTTCTGTTGGGTCCTTCTCCTAAAATAGAAAATAACGGCAACCAGAGAACATAAAGCCAATAGTACATAAACGACATAGGCCCAGGTAGACAAGTAAAAAGGAGGTCGAATACGTATTTTAAGCACACGTTGCGCTTCATTCCATTTACCGTCGCTATTAGATCCCTTTATACGCAACGTATAACTTCCGTAAGGCAGATTGGAGTAATTGATCATGGAGTTCCTGCCTACCGTATACCATTCACTGTTAAAACCTTCCAGTTTATACTCTAACCGATTCATCTCGGGAGCCTGATAACTTAAAGCGGCCACCTGAAGAGAAAAGGAATTCTGATTGGCATCAAGCTCTATTTCATCTGAATAAGTAATACTCTTCTTCATGGGAGAATCCGGACTATCCACTGATAACCGCTTGTTGAACAAGTAAAAGTCAGTAATGACCACCGGAGGAAGAAAAGTATTCTCTACAAAAGTTTCAGGGTCAAAAGCTATAAATCCATTGATACTGCCTAAGTAAATACGCCCTTTCTTGTCACAATATCCGGACTGGAAATTAAACTGGTTGCTCAACAATCCATTAGCCGTGGTATAAACATGTTTACTTTCCGTTTCCGGGTTGAAACAGACAAGACCATAATTAGTCGTAAGCCAAAGATTTCCCCGCTTATCCTCAACCATTTTATAGATAGTATTACTTGGGAAACCTTTCGACATATCATAGCGGGTGAAGTTATCCGTCTCAGGATTATAGCGGCAGAAGCCCTCGCCCAAGGTCATAAACCACAGGCGTTTTCTGCTGTCTTCATAGATACTGATCACCTTATTGTAAGAGAGCGAAGCGGAATCTTTTTCATTCGACAGGTAATTCTTCCATTTCTGACTTCGGACATTATAGCAAAAGACTCCATTGGAGAAAGTAGCAAACCAAAGATTACCGTTGAAATCCTCCAATATATCATAAGTAAACATACTCTTCAATTCAGCAATACGTGTAAAGTCGTCAGAAGAGCGGTTGTATTTCAGTAGACCGGCTGTTGTACCAATCCAAACATCGCCTGTAGTGGTTTTACAAATGGTAAAAGCATCATTAGCGGACATCGAGTTCTGAGTTTCACCTCTGGAATAATGTTTCACTTGTCTGGTATGCAGATTCACCCGGTTTAATCCACCGGAAAAGGTGCCCACCCATAGATCATCTCCATCCAGGCAAAGTCCATGAACATTCTTGTAAATAGCAGGATGATCAAAAGGCACTATTTTACCATTTGCAGGGTCATAATTGAATAATCCCTTGTCTTCAGTACCTATCCACAGCGTACCGTCATTGCTTTCGCATATTTCTCGCACTCTACGCCCGAAGCCCCTGAGATCATCCCTTGGATAGAACTTCTCAAAATAAGTCCATTGATATGGATAATAGTTCACACCACCGAAATATGAACCTATCCACATACCATTTTCCTTATCGCGGCACAGTGAATAAATGGCATTATCCGACAATGCATAAGAATCATCCTGACCAGGAACCGACAGATGTGTCACCTTATCATTTGTCAGATTGTATATATACAGACCAGACTCCGTACCTACCCACAGTTCATCATCGGATTTGAACTGCAACACGCGTACATAGGCGTCCAGCAATCTACGAGTTTTACCGGTGGTAAAGTTTATCTCAGTCAATCCGTTAACCGAAGCTATATAAACGCAATTGTGCGGACCACTGACATGCCAGTTAATGATATCTCCTTTAAATATCTCATTGCCATCTGCATCCTTAAAAGGTTGTAGCGGACTTTCAAAATTATCCTTTGTGTAGTAAAGATTGTCAGCATACAAAGCCAACCAGCAGGTACTTTCGTTAAGCCAGAAACGAGCTACATTGGACATGCCCGAATCATGCAGATAATTCCACAACCTTTTCTCATGGTTGTAGCAAAACAAGCCCTGATTCTCCACCGATATCCAAATATTATCGTATTCATCGCTTCCAATCATGGTTACGAAATCTCTAATAACAGTTCCTTTATCACTCGTCTGATTAAAAGCTGTGAAAGAATCAAGTACCGGATTATAGATAAAAACTCCCCCATCCGTCCCTATCCAGATATTTCCTTCATGATCTTCATAAAGTGCAGTAATGAAATTCTTGCCTAAACCGGAATTTTCCTTTTTGTATACGCGGTAAGATAAACCGTCATAACGGTTCAGACCATCTTTAGTTCCGAACCACATAAATCCTTTCCTGTCCTGTAAAATCTGATATACGGTATTTTGTGAAAGACCGTTCCGGATGTCCATTGTCTTAAAATAGTAATGAACAGCATTTTGTGCATATGACGGTAACACCGTCAATATGCACAAATAAAAGAATAGTTTTATAATCGTTCGGCTCATAACCTCCTCCTTCCCGGAAGATTACTTTTTCAACGAATTACAGATACGTGTATTTATTTCTTTAGCACGCTTTTCATCCAGCTTAATAACCTTACGGTCATAGGTCATCAGGCCATTCACTTCCACCTCCACGTCAGTAGTCTGTGTATAGACAGCTGCGGAGAATCCTCTGTCTACCATCTTATACAGCATATCGGCATACTTCACATATTCATCCGTAGCTTCCTTGGAAGAATTAAACTGAACATAACCCCAGTTGCGGTTCGGCTCCCAGATATGATCCTTTAGAACAAGACCGATACCACCGTATTCACCCAGGACAGTTGCACGCTGGGCATCATACAAGTACATCTCAGGTGCCGGATAATTATGCAGATCAAGCATATCACCACAAGTATAATGGTTACCACCACTTGCCGGATTCACCAAACGGGTTGGATCATATTGTTTCGTCCATTCAGCAATTTCAACGGTCTTAAACTGCCCCCAAGCCTCATTAAATGGCACCCAGGTACCAATGCAAGGATAAGAATACAGACAGTCCATTATTTCTTTCCATTCTTTGCGATAATAAGCTTCTGATTCGGCTGAACGCTTCATTTCCGTACCGTCAAAGTACTTCCGGTTCTGCCATTGCGGACCACGGTCACCACTCGGCATGTCTTGCCACACAATAATTCCAAGCTGGTCGCAATGCGTATACCAACGGGCAGGCTCTACTTTAATATGTTTACGGATCATATTATAACCGAAATCTTTTGTCTTCTGAATGTCGTACAGTAAAGCTTCATCCGTAGGAGCCGTATACAAACCATCAGGCCACCAACCTTGATCAAGCGGGCCAAACTGGAACAGCGCTTCATTATTCAGTTCCAAACGTACGATACCATTGGCATCCCTGCGAGTGGAATATTTACGCATGGCCGCATAGCTATCCACCTTATCTACAATCTTATTCCCCTCTTTTAAAGTAACTTTCAAAGTATAGAGAAAAGGAGAATCAGGGCTCCACAGTTTTGCATTTTCAGGCATCTCCACTTCTACAGGTTCTCCATTAATACTCTTACCGGCAGCAATTAATTGATTACCATCATACACATTCACCTCAACGAAATCTGATGTGCTGTTGGCGTTCAGTTCAGCTTTTACCGTTAACAGATGACGGTCAATATCAGGAGTAATACGAAGATTTTCAATATGTTTACCAGCAACAGGTTCCAGCCATACAGTTTGCCAGATACCAGTAACAGGAGTGTACCAGATACCTTCCGGCCTGCTGACTTGCTTACCACGTGGTTGAGGGCCTCTGTCCGTAGGGTCCCAAACCTTTACAACCAGGCGGTTGCTGCCTTTAGCCAATAAGGCAGGAGTTATATCAAAGGAGAATGGAGTAAATCCTCCGGTATGACTCCCAACCTTAATATCGTTCACCCATACATCGGTTTTCCAGTCAACGGCACCAAAATGTAGCAAAACCTGTTTTCCTCTCCAGGCTGAAGGTATCTCAAAGCTCCGTTGATAGATTACTTCCTGATTTTCGTTCACTCTCCTTCCTACTCCGGACAAAGACGATTCTACAGCAAAAGGTACGAGAATTTGGCCTTCAAAATCCGTTGGAATGCGTCCACCTTTATCAATAATAGCATAATCCCACAAACCATTCAGATTTTTCCAGTCATTACGCTGCATGATGGGCCTTGGATACTCGGGCAATACATCGGAAGGATTGATCTGTTCTGCCCACTTTGTCTTTATTCTATCTCCGGCCGGTTTCCATTGAGCCGAACTCTCCAAAATAAAAAACGTTACTAAAAATAACGAGATGAATAATTTTTTCATGGTATGTAACTCTATTTAATGTTTGGAAGCAAAGTTAGCTACAAATTCATTTTCTGAATAACGCAATTGACTCAATAAATGCAATAATCTTTCCATTTATTCGCTAAGATAGAAAGATATATGGGAAAAACGCACTAATTGGCGAGATCAATAGCAAGAAATAAAGAAGATGGGAAATTATAGAAGAGTAATATAACAGCCAGAATCATGAGGAGGTTTCCGGTATAAAATGGATACTACATAAAAACTTCTTGCTGACAAATAGTTAATAGCTTGTCAGCAAGAAGTCGAGAGTCTGTTTACAAGAAGTTATCGCCTTGTAAAGTCCTTATTTCCAATAAATTCTAAACATCAAACCGATATACTTTCTTAGTAGTTACTTTTTAAAATTAATAATTGAAACTTCCTTGTCTGTCAGGTAATCTGCCGTTTCAAAGCATTTGCATATCCCTCGATAATCAATTCCAGTCCATCCGTTAATTCTTGTGGTGAAATAACGATCTCCAATTTTCCTACCGTAGCATTTTCTGGTGTTTTTTTATTAGGGAAGCTGATCTGTAGCTCATCATTTATAACTTCTAGGGCAAATTCTGCCGTCACAGTAGCCTTTTCTATTTTAGAGGCTGTAACAGGTACCAATGTGATTAAAGGGACCTGAACTGTTGTAGTAGTAACTGCTCCGGTATCATCCAAAGCAGGATATTCAAGTTGCACTATCTTCGGAACCAATGCCCCTTTATTTTTCCCCTCCCCGTCAACAGGCTTTTCAAAATACTTATCCAGCAAGCCTTCATTCTTGTCCATCAGCGAGTCACTGGCACTTACAATGGCATGATGGATAGCCTCTACAAACAATTTAAAGCTAATCATATCGATGAATTTTATGATTCGACACTATGCTATTTTACTTTTTCTGAGGTGCTATCTTTTTCAACTTTTCAAAGTTGTCGACTGCCTCACTCACTACCGAGCGGCTTTCCGATGCTAACCCAATCGCCGCTTGACAGTTAGGGCATGAAAATTGTACGCCTTGGATTAACAAATGCAAATCAACGGGTATTTGGGTCCTGCATACCGGACATGGGATATTTTGATCTATCATACTTCTATTCTTCTTTTTCCGACTGTTTATCTATTTTTTGTATGGGCTGTATCGATTTCGTATACAAATCAAGTAAAGTCAATACTCCTTTAGGCAAAGGTAGTCTGCCCGCATGTATATTCACTTTAAGACGGCTTGACAAAGTACTATCATATTGTTCACGGAAGTTTTTCTTATATTCCTGTTTGGCTGGAGCAATTCTTCCATTCAGAACCGCCTTCTTCTCTACAAGTTGCACATCCGCATTCACTTTCGATTTATAATCATAAGAACCCACCGATGTGATTTCCAGATCAAAATCCACATTGATCTTATCAATTGCAAGAGAATTTAAAGGCAGTAAACACAGTAAAGGAACCTGGAAAGCCATTTTGTTGATAGAGATGTATCCCGGATCAGTCGGTTGTTTCGTATGATCAACAACCGGCTGAGTCAGCACCATCTCTATCATAAGAGGTTGTCGCAAGTCACTTCCCTCCTCTTTTGTGAAGCAATAATCAAGCAAGAATTGAGCCTGCCCGGTTAGCATCATAACATTGGCTTTCGAGGCCGCCACCAAAGGTGCGCCAATGATGGATTCAATGTTAAGCTCTGCCCCAAATTGAGGTTTGAATGTAACTTGCTCGTTTTCAGACATAATTGTTTATTTCGACTTAATATTAAATTTCCCTGATAATTCTACATATTAAGTTTATCACCAATATTTACTTATTTTGGTTCTTAACCTCCAGTTCCTCCATTAGCTCCAGTTCCTCCATTAGTTCCAGCCCCTCCATTAGCTCCAGCTCCTCCATTAGCTCCAGTTCCTCCATTAGTTCCAGCCCCTCCATTAGCTCCAGCTCCTCCATTAGCTCCTTCACCTTTTGCAGGGGTCAATTCTATAGGCTGAATTGCTTGTGCAAATGCTTCGATAATAGTGTTTACTCCTTTAGGAAGTGGCAATTGGCCTGCATGTACATTAACCGTATACTTGGCAGAATTACTCTTCTCATAATGTGTATCATGGGTCGAAGAATCTTTTGAAGAATAACTGGCCGAACCTTTAATAGTTGTACTTAGCAGCCCCCAGCCTATTTTAGTTTCAAAACTACCTTCACCTGCACTCTCAGATGATTTTGCTTCATTATTGTCTTCAGAGAAACTTGATTTTACTTCCATTTCAAAGTTTATATCCACGGTTTCGACAGCTAATGAATTGATTGGCAAGATTGTCAATAAAGGCAGACTAAATTTAGTACTGGCTTGAGGAATCCCTTTAGTAGTATCCATACCCGGAGTTATAACACTTCTGGTTAATACCATATCAATCATGATAGGCTCATACTGGGTCGGAATTTCGTTCCCATCTTTATCCTTCTTCTTCATGTTGAAACAAGTATCCAACATAAACCTTGTTTGCGTAAGAGCCATTGAAGAATTCGCCTTAGCGGCTGCATTCAAAGGACCTCCGATTAAGCTTTCCATTGGCAGCCCGGAGAATTGCTGCGACATCGATAATAAATTTGTATCCATAATAATGCGTTTTGAAGAAGTTATTAAATATGTTAACTAAAACTCAGAAGTCTCTTAATCCATCTTTTTATGCACTCGAATAAACGAACAAAAAATCCTTTTTTCCTCTTAGGCTTTTCCGCCGGATAAAAACTAATAGTAATGCGTTCACCCATATGTCTTTCACACTTACCCCAATTAGTAATGTGACAAAGTTAGTGACATAAAAGCAAAAAAAAGAACATAAGTGATAACAACTAATTTTCACAACTAGTTACTTATCAACCACTTACAAAGAGAAGTAATAACAATTTCAAAAAGCAGGCTAATTAGCAACCTTTAATTTTATCCGATGCCTCCTTTGAGCCACAATTTGCTTATTGACATTCCCAAAGCAGAGAGCAATGGTAAAATCATCTAATCCACAAATTGAGAGGCATGAAAATAGACAATCGTCTTCTGTATATTTAGGATAGGTTTGGTGCAGATACTCTATATAGTCCTTGTATATCTCTACAACAGTAGAACGCAGTTTCTTCTGTTCATCTTCCAATAAAATGCGTAAGTCCTGTTTATTTTTAGTTTTGTCTTGACGGCTAAGCCGTTCTATTGTTTTATAAATGGATGTCTCTTTAAAGATCACATTGCATAATTGTGCCTTTTCATCGGCCAATTTTCTGATTTCACTTTCTTTCTGAGAAAGCAGTTTTTGAGTTTCTTCTTGCTTATCCCTCAATAAAGAAATATAATACTCAGTCTCTACCGCATGCACTTCCAATAAAGCCTGGTCATACTTGTGCTCCTGTTCGAGATACTTCTTCCGCTGCTTGGTCCGTTGAATATACCAGACCAGAAAAAGAATCACGAGTAAACAGAAAACGATCAGATAGATAAATGGAAACTGCATCTTCGCTCTTACTTTAAAATATTCGATTATTTGACAACAAAGGAAACAAAAATAAAAAGAAATAGCAATATATTTTTTTTAAATATCTGACTCATCAACCTATATCGTGCATTTGATCGGCTATCTCTTCCTATTCTATCACCCGCAGAAGCACAACACTCACATTATCCCTGCCACCTGCCGCCTTTGCAGCTTCTGTCAAACTGATTGCAGTAGGTTCTCGCTGAAGGACTTCCTCAATCTGATCATCTGTAAGCATATCACTCAAACCATCGGAACAAATCAAAAAGAGGTCTTCATCCAATAATTGGCCGGTTAATTCGGTGAAATCGGCAAAAGCTGATGTTCCGGCACCCAAAGAATTATAGATTACATTGGATGGAGTAGTCATATCTCCGGTCAGTTCCCGCATGGAGTGGTCCGACGAAAGTTGTTTCAGAATACCGCCACGATAACGATACAGGCGGCTGTCTCCAATATTCACCATATAGATGCTCTCTTCATAACTGAACATACCTACAAAAGTGGTTCCCATTCCCTCGTATTGAGGAAGTTCAACGCCCTTATTTGTTATCAGAGCATGAGTTTCATTCACCCAATTCTTTATCTCACCGGACAGTACTTCATGAGAAAGTCCACAAGGAAGATCGGTAATAAAACGGTCGAATGCCTGGGTAGCCAACTCACTGGCAAACTCTCCACCTTCGTGTCCGCCCATACCATCCGCTACAAAAGCCGTAAAACGAGCTTGAGGAATGAGTTCAAACTTTTGTTCGTATGTTTCGTCACGATAAAGTCCTCCGTTGAAGAGTATCATATCTTCATTATTGGTACGTATGCACCCCATATCACTGGCAAGCTGACATTTCAATAATAACATAAGGCAATTTTGCGATTTAATGATTACAACCTATGATTAAGATTGGCTCTATTCCATCGATTCTATTCAACCTTGAAATCAAGATTGGCTATGCGAATGACATCTCCGATGTTAAACATAACAGGTACATTCGGCGAAAGACGGTTACCGTTTACAAACGTGCCATTGGTAGAATCCAGATCCACTATTTCCCATTGTCCGGATACATTCTTCTGTAAGCGGGCATGGGTACCGGAAACATATCCCTGAGAAGCAAATGCAGATACATAATCGCCCTTTCTGCGACCAATCACCACGCCATTTCCCAAACCTAAACGAATGCCTGCGGCAGAACAAACCAAACGTACAGGAAGTGGAACTGCGGATACTCCCGGACGCATTGTCTTTTCAGGCTCAGAAGAAACCGGACTCACAGGAGAAGCCGAGGAATTCACAGAAGAAGTGGAAGGACACACAGGCGACACGACTTGGTTTGCAGATGAAGGCGCGAAATTAGCAGCTCCGCCAGAAGCAGGTTGCCCTGCAGGAATCGGAGCAACCGATCGGTCCTTGGAACTGCTATCGCCTGCTGTAGCTTTAGCGGATACTAACGGCTGACCGCATTGCGTGCATCGCTTCCCCTTTCCAAACACATGGCATTGAGGGCAAATATACAGTTCAACACCACATTGATCGCAATAGTAACTATCACTTTCTATTTCAACTCTGCACTTGGGGCAGTTGACTAATGTACTCATTTCTTTAGTGATTAACGATTAGTGATTCAATTATCCCATATCCTCAGGTAACAATATACTGTAGCTTGCCGGATCAAAGTCAGGACGCTCCATTTCGTGACGAAGACGGGAACTCTGGTTCTTTTTCACCCGATCGAAATAATTATTTACTTCACGGGCATTGGCAAAATTACGTTCACGACGATTATATAAGTCCGTGAAGTAAACATGCATGGCATTTTCTGCCTCAGGAGTCAGTGTTAGCTTATCCTTTTTCACCTTCATCCTAAAAATTTGCGCCAATTCATCGGGATTATAGTCCTCAAAATGAATTACCTTGGTAAAGCGGGATTCCAAACCGGAATTCGTATCAATCCATTGGCGGATCTCACGCGGATACCCGGCAGCAATGCAAACCATCTTCCCCTTATAATCAAGCAACATCGGCAAAATGGTATTCGTAGCCTCCTGCCCGAAGTTATCGCCCATCAGTGAATAAGCTTCGTCAATAAAGAACACACCGCCCACCGCACGCTTCACAACCCGTGCCGTCTTAGTGGCAGTCTGTCCCACATAGCCTTCTACTAGGTCCTTACGGGTTACTTCCAACAAGCGATTGCTGGGCAATACGCCCAATGAATAGAAAATATTTCCCATGATACGTGCCACAGTAGTCTTTCCCGTTCCCGGATTACCGACAAAGAGATAGTGATCCACTACACCCTGGAATTTCTTACCCATCGCTTCCGCCTTAGCACGCTCCACTTTGATATAATCGGCAATCTCCTTCACTTCACGTTTCACGCCGGATAATCCGATCAATTGGTTCAATTCTGCCATGCACTCTTCTTCATCGATCATCTTTGGCGGATCATACGGAATATCCTCCGCCTCGATGGTCAGGTACATTTCGCGAGTCAAGGTCTGTCCTCCGGCATGTAATTGTGCCAGCCGGTTGGCACGGCGGGCTTTGGTTTTCTCAAAGAGTTTCACCATTTCCCCTGCATTTCCAAAGTTCTCATCTTTCGATGTCACCATTTCATCGACTAACTTAATCAGCATCTCTTCTGCATCCGGTGTCAGTGTATTCCCTTTCTTCCTGATAAGAGAACGATAAATACAAATCAACTGGTCTGCCGAGTAGTCCTCGATATGCAGAAAATTACTAAACCTGCGCCGGAAGCCCGGATTGGCATTATTGACAAATTCCTCCATTTCAGCGCGATAACCGGCACAGATAACCACGAATTTCCCGGCATCCTTCACCATTCGGGTCATTAGTGCCTCCACGGCTTCCACTCCAGTCTGATCCTTACTTCCACCCGCACTGATAGGCATCAGGGCATAGGCTTCATCTATAAAAAGAATACCGCCCATTGCTTCGTCACAAGCCTTATCCACAAGTTTGGCCGTCTCATTCTGATATGTACTTATCAGATGTTTACGCTCCTTTTCCACGACTTTATCGGTAGGCAGCAGACCGATGGCTTTAAAGACCTCTCCCAACTTACAGGCAATGGTGGTCTTACCTGTCCCCGGATTACCCGTCAGCACAATGTGTACAGGAGTCACCTCAGCGTCAGCAATACCCATTTCCATCATTTCCTTGTCCATGGCTATCTTGTTCGCCAACGCACGTATCTCTGCTTTTACACTGTCCATACCGACGAATTCATTCAGTTCAGCAAGTACAGTGTCCAGACTCTTGATATTTTTGCTTTCTTCACCTTCAATATCCGCACGCGTCAGTACATGCACCATAGATACATCATAATCCGGTGTACCCTTCAGTTCCAGCAACCGGACTCCCTGATTCTTGATTGCACGATCCATTGTGTTACGTACCTCGCGGGCATTACCGAAATTGCGTGTACGGGTCAGATACATCTTCGAGAAGTAATTACGGATAAATGCCTCGGCCTCTTCATCCAGGGTCAGATGCTCTTTCTTCACCTGCCGACGAAAAATTTCCGCCAATTCATCGGCTTTATAGTCGCGGAAAGTCACCGTTTCATTGAAACGGGAGGCCATCCCCGAGTTGGAGCTCAGAAATTCTCCCATCTCCTTTGTATATCCGGCAGCAATAGCCACAAACTGCCCACGACGGTCTTCTACCAGTTTCAGCAACGTATCAATTGCTTCCTGGCCGAACTGGTCATTATCACCTTGCTTCAATGTATAGGCTTCGTCAATGAACAGCACTCCGCCCATAGCCATATCCACATATTTTTCCACGGCCAAGGCCGTCTGACCCACATATCCCGCAACCAGCTCCTTTCGTGAAACTTCCACCAGCTGACCGATGGGCAACACTTCCAGCGAATTCAGAATATCAGCAAAGATACGGGCAATCGTTGTCTTCCCCGTTCCCGGATTACCAAGGAACAGAAAATGATCTTTGACCTCCCGTTTAGCTCCGGCACCTTTCCGTTCCCGTTCAAAATCTATCTTATGAATGATTTTCTGCACCGTTGCCTTGATTTCATCGATACCGACAAACTCATCCAGCTCTGCCATGATCTCCTCATAACTCTTCTGCCGGAACTCTTTACCGGGAATATCCTCAGGAATGGCAACCGATGCATTCGGATCGCGCTTGATAGTATTGGCAAAGATATCAGCCGCTTTTTTCACAGCCAAATGCCCATTCCCGAAATCATCTGATTTCTGTCGCATCTCATTCTTAAACACACGTTCCAATTTGGCATCCGCTTCCTCGCTCAATGCAATCCCATAACGTTTTTTAAGTTCATGGATACAAAGCTGCTTCAGTTCCTCCATACTGAAATCTTTCAGATCGAAGTAATACTCAAAGCGATTGCGCACATCAGGATTGGATACCAGAAACTCTTTAAAGGCCGATGAAAGCCCGGAAAGAATGACTATCGGATCATTGTTCCACTTATCCATACAGCTGAACAGCTTATCAAGCTTATTGATATCATTGGCTGCACCCGAAGGCAAAAGCTTCTGCACATTTTCAATGCAGAGAATACCCCCTTTCAGGTCGGCGGTATTCTTTTCCCACTCTTTGGCAAACTCCTCATAATCCACCGCATCCACTACTTTCATGGCAGGCTTCTTGATAATACCACTGGAGTACAATAGTTTTTGCAATACTCCTGCCAGTTTGGTTTTACCGGTTCCGGTATTTCCCGTAATAATCATGTCCATGCCCAGGCGAATGGAAATGCCACTACGCTGTGCACGCAAAGCGAGCGACTCACAAGTATTTACCAAATCCTGCAACTGGTTCTTGACGGTTTCCATCCCTACCAACTCACGCAACGGTTCAGTAGCTTTAGTAACCACATTGGTGCCACACCATTTGCAGAAAACAGCGTTTTCACGGTTCGGCTTATTACATTTCGGACAATTCATAGTCATCTTCATTTATCAGTTCTCTACATCTGCTTTCGCTTTTTTGAAACTGAAGTTCACTTGTTTCTTGGTCGTATAATTCTCATAAGTACCTTCAAAAGCATCCATTCCATCGCCGGTGAACGTACCGTTATACTGCCCGTCGAGAGTACCGTTCTTGTATACATCGTCAAAATGGATAGTATTCGTAACGGCATTCACAGTGCCCGTCAGCGTCTCATCGGTCAGATTCGTATATTGCACATGTATAGTAGCCTTCAAACCTTCCGAGTCTGCTTTCGTTATGTTCAGCGTAGCATTACGCCCTTCGAACGTACCCTCCCATGTACCTACCAGCTCTTTAAGCTTCCTGTCGTTTTGCAGAAAACGGGAGGCATCCAGACCGAATGCCGGAGTATATTGCACAAACAGGTAGGCCAGCCAGCCTACCATCACCATGGAAAGCACGGCACGATAAATGAACTTGCGGATGCACTCCTTCAGATAGGTGGCGTATTTCACCGATTCACCACCGATGGAAGATTCAAAATGCGTTCCCACATCCGCCTTGAAAGCGAAATGCAACGGCTCCAATCCCGTCTCCTCGAAACCTGGATTCAGCAGATGGCTGTGCAGGCTCCGCTCTACCGGAAGCTTGAAATAACAGCTTTTCATCAGATAATAAGCCAGCAGAACCAGAAGTCCGGCCAATACATAATGGGCATATGGCATGATGAGTTCGAGCACAAAATAGACCACATAATAGATTACCGACCCCACTATAGCACCTAAAAGAATACAAAATATAAGATTCTTGAAATCAGAAGCGACATACATAAGGATACTGAAAATTACAGTCATCGTCACAATGGCACCGACGGAGACAGTGGGCAACGGATTTTCTGTGAACGGAAGCCCGTAGAAGCATAATGCAGCTGCAAAAGCCAGAATAGGAATGAAACACAGTATTCCCAGCAATACACGCATCACTGTCAGTATCCTACAACGCAAACGCACTTTCCGCAGGTTCTTATTCACAAAATTGGTGGCAATACGGAAATTGGAAACATCTGTATCTTTACTATCTATTTTTTCGATGAATTCGAGATATTTCACCGTTTCCTGCTCATATGCGAATTTGGGAGAAAGATTCTTCAACGGATTCTCCTGAAAGAAAGTAGTAAGCCAGTCTCTCAAATATCCACTCTCCAGTTCTGCCTTAACTTCTTTCGATGGAATGGACTTCAATCCGTCCAAATCGGTTATACTCTTATCACTATCCTTGAAGTAATAATAAGGTAAAGCGCCCAATCCCTTGATCATCTTAAAGGTAGCTATAATCCAGTTGTAAGGGCCTGCTTTCCGGAGATTATCTTTGGATTTCAGTTCAAAGCAATAATTTATCCATTCAATCTTATCCTCATACACACCCTTAGACTTCAGATAGAAATAGAGCCGCGAACCTTTCAGACTTGAAAGCATGCCGAGAATATAATCGGCATATTCATGATCCGGATCATTCTTCGGTGTATTCTTGTAAACCATCAACTGTTGATTGATGAATTGGGCTATTTGAGTATGCGTGAAATAATAATTATTTGCTGTCTCGTCCATTTGCAGGGTAAAGGAAACCTTAGGACTCAAATTATAAAGTACACCGTAAGTTACCGCAGCATCGGATGTAGTGAAACCTTTCAATTGAGTACGTATCTTCCCTACCAATCCTTTATCACGACCTGCCAACCATATCAGGAAAGACTCTTCCGCCAAATCATTCCACGAATCAGCGCTCAACATATGATTATAAGCATAATGAAGAACTTCTTCCGGTGTATTGCAACGCCCCAAATTCCCCTTTTCATCGATCAATTCATAAGGACGTGAAGGATCAAGCTCATAGATCAAACGCCATAAAGCCTCCCGCTGGCGACCTTTTTTATTAAACAAGGAAGCTGCATTATCCGTAAGCCGCTTCAGATCGTGCGCATTAAAAAAGAGAAACAGGGGATCGTTCGCGTTCGCCAAGGTAGTCTGGTAAGTGCTGAAGTTCTCAATGAGAGATTGCGCTATTTCTTCGGCGGTAGTCCGCGGACGTCCCTTGACATCATAATAGGGCATATCCACATTGAGCGTATAACAGGCGGCATACAGCCCGGCAGTCTGGTCCTTCGGATAGCGCTTTTCTACAATATCTTCGATTTCCGAAACCAATTCCGGCCGCTGATTATCATTCAGCCATTTCGTAAGCTTACCGGTATAGAGATATTTAATGGCAAGATTCTGATCCTGTCGCATAAAATCAGCCAATTGTTCGGGTGAATGTGCTATCTGATTCTTTCCGGCATTAAAAATAATACTGAAACGACGTTTACTTTCCTGCCCGACAAAATCACTGAATACATCCTCTCCCCGAGCCCAACGAACGATTTCGGTAAATCCACAACGTTTTTCCGGCTGCGGTGCAGTCAATGCTTTTATTAATTGTAGCGTTCGTCCCGATAAATCCACAGGAAAAGGCAAATCTCCCGTACGTTTGCGCTTCATCAGTTCAAATTCTCTTTCTTTAAACTCTTTCTCGCCCATCCACAGACAGAGCAAAACCATACCAAGAGAGTAAAAATCACTCTTCGTGTCAATCTCCACCCGATTCTCACCGGGAACCGTATAATACATTTCGGGAGCTGCATAAATGCGGGTACGAGCCTGGTCCGTACGGGCAACTCCATTCTGATCGCATCTTACAGAAATACCAAAATCCCCCAGCAGCACCTGATTCTGATTCTCATCGGCAAAAAAGAAATTACCCGGCTTGATATCCCGATGAATAAACCCATGCTTATGACAGAAATCAATGGCAGCAGCAGCTTGTTTAGCAATTTCACAAAGCCTTCTTTCGTCTCCTTTCAGGTTTATTTTATCCAAAGAGCCTCCTTTACAGTAAGTCATTACTTCATAATGCCTCAATTCACCGGAAACACGCGGATTATCCCACTGACCATGATCTATGATATCCACTAATAATCCCGAGCGCGGAGTTTGTCTTATAATTTCAAGTATCTGATGATTAGGAGGCGGTTCAATACCAACATAATAGAGTTTTAGTACGTACTGCTTTCCCTTATTTTCCACCAGAAAGATCTGAGCTTCTCCCGTCCCATCCGATATTAACTTTATAACCCTGTAATTCAAACCTTTAATAAGATATTCCGTATCATGCTGGCGAGTGATAGCCTCAATCGCCTTTTGCTGTTCGGCACGTAAGGTCGCATCATCTGACGAAACCGGACGCAACGTCTTATCCTCCATTCCACCGGGATGCAGAGTTTTGTCAATGTTAGCTACACCAGGGCGCAAGGTCTTCTTACTATCATCTTCCGGGCGAAGAGTTTTTTCTTCTTCACCAGGACGAAGGGTTTTCTCGGCTTTCAGGGCAGGGCGCAAAGTTTTATCACCGTCCGCACTACCGGGACGCAGTGTTTTATCACTGTCTCTAAAGTCGCTCATAATTCTATATAGTTTTAAGATTAGCCAATCCGGCAAGGCCCCATGAAGGATCAATCATCCTGATACTCAAAGGTTTTTGTAACAGTCACCACATCCTCATATACCCAAGTCCCCCCCAGTTCCGGCTGGGCACACTCACTTGGGTGGCTATGGTGGCAACCGCAGAGGTTACATATCCAACAAACAGGCGCTGTTGTTACGGATTTCCGCAAAACAGGCAATTTCCTTGCCGAATAGTAATTCCGCTGCATCTGTGGCGTCATATCTCCTTCCGGACGAAGTTTCTCCATCAGCAACTTCATTTCTTCCAGTTTCTCTTTATAAGATTGCTTCGCTTCGTCAAGATCTACCTTCTTCACATTCAGTTGTATCTTCGGACGGGTTTGAACAGGTTCCTCCACTTTCGGTTTAGGTCTGGAAACCTGCATTCCTTCAAGAGAACCGCTTCCTGAAAAGAGATCTTTATATTGTTGTATCAGTTTCTTATCGGCTTCACTCAATTCTACAGGAGGCAGTTCCGGTTCCCCCACCGGAAGTTCTTCAGAGACAGTATTCAGTATTTGTTCTTCCAAATCGGCAAGTTCCTGTGCCAATGCCAGCATTTCCTGAAAGACGGGGTCTTTCTTCGCCTTTTGCATTTCCTGCATTGCCATCTCATTCAGGGGACGATTACATTTTCGGCAAAAACTGCGGAAATTAAGGGTATTGCAGTCAGGACAGATAATCCCTGTGCGAGGATTACCACAATCAGGACAGAAGAAATCATCCGCTTCCATCGAGGCACCGCAGAATGAGCACAATTCTGCATGAAGTCCTTGTCCGCAATGAGGGCATATTTCCCAATTAGGCTGAACAGGAGAGTTACAACGCATGCATGAAGTTCCTTTAAGCGCCATGCCACATTCTTCACAGAATTTATCGCCACTGTGACAAGGTGTCCCGCAATTAGGACAACATTGCGGCTGTTCCGCCTGTTTCTCCGAAGTCTTCTGCTGCGCCTTTATCTGTTGTTCCGATAAAGATTGATGTTGCTGTTCCATAAACCGTATTCAGACTATAAGTTGACCACCCAGATTTTAAGTTTCCAAATATATCAAATTATTTGCGGAATACGATGGCGGCAGATAGAAAAAACTCTTTTTTGCTTCTAAACAGAAAAAGAAAGGAATGAAGTTACGAGCTACAGGCTACAAGCTACAAGTAGCTGCGCTATGTTCCGAAAGGCACTTGTAGCTTGTAGTCTGTAGCTCGTAACTGATTCATAACCCTACAAAAATGCACAAAACATAACCAATAGAAATTTAACTCATATTCTGGATATTAGCTATATATATCGGACGCGCAGCATCTATATATCGAACATGTCGCATCTATATATCGGACATGCAGCATCTATATATCCAATACCACCGATATATAGCTCGTTAGTCCGCATCACATACACACTTTTTTCACATAATATGGAAATGCAGCTTGTTATAGTTGCAACAGTGACGATATATTCGTCCTATCAATCACACTGTGTAAGGAAATCGAAAGCCTGTTATTTCTCCCTTTACAGGAAGTTAAGAGTTTGTCGACAGGAAGTTAACTTCTTGCCAACAAACTCTTAATTCCTTGTCGACAAGAAATTGGCACTTTGTAGTGCCTTGATAATCAGCGATAAATTTTCCTTGTACAAAAAGAATATTCGTGCACATATATTACTTGCTTTTCACACCTCTAACATATTCCACTTACTTCGAAATCGGACATGCCTGAAACTACAAGCAACGTCATGATGCAAAACTAGCAATGTCGTAATGCGGAATATTGCTAGTTTTGCGTCATGACATTGCTTGTTATAATTATATTCAATACACCAAAGTGTTATTTTCTTCTTGCAGTCTTTCAGTTTTTTCCCGAGCTCCCTGTTCATAGGCATTTCAGCTGAAACATCCAAGTCTATAGTCGTTTCAGGCATATTTCAGCCGGAATACTGATGAACAGGGAGCTCGGGAAAAAACTGAAAGATTGGTGTGGTTCACAAGCCACTAACCTTCCCTTAAACAATGATAAGAAAAAGAAAAACTGGATGAGTAGTAGTTTTTTTCGTAACTTTGCACTGTTTTAAAGACATTGAATGAATGGAGTTTAAATACGACGTTATCGTGATTGGCGCCGGACATGCCGGTTGTGAGGCCGCAGCTGCTGCGGCAAATCTGGGTTCAAAAACCTGTCTTATCACCATGGACATGAATAAGATAGGACAAATGAGTTGTAACCCTGCCGTAGGCGGTATTGCCAAAGGACAAATTGTACGCGAAGTAGATGCTTTAGGTGGATATATGGGATTAGTGACCGATCAGACCGCCATCCAGTTCCGTATCCTGAACCGTTCCAAAGGCCCCGCAATGTGGAGCCCCCGTGCACAATGCGACCGCAATAAGTTCATCTGGGCATGGCGCGAAATATTAGAAAACATTCCTAATCTGCATATCTGGCAAGATACAGTACGCGAAATTCTCGTTGAAAACGGAGAAGTGGCAGGCTTAACCACTTTACTCGATGTAACCTTCCGTGCAAAGTGCATCGTACTGACCGCCGGCACTTTCCTGAACGGATTAATGCACGTAGGACGTACCAAACTTGCCGGAGGACGTATGGCAGAACCTGCATCTTACGAATTAACCGAATCCATCGCAAGACACGGCATCGAATACGGACGCATGAAAACCGGTACGCCTGTTCGCATAGACGGACGGAGCGTGCACTATGAATACATGGAAACGCAGGATGGAGAATGTGATTTTCATAAATTCTCATTCCTGGATACCAGCGTACGTCACTTAAAGCAACTTCCATGCTGGACTTGCTTCACGAACGAGGAAGTACACCATGTATTACGTGAAGGGTTGCCGGATTCTCCCCTTTTCAACGGACAGATTCAGAGTATCGGTCCACGTTACTGCCCCAGTATCGAAACTAAAATAGTTACTTTCCCCGATAAGGAGCAACACCAACTTTTCCTGGAACCTGAAGGAGAAACGACACAGGAACTTTACTTAAATGGTTTCTCTTCATCACTCCCGATGAATATACAGATAGAAGCACTGAAGAAAGTCCCTGCATTCAAAGACTTGGTGATTTATCGTCCCGGATACGCTATCGAGTATGACTACTTTGACCCTACTCAACTAAAACATACGTTGGAAACGAAGAAAATTAAAAATCTATTCTTTGCAGGACAGGTAAACGGAACTACCGGATATGAAGAGGCAGCCGGACAAGGAATCATTGCCGGAATCAATGCACATATAAACTGTCACGGTGGCGAACCATTTACTCTTGCACGAGACGAAGCATATATCGGCGTATTGATCGACGATTTGGTAACCAAAGGCGTGGATGAACCTTATCGCATGTTCACTTCGCGCGCCGAGTACCGCATCCTGCTACGTATGGACGATGCAGATATGCGTCTCACCGAAAAGGCATGGAAACTCGGACTTGTAAAGAGCGACCGCTATGAATTATTGAAACGAAAACGTGACTCAATCAATAGTATCATAGAATTCACTCGTAACTATTCGATGAAACCGGCATTAATCAATCCGGTATTGGAGCAATTGGGTACCACTCCCCTCCGCCAAGGATGCAAATTGATCGACCTTATAAACCGTCCCCAAGTTACGCTTGAAAACATGGCTGAGCATGTCAGCGCTTTCCGCCGGGAACTGGATAAAGTTACTGAAAGAAAAGAAGAAATAATTGAGGCAGCTGAAATCCTGATTAAGTATGAAGGATACATTGGACGTGAACGAATGATTGCAGATAAACTGGCTCGTCTGGAAAGCATCAAAATAAAAGGGAAGTTTGATTATAATGCCATCCAATCCCTATCCACCGAAGCAAGACAGAAGCTGGTGAAGATTAATCCGGAAACGATAGCCCAGGCAAGCCGGATTCCGGGCGTATCACCAAGCGATATAAACGTATTGTTGGTGCTTTCGGGCAGATAAAGCAAATACGTTCCACGTGAAACAAAGAATTCAATAAACGCATTAAAAATACTGATTATGAGCAAAGAAACTCTTGCAAAAAGCATTCGGGAAATCCCCGATTTTCCTATTCCGGGAATTCTATTTTACGACGTAACTACATTGTTCAAAGATCCTGCAAGGCTTCAGGAACTTTCAGATACATTGTATGAAATGTACAAGGACAAAGGTATCACAAAAGTGGTAGGTATTGAATCGAGAGGCTTCATTATGGGACCTATCCTCGCCACCCGCTTGGGTGCAGGTTTCATTCCTATCCGCAAGCCCGGAAAGCTTCCTGCAGAAACCATCGAGGAAAGCTACGATAAAGAATATGGTAAAGACACCATTCAGATACATAAAGATGCTCTCAACGAGAACGACATAGTTTTGCTACATGACGATCTGCTCGCCACAGGCGGAACAATGGAGGCCGCCTGCAAGCTAGTACAAAAGATGAATCCGAAGAAAATATATGTAAACTTCATCATAGAACTGAAGGAGTTGCACGGAATAGACTTATTCAACAAAGACGTAGACGTACAGTCGGTACTTTCATTATAAACAAAGAGAAGAGACCTGAGAACCACATGGAGAATAACCCTGAACTTAAAACCAGCGAATATCTGAAAGGAATTGTATTAAACCTTCCGGAGAGCCCCGGTATTTACCAATATTTGAATACCGAAGGGGTTATCATATACGTAGGTAAAGCTAAAAACTTAAAGCGAAGGGTCTCCTCCTATTTCAACAAAGAACACGAACCGGGAAAAACAAGAGTACTCGTCAGCAAAATAGCCGATATCCGATATATTGTGGTGAACTCTGAGGAAGACGCCTTGCTGCTAGAGAATAATCTCATCAAGAAATATAAGCCACGGTACAATGTCTTGTTGAAAGATGATAAGACATATCCGTCCATTTGCGTTCAAAACGAGTATTTTCCCCGGATATTCAAGACACGTAAAATCATACGCAACGGTTCCTCTTACTATGGCCCTTACAGCCATGTACCTTCCATGAATGCATTGCTCGATCTTATCAAGCATCTGTATCCGTTACGCACCTGCAACCTGAACCTTTCACCCGAAAATATCCGGGCTGGAAAATTTAATGTTTGCCTGGAATATCATATCAAGAACTGCGCCGGACCTTGTGTAGGGAAGCAATCACTGGATGATTACATGAAAAACATCGGAGAAATCAAGGAAATCCTCAAAGGTAATACGCAGGAAATACAACGGATACTTTTTCAGCAAATGCAGGAACTGGCTGCCGAAATGAAGTTTGAAGATGCACAAAAGGTCAAGAGTAAATACATGCTGATTGAAAGTTACCGTGCCAAGTCAGAGGTAGTAAGCAATGTTCTGCATAATATCGATGTTTTTTCCATAGAGGAAGACAGCGATGGCAAATCTGCATTTATCAATTATCTGCATATCACAAACGGGGCAATCAACCAGGCTTTTACATTCGAGTACAAGAAGCGGTTGAATGAAACCAAAGAAGAACTTATCCAACTGGGCATCATTGAAATGAGAGAGCGATACAAGAGCCTTTCACGCGAAATCATCGTGCCTTTCGAGGTGGATATGGAGTTGAAAGACGTGGTCTTTACAATACCTCAGCGAGGGGATAAGAAGAAACTGCTGGATCTTTCCATTCTGAATGTAAAGCAGTATAAGGCCGATCGCATGAAGCAAGCCGAAAAGCTGAATCCGGAACAGCGCAGCGTCCGCTTGATGAAAGAGATACAGGAAGAGTTACACCTTGAACATTTACCCATACAAATAGAGTGTTTTGATAACTCAAATATCCAAGGCTCCGATCCGGTTGCCGCCTGCGTGGTATTCAAGAAAGCCAAGCCCTCAAAACAAGACTACCGGAAGTACAATATCAAGACCGTAGTAGGTGCAGACGACTACGCCTCCATGAAAGAAGTCGTAAGACGCCGTTATCAGCGCGCTATTGAAGAAAAAGCAACCCTACCCGACCTCCTTATCACCGACGGTGGAAAGGGACAAATGGGCGCCGTAAAAGAAGTTCTGGACGAACTAAACCTGAATATCCCCATTGCCGGACTTGCCAAGGATGGCAAACACCGCACATCCGAACTGCTTTATGGCTTTCCACCGCAGACTATCGGTTTAAAACAAAACACTCCCCTGTTCCGATTATTGACGCAGATACAGGATGAAGTACATCGTTTTGCCATTACTTTCCACCGCGAAAAACGCAGCAAACGACAGATTGCTTCCGAGTTGGACGAGATAAAAGGCATTGGAGAAAAGACAAAAGCAGCTCTGCTAAAAGAGTTTAAAAGCGTAAAGCGCATAAAAGAAGCATCCCTGGAGGCGCTTACGAAGGTTACAGGAGAAGCTAAAGCAAAAGTTATTGAAGAATATTTTAGGAGTTAACTCCTCCTTCTACATATTCATACGTACAAATTGCAGGCAATCACGAATTTATTCGTAACTTTGCATCCGGAAAAGTTTTAAAAGATTAGGATAAAAAGAACATGAGAGTAGTCATACAACGTGTCGGACACGCTTCCGTTACAATCAACGGAACATGCAAGTCCGCTATAGGGAAAGGGCTTCTGATATTGGTAGGTATTGAGGAAACAGACGGACAAGAAGATATTGACTGGCTTTGCAAAAAAATTGTCAACCTGCGTGTCTTTGACGACGAGAATGGAGTAATGAACAAATCAATCCTCGACATTAACGGTGAAATACTGGTAATCAGTCAGTTTACCTTGCATGCTTCCACAAAGAAGGGTAATCGTCCTTCATATATACGTGCAGCAAAGCCCGATATTTCTGTTCCGCTGTATGAACAGTTTTGCAAAGATTTGAGTTTTCTATTAGGCAAAGAAATAGGTACCGGAGAATTTGGTGCCGACATGAAGGTAGAATTATTGAACGATGGCCCTGTGACCATCTGTATGGATACAAAAAACAAGGAATGATGACATTAGAAGAAGCTCAGCATCAGGTAGATTGCTGGATTAAAAAGTATGGTGTACGCTATTTCAGCGAACTCACCAATATGGCTGTCCTTACCGAAGAGGTAGGTGAACTGGCAAGAGTTATGTCCCGCAAATACGGTGACCAATCCTTCAAAGAAGGAGAAAAAGATAATATCGAAGACGAAATAGCGGATGTCCTCTGGGTACTACTCTGCATTGCCAATCAGACAGGTGTAAACGTCACTGAAGCGTTTGCCCGCAATCTGGAGAAGAAAACCCAACGGGATAACACCCGCCATATCAATAATCCTAAATTGCAAGACCATGGAGAAGAATGAACCTAACCAGAACAAGTATGATGCCGCATTGGCAAAGTACAACACACAGCTGGACGATACGGAAGTAGCTGTCCAGGTAGCGAAAATCATTGCAGAAAAAGTGCCCGGAAACCATACGGAGGAGGTCAAGAAATTCTTGTTCCACTGCATTGATCTTACTACACTGAACACTACGGACAGCGATGAAAGCGTGATGAAATTCACTCAAAAAGTAAATCAGTTCGATGAAGAATTCCCTGATTTGGAGAATGTCGCTGCTATCTGTGTTTACCCTAACTTCGCAGAAATCGTAAAGAGTACCCTGGAAGTAGAGGATGTAAAAATAGCCTGTGTTTCGGCAGGTTTTCCTTCCTCACAAACCTTCACAGAAGTAAAAGTAGCAGAAACCGCCATGGCACTGATGGAAGGTGCAGACGAAATAGATATCGTAATTTCAGTAGGCAAATTCCTGAGTGGAGACTACGAAAACATGTGCGAAGAGATACAGGAACTGAAAGATGTCTGCAAGGAACATCACATGAAAGTGATTCTGGAAACAGGCGCTCTGAAGAGTGCTTCCAATATCATGAAAGCCTCTATTCTATCTATGTATTCGGGCGCAGACTTTATAAAGACATCTACCGGGAAACAACCACCCGCTGCAACCCCGGAAGCTGCTTATGTAATGTGCCGGGCTATTAAAGAATATTACGATAAAACCGGCAATAAAGTAGGTTTCAAACCTGCCGGAGGCATTAATACCGTAAATGACGCCGTCATCTACTACACTATCGTCAAAGAGGTGCTTGGCGAAGAATGGCTCGACAACCAATGGTTCCGTTTGGGAACTAGCCGCCTGGCCAACCTTCTACTTTCGGATATTAAAGGCATGGAAATAAAGTTTTTCTAAAGATAGAAGTAAAACTGAATATAAAAGCCTGACAGGAAATTCTGTCAGGCTTTTATATTATGAAGGCAGTACAAAATTTTCGGGGAAATCACTTATCGCGGTCCACTACATAATCCAAATAAGCAGCAAGGCCGGCTTTTACATCTGAATCAGGCAAGGATGCCAATAATAAAAGCGCTTTTTCCTTATAGGCAAACATGGTCTGCACTGCATATTCAATGCCACCTTGTTGCTTGGCAAATTCGATTAATCGGGCGATTTCATCGGCCGAGGCAGTACCATTTTTCACTTTGACGGCAATCTCTTCCGCACTTTCATCCTTGGTAGAGTTCAAGGCATAAAGAACGGGAAGGGTCAGTTTGCCTTCCAACATATCGTTTCCTGTTGGCTTACCTATCTCCTTACTATCATAATAGTCGAATATATCATCCTTAATCTGGAAGCAAAGACCGATATATTCACCGAACTGGCGCGCAAATTCCGCCTGTTCATCGGTCACTCCTACCGAGAGAGCACCCGATTTGGTACAAGCTGCAAAGAGCACAGCCGTCTTCTTACGGATCACATCAAAATAGATTTCTTCGGAGAATTGGAGATTACTTACATTAGAAAGTTGAAGAAGTTCGCCCTCGGATAAATTCTGTCCCAGACGGGAAACCACATCAATAATAGCGTAATTATGCGTCTTGCCTACCTGCACAAGTGCGGTTGCCAAAAGGTAGTCACCCACCAGTACCGCTACCTTATTATTATAAATAGCATTCACCGACAGCTGTCCGCGACGCTCGGTACTTTCATCCACCACATCATCGTGTACCAGACTGGCCGTATGTAATAATTCAAGGGAAACCGCCGCATGAAGTGATTCGGGACAAATCCGTCCATATAGCTTTGCCACAAGCAGCAGCAAAATCGGACGCATCATCTTCCCGTTCTTTTGTCGAATGTGTGAGATTACTTCATTCAGCAAAAAGTTGGAACTGGTAAGCGAATTATCAAACAGCTTTTTGAAATCGTCCAGTTCTGCCGCTATCGGAGTTTTTATGAGTGATGAGTTGTCCATGCATCGCTATTTTCCCACAAAAATAGTAATAAAACACTTAATACGGTATTTTTTTGTACTTTTACCATGAAAAAAAGGATAAATATATGAATTCTGACGATAAACTGTTTCTTCTCGATGCCTATGCATTGATATATCGCGCCTATTACGCGTTCATCAAGAGCCCTCGGATTAACTCCAAAGGGTTCAATACTTCCGCCATTCTGGGCTTTGTAAATACCCTGGAAGAAGTACTCAAAAAAGAGAATCCTACTCACATCGGAGTCGCTTTCGATCCCGCCGGACCGACCTTCCGCCATGAGGCCTACGAACAATATAAGGCACAACGTGAGGAAACTCCGGAAGCTATCCGCCTTTCCGTACCTATTATAAAGGATATTATACGTGCATACCGCATTCCCATCCTGGAAGTAGCGGGATACGAAGCCGACGACGTCATCGGTACGCTTGCCACTGAGGCAGGACAACAAGGCATCACCACTTACATGATGACTCCCGATAAGGACTATGGCCAATTAGTATCTGAAAATGTATTCATGTACCGTCCCAAACATACCGGCGGGTTTGAGGTTATGGGAATAGAACAGGTAAAAGCTAAATTCGACATTCAGTCCACCCAGCAGGTTATTGACATGCTGGGATTAATGGGGGATGCCTCCGATAATATTCCCGGATGTCCCGGTGTCGGAGAGAAAACCGCACAAAAGCTGATCAGTGAATTCGGCAGTATCGAAAATCTTCTGGAGCACACCGATGAACTAAAAGGTGCATTGAAGACGAAAGTCGAAAATAACCGGGAAATGATTACCTTCTCCAAATTCCTTGCAACAATCAAAATCGATGTTCCCATCAAACTTGACATGAAAGCTCTCGTTCGTGAAGAACCGAATGAAGAAGAACTCCGGAAAATTTTCGAAGAACTGGAATTCCGTACACTCATTGACCGTGTACTCAAAAAGAGTAGCTCTCCCTCCCCTTCTTCCGTTGCTCCCGATCTTTTTTCACCAGACCCGCTTTTTACTCAAAATAACGGTCCGATTCAAGGCAATTTGTTTGAAGAATTTGCGTCCAACGGGCCGGAAGATTCCAAAAATTCAAATCTCGCGCGTTTAGAAACCATCAATGCAGACTACCAACTCATTGATACAGAAGAGAAAAGGAGCAAAATTATTAAAAAGTTGCTTACAACTAAAATTCTCTCAATAGATACAGAAACGACTTCAGCCGAACCAATGGAAGCAGAATTGGTAGGGATGAGCTTCAGCGATACCGAAAATCAGGCTTATTATGTTCCGGTTCCGGCAGAACGGGAAGAAGCGTTAAAAATAGTAAATGAGTTCCGGCCGCTCTACGAAAATGAAAATTCAATGAAAGTCGGACAAAATATCAAGTACGATATTCTTGTTCTTCAAAATTACGGGATGGAAGTGAAAGGTGAACTTTTCGACACCATGATCGCACATTACGTTTTGCAACCCGAACTTCGTCATAACATGGATTACCTGGCAGAAATTTACCTGCATTATCAAACCATCCACATTGATGAACTTATCGGCCCGAGAGGAAAGAACCAAAAGAACATGCGGGACCTTCCACCAGAAGAAGTTTACAAATATGCATGCGAAGATGCAGACATTACTTTAAAGCTAAAGAATGTACTTGAAGAAGAATTGAAGAAGCAGGGAGTTGAACATCTCTTCTATGAAATAGAAATGCCGCTCGTACGCGTACTTGCCAATCTGGAAAGTAACGGGGTGCGCATTGATACCGAAGCACTGAAACAAACCTCCGAGCATTTCACTGTCCGCCTGCAAGAGATAGAAAAAGAAATCTATGAACTGGCAGAGGAAACGTTCAATATAGCTTCACCCAAGCAGGTGGGCGAAATCCTGTTCGACAAACTAAAGATTACAGATAAGGCAAAGAAAACCAAGACAGGACAATACGTCACTTCGGAAGAGGTACTGGAAAGCCTGCGCAATAAACATGAGATTATCGGAAAGATCCTCGAATACCGTGGATTGAAAAAATTATTAGGAACGTATATCGATGCTCTCCCCCTACTGATCAATCCACGCACAGGGCGTATTCATACTTCTTTTAACCAGGCAGTCACAGCTACCGGACGACTCAGTTCCAGTAACCCGAACCTGCAAAACATTCCTATCCGCGACGAAGACGGTAAGGAAATCCGTAAAGCCTTCATTCCGGACGATGGTTGCGAGTTCTTCTCCGCCGACTATTCACAGATAGAGTTGCGCATTATGGCACATCTAAGCGAAGATAAGAATATGATTGACGCCTTCCTCAGCGGTTATGATATTCATGCCGCCACTGCCGCTAAAATATATAAGGTAGACATAAAGGACGTCACTTCCGACATGCGTCGCAAAGCCAAGACAGCCAATTTCGGTATCATCTACGGTATTTCTATCTTTGGACTGGCAGAACGTATGAATGTGGACCGTAAAGAAGCCAAAGAATTGATCGATGGGTATTTCGAAACCTACCCGCAAGTTCGTGAATATATGGATAAAAGCATTCAGATAGCACGCGAACAAGGATATGTGGAAACGATCTTCCACCGCAAACGTTTCCTGCCCGATATCAACTCCCGCAACGCAACCGTACGCGGATATGCAGAGCGCAATGCCATCAATGCGCCTATCCAGGGAAGTGCAGCTGATATCATTAAAGTTGCCATGGCACGCATCTACAAACGCTTTCAAAGTAACAATCTGAAAGCAAAGATGATTTTACAGGTCCATGACGAACTAAATTTCAGCGTTCCAGAGGCTGAAAAAGAGTTTGTGCAACAAATTGTAATTGAAGAAATGGAACGTGCATATCGCATGCACGTACCCCTGAGAGCCGATTGCGGGTGGGGGAAAAACTGGTTGGAAGCCCATTAACTCCACCTATAACTTTATTTAACTTACAATCAGAAAGCAACTGAAGTAATCTGTTCGAAATACAGTTTGCTCACCATAATATCCGGCAACATCACTGCCGGATATTTTTTTGTCATCAATCTTGGCAAAAAGAAAGCATAAGGGAGCAACCATATTTGACATTTTGACTATATTTAATTCATATATGATATTTATGTCAATTAAATACGTACCTTTGCAACGAATTCAATGACATATTGATAGAATACAGTAAGAGATAACTTAAAAACATATAGAACCATGAGAACAAAAGTATTTTTAAAAACAGTTGCTTTATCAGCAGTAATTCTTTTTAGTGCTATGGCAGCTTCTGCAGCTAACAAAAACAACCTTATTTACAATTCGGAAGAGAAAGACGGAATGATGGTTGGGCAAACCGTTTACAAGATGGACAGTGGAACTTTAGCAAACTACATGAAGTACAGCTACAAGTATGATGACCAAAAACGTATGACGGAAAGCGAAACTATGAAGTGGAACAGCCAAAAGAATACTTGGGAAAACGATCTTCGCATTTGCTACGCCTATCAGGGAAAAAGCATCACTACCACTTATTATAAATGGAACAGTAAACAAAAAGCATACGTCCTTGTACCTGACATGACGGTTACGATGGACAATCCAAGCCTGTAAATCTTACAGATACTCTCTTAAAATTCTAACAAATTGAACAAACCGAAACCTTTATAAGTTTTGTACACCAACGAAAGCCGGAATACGCGATGTATTCCGGCTTTTTTCATAACTTTGCCTTTCAAAAAAAACATCTATTTATGATACCTGCCAACCTCACCCACTACATTGAAACAGAAATCATTCCACGTTATGAGAAGTTCGACAAGGCTCATAACCTCTCGCACGTACAGGCCGTTATAGAAGAGAGCCTTTCACTTGCCAAACAGTATGGTGTAAATGAAAGTATGGCATATACTATTGCCGCTTACCACGATACCGGGCTTTGTCATGATCGTGCTACACATCACCTAATCTCAGGTGAGATTCTGAAGCAAGATGCCGCTCTCCGCCAATGGTTCAATGAAAAAGAAATAGAAACCATGAAGGAGGCGGTAGAAGACCATCGGGCATCTACGGACCATGAACCTCGGAGTATTTACGGAAAAATAGTCGCAGAAGCAGATCGCGTGATTGACCCCACTATCACTCTACGCCGCACTGTACAATACGGGCTGAAACAACAACCAGAAGCAGATAAAGAATGGCACTATCAACGTTTTCATCAGCATTTAATGGATAAATATGCACCGGGAGGATATCTGAAGCTCTGGCTTCCAGACTCCAAGAATACAGAACGCCTGAAAGAACTACAAACTATTATCCTAAACGAAGATTTGCTCAAAAGAACATTCAACAAATTATTTTCAGAAGAAAAAAACAATTAAACCTCCGATAATGAAAGCACTTTATTATAATGCCATACTTGGCATATTACTATTCTTTCCCTCATTTTTGAAAGCGCAAATCAGACCTTTTGAACCACTTAATCCAGACAGGATATTCTTTAAGGGAAAGGTTGTGGATACAGATAACAACGCTCTCCCCAAGGTAAGTATCTACATACCCGGAAGTATGCGTGGAACAATTTCAGACTCAAACGGAAATTTCTACATAGATGCCAAACCTAAAGAAACCCTATACTTCACCTATGCAGGAAAAGAAGATGCATACAGACAATTACAGGAGAAAGATACTACCGGCTTCATAGTACAAATGCAACCACGTATTCAAAGATTGAAAAATGTACATGTAAGAAAAGATAAGATAATCATTGAAAAAGGTGAACCTTATGAAGACGACCGTGATGGTACGTTTGAACTTGTATATGCAGATGCCTATTTCCCAGATGGTGAAGAAGCTTTATACAAATTCTTTAAAGAAAACCAACAATATCCTCAGGAAGCTTTTAAGCAAGGAGAAGAAGGAGAAGTACTAATACAGTTCACTATTGACAAAAAGGGCAAAGCTACCGATCCTAAAATCCTCCGGAGTGTATCATCAATGCTGGATCAAGAGGCAAAACGCCTCGTTCTTTCCATGCCAGCTTGGAAGCCTGCCAGACAAAGAGGTTTGTGTGTAGAAAGTACCTTTATATTGCCTATCTATTTCCATATAGATATATGGAAAAAATATACAGAATAACACTACATAGCATTGAAAGACATAGGGCAACGTTAATTAAAACCTAATCTTTTATCAGATAAACAGAAGAATACCTATCTTTGCAGCAAGAAAATAAGTAATAACAAAATAGATAATGGCTTTACAATGTGGTATTGTTGGCCTGCCGAACGTAGGCAAGTCGACGCTTTTCAACTGTTTGTCCAACGCAAAAGCGCAGGCGGCAAACTTCCCTTTTTGTACAATAGAACCGAATGTAGGTGTAATCACCGTGCCCGATGAGCGCCTGACGAAACTCGCCGAACTGGTACATCCGGGCCGCATCGTGCCCACTACAGTGGAAATCGTGGATATTGCCGGACTCGTAAAGGGTGCCAGCAAAGGCGAAGGACTGGGTAACAAATTCCTCGCGAACATTCGTGAAACGGATGCTATCATTCACGTGCTGCGTTGCTTCGACGATGAAAACGTGACACACGTAGACGGAAGCATCAACCCGGTGCGCGACAAGGAAATCATCGACTACGAATTGCAACTGAAAGACCTGGAAACCATTGAAAGCCGCATCCAGAAAGTGCAGAAGCAAGCACAGACAGGTGGCGACAAAGCTGCCAAGCTGGCTTACGACGTACTGGTACAGTATAAAGAGGCACTGGAACAAGGCAAGAGCGCACGCACCGTGCAGTTCGAAACCAAAGACGAACAGAAGATTGCCAAAGAGCTTTTCCTCCTGACCAGCAAACCGGTGATGTACGTTTGCAACGTGGACGAGGCAAGCGCAGTGAATGGCAATAAATACGTGGAAATGGTGCGCGAAGCAGTGAAGGACGAAAATGCCGAAATCCTGATTGTAGCCGCCAAGACCGAAGCCGACATCGCCGAGCTGGAAACATATGAAGATCGCCAGATGTTCCTTGAAGAAGTAGGATTAAAAGAATCCGGCGTAAGCCGCCTGATTAAATCAGCCTACCAATTGCTGAACCTGGAAACCTTCATCACCGCCGGAGAAATGGAAGTGAGAGCATGGACCTATCAAAAAGGCTGGAAAGCTCCGCAATGTGCCGGAGTTATCCACACCGACTTTGAAAAAGGATTCATCCGCGCCGAGGTTATCAAGTACGAAGATTTCATTCAGTATGGCAGCGAGGCCGCCGTACGCGAAGCCGGAAAGCTGGGCGTGGAAGGCAAAGAATACGTGGTGCAGGACGGAGACATCATGCACTTCCGGTTCAACGTCTGATTTACGGAACTCATTATAAATCGTCCGCCAAGTGGCGGGCGATTTAATCACAGAATAATACTGCAAACCAACCATGAAGCAACTTTTCTCTACTCTACTCGTCATGCTTCTGTGCAGTGTCGCTTATGCACAGCAACAAGACTCAGTGACCATCTCCGGTCGTGTGACAGACTATGACGGGCAACCGATAGACAGTGCCAGTGTTTGGTGGCAAAACCCGCAGTTCAACGATGTCATAGAAGTCGTCACCGGCAAAGACGGACACTACACTGCCCGCGTGCCTAAAGGCAAATATCAGAGTGTGGCTTCTATCTACTTCCCCTCTTATGCGCATATCGCCATGAAAAGCGGTCTGCCCGAAGCAGAACACCGCCTGGAGTTCTGGGCTTGGGACTTCATCGCCGACCGCGACACTACGCTTAACATCCGCTACAACCGTATGGAAGCTTACGGCCTGCGTGCCTTCCGCATTCCCGGTGCCATGCCCACCTATCAGATATACGTCCGCCCCATGAGTCTGACGCGCTTCTACCAATGGATGGAAAAGACAAAGCCCGAATCCATACTGCACGGTGAAACTCTTGGCGACATCAAGCAAGAGTCTCAGAGCAAGGATGCCAAAGAATCGCAGTGGGCGCCCCGACCCGAACAACTGAAAGTCACAGTCTGGATAGATGGCGAGGAAGTCCCCGTATTGATGAAGCAGGAAATAAAAGAGTACTTTGACGCCAACGAATACGCCAATGCCTATCTGCTGACCGTAGACCTCCCCAAGCATCCGAAAGCAGGACTCCCTTACCGTATTTTCAAGGTAGAACTGGAAGACCTGGAGAACGGTGACCGTGGCGAAGGGCTTTACTATATGGAAAAAGAAATCTACGTAAAATAGTACATTGCAACAAAATGGAGAACAATAATATGAAATACCTTATAGCCGGCACAGGTGGTGTGGGAGGCAGTATCGCCGCCTTTCTTTCCCTTGCCGGAAAAGATGTGACCTGCATTGCCCGCGGTGAGCATCTGGCTGCCCTGCACGAACACGGATTGTGTCTGCACTCCGACCTGAAAGGTGAACATACACTACCCATAAAAGCCTATACCGCCGAAGAATATACAGGCAAAGCCGACGTCATCTTTGTATGCGTCAAAGGCTATTCCGTAGACTCGATAACGGAGTTGATAAAACGCTCCGCCCACAAGGACACGGTTGTAATCCCTATTCTCAATGTCTACGGCACAGGTCCCCGCATCCAGCGCCTGGTGCCCGGAGTGACGGTTCTGGACGGCTGTATCTACATCGTCGGCTTCGTGTCCGGCAAAGGGGAAATCACGCAAATGGGCAAGATATTCCGTCTGGTTTACGGTGCACACAAAGGCACGGTTGTTCCCCGTGGAACGTTGGAAACTATACAACAGGATTTGCAGGAAAGCGGCATCAAAGCCGAGATATCTCCCGACATCAACCGGGATACTTTCGTGAAGTGGTCTTTCATCTCCGCTATGGCTGTCACCGGAGCCTATTACGATGTGCCTATGGGCGAAGTACAGAAGCCCGGAGAGGTGCGCGATACGTTTATCGGACTATCCCGTGAGAGTGCTGCACTGGGCGCTAAACTCGGTATTGACTTCAAGGAAGACATTGTAGAATATAATCTTAAAGTTATCGACAAACTGGATCCGGAAAGTACTGCTTCCATGCAGAAGGATATGGCTAAGGGACACGAAAGTGAGGTGCAAGGGTTGCTTTTTGATATGATTGCTGCCGCAGAAGAACAGGGGATTGATATTCCGACGTACAGGATGGTGGCGGAGAAGTTCAAATCTTGAAGTCGCAATTTGCGACTTCAAATAAGGCAGTAACCGATGAAATACTATTTATGCATCCCAATATAAAAAAAACAGATGGAATTAACAGTAATCATACAGAGTAAAATATACGAGATAAGGGGACAACAAGTAATGCTTGACTTTGACCTGGCAGAAGCATATGGCATAGAAACAAGAGTCCTTAAACAAGCCATCAAACGCAACATTAAACGTTTTGAAGGAGAGGACTTTATGTTTACCCTAACCAAAGAAGAACTTTCAAGATCACAAATTGTGACCTTGAACAAAGGGCGAGGTAGCAACTTTAAATACATGCCTTTTGCTTTTACTGAATTAGGGGTAGCTATGCTTAGTAGTGTATTAAACTCTGACACGGCTATTGAAATGAATAAAAGCATCATGCGTGCTTTCGTCGCCGTCCGCCGATTTATAGCTAATCCGCCAGTTGACAGAGTATCCGAGCTGCAAAACGAATTGAAAGAACTCAAATCCTACATCGAAGAAGTCTTCACCGACTACAACGATATCAACGAAGACACCCGTGTGCAACTGGAGCTAATCAACCGAACCCTTGCCGAACTGCAAGCCCAGAAAAGACTGGCAGACAGCCCCAGAAACCCTATCGGCTTCATAAAACCAAAACAATAAACCATATAATCAGATATATTTATGCCATCACTGCTCACCATCAACTGGAATCCCGACCCCGAACTGTTCAACCTCTTCGGAAGTTTCCCCATTCGCTATTACGGGCTACTGTGGGGCATCGGCATCGTACTTGCCTGCATCATAGTCCAGCGCGAATACCGGGACAGGAAAATCAGTGAAGACAAGTTCACCCCCCTCTTTTTCTATTGCGTAATCGGTATCACCCTCGGAGCAAGGTTAGGACACTGCATTTTCTATGATTGGGGTTATTATCAGAACCATCTCATAGAAATGATACTTCCCATCAAGCAGTTTCCAAACGAAGGCTGGAAGTGGATAGGCTATCGAGGACTTGCCAGCCATGGCGGTACCCTCGGACTCATCATCGCCCTGTGGCTCTATTGCCGCAGAACCAAGATGCACTATATGGACGTACTGGACATGATAGCCGTAGCCACCCCCATCTGTGCCTGTTTCATCCGCCTTGCCAACCTGATGAACTCCGAAATCATCGGCAAGCCAACCGATATGCCTTGGGCTTTTGTATTCGAACAGGTAGATATGCTACCCCGCCATCCGGCACAGCTTTACGAAGCCATCGCCTACTTCATCTTCTTCCTGGGAATGGTTTACTTATATAAGAAATCAGATCACGGCACAAAGCTGCACCGCGGCTTCTTCTTCGGCCTCTGCCTGACAGAGATATTCACCTTCCGCTTCTTCGTGGAATTCCTCAAAGAAAACCAAGTGGATTTTGAGAATACAATGACTCTCAACATGGGGCAATGGCTCAGTATTCCGTTCGTTATCATCGGAATATACTTCATGCTCCTTTACGGGAGAAAGCAAACGATAAAAAAGTAAATAAACTTATCTATAACCAATATAATTGAAAATATGCTCTCATTATTAACCATCAACTGGAACCCAAACCCCGAACTATTCAATCTGTTCGGACATATTCCCGTACGTTATTACGGTCTGTTATGGGTCATCGGTATCGCCTGTTCCTATTTCGTAGTCCGCTACCAGTACAGAGACAAAAAAATCGGCGATGACAAGTTCGAACCGCTGTTCTTCTATTGCTTCTTCGGTATCCTCATCGGAGCACGCCTGGGACATTGCCTGTTCTATCAGCCGGAATACTATCTTCATCACTTCTGGGAGATGATATTGCCTATACAGTTCCTGCCCGATGGAGGTTGGAAATGGACCGGCTATGCAGGTCTCGCCAGTCATGGAGGCACGCTGGGGCTGATGATAGCCCTATGGCTGTACTGCCGCAAGATGAAAATGCACTATATGGATGTATTGGACATGATTGCCGTGGCAACTCCTATCTGCGCCTGCTTCATCCGCCTTGCCAATCTGATGAATTCTGAAATTATCGGTAAAGCGACCGATGTGCCTTGGGCATTTGTATTCGAACGGGTAGATATGCTTCCCCGGCATCCGGCACAGCTTTACGAGGCAATCGCCTACTTCATCTTCTTCCTGCTGATGATTTTCCTGTATAAGAATTACGGCAAGAAGCTGCATCGTGGTTTCTTCTTCGGACTCTGTCTGACAGAAATTTTTGTATTCCGCTTCTTCGTAGAATTCCTGAAAGAGAACCAGGTAGATTTCGAGAATAGCATGTCACTGAATATGGGACAATGGCTCAGCGTTCCGTTTGTAATCATAGGAGTGTATTTCATGTTCTTCTACGGAAAGAAGAAAACACAGAAATAAAAGAAGAATGAGGATGTATCAGACACGATTCTGATGCATCCTCATTCACACTATTTACGTTGCCACTTACTCTTCGAGGCATGCTCCCGCTTCAGAATATCACTTAGGGGAACTTCAAATATCTTGGCCTCAACCCATGCTACAAAGTCAAACTTACGCAAAATCTGAGTCTCATATTTATCCGCATACAAAACGTGAACTTCCTCCGCCATACTTTCCCATATTTTCGCTCGTTTTTTCCGGTCCGTATCAACAAAAGAGTAATTCAAGAATTTAAGCAGAAAAGATTCTACCTTCAGATTATGCCCTTTATTTTTGGACATTTCCCGCTTGATAGAGCGAACTTCGGACTGGATATAGTCTACATCCCCCAACTCATAATGAATCATCACATTCACGATCCTAATGGTGCGAAACAGCGGCAGAGAATATAGATGTCCTCTCCCGATAGTCGTACTCAACCGTTTCCGGGCTTTCCTGTACTCCCCGTTACCCAAATGGATCAAGGCGACATACAAGGACATTTCCGCCTGTTGCTGTTCTTTTAATAAGGCCATTTTATCAATCAGCGAAGCCTGATGTTCAGCAATCCATAAACCAGCCTGCTCAAACTCTCCCCTATCGATATAGGAGAATAACCTGTATATGAATATCACATAAGTTACATTCAACTGAAAACTCGATGACGGCGAAGACAGTTTCTCCAACTTCCCTATAAAATAATCCATACCCTCATAATTGTGCATGATACGAAGACTCTCTAACATTCCTTCCACCGTCATCAGATAATATACCGGAGGATTATTCCAAAGATGGGTGTTCTCTTCGAACAACTTGTTCAGCTCCACAAACGAATTGAACGCAGCTCTGTAATCTCCCACCGTCACAAAGTAATTGGCCTGGAAAAGCTGGTGATTCTTCTTTATCTCAAAGTTCTCGACGCCTGCACTTGCCACGATACTGATCTCACTCGTCACCAGATCATCTAACTTCTGTGTTTCCTCCAATGATCGTGAAGCTCCTCTATTAAGCATTCTCAACTTCAATAACTCATACAATGAAGACTGTTCATTCAGCTGCCTGATATTCTTTAGGGTATTATTCATCTTATATTGCTTGTTCAGGAGTTTCTTTTCATCCACCTCTTCGAAATCCAAAGTCAAGAGATAATTCAGTTCCAGCCTTTGCGCCACAAGCAGTGCAAAATGATTCTCATAGTAGACAGCTTTTTCCTTCACTTTTTTCAGTACCTGGAAGCACTCCTGATACATTGATTTCTCATACAACACCCTGGCATGCAGCAGCTCATTGAACAACAGATAATAGCTATCCTGCTCTGTTCTCAGTTCTGTCAATATCTCTATCAGCAGGTCGAACAGGTAAATAACCACCGTATTGAAAGAAGAAGTGGGCTTTGCCTTCAGGAAACACTGTTTCAGTTCTTCAGGGTCACTGATCTTCTTGTCATCAATCAATCTGAAAAGGAAGATATAGTCTTTCTCCGGCTTATTGGATATATAGATAGAGAATTCTTTCTTCTCTTGTTTCGTGAGACTATTTATCAATTGGATAAGCGATTCGGACTTTAGCATAGCATTAGTAGATTTTGAAATAACGAAAGCAAGGTAGAGAAAAAAACAAAAGGAAACAATCCTTTCGCGGAATAATATAAGCTTTAGCTATATTACAAATATTAGAATACCGCATATACATATACACAAAATTCATTATATATCAATCAATTAACACTTATGATAACGATATTATATAAATTTACCAGTATTATATTTGTGCACTTTTTGTTTGCTTATGAATTATCTATCGCATACATTTGGCGTAGAAAAAGAAAGCACAGTTCCGAATTACTTAATCTTAAACTAATTAATAGCCATGAGCAAGAATATCATTGTAATAGGTAGTTGTAATACAGATATGGTCATCAAAGCCGACCGCCTCCCCGTTCCCGGAGAAACAGTAATGGGCGGCAGTTTCATGATGAACCCCGGAGGTAAAGGAGCCAACCAGGCTGTAGCCGCTGCCCGATTAAAAGGAAATGTGTACTTCATAGCCAAGACCGGCAACGATCTATTCGGCAAACGTTCCATAGAGCAGTACGAAGACGAAGGAATTCACGTTGAAAATATCTATTCAGACCCTACCCTCCCTTCCGGAGTAGCACTGATTATGGTAGACGTGAACGGAGAAAACAGTATCGCTGTCGCCTCCGGAGCCAATGGCTCACTGAGTCCTGAAGATATCCGGAAAGCACAGCCTGTCATCGAGAAAGGAGATATCCTGCTGATGCAACTGGAAATTCCCATAGAAACAGTGGAATATGCAGCCCAGATAGCAAGCGAACAGGGCATCAAGGTTATTCTGAACCCAGCACCCGCCCGCGCTCTCTCCAACAAGCTGCTGCAAAACCTGTATATGATTATCCCCAACGAAACGGAAGCCGAAATCCTTTCGGGAATCAAAGTGACCGACTGGGAAAGCGCCCGGAAAGCTGCGGATATCATCAGTGCCAAAGGAGTGGACATTGTCGTGATTACAATGGGTTCCAAAGGAGCTCTGATTAAGGAAAACAACGAATACCACGAGGTTTCCGTCCCCAAAGTGAAAGCGGTGGATACCACAGCTGCCGGAGACACCTTCTGCGGCTCTCTGTGTGTAGCCCTATCCGAAGACATGAATGTGCTGGATGCCGTGAAGTTTGCCAATAAATGCGCCTCCATCACAGTGACCCGCATGGGAGCACAGTCCGCCCTGCCCTATCGCAAAGAAATAGATATTTTATAAATAATAACTTTAAATTCTGATACCATGTTTATTGTAGACAGTTACTCATTAGCCGTTATTTTCTGCGTTATCACGATGCTCTGCTGGGGTTCGTGGGGTAATACACAGAAACTTGCCGGGAAGACCTGGCGTTACGAATTGTTCTACTGGGATTACGTTATCGGTATCCTGGTCTTCTCCCTCCTTTTAGGATTCACGCTGGGCAGTACGGGAGATGCCGGACGCGGTTTCGTTGAAGATCTGAAACAGATCAGTATGGAGAACTATGCAAGCGCTTTTGCAGGAGGGGTTATATTCAACCTATCCAATATCCTGCTGTCAGCTTCCGTCTCGATGGCCGGGCTTACGGTAGCATTCCCTCTGGGAGTTGGCATAGCATTGGTATTAGGGGTTTTCGTCAACTACTTTGGCGAGCCCAAAGGTGATGCGGTAATCCTTTTCAGTGGTGTGGCGCTGGTGGTACTAGCCATTATTTTCAATGCCATAGCTGCCGGAAAGATGAATAAGAAAGGAAGCAGTACGAATAAGAAAGGAATTCTTATCGCCATCATAGCAGGTGTACTGATGTCCTTCTTCTACCGGTTCGTTGCCGCTGCCATGGACTTAAATAACTTTGAGTCGCCTACTCCCACAATGGCTACTCCGTATTCTGCATTCTTTATATTCGCAATAGGTATCTTCATAAGCAATTTCATTATCAACACCATCGTGATGAAGAAGCCGTTTGTAGGTACTCCGGTAAGCTATAAAGAGTACTTCCAAGGCAAATTCAGCACACATATGGTCGGAGTGCTGGGAGGAGCCATCTGGGGATTAGGCACGGCTCTGAGTTACATTGCAGCAGGGAAAGCCGGCGCGGCTATCTCGTATGCTTTGGGACAGGGAGCGCCTATGATTGCAGCTTTGTGGGGTATATTCATCTGGAAGGAGTTCAAAGGCTCTTCACGGACGGTAAATATCCTCCTGGCTTGCATGTTCGTTCTGTTTATATCTGGTTTAGGAGCAATTATCATCTCCGGAGCCAATTAATCCGGCTCTCACTCGATCTCATAAATTAATGCTTTCTTTTTCTACCTTTCATCGAGTGAAAGAGGAAATTGCCTGAACTAAATATACATTTTCGTTCAACCTAAAATTTTTTAATACATGAGACTAATTAAAGCAATATTATTCTGTCTGTGCATGTGTTCGTTCGACTTGTACGCACAAGTCAATGTCACAGGTATTGTAAATGATAACACCGGGGAGACACTTCCCGGAGTATCTATTCTGGCAAAAGACGGCGACCGTACCTACGGCACCACCACCGATATGAATGGCAAATACCAGATTAAAGTCAATCAAGGTGCTACCCTTGAGTTCAGCTTCATCGGCTTCGCCACACAAAAGGTGAAAGTGGGCACCGGCAACGTCATCAATATCACTCTGGAGCCCGAAAACAAACTACTGGACGAAGTAGTGGTTATCGGTTATGGTACTGTAAAGAAGAAAGATTTGCTGGGTTCCATATCTACCGTCAAGGAAGATGCTCTGGCCGAACGCGTTTCGGGCAATGTAGTGGAATCTATGCGCGGTCTGACTTCCGGTGTAAAGATTACGAGCAGCGGTCAGCCCGGCTCCAATGCCAACATCACGATCCGTGGTTTAGGCAGTCTGACGAACAATAACCCGCTGTTCATCATCGACGGTGCCTATGGCGGCAGCGACTTGGGTGTCAATGTGGAAGATATCGAATCCATCCAAGTGTTGAAAGATGCCTCATCAGCGGCCATATACGGATCGCGTGCAGCCAACGGTGTTGTAATCATCACCACCAAACAGGGTAAAGAAGGTGACTTGAAAGTAAAGTTCGACTCCCAACTGACGCTGAGCTGGCTCCCCCGTTACGACCTGATGGATGCCGAGACATATAAAATCTACAACGACCGCGCCTACGACGAAGCCATACTGGCAGGCGTCTCAGGCATTACCAAACGTCAGAACCACTACGACGGGAATACCGACTGGCAGGATGAAATGCTGAGCACCGGTGTTTTACAGAACTACAACGTCTCGTTGTCCGGTGGTTCCAAAACGGTGAAGTACTACGCCTCACTGAACCGCATGGTCGACGACGGCGCCCTATTGAATACCAAGTATGACAAATACGGTTTCCGCATCAACACAAGTGGACAGAAGGGCATTTTCTCCTATGGAGAGAACTTCTACTACACCAAGTCGGACCGGAAAAACCTGAATGGTAATCCCTGGAGTGACTTTATCGGTATAGCACCAACAATTCCGGTATATGATGAATCACATCCCGGAGGATACGGATATGGTGACGTAGACCGCGCGAACACATACGGTCTGAACCCCGTAGCCATGCAAAACCTGTATGTGCAGAACAACGAAGAAGAGTATCTGACAGGAAACATCTACGGACAGATATCACTCTTCGGGATGTTCGATGCCAAACTGAATGTAGCCTACAAGAGTTATATGGGTATTACCAACTCACTGCGCAAGAAAGGTAACTGGACGATGGGCCAGGGAGACGATGCCGCGAGCTTAGGCTACGACAGCGCCAAGAATCACGACATCCTGATTGAGCAGACCTATAACTTCAAGCATAAATTCGGTAAGCACGATGTGAATGCTCTGTTCGGTATCACCTACAACAAGTTCCACGAAGAAAAGCGCTGGATAACGAAATTAGACCCACTGATGATAGGTGACAAATACATCACTTCACTCGATGCCGCCACCGGCAACACCACCGCAGGCGGTAATTATGGTGAATCTGCCTTGATTTCCTACCTCGGAAGAATCAACTATTCGTATGCCGACAAATATCTGGCACAGGTGACCGCCCGCCGCGACGGCACTTCCCGTCTGCCCAAAAACGACCGTTGGGGAAACTTCCTCTCCGTTTCACTGGGCTGGCGCATCAGTGGAGAGAAGTTCTTCCAGGTGCCCTGGATTGACGATTTGAAGATACGTGCCAACTACGGTACACTCGGTAACAGCAGTATCGGCTACTGGGACTACCAATCGGTCATCAACACCGCTCCGCGTGCAGTGATCGGCAGCCCCGAAAACATCCTGATTGGTATGACGCAATCCCAGTTGAGCAACAACGATCTTGTCTGGGAGAAGAAGACAACCGCCAACATAGGTTTCGACTTAGTCGCCCTCAACAACCGTCTCCGCTTCACGGCCGAATATTTCTACTCCAAAAGCGAAGACCTGCTTGTCTACCTGCCCATCCTGATGAGTTCAGGTAACGAAGGCGGTGCACCGGCTGTCAATGCCGGCAGTCTGGAGAATAGAGGAGTCGAATTTGAAGTAGGCTGGAATGATAAGGTCGGTGAATTTGAATACTCAGCATCATTAAACATCTCCCACTTGAAGAACAAAGTTATTGATCTGGGCTATGGGAAACAGAATAAGAAGATTCCTACATATACCACGCTCGCAATAACCGAAGTCGGACAGCCTCTCGGTATGTGGTACCTTTACAAGATGCTCGGCATCTTCCAATCCGAAGAAGAAATACAGAACTATGTAAACTCCGAAGGCAAAGTCATTCAGCCGAATGCCCGCCCCGGTGATATCAAATACGATGATTACAACGGCGATGGAATCATTTCATCCGAAGACCGCCAGAAAGTGGGCAATCCGTGGCCAAAGCTCGAACTCGGCTTAAATCTTGGTGCCTCCTATAAAGGTTTCGACCTGAGCATCAGCGGTTACGGCCGCTTCGGACAGGAAGTATGGAACGGCTCGGCAGCCGCAGCCGGTGACTTCGCCAACAACCAGAACAACTTCAACGGCATTGTTCCCTGGACACAGGAGCACCCGGTGAACGACCGTCCGCGCATCGTATACGGAGATTCCCGCAACAGCCGAAGCGACCAGGACCGCTGGTTAGAGAACGGTTCGTTCTTCCGTCTGAGCGACATTACCTTAGGATATACGGTTCCTGCCCGTTACATCAAGAAAATCGGTTTGGAGAGACTCCGTGCGTCAGTCACCCTGCAGAACATGGTTACTTTCACCGGATATTCCGGACTTGACCCTGAATTTGCAGACAGCGGCATCTTCACTATGGGAGCAGACTATTGCTCGTTCCCCAACCCGCGTGCCGTACAGTTTGCCTTATCATTCACATTCTAAATACTGCCGATATGAAAAAGATAGCTCTATATATATTATGCGGCGCAGCAGCGCTGTTCACGTCGTGCGACCCTTCCCTGCTCGACCTGCAAAATGAGAACACCCTCAGTACGGGCGTATACTGGAAGACGGAATCCGACATTGAGGCCGGTGTAATATCTGTATATGGCATGTTCTACCGCCAGGGAACATGGACCCGCAATATCTATACACAGATGATAGGCATGGCCGACGAAGGCGTCAGCTATGCCGGATGGACGGAACTGAACGAGTACACCAAGTTCATCTTTACCGATTATAACTTCACAGAGGTAAATACTAAGATCTACCGTGAACACTACACCGCCATCTTCCGTGCCAACCAGGTGCTGGACAACATTGATAATGTTGCATTTGCCGACGAAACGCACAAAAATGACCTGATAGGGCAGACCAAGTTCCTGCGTTCTTTCTACTACTTCTATCTGACCACCCTTTGGGAGAACATTCCCATCGTCCTGAAGACTTCTTCGGCCGCCGACAAGCCCATGCAAGCCAGTGCAGACGAAATGCTCACTCAGATAGAAACCGACCTGGAAGACGCCGTCACCAAACTGCCCGCCACCCGCGACGCCAATAACTACGGCCGCCCGACGAAAGGCGCCGCCTACGGACTACTGGCGAAAGCCTATGCACAGCACCATAAATGGGAAGATGCCCGCAGATGCCTCGAATGGCTCATCGACGGTGAAGGAAAGCGGTACTACGACCTCGTCCCCAACTGGGCTGACAACTTCAGCAACCAAACGGAAGACAACAAGGAGTCGCTATACGAAATCCACTTCTCACTGACCAACCGGGTAGGCTTCGACCAAACAGACAACTACCTGGACCCGAACGCACAGTTGGGCACACAGATTGAGATGAATCAAGCCCCCACCGGAATCGGTTGGAACAACATTGAAGCAAGGCGTTGGCTGGTGGACTACTATAAACGCGAACAAACCACAGATGGAAAGAATGACATCCGCCTGTTCTACACCCTGTGGTACGACGGAGCTGCATCCGACTTCCCCGAATATCCGAACCAGCTGATTTATGGCAAGCCCTGGAACAGCGATTGGGGTAACCGCGTGTTTATCAAGAAGTATAGCACCGATGCCTCCCCGCTGTATTACTGGAACAACAACAACTTCCGTTCATTGCGATATGCCGATATGCTATTGCTCTATGCCGAAGCACTCAACGAGCTGGGAGCCACCCCGTCTGCCAAAGCTATCGAATGCCTCAACCGCGTGCGCAACCGTGTAAACCTGCCCGACATAGAAGACAGTTCTTTCTACAATGGCAGCCAGATAACAGGCAATAAAGACGCTTTCCGCGAACATCTGAAAATCGAACGCGCCCTTGAGCTTGCCATGGAATGTGTACGCTGGGTTGACTTGAAACGCTGGGGCATCAATGACATCAACACTCTGAACGAGTTGAAAACCCGTGACAGCGATTTCAACAACTTCATCATCGGTAAGTCTATCCGCATGCCTTTGCCGCAAAGCGAAGTGGATAACAATCCGAATCTGAAACAAAATGACCAATATTAACCGAAGACATCTGAGTTATGACTAAAACAAGATATTTATTGATAGGAGCAGTCATATCACTGCTGACTTTATGGGGATGCAGCAACGATTCCGACTATGTAATCGGAAGCAATCCCAATGAATTTGCCATCAATCCGGTAGCCATACCGGTAAGCGCGGATGGCGGAACCTACGAACTGACAATCACCGGCAATGAGTCCTGGACAGCCAAATTAACCGACTCCAACAGTTCGGCACAAGACTGGTGCACACTGAGTGCAACGTCGGGCACAGGCAAGATGGTAATCACGCTCACCGTAAAGCCGAGTACCTCGTTCGTAAAAAACCGTTCCCTCCTCATCGAAGTAAGCGGCGGCAACAAGACGCTGAAGTCCAGAGTGCTGCAAGAAACGATGGTACTGGGCGAAGACGAAATACTGATAAACGGTATGGTATGGTCTACCAAGAACGTAGGCTCTCCCGGAACATTCGTAAGCTCTCCCGACGAGATAGGACAGTTGTATCAGTTCAACCGCAAAGTGGGTTACCCCGCCGGTCCTCAAGGTGACCCCGCACCAGCCAACTGGCCCGCAGACTATATGAACGACAACACCAACTGGATGACGGAGAACGATCCTTCACCCGAAGGCTGGCGTGTGCCTACCACACAAGAAATGGCAGCCCTGTGGGAAAAAGGAGCAACATGGGTGACAGCCGCCCAAACCGGCTTCAAAGTTGACGGAATCATTATCGGAGTAGATGAGGCCACCGCCAAACGTGCCACCAAGGACAACCTGAAACAACTGGGCTGCCTCTTCCTGCCCCAAAGCGGCTGGAGAAGTGAAAGCGGAATGATGGACCGCACATGGCTCTGTGCCGTACGCAGTGCCAATTCATTGAGCGTCACACATGGCGGAATGTCATTGGGAGACTCAGGCGGTTACCGGGACACATGGGGCTGGGGCGATGGCCAAAAGGCCCGTGCAGCCATGATACGCCCTGTCAAAAACATACAAGTTGAAGATTAGTTTGCAGCATCCATTTACCCAACGTGAAGGACATATATATTCAACACGTTGGATATATAGATCCAACGCATCCGATATATAGATCCAACACGTCCGGTATATAGATCGGACAGATTGGATCTATATGCCCAACAACTCATTCATTAACAAACCAATTTTAAGAAGATGAACAGATATAAGACCTATATATGCCTTACCCTGCTAGCCCTTTCCGGCTGTAAGAACAATGACGACAACAGCCCACAGACACTCACACCGCAAATCCGGTATGAGTTCAGCGGTGGCGCAGGACACTATAATTATGCTCCGAGCATCATCCAGGACGAATACGGCATCCGCTACGGGTTCATCTGCGAGAACCGCGACCCATTCAAGATAGTGGACTATGTTTATCTGTATAAAGGCATCCCTACGGAGAAAGGCTACGTATGGCAACCCGGCACACAGATTATCGAACCCTCTGAAAGCGGCTGGGACAACTGCCACATCTGCGACCCCGACGTCCGCGAATTCAAAACAACCTATAAAGGGGAAACCTACAACTGGATTATGACCTACCTCGGCGTAGATCGTTGGGACTGTAACCATAACCAGATAGGACTCGCCATCTCCAAGAACATTGAAGGTCCTTATATCAAGTTCGACAAAAACCCATTGGTTGCCTATCAGGACACCACCAAATGGGGTGTAGGGCAAAGCACCACCATCGTCAAGGACTCCGCCACCATACAGTTGTTCTATCACTCCACCACGGAGAACGGCCCCTTCTGCATGCGCGAGATAAAACTGAACGATCTGGATAACATCGTATTGGGCGAGGAACAGGCAATCCCCTTCCTGAGCGCCAACAGTTATCCCGCCATGTCCGACAAGTACATCTATATGGTGTCCGAAACCCGCGTATCTCCCATCAAGGAAATACCCACCTGGGTAGGCGATGTATGCCGCCTGGCGTACAAGCCGAGAACCGAAGACCTGGCCGGAGACAAGGACGGCTGGATAGAAATCGGACATGCCGGACCGGAAGAGACGGGATTCCCGCGAAACCATAACCCGGGCATCCTGACGGACACGAAAGGTTATATGCTCAGTGATGACGAACTGGTGATGTACTTCACCCCCGCCATGACAGGAGAGAACTGGTTATGGTCTTATGACCTGTATTCGGCTACGTTCAATCTGAAAAGTTACTTCAAATAAGAAAGTTCACATTTTCATTTCACCGAATAATTAACTTCTAAAACATAATGTTATGATCAAGAACAAACTTTATCTATTAGGCTTATTTCTACTGGCCTTGTCGAGCTGCACTTCCTCCGGGAAACAGCAGAAAACGGAAGTTGCTTCAAACGCGGAAAAGATTATCTTGGAAACGGACATCGGCAATGATGTGGACGATGCTCTGGCGCTGGATATGCTCTACAAATATCTGGATGCGGGAGACATCGACTTATTGGGTATCATGATAAACAAGGAGGGCACTTACCCTGCCGAATACACAGACATCATGAACACTTGGTACGGTTATCCCCAAATTCCCATCGGCATCCTGCACAATGGGGCGGACTGCGAGAATGACGCCACAAACTATGCCAAAGCCGTATGTCTGATACAGGATGAGAACAGCAAACCGACATTCAAACGTTCGCTGAAAGGTGGTTACGACCAACTGCCGGAAGCTCCCGCCCTCTATCGCAAGCTGCTGGCACAGCAACCGGACAGTTCCGTCACGATCATCTCCGTAGGTTTCTCTACCAACCTTGCACGCTTGCTGGATACTCCGGCCGACGAATACTCATCGTTGACGGGCAAAGAGCTGGTTGCCAAGAAAGTGAAACTGCTATGCACTATGGCAGGATGTTTCAACAACCCCGAATTGTACGAATACAACGTTGTGAAAGATATTCCGGCAGCAAAGAAAGTGTTTACGGAATGGCCCACCACGCTGGTGACTTCGCCTTTCGAGGTAGGTATCGCCATCAACTATCCTGCTACCAGCATCAAGAACGATTTCCAATGGGCACCGATACATCCGATGGTAGAAGCGTACAAGAGTTATCAAAAAATGCCATATGACCGTCCGACATGGGATTTGACCTCAGTACTCTATTCTGTTGAAGGACCTTCCTACTTCACTGTTTCGCCCGCAGGCAAGATAAGTGTAACGGACAAAGGGGCTACGGAATTTACTCCCGATGCGACCGGAAACCGCTACTACCTCACGGTAGATGCCGCCCAGGCTGAGAATATCAAACAACATTTTGTCAAACTGATTAGCAAACAACCCGCTCACTTTACTAAATAATCAATATCATGACTAAATATCTATTCTATATTATCGGGTTATGGCTATTCTGCTCTTGTTCGGACAGCACACCGGGAGAAGAACCGCCCGTTACCCCTCCCGAACCGACTCCTACCATAACCATCAGTAAACCGGAATTCGTCTTCGGTTTCACGGGAGAGAGTAAATATTCTTATTGTCCGAGCGCACTGAAACAGGAGGACGGCAGTGTACACCTGTTCTTCTGCGGCAACCCGGAGAACCAGATTATGGTTGATAACATCTTCCATATAAAAATCAATTCGGACGGTTCGCAAACTGCTCCCAAAAGTGTACTGCAACCGGGCATCGCAGGCACATGGGACGATCATCACACCTGCGACCCTTCCGTCATCGAGGGCAGTTTCAGCTGGAACAACGTGACTTACAAATATGCCATGTTCTTCCTGAGCAATATGTACGGAGTGTATTACAATGAAATCGGTGTGGCATTCAGTAACAGCTTGGATGCCGACAGTTGGGTGAAATATCCGAAACAGATTGTAAGAAAGACGTGGTCGGACGACGGTGACCAGGAAATTGGCGGCGGCGGAAAATCGTGGGGAGTAGGCCAGCCATCCGTAGTATCTCTTGACAAGAAAGGGAAGGTATTGCTGACTTACACCATCGGTGACATCGGCGGCACACGGATAGCATGGGCGGAAGCTGACTTCAGCAACATGGATAGCTATACCATCAGCACTCCTATGACTATCGTTCAAAGCGGCTTGCTGGCTATTGACAACCAATCGAGGGATTATACCTGCAATTCCGAGTTCGCCATCAACCAAGATGCGGATAAAATTGTCATGATACGCCCTGTGCAACCCATGCCCAATGATTACCCCGCTTATCTGAACAGTGCGCTGGAAATAGACTACATGAACCTCTCCGACTTCATGAACCAAAGCGGCAGTTGGACACCCATATACCGGATTACTCCCGACGATACGGGTTACCCGAGAAATCATAACGCAACTTTATTACGGGATAACTTCGGGCACTTACAAGATTGGGAAGAACCGGCTTTCTACTTTACAGTCAGCAAGGCGGCACCTGACGTACAACCTTCGGGCAGCAGCCATGCCGAATGGACATATCATATCTGGAAGAGCAAGGTGGTGAAAAGCAAATAATATCAATCTGACAATTTGATAATCCCATCACGCGAGAATGTCTTCTTTCCACCCGAAGATAAAGAAGGAAGAAAAAAACGCAAGGATTTCATTTTGCAGAAACGCAGGAAGAAGGGGAAAAGCACTTTTGGAAGAACATCATGGAACGATTTGTCCCCTTTTAGTGTTTTAAAGCCCGATATCGGGCGGAATGCTGACAAAAGGTGGGATTGCCGGTTATCACGTCATTCGTTCAACCAGAAGAAAATAAAGCATGTTCCCGGTAAGGCTACACCCTTTCATCCACATGGTATCACCCTTTCAGGGAAATGGCTACACCCTTTTTGGGAAAAGGTGTAGCCCTACCGAAAAACAGATGGTGTATTTTACCTGAATACATCATCTGTTTTGTCTGAAAAGACCATCCGTTCAAGGCAAATAGATGGTGTATTGCAGACAAAAAGATGATTTATCTCCCGAAAAGAGACGATGGATTGCGCTAAAAGGAGTAATTCAATCCAATGCTACGTCAGCAGAATATACGAAATTACATCTTTATGTCAACAAAATAGCAATATCTTTATCCTTGAAGCAGACTGAAAAGCACTCAGCAATATTTCACAAGTCTTATTCTCTCAGCTACCCGGTTACCCCTACTTTATTACAAATAACAGGGAATCATACCCCCACTTCATTACAAAATCATTATCTTTATACTGAAAAACAAACACTTAAGCTTTTATGATAGAGCGTAGACTTTTATCCCCCTTGACCGAATGGAAAAACAGTAAAAACAGAAAGCATGAGGAACAGCCCCACAGGAACATAACGGGCTGTTCCTCTTCTTTTTACGGTTTTGTGACATATCTATCTATATTTATGCCATTGCCTGCATCCATACATTAATGTCGCGAAATCATATACCTCTTCCCACATTTGCGCATACCTTTGCAAACAGAAAAAAATTCATTTGTATCCTTGATTGAAGAATAGGTAAGATAAAAACATAGGTAAGAAAGATTTCAGAACAGGAAAACAAAAACAGGTAGTTGAAACTGCTACCTGTTTTTCTAAAAGAGAAAAAGAAAAACATACAATATAACAATCTAAATTAAGAATGATGAATTCAAAACAAGCGCTTTTCAGTCTATTAATATGCGTAATGGCAATAACAGGTTGTGATACGCAAAAACAGGCCCTCGTAGGTAATGAACTTGCCCTGACACGAGCCAAGCAAACGTTGGATTCCTTGTACCAGAATTATTCAGTCTCCGGCACATGCCTGTTGCGTGAAAATTATCCTTCCAACATAGGTGATTATACTGCAACCTACCTGGCATCCGAAGAGCAAAAGAATATGCCTAACCTGTATTCCTATCTATGGCCCTATTCCGGAACCTTCTCGGCCGTAAACGCTTTATTCGAGACAACAAGCGATGCAAACTACAAATCATTGCTCGATACTAAAGTATTAATAGGCCTGGAAGAATATTTCGACACCCGGAGAACTCCCGAAGCCTACGCTTCATACATCAACAGCGCAGCGCAATCCGATCGTTTCTATGATGATAATGTCTGGTTGGGAATCGACTTTACCGACGTTTACACGCTTACCAAAGAAGCAAAATATCTCCAGAAAGCACAACTTATCTGGAATTTCATAGAAAGTGGTATGGACAACAACCTGGGAGGCGGTATCTACTGGTGCGAGCAAAAGAAAGAATCCAAGAACACCTGCTCGAATGCTCCCGGTTCAGTCCTCGCGCTGAAACTCTTCAAAGCCACAAAGGACAGCACCTATTTCGTAAAAGGTCAGCACCTTTATGAATGGACCAAAGCGAACCTGCAAGATTCGACCGATTACCTGTACTTCGATAATATCGCCCTGGACGGAAAAATAGGTAAAGCCAAATTTGCCTATAACAGTGGCCAGATGATGCAGTCGGCCGCCCTACTTTACCAACTGACCGGTGACAAAAACTATTTGACCGACGCTCAGAACATCGCCCGGGCATGTCACAACTATTTCTTCATGGACTATGCAACAGAGCAGGGTAAAACCATCAAACTCCTGAAGAAAGGCGATATCTGGTTCACCGCAGTCATGCTCAGAGGTTTTATCGAACTATACCAGGCAGACCGGAACAAAGTCTATCTGGATTCCTTCAACCAAAGTCTGGACTATGCCTGGGAACATGCACGGGATGAGAAAGGATTATTCAGCACCGACCTCAGCGGAAGTACCCACGATAACCGGAAATGGTTGCTGACCCAAGCTGCCATGGTTGAAATGTATGCCCGCCTTGCGGCCGTCAAATAATAAATGAGAATATACTAATACCTTTTAAAACATGAAAAAGAGAAATATCGGTCTATGCGCCGTAGCGTTGTTCTGCATGCACAACAATGCCAAAGCAATGGAGCCAACTTTAAAACAGGACAACACCAAAGTTGTGAACCATGCCCAGGTGACTGCCGCTTACAAGACCAACCGCCCTGCCGTAAAAAACAGACTGTACGTTTCGAAAGCCGTAGAAGCCGAAATCCTGCGGGTAAAGAAACTGCTGACCAACCAGAAACTGGCATGGATGTTCGAGAATTGTTTTCCGAACACACTGGATACCACCGTACATTATCGTTTGCTGGATGGTAAACCCGATACATTTGTCTATACCGGCGACATCCACGCCATGTGGCTGCGCGATTCCGGTGCACAGGTTTGGCCCTACGTGCAACTGGCACACAAAGACCCTGAACTGAAAAAAATGTTGGAAGGCGTCATCCGTCGCCAGTTCATGTGCATCAACATCGATCCTTATGCCAACGGATACAACGATGGCCCTACTGGTGGCGACTGGATGTCAGATATGACCGACATGAAACCCGAACTGCACGAACGTAAATGGGAAATAGACTCCCTCTGCTACCCTCTCCGACTGGCTTACCAATACTGGAAAGAGACAGGCGATGCCAGCGTCTTCGACGAAGCATGGATAGAGGCTATCACCAACATCCTGAAAACGTTCAAAGAACAGCAGCGCAAAGACGGTGTAGGCCCTTATAAATTCCAACGCAAGACGGAACGCGCGCTCGACACACTGAACAATAATGGTCTGGGTGCTCCAGTCAACCCTGTCGGACTCATTGTTTCCTGTTTCCGTCCTTCGGATGATGCCACCACACTTCAGTTTCTGGTTCCGTCGAATTTCTTTGCTGTATCTTCTTTAAGAAAAGCTGCGGAAATCCTTTCGACGGTGAATGAAAATGGTACTCTGGCTCAGGAGTGCACAGCCCTGGCTGACGAGGTAGAGATTGCCTTGCAGAAATACGCTACCTACAATCACCCGAAATACGGCACAATCTATGCTTTCGAAGTAGATGGTTTCGGCAACCACATGCTGATGGACGACGCTAACGTACCGAGCCTCCTCGCCATGCCTTATTTGGGAGATGTGGATGTAAACGACCCTATCTATCAGAATACCCGTCGCTTCGTATGGAGCCAGGACAATCCGTATTTCTTCAAAGGAAAAGCCGGTGAAGGAATAGGCGGCCCACATATTGGATATGATATGGTATGGCCCATGAGCATCATGATGAAAGCTTTCACCAGTCAGGATGATCAAGAGATTAAAGAATGTATCAAGATGCTGATGGATACAGATGCAGGAACCGGATTCATGCACGAATCTTTCCACAAAGATGATCCGGCAAACTTTACCCGCGCCTGGTTTGCCTGGCAAAACACACTGTTCGGAGAGCTGATTCTGAAACTGGTGAATGAAGGAAAGGTGGAATTACTTAATCAAATATTATAAAACTCTGAAACAATAAATGTTTGCTACACTTTAATAATACTATAAACATATGAAAGAAATCAAAAAAAGAAAATGGTTTATTCTGACAAAGCACTCAACCAGAATAACGGCTATCTGTATTTCCCTCTTGGTAATAGGGGCATTTAGCGAGCAAGTTTATTCAAAAGATAACTTGGTCAATAAAGCCACAAACATTACAGATGGAATTCGGCAAGAGGCAAAAAGAAACATCACCGGACAAGTAAAAGACAATATGGGTGAAAGCCTAATTGGAGTAACCGTCCAAATAAAAGGAGAAGTAGGCGGAACCATCACCGATATAGACGGCAAGTTTACAATTAAAGCCAATATAGGTGACAAATTGGTAGTATCTTATATTGGATACACCCCTCAAGAAATAATGATTGACAATCGTGAGCATTTCTCAATCGTCTTAAACGAAGACGTCAATGAACTGCAAGAAGTTGTAGTTGTAGGGTATGGTACACAAAAACGTCTGAATGTAACAGGTTCTGTGTCATCCGTTTCTTCAAACCAGTTAAAACAAAGCCCTGTTGCCAATATATCTAATGCTTTGGCCGGACGCCTACCCGGTATCATTTCCGTCCAACGTGGTGGAGAACCGGGCAATGATGGAGCCAACATATGGATACGTGGTTTCGGTACGTATGGAACAGCAAACTCCCCACTTATAATGGTAGATGGACTAGAACGCAGTTATGACAATATTGACCCCAATGAAATAGAGGATATCACCATATTGAAGGATGCCTCTTCTACTGCAGTTTATGGAGTTCGTGGTGCTAACGGTGTTATTCTTATCACAACCAAAAGGGGTACTGCTGAAAAGCCGCAAATTAGCGTTAACTTGCAAACTGCCATTCAGCAACCTACACGTTTACCTAAATATTTAGATTCATACGATGCCTTAACGCTCTATCGTGAAGGTTTAGTGAATGATGGACTAAATGCTGCTATGTATACAGACGAATACTTAGCAAAATACAGAGACAACAGTAATCCTACTTATAAATATCTTTACCCTAATGTAAATTGGCAAGACGAAATGCTTAAACCGTCTTCAATGATGCATCAAGCTAATATCAATATAAACGGTAAAAATTCATTTGTCCGCTATTTTGTTTCAGTATCTTATATGCAGCAAAACGGACTTTATAATTATGAAGATGCCACAGAAGACTATAATATTCAAGCAACTCTGAACCGATATAATTTCCGCTCAAATGTAGATTTATCCATCTCTAAGAATTTAGAAATGGAAGTCAATCTAGGAGGTATCATCCGTGACCGTAACTATCCTAACGTAGATACTGGAGACCTTTGGAATCGTTTAAAGATAACACCTCCATGGTGGTATCCCGTACAGAACCCTGACGGTTCGGCTGCCGGTGTACAAGGTTTAGCAAGAAATCCTTATGCCATGTTGACCCAACAAGGTTATAGAAAGAATTTCGAAACAACTCTCCAAGCTACGGCCGGTTTTACATGGAAGTTACCTTGGGTAACCCCTGGATTAAGTATAAAAGGCCGCCTGTCCTTTGATACAATGAATTTCAGGGATGTAACTCGTGCTAAAGGAGCATACACCTACCGTTATGTAACAAATGAAGATGAACCCGACTTATCCAAAGGTACATACATCCGCGTGGAAGAAGGAACCAACACGTTAGATTACTCTGTTAATGCCAACGGAAACAAAAAAGTCATTGCAGAACTGTATCTTAATTACGAACGCAGGTTTGGCAAACATGATATAAAAGGGCTCTTACTGTATAATCAAGAAAGCTATTCCGCTGCTGTGGGAGGAGGCAAAAACAATGCAATTTCTGGATTACCCTACAAATATCAAGGTTTAGTGGGACGGGCAGCATATGCTTTTGACGACAGATACTTTGCTGAATTTAACTTTGGTTACAATGGTTCGGAAAACTTTATCAAAGGACGACGGTTCGGTTTTTTCCCAGCCTTCTCTGCCGGTTGGCTAATTTCTAATGAAAGCTTTATTCAAGATAATCTCCCACAAATAAGCCTATTGAAACTCAGAGTTTCTGCAGGCGTTGTTGGAAATGACAAGTCAGGACAACGCTTCCTGTATCAAGGGAAATGGATATTGGATGCTCCGGGCTACCAGTTTGGAACAAACAATGACGGTGCTTGGTATGCCGGAGCCGAAGAAAATGCTACCGGTAACCCATTCGTTACTTGGGAAAAGTCTAAGAAATTCAATTTCGGTCTTGACTTAGGGCTGTGGAATAATGAACTAAAGTTGGAGACAGACATCTTTTACGAACGAAGAGACAATATTCTGACACAACCATTAACCATACCCGAAATTGTGGGTATAGCAAACTTACCGATGATCAACGCAGGTATAGTTGATAACAAAGGATTCGAAGCCACCCTTACTTATCAAAAGAATATTAATGACTTTGGTTACTTCATCAGAGGGAATGTTTCTTTTGCCCGCAATAAGATTGTGGACATTACTGAACCCAAACTGGAAGGAAGAGAGTGGCAAGCACGTACTGGACGAAGAATCAATGAACACATGGGTCTGACTGCCATAGGTTTGTTCAAAGACTGGGAAGACATTGCAAGCAGTCCTAAACAAACTTTCGGTCCTGTCCAACCAGGTGATATCAAATATGCAGATCTAAATGGTGACGGACAAATAGACACACAAGATGAAGGATACTTAGGAAGAGTATCAATTCCGGAAACGATGGCAGGATTATCCTTAGGATTAAATTACAAAGGATTTGATATTAGTGTATTATTTCAAGGTGCTTTTGGTGCCTATGTCTACTACGGAGGGAGCAGTACTTATCCGTTTTCACAGAACAGTAGCGTCTTGGCAGAAGTAAAAGATAACTATTTCAGCACCCAAAATCCTAATGTGAATGCCTTATATCCACGTATGACATCCAATGACAATGCCAATAACTATCGTGTATCAAGTTTTTGGCACCGAAACAGCGATTATGTCCGGCTCAAAAATGCGGAAATAGGTTATACCTTTTCGAAAGCACTAATCAACAAGATTGGAATATCAAATGCCAGAATCTATCTTACTGGTTTGAATTTGTATACATGGAGTAAAATCAAGACCTTTGACCCGGAAATACCCGATGGTACGGGCAGTTACCCACAACAACGTACTATCAACATGGGAATAAACTTTTCTTTTTAACACTATAAATTATCAGAACATGAAAAAAATATATTTCATCATTATATATTCACTATTAGTGACTTCATGTGACTTCTTGGATATCGTGCCGAAAGAAGTTGTAATGGAGGAGGATATTTGGAATGACATCAAGAATGCTGAAAAAGTACTTGCAAAACTCTATAATGCTATACCTAGCGAAACGATGAGCGATGATGTGTGGGGGGCATCAGACGAAGCCTGGCATCATTGGGAAAATAACAATCAGTCTTCATGGAAATACAATACCGGAAGTTGGGGTCCAACAGACAACCCACTTGGAAACTGGAATTGGCGCTATCAAGATATACGCCGGGCAAACCTATTTATTGAACATATTGAGTCTGTACCTCTACAAGGAGACCAACAAGAGTATTATCAAGTAAGAATACCCGTATTTAAAGCCGAAGCTCGTTTTTTACGTGCATTCTACTATTTTGATTTACTTAAAAGATATGGAGCGGTACCTCTGATTACCGAGTCTATAAAAGATATCAATAACACCACTTCAACTTTAATAGAACGAAATTCTGTAGACGAAATAGTTCAATTCATTGTTAATGAATGCGATGACATTAAACACACTCTCAAAGTAGATTATACCGATGAGCCCTCTCAGACTGGTAGAGTGACAAGAGGAGCAGCCCTTGCACTGAAAAGTCGTACATTACTTTACGCCGCCAGTCCACTATTCAATGGCAATAAACTATATGAGAACATAACTAAACAAGACGGAACCCCGCTATTTAGTACAAATTACGATCAAGAAAAATGGAAAAAAGCTGCTGACGCAGCTGAAGAACTATTAGCTTTGGTAGACCAAGATGTTTACGAACTCTATCAACCCAATCCCGATAACCCAGTGGATAATTATGCACAATTATTCTACACTCGCGAATGGAAAGAAACAATTTTAGCTTATTCACAAGGTAATGGTAACGGTTATGAAATCGGACATTTTCCGAACGGATATCCCTTCAACGGACAGGGTAAAATGAGTGTATTACAGGAATTAGTTGACGCTTACGAAACAAATACAGGATTTCCCATAGACGACCCACGAAGCGGTTACACAGAAAAAGGATTCTGGGATGGAGTCATGTGGGACGGAATAGAATTCTCTGATGTCCATAATGTATCCAACATGTATTTCAACCGCGATCCACGATTTTATGCTTCTATCTATTTTCAATACTGTAACTGGGTGCTATCACGCCATAAAAGGCCTGTCAAGTTTGCTTATTACGGAAACAGAAACTTCAACAATGATGACTCCGATGCGTGGCCTTGGTCAATGGGAACACACAACATGACAGGATACGGAGTTCGAAAATGGGGATCTCCTGAAGTAGATATTTTAAACGGAACAGGAACTGCCCGAAGAAATATTCCCGTCTTCCGCTTAGCAGAAATCTACCTAAACTATGCAGAGGCATTAAATGAATATTTAGAGAAACCTGATCAAAGAGTATACGATGCAGTGAACAAGGTAAGAGCACGTGTACAAATGCCTGCACTTCCTATCAAAGACAGAACGGAAGATTTAACTAAAGAAGGTATGCGAAAACGTATCAGAAATGAACGTCGTGTAGAACTAGCATTTGAAAGCCATCGTTTCTATGATGTAAGACGCTGGATGATTGCCGCCAATCATAATGGCGTGAAAGGAACAGACAACGGAATTGTATACGGAATGAATAACCGCCCTTCGCAAGAAGAACTGGAAGCAACCGGATTAGATTGGAAAAGCGAGGCAGCAGGAGTGGCGGTATTCTACAAAAGAACTCCTATGCAAACTCGTGTATTTCAAGAAAAGCATTATCTCTTCCCGATTCCTAAATCGGAAATAGATAAAAATCCCAATTTAAAGCAAAATTATGGTTGGTAAATAAACAATATAAACTCATGAAATTACATAAAATCATATTATCAATAGTTACACTAACAGCAAGTATCATTGCTTGCGAGTCATTACCTAAAGAAGAAGGCATTGCCAAAATCTACTTTACAGGAGGAACAAATGGAGTAGCTGAAATAAGCCCTGATGATGTAATCATCGACAAAGAAAATAAAACCATGACTTTTGCTTTTGGCATCAGTCGATCAGGTTTACAACCTGCTATCGGTTTCACAGTGAACTGTGAGATTGATAACACTAAGGTGCCTGCCAACACAGTACCCTTATCCGAAAATGAATATACCCTGTCTACCAAAGATGGAGAAATGGGAAATACCATTAAGTTTGATAATGAAGAAATAAGCAAGACACTATATCTGACCGTCTCTGAAGAAACCTTCGCAAAATACAATGGGAAAAAGATGGCTATCCACCTCCATATGTCTGAACCTTCACTTTATGAATTGAATGCTTCTCTTTCCGACATGGATATCGTGATAGACGTAATAAATTTTTTGGGTGCCTACGAAGATATAACAGAAAGTGTACTAAAAAACTTCAAAAGTCCATTCGAAGTCACCCCGGACTCTCCTCCTTTAGGAAGCTGTGATCCCGAGCAACATACTCCTACAGAATGGATTGTGAATGATGCTGTAAAGATTCACCTATATAATGGGAAAATGCATGGCGGAGTAGATGCCCGATGCTGGGGAAATAGAAATTGGCTCAGTGCAGGAAACTTCGACTTTTTTAATGAGAAAGAAGTGTTAAACGGAAAAATCTATCAAACAGCAAAGCTTGTAGCTGGTCAGTATCGCATCGAATACGAAATAGGAGAATCCTTTGGAGGCCCCAATCATGCCGCATTAGTCATTACCAATGGAGAGACCCTACCTGATTTCGACCAAAAAGAAAAAGAAACCATCGCCTGTCATGAATTCACAGCAGGCACAAGTAAGGACTTCAGTTTGGAAGAAGATAAAACTGTATCTATCGGGTTTGTTTATTATATCCCCAAAGGAGTACAATGTGCATATGCCATTAGCTCTATAAGAGTAAAACGACAAATTAATGTATTTAACTAATAAAAAGAGACAGATGAAAAAGAAATTCTTACTTTTATCCCTATGCGTGGCAATAAATACATTTATGACGCCAACAACTAATGCTTCTAATCCAATAAAGATTAAGGACAACTATCAAAATAACAGATTTCCATTACAAAGAAAGCCTTATGTGCAGCTTCCCTTAGGAAGCATCAAACCCAAAGGCTGGTTAGAAGAAATGCTGATAAGACAGAGGAACGGATTAACCGGCCAGATGGACAAATTGTACCCACTCATGGGAGAACGAAACGGATGGCTTGGTGGAAATGGGGATCAATGGGAGAGAGGTCCTTATTGGATAGACGGATTACTGCCTCTGGCCTACATTCTGGATGATAAAGCAATGCAAAAGAAAGTTCAACCCTGGGTGGAATGGGCACTGAAAAGCCAGAACGATGAAGGATTTTTCGGTCCGGCAACAGATTATCCCGGCGAAGCCGGTCTACAGCGCGACAACTCACATGACTGGTGGCCACGCATGGTAATGTTAAAGATTCTGCAGCAATATTATTCGGCAACCGAAGACCAAAGAGTTATCAGCTTCATGAGAAATTATTTTGCTTATCAGCTGAAAACATTACCCGAAAAGAAATTAGGGCATTGGACTTTCTGGGCCGAGTTCAGATCTGCTGATAACTTACAAGCAGTCTACTGGCTATACAATATTACAGGAGATGCTTTCTTACTGGAATTAAGTGAGTTGATTCATAATCAATCTTTCAGTTACCTTGACATGTGGAAACGGGGAGATCTGAAACGTATCAAGACCATCCACTGCGTAAACTTGGCACAAGGCATTAAAGAACCTGTCATTTATTACCAGCAAGCTAATGACGCAAAATATCTGCATGAAACCAAAGAAGCCATTAAGGACATTTGCGAATTTCATGGACAACCCCAAGGAATGTATGGAGGAGACGAAGCCTTACATGGAAGTAATCCTACACAAGGTTCAGAATTATGCTCTGCCGTAGAGTTCATGTTTTCTCTGGAGAAGATGGGCGAAATTACAGGAGATATAGACTATGCCGACCATTTAGAACGAATAGCCTTCAATGCACTGCCTACTCAAATTTCTGATGACTTCATGAGCAGACAATACTATCAACAAGTGAATCAGATTGCCGTAACTCGCCAACGCCGCAACTTCGATCAGGAACACGAAGGCACAGACAATCTCTTCGGCTTACTGACAGGATATCCATGCTGCACCTCAAACCTTCATCAGGGATGGCCTAAGTTCGCGCAAAGTTTATGGTATTCCACACCCGATAATGGTCTGTCAGCATTCATATATTCTCCATCCGAAGTTACAGCTAAAGTTGCCGACAACTGTACGGTGACTATTGAAGAAAAAACTCATTATCCTATGGATGACAAAATTACATTTATCATCCGCTCCATTGATAACAAAGAAAAGAAAGTGGAGTTTCCATTTCACCTGCGCATACCCAAATGGTGCAAACAAGCTGAAATTACAGTTAATGGAGAAAAAGTACGCACCGCAGAAGGAGGCAATATAGCCGTTATCAAGCAAACCTGGAAAAAAGGAGATACCATTGAACTATTCTTGCCAATGGAAGTTTCAGCCTCTACCTGGCACGAAAGCTCCGTAGCTATCGAAAGAGGGCCTCTGGTATATGCACTGAAGATGGAAGAAAACTGGGAGCGTAAAGAAATGGACAATAAAGTTTATGGCGATTATTATTATGAAGTAACTTCGTCTTCTCCATGGAATTATGGTTTGGTTGAGTTTGACCGGAACCGGGCGAATGAAGTAGCCGAGGTTATTATTGATAAGGAAAAACAGAAAACAAACTATCCATGGAACACAACAAATGCCCCGATTGAAATAAAGATGAAGGCAAGACGCATCCCCTCATGGCAAATATACAATGGCTCAGCCGGACCTCAGCCATTCTCTTTCTGTCCACTTGCCGAAGGTGAACAACAAGAAATAACTTTAATCCCATACGGATGCACTACACTAAGAATAACAGAGTTTCCAATGGTTGGTCGATAAGACTAATTAACGAATAAGTGCCAATCACAAATCAAACTGTATTACAATCTCAGGGACTCAATAATAAGGATGCCAACCTATTAAGTTCTTGTATAAAGGCTGAAAGAATTAATTCTTTCAGCCTTCACCACAGAAACATCCCCCGGCTCTCTGCCACCGAAATTTATTTCTCCGTCAAAGAAGCTGTGATGAAGTCTCAAGGCTGACATACAGTTTCCCAAGAACAGAAGAACACGAACAAGAAAGTTACTGTTTTTCCGAATATTCCCAAATAAACCGGGCTATTGTTTTGTTTTTTGAGAGAATCGTTTTATCTTTGCGTCAACATGCTTACCCCGCTTCCCGTCAGATCAGCGCGCTCAGGGTAAGCCTTTTATTTTTACACCCCTATGACTAAAATTCCCTATCCCAAAAATCTCATATCTTTTGCAGATCAGATTACCTTACTGAAACAACGTGGACTTTGCTTCGGCGATGAATCCAAAGCGTTACACCTATTGCAGAATATTAGCTATTATCGTTTGAGCGGCTATTGGTATCCTTTGTTAGCGAATAAACAGAACCATATTTTCAAATCCGGCAGTACGTTTGAAACTGCTTACAATATTTATAAGTTCGATAATGAACTCCGCAAACTGATTATTGCAGAGTTAGAAAAAATAGAAATAGCAGTACGTACACAAATCACTTATATACTTTCTTCACAGTACAATGGTTATTGGTTTACCGATGCTTCTCTTTTCAATAATCCTGTGCGCCATGCCCACATGGTAGCCAAGATAGATGAAGAATATCAGCGTAGCGATGAAGAATTTGTAACGGCTTTCAAAACTAAATATTCAGACCACTTTCCTCCAAGTTGGATAACAATGGAAATTACCTCTTTCGGTACGCTGTCTATTCTGTATAATAACTTAAAACCCGGACGGGTAAAACGAAATATTGCGACCTATTTCGGGCTACCGGATACCGTTTTCGCCTCATGGCTGCATAGTATTGTCTACATTCGCAACATTTGTGCGCACCATTGCCGCTTATGGAACAGGACATTAAGCATTCGTCCCCTGATGCCCCGTTCGCCCCACAAACCGTTTATATCTCTTCCTGCCGGTGGCACACAACAGGTTTACTTTATATTGAGCATGATCACTTATCTGCTGAATATCATTAATCCCAACCATTCTTTCGTAGTAAGGCTTAAAGACCTATTAGCAACCTACCCCTCGATTGATATACGGGCTATGGGTTTTCCTGCCAACTGGGAAAATGAAGATATTTGGAAATAGACCACATTGCATTTACCGGAATATATTTGCAACCGGAGCACCAATTCTTTCAGCCCTCCTATCACCCTTATTTATAAGATTTTACGCTGAAAGTATCCTCTGAAGGGATACTTTCAGCTTTCAGTCGTCACCACAACCGCAGAAACATTTTTCAGCCCCACTATCTTCTCACCACCTGATACACATTTCCATACTCCGTGTGCCGACGCACCACCCCCGCTTTCAGCAGCACTTGGCCGAAGCGCATAGGATTGACACTGCGCATGGCAACGGAATTCTTTTGCTGAAGCTCCCTGAAAATCTGGGCAGCCGTAAGGCCGAGACTCTTCTCACCGGGATTCGCCACACGAAAATAACTATGAAAAACATCCTCTGCGGGACAAACACGGTAGAACGCCGCATTCTGCGCTTGCAACACCTGCTCCTCTTCTTTGGTGAACCAATCACGCCTCCCCGCAAGCAGTTCCGCCTTCAGTTGCGCATAGATCTGGTCGTGCTCTATGTGGGTACAATCGATTATCCGCTCCACTTCCACGCAGAGAAAACGACGGCTTCCCGTAGGGTCGGTAAGTAAGTCGAAACGGTTACTGGTACCAATAAAAGAGGCGACACGAGGCAATTGGCGGAAACTCTGCTGATAGGCTTTACGAATATTCAAATCAGACATTTGCATCAGGTTTTTCAGCAACGGCATTTTGTTTTCAGCATATTTATCGAACTCGTCCATATTCAGCAAGCCCATTTCCGCCAAAAGGCGTTCCGCCTGCCCTTGCGAAGTAAGCTTCAGATTATCCACATAATATCGCCGCAGAACCATCGGCATCAATGACTTGCAAAATGTGGATTTCTGCCGTCCCTGCTCTTGACTTACAAGAATAGGCGCCACACTGTTGGCATGTATACCTGCCAGCCCCGACCATTGCGCGGCAAGCCCCAGCATCCAGGTGTGAAATCCCTGCACCCAATGCGGACAGCCGGAAACCCGCAAGGCAAGCTGTGTCAGGCGGTCAACACCGTCCCATTGCGGCAATTCCTCCATATAGAGGTGGAAAGGGTGATAGTCAGAAATATAAGTGGAATAGATATAGCGGTTCAGGTCTTTGTCCCAGCAAGGGATACCCTCAGTATGAGCCTCAATGCAGAAAGCATTCAGGTTTCGCTTACCCACAGGCAGGAAAGCAAAATCACGCTGTCCGGCAGGACGGAATTCGGTCTCCTCCGTCAACAGATTATAACGGAAATCATAACGTTTCGTCAGGAAATCCATGACCTGCCTCGTCAGGCGAACCGTTGTATTCGTGTTGTCTCCGGACTCCGATGCTTCCGGTGTTTTCTTCTTTGCTTTCCGTTTTTCCGAGAAAGCCAGCAACTGTTGTGCCTCGCACAGCAAGCGGCGTTGTTCCAATGTCATTAATTTCTTTTTCATAACTTCTTTTCATTTAAATAGTAAACAGGTTTCGTTTTGCCAGTACCGACGCTACGAATTTACTACAGCGTGGAAGCGTTTTGCAAGCGTTTCACCAACTATTTTTCTTAAAACACAGTTAGAAAGAAAGTAAGGACTTCCATAGGAAAATCTTACTAATATCACTACCTTTGTGTGCTGACTTAGAAACGACCGACTGGAGTTATTCACTCGAACAACTTCAGTCGGTCGCTCTACCAACTCCAGTCACTCATCCGACCGACTCCAGTGGTTCACTTTCAAAACAGCACCTTCGGGTCAACAAGCATATACATTTAAAGCATTAAAATACAAGCATTATGGCAATAGTTTACGACTGGTACGAGAACCCCAACGCAGAAGGGGAACCGGAAGAAAGAGGACTGCACCCCCGCCCACTGCTCAACGGCAAGGTAAGTATGGAGAAACTGTATTATCGGGTACATGAACGTAGTTCGCTCAGCGTGGGTGACGCAAAAAGTGCAATAGACACCTTGGCACAGCTTTGCGGAGAAGAGCTACGCGAAGGTCGTGAGGTACACATCGAAGGATTGGGATACTTTGCCCCTACCCTGGAGGCCACACAGAAAGTAACCCGCCAAACCAAGAACAAACATTTGAAACTACGTTTGAAAGGCATCAGCTTCCGCCCGGACATCCGCCTGAAAGCTGCGCTGACAGGCGTTACCGCCACCCAAAGCAAATACACGCGCCACTCCCTGCGACTCTCCGAAATAGAGATCGACATGCGCCTGAAAGAGTATTTCGCGGAACATGACCTGCTGCTTCGCATCGACTTTCAGGAATTGTGCGGCATGGCTCGCACCACCGCCAACAACCATCTGCAACGGTTGCAAAAAGAAGGTAAACTGATGAACGTGGGAAGACGTGCACAACCCATCTATCGGCCTATGCCGGGATATTACGGAATGTCAAGGGATGCAGCACCCAAAAGATAAATCTGAAAGCACTTCCCTAAACAAGTAAGAGAAAACGCATCGTCCCTACAAGAACTTTTGTTATCTTTGTATCGTTGCGTGACAAAGTAACAGATTTAAAAACAATAGCAGGAGGGTAAAACATGGATCCATTGGAATATATAGTACCGGACAGAAAGAGACTTCCCTACGGAATGATGAACTTTGCGGTTATTCGCCGCGACAATTATTATTACGTAGATAAAACCCGCTTTATCCCCCTGATAGAGCAAGCAGACCCTTTCTTCTTTTTTATCCGCCCTCGGCGCTTCGGCAAAAGCCTGACGCTGAACATACTGCAACACTACTACGATGTGAGTACGCACGACAAGTTCGATGAACTCTTTGGTGGTCTCTATATCGGACAACACCCCACACCAAACCGCAACAGCTACTTGGTGCTCTATCTTAACCTCTCCGGTATCAGCGGAGAGCTGAATGATTACCGCAAAGGGTTGGATGAACACTGCGGCACCACCATCGAAAGCTTTTGCAAGAAATATGCCGACCTCCTTCCCCCGGAGACATGGGAAGAACTGCACACCAAAAAAGGAGCTGTAGCGCAACTGGAGTTCCTCTATCAGGTATGCGAACGTGCCAACCGTAACATCTACCTCTTTATCGATGAATACGACTACTTCACCAACGCCATTCTCGCCAACCCTGAAGGTTCACATCATCACACTAACGAAACGTATGGCGAAGACTATCTGCGTGCTTTCTTCAGCAAGGTGAAGGCTGGAACTTACTCCAGTATCAAGCGTTGCTTCATCACCGGCGTAAGCCCTGTGACCATGAACGACCTAACCAGCGGATTCAACATTAGCACCAACTACTCCCTCTCACCGAATTTTAACCAGATGATGGGCTTCACAGAGGAGGAAGTACGCGAAATGCTGACTTACTATTCAACAAACAGCCCTTTCCATCACACAGTGGACGAACTGATAGAAATAATGAAGCCTTGGTACGACAATTACTGTTTTGCACAGGAGTGCTATGATGAAACCACGATGTACAATCCCAATATGGTGCTATACTTTGTCAAGAACTACATCATCCACGGCAAAGTGCCGGAAAGCATGGTAGAAGACAATATCCGCATTGACTTCGAGAAACTGAACATGCTCATCCGTAAGGACACCCATAATGCTTCTATTCTCCAAAGTCTGATGAGCCAGGGATACATCATCGGGGAGTTACAGGAAGGATTCTCTCCTACCAACATCACCAACCCGAATAATTTTGTGAACCTACTCTACTACTTCGGCATGCTTACCATCAGTGGCAAATATCAAGGAAGAATCAGGCTGACCATCCCTAACTTAGCGGTTCAGGAACAACTTTATACCTTTCTACAGTCAGTTAACTATCCTATAATGGCGATTACGGCACAAGATTGTAGTGGTATATAAAGGAATAGAAATGCGGGTATGCAAGGAAGTGACCTAATCCGCCTGAAAGCACTTCCTTGTCTTTCAGGCGGTAGTTTCAGCGGAAAAGCCGATGAATAAGGCAACGATGAAAGATGAAAGAACTCCATACTATTTTATAAATAATGAGTACTTTTGTAAATCAAAAGTATACGCAATGAAAATAGATAGCATTGAAGATATAAAGGAGCAGATAGCCCAAACTGAAAATGAGCAGGTGGAATTTAAAGAAACTACCGGACAGCTAGAGCGCGGTATGGAAACACTTTGCGCTTTCCTTAACAGGGAAGGTGGAACCGTCTTGTTTGGAATCTCCGACAAAGGCAAGATAATCGGACAAGAAATAGCAGATAGTACCAAAAGAAGCATCGCAGAAGCAATCAACAGACTGGAGCCAACGGCAATTGCACAAATATCATATATACCTATTCCTGACAACAATAAAAAAGTAGTAGTCCTCCATGCTGAAGAATCAAGTATGAATCGCCCGTTTTGCTATAAAGGACGTCCATATTACCGAGTGGAAAGTGTGACCACTACGATGCCGCAAGCTGTATATAACGAATTACTAATACTACGTGACGGAGCAAAATATCGTTGGGAGCTATTCAGGAATCCAGACTTCACATTGCAGGATATAGACGAGAACGAGGTACTGAAAACCGTAAGGTTAGGTATCGAATACGGTCGCTTGCCTGAAAATACTGGTAATAACATACCTGTGATTCTAGAGAAATTCGGGTTGTTGAAAAATGGTATGTTGAACCATGCGGCAGCTGTACTGTTTGCCAACCGGGAATTGGTGGAATACCCACAGTGCCTTTTGAGACTAGCACGCTTCAAAGGTACAGATAAAACCGTCTTTATGGATAATCAGCGCATACAAGGTAATCTGTTCAAGCTATTGGATGCGGCTATGGCCTTTATTTTCAAACACCTTTCATTATCTGGTGTAACAGAAGGACTGGAGCGAGAAGAACATCTGACTATACCTTATAAAGCAATACGCGAAGGAGTAGTCAATAGCTTATGCCACAGGAACTACCGCACAGCTGGAGGTTCAGTAGGCATTGCCATTTACGATGACCGTGTAGAGATAGAAAACCCCGGTACATTTCCGCACAATTGGGATATGGAAAAGATGAAATCCGAATATTGTTCTGAACCTCAAAATCCGTTCATTGCCAATGTCCTCTACAAGCGTAAACTGTTAGAAAATTGGGGACGAGGTATCAGCTTGATGACAGAAGAATGTAAGAAAGCCAGATTGCCCGAACCCGAATACAAGTTAGGCGATGGCTTTGTAGTACTTGTATTCCGATTTGCTAAATCTGATCCGACAAGTACCCGACAAGCACCCGACAAGTACCCGACAAGTACCCGACAAGTGGAATCGCTCATCAGATTGATTGGTGAAAATCTATATTCGGTAAAGGAAATGATGCAACTGATGCAACTGAAAGACAGAGAAAATTTCTTGAATAATTATCTGACCCCCTCCATTTATGCGGGATGGGTAGAACCCTTATATCCTAACCAGCCCAAGCATCCTAAACAGAAATACTATCTTACAGAGAAGGGGAAAGCATTGCTTACAAACGGTATATGACAATAGCAGAGATGAACTATGCCAAGTACAAAGACCCCGAAACCCGCGTGGAAGAGCTGCGTCAGGAAGCCATTGCACAAGCCAATCGCTACGCCGACTTAATCCTCCTGAAAGCACTTCCCCATCCTTCAGACGGCAGTTTCAGCGGAAAAGCCAATGAATGAGACAACAATGAAAGATGAAAGAACTTTGCAGATAATCAGTACGTACTGAATTATCTGCAAAGTTCTTTTTAATTGTCACGAAAGAAGACATATACGTCACAAATGTGTAACACGCAAATCACTATAAACCACCATATTTGCAGGAAATATTATATCAATAAATCCAATAACATGAAACAAAAGATTCTTTTCTTATCATTCTTATTGGGAGCCAGTTCTCTCTTATTCTCCCAAAGCAAGAAAGATATAGTAGACTATGTAAACCCACTACACCTATGCATCTAACCGTATCAGAGGTTTCAAACAAACACATCAACCCAGTCCCTGGATAAACGACTACGGACAGTTCGCCATCATGCCCATTACAGGTGAGCCCGTATTCGACCAAGACAAGCGTGCAAGCTGGTTCAATCATAAATCTGAGGTATCTACACCCTATTACTACCGCGCATTCCTTTCTGATCACAATATTACAACCGAAATTGTCCCTACGGAGCGTGCAGCCATATTCCGCTTCACTTTTCCCGAGAGCAAAGATTCTTATGTAGTAATTGATGCATTCGACAATGGTTCGTATGTGAAAGTGATTCCGGCCGAGAATAAAATCATCGGTTACACGACCAAAAACAGCGGTGGTGTACCGGCCAACTTTAAGAATTACTTCACCATTACTTTCGACAAGCCCTTCACTTACTCGGCAACCGTAAGCAATGGTGAAATCAAAATGGGCCAACCGGACGTTAAGGAAAATCATGCCGGAGCCATTATCGGATTCGCAACCCGCAAGGGAGAGAAAGTATGCGCCCGCATCGCATCTTCTTTCATCAGTCCCGAACAGGCAGAGCAGAACCTGAAAGAACTCGGCTCTATGAATCTGGAGGAACTGAAGCAGAAAGGTAAAGAGCGCTGGAATGAGGTACTGGGCCGAATAGAGGTTGAATCGGACAGTGAAGAGCAACTTCGCACCTTCTACTCCTGCTTATACCGCAGCGTATTATTTCCCCGGACGTTCCATGAGATTGATGCGGCGGGAAACATCCTGCATTATAGCCCGCACACCGGCAAGGTGATGCCCGGACGCTTCTTTACAGATACCGGCTTTTGGGACTCCTTCCGCGGAGAACTCCCAATGATTAACCTGATATACCCTTCCATGAGCCAACAAATGGAAGAAGGTTTCCTGAATGCCTATCTGGAGAGTGGTTTCTTCCCGGAATGGGCCAGTCCCGGACATCGCGACTGTATGGTAGGCAATAATTCCGCATCGGTAGTGGCAGATGCCTATGTGAAAGGCAACATCAAACAGAATGCCGAGAAAATGTATGAAGGTCTGTTGCATGGAGCCAACAACCAGCATCCCACGGTTCCTTCTTCCGGCCGCATGGGCTACAAGGAATACAATGAATTGGGATATGTACCTTCCGATATCGGTCAGAGTGCAGCCCGTACCCTTGAATACGCCTACAATGACTGGTGTATCTATCAGATGGGAAAGAAACTGGGCAGACCGGCATCGGAACTGGACATCTACAAGAAGCGCAGCCAGAACTATAAGAACCTGTTCTATGCTCCTTACAGCCTGATGAGCGGCAAAGACCGCAACGGCAACTTCCCGCAGCACTTCGATCCGGTGGAATGGTGGGGACCTTTCACTGAAGGAAACAGCTGGCATTATTCCTGGTCCGTATTCCATGATATGCGGGGCTTAATAAACCTGATGGGAGGCGACAAGAACTTTGTGGCTATGCTCGACTCTGTATTTACTACACCGCCCGTATTCGGTGCAAACACCAATACCCGGCAAAGCCTGATACACGAAATGCGCGAAATGCAAGTCATTGATATGGGACAGTACGCACATGGCAACCAGCCCATACAACACATGATTTATCTCTATAACTACGCCGGACAACCCTGGAAAACACAGTATTGGGTACGCGAAGTAATGAACCGTCTATACCAGCCAACCCCTGACGGGTATTGCAGAGACGAAGATAACGGACAAACTTCAGCCTGGTATGTCATGTCGGCATTGGGCTTTTATTCCGTCTGCCCGGGTACGGACGAATATGTGTTGGGAGCACCACTCTTCAAGAGTGTAAAGGTTCACCTGGAGAATGGCAAAACAATCGAGATATCAGCACCGGAAAACAGTGATGAGAACCGCTATATCGGCAATATACGATACAATGGCAAGAAGTATGACAAGAACTATCTGAACCATTCCTTATTGATAAAAGGCGCCAAAATCAGGTTCGACATGAGTAGTGAACCCAATTATAAACGCGGTACGGAACCGGATAGTTTCCCTTATTCTTTCTCAGATAAAGAGTAATAATCATGATATATTAAGCAATATGAAAAGAAAAAGAACACTTTGGTTAATGTGCCTGCTACTATGTGCAGGTACACTTCTGGCACAAGAATACAGAACGGATAAGGCTATCAGTTATCGTCCTGATAGCAAAAATGAATATGTACAGAAGAAATGTTTGTTAGATGTTTACTATCCGGCAAATAAGACAAACTTTACGACTGTAGTATGGTATCACGGTGGTGGACTGACGGTAGGTGACCGTGAACTCCCGAGAGAGCTGCAAGGGCAAGGTCTCTGTATTGTCGGGGTAAGCTACCGTCTCTGCGCAGGCAACAAGGACCCGAAAGCCATAAACGCCGGTATCACTACTGATGATTGCGTGGATGATGCTGCCGCAGCGGCTGCCTGGGTAATGAAGAATATCGAACGTTATGGAGGAGACCCCAACAAAATTTACTTAGCCGGACATTCCGCTGGTGGTTACTTAGTCTCCATGATAGGGTTAGACAAACGACGTCTGGCTAAATATGATGTAGATGTTGATAAGTTTGCAGCGCTCATACCATTCAGTGGACAGATGATCACACACTTCCAAAACCGTAGAGACAGAGGCATACCCGATCTTCAGCCATTGATTGATGAGGCTGCTCCTTTATACTACGTCCGCAAAGATTGTCCGCCTATTCTGTTGATTTGTGGTGATCGTGAACGTGAAATGTTGGGCCGCTACGAAGAAAATGCTTATATGTGGCGTATGCTTAAGCTAACAGGCCATCCGGCAGCGTATCTGTATGAACTGGACGGATTCGACCATGGTACAATGTCACGCCCCGCGCACTACATTTTACTGGAATATATTCGTAATCGGGAGTCTGAAAAGTACACTTATTATAGGTGAAGAGGGCTAGCATACAAGTATGCCCAACCTTACAATAATGCCAGAGAAATATACAACTATGTCACAAATACATAATTATAAATCTATAAAACCCATTACTTTTGCACACAAAGAAAATTAAAAAAACAAATACCATGAAGAAACATTTTTTCCTATTAGCAAGTCTTTGTGCAACCCTGCACATCTATGGGCAAAAGATACAGAAACTCCAATCTCCGAATGGAAATATACAGGTGTCGATCAGCCTTTCAGACAAAATCAGTTATGATATCATTTGCGGGAACGACACTTTACTGAAACAATGCAATCTCCAAATAGAGGTAGGTAACCAACAACTGGGTAACCACCCAAAGCTCATAAAAACAAGCTCCAAAAATGTAGAAGAATCACTTACACCGGTAATTCCACTAAAATATTCCATCGTGTCCAACACATACAATCAACTACTACTGAAATTCAAAGGAGATTATTCTATTGAATTCCGTGCATTCAATAACGGAGTCGCCTATCGTTTCATTACAGACAAGAAAGGAATAATCGACGTGAACAGCGAAACTCTTCAGATAAACTTCCCGGAGAATTATCTGCTTCACGTGCAGCAACCGGGTGGCTTTAAAACAGCTTATGAAGAAGAGTACCGCCACATACAAAGTAATGAATGGAAAACATCAGATCCAATGGTACTCCTACCTGTACTTATAGATACACGGAAAGAATATAAAATCCTGATCAGCGAATCAGATTTGACAGACTATCCGGCTTTATTTTTTAAAAGTAATGGCGATAACAGCATGTCTTCCATATTTCCCAAAGTTCCTTTGGAATTCGGTGAAGACGGAGATCGTAGCCTCAAAATAGAGAAAGAAGCAAGCTACATTGCCCGAACCAATGGAAAACGCAGTTTTCCCTGGCGCTACTTTGTCATCAGCACAAACGACGAACAATTGATAGAGAATACCATGACCTATCAGCTTGCGCAAAAAAATGTATTGGAAGATACTTCTTGGATTAAACCGGGATTGGCAAGCTGGGAATGGTGGAATGGTGCCACTCCTTACGGACCGGATGTAGACTTTGTAGCAGGCTGTAATCTGGATACTTATAAATACTTTATTGACTTTGCCGCCCACTATGGAATACCTTATATCATCATGGATGAAGGCTGGGCCATGTCCACAAGAGATCCTTATACTCCCAATCCAACAGTAGATGTACATGAGCTTATCCGCTACGGTAAAGAAAAGAATGTAGGAATTGTACTTTGGCTGACATGGTTAACGGTAGAAAAGAACTTCGGCTTGTTCGAGACATTTGAAAAATGGGGTGTGAAAGGTGTCAAAATTGATTTTATGGACAGAAGCGACCAATGGATGGTAAACTATTATGAAAAAGTTGCCAAAGAAGCTGCCAAACATCATCTGTTCGTCGATTTTCATGGATCATTCAAACCGGCAGGGCTGGAATACAAATATCCCAATGTCCTTTCTTATGAAGGGGTAAGAGGTATGGAGCAAATGGGGGGCTGCCGACCGGATAACAGTGTCTACCTTCCCTTCATGAGAAATGCAGTAGGCCCGATGGATTATACTCCGGGCGCTATGCTGAGCATGCAACCGGAGATTTACCGTTCCGAGCGTCCCAATTCAGCCAGTATCGGTACACGCGCCTATCAGATGGGGCTATTCGTTATATTCGAAAGCGGAATTCAAATGATGGCAGACAATCCAACTCTCTACTACCGTAACGACGAATGTACACGCTTCATCACACAAGTGCCACAAACCTGGGATGAAACCATTGCCCTGAAAGCCAAAGTTGGCGAATACGCTATCGTAGCCAAACGCAAAGGAGATAAGTGGTATATCGGTGGCATGACCAATAATAGAGAGCAACAACGAGACTTTGAACTAAACCTGAACTTCCTGAAAGAAGGACAAACCTACCGTATGACCTCTTTTGAAGACGGAATAAACGCCAACCGCCAAGCTATGGATTACCGCAAGAAAGAGCGTACACTCAGAAAGGGAGATAAGTTAACTATAAGTCTGGCACGCAATGGTGGCTTTGCAGCTGTAATTGAATAATCTAACAGTTAATCCGGAGAAGTTTTTTGAATCTCCTCCCCTGAGAATTACCTTAATACAAAATTATTAACAGAAATATTCAAATAAAAAATGAAACGTATTGTTTTTTTAGATTATGTACGCGTATTCGCATGTTTCCTTGTCATTTTGGTCCACGCCAGTGAAAACTTTTATGGCGCTGCCGGATCTACAGATATGGTAGGACCTCAGTCTTATTTGGCCAGTGAAACAGACCGGCTATGGGTAGCAGTTTACGACGGTTTCTCACGCATGGCAGTACCACTGTTCATGATTGTTTCCGCCTTTCTCCTTGCACCGATGAAAGAAGAACAGACCACATGGCAATTTTACCGCCAGCGCTGCTTACGCATCCTGCCACCATTTTTTATTTTCATGATACTCTATAGTACCTTACCAATGTTGTGGGGAGCAATCAATAGAGAGACATCATTGAATGATATGTCGCGAATATTACTGAACTTCCCATCACAGGCCGGACACTTATGGTTTATGTATCCTTTGATCAGTCTTTATTTGTTCATACCCATCATATCACCGTGGTTGAGTAAAGCCACAAAGAAAGAAGAACGTTTCTTCATTGGGCTATTCCTGTTATCAACGTGTATGCCGTATCTCAACCGCTGGTGCGGTGAAGTATGGGGGCAATGTTTCTGGAATGAGTACCACATGTTATGGTACTTTTCAGGCTACCTGGGATATCTGGTATTAGCACATTACATACGTGTTCACCTTACATGGAACCGTTCCAAACGTCTCACCGTAGGAGGTATTCTAATGATCATCGGAGCTGTATGGACCATTTACTCATTCTATATTCAGGCTGTACCCGGAGAAATTCTTTCCACACCTGTAATAGAAATAGGATGGGCTTTCTGTACAATCAATTGTGTGCTTCTTACAACGGGTACATTCCTTATTTTCACATGCATCAATCGCCCAAATCCCCCACGGATTCTAACAGAAGCATCAAAACTCAGCTATGGCATGTATCTCATGCATATATTCTGGCTCGGGTTGTGGGTAACAGTATTCAAGCACACTCTGGCACTGCCTACCGTTGCGGCTATACCTTGTATTGCAGTGAGTACTTTCATTTGCTGTTTCGTAACAGCAAAGATCATCTCATTTATACCGGGCAGTAAATGGATAATAGGATAAATATCAAATTGTTTATGAAAAATTGGGTGGCTGATCCTAAAGAAATTCTAAGATTTGCGCAAATCTTTGCGCAAATCTTAGAATTCCGTGTCTAAAATATATTCATAACCCTACAGAAAGACATTAATTCCGTCAACGAGTTATTAAAAAACTGCAAACTCATAAATTCGCGTATCTTTCCCATTAGCAGCCTGTACCGGTTGAGTAACCAACAGACGCAGATAGCGTACCTTCTCAGTCTTACCCAAAGAACGGTTAATTACATTCTGCTTATTTCCGGTTACAAAGTCCAATGTGCGCCATGCTTCATTCGGGTTATTCCGGCCTTGCAAGAAGCAACTGCCGGTGATGTAAGAATAGCTTTCCTGAGCAGCATTCACCATCTTCCAACCGCTTATTTCCTTTTCCATTCCTAAATCAAAATCAATATAGTTAGGGAGCATAGAGGTATCGCACCATTTAGTATTCTCGTTTCCATCAATGAGAAATGCAGGTTTCTCATTGTCGTTGGTATATCCCGACCAAGCAACGATATGTTCCGGTTTCAACAGATTGATCTTCAGTTCTGCTGTCTTCTGCAAGCTGGCATCATCTTCATTGGCAGTCTGGAATAAAGTAGATAGTGCTTTAACAGGTGCATACGGTTCTTCAACCAATGTAGCAGCAAAAATAACAATATCTTTATTATCGGGCAGGATAACCTCAGTTGCTTTAGCAGGGATGTCAATGGCAAACTTGAACATATAAGTAAACTCATAAGCATGATCTCCCTCAGCGGAATGGCGGTGTGTACCGACATAGCCCACTTCTGCATCTTTCAAATAGCCTTGTGTATGGCCTGTATACCCCCATTGTCCGATGAAACCGGTATAAGAAGGAACGACAATCTCCTGCAAATTCTTCCCTGCCTGGAATACGCCTCTAACATCTTCTTCAGCAGTTGCCGCAGCAGCCAGTATATACAAACGGTTATAGGAATGTCCGGCAGGCAGTTGCAAGGTATTTCCGCTACATAACATACCATTCATTTCTTCTTTTGTTTCCAGATGGAAAGGAACACGATTAACAGTTATATCGGCAGGTATTAATTCAGCGGCATAAGAATAACCGGCTTCGAAATTAGCCTCCCAACGGAATTCGTTCCAGCTGAAACATTTACGGTCATAATTGAGAGGCAGTTGTTCGCATCGCAATTCTTCCTTCTTATTATCATTGAAACGGACTTTATAGGTCCTGATGCTGTTGGGCTGTATGGAGACTTCCAGCTGATTACCGCTAAAGTCCGCACTTCCTATATTCTTCTCCGTACCATCTGCTTCAACGGCACTTGTAATAGTTCCTGCAAATGTCAGCACTGCATTTTGTGGAGCTTTGCCACCCGTTTCGTACACACGCACCACATATTCGTCCGAACTTTCCGCTTTCTTCAAAGCTTTGATGACAACGTTACTATTGTCCGAAGATGCGAAAGAGAAGGTTTTGCCCAATGTTCCGGAATGTTTCCCGGCAGCAAAAGCCTTCAAACGCTGATTTAATACTTCAGACTCCTTAACGACCTGCGCCTTATCCAAACCGCCGGCGTGCCCTACCAAACTATAAGTGAAAGTATGATATCCCAGGTCCTGACGGTCCTGATACGGATAGTTGTTCTTAGTCTCGGGTGTATGAAGCAATGTCAGGCGGAGTGTATGATTATCAGGTTTATCCCAGCCATATTTACTGTCATTCATAATAGAAACACCATAACTGCCGTCACTATCGGTTAAATCCGCCCAATATTGGGCATACACTTCATAAGCGGTCAATATATTATTACCTCTCTGAACGCTGCCTATACCCAAATCGTAGGTCGCCTTTTCGTTATCAACATTCAAGGGGAATTCTGCTTTCAGCAGTGCATTCGTTGACTGCCAGTCTATCTCATTGTAAAAGTCTATACGGTCAGCCAATTCTCCCTCGTAAAGCCGGATATACTGACGGAACAACGATTTGCCATGGCGCTTTTCTATACACAAAGTCTTGCGCAGGGCACCGTTCTCACACAGATTCATTTTCACGTCTTCAGTAATAGAAACAGGTGCACGGTCAATAGTCTTTTTCAGAATCTCCCAAGCTGGCCAATTATATGATTCATTCTCAGTAAAAAGAGCCAGACGAATAGATTTGCCGTCCTTAACAAGTTCTTTATTATTTTTCTTATCGTAAAGCGAGATTATATCTCCTTGCTTATCCAATGAGATTTTATAGACAGAGTTCTCCACTGTTGTTTCTGAAACAAAAGAATCTGCCTGCTTCTGGTTTCCGGAAAGCCGGATATCATACACGGCATATCCTGTAGCAGGTACAGTTGCTTCTATCAATAAATACACAGTTCCATTCCGGTAAGACAGTAATTGGGAAGCTACTTGCTTGCCTTCCGCATTATAAACACTGACACCTTTGGGGAATTTGGGAGCTTCAATCGCTACCTCCGCTACATCCGTAACCGGAAATCCGAGTGCATTGTAAAGCACAACCGGAATACCCTTGACGCGAGTATCCATTTTCTCAGAAACAGCCCCTACCGAAGCTGTCAGGACACCTGAAAATTGCTTTAATGAAAGCAATTCATCATTCCACGAAAACTCATAAGCGCGTGGGATACTGGTACCGGTAAGGTCATCATGGAATTGGTGGAAAATGAAACGCTTCCATGCTTCTGTCAGACTTTCACCCGGATAGCCGGCTATACCCAACCAATCCGCTGCTACGGCCGCTCTTTCGGCAGCATCTCCCAAAAGTTCATTCTGACGGTTATAAAGCTTCATGGCAGCTTGCGAAGTATAACATCCGGTTCCATGTACATCCATCAGCAATTCGCCGTTGAAAACGGGCAATTCCGAATGTTTTTCATAAGGAAGATAATCCTTGAATAGCTGATCGCTCGTTGCGCTGATTATTTCTAACGGTCCGTTCCCCTTGATACCTTTCTCTACAGAATTGACAGAGCCTATTGAGGGAGAACCACCCGTATCACCCGTGCCATAATAGCGATAAACCGTATTCAATGGAGTGCGCTTAGTCAGTCCCATCAATTCTTTATCTTCCGACAGGTCGATGTTATTCCAGCGCTTACCATAATCATAGCCATGAGCAAGCATAATAGAAGAACCGTCAATCCCCTTCCACAATCCAAGCATAAAAGGATGTTTGCTCTCTCCATAAAAAGGATGGTTACGCCAGTCGAGTTTCTGCGAAGAAAAGCCGATGAGACCGCAATGTTTGGCAATAGTAGGCAGCGTCCAGCCAAAGCCAAAACAGTCGGGCAAGAAAATATCCGTGCTTTCTGTCCCAAACTCTTTTCTGTAATATTCCTGTCCAAGCAGGATGTTACGAATAGAAGACTCAACAGAGGGTACCAGCACATCCGATGCTTCCCAACTACTGCCACTGATATGCCAGCGACCTGAACGCACAAATGCTTTGAGTTGCTCATATTCACTGGGAAAGTATTCTTTCATCCAAGCATATTTGACACCTCCTTCAAAATTGAAGATATAATCGGGATACTTCTTCAACAAAAACAGATTACGGGACAAGGTATTCCAAACATACTCTTTGATGGTGGTTTGGACATCCCAATTCCATTGGGTATCCAGGTGGGCATCTGCCACCATATAAGCTTTCGCTTTTTTCTCCGGTTTTGCACTCTGTGCATGCATACTACCTGAACAAAGCAGCGTAGATGCTAATAGGATAACTGGTAATTTCATAGTAAAATATTCTATTGTGAATAATACAGATATTTATCAATCGCAAAAATAGCGGCACTTACCTAAAAGCATACCTATATTTATGCCATAAAAGTGTAATTACATGGCTATGGCTGTAAAACGCACAAAAAAGTCAGAAAAGTATTACTCTTTTTTCTATGCTTCCCAACCATATCCGACCATAATTCTCTATCTTTGCAATACCTAATTAGTCCGATATACAGATATGAAAAACAGACACTACTTCCCCCAAGTTTCACTGCTTATCTGCATCTTATGCTGCTTTCCGCATTTGATTCATGCATACAGTCTGCGGCAATTTTCAAACAAGAACGGTTTATCCAACAGTGCTATCTTATCCCTTTACCAGGATCATCAGGGAGTTATCTGGATCGGTTCATGTGACGGTTTGAATATTTTCGACGGTACCAATATCCATGTGTACAATCCTGCCAACCCGACGAAAGCCTCGCTATCCGGAAATCTGATTAACGACATCATGGAGACTGAAAAGGAGGTATTATGGATACAGACCAACTATGGACTGGACCGTCTGGATACCAAACACCAGACATCTAAAAGCTTTACGGAGTTCAAAGACAAGAACTATATGGCAAAAAGCAGGGATAATGACCTTTTCATCGTAAAAGACGACGGATATATCTATTACTATCAACCGGAAAAGCAACTCTTCCAAAAGCTGGAAGTACCTCAAATAGCATTTGGACACGTATTATCCACCATCATCGACGAAAACAATATTCTATGGATATTCACTTCGGATAATGACACCCGCAGCTATCAGATAAACAAGAATAAAGAAGGAATAACCCTCACCCCCAACAATCTTTTCAAGCACCCCGAACAGTTACTATGGGCATTCGCAGAAGAAGATCTGGTCTATTTCATCGATAAGACTTACTCACTCTATGAATATGACTTCGGCAATCAACAGCAATACTTTATTGCAGATCTCAAAGCAGAAGTCGAAACTCGCGGAGAAGTTTCTTCCATCATCAAACAACAAAACGACTATTACATTGGCTTCAAAAGCAGCGGATTGATCGTATTGAAATATATGTCCGATCAGAAAATAAAATACCAGATGCAAGATACGGAAATCCATTCCGGCATCTTCTGCCTGATGAAGGACAAATATCAGGATATTGTTTGGATAGGAACAGACGGACAAGGGGTATACATGTACTTCAATGATGCTTTCTCCATTACCAATACGCTGCTGGATACTCCTGTATACCAGATAAACAACCCCGTACGTACCGTTTACTACGACGAGGAACAAACCTTATGGATAGGAACCAAAGGAGGAGGTATATTGCGTATCAGGAATTATTCTCCGGAAACCAATGCAGCAGCTTCTTTCGACCGGATCTCCATCAGCAACAGTACCTTAACCGACAACACCGTCTATTGCTTTGCCCCCGGTTCTGCGAACAGGTTGTGGATTGGAACAGAAAACGGCCTCAACTACTATTCATACCAAAATAAACAGCTGAAAGCATTTACAGTGATAGCCGATGGAAAGAAGGTGAAATATGTACATTCCATCAACGAATTAAATGATACCACTTTATGGGTATCCACTGTAGGTGAAGGTATCGTAAAAGTTATTTTGGATAAAGCCGGTAACTCTCCTTCCGTTAAATCGGCTACCAGAATTGTTCTGGATGACGGGCGTATGGCTTCCAATTATTTCTTTACCTCCTTCCAAGAGAATGATTCTATCCTTTGGTTCGGTAATCGTGGTTATGGAGCCTACCGGCTCAATGTCGAAACCGAACAGCTAACTCCATACAGATTTGATAATGTAGTGAACAGTCAGACGGCCAATGATATTTTCGCCATTTATAAAAATGAGAAAGGATATTGGCTGGGAACCAGCTCCGGACTACTTCACTTCAATGAAGATTACTCACATTATCATGACAGGGCTGACCTTTTCTCAAACAACACAGTACATGGCATTTTGGAAGACCAGCAAAATAACCTTTGGATCAGCACGAATCAAGGACTGGTAAGGTTCAACCCTAAAACCAATACCGGGCAGACTTACGACCGGGAAAACGGACTGGAAGTCACTGAATTCAGTGATGGAGCTTTCTATAAAGACTTGCGGACCGAAACTTTGTTCTTCGGAGGGACAAACGGGTTTGTCACCGTCAAGCCTAACGCTTATATTATGGCAGACTATATGCCTCAAATAAACCTGAAGGGATTATCTATCTTCGGAAAAGAATACAATATTCATGATTTTCTTCACGACAAGAAAGGAAAGAAGATACTTCAGCTGGATTATAGCCAGAACTTCTTCTGTATCGACTTTATGGCAATAGATTATATAAATGGTAACAATTACTCTTATTCTTACAAATTGGACGAAGTAAGCAGCCAGTGGATAGAAAGTGGAATATCGGCCAGCGCCATCTTCTCCAATCTTGCACCCGGACAATATACCCTGTTAGTGAAATACAAGAATAACATGAATGGAAAAGAGTGCGAACCGCAGAAACTTCTGATTCAGATTACTCCTCCCTGGTATTTAAGTAACTGGGCGTATATTCTCTATTTCATATTAATCGCTTTGTTCTGCATTCTTGCTGTTTACAGGATAGTTCATCAATACCGCCGGAAGCAACACCGCATGATTGAGAAATTGAACCGGGAAAAGAAAGAAGAAGTCTATGAGTCCAAGCTGCGCTTCTTTACCAACATCACGCATGAATTCTGTACGCCGCTGACGCTGATTTATGGTCCGTGCGAAAAGATACTTGCCTACCCGCAATCTGATTCGTATATCCGCAAATACGGGAAGATGATACAGCAGAATACAGAAAAACTGAATGGCTTGATTCTGGAACTGCTGGAATTCCGCAGGCTGGAAACCGGTCATAAAGTGCTTTCTATCCAAAGATTATCTGTATCGGACAAACTCCGGAACATAGCGGAATCCTTCTGTGAATTGGCTGAAAATAAGAATCTGAACTATCGGTTGGATATTGAGCCGGACATTGAATGGAACACGGATATCAGTTGTTTCAGCAAGATCGTCAATAACCTGATCTCAAATGCTTTCAAATATACTCCGGAAGAAGGGAATATCACCATCGACCTGAAAGTAGAAAACCAGCTTCTAACCCTTAATATATCCAACTCAGGAAAGGGGATAGCGAAAGAGAATCTTGCAAAGATATTCGATCGCTATAAGATATTGGATTCTTTTGAAATGAATGGCAAGAATTCACGGAATGGGCTGGGATTGGCTATTTGTAAGAATATGGTTACTCTGTTGAACGGTGAAATCAATGTCAGCAGTATTCAGAATGAGATAACGACATTTACAGTCACTTTACCGGAACTATCGCCCACTGCACAGGAAGCGGAAACACCCCAAAAAGTGTATGAAACAGGACCTCTGAATACAAATACGGAGCCCATGGAACTGGAACAGACCGCTGTTAATTTCGACACTTCCAAGCACACGGTTATGATCATTGACGACGATCCTTCTATGTTATGGTTCGTCTCGGAAATATTTGTAGATAAATACAATGTATTATCTTTCAATAACGCTGCAGAAGCTTTGGCCAGTCTGGAACTGAAACAGCCGGATCTGATTATTTCAGATGTGATGATGCCTGAAATAGACGGACTTTCCTTTGCCCAGAAAATCAAGCAAAACAAGTTATGGAGCCATATTCCACTCATTCTACTGTCTGCCCTTCATCACGAAGACGATCAGGTGAAAGGCATTGAGGCTGGTGCAGAAGTGTATGTGACGAAACCTTTCAATGTAAAATACTTAGAGAAAGTAGTCTACCGGTTGATTAAAAGAGAATCGGACCTGAAAGAATATTATAGTTCCATATTCAGTTCATTCAAAGTGGAAAACGGGAACTGTATCCACAAAGAAGATCAGGAATTCCTGGATAAGGTGATAGAAACCATAGAAAAGAATATCACAAACCCTGACTTATCCGTTGAACTATTGAGCAGTGACCTGGGCTATAGCACCCGTCAGTTCTACCGTAAATTAAAGCCTATAACGGACAAATCTCCTGCTGATATCATCAAAGAATATCGCCTCACAATGGCCGAGCGACTGTTGCTGACAAAGAACTATACCATTGAGGAAATAATGGACAAGACAGGTTTCAATAACCGCGGAACGTTCTATAAGTTATTCTCCCAGCGTTTCGGTATGCCACCACGCCAATATAGGGAACAGCAGAAGGATAGTGTGAAGAAGGAATTGACAGACTAAAAGAACAAAAAATGAGGTTGTAACCTTTGTTACAACCTCAACATATAAATCCATAGATTATTTCCTTTTGGTTTCCTTCAATACTTTCTTTTCCGTACTGTCCAGTTTCCTCTGTACTTTTTTCACATCTTCAGCAGGAGGAAGACTTTCAGGAACAATCCCTCTCTGTAACAGCATATTTCTAACAGCAGTATTATTATCTACATGCTCCTGACCAATCGGATTAATCCCTCTTAAATCTTTAGTCTGTATATTTACACTTGTCATTTCAGCAGCCAAATCTTTTGCCTTAATACTGATAGTAGGAAGAAAATCAGCTACAGGACGACTATCGGGAACTCCCATTTTACGTTTTAATTGTTGTGTACTCAAACGGAACAGCGCTTGGTCACCTTTAGAACGTATAAGGGCAAATCCTTTACTATCTACCCCTCTTTCATAAATAACACCTGATAACTGCTTTTCAGTCTGTCCAAGCTTTTCACGAGCTTTTACACGTTCATACTCAAGTAAACGCTGTTCTATCAATTCCGCTTTCCGGGTTTGCACCGCAAAATAATTCTGCGCAAAAGAGATCTGTTCTTTACGGCTATCACCATTTTGTGCAATTAGATAACAGGCATAGCGGGTAAGCATCATGTCATCAATAGCTTTTTCGGCTCCTTTAGGCATTGCGATCGTTTTCCTGACGTCAGGAAAATGATCGGGAACATGTTCTGAGGCATGTTCACAAGCTTCTTTAGCTTTATCAATCACCTTGACGAAGTTCTCCCACTTAGAGTAACCCAACAAAACCTGCAATTCTCTTGCACTCCAGCATTCTACACCTTCGTATTCGGAAGCGGCCTCTTCAAACTGGCGGAATAAGGCTAAAATTTCATTTCCTTTCATTTATTTATAGTAGTTGGTCTATTTCCCCTTTACAATCCTCTTAATATCATTCAACTTATTCAATGCCTCCAGCGGGGTCAGATTATTCACATCCAGATTCAAAATCTCGTCACGTATCTGGCAGAGCACAGGATCTTCCAACTGGAAAAAGCTAAGCTGCATGCCGCCACGCGTCTCTCCTACTTCCGCCATCGGCTTACTTGCAATACCTTGCTGACGATTGTCTGCCTCAAGCTGTTTCAGAATGTCATTCGCACGTTTTACGATACTTTTCGGCATACCCGCCATCTTTGCCACATGGATACCAAAGGAGTGTTCACTACCGCCACGTTCCAGTTTACGCAGGAAAATGACCTTATTATCCACCTCCTTAACGGAAACATTGTAGTTCTTGATACGCTTGAAGCTTTTCTCCATCTCGTTCAACTCGTGATAGTGCGTAGCAAACAACGTACGCGCCTTTGCTTTAGGATGCTCATGGATATGCTCTACAATCGCCCAGGCAATAGAAATACCGTCGTACGTAGATGTACCTCGTCCCAACTCGTCAAAGAGCACCAGACTGCGCGAAGAAAGGTTATTCAAAATATCAGCCGCCTCATTCATTTCCACCATGAAAGTAGACTCTCCGACAGAAATATTATCACTGGCACCTACACGGGTAAATATCTTATCCACCAAACCGATATGTGCACTCTCGGCAGGTACGAAGCTACCAATCTGTGCCAGCAGCGTTATCAACGCCGTCTGTCTCAGCAATGCAGACTTACCCGCCATATTCGGACCGGTAATGATGATGATCTGTTGCGAGCTACTATCCAGCACCACATCATTGGCAATGTACTTCTCTCCTATGGGAAGTTGCTTCTCGATAACCGGATGTCGTCCCTGGCGGATATCCAGTACATCGTTGTCTTCGATGACAGGACGTATATAATTATTCTCACGTGCCACATTGGCAAAAGACAGCAAACAGTCCAGACGCGCGATCTGGTTTGCATTCACCTGAATGGCAGGAATAAACTCACTTAAAGCCTGCACCAGTTCCATGTAGAGCTGGGTTTCCAGTATCAATATCTTATCTTCGGCACCGAGAATTTTCTCTTCGTACTCTTTCAGCTCTTGTGTAATGTAACGTTCGGCATTGGCCAAGGTCTGTTTACGTATCCACTCCTGTGGTACCTTATCCTTATGTGTATTGCGCACTTCAATATAGTAACCGAATACATTGTTGTAACCGATTTTCAGACTGGGAATTTCAGTCAGCTCACTTTCCCGTTGCTGTATCTGTAGCAGATAATCTTTACCGGAATAAGCTATCTGGCGTAATTCATCCAATTCGGCATTGACGCCCGACTTCATAACACCACCTTTGTTTATCAGCAACGGAGGATCATTATTAATCTCTTTTTCAATGCGGTCGCGAATGGACTTACAGATATTCAGTTGCTCACCGATACGGTTCAGACTGGCATTATCCGCCTCCATACAAGCTTCCTTAATAGGCTCGATAGCCTGCAAAGCCACCTTTAATGCAACTACTTCACGAGGAGAAACACGTCCTACAGCCACTTTAGAGATGATACGTTCCAGATCGCCTATCAGATGCAACTGCTCTTCGATCAGTTCTTTGAAATCCGGCTGACGAAAGAAGTATTCCACCACGTTCAGACGTTCATTGATAGGCAGTACATCTTTCAACGGAAACACCAACCAGCGCTTCAGTAAACGGGCACCCATCGGACTGATAGTCTTATCAATCACATTCAGCAAACTGCTGCCTCCATCATTCATGCTGCCTATCAACTCAAGGCTACGGACCGTGAATTTATCCAGACGGACGTATTTATCTTCTTCAATACGTGCCAAAGAAGTGATATGCCCGATTTGGGTATGCTGCGTCATGATGAGATATTGCAGGATAGCTCCCGAAGCGATGATACCATTCTTGAGATGCTCTACACCAAAACCTTTCAGATTCTTCGTTTCAAAATGCTTCAGAAGTTTCTCCCGGGCGGTAGTCTCTGTAAACACCCAGTCGTCCAGTTCGAAAGTAAAGAACTTACTTCCGAAATTCCCCTCGAACATGCCCCGCTTACCACGCTCAAAAAGTACTTCTTTAGGCGCGAAGTTATTCAATAGCTTGTCTACATAGTCGAAAGGCCCTTCTGCTGTGAGGAACTCACCCGTAGATATATCGAGAAATGCCACACCGCACGTTCCCTTACCAAAATGTACGGCAGCCAGGAAGTTATTCTCCCGGTAATTCAGTATATTATCATTAATAGAAACACCGGGAGTTACCAGTTCCGTAATACCCCGCTTCACCAGTTTCTTGGTCATTTTCGGGTCTTCCAACTGGTCACAGATGGCTACACGCTTCCCGGCACGTACCAGTTTAGGCAGATACGTATCCAGTGCATGATGAGGGAATCCCGCCATTTCAACAGTCTTCCCTTTACCATTGGCACGCTTAGTCAGGGTAATTCCCAGGATTTCGGCTGCAACAACAGCATCGGTAGAATAAGTTTCATAGAAGTCGCCGCAACGAAACAGCATAACGGCATCAGGATGCTTGGCTTTCAGGTCCAAGAACTGTTTCATCATCGGGGTAAGGACAATATCTTCTTCGCTCACAGTAGTTGTTCTTTATAAATTTATTAATATGCAAAAGTGCAGCTATTTCCGCAGCCATGCAAAGATAATTCTTTTTTAGAAAACAAGTACTGGGGGGACTCAAATCCTTAGTAAGCCTTAACAAAAACAACACTTTTACTAAAACATGTTATAAAACACTCTTTTTTATTTGTTTTATTTGCAGATATTCCAAAAGTCCGTATCTTTGCACTGTGTTTTTCATAGTATTAGATTTAAGGTTAACAAAGGTTGGAGTACAGCGGTACTCCTTTTTTTATGCCCATACCTTACAGGGAGGTTCACAAAAATGCCATTTTGATTGAAGTATTGCCAATAATACCCTATTTTTGCAATCGCCACCAAAGAAAATACCTTGTAACATTATGGAAAACAGAATGCATCGTACAGAAATTCAGATATATGTATCCCCCTTTCTCATTGTCATCTTCCTATTAATGAGCATTTTCTCATATGCACAGCAAATAATAGCCAAACAAATGCCTTTTCTGGAACAGCTGCCTTCCAATGAAGTAATAGACTTACATCAGGATCAGAATGGATTCATCTGGTTAGGAACTAAAAACGGCTTAGGGCGATATGACGGATACCAACTCCAGACTTTCAAATCAGATTTTAACCAGCCTCATTTATTAACCGATGATTTCATCTGGTGTTTTGCTGAGGATGATAATTGCCTGCTGGTAGGAACAAGACAGGGAGTTAATTTGGTGGATAAAAGTAACTATCAGATACGGCCATTCCCAGATACAGAAATCCAGAATACATGGATAAACTTCATGTTGGTAGATAGCCGGAAAGAACTATGGATATGTACCCGTAATCAGGTTTCTCACTACAATTCCGACTATTCGTTGAAGAAACGTTACGGAAATTTGATCCCGGCGGTTCCCAATAATGGTATAAACTCAATATATGAAGATCATTTCGGCAATATATGGGTATGCACATGGGGAGGAGGTTTATATAAGTATCTCAAGAATACAGATACATTTATGAGTTTCCCTACACTCGGAGTGAATAATAATCCGTTTAAAATATTTCAGGACAGAGATGACCAATATTGGATATTGACTTGGGGAGACGGTATCTACCGTTTTCATCCGGATGCAACAGAGGATAAAATGTACACGCATCAAGAAATCTTCAATGAAAAACTGCACCTGCCTGAAACCGCCTTCTTCAGTGTAGTACAAGATGATGTTTACGGCTATATATGGGTATTCGGCTACCACGAACTCTATGCTTTCAAAGTGGTGGACGGACATCTGGAAAAAGTGGACCTCAGCTCGTATATGTTCGATTATAACAAAATGTTCAGCCAGATCATTAAAGACAGGGAAGGCAACCTTTGGGCCGGGGCTTATGACAGCGGGTATCACTTGCTAATGGGAAATCCTGCCATAGCTAATAACTTCCTGCCCAAACTGAAAAGACATGTAGGTTTCGACACGAATATAACCACTCTGGGTATTGACCCCAACAATGGGCTCTGGTTCAATCAGGAACGTTGGGGACTCTGCTGGTATGACATAGAACAGGATAAATTCTATGACTACTCGAATACAAATTCCGGAGTGCATAATGTAGGATATATCCTCCGTTCGAAACAGCCGGGAGAATTCTGGTTGGGATGCAGAGACCAGCCTACTCTCTACAAAGCAAAACTAAACAGTAAAAGAGAAATTGAGTACCTACTGGCAAAGGACTTATATACACCAAAGGGGACTACAGGCAACATTACATCCATGTATGAAGACAGTAAGGGAAATTTATGGGTAGCTACTACCGGACAGCTCTATCTAAAACCGGATGGCAAAGACTTTATCATCCCCGAATTCTCTCTGCCCAACATTACATCTATTGCAGAAGACGGACACGGTAACATCTGGTTGGCAACCGAAGATTCCGGTTTACATAAGGTTTCTTTACGGGATAAGCTGAAACCGATTAAACAATACTCAACCCAGAATTCATCCTTACCCAGTAACAATATTGATAAGATAGTGATCCAGGAAAACCATCTATGGATCGCCACTACTCAAGGTTCCATCCTGAAAATGGATTTCAACTCAGAGACAATGAAGGACTTCAGTAGCTCATGCGGAATGACCGGACAGTCTATTTTAGGGATGAAACATGACAGGAATACCCTTTGGATACTAACAAACCGACAATTGACTGCCTATGATATCCAGTCAGATAGATACATTCATTATTCAAATTCAGACGAATCCGTTCAGATAAACTCGTTCAAGAAGGACGTCATAGACTTGTTCAATGGCAAGCTTTATGCCGGTGGGCATGGTGGCTTTGTATCGATGGCTTCCTCAAAATTCCCGTCTAAGAAGATCAATTCCAATCCGGTCATCATAACAGATATCAAAGTATCCAATAATTCTTTCTTCTTCAATCCCCAGCGCCAGTCGAAAGATTTATCAACCCGAAGCGTCTGGTTGGAGTCCGAAGATAACAATCTTGAAATCTTCTTCTCCGCTCTTCAATTTACAGCAACATCGAGAATAAGATACGCCTACAAGATGGATGGCGTGGACAAGGAATGGGTATACACCGAAACCGGCAACCGATCAGCTTTCTACAATAAAATCCCTAAAGGATACCATACTTTCAAAGTGCGTTCTACAGACGAATACGGCTACTGGAAAGACGACGTCACAGAACTGCGTATCTATAAAAAGCCGGCTTGGTATGAAACATGGTGGGCATATGGTACCTATATAACTCTCACCATCCTGATTCTTTATTCCATCATGTTCTATTACTTGCACAGGGTAAGGCAGTCCGACCAGGTCAGATTCCAGAAAGAACTGACCAAGACTAAACTGGAATATTTCACCCATATAAGCCATGAATTACTCACCCCACTTACTACCATCAGCTGCGTAGCGGACAACCTAAAAGAAACAAAGGTTTCTCCACAGGAAGATGTACATATATTGAAAAGTAATGTGCTCCGCTTAAAACGCTTAATCCAGCAAGTGCTAGATTTCCGGAAAGTAGAAAACGACTCGTTTGTACTTACCCCTACCTATGGCAATATCAGCAGCTTCATCCGTGAAATCTACCATACAGGCATACGACCGATCATTGAAAAGAAAAACCTTCATTTCAGTCTTCATCTGGAAGAAAAAGACATTTGGGGATATATGGACTTTGACAAAATAGATAAGGTTCTGTACAACATACTCTCGAATGCAGCCAAATATACACCTGCCGATAAAAAAGTAGAACTGAATGTATCGACTCTGCAAAAGGATAATTTCCGATTCCTCCGGATAGAGGTGCAGGATGAAGGAATAGGCATAGACCAGAAAGAAATATCCAAGATATTCACTCCATTCTATGTGAACAAAACAGCTTATGCGCCTCAATCAAACGGTGTAGGGCTTTCATTAACCAAGAAACTAGTCACCTTGCACAAGGGAGGCATCCAGGTAGAAAGCAACATCGGAGAAGGTTCCAGATTTACAGTTCTAATCCCTATCGACCGGAATTATTATCCGGAAATAAAGGACATTATCGAAACCAGTAAAATGCCGTCAACAGTACCAAATGAAGCAATAGAGGAAACAGAAGGGAAAGAAGGTACGATATTACTGGTAGATGACAATGAAGAGTTCCTGCTACTGATGAAAAGAAAACTGGCAATACACTATAATGTACTCACCGCTACAAATGGGAGAAAAGCACTGGAGATTGTAAGGGCCGAAGACGTAGATCTGATGGTCAGTGACTATATGATGCCCGAGATGGATGGAATCGAACTTTGTGAAACTATGAAACAGGACATCAACACCAGCCACATACCGGTACTGATGCTCACGGCAAAAAATTCAGTAGAAGACCAAGTGAAATGTTTCAATGCGGGAGCAAACGGATACCTGACGAAGCCATTCGATATGAAAATGCTCAATGCACGCATTGATAATCTGATGAGAGCCAACCAGAAACGGCAAGAGAAGTTCAGAGTCGATACAGAAATCAACGTTGTAGCACTGGAATATCAGAGTACTGACGAGCAATTCCTGGAAAGAGCTATAGAATGCATCGAACACCATCTGATTGAAACAGAATTTGACATAGACACCTTTGCTTCGGAACTTAGCGTATCCAAGTCCACCCTAAACAGAAAGATGAAAGCGATGACTGGACTCTCTCCAGTAGAATTTATCCGCAATATCCGACTTAAACATGCCTGCACACTCCTGAAAAGACCTTTCATTAATGTTTCAGAAGTTGCTTATGCAGTGGGCTTCAGCAACCCTAAGTATTTCACAAAGTGTTTCAAAAAAGAGTTTGACGTAACACCTACCGAGTATCAGAAAAAGGAAGAAGAGAAATAGTTCATTCCTCTTGTTGCTGACTCGACCTCCACTTGTCGCTGACTTGACATCGTCTTGTCAGCGACACGACACAGCCTTGCCAAATACGTCTGAAAATACAGTAATGAATAAATATCTTCCCCGTCATTAAGTGTATTTTTGACGCAATTAAGGTATAAATATAGCGCATTCCCCTCACTGTACTCCTTTCTGCCTTATTTGAATACTCTCCCCAGATCTTTTCTATATTTATTTGCACCGATCTTAAAATCTTATAAGAATACATATAGGTAATAAGATGGTTTCTCAAGATAACAAACATCTTTATATTATTAAACTAAATTTATTCAAGTAAATGGAAAAACACAAATTTCTAATGTGGTTTACCTTCCTATTTATAGGAATGGTAAATGTGTATGCTCAACAATCCACACTTAATGGCAAAGTGCTGGATGGAAATGGAGAACCATTGATAGGTGTATCTATCCAAGTGAAGAATACTCCTCGCGGAACCATTACCGATTTTAACGGTAATTTTTCAGTTGAGGTGACTTCCGGGGAAACGTTGATCATATCCTATATAGGGTATCTCCAGCAAGAAATTGGAATTACCAACCAAAAGACCTTAAACGTTACCATGACAGAAGACAGTCAAACACTGGATGAAGTAGTTGTTGTTGGTTACGGTTCTCAGTCAAAAAGGAAAGTTACTACAGCTATCAGTAATGTGGATTCTGAAACGCTGACCCGCTCTGCATCTACCACTACGGCTGGGGCTCTCTCCGGTAAAATGTCCGGATTATCTACCCGTGCCAAAGATTCACGCCCCGGAAGAGGTATCCAATTAGAAATACGCAATATGGGAAAACCCTTGTACGTAATTGATGGCGTTCCTTATGGAGGAGAAGCAGAAAGAGATTGGCTGGGCTTAACGCGCATATCCGGTGAAGACGCCTTTAATGCACTGAATTTGGAAGACATCGAGAACATCTCTATCCTTAAAGACGCTTCGGCAGCTATCTACGGTTTGCGTGCTGCAAACGGAGTTGTATTGGTAACTACCAAAAAGGGACGCAAAGATGAAAAAGTTTCGATCAACATTAATGGATATTATGGCTGGCAAAATCTGACCCGTTTCCCCGAAATGGCAAATGCAGCTCAATATGTACGCGGCAGGGTGGAAGCCGAGCAAAATGCAGGAGCTGATCCCAGCCTGCTTTATTCAAAAGAAGAACTAGCCAAGTGGCAGGCAGGGACAGAGCCCGGTTATCAGAGTTACGACTACTATGACCTAATCATGAGAAAAAATGTACCTCAATATCATCTTAATGCAAATATAACGGGAGGCTCTGCACGTTCAAACTATTACATGTCTCTCTCCCGTACAGGGCAAGAAGCACAAATGGAGGATTTCGATTACAACAGAACCAATTTTCAAGTTAATCTGTCAAGCAATGTTTATAAAGGATTAACTATAGGAACACAAACATCTTTAAAAATGGAAAAAACAAGAGATGTAGGATTAGGGGATAGCGACAGTTACTTCGGTGCTGTGTTAGCTGTAATGGCTAACAGACCGACAGCAGGCCCTTACGCAAATGGAAATCCTGATTATATTAATAACACTCCCAACAGATCAGACCTGAACCCTGCTCTGTTTTCCAGAGACAAAATGGGATATAAGGACTTTCACACTAAAGAAGCTAATGTTAATCTTTTCGCCGAATATAAATTTGATTTCGGATTAACTGCAAAGTATACTTATTCGCAAAATTATACAGACGTTATGTTCGACGGGTTTCGTTATTCCTATGATCTGTACACGTATGATTCAAATAATGACACGTATAATAGAAGTGGTGGTTTAAGCGCACCATGGAGATTCCAGAATAAGGCTAAATCAACATCCCATTATCACAATTTCCAAGTGAACTACACAAAAACGCTCTGGGAAGATCACTATATATCTGCCGTTTGGGGATATGAAAGGAGCGATTGGGAAAGAGACCTAACCTGGCTGCAAGGAGCACCCGATAACAACTTTATCCCTTTGATTACAGGTACCGATAAACTTACAGGTTACGGTGATGAATGGACCTATCAGGCAAGAGTTGGCCATATCGGAAGAGTCAACTACAGTTATAAAGACAAGTATCTGTTAGAATTACTTTGCAGATATGACGCTTCCTATTTATACGCTCCCGGCAAACGTTGGGGATTCTTCCCGGGAGTTTCTGCCGGATGGCGTATCTCTGATGAAAAATTCTTCAAAAAACTAAAACCTGTAGTGAATGATTTGAAGTTAAGATTTTCTGTTGGACAAACCGGTCAGGAAGCTGGAGTAAGTGCTTTCGGCTATTTGGTTGGATATGACTATGGGCGCTTCACCAACAACGCACTGGTTGGAGGCACGGTTCTGGATGGTGAGTACGTAACAGGTATGCAACCCAAAGGTCTTCCTGTAACCAACCTATCGTGGGAAAAACATACTACTTGGAATATTGGCTTTGACGCTAAACTTTTTGATAATAAACTATCAGTCACAGCAGATGCCTTTAAAAAAGTTATCTCAGGCATCCCGGCCGGACGTTATGATGTACTCTTACCAAGTGAAGTAGGATATAGCCTACCAAATGACAATCTGAATAAAAATGAGTACAGAGGGTTAGAAGGTATGATTACCTATATCGATAAAATCGGGGAACTAAATTATACTATAAGTGCCAATATCACCTACTCGAGATTCAGAGACATGGAAAGATATAAGCCTCGCTATGGTAGTTCCTGGGATGAATACCGTAATGCCCCCTTAGATCGCTGGGGCGGTATCTTATGGGGGTACCAAGTAGTGGGAAGATTCCAATCGGAAGAAGAGATTCGAAACTATCCGATTAATAACGACGGGCAAAACAACCGGACACAACTCCCCGGTGACTTGATCTACAAAGATGTCAACGGTGATGGTATGATCGACTATTTAGATGAAAGACCTATCGGATATCCAGACAGTTGGGCTCCTATGCTTTCTTTCGGAGGCAATATAGGTTTGCAATGGAAGAATTTTGATTTAAACTTGGACTTTGCAGGTGCTGCCATGCAATCGTGGAATCAAAATTATGAATTAAGAAACGCTTTCCATGCCAATGGAAACTCACCTGCCTATCTTCTGGAAGACAGATGGCACCGAGCCGATCCGTATAATCCCAATAGTGAATGGATATCAGGTTACTATCCTGCAATAAGGTATAATACAAGTTCAAACAATGGAAAGACATCCGATTTCTGGATACACGATGTTCGTTTTCTTCGGCTAAAGAATGCAGAACTGGGATACAGTTTACCTAAAAAGATACTGGAAAAAGTCAGTATCACCAAAGCCCGTTTCTTCGTAAGTGCTTCCAACTTATTTTCAATCGACAATGTAAGCAAGTACGGTATAGATCCCGAAATTCAAGCAAGCGGAGGAGCTGTATATCCACAACAAAGAACAATCATGTTAGGATTTAATGTAACCTTTTAACGTAAAAAACAATATGAAAAATAAAGTATATATTTTATCGCTTGTACTGGCAGTTCTGACTTCATTGGCCGGTTGTGATAATGATGCATGGCTGGAAAGAACCCCTAAGAATAGTGTTACCGATGATCAAGTATGGGATAATCCTACTATGATAAAAAGTTTATTATCCAACTTTTACAACAGATTGCCTGGCCCGGTATTCAATAGTGGAGCAAGTTGTGAGGCAGATGATGCTATGTGGTCGGGGCATGCAGATCAAGATCCCGGTAAGAACAACCGTATAGAATATCCGTTTGATTACGCCAGGAGCTGGGAATATGGATTAGTAAGAGATATTAATTTAGCATTAGAAAAGCTAGAATCAGAATCCAATCTTTCGGAAACACTAAAAAAACAATTTAGCGCTGAATTCAGATTTATCCGGGCTTTTCATTACTTTGATATGATTAAACGCATGGGAGGAGTGCCCTTAGTCACCCAGTTGTTAATCTATGACGGTAGTGGAGACCCCACTCCCCTGCAAACTCCTCGCTCCAAAGAATCGGAAGCTTATGATTTTATCTATAACGAACTTCAGGAAATAAAAAATGAGTTTTCAGAAACAGGAAACAGCAGAACCCGCGGTAATAAGTTTGCAGTATTGGCTTTACAAAGTAGATCGATGCTTTATGCTGCCTCGATTGCCAAATACAACAATCTAATGAGCTCACCTATTTCTACCATCGGAGGAGAAGTGGGTATTCCAGCAGATAAGGCAAACGATTATTATCAAAAATCGCTTGCTGCATCAAGAGAAATCATAGAAAGTGGCAATTTTGAATTGAGTACCAATTTTTATAATCTCTTTGTAGACAAAACTCTGAAAGAAGTGATATTTGCCAAAGATTTTATGAGCGCAGCTGAAAAACAACATGCCTTTACTTATGACAATATCACCAGAAGTTTCAGCTCAAGTGCTTCAGGTTCTTCTATATCCCCCTCGCTAAGTTTTGTGGAATGTTTTGACTATTTGGATGGAAGCAAAGGCACTTTAAAAGATAAAGATGCAAATGGTAACTACATTGCATATGCAAATCTACAAGACATTTTTGCCAACAAGGACGCCCGCTTATATGGAACGGTCATTTATCCGGGAAGTACATTCCGTTCGCAGCAGGTAGACATCCTGGCAGGAGTTGCCATATGGAACGGCACTAGTTACGAATTTCGGACAGGAGAATTGGGAAGTACTTATAGCGATGGTGGAAAGTTAACCGGACATGACGGCCCTCGAAATGGTGAAACATATGTCAGTAATTCAGGCTTTTATCTTCGGAAATTCGTATGCGAAGACCCAGTAGCCGCCGTACAACCAACATTGGCAGAAAATTGGTGGCCCTGGTTTCGTCTAGGCGAAATCTACCTGAATGCAGCAGAAGCTGCCTTTGAATTAGGCGACCCAAGTGCCAAAGACTATATTAATACCCTAAGGGAAAAACATGGAGGTTTCCCAGCCAACAGTATATCGGTACTTACCAATGACATTATACGCAATGAACGCCGTATAGAACTGGCATTCGAAGATCATCGCTTCTTCGACCTGAAACGATGGAGAATAGCACACGAGGTATGGGATGCCGATCCTAATGATTCAAATGCAGTAATCCACGGCCTGTACCCGTACAGAGTAATACGCCCGGGGCATGCAGATGATGGAAAATATATTTTTGAAAGGATACGCCCCACTCGATTCTTGTATCCCAGATACTTCAGGATGGCTAATTATTATTCATCCATAGCCGATAATGTATTGAACAATAATCCTAAACTTGTTAAAAACCCATTCCATTAAAAAAGATATGAAAATGAAAATAAAATCAATATGTCTTGCAACCATTGCAATTTTATTACTTGCCAGTTGCGAATATGATAATTATGATATGCCAAACGCAATACTTTCAGGCAGAGTTGTTTACGAAGGGACTCCGGTAGGAGTACGAGCCACGGCCACCCGTTTGGAATTGTGGCAGGATGGCTATGCCAACAGAACTAAAATAGATGTAAATATAGCACATGACGGTACTTATTCGGCAGCCCTGTTTAATGGACGATATAAAATCGTCAGAGTTGCCGGAGCTCCTTGGGAAGCACAGTCATCTGATACAATAGTTGTTGATGTAAAAGGCAACACAACCAAAGATGTTGAAATAAATCCATTTATTGCAATTAGCAATGAGAATATCCATAAGGAATCCGGCAATACAGTCCAAGTACAATTTACAGTCAAGAATGTAGTTCAAGGTTCGAAGTTGGAAGAAGTGAAACTCTTCTTCAGCAAAAATATGATACTGGACAATAATTTAAATGATGGAACAGAAAGCTTAGATATTTCAACTATCGAGTCCGGCCATGAAACAACTGCTACAGTGAATATTCCTGTTGCATTAGTTTCAGAAAATTATATTTTTACAAGGCTTGGCGTGCGTTCAGATAAATCAAATGAATTCTATTATACGCAAGTGCAGAAATTACAATTAAAGTAATATTTGTTTGCATATACATTAGATTTCATTATATTGCGGTGGGGAGCGTTTAAAACTCCCCCCGCTATTTATCCATAAGCTAACTATCAATTCAATAAACTATAATGATACATCGTCTAATTTCAATTGCTATAATTTCCCTTTGTGCAAATATAGCAATCAGTGCACAAAACTCATCCAAAAAATCTACCTGCGAAGGCTATCTATTCGCCTATTTCGAAGGTTCAGGAGAACTTGCCAAACAAGAGCAAATACGTTTTGCCGTAAGTGCCGATGGTATAAACTGGAAAGCTCTGAATAACAATGAGCCCATAATTTCTTCAGCAGATATATCGCAAACCGGTGGAGTACGCGATCCTCATATACTCCGTGGTGAAGATGGAGAAACATTTTATATGGTTGCTACAGACATGTTTACAAGAAAGAATGGCTGGGATTCCAATCCCGGAATAGTATTGTTGAAATCAGGAGATCTAATTAACTGGACTCATGGAATAATCGATCTTGAAAAGACCTATCCTGAACGATTTGCAAATACCAAATGGGTATGGGCACCCCAGACTATTTATGACCCTACCGTAGGAAAATACATGGTTTATTTCACCGTCAGGTTCCATTATAACGAAAAGCTTGATTTTTATTATGCCTATGCCAATAAAGATTTCACAGCCTTTGAAAGCGAACCTACCCTTATGTTCAGTACCAAATACGGAGCAATTGACGGTGATATTATCTTTAAAGACGGAATGTATCACCTTTTCTATAAAGGTAATACCAAGAATGAGCAAGGAGAGGAGGTCATCAATGGCATTCAGCAAGCTACAAGCAAATCATTACATGGTCCATGGACAGAAGACTTTACATACCTCGACGCTTATGCCGGTACCCGTACCCATGTAGAAGGTTCCAGTATATTCAAACTAAATAATTCGGAAGAGTATATCCTTATGTATGACTTGTACAGTAGTGGCCGCTATGAATTCCAACGCAGTACGGACCTCTATAACTTTACCAAAACACCCGAATCATTTAGCAAGGACTTCCATCCGCGTCACGGTTCTGTTATCGGTATAACCCGCAAAGAAGCCATCCGCCTAAATAAAAAATGGGGCAGTACTCCTTTATCTACCCAAATGGATAGCATTTATAGTTTCAAGTCCGATGGCAACCCCATCATCACCCATAAATTTACAGCCGATCCGGCTGCATTGGTAGTGAAGGATACACTTTGGCTTTTTACCGGACAGGATGGAGGAGCTGATTCACCAAGATACAATCTGAAAAACTGGTGTGTGTTCTCAACTACCGATATGAAGAATTGGACCGAATATCCTATTCCTCTACGAATAAGCGACCTATCCTGGGATCGTAGCAAGAACGCTTACGCCTCGCATGTAGTCGAGAAAAACGGTCTTTATTATTGGTACATCAGTACAAACGGTTCAGGTATCGGCGTAGCTGTAAGCCATCGCCCCCAAGGTCCCTACAAAGATGCCTTAGGCAAACCTTTATTGACAAGAGAAGATTGTTTTGCTTCGACACATGGCTGGGCCTGCATAGACCCTGCCATATATATTGAAGATGACGGACAAGCATGGATTTTCTGGGGAAACCGGGAATGTTACTATGCAAAGTTGAAAGACAATATGATAGAAATTGATGGTGAAATCAAACAGATTAAATTTAATGGCTTCAGCTTTACCGAAGCCCCATGGGTACATAAATACAAAGGCAAGTACTACTTGACGTATGCCACTGATTTTCCCGAAAAAATAGCTTATGCCATGGCTGATAATATAGAAGGACCATGGGAATACAAAGGTCTTTTGAATGAAGTAGCCGGCAATAGCACCACCAACCATCAAGCTATTATTGAATACAAAGGTAACTGGTATTTTATATATCATAATGGTGCATTGCCCGGTGGTGGTGGAGCAAGCCGTTCTGTCTGTATAGACCATTTATATTACAACAAAGACAAAACACTGAAACGTATCATTATGACTTCCGAAGGGGTTCCTGCTATAAAAAAGAAACGATAATCACGAAAACCAACTAAATATTAATCATATAAAAACGATAGTTATGAGAAGAAATTTAAAAAGTATTATTCTGACTGGATGCCTAATGACTATATCTCTACCAAATTCATTTGCGCAATCCTATACTTGGGTCAGCAGCACCGAAGGCGACACTTGGAAACAAGCAAAAGTAAAATTACAATCGAGTGCTGGCCAAACCCCGCTTTTAGATATCAGCGGAACCGAAGAAGGCACTACATTCAAAGCATGGGGAACCACCTTCAACGAACTGTGCTGGGATGCCTTGAACATGCTCACCCGTGATGAACAGGACGACCTCTTGAAGAAAATGTTTTCCCCCCAAGGAGAACTCCGTTTCAACAGAGGCCGTATTTCGATGAATGCCAATGACTATGCCCGCGACTGGTATAGTTGCGACGAAGTATCGGGCGACTTCCAACTGAAGTACTTCAACATCAACCGTGATAAACTGGCTATTATCCCCTTTGTCCGTGCAGCGCAAAAATATAATCCGGATATGACTTTCTGGATGTCTCCCTGGTCACCTCCCAGCTGGATGAAGGTTAATAACGACTATCCGGTACGCAGTGACAGGACTAATAAGATGTCGCCTCTGTCTGATGTAGTACTCTATGAGGACAACACGGAAAAACGCGGAGACGTCTTCCCCCGGCAATTAGCAGTGAATGACTACATGATTCAGGACCCGCGCTACCTGCAAACCTATGCCAATTTCTTCTGTAAATTCATCGATGCTTATAAAGAACAAGGAATTCCCATCGATATGATCATGTATCAGAACGAAGCATACAGTTATACCCCGTATCCCGGTTGTGCCTGGACTGCTGAAGGTACTGTACGTTTCAACGTAGAGTATCTGGCGCCCACATTAAAGAAACATCATCCGGAAGTAGCTCTCTACCTTGGTACTTTCAATACCAACCGCTATGACTATGTTGATAAAATACTTTCCGATCCACGCATGCCGCAAAGCATTCAAGGAGTCGGTTTCCAGTGGGAAGGAGGACAGATATTACCTAAGATACGTGCCAAATACCCCCAATACAAGTATATGCAGACAGAAAGCGAATGCGGTGGGGGTACCTTCGACTGGAGAGCGGGCGAACACACCTTCCATCTGATTAATCACTACCTGGGTAATGGCTGCGAAGAGTACACCTTCTGGAACAATACCCTCTGCGATAACGGTGAAAGTCCCTGGGGTTGGAAACAGAATGCTTTGATACATGTTGATTCAAAATCCCGTACGGCAACTCTTACACCGGAGTATTATGCTGTAAGACATTATAGCCAGTTCGTAACACCCGGTTCACGCGTTATAGCTTACAAGCCTTCAACAGAAGGAAGAATACCGGTCTTGGTAGTGGAAACTCCGGAAAAGAAAAAGGTAGTGATAGCCGGCAACTTCAACAACGAAGCCAAGAAAATAATCCTGAAATTAGGCAATCGCTATCTGAATGTAGAGCTCCAGCCACATTCGTTCAATACGTTCGAAGAGAAATAAATTGATAAAAGTAATCATTATCTGGGTAATCGTATCCGAATAATGATTACTTTTGCCATGAAATTCAATCGTAGTCATCACAAAAGAAACACTGAACTTCTATTTTGAATAAAGATAACTGCCTTGGAAACAACAAAACAACCATGGAAGAAGAACATCATTTTACGAACGTACCCTACAATTACCCCTTATGCCTCAACCGTCAGTGTCCCAAAGCATCTACCTGCCTGCGGCAACTGGTAGAGCAAGAAGTACCGGACAGCGCGGAGTACTGGGTAGTCATCAGCCCCAAATACCAAGCTAAACTGAAGGGTGCATGTCCCCATTATCGCTCCAGTCAAAAAGTGCAATATGCCAAAGGCTGCATGAATATCCTTGATAACCTGCCCCACAAGCAAAGACAACTCGCCATAATCCATCTGATGGAATACTTCAGCCGAAGAACCTATTACCGCATCCGCAAAGGCGAACGCCTCCTCAGCCCGGCCGAACAAAGGGACGTACAGAAAATCTTAAAACAGTGCGGTGCAACTGGAAAACAGGAGTTTGACGCTTACGTAGAAGACTACGAATGGTAACAATCTCCCCCATCTGCAGGTTAGCTACCTCCCATCTATAGATCCATGCTTTTGCCATGCCTATGGCACGACTGTGCCAAAGCGGTGGCAAGAATCAGGCACAACTCTACGGTTTCGACAACGCCGCATTCCCGGCAGATTAAAGCTGCAAGGCAGCAAAATGATCAGGCAGGAGGAATAAATACTTCGTTTCTATAATTATGCCCATCTACTTAAACGATTAATTTGATGATAAACAAGTTTGTTACAAACAAAGTTGTTTGTAACAAACTTGTTTGATAACATTATATCATTACCACCTGCACCCCTTTACGGCTGTTTCAGATAATCCGAAGGCAACACTCCGAACTCCTCTTTAAAACATTGCCGGAAGTAAACCACACTATTTATACCTACTTTGAACGCAACCTCGGATATATTATACCTGCCCTCCAGCAACAACCGTTCGGCATACCGCATCTTTATCTTACGGACATACTCATTAGTGGAAAGTCCCGTCAGCGCTTTCATCTTACGGTAAAGCGTAGATTTACTCATATACATATTGTCAGACAAGTAGCCGATATCAATCTTCTCGGACGACAGCCGGTCTTCTATCAGCTTGTTTATCTTCTCAAGAAATTCATTATCCAGCTTATTCATGGACTCTGCCAGCTGGGCACGCTTCTCATCCAGACTGTGATGAGACGTCGAACCGGCAAAGCGTTCCGCCAGCAGCTTGCGCGATTCAAGCAAATTATTGATGCGGCTATGCAGAAGGGTAGCGCTGAAAGGCTTGGTCAGATAAGAGTCCGCTCCCACCTGGTATCCCTCTTCCTTATCTTGCAGAGAGTCTTTGGCAGTCAGCAGGATGATGGGAATATGGCTGGTGCGCACGTCTTCTTTCAGCTGCTTACACATCGTGATTCCGTTCATCACGGGCATCATGATATCGCTCACGATGATGTCGGGGATACAACTCAACGCTTGCTCTATTCCCAGTTCGCCGTTGGCGGCGGTCTTCACTTCAAAATCATCGGAGAAGGACTCGACGATATAGTTGCAAATGTCCTCATTGTCCTCCACAATCAGCAGAATACGCTTTCCACCGGACACTAATTCCGGAATCTCTTCCTTTTCCTCCTTTTCATCGGCCGGTTTCTCCGGTGAGTCGGTATGCAACACACCGGGATAGGTATTGCCCGTCAGCAGGCTGAAGTAGAACGTGCTGCCTACGCCCAAAGTGCTTTCCGCCCTTATTTCCCCTTCGTGAAGGGTAACCAGATTCTTCACCAATGCCAGACCGATGCCCGTACCGGAAGCCTGGTGATCACCGCCCTCCTGATAATAACGGTTAAAAATATGGGGCAATGAGTCGGGGCTGATGCCGTAACCGGTATCGCTGATTTTAATCTCGGTATAGTCAATGTTGTTCCGCACCACGTGATACAGGCCCAGTGTAATGATACCCTTTTCAGTATATTTAATCGCATTGGAGATCAGATTGTCCAGGATAATGGTCACCACTTCCTTATCAAAGTACAGGGACATATCCTCCTGTTCCAGTTCGATGTGGAACTCTATATCCGGTTTGCGGTTCAATTCCTTATATTTGAGGCCGACTTCATGCACCAGATTAGCGATATTGTCATGAGCCACACAGAGTTTCTTATTCTGCGTTTCCGTCTTTCTGAATTCCAGTATCTGATTTATCAGGTTCAGCAACCGGATGGCACTCTGATGAATCACCGATATCTTTTGGGAATCTTTGCTAGACAGTGAGTTACCTTTCTGCATATCTTCCAATGGTCCCAGTATCAGCGTCAGCGGTGTGCGGAGTTCGTGCGTGATGTTGGTATAAAAACGCAGACGCTCCTGGTTCAGTTCCTGCTCCTGCTCATGATTCTTCTTTTCCAGATCGTACAGAACTTCCATATCGAGCTTCTTCTTGTAAGCATAAAGAATGAGGAACAGGATGGCTCCACTCAACAATATATAGCTGCATTTCGCCCACCAGGTAAGCCACAAAGGCGGAACAATATGGACATCCAAAGTTGTAACCTCATCCGACCATTCCTGGTTCTTGATACGGGTTTTTACCATAAAGTGATAATCACCGGGAGGCACATTGCGGAAGGTAACGTTATTGGGATCCGTCACCGTATACCATGCATCTTCCAGTCCTTTCAGCATATAGGCATACTCCACCTGGTTGACCAATGCATAGTTGCGTATATTAAAGGTTATATTAAAGCTATTCTGCATATACTTCAGCCTTACTTTCGACTGACCGTCAATACTGACCACCTCTTCATTGTCTCCCGCATTACCCAAAGGAGCAAATATCTTCATTTCCGTAATAACAGCCGCAGGAGACTCACGCTTTGCCAGAACAAAATCCGGATTAAAGCGGCAAAGTCCATTGATGGAACCGAAATAAATCTCTCCATTCTGATCCTTAGCTACACTGCCACTCATAAAATTTCCCATCGGCACATTATCCCAATGGTCATAGTTATAGAAAACATCCTTATCCCGCAACAGACAACTGATTCCTTTATTGGTGCTCACCCAGATATTATGGTTGGCATCTTCCGTTATAGCACGTATATGTGTATTGGTCAATCCTTCTTCACGGCGGTAAACCTTATATTCCCAATCGGATGGCGAAGAGAAACACACCAAACCTTCTCCTGTCCCGACCCATACATTCTTCCTGCTGTCTTCATAAATTGCATTGATGGTATTGGAAGGGAACAGGTTCTCCATATTAAAGAGCTTGATATCCTGCAATTCATCGTCTCCTATCCCCAGACCGCTCCCGAAAGAGCCTATCCACAGACGTCCCTGAGAGTCCTTCATAACGCACCGCACCAGATTATTCTCGAACTCATAATGTCCCACGATCTTCTTATCAGCCAGACTAACCTTGTAGATACCACGACTGGTACCAATCCACAGAATATGCCGATCGTCTTCATAGAACGAACGGATATCCTCATACTCTAATTCTTTAAGGAAGTTCCGGTGGAATATCTTTCTCTTCGCATCGTAATAATTCACTCCACCCATAAATAAGCCGAACCACAGATTATCTTCCGAGTCGCGCAGTGAGGCCAGCACAGAGTTTCCACTCATATCTTCAATCTCTTCCTGATAAACGGATACCCGTTTACCTTGATCAAAGACATTGATTCCTCCCCCATCTGTTCCAATCCACAATTTACCTTGGCTGTCCACACAAACGCTGCTTGCTGTTTTATTATTCAGGCGACTCATTGAATTCTGATTGGGAGAATAGTAATAACCGCTGAACAAAGGTGGCTCATAGCTTAAGAAGTTTATGCCACCGCCCCATACACCCGTCCAGATATTCTTGAATGAATCCTGAAAAATGCACCTCGTACTTGAATTGGAGAGACTGTATCCGTCATCTCCTTCCCTGATATAATGAAATTGAGTCTGTTCGGGTAACAGGAACAAACGCTGCGATAAGTCCATTATGGCTATTCCGCCAAATTCCATAGCTATCCACAACTTATTCCCGTCAAGCTGCTTAATGTCGTAGATATAGTGCGAAAGATTCCCGTCTGAATTAAACTGGATGAAATTCTCTGATTCGGGATTAAACAATGCCAGACCTTTGTTTGTCCCTACCCAGATATTATTATTCAGATCCTTATATACGCATCTCACTTCATTACCCGGCAAGCTGTGCGGATCCCCCGGATCATGCACGAAGTTCTTCGCCCTCCTATCTTTAATGGAAAGAATACTAAAACCATTATGGACATGACCTACATATAACTTACCATTCCCCCCGTCAGCAACAGTCCAGATGTTATCACTGGCAAGCCCCGGTACATTTGCCGTATTATAATGAGAAAAGTGACCGGTTTCTTTATCGAAATATTCAATTCCTTTCCAATAAGTTGTCACCCATAGATTTCCATCAGCAGCGGCAATAACATTGGTTACGTCATCCGTAATGATACTTTCAGGCACAGCCTCATTATGCCGGTAGAATGTAAAGGTGTCCTTTACATAATTATAAGCATTCAGCCCCGCCCTCTGTGTGCCAATCCATAAGATGGAATCCTTCGGATCATCCATCAGGCAGTTCAGTTCATTCCCCGTAATGCCATAGCCGTTCTTTGTTTCATTCTTATAGTAAGTAATGAAGCGCGTTCCATCGAACTTATTCAAGCCCTCTTCTGTCGCAAACCATAAAAAGCCCTCCTTGTCCTGGGCTATACTGACCACATAGTTATTGGATAATCCCTTCTCAATTCCCAATTGCCTGACAGCATAAGGTTGTGCCCGCAGAAGGGCAGGTAACAACAGTAAGTAAAGTAATAATCTGCTTTTCATGACATCAATTTTCTATTGCAATCCAAAAGTATAAATAAATTCTTTATTTCAGATACACAAATCGTTCATTGCAAGATTTACATCCCCTCACTGCAAGATTTATGCAGTCCAAGAAACTTAAGATAGCTTACATTTGCATCATCTAAAAGTGATATTTTAGTAAAGAATGTATCTAATTGTTTAACTTTAAAAGTAATATGTATGAAGAAGCATTTATTCAATGCTGCCCTACTCTGGGCATTCTTATCACTGACTTTATGGACTACAGGATGTAGCGACGATGATGGCTATCCTGATGTGGACGGACAAGCACCTTCCATAGAAATGACACTCGAACACATTCAGACTGCAAATGGTCGCACATTTACATTGGAAGGAACGATTAAAGATGCTGATGGTATTTCAACCATTCAACTGCAATGTGCCGACCTGAACCTCAACAAAACAATCGATTTGATCGAGATTTATGAGAAACCTCTCGAAACTTACGAATTGAGCTACGACTTCAAAATTCAACCGGATGAAATCGGTGAACAGTTCACCGTAAAAGTTACCGTAACCGACGTAGGCGGACGTACTGTTTCACAAGATGTACTTGTAACGTTGGACGGAGACTTTGAAGACCCTGTATTCGTTATTGCACCCGAAAAGGGTGGTATGGTCACCGTATTGCTGAGAGAAGGTGAAATCCCTACACTCAACATGAATATCTCGATAACTGACGACCGCGGGCTGGATTATCTATTGGTAAATATCGAAGGCATCGAAGGATATGAAAACCTAAAAATAGATGCTGATGGCGAAAAAGCTTTTGAGCACTCATTCAACATCACAATGCCTAATGAAAAGAAGGACTATCCGATGACTCTTACCGCTGTCGACAAGACAGGAAAAAGCACAATGATAGAATGTACCGTATCTGTAACCGATGTGCAGGATTTCGAAAAGATGTATCTGGCAGACGTAGCTACCGAAACTGAACTAAACAGCGATGTATTCGGCGTACCGATGCGCATAGATCATGTGGGCGAATTCCAATATCAAGCTCTCTATTATTGCCAGAAAGCTAATACAGAAATCTTCTTCTTACCGCAGAAGACAAGTTTTTCTCCTGTTTGTTATGGTATTGATCCGACAGATGAAACCATGTTGACCGATGATCCGGCACTGGCTAAACCAATTGTACTGACTGAAGCTAATGTATACTATAAAATCAATATTAATATCTTGCTGAAGACGTATGAAATGGAAACTTATTCACTTGCAGAAGCTGTAGACCCATGGCCTGCAAGCATGAAATACGGCTTACCTACCATGGATAAATGGAACAACAACAGCGGTGAGATGATGGACTTTACGTTCGGTCTGACACCTGACAATCCTACCGGAGTAGTCTCTTTCAAACAGGATGCCACTAACCCGCACTTGTTCTACAATGAGCCTATGTCACTGACAGCAGGAGAATCAATGAACTTCATTATTCACAACTATCACACAGATCAATGGTGGAACTTTGTTCGCTGGTGCAGCGATACTGAAGAAGAGCCTGAAATATTCGGCTATTACACCGGAAGTGCATTTAAAAATTCCAATTACACCGGTCCCACTACAACACAAGATGTATGGTCTAAACCTAAAGTGACTGTAACAGGCACCTATCAATTCTGGTTTGATTCCCACCTGGGTAGAGCGAAATTAGTACGAGTAAATTAATCTAATAATAGTCTGACAAATGAGAAAGCAACTATTAATTGCATGTCTTTTGTTACTGTCAATATGCAGCTATGCACAACAGATAACAGTAAAAGGTATAGTGACTTCAGCTACCGATAAGGAACCTTTGATCGGAGCTACAATTCAAGTGAAAGGTAGTGGAACAGGCACCATCACAGGCATCGATGGTGATTATACACTGATGAATGTTCCTGCAAACGCCATACTTGTGTATTCTACCATCGGTTACCAGACACAAGAAATCAAAGTGAACGGACAGACCACCATCAACGTTGTGCTGTCGGAATCTGCCGAACTACTGGACGAAGTGGTGGTTATCGGATATGGTGCCGTGAAAAAGAGTGACCTGACCAGTTCCATCGCTACAGTAAAAGGCGATGAAATCACCGAAACTGTAACCGGTAACGCTATGGACGCCTTGCAAGGTAAGATCAACGGTGTACAAGTAACCAGCGGTGGTGGCCCGGGTACACAACCCAAAGTATTGATCCGTGGTGTAACTACGGTTAACGGAACCGATCCGCTCTACGTGGTAGATGGTATGCCGGTAGGTACGAACATCAACTTCCTAAACAGTAATGATATCCAGTCCATGGAAGTTCTAAAAGATGCTTCTGCAGCTGCTATCTACGGTACGCGTGCCTCTAACGGTGTAATCCTGATTACTACCAAGAAAGGTATTGCCGGAAAAACAAATATCAGTTTCAGTGCATCGGCAGGTTTCCAAACGTTGGCTAAGCCCAAGATGGCCAATGCTGCCGAATACAAAGAAGTGTTCAATACCCGCTATACAAATGATGGAGGTACCTCTATCTGGAATGACACCGGTGCCACTACCAATCCGAATGGTACCGACTGGTGGGATGAGGTAATCAATAAGACTGCTTTAGTACAGAATTACTCACTCAACATCTCCGGTGGTAATGACAAATTGGTTTATAATCTTAGCTTAGGTTATTTCCGTAACAATTCACAATACGACTACGGATACTGGGATAAAATCAATGCACGTCTCAATACGGAATATACCTTCAACAAATACGTGAAGATGGGTTTTGACATTGCACCGCGCGTAGAATCATGGGATGATACTCCCAACCTTTTCTCAGCTGCTATGTCCATGGACCCGACAACTCCTGTATTTAAACCACAAGATCAATGGGTGGACAATGAGTTTAACAACTATCAGCGTTCTTATAACAACCAGGAATGGAACCCAGCCGGTTCGTTGTCACGCCAGAATGGACATTCACGTGAAATGGGTGCCATTGTAAACACCTATTTACAAGTAAATCCGATTGAAAAGCTTACCTTACGTACACAATTCGGAGCCAATGCCCACTTCCGTCGCTCGGATGGATTCACGCCCGAATTCTATATCGACGCTTTGGAACAATCTACATTGAGTAATGTTTCCCGTGAGATGCAAGAATGGCTCGACTGGAACTGGACCAATACCGCAACTTATTCTGACACTTTTGCTTCAAAGCATAACATCAATATAATGGGTGGTTTCACTGCAGAACGTTTTGCATGGTTCCAGACCAAAGCTTCACGCGACGATGTGCCCAACAATATGGACATCATGCAGGAAGTAAATGCCGGTACACAGAATCAGAAAGGTGACGGTACTACCACCTACAACACGTTGATATCATACTTAGGACGTATCATGTATAACTATGATAACCGTTACTATGTGACAGCATCTATCCGTGCCGATGGTTCTTCCCGCTTCCCTAAAGGAAACAAGTATGCTATCTTCCCTGCGGTATCTGCTTCATGGCGTATCATCAGCGAAAGCTTTATGCAAGACCAGAAGGTATTCAGCAATCTGAAACTACGTGGTGGTTGGGGACGTGTAGGTAACCAGAACATCGACAACGATGCTACTCTTACCCTTCTGGGACAAGCTGACTATGTATTTGGTTCAACTCCCGTCCGTGTACCCGGTACCATGATATCAGGTGTAGGAAACAATCAGTTGCAATGGGAAACAGTAGAAGACTGGAACGTAGGTGTGGACATGTCATTCCTAAACTCTCGCCTAGGTGTAACTTTTGAATATTTCCAAAAGAAATCCAGCAACATGCTCTATCAGAAACAGAATATCTTCGCTATCGGTTATCCCGATTGGAACAGCACTGTATGGATGAACATCGGTAGTATGAAAGCCAGCGGTTGGGAATTAAGCCTGAACTGGCAGGATAAAGTATCTGATTTCTCTTACAATGTAGGTGTAAACCTTTCAGCTGTGAAAAACAGAGCTATCAAATTCTCTGGAGACGGACCTATTCAGACAGGTGGGTTCAATAGTGATCAGATCATCCGTAACGAAGACGGCGGTTTAATTTCACGGTTCTACGGCTACGTGGCAGATGGTATCTTCCAAAACTGGAGCGAGGTATATGCTCATACCAACGAACATGGAAAACAGATACAGGATAAAGCACAGCCAGGTGATATCCGCTTCAAAGACTTGAATCATGACGGTGTACTGGACGAAAACGATAAGACATGGATCGGTAACCCTTATCCAGACCTTATGGTAGGTTTGAATCTGGGCTTCAATTACAAGGACTTCGACTTCACAGCCAACTTCTACGGAACACTCGGCAACGATATCTTTAATAAAACCAAAGGATTATATTCCGGTGTAAGCGGACAGAACGTATGGGCAGGTACGCTGGAAAAAGCATGGCATGGCGAAGGTACCAGCAATGACATTCCACGCTTGTCATACAACGACCTGAATCAGAACTATACACGCGTATCCAGCTTCTTTGTAGAAGATGGTTCGTACATGCGATGCAAACTACTCCAGGTAGGCTATACTCTTCCCAAGAAGCTGTTGCGTGGAACAGAGTTGCGTCTTTCATTCTCAGCACAGAATCCGTTCACTATCACCGGTTATTCAGGTATGGACCCCGAACGTCCGCAAATTGGTAATGATGGAAGTGTAATCGAAACAGGTATCGATGGCATTGCCTATCCCAACCCACGTACATTCTTGTTTGGTATTGACTTTAAATTTTAATCCTTGATAACAATGAAACAGATATTAGCAATATTGACATTGATTGCCTCGCTGACATTCACCTCTTGCGAGGACTTCCTGACCGAGGAAGTGCGTGGGCAACAAAATCTCGACACCTATTTCCAAAGTGTAGAGGAAGCCGAGTCATTCATCACCGGTTGCTACCAGGCTATCACCTTCGGTGGCTGGTGGAACATCAATACGGTGTGGTTACTTTCTGAAATGTGCAGCGACGACGGTTGGATGGGAAATACAACCCAAAGCCAGAGTGATTATATCTCTTTAGCACATTATCAGGGTACAGGACAGAGCAACGGAGCCATCTCAAACTTCTGGCAATACCGTTATAAAGGCATCTTACGCTGCAACGTAGCCGTAGAACGCATCTCACAATCCGAGTTCTCGGACGAAGACATGAAGAACCGTCTGATAGGTGAAGCCCGTTTCCTGCGCGGATACTTCTACTTCGAACTGGTAAGAAACTTCGGCGGTGTACCTCTCGTTACGAGCTTCCTCTTGCCCGAAGAGATACAAGGCATCACCCGCGCTTCTGCCGAAGATGTATATAAGTTCATTGAAGATGACCTGAAAGCTGCTGCCGACGCTTTGCCAAAACGTAGTGAATATGCTGCCACCGATATGGGACGTGCAACCAGTGGTGCAGCCTTAGGCCTGCTGGGTAAAGTTTATCTCTATCAGGAAAAGTGGCAAGAGGCACATGATGTATTGGAAACCGTTATCGACAGCAAAGAGTACGAACTGCTTGATAACTTCGGTGACGTATGGAGTGTTGATCACAACAACAGCAAAGAGAGTATGTTTGAAGTACAGTATATGTACGACGGTACATATTCATTAGGCGGTTCACTGACAATAATCACCGGTGCACGTAATGGTCCCGGCGACGGATGGTCTTGGGGGCAACCTACTGCCAACCTCGAACAGGCCTACATTGATGCAGGTGATACCGAACGCCTCCGCTGGACTATCATCAAAACCGGATGTACCGAAATTGCCGGCGAAGATAACTTCGATAAGTTTATTGAAAACAGCAAAGACATGGCTAATTACAAGACTTATATCGAGAAATACGGTTGGGATCCAGATTGCTATATAATTGACCCTGCACAACATAAATCGGCACGTATCGTCCGCAAATATTTCGTACCTATCGAAAAGCGTCCGGAAGTGTACAATACAGACAAGATTCCTTTGGATCACCGCATCCTGCGCTATGCCGATGTATTGCTAATGTATGCCGAAGCATGCAACGAACTGGGTGATGATGCTACAGCACGTAAATACCTTAACGAAGTACGTAACCGCGTAAACCTGGCCGATGTGAAATCAAGTGGCAACGATCTCCGCAAGGATATTCGTCTGGAACGTCGTTTGGAATTAGCATGGGAACAAAACCGTCTGTATGACATCCGCCGCTGGACCGACGACAATGGCAAAAAGGTGATTTCCAATCTGCTGGGAACCAATGGTACTTTCGTTAAGTATAACACAGATGCCGCTACCCGCGACCTCTATGAATGGGAGAATCAGGGCGAAGCAAGTAATAAAGGCGCTGGCTTCGATGAAAACCGCGACATGGTATTCCCCATTCCTTTGTATGAAATCACAATGTCTAATGGTTCTATCGTTCAGAATCCGGGTTGGAATTAACCCCGGTGAATGTCTAAATAGAATTCTTCAATAGGTCTTTATACTCTGTCGCGGATAGTTTCATAACAGATTATCCGCGACAGTCTTTTTTTAAACCATCGAATATTTATGAAACTAAAATATTATTTCACTCTGCTGTCCCTGCTTTCCTTTATGGCTTGCAGTGACGATTCTCCTTCTACACCCGATACCCCCGATCAACCGGATGTACCGAATAGTGTAGAGAAACTGGTCACCATTAATGCCGGAAAAACCTATCAGACTATCACAGGATTCGGTGCATCAGACTGCTGGAATCCTTCCTATGTAGGTAAATACTGGACCAACAGCCGTGACAAAATCACCGAATTGCTCTTCTCTTCCGAAATCCAGGCAGGAAACCCCAAAGGTATCGGTCTCTCCATGTGGCGTGTAAACCTGGGTGGTGGAACTGCCGAACAAGGCGATGCAAGCGGCATTACCGATAAATCCCGTCGCGCAGAGTCATACCTGACAAACGATTTGATCCTTGATTGGAATCGTTGCGAAGGACAACGTTATTTCCTGAACCGTGCTAAAGAGTTCGGTTGCGAAAGTATCGTCCTTTTCAGCAATACACCACCCGTACAATATACACAGAACGGCAAGGGTTTCTCCAACCAAGGAGGAGTATCAAACCTGAAAAACGATTGCTACGATGACTTTGCCGCTTACATGGGCGATGTAGCTCAATACTACATAGATAAAGGTTATCCTGTGACGCACATCTCACCGGTCAACGAACCGCAATACAACTGGGATGGCGGACAAGAAGGAAGCGGCTGGACCAATGACGAAGTTGCCAGATTGGCCCGCGAACTGGATGATGCCTTAACCGAACGTAATTTGTCTACCGATATCCTGCTCGGTGAATCGGGCGACTGGGAATACTTATATAAGACCAAAGACGATGCCAATCGCAGTAACGTTATGTCTGCCTTTTTCACCCCCGGCTCGTCAGCTTATGTAGGTGACTTAAATCATGTAAAGAAACTAATCTGCGGTCATAGCTACTGGACCGATGGCACCTGGGACGGTATGCGCAGCGTACGTAAACAAGTGTCACAAGCAGCAACGCAATATGGTGTAGATGTATGGCAAAGTGAATGGAGCATGCTGGGAGACAACTACAGCAACACAGAATTTGCAGGATATGACAATGCTACAGAAATGGATATCGCATTTTATATGTCGAGAGTGATACACAATGACCTTACTGTAGCAGGAGTATCTTCATGGAGCTACTGGACTTCCATGGACGTAGCCCGTTGGGGACATAAAAACCGTTTTCTTCTGATATCCCTCGTACCCGGTGGAGGAATCAACGACAACAATGACAACATAGAAAAAGAAGGTACCTTCCAACCCACAGCGACCCTTTGGGTATTAGGTAATTACAGTCTGTTCATCCGCCCCGGATACCAACGTATCAACATGCAGCTGACCGAATCGCTCAACTTCTTTGGATCGGCATGGCTATCCCCGCAAGGAGATAAAATAGTAGCTGTTTTCACCAACATGTCCAGCAAGAATGTCCGCCTGAGCGAAACTCATGAAGGATGGAGCAACGAAGCTACATCAATCCGGACCTACACCACTACCAATAGCAAAAAACTGACAGAAGCCACCGTATCTGCCGGAGAATCTGTACTTTTGGAAGCGGAAAGTGTAACCACAGTAGTGTATAATCTAAAATAATCACCCAAAATGAAAAACGCTATATTCACGCTGGCTGTACTCATGACAGTCCTGCTCACCGGCCTCCCGGCACAGGCGCAGGTTTCATTTGGTAATGCCACCAAATTCAATGAAGACTGGCTCTTCCGACTAACCGATGACTCAACCATTGTAAATCCCGCCTTCAATGACAGCGAATGGCGCAAACTCAGGCTTCCACATGATTGGTCTATTGAAGGGCAACTTTCACCTTCTTTAGCAAGCTGCACCGGCTACTTACCTGGCGGAATTGGCTGGTATCGCAAACATTTCAAGATCACGGATAATGCCCCACGCCATTACATCTATTTCGAAGGGGTATACAATCGCAGTGAAGTCTATTTAAACGGGCATCTGCTCGGTAAACGTCCTAACGGTTATATCTCATTTCTCTACGACATGACTCCTTATCTGAAAGAAGGGGACAACGTGTTGAGCGTACGTGTGGATCATAGCCGCTATGCTGATTCCCGCTGGTATACAGGATCGGGGATATATCGCGACGTATGGCTAATTGCCGCTCCCGAAATACACCTGGCACAATGGGGCATAGGTTGGCATGCTACTTCTCTGACCGACCGGCAAGCTACCATAGCCGTAGATATGGAAGTACAGAAACACATAACAACCGGCAACAGACTTGAACTTTCGGCTACACTATACGATGCTACCGGCAAACAAGTAGCGCAACGGCGCACTCGTGTTTCTGATGGCAAAGAAGGTATTACTAAAGAAAATCTCACACTGAAAATAACTAAACCCCACCGTTGGAATCTGGACGATCCTTACCTTTATACACTAAAAACAGAATTGCTCAGCAATGGAAAACGTATTGATGAATGTGAGACTAAAGTAGGGCTCCGTACACTGAAGTTTGACCCCAATAAAGGATTTGCGCTCAATGACAACTGGATGAAAGTCAAAGGTGTATGTCTGCATCATGATGCCGGTGTACTCGGTGCCGTAGTACCTCCGGAAGTATGGGAGCGTCGTTTGAACAATCTGAAAGAGATAGGTGTAAATGCCATCCGCATGAGCCACAACCCACAGGCTCCCGTCGTATATGATCTATGCGACCAACTGGGACTCCTCATCATGGATGAAGCATCCGATGAATGGGAATTCCCGAAACGTAAATGGGTAAAAGGCTGGAATAAAGGTGAACCCGCCTATGACGGTTCTTTCGATTTCTTCGAAGAATGGATTGAACAGGATGTAACCGACATGGTACGCCGTGACCGCAATCATCCCTCCATTTTCATGTGGAGTATTGGTAATGAAGTAGATTATCCGAATGATCCTTACTCACATCCCATTCTTGACGGATCAACCATCAATCAACCCATGTTTGGCGGTTACAAACCGGATGCTCCTGATGCTATGCGCATCGGAAAGATAGCCAAACGACTGGCTGCATGCGTCCGTGCTGTCGATACGTCACGCCCCGTAACGGGAGCACTGGCAGGAGTTGTCATGTCCAATCAAACAGAATATCCCGAAGCCATCGACGTAGTAGGATACAACTATACTGAAAACCGTTATGATGAAGATCATGCCACCTACCCCGACCGTGTCATTTACGGAAGTGAAAACGGTTCGGGACTTGATGCATGGTATGCTGTGAAAAACAAAGAGTTTATCTTCGGCCAATTCATCTGGACGGGTACCGACTATCTCGGTGAATCGGGCGCATGGCCCTCACGCGGACTATATACCGGATTGCTCGACTTTGGCAGTTTCCCCAAACCCCGCGGACACTTCCGTGCTTCCTTATGGTGCGAAAAACCGGTTACTTATGTGGGTACTTATCCCATACCGGATCGTTTTAAAAACTCCCGACGCACCTTCCTGTCGCCCGATGCATGGGATATCTGGAATTATGATCCCGGTCAGGAAATACGTGTAGTCTGCTATACCAATGCCCCACAAGCACGTCTGTTACTTGATGGAAAAGTGCTAGGTGAGATGAAACCCTATGATGAAAAGACAGGTATCATCTACTGGGATATTCCCTATCAGGCGGGTGAGCTGAAAGCCGAAGGCTGCGATAAAGACGGAAATATATTGTCCAGCTATTCCATCAAAACCTCCGGTCGTCCCTACGCTCTCCGTGTAAGTGCCGATCGTACCAATCTATCCTGCAACCGTGCTACAGCACATCTCATTGTAGAAGTGATAGATGAAAAGGGTGTCGTAGTGAAATTAGGCGACAATGACATTACTTGCACCATCGAAGGTCCGGCACATTTACTGGGGCTCGAAGGTTCCGATAACAGCGACATGAGTGACTACACCGATAATCACCATCGTGCCTTCCACGGACGCCTGCTTACCTACCTACAGACCGTCGGTGAAAAAGGTCAGATTCGCGTAAAGTTTACTTCACCACTTTTACGAGGAACAGAGATTGTCTTGAATGCTAAATAATCCTCTAAAAACAAATATTTATATGAAATACAAAGTATTATTACTCGCCCTCGCCGCAATAACTACTTCGTGTTCCCCACAAGCAGATATAAACTATCAGATTATTCCCGAACAGCCTCAGCAAACCATGGATCATTTCAGTGCTTCGGATGCCTGGAGCATGCACATCATAGGCAAATGGCCTCAGGAGAAACAGGACCAAGTAGCCGACTGGTTGTTCAGTACAGAAAATGACGCTAACGGAAAGCCCAAAGGAATCGGGCTTTCTCTGTGGCGCTTCAATGTAGGTGCAGGAAGCACGGAACAAGGCGAAGCCAGTCAGATAAGCTCCCCTTGGATGCGTACCGAATGTTTTCTGCAACCGGACGGAAGCTATGACTGGGACAAGCAACAGGGACAGCGTAATTTCCTCCGGTTAGCAAAGGAACGTGGAGTCAATAAATTCCTTGCTTTCCTAAACTCTCCACCCGTTTATTTCACTCAAAACGGGCTTGCCACCAACACCGGACGTAACGGCACACTGAATCTGAAAGCGGAACATTATGAAGACTTCGCCCGTTTCCTGGCAAATGTGATAAAAGGAGTTGAAAAGAAAGACGGCATTAAGTTCGATTACCTCTCCCCTTTCAACGAACCGGACGGACACTGGAATTGGATAGGTCCCAAACAAGAAGGCACCCCGGCAACAAAGAAAGAAATTGCCCGTGCCGTACACCTCATCAGCAAAGAGTTTGTGAAAGAGGGTATTGATACGGAAATCACCATCTGCGAAGCGTCAGACTATCGTTGTATGTTCTCCACACACATGACAAACCATGAACGTGGATACGAAATACAATCTTTCTTCTGTCCCGACAGTGTAGATACTTATCTGGGAAATACCCCGAATGTCCCCCATCTCATTGCAGGACACAGCTATTGGACCAATACGCCTTTAAAAAGTCTGAGAGATTACCGTCGTCAGTTACGTGATACACTGGACAAATACAAAGTCGACTTCTGGCAAACGGAAACCTGCATTATGGGGAACGATGAAGAAATTGGCGGAGGCGGTGGATTTGATCATACAATGAAAACAGCTCTCTATGTGGCCCGTATCATTCATCACGACATTGTTTATGCAGGAGCACGTAGCTGGCAGTGGTGGCGTGCCATAGGAGGTGACTACAAAGACGGATTGCTACGCGAATACACTGATCCCGATCTTCATGACGGTAAAGTGGAAGACTCTAAATTATTATGGATATTAGGTAATTACAGCCGCTTTATACGTCCGGGAGCTGTACGCATGTCTATTAAGGCAACAGACAAATCCGGACAGGTAATCCCGGAAGGAGATACTGATCCCCAAGGGCTCATGTGTTCTGCTTATCAGAATACAAACGGACAATGGGTAATGGTAGTTATCAACTACGCTGATCAGGAGAAAAATTTCACTTTCAAAGTGGATGGTCCCAAAGTAAAGTCATGGCAAGGCTACCGCACCTCAGATGAAGCAGGTGAAGATCTTCTACCCATTAAGAAACTGAAAAATGAACAGATAGCAGTGATTCCTGCACGTTCCGTTATCACTTTTGTTTCTCAGGATTAAAAGATTTCACCACAGAGTGACACAGAGTATCACTCTGTGGTGAATCTCTATTCTTCCGGCCGACCAAATCCCTCGCAGACATTCAAACGATGAATATCTACCACTGCACTTATTTCTCCCATCTTCCCTAACAATGTTTCCGCACCATTCTGAATCTTGAAGTTGACTTCTTCTTCGTACAGTGGAATCATCTGATAGAAATTCACTTCTTCCCCATTAGGCAATTGGCAAACAGCAGCTCCTTCTCCCACATTCTCCGGATTGATCAATAATACACTGGAAAGCTGAGTATTCTCTGCAAACGGTTTCCCGTTGGGTACAGAATGCCCCCAACCTAACCAAGAGTCCTCTTCTAACGGCAGACGGGCAAGTATCTTCAGCCAACGTAGCGGCCAGTAATTCTTTTCTTCATGGTCAGAAATATTCCAGTCGGCAGGTAAATATACCACTATCTCCGCACGCTCCAACTTATACTCAGCCAGTTCCTTGGGTACATTCATCCGATGGGCACCCATGCCCGATGTGACCAGCGTGTAATAATTCCTCTCAGCCGTCGGCTCGACAATAAAGATATCCACATGGATATCCGGTGAAGCGATCTCATGGAACACATGATCCGAATGACCGAAGAACTTGTCAATATGCGCTTCAAGAGCATCCAATTCCTCCTCTTCGTACATCTCAGGATGAGGCAAAACACCATTCTTACAATTTTCAATATACTCCCTCGCATCTTCATCGCTGGGATCCAATTCCAATGAACGTTCAAAGGCTTTCTGTGCCCTATCCAGTTGATTCAGATAATAATAAGCATAACCCAGCCGATAGAACCAAAGTGCGTCTTCCTTACATTCTTCCTTTACTGAAAGGAGCTGTTCAATGGCTTCATTATAATTCCCCTGATTATTGTATGAACGCGCCAAAAGTCCCGTCAACTCAGCAGTCCTCTCCTCTTCAGGAACTTCCAGGATGGCGTCAATTATCTTCTGTTCTTCATCGTCCGCATTCCATTGTTCTATTTGCTGGAGCAATTTATCATGCTTGTTCGTTTTAGTAGCAGTCAGATGATCGATAAAGTTGGCTGAAAAGCCCATCGCTTCATCCTTTCCCTCGCACGAAAGGGTAAACAGGGTGAACTGATGCTCAGTGATAATCTGGCATTGGCACACATATTCATCATTGTCTTCCTCTTCTTCTCCACCCAGATCATAAAGCCTGCACTTACCGTTTTCAAAAAACTTCTCCTCAATCAGCACATTCTCATCGTCTTCCAGATAGTCCGCTTCGTCATCGGGCATAGAATACGCCAACATCCGCACTACATGCCAATTTTCGTCTTCTCCATCATAATACCCGCGAGAATCATCCTCTTCAAAATAAAGGTAATTACCCGGAAGATCAAACTTCAGATTTCCTAATGTATAGGTCACTTTGTCCTTGCGATAACCAATCGGAAATTCACTTATGAAATCCGGCAATGCAGAAACATCTACCGGCTCCTTTTCCGCCAAACGACAAAGCAACAGATAGTCTTCTTTCGGGAAAGCAAGAGACGTATCCATTGCGGCAGCCTTCTCCAGGTTTTCTATAATGAACGAATTGATTTCCATGTCTTCTTCACTACGTGCGGAAAGCATAAAATAGCAATCTTCCCACAAGGCACTCAAAGCCGTATTCCGATAGAATAATGCATCACGCTCTTCATTATTCCACATGAAAAATTCGCTTGCCAACCTCTCGATACCCTCATCCTTTATCCGTTCGATGAAATGCTCCGGACATATTCTTCCGAAAGGAGATACCACCGTTCCTTCTATCTCACGGGGCATGTACTTATTACAATCCCAACAAATGGCAGACATGCTGCAATTCTCTTTCATACGTTCACAGCAGAGTTCTACAATGGCGTTCAGCCAACGATAGAAATGTTCGGAACGCATCCGCTCAAAGTCCCTGTGTTCATAATATTCCGTATCGTCCTCCACCTCAGTAGAGGAGTCTCTCAGTTCCACCAACTCGTCAACGATATCTATCGCAGCCTTATGAAAACCTGCTCCCAACAGGTTAGTCTGACAATCACCTATGACAGCTATATCATCTTCTTCCTGTTCATAATTGAAGAATATATTTCCTAAACGGCAGACTGATAATTCAGAATAATCTTCTGTATGACTGACAGATGCCTCGTGCCGGGCAGCAACTACATCCAACAATTTCTGAAATGAAGAAACGCTTTTGCATTTCGTTGTTAATCTGAAACCTATACTCATGGTTGCGATATATTTATAGTTATGGATTCATTTTTATTCCTCAGACTCGTCATCCTCCGTTTCATACAGCCTGAACAAATCACTACCCTGAAGGAAGTCGGAAAGATAGAAGTGATATTGGGGGAGAATGTGAATTCATAGTCTCCACCCAGGTTAAAATGCACATCCTCATCTATCAAATTCGTACCGGCGGTAACAAACTCAACAGCATCACCACCGTCAAGCTGCCCACGGTTCTCAACAATCCGGGAGAGCTCCTCCTCGTTATCGGTAAACCACTTCCAAAAGTCCTGCACCCGCTTCCGGAAAGGCAGAGCTTTTTCATATTCACCCAGGTTGTCATATGCACATGCCAGCAAACCTGTAGCTTCAGAATCTCTTTCTTCAGGCGAAATCTGTCCTAACATATCAACAATTCTACCATGCTCGTCAGTTTCTGTCCAAGCATCAATTTGTTTCCTTAATGTTTCATCCATTGTTCATTGTGGTTTAATGATGTCCAAAGATATAAAAACTCAGTTTATTCACTCTATAAACTGCCATAAAAAATTACAATTGGATAATGGCTATTTTATAGAAGCCATGACAAATTGCAAATTCCATTCTGTCAATTTGCTTTTCCAAAGAACTTTTATTTAGTATTTATTCAGGAAGATACCCAAAAGGTAGGACAAATGTCATTATATTCATAAGAGAAAGAGCAAGAAGTACAAGTCTTTTCTTTATATTTTAAAGACTGTTTTTCAAAAAAAAACGGCTATGGAAAAAAGCATTTTCCATAGCCGGGTACATATAAAACAATACTTAATTATTTATAACCTGTATTCTGAGTGAACTCTGTTTTATTTTCAATTGCATCCAAAAATGTCTGCGGAAATGGACGTACCCAATGGTGTTCATCAACATTAGCCGCATTAGGATTACATTTCTTTATTCTTTTTACAAACTGCTCTTTACCAAAACGCTTTAAATCAAACCACCTCAGTTGTTCCCCCGCCAATTCTCTCGCACGTTCATCCAAAATAAAATCAATATCTTGAATCTGTGACAGGTTGACACACATATCTTCTTCATAACCGGCAACTGCACGAGTCATACGTAGCTTATTCATATAATCCAAAGCATCAGATTTATCCGTTTGAGCCCCAGCTTCTGCTACAATCAGATACATTTCAGCGATACGAATCATAAAACCGTCCCGCGTACTTCTATCTTCATCTTTAGAAGCACGTGCAGGGTCTGCAAACTTACATAACTCTAAAGATTGCTTCATGTTTTTAGTAGAACCGTCTGCATTATAAATATCATTTCTATCAAACAGCTGGTAACGGTTTTCTGCCCAAGCACGTTGTGCAGCAGTTGCTTCCCTTTTAATTATATAAATAGCCGTATCAGCCATTGCCGTGTACTTACCTTTTCCTTTCTCATTATTCATGATCCATAGATGGCGGAAACTGCCACCATAACGTTGATCTCTTTCCTCATCAAACAAGTCAATCAAATAACGGGTTGGCATGTAACGGTTAAACGGACGTCCATACTCTATGGAACGTGTCATACCCGGTTGATCATCATATTTCATGCAGAAAAGCAGATGCGCATTATTTCCTCCATTTCTGATAACCGGTTTATCATCCAATTCCGAATTATACAGCTGATTTGTTGAATAATCGACATACCATATTACTTCATTATTGGAATTTCCATCACTGTTCTTCATGTCCCAGATAGAAGCAAAATCTTTAGCCAACTCAAACGGACCATTGTCTATCACATCTTTGGCCAAATTATAAGCCTGTTCATACATCTTTGCATCCTTCGTTACACTAGCCCGCGTCAACAGTAGTCTGGCTTTAAGTGCTTTGGCAGTCCATACCGTAACTCGACCACCATCATTCTGCTGGGTAGATAATTTACTTGTAATAGCCCAGTCCAGATCACTAAACATATGCTGATAAATATCACTTACCGATGTTTTAACCGGATTCATTACGATACTGCTTGAAGGCACATCTATGTAATAGGTATCTCCAAATGTTTCAGTCAGTATCCAATAATAAAATGCACGCAGTACTCTGGCTTCCGCCTCACGCTTATTCAATGTTGTAGCCAATGTTTCATCTTTCGATGGATTAGGTACAGTTTCCGCATGATAGATTGCGGTGTTGCACCAGTTTATAGCTGCGTAGAATCGGTCAAAATAAAAGGTACATGCAGAATTGGTACCATCAAGCGACTGCGTATATGCCGCCATATTATTATCCACACATCCGGAAGCTGCAGCTATAATATCCGTTCCGGTTTCACTCAAGCCAATGGCATCTTCTTTACCTGCCCAAAAGCGCAATGGGGTATAACATGCATTCACGATGGCATTCAACCCTTCTTCCGTATCATAATATCCCCCTTCGGAAGTTACATCACTATAATTGGTTTCATCTAAGAAACTATCACAACCACTTCCCAGAAACAGCATCAACGATGCTACTAATAATATACTTTTTTTCATAATGTTATTCCTTTAAATACTGAATCGTTTATCAAAAATCCAAATTGATACCAAACACAAGTTGCTTGGTCATAGGGAATGAAATACCTCCTCCACGTTCCGGATCATAATTCTCAATACTACTGAAAGTGAAGAAGTTTTTAGCTGTTGCATAAATGCGTACGCGGTCCAGTCCTATATTCTTCAGTGCCTTTGCCGGAAGATTATAAGCTAAAGTTATATCTCTGATTTTCACAAACGAGCCTTTTTCATATTTCAAGGTTGAAGAATATCTGGTTTTTCCGAATCCGTAAAAACGGTTAGGACGTGGAAAATCGTTTGTGGGATTTTCAGGAGTCCAGTAGTCTACATTCGAACTGTTTTCCAATCCGTCAGGTTTATATCCTCTATTAAATTCATAATCGATCCACTGACCTAAACGGCTGTAAATGAAAAACGAAAATTCAAAATCATGAATGGTAAAAGCATTATTGATACCAAAAGTCACTTTCGGACGTTTACTGTAAATAACACGGTCTTCGGGAGTAATTTCCCCGTCATCATTCGTATCCTGTATCTTTATGTCACCAGGAATCTGCCCGTTCTTAGCAGCTTCTTCCGCTTCATCTAATTGCCAGATACCAATTTTCTTGTAATCGTAAAACACCTGAAACGCTTCACCTACAAACCACGAGTTAGCCTCATCTCTCATTGCTCCTGATGCCAGTTCTTTTATTTTCTCCTTGTTGTGAGAAAGCGTAAAATCTGTGCTCCAGGTAAAATTCTTCTTTTGTATATTTACTGAGTTTAGCGTTATATCAATACCAAAGTTTTCCGTCTTACCAATATTTTCCATCACATCAGAGTAACCATTAGTTGATGGAATCTTGCGATTCATAAGAACATTCCTCGTATATGATTTATAAACGTCCAGAGAACCTGACAGACGATTATTGAAGAGCCCGAAATCTACTCCCAAATCGAATACAGAAGTTGTTTCCCACGTCAGATTCTTATTCGACATAGTCTTAGGATACAGACCACTGGCCAGCTCATTATTGAATGAATAAGTAGAAGAGCCCAAAAGACCTATCGTTTGATAAGGATCAATGGCTGATTGACCGGATTCTCCCCAACTTAAACGAAGTTTCAAGTTGGATAAATTATCAATGTTCTTCAGAAAAGCTTCTTCATTCATTCTCCACGCTAATGCAACAGATGGGAAATACCCCCACTTATGTCCACTGGCAAGTAATGAAGAGCCGTCTGCGCGTAAAGAAGCTGTAAGGATATAACGGTCCATAAACTTATAATTTACACGTCCGAAGAAAGAAGCCAAATTCTCTTCCTGTAAATAACTGTCAATCATAACTTCCTTGGTGTTTGATGCCAAGTTATGATAGATGTTACCTCCATAAGTCTGACCTTTACCTGAAGCCAATGTATATTCTTTACTCTTATAAATCGTACTGGTACCACCCATTATCTGAAAATCATGCTCTCCCAATATCTTCGAATAGGTCAGGATGTTTTCCCAGGTAATACCCGATTGAATAGTATGTTCTTTCAATGATTTACTGTCTTTACCTTCGCCATCCAAAGAGTTTGCCGAGCAATAATACCCTCTTCTTGAATTCTGAGCATCAACCCCTAATGTTGTTCTGAAAAGAAGATCTTTTGTGATATTCCAGTTCGCATACAAGCTGCCAAAGAAGCGGGTACCTTTCGTGTTATCCTTTATTGCCCCCTCCACATCATCCACCAATGGATTGGTCTGAGAATTGTATCCCGGTGCCGGGAATCTTACCACTTCTCCATTTTCATCATAAGGTTTTGATAATGGAACAATCTTATTACACATATTCAACGGATCACGGCGTGTGTTTTGATCCTTATAGGTATACGTGATGCTTGTGCCTATTTTCAGAGTTTTCAGTAATTCATGATCCAATGCTACCCTGGCATTCAATCGTTTATAATTATCATTCTTGAAAAGTCCATTCTCACCTCTATATCCCAAGGAAATATTGTGTTGTGTCTTGTCTGTACCTCCCGATATGGATAGTTCATAATTCTGATTGAAACCATTGCTCATCATTAAGTCACGATAGTCAGTAGACACTCCTTCTCTAACATATTCCAATTCCTGTGCCACTGTAAAAACCTGATCATCCGGCAAATATTCATTAGTTGTCTGGTCACGGTATGCTTCACGTTTTAACTGTGCATATTCAGCTCCATTCATGATAGATGGATAAGAAGAAATCATATTAACAGAAGCAAAAGCATTCAGAGAAACTTTTGATTTTCCTGTTTTTCCTTTCTTAGTAGTCACGATGATAATACCATTTGCACCGCGTGTTCCGTAAATGGCAGTCGAAGATGCATCTTTTAAGACTTCAATAGATTCGATATCCGAAGGATTAATATCCAGAGTTGTACCATAATCTACTCCATCAACCAAGATCAGAGGTTTATTGCTGGCTTTTAATGATCTCTCTCCACGAATGGTGAAACTCAGATCAGCTCCTGCCTTACCTGAAGAAGAAGTCAGGTCCAATCCTGCAACCTTTCCCTGTAAAGCTTCCAAAGCATTGGTTGTCGGTATAGCTGTGATATCCCGTGACTTTACGGAAGACACAGCACCCGACAAGTCCCTCTTTTTCTGTACACCATAGCCTACAACAACAACTTCATCCAAAGCCTGTGCATCTTCTTTCAAGGTAATGGTAAATGACGTCTGTTTTCCAACCGGTATAGACTGAGTCAGATAACCGATGTAAGAGACAACTAAAACATCTTTCTCCTTCACATTCGGAATGGCAAATTTACCATCCACATCCGTAATAGAACCGTTACCGGTTCCTTGCACAGATACATTGACTCCAATCACCGGCTCTCCGGTAACATCTTTCACAATACCGGAAACCTGGTGTGTCTGAGCCAGAGACAACAAGCAAAGCATGCTAAACATCAAAGACATACATGCCCTTCGAATAAATACATTCTGATTCATAAAAAAGTGCTTTTTAAATTAGTAAATAAGGTATTTGTTTTTCTATTCATAATGAAAAGTTGAAGGTAGCAGGAGTATCTGCTTTTAACGCTATTTCCTGTATTTCCGCTTCCCCCAATTGAATTTTTACGTTCTGATCTATTTTAGATAATAGAGTGACTTTCACTTCTTTTTCATTCCATGACAGCTCTTGCACTATAATTCCACCTCTCAAGGCTACTCCGTTTATATGCCCACTGCGCCATTGCCGGGGCTTGCATGGTAAAAGGGATATCAGACCCGGTTCCGAGTAAACCAACATTTTCATCACTAAAGACGGGTATCCACCGCAGATGTCCAGATTGAATGTCTTTTTAGGATCGTGGGTTGAAACCATATTATTATTCCAATAACTGTTTCCCAACCAAATCAGCATATCATAAGCCGTCTCGGATTCACCTAAAGCACACGCAGAGAAAGCCAGTTGAATCATACCGAACGCCATGATTCCGCCATTGTCTTGCCGGCGTATTTCCATCCTACGATTAACGGCGCGCTTACATCCTTCTACCAAATCCTTATCCTTCATAATGAGGGGGTCATGAAAATCATACAGTCCGAATAAGTGAGAAGCGTGACGATGTTTATGATTGTCCTGCAAGTCCTTCCACATCCATTCTCTGATTTCTCCATTCTCATTCAGCATATAAGAAGGCATTTTGGCCTGCATAGACTCCCATACCGGAATTTTATCCTGATTGACACCCAGAATCTGACTGGCTTCTATAACTGAGCGCAACAAAGCATTAGCTGCCATCACATCCATCGTAGCATTTATACAAGCCTGGCTGGGATGATTTACCGGATGATTTTCCGGAGAATATGAAGGATTAAAAACATACTTCCCATCAGCCCCTTCTTTCAGGAAGTCTTCATAAAACAAGGCAGCCTGTTCCATGAATGGAAGTGCCCGTTTCTGCAAAAACTCTTTGTCCAGGGTATACATATAGTAGTCATAATAGAAGAGTGAGTACCATGCCGCTCCGGTCACCCAGAAAGTCATCGGCCAGGTAGCATCAAAATGATTATTTAAGCCATGTGAACTAAAACGTGACGGAACATGAATACCACGGCAGTTATAAAGCTCACGGGCATTTACCTTAAAATCTTCCATATATGCTTCCAGTCTGTCAAACAGTGGCAACATCAGCTCCGGAGTATTAGCCTGCAAATAATGGGAAATAACAACCGGCAGATTTCCATTAGTCGTATAGTCACCGGACCAGGGAGGAGTCATAGTAGCTCCCCAGATACCTTGAAGATTAGGAGGATTGATGCCTGTGGCACAAATAACATTATAACGTGCAGCATCGAAAATCCTCTCTATTAAAGCCGGATTGGAACCACCTGCTTCCAATAACTCTTCGGAAGATTTCATCCGGTCTTCTTTAGAGGCACCCAAATCAATCGATACACGCTCAAATAATTCTTTATGGATTTTCTTATGCGCATCCAGTAGTTCCGCATAATTAGTAGGATATAAACTGAGGTCTTTCATCATATCAGGTACTTTCGATATTTCCATATTGTCAGAAGGTTCAACACGAGCTAATATCAGCACATCCGTAGCACCATTTATGACTATTTGATCCGAGCTCATTTCTATATCCCCGTCCATATTCACTACTTTCACTACCCCTTCATATCCCTTAAAGCTTTTTCTGGATTCAAATTCCCAAGGCCTTTCGTACCATGCTTTAAAATAAAGTCCGTTTTCCATTACACCGGATTCAACTTTATCAATGCAGTTCTTCTCACTTAATGTAAATTTCTTCTTACGGCCTGCATCATGCCTCATTATCTGTGAAAGATTCAATGTGGTATGGATAGAGCCTTTTTTTGAAGATAACCGTAGGGCAATCACATTGTCCGCTCTGGAAATAAATAGTTTACGCGAATAGATTCCATTATTATCCTCCCATTTAACCTCTACTTCGCCCGTAGTAAAATCCACAGTCCTATTATACTCCTTCACAGAAGAAGTATCGCTTGAAATGTTGAATTGAAATGCCGGAACAAAAAGGTCTGTTGCGTGTTTACCTTGATACCCCTCGGAATTAGCCAAGTCGACAATAAACTTAGAAGCTTCCGTAAATTTACCATCCAGCATCATTTGCTGAATCTTCTCCAGGTTCTTTCCCTGACTGACAGGCTTTCTCGGAGAGTGAATAGGTAAATAGAGCAAAGCATGGTTAAGAACAATAGATTCCCTGTATGGGTCTCCCATTACCATAGCTCCCATCACACCGTTTCCGGTAACCAACGATTCTTCCCAAATATTAGCCGGACGATTGCTATGAAATCCCCGTTCCGGAACATTACCAACATCATTGATTTCTGTTTTACAGCTTAACAAAGAAAAAACAGCTACACAGCAAAGAAAAAATATTCTCATAGTACTTTCATTTAAAATATTGTTATATAAAAAAATGCCCACTAAGCTCGTATTGCTCTGCGGGCAAAGGTAGCACGGGGGGAACAGACACCTGTGCATTATTTATGTGATTCTGTGCACTATTTATATTAGTTCTTTATCTTATATTCACTCGGAGTACAATTCTTCAACTCTTTAAATACCCGACTAAAATATTGAGAAGAAGAGAAACCACTCATGTATGCTATCTGGGATATATTGTAATTTCCTGTTTCCAATAATTGTATAGCTCTCTTTATTCTCATATCTTTTACAAGCTCAATGGGAGATACCCCCAAAATAGATTTCACCTTCTTATAGAAAACAGAACGTCCAATATTCATACTATCAGCCAAGTCTTCGATTTTGAAGTCAGAATCTTGAAGCCTTTCTTCCACAGCCTGAATGATTTTATGAATGAAGTCTTCATCATAAGAGGTTATTTGCGGTACCGACGGAGATAAGTTTTCCAAAATATCATCCTGATTTACCACAGGCTCTTTACCGGCAACAGGCAACACTTCTTTCATAAAGTGTTCACGCAATATGCTGCGTTGCTTTAATAATGAAGAAATGCGCGCACGTAAATACCCGGAACTGAATGGCTTTGTTATATAATCATCCGCCCCATATTCCAAACCTTTTATGCGGTCATCCAACGTAGCTTTCGCCGATAATAAAACAAAAGGAATATGGCTTACATTATAGTCCTTCTTTACTTCTTCCAGCAATTCTATACCATCCAAACAAGGCATCATAATATCACTGATAACCAAATCCGGAATTTTCGACTTGATTTTCTCCAGCCCTGTTTTCCCATTTTCAGCTTCAATCACGTGATAATCTTTCCGAAGTATATTCACCATAAAATGTCTCAGTTCCTCATTATCTTCCACTACTAAAACCGACATACCTTCTGCTTCTTCATTATTTTGCGTTATGCCGGAATCCATCGGCATTGAAGATTCGGAATCATTTAAAATGAACTCAACATTTTTATCGGACTCAAAAATCTCATGTTCTCCTGGCAGGGAAATAGAGAAAGTACTTCCATACCCCAGTTTACTATCCACCGTAATCGTCCCATGCAGCATATCAACCCATTCTTTTACCAAAGAAAGCCCGATACCGCTTGATAAGTTAGCGTCTGTCTGTCCCAAGGTTTCGAAACGTTTAAATAACATATCTATTTTATGCAATTCAATTCCATTTCCCTCATCTTTAACCTTAATAAGCAGATTCTTTTCTTTAAATTCAAGAATCAAATCAATATTCTTCCCATCCGGAGTATATTTAAAGGCATTTGACAGTAGATTAAACAATATTTTTTCCAGTTTATCCATATCTGTGTAAAGAGTATAATTATCATAAGGACAAACAAAATGGAAATCGATATTCCGCTGATGGGCCAAGCCCGTAAAGTTATCATAGATTTTTTTAGACAGTGTTACAACGTCCGCCTGCTCAATATACAACTTCATTTTGTTGTTCTGTATCTTTCTGAAATCAAGCAATTGATTGATAAGACGCAGCATACGGTCAGTGTTCTTCTTTGCAAGCTGTATGTTTTCCTGTCCCTCATCACTTAATTTCTCCCGATTAATAATCTCTTCTATAGGGCTTGCAATTAAAGTTAGGGGAGTGCGCAATTCATGAGATATATCCGTAAAGAAACGAAGTTTCAAGTTGGTAAGTTGCTGTTCAAAGTCCACTTTCCGTCTCAAGTTAAATATATAAGCAAAAGTAGCAGAGATCGCCAGAATTACCACTACTATTAACGCTATATATAACAGCCATGCCCAGCCTGTCTCCCAGAAGATAGGTTTCACATGAATAGCCAGCTGTGCCGTATTTTCCACCCAAAGCCCATCTCCATTCGTTGATTTCACTTCTAAAATAAAGTCTCCCGCCGGCAGATTCACCAAACTTGCCGTACGGCTATTTCCTATGTAGTTCCATTCTTCATCTATATTTTTCAGCCGATAGGCATATTGCAAATGCCCCGAACCTGCAAAATCCAAAGCAGCAAAAGTAATTGAGACATTACGCTCATCCTTTTCCAGCGTTAATTCCCGATTGGTAACAGGAGAAGATCTTTCCTGTTTATAATTCTTTCGGGTCCTCACATCCGTGAAAACAATATGTGGAGCAAACGGGCTTTTTTTGAGTTTATCCAAATCCAAGTATAAAACTTCCCTGTTCAAAGCTACATACATTCCATTGTTTTTATCCCTGATGAATGGTATTTCAGACACGGCCAGATGAGAATGGAAATAAAAGCGATCATAAGTATCTATAGTATTCTCAACCGGATTATATTTACAGATATGATTCTCAAAATTAATCCACAACTCATTATCTTTCCCTTCTGAAATAGTATAAGCCATATCGGAAGGCAATCCATTTAGTTTATTCAAATGGATAAATTCGATATTATCACATAGAAGGTCTTTAGAACTTACCAGATTTAGTCCACTACTATGAGTAACTACATAAATATCTCCTTTACGGCTTTCAAATACATATACTACATCATTATTACTAAGACTATTGGCACGTTTCGTTTCGCATTGATTCAGATTAAACTGTATTTTTTCCCATTGATCCGCATTTGTAGAAAAAGTCAGTAGCCCATCAGTGGTTCCCACCAGCATTATTCCTGCTGAAGTACAAAGCAGACTCCGCACCCTCAGATATTTGTTCTTGGGATAGAGTTCCAGTCCATTTTGATAATGCGCAAATTTCAGATTGGGAAAGCTGCCCTCCACTACATTCAATCCTCCCCCATACGTTCCAACCCAAATGTTTCCTTTTGTATCCTGACAAATAGAAAAAATAGCATCAGAACTCAATGAGTTTTTATCTTTCTCATTGTGTTTGAAATGATAAATCCGGAACTTTCCCGCTTCCGGAACTGCTACATAGATTCCTCCTGTCCTGCTACCCATCCATATCCTGTGCTGCTCATCCTCAAAAAAGCAATAGATATCCGCACCAAAAACAAGTTGCTTGTCTTTTACCAAATGCCCATCCCGGCTAAGATTACCGCAATACTCATGATTATCATTGTAGATTTCTATTCTTTCACTTTTATCAGCCACCCATATTCTCTGTTTGGAATCAACAAACAACCCGCGTATCTTATCATTGTGCCCTGTAGAGAAGTAGCTGTAACTCTCATTTAAGAAGGTCAGCTGATCGACACCGGAATCACAGCTTAACCATATATTTTGCTGATTATCTATCAGAAATTTCCTCCCGGTTGCATGATAATATGTATGTTCTCCATTTATGTACGTATAGCCTTGCTCAAAAACATTCGTTATAGGATTGTAAAATGAAAATTCGCCATTTGGAGCCAATATCCATATACGTCCGTAATTATCCTCATGGATAAAAATATTCGCTTTTTCCTTTTGGCTCAAAGGATAATTTATAAAGCTAATGCTTTTCTGTTTTAAATCACACCGGATAACATTTTCCTTTCCGTTAATCATCCACAGTATGCCATTGTTTGAAAGTAAATGATAAGATGGCTGTATGTCAGGATGATTCTCATTCACCAAAATGCTTTCTGCATGGTTGTTTTGAGTATCGTAGATGATTATACCCCGATTAGTCATAATACCCATTTTCGCATTAGGTAGTTCCAACAAGTCTATGATACCGTAATCAGTTTCTTTTATGGATATCTCTTTTATTCCTTCTTCCGGTGTATACGTTACCAATTCTCCATCCGGAGAAGACATATAAAGGATATGATCAATACATATTGCATTATTAAAATTCCGGCTGTCCGATAATTCCCGTTTTCCATAGACAAAGCATCCTTTATCAGTCAATACCCATTCATTATCATGAGCATCACGTACGACTGAATAAACACGGTTACCATGTTGCGGAACAGAACCGGAAGGAAGGAACATAACTCCTTTATCTTTTTTATACATGGCTTCATCAATACGCCATAAATTACCGTCAGAAGCTATTATCCATATGATCCCATTTGTCAATGGAATCATTTTCTCTACCAACTTGCATTCCTCTATCTGTGGATGATAGACAAAAATATCATTGAATTTTTCCTGGCGCACATCAAATAGATAAACCTTATCATCGTATGTATGACACCACAAGGCATCATCGGCTCCTTTGACAATGCTTACTAATCTATTGTATTTTAGTTTTGTATCATCTGTAGGATACGACTTATAATTCTTAAAAGTATATCCGTCAAACTTTTCCAGTCCATTCCATGTAGCCAACCAAATGTACCCATCATTATCCTGAAGCATATCCTGCACAATATTTTGTGACAAGCCATCTTCTATTGAATAATGCCGTACGTTGATCATCTCTTGTGCAGACAGTGCAGGAAGCAGATGACACCATATTATGGTCAGTAATAATTTTACTTTTGTATTCATCATAGTATAAGTAAGAAAGATTAATGTGGAGCAAATTTATTCCTTTTTTGGAAATTACGGATGAAAATCTGTAATAAAGCATTCCGACTACCCAATTTGAAGAAACAAACTTATTCCTCCCCCCCCCAACATCAAAGCTGCATTGCTATCGTTCAGTTCTTTCATATCCCGTCAACTGTCCTATTCATCGGCCTTTACACTGAAAGTACCCCTTCAGGGAATACTTTCAGCTTTCAGCCGTCACAATACACATTCCCATACTCCGTGTGCCGATGCACCACCCCTGCCTTCAGCAGTACCTGCCCGAAGCGCATGGTAGCGTTGTTCCAAGGATTTTCATAGGTAAATCCTACTAACATCACTACCTTTATGTACCGATTTAGAAACGACTGACTGGAGTCATTCACTCGAACAACTTCAGTCGGCCGATCTACCAACTCCAGTCACTCATCCGGCTGACTCTAGTGGTTCACTTTTAAAACAACACCTTTGGGTCAACAAGCATATACATTTAAAGCATTAAGATACAAGCATTATGGCAATAGTTTACGACTGGTACGAGAATCCCCCAAATAAACCTGAAAGCATTTTCCCCCGACACGAAAACGGTGAAACGTGCCATCGGCAACACCCGGCTGCACAAGATTGTAGTGGTATATAAAGGAATGGAAATGCGGGTGTGCGAGGAAATGACCTGATTCGCCTGAAAGAACCTTCCTTGTCCTTCAGGCGACAGTTTCAGCGGAAAAGCCGATGAATAAAGACAAGTATGAAGCCAGTAAACAACTCATTTTTAGTAAAACCAGTAACCCAAGTACACCAAAACAAACCCTGACAAAAAAACCGGATACCAGAGAAATGCGTTCTCTGTATCCGGCTCCCGATAGTGCCTATACTTTTATTTTGTACTTGCCAGCATCAAAGTTGCATCAGCATCGTTCAAAGCGTAAATGCTCTTTTGAATGTTGCTGTCGTAAGCATTGCTCTTAGAGTTCCAACGGGCGTAGTTTACTGCAATTTCATTGTTACTGTACTCTACATTCATTTTGAAGTAAGGAACCCAAGCTTCTTTTACGCTGTCCCACTTGGAAGCTTCCTTGCTGACTACGCGGTTTTCGTTATCGTAAGTATACGTGTAACGGAGGTGGCGGAACAAGTGACCGTCTTCGTTCTTAAAGATGGTCTTCGCGGTCATCAGTTCACCGGTCATCTCTTCATTCTTTACGTACTGGGTAGGATTGCTTGCACTTGCAGAGAAGTTCATTACACTTGCCATTACTACTACCATCATTACCACTGCTTTAGAAATTAAGTTCGTTTTCATAATCGTTATTTTTTTATTGTTATTACTTCTTGATTTTTAAAAGGAAGTCTTTGTCAACCGCCTTCGACTATATATAGTCAATTGCCGTGCCAAAGCAATAAAACACTGATTATCAACGATTATTCACTTTTAAGTAGTGTTCATTAACGAACAAGTGTCCGCACAAAAGCGGACAAATCAAGAATAGGAGAATATGAATCGTACAATTAATATTGCTGTATATACGTATCCAAACAATCCGTAGCCGATAACGCTAATTTTCCTTTTATACGTTGCTTTGCCTTCAGCACCGAACGGGGAGTTATATTGAAGAGAACTGCAATAGCCTTATTACCCAACCGGGCACGAACCAGATAGCATAACTTCAATTCCTGCATACTCAGTCCATATGAAGATAACGTCTCCGACAGGCAATCACCATACAGCATATCAATGACAGTAAACAGATTCGCCCACTCAGCCTCATCCCGGACAAGTCCGTAAGACGGATGCTGATGAAGACGAAGCAATTGCCCCATAGACACAAGTAGGGAAGAAGAACATTCAGCCAGTGCCGAGGCATTCTGATAGTCTTTCAGTTGTTTAGTCAGTTGTTTATTGCGGAATAACAGACAGGCATTCCAGTTATCATGATAAGTTTCCATATTCTATTTCTCGTTCTTTTATGTTCCATATAATTTGCATTCTCAATGCCGCCTCACTCTTCCGATTCAACGTCATCAGAACGTATAATACTACTCCCGGTATCCCAATTCTCCGCAATCTCCTCCACTTCCCTGCGCATCTCTTCAATAGCTGTAGAATAAACCTTGGGCTTCCGATTCAGCACATTCCATTTCATATCCCCGAACTTGTCTTTATCCCGATAGTCCGGCTCGGAATAAAGCTTAGCCAACAGATAGTAAGGATAGATTCTACCCGGCAGGCGACTAACAGAAATAAGAAAAAAAGCCTCGGCACATTTATATTCATGTAACGCCTGGCAGTTCTTACCCATAATATTCAATATCATCGGATCATTGCTATACAACCGTGCCTGATCCAAATATTCAAAAGATTCGTCATAGCGACCGGATTTATGCAGACTATGCCCATATTCAAACAAGAATGCACCCTTCTTCCTCAAAGACGGATAAAGCTTTTCATAAGCCCTGTTGGCAGCTTCGTAAGCCCCCGAGCGATAGAGTATTCTCGCATTCACCCAATCCCGGCAGGCATCTCTTTCTTGTGTCCATTTTTCCGCATAACCTCCGAGCCACACCACCAGACAAACACACAGAACAAGATACTTGCCAATTACATCACCTATCCCACAGGCAAGAAGCAGACATATAGCAGTTACGATGAAAGCCGGAAGATGCAACGGATAGGAAGAAAAAGAAAATACAAGCAGGGAAATAAGGGCTCCACAGATACCATAACGGCGGAGCTTCACTCCTATCCAAAGACAACCAAAGATTACAAACAGCACCAGTATACACATAGCGACACCATACGTCAGGGCAAACTCCATATACTCATTAAATGCATATTCAGGACTTCCTGCCACACGTTCTTCCCAAGAAGCATAGTTCCCTGAGGCAAAATATAAACTTTGAGCCTCGCCATAAGCACAAGCGAATCCGGTAGGGCATCCCCACGGATGAGCAGCAATAGCCCGGCAAGTTATCTTCCACATGAACAGACGGCCCAATGCAGAATCGGGTTTCAAAAAGAACATCCCGGCAGCAGCCAGCGACAGAAGCAAAAATATTCCGGCTCCCCATAAAACATAACGCTTCTTGTAGCGACGCCACAATATACTCCATTTTCGTTTGTCACGATGCATATATGCCACCCAAGCACAGCTTATTGCCGCAGCTACCCAAGCAGAGCGGCTCATGGTGGAAGGTAATACGCAAAGAATAAGCATACCCGACACGGCAGCCGTACCTTTTTCTATTTTATAGCGCGCAGGCATCCCTTTCCAACCACAAATGCGCAGATACAGATGAAGGCATACAGGCAGCGCCATTGCCAGATAACCCGCATACGGACCGGGATTGAAAAAAGAACCTATAAGTGCATAACGTGAATGACCGGAAACAGAAAATCCATAAAGCTGGCACAATCCCCACACTGCCTCAACACTTCCCAAAATAACTAAACTCCACGCCACATAAGCATAAAAATGCCGGAACTCCAAAGCATCTTCCCTGTAAGCCTTTCCGAACAACTGCAGGAAAGAAGCAATAAGAATGCATCCGGAAGAAAACAACACAGCCTTTCCTAACCAGACCCATTGCCCAACAGTTTCTCCGGAAGGAAGTTCGGGAGTTGTCGCACAAGCAAGACTCTGTAAGGAACATACAGCCGCAAACAACAGTAAGACCATTACTGCTGTCTTTATTTTATAAGTTTGTATTTTTCCCATCTTCTTACATTAGCCAGCTCTTTTCTTTATCATCTCATTCTATCTTTTTAAATGTCCTATCCCATCGAACCTTACCCGCACCCCTATCCACCGACTTCCAGATCCGGACAACCTTACCCACAATAAAAGGTTCCGGAAGCAAGCCCCAATAACGGGAATCTTGAGAATTCATAACCTTATCGCCTGCAACGAAATAATAGTTCTCTTTAAAACGGTAAGTATGGATCACACTGTCGTTCAGGAAAACCGTATCACTATGCAGGAAAAGTTTCTTTCTTTGTTCCCATTCTATCGCATTCCGATATAGGACAGCATGTTTAGGATTCATCTCTATCTCATCTCCTTTTGCAGGAAGATAGAGAGGACCAAAACACACGATATTCCAGTTCACCAATCCATTATAAGGATACCCACTCATCACTATTCCATAATCTTTTTCCCTGCCATTTGCTACCATACGCATCAGTGCATCCTGTGACTCCACATTTCCCAACGACGTTTCACAACCACTCACCCGGTAGTGAGCCTTCTTGATCTCAAACGTATCCCCCGGCAAAGCCACACATCGCTTTACATAGTAAGACATCAAGTTCAGGCCTATACTGTCCCATTGTGCAGGATAGGGAAAATTAAAAACCAACACATCATTCCGCCGTATCCTTCCCAATCCCGGCAGACGGGTAATCTTGACCTCTTTCCCTTCAAGAGCATCCCAAATATTAAAAATGCGTCCACCCATCACCCATTTATTCACCAAGATATTATCTCCGGCAAGCAGGGCAGGCTCCATTGAGTCGGAAGGAATCTTGAAAGTAGCGATACTGGTCACCTGAAGCAGTATCCATATCACCACTACTCCAAAAGCTATCAGGAACAGGTTGAGGAGCTTATCGACAACCCAAGACACCCCCTTCTTTTTCTTACCAGAACTGTTGTTTTCCATTTTTATATTCAAATATACGTTCATCCTTTCCACGGGTGTGATCTTTCAAATAGAGCAACGCACCTTCAGGAACCTTATAAAGCAAAGAATCGGAATGAGGACGTACCCTGCCTGCTGATGTCCACTCACCGTTATTATAATAGAAAAGTTCATACTCATCGTCCGTACGAATAAAATTATCACGGTTGCGGGGAGTGAATACAATCTTTTCGATGCGTCGGGGAGCACCCAAATCAAGTCCCGACCAGCCCCCTGTAGGCTGGGCATAATCAAAGGAGGTATAAGGATCTCCGTCGAACACGTTTGTGTATTCATGGGAACCGCCCAATCCGTTACCCCCCGGTGTACCGATAATCTTCCCTTTCAAAGGGACACTGTCAGCAAAAGATGTATAGAAAGCAACCTCCGAAATATTACAATAGCTGTCTTTAGGGCCATAATAGCGAACATAACGGTAAGATCGGGCACTATTTACCCGTGCAACATTCCAAAGCCGCTCGGGGAATTCCTTGATGATAAACAGTGTATCTTTCCTGTTGAAATGAGAGTCATTGCTACCTTCAAACACACCATCTACCATTCGCCGGACAAAAGGTTCAAAGTAAAGTTCATATTTATGGAGTAGGGTAACTTCAACCTCCCTACCTCCCGAAGGGAAAAATCGTACTTCACCGCTTTCCCTATCAAGCAAAAAAGGATCGCTTTGCGGGCATATACGGCCGTTTTCATAAGTTCCCAAGCGAAAGACAACTTGTCCCTCCACATCTTCAAAGACAGCACCAAGCTGCTTGTCGTAGAGGCACCACCCGATAGGAGCCCAGTCCATAAAGCTGGCGGAACAGAGATAGACCGGTTCGCCCTTCTTTAGAGGGCTGTAGAAGTTTCCGGGGCCAATCATTAATGTGCGGTTCTTGCTCCCCGCATATATAGCAGTAACATCACGAAAACAGGGATAACGAAAAGAGGGATGTCTCTCTTCCGGTTTCTTGCCCATAGCCCGAATCATTTCACGGTTAACGCTGAACGTGCGGCGATAAACCTTTCCCTTAGGGTCCCAATAATTATCAGGGCTATTCAGTTCAGAAGTAGGATCCAAAATGGAGCAACGATAGGAGTTGCCATCTTTGTCAAAGGCGGCATTCCAGTAATGGGGAACATTTTTATTTCCCCGCATCAACATGATTTCCTCGCTGCAAGGCAGGCCCAAAGCCCTGAAGACATACAGTTGCAAATCAGTGAAATTTACACAACTTCCCGAGCGCCAGTCCACTACTTTGGGACCGTAATGAGGACCAAATGAAAAAAGTTCGGTAAAATAGACCGGAGCCTTATGTAAGGTATCCATCAGTACTTGAGAAACGTACTTCGGATCTTCGGCTTCCGGAAGTCCTCGAATGCTGTCCAGCAATGGGTTATATTTATTATAGATTCTTTCACGCCAAGGTTCCAGCCTTTCATCGCCCACACGGTAAGGAAGAATAAACTCACAGAAATCGTCAAAAGAGACATTTTTCCCCCAAGGCTGTTCGTGCCATACTTTGAAAGCCCATTCTATATTCTCAATCAGATAGGCCGGATCAATATAGATATCGCTCTTCGCTTCTAACCTATCCAAATGAAAAGGGCCGCAAGCACGTTTAATGGAGTCCAACACTTTATCCGGATACATGGTGCCTTTGCCGTGAAGTTCAAAAAGCTTCAGGTAATCATTTAGAGCTTCACCTTCATAGCTATAGTGAAAAGGCAGATTTTCGATAAGAAAAACGGCAGCTCTATGCTTCAAAGAGTCATCTTGGTATTTGTCAAGAACAACCTGCAACTTGGGATTGGCTGATAGAATATCTTCCAAGGAAGGAGTAACTGAAACTCTGGAACAAGAAGTCAATGCTAGAAAAAAAAAGATAATTAATAAGTTACTGTATTCTTTCATAAGTATTTTAGTAATAAAATCTTCAATTCATCCATTCCACACAATTAATTTACAACATTTTACACATTCTATTCCAACGATAGTGTTTTGTCTCAGTATCTTTCGATTTCCATATAAACTCCGCTTTTCCAATAATATGATCTTCTGGAAGTAACCCCCAATAACGAGAATCATATGAATTATGGGGAGAGTCACCTGCCATGAAATAATAATTTTTCTGAAAAACATATACCTGTAAGTACTCTCTATTCAGCCAAACCGTATCATTCAACACATGCAATTCTCCACCTGTTTCATACAATACCAAATTCCAATAAGGCAAAATACTTTTACCATCAACCATAAGAGTATCACCGCGTTTTGGTACATAAAGAGGCCCAAAATCTGTAGTAGTCCAATTACATTGTTTGCTAAAAGAGAACATTTCACTATGCAACATTTCTTCTTTTTGAATGGTATATTTATAATAATCTATTTGACTCTTATAGTACCCCAAAGTATCCATCAGGCCTCTCACTTTATAAATCCCTTTTTCTATATAAAAGGTATCTCCTGGTATAGCAACACAACGTTTAATAATGTTCATACTTGTATTAAGCGTTATATGACTTCCATCAACATATGGATAATTAAAAACTAAGATATCATTATGATGTATATTTCTATAACCTTTAAGACGTTTGCACTCCAGATTTTTACTTCTTTGCACAGAAGTAAAATTAGTGATAATACGAGGACCAGGTATTTGTTTATTGACAAACACATAGTCTCCAGGTGTTATTGTAGGTTCCATAGATATAGAAGGTACTTTAAAAGATGCGAAAACAAAAAGTCTTAATAAAACAATGATAAATGATGTAACAAACGCTAAGATTAAATAAAATCTAAATTTAACAGCCACTTTCTTAAGTCTTTTCAACTTCTTCATTTTCTAGTCCTCTCTATCTATTAGTTAGTGATCGACTGCATAAAATATTTCTTTTTGATTATTTCAAAATAATGATCTGTTAAACTAGGAAAAGACCTATCTGGTATAAAAAAGTCCGACATTGTCAATGTCGTATCAATCACAAAATAATAAGGAGTTCCAATTCTCTCTGCTGGAATATTAATATATGGTAAGTTGTAAACATTCATATCTCTAATCCCAAGACGTTCCTTTACAATATTAAGATTTTTACTGCTTTCATAATCACCCCAAAATACAATGTTATTCTTTCCAATGCTATCTGAGTGACTAATTGTTTTAAGTATAGAGTATATAGTACATTCTTGGCAATTCAGTTCAGAAAACCGACAAATAAGAAGCTTATTTGTTCCTTGAAATGCATCTATGATCTTTCGTTCTTCTTTATTAAACACATTTTTTATTAATAGTAAACTATCTAATGCAATTCCATTATTAATCAAATTTACATCCAGATTAATCTTATACAAATTTGATAAAATATTTTTCGTTGTTACATCTCTTATTGTATTATTATAATACATCTTTTCAACTTTTATTTTATAAATCAAACAGATATTCAAAGCAGTCATTAATAGTATAATAATACATAGAATAATATATTTCTTAGAACATGACATGATAATTTTATTTACAATTTTTCATTTAAATAATAATAAAACAATACAGGATTAGAATCTTCCGTTAGATTTTCGAACAGAGAATCCAATAACAATTTATACCTCTCGCCATTGTATAATTGTGACTTTAGTGCCAATATTTGATAAGACTGAACATCAATTACAATACAATTTTCTTTATAACGTGCCTTAGGAGCGATATCCATAAAAGCAAAAAACGGATGATTACCAATGCCAGAACTTAAATAAGTTTTCTTCTTTCCATGAACATAAACCGCGCTTGGATACCCCCAGGGGGCCATAATATTGATATATGTAAAATTCTTCAACTCAATAAAATCTCCATTAAAAAAGTAATGATCTTCCAACATCTTATGAAATTGTTCAGTATTTACAATTTTTATATCAGTTACATTGTCTTGAGTTATATTAATATAGTATTTGGCCTCAACTAGAGAATCTTTAATACAGTATATTGTATCTACAATATTAGGACTATAATAAACTTCTTTTTGAAACTTGCGCAAGGTTCTATTTTTTGTATAATAAAAATCCTTTTTATATATATCTTTAAAAAAACTATAAATAACATCATTAACAGAGTTCGTTACAACTAACGAATTCTCCTTATCACCACCAAGTTTCGGATCATTCATTCCATAAATCTCATATGCTTTATTACCGGACTCCAAATATTCAAAATAATCATTAATAAAAGGTGTCTGTTCTGTTAATACATATTCGCCATTGTATTTATAATATAGAATACGCCGTTGAATTCTATCTAATATAGCCAATTGCTTTTTGTCTGGAACAATACAGACATTTGAAATATCTACATATTCCTTAGGCCCATTACCAACATGACAGATTCGATATTTAAAGTTGCCCTGCAAATCAAATATATTTATCGTTTTAGTACTTTCGCTATCAATTATAAACAATAAACTATCAGAAAATAATATTTGATATATTTTCCCAATCAAATTATCATTAAGGCTCTCCAATTTCACATATTCTATTTTCTCAATAAGGCTATCAAATGGCAATCTCTGTCCTTTTTGAGGATCTATCACAATTTCTTCTAATGACGATAAATTCGATCGAATAACCTTCGAAGATTTGTTACATGAGGAAAACAAACACAATAGTATAACCCAATAAAGATATTTCATATTTTGTTATTTATGAATTTTATAATTAAAGAGTCCAAAATATCAATTGTCTCTTTTTATATCTACAATGAAGATATAGATAAAATTAACACTTTGGACCCTATCAGCTAATTTTTAACAAGGATCATAAGATGTACAATTACCAGAGGCACCTCGACACAGAATTTTGTCAGCCCAATAGTCTCTTGTTGTTTCCGTAGACGTAGTAGTAGAACTTGATGAACCACTAGAATTATTTGAGCCCCACCCCCCTGAAACAGAGCCGCCAATGGGTCCCCAACCAGCATTTACACTGCCATTAACATTCGATCCACTAGAATTAGAATTATTGTTAGTAGTTGTAGTTGTAGTAGTAGTAGTTGATGTGCAATGAACTCTGGTACTTTCCATAGGTCCCTTCTCTCCGCTAGCTCCGCTTCCTGTATCTTCTCCCAAAGCTAACTTTTCAGATAAATTCAATGTTAGAAATGTATCTATTGCTGAATCTTCTAACATTATATTTACATTTAATGTAGTGATTGCAACTATTGCAATCACTATAACAGCGGTAATCTTTTTACTTCTCATAGTATTGTTTCTTATAAGTAATTCTTTATTAATATTAAAAATCCATTTAATCTGTATGTATCATTTCAACAGCAAAGCAAATATATTACTCATTTCAACTATGTATGTATCTTTGTCTTAACCTCCTTTCTTTAGTAGTTTAGGAACAGGCGATACGTATGAGTCAGCAAAACCTTCTCTGCCTATTCCTTTATTTCAAACAAATTAGTATAAACCATATTTCACCACCGGTTCATCACTATTCACATCCGTAGCAACAATCTCACCATTTAGTTCATCTACCGATATCCCGTAAATATAATGATCCAGCACATATTTCCTTATAGGTTCACCGCTCAGACTAAATACATATATGTACCTCCCACCATCCGTCATATCACCTTTCTGCATTTTCCGCGAAATCTCTTCAAAAGTATCCCCTTGAAAAACGGCATAAATAGCAGTATCCGTTACCTGTACATCACTAAATCCCATAATTCCAGTAGGCACACCATAACCTTCTGCTATTTGAAATTCAGGTTCACCATGCAAACCAACACGAACTATATGGGTACTATCTTTCAGATTATAGATTTCGAGTACTTCTCCTAATTGAGTAACGGCAGCCAGAATCCCATTACGAGGATTATAATCAATGAAACTGCGCCATGCCTGCGCCAATGCCGGGCGAGCATGTTTTAAAGCCTCCTCATTCGTAGTGGGAATAATCCCCATTTTATGCAATAACCTACCCTTTCGATCCACCCAGCAAAAACGACTTTCTCCTGAATAATCAGGAATGATAAAAGTAGAGTCATCATAAATCACAAAATCCAGCCCTCGAAGTATCTCCTTATCCAAGCTCACTGTCTCTTCACGAAGTAGTGAGTCATTGGATAAAGACAAACCAAACCGAGTTAATTTTGAACTATTTGCATCCAATGCCCACAACGAATTTCCATTCCATCGGATATTTTCAACTGAAAGCATCTCCTCCGGCGAATCTCCACGCTTACCTAAAGAAGTGATATAAGAGAAGTTCGGATAGTGGAACAAATGGACAAAATGATCCATACCATGCAGATCCATTACAGCTACTATAGTATCCTGTACCCGTATCCGAAATGGAAAACGGAATACAGCCGTGTCTACAGACAAAGGACATGCTGTCAGATTTCTCGTTTCCGGGAAATCCGAATACTCTACTCCCTTATGCGCAGGTACAGAAGTACATGCAACAAGGGAAAACATGAACAATATGTTAATAAGGTACTTCAAGGCTATAGCCGATTACTACCCTTCTTACTTTGCCACCCATAGGACAGTCTACAGTTCCTGTGCCCATGCAACGAAGAGGAACCGTTTCTTCAATAGCTGCCAATGCTTCCACATTGCTCAGCATCAAATCATCCATTTTTTGGGGAGATTTAAAGTACCAAAGAGAGACAACAAACACAACAATAAATAAACTGAAAATAAAAACTTTGCTCTTCATAATAAATCAACGTTTTAGTATTAGACATCACGATTTATGTAAAATTACGAGCACAAAGTTATCGGAAAAAAAGCTCTCAATCCAATTCTTTTCACTGACCAATACTGACCAAATCTTTTTTTATCAGTCGCAATGTTACATTTTTCTTCAACCATGTTACATGGCGGAAAAGAGCAGCTCTAAATTTAAATTACAACTATCACATTTTCAATATAGTTAAGTTGGTATCGTACTATTTTTCACTATTTCATCAGAAATAGAACTTTTCAATTGATATATGTCATTCTCATAGTCAACCATAAGATGCGTTATTCCATCTAAGGATTTGCGCAAACGCCGAATAACCGTATAAATTCTTTCTTGCGTTCCGCTACCATCCGGCCATAAATTATTATCTATTTTACTGGTAGACAGTCGATACCCCTCGGACTCTAAAAACAGTTTCAATAAATAAGCGACTTGTGGTGCCAACTTTTTCGTCAGACCGGCACTTTTCAATACCTTCTCTTTTGTATCAAAAAACACACCCTCTTCCAAGTGATAAACATGAGAATCTTCGGTTTTCACTGCAATAACAGGCACCATTGTTTTTATAGTGACAGTCTCATGCTTTACGAACCGTCTCTCTAATATGAAAATGATTTTTTCTCTCAAAAAGAATAAGAAAGCGAAGATGATCCATGGCAAGCAAATGGCAAAATACCCCCAACCACTGATAGCTTCATACCAGCCATAAAAAACAAAACCTGTTACTTCCACCTCACAACGTTCACCCAAATAGTAAGATAATAAGCTATCTGGGGAAAACGATTCAAAGATATCTTTTGAATGAGCAACTGATGCACGTTCCTGAAAATCTGTTACGGAAATGCGTATACAGGTTTTCACTGGAATATTAGCTGTGATTAATAAACTATCCCATATTTCATTCAAAGTATCGGGAACTAAAGGATAATCTTCTAACAAAATACTAAGAATACTTCTTTTGAGCGTCTCTTTCACAAGACTATGGTCATACTTCTCTTTGGGTATAACATACTCTCTTTCTCCCAACTCATCAATAATCCTTATTGGTTTAGGTAACGAGTCATCTAAAGAGAGAGTGGAGTATCCCATAGCTTCTTTATGAAAAACCATAACCGTATCCCGTTTTTGCAATTCCAATTCCAACGCTTGCCTAAATGTAGCGGATGACTGTTCCTCCCAACGTTTAGCTTTATTTTGATATAAAACATACGTAATGCCTACGGAAATCAGCAGACATATAATGATTTCTAAATACAGTAATCTCTTATTATGAACTTTCATGTGCTCTTGCTTTCTATCTTTTGGATGTAAAAATAAGAAATTATACCTAGTAAATAATAGTTCATAAGGATAAAAAGCCTAAGAATTCGTTATTTACAACGATACTCTGTCGTAAAGTAGGCATGTGGAATAGCATGCACAACTACTTTAAATTATACTTCAATATTAAATCATAGATTCAAGCAAAGTAACCATCTTATTTGGCAATTGTCTATTTCCACCCTGCTCTTTTAGCACATGAGCAGGATGCTGGATTGCTTGCCCATACCCTACTATCAATAAACTTACTGACAGTATAATAATGCAAAATTTCATCCTCATCATCCTTCTTGTTCCATTTTAGTTGTCGTTTTTCTATTACAAAGGTAGGGATTCATGCACTTAAAGAAGAAAAGAAATGTTACAGAAACCTTCGCTCACGTTTCATCATTACTAATTTATAGCTAAACAACCTCTTATCTGAACTATATCCGAAATGTACTTGCTCCGTATCTTCTCCACTTACAGGTACCTCTAAGCGAAGAAACTACGGCCTTGGTACGGAGCAAGTGCATCCCGGATATAATGCGGACAAAACAGAGCCCATCGGAAAAGGCAAAATAATTATCTACGCAAAACGACGCAAATTAACGCAAAAATCACATGGACCGGATGGATAAGAGTCTTTTTCCATATATTTGCGCAATCAGAAAAACAAGTAATTAAAAACACGATAGTATGGGAATTATCAATCAAGGCATTCTCGGAGGTTTCTCCGGTAAAGTGGGACCGATAGTCGGTTTTCACTGGAAATCAAAATACTATATCCGTGCACGTACCGCCAAAGTCAGCAATCCACGCACACCCAAGCAACAGAAACAACGCGGCAAATTTGCCACGGCATTCAGCTTCCTGAAGACTATGAAACCTTTCATACGCATGGGTTATAAAGAATTTACACAAGATAAATCCGCATTCAACGCCGCCATGTCCTACACGCTGAAAAGAGCTGTAACAGGTAGCGGAAAAGATATTACAATTGACTTCAACCGGGCGCTGGTGTCTATGGGAACGTTGATGCCCGTATTCGAAGGTACAGCCATGCAAGAGAAGGATAAAATGAATTTCAACTGGCAGAATAACTCTGGTATGGGAAATGCAGAAGACACCGATATAGCCATGTTGCTGGTGTACAACAAAGATAAAGAAATGGCTGTCTACGACACCGAGGCCGCATTACGTTCCGGCAAGCATGCAGAACTCCCTCTCCCGGATAGTTGGCAGGATGATGAACTGGTTGCCTATCTCAGTTTTCGCAATGCCGATGGAGACAGTGTTGCCAATAGCATTTGCCTGCCGATTTCAATAGCCGAAGTACCGGAGGGCGAGGCAGAAATACAGGTAGAATCTACTGATACAACCTATAAAAAGCCCCTGCCCATCAAGAAAGCAAAGCTACAACCACATATAGCCGTGCATTTGTCTTCTGCTCCTCCCAACAATATTCGGACATGCAGGTGCGAAACCTGACCGGATACTCCGGCGACCTAACAACAAAAAAGCCGGATAGCAGAGAAATACGTTCTCTGTATCCGGCTCCCAATAGTACCTATACTTTTATTTTGTACTTGCCAGCATCAAAGTTGCGTCAGCATCGTTCAAAGCGTAAACGCTCTTTTGGATGTTGCTGTCGTAAGCGTTGCTCTTAGAGTTCCAACGGGCATAGTTTACTGCAATTTCATTGTTACTGTATTCTACATTCATTTTGAAGTAGGGAACCCAGGCTTCTTTTACGCTGTCCCACTTGGAAGCTTCCTTGCTGGTTACGCGGTTTTCGTTATCGTAAGTGTAGGTGTAACGGAGGTGGCGGAACAAGTGACCGTCTTCGTTCTTAAAGATGGTCTTCGCGGTCATCAGTTCACCGGTCATCTCTTCATTCTTTACGTACTGGGTAGGATTGCTTGCACTTGCAGAGAAATTCATTACGCTTGCCATTACTACCACCATCATTACCACTGCTTTAGAAATTAAGTTCGTTTTCATAATCGTTATTTTTTTATTGTTATTACTTCTTGATTTTTGAAAGGAAGTTTTTGTCAACCGCCTTCGACTATATATAGTCAATTGCCGTGCCAAAATGATAAATCATTGATTATCAACGATTATAAATTTTCAGAGAGTGTTCGTAAACGGACAAGTGTCCGCACAAAAGCGAACGCTACAGGAAACAAACAAGAAAATGAGAAAACCTTTGTTTAAAGTAAAAATTTCTCTATCTTTACTTGAAACTACTATAATAATGGAATTACAAGTTATTCAAAATAAAATATATGAGTTCAGAGGTCAAAAGATAATGTTTGACTTTGATCTGGCTCAACTTTATGGAGTTGAAACAGCTCAACTAAAACGCTCGGTTAAGCGCAATATGGAACGTTTTGAAGGAGAAGATTTCATGTTCGAAGTCACAAGAGAAGAACTTTCAAGATGCCAAATTGGCATCTTGAACAAAGGAAGAGGTAGCAATATTAAATATCTGCCCTTTGCTTTTACAGAATTAGGCGTAGCAATGTTAAGCAGTGTATTACATTCTTCTACTGCTATTGAAGTAAATAGAAATATTATGCGTGCTTTCGTTTCTGTGCGACAATACCTTTCTTCCACCAATAATACTACAAAGGAAATAGAAGAACTAAAGCAGCGCATGAAAGTCTTGGAAGACGGAAACGAAGATACAATTGCTGCTATCAATGACCTCAGCGAAGATACTCGAAAAGAACTTGATGATATTTATTTAGCCTTATCACAATTGGCAGACAAACAAAAACAGATTGCGCAAAAAAATAAATGTAAACCAATCGGGTTTGTCCATTATGACAACAAGAAATAGCATAAATTTTATAGGCATTTACTACAAAAAGGAAATAGGCTATTAGGAAATCTCACATATTCCAATAGCCCATTTCTAAAGAAAACTACTATTTTTATTTTGTACTTGCCAGCATCAAAGTTGCATCAGCATCGTTCAAAGCGTAAATGCTCTTTTGAATGTTGCTGTCGTAAGCATTGCTCTTAGAGTTCCAACGGGCGTAGTTTACTGCAATTTCATTGTTATTGTATTCTACATTCATTTTGAAGTAAGGAACCCAAGCTTCTTTTACGCTGTCCCACTTGGAAGCTTCCTTGCTGGCTACGCGGTTTTCGTTATCGTAAGTGTAGGTGTAACGGAGATGGCGGAACAAGTGACCGTCTTCGTTCTTAAAGATGGTCTTCGCGGTCATCAGTTCACCGGTCATCTCTTCATTCTTTACGTACTGGGTAGGATTGCTTGCACTTGCAGAGAAGTTCATTACACTTGCCATTACTACTACCATCATTACCACTGCTTTAGAAATTAAGTTCGTTTTCATAATCGTTATTTTTTTATTGTTATTACTTCTTGATTTTTAAAAGGAAGTTTTTGTCAACCGCCTTCGACAATATATAGTCAATTGCTGTGCCAAAACAATAAAACACTGATTATCAACAATTATACATTTTCAGAGAGTGTTCGTAAACGGACAAGTGTCCGCACAAAAGCGAACAATAAATTATTTATATCGCCTAATATACCTACCCCTACCCGATTCTCCCCTTACTTCAAGAGAGTATCAATCTTTGCCGCCGTCTTCGGATAACTGGGTCTCAATGCAGTGCCATAATCCACTATAACCCCATCACGGTTAATCAGAAGGAATTGCGGTATGCTGTTCATGCCCCAGTGCTTCATGATGCGGTGATAGTCATCGGAGGTCGCCCAATCTTCCGAATAGACGCACTCAATATTCTTCCCCTGCAGAGAGAAGCGCTCCAGAACCTTATGGTATGCCTCCCTGTCTCTACTTCCACAGATACTCACCATTACCACATCATCGGGAGAATATCGCTTGCGTAATTCCTTCAAAGGCTCCATTTCTGCCAGGCAAGGGGGGCAAATCACTCCCCAAAAATCAACATAAATCACCTTGCCTGCATACTTCTCCAGAAGATTATATACGGGAATCATAAACGGCATGTCCTTCCTGGCAACCGACTCATCCGCATTATTGCCATAAAGCATCTGGTGGGATACCTTTCCGGGGGCTTTCAGATAATCTGCTTTATCCTCATATAATTCAAGTATGGGTTGCCTCAAATGGGGAGCCTGCACTATAGAATCGAACTGGAGCCTGTAATCAGCCAGAAAAAGTGTATCGTTATCGCATAAAGAGATGCCCATGGGTTGGAGATATAAATACGGCAGGATAGCATTATCCTTGCAATCCTCGACAAGATCTGCTAACTCAAAATTGCTATATTCTCTCCTGGTGTGATTGCAATAGAGAAAAAAATTCACCGTTTCAGCAAGCGGAAACAGACCGGCAAAAACAGTTTTTCCCGAAAAGAGAGGATTAAGTTTTAACATCAATGCCATATACAGACTGACATCATAGCCCTGCGATGCCTGTGACGTAGCATAGTTAAAGAGTGCATTGTAATAATCTATCCACAGCAAATCCGCCGTATATTCTTCAACCTCGGCACCCGGAGAATGTTCCTTCAGGAAGTCGGCGCGGCGTTCCCAACGGCTGGTATGCTCTTCTCCCAATTCCTTCTCAAATTCTTCGAAAGTACTCCTTGGATTACAATAATAAGGGCCACGATAATATCCACCTAAAGTGAAAAGAGCCATATATTGATTCAGTGTACCGGAAGTTCCCGTAATCTTGGGAGACAGCAAATTACTGAAATCAATCTCTACAAACAGACTATCGCCCGGATGTACAAATAAGTGCTCCGCATAATTGCGAAGAACAACTTCGCGAACGGGAGCGTAAGGACTAAAACGGAAACTGAAAGTACCGTCATCCGCTATGGGAGAAGTGTAGACAGTCTCCATTTCAGACAGATAAGGTATCACAAGCGTCACCTCCTTTTCCTTCGGATAGACCTCCCTATTCAAGACACGGCCCGAGATTATCACCTCCTTTGCCAAGTCTTCATTATCCTTCTGAGCCTTACAGCTAAGGAAAGATAAAAAAGCAATCAGTAAGCATAGATGCTTCATACGCATTTTATGATTAATCAATGAATAATAATTTCAACGCACCGTTACAGACAGACTCTTTGTATGTCCGCCAAACTCGAGTGCATAAGCCGATTGCACGGTGGCAATACCGGTCTGATAAGTTCCCGGACGGTCTATATAGACTTTGTATTCTATCTGAACAATGCCCTTCCTCAGTTTGTCAATAAAGAATTCGGCAGAAGTATCACGCATCTTATATCAGGGAACTTGTTATATCCACGCTTATTCACTTTATCCTTGCCAAGAGTGCCGCTTGCATAGGCAGTTCTGAGGCGTTGCCCATTTTCTTTACGACATTCCACCACATTGCCAGCCTCTTTTTCAATTGAAAGAATCCATTGCTTGACTGCCGGGGCTTCGTTACGGATACGGGCTCCCAATATATACTTATAGCCAGCCTCTTGCAACAGTTGTATATTTCTGGAACTCATAAGACTGAATCTGCAACAACGACAAAGTCCGTCAAGGAAAAGCGCTGAACAAAGTCACCGATAATCGGTATCATTGTATATCCTTCATACTGTTTACCATTGAAAATAGAGGATGATAGAGGACAACCGTCTTCGCTTACAAGAAGTCCCAAAACAATCTGTGCCCCTGCGGTTTTTCCATCCTTTGAGAAACCGTTCTGACGCATGTCATCTTCCTCTCCCGGTGTCGATTCGAAGTATAATGTTGTTACATCATAGAATACAAGACCGATACGACCGCCAAGAGTCATCATGGTATGCTCCACACTGATGCACTGAATGATTTCTTGTTGGCTAGACTTTAGATATTCAACTGTGGCAACCTTGCTCTGAGGCTGACACACGCGTGCTATTACCAGATTACGAAGAATTGCGTCATCTACTTGATTGAAGCCGATGCTATCATAAATGCGATTTAAGATAGCTTGAGGAACATTTTGAAGACTTCTCTCTATGCGTGATATGGTTTGCCGAATCTCTGCAACCGCCTGTGTTGTCTCATTAAAGTCCAATTGGTGTTGATCGCCATACCGTGAAATTCACTTCGCTGCTTCCTTTTGCAGATTGGCTATTTCTAAAATGTCGGAGCTAGACCCGAAACTCTTTATTTCGCGGTAGATTCCATCACTCTTATCGAATACAACTATGCTGACGGAACCGCTTCGATTCTTTTTCTTGCGCACAAACATGACACAAATGTAGCCATTTTTACTCTTGCGCCACCCGAATCACCGGAAGAAATCTTATTAAATATTGAATATTAAATAGTTACAAGAAAAAGAAAATTTAACTGTCAAAGTCAGGAAATAGGAACTGTGTTGAAAAAGAACTTGTTGTTGCACCTCAAAAACTATATACTGAGAGACTGAAGAAGATAGCGATTAATTGTACAATAGTAGACAGATTGACACATGAAATACACCTCGTTGATATGAGAATATAATCGCTCAGACTAAAATAATAAAAGAAAAATAAAAGAGTTATAACTAAATATTTTATTTTTGCTGATAATTATGGAGTGGATCACTCTTTTAATTATTATACGGAGAACTTTTCATTAGCAAAAATAACCAAGAGGCTTCTAATTATCGGATTATTTGCTAAAAAAAGAATAATATAATGACAATAGGAGATATCTTGAAACTCAGAGACCTCGGTGAGGTTAGTAAGGTGCAGTTCAAAGAACGTATCTTGGATAAATATGATATTGGTTGCGAATTGGTTGCCATGAGCAACTTTCGCGGTGGTCAGCTCGTGATTGGTATCAATGACAAGACGGGTGAGTTCAACCCTCTGTCATATATTGAAGTCCAGGAAACAACAAATATGCTCAGCAACATGGCTTCGGAGAATGTAGTGCCCAACATTTTGCTCAACATCGATACAGTAAGTATAGAGGGGGGAAATGTAGTAGTAGCAACTGTAAAAGAAGGAAATAACAAGCCCTACCATGATAACAAAGGCATCGTTTGGATAAAAAATGGAGCAGACAAGCGTAAAGTCTTTGATAATGCAGAATTGGCAGAAATGATGACCGAGTGCGGCAACTTTGCCCCCGATGAAGCAGCTGTGAAAAATGCCACTTTAGAAGACTTGGACGAAAATACTCTCAAGCAGTTTCTGCAAAACCGTTTTTCAACAGTACTGGAGAAAAAGGGAATGGTTGGGGATGCTTTGCATGAGGCTTCTCTTGATGACATTGCTAATGCTATTGCCAAAGGGCATGATTTGCACAAGTTGATGCGTAACCTGCGTTTTATTCGCCCTGATGGAAGCCTGACAGTTGCAGCTATCTTATTGTTCGCTAAATACACCCAGCGATGGCTACCAGTAATGACAGCCAAATGTATCAGTTTTATAGGTAACTCTATAGGCGGCAAGCAATTCCGTGATAAGGTGAACGATGCTATTATAGAAGGCAATCTGCTTCATCAGTTTGAAATCATCATGTCTTTTTTCACTCGTAACTTAAGAAGTGTGCAAATGAAAGAAGATTTTAATTCACTCGGTGAACTTGAAATTCCTTATGGAAGTTTGATGGAGTTTGTAGTGAATGCCTTAGTCCATCGCTCGCTTAACTGGAATAGCCCCATTCGTATCTTTATCTTCGACAACCGAGTAGAAATACATAGTCCTGGTACACTGCCCAATGGTTTACAAGTGGAAGATGTCACTAACGGCACTTCCATGCCTCGTAACAACTACCTCTTTAGTAATGCAATTTATCTACTTCCTTATACTGGTGCAGGTAGTGGCATTCAGCGTGCGCTGGGAGAAGGAGTACAAGTAGAATTTAAGAATGATGAACGAGTTCATGAATTCCTGATTACAATAAGGAGAAATGGTGACATAGATACTGACTCTGACACTTTTAGTACAGACACTGACACTAACACTGACACTCAAACCGTCCACACTGACACTAACACTGACACTCATCGTCTCAAGTTAACTGCCAAGCAGAAGGACTTAGTTAACTTCTGTAGCGTACCACGCAGTAGTCGTGAGATCTTGGAAAGAGCTGGAGTTAGTTATCATAGTAAAAACATCCAGAACTATATCACTTCACTGATAGAAGCAGGTTATTTGGAGATGACCAATCCTGAAAACCCAAAGGCTAACAACCAAAAATACCGAAAGAAGTAATCACTATAAAAACATTGAAATATGACTAATTTCATTACATATATATTCATTGCAATTATCATTATCGTATTCATTTATTTTCTTTATCAGACAAGAAAGTTAAGGAGCTGTCGTATAATTGTAGCTAAAGTCCTTGAAAAGGAAGACATCATAAAATCCCTTGAAGAGTCGAAGTTATCAGCTATTGCCACAACTTATCAGAAGAGTATAACTTTTGAAGTGAATGGTGAAAAGAAAACCAATATTCCTGCTTCGGAGTTCTTTTCTGAAATATCGGTAGGCAAAGTGATTAGTTTGAATCACAGAATGATTGAAACGGCATCTGGCACACTCGTAGGTCTTGGATTATTAGGTACATTTCTTGGTTTAACATTGGGTGTAGAAGGGTTTGATAGTAGCAACACTGAGAATATCCAAGACAGTATTCAATCACTATTAGAGGGCATGGGCACTGCATTCGGTACCTCGTTGTTCGGTATGGCGCTGTCTTTGATTTATACTGCATTCGAAAAACGATGGAAGAACCAATTGGGTAAAGTCCTATACGACTTGACTGAAAGATTAGATGACGCCCATTATATAGATGATAGTTCACTGATGCAAAATAGTCAACAAAATCTGTTTAATGCGTTACAAAACAAGTTGGCTAAGTATATGGAAATACAAACTACTACCATTACAGCCGCATTGGAAAATCAACTCTCTTATACCAATAATGAAGGCAACAAGGTGGTCATCGCCAATGCCATCCGTGAAATATTGAAAGAGAATGAGGAGCAGTCGAAAGCACTTAAATCATTCTCTACCGATCTTGCATTGGAACTGAACAATGGTTTTGATGAAGTGTTGTCGCGCCAGATGCAGCAGAAGCTTATCCCGTTGATGGAAAGTGTAGATATTACTACAAAAGCAGTTGTAGAGCATATTGACCAGATGGCATCACAGGTAGCTTCTCCAGCTACAGATATGATTCAGAATGTTGTAAATGAATTAAAGAACAGCATGGTGACTATCATGGCTGAATTCAAAAGCAGCCTCTCAGGAAACGCTACGAGTCAATTAGAGGAGTTAGCTTCATCGTTGGGTATTGCAGTTCAATCTATGGCAGACTTCCCTAAAAATATGGAGCATATTTCCTCAACATTGCAAGTTACAATCGAGGAAGTCAAGAATGCCATTTCTGAAATTTCCAATACTTCTGCCTCTAGCAGTAGTAAGGCCATACAGCAGATGCAGGAACAAATCACATTTGCTACAACTTCGATTAGCACTGCCATTGCAGAAGTAAAAGATGTAATGTCTTCCATTACTCGTTCATCAGAGCAGAGCAGCAACGATGTGATTAATAAACTGGCTGCCGCAAGTCAACAGATAGGTACTTTCATGAATGATACTATGACTCAAATGTCAACCTCAATGCAAGAATCTATGAAAGAAGTCCTTGCTGGCGTTAATACTTCGCTAATGGATGTGACTAGGGCGATCACTTCTATCACTCAATCATCTGAACAAAGCAGTCAAGGTGTATTGAACCAGTTAGCTTCAGCTTCGGAACAACTGAGTAGCCTAATGAACAATACCATGTCGAATGTTACATCATCTGTAAAAGATTCCATGAAGAGCATTACTGACGACGTGATAAGTAAACAGTCAGACTTACTCGCCTTGCAAGAATCTACTATGGAAGAAACCCGAAAACTCCTTATTCTCTTTACGAACGGCATTTCAAGATTAGAACAAGTGAATACGGCTGTAAGCGGTACAATGGGTATGTTTCAACAGGCTCAAGGTCAAATTACAGGAAGTACAGCTCATCTGCAAACTATTACTGGCGATATAAAGACAGCTACCGAACTATTTAACAAGGGACAGAGTGACTATACAAGTAGCCAAATGAATTTTCAACGTATAAATCAGAACAATATTGACTCAATCACAGCCTTATTGAAAGATTCAGGTGACATGTCAAGCGACTATGTACAAAAGTTTGAAACCATCCGTTTAGGATTGGCTTCTATCTTCACACAATTGCAAAGTGGTCTGAATGAATATAGCAAAACAGTACAAAGTTCGACTCAGAAGTATTTGGATCAATATAGTAGCAGTTTGACTAATACGACCGACGCATTGTCTAGTACCATTCAGCAACAAAGTGAGGTAGTAGAAAGTTTAGTTGAGTCATTAAATACATATAAGAAATAATTATGAAGAAGAAGCGCATTGAACACGAAGAACGTGAGGAGAATGCTTTTGCACTCTCCACCGGCGACCTGATGGCTGGTCTTCTCTTCATTTTTATCCTCTTGCTTATGGGAGCTCTACTACAGGTGCAGGAGAAAGCAGAGCAAGATGAAGAAATTGTGAAACGGTATGACAAGATTAAGACCCAGCTCTATATCGATTTGGACAAGGAGTTCAAGGATGATCTAAAAGTGTGGAATGCGGTAATTGACTCAACAAATCTCAGTATTCGTTTCCAAGAACCTTCTACGCTTTTTGCTTATGACCAAGCGGTGCTCCAAAGTAAGTTTCAAGATATTCTAAAGGACTTTTTTCCACGATATTTAAAGCTTATCAGTTCAGATCAATACAAAGAAAATATTGAGGAGATTAGAATTGAAGGTCACACAGATAGTAAGGGCACTTATGAGTATAACATGCAACTCTCACAGGATAGAACACGTTCTGTGTTGAGTTATTGTTTACTTATGGTAGAACCTCAGAAGAAGGATTGGACAATTGCCCGAATTACAGCCAATGGGCTCTCGTCCAGCCATCTAATTTACAATGAAGATGGTGGCGAGAATCCGGAATTATCTCGTAGAGTTGAATTCAGAATCAGAACCAATGCCGAAAAACAATTAGAAGAAATTGCAGATAAAAGATTTAGAAGGAAATGAGCGAAGACATCTTTAGCCTATTAAGCATTAACTCGGATTTACTCCGAGATTATTCGCTTCAAGCCATTCTTGTGGATGACCACCAAACAGAAAAGGTTATCAATGGAAACATTAGACGCTTGAAACAGATAGAGATTGCTATGTTCTCAGATAAGCAGATTCAAGTATCTCCGCAATCTATTGAGGAAGTCATAAGAAAAGTAAAAAGATCCTCTTCTATGTATAATCAGAATACAGAATGGACTACCCATGAACTTCGCATTGTCTCTTACTACTTGATGAAACTCCAAAATGATAGTAAAGCTTTCACCTATGCACTATGCCTACTGAAAAAGCATTGGAGAAACTTATTTTTCAATGGATTGGTATTCTATGTAATGAATACTTGGAATAATATCCCCAAGAATGAGCGAGAAGAAGTCTGTGAACTCATTACCTGTCAACTCAACAAGTATCAAGATAAAAACAGAAGATACTTATTACTAAAAAATCATGCCAACTTCTTTGACGAGAACGGTCCACTTCGTATGGCTACCCTCATAGCGCATAAAAATGATGATATATACAATGCCCCCATGCTTATGGGTTATAAGAGTTCTACATTCTCACAGTCTTATTACTCAGATGTCATTATTAACTACTTCCAAATGAAGCAAACCGATAATTTATCGGCTATAGAAGATGTCTTAAGCAAACACACTTTAAGTAGAACAAAAAAACTTGTATATGCTAATTTGGTTTATCAAGCAGATAAAAGTAGTACAGAAATGTATCAGAATAACATAAGCCAATCAGCCGCACGTATCTTGGGAGATATAAGCCTGTCTTCAACATGGGCTCCATTCAATGATGCAACCCCCGAGGAAGAAGCAAAACTGCGGTATGCTAAGGATTGCATTAATAAATGGCATGCGCGTAGGATTATTCAAGTATTCTTTGACATATGTGTGCAAGATCCGAACCGCAAGGATTTTTGGTTGAAATACATAGATTTCATTACTGATTTCCGCGTAGCAGGTTCTTCTACTATTCGACAATCTCTATGCTCGGATTACCGAACCGGTAGTTCCTTCCAAAACTATTTCATTGAGACTAACTCACGAAAAGTAAGAACTGCTGCTCTGATTTTATATATTGGCAACAAAGTTTTTGTGGAATTTTCTGATTCAGGATCTCTCTATATATACAACAAGTCAAATACAACAGTAAGAACTCTTTCATCGAGAAAGAGTATTGATAATATTAATAGTTTAAAGAACACCTATTTACCTGTTGCTGTAGAAAAAGCTGATTACGGAGATTACTACTACTATCGAGATGAAGGTAGTATGCGCCATGCTGGATACTGGCAGTTACGCTTAACAAATTGGTTTAGGGAAATTATGAATATCTATACAGCATAAGTACTCAATTCTAATAAAAATAATAAAAATAGAATGATATGCTTACTCAATATATAAATAGTAAAGGACTTGTATTCACCGTGAATATGGATGGACGCAATATTCATTTCAAGGAATGGGTTACTACGGACGATTGCATCTACTATTTCCCGTTGGCTACATTGGTAGATAATGGGGATGCTTCATTCTATGAGCATGAGTGTACAATTCCTTTTGGAAGCATTTATTTGCTTGATCAACAAGAACGTGACCTCTTAGGCATACCTTTGACATATGACAAAACCATACGCCTAAGAGGTGATGGTATGCTCAATTCTTCCGATTTTACATATAAATTGGAGCTACTCACACATATACCTGATGGACAGCTACTCACATTTGAGAGAAGTGGAAATATGGTCGTTTGCAATGATAAGAAGTACCTTTTGAATGAATATCAATATGAGTTATTCAATCAAGTCGAAGATTTCAATCGATTAAGTACAGAAGCAAAAGCAACAGATGAAAACCTTCGTCGTTTTGCAACTATCAAACAATTAGCTCAGGAGGCTGGATGCGAACTTGACAGTTATCTTACTAATGAGAATGTGTACGTACCTGAAAAAATCAAGTTAGAAGTCGACAGAGACGAAGATGGCTTTACGGTAAAACCTTCAGTTGATATAGCTGATAAGGAAAAGTTTACTTCTGTCTTCGAAAAGACGAGAAGGATGCAAGGCATTTATCCTATCCAAAACGAACAAGGAGAGCGTACTCGTGTGGTACTTAATCAACTACAAATGCAAAATTTGAAGTCTCTGAAGGAACGTAAATGTCACTTTAGCAACCAAGAAGAAATGAAACAGCTCATCGATAGCCCCACGGAGTTCTTCGACCCTGATCAGTTTGATTTGAGTGAATTCTATAGTGACCGTGTAATAGAAATAGGACTTTATAAGCCTAAGTTTTATCCTTTTGTATGCCCTTATAAATCATGTTGGATTGTAGGTGCTAAGATTGAAAGCCCACAGAATGGAACATCACATATCAAGATTGAAAATGAAGACTCTTTGACCGAATTAAAAGACTTGATTGAGCAAGCCGAAAAAGAAGGTCATGCTGTAGTGGCTTATCGTAATACTGATATAGGATTGAATGATGCTCGCTATTTAGCTCAAATAGCCGAGAAGCAACTACAGAATCCGAAACAACCTGTAAAAGGTGAAGAAAAAGAAGAGCGTAAAGTACTTATCATAGAAGAGAATGCTGAAGAATTAGGCTTTGCTACCCAAGAACTGTTTATTGAAACAGGAGACCATTATGTACTATTCAACGACCCATATCTACAACCGAATTTCTCTTTAAAAGAGCATCAGCAGGGTGGCGTGGCTTGGTTGCAGCATCTTTACAAAAACAAGGCAAGCGGTTGCTTGATGGCTGACGATATGGGATTGGGGAAAACGCTACAGATACTCTATTTCATAGATTGGCATTCGCGCACTTACCCTAAGCATAAGCCATACCTAATTGTAGCCCCCAGTTCTTTATTAGAGAACTGGGAAAATGAATATGAACGTTTTTTTGAAAAACCAAGACTGAACATTATATGCTTGACTTCAAGAGATGTGCCTCGGCAATTTGATAAGACGATAATTGATAAAATGCAGCATTATGATATGATTCTTACCAACTACGACTCACTTCGCATATCTCAGTTAAATTTCTGTGCTGTTGAATTTGACGTTGTGACATTGGATGAAGCCCAAAAGATAAAAACTCCAGGGACATTAGTCACTAATGCTGCAAAAGCATTGAAAGGAAACTTTAAAATAGCCATGACTGGTACTCCGGTAGAGAACTCTCTGTTAGATCTGTGGTGTATCATGGACTTCTGTGCTCCCGGGCTATTGGATAATGCAAAAGCTTTTGCTACCCAATATCAAAATCCACTAAAGAAAGAAGATACAGATATAGTTGCTTTGGGTAATGAAATACACAACAAACTAGGTGTTCACTTTATGCGTAGATTGAAAAAGGACGTAGCTAAAGATCTCCCTCAAAAGATAGAGCTGAAGCAAGAGTGTGAAATGCCCGAAGTGCAGAAGATGAAATACCTATCGGTTATATGCGATTATAATGACGGAATTCAACCAAATATGCTGACTACCATAATGAGTATGAGAACTGTCTCAGAACATCCCTATCTTTACGATGATACTTTAGGTAATTACGAGACAGATGAACTGATAGATAGCGCAGCAAGATTAAAAACAACGGTGGATTTCATAGATTCAATCAAGGACAAAGGCGAAAAGGTTATTATCTTTACGGACCGAAAGGAAACTCAAAAAATGCTCCAAAGAGTTATTTTTGAACGCTATGGTTTAACAAGCAAAATCATCAATGGAGACATGCCTTCGATTGTAGTACGCCCCAAGGACGGCAAACAATCTCGTCAATCGGCAATTAATGAATTTCAGATGGAAAACGGATTTCATGTCATTATCATGTCGCCTATTGCTGCCGGTATGGGACTTAATGTTACCGCTGCCAACCATGTAATACATTATAGTCGCCATTGGAACCCTGCTAAAGAAAATCAGGCGACCGATCGTGCGTATCGTATCGGACAAACCAAAGATGTTTATGTATATTATCCAATAGCTGTAAGCAAAGACTTCCAATCATTCGATAAGACTTTGGATGAATTGCTTAGTAGAAAGAGCACGCTGGCTACCTCAACAATATTTCCTTCTGAGCGTATTGAAGTAAGACAAGATGAATTGGGGCAGATGCTCTTTGGCTCAAATAGTTGAGTGGTTTATGGTACGAAAAAAAATATTTATAATAATCTCTAAAACGTGATAATAGGATATATTGGTAATCTAATTAACGTGAGGGTGCTTAAGGAGGAAAGCTTATAGTTGAGGATTTACCCTTACAAAAAATCATAAATGATAGGCTATATCGAAAGACTGTATCTATTTGTTTTTTTAGAACAACTTCGCGAACGGGAGCGTAAGGACTAAAACGGAAACTGAAAGTACCGTCATCCGCTATGGGAGAAGTGTAGACAGTCTCCATTTCAGACAGATAAGGTATCACAAGCGTCACCTCCTTTTCCTTCGGATAGACCTCCCTATTCAAGACACGGCCCGAGATTATCACCTCCTTTGCCAAATCCTCATTATCCTCCTGAGCCTTACAGCTAAGGAAAGATAAAAAAGCAATCAATAAGCATAGATGCTTCATACGCATTTTATGATTAATCAATGAATAATAATTTCAACGCACCGTTACAGACAGACTCTTTGTATGTCCGCCAAACTCGGGTGCATAAGCCGATTGCACGGTGGCAATACCGGTCTGATAAGTTCCCGGACGGTCTATATAGACTTTGTATTCCATCTGAACAATGCCCTTCCTTAGTTTGTCAATAAAGAATTCGGCAGAAGTATCACGCATCACCTGATAATAGCCGATAGCATCGGAATGGCGGTATCCCGACAACACCTCCTTTGGCTCCATGCAAGCGGCACGCGTATCTTTTATCTGAATGAAATCCATATCCCGGTCTGCTTTCACTGTCAGCCGGACGGTAAGTTCATCTCCCACATGCAAATCTGTTTTTGAAGAAACTTCCTTGCCATCTCTATAATAAGTACGGGTGATTTTCAAACCGTTACCTTTTGCGGATTGCAATTGATCCATATCTTCCAGATATTGGGCATATACAGCTCCCCAGCCTATCCCTGCACCCGTGTGTGCTATTTCTATTTGCCGGGTTTCAGCCTCATCACCGGAGAACGAACGGCGGGCATAACCTAATGCATCATCGGGAGTCACCACTTCTGTTCCGGATATTTCCGCTTTCATAGCGCTGCTCTCTGCCAACTGATTATCATCTCTACCCAGGAAAGCATACACAGCATCGGCAGTAGCTACCGGATTGTCCCAGGCCTGCACTTGCTTCTGTTTAAGCAACCATTGCTTCATTTCGGCAATCGCCAACGGTTCTTTCAGAATGGCGGACAGGGCTTCAATGGCGGCCACTTGCGTCGGAATTCTATAACTGTTCCGGGAGTAACGGGCTTTCGGAGTATCGAAATAACGTCCCATCCCGGGTGTGGCAACGGAATATTCCAGAATGGAGCGGGCAAGTTCGTTCGCTTTGGTCGTTTTACCAGCTTTATGCAGTAGGGTAGCGATAAGCGCCCTGTCATAAATGGCATCAGCCGGAGGGGCTGCCTCCAGTTTGCCGATCATATAGGAATAGGCTGTTTTATCGGCCCGCTTTGCAACTTGCGCATCCAAAGCACAGATATACAGGTAATGCAGGGATTGCTCGCCGGGCAATCTATCCTTATCGCCCTTCTTTTCACTTTCCTTCATCTGTCTGTATTCATCCAGCCATTGGGTATGGAGATAATTCACCGCCTTTTCGTACATTCCCTGTAGCGGAGCAACAGATGCGCCCATCGTCCGGAGCCGTGCCAGCATTTCTACAATCCGGGTGGTGACGTAGCGGTTGCCCGACATCCCTTTATACCAACTCCAAGAGCCGTCGGGGAGTTGCAATGCTTCCAGACGGGATGCTGCAACCTGATTACGGTTACCCATTGTGTTCAGGTCGAACAGAAGTGCTATGCTTCTTTTCTGCTCCGTCTCATTGAGGGCATCCGCCAGCCAGGGAGTTTCTTTAAGCAACAGGTCTTTCAGATCTTCTTTATCACTGAGATTGCCTGATGATGAACCGCCCTGCGCTTTCCAGCTTTCGAACACCTGCCGGATGCGGGGATGAGTATTGATAATGGTTGTGGACAATGAATTGGCATAGTAAGCACTTGCCCACGACAAGGCATCTTCATTCAAAGGATTACCAATGACGGGCAGAGCTTGTATGGCATACCAATCGGGATTGGCAGTCAGTTCCACCGTCAGGCGTTTATTGGTGGCGGTTTTGCTTCCGTCATTAAACAAGCCATCCAATGCAACCGATTTACTTTCCGCACCGTTCAATTGCACGGGTATTGCCTCAGTCACCCATTGTTTATCAGACAGAACCGGAAGATAATGCTGCTCGCCATCACTGAAATTGCCTCCCTCAGCTATAATCCGGCAAATCCAGACCGTAGCTTCATCCGGGGTTTCCAGATCAAACGATACGGAAACGGTTGCTCCGGCAGCCGCACTGAATTCGTGTTCACGGGTTGACAGAACCCGGTTTGTTTGCGGGTCAACCAGTTCCATTCGGGCTGTTCCCCGGATGTTTTCTTCCGACAAGTTGATTATTCCTGCACTGATGACCGGTTTATCGCTGACACGGATAAAACGGGGCATATTGGGCTGTACCATAAACGGCTTGACAGCTTTTGCCCGGGCTGTTATCTGCCCGTAATCCATACCCCGGGTATGGGCAAGCCCCATGAACTTCCATTCGGTCAGGCTTTCGGGCAAGGTGAAAGACAGGCTTACGACTCCATTCGTATCCGTACGGAGGGCGGGATAGAAGAAAGCTGTTTCTGCAAAGCTCTGCCGGAGAGGAACGTATGGCGAACCATCATCCAATGCCACAGCATCAGAAGATTCGAGCACCGCCACAACAGAGTTTCCGTCTTCCACTTTAAAACTGTCATTGGGCGGGGTTTCAGCATCAAGGCTGATAGCTGCGGACTTCATCATCCTGCTATCCTGCTTTACACGAAAACCGTTCTCCGGACGCGGAACCCGCCAGAACGGAGCATTCAGGGTGCTATACACATCCCACCAACGAAGACCGCGCAGAGTGCTGCCCGCATAGGGGAAGTTACTGTACATCCAGATGGAATGGCCTGAGAATATCAGGTTTGCACGGACACCGGGAGTGGAACGGGGAAAGTTCAGGTTGAAAGCCCAGTCATTGACGTACAGTTTATCGAGGGAAGCGTCATAAAGAGTGGCGAGTAGTTGCGCATCGGCCGCTTTCTTGCCGGGATGCGTGATTTGGAGTTGCCATTCTTCCTTTCCTCCCGGTTGCAGCTTATCACGGAAAGTAATCCATTTCAGTTGCAGGCTCTTATCCGGGCGGGGACGGGATATCTGCACTTGCTTGGTGTATAGTTTGCTCTCGCGCATAAAGGCGAAGTTCACGGTGATGCCGTCTCCATATTCCGGTTTATAGGGATAGGTGAACTGCCGGATTTCATTATTGAGAACCATCCGTTTGGATTCAATGCGCTTGTCGCCACAGAAGACATCGTACAACAGATAGACATCTTTCTCACTGCTGCCTACATACAGGCTGACGGGATGCCCGTCATTAAACTCTGTCCCGTCCTGATAGAACCACTCCGGTGAATGTACCGGCAGGTGACGGTCTGCCAACGAAAAGAGAATGAAATCCTGCCTTGCCGTGCAGGTTCTTCCCTGCCCGTCGAGGGCTGACACTTCCATAGTGTAACGTCCCGGAGCAAGGGCCAGTATATCATCGGGAACAAAAGAGCGGCGGGTTTCTACTGTGCGGCGGCATACCTCATTGGTTTTGTTTCCTTTTTCGTCCAAAGCATACACCACATACGTGGCTTGAAGCGTCACGGGCTGCCGGCTTAGATTCATAGCCAGCACCTGTATGGACTCCCGTTTCTCGCGAGCCACCTTTGGGCGCAGACCTTTAATCTGCAAGGCTACGGACTGTTGCCCTACCGGTAACGACAAAGTACCGCTTTCTACCTCTCCGGTCAGGTTGATGACCTCAGCCGTTATTTTGTAGGTGTAGTAACGCCCCGGTCGGTCGGGCTTGAAATCATCCGGCTTGCGCAGAAAGACCGGGAAGCGGAAGTTACCGGCTGCATCAGTCTGCACTTCACCTACTGCCAGGACAGTTTCATGGTCCGAAATCCTCCAGAATTCATTCTCCGAACGGGTGAGTTTATAATTGAGTCTGCACAATCCTACCGGAGCGCCTGCAAATGTTTTTGCTTCGCCGCTAACTAATACGGTATCTCCCACGTTATAAGTGGCCTGATAAGGATGGAAGACTACATCAAACGTCGGACGCTTGTATTCATCCACACGGATATAACGGTTTTCACCGCTTTCTACCGACAGTTCAAACTCTCCCGGGAGAAGTGTTTCGGGAAGCATAAAATCGCCGTAAAAAGCCCCGAATTCGTCTGTAGCGAGGGAGAGTTTGCCTATCTCCTGCCGGTTGGCATCCCGCAGCACCACATCCTTGCGGACTCTTGAGAAGACACGTATCGAGTCACCCGATTGCTCATACGCTATCCCCGAAACATGCACCACCTGTCCGGGACGGTATAAAGCCCGGTCGGTGAAGAGGGAAGCATGCTTTTCCCACTTCCGGGAGGCGGGCACATTATATCCCGCACCCGAGAAACCGGCATAGCTGATTTCCATATAGTCGGCACCCGGCTTACGGACGTTTATTCCCAGCCAGTTTCTTTCATCGGGCGGGGTGAGGGTAACAGTTCCTTTGCTGTCCGCAGGATATGCTTTGACCAAACGATAACCTTCTCCCTGCGACACACGGTAATAAGCTACTTCCGTGCCTGCCACCGGATGTCCCGTCAGGCGGTCGATGATATTGATTTCCTGTTTTCCGTCGGGCAATCCCAAGGATATGGCTTGCAGGGAGGAAACATAAGCTTTTCCGTATGCTGTATACTTGCGATGGCCGTCGGGGATAGATTTTAATATGTAAATGCCTTCGGTGGGAAATTTATAACGCAGCAAGGTATCTGTTTCCATATAATCCGGGGTGGCTGCCAGTTGGTAATGGCGGGTGCCGACCAATTTGCCGTATTGACTTACGGTGGAAGCTGTTATTTCCCTTTCCAGGATATTGCTCGTAACGGGCAGGTTCATCCGGTAAAGTTCTACGGTCAGTCCGGTCAGATTGCGGTATTTTACTTTCAAATCCACTTCTTTCGCCGGGTAGGCAAAGGGGATTTCTACCACCAGACGGGGAGTGAGCACTTCGGCAGCTTGTTCTTTCAAATCATTGGCAGAGTGTGATTGGGGATATTTTTTTAGTCCGGTTTGGGCGGCATGCAGTTTGGCGGTATAATCCTGCATTCTGTCGTAGCGCTCTGCCAGTTGGCAATATACCTCTCCGCAAAGCGGGGAAGCGGAGAACTCTTCGGCCCATTGTTTCAAGAGGGTTATTACTTGTTCGTCGGTCAGCCTCAGCTTTTCATTTACACCGCCGCGGCTGATGTCATTCCCTTGGTAATTCAGTTTATCGAGCATTAGCAATAGGCGGGCATCCGTCATGCCTTGCTGTTGGTAGAAGTCAATCAGCTCGTCATAAATGGATAATATCTCGGTTTGTATTTTCTCGGCTAACACGGGATTGACAATGAAATAACCACTCAGCCGCGAGATGGCCTGCCGGGCAAGCAACTGATACATATTGTCGCCGCAATACTTCCCGCTCAGCTCTTTGCTGACAGTCATCGGGCGGTAATCCGCAGCGGACTTCCGTGAAAGTATATCTTTATCTTGCAGTGAAAGGCGGAAATAAGCAATGGCAGCGTCTATGGCAGCCTCATCCCTCTTGCCGGTATCGAGGGTGTAGTATCCCAGCAGATTATTCAGTATAGCTTTATACACCGGGTCTTTTTCTTCCGCCACCCAGATTTTCAGTCCGGATAATTCATGGTCCAGACTATCGGGGGTGATGTCGATAGATAAGGATGCCTTTGTCAGATGGGCTTTCATCATCTGAGGCATGTTCTTTTCCTGTTTGGCGTGCTCGTAAATCTTTTGCAATTCTTTGATTGCAGATTCAGGTAACTGCTTTTGTTCCAGAGCTTCAACCTGTTTCCACATTTGTTCGTACGACTGAGCGGAAACCCGAAGCGGCAGGCAGATAAGAATGCTTATGATGCCAGCCCAATAAAACATATTTTTCATCTGTGTTTTGATTAATGTCCGACAATTAACAGGTTCATTCACAAAGATATATTTTTTATCCGTAGGGTAGTAAAGCTGTTCAGACTTAATAACATAACAAATGCCAATAACAAAAGAAACCGGCTATCGGGAAACGCCTCATTCCCAATAGCCGGTTTACCCGAGAAAACTATTCGCTTTTATTTTGTACTTGCTAACATTAAAGTAACATTATCATCATTCAGTTCATAAACAGTTTTTTCAACATTGCTGTTGTAAGCGTTGCTCTTGGAGTTCCAACGGGCGTAGCTCACTTCAATTTCATGATTATTATACTCCATATTCATTTTGAAGTAAGGAACCCAGGCTTCTTTTACGTTGTCCCACTTGGAAGCTTCCTTGCTGGTTACGCGGTTTTCGTTATCGTAAGTATACGTGTAACGGAGGTGGCGGAACAGGTGACCGTCTTCGTTCTTGAAGATAGTCTTTGCGGTCATCAACTCACCGGTCATCTCTTCGTTCTTTACGTACTGGGTAGGATTGCTTGCACTTGCAGAGAAGTTCATTACGCTTGCCATTACTACTACCATCATTACCACTGCTTTTGAAATTAAGTTCGTTTTCATAATCGTTATTTTTTTATTGTTATTACTTCTTGGTTTTTGAAGGGAAGTCTTTGTCAACCGCCTTCGACAATATATAGTCAATTGCCGTGCCAAAACAATAAAGCATTGATTATCAGCGCATATTTAATTTCAGAGAGTGTTCATAAACGGACAAGTGTCCGCACAAAAGCGAACAGAAAGGTGTATCCGTGTTTCATTATATAGAAATAAAAGGCTAACTTTACAACGCAAAAAGAACCATAAAGACACAAAACGATATGTACAACAAAATTCTATAGAGTATGAAACATTTAAAAATCACATTTATCGTAATAGCCATATTCGCCGTTGCTTGGTGCGGATTGCGCATTTATGCTAAGCATTTCTACAACAAAGAACCCGAAGCGGAGTATTTCTATCTTTCGGAAATACCCGTAAAACCTTCGCAGTTTGAAGCCGATTTTGAGGAAATACATCAGATAGTAATGGAAAACTATTCACTATACCAAGCCAAACATCTGAATATGGATTCATTATACCAGACATACATCACCCGTGTCCGCCAGGCACAAACCACCACAGACTATGGATTGGCAGTACAGGAGTATATTTCCGCCCTGCAATGCAGTCATGCCATTTCCTGCTTCAGGACGTACACAGCGAGACAATTTCCGGTCCTCATACAAGATTCCTTATACATCTACAAGCCCAATGCCTATCTGACACAATACGGATTCAAGGATAAAGACTGCATCATAGCCATCAATGAAGTTCCTTATAAAGAGTGGATTAATCAGTACGAAAAATATGCCGAGGCATCTACTGACGCATGGAGGCATCTGAAATCAGCCCGTTACGCATTCATCAGCTATGCCGACACCCTCCGAGACTACACGTTGCTGAGAAACGATGATACACTGACAATCTCTTTACCCTTGAAACGAAGAGACTACTTCTCTGATGAAAAAGAGGTAACCGTAGAAACCAGAGTTTTGCAAGACAGCATCGGCTATCTGGCCATCAACACCATGATGTCCCCCGTGCTGGAAGATTTCAAAGTAGCTTATCCTCAAATAAAAGACCTTCCCTACCTCATTATAGACATCCGCCAAAACGGAGGAGGCAACAGTGGCAACGGACGGGATATCTGCAAATATTTTATCCGGAAAGAGCAACCGCATTGCATCAGCAGTCAACTAATGCAACCCGAAGCAGATGCTTATAAAGGAAAAATCTATCTGCTGACCAGTACTATCACCTGCTCTGCCGCCGAAAGTTTCACAATAGATATGAAAGAAAGCGGAAACGTAACACTTGTCGGTGAAGCCACCGGAGGAGATACAGGAAATGGTCCTCGCACATTCAGAACAAAACATGGTACTTATTTGCGAATACTCACCCGTCAACCGGATTTGTCACCAAAAGGGTTTCCTATGGAAGGGATGGGAATTCCTCCCCATCATCAAGTATCACAAACAATTTCCGATTTCATGAACGATGAAGACACCGCTTTGAAATATACCTGCAAACTTATAACAAAAGGATAAATATTTACGGACCAAATTACCGCACCTAAAGTCAGATATTACACTTTATTCCGAACATAAAATTACAAAAACAGTACTTTTACTAACAGATACCTTTCTGAAAACACCCGAAACAGAATCCATTTGTACAATCTATAGAATATATATACACGCCTTTTGCATAAAGCAGGCAGTATATGCAATACCTATACAAGGAACTATACTTCTTACACGAAGGAACTATAGATCTGAGGCGCACAATCTATAGATGTAACGTGCACAATCTATATATCGTAAACGAACGGTCTATAGATCGTAAACAAACCATCTATAGATGGGAGACAAACCATCTGTATTCACTGCACAGACCATCTGTTTTTCTTTTATTAGAGTTGTACATATTTATGTATCACGCTATCAATCAACAAAATGTTGATTTTCGTTCGTTTCTTTCCGTTCGTCCTTACATCGGGACGGAAATATCGCATTCTCGTTATGCATAAAAAGCAAAGTGTCAAAACGAAAGTGATGCCCGCATTTACCGGCCTTGGCAGGATAAAACAAATTAGCTACATTCGCAAACTCAATACCTTAGAATATGCAACCTGACTTAAAGGAAATCGTAGAACAATATGGTGTCATGGTATCTTCCATAGCACACCGCATGATACAAAACAAGGAAATCGCTAAAGAAGCGGCTCAGGAAGTCTGGTACGAAATCATCAAAAGCATAGACTCCTTCAACGGGGAATCCGGGTTATCGACATGGATATATACAATATGCAAACGCACCATACTGCGATATGCCCGGAACGAAAGAATAGCCACAATGAATGAGTTGAGAGAATTTCGCGAACTTCCTGCCATTGATTATAACGGGCAGGACCGGGATGAACAGGAATGGATAAAAGCATGCTGCGACTGGTGTCTGACAGCCCAGAACCATTGCCTGACGAACGATGCCCGGCTGATATTCATATTCAAAATAAACCTCAACCTGCCGTACAAGCAAATCAGTGAAATCATGGGCATAACGGAAGAGAGCGTCCGTCAGATTTCCTCCCGTTCCATCCGCAAGATTACTCACTTCATGAATGACACCTGTCCGCTATACAACCCGCAGGGGACCTGCAAATGCCGGATATGCAAGCAAGTCACCTCGCTCAATCTGGAGAAAGAATATACCGCCATCAAGAAGATTATCCGCCTCGTCGACGTTTACCAACGGCTCGAAAAGGAACTTCCAAGAAAGAACTACTGGGAAAAATTTATTCTCTGAGCTGTCACAGAATGGAAAGCTTGCTCACTAACCACTATGTATAACTTAAATAAACTAATTATGAGCAAGATTGATTTTTTAAAAGAACAGATTATTGAATCGCGGAATTTTGTGAATCGTTTAGTATCGGAACTTCCGGAAAACCTGTGGTACACCATCCCCGAAGGCACTGACTCCAACTTTGCATGGCAAATCGGCCATCTGATTATCAGTCAGAACTTTCATGCCATCGTCTGCATCACCGGGAGGAATGAAGCCGTCAGCAAACTTATTCCGATGGTCGATTACGTAAAGGTTTTCAATGGAATGGGTACATTGCATCGCTCCGCCGAAAAGAATTTAATTCCTGTAGCAGAGCTAAAAAAACAACTGGACGCTGTTCATGAGATATGTATCAGCAACCTGTCCCGTCTGGACGACTCTATTTTATCAGAGGATCTGGAGCCTATTCCCTTTAAACATCCGGTTGCCAATAATAAGTATGAAGCCCTCGCCTGGTGCTTCAAGCATGAAATGTGGCACAGTGCCGAGATGGAAGCGATAAAACGGGCATTGGGGCATCCTATCAAATGGATGTAATGGCACCAGCCTCAAAAGGCAGTTTTCTTTTGGATAAATCAATAGAATACCTGAAAGGAAACTGCCTTTTTACTTTAAAAGTTATACAGCAGTTCTTCCAACGTAACACCACTATCCGCCCCCATCTTCTCCATACGGATACGTTTCAGGCGTTTCTTCACCGAATCCCTCTCCAGATGCATTACTTGCGCCATGCCCGACTGGGATAATTGCATTTTCACCATACAACAATAACGCAAATCATCTTTATTCAGACTCGGATAGGTCTGTTGCAGGCGTTTCGTGAAGTTATTGAAGATGATGTCGGCATTCTGCACAATATCGTCCCAGTCTTCATCGGAAAGAATCACATTTCCCCCTCTTTCAATTTCCTGCACCACCTTTTGGCTGAGTCTCCTGAAGAAAGTTTCTTTCAGCTTAGCTTCCTTCTGCTCCAGCTCCACCATGCGCCGGAGGTTTTCGGAAGTGATCTCACGTTGCTGCGCCAATTCTTTTTCCTTTTTTACAAGCTGATGCTGCTGCGCCATCAGACGGTTACGGTTACGGCGATAGATGAGATATACTGCACTTGCCACCCAAACCAGCAACAGAGAGATTGTGGTCATCCAATACACATTACGTTGCCTTTCCGCAGCCCGGGTGCGCCAATACAGGTTTTCCACCGAAAGCTGTTCGTGTTTGTAAAGCTCCTGCAATGCAATGGCTTCCTCAGTATGACGATACTTTCGTATGGTATCGGATAATTCAATGAAACGTTGTAGCATAGGATAGGCATCTGAAGCACGGCCCATCTTATGATATATTTTCGCCATATTATTATAGGCATCGGCCACCGAAGAAGGATTTGGACTGGAGATAACTTTCTGAAAATAGTGATATGCCGAATCATATTGTCCCAGTTTCCCAAACAACTCCAACTTTGCCCCATAGAGCGAAAGAATTCTCACAGTATCCTTAGCCGGACGCAGGCTTATAGACTTATTAATGTAGTCCAGCGCCTTGGTGGGTTCTCCCTTCTGGGAATAGATACTACCCAGATTTGTATAGATGAAAGGAAGCTGCTGAGGAACAGAATCGGCTAAAGCCGCCTCATAGGCCGCCTGAGCATAGTAAAGGGCGCTATCCAATTGATTCAGAAACAAATATCCGGTAGAAATATCGCACAAGGCCATATTCTTATAGAACATATTTCCCAGATCCAAAGCCGCCTTCAAGGCTTCTTTGGAATAACGCACCTTACCGGAATATTCTTCCTGATTCAGGCAAACAACTCCCAACCAGGTATTCACCCGGTAGAGCTGCTCATGATTACCACTATTTTGCAGGAAAAGCAGAGCTTTCAAAAAAGATTGCATGGCATCGCTCATCCGGTTAAGCCGTCTGTCCAGGTGTGCTTTGCAGTAAAGGGCCCGTTCGGCATAAAGAGAATCGCCCGATTGGCTGAAATATTTAATTGCCGGTAGCAGCAGGGTATCTGTAGCTGCATTCAACTGTTGCTTCCTGTGGACAGCCTCGGACATCAGTAAGGCATAAAGTGCATAATCGTGTTTCGATAAGTTATGCAACGGTTCTTTAATCTCATTCATTACTACTATGGCACTGTCTGTCTCCTTTTCTGCCATCAGTTTCTCTGCCAAGGCCACGCGATTATCAGGTCCACAAGCAACCAACATACCGCCCCACAGGATTATTCCTATCAAACTCTTCAATCTCATCTTCAATATCGTGTTATTCGTACGAATCCATCATCACTTCTCCAGTCTCTCCATGAATCAATATCACTCTCGCCATATCCGGCTGAATGGAATCGCGTATATCAATCTCCCATACCGGAATACCTTTTTGCCCGTCTATATACTGATTTACACTGACGTGGGTAGTATCTGATAAATTAATATTCCTCAGTTTGGCAAAGATATGAATATCCCTCCATGTATATTTAAAAGCTTTTTCATTTTTTTCGTGCAAACAAGAATCAGACGCCTGTGCCTGCTCATCTTCAAGGAAACGAACTTCTACTTTTTCCGATACTTTTGTTGTGGTCACCGAATTGATCTTCCGTATTACTCCCCATCCCAGCCAGCCGTCTTCCAACTCTATTTTAAGATAGATGCCTCGTTCACCGCTGAGCCGATATGCAGAGTCAATGGGCAAGTAGATGCGAGTGTAACGGTCACCTTGTATAAATATCTCTCCATAGGAAAACGTATTCAGCAACCATGAGGCAGAACGTGGATTGTGACTCTTACGCGTCCTGTCGTGGGGAGCGATATTGACAATCATATACTCACGGGTCTGTACCCCGGAAGTAAAGCAACTGTTCAGCCAGAACAGAAAGACGACCAGCACATTGGTACATAATCCCACTACAATACCTCCGCACATAAAGGCATAGACGAAGTTTCTCCAATGATACCACTTCCCAGTGCTTTTCTTATAAATATAAACCATCCAGCTACACATCGTTATTGCCATAAGGAGAATAACGATTTTCCGATTCAATCCTAAATAGCTGCCGGAAGAAAATGCAGTATGCATCAGCATTTCCTCTTCTATATACCACATCCTGCAATGCAACAGAAAAAGAAAGACAAAGACAGGCACCAGGATTTTCCATAGTGCCATTCTTTTCTTCGGCTGCTGTCGGGAGGCATCTTCGCCCTGAACCGGTTGCTGTTTGGGCCTAAATTTCTTTCTACTCATAAATACAGAAAAGCGAGCGGACATTCAGAAAGACAAAAGCAAAAAGCAAAAGGCCAATAAATAAAATCAGCTTTTTCATTATGTCCTACAATTAGTAAGAATCAATCGTTTTCCGCATCTTTAAGCATCTGCCTAATTACATCCGCATGATCGAGATAATCGTTTCCTGATAAGGTCAGGACATTGGTCAGACCGATAATGTTGCTGTCAGAATCGTAAGAAGTCAGTAAGCAATACATCTCCTGCCCTAATTTATCCTCTTCCACATGAATCTGGACCGGTGCGCTGTATGCTCCGGGCAACTCTGCCAGATACTCAAAGTCTTTTCTGAGAAACGCTTCCAGGATTCTGTTTATATCGGTTTCATCGCGCTTGAACTTCTTCAAACCCACCTCTTTGATCTTACCCCCACTCTCGCTATTATAATAATCGAAATTGCTCAAATACGCTGCAAGCAGGCATATTAATACAGCAATTACTCCGACCGTCCGGACCAACCAACCCGCTACAGGGATAAAACCAGGAAAAATAACAATAATAACAGCGACTACAGCCAATCCATAATAAAGCATCGGCTTAACATTGTTCTTTCTTTTTTCAAATTTCACCGGGTTTGCTGCATAGAATTCACCCATATAGCTTGGGTAGAGTTTTGTTTGATTTTCCATAAATATTACTTTTTATAATGATTAATAATAGTTCCATCTTTCCTGGTTATCGTATGAAAACAAAAGTAAAAAGTAACCTGTAAATAATGAAACAATCGTGGGGGATAAATGAAGGGGACAACCCACAAACTAAACAACTGTTTTTCAAATAATAACTCGATAGAAAGGATAGACAAATAAGGGGACATTTGCATAAAGGAACTGATTCCATCAATAGCTTTTCATAAAGAACCAATGAAGGAGCAACATTACCTGCTACCAGACATATACTTTCTTGCTTGTCCCCATATTTTTATAATTACTACTATCTGATTCACTTTCCCGAATCGGATAACATCTTTTTCTGGAATCAGATATTTTCTCTGATTCATCTGCAAGAAAAGCAACTTCCTTTATAACTTGTATTCCAAAAAAAACGGGATAATGAAATTTATATCTCATTATCCCGGTATTTACATTCTTAATTACTAATGTTTCATTCTTCCAGCATCAGCCCCACACCTTTCACCGTTTTAATGCTGACTGATGAATCTTCAGCTATCAACTTACGGAGTTTTGTGACGAATACATCCAGGCTGCGGGAAGCAAAATAATCATCTTCCGTATTCCAGAACTTATCAAGAATGGCTTCACGACGTACTACATCCCCTCTGTTCTCACAAAGCATTTGCAACAGTCCTGCTTCACGGGCGGTCAATGTCTTGTTTTCACCGGATGAATGTTTCAATATGGCGTGCGTAGCATCAAGCACATATTCCTTTCCAATCTTATAACATTCGCTTTCGTCCTTACTCTTTTCACCTTTGGAGAGTTTCAACAAAGCATGAATATGGGCATCCAGTTCTTCGGGAATGAAAGGTTTCTTGATATAATTGTTGGCTCCCAACTCATAGCCTTTCAATACATTTTTGGGAGAAACCAAACCGGAAGAAAAGATTATAGGCGTCTCTTTATCCACCTCACGGATGCGCTTCACCATCTCATAACCATCCATAATGGGCATTTCTATATCCGAGAGAATGACATCGGGATGGTGCTCCCTCCACATTGCCAATCCTTCTTCACCATTGGCAGCTGCCAACACCTCATAGCCCTCTATGATATCTTCCAATCCGCTCTGAACGATGTAACGCAGGCTGGGATCGTCCTCAACTAACAATAACTTTATTGTATCCATGTCTTTGATATGAATTGTATTAACTTCCGGTTGTATGCCACAAAAGTAATAAATTATTCGTTAACCCGAAGATAACATTGCGATATCATTCATTCTTATTGCTCCTACCCTGCCTTTACAACATCAAAAATCAGGATCGTATGGTCATGCCAAAAAGAATCATTACTTTTGGGCACCAAACTAAAAGTAATTACGATGAATAAAATCATTCTTATTCTGATTACCGCAAGCATGTTCTTCACAAAAGGATATGCCCAGCAGGCAGAAGTCCTTACGTTGGGAGTCTTCCACTTCGAATTTCCCAATCTGGATGTGCAACAAATATCCGAAGAAGACCAGATAGATGTACTATCTCCCCAATATCAAAAGGAGATAGAGTTGATATCCAAGAAACTGGCACAATTCAAACCGGATGCCATTGTCATTGAATGGCCTTTATACAAACAGTCAGAGATAGACTCTCTCTATAACTCATACCTTACCGGCAAGCATGAGCTGAACAGAAATGAAATTCAGCAGTTAGGTTTCAGAATAGCCCGAATGTGCAATGCCAAGATATACTGTGCAGATGCTTGGGGAGCACACACTACCCACATAGAGAAACTGCTGGATGATGATGAAAGTAATGAATATCTGGCTTTTGAAGAAAGCTTCTCAAACTCTCCCGACTCTGCTTTGTACTATGAAGATGAACCCATATTCAAGCAGCAAGGGATACTTGCACAACTGATACATCTCAACGATCCGGTACATATCAAGAAAGATTTAGGAAACTATCTTATCAAGCATTTCAAGTATGAATCCACCAAAGGCGATTATACCGGAACAGACTTTGAATCCGGAAGATGGTTCAACCGGAATCTAAGGATACTCAGGAATATCCAGCGGATTCCCGATACCGCCGGCAAACGGATACTGGTTATTTTCGGCGCAGCGCACATGAACATCCTGAACTATCTGTTTGAATGTTCTCCCGAATACAAACTACTGAATATAAACGATTACCTGAAGTAAATATCTATTTCTTCTATTTTATCGGAAATGAAAACTTTGGCGGTCTAATCGTAGGGCCTCCACCAAAGTCACCGCCGCCGCGTTTATCAAACACCACGTTGCGCAAAATCTCGTACATTATTCCGCCTACATCCAACCCCAGCTTAAACTTCTCGAAGCGGTAATAAGGTATCACAACGGGAACCGTCTGCCAACCTCCACGCATGGCATCGTAATAGCGCTGGGCACCGACCTCCATACCAAAACGTTCGGACATATCAAGAGACATCGTAGCACCATAACTATTAGTGCTCATCCCGTAAGAATTACCGATATCATACGAACCGAAGACATTGAAGGCAACCCGGTCGGAAGCACGATAAGTCAGCCTACCCGCAGTACTGAAGGCTTGCCCGGTGATACGAGACATATTTATCTTCATGGCATTGGCACGAAGTTGCAATGATAGCCGATCATTAAAGATATGCTGATATCCTAACGAAGCATTATTGAAACGCCCGATGCCCGGAATACTGGTCTGGCCCCCGGAACCGAATACCGCTCCATGAGGAAATTGCCTTAATACGCCTCCCGTACTATAATCGCCCCGGAATAGCGGAGAAGGATTTATATGATAAGGGATACGGAGTTCCTCTTTCAAGGAGAAAGAAGGCAAATCACCTAACTGTATAGGATTTATCAAAGGATATACGGTTTTTTCGGGAAGCAGGTTGACGGATGGAAGCTGAAATGTAGCTTTCGGCTTTATCAACATACTATCAAGAGTGAAGCGTGTACTATCTTCCTGTGCAGAAAGCAACTGCAAACCAGAAATGAACAGAAAAAATAATCCCCAACGAATTGGGAGCCAAGATATGCCAACCCTGCGTGTCATAATCTACCTCCTTTGTTTTTTACGGACTCTGTATACAAAAATAGCAAAAGGCTATCTGAATAACAAATAGTTGAGTACATTTCATCTTTGCCAGCAGGCTTTTTTAACGCAAGGGGAATTGTAGCGTAAATTCACTGTAACTCCCTTCCATACTTTCTACCTTCACCATACCGCCGTGGGCACTCACCACCTGCAACACATAATTCAATCCTAACCCGAAACCTGATGCACCCGTCTTACGACTGCCGGAAGCAATCCTCTCGAACTTATTGAATATCTTATGCTGTTCGCTCAAAGGAATGCCAATACCGTTATCATGCACTCTGACAATGGTCCCATCCTCTGTCTTTGTACCTGAAAGAACGATCAGAACCTCTTCATTAGAGTACTTGACGGCATTGTCCACCAGATTGGAAAGTATCTCACGCAGACAGAAAGCATCCGCATAAACACTACATCCTTCTTCACAATCAATATCGAAATGAACCGTCTTCGCCGCTTTCAACTGATACTTTTCCGCTATATCCCGCAGCAACGGTCTTAGGGCAATTTCTTCTTTATGTAGTTCCAATTCTCCACGATCTATCTCTGTCAGCATTACTACACGATTGGAAAGTGTCAGCAGATGTTCGCACTCATCTCCCATCACTTGCCTGTAGCGGACCAGCTTCTCCGGCTTATCCGCCAACTTACCACCTGCCAGGATATGCGCTCCCATCATGACAGACTGCAACGGTGACTTCATATCATGTATCATGGAGTAAGTAAAGTCCTTCTGAAACTGTTCCAACCGACGCTGTGCCCGCAACATACGTATCTGAAAGAAAACACAGAGAGATACGAAAAGGAAAGCAATAAGCAGCGGCACCTGCATATACCAAGTGGCACTCATTATAGTACGTTGTGGTGAACAAACCACAGCAAAGATGCAACTCGTACTATCCTTATCCAACGGAAACAACCGGGTAGTGATATCCCCGAAGTCAACAGCCGGACTACCTGTATAAAGTATCAACTCCCGGGACGGATATCTGATCCAATGGATATCCGCCCTATCCGGAAAACCTGTTTCCAAAAGCTGTTTTCTGAACACACTGTCGGCAAACTGCAAGGAAAACGGAATAGGCACACGGCTATGCAGACTGATCGTATCCTGTATATCATAAGCCATCTTCATACGGAAGCCTTCATCAAACTTATTGTAAAGATGCCGAATGGTAAGCAACTGTATCCGGTAGCGATAACCTTTCTCCAGATATACCTTATAAAGCTCGTCCATCATACGCCGCGGATAAGGGAGAAATTCTCCCGGCGAGCTATCCCAATTAAAATCAGGGTTAGCCTTAGTAAAAAGCGGATACCTATGTAAGTCTGCCTCCCGGTAGAAAGCCTCTTCCAATTGCTCCTCCGCCTGATACCGTATCTTTTGAGAGGTCGTATAATACAAATATCCAGACCAGACAGCCAGCAACAGGAATACTCCCACCAAGCTGACCATAGAAATTGCTTTAAGAGAAATATGCCGGCCCGTAGTTTCTTGCCGTACTTCTGCTTTGGCATGTGCCAGAGTAGCATTGGTTCTCTCAAAGAGTATGTTGCTTTGTGCCTCTATCTCTTGCCAGTTTTCTGTGGTTATCAAGTTCTTCATCCGGCTGACAGGATGTTTCATTTCTTCAGCCAACGTATAGAAGTCCTGTTGTTGTTTCTGCAAGTTATGCCGTTGGCGGAATACCGACTTCATCTGTACAATCAAGGCATAGACAGCCGTACCCAGCAATAGCCATGTAATGAATGACAGTAACAGGAGGCTCTTCTCCATCTCCTTGGCAGGGAAAGAAAGAATGGCACGGACAGCCTCCCCACGGGATTTAAAGGTAAAAGCTGTTTCGGAAGTAACAGCGGCAAAGTTACGGATACTTACCTGAGGATTGGTACTTGCCAGCACCTCATTTGTATTTACATTAATACGCTCCACGGTCAGCGTTCCATCCATGTCTAACTTCCGCAACTTATTGTGCAACACGCTATCTATGGTGGCTAACGGAATTTCTTTTATTCCATACACCCGTTGCAAAGCCTGTGCCGCCTGCTGGGAAGTACGCTTATTCCTTTCATCCCCATCCATCCGCTTGTATTTAGGGTTGGGTGCATACGCTATGACAGCTATTGAATTATCAGGATAAGGAAGGTTATTCACCAGATTATCCACTGTCTCCGTGAAAGACATCCAGAAGCACTTGTTCAGTGATTTCTCCGCTTCCTGCATCTGTGCATGAAAAGCATAAAGCATTCCGCCCAACTGTATCAACACAACAGCAATCAGACTCACAAGTGAAAGAGAGATGACAGTACGTAATTTCATCTTATCCGTTTATATTCGCCTGCAAAAATAGCAAATAACTATGGATCACGAAGTAATGCACTACTTTTTATATCGGACGAGAATGCGTTCTTTCCAGCCAATGGCAAGGCATGATGAAAAGAAGCGAACGGAAATCAGCATCTTACTGATTAAAAGAGGAATATAAAAATACATACAACTCTAAAAAACAAGAGAGCTTTCCAAAGTCGCAAAAGTGTCGTTAACCTAATGATAACATTACGATAACATTCATCCTCATGCCCCCGCCCTATCTTTGCAACATCAAAAGTAACGAAATGTATAACTTAAAAAATAAAACGATTATGAAAGCTTTAGTATTATCAGTAGTATTCGCATTGACATCAGTAGTAAACGCAGTAAGTGGTAATAGCATAAAAGACTTCGCCTACAACAGTGAGAAACAGGAAAACGGGGTAGAAACCCAGACAGTCTATAAAGTAAAAGAAGGCAAGTACCTGGAACGCCACCTGCAATACAACTACACACGTGATGAAAAAGGACGTGTATCAGCCAAGGAAATCCTGAAATGGAACCAGGACAACAGCCGCTTTGAAAAGCAGTATTGCCTCAACTTCAGCTACACCGACAACGAAGTAAGCGTGGAATATGTAGCATGGAGCAGCAAAGCCGGTGATTACACAAATGTGAAAGCCAAAGCCGTTTATCAGACGAATGAAAATGGCATGAATTACATGGCTTATAACCGGAATAAGAAGGGTAACCTCTAACGATAAACGCCCTCTTTTAAATTCCTAAAGAAATGCGGCTACCGGAAAAGCAATTCTCCGATAGCCGCATTCTTTGATTTATCCAATATACAATTCGGAGGGAATCAGTTTAAAATCCACAAATTGGTTCTCTACCGGATTGGCTTTCAATAAGAAAGGAACGATGCCGTCCGAAGGAAGCGCTTTGCGCGGAAGAGCCGATTGCTTATCGAATTTATAAGTAGCACACCAGGCATTGGCATCACCGGATACACTCTTGCCGATACGGAAACAGAACTCACTCTCGCTATCGCGCAACGTATTAATCAGCTTGCGGCAATCATCCGGCACAGTAGGGCTATCCGACAATTCGCTGATTTTTTCTGCCATTTGCGATAACCATTCCACATCGTGAATGTGCTTCTTGTCGAGGGCAAAAACAAACACTGCCGGATAGTAATCGTTATCTCCCGGTCTCCACAAGGCACTGTTGGCCTGCACCACTGCTGCATATATGACGGGAGACTCCGTATATTTCTTCTTCCAGCGATCCTTGAACAACCAGGGAGCATTGCCTGCCACTGCCCTGAAGAAGGGAGTTTCCATATCCCGGGGTGTTTGCAGATAAGGTTTCAGCCTATCCAGACGAGTAGGATTATCGAAAGTTTCCTCTCCTTCTTCATCATCTTCCGGCACGGAGGGCCTGTTACGCAGTCCGTTTACATCACACCCTTGCGCTTCCAGTTTCGCAATATCTTCTTCTGTCAGGTTATTCTCCCAGTCTTTGCCGGGGTTCACAAAAAATGCCATAATAATTCTAGTTTAAGAGTTAATATTCTGTCAAATAGTTAATATAATAAATGCATATTAGTTAAGCCTCAATTCATCCGCTACCTGACAAGCAAGAAACACAATAAGCCTATCCTGATATAAAGAAGAATTCCCTGGTTTTCCATAATTTTACTTTCTGATATAGATTAATAGTAGTTCCATTGCAGCTGCCAAGGAGACTGTTACAAAAATAAGAAGATACCCATGAACCGGAAAACAAACAGGGGGGATAAATGAGAAGGGAGTTTTACTTCATAAAAATCTGTTTTTCAACCCGTTATTATCCAGTAAAAGTAAGAGCAAAGGGGATATTTTCAATTTCCAAAAGAAACAGCAGGCGTTTTAAAGGAAAAAAACAAAGAATTCCGACCTTAATCATTCAAAGTTCTTGATTTCACAAAAGCCTGAAGGTTATGATTATTACAAGTGACTCATTGGCGGAATTAGGTCCTTTTTGAGCGGTTATGAATCTTTTCACCACAGAGGACACAGAGTCTCACAGAGTTTAATCAATTTGAAATCAAAAGAATAGAACTCCGTGAGACTCTGTGTTACTCTGTGGTGAAAACTCATTACTGTACCAAATGAATCAATTCCGCCAACAGGTCACAAGTAGGATAAGAAGAGTGATAACCCACTGTAAATAAACCCCGTGCCTACTTCTTCAGTAAAGTATTATTAATCAAATATCATTCCGTTATAAAGAAACGTAAGTCTCACTTTATCGGAACGTTTGTCTCCTTACTATGAGACATCCGTTTCTTACCTGAGAAACTTTTATTTCTCTATTGTGAAACTCTTGTTCCACAGGCAAGGCACTTTTATTCCAATAGGGAGAAACAAAATAGAACAAATAGAGGCGCGACAAAGCACTGATGTCTCCCTCCTCAGCCACAAGGAAAGGCGTAATCTCACGACTATAACTCCCGCTTGACAACAGGCTTATTTGCTGAATTCCACCATCGGATTAAGAAACTCTTTTTATTAACCTAACGATAACATTACGATAACATTCATCCTCATGCCCCTGCCCTATCTTTGCAACATCAAAAGTAACGAAATGTATAACTTAAAAAATAAAACGATTATGAAAGCTTTAGTATTATCAGTAGTATTCGCATTGACATCAGTAGTAAACGCAGTAAGTGGTAACAATGTAAAAGACTTCGCCTACAACAGTGAGAAACAGGAAAACGGTGTAGAAACCCAGACAGTCTACAAAGTAAAAGAAGGCAAGTACCTGGAACGCCACCTGCAATACAACTACACACATGATGAAAAAGGACGTGTATCCGCAAAGGAAATCCTGAAATGGAACCAGGACAACAGCCGTTTCGAAAAGCAGTATTGCCTCAACTTCAGCTACACCGACAACGAAGTAAACGTGGAATATGTAGCATGGAACAGCAAAGCCGGTGATTACACAAATGTGAAAGCCAAAGCCGTTTATCAGATGAACGAGAATGGCATGAACTACATGGCTTACAACTGGAATGAGAAAAACAACTCCTGGAATCTGGTAACAGAACACAATGCGACAAATTGGAACAACGCTTTGCTGGCAAACAGATAATTACTCTAACAAGAATTCTCTCTTACAGTTTCCAATGAAAAAACGCGGCTGCCAAAAGATAATCGACAATCTTTATAGGCAGCCGCGTTTGCAATTATTACTTAAAGTCAGTCTTCGTGTTTAGAATATTCAGAAAATTCGCAACCAAACTCTTCTACCATCATATTATCCATCTCATCGGCTTTCAATGCCAGATTCACCAGATTAGTCAGGATTTCATCTTCCGATGCATCCGTAATGTCAGACAGATGTACACGATATGCTATGTAGATCTGGCGTCCTTCAATACCGAGTTTGTAAGGACTGAAATCTTCACCCAGGATATAATCGAGCACCCTTTCCACCTCTTTCTTTGGCAACAGATTGATAGGAGAAACAGCAAACAGATAAGTATTTTCATAAACAAAGATACGCACTTCGGAACTGCCTTTATGGAATGTCCAGGAGTCATAACCGTCACGCGCAAGGATCGGATTAACTCCCATCTCACGGATGGCACGTTCGCAGAAGGTACTCAATGAAGACGGTTCGCGCTCTTCAAAGATACCCTCGGGCAGCTTTTCGCCGCATGAAGGGCAGAATTCTTCCTCTTCCGATATCAGCTCGTCACAACTGTCGCACTGCACCTGAAAAGCTGTACGGTCCACAGCCTCCACAAATTCAAGCAGCTTCCGTAATGCTTCTACACGGATGCCGAAACCCATATTGTCGGCATTACTCAGCTTACTCACCGTTACACCTACCACTTCGTTCTTTTCATTGAAGATAGGACCGCCGGAGTTACCGGGATTCACTGCCGCATCAGTCTGTATATAGTACTTTCCATCCACCAGCTGTTTGGGCGAAGACACAGAGCCTTCGGTCACCGTAAAAGGCATGCCATAAGGATAACCGGCCACACAAACCTTTCCACCGATGGACAAGGAATTATCTCCTGCCAGATTCAGGGAAGGCAGAGCTGAGAAATCACCGTCTACGGACAGCAGGGCTATGTCCAATGAAGGGTTCACCAGTACCACCTTAGCCAGATAAGGATTCCGGTCATTATCATGTACCGCCACTGCATGAAAGCCTTTCACCACATGGTAGTTCGTCACAAAAAGATCATAGTCTTTCAGATAGAAACAGCTGCCTGATCCACCTGCATGGGTTACTTTGAAAACCAACTGATATATATTGTTCTGTTCCATTGATTCATTATTTTTAATCTGTTATTGTTGTCCGCCAAGTGCCTGTTGCATCATCTTCTGTTGAAGTTCCTGAGCCAGACGCATATACTCGGCCATATCTCCCCTCATCATGGCAGCCTGCATATCGGCCTGCGCCTTCATGATTTCCTCTTGCAGAGATGCTGCCATACCCTGTATTTGCTCGATGGCTTCTGCCGATATATCTTCCAGGTCATCTTCATCCGGTTCCAGGTCACCTTCCATTATTTTATCCATCGCATTGTAAAGGATTTCAGATGCATCCTCCATCGGCTTGCCGCTTGCTTTTTCAAGCGCATGCGAAAGAATTACGTTAATATCATCCTGCACATCATTATAGAAGTAAGCCTCATAGAAAATATAGAGCAGACGTACCGTACTCCGCTCATAATTTTCCGTCTGAATGGCTTCAGTAGCTTCTTTATAGACACTCATAAAGTTCTCCTGCATATTCTTCAGAGACGAACGGCGCTTGGTAGACACCAATGTATCTACGAAATAAAGGTCAGCCGCCAGTTCCTCCTTAGGCATGGCGAGCAATTTCTCAAGGAAAGCCTTTCCTTTCGCTACCACCTCGGCAGTAGGCAGTTCGGCATCCATATCGTCCACCGCTTTATCAAGATCATTCAATAACTGGCCTTGCGGACGGGCAAAGTAGGAAATCTGATAGAAAGTTGTATCGAGCACATTCCAGGAGTAGCCATATTTCCGGTCGGCATCATACTCTTTCACGGCTTCCAGTGTTTCGCGGCCCAAGATTTGCAAACCTTCATAAATGCGGTCTATCTCTTCCTGCGGATAAGGGGTGACCTGCGGCTCATAGCACCGCGTAGCACCGAACTTCGTACAGAACTCGTCATCATATTTATCGCCGATGTGGCAGATATTCTGTAACACGAAGTACATCTTATGGGGATGGCTCTGCGAGAGAGAACACGTGTACTCCATTCTCAACTTGTCATTGTCCTTCACAAAGCGAGGCAACAGCAGCTTGTTCAGATTCAGGTCTGCAATCTGTCGAAGCATGGCTACACGCCCTTTCTCGGGCAAGTTCAGGAAGTCGGCACTGATACGGTAAAATCCGTCTTTTACAGAAATATGCACCAGTATAGAACCGTGGGGAATATGAAATTCAGTACCATCCGCATTGCCATACTTCGTCCGGAAGTCCGCATTCAGGTAATCCAGCAAACTGTGGAAAGCTTGCAGGTACTCGCCTTGGTTATACAAGTCCACGCTCTTTTCGTAAGCCTCCGTATGAATGGAACTTTGCGTGGAGTCCACTACGGGAGGAATAAATGTAAGTGTTTGTTTCATGTTATAATATGGTTTTAAAGGATATCTGTCACCTGACAGGCAAGGTTTATATCATTGTATATCTCTTCAAGCAGATGTTCATTGTCCAGTGCCCGCTTGCGAAGGCAGAGGAAACCGTCGGGCATCACTCCCGCATAATAAAAAGTACCTTTGTTGAAAGAAAGCATCATATCGTGCCCGAATGTTTCGCGCAAACGGGTAATCCGGCGCATGACCGCCGGTGTCAGTATCATACGGGCGGTTACTTCGTCATCGGCATAAACCACGAAATACTTCTCGAAATCCGGGTCTTCCAGATGAACGAAGCGGGCATTATAGCGTTTCTTCAAGCCCTGGATATTCTTTGCCAGATAGCCGGCCTTTTGTTCCAGATGGTCGGGCAGGATAATCGTGCTGCCCTTAAAACTACGCTCCAGACGGCACCAGCCAAACATCCCGCGGAAGTTATGCGCACTACTTTCGTACCTGGAGGCGAACAGCGGACGGAGCACATAACGGTAAAGCATCACCAAATAGCCTGTTACAGAGTTCAGTTCCAACTTATTCATCAGTCCATAGGAAACCCCTATATCGGCTATATAAAGGGTACGATCTCCCCGCGGCACTTCCAGATAAGCATAGGTGGTAGCCGCCAGTGCCGGATCAGAGAAAGAAGAATTAAAGAGCCTGCTACCGGATAATATACGCTGGTCCAGTTGCGAAGAGAAGGAGAAAAGAACGGATGGAAACATAGCAGACATAATGCTGCGCATGATATCATTTTCCTGCCCTTGGAATTTCATAAGAGAGCGGCTGAATGCGAAGTTCAGCACAATAAATCCCATAAAGACCGGGAAAATGTATTGCGTAACCACACTGTAGTTCTCTAAGCCGATATATCCAACAAGATAGCCCCCAAACAGGACGAACATCATCCAGCAAAACACAAAGAGATAGACTATGATGCTCAGAATACGAACAATCTTCTGCCAGAAATATACACGGGACAGTTCGGTACGAAGCCTTTCGGAAAGGCTTCTGAAGTCAATTGATTCCATATTACGTCTACTACTTTAAAAGTGCACTGACATCCACATTCCGCTGCTCCTGCTCGGGAATATCAATCAGTTCTTCCTGATGATGATTCTGCCGGCCGGCTACGATGGAAGAGGGAAACATCTCAATGGAGTTATTATAGTCGGTGACCGCAGCATTATAGGTGCGGCGTATGGCTTGCAGTTGTAATTCCATATCTTCAATGCTCCTTTGCAGTCGGGTGAACTGCTCGCTTGCCTTCAGTTCCGGGTAATCTTCTACGGATAATTGAAGTTTGGAGATTAAAGAAGAAAGCTCATTACCGGTTTTTATCTGTTCATTCTCCTGTGAAGGCTGAAAAGTTCGTGAACGAAGTTCCGCGATACGGGTTAGCGTCTCATTCTCATGCCCCATATAGGACTTTACGGCAGCTACCAAATTCGGTATCATATCGTTCCGCTGCTTCAATGCCACGCAAATGCCGCTACGGCATTGCTTTACCCGATTCCGTTTTGCAATCAGATTATTGGCAGTCCAGATATACCAAAGTACCAATAAGATGGTAAGGGCTATTCCGATATAAAGAAGTATTCCCTGATTTTCCATAATTTTACTTTCTGATATAGATTAATAATAGTTGTATCGTATCTACTTACGAGAACGGAACAAAAATAAGAAGATAGACATAAAACAGGAAAGAAACAGGGGGGACAAATAAAGAGTCTCATTTTTATTATAAATCTCTGTTTTTCAACTGATTATTATTACCAAGCAGAGAAGAAGCAAGGGGATATTTTCAATTATAAGGGGAATAGTCCAATAGAATAACAGACAAAACTAAGGATAATGATCTAATTCATGCTGGAAAAGTTACGAGCTACCGGCTACAAGCTACAAGTAGCTGCGCTATATTCCGAAAGGTACTTGTAGCTCGTAGCCTGTAGCTGATTCATAACCATACAGAAAGGATTTGCCAGCAAGTTTTATTAGCTCTTTATACCTTACTAAACTTGCATATCGACTTATAATCGTTAACCTAAAGATAACATTGCGATAACATTCCTTCTCTCCCTGCCGCCTTACCTTTGCAACATCGAAATAACCCCAATGTATCACTTAAATAATAAACAAGCCATGAAGAAATTTCAGAAAACAGGAATCGAATTTGCAAAAGGTATTGCAATCGTTTTGGCAGCTTACGTATTAATGGGCACAGTCAATCCTGCATACACAGGACTCAAACACGCCATTGCAAATATATTCTTCAATTAATAAAAAGAACAGATGATGAAAGCGGATATCTCAATTGTACAAAGCAAGAAAGGAACTGAAATCATGGTTTCGGGAAATAAGATCAACAAGTATGGAATACTGGCTGCAATCCTTTTTACAGTACCCATACTGCTCTTATTCCGATGGATACACGGAGAAGATATGGCTCATGTATCATTACTGATATTCTGGTCGTGCGCCCTGGCAGGCTTTGGAGTAAATCTATTGCTTCATGCACTATTCTTCGGAATCTTTTCGCCTAAAGGTTTCCGGTCCATCTCTTTCGTAAAGCATAAGGGAGGCATACGCTTCTGCCACTGCAACGAACCCATCAGAATGTGGCAATATCGCACAACCTGCTTCTTACCTATTCTGTTGTTAGGCATCCTTCCGCTTTTGTACGGCATGGCAACAGGGAATTATTATTTCACATTATTCGGAACATTCTTACTTATCGGTAGCATGGACGACATCTGCATCCTCTGGAAACTGCGTTCATTCGGCAAAGATGCATTTATCAACGACTGTTCACAGGAGTTGCGATTCCATATATGGTAATGTCAGGATCGTGCCGGAAAATAAAGAGTAAACTCACTGAAACGGCCTTCTTCACTCTCCACTTCTACCCTGCCCTCATGTGCCAGCATCACTTGCTGCACATAGTTCAAACCTAAGCCAAAGCCTGTGGCTCCCCCTTTACTACTGCGTGCTGCCGCCGCAGAGCGTTCAAAACGATTGAAGATACGCGACTGGTCTTTCAAGGAGATACCCAACCCGTTATCGCATACTTTAATTTTGCAGACTCCCCTCTCCGACTCACAGATTATATCTATTTTCACCTCTTCACAAGAATACTTGATCGCATTGTCCAATAAGTTTCCCAGCACTTCACGCAGGCAGAAAGCATCCGCATAGACCGTCTCACAGCGATGATAAACCGTATTGAATTCCACCCTCTTACCGGCTTTCAGAGAAATCTTCGCAACCAGATCATCAATCAACGGACGCAGGGAAACATCTTCCTTATGCAGCTCCAAATGCCCTTCGTCCAATTGTGTCAGCATCAATACCCTGTTCGATAAAGCCAGCAGATGCTCGCTTTCTTCCGTCATCACCCGTCGGTATTTCTCTTCTTTTTCAGGCTTATCCGCCAGTTTCCCCCCTGCCAGCACATGTGCCGCCATCAGTATGGAGTTCAACGGAGATTTCATATCATGAATCATAGCGTAAGTAAAGTCTTTCTGAAACTGCTCCAGGCGATGTTGCATCCGAAGCACTTTCACCTGACCGAAGATACAATCGAGCATTACCAGGAATGTAATCCATAAGGGCAGCAAAAGATACCAGATAGAAGTCGCCACATAACGATAAGGGTTCTTCACAACTCCCTGCACGCAAAGCGTACTATCTTCTTTCAAAGGAATAAACTGAGAAGTATAATCACCATACTTTGGGGAGGCGTATCCAACCTCTGTAACCGTACTGTCCGAAGAACGGAGAAACTGGCGAATACCACTACGCGACTTCATGCCCAACCGGCTCAAATGCCCGGCAAATACCGAATCCAGGAAGAAAGAAGACATAGGTATCTCTACACTGTCCTGATTGATTCTCTGCTGCACGATCAAGGCTGACCGAAGGCGATAGTTTTGGTCAATCGTGTTATAGGTATGTACCACAAACAAACGGTTTATCACATACTCCGATTCCTTTCCCCGCAGAAACTTCTGTTGCTCTTTAGCGAAAGGAGTCTCTTCTAAAATGCTCACATCTTTGTACGCCCCTACTTTTGTGACATGTGAAAGGAAATGTCGATAACGATTATACATCACCTCATCATAGAAAGCTGCTTCAAAACAATCATTCACCTGATAAGCAGTCTCACGGGCAGCTGTACGGTACAAATAGGCAAACCAAGCTACCATCAACAAACAACTTGCCAGCAGACTGACTATGAAGAATACCTTAAATGAATGTTGTTTACGGGCCTGACGTTTCCGTTCCTCTTCTTTAGCCATGGAAAGTGTTTGCTCCGTCATATCCAGAATCTGCCTGCTCGATGTTTCTATGGCCTCCCACTGTTGTTCGGGAATCTGCCGGCGCACCTTACCTATCGGCAATCTCATTTTCTCCGCCAAAGCATAGAAAGCAGAGCGCTGTTCTTCAATCCCCCGGCGCTGGCTGATGATATATTTCATCTGCTGTGCCCAGCTGTAAATGAGGAAAGCAGTCAATAACAAAGTAGGAAGGAACAGGAAAAACACATCCTTTACAAGTGGAAGGAAAGGAGAAATGATGGCAGCTTCTATCGCTTTCCCCTTACCTTCATTCAGCCATGCTTGCTCCGAAATAACCGTTTTGAAACGTCTGTAAGCGGAATATTTACTGTGATCTTCTACCGAATCAATCCATACGGTCCTATCGATGTTCTTCCATTTCAGCTTCTTTTCCAACACCTTCTCCATCTCATCCAAAGGTATCTCCACATGATAAGCATCTTCCAGGAAAGAAGCCACTTGCTGATATCCAAGAAATACCAGTTCATCATAAGACATCTTTTCATCTCTGCGGATGTACGAATAACAAGGTATGGTATTGTCAGGAAAAGGCAGGTTATTCACCTGGTTATCCACCGTTTCTATAAAAGCCTGCCGGAAACATTCGTTCAGTGTACGCTTCGCCTCATTTTTATAGCTGTCATAAGCATATATCATGCCTCCCAATTGTATCACCACAACGAGAAACAATCCTATGATAGAGAGGATATAGAGTGAACGAAGCTTCATCTTGCTATTGTTTGGGGGACAAAGATAACGTTTTCAACATCCACTTCCATACAGGAAGAACATGAATCGTATATTCACCAGCATTTTTACCCTTATAGTAATGCAGACTTCCCTGTACCGGCAAATTCCAGCGTAAATAAAAATAAACGGCATTCTCAAGCAACTTGCCATTATCTTCACTTTGAGGATTAAGCAACACAGAGCGTAAACCATTATCAATGCAATAATATTTCTTATCTCCACTACTCTCTTTCACGAGTGAGGGTTCATATTTCGTTAACGGGAAAAACAGATATATACTTCCACAGGTAATCCTGCCTGGAAACCTGCAATCAACTGTTTTAGTAATTCCTTCTTCTTCATAAAGACATTCTATTTGATTTCTTTCCCTCTGAAAAAGATAAAAATACAAAAAACTTTCTTTTTGAAAAAGAAACATCTGCTAAATTCTAAAAAACATCAGATTTACCAAGATACAAAGTGACTTTGCAGTTGATAAAATCAACGGGATTTCTGCGTTAACCTAACGATAACGTTACGATAACATTCATCCTCATCTCCCTGCCCTATCTTTGCAACATCGAAAGAAACAAGAATGTATAACTTAAAAAATAAAACGATTATGAAAACTTTAGTAGTATCAGTAGTATTCGCATTGACATCCGTAGTAAACGCAGTAAGCAACAACAACCTGGAAGGTTTCGCTTATAACACGGAAATGAACGAAGGTCGCGTAAAGACGGAAACTGTATTCAAAGTAGAGAACCGGAAGTATCTGCACAATCATTTGCAGTATAACTATTCGTACAATGCCGAAGGACGCATATCAGCCAAAGAAGTATTGAAATGGAGCAAGGAGAACCAACGTTTTGAAAAGCAATATTGCCTGAATTTCTCTTATGACGGAACAGATATAAACGTGGAATACGTAGCATGGAACAGTAAAATGAACGCTTACGCTGACGTGAAAGCTAAAACTGTTTATCAAACTGTTTATCAGATAAACGCAATGGGGGCAAATTATCAAAGCTACAAATGGAACAAGAAAGATAATTCCTGGAACCTGACAGCAGAACACAGCACGCAAGCGGAAGAAATTATGTTGTTTGCTGAAAAATGATCCGTCGGTTATTTTCTTCCTGCTATATACACCCCACACATAATGCAACCTGCACCAATCAGCGCAATGATCGTCAGATGTTCATTCAGCAGAATTGCAGACCCTACCAAGGTAAACAGCGGATTGAGATAGATATAATTGGAAGCACGCACCGTACCGAGATTTTTTAGCACCACATTCCAGACTGCGAAACAAACCAGCGAAGCAAGTACACCTAAAAATAGCAGGTTCAACAAGACAGAAGGTTCCAAAAGCAAGGAAAGGTCTGCTTGCCAGGGCTGGAACAAGAAAACAGGAAGTATGCTCAATATCCCATAGAAAAATATCTTACGGGTAATAAATATAGTATTGTATCTCCCTGTCATCTTCTTCATTATCAAGCTATAAAATGCCCAGGAAAGAGCAGCAAGCAGAGTCAGGAAATCGCCCAACGGAGATATTTTCAAAACAAAACTCCCATTATAAACCACCATTGCCACCCCTACCAATGCCATCAGTGAACCGCCTATCAAAGTGCGGGTAGCTTTCTCCTTCTTATAAATCATCAGTGAAAAGATAGTGGTGAGCAACGGAGCCGTACAAACAATAAACGCCACATTGGTAGCCAATGTAATGCCCAAAGCCATATTCTCCGTCAGAAAATAGACGGAACCGCCCGTAATACCACCCAATAACAACCAAAGTTCATCTTTCCAGTTGTTCGCAAACAGTTTGCGGGGAGATATAAACCAGATACCAATATAGGCAATCAGAAAACGAAGCAAGAAGATCTCTTTCGGAGAAAGTCCATTGGCAATTAAAACTTTGGTGGAGATAAAGGTTAATCCCCACACTCCTACGGTGAAGATCGCTATCAGATGATAGGTGTAATTTTTCTTCTCATTCATACGTTCCCGATAAATTGCAGGCAAAGATATACCATTTCTACTTTTTGTACAATAAAACAAGGGATTTAATAGACGCCGGAAACGTTTTTAATAAATAAGGGTGACGTTTTTTAAAAACTTTACCCACGTTTATTAACAACGTGATTAGAGTGCTTTTCAGCAATTCGGCATAAAAATAAACAAAAAAAGGATGCAATCTTCTCAGACTTCATCCTTTGAAATATCCTAAAAACACTTTTGTGTAAAATCCTATTGAATTAACTTAGCCATTTTTTGTATTACATTACTTGAATTAGTTTTAATAAGCACATCACAAATATAAGCAATAAAAATTACTTTGTCAAGTATTTATTTATATTTTTTCCATCTTTTCCGCTACTTTATCACTAAACAGGAAAAAACATATATTTTCAAATGTTCCGCTACCTGTCTGAAACGTATCCGAACCGTACTTGCTCCGTACATTCTTCGGTCAAAAGTACTTCTACACGGAGAAAGTACGGCTTTGGTACGGAGCAAGTATATCCCTGGTACGGTCCGGACAAATACTTTTTTGTTGTACTAAGCTATGAATCTGAAAATAAACCCGTAAATTTGCACCGTTTAATAAAGTATATAACTAAGTATCAACCATAAAATAACGAAAGAAAACCATTATGGAGTACAATTTCAGGGAGATTGAAAAGAAGTGGCAGAAAAGGTGGGTGGAAGAGAAAACCTACCAAGTGAAGGAAGATGAGACGAAGCAGAAGTACTATGTACTAAACATGTTCCCCTACCCCTCCGGTGCGGGCCTACACGTAGGACACCCGCTGGGATACATCGCTTCGGACATTTATGCTCGTTACAAACGACTGCAGGGCTTCAATGTACTAAATCCCATGGGATATGATGCTTACGGACTTCCCGCCGAACAATATGCTATACAAACAGGACAACATCCTGCAATTACTACGATCAACAATATCGACCGCTACCGTGAGCAGTTGGATAAGATAGGTTTCTGTTTCGACTGGAGCCGCGAAATACGTACCTGCGAACCGGAATATTATCATTGGACGCAATGGGCATTCCAGAAGATGTTCAACAGCTATTATTGCAATGATGAACAACAGGCCCGCCCTATCGAAGAGCTGATACAGGCTTTCGAGCAAGTAGGTACCAACGGCATGAATGTGGCTTGTGGCGAAGAACTCAGCTTCACTGCCGAAGAATGGAAAGCCAAGAACGAGAAAGAGAAACAGGAAATCCTGATGAACTATCGTATCGCCTATCTGGGTGAAACGATGGTAAACTGGTGTGCCCAATTGGGTACGGTTTTGGCCAACGATGAAGTGATAGACGGTGTATCCGAACGCGGAGGTTTCCCCGTAGTTCAGAAGAAGATGCGTCAATGGTGCCTTCGCGTTTCTGCCTATTCACAACGCTTGTTGGACGGACTGGATACCATCGATTGGACAGATTCTCTGAAAGAAACTCAAAGAAACTGGATCGGTCGCAGCGAAGGTGCCGAAGTACAGTTCAAAGTAAAAGACAGCGATCTGGAATTTACCATCTTCACCACTCGTGCAGATACGATGTTCGGTGTTACTTTCATGGTGTTGGCCCCGGAAAGCGAATTGGTAGCCCAACTGACTACTCCTGAGCAAAAGGACGAAGTTAACGCTTATCTGGAACGTACAAAGAAACGTACCGAACGTGATCGTATCACAGACCGCAGCGTGACGGGTGTATTCTCCGGAAGTTATGCCATTAATCCTTTCACAGGTGAGGCAGTGCCCATCTGGATCAGCGACTATGTACTTGCCGGTTATGGTACAGGTGCCATCATGGCTGTACCTGCACACGATAGCCGCGACTATGCTTTTGCCAAGCATTTCGGATTGGAGATCCGTCCGTTGGTAGAAGGTTGTGATGTCAGCGAAGAAAGCTTTGATGCCAAAGAAGGTATCGTTTGCAACTCTCCGAGACCTGATGTAACTCCTTACTGTGATCTTACATTGAACGGACTGACCATCAAAGAAGCTATCGAAAAGACCAAGAACTACGTAAAAGAACATAATCTGGGACGCGTAAAGGTGAATTATCGTCTTCGTGACGCTATCTTCTCCCGCCAGCGCTACTGGGGTGAACCGTTCCCGGTTTACTACAAGGATGGAATGCCTTATATGATCGATGAAAGCTGTCTGCCGCTTGAATTGCCGGAAGTTGCCAAATTCCTTCCTACCGAAACCGGAGAACCACCGTTGGGACATGCTACCAAATGGGCTTGGGACACCGTAAACAAATGTGTGGTAGAGAATGAAAAGATAGATAACGTTACTGTATTCCCTCTTGAACTGAATACCATGCCGGGCTTTGCAGGTTCCAGCGCTTATTATCTGCGTTATATGGACCCGCACAACAACAAAGCATTGGTTGATAAGAAAATAGATGAATACTGGAGAAGCGTCGACCTCTATGTAGGTGGTACGGAACATGCTACGGGGCACTTGATTTATTCACGTTTCTGGAATAAATTCCTGCACGATGTAGGAGTGTCTATCGTGGAAGAACCGTTCCAGAAGTTGGTGAACCAAGGCATGATACAGGGACGGAGTAACTTCGTTTACCGTATCAAAGATAGCAACAAGTTCGTTTCTCTGAATCTGAAGAATCAGTACGACACTACCCCACTCCATGTGGATGTAAATATCGTATCCAATGATATTCTGGATCTCGAAGCTTTCAAAGCATGGCGTCCTGAATTTGCCAACGCTGAATTTATCCTGGAAGACGGTAAATACATCTGCGGCTGGGCTGTGGAGAAGATGAGTAAATCCATGTTCAACGTCGTTAATCCCGATATGATTGTTGAGAAATACGGTGCGGATACATTGCGTATGTACGAGATGTTCCTCGGTCCGGTAGAGCAATCCAAGCCTTGGGATACGAACGGTATCGACGGTGTGTACCGCTTCATCAAGAAGTTCTGGTCACTGTTCTACGACCGTAACGGAAACTATATGGTGACGGATGAGCCTGCAACCAAGGAAGAACTGAAATCTTTGCATAAACTGATTAAGAAAGTAACGGGTGATATTGAACAGTTCTCTTACAATACTTCCGTCAGTGCTTTCATGATCTGTGTAAACGAGTTATTCAGCCTGAAATGCAGTAAGAAGGAGATATTGAATCAACTGGTTATCGTATTGGCTCCTTTCGCTCCGCACGTATGTGAAGAGTTGTGGGATACACTGGGCCATGCAGACTCAGTTTGCGATGCCAAGTGGCCTGCTTACAACGAAGAATATCTGGTGGAAGATACAATCAACTACACCATATCTTTCAATGGCAAGGCACGCTTCAATATGGAATTCCCTGCTGACGAAACATCAGAAGCCATTCAAAGCACCGTATTGGCAGATGAACGTTCGGCTAAATGGATGGAAGGCAAATCAGTAGTGAAAGTGATTGTCGTTCCGAAGAAGATCGTAAACATTGTTATTAAATAACATAAGTTACGAGCTACAAGAGACAAGTCAACTTGTCTCATTTACCTACACTTGTAGCTCGTAGCTCGTAGCTTGTAACTAACTAATATGCAAATTACAAAACCAACCAAAGCCGAAATGATGAGAGAGTTGCGGGACTATATCTTCATCACTGTCGGTCTTATCAGTTATGCCTTGGGATGGGCGTTGTTTCTGATTCCTTATCAGATAACGACGGGCGGTACTACAGGTATCGGTGCAATTATCTATTACGCCACGGGGTTTCCTATCCAATGGTCATACTTCATCATCAATGCTGTCTTAATGACATTTGCCATTAAAATACTGGGTCCTAAATTCAGTATTAAAACCACATTCGCCATCTTCGGGCTGACATTCTTTTTATGGTTTTTCCAAATGCTTGTAAACGGTCCAGACAATACACCACCACTTATACTGGGACCGGGACAGGACTTCATGGCTTGCATGATAGGTGCCGTGATGTGCGGTGCAGGCCTCGGAGTCGTATTCAATTGCAACGGAAGCACGGGAGGAACGGATATCATCGCCGCCATCATACATAAGTATAAAGACGTCACACTGGGACGTATGGTGATGCTTTGCGATGTGGTTATCATCAGTTCCTGTTACTTCGTATTCCATGACTGGAGACGCGTGATATTTGGTTTTGTAACTTTGTTTGTTATCGGTTTCGTATTAGACTATATTGTGAACAGTGCCCGCCAGTCCGTACAATTCTTTATCTTCTCCAAAGAGTATGAAAAGATTGCCGACCGTATTACGAAGGAGACACACCGCGGCGTAACCGTTCTGGACGGTATAGGATGGTACAGTAAACACAATGTAAAAGTACTCGTTGTATTAGCTTATAAGCGCCAGTCAATTGATATTTTCCGTTTGGTGAAAGACATTGACCCGAACGCATTTATCTCTCAAAGTTCCGTTATCGGAGTCTATGGAGAAGGTTTCGACCGGTTGAAAGTGAAATAATACTTTATCTGAATATGCTTTTTTCTTCATCCAGATAAACAGATGTAATGGAAGAAGCATCCAAAATGCTGTGAAACATGAAACTCGTAGTGACATGTTTCACAGCATTTCTTTTCATAGCTTCTATTTTCTGAGGAAACAAATTTTCATACTTAACCGAATACCATACAAAAGCTGCCGGATAATGAAGCGGTTCATTATCTTCCGCATGAAGATATTTTTCGTTTTCTCCCAAAGATTCTCCATGATCGGAAAGATAAATAAGAATAGCTGTTTTATCTCTCAGTTCTTCAATCAGCTGATGCAAAAACCAATCAGTATATATGATAGTATTATCATAAGAATTTATAATAGCCTCCCGAGTACTTGAAGAGATATTTTTTGAACGGAGAATAGGAGAGAAAACTTCTTTTTCAAAATGAGAATTATACCACCAATGTGAACCTATCGTATGGAGAACAACCAACTTCCGTGGGTTTGAATATTCTAATTCTTTCAAATAAGAAGGCAATAAAGCTCCATCCAGCCATTTATCAAACATATACACATTCTTTCCCTCATTAGCATATATCAATGTATCGGCTTCATACATAAAATCCGAATAAGTATTTACAGGTTCCTGACTAGCAAGCCAGGATGTGCGAAAACCAGCCTTTTTGAAGAGAGAAATAAAAGATCGTTCTGTTTGTGCTCTTTTATCATCAATACTGTCTGCTCTTGTCAAGATAACCGGCAGACTGGTGTGCGTAAAAACCTCTTTAGTATAAACATTGGAGAAGGAACAGATCTGCACATCAGATGTAAGTAAAGGAGTGGTATTTCTTCTATATCCGTTCAGTTGCAAATGGTCGGCACGTAATGATTCCCCCAATACCACAATTGCAGTTAAAGTATCCACATCACAACGAATATCTTCCTTAAAGTCAATTCGTGTACCTTGTGTCTGGCGTTGCAACGTATAATCTTTCAATACATAAAAGAAAGAAGCCGGCATACGCCGTGATACGGAACCGGATAATTTTCCCACACCATGAAACACAAATAATAAACATAAGGAAGATACTATAAAAAGTTCCCATTTATTTACTTGTATTTTGCTGAAACGCCAATATACAGCAAACAAGGAATACAGCAAGGCAATCAGAACAAACAGAAACAACTTAAAAGTCATAAAGCCTATTCCGAAACCTGCATCATTTACTACAATCAGATCAATCAGCATCGGAGTTAGCGTAATATGAAGCGAATAGCGAAAATAAGCAAAAATGCTACTAAGTAACACAATAGCAGGAAAAGAAACACAGAAAACATATCTGTTGACTCCTAACAAAAGAAATAAGGGAAATGAAGCTAAGGTGATAATCCCCCATTGCAATACAAGTATCAGACAATCAGTAAAACCGGAACAAGGAATATCCAGAAATTCCCATATAACAAAGAGAAGTCCGTAACCTATAGTTAAAGACAATATGAACAAAGCATATTTTAGGTCCTTATTGAAAAATATTCCCTTCATCTTTTGTACTTTTGCACAAATATACAACGATAAATAATACCAATTATTATGAAAAGAAAATTTGTATTTGCCACAAACAATGCACACAAATTGGAGGAAGTTACTGCCATTTTAGGCAACAGGATAGAACTCCTTAGCCTGAAAGACATTCACTGCCACGTAGACATTCCCGAAACAGCAGATACCTTGGAAGGAAATGCCTTGCTGAAAGCTCAATACATTTTTGAAAACTACCAGATGGATTGCTTTGCCGATGACACCGGACTGGAAGTGGAAGCACTGAATGGAGAACCTGGAGTTTATTCTGCCCGCTATGCCGGAGACGGACACAATGCAGAAGCAAATATGCTGAAACTCCTGCACAACATGGAAGGAATAGAAAACCGGAAAGCACAATTCCGTACAGTATTTGCCCTGATTATTGACGGAAAAGAGCACTTGTTCGAGGGTTTTATAAAAGGAGAAATCATTAAAACCAGACGAGGTAATTCGGGTTTCGGATACGATCCGATATTTGTACCCGAAGGTTACTCGCAAACTTTTGCAGAGATGGGCAATGAATTGAAAAATCAAATAAGCCATCGCGCCATAGCCACAAACAAACTCTGCAAATTCCTCAATAGCATACAATAAACCCATAAATATAGAGTTATTAGTTTGTAAGTGTGTTGCTTACAAACTAATATAGCTCTGACCTTTTTATGAGATTTTTATATATACTTTTATTCAGCTTATGCATTCTATTGCCCGTTAATGCACAAAACGCAATAGGAGAGTGGCAAACTTACCTTTCTTATCACACCCCCACCCGCAGTGAAGTCATAGGAAGCAAACTCTTCATACTTGCAAACGGAGATTTGTATGCTTATGATAAAGAAGATACCAGTATACGAACTTATTCAAAATCTTTTTCGCTAAGCGATACGGAAATATCCTATATTGCTTACCAATCAGCCTATAAGTTATTAGTCATTATTTATTCCAATGCGAATATAGATTTATTAGTGAATGAGGAAGATATTTATAATCTTCCCGATTATAAAAACAAGAATATGACACAGGACAAGACAGTCAACCATGCTTGTTTTTATAAAGAATACACGTATTTATCCACTGCCTCGGGTATTCTTTGTATTAATCTGAAAAAGCGGGAAATCAGCAATTATTATCCCTTGAATAAAAACGTTCTGGCATGCAACGTATCGGAGAATTATCTTTATGCAGCTACTTCCGAAGGATTGTTCGCAGGACTATTAACTGAAAATCTATTAGATATTAACAACTGGAAAAAGGTTTCGGACGATACCTCTGAATTCCTTTCTAAATACAAGGACATTCCCTTTAAAGAAGAAATACCGGAAAATATAACGCCAAACAGTCCTATACGTAACTATCCATATTATATGAATTTTACCGGAGAACGATTATTAATAACCGGGGGCGGACATATAGCAAACAGACTGGATCGTCCAGGTACTATCATGACATTTGAAAATAATACCTGGAACAGTTTTCAGGAAGAGGGTATCAGTGAACAAACCAAACAACGGTATGATGATATCAATTGTATCGTTCAAGATCCTCAGGACAATACTCATCATTTTGCGGCATCAGCAGGAGAGGGGATTTATGAATTTAAAGATGGGAAGTTTATTAATTGGTACAGTATGCATAATAGTCCGTTGGAAAGTGCACTGCCAAACAGTGATTCAAAACATAATTATGTACGCGTAAATGGACTTATCTATGATAAAGATAATAATCTCTGGATGGTAAGTTGCGGTGTTGCTAAAAATCCGGTACAGGTATTAAGAAAAGATGGAAGCTGGGTAAGTCTTCATTATCCGGAAGCCATGGAAAGAAGTAATTTCGGACGGACTATCTTTGATAAAAGAGGTTGGCTGTGGGCTACTTCTTCACGTATAGAATCAGGAGGATTATTCTGCTTGAATTATAACGGCACTATTGCAGATACTTCGGACGACCAACACAGGTTCATTACCCGGTTCACTAACCAAGATGGAACCCTTTTAGAACAACTGGCGGTTTATTGCATTGCCGAAGATAAAGAGGGAGCTATCTGGATAGGTACTAACAAAGGTCCTTTGATACTGAATAACCCTTCTCGTTACTTTAATGATAACTTCTATTGTACACAAATTAAAGTTCCGCGCAATGATGACAGCGGCTTGGCTGATTTCTTATTGGTGAACGAAGCGATTAATGCCATTGCAATAGATGGTGCCAACAGAAAGTGGATAGGTACGGCGTCCAATGGAATTTACCTGATAAGTGCGGATGGAATGGAAACGATTCATCACTTTACGGAAGAAAACAGTCCGCTGCTTTCCAATAGCATCGTATCTATTGCCATACATCCCCGTACCGGTGAAGTCTTCATCGGAACAAGCAAGGGACTCGTTTCTTATCAAAGTGACGCTACAGAGGCTGAAAACAGCTTTAAAGAGAGTAATGTACGTGCTTATCCTAATCCGGTACGTCCGGACTACAGCGGAGTGATTACTATTACGGGAATGGTTTACGACAGTGATGTGAAGATTGTAGATACTGCCGGATATCTTATTTACCAAGGTACTTCCCTGGGAGGGCAATTCACCTGGGACGGAAGAAACAAACAAGGTAGGAGAGTGGCCACAGGAATATATATGGTGCTTGCCGCAGACAGTGAAGGAAAAGAGGGGATTGTTACGAAAATTGCATTTATAAGATGATAGGAGATTATTCTCCTATCATCTTTAACATTACTCTACAAACTGTCCTGAAGATATATTCACTTTAATAGTATATGTTTTCATTGGAGCATCTATGGATGAAATTATAATTTCATACTGCCATATATTGCCATTATTTCCAACATATTTTATATATTTACTATCATTATTTAATGACGTAATATTCAAGTATTTCTCTATTTTAGAAATATGTATTTCCCATATATTCTTACCTTCCTTAAAATTTATTCTCAATATTGAATTGGATGAAATACAAATAGCCTCTTCTAATGAAACTGGAAAAGCTCCTCCTTTATAACTGAAAGTTTCTGGAGTAGAATGATCTTTTGGTATACTATATTGTAAATTTCCATCCGTAGAATAACATTTATCTTTTACGAATATATTATCTCCATACCACTTCATTATAAAAATCCCATTAGATGTATTATATAAACGTTTAGATAATAATACACCATTAGAAACAAAATTTAGATAAGAAGAATAATCTGGATTTATATTACCAATATTTATATTACCAGTAGTACAATAAAAAAATAGAATGAACCCATTATTGGTTTTCAAAAACTTCGTAGGAATAAATCGTTCACATTTGAAAATTTTACCTGTATTATTTGTTTGAGTAGTATCAAAAGCCTTTGAATCAACCCATTCTACTATCTTATTATAATCTTCATCAAAGCATGCGTACCATAGCTTGTCGTTCTTTAGTCCCATAAATCCAACCAAAGAGTCTTCATTATCAATAGCTTTCATATAATAATAAGTCAGATATTCAATATTTGAAGAGTAATTTCCAAAATATTTTTTATATACTTCATCTACTTCAGATGAATCATCATTATCATATATAAATTCAGTATCATCACTTTTTGTACATGCTATAAAAAAGGATGTTACCACCATATTTATTAGTATAAAATATAAATATTTTTTCATATTCAATAATATGTATTAATTATTTATCGGTAAAAATTACCTCATCTTAAACCGTTTTAAATAAATGAGCTTACTCTTATAATCCCAACTTTGCCGAAATCTCCAGCATCCTCTTGATAGGCTTCACTGCTTTCTCAGCTATTTCAGGATCTACTGTTATTTCCGGAGATTCGTCTTTCAAGCAATTATAAAGCTTTTCCAGCGTATTTAATCTCATGAAGCTACATTCATTACAGGCACAGGTGCTATCGTTAGGAGGGGCCGGAATAAACGTTGTTTGCGGACATTTCTTCTGCATCTCATGAAGGATGCCCGATTCGGTAGCAACAATATACTCTTTCTCGGGATGATTCACTGCATACTTCAACAATGCTGCCGTTGAACCTACCACATCAGCCAACTTCAGAACTACACTCTTACATTCGGGATGTGCCAAAACCACTGCATCGGGATGCTGCGCCTTTAATTCAACAATCTTTTCAACCGAGAATTGTTCGTGTACATGGCATGCGCCGTCCCATAATAACATATTGCGCCCCGTGATAGAGTTAATATAATTCCCCAGGTTTCTGTCAGGACCAAAGATTATTTTCTCATCTTTGGGGAAACTTTCCACGATCTGCTTCGCATTGGTAGAAGTTACCACAACATCTGTCACTGCTTTCACGGCAGCTGTCGTATTTACGTAAGATATCACCGTATATCCGGGATGCTCTTTGACAAACTGACTGAACTTGTCCGCCGGACAACTGTCTGCCAACGAACAACCGGCTGCCATATCAGGAACCAGCACTTTCTTATTCGGACAAAGCACCTTGGCCGTTTCACCCATAAAGTGAACACCGCACATCACAATGATATCCGCTTCCGTTTTGGCTGCCCATTGAGCCAATGCCAGACTATCGCCGACGTAATCGGCTATATCCTGTATTTCCCCCTTCTGGTAATAGTGCCCCAGAATAATCGCGTTCTTCTCCTTTTTAAGTTGCTTGATAGCTTCTATGAGATTATTCATAATTATATTTTTTATTTCTCTTTCTAATTTAAAAATCCTTTGATGGTGATGATAGGCTGTTAATAGTGTCGACAAGTAAATACGATTTTTCTTGCCTATGAAGTTATTAGTATGAGATAAAACTTTATTCGTACGTTATCAACGGGCAAATAAAAGGTATATCTCTTGATAATAAGCCATCTATAAAACTCTTTCAACACCTTGTTGATAAAGTGCAAAGTTAATAACTTTATAGTTATAAACCGGTGTAATAGGGCTGAAAAATGTGTTTATATAACCTCGGAAAGTTTCTCTTAACTTTTTTGGAATGTTCATTCTGGTGGGTGCATATACGTTATTTTGAATATTGCAAGAATTATTTTTGAATTTCTTTCCCTACTCTTTTGACAGCTTTTCAACGGTTATTAACAGGGATGTGAACGGAAAGAAGTATCTTTGCAAATCAATCTATTAATAAAAGTCATTTAAAGAGTATAGCTGTCATGCGTAAACTGAAAATAACAGAACTGAATCGTATTAGTATAGAGGAGTTTAAGGAAGCTGAGAAGCTGCCCTTGGTGGTGGTATTGGATAATATCCGCAGTCTTCATAACATTGGTTCTGTATTTCGTACTTCGGATGCTTTCCGGGTGGAATGTATCTATCTGTGTGGCATTACAGCTACTCCGCCCCATCCTGAAATGCATAAAACAGCTTTAGGTGCTGAATTCACTGTCGACTGGAAGTATGTTGATAACTGTGTTGAAGCTGTTGATAACCTTAAAAAGGAAGGATATACTGTTTATTCCGTAGAGCAGGCGGAAGGTAGTATCATGCTGGATGAGCTGTCTTTAGACCGTACTAAGAAGTATGCGGTAGTTATGGGAAATGAGGTGAAAGGAGTTCAGCAGGAGGTTATTGACCATTCCGATGGATGTATTGAGATACCCCAATATGGTACGAAACACTCATTGAACGTATCTGTAACTGCCGGTATCGTTATCTGGGATTTATTCAAGAAACTGAAATAACAAGGTGTTGATAAATTGTTTGAACAGGGTTCAAACAGTGGTTATTATGTCCTTATCAATAGAGAAATGAACAATGGTTCATAGTAGTTTTCAACATAGATAAGTGATTGAAATACATGGTTTTCTATAATGACTACTTTTCATTACTAACAGTGTTCTTAACATCATATCAACAGGAGGGTTCAAACTATGAAAAAGGTTTTATTAATTCTTTTATTCTGTATTTTCCATAGCTGGAATGGTAAAGCGCAAGCGGACTTTTATTCGTTGCAATCATTGGGCGACAGGTATATTTATGACTCTGAATATTTTGATGATTCACGTGAACTGCAAGTATACCGGAGTGGGGTAGATGCTACTTTGAAGAGTGATTCATTGTTGACTATCTATGTATTCGATGCTCAATATCCGCCTACTTTCAATTTGTTTTGTTCTACCTTTGAATTGTTGTATCCGGGTGTTCCCTGTATAATCGTTGGTATTTCGAATCCTAACAGGCAGAGTGAATTAACTCCTCCTTATACGGATGAAGAATCGGTAAAGGGGTATGATGATCCTGGGAAGGCGGATTCTTTATTGTTATCTCTGGAAAAAGAAATTATTCCTTTTATAAAGAGCAGATATAATACGGGTTCGCGGAATATACTGGTAGGACATTCGTTAGGCGGTACGTTTGTGACGTATGCTTTACTTAGCAACCCCGGTTTGTTTCAATGTATTCTGTCTGTATCTCCTAACTATATGTATAGCAGGAAGATGATGATTGATAAACTTTCAGAATTTACTAAAGAGTACAAAGGGGATAATCAACTTTATATGTATCTGGCAAGCGGGAAGAAGGATAAAATAGAAGAGTTATTTAAGCCTACCACAGAGGAGGCAATAAAGATTTTATCCGCTTGTCCGAAGATTGTTTTGAACTATGATTCTTTGAATATAGAAAAACACAGTCATACGATCTTTGAAGGTTATTACAGGGGGCTGTTGGGATTGAAAAATTACATAAATAAGTAGTAGGATATTTCTATTTTAAAGCTGTCCGCTTTCTACCAGCAGAATAACCCGTTCGGTAAGCGCATCATCTCCTGTGGGATCATATTGCTTTTTCAGACTGGCACCGAACAGTGCGGCGAAAGTCTGATAGAAACCTGCTTTAAAAGGTCCCATGAAGGCTTTTACCAGTTCGTAACCCGTGGAATTGGTTTGGCGATCCACTAACTTGATTAATAACTTTCCTTGAGAGAAAGAAAGCTTTTTCATGCGTGGAGTATATTGTTCTTTCAGGCTTTTTTCTACTGCTTTCATGTGTTTCTGACGGCTCTTCTCATCAGGCAAAGTCATCATATATTCGTAAGTTTCAATAACTGCACGGTTGATTTCTTTGGAGATAGGCAATACCTTCTTTACGTTATATACCAGTCGGTTATATTCATTCAACTGTTTCTTGTTCTTGAATTTGAGAGGTTTGAAGATATAAACGGTGGGTATCTTTATATACGGGATAGTGTCTCCTTCGTAAACGCACATAGGAACCAAGTATCCTTCGGTTTTCGTTTCCTGTGCCTGGCATAAGGAAGTCCCGAACAGAAGGAAGACTACGATGATGAATATGTTCAGTCGTGCGTTCATGCCACAAAATTAAGTGTTTATCTTTATATTTGGTCTGATTGTCGATGTTTTCCTTGTCGTGTTAACTTATTTATGGTAATTTCGCGACAATTAAACTTATTTACACGAATGAAATTACTCAAGTTGGGAGTTTTTCTAAGTATGCTGTTGATGACTCCTGTACTTGAAGCTCAAAATACAAGTGTGTCCTTGTGGGAAGAGAATATAGAGCAACTCTCTATGGATGAAGAAGAAAAGAACTGGGAAGATGAACTTGAAGAGCTCTCCAATCGCCTGCAGGAACCTGTTAATATCAATGTTACTACTAAACGTGAATTAGAGCAATTTCCTTTTCTTTCGGATATTCAGATTGAAAATATCTTGGCTTATGTGTATATACACGGGCAGATGCAAACCATTTATGAACTGCAATTGGTGGAAGAAATGGATAAGCATACCATCGACCTGCTTCTTCCTTTTGTTTGTGTACATCCTATTCCTGAAAAGACAGGTTTTCCCCGGTTGAAAAGTCTGTTGAAATATGGTAAACAGGAGGTATTAACCCGGCTGGATGTGCCTTTCTATACCCGTAAAGGTTATCAGAAGAATTATCTGGGACCTGCAATGTACCACTCTCTAAGATATGGGTATCGCTACGGAGATTATCTCCAGATGGGAATTACGGCTGAAAAGGATGCAGGAGAACCTTTCTTTGCCCTGCATAATGAAAAAGGATATGATTATTATTCTATCTACTTTCTGCTTCGTAATCTGGGTAAGTTGAAAACGTTGGCATTGGGAAATTACAGATTAAGTTTCGGGCAAGGGCTAGTAGTCAGCACTGATTTCCGTTTAGGGAAAACTTATTCTCTCTCAACGGTGGATAACCGTAGTGGTGGCATCCGGAAGCACAGCTCAACGGATGAATATAATTATTTCAGGGGTGCTGCGGCAACAGTGGAGGTTATTCCTGCACTTCAGTTATCTGGTTTTTATTCACATCGTTCTATGGATGGAGTCATAGAAGGGAATGAAATTACCTCTATTTATAAAACCGGATTGCATCGTACGGAGAAGGAAGCGGATAAAGTAAATGCTTTCACTTTACAGTTGATGGGTGGAAATATTACCTATGAAAAGAACAATCTAAAAGTAGGAATGACAGGCATTTACTATTTTTTCAACCGGAGTTATCAACCGGAGTTAAGAACCTATGGCAAGTATAATTTGCAAGGGAATTACTTTCATAATGTAGGTGTAGATTATAAATATCGCTGGAATCGATTTACTCTGACAGGTGAAGCAGCTATGGGCAAACAAGGTTATTCACTGTTGAACCAATTGAAATATAATATATTAACCGGTTATCAACTGTTGATTGTTCATAGATATTATAGTCATGATTACTGGGCAATGTTTGCACGTTCGTTTGGTGAAAGTAGTACGCCGCAAAATGAAAATGGCTGGTATCTGGCTGCCGAAGCATCGCCTTTGGCACATTGGAAATTCTTCGCTTCTCTGGATTTATTTTCTTTTCCCTGGTGGAAATACCGCATCAGTAAACCGTCGCAAGGTGTGGATAGCATGTTTCAGTCAATCTATTCTCTTAAGCGAAATTTATCTATGTATGTTAACTATCGCTATAAGCGAAAAGAGAGAGACGTAGCGGGAACGGATGGAAAAGTTATCCTTCCTACTTATCAGCACCGCCTTCGTTACCGACTGACTTATTCACCGGATCATCTACAGTTACGAACAACGGTGGATTATAATCATTTTCATTCCCAGGGGCAGGAGGGAAGCCAGGGATATCAGTTTACACAATCCTGTTCGTATGCTTTTTCTTTTCCGCTGAAGATATCTGTGCAGGGTACTTATTTCCATACGGATGATTACGATTCCCGTATTTATGCTTCCGAAAAAGGTCTGCTTTACACCTTCTATACGCCTTCGTTTTATGGACAAGGATTTCGCTTTTCTGCCTGTGCCCGGTATGATGTGAACAAAGCTTTTATGTTCCTTGTTAAATTCGGGCAGACCATCTACGAAGACCGTGAGAATATTGGTTCGGGTAACGACCTGATACAAGGAAACAAAAAAGCCGACTTACAAATGCAGCTTCGTATAAAGTTTTAGATTGGAAATAGACGGTTATCTTATTTATTTCATATCTTTGTTTAATATAATAGTTCCATTTTAATTTAAAATAGTAAATACAATGACTGTTATCTATCCGTCTCCCATCTTCGGTCCTGTTCATTCCCGCCGTTTGGGAGTATCCTTAGGGATTAACTTATTGCCGGAAGATGGTAAGGTGTGTTCGTTCGACTGCATTTATTGTGAATGCGGTTTCAATGCAGACCATCGTCCCAAGAAAGCATTGCCTACCCGCGAAGAGGTACGCAATGCCCTTGAAGCCAGATTGCAGGATATGCAACAGAATGGACCTCAACCGGATGTATTGACCTTTGCCGGAAACGGTGAACCTACAGCTCATCCGCATTTCCCTGAAATCATAGAAGATACGTTGATGCTTCGTGATAAGTATTTCCCGAATGCCAAAGTCAGTGTATTGAGTAATTCTACCTTTATTCATCGCCCTGCAGTGTTTGATGCGCTGAATAAGATAGATAACAACATATTGAAACTCGATACGGTAGATGAGGATTATATTCATACTGTGGATTGTCCTACAGGGCATTATTCTGTGGGTGAAATCGTAGAACATATGAAAGCTTTTCAAGGCAACTGTATTATTCAGACTATGTTCATGAAAGGCAGTTATCAGGGGAAAGATGTGGATAATACTTCGGATAAGTACGTTCTTCCGTGGCTGGAGGTTGTGAAAGAGATAAAACCCCGTCAGGTGATGATTTATACTATTGATCGTGAAACACCTGACCATGATCTTTGTAAGGCTACTCATGAGGAACTGGACCGTATTGCTGCTTTAATTAAGGAAGAAGGTATTCCGGTTAGTGTTTCTTATTAAACTACCTATAGGTAGTGATGCAATTACCTATAGGTAAAATAAGTACAGGGTAACCGCATCTTGATTAAAACAATCGCTTTAAATAGTTTCGATTATAATCGAATTTTTAAATAAAGTCATCTAAAAATTCGATTATAATCGAAACTATTTATATTTTTGTGGAAAACTTAGCTTATGGATGATAAATGGAGTGCACTGGAAAAGTATAATCTCTGGAATGGAAATTCCTATAAATTGGGGTTAGAACGTACATCTTACATTAATAAGATTCATGCTTTTGTAGGAAATACCTTAGTAAAGGTACTTATAGGTCAACGTCGTTCCGGGAAAAGCTATATTCTAAGGCAAATAGCTTCCGGTTTGATTTCTGACTTAGGTGTTCATCCTAATAATATTCTGTATATCAATAAGGAATATTTGGAATTTGATTTCATAGACAATTATCAGGAGTTAGAAAAACTATATCAACTTTATCGTGAAAAACTTAATCCTCAGGGAAAGGTTTATTTATTCTTCGATGAAATACAGAATGTGGATGGTTGGGAGCGGTTTGTCAATTCTCATTCTCAGGATTTTGTGGAAGAATGTGAGTTGTTTATCAGCGGTTCAAACTCAAAGATGCTTTCCAGTGAACTGGCTACTTTGCTTTCCGGTCGCTACGTTGAGTTTCATATTTTCCCATATAATTATATGGAATATATTCAAGTGACGGATACAGTGGCAGGACGTTCCTCTTATTTATCTTATTTACAACGTGGAGGGCTACCGGAATTGTATAATTTGCCTGATATGGAATCCCGGAAGCAATATGTTGCTTCGGTCAAAGATACCATATTATTGCGTGATATAGTGAAACGTAAACCCATTCGTGATGTCAGACTTCTGGATGATGTTTTTATTTATTTGGTGAATAATGCATCCAATTTGTTTTCGATTCAGAATGTAATAAATTTCTTTAAATCGAAGAACCGTAAAGCATCATACGATACGTTATCAAATTACTTAAGTTATATAGAAGAAGCCTTTTTGGCTTATAAAACAGAGCGTTACAACATTAAAGGAAAAGAAGTTCTGGCGGGTAATTGCAAATATTATCTGAATGATTTGGCATTTAAGAACTTTTTATATCCGGGCTTTGCATATGGTGTAGGATATTTGTTGGAAAATGCGGTATATATCGAGCTTCGCAGGTTTGGTTTTCAAGTTTATGTGGGCACTATTCGTGATAAAGAGGTCGATTTTGTGGCTATGAAAGACGACCGTATTATTTATATTCAGGTTGCTTACATGATGGAAACGGAAGAAACAATGGAGCGTGAATACGCTTCTTTATTATCAATTGCTGATAGTTATGAGAAGTATGTTGTTTCAATGGACGAAGTTCAATTGCCTTCAAGAGAAGGTATACGTCATGTACAAGCATGGAATTTATCAGAAATATTAAAGTGATTAATTTTATAATATGCATACAATGAAACCTATTGCAATTAAAGACCTTTCAGAGAACTTCTTTGAAGTTATCGGTAAAGAATGGATGCTGGTGACGGCAGGTAATAAAGATCATTTCAATACGATGACTGCCAGTTGGGGCGGTATAGGCTTCCTATGGAACAAACCGGTGGTCTATGTCTTTATCCGTCCGGAACGTTATACGTTTGAGTTTATTCAGAAGAGTGAATACTTCACGCTCTCTTTCCTGGGAGAAGAGAACAGAGCTATCCATAAGATATGTGGAAGCAAATCGGGTAGGGAAGTAGACAAGGTAAAGGAAACGGGACTGAAACCGGTTATTACAGAAAAAGGAAATATTCTTTTTGAACAAGGCCGTCTCAGTCTGGAATGCCGTAAGCTTTATACGGATGTAATGAAAGAAGACTGTTTCATCGATCCAAGTGTTTGTAAGCAATGGTATGGTGGTGCCCATGGCGGTTTGCATCATATTTATGTAGCCGAAATTACCGGAGCATGGATGAGGGAGTAGTTATACTAATGTTCTTTATAGCCACTCCCATTTGCGCATCTCTTTTCCTGCAATTACTCAACCATTTGCTAAATGCCTCGTAATCAAGTTCTCGTGGAATGGTTTCTTTCACTTGATTATCGAGTGCTTTAGTAAAAGGTTTAGGTGAGAAGATAACATAAATTTGGTTATGCTCTTCTTCTTTGCTGCAAGTTAGAGTATATTCGTCTACTATATCGGGATGATTGACGTCGTGTTTGGGAGAAAAGAATATATATTTTTCTCCATGCTTTACCGGCTGTTGTCCGTCGCCATCCTTTCTGTAAGGAAGCAGACAGTAAGCAGTAGGGGTTTCGTCTATCAGATACACGGCAATAAAACCGTCTGTAGGAGATTGAAATGAAAGGAACATGTCATCTCCACTGCGGAATATTTCACTTTCATTTTGAACTTCAACTCCGTTTCTTAATACTTTGGCCATAAACTCAATCTGTGCACTTATAATTTCTCTGGCCTTACCACAAATAGAGCAGGTGACAACTAATGTTCCGTTTTCCTTATCAGTGTCGTAAGTGTATTTGGGTTCGCCTTTATCTTCAATCCATTCTCCTTTTACTTCCGTACCGCTAAGTGAAAAGAAGTGGCTGTCCGCTTTTCCATTATCATCTTTAACCACACTGGTATTTACTTGCGAAATTACTGTTCCAAACTCATCGGCAAGCGCTTGCAGTTTAGCACGTTCCAGTGCAATGCGCTTTGCTTCGCTCAGCGATACGTTTTCGGGTGCATAGAATGTATATTCTCCACAGACGTTTTTTACTTTTTGGGCAAATGCGGTGGTGGAGAGAATAAATATGAAAAAGATAAAAATAAATTTATGCATAGTTATCAGGTATTTCTATTTCAAATTTAAAGGTTTATGTAATAATAGCCAACTTACGTATGGTTTGTTTACCGCTTTTTGAGTATTAATTCAGCTTATTTGGCTATAAATAATGACTAATTGGTAGAAATTGATATTTGATGGGCGATGATGGAGGAAATTCTTTACAATAGGTATTATTTGAATATAAAATAACAATCCTGATAATCAAACATATACATATCCTTAATTTCTTGTCGACAAAAAGTTAAGAGTTTGTCGACAAGAAGTTAACTCTTTGTCAACAAACTCTTGACTTCTTGTATACAGAGAATTTGTTATTTTTAAAATATTTTACAAGTATATTTATGGTAAAGTCGGTTTATGGCTACACGAGCAGATATAAATAGCCTCGCATATCTTTTTCTTATTTTTTCTTCTTAGAGAAGAATTTCTTGTGCCAAGGCTGTGTTACATTATAAACTTCCATTTTCGGGGCTGGAATAATTATTTCTAAAGCTTTCAGATCTTCTTGATTAGCTTTTCTGAAATTTTTGAATGAGGCTGGAAATCCTGTGATGGTTAAAGTTCGCTCGCCAAAAGATTTTTTGGTAAAGGTAACTTGAGGCTCCAATAAAACGTCAGCTTTGTTTTCTTTGATAATATCTGCTACCAGATTGCTTTTACGTAGCTCTAATGGAGGCTGTCCGAAGTTGAAAGGTACAAAGTTCCACGTAATTTGTTTCTCCACTTTTTGCTTTACATCTAAATCAGCTACTGTGGGGTATTGATAAATACCCGATTCTACGGTCATGGTTGTAGAGGTACTTTTCTTCATGGTTGAACATGAAGTAAACAGTATGGTTACGCAAGTGAACAGTAAAATAATATTTAGTTTCATATTTGGGGCTATTTAAAAGATTCAACTTTGAAGTTCTTGTATGTAGCAGGATATCCTGTTATTGTAACGGATTTAATTTTCTTTCCAAACATACGTAATTTGAATACTGCTTCATATTGTCTTTCTACCAATATATCGGCATTTCCGTTTTCTTTTAGTGCAGCGGCAACAGCATTGCTGATGACGTGATTTAGACCGGCTTTGCGTTCTTGTTTTTTAGGATAATAGGTATAGGAGATTTTTACGTCTGAAACCTGTAGATCAGCAGTAGTTGTGCTGGTGAGTGAAGAATCTACATTCATTGTGGTTGATGTAGATGTTCTGAGTAATGAGCAAGAACTTACCGAAATGATCAGTAATAATCCTAATAAAATTTGTTTCATAATAGTGATAATTTTTAGTTTAAACAAATAGAATTTAAGTTTGATATATTAACAAAAATAAAGCAATATCTTTAATTAAGGAAAGGTTGAAATCGTTGAAAGTAACTAAACATTAGTTTTTTGAGCTTAAATGGTCAAAAAAAAGGACTATATGGTTCGCTTTTTTCATTAATGAGTATTGTAGCATTGTATCTGTATTGCAACGTCGCTATATATAGCTTGCACTACCGTTGCATATAGCTTATAGTAGTGCTGCATATGCTTTGCAGTGAAGCTGCAACAGTATTACAGCGATACTGCATCTGTCTTGCAGCGATACTGCACCTGCCTTGCAGCGATGCTAAATCATTTAGTATAGGGAGATGAAGTGACGATGACTGACTATCAACACTTATCCCGTCAATTGAAATATATCAGAATATGGGCTCCCGCTGCGATAAATATCATAAGAAAAGGCCTTTTATGCAAAAAGTAGGAAGATTATTCCATAGTTGCAAAATATGAAGTATTATTTTGACTGACAGTAGTATACATCGAAAAACGGCCTAAAATCCGGTGCTGACAAAACGTTTGTCGTCACTTATAAGCACACTGTCAGCACTACCGTCAAATGCCGATAAGCAAAGGGTTTGAGCGCTATCAGTGCTGGAGTGCTGATAACTTATTGAAAAACTATATCTACAAGCTGCAAATGCCACAGCTTATCAACTGAAATGCCACACCTTAGTAGATAAAATGAATGGCATTTGGCTTGCTGAGGTGTGGCATTGAGGATATTGAGGTGTGGCATTTGAAACGGTAACGCGTGGCATCGGGAACGAAGAAGTGCGTGAAGAAATAAAAAAACGGAGAAGCAATGCCTCTCCGTTTCTCCTAATTTAAAATTGAAGTATCTAAAATTCTACGATACAAATATACAACATCTCGAAAGAGATGTCAAGTGTTTCGGTAGTTATTTTAGTTTATCCAATATTTAGAAAGAAGCAACTGGACGAACATTAAATGCTGTTTCTTTGGTATATATGTCTGTAGAATGCTCATCTAATATGTCACCACAGACATCTAAAGATCCGTCTTTTAAAGAACCAAGCCAAGCATCATAGTGAATATCTCCTCCGCCAAAGTTCTTTATTCCTTCTGTTGAAGTCCAATAATGCCTAGAATACGAATCATATTCTTCTAAATTGATAAATAGATTATTGAATACCTTTTGTTTTGAATTATCTATCATTTTAATACCGCATGCCATCATTAATCTTCCCAATTCACCAGTTGAAGGTAGATACCAAAATCCTTTGTCACCTTTAGCAGGCGAATAAGAATAACATGCATAGCCAGCCGGATATTCTTCTGTTTTTAAGTAGGATGAATGTTGTCGTCCTGCATAATCAGTTAAGGAAAACTCAGCCCCTTTTGTGGTTGGCCAATTGTAATAATTATATGGGAGTAGATACTCTTCTGGCACATTATAATACTGGTTTTCTCCGTCAATGGGCAGGAAATATTGATCAGGTGAAATGTCTTCTGTTGCCCATGCACATTCGTAGTAATTCATTATACCTTCTATATCGACAGCAGGTCCCCATGCAAACTTACCTATATCTTCTAATGCTACAATTCTTCCATGCATAGACTCTGATAAAGATACATTTATATCTCCGTCTTTTTCTTCGCTCAAAGCAAAGACTATGCCTATGCAGGTTCTATTGGCATCATATTCCGTTGACCATAAACCGTCACTATAATAGTAATCGCCTACTTTGGCCGGAGTTACTACAATATGTGCGTCTGCCCTGTTAATCGTAATAGGATAAGTGTATTGCTGCTCTGCCTCCCATGTAGCAGCAGGCATCTTTACGATGTATTGCGAATTATCAATCGTCAATGCCAGTTCTGCCATACCTTCCGTTTCCATTGCAGCAGGTATTACGAGTATATCTACATTTTGGACAGTTTCACTACTGAGTGTGTAGTCCACATCCAATGAAATGGTACCTGCTACTTTATCTGATATTTCTCCCGTAGTAATATCCATCCAACCGGAAGTTGCAATAGTTTTATTGCTTCCAGCGTTCTGTAAACGAACTTTGGAAAGCACACCATAACCGGGATCTTCAGCACTACGTTTGATGGACAAAGTGATGCGTGCTAAGGCATGATTGAAATGGATAAATGCATCAGGAAAAGTTGCACTTGCTTCTTTTGCTGACATTCCGTAAAGATAATCTGCTTGACCCGTAACGATTGCATCGGATGTAATATCCACGTTGACCTTTTGAACTCTACAGTCATTTCTGTAAGGATAATAAGCATAGATCAAGGCAGGCGTTTCTGTTAATGATATGCTTTTTTCTAAAGTCCATTTTGTATTATTGTATGTTGCACAGACATTCGTCTGATTGCCGTTGGAGGCTAATATACCTATCTGGTCGCCACTATTGAATGTGGAAGATTCAATCACTGAACGGGTGGTAATATCGGTCGTAATGCGGAGGGAAGAACTTTTGGTATACTGTCCTTCTTCATTCTCATTGCTGCAAGCATAGAAACCTATCATACTTGCGCAAAGAAGCAGTGATGTTATTTTTAGTTTCATATATGTTATTTTTCTGATTATATATTTTATAATTATTTGCCAATTTTATTGAGATATCGTAACTCAAGGAACCAGTACAAGGCGGAAACCAACATAACCATATCTGCCGTTCATTGCTATGATTTTTCGACGAGATACTCGGCATTCGCTGGCATTGTCCGATTTGTCGATACTCCAGTAACTGCCACCACGCAAAATGGGATGAGAGCCGAGAATAAACACTTCCGGATCGACTTGTGGACCAGCACTGTACTTATCAAGCCGATCACTACACCATTCCAATACATTACCACTCATGTCATAAATGCCCAATTCATTAGGTTGCTTAGTAGCTACAGGATGGATTACATCATTACTGTTCATAGTATACCATGCTACCTCACCGAGGTTATTGCTTCCACTATACATGAAACCTTTAGATTGATCTCCACCACGAGCTGCATATTCCCATTCGGCTTCCGTGGGAAGACGGAATTCTTTTCCTGTCAGACTGTTGATCTGCTTCATAAAGTCGTCAGCAGCATCGTAATAAGCTATCCCCATTGCAGGAAGAGTAACGTCACTTGGTGGTATTCCTCCCATAACGGCTTGCCATAACCCCTGCGTTACTTCTGTTTCTCCTATATAATAGTCTCTTGTTAGGGTTACTTGATGAGCGGGTTTTTCATTATCATCAGGATTTACTTGTTCTTCTGTTGCCCCCATAGTGAATGTGCCTGCCTTTACAAGAATCATTGAAAATTGTACACCTTTCACTTCATTGGTTATTTTCTCCTTTAAATAGTTATCATCTCCTATCTCAATTCCTCCTTGTTCACTATTCTTCCATTCGCTAATCTCCGCCTGATTGATATCAAGACTACCATTCTTTATCGTCACCGTATACGTATACTGCTGTCCTGCCTTCCAGTTCGTCACCGGTACAGCAGCAGAGAGTCCATTCTCGAAACTGCTGATATTATCGCTCATATTCAGCATGATCTTTTTCCCTTCTGTATTTCCTGGAATGACAAGGAAATCAGCAACAATTTCATTGTCAGAGTTCTCAAGTGCATAATCAGAAGGCTTTGCAGTGAGATTGGAAGTTCCTGAAGGATCAAGAATTGCACCGTTTTCCAGCACATTCACGTAAGCACTTTTATCCACATTCAAGAGATTGATATAAGGAAACTTATAAGTTTTCTCATTGTCTGCCGATTTCTTAATTCTCATCGTTACGCGAGCCATGGCATGCTTGAAGTAGATATTAGCCTTGGGCTGCTCAGTATTGACATACGTCAGCCTATTGTCGCTGTCGGCGCTATATCCATATAAGTAATCCGTTTGGGTAGTGGCGTCAATGGGCATTTGCAATAAATATTCTATATTTGAATAATTTGCATTATACGGATAATAGGCATATACGGGCACATCCACACCTTCGGGCAGGTACACATTCTTACTAAGCGTACTGTTACCTTTCGAGTAATTGACGCATAAATTCACCCCATTCTCGATAATGGCCATTTCACTGCTTGTAAAGATACCATACTGGCAATCATCAACAAACTTACTACCTTCGATAATGCTACGGGTAGTCTGCACCCCGTCTACTTGTACTTCCAGCGGAACTTGTTTGCCGACAGTCGCAACTTCATCTTCGTTGCTACATGACGCAACGGACAGCATACCGCCTATCATCGTTGCCACGTAAAATATAGATTGAATTCTTTTCATTGTTTTTTCCTTTTTTAGTCGTTAACTGTGATATCGCCCCCCTCGTTATTTTCCCACTCTCTTATAGTGACATCGCCGATAGTAATTACTGCGTCATCAATGGTGACAGGATATTCGTATACCTTTCCGGCTTCCCAACTTGAAGCCGGGAAATCTACTTTGATAGAGTGACCCTCGCTCGTACTTAAGAGTAAAGAAACCGTCTTCTCTCCAAATTCGGAAGGAATCAGATTCATGAACGCTTGAGATGCCTCGTCTGTCGGAGTAATGTTGGTTTGCCGGAAATTACCATCTTCCATATAACTGCGGTTTCCAAATTCTCCTGTGGCTATGTCTAAATCTGCACCCGTAGGCAGTAAATTCTTCCCATTATCCATGATGACTACGCTTGTAATGGTAGTATTGGAATTAAAATGTTCTCCCGCCTTCACGAGCAAAATGATACGGGACAACACCTGTTTCATTTTTATGTGGGCGACAGGGTTCTTGTCGGTGATTGTTTCACTGCATCCCCACATAATCTCATCATCATATTTATATGTATCCACGCGAACAAACATATCGTCCGCTTTCTTATTTTCTATATAGGGGAAGTAAGCGCAAAGTTTAAGAGGGGTGTTGGCAGGAGGAACAATCTCTTTAGGAAGATTCCAAAGGTCTTTCTCGGTGGCAGAGTCATATTTTTTCGTGGTATACATATTGCCATAGCCACCGTATAGTGAGAATTCTCCGTTGTCCGTAATGAGGTAAGTGCCTAAGAAATCCCATGTTACATTTTCTGTTTTGCCCTCCCAATCAGTCAGCATAACAGATTCCAGCCTGATGGAGCTGTTTGTTGTGAAGGACTTCATCTCTCCCTTTACCTCATTCTTCCCATCGAAACTACGCATCATGGCTATATAATAATAGGTGGTGCCGGGGGCCAAGTTCCTCAGTAACATATTCTCGCTTTCATAAGCATCACTCATATCTTCTGAGGTGGAAATCTGGAAAATGACTCTGCCACTGGCTGTGCCATTACTTAAAATTGCGGTAATCGTGGCGCTTGTTGCTGTAATTTCTGTTGCATCTCCCGTTTGAATTGTGGGAATATTATTGGTGGGACTATCTAATTCCTGACATCCGGCCATCATGGCGCATACGCCCAATGCCATCATTAATATATATCGTATCTTTTTCATATCTTCTTTATTTATAAATTAAAAGTACATACCAACACCGAAGTTGCCCACACAATCTTTGAAACTGTTTGAATCGTTATTCAGCATTACACCTCCATTGATGAAGAATCTTTTTATTTTCAGCATCACACCGCACTCAATGACAATTCCATTATAGCTGTCAGGCTCATATTCTACAGAATTTCCATCAAATTCTTCCCAAGCTACCGTACGGTCAGAGTAGCCTGCGCCTACATAAACATGAATAGGACTCCATAGGCGAGCTATGAAACCGGCTGTGGCATTCCAATAGTTTTGTTCCATTTTGCCGGTCAGCCAATGTTGGTAGTAGTCTTCAGCTTTCATGGAACCATTGGTATCGGGCTCCTTGCTGTACACTCCTTTCACATACCAACCGATGTCCTTCACCCGTCCCAGCATCAACCCCAATGAAGGTTTAAATTCTGCATTATCAGGAATAGCCATCTGCACGCCCACCAGCCACTTATACTTGTCCGGCTTTTCCCGCCACCAGCTGCTGTCCGACATTTTGATAAGCATATCCGGTTTCACCTTCTGTTCTTTCGCCTGCATACCCACATAGTAGACTTTCACCTTTTGCGCTGGAGTTTTTGTCTCCAGTGTAAACGTACCGTCCAGCTCTGTAATGGTTGATTCAGTCCCTCCCTTGATTTCAACTTTGGCTCCCGGAATAGGGTTTCCCTTCTTGTCCGTAACAATTCCACTCACCGTGTTCTGTGCGGATAGATAAAAGCCGCCCAGCGAGAGGAAAAAGCCCAGTAATAGTAATTTCTTCATTTGTTCTGTATTTTTAGAGTTATGATTGTTCCGTTATGGCTTTAGCTTTAATTCTTTCCAGCTGCTGCTCAATGTTGCCGAAGGAGATACTGTTGGCGTTTGTACTTTCCGGTTCACTACAACCGATTGCTGTTTAACCTTCTCCGTCAGATAACTGCCTAGCTCTTCCAGCGTTGTATTCCCTTTGCTTTCCTGTAACTTCTTTAGTAAGAAGTAAGTGAATAATCCATGTCCTTTGTCTTTATAAGGAAAAGCAGTTTCATCGCCCGAGGCGGCACTGAAGATAACCATGTTTCCTTTCGGATCTTCTTTCTTCGCTTTCAATGCTACGCCACGGGCGGAAGCAAGCATACCGCCATCACGTTGTGCACCACTGAAACAAGCATCCAGAAAGACCACTACATAATTGGCGTTCAGTCCGCCCAGTTCCGTATAGAGTTTGTTGAGCGAGTAGCATCCTTCTGTCTGCTGACCGTCGGCGTCAATAGGAAGCAGGAAAGCGTCTTTAGTGGCTTCGTTGGGGATGCCGTGCCCGGCATAGTAGAACACTACTTTTATTTGTCCCGCATAAGCATTGGATATATCTTTGATATCACGCATGGCACGTAGCATCGTTCCATAGGAAGCATCGGGATAAAAACGGATATTATCTTTAGGTATTCCTAATGTCTTTTCACAGTAGCGGCTGAAGGTTTCTCCGTCGTTCAGTGCCATTGGAACTTTAGATACCATGGTATAATTCTCATTAGAAATAATGACGGCAAAGGTTTTGTCGTTGTTGGCACGTACTTCCGGTATGTTTATATCTACATCCGAACTTCCAACCTTGATTTCATTCTTTTGTATCCTTGAAGCAGGAGCAGTAGAGGCGTCTGCTTGTGCCAGTATACCATAGTCGATGGCATCGAAACGCACGTCTACCGTGGTTGCCGCATAATTTACCGCTTCCTTATTATCGTACCGGTAAGAGTTGCCGGTGGGGGTGACGAAAGTCAGACTTGCTAATGCCAACTTTCCATTGTTAATGCAAAATTGGGGATCTTTAAACTGCATTCCTTTCCAACTGCTCTCGAAGATACGGGCCTCATTATTCTCGCGGGGAACGGGAACCACCAGTTCGCCGAATTTAGATTCTACAAGGAAAGCGCGGTTGTCGGCATCGTATGGTTTCAACTCCATTTCGCTGAAGCGTATGCCCTGTGTATAAGTCCGGATATATTGTTTCTCGGCTTCCGCCAGGAGTTCTTTGACCTTGGCGTCGCGGGTGGTTTCGGTTACGCGTGCCTTATATTCGTCTACTGTTTCATAATCGTCCTTGAGCTGCCAGGTTTTTATTTTCTCTTCTACGTAGCTTTTGGCAAAAGTCTGGTATTCGGGCACTTCTTCCGCAGAGGCGGTTGCCGCAGGGGTTGCAAAGAGCAGTGAGTTGTAGTTCTTTGCCGTTGTAGAGGTTGCCGCAGGGGGCGAAGCCGGGACACCGTTATCCGAGAAAGCCATCAGTGAAGGTATGGAAGAAGCTGATACGGCATTTCCGCCCAATGAAGATATCTTATTGTTCAGGGCGCTCATTTCGCCCGAATTACCCAGACATTGGTAGGAGGTAGCCAGCGCTTCCATATATTTCAGAGAGGTGGGGTCTGATGCCAGTACGTCTTTGAAGATAGTCACGGCAGCCGAGAAGTACTCTTCGGATTGCTTTATGAGTTTTTTGGCAGCCGATGAATTCTTTTCCATGGTGCCTTTATTGTTGAAAAGCACTCCCAGATTATAATAATTCAGTCCCAGATGCTTGTATATGTCCAAGCTGCGCGGATTGGTGTTGCGCAGCGTGGTATAAACCTGCAGTGCTTTCTGGTATTCCTGCGTTTCTTCGTAGAGTTTCCCCTGGATGTTAAGCAAGGTGTTGTCGTTGGGTTTTATAATCAATGCTTTGGATACATATTTCTGCAAACCTTCATTATCCTTGAGGTCGATGCAACAGTTGATACCCATAGACAGGAGGTTGAAGTCCGAAGGATAACTGTTTATCGCTTCATCGAGCACGGTTTTGGCCAAAGTATAGTTCTTAATATTTGAGCATGCCTTTGCCATGTAGCTGAATACGCTTTTCCTGTTCTTTGGATCCCCGGTCTTCAGGTACTCTTGGAAATAGACGATTGCTTTCGCATAATCCTTCACATTGTAAGTGCCGGATGCGGCAAAATAAGCCATTGTGGCGTAGTAGTTGTCTTTCGGGAAAGACTCTGTCCGAAAGGCTTCCATCAGCGGAACATCTATATAAGCCTGCGCCATCAGCAATGCGTTTTGCTGGCTTCCCTTCTGCGAATTGTAGATGGCTCCGTTCTGAAGATACGGATGGATGTCGCGCAACGTGCTTTTGGCCTGCTCGTAGGAGGGGCTGCCGGGGGCAGCGGACTTCAGTACGGCTACATACTCTTTGTAACAGTCATACAGGGTTACGTAGAGCGTACCTTTGTCCGCATTCTCATTATTCAGGCGGACAAAATTCTTGTATTCCGTATTAGCCTTATCAAGCGATTGTGCCTGCACCGGCTGATATGCGATGCAGGAACAAACCAACAAACCAATTGACAATAACTGTTTCTTCATCATATTATAGAGATTGATTAAAATGCATCTACAAAGGTGAATGCTACGCTGATTCTTCTGTATTCGCTGCCTTTCTCTTTGGTCACCTCGATATAATAGTTATAGTCGGAATTCATTTTAGAGAAGGCCGGAATGTTTTGCAGAAGATACTCTTTTACGCCTACGGCACGGAGGAAAGCGAGCTGGTCGTTCTGGGTGATACCGCTTTCTTTGGTGACTGTGATGTTCGATAAGTCATTATCTTTATATACGGGCTCGTTCGTGTATTCTCCGTAAACTCTGTTGTAGGCTATTTTTCCGTTAATAGGGCTTGCATCGGCCATTCCGGTGATTTTCACCCGCAGCTTTTTGCCTGCCTGCACATATTGGGCGAAGTCTTTCTCGAAGGCTGTCTTCATGATGGCCAACATGGACATGGCGGCACCCGATTGGTCGGTGGCATATTTCCCCGGTCCGAAGTCCTCTTGGGCAGAGAACCCCTGTTCCACTTCGTAAGAGAAGTTGATGTTGTAGTTCATGATTTTCTTTCCGTTGGCATCTGTTTCGGAGGCAATCCCGGCATCCACTGATATTTTGGTATGGTCGGATATCGTCTTTTGTTGTTTAGCCATGTTCATGATGCTCTCCTTGATTTCCTGTAGTTTGATTTCGTCCATATTGGATTGCTGAACCAGATTGAGGGGGATGAAGTTGTCGTCGGACTTCATATAGTCGAATGACTCACGGTCCAGATTATCGTACTTGTAAGTTTTTCCGGAAGCCTTGTTGTATACGTCGGCGTAGATAAGTTCGAATTTGTCGTTCTTGGTCAGGCCGTACTTGGCGTTGCGGAATTCCAGGTCGCCGGGATTCATGAAGTCGGATACCTCTTCTGTGGGCACGTCCAGGTAGATGGTGGGCATGGTGTTGAATTCGAGTGCCAGCACATTGTCGGTGGGGTTATAGTTTCCTAAGGTTACTTCCGATTTTTCTACCAGATTGTCGGCCATGCGGGTAGCGATTTCTTGTTCAAACAGTTTCATTTGTTCGGCACGTGTCTCGTCGTTTACACGGAGGTTGTACTCTTCCAATGTTTCGCCGGGCATCATCTTCATCCAGGTGTTCATGCGGTCACTCAGTTCATCGCTCATCAGTCTGGTGTAGTTGGGCGACAGTTTGCTCATCAGCTCGTAAGTGATGGAATTTACCGTATTGTATGCCAGAAAGATTTCTCCTTTTCCGTTTTTCAGGAAACGTGCGTCTGTAATTCCGCCTTCGGCATTGTCAATGTATTCACGGTCTGTTTCGTCCATCAGGTTCAGGATGGAGATGCGGTTGTCTCCGGTGATGATGGCTATGTATTTTCCTTCCGGGTGGAAGTAGCAGTATTTGGCTGTCCCCATGGCATCGTAGCTCTGGAGGATGAAGAAGGTGCGGGTGTCATAGGTATTCAGTTTGCCGTCGGCGGTCAATACGGCAAGCAGGTTGTTGTCGGCGGAGAAGGTGAAGCAGTTGATTTTATCGTCTGCCTCAATGCTTTTGCGCAATTCTTTGGTTTGCAGGTTCCAGATGTCCAGTGTGTTGCCATTGGATGCCGCAATGAAATAGTTGTTGCTGCTGATGGCTATGTTTTCCGCAACGAAGGGTATTTCCATCTTGCTTTGCAGGGCGTATTGCCGGGTATCGAAGAACAGCAGTTCTTTGTTGTCGCCGGATATCACGAGGCTTTTGGCATCGGGCGCGTAACAGAGGGATACGGGTGTTATGTCTTCTTCGAATTCGTGTTTCACCTTGTTGGCCATCCATAAATCATACACGGTAACGCTGCTTTTCTTGCCTTTCGTCTGCACGATGGCGAAGGAAGAGCCTGCCGGATTTATCTTCATGGCAGATATCATATCGGAATTGCTCAGCACCGAATTACGCAGATTGTATGTCTTCTTTCCGTTGTAGTAATAAGTTGAAAATAGATAGTTATCTATTCCTGTCGGAGACACTTTTTGAGGATAAACATATTTTTGTCTCTCTTCATTGTTTGTGGTTTGAGCAGATAACTGGGGAAGACACAAACTGCAAAGTAAAAATAGAATAAAGTTTTTCATGTTTCATATCCCTTACTCTACTTAGTTCCAGAAGTAGTTGTTAATACTTTATGGAGGGCGTGGAACTGTTTTCATATCTGTTCATTCAATTATCGTATACTATTTTGTGTGCTGAACGGACAAAATAAAAAACGCCTTCTTTTCTGTAAGCAAATTTAGATGAATATAAATTAACAGAAAAGAGGGCTTTGGAGGAAATCAGTTCAAGTCTTTAACAACTACGCTTAACTGGTTCAAAAAAATGTTTGTACGGTATTTTTTTACAGGAAGTTCAATGCTTCCTTTATTTTGCTGTAATGGCGTCTGCTTGCCGAAATCTCCAGATGATTGAATGGAGCATAAAGTATGCAGCGCAGTGTATTGTTCTCTACAGAAGAAAGATAATCAATGTTCAGAATGTAATTCGTATTCACCCGGATGAAAGAAGGGCAGAAGTTCAATATATCCTTCGCCTTGGTACTGAGCCGCAATCTGTATTGTTCCATATTGGTCAGGGTCATTTGCCAACAGCGGGTTTCATCCGAATATTGAAAAAACAGTATTTCGGACCGTCTCAGAAGTAACAAGCGGCTGATGGTTTGAACAGCGAATTTGCAATCGTTACTTAATAACTGACGCATGGCTTGGTCAAAATTGATGGAGTTGTTGCTCTTTTCCCGCTTGATTCTTTCTACAATTTGTTTGAGTTCGTTTGTCTGATAAGGCTTCAGCAGATAGTCAAAGGCAGAAGCTCGTAATGCATCGAGCATATACTTGTCAAAAGCGCTATAGAATATGACACGCATATTATTGCGCACATACGGGCGTATCTCCTGTAAGAGTTCGATGCCGTTGATATATGGCATTTCCACGTCAAGAAACAGCAAGTCCGGTTGATATTGTATGATGCTTTTCTTTGCTTTCTGTGAAGAGGTGAACGTGTCCAGAATTTCTATTTCAGGATAGGTTTTCAAATCATCCTCTAAATTTTGGATAGAGTTGATTTCGTCGTCAACAATGATAGTTTTAATAGTATTTGCCATTATTTTAAATATTGAATTGATAATTGAAAGGGACAACCATTGTCACCAAAGTACCATGCTGGGAGGTGGAGGATGTAGCTATATTCTGGATATCGAATATGATTTTCTCAGAATTCTTGCTATTTAATAGCTCTATGGTACGGAACAAAACTTTCAATCCATTTCCTGTCCCTCGTTTTGAGTCGGCATGTTTTCCCGGATCATATCCACTGCCGTTATCCTGGATGTATATGGATAGATTTTTGATTTCATTTGAAATTTGTATGGAAAGTATATTTTCTTGTTCACATTCCTCTCCGAATGCATATTTCAGTGCATTCTCTACCGGAATCTGTATACACATGGATGGAATGAGAGTTTGCAAGGGAACTTGTCTGTCAATTTCCCATTCAATGCGTATCTTATCCGGATTGGTTTCTTTGCGGAGGGCGATGTAGTTTTTCACCAGTTCTATCTCTTCCTGAAGTTCGACAGCTATTTTTTCAGATGCCAATAGGTTTCCACGCAATACTTGTATAAGCAGCTGGAGTGGTTGTGCCAATTCCGAATATTGCTTAAATGTCGGCATCACTGCATTTAGCACATTGAATACGTAGTGCGGTGATATGCGGTTTCTTATATTCTCCATACGTAGTTGTGTGGCTAATGCCATTTGGCGGTTATATCTCTGCTCGTTTTTCCGCCGGATATAGATGAAGATTAATATTGCCAGCAAAATGGATATGACTAACAATCCTACAAAAAACATGATTGCATTCTGCTGGCGAGACAGTCGGGTTTTATCGTTGCTGATAAGGATATCTTTTTTCAATAGGGTGGTGTCCTGGCTGTAGCGGTAATCTATCTCGTTGATATTATTGATATTCCGTATATTTCTCATGGAGTCATCATATTGTTCTACTATGTTTTTGTAGTTATAAGCCTTTTCAAAGTCTTTCTTTTGGGCATAATACTCCATCAGGCGTTTGTTGTGCAGATAGATGTAGGAGGGGCCGATACGCTGTGGGCTGTAAGGTTTGGAAAGATAACGGTTGGCTGCCTCCAGTTTATTTTCGCGCAACGCTAAAGCTCCTTGAAGGCTGTTCAGATAGAATAAGACTTCCTCATTGGCAGTGGAGTCATTCATTAATACGGAACAGGATTTATCCAGATAATAATGGGCTGAGTCATGCTTTCCCAGTAACATGTAAATCTCCCCTAAATTGGCTTCTACCAATGCGTTAAATGAAGGTTGGTTGAACGGTTTTACTACCTGATAGGCTTGCTGAAAATAGGGTAAGGCCTCTGCGTACTTTTCTTCATAGTAAAGACAGTTTCCTTTTGAATTCAGAAAATGATAGTTCTCATACTCCAGGCGTTGTTCGGGTACTTGTTCGGCCAAGTCAAAGTAACGGTGTGCCAGTGTGAAGTTATGCAGGTCAGCATAAGTCTGTGCAAGCCCCATGTAAATGCTGAATTTGACATATTCGGATTTCAGCGAGTCTACCACCCATAATGCTTTTCTGTAATATTTGGAAGCTTGGACAAGCTCTCCTTTCTGGCGGTATGCGTCAGCTAGGTTTATACATATATTTTCCAGCTCCAGGCGGTCGTGTGAACGATACGTGGCATTGTAGGCATGGTGGAGGCAAGCTATGGAAGAATCTCGTTGGTTCATTCCCTGTAGTAGTGAAGAACGATGATTCCAGCACATGCCCTCTAAGGCGGATGTTTCGGGGTGTTGTTTGCAGAAAGTCAGAACCTTTTGATTGATGTGCAGAGCACTGTCCGGATATCCCTGAAGATAAAGGCAATATCCGGCAAAAAGTTCCAATTTATAGTAAGCTGCACTGTCAGATGTCTTTTTTTGTGCTTCTCTGAAGCATGTTTTCATCTTTTCCGGATAAGTGTATATCGAATCGAACTTACTGATTAGTAAAGCATCGATCTCACTTCGCACTCTTTTCCCATCTTTTTGTGAGTTACATGCCAGTAATGAAAATAGAGATATAATAATATATATGACTATTCTGCCGTATTTGTCCATTCCCATCGTCTTTGTTGTTTTGCTTTTAGGGAACAAATATAACCTTTTTTAGGGGCTTGGTAAAGATTTTGTAATAAGAATAGGGTGTAATATAGTAGTTTATATGCTTATCTGGTCGAAAAATGAGTTTATTTGGTTGTTATTTATGTCCTGTTTTTCAAAGATAGAATATGCTTATTTTTTGAATGAAAAAACGTTCCACAAATATATGAGACTACGCATATTTGTGAAACGTTAATATGTTGATAAAATCTGAGGAGAAAGTTATGCTAGAAGTGATTTTGCTCTTTCCAATGCCACATTGATATTCGGGCAGATATTCTTTTCACCCAGCAGTTCATAGAAGCCGGATTTTTCCAACGTTTTGTGCACCTTTTCATTCACACCGGAAAGTACGATTGTTGTCTTCTCCCGTTGCGCCATTTGGCAAAGATTAGTCAGGTTGTGAATACCTGTGGAATCGATGAAGGGTACTTTTCTCATACGGATAATGCGCACTTCGGGGCGATCACCCAGTCTGGACATGATTTCCTCGAACTTGGTGGCAATACCAAAGAAGTAAGGGCCGTTTATTTCATATACTTCCACACCTTTAGGGATAGACAGGTTTTCTTCATCTTCTTTACTGTTAGATTCTTCATTCAGATTAATCTCATCTTTAATAACAGAAATTTCAGTGGTTTCCATAACACGATGCATGAAGAGTACACAAGCTATGACAAGACCCACTTCAATAGCGATGGTTAAGTCGAAAATAACTGTCAGGAAGAAAGTGATCAGCAATACGGTGACGTCTGATTTCGGATTCTTCAGCAGTGCCTTGAATGTGCGCCAACCACTCATGTTATAAGAGACAATCACCAATACACCTGCCAGACAAGCCATCGGAATATATTGTGCCAGCGGCATAAGGAACAGAAGGATAAGCAAAAGCACCACTGCATGTACCATACCTGCAACAGGGGTTTTACCACCATTGTTTATATTAGCCATTGTACGTGCAATAGCACCGGTGGCAGGAATACCACCAAACAGGGGTGTTATTAGGTTGGCAGCTCCTTGTGCTATCAATTCCGTATTTGAATCATGCTTATCGCCAATAACACCATCCGCTACCGTAGCGGAAAGCAGCGATTCGATGGCTCCTAATACTGCAATGGTAATGGCTACAGGGAATAAGTCCTGAATAGCCTCCCAGTTTAGTGAAGGCATCACTGCGTCCGGCAGTTCCGCTTTGATACTGAAGCGGTCGCCAATGGTATCTATACAATTAATTCCGGCATAAGTCTTCATCAGATATACCGCTACCGTTACTACAATGATAGCAATCAGAGATCCCGGTATCTTCTTTGAGAATTTCGGGGTTATGGCAATAATTGCAATACTTACAATGCTGACAATTGTGTTCCACCAGTTGATGGTATCGAAATGCTGGAAATAGATCATCCATTTCCCGACAAAATCTCCGGGAACTTTTTCACCACCGAAACTAAGTCCGAAGATATCAGCTATCTGCGTAGTGAAGATAGTGACAGCAATACCACTGGTAAATCCCACGATGATAGGATAGGGTATAAACTTGATTACAGCACCCAACTTGAATATCCCTAACAGAATAAGAATGACTCCCGCCATTAGCGTGGCTACAATCAATCCCGCTTCTCCGTATTGCTGGATAATGCCATAAATAATAACGATAAAAGCTCCTGTAGGACCACCGATCTGTACTTTGCTACCTCCCAACATGGAGATAATGAATCCAGCAATGATTGCCGTGATAATACCTTTCTCGGGTGATACACCGGATGCAATACCAAATGCAATAGCAAGCGGGAGAGCAACGATACCTACTATGATACCGGCCATCAGGTCTGCCATGAATAATTCTTTCGAGTAGTTCTTCAAAGCCGTGAATAGCTTTGGTCTGAATTCGAACGCTTTCATAAATAATCTGTACTTTTTGTGAAACGAGGTGCAAAATTAGACAAAATAATGCATATATTGGTTGGTTGCTTTCAAATATATTATATTTGCAGCATCTAACAGTAATATTATGAAATCACGGCTGCTTATATTCTTTCTTTTTCTTTCTATTTTTAATATATATGCTTCAGATGTGAAGTTTTATAATATTAATACGATGTATGGAATTTCCATGCGGGAAATGGCTTCTGTCTGCAAAGATGAGAATGGCTTTATTTGGGCTTCTTCTAAAACGGGTATATTGAGAATTACGGAAAGTGATTATCGCATTTATCAGCTTCCTTATAAAACTGCCAATATCATAAATGTCAAGCTGGCCTATAATAACTCGTTTTTAATAGCATATACGAATAATGGGCAATTCTTTCATTATAATGAACTGTATGACCGGTTTGATTTATTTCTGGATCTCAGAATATCTTTCAATAATACTTTTTTAAGTGTAGGCAAAGTCATTATTGATGATGAACAGGCTCTCTGGATTCCTACTTCCGGAGGATTGTGCAAATATAAAAATGGAATGTTTACTCAAATAGGTGAGAAACAAACTATGACACAGAGCATAGCACCTTATGATCAGACACACTTACTTGTAACGTATCAGGATAGCATTGGTTTGCTGAATATGAATACATTGGAGCGAAAAAGTGTATGTGAAATAAATAATACTTTTCAGATAAGCAGTCTTTTTTATGATAATAAAGGAGAGGTTTTATGGATAGGAACTTCTACTGACGGTCTTTTTTATCTGGATATGCAAAAAAAATCGTTATTGCCATTTTCTGATTTTCCAAAGCAGCCAATCGGAGTGATAACGGAAAGTTCTGATTCGACATTATTGGTTGGGATTGACGGACAGGGAGTATGGGAATTGGATAAGGATAAAAAAACGGTTCTGAACATTCTGAAAGAAGATATTGATAATCCTTTCTCTCTTCGCGGGGATGGAGTTTATGATATTTATTGCGATGGTAAGCAGAGAGTGTGGGTCACTACCTATACTGGCGGACTTTCTTTCTTCGACTGGAAATCTCCTTTAATTAATCAAATTACCCATCAGGTTAATAATCCGAATTCTTTAGGGAATGATAATGTAAACAAGATACTGGAAGATAGCAAAGGAGATATCTGGTTTGCTACGAATAATGGGATAAGCAGGTGGAGAGTAGCCACTAATGAATGGGATACTTATTATCAGAATAAACAGGAACAGGCACAGGTCTTTCTGGCTTTATGTGAAGATGATGAAGGAAACATTTGGGCGGGTTCGTTCTCATCCGGATTTTATGTTTTAGATCGGAATACTGGAAAAGAATTGGTTCATTATCCACGGAATACATCGGATTTGAAGTCTGATGGTAAATTTATAATGAATATATATAAGGATAGCGAGGGTGATATCTGGATTGGAGGTATCCAAGATGTAATATGTTATTTAACGAAAGAAAAACGTTTTCATACGTATGGTGCACAGCCCATGCGTACGTTTATGGAGTTTTCTCCGGGAAAAATGTTGCTGGCTTGTACTTATTCTGTGCTTTTGTTAGACAAAGAAACGGGGAAAATCACTTTTTTACCGGAATGCCTTGCACAAGATCTTTTAGTAATGGAGGATGATATTTGGGTGGCTACTTCCGGAGACGGATTGCTACACTATAATTACACGAATCGTGAAACTCATAAAATAACAGTGGAATCCGGATTGCCATCTAATTATGTTAACAGTGTCATGTATGATAATGGGTATTTATGGTTAGGTACGGAAAATGGTTTGTGTCGTTATAATCCTGCCGACAGCACGGTGCATACTTATTATTCTACTTTAGCTCTTTCCAGTGCTTCGTTCAATGTGAATGCCAGCTGCAAATTACGCAATGGTGAGTTGATGTGGGGTACAAATAATGGGGCAGTAATGTTTAATCCTGATAAATTATATCATACCCAGCTCAACGGGCAGATTTATTTCCAGAATATCAATATTTCCGGCAGTTCTATCAGAGAAAATCAGGATTTGTTGCGTGGAATCCCGGTAAATAAGCAAACAGATATTTCATTCAAATATGATCAGAATACTCTGACGCTTGAGGTATTGCCTATTGGTGTTTCTTCCAAAGAAATAAAATTTTCATGGAAAATGGAAGGGCTTGATGCGGAGTGGTCACATCCTTCCAGTCAGCAAATAATTACTTATACCAATATTCCTAATGGAAATTTCCGGCTTAAAGTAAGAATGTATAATAATTCACTTTCTCAGATAGTCGATGAACGTACATTGGATATACACGTTATTCCACTTTACTGGCAGACGTGGTGGTTTCGCCTGGTGATATTCATTATTATAATGAGTACTACTTTCTTTGTGCTTAAATTCTATATAAATCGTTTAAAACAGCGCCATGCCGAAGATAAGATTCGTTTTTTCACAAATACCGCTCATGATCTTCGTACATCGATAACGCTGATAAATGCACCTATTCAGGAATTGAATAAAGAGGAAGAATTGTCAGAGAAAGGACATTATTATCTGAATCTGGCTATGGAACAGTCTGAACGTTTATCTAATGTTGCAACCCAACTTCTGGATTTCCAGAAAGTAGATATGGGGAAAGGACAACTGTTTTTGGTAATGGTTGATGTTGTTAATTTGGTATATAGGCGGAAAACAATGTTCAAGTCTACAGCGGGAAAAAAGAATGTTATATTGGAGTTTGTCTCTAACAGGGAATCTTATATGTCAGCTGTCGATGAATTGAAAATAGAGAAGGTCGTTGATAATTTGATATCTAATGCAATCAAATATTCCCATACGAATGGTAGGGTGGAGCTTACATTGAATTGTAATGAGTACTATTGGAGCTTGGAGGTGAGAGATTATGGATTGGGTATCTCGGATAATGCTCAAAAGAAGCTGTTCAAAGAGTTTTATAGAGGAGATAATAAGGTTAATTCACGCATGGTAGGTTCCGGGATAGGCCTGTTATTGGTGAAGAATTACGTTTTGATGCATGAGGGAAAAGTCTCACTTGAAAGTAAGGAGAATGAAGGTTCTTTATTCAAAATAAACATCCCTTATAAAGAAGTGGTTGAGGTTGCACCTGTTGAACATGAAGAACCGGGCAATATAACATCTGCCGATGGTCTGTCTGATCAGTCGGAATATAAACAGGAAGATGATAGATCCGGAAAGAGGAAATCTATATTAATCGTAGATGATAATAAAGATTTGCGGAACTTCCTGAAGTGTTCTTTTGAAAATCAATATTACATTTTAGAGGCTGGCAATGGCAATGAAGCATGGGAATTGCTTCAGAAGGAATCTCCCGAATTGATTATTTCGGATGTGATGATGCCTGATATGGATGGGTTTGAGTTATGTAAATTGATCAAATCTACTTTTGAAACTTCGCATATTCCGGTAATCCTGTTAACTTCACTTTGTGATAAAAGTGACCAGTTGGAAGGTTTAGGTCTGGGGGCAGAGGATTATATCACAAAACCTTTTGATATCTCACTTTTGGAGCAACGGATAAAGTCCCTTATGCGAAACAGGGAAATTGTCAGAGAGAGAGCTTTGAAATTGATAAAACCGGAGAATGATGAGCAACAGGTTATTCTGGCGAATGAGCTTAATGATCAGTTTGTGAAAAAAGCCGTGGAGGTGATTCATAATAATATGCAAAATTTGGATTTTGACAAAGAAAGCTTTGCTATGGAAATGCATGTGAGCGGTTCACTATTATATAAAAAAATAAAAGCATTGACAGGTCAATCACCTATTGACTTTATTAAATCCATTCGTTTAAACCGAGCTTTAGAATTACTCCAATCTCATAAATACACTATCACAGAAGTTAGCGAACTTTGTGGTTATTCTAGTATCAGTTATTTTAGTACAGTATTTAAAAAGTACTTTGGTAAGTCTCCTACAGAGGTGTGATTTACTTCTTTTTTCCTCTTTTTTATTATTTATTAGTTAGAATATCTAATATCTAAAATTATATATCTAATATCTAAAAGTGTATTGGGTACACTTCTGTAGCTTTGTGCATCAATGTACGGAATGTATATTGATGGAGTTATTGTTATGTTAAATCTAATCAAGTTAATCTTATGAAATGTATGTATGATGATGACGGTTAAGTCAGCTATTATGTAAAGACTGTAAAATCAGAGATAACCGTAGTGATGCATATCACTTTCGGTAATCTGTAATGAATTTCATGTGGCTTTGACATTTAAAGGGGGGCTGGTGTCAATGGCTGCCGTTATGAATAAAAAACATAGAACCCCATTACTTATATATTATGAAGAACAACAAGCTTTATTTTGTTTTTCTTTTCTTAAGTATTTTGTTCGCAAGTTGCAATGGCGAAGAAGTAATTGAGAAATGGCCTGAAATAGGCAGCTATTATGATTCGAGCAAGCCTATTGAGTTAAAATCCATGTCACCCGACTGGGGAAGAATCAACGATTCTTTTATTATCAAAGGAAACTTTCCGGTTGACACGACCAGAAAAGTCAAAGTTTTCTTTGCCGACAAGGAAGCTGTTATCGTAAACAACAACGGAAATGAACTGTATGGGCTTATCCCCAAGCAGTTTCCCGGCTATAACGAGATAACATTGGAAGTGGATGGCAAAAGGTATACATCTGATAATGTGAAGTTTAAGTACTATCAGACTCAATCTGTGAAAACAATATTGGGAAAATTTGGTGAAAATACCTGGACATCGTCAAATGATTGTAAAATAGATGAATTCCGAATGGATGATTCTTCAGGAATTGTAGCTGTTGCAGGACAAAAGAGTGATAATTTCATTTTCTATGCAGGAGTATGGGGCGATCGTACTTATTTTGTGTCATTAGAGGATAATATGGTGATGCGTCTGACTTCTATTGGTTTTATGGGTTCTGTTGCAGTTGATAATTCAAGAGAAAAAGTGAGCATCATGCCTCGTGATGGAGGTGAGTTATACACAGCCACCCGTGGGGATGGATGGACTATAAACTCTCTTGGTCTCAAAATACCTTCTTCAAACAGTTGCGTGGGGGTATTGACTTATGCCGAGGATGACCGCTATGTGTATGCAATGTCCGATGATGGTCTTTATGAAGTGGATTTGACAGATAAAAGTTATACAAAATTAGTTACTCCATCAGATTACCCGGCTTTTAATGGAGTGAATCTCGGTCAGTGGGAACATTATCTGACTTACAGTAAATATGATAAGTGCTTTTTTGCCTCTTATCCTGAGAATAATGGCATTCTGAAGATATGGAAAGATACTTCGGGTGCATGGCAAGTGGAACGCTATGCCGGCTTCCAACCGGGATGGTTGAATACAACTTTTGGGGATCGATTGACGGATGCCGTATTGAAACAACCTTGCGGAATGGCGGTGAATAGTTACGGTGAACTCTATGTATGTTGCAAAGCGAGCCATTGCATTGTGAAAATCAAAGGAAGGCTTGTTTCTTTGGTAGCGGGAGTTCCCGATCGGTCAGGAAGACTAAACGGATTCCCTACGGATGCAATGTTTGATAATCCAGTGGATATTGCTTTGGATTCGGAGGAGAACTTCTTCATTTGTGAACGATCTTCAAATGCAATCCGGAAAATGACAATTGAATAAAAGTAGAAATCATATAAAATGAATCAAGATGAAGATTAAACATATATTACTGTTTCTCATGGCATGGGTAAGCTCTATGAGTTTGGCCTATGCGCAACAGACTGTGGTAGCTTCTGGTTCGGTTATGGACGAGAAAGGCGAACTCTTAATCGGAGTATCGATTTCTGTAAAGGAAGTTCCTTCTATGGGTGCTATTACGGATATTGACGGTCGTTTCAAGATAGGGGGTATCAAAGCCGGGCATACGTTGGTCATATCCTATGTGGGGTATGATCCTCAGGAGATAAAAATGAACAAGAGCAACGAGCGCATGCGCGTAGTGTTGAAGGAGAGTTCGAATGTAATGGACGAGGTTGTGATTACGGCATCGGGTAAGGTACAGAAGAAGATTAATGTGACAGGTGCCATTACCGGAGTTGAGGTGGCTACGCTGAAAACTCCTGCCACTTCCATAAGCAACATGTTGGGCGGACGCGTTCCGGGCATCATTTCCGTTACACGTAGTGGAGAGCCGGGCAAGGATTTCTCCGAGTTCTGGGTACGTGGTATCAGTACCTTTGGTGCCGGACAGGGAGCTTTGGTGTTGATTGACGGTGTCGAAGGCAACTTGAATACGCTTGATCCCGAAGACATTGAGAGTTTCTCTATCTTGAAGGATGCCTCTTCTACGGCGGTTTACGGTGTACGTGGTGCCAACGGTGTGGTATTGGTAAGTACCAAGAAGGGTAAAGCCGGAAAACTGAATTTGCAGGTAAAGGCAAATGCCGGTATCTCTTATTCTCCTCGAATGCCCAAATATGTACGTGCTGCGGAATATGCGGCACTCGCCAACGAAGCTGCCGTGACACGTGGACGTATTCCTGTCTATTCCGATGTGGATGTGGATTTGTTCGGGAACCACATGGACCCTGATTTTCATCCGGATGTGGATTGGAGGGATGTTATCTTGAGAGATTATACCTGGAACCAGCAATACTTCCTGAGTGCGTCGGGAGGTGGTGAAGTAGCTCGCTATTACATCAGTGCCGGTTTTACGACAAAAGATGCCATCTTTAAACAAGATAAAGGGGTAAACAAATACAATACGAACGTAAACTACAACAAGTTCAATTTCCGTGCTAATGTGGATGTGAATGTCACTTCCACCACTACGCTTTCGCTGAATGAAGAGAGTGTGATTGTTACTCAGAATTATCCGGGATATGGAAACGACAGTAGGGTATTGTGGCAGGCACAATCCAATCTGACTCCGGTGACAGTACCGTTGATGTACACCACAGGGCAGGCACCTGGATATGGCACTGATAAATCGAATATTAGTCCGTATGTATTGTTGAATATGACGGGTTATCGCAAGTTCTATTCCAATGATAATAAAATCACGATGCAGCTCAATCAGGATTTGAAGATGATAACTCCCGGACTGAGTATTGCAGGATTGGTCAACATTAATTCGATAGGTGCGAGAACCCAAGTTCGCGAAAAAATGCCGGCCATTTATTATGCTCATGGTTATAAACGTGATGGAACACTCGATTTGGAGAAAATATCTGATGCAGTGGAGCCCTATTATACAAATTGGAATGACACTGAGCGTAGAATTTATTGGGATTTCCGACTGAATTACGACCAGACATTTAATAAGGTACATAAGGTGGGTGCTTTGGTGAAGGCCGAATGGAGCGATTATGAAGCATCGAAATATAATAAATTGCTGACTGCTATCCCTAAACGATATAATAGTTACTCAAGCCGTTTCTCTTATTCGTATGATGATACTTATATGGCCGAATTTAATATGGGTTACACCGGTTCGGAGGCTTTTGAGAAAGGTAAGAAATTTGGTTGGTTCCCTGCTGTTTCTATAGGTTGGGCTCCCACGCAATATCGCTTCTGGCGTAATAAGAACAATTTTATCAATTATTTCAAAATCAGGGCTTCGTATGGTATAGTAGGTAACGACCGCCTCACTTGGGACGACTCGGTACGTTTTCCCTATCTTACTTTGATTGGTTACACAGGTTCCGGCAGTTGGAATAACGGTTCCGGTTTGACCGAAACGCAAGTAGGTTCCAGCAACCTGCGCTGGGAAAAGGCCAAGAAAGCTAACATCGGTATTGATGCACGTTTCTTCCACGAACGTTTTGAGATGACAGTCGATTTCTTCCAGGATATACGTTCCGGTATTTATCAGCAACGCCAGAGTGTACCGGAAGAGATGGGACTTCCGTCATTGCCTTGGGCCAATGTGGGTGAAATGAAGAGCTGGGGTATGGATGGACATATCTCATATACGCAACCTTTGGGTGACAATGACAAATACCTGATTGTACGTGCCAACTATACACAGTCCATGAACAAAATCACCAATTTCGAGGAAGACCTTAAGAAATACGATTACCAATCAGCCGTAGGATATCAAAGTGGAGTTAACCGAGGCTTGATAGCTTTGGGCTTGTTTAAAGACCAGGCAGATATAGATAATAGTCCTCGTCAGGATTTTGGCAATTACTTGCCGGGTGACATCAAGTATAAGGATGTCAATGGCGATGGCATTGTCAATTGGGATGATATTGTACCTTTGAAGTATTCTTATGTGCCTCAGATACAGTATGGATTTGCCACAGAGTTTAACTGGAAGAACTTCAATGTAAGTGTCCTGTTCGAGGGGGTAAGCCGCGTGACTTATTTTAAAGGTGGAAATATGTATCAGCCATTCTCGGGTAGTACAGCCGGTAATGTGATTACAGATTTTGCCAACCCGGCAAACCGATGGATTTCACGTGAGATCTCAGGCAACCCTGCCACCGAGAATCCGAACGCCAAGTACCCTCGTCTTTATTATGGAGGTAGCAGTAATAATAGTCAATCATCTTCTTTTTGGTTGTCTGATGGTAGTTACTTGCGTCTGAAGAATGTGCAAGTCTCTTATACACTCAAGAACCAATTCCTGAAAAAGTTTGGTCTCCAGAAAGCAGTAATTAGTGTGATTGGAGACAATTTGGCAGTTTGGTCTAAAGAGAAGATGCTGGATCCTGCACAAGCGGGAGATAATGGAACAGTCTATCCTGTCCAGCGAGTGTATACTTTACAGCTTAATCTTTCATTCTAATATAACCTGACAATTATGATAAAATTTGGAAATTATAAAAGAGAATTCGGTTTTCTCGGCAGAATAGCCGCAATAACCGTTATTTTGGTCTCAAGCATTATGTTCGGTTCGTGCGAAAAATACTTGGACATTGACAAATATGTGTACGATCAGACCACGCTGGACTCCATTTTCCTTTCCCGCTCCAGAACGGAAGAGTATATCAATGGAGCGGCTGCACTGCTTCCCGATGAATCAATACTTATGAATGGTTGGGGATGGTCTTCTACATTGCCCAGTGGATTGGGCTCAGATGAAGCAATCGTTCCGTTCGTAACGAATGGAAATGCTATACTTTATGATGAAGTGAAAGAAACGAACTCATGGTTTAATCCGTGGCCCGGGTGCTATAAAGGAATCCGTAAGGCCAACATCGTATTGGAGAATATATCCAAAAACCAGGAGCTTACCGAGATGGAAATGCGTGATTTCAAGGGAAGGGCTTATTTTCTGCGGGCTTACTTCTATTTCTATTTGGTAAGATTGTACGGGCCTGTGGTTGTACTTCCCGACCGTCCTTTCGATACGGACGAAGATGTAGCGTCAGTTTCATTCGAGCGTTCCACTTACGATGAGTGTGTAGAGAAAATCTGTGCCGACTTTGAAGAAGCAGCTAAATTGCTGCCTGCAAGTCGTATAGATGCATTGCAGTATATACCTACCAAGGGTGCTGCTTTGGCGTTCAAGGCTCGTATGCAGCTCTATGCTGCCAGCCCCCTTTTCAATGGTAACAGTTACTATTCCGATTGGAAAGACTCAGAGGGGAGGAATTTCATTGCCCAGACGGAAGACAAGGTTAAGTGGGGAAAAGCTGCCGCCACGTTCAAGCGGATTATTGATATGAATAAGTATGCCATTCATACTGTATCCAAAATAGTGAATGAAAAGGGTACAGGCACATTGCCTCTTCCCGAGACGGTATCTGATGCCGACTTCCCTGATGGAGCCGGAGGTATAGACCCCTATAAGTCATACAAGACGCTGTTTGATGGTACTTACCAGCCTGAGTTGGTTAAAGAATACATCTATTTTTCAAAAAATAATGGAAACTATATTCTTGTGACACCTTCCAAATTGGGGGGAATATCTTCATTTAGTGTTACTTTAGATATGATTGATGAATACCGGATGGCTGACGGTAGACCGTTTAGTGAAGCTACTCAGGCGGAAAAATCATGGCAGGCAGTGGGACAAGATAAAACATTCTCGTCAGATTATCTTCTTTCCGGAAACAGAGCTCATCGTGATGATGGTCGCGAACCGCGTTTTTATGCGGCTATTGGTTTCAATGCTTGTATCTGGCCTACAACTTCCCACCGTGACGGTTTGTCAGCAGGTACCAGAAACTATGTTACCGACTATTACTACGGAGGTAGTGCATCTGATATGAATAATAATGATAACAGAACCAGGACCGGATATACCTGCCGGAAATATGTGCATCAGGATGATTGTATCTTTTGGAATGGAGTGGTAAAAGCGAAGACTTATCCGATATTCCGCTATGCCGAAGTATTGTTGGGGTATGTAGAAGCGATGAACGAAATGGAAGGTTCGTATACGGACGAAGATGGGCAGGTGACGGTTACTCGTGATGTGGATCAAATGGTGAAATATTTCAATCAGATTCGTTATCGTGCCGGTCAACCGGGAATCACAACTGCCGATGCAGCCGACCAAAGCAGGATGCGTGAACTAATTAAGCATGAAAGGTTGATTGAGTTTGCTTTCGAAAGTCATCGTTATTGGGATTTGCGCCGTTGGAAAGATGCCTATGACGCTTACAACAAACCCATCAGAGGATTGGATGTAAGTGCTCGCGAATCACAACGCGAACAGTTCTATACAGAAAGAATCTGGAATACAGAAAAAACCATGAAACGTATGTTTTCCAACAAGATGTATCTGTGGCCGCTTGACAGAAATGTGCTGAGAAAGAACGGTAAGTTGGTACAGAACCCAGGATGGAATTAAAATGAAAACAATAAAAGCTGATAATATGAAGAGAATAGCATTTTTTTCGATAACCTTGCTGTTGGCATGTATGGCGGGTTGCGACAATAAAATACCTATGGAAGAGAATTTATGGCCCGAAACGGTTTATCTGGTTGGGGCAAAAGATAAGATTATAAATAGAGATCTGAATATAGGTTATGAAAAAGATACCATATATGCATCGGTTGCCATCAGCGGTTCGCTGTCTACCAAGGAAGATATAACTGTTACTGTTGAAGAATTTCCTTCTGGTATTGAAAGTTATAACCAGAAAGAACTTGGTTCGGGTGATATAAAGTATCGTACGTTGACAAATGGTATCTATAGTTTTCCGCAAGAAAATGTAATTGTGAAAAAGGGTGAAGCCTATGGCACGTATCCTGTTCACATTGACCCATCCACTTTGCATATAGATTCGCTCTATATGATGGCGTTTAAACTTAGTGGAACATCTCGTTTTGAACTGGCTAAAGAAGATACAGTGGTGCTAATCCGTCTGAATCTGATGAATGACTATTCAGGGCTTTATTATATGGACGGTGTGATTAAGCCTGCTGATAATCCAAAGGATTCCGTTATCTATAAGTCGCCTCGCACGTTGCAAGCTGTAGTCGATGGTAACACTGTACGTATGTATCATCAAAAGAATGAATGGTCGAAAGGTGCTACAGACTACAGACCCGATTATTGCTTTAATATCACCGTAAATCCGGATAATTCAGTAACCTTAACGTCTTGGGATAAGTTTAACCTTGTCAGTGGTGGCGGTAAGTATTACCCCGAAATGGAAGTGTACGATTTGTGGTATACTTTCAGAGAGGATGGTATGTTGAAGAAAACCCGGGGATTTGTGTACAAAGAGCGTAAGAACGATGATGAAGTACGCAAGATAAACGACTGGATGGAAGAAAATAGAAAGTACGATTATTAGAAAGGTGTTTTTAAGGTAAAAAACAGATTGTGACTTTTTTATTATCATTAGTTTAAGAATGGTGCTTCGTGAGAAACACCATTCTATAAGTAAATATTGTCAAATTTTTAAAGCAGAACCATTATGAAGCATTTATTTTATTGTTTGTTTCTGATGCTATTATGTATCGGATGTAAAGGAGAAGATGATCCGATCATAGAAGAAAAAAATGACCCTTCGTCTGCAACGACAAGGGGGCCGTCGGGTTCTCTTGATTTATCATTGTTAGGGAATGTTGTTTCTATTTCTTGGAATGAGCCATTTGGTAAGTATGTTGGTATCGAAGTAGGAGTATCTACTGAGTCTGGTATGTCATTGGGTTCATTTTCAAGTAGTAACGACTCTGGAAGTGAGAAGTTTTTTGTGTCCTCTATTGCATCATACAGTGGACCTGTGATAGCGACAGTAAGAGGTCGTTCTTCTAATGGATATGTTGGTCAACCAATAACTATTTCACTCGGCATTATGAATGATCCTGCTGCTCCACCAAATTGTAGTCATGGATATAATCCACGATATCCAGTATTAAGTATAGGCGTAGACTTGGAGCATAATTTCTATTTTTCGAGAGGAGAGTTTCCTAAAAGAGCGTTATTGTTATATATCTTGCATGTTCAGAGTTTCGATCATTATGAATCCCTTCCTTATTACCCTTATACCCCTAACCCTGTATATGATGTTGAAGATATTACGAATTGGGTTGATCTCCCGGTTCTTACTTCATCTATGTCCGAGGTAATAAAAATTAGCCATCCACAATTAGATAGATTTTGGGATCGTCCGGATGCGACTTTCACTTTAGATATTCGTCTTTACGATGGAGGGTGTCCCAAATTGTCTCCTGGTAATGGTTCATCATTACCAGCATGTACAAACTATTGTGTGTATAAAACAACTAATTTAGAGCCTTTGAGCCAAATAGTCCGTTCTGTAAAAATGAGTCAAGTTTTGGATGGAGTAGTTTATTATCCAGATTCTCCAATGCCTACTTACTAATAAGTACTTGTGAAATCTTTCCATTGCTTTCTTCCTTGTTTTCCATTGGAAAACAAGGAAGAAAGCAATCTGTTACTCTATAATGCTGATAATGAGAAAGTATTCGTGTTAATCTGTGTATTCTGTGGTGAATTAATAATTAAAAAGAAAAAATAATGAAGAACATTGCGAACAGTTCTGTCAAATACATGGTATGGTTGTGCTGCCTGATACTGTCTCCCAGCCTTTGGGCAGATGGTACCGCTCCCCAGTCTGTACCGACAGATACCCTTGAAAATCTGTTCAGAGAAGAAATGTCGCATTTCCCTCAGGAAAAGCTTTACCTTCAGACAGACCGTGGCATTTACATGTCCGGTGAAACCCTTTGGTTCAGGGCACATTTAGTAGATGCTCTTATGTTAAAGCAAGCTAATGCCAGTCGATATGTATATGTAGAGTTGGTGAATCCGTTGGGCAACTTGGTGGAGAGAGTGAAAATAAGACCGGACTCTTTGGGGTGTTTTTACGGACATATTCCATTGGGTGAGGACCTGCCGGAAGGCAACTATTCTCTCAGAGCCTACACTTGGTTCATGCAGAATATAGGTGAAGAGTACTTTCCTCATAAACTGATTTATATATCCGATCCCGTATCCGAAGCGATATCTCCGGAAATCAGTTATTCTGCTGAAAACAACGACGTTCATGCGGAAATACATTTTCTCAGTAAACCGGACAACCGATCCGTCACTCCTACACAAGCCATTCTTTTCCCCGATGGAGACAGGGACAAAAAAGGAAAAGTCTTATCATTGGAAGGGGAAAATATCCATTACACTTTCAAGAAGAAGGAGATTCCTGCTTCGCGCACGTTTTTGTTGCAGACAGTGTATGACGGCAAAATTTCCAATCGCTATTTCAAAATCCCCGAATTGAGTAAAACCTTTGATGTGGCTTTCTTCCCCGAAGGAGGTCATGCAGCTCAATCCACCACAATCAAAATGGCATTTAAGGCCATCGATGCAGATGGTTTGTCTACAGAGGTAGAAGGTCAAGTATTTGACGAAGAAGGTCAGGTATGTGCCGATTTCAAAAGCCAGCATTTGGGTATGGGGAGTTTTCGGATGTATTATGTTCCCGGAAAAAAGTATCATGCCGTTTGTAGTGACGGAACAGGCGTTTCCAAGCGTTTTGATTTGCCCGAACCTTCTCCGGATGCTATCTCCCTGAACACACTTTGGTCTAAAGATTATTTGCGGGTAAGTCTTTCCAAATCACCCGATACCCCATTGGGCACTTCGCTGACACTGGTGGCGCATTTGCGGGGTATCGTTCTGTATGCACAACCTTGGGATGATAAACAAAATTATGTTGACTTTGAAAAAGACTTTTTTCCGGCAGGCATCGTTCATTTTCTGCTGGTTGATGAAGGAAGAAACATTCTGAGCGAACGTTTAGTGTTTTCTCTGCAAAAAAGCGCGCTGGCGCAGACTGAAGTCCGGCTCGACCGCGAAAACTACTTGGCAAGAGAGAGGGTAGATATGGATATACAGATTAAAGATATAAACGGAAACCCCATGTCAGGCAACTTCGCACTTGCGGTTGTTGACAGAACAGATGTGAAGCCGGATACCGTTTCCAACATTGTTTCCACCTTATTGCTCACTTCCGATCTTAAAGGACACATTGAGTCACCGTTGAGTTACCTGCAAGACAACCGCAGTTCTTCCTATGCCCTGGATTTGCTGATGATGACACAAGGCTGGCGGAAATACAACATACCGGAGGTATTAAAAGGCAAAGTAACCAGCGCATTGCCCTATAATTTGGAATTGGGCGACGAAGTTTCCGGTAAAGTAGAGGGCTTGTTTTCTGCATTGAAAGAGGGAAATATCTCTTTGCTCGCCCTTAAAGATTCACTCATCGGGACAGAACTGACGAAGCCTGACCGGAATGGGCGGTTTGTATTCGATAAACTGGAATATCCCAGTGGTACTCACTATATTGTCCAGGCGCTCAGCAAGAAAGGTTCTTCAAAAGTCTTTATTGAACTGGACCCCTATAAATCATTTCCTGCCCCTAAAATCGGATTTATTCCCCGCATTGAAAAACCACATATAGAAGAAAACTATATGGCAAAGATGGACCAAAAATATACTATAGAAAATGGAATGAGAGTTTATAATCTGGCGGAAGTGATAGTGACAGGTAGAAGAGAGAGAGTTGTAAAAACGGAATCTCCCTTTTATTCGGTGGGAGTTTCGAAGGTGCTGACGGAAGAGGATGTAAAAAAAGGACATTTTATTTCTACATACGACCTCTTGCGACGTTTGCCGGGTATTACTATCACGAATAATGAAGTGCGTTATCGATTTGCTCCGGTCATGGTGTTGCTGGACAATGTTCCCGAAGAAAACTTTGATTTTGACCTGTTGGACGTGGATGACATCAAAGATGTTTTTTACTCCCCTGCCACTTCTATCGGTCCTCTTTACGGGTCGGCTGCGGGAAATGGTGCCATAGTAGTCACTACGAAGAATGGGTTTGTACAGAAAAATAAAATGAATAGCAACATGCAGACTATTACTACTTTAGGTTATCAGCAAACTGTAGAATTCTACTCACCGGCGTATGACACGGAAGCAAAGAAAGAATCCGTCAAGCCAGACTTACGTTCTACGATATACTGGAATCCGAGCGTGCAGGTTGATGAATCGGGAACTGTTCACGTCAGCTTCTATACAGCTGATTCTGCTGCCGATTATGGGGTAGTGATAGAAGGTGTTTGTACATCGGGCAATCTCATTTATTCAGGTGAAAAAGTAATATCGCGGCATAGCGATTCTTATTAATTTTTTGTTGAAGTAATTTAAATATATAGCTTATGAAAAACATTACAAACGTATTTTACGAATTTCTTATAGCTTTATGCTGTTTGATGTCTTCTTCCGCACTTTGGGCATGGGAAGATATGTCAATGCCTCGACTGCATGTTGAAGGCCGTTACCTGGTAGACCCGCATGGGAATAAAGTGAACCTGCATGGGTTTGCACAGACCTATAGTCCGTGGTTCAATGAGATGGGGCAGAAGTGGGACAATTATGATGTGGAGAAATGCTTGAAATACAATCAAGGGTTGATTGATGACATTATGGCTGCCGGTTGGAAAATGAATTTTCTTCGATTACATATGGACCCGTATTGGTCAAATTCTCCGGGAATTCATGTAGAAGGAGAGAATGACATTTCAGCATTCGATTTCAATCGGTTTAAAAACTATCTTGATAGGGTATTTATTCCGATGGCGGAATATGCTGTCTCGAAAGGACTTTATGTAGTCATGCGTCCTCCCGGAGTATGTCCGGAAAAAATAGCTGTGGGAGATGAGTATAATCAGTATCTCATTAAAGTATGGACACACGTAGCCCAGCATCCGAAATTGAAGAATCATCCCAACATTATGTTTGAACTGGCCAACGAACCGATTAATATACTTGGTCCCGATGGTACTTATGGAGCCGGTTCGCAGGGACACTTCGATAAACTGAAAGAGTATTTTCAGTCGGTGGTAGATGCGATGCGTGCACAAGGTTGCGGTAACATTCTTTGGATACCTGGCCTGGGTTATCAAGGGTTGTATAAAGGATTTGCCGTCAATCCTATCGAAGGAGATAACATCGGTTATGCGGTACATCTCTATCCGGGCTGGATGGGAAGTGATGGAGAAAATGGGGATGGTGGTTCCAGTACGGGAGGCTATGAACCTTTCCAGAAAGGATGGGATGATTCCGTAGCTCCGGTAGCATCATTCGCACCTATCATGATAACAGAAATGGATTGGGCACCGTCAAAATATAACGCTTCGTGGGGGAAGGCTCATACCGGTACATTCGGTGGTCCCGGTTTTGGAGCAAATATGAAACATATTGTAGATAATTCGGGTAATGTAAGCTGGCTTATTTTTACGGGTGCTGATTTGTTGGCAAAATTTAAGGATGTACCGCCCGCCGAAGGAGAAGCATATACTTTCCTGACCGATCCGGAAGCCTGTCCGTGGCCTACCTATCATTGGTATCAGGAGTATGCAAAGGAAAATTATCCACGTCCTGATTTTACTTATCAGTCACATAGTGATAATGGGGATGGCACATACACTAATCCTGTTATATTCGGTGACTTTCCTGATCCGGATGTAATTCGTGTGGGTGATGTCTATTATATGGTATCCACTACTATGTACATTTTCCCCGGAGCCACCATTCTGAAATCTTATGATTTGGTGAACTGGGAGTATTGCTGTAATCCGTTGGAGCGCATAGAGGCATCCGATGGTTATAATCTTGAAAATGGTCAGAACCGTTACAGCCGTGGCCAGTGGGCAACAGCTCTTCAATATCACAACGGCAAGTTCTATCTCCTGTTTACTACACTGGATGAAGGTGGATACCTATTGACCACTACCGACATTGAAGGTGAATGGGAAAAGAAGAAGTTAAATGATGGTTTTTATGATTGCGGATTGCTTTTTGATAATGATAAAATATACGTAGTTTACGGTATCAACCAGCTTCGTATAGCCGAATTGGATGAAGATTTCAATAAAATTCCCGGCAGTGATAAGGATGTGGTTAAATGGTCTTTCCGCGAAGGGCTTGAAGGGAGCCGTTTGTATAAGATAGGTGAGTATTATTACATTTACTCTACGTATGGAGGATGGCCTGCTTTTCAAACTGTTTTCCGCTCCAAGGATATCTACGGACCTTATGAGGAAAAGAAGCTGATAGACGATGACAACATTCATCAGGGAGCTTTGGTAGAAACGCAGACCGGAGAGTGGTGGACTATGCTTTTCTATGATAAAGGTGCTTATGGACGATTCCCTAACCTGCAACCCGTAAAATGGGTGGATGGCTGGCCTGAAATAGGTGAGAACGGAAAAGGAGTCACTACCTATCGTAAGCCCGATGTTGGCAGGGAATACCCCATAAAGTCATTGCCTACCAATGATAATTTCAGGCATTATAAATTAGGACTGCAATGGGGATGGAATCATAATGCGGACAGATCAAAATGGTCGTTGACTGAACATGCCGGTTATTTGCGGTTGTATACGGCAAATGTTACCGACAGCCTGCATAAAGCCAAGAACACATTGACTCAGAGAATTCTGGGGTATCCTCAGGACTTGGAACATTCCTATGGTACGGTCAGGATGGAGATAGGCGAGATGCAGGAAGGCGATGTGGCAGGATTGGCAGTATTTCAGGACCCTTATGCGTTTATTGGCGTTAAAGTCATAGATGGGCAGAAGCGGTTGGTTTATACCACTGCCCCTGTAGTATCGTCGGCTGCAAAATCGGAGCAGATAGGAGAAGTGGTCACTGAACAGGTAATCTATTTGCGCGCTATTGCCAATTACAACACAAGTAGAGCAAGCTTTTATTACAGCCTGGACAACAAGACCTATACAAAATTTGGGGATGACCTAAACATGAAGTATGATCTGACGGTATTCACAGGCAATAAGTTCGCTATCTTTAATTATGCAACTGCCCAGACAGGAGGCTATGTGGATGTAGACTGGTTCTCTACCGAACCGGAGTTTGATGAAGCATTCTATTTTGACGACTCTTTTGAGGGGTATAGTGAAGAATCATTGACCTTAATCGAATTGACCATCAATGGAAAAGAAGAGCTCACTTTGCTTACCGGAAGTTCTTCTACAATTACAGTGAAAGGAATATATGTCGATGGCCATACGGAAGATATTACCATGGCGGCCGATTATGAAAATCAGAATCCGGATGTCATACGTGTAACTAACGGACGTATAATGGCTTTGCAAGATGGAGAGAGTGATATAATTATCAGTTATAAAGGCCCTTTGGGTGACCGTCAGTCTTTAAAGATTCATGTAACTTCTTCTACTTTTCCGCTAACCGCAGAACTGTTTAATCCCAATATTTGGGAGACCGGTTCTTTTGATGAGAATACACGTACATTGGTGACCGGACAGTATGGTTTCGGTGGCTGGTGGTACGATAACGGTATTGATTTGTCAGAATATAAATACGTTGTGGCAAAAATAGGCAATGATAACTCAAACAACGGTGCTTCATTTCGTTTATTCGATGAGAATAGCTATTGGTCGGGAGCTGCTGAGTATGAAGTTAAGAACAGTAAGCAAGTGGTTGTTGATTTGAATAATATGTATAAGAGTAATTCTAAAGTGAAACTTGATCCGAGCCATATCTATGGTGTAGGTTTCTGGTCGTTCGGCGGCAGCCCTATTATTATCGATAAAGTCTATCTGACTAATTCCGATGATTACGAAGATCCTACGGGCATCGAGGATGTGACCGTGGATAAAGATCCTCTGGTAGATGTCTATACCATTACGGGAATCAAGCTTCGCACTCAGGTGCGCAGAAGTGAGGTGATCCGGGAACTGCCTGCAGGAATTTATATTGTAGGCAGAGAGAAGATTGCCATATTGAAATAATTCTTTTCTGAATTTTTATGTTGGCATCACTCTGTTTATAGTGACTGGAGTGATGCCACTATTTTATAATCGATGCGATATGAAAGAAAACTGGAAATATGTGATAATAGCTATTTTAGCAATGACTTTATCGTCCATTACAGGATATGCGCAAAATCCGATTGTGCAAACCTGTTATACTGCGGATCCGGCTCCGATGGTTTATGGAGACAGGTTTTATATATATATCGACCGGGATGAAGGGCCTGATTATTACAATATGAATGAGTGGAGAGTCTATTCTTCGGCTGACATGGTGAACTGGACTGATCATGGAGCTCAGCTTCCCTTGACTGCTTTTTCGTGGGCGAAAGCCGGAACCGCATGGGCTGCTCAGTGTATAGAACGGTATGGCAAATTCTACTGGTATGTGTGTTGCACAGATACGGAGTCGAATATAAATGCTATCGGAGTTGCTGTTTCCGATAGTCCTACCGGTCCTTTTAAGGATGCACTCGGAAAGCCGATGATTTCCGGCGGATGGGGATATATCGACCCTACCGTTTTCATTGACGACGACGGACAGGCTTATATATATTGGGGTAACCCCGGCCTTTTTTATGTGAAAGTGAATGAGGACATGATTTCTTATAGTGGGGATATAGTTGAAGTGGAACAAACGGTGGAGGGATTCGGAGGGCCTAAGGAGCCGAAAGAGGGAGTGCAGTATAAAGATTTGTATGAAGAAGGACCTTGGTTTTATAAGCGTGGAGGAAAATATTATTTGTTGTATGCGGCTGGAGGGGTACCCGAACACATTTCTTATTCAATGAGTGACAGCCCGACAGGACCCTGGAAATATATGGGAAAGATTATGCCGTTGCAGGATACGAATAGTTTCACTAATCACTGTGGAGTAGTAGATTTCAAGGGAAAATCTTATTTTGCCTATCATACCGGTTGGCTTCCGGGAGGCGGTGGTTTTACCCGTTCGGTTTGTATAGAAGAATTTAAGTATAATGAAGACGGGACGATTCCTACAATTATGGCTACCAAAGAAGGTGTAGCACCGGTAGGAACATTGAATCCTTATCTGAAGACGGAAGCCGAAACAATGGCTTGGGGGCTTGGGCTGAAAACGGGCCAAGACAGCAATACAGGGGTTTATGTTACTTCCATTCGTAATGGCGGACGGTTGAAGGTTCGTGAAGTAGACTTTGGAAACATTGGTGCCGGAATATTTACGGCAAGTGTTGCGAGCGGTTCGAAAGGTGGGATGGTAGAGTTGCGTCTTGATATGCCTGATGGAGAGTTGATAGGAACTTTATCTGTGTCATACACCGGTGGCTGGACTCAATGGAAAGAAGAAAGTACAAATATCATTGGCAGTGTGACAGGTAAACATGATTTGTGGTTTGTATTTAAAGGAGACGGTGCAGAAGAGCTTTTTAATATGGATTATTGGCAATTTGCCGAAAAAGAACAAAATAAAAGTCTGGTGGCTTTAAATGCTTCCATTGACCAGTTTAAGATTGATATTCTGCCTGGGAATGTGCATACGGCAAATATTAAGGTTATGGCCATATACACTGATGGTACGGCCACAGATGTTACGGATGAAGCGGAGATTAGAGCGGTTACTCCGGGAGTCGTATCCGTCAATGGTGGTGTGGTTACGGGAGTCGCTTATGGAAAAACGGATATTGAGGTAAGCTATGGTGGTAAGTCTTCCATATTGAAGTTGATTGTCAGGGATATTGAAAAAGAATATACTGTTGACCGGCTATCTTTTGAAGCATTTGGCAAACCGGTGAACGAGTTGAAATTGTTATCCCGCAGTCAGTTGAGTTATAGTTTGTTTGCCATCTATCAGGATGGCCATACGGAAGAGATAACACAGGTAGCGGATGTCGACATTCAGAATCCGGAAGTGTTGTTGGTTGAGGCAGGACAGATTATGGCATTGAAAGATGGTGAGTCGACGGTGACATTCAGTTATAAAAGCACTTTTGGGGAACGCCAGTCAGCGACTGTACATATTGTTTCTTCCACCTTTCCGTTGACTGCCCAATTATTTAATCCTAATATTTACAGTGAAGGATCTTTCGATGAGACTACACATACGTTGGTCACCGGTCAGTATGGTTTTGGAGGCTGGTGGTATGACGATGGTGTGGATTTGTCGGAATATAAATATCTTGTGGTAAAGCTGGGGAATACCGAGTCGTGCGGTGCTTCCTTCAATATCTTCGATGAGAACAGTTATTGGTCGAAACCTGCCGCATACGTGGTTGGAGGCAAAAGACAAATGGTTGTAAACCTGAATGATGCATATAAAAAGCAGGATGACGGTTCGTCTGTGAAGCTGAATTCGAGCCACATCTATGGCGTAGGCTTCTGGTCGCTCGGTGGCAGCCCTATTGTTATCGATAAAGTCTATCTGACTAATTCCGATGATTACGAAGATCCTACCGGTATCGTAGATGTAGTTGTGGATAAAGATCCTCTGGTAGATGTTTATACCATTACGGGAATCAAGCTTCGCACTCAGGTGCGCAGAAGTGAGGTGATCCGGGAACTGCCTGTAGGAATTTATATTGTAGGCAGAGAGAAGATCGCCATATTGAAGTAATATGATGATAGAATCTGATTAGTTTACATGAACAAACAATCAGCTTTTTAGAAAACATATTTATAAGGATGATATAATCCGGCCTACAGATATTTGTAGCCGTGTTTTGAAAGGGCTACACCTTTTTGTCCGGATGGCTACACCCTTTTACTCTCATGGCTACACCTTTTCATATAAAGGGTGTAGCCATTCCAAAAGGATACTTTACTCTTAAATATAAGTTATTGAAAAATATTTATTTAAAATAAAAAGTCTTTCCTTTTTATTGCTTATATTTGTCAGAGTGAGCAACCTTTAAATTTTAGTAGAAATTAATCATATACAACTATACCATGAGAAAACTTATTTTCCTTTTCCTGCTTTGCATCGCTTGTATGCTTCAGGCACAAAATGTAATTGATAATCCTAAGTTTAAATTCCGTTCGGGCAGCATTTATAATATTACCCGCATTGAACGTACTCCGGATGCAACGAGGTTGCATATCCATGTTATTTTCCGTCCGCATTGGTGGGTAAAGACAGGCAAAGATACTCATTTGGAAGATGCGATTACTGGTAAGAAGTATTATATAACCGGTAGTGAAAACTTTGAATTAGAAAAAGAAGTATATACACCAGATTCCGGTACGTTGGATTTTGTACTTATTTTTCCTCCACTTCCTAAGGAGACAAAAGAAATCCATTTGCTTGAGTCTGATCATGACGAACTCAATACGTACTATATATCTTTGGAGAAGAAAGATGCCAAAGCCTCACTTTTCGATAAAGTCTCCGGTAACTGGATGGGAATGGACGACTATTATGAATGGGCTTTTGGCATATACGATTCTCTTGCTGTCATGGACAATCGCTTCTATCAGTACGAAGCAATCCGTCAGAAAGGTAAAAGTATGCTGTTGACTTTGAAAGATGACCGGGGCGATAAAGTGGAGCTGGAACTTACCCCGCAAAAGAATGGTTTGTGCCGGATAAGGAAAGATAAAGAACCTGCCCGGCTTTATTCGCGGGATACGGGAAGCATGAAGGCGATGCAGGTTGAAGAGAATGAGAGTCCGGTATTCCGTCGGGATAGTGTTTGCCTGCAAGGATACATTGCCGGCTATGATCAGAAATTAGGCTTTACCAACGGTCTGATTTATGTTTCCAATGACCTGACTCGGGAAGACTATCCGATGGTAGTGACTCTGCAACCCAATGGAAGGTTTGAGTGTAAATTTGAGGTCAACTACCCTATGGTAAGTTCGGTAGTGTTCAATAATAACTGGTTGCCTTTTTATATAGAGCCGGGACAGACTGTAACCATGTATGTGGATTGGGAAGCGATCATGGCGCGTAGTCGTGCCCGTGATTATGATTATCCTTATCACAATCTCCATTATATGGGGCCTACTGCATATATAGGAAGGGCGCTGAAATATGCGAATGATTTATTCGTGTTCCGTTATGAGGATTTCTCGAAGATGCAGAAAGAGCTGACTCCTACGCAATTTACAGAGCGTTGCGAACCCATGTTTCGTCGTTGGTCAGAACAGGCTGACTCGCTTGTAGCTGTCAACGGATATGTGGGAAAGGCGGCACGCCTGGTGAAAAATGCGGCAAGGATTTCCCAAGGTTATAAGATGCTGGACTTTGTAATGGATAGAGATTATCTGGCACGAGAGAATAAAGATAACGAGGTTCTGAAGGTTAAGGAAGATTCAACTTATTACCACTTCTTACGACAGATGCCGCTTAATGATAGTCTTATCGTAGCGGATAGGCATTTTAGTACGTTTATCAACCGCCTTGAGTATATGAATTTTGCAAGGGCTATGGGTGATACGACGACTGTTGAAATGGGAAAGATTGCCTATAAATACCCTGAAAAATCTGTTCTTACTTATTTGAAGAAGAATGGTGTAGTATTGACTCCCGAGCAGGAAAAAATGCGAAAAGATAGCGAAGAAAGAGCAGGTAAGACTGTGACAAGAGAGATGAGCGAACTCGTTGAGGAGGCGAAGATATGGAAAGAACTTACGGAGAAATACAAAGATTTATTCGAAGCTTATCGGAAAGAAAACGAGTCAAAGAATTGTATTTCTGTATCTATTGATGAAAATCAGAGAGCAGAAGATGAAAAAAGAATGAGAATAAATCAATTCTTTGAAAATCAAAGAGAAAAATCTGGACGATTGGATACCATAGTCGGATATATTCCGTTGGTTTCGCAGATCATTGCTTTGCGAAGTCTTCCTTTTGATTTAAAACAATTGGATAGAGAAGGTGCCCGTAGCCTGTTGGAGAAAGAAAAACAGTTAATCGGCCATCCGTTCATGTTTGCCGAGGCGGAGCGTTTGTATGCCAAAGTGTTTCCGCAACAAAACGATAGTACTTACACTCTGCCTGAAGGACCCGCTACGGACATCTTCCGTAATATCATTAAAGCCCATGCGGGTAAAGCTCTATTTGTAGATTTTTGGGCAACGTTCTGTGGTCCCTGTCGTGGAGGTATTGAACATACCGCCGGTTTGCGCCAACAGTATAAAGATCATCCGGAATTCCAGTTCATATACATCACCAGTGATCGTGAAAGTCCCGAAAAGACTTATAATGAGTATGTGGAAAAGAATTTGAAAGGTGAGGCTTGTTATCGTATTCCTCAGGCAGATTACAACTATCTCCGCCAATTGTTCCGCTTCAACGGTATCCCTCATTATGAGTGGATAGAAAAAGATGGTACTGTATTGCGAAATTCTCCGGGAACTTATAATCTGGAGAAATATCTGAAGCAACGTTTTGGAAGTAAAAAATGAGTCGTATTATGAAGCAAATAAATAGCTGTCTGTTGTTTGTGCTGTTTTCCTCCTTCAGCTTGTTGGCGAAAGCGCAGTTTGATGTGGAAAAGTATGATAAGGAGTGCTTTTTGGTGGGAACTCTGGATGAATATATGGGGTATGATCGCACCTTCGAAGTTAAAGGTGAGGATGCCTTTTATCAAAGAGTTGAAAAATATCGGCTGAATGAGTTGTCTACAGTACTATTTCTGTCTTCTCTTTTTGATTCTGATTATCAGGATATATCTATTGTAAAAACCGAGAATATTGTTCCGGAGATAGCGATATATTCACCGGGATTGTCTGCCAAGGTGGATAAGTATTATAATTATGAGCCGAAAGTGGCTTGTACGGCGCAGGGCAACAGGGTTTATTCTGGAAAAGTAAGCGGAGAGAAAATAGAAACGGAGAAACAGAAATTGTCCTTTTTGCTTGGGGCTTATTTATGCTATGGGAAGGCTTGTGATAATGAAATCGGGAAGTACCGTTTTTTTATGACCAATGCCCAAAACAAGTCGAAGTTGATAGCAGACTTACTATTAAAATTAGGGTGTAGACATATAGAATATCTGGTGAGATCCGATTATATTCCTAATGGGCATTATGTGACGTTCACCCCTTCTGCCAAAATGCAGACTGTGATTGACGAAGCGGAGTGTTTGAGAGAATATATATCAAAGATTGATACGGGAAATGTGGAGTTTACTGCCGATGGCAAGAAGTTTATCCTGAAAGAGTTTCCCAAATTGGATGATGAAGAGTTAAATAAGAGGATGTGGAAAATGCTTGGCAAATAGTCAGCTTACGTATCATATTAATGTCGGGAATGCTATTCATCACTTGATAGTAGCATTTCCCGTTCTTTCTTTGTCAGGCTTTTGACAACAATGTCATAAGACTTCCTTACGAGTTCTTTAATTTTCTCGTCAGGCACATCCTGATTGAAGTAAACACTGATCCAGTATTTTTTATTCATGTGCCATCCGGGCTTTATTCCTATATATGTGGTTTGTAATTCTCCTGATTCTTCCGGCTTGCATTTGATGCAGCAAAAGTCAAAGACTTCGATATTGACAAAGCAGAACCATTTATCCGCTACATAAAAACATAGAACATCCCGACTGTATTTATCAGGAATATTCGAGAACGGCATTTTCTCATGAACTCCTTTTAATGACAGACAGTATTCTCTAAATTCTTCAATGTTCATTTCTGATAGATTTTTAAACAGTATACGAAGGCAAATATAGCACTTTTGGAGGTAATTTCTGATTAAATACCTAATATCTAAAATCAAATATCTGTAATCTAATAAGGATACTTTATTAGTAGCCTAACTTTGTGTTCATATAGAAAGTTAATCTAATATGTATGAATGCTATGTATAACCGACAAACTATATGGGTATTAGTCATGATAATTGTTGTGGTAGCAGGATGCCGGATACCCGATGCGGAGAATCCTGTATTCCGTACCATAAGCAATCCTCTTAATTTGAATTACCGTTTCTGTCTCGATGATGTTTCCCGCAGAGATGCTGCAAATCCCTGTATTGTTCAGTTTGAGGACGGTTACTATCTTTTTTTGTTTGGTTCGGGGGGCTATTATTATTCTTCTGACTTAATAGAATGGAAATTAATTGATGACACAAATCTTCCTACAGAAAGTTTTGCGCCTACAGTTGTGGAAATGCAGGGTGAATTGTATTACACTGCTTCTTATGCCACGGATACCATTTATAAAACTGATAACCCGAAGTCTGGAGTCTGGGAAGCGGTAGCTTGCAATTTTCCTCCGGGAATGTTGGAACCAATGCTTTTTTATGATGAAGGAAGATTATACTTGTACGCGGGAGCGGGTAATTCTGTTTCTTTAACCGGAGTAGAAGTCGATCCGCGTACATTTCAATTGTTGGGTGAGCCTTCTCCATTAATTAGAAGTCGCCAACGGGACAATGGATGGGAGACACCCGGTGATCATCACGACTGGATGGATGCGACTCCTTGGTTAGAAGGCATGTGGATGAATAAGCGTGGTGGAAAATATTATTTGCAGTATGCTTCTCCCGGTATACAGTTTAAAACTTCTAATGATGGAGTATATGTCTCCGATACTCCGTTAGGTCCATTTACTTTAGCAGAGCACAATCCGCTTGTCTACAGGCCGGAAGGATTTACTACTGGTGCCGGAAATGGAGGAACTTTTCAGGATAAATATGGCAATTACTGGCATGTGGGTACTGTTGCTGTCACCGCCCGGCATTATTTTGAAAGAAGATTGTCTCTATATCCGTTTTTTTTTGATGAAGATAGCGTAATGTACGCTTATACAGAGCTGGGAGATTACCCGATGATTGTCCCTGACCATAAAATAACTTCTCCTGAGGAGCTGTTTCCCGGTTGGATGCTATTGTCCCATAATAAAAGTGTCAGATCTTCTTCCGAACTCAGAAAATATCCGGCATGTTGTGCTGTTGATGAAGATATACGAACCTGGTGGAGTGCCGAAACGGCCGATAAAGGAGAATACCTGTCGGTGGATTTGGGTGAAGAGTGCGAAATAAGCGCCGTGCAGATAAACTTTGCCGACCATGATGCCCATTTGTTCGGGCGGTCAGATAGTATCTTTTATCAATACTATCTGGAGGAGTCTGCAGACGGGAAAAAGTGGAATTTTTTGGTAGACAAGTCGGTGAATACAGAGGATGCTCCTCATGATTATATCCAACTTAAAGAAGCCGTGAAGACGCGGTATGTACGGCTTACAAATATTTATTGTCCTTCCGGTAAATTTTCTGTTTCCGGCTTACGTGTATTTGGACGGTCGGATAAACCTTCTCCGCCCCAAACGAAATTTTATCGTATTTGTCGGAATAAAGAGGACAGAAGAAGCGTCATATTGAAATGGCGGGAAGTAGAAGGGGTAACCGGCTATGGTATTCGTTTTGGAATCCATCCGGAGAAGTTGTACAATAGCTATATGGTGTATAATGATACTGAGATTGAATTGAGGTGCTTGCAGGTCGGACAAACCTACTATTTTGCAGTTGACAGTTTCAATGAAGGAGGCATTACCCGTGGTGATGTAATGAAAGAAGATGAATAATCCTTATGCATGTATGAAGATGAAAAAGTATATCTTGTATTTTCTTTTGGGAGCTTTGGTAAGCGGGTGTGGGGAGAATAATCCTTCGCATGTTTTAGAGGATGTCATCAAGGAAAATCCTCAGTTGGGAGAGGTGCTGAAAAGGTATGAGGCTGATACGCTGAAATTGCGGGCGGCCGAGTTTCTGATAGAGAATCTTCCGTATTATTGTTCGTACGAAGGCGAGCAGGTGGAGCATTATCAGAAACAGTTCGAACTTTACGGTACCGGACTGTATACCCCCGGTGAAGTGCAGGATTCAATCCGGAAAATGTATGGACGCATTAATCTTAGAAAATCAACGGTTAAGCCTGATTTAGAGCTTCCAGCCGATTTCCTGATAGACAATATTGAATGGGCGTTTAAAGTCTGGAACGAACAGCCGTGGGGTAAGAATGTGTCTTTCGCTGATTTTTGCGAATACATTTTGCCTTACAGGATAGAAGACGAGCCTTTAAAACCTTGGCGTGAGAAGGTATACAATGCTTTCAATCCTATATTGGACTCCGTCAGGGCACTTCCTGAGGCACAAGACCCTTTGTTTGTTTCGCGGGTATTGATAGATTCCATTTCCCGGATAAAGTTTCATTTTACAGGGCAGTTCGGAGAGGGTCCGCATATCGGCCCCGACCTTGTGGACTGGCATTCCGGCAATTGCCGTGAGACGGCGGATATGCTGATTTATATTTTCAGGGCTTTAGGCATTCCTTGCGGTTGCGATTATATGCCTTTGCGCGGTGATGGAAATGTGGCTCACTTCTGGAATTTTATATTGGATAAGAATGGTGAGTCATATTATATGTATGAAACCGGTATGTTGGAACCTGTCCGTAAATATTGGGGAATAAAATCCAAGATCTATCGGCAAACATTCAGCCGGAATGAAGATATAGTAAAGGATATGCGGAAAGATGCGGAAGCGGTTTATCCTTCATTCCGGTTTCCCCACTTTATAGATGTGACGCGACTGTATAGCGGTAAGCGCGCCCGGAAGCTAAATATACCTCGTGAGAAACTTTTTCATAAAGTTCCGGAAGCTGAAGTAGTGTATTTGTGCAGCCCTGCATGGATGGATTGGGAGCCTATAGCGTGGGCGCATCCCGGAGAAAATGATGTTTCCTTTGATGATGTGGAAGGAGGGGTTGTACTCCAACTGTCTGTTTATAAGCATGGGCGGCTCATTTCGGTATCGAATCCGTTTGTCCTTGATGGAAGCACCGGAGGTGTCCATTATTTTGAGGGTTCGGATGAAACGGAAGAAATAAAGCTTCTGAATAAGTATCATCAGTTTATTGAGCCTTTTGCACAACGCATGGTTGGCGGGGCATTTGAGGGCAGTAACCGCGCGGATTTTCTTCAGAAAGATACTTTGTACGTAGTGAAGGAGGCTCCGGTACGCTTGTATAGTGTTGTGAGGTTAAGTAATACAAAACCCTATCGATACGTACGATACGTGGGGCCCGAAAATGGCTACTGCAATGTTTCGGAAGTTGCATTTTATGAGAGTCCGGCGGACACTTGTGCTTTACAGGGTAGAGTTATCGGTACTCCTAATGGGCAAAATGGGGATGGAAAGCATGATTACCGGAATGTTTACGATGGCGACCCTTATACCTCTTTCGATTATTATCAGCCGACCGGTGGATGGGCAGGGCTCGATTTAGGTCGTCCTTGTTTAATCCGGAAAATAATATTTACCCCCCGTAACCGGGATAATTATGTGCGCGAGGGGGATACGTATGAACTGTTCTATTCTTCTAAAGGAGAGTGGATTTCTATCGGTGAACAGATACCTGCCTCCGATTCTCTGCTCTATATGGCTCCTAAAGGAGCACTGCTTTATTTAAAGAATCATACTCGTGGAAGCGATGAACGGATTTTTGAATACGAAGAGGGGAGACAGAGGTATTGGTGACAATGTTTATTTGATAATGTAGAATATAGAAAAATATTACTCAGTGATTAAGTAAATATTATTTAAAGTAGGATGATAAAGTTAAATAGCGAATTACTATGGAAACAAATATGATTATAGTGAAAAAGGAACTTTTGAATAAGTTATTATCCAAAAATTATCTAGATGAAGCGGATTGGGAGGAATTGGAAGGTTCAGTAAACCTATTACAAAACAACTTTACGTGTAAATTATGTCAAAATTTCCCAATACTTTCGAGGGATGATATTCATATTATACTTTTGATATATGTTGGCATGAAAAATGTTGAAATTGCAAGATTATTACATATCCTTCCAAGATCTTTCCGTATGAGGCGTTGTCGTTTAAAAAAGAAAATGAAAATAGATTGTGATTCGTTATCGGAGTTTATTAAAAGGTTGTTTAAATCAGAAATATAGTTCGAAGCGTATACAAATTTCATATTAGTGGTTTTGTATACGCTTTGATTTTGGTTTCTTTGTATGAAAGGGCTATCTATGCAATAAATTTAAAATGAGAAGTCGTTATGTAATATTGAAAATCTAGTAGTGTGGAACCTAAAAAATAGTTAGATGTCAATTGTAATTTTAGAATATGAGTTTTAAGTCAATAACTATATCTATAGTTTCTACCTTTGTTTTTTGCGGGGTGCTTTGTAGTACTTTTGTGAATTATGGGGTGAATGATTGCTACTTCTTACTTTTTCCTTTGATGGTAAGTATAGGAGTAACAAGCTTGTTGGCTTTTATATTATCGATTCTAAAAGGAAATGATTTTCGATTCAAACTGCCAGATGTGTTGATAACTGCTGGAGTTTTCTATTATTTAATGCGGTATGACTATCAATTGCATTTAGCGGACTGGAAAGTGATCTATGCTGCTATACTATTATTGTTATGGTATGTGGTACGAATAATTTTTTCCTCTTTACAAGTATCAAAGAATATAGTATCTGTTGGGATTGTTGGAATCGGTTGTATGTTGGCTGGTTGGGGGTTGCTACAACTTTATAGTTTCTGCCATTCTAATCATCTTCTTTTTTGTATTACGGGACCGTTCTTCAATCCCGGACCTTATTCAGGATATCTAGCAATGTTGCTTCCTCTCTGTCTTCATAGTTTGTTGTCTGCTCAAGGTTGGCGACGTTATTGCTGGTTGGGAGCATTAGCTCTGATGCTTTGTATCGTACCTGCTACTATGAGTCGTTCGGCTTGGTTGGCAATAGGAATTAGCCTATTGTGGATTTGGGGAATGCACAAAGGCTGGTTGATGGCTTGTAGGAGTTATGCCAGACAATTTCCACGTAAGGCAGCAAGCTTTATTTTTACTGTTTGTGTGTTTATGGTTTTAATTTTTATATTGCTTTTTCAATTGAAAGCAGATTCTGCACGAGGACGCCTTTTAATATGGAAGAATACTTGTACTGCGGTGATGGAAAAGCCACTTATGGGGTATGGACCGGGAAGTTTCCAAATGGTTTATGGAAAGGCGCAAGCTGCTTATTTTGTAGCAGGTAATGGTACAATGGAGGAAAAAAGAGTGGCAGGATATGCTGAATATGCATTTAATGAATATTTGCAATTTTGTTTGGAAGGTGGGATCGTTTTATTGTTACTGATTTTATCGTTTGGTATATCTGTTTTTAAACGAGGGATTGCCAGTAAACAGTATGGCTTTTGTGGAGCGCTGTTTTCGCTAGCAATATTTTCTTTTTTTTCTTATCCACTACAAATATTACCTTTTGGTATAGGGGCTGTTCTCTTTTCTGTTGTATGTGTATCAGAGAATGAAAAAAGAGAGCAAAAGGTGAAGGGGAATTTATTGATATTACCTTTTTCGCTATTACTTTGTGGTGGTATTGGATTTGGAATTTATAGAATGCGTGATTTGGATAAACTTGACGAACGATGGTATAATGCCGATACATTATTTAGTAGACAGAATTATATAGCTGCATCTAAAGGTTATGAATATTTGTATTCCTATTTGAATTATAATCTAAAATTTCTATTGAGTTATGCTAGCTCACTCTATTCTGAAGGTAGATATTTAGAGGCATGTAATGTGCTGGAACGTGCTAAATTAATAAGTTGTGATTCTTATATTTGGAATATGCAAGGGGTTTATTATCAAGCGGCTAGTTGTTATCAGCCAGCGGAATATTGTTTTAAACAATCGTTATTCTTAATTCCGGAGCGTTTTTATCCTTATTATTTGTTAGCAAAACTTTATGCTGAGCCTGAGTTCTTGAATAAAGAAAAAGTAAGGCAAATGGCTATTATTGTCATGACTAAGTCTCCTAAGGTTTATTCCAATGCGATTAGTGAGATGAGGAAAGAAATGAGCCAATTGCTGAGTATTTATAAATAGTCTAATTATTATTTAAATTATTATGAAGAAGAATCTAAAATTGATCGTATTTACGATTGTGTTGTGTGCAGTATCTATACTGAATGTAAAAGTTATGTTGGATATAGATTATTCAAATGATTTGTTAATGACATCTTTGGTTTCTGTTTCTAGAGGCGAAGGTGACCCGGATGGTGGAGACGATGATGGTACATGTCGTACTGATATAACTGGTGATATGTCTATACAAGATTGTCGTGGTGTGAAGAAAAATGGCCGTGCGACTATTACTTATAAATGTGAAGGTAAAGGACTAGGTCTTTGTGATGATGGAGTTGAATATTATTTTTATGATTGTGAAGGTGCTATGATTAAGCATGATGAATATATTGATAAAAAAGAGTGTAAATAATGATGGGTGTTAAATGTGCTGCTGTTAATAAAATACTATTCTGTATTTTGCTGTTTGTCTTATTTTCGTGTAAAAATGAAAATCATAAGGTAGACAGAGGTGAAATATTTATAGCTAATTTGGATAGTACATGTACATCTGAATTTAAGTATTCTGATCTTTATAAGAAAGTAACGGCTATTATTTTAGATAACAAAGAAGTTATGCTGACTGAAATAAGCAAAATGCTTGTTTATAAGGATAAGTTATATTTGCTAGACCGAAGAGCGCAAGGAGTATATGCTTTTTGTAAAGATGGTAGTTTTGTTTGTAAATTCGGAAATTTGGGTGCAGGACCGGATGAATATGTCAGTTGCAATGATTTTGGAATTAATGCTGACGCAGGGGAAATTTATATATATGATATGGCTAAGCATAGGATTCATAAGTATGATATATTTTCAGCTTCTTATAAAGAGAGCATAATCATAGATAAAAGTATTGACATTGATTATATCATGTGTAATAGTGGTTGTTTGTATGCGGCTCAAGCCTCAAACAGAAATGAAGAAAAGGAGTCAATTTATTATTTATTGTATCAGATAGATGTTAAATCGGGGAAGAAAATAGCTCAATGGTTTGATGCGGTATATTATAATAAGGGTTGGAATGATGAACTCATTCATGGAAATATATTTTATAACATTAGAGAAAATAAGGATCTATTTGTCCTAGGTTTGATGGATACCATTATGTGTATAAAGGGCGATGCGGTATTCCCTTTTTTAGCAATAGAAAGTGAACGATTGGTACAGAAAGAAGATTTTCTGAAAGATGAAAAAGTTCCAACTTCCAATCCAAGAGTTCGTGGTAAGCGTATGATGTCTTTACTGACTCGTCTGTCCGCTCAGAACAAAATCTATCAAATATCTGATGTCTTTGAGTGTGACTCTATGCTGTATTTTAGTTGTATGGGACGAATCCTCTATTTTGTGCAATACGATGAGAAAAAACGAATAGCTTTTACTTATTCTCGGGTGGCAAATGATGTTTTATTTCGAATGATTCCTGAATATTTTCAATTGCCGAAATTTTTGTGTGCAGATAGTATGGGAGGATATTATTATATTTCAAATGATAATCTGGCCGAGCTGAAATGTTTTATAGATGAGGATAATATATCTGAAAAATTGATAAATCGAGAAAGCATAAAGGAGTTAAATGAAGATTCAAATCCTGTAATACTCTATTATGAATACAAGAATTGAGAAAACATTTTTTATATTTGTTGTAGCCTGTATTATACAGATTATTTATATGTGTATAAAGAATGAATGCGAAATGAGTACCTTGCGTAAGAAAACTGATGTACTATCATCTTATGTGATATATTCTGTTGAAATGATAAAAGATATATCAATGGGAAGTATAAATTCTACTGTTTTTCCGGGAAAGAATATTTTGATATATTGTTTTTCAGAGGATATGTGTGATGAATGTATATATCAAGATCTTGCAGAGTTATATAAGATTCAGGAAGATATTAGAAAGGATAAAATATTGCTGCTTCCGGTATATAGAACAACTCGTACCAATCAAATAATTCTTAGAAATAAGTTTAGTAATTTTAGATATATGAATGTTTCCACTGATTCTATAAAGTTCCCGTTTCATAGAGAAAATGGAACTGAACAAAGATTTTTTGCTTTTATAGATGAATTTGGAAGACTCAATTCTTTCTTCTTTCCTAAAAAGAACATGCAAGATATGACGCGTATATATCTTAGTGGTGTAAAAAGTAAGATGGAATATTTTGATAAAAATTAAGTTTGTGGAATTGTTTTCTAAGCAATGCTTGAAACATTTGAGTTGTGGAATTTTGTGGTGTTTAGGCTTTGTGCAAACTTATGTTTTTATTCGGCTTTATTGGTTGGTATCGTGTGTTATTCCCACTTATTCCATGTCGCCTACCTTACTTGCAGGAGATTACATTATAATCTCTTTACGTATTCCAGGAAGGCGATTGGTGAGAGAAGATAATGCCCGTTTAGGACATTATATTATAAGTCGGAAAAAAGGCGATCGCAGTGTGCGTGTAGGTGATGTGGTGGTATTTAACTTCCCCTATTCTAAAGGAGAGGAACAAATGAGAATGAACTTTGACTTGTATTTTTGTAAGCGGTGTGTAGCTATTCCGGGAGAAACTTATATTTGGGAATGGGATGCAGTTTCAGACAGTGTATATCTTCCTCGTCAGGAAGAGGTAGTTGTTATTGATTCATTGAATTTTCGGCATTATAATCGTTGCATAGAGTATGAAACAGGGATAATGCCGAAGCTCCTTAATGGCACAGTAATGCATGCCGATACATTAATGCATAGTTACCGTTTTAAAAATAATTATTATTTCATGCGTGGTGATAACTGCGTTGACTCTTATGATTCGCGCTTTTGGGGAATATTACCAGAAGATTTTATATTAGGGACAGGGCAATTTATATGGTTTTCTAAAGATAGAGATATGGGCAAAATTCGTTGGGAAAGGATGTTTAGGAAGTTATGAGTTTTATAAAGTGATTTCTTTTTATAGAAGAAACTGATGAGAGCATGCTGAATAAAGTGTATATATTGAGTGATGGTAGTGTATGAATCAAAAATAATTTTATGAAACATTTAATTTATCTTTTATTATTTGTATTCTGTTTGTTTGGGCAAGGATGCACCAATGATGATAATGTCATTGAGGACTGCCCTTCTCAGAAGTGTGGAATGACTCCTGAGGAGGTGGAAGTGAGGGTTGAAGAGATTCGAGAAAAATACCCTAACATTAAGAATTGGTATTATGAAGTCAAAGACTATGATTCGATATCAAACAAAGATCTTGATTTATTAGAAGAAAAAATCAAGAAATTGTCTGAATGGGTAGACGAAAATGAAGTTAAGGATCAGTAAATGATAAAAGAGTGATTCTACTAAAATAATAACTAATGATCAATAATATGAAGTATTCATTTGTTTTGATATACATTATAGGAGGTGCAGTAGTTGCTTTTCTATTGCAGTATCTTTTCAATGAAAAAGATATAACATTTTGGATGATCGTATGTCTTACGATAGCTGTTATGGTTGCTATTCATATGTTAGTTCGTGTTTTTTCTATTATCAAAGAAAAATAGGTAAAACAAACATTAGCTGTGAGTTTCTATTTCATAGAAGGAAATATATAGCACTTTGAACAGATAGAATTAAAAAAAGGAGCGAAAGGTTTGAAGTTTTAAATGTGTCTGCAATATGTAATAAATCAATGATAAGAGAAATTATTAAATATGCGTTAGGTCTTTTAATGGCACTAATATCGGGGTATATAATACGGATATATATGTGTCAATGGTTTGGGATTGAAGAACCTACAGTTATTCATTCACTTTTTACCGGTGCATTGGGATTTTGTGTGGGTATATGGGTGGTTATGATTAAAAATTATCAAATTAAAAAAAGTGATAGAATTTTGTATAATAAGTGATTATGATAGGCTTTGAAATAAGTATAAATGGTCGAGAACCTATAGTTGCCGCTTCAGATTATTTTGTATTTGCGGATTTGACATTCGGATGTTCTTCCGGCAGAATCAAAATAAAAGGAAGTGATGTTCTGCATTATCTCACTTGGCTCACAGAGAAGTTGGAAGAAGGTGACAGAGTCTTGATAAAAATGGTCGATACGGATAAGGTATCGCCTGTCTTGACAATTGAAGATTGTGATTGCGATGAGATGAAAAGGAGATACGAGCAATTAAAAATGGAATTAAAAGGAAGGGGACTTATATAGCATGAAAGGGATTATTGTGAAATGGAGGGATACTGTTTGGAAAGCGAGTATTCCAAATAGTGAAGTCAGTCTTATGATAATGCAACATGGATATGATGGAGGCTCCTGGAATATCGGAGGTTTGAAAATGCCCGAAGGAATACATGTTACATGGAATGGAGGAGAGTTTAAAATAGGGGATGAAATAGAAGTGGAATTTGCGGAATTGGATGAAGTTGCCTCTCCTGTTGCAGAAGAAAGTCATGAAAGCATCTTGAAGAAAGCATGTTTATTGAGTGATGATAACGATGACGTTTGGAATCGTAAACTTGATACTTATTATCGGTTGAAGAAGAAATTGGAGGAAGAAGGGATTATTGAAAGAGAGTAGTTTTTTTACTGAACCGTTGATAATAATATTAAAATGGATAAGAAAATAGTACTATTAATAATCTTACTTCTCGTAGGAGGAAGAACCTTCTCTCAAGTACATTACAGTATTGAGGGAAGTGCAGATCACGAATATGAAGGCCGAAAAGTTGCTTTGGTTATGTTGGAAGAGGATAATCGGCAGGCTGATAGTACGAATGTCGTGAATGGAAAATTCATTTTTAAAGGAGAGTTGCTACAGCCTTGCTGGGCGGCTGTATGCATTGATGGTATGGATGGGATTTTCACCGTACTTGAGAATGGGAATATTCGTATTTGTACAGATGGTAAGGAGGGTTGGTGCGAAGGCACTCCAATTAATGATGTATTTCAAAAGAGTTGGAGGGAGTATCAAGTGCTGAATCAAGCTGGTATAGATGCTTTTAAGAAATTGGATAGTCTGAATGTTGAAACTGAAAGGAAAAAGAAATTATATGCAATTACCCGTGAAAAGGTGATAAAACGAACAAAGGAATTTATAAAAAGAACTGTTTATGAGAATCTTGATAATATAATTCCTGCATTTTGGATTCGCATTTTTCAGGAACAGATTACCGTTGACGAATTAAACGCTATGCTTGCCGATGCCTCTCCCATGCTGAAAAACAATCGGTTTATAACAAAGCTGCTTAGTGTGCAAGAAGGCAGTAATTTTGTTGATTCTAAAGTGGAATTACCGGACGGCACGAAAGTATATTTGTCGGATTATATAGGGAATGGGCATTATGTGTTAGTGAATATCTGGGCTTCGTGGTGTGGGGCTTGCATTGCAGAGTTACCGGAAATCAGAAATGCGGGCGAAAAATATGCTTCCAAAAATCTAAAGTTATTATCTATCTCAATAGATCGTGATAGGAAAAACTGGGAAAAAGCACTTAAGCGGTTAGGGCTTCCTTGGACACAAGTACTGGCAGATTATTCGTTTGTGAATTCGTATGGAATAAATAAAATACCGGTATTGATGCTGATATCACCCGACGGAATAATTCTTAAAAGAAATTTCAGTATAGAGGATTTGAATCGTCTTTTCCAAAACTGAAAGGCGTAGGGTAGGTATGCATTCTATAAATGAAATAACTATAACGGAGATTACTTGTTCGCCAATGATCATGTAATGTAAATATAGATAATATGAGACATTTGATTATTGTATTCAGTGAAATCTTATTAGTATCTTTAAACTTTTATATTATTCTAAAGAACCCTTTGGAAAAAGAGTATAAGACACCTGTAACATTACTTATTTGGGTGTTTGTTATGATAACAGTGGACTGTTTTTTGAAGAAGAAAAAATATTATAAAGAAATGCGATACATTATAAGTCAATTGTTATATATGATAATTTATTCGATACAACCATAATCAGATGATGAAGTTGCAAGTGATTGTGTTAAAACTTACTTTATGTTATTGCGCAAATGTAGATTTTATTACAGAATAATTCTGATTAATATTTATGAAAAATGCACTAATAATTCTTTTTCTCTTTTTGGCTTCTTGTGATAGAAGAGGGAAAAATGATATTGTATCTCCTATTGATAAAAATGACTCGCTATATATTATTGATATTGATAATATAACCAAGGATAAATATGTGAATTTTTCGTCTTATTTTAAGAGTGCTAAGACTATTATTCTTGAAACGAATGAAAATTGCCTTATAAATAATGTTAGTAACATTAGAGTGGTGGATGACTTTATTATAATAGTGGATAATGATCAACATCCCGGAGGAATATTTGTCTTTGATAAGACTGGGCATTTTATACATAAAATAGGGAAGGTTGGTCAAGGTCCGGGGGAATATGTTTACGTTACGGATGTGAGTATTGATTTTAATAAAAAAGAACTCTATTTGTTTGATTCTTATAATGATAGAATAAACAGATATGATATAAAAACAGCCCGGTTTATTAGTTCTATGAACATTCATGATAATGGATTGGGAATCTCTTATATAAACTTTATTGATAATGAAATATTTGCTAATGCCATACCTTATTCAAAGACCGAAGATTCTTTTTTATTGCAGAAAATAGATAAATCAACAGGCAAATGCGTAAACTCTTATTTGAAGTCTTCCGAATATAATAGAGGATGGAATGAACTATTTCTGAGAACCGGTGGTCTTTTTTATCCAGTAACCAGTACTAATTCTAAATATGTAGAGATGTTTATGGATACCATTATTTCCATAGAAAAAGAGAGCATAAAACCGTTTCTTGCGTTTAAAGCAAAAAATTGGATTACTTCTAAAGATATTGATGAGTTGATTAAATGTCAGGAGGAAGGCAATGAATCTTCATTTCATCGAATATTATTCGAGAGAGATATTTCATATAATATTAATCATTATTTTGAAACTGAAAGTATGATTGGTTTTCAATATTATAATAATATGAGTATGCCGTATGTTATGTATGATAAAGTAACGAATACTGTACGGACTACTGATCTTTTTCAAGACGATATTGTATTTGATGTTGATGGAGTAATTTTGACTACATTTGCTTTCTCGGATTCGAAAGGAGTTTATGGTTATGTTAAAACTGACCAAATACAGTTTCTTTTAGATTTTTTACATGCAGGTAAAGTGAAGGCTAATTTGGATAAGATAGATGATTTAAGGAGGTTAACTGAAGATTCAAATCCTGTGATATTTTATTATGAATCGCTGCGTTAATTGGTATTAATATGATAAGCCGATGACGAAAAATTATGAATCAGTGCTGATAAAAGTACCAAATTCTCGATTATAAGTGATTTAGCAAAATTTGTATACGCTTTCATTTAGCTTTTCTTGTACAAAAGAACTATCTATGCAATAAATATCACAGATTATTTAAAAACTATATTATGAGAAACAAAATTATTTTTCAAGTCGCAATGTGTGTAGTCGCATTGTTGAGTTTTGTCTTACCGGTTTCCGCACAACAATCAGATGAGACGAGTGAATACGAAGTAGCTTTGAAGAAGCTAATGGAAGTTACCGGTGCTTTGAATTCTATTGATGAGATTCTGCCACAGACTTTGGCCGTGGCAAGGATGAATGCCCCCCAAAAAGATGCTGATTATTGGGATACATTTGCCAAGTCGTGGAGAGAGAAGATGGAACGGATGGTCATGGAGATATACATGCCTGTCTACAAGAAACATTTAGCTTTGGAGGATCTGCAAGAAACCATTGCGTTTTATGAATCCCCTTTGGGAAAGCGATATAGAGAGTCGGCAATAAGTATTATGCGTGAAGCTATGCCGTTATTGGTCAGCCGGCTACAAGTGGATATGAGGAAAGAACCGCATCCGGAATCTGACAGGAGCATGGATGCAATGGAGCAAACGAGAAATCGGGACCAGGAACTATATGATGCAGCTTATGCGCTTCCCAAAGATAGTATTGAGGTGGCTAAGAGACCTTATAACAGAGCAGAGGGAACAAAACCTTCATTATACTCCATTGAGAGAAGAGCCAAAGATACGAAAGTAACTTTCCTGCAACCTATTTATTTTAATTGGCAATGGCTGTACTATAGTCCGGGGTTTGTGATAATTGACAAGAAAACGGGTGATGAATACCATGTGAGAGGATATGACGGAGGAGCTCCCCAAGACAGATTATTGACTGTAGAGGGGTTTAACTCCAAGTATATCTATGTCAGCCTCCTTTTCCCCAAACTGAAAAAAAGTGTAGAAGTGATTGATATTCTTGAGTTGCCTCATGAAAAAGACAGGTTACCTTCCAATGATGATGGGATTTTCAAGACATATTGTGATGTGAAAGTAAAGGATTACTTACGGCCTTCTAAGAAGAGAGCCAAGGAAATATATTAGATATATATATTCTTTACTTTATTAATTAAAGAAAATATGATGGCATTTTGCATGATAAGTACTTTTTTAATTGGTGCTTTTATGTATATCAGAAATATGCGTATACTGGCTAAGCGAAAACAATATGTACGGCTGGCGGTTTTGGGTATTTGCGTAGTTGCTTTGTATCTGCTTATGGGTATTATGATATATAATTTGCTGAAATAGTATATTTGTTATTTAGAGATTTTTATTATGAAAGAAAGTCTATGTGTTAATAATATTCTTTTATGCATATGTGCAATGATATTGTTTTCATGTGCTGCGGAGAAGGCTGTCTATTCTTGTAATACAAAGGTTTATGCTGTTAATTTTGACACGATAAAAATGAAACATGATTTTTGTTATTCCAACCTGTTCGATTCTGTTACAATAATAAGATTGGATAATGCTCAAGTAATGATTGGCAGTATCGATAAAATGGATTTATATAAGGATAAGTTGATTATTTTAGATGAAAGGATGGCAAAGGGCGTTTTTGTTTTTGACAAAAGAGGAAACTTTGGAAAAGATCGACAAACAATACCTGCAGGTATATGAATCTATTGTAGAGGAAGATAATCCTATATTAGTAGTGTATGAATTGTCACATCGAAATTAGTTAATATATACCTCTAAATTGTTTCGGGATTAAACCATAATAACGCAAGGTACTATAGCACTTACAATGAATTATTGTCTGTCAAAATCAGCGTAATAGCGTTTTTTTGAAGGTCAATAGAAGTACAGCTAAACTATAAAATCAGTCGTTTCGGTATAGTTTCTGCTCTTTTTGTTCCGTTTGCCAAATTTAATTAGGTATCTTTGCACTAAAAACAATATCATCTCATGAATAGGATTAAGGAATTTTAGGAAGCAAGAGGCATGAGCCAAACAGATTTAGCGTATAAATTAGGCAAAATTTTCAATATGGTCAATCTTTCTTTATGCGACCAACAAGGTACAACCGCCTATACCTGTTCTATATGAGATAACGAACATTATAAAAGTGGATGTAAGAGAGTTATTAGTTTCCTTTAAATGAAACAATCATTATGGTAAAGAAAGAAGTTAGTACTATAATTTTGTACATTTAAAGAGATATAAAGAATCTACTCTTCTGCCTCAGATTCCGTCGTTAATACTAATATATTTTAATCAGCATATGAAATCATTTGAAGATTACAAAAATGATGCACCAAATCAGATTACCATGGCAAATGGTGCATTTTATCCTGATATTTTAGTCCAAGCGTGTGAACTATATAAGCCGGTATTAGTATATTTTGGTCAGCTTCTTAAAGTATCTCCTTCTTCAGAGATGCTTCTTAAGGAGATAACAAAACTAACCCAAACTTGGATGAGAATTCAATTACTTCGTGTATTTAGAAAATACGTTTCTCCTGACACTTCTGTTGAAATGCTTAAATCAAAGAATAAAATTCCAATGGTTTGCATTACTTTTGGAAAAGATTTTAGGCCGATTAATATTGTACAGAAGAAATTTAATGAAAGGCCGTTGCCAGACGAAGCGTTATGTGCAATATTGTGGGAATATAAAGATAGGGGACAAAAGGGGTATTCACTGACAGAAAACTTTTTCGACATGTTTCAGTCAAAATTTCCGAATTATTCCATAGAAGGTCCCAAAAGAGCAGGAGCTGATGTTCAATTAAAAAACGTTTTTCCTGATTATCCAAATCCTACAAGGCCTGTTGATTTTGTTATTAGAGATGCAAAGAAAAATGTTCTAGCTATTGGTTTAGCCAGATATGATAGTGACCGAGGAGGTGCGCAAGAAGATGACCGAACAGGCGGATATAATAATTGTGCTAAAGAGATTTTAGCGTACACATCAAAGAGGGGACTTAAAACAAAAGTGATATTTCTAAATGATGGGCCTGGTTTATTGCTAGGTTCTATGTGGGATGATTATTCGAAACTTGAAAAAATAAATTCAGATAGAATAATGGTTTTGACTCTCCGAATGCTTGATGAGCGTTTGACAGAAAAATGGTTGAATTTTTAATTCATTAATTATGGCGGTCGGCATAACATCAAATACGTGTTCAACAATCTCTTCTATATCGCTTGTTCCAAAAGACCAAATTCGGTTTAGATGTACAAATGATTATAGTGGAGATTTAATCAAAAGACTATATCACGCAGACAATTTAGATGTACTCAATTATCTTATCAAAGATGAAAATGTATGTGGAAAAGTAGACTTGATATACATAGATCCTCCGTATAATACAGGTGGTGCTTTTGAAACGAGGGATTTAAAACATGCATATAACGATAATTTTACAACCGAAGGATATATTAGGTTCATGGAAGCTAGACTTCTTTTAATGCACAAATTGTTATCTCCTTCTGGTTCAATTTATGTTCATTTAGATAGCAATATGGTATTCCATATAAAAATCTTGATGGATTCAATTTGGGGTGAAAAGAATTTTAGGGGCATGATAACTCGTAAGAAGTGTAAATCAAAAAATTTCACAAGAACGACATATGGAAATATATCGGACTATATACTCTTCTACACAAAATCTGATTCTGCAAAATGGAATAGACCTTATGAACAATGGGATGACGAGAAAGTTCTCAAAGAATATCCTTTTATAGAAGAAGGGACAGGACGACGTCACAAGAGAGTTCCATGTCATGCACCTGGTACACGTAATGGTGCGACGGGTGGTTCTTGGCGTGGGATGATGCCACCAGAAGGAAAACATTGGCAATACACACCTGATAAACTTGATGAAATGGATGCTAGAGGCGAAATCTATTGGTCTTCAAATGGCAATCCTAGAAGAAAAGTTTATTTAGATCAAAGTAAAGGAATACCTGTTCAAGATATTTGGTTAGATTTCTTAGATGTAAATAATCAGAATACTCACTTGACAGGCTATCCAACAGAAAAAAATATTGATATGTTAAAACGAATTATTGACGCATCCTCGAATCCAGGTGACATTGTACTTGATTGCTTTGTTGGCTCTGGTACCACTTTGGTTGCTGCTGAGGAACTTGGCAGACAATGGATTGGTATTGATATAGGGGAAGAATCGATAAGAATTATTCAAGATAGATTTGCGAATGGAACTAAACCTATTGGGGATTATGTTTCGCAGAGAAAGAAAAAGAAGGATATTGCCCCGCACTCTCTTTTTGATGGTTTAGATCTCAATAATGGAGACGATACATTAGATAATGATAATACTGTCCATAAGATTCAATATCAGCTGTTCGAGGAAATTTGATAATTGTTACAACCGATTGATTTCATCAACGAGCGTTCCCATGAAGAGAAACGACAGTTCCCATTAAAGGAAACTCGCGTTTCTATTAGAGGAAACTGTCGTTTCCTGCACTCGGAAACTTGTGTTTTGACTTATACTAAATCCGGTTGTTACTTTTAGCGACTAGTTGCTAAATAAGTTGTTATATTCTATTGTTCTTTCCTAAAAATGTTGTTAGTTAAGCTGCATTGTCCCTAAAATAGTTGTCACTTCCGAAAACAATGGACAAATCAGATTGTTTTCCGGTTCTCGGTAAAAGTCAATAGGGCTCGATGCCCTATTGGCTTTTTTGAGACAATGGCTTAAATCGTCACGCCTCCGATTCTCGGTGATGCAAATATACTGTTTATTTGTCATTTCAAACATACGGCATTACTTTTTCCACAGACATTTTCCCGGCACTTCTCCATAGTATACATCCATTGGCTTTTTCATTCCAATACTCATGTGCGGGCGTTCATTATTGTAGAATTCTATCATCTCCGCAATCTGCCTGCGCGCATGTTTCTCGTCTTTAAACAGCGCCATCCCGTATATCCATTCTGTCTTCAGTATACCGTTCATTCTTTCGGCTACCGCATTGTCTGTCGGATTGTAACTTTCAGTCATACTGATACGTATATGGTGTTCTGTCAAGATACCGATATAAGCATTACATGCATATTGTGAACCTCTATCCGAGTGGTGTATCGTGGCGCACAGGTTTCCTCCTCCGGCCTGGGTTATTGCTTGTTCCAATGCTTGTTGCGTATACTCAGACTGAAGTCCGGGAGCGAGTACCCATCCCAACACTGCATGAGAGTACATATCTGTGAGCAAGTGAAGATAGCATACACCACCTTCAATCCAGATATAGGTAATATCGCTGACCCAGATATGATTCGGATATTGTGCGGTTACGCCTTTTATCAGATTAGGGTATTTCTTGTACAGATGGTTTGAGTTCGTTGTGCGGCGGGGCTTCTTGGCAGGGAGCATGAGATGTTCCGCACGCATCAGGTTCAGGAATGCATCCCTGCCACCGACCGCGCCACTGCCGTAGATGGAGCAAAGTTCATAATGTAGCTTCAACGCACCCATACCGGGGGCTTTCGAACGGTAATAGTGAACCGCAGACAAGATGGCTGTCCGTATCTGACTGCGTGAAAGAATTGTTTTTTTCTTTTTGTAGTAGGCCTGGGCAGACATGCCAAATAGACCGCAAAGAGTTCTCACACTCATGGAAGGGAACTCTTCACGAAGGCCTGTTACTATTTGGCACCACCTTTTTTTAAGATAGAAATCTTTTCTTCAGTTTCGGTGAGTTCGATCAGCTTCTTGAAGGCATGGGAGCGTAATTTTTCAAGCTCCAAGGCTTTTTGAAGACGCAAAATCTCCTCTTCAAGAACTTCTTCGCGCGATTTGGGTTCTTTTTTCATTTCTAGCTCCGCTAACAGTTCAGAAGGCAAAGATAGCGATTCTGAATGAAGGGGATACTTACGGATCCACTTAAAAAGGGTACTATGACTTGGAATACCCCACTTCTTTGAGATAACATAAGTTGACATACCACTAGTGTAATAATCTCTAAGAACTTCCAACTTGAAAGTCTCAGAATAGCTTTGATGAGATGAATTTGGCATAGTTTTTCTCTTTTTATGCCGCCAAATAGGTGTCAACCTAAATCCGTATAAGACATTTTTTATCAGGGTATTGGAATTCCCACAGATGTTACCGAAAAAAAACATCACCCGATCAAAACTGAGATTATACAACATCAACCCGATCCGACTTATCGATAAAAAAGAACTATTTTGAGCATAAATGCAGGAATACTGCACAAAATTACGAATAGATATTGGAAAATCAGAAAGCTATATGGTGAAATCGGCAAAGAAAGAGTGGAAAAGTGCTGAGATGGATTTATGCGAATATGATGGATAACAAAAAGATAATCAGAAATATATGTCTTGTCAAGGGCGGTGTAGGTAAAAGTGTACATAAACTCTATGTATAGCGAGTGAATACGGATTTATTAGCTGAAAAGGCTGGATTTATCTATTTTCAATAATAAAATGTCTGAAATTGAAAGCCATGGAGGGCAGAGCGCTCTTATATTTGTGAGCAATATAAGTGTGGAACTATGATAAGTATGGCAGGACAATCTGATTAAAAAAATATTTTAAATAATAATGATATGAAGAAAAAGCTATTCAGTTTATTTGCTTTGGCTATTGGATTTCAGACAATTGCCTTATCACAAAATAATGAGTGGAGAGATCCGGAGGTAAATGCTGTAAATCGTGCTCCGATGCATGCCAACTATTTTGCCTATGAATCGCATGATGCTGCCCGTGCAGGTGTGAAGGAAGAATCTGATAATTTTCTGTCACTGAATGGGATGTGGAAATTTAATTGGGTAAGGAATGCCGACCAGCGCCCGGACGACTTTTATCGGTTGGGTTATAACGATAGTGCGTGGGATGAGCTGAAAGTACCTGCTGTATGGGAGTTAAATGGCTATGGAGATCCTATTTATGTTAATGTTGGATATCCGTGGAAGAACCAGTTCAGAACAGATCCTCCGAAAATACCTGTAAAGAACAATCATGTGGGATCCTATCGTAAGGAGATTGTTATACCGGCAGAGTGGAAGGATAAGCAAATCTTTGCACATTTGGGTTCAGTCACTTCCAATATCTATTTGTGGGTAAATGGTAAATACGTTGGGTATAGTGAAGACAGTAAATTGGAAGCGGAATTTGATTTGTCGGGTTATCTCAAACCGGGTAAAAACCTGATTGCATTTCAGGTGTTCCGTTGGTGCGACGGGTCATATCTTGAAGACCAGGATTTCTTCCGTTTTTCGGGTGTGGGGCGTGATTGCTACTTGTATACCCGCAACAAGAACTATATTCAGGACATCAGAGTTACTCCCGACTTGGACCAACAGTATGCCAACGGATCGTTGGATATTGCCCTCCAAATGAAAGGACGGGGTACTGTAGAATTGGAACTATCGGATTCGAAAGGCAATATCGTTGCAAACACCCGGGTGAATGGCTCGGGCAATCTTTCGGCTGCTATGGAGGTTGAGAATCCCCTTAAATGGAGTGCGGAAATGCCCAATCTTTATTGTCTGACGGCTACTTTGAAGAATGGCAATGATATTTTAGAAGTTATTCCGGTAAAAGTAGGTTTCCGTAAAGTCGAGATTAAAGATGCGCAACTGCTTGTGAACGGGCAGCCTGTACTGATTAAGGGAGTCAACCGCCATGAGATGGACCCGGATTATGGATATGTTGTTTCGCGGGAGCGTATGTTGCAGGACATTCGGATTATGAAGCAGTTCAATATCAATGCCGTGCGTACATGCCATTATCCTGATGATAATCTTTGGTATGAACTGTGCGATGAGTATGGTTTGTATGTCGTGGCTGAGGCTAATGTAGAGGCACATGGAATGTTATATACTAATAATCAGCTTTCTAAACACCCGTCTTTTGCCAAAGCACATCTGGAACGCAACCAGCGTAATGTGCAGCGTAGTTACAATCATCCTTCGGTCATTATCTGGTCGTTGGGTAACGAAACCGGTCCCGGTCCTAATTTCGAAGCTTGCTATCGTTGGATAAAAGCGGAAGATGCAACGCGTCCCGTGCAATATGAACAGGCCGGTCATGATTATTATACCGATATTTTCTGCCCGATGTATCTGTGGTACAGCGCTTGCGAGGACTATGCCAAGAGTAATGCCACTAAACCGCTTATACAGTGTGAATATGCGCATGCTATGGGTAATTCTATGGGTGGATTCAAAGAATATTGGGACCTGATACGCAAATATCCGAAATTTCAGGGTGGGTTCATCTGGGACTTTGTTGACCAGTCTGTGCGTTGGAAAAATAAAGACGGCATAGAGATATATGCGTATGGCGGAGATTTTAATAAGTATGATGGCTCTGACAATAATTTCTGTGATAATGGTCTGATAAGCCCTGACAGGATACCGAATCCGCATATGTACGAAGTGGGTTACTTTTATCAGTCCATTTGGACACGTCCCGTCAACCTGCAAAATGGAGAAATAGAAATCTTCAATGAGAATTTCTTCCGTGATCTTTCCGCTTATTATCTGGATTGGCAGTTATTGGCAGATGGTGAATTGGTAGAAGCCGGCACTGTTGGCAATCTTGATGTAGCTCCTCAACAATCGGCAAGACTGAAACTGGACATCTCCGATATAAACTCGTATAAAGACAAGGAACTATTGCTGAATGTATCTTATAAACTTAAAAAGGCTGAAACCTTATTATCTCCCGGATTTACTGTTGCAAAAGCTCAAATGTCCGTCACTCCCTATAAGGCACCCGATATGGCATTAGTGAATGTAAAGAAAGCAAATATAGAATCCGTTGCTCCCTCCGTGAATAATAATGATGGTAATTATCTGATTATTGAAGGTGAGGATTTCATTATCGAGTTTGCGAAGAACAATGGTTTCCTGAGCAGATATAAGGTTGCAGGCAAGGAATTGATGAATGATGGCGGACAACTCGTGCCTAATTTCTGGCGTGCGCCTACTGACAATGATTATGGTGCCAGATTGCAGCACAAATACAGGGTATGGCTGAATCCCAAACTTAAAAGGACTTCATTTACCAACAAGCAGGAGAATGGGACGGTTGTAGTTGAAGCCGGATATGAAATGCCGGATGTCTCTGCTAAACTATATCTGACTTATGTGATAAATAATGCAGGTGAGATAAAAGTTACTCAGAAAATGGCTGCCGGTGAAGCAGAGAAAGTGCCCGATATGTTCCGCTTCGGCATGCAGATGCAGATGCCTGACGAATTCTATAGAATCAATTATTATGGCAGAGGTCCTGTGGAAAACTATTCGGACCGCAATCATGCAACAGATTTGGGAATTTACCGTCAGACGGTGGCTGAACAATTCTACCCATATATCCGTCCGCAGGAAACGGGTACTAAGACTGATATACGTTGGTGGAGACAACTGAACGAAGCGGGTTCCGGGTTGCAATTTGTTGCGGAAGCCCCGTTCTCGGCATCAGCTCTGAACTATACGATTGAATCTTTGGACGACGGATTGAATAAAGATCAGCGTCATTCGCCGGAAGTAATCCCGGTGGATTATACGAATATTTGCATAGACAAGGCTCAATTGGGGCTGGCTTGTGAAAATAGTTGGGGAGCTATCGCTTATCCGCAATACCGCTTGCCGTACGGTAATTATGAATTCAGCTTTATAATGAAGCCGGTATTTAATAAAGTTTATTGATGTGATAAATTCGGATTATGAGAAAATTGTGTTTGTTGTTCTTATTGATAGGAACATATTGTTATGCCGGTGAAAAAAGATGTACGGTTGATTCGCCTGACGGAAAGATACAGTTAGCGATTATTCAAACGGATGCCGGTGAGCTGACTTATCAACTATCTGTGAAGCGTAAACAAGTGATTGAGGCTTCTGCATTGGGATTTAAAACAGAGGATGGGGTGTCTTTTCCTTCCCAAGGATGGAAAATGGGAAAGGTTATCCGTAACAAAGTGAATTCTGTTTGGAAGCCTCTGTGGGGAAAGCGTGCCGTAGTGCCCGATAAATACAATGAGATGAAGTTGTCTTTTGTGAATGAAGCGGAATCATCGGATGCTTTGGAGATAGTGGCGCGGGCTTATAATGAAGGTGTGGCTTTTCGCTATGTGTTGCCTCAGGGGGCGGGTTCTGCACTGGAACTTACCACTTTTAATTTTGCAGGCGACTATACCGCGTGGTATTATAATGGAGAAAGGCATAATATCGGTCCGGAACGATTGACCGAAACAGATGGCGAGCGCTTGCCCGTGATGACGGTGAAGGCTGCGGAAGATTTATACCTGGCTGTACATGAGGCTTGTCTGGATGAGGGTGAACCTTTGAAACTGAAATCGGAAAAGGGGCGATGCTTGTTTTCTGTTTCTGCGAAACCGCATTTGCTTCGTGCGGGATATCAATCGGCATGGCGTGTGGTGCTTTGTGGCAACCGGCCGGGCGATCTGGTGGATTCTCATCTCGTGGAATTATTGAATCCGGAACCTTCCGGAGAATATGATTTCTCATGGGTGAAGCCGGGAGTTGCATTGTGGGACTGGCGTATGAATGGTGCTCAGTGGGAAGGGTTTAATTATACAATGTCCTATCCTTCCTGGGAAAGAGCGGTTGATTTTGCCGCAGAGCAGGGTTTTGCCTATCTGGTTCTTGATGCCAATTGGTATGGACCTGAGTTTGAGCAGGGTTCGGACCCCGTTAAGGGAGATAAGGCCAGGGATGTGCGAAAATTGATTCAATATGGAAAGCAGAAAGGAGTGGGTATCTGGCTGTATCTGAATGATGTGGGAGGACGTAATTATCCGTTGGAAGAAACTTTGAAACAATATGGGGAGTGGGGAGCTGCCGGAGTGAAGTATGGTTTTATGGCCGGAAACCCTGAAGAGAAGAATATTAGAACAAAGAGTATAACGGAAATGTGTGCACGGTATAAATTATTGGTAGATTTTCATGATTATCCGGTGCATCCCTATGGGCAGATGCGGACATGGCCCAATGCTGTGACACGTGAATATTGCAAAGCTCAATTGGACGGACACGAGATCTTCTATCCCAAGACCTTTGTAACTTCGGTATTTGTAAATATGGTAGCCGGCCCGATTGATATGAATAACGGTATGTTTGACCTTCGGCAAGGAAGAACGACACGTTCGGATAACAATCAGGAAGTGCCTTCGACAGTGGTATCGGAAGCTGCACGGACATTGATTACTTTCTCCGGCGCGACGATTATTCCGGATATTCCCGAATATTATCGTAAATATCCAGCTTTACTCCGCTTTTTGTCTGCACAGAAAATGCCTTGGCTGGAAAGTAAGACTTTAGATGGCGAAATAGGGGAATATATCGTAATGATGCGTCAAGCGGAAGATGGAGTATTCTTGATAGGAGCTGCAACTAACGAAGAAAGTAGAACTTTACGTGTGCCGCTGTCTTTCTTAGGTAAAGGAGACTATGAAGCGGAAATTGTAGAAGATGGAGAGAATGCCCATTATTTGAGTAACAGAGAAACGATTAAGGTTTCGAAAAAGAAAGTAACGCGGAATGAAGTTTTGAATATAAAGTTAGCGCCGGGTGGCGGAGCTTGTATCCGTATTGGAAGATTAATAAAACAGTAGCTATCCAGCTACTGTTTTATTAATCTTACTTCATATATTTCACCTATTTGTTTTCTTATGCAAGCGGACTAAACACAACCTTATATGTTTTAACCACCCCTTTATAGTCGAATTTCACAATAGCAGTTCCGGAAACCGATGTTGCCTGGATAATTTCTACTTTCACACTCTTATCAGTCGCTGATGCCGACACAGTAGGTATTCCGGTTGTTCCGGTGGGAAGTTTGTAGACAGCCTCATAGATGTCATAGCCGGTGATACCATTGCTTTCGGTAGAACGTACAGGAGTTTCCGGCACTTCGATTGCTTTTCCGTTTACTTCGATATTTACTTTGGGGACAACCGGACGAACAATTTTCTTCTTGTTGGAACTGAATCCCAATCCGGCTAAATCAAAGAGATCGCTGGTCTCCTGGCTTTCTGCAACGAGGTAGATTGCATGTTTCTTGTCCAAATGGTCAACAAACTTCGATACGTCGATTGTAAACTGTGTTGTTTCCTGTGCCGAATTGGCGGGAACAACTATCTCACCTATCTTCGTTCCTTTCCAGGTTTCGTTATCCCACGGACCGTCTAACCAAACATTCACTTTAAACGTCTTTGATGTTTTCGGTGCAAGGAAGAGGTTGAAGGCTGTTTTGTTTCCCTTTTTGGTTCCTTCGAAAGCTTTCAGGCCCAGTTTATCTTTATTCAATCCGCCGAAGCCGAAGTACTTATATCCTATTATATTGCCGTTCTTCACGTTTGTGATAGGAGCGTGGTTATCCCAGATGTCCCATGAATCCTGTTGGATACGTCCGTCGGAGAGATAACATGCAAATCCTGCGGAATAGTATTGATAAGGATCAAGACCAAATATATGGAAGCCTTCCGAAGTTACTTCCGCTCCTTTGTATTCATTCCCCTGGCTGTCTTTGGCTGTCCAGATTTTATCTTTTGCATACGGATCGTAGGCTCTGATGGAAACCTTGCCGCCTTCCGACACCGGTTTCTTATCCCATTCCACATGAATCGGAGCTACCATAGACTGGCGGGCGTTGCCGAAGCCACGGGGCGGGCGGTGATAGAATACGTACCATTGTCCGTTGATGAGTTCTATACTTCCATGCGTATTGTGTCCTGCATTAGTTGTTTGCAGGCGTGAACCGTCTTGGTTTAACACTGGTGCACGAGAGTCGACCAGAACGCCGCCGCTCTTCCACGGACCCAGCGGAGAGTCACCATAAGCGTAGCGCAAAGTGGAGTTGGAACTGCCCAATCCATAATCGGGACCTGAATGTCCGCTATAAATGGTCACATATTTATTTCCAATCTTACGTATGGATGAGGCTTCAAAGAAGTTGAATGCTTCAAGGTCTTCTCCGGGAAAGATGTGCGGATATGAAATATTCTTCGGCCCACGGTTGTTGCCTCTGCGGACGCCTGCCGGCATGAAATAGGGGATAACCTCTGTTCCGGGGCGTACGGAATACATGGTGTTCTGATCCAGTTGGGCGGCTAATGAGCGTTGAAATCCCCAATATCCATAGGCTCTGAATCCGATTTCATAATCAGGGTCGTCCGGGTCTGTGATGTATTCGATATATACAGACGGGTCGAATCCCAAAATACTTCCGGGCAGGGTTTTCGTGCCGTCGGCGGTCAGGTTGACGGGTGTAAAAGGTCCGTCGGGACGGCTTCCTTTAGCCACCATCGCTTCCCTGTCTCTGCCGCGGCTGTGCGGGAACAGATAATATTCTTTTGTGCCGTCCTTTCTTTTCACTTCAACAAGGTCGGGGGCGTACATCACATCCCATTGTCCTTCTACTTGATAAGTAAAGATAGCTCCTTCGTCACGCCAACTTGATAAATCTTCTACGGGTGCCGACCACATCCTGATGTCCGGTCCGCAATAACTGCCGAAGCGGACATCGTGCGAACCGATGATGTAAGCGCGGAACTTTCCCGGATTGTCGGGGTCTTCAAAAACACGGGGCTCTCCGTCCGGCAGATGCTCCCATAATGGCAGGTACGGGTTACCCGCTCCGTGATAAACAAACTTGGACGTTTTCGGCTGATTATTATTACCGGCTATTGCTTTTGTTATTGCAAACATAGGGACAATAGCAAACAATAATAAAACGACTTGAATTCTTTTCATAACCAATCTAATCTTTTTTATACGTAAATATTTATGTTATTATTTGTTCAATAAGACACCATGCGACAAAAGTAAGCTATCGAAGAATGAGTGGCTTTTGATATTAGATATTTGAATTTCAAAATCAGATATATTTGTGATAATCCTTGTAAGTATTGAGTAAGAAGATAGATTGTTTTCTCATGTGTCTTTTGTTATTTGTTGAATAACAATTGTGCAAAATGATACAGATTATTCCTCCATACCGGCCAGGTGTGTCCACCCGGATATTCGGAATATGTATATTTCAGTTTTAGCGTATCAAACTCTTTAAGCATATTCTGGCAGTTCTGGTAGGCTATATCTTCTTTGCCTCCCATGGCGATCCAGAGTAATCTTAGTTGAGAGTCTATTGCCGCTTTATTCTTGTTGATAAACTCGTATTGGTCATCTGCGATTTTCTGGTAAAAAGGTAGCCATCCGGAACTGAATACACCGAGATGGGCAAACAAATCTGTATGATACAATCCGGCATAAAGTGTCTGTATACCTCCCATGGACAAGCCTGCAAGTGCCCGGCTGTCTGCTTCTTTTCTGACACGGTAGTTATCTTCTACAAATGGAATGACAGCCTGCATCAGCTCGGCTTCGAATGCTTTCAAGGCACCGGCACTGAATCCGGCAGAAGGCATATTGCCATCAAGCATTACTACTAACATGGGTTTGGCTTTTCCTGCTGCGATCAGGTTGTCCATGATCAGGTCGGTCTTTCCTTGTGTGCCCCAGCCGCGTTCGTCTTCTCCACCACCGTGCAGAAGGTATAGAACGGGATATTTCTCGTCTGTGCGGGTGTCATATCCTGCCGGAGTATATACGAAGAAGCGTCTCCACGAGCGGCTTACCTCCGAATAATAACGCTTCATGCGGATATCGCCATGCGGCACATCTTTCAGCGCATAATATTCTCCACCTTCAAAAGGCACTTCAATGCCGCTTGCCATACGTCCCATGCCATAGAAAGTCTCGCTGCTGGGATCAGCTACCGCCACTCCGTCAATCAGTAGTGAATAGTAGTGGAAACCTTCTCCCAAAGAGTCGGTTACTGTTTCCCAGATACCCCCTTCCTGTCTGACCATATCGTATTTCCGTCCCAGGTCTATCTGTACTTTTTGTGCATCCGGGGCTTTTATGCGAAAAATAGCGCGGTGGTCTGCCGTCAGTTGCGGATATTTGGAATTCCGTACGTTGGATTCCGCGCGTGCTCCGTGAAGGCCGTATTTATCGAAGCTTGATGTCTCTACAGGCTTGAATAGCAATTGAGAGAATAGGTAGAGGTCATTCTTCCATACATTGAAGTCGTGCCCGCCCGGCTCCACATAGAAGATGTGGGGAACCCGATGCCGTTGCAGATAGAGGTGAGTGCGCTCGCTGAAGGACATTAGGTTGTCATTGTCCCCGCAGGATATCCACAGTAGTTTCAGTTGTTGTTTGGCAGCTTCCGGATTAGGGACAAGCACTTCGGGTGCTTTGGTATTAGGAGCGGATGAGAACCCTCCTACCCAAGCAAATTTATCCAGATTTCCCAGACCAAAATTTAGGGATTGTCCGCCACCCATTGACAGTCCTGCGATGGCCCTGCTCTCCCGGTTCTTGATTACAGGATATGTCTTTTCAATAAAGGGAATCAGGTCGTTCAGCAGATCTTTTTCAAAAATGGCGAAGCCTTCCACTTTATCCGGAGCCATGATATTGCCCGTAGCGCGGTCATCTTTTATGGCTCTTCCGTTGGGAAGTACTACGATCATCGGCGTTAGTTTGCCTTCGGCATACAGGTTATCGAGAATGACTTGCGGTTTGCCATTATTGAACCATTCCAGTTCATCGCCACCGATACCGTGCAGCAGATAAAGTACGGGATATTTCTTACTTTTGCTGAAGCCGGGAGGGGTATAAACCAATGCTTTCCGCTTCGTACCGACGGTTTTAGAGTTATAAGTCACCGTTTCTATTTTCCCTTGGGCTATTCCTGTCTTTTCTACGTCGAAACCAGCCTGGGAGTGGGGGATACTACTTTGTGCCTGTACCCCGAAGCAATACGCCAATGCGCATACTAAGATGATTGCAATGTTTTTCATGGTTCTGAATTTTATGTCGCAAACATACTGCATTCTGTTTTCTCAGCCCAATAATGATGTTACACGTTTCTTTCATGATGTTACATCTTTTGAAAAATGTACGGAGCAGGTACGGTAGAGTTGCGGTGAAGCTACGAGAGAAGTTTTATCTGAAATCTAAAATCAAATGTCTGAAATTGACAATGACTATAACATAATAGGCCTATTTTTGCATTGTGTCAGATCATATGGAAGTATGATTATAAGTGGAAATAAATAAGGATTAAGAAATGAAGAAAAAATGGATTCTATTGTTACTGATAACGATTAGTTCTACAAGCCTTACTGCGCAGGACGCGCTTTATCCGAACACTTTTCCTCTGGGAGATGTGAGAATAACCGCAGGTCCTTTTAAGCATGCCTGTGATTTGAACGTTAAGGTTCTGCTTCAGTATGATACTGACCGTCTGCTGGCCCCTTTCCTGCGTGAAGCAGGATTACCTAAGAAAGCGGAAACGTATGGTAACTGGGAAAAAGACGGTCTTGACGGGCATATCGGTGGGCACTATCTGACTGCTTTAGCCATTCATTATGCCGCTACAGGTAATCTGGAATGCAAAAAACGCATGGATTATATGGTTTCTGAATTCGCACGTGTACAGCAGGCTAATGGTGACGGCTCTATTTGCGGTTTTCCAAACAGTAAGAAGTTTGCGGAAGAAATAAGAAAAGGGAATGTAGGCATTGTATGGAACTATTGGGTTGCCTGGTATAATATGCATAAAACCTATGCCGGACTGCGGGATGCTTGGCTTTACGGTAAAAATGAAAAAGCGAAAAAGATCTTCCTGAAGTTTTGTGACTGGGGCGTCGACGTTATTTCTAATTTAGACGACCGGCAAATGGAGCGTATGCTGGATAATGAATTCGGCGGTATGAATGAAGTGTATGCGGATGCCTGGCAAATGACCGGCAATCACAAATACCTCGATACGGCGAAGCGCTTCTCACATAAGCAGATTTTCGACAGTATGGCAAGGCGTATTGATAACCTGGATAACAAGCATGCCAATACGCAAGTGCCTAAAGCCGTGGGATATCAGCGTGTGGCCGAACTTAATTCGAAAACCGCTCCGGATTACAATGATTTTATGACTGCTGCTGAATTTTTCTGGGAGACTGTAGTTTCTCATCGCTCTTTGTCATTAGGCGGAAACAGTCGGGGTGAGCATTTTCCCGAAGCAGGAAAATGTTCCGATTATATGCACGAACGTCAGGGACCGGAGTCGTGTAATACTAATAATATGCTGAAACTTACCGAAGGTCTGTTCCGCATGCATCCCAAAGTGGAATATGCCGATTTTTATGAACGTGCCATGTATAATCATATCCTTTCTACCCAGCATCCTGAACATGGGGGATATGTATATTTCACACCTGCTTGCCCCTCGCATTATCGTGTTTATTCGGCACCGGGAAAAGCAATGTGGTGTTGTGTGGGTACCGGTATGGAAAATCATGGTAAATACGGGCAGTTTATTTATAACCATGATACGGCGGATAATGCTTTGTATGTGAATCTTTTTATACCTTCTGAATTAAACTGGAAAGAGAAGAAGATTAAGATTGTACAAGAAACGGACTTTCCGAATGAAGAAGGGACTACGCTGACTGTTAATCCTTCCAAAGCGACACAGTTTAAACTGCTGATACGTTATCCATCGTGGGTGGAGCTGGGAAAAATGCAGGTGGTCTGCAACGGGGTTGATTATGCAAAAAATGCGCAGCCAGGTTCTTATATAGCCATTGATCGCCAATGGTCAAAAGGAGATGTGGTAGAAATAAAGACTCCGATGACCGTGAGAATTGAAGAATTGCCCAATGTACCTAACGCTATCTCGATCATGCGTGGCCCTATATTGTTAGGTGCGAGGACGGGAACGGAAAATATGCCCGGATTAATTGCCGGAGACGGGCGTTGGGAGCATATTGCACACGGATCGTTGGTTTCACTTTTTGACGCACCTTATATTATAGGGGAAAGAAGTGATATTCTGAATAAACTGAATAGTATGAAGCCTGTCGAAGGAAAATCTTTTAGTTTTACTGTTCCCGGTTTGTTTACTCAGGAAAAATATAAGAATCTGATACTTGAACCATTCTATGGAATTCATGATAGCCGCTATATGATGTATTGGCTATCAATGTCCGAGCCGGCATTCAGGGAATATAAACAAGCCGTGGAAGCTGAAGAGCATGGGAGAATGATACTTGACAAGCGTACTGTGGATATAGTATCATCGGGTGAGCAACAACCTGAGTCGGATCATGCAATGAAAACTCAGGATTCGCATCGTGGAGTACATGCCGGTGAGGCTTGGCGTGATGCCCGTAATGGAGGATATTTTGAATATACACTGACCACGAAAGGGAATGAGAATCTCTCATTGATGGTCCGTTATTGGGGAGCTGAGTCTGGTAGCAGGAGTTTTGATATTCTGGTGGATGGTCAAACTATCGCTACGGAGGATATTGTCGGGAAATGGAAGAAAGACTTGTTTTGCAATGTGGAATATAATATTCCGGCCACTTTGCTGAAATCGAAAGATAAAATTACGGTTAGGTTTCAGAGTAAATCGGATACTACAGCGGGAGGGATTTTTGCAGTACGATTGTTAGTTCCCGAATCAATGGTGGTGGATAAATAATGGTAATATAGGGTAGAAAAAAATTAAGTTAGTTAGATAAAGTTAGAGGTTAAATTTAGCACTTGTTTTGATAGGATTTAGAATGGTAGATAGTTTTTGGTAACGGAATAGCAAATGATTGAAAAGCTCGAAGCGATAGAAATATGCTTCGGGCTTTTCTTGCTTTACAGTAGGATAGGAGGACGATATTATCTAAAATCACAAATGGATTATCTAAAATTGCAAATATATACAGAGGTATTTCCCTACTTTTGTTGGGTTAACAAATAAGGGTAGTTGTACTAACTAAATATGTATGTTTATGAACTTACTTAGAAAAATATGGGGGATTGTAATAGCTGCTATAATCAGTTCGTGCCATTCGGGAACATTTGATACTATTTCTCCTGACGGAACCTTAAAGGTTGGTGTAGTGACAACAAAGGATGGCGATTATGGAAAAGCCGCTTTCGTTGTGCATTACAAGGGAGATAGTATTCTTTTTCGTTCCGAACTGGGATTGGAGACAGATGTTCAAAAGTTTGCCGGTAACTTAAGATTGAAATCAGTTTCAGAACCGAAATCCGTGATTGATGATTATAAGATGATTACGGGAAAACGGAGCCATTGTGTGAACGAGGCTTCCGAACGGGTTTATTCTCTGGAAAACGATGAAGGGCAAATTTTGGAGGTAACGTTTAGGGTGTACAACGATGGAATTGCATTTAAGTATGGACTTAAAGCTATTTCGGATGAAGAACATATCATCAATGAATATACGGCGTACGCTTTGCCGAAAGGGAGTAAAAGATGGATACAACAATATGATCCGGGTTATGAAAAGTTTTTCCCGTTGTCTACTGACGGTAAGCTTGCCAACCGTCCGGAGGTTGATCTTTGGGGATATCCGGCGCTTATAGAGCCACGGGATTCTGTGTTTGTGTTGATTACGGAGGCCAATATCAGACGGGGGCATTGTGGCTCTTTTCTGTATAATGGGGATAATCGCGATAATTATCAGGTACGACTGGCTGATAAAAAACTTGCTTTCAGTGGTGTGTGGGAGTCTCCATGGCGATTGCTTATTGCTGGCTCTTTAGCTGATATTACTGAGTCTACACTGGTGACGGATGTATCTGACCCTTCTAAGGTGGAGGATACGGAATGGATAAAACCCGGAATGGTGTCATGGATTTATTGGGCGCACAACCACGGTTCCAAGGATTATCAGATAGTGAAAGAATACATCGACCTGGCCACCCGCATGAAGTGGCCCTATGACCTGATTGACTGGGAATGGGATGAAATGGGCAATGGAGGCAACCTTCAGGATGCCGTGAAGTATGCTTTGGAACAGGGTATTAAACCCTTGCTATGGTATAATTCGAGTACAAGCTGGCTTGGTCCCGGCCCTTTATACCGGCTGAATAAGAAAGAAGACCGGGAGAAGGAATATAAATGGCTGAGTGACATGGGAGTTGCCGGTATCAAAGTAGACTTCTTCACGGGCGATAGTGTTGCCACCATGAACTATTATATGGATTTGCTGGAGGATGCGGTGAAGTACAAGCTGATGCTTAACTTCCATGGTGCCACCATCCCTCGCGGCTGGCAACGCACATATCCCCACCTGATGTCGGTGGAAGGGGTGTATGGTGCCGAGTGGTATAACAATAATCCGATACTGACCAACCGGGCGGCCGAACATAATGCCACGTTGCCTTTCACAAGAAACGTTGTAGGGCCGATGGACTATACTCCGGGAACTTTTTCCGATTCACAGCATCCGCATATCACATCGCACGGGCATGAACTTGCGTTACCCGTGATTTTCGAATCGGCTTTGCAGCACATGCCCGACAGGCCTTCGGTTTATGATAACTTGCCGGAAGCAGTAAAACATCTTCTGTCTGAGTTACCCACTGCCTGGGATGATACGAAACTTTTGGCCGGTTATCCTGGAGTAGAAGTTGTCATGGCACGGCGCAGAGGGGATGTATGGTATATTGCAGGTATTAATGGGACTAATGAACCGAGGACGCTCCGTGCACCTCTGGCGGCTATTCCAGTAAATGGAAAGCAAGTGTCTTTGTTCAAGGACGGCACTGATGACAGAAGCTTTGCTATTGAAGAAAATATTCCCTTGTCGGACGAAGAAACCGGTTTAGAGATAAAGTGTTTACCACGCGGTGGTTTTGTAGCTGTAATAAGATGATGAAAACAAAATATTGGAGGCTTTTGCCCGTTATATGTCTCGCGTTTCAGGCACACGCTCAGCAATTGCCTGATTGGGAAAATCCGAACGTGATAGGAATCAATAAAGAAGAGTATCATGCCACGTTGACGCTTCCTTCCGGGAAGGCTGCATGTGACGAGATTGTATCATTGAATGGAACATGGAAGTTCATGTGGTCTGCTGACCCGGAAAAGCGCCCGGCTGATTTCTATAAGAGTGATTTCGATGTTAGCGGATGGGACAATATCGCCGTACCCGGCACCTGGCAATTGCAGGGGTATGGGAAACCTATCTATACTAACTGGACTTATCCTTTTAAGAAAGATCAGCCAAGGGTGACGGGAGAGCCGCCGAGGCATTTCTTCAGTTATGAAAACCGTAATCCGGTAGGCTCTTATGTGACTACGTTTGATGTTTCGGAAGAAATGAAAGGTAAGCGGTTGTACCTGCATTTCGAAGGGGTGAAGTCTGCCATGTATGTATGGGTAAACGGGGAAAAGGTAGGATATAGTGAAAACTCCATGGCTCCGGCTGAGTTTGACGTTACCCGATATGTGAATGAAGGGCAAAACCGTTTGGCAGTGGAAGTCTACCGTTGGTCTGACGGAAGTTATCTGGAAGATCAGGATATGTGGCGTTTCAGTGGAATTTATCGCCCGGTAGAGCTGTGGGTTCGTCCTGAGACTCATATAAAAGACTATTCGTTTGCCACTGAGTTGTCGGATGACTTCTCGTCGGCAGACTTTAAGGCGAGAATCTGGCTGCGGAATTCATCGGAACATAAATCCGGCAAGTTGAACCTTGAAATGATATTGAAGGGCAAAAACAGACGGGGAGAGAAAGTGACGAAAAGGCTGACCGCTCCCGTAAAGAATTTGCCGTCTTCATCCGTCGAGTGTTATTCTTTATCCTTTGTATTGGAAAATCCGGAGCTATGGTCGGCAGAGAAACCCAATTTATATGATATTGAGATAAGACTTTACGACGGAAAGCAGGTGGTTGAAGAGTTATACTCACATTGGGGAATATGGAAGTGCGAAATTGAGGGGAACACTTTCAAGTTTAATGGTAAGCCCGTTAAACTGAAGGGAGTGAATCGGCACGAGCATCATCCCCGTACCGGCAGGTTGGTGGATAGGGAAACCATGGAAAAGGACTTGAAGCTGATGAAACAAGCTAACATCAATATGATCCGTACTTCGCACTACCCTAACAGTCCGTTGTTTTATGAACTGTGTGACAGATATGGTTTCTATGTGATGGATGAGGCTAATCAGGAAAGTCACGATTATGGTTTAGGCAATAAAATCCTTGGTGATAACCCGGAATGGATGTCAGCACATGTGGACAGGGCTCTTGCACTGGTACAACGTGACAAGAACCATCCTTGTGTGGTTTTCTGGTCTTTGGGCAATGAAGGAGGTGCCGGTTGTAATATGAAAGCCATGGCAGATACGATACGCGCCATAGATGCTTCACGCATTATTTTCTGTGATACCGATCTTTCTGTGTCGGCTTTTAACGACCCCTCTTACTATACTCCCGGAAAGCTTAAAGAGTATGCCCGTGAAAAGCGTGATAAACCCATCTTTATGCGTGAGTATGCCCATGCCATGGGAAATTCAGTAGGTAATTTGCAGGAGTATTGGGATGTCATTGAGGCTAATGCTCACATTGCAGGTGCCGCTATCTGGGATTGGGTTGACCAGGGAATTGCAAAGAGAATAAATCCGAGATATGAAAAGGAAGTGGAGAATTCGGGTTCTTTGTTATTGAAGAAAGGTGAATTCTGGGCTTATGGAGGAGATTTCGGAGATTTCCCCAATAACGGGAACTTCTGTTTCAATGGTTTGATTGGAGCTGACCGTGTTCCTCATCCGCACTACTATCAGGTTCAGAAAGTATATCAGAATATTGGTTTTTCACTCGAAGCTCCTAACAAGGTACGTCTCACCAATAAGTATGAGTTCACGGCTTTGGATGAGTTCGATTATGAGTATGAGTGGTTGCAGAACGGTGAGCTTGTGAAGTCGGGCAAGGCATCTATTGTAGCCGGAGAATATTTGGATATTCCCTCTTTCGCAGGGACGGGTGAACTTTTCCTGAATGTGTTTGCCAGACTGAGACAGGGTACGTGCTGGGCCGAGAAAGGTTTTACTGTTAGTAAGGAGCAATTCCAGGTGAATGTAAGCAAGCCGGAACTGATTGCCTCAGAGGGGGGAAATGTTGAAGTGAATGCGTCTTTGTCCGCTATTGAAGTAATGGCTGGTTCGGATTGCTTTGTAATTGATGCGAAATCCGGTGCTCTGGCAAGTTGGAAGAATGGTGGAACGGAACTTCTTTATGCTCCTTTGGAACCTTATTTCTGGAAACCGGCGAATGACAACCAGATGAACAATGGGTATAATAACCGCTTGGGAGCATGGAGGAATGCTGCTGCCGAACGTGTGGTTGAACATATTGATTATTCTGTAAAGAACGGGCTGGCTGTAGTAGAAGCGGATATGTCATTGCCTGTAGTAGGTGCTGCTTACCGGTTGCGCTATACCATAAACGGAAGTGGAAAGATACAGGTAGAAGCTTTCTATCAACCGGAAAAAGAAAAAATCCCATTGATGCCTAAGTTCGGAATGAGAATGCGTTTGCCCTCTTCTATGAATTATATCAAATGGTATGGCCGTGGCGAATTTGAAAACTATCCGGATAGGAAAACGGCGGCTTTTGTCGGTTACTATGCGGCGGATGTTGATAACTTTATCACAGATTATGCTTTTCCGCAAGATAATGCAAACAGGTGTGATGTTCGTTGGTTCTCACTGAATGAAAGGAGAGCCGGAAGATAAAGGTGGCAGGTTTGCAACCGCTCTGTTTTCGTGTGTGGCCTTATAGTGAGGAAGACTTGGAGAAGAACAGGCATGCTTATGAATTACCCGAGCGTGATTATCTGAATGTGAATATCGATTTGAATATCCATGGTGTGGGAGGGACTGATTCTTGGGGTGCAAGAACGTTGGATGAATATACAATTGATGGCAATCAGGCCTATTATTACGGCTATATAATGGAGTATTCTGATTGATAGTCGTTTATTTATCTAAAGTTGATACTCAAATATCTAAAATTAAAAAGGATACAAGTGACATACAGCTATTTTTGTATCACATAAAGTTTGGAATGTTTTAATCATAATCATTAAATATAATAAGTAACCATGAAATCAATTAAAAGTGTATTGATATTAATGGCGCTGTGTTGTTGTACTTCTCTTATAGGGCAAGATTATCAGCAGACTCCCGAGGGACTTAAGGCGACCGTTAATTCTGTAGATGTGGAGTTACAATTCTACACTCCGTCAATTGTAAGAATTCTGAAATCTCCTGATGGCTGGAAGTATGTGAAAGAGAGCCTCTCGGTAATAGAGGCTCCTCAAAAAGTGAAACCTGCCATTACCAGGGAAGGTAATACTGTTAGACTGAAAAGTAGTGAAATGGAGGTTACTCTTAATTTGGAGTCGGGCATTGTGGCTTTCTTCAATACTAAAGGAGAACCTTTGCTTAGTGAGAAAGGAAAGCCGGAGTTTACCGATTTCAATGATGCCGGAAATAAAACGTTCACAATCAAGCAATCGTTTATTTTAGATAAAGATGAGCCTCTTTATGGATTAGGGATTCTCCAGAATGGAAAAATGTCGCAACGCAATCAGACCAAGCACCTTGTACAGGGCAATGTGGAGGACGTGGTTCCATTCGTACAGTCTGTGAAAGGATACGGCCTTTTTTGGGATAATTATTCGCCAACCAATTTTGCTGATAAACCGGAAGGAACCTCTTTCCAGTCCGAAGTGGGAGATTGCATCGACTATTACTTTATGTATGGTGGAAATGCTGATGGTGTAGTTGCACAAATGCGTGCATTGACCGGACAGGTTCCCATGTTCCCCCTCTGGACTTACGGCTATTTCCAAAGCAAGGAACGCTATAAAAGTCAGGAAGAAACGGTGGGAGTGGTACGGAAATACCGTGAACTGGGTGTTCCTCTCGATGGAATCATTCAGGATTGGCAATACTGGGGACACAACTATTTGTGGAATGCCATGGACTTTAAGAACCCTTCGTTCAGCGATCCTAAAAAGATGATCGATGATGTGCATGGAATGAATGCGCATATGCTGATTTCTATCTGGTCCTCATTTGGACCGATGACCAAGCCTTACAGGGAACTGGACAAGAATGGCATGTTGTTTAACTTCTCCACATGGCCCCAATCGGGACTCGAAACTTGGCCGCCCAATATGGAATATCCTTCCGGAGTACGTGTATACGATGCCTATAACCCGAAAGCCCGTGATATTTATTGGAAATACCTGAATGAAGGTATCTTCAAATTAGGCATGGACGGCTGGTGGATGGATTCTACGGAACCCGACCACTTCGATTGGAAGCCGGAAGACTTTGATACAAAGACTTATCTGGGTTCGTTCCGCAAGGTGCGCAATGCTTATCCGCTGTTGACAGTGGGTGGAGTATATGATAATCAGCGTGCTGTAACTTCCGATAAACGCGTCTTTATTCTTACACGTTCCGTTTTTGCCGGGCAGCAACGTTACGGAGCCAATGTATGGTCGGGAGATATCGGCTCTTCCTGGGAGTCACTGCGCAATCAGATTCCGGCAGGCTTGAATTTTACTCTGACCGGAAATCCTAATTTCAATTCGGATATTGGTGGCTTCTTTGCCGGAAGCTATAATAGGGGCTGGAATGACGGAAGTGCACCCAAGAATCCGATGTATCAGGAACTGTATGTGCGTTGGTTGCAATTCGGTACGTTTACACCGATGATGCGTTCACATGGAGCTGATACACCGAGGGAGATTTATCAATTCGGGAAAAAAGGTGAACCGATATATGATGCTATTGAAAAAATGATTCATCTGCGCTATGCATTGTTGCCCTATATCTATTCCACTTCATGGGAAGTGACCGAACGGCAGTCGAGCTTTATGCGTGCGTTGGTGATGGACTTTGCGGCTGACAAGAAAGTATGGGATATAAAAGACCAATACATGTTCGGTAAATCCATTCTGGTAGCGCCGGTAGTTAATGCGCAATACACTCAGGAGAAGCTGGTAAAACTAAAAGAAAATGATGGCTGGGATAAGAATAATGTTAAGAAATTTGAGAATAAAGCTCCGGTAGACTTTATGCAGGCTAAGTCCGCAAAGGTATATTTGCCGGAAGGTGCTATCTGGTATGATTTCTGGACGAATGAAAAGTATGACGGCGGACAGGAAATAGAAAAGGAAACGACTATTGATGTCATTCCTTTGTATATCAAGGCAGGTAGTATCATCCCAATGGGACCTAAAGTGCAGTATGCAACAGAGAAACCATGGGATAATCTTGAATTGAAAGTATATGCCGGTGCTGATGGTTCTTTTGTTCTGTATGAGGATGAATTTGATAGTTATAATTATGAGTTGGGAGCATATACTGAAATCCCTATGACATGGAACAATGCTTCCCGCCAGTTGACCATTGGAGCACGGAAGGGGACATACGAAGGAATGTTGAAAAACAGAAAGTTTACTGTTGTACTTCAAGATGGAAGCCGGAAGGTTGTTGACTACAATGGGAAAAGAGTGAGTGTGAAATTTTAGTGCTATTTGGAAATATAGATTTTAAATACCAGAAACAATGAAGAAACTTATTTTGCCCGGGTTGACGGCAGCTATGTTGTTTATGGCTTCTCCTCAGGAGTGCCTGAATGCCCAGACTCCGATTATACAGACCAAATTTACTGCCGACCCTGCGCCAATGGTGCATAAGGGTACAGTATACCTTTATACTACCCATGATGAAGACTATGCTCCCGAAGGAATGGCAGGCTTCCGCATGAAAGAATGGTTGCTTTACACCAGCACCGATATGGTGAACTGGACGGATCATGGAACCATAGCCAACTTGTATAACTTTAAATGGGCTGACCCTGCCGTATCAGGTTGGGGAGGATTTGAGAATGGTGCCTGGGCTCCTCAGTGCATCGAGCGTAATGGTAAGTTCTATTTGTATTGTCCTGTGCAGGGACGAGGCATCGGTGTGCTGGTTGCTGATAATCCCTTTGGTCCTTTTACCGACCCTCTCGGAAAACCCTTGATCGGTGCCGAGTATGACAGTATTGACCCGAGTGTATTGATAGACGATGATGGACAGGCGTATCTATATTGGGGAAATCCTAATCTCTGGTATGTGAAACTGAATGAAGATATGATATCCTGTGCGGGGGAAATCACGAAAGATAAATTAATCCGGAAGATAGAAAATCAGAAAGACCCTTATCATTTCCAGGAGGGTCCTTGGGCATACAAGAAGAACGGGCACTATTATATGGCTTATGCAAGTACATGCTGTCCGGAAGGTATCGGTTATGCAATGGGCCCCGGACCGGTAGGCCCTTGGGAATTCAAGGGTTATATAATGAAGCCTAATGGGAAGTCCTCCGGAAATCATCCGGGCATCATTGATTATAAAGGTAAATCTTATGTGTTCGGGTTTAACTACCGTTTGAACTTCATGATAACCGACAAGCATCATGAACGCCGTTCCATATGTGTGGCCGAGTTGGAGTATAATCCCGATGGCACAATCAAGGAACTGCCCTGGTGGGATGACGGTGTTGCAGTTGAGCCTGTCGGCACATTGAATCCTTATAAGCGGACTGAGGCGGAAACAATGGCTTGGAGCCAGGGACTTAAGACCGCCAAGGACGATGAAAGCGGGATGTATGTTACTTCCATTCATAACAGGGACTTCCTTCAAGTGAAAGCGGTTGACTTCGGCAAAGGGGCAAAGACATTTGAAGTCCGTGCAGCTACGATAACCAAAGGAAAGATTGAAATCCGCTTGGATGACCTTAACGGTACATTGCTGGGGGTATGCGATATCAGTAATACCGGTGGCTGGAATACGTGGAAAACCTTTGTTACCGATGTGGAAAAGGTGGGTGGAGTTCACGATCTGTACCTCGTTTTTAGAGGAGGAGACGGAGAGATGTTCAACATGGACTATTGGAGATTCAAGTAGATGGCCGGGAAACCGCGTTAGAAATAAATCGTAAATAAATATATATCTGTATCATGAAAAAGATGATGTTGGCATGGCTGACTGTTGTTTCATTACTGATGGGGTGTTCCGGTTCGGAAATGCCAGTGAAGGGAACGTTTCGTAATCCGGTGGTTTATGCCGATATACCGGACATATCCATTACACGTGCGGGAGAATACTACTACATGATAAGTACCACCATGCACCTGATGCCCGGCGGGCCTGTTATGAGATCAAAAGATCTGGTAAATTGGGAAACAGTGAGTTATGTCTTCGATAAGTTGACTGATAACTCAAAGTATGATTTGATTGGTGGAACTGTTTATGGGCGCGGACAATGGGCATCGTCCATACGCTATCATAACGGTAAGTTCTATGTATTGTTCTCACCAAACGATGTACCTTACCGGTCGTATATATTCACGGCGGACGATCCCGCCGGAAAGTGGGAACTATTGTCGAGAACGCAGCATTTCCATGATGCCTCTTTGTTTTTTGATGATGACGGACGGGTATATGTATTCTATGGAACCGGTGAGCTGAAGGAATTGAAGAGTGACTTGTCGGATGTGAAGCCCGATGGAGTCAGTATGAAGATATTCGAGCGGGATGCTGACGAACAGGGACTACTGGAAGGAAGCCAGGTTGTGAAGCATAACGGCAAGTACTATTTGTTGATGATCTCCATGGACTGGAGCATCCCCGGTCGGGTGCGCAGGGAAGTATGTTACCGTGCTGACACGATTACAGGACCTTATGAGAAAAAGGTTATCCTGGAACATGATTTTGACGGTTACGGAGGAGTAGGCCAAGGTTGTATTATTGACTCGGAAGAAGGAGACTGGTATGGGGTTATTTTTCAGGACCGCGGAGGAATAGGTCGGGTGCCTACTCTGATGCCCTGCCGTTGGGTGGATGGATGGCCGATGCTGGGAGATGAAAACGGTCATGTACCCTTGACGATGGAAAAAGAGATATATCCGACTGAAAATACCAAAGGAATACTTGGAAGTGATGACTTCAGCGATGAGAAGCTTTCACTCTACTGGCAATGGAATCATAATCCGGTAGATGATAAGTGGTCTTTGACGGAACGTCCGGGTTATCTGCGATTGAAGACCAGCCGGGTGGTTGATAACCTGTATTTAGCTCCGAATACGATTACGCAACGTATGGAAGGGCCGAAGTGCAGTGCTACCATTTCGCTTGATGTTTCTCATATGAAGGATGGGGATGTAGCCGGATTCAGCGCATTCAACGGACATTCCGGGCTTTTGTCAGTGGTGAAGGAAGGGGATGCAAAGCGTCTGGTTATGTCTACCAATGTCGTTAATTTTGATAGGACTCCCAATAAGGCAATAGCCAGTGTGGATATAGAAGAAAAAGAACAAGTCGAATTTAATCAGGATGTCATTTATCTGCGTATAGAAGGCGACTTCATGCCGAAACGCGATATTGCTACTTTCTATTATAGTTTGGATAATAAGGGATGGAAAAAGATAGGAACGGATTTCAAAATGCGCTTTGATTATACAAGGCTCTTTATGGGAAGCAAGTTTGCTATCTTCAACTATGCAACGAAGTCGCTGGGAGGTTATGTCGACGTTGATTACTTTGACTATGAGAGAGCTAATGATAGAGTAACTATTAATAAATAATATCCTGATATTCATGAAACACTTTTTAGTTATAGCAGCGTTATTAATTTGCGGTGCAATAAAAGCGGAAGAGAAACAAATTACAAGTCCCGATGGGAAAATATTGGTAACTATCTCCGATAAAAATGGGCAACCTTCATATAGCATCAGCTATAATGGTACTCCTTTCATTCATTCTTCTCCTTTGGGGCTTGTGACTAATGTCGGTGATTTTTCCCGGGATATGTCTTTGGGACAGAATGTCCGGTCGAACAAAATTGACGAGACCTATACATTGCCTAATATAAAGCAGAGCAATGTGCACTATGTGGCTACAGAAGCTGTATACCAGTTTAGCCAGCAAGATAAGGTTATTTTTGATGTTATATTTCGCGTAAGTGACCGGGATGTTGCTTTCAGATATAAAATGTATCCTCAGAAGAAGGCCTTGTCCTGCGTTGTGAAAGAGGAAATGACCGGTTTTGTGCTTCCTGAGGGGAGTACGACTTTCCTGTGTCCGCAGAGTAAACCTATGGGAGGATTTGCCCGCACTTCGCCCAGCTACGAAACTCCCTATAAAGCGGATGATTCCATGGGTAAAAATGGATGGGGTGAAGGATATACTTTCCCTTGCCTGTTCCGTAATGGTGACAAAGGATGGATACTTATTTCAGAAACGGGTGTGGATAGCAAATACTGTGGAAGCCGTTTGCTGGGACATGAAAATGGCCTGTATACAATCGGTTTTCCTCAAGAAGGTGAAATGAACGGAAACGGTACAACTGCACCCGGACTTGCATTGCCGGGAGAAACTCCCTGGCGGACGATAACTTTGGGCGAAACTTTAGCTCCGATTGTTGAAACAACGGTTTCTTTTGATGTTGTAAAGCCACTATATGCAGCGTCTGGCAAATATGAGTACGGCAGAGGTTCCTGGAGTTGGATTATCGGTATGGATGGAAGCACGAAGTATGAAGAGCAGTTGCGCTATATTGATTTCTCGGCGGCAATGGGTTATCAGTCTGTATTGGTAGATGCATTGTGGGATACGCAGATTGGATATGATAAGATTGAGCAGTTGGCTAAATATGGGGCGCAGAAAGGGGTAGGTCTCTATCTGTGGTATAACTCTAACGGATACTGGAATGATGCTCCACAATCACCCCGTGGCATTATGGACAATGTGATAGCCCGTCGTAAAGAAATGAAATGGATGCAAAGCATTGGAATACGTGGCATAAAGGTTGACTTCTTTGGTGGTGATAAGCAAGTTACCATGCAACTGTATGAAGATATTCTTGCTGATGCCAATGAATACGGGTTGCTGGTGATTTTCCACGGATGTACTTTGCCTCGCGGCTGGGAACGTATGTATCCTAACTATGCGTCGAGTGAAGCAGTATTGGCGAGTGAAAACCTGCATTTCTCTCAGGGAAGCTGTGACGCTGAGGCATTCAATGCCTGCCTGCATCCGTTTATCCGTAATACGGTGGGTAGCATGGACTTTGGGGGCAGTGCACTGAATAAATATTATAACTCAGATAATGCTCCGCGCGGAAGCCGGCGTATGACTTCTGACGTGTTTGCTTTGGCTACTGCAGTATTGTTTCAAAGTCCGGTGCAACATTTTGCCTTGGCTCCGAATAACCTGACGGATGCTCCGGAATGGGCGATAGGCTTCATGAAAGAAGTTCCTACCACATGGGATGAAGTACGCTTTATTGATGGCTATCCCGGAAAATACGTAGTTATGGCTCGCAGGCATGGAGATAAATGGTATATTGCAGGGGTTAATGCCCAGAAAGAAACTGTAAAACTGAAGATTGCCTTGCCGATGTTTATGCCTGGCAATCAGGTACGGGTATTCAGTGATAATGAAGAATTGCAAGGAAACGTAAAACAAGTAAAGGTAAATAAGAAACAGGAGTTACAATTGACAATGCCTTGCAATGGTGGAATATTAATTGTAGAATAATCAAACTAAAAAAGCAATATGGATAAAATGAAGTCTTTATTCTTCTCATCGCTATTGACGGTGGTGGCTACTTCGGGACTGGCACAGAACCCGATCATTCAGACAAATTATACGGCCGATCCGGCTCCGATGGTATATAACGATAAAGTATATCTTTATACTACCCATGATGAGGATAATTCCACCTGGTTTACGATGAACGACTGGCGATTGTATACCACGAGTGATATGGTGAACTGGACCGATCATGGGGCTGTTCTGTCATATACCGACTTCAGTTGGGCCAAAGGGGATGCCTGGGCTCCGCAATGTATCGAAAGAGGTGGAAAGTTCTATATGTATGTGCCTGTGATTTCGAGAATCAATAACAGAGGTGCTATTGGAGTGGCAGTGGCTGATAGTCCTTACGGCCCCTTCTATGATCCGCTTGGAAAGCCATTGGTTCAGAGTGAATGGGGAGATATTGACCCGACGGTTTTTATTGATGACGATGGACAAGCTTATATGTATTGGGGAAACCCGAATTTGTATTATGTGAAATTGAATGAAGATATGATTTCCTACAGCGGGGATATTGTACGTGTACCTTTAACTGCGGAATCGTTTGGAAAGCGTGAGGGTGACTCTCAGAGAGCTACTTTGTACGAGGAAGGTCCCTGGCTTTATAAACGGGATAAGAAATATTACCTATTCTGGCCGGGAGGTCCGCTACCCGAGCATATCGGATATTCTACCAGCGATAGCCCTACAGGACCGTGGAAATATGGCGGTACGGTAATGGCTGCCGGAGGCGGATCGTTTACAATCCATCCGGGAGTTATCGACTTCAGAGGCAAGACCTACTATTTTTATCATAACGGAAAGTTGCCCGGTGGTGGTGGTTTCAACCGTTCGGCATGTGTGGAAGAACTTAAATTCAACAAAGACGGCTCAATTCCTGAGGTGAAGATGACGGAAGGAATCACCAAGGGGCTTGTTACCTTGAATCCATATGTAAAGAATGAAGCGGAAACAATCGCTTTCTCCGAAGGTTTTAAATCTTTCAAGAACAATCAGGTGGGTGTCTTTGTAACAGCAATGAAGGATGGTAGTTATATCCGGGTTCGTGACGTGGACTTTGGAACAAACGGTGCAACGAAGTTCACTGCCAGACTCGGTACGACACACAATGACCCCGTGCGGCTTGAGGTGCGCCTGGGTGGTGTGGACGGAGAATTGGTGGGAACCATTAAAGTACCCCGGACAGGTGGCAGTGACCGTTGGGATTTGCGAACCATTGATATCTCGAAAGTGACCGGAGTACATGATCTATGTTTTGTGGTGAAGGGAAGACCGTCTACCAACCTTATGTATTTCGATTATTGGATGTTCTCTAAATAAATCAGCACTATATACTATGAAAACAGTATGGAAGAAGTGGAATCTGGCTGGGTTAATTGCGATGACTCTGTCTCTTTCCATATTTTTACTAAATGCAGCATGTGTTTCGGACGAAAAGAAAAATGTAGTTCTTGAACTGGAACAGGGTACACTTTCATTGATACCGCTAAATCGGAATGCTGTTCGGGTACAGTTCGCTCAATCAGGTTCAGTGCCTATGCAGGAACTTATCTATACGGAGAACTCTCCCGTTCCGGAGTATGAAGTTGCAGAAGATGATAAATCTCTGACTTTATCTCTGGAAGGGATTTCTGTGGAGTTTGATAAAGGCACGGAGGCGCTGACTTTTAAAGATGCGAATAAGCGTATCATTCTTCAGGAAAAAGTCGGAGGGCGCTTTATGGCAGCTTCTTCTGTTCAGGGAGAAGCTACATTCCAGGTGGAACAACACTTTGTATCTCCGAAAGATGAGTATATATACGGTACTGGTCAATTTCAGGATGGTTATCTCAATATCAGAGGCTTGTCGAGGAGGTTGACACAGGTCAATACACAGATTTCCATACCTTTTATTCTGTCAAACAAAGGTTATGGACTGTTGTGGAATAACTATGGATTGACGGATTTCAATCCGGCAGATGAATCTATTGAGTTGACTCCTGCGAGTGCAAGCGGTGAGGCCGTTACTGTCAATACTACAGGTACGAGCGGGAATGTAAGAGAAACCCGGCAGACATACTCGTTCACAGCCTCATTGGAAGTACCTCATTCCGGGCGTTATTCTTTGTTGTTGGATGTCGGACAACGGATGGCACGCAAGTACTATCTTGCTATCGATGGAGATAAGGTGTTTGATATCAATAATTTGTGGCTGCCTCCTACAACTTCTGCAATAGTGGAATTGAGTGCCGGAAAGCATGCCATAGAGGTGCAGGGTGAGCGTAATGATAAGCCTGTACTATATTGGCATCCTGTTTCCGAAGAAACCGTTTTTCGTTCACCGGTTGCCCAAACATTGGATTATACTGTTTTCGCCGGTAATGGAGATGAAGTTATTGCCAGTTACCGCGAGTTGACCGGACCTTCTCCCATGATGCCTTTATGGAGTTTGGGATATATACATTGCCGGGAACGGTACAATACTCAGGCGGAGTTATTGGAGAATGCCCGTGAGTTCAGGCAACGGAAGTTACCTATAGATATGATTGTTCAAGATTGGCAATATTGGGGAAAACATGGTTGGAATGCGATGCGGTTTGATGAAGACAGGTATCCTGATCCGGGGAAAATGCTTCAGGAGCTTCATGATATGGATATACGCCTGATGATTTCCGTCTGGTCTAAAATAGATACCCAGTCTGAAATAGGAAAGCAGGCAACAGAAAACGGATATTATATTCCGGGCAGTGACTGGATTGATTTCTTCAATGCTGATGCTGCGGCTTTTTACTGGCAGAACTTCCGTAACGGACTATTGAAATATGGCATCGATGCTTGGTGGCAGGATGCTACCGAGCCTGAAAATGACGACCTCCAGAACCGGCGTATAAATAACGGGCAGACACCGGGAGAGGTTTACCGGAATGTTTATCCGATGTATGTCAGTAAGACGATCTATGAAGGTTTGCGCAAAGATGCTCCTGACCGGAGGGCTATGATATTTACCCGTAGCGGCTTTTCCGGAATGCAGCGTTATGCGGCGGCCACATGGTCGGGAGACGTGGGACATGACTGGGAAACTCTGCGTCGGCAAATAGCCGGAGGGCTGGGGCAAATGGCAACAGGTCTGCCTTGGTGGACGTATGATGCCGGTGGTTTCTTCCGTCCGGGCAATCAATATACCAATACGGGGTATCATGAACAGTTTATCCGTTGGTTGCAGGCAGGAACATTTTTTCCATTAATGCGTGTACATGGTTACATGAGTAATACCGAACCATGGAGATATGGAGAGAAAGTTGAACGTATCGTTGCCCGTTATTTAGATTTGCGTTACAGACTTCTTCCCTATATTTATTCTCAAAATGCTGCGATTTCCTTTAAAGGTTCCACTTTAATGCGTCCGTTAGTAATGGATTTTCCGGAAGACTCCCGTGCATTGGAGCAAAAACATCAGTTTATGTTCGGACCTTCTGTTTTAGTCGCCCCGGTTGTGGAAGGTGGTATTAACCGGATGAAAGTGTATCTTCCTGAATGTCCGGCAGGTTGGATAGACTTCTGGAATGGTGCATCTTATAAAGGTGGACAAATGGTGGATGTGGATGTTGACCTTGAGAAAATACCTTTATTTGTGAAAGCCGGTTCTATATTACCACTGGGCCCTACGAAACAATCTACTTCTGAAGACACAGAAGAACCGTGGGAAATCCGTATTTATCCGGGTGCCAATGGCACTTATTCTGTTTATGAAGATGAAGGGAATAACTATAATTATGAAAAGGGCCAGTTCTGCACATTTGACTTAAATTGGAATGATACGGACAGAACTTTGACTATCAGTGACAGGAAGGGAAAATTCACTGGAATGAAAAAGAAAATAACCTTTAATGTCATAATGGTATCGTCACAATCCGGTACCGGAGTTTATCAGTCAACACCGGATAGAACTGTCACGTATTCAGGGAAATCTATGGTAGTTTCGTTATAATGGTTTTAATCAATTAAGAATGAATTTTAGAGTATGAAGAAGAATAAGATTTTGATAATTGCAAGTTTTGTATTAGCAGGTATCGTTACTGGGTGTAGTCAGCCACAGACTGTGTGGCTTGATGATCTGGACCTGACAGCTATGACCCAGGGACATGGAGTTGGTATGAAAAACAAATCGGTTGACGGTAAAACCCTGACAATCGGAGGACAGACGTTTGAACGTGGAGTAGGTACCCACTCTGTCAGCGAACTGGCAATTCAATTGGATGGTAAAGCAACATCATTTACGGCTCAGGTGGGTCTGGATGATGAGATTCTGGAACGTAAGCCGTCGGCTGAATTTATTGTAATCGGAGACGGGGAACAGCTATGGTCCAGCGGAGTTGTGAAAGCAGGAGATGCGGCTAAGCAATGCTCTGTTTCACTTGATGGCGTGAAAAGGCTTGAACTGATTGTTGCTGATGGCGGTGATGGTCCTTATTATGACCATGCCGATTGGGCAGATGCAAAAATAATTTCGAAAGGTAAGAAAAGCTTTCCTACACTGAAGTTTATAGCTACTGAGCCTTATATACTGACTCCTCCTGCTCCTGCGACACCAAGAATTAATGGCGCTTCTGTATTTGGAGTACGTCCCGGTTCTCCCTTCCTGTTTCAGGTAGCGGCAACTGGTGATCGTCCGATGGCATTTGCTGCAGCAGGCCTACCGGCAGGGTTGGAGATTAATCCGGAAACGGGTTTGATTACGGGTAAATTGACCGAACCCGGAACGTTTGAGGTGACTCTGCAGGTTAAAAACGATAAAGGAATGGCGGAGAAGAAGTTCCGCATTGAATGTGGCGACAGAATAGCTCTTACCCCGCCGATGGGCTGGAACAGTTGGAACTGCTTCGGGCACGAAGTTTCGGCCGAGAAAGTGAAGCAGGCGGCAAGAGCCATGGTAGAAAGCGGTTTGATTAATTACGGCTGGACTTATATCAATATAGATGACTCGTGGCAACATCACCGGGACCCCAATGACCGGACCAGAAGCGGAAAGTTTCGCGATGCCCGTGGTAACATCCTGACCAATGCCCAATTCCCTGACATGAAGGGATTGGCTGACTATATCCATTCACTTGGAATGAGGGTGGGTATTTATTCTTCACCCGGCCCGTGGACTTGCGGAGGCTGTGTAGGTAGCTATGGCTACGAGAAACAGGATGCCGACATGTATGCCAAATGGGGAATTGATTATTTGAAATACGACTGGTGCAGTTATGGAGGAGTACTCGACCGTGATTTGAAGAAAGATCCCTATAGCGTATCTTCTTTAGCTTTTCAAGGAGGCGGAGATTCGATTGCCGGTAGGAAACCGTTTAAAATCATGGGCGACTATTTACGCCAACAACCCCGTGATATTGTGTATAACCTGTGCCAATATGGTATGGGAGACGTCTGGGAATGGGGAGATGCTGTCGGAAGTCAGTGCTGGCGTACAACTAATGACATCACTGATACCTGGGAAAGTGTAAAAAGTATCGCTCTTGCCCAAGACAAGGCGGCAGCTTGGGCAAAACCGGGTAACTGGAATGATCCGGATATGCTGGTGGTTGGTATTGTAGGTTGGGGAAATCCTCTCCAAACCAAGCTTAAACCCGATGAACAATATCTTCACTTTAGTCTTTGGAGCTTGTTTTCTGCCCCCCTCCTGATAGGTTGCGACTTGGAAAAGATGGATGACTTCACTTTCAGTTTGTTGACTAATAATGAGGTTATTGCTGTCAATCAGGATCCTTTGGGCAAACAAGCTACGTGTGTACATGCCATAGGAGAACTACGTATTTATGTGAAGGAGTTGGAAGACGGCAGTAAAGCGGTGGGATTCTGTAATTTTGATCGTGAAAAGGCGGAGCTCTCTTTCCGGGATTTTGATAAACTGGGCATTACAGGTAAGCAGACTGTCCGTGACCTTTGGAGGCAAAAAGACATAAAAACACTGGATGCCGGACGGGAAGCATTGTCCCTGAATGTTCCGGCTCATGGTGTGCTGCTTTATAAGTTTAAACCAGTTCAATGAATCTATTAAATTATAACTTAGTTATTTTATTATGAAAAATGGTCTTTTGGCTTTTAGCTTATATCTGCTCTTGTCCGGTTTGGGCGGGAAAAGTAATGAAGTGAAATTTACTCCGGAAGGGAATCCGGTCGTTTTAAATAAGTTTACGGCTGATCCGGCACCGATGGTGCACAATGGCACGCTTTACCTCTATGTGGGCCATGATGAAGCGGAAGAAGGGCAGGACTTTAACATAACGGAGTGGTTATGCTATTCCACCAAAGATATGAAGACGTGGACAGATCATGGAAGTGTGCTTAAACCTACGGATTTCTCATGGGGTGTAGGCGAGGCATGGGCATCTCAAGTTGTGGAAAAAGACGGGAAATTCTATTATTATACAACAGTACAAGCGGGATCGCCGTACAATAGTAAAGTAGTGGGTGTTGCCGTTTCGGATAGCCCGACAGGACCTTTTGTCGACCCGCGGGGTACTCCGCTTGTGACGGATGATATGACTCCTAATGGACCGCGCGGATGGTGGAATGATATAGACCCGACGGTTTTTATAGATGATAACGGCACTCCCTGGATGAGTTGGGGTAACGGAACTTGTTTCTTGGTGAAACTTAAACCTAATATGATAGAACTGGATGGACCTATTGAAATACTTAAAATGCCGAAGTTTGTAGAGGGACCATGGATTCATAAACATGGGAATCTTTACTACCTGACATACGCTTCAATGGGTAAAGGGCGTGAGACGATAAGCTATGCGACGGCACCAAGTATGGAGGGACCGTGGACATATCGTGGACTTCTGACGGGAATGGCAGAGAACAGCTTTACCATACATCCGGGAATCATTGAATTCAAAGGTCAGAGTTATCTGTTCTATCATAATGCAACGCTTACCCTGAACGGAAAATCAGGAGCCACAGGCCGTAGAAGTGTTTGTGTCGATTATCTGTATTACTTGCCGGATGGGCGTATGGCGTATGTGGAACAAACCAAAGAAGGGGTTACTGTGAAACCGAAGACGACAGCGGAAGTAGCCGGAATGGTGAATCCATCTGCTGATGAGAAAGAAGTAATTGTAGAGAAAGAGATTATTAAGAACTGAGTTTCCCTTGATTTAATAGAAAAATAAGCTTTTTGTAGGTTATATTTGCGGTAACAATCGACCGGATGCATTTTCTTACGTATCATTAATAAACGAAGATGTTATAATGATGAACCAAGAAAAGATACAAGAGCTTATAGTCAGGAGCAGAAGAGAAGATACGAATGCATTTTCTCTTCTGCTCTCTGATTTTCAGCCGCTTGCATTCCGGTTGCTGTGCGACGAAGACGAAGCCGAGGATATGGTGCAGAAAACCTTGCGCCATTCACCGCTCGATAATGATGCCGGTTATTCTTGCTATTAGCAGGTTATTGCTGGAAAAAATATCTTCGGTGGAAGAGAATTTAAATTAAGGATATACTTCGTCGTTGCCGGAATAAATAGTATCTTTATAGATAGTGACCGTCCGATGTGCAGTTGAATCATTCTTGATGGCAGTGACATCTCCCCGGGTAGTGAAATAGACATAGTTTCCCCTATCATAAAAGCGATAAACCCTGCATCCGTCATGTTCGAAAAGATAGCTGACCTTATATGTCGTGTTATTTTCAGATTTCCCTTCTTTTAGCGGAATTGCGGTGTAGCAAGAGGTGATTCCCATTACTATGAATGAGAAGATAAATAATTTAGCTATTGTCTTCATAGTCGGAAGTATTTATGTATGATTAAATACAAAGATAAGGTTTTCTTCGGATATATTTGCTGATTATAGATTTTATCTATCCCTGCATAGACAAATCCGATGAATAAAAAGTGTGTAAATATCAAACAAAATCCTTATTTTTGTGTTGTTAATAAGAATGACTAACGACAATTGATACGTAATTTACTAACTAAATAAGAAAAAGAACTATGGCTAAAAGTGTTAAGGGAACTCAGACAGAAAAGAATCTGTTGACCTCATTTGCAGGAGAATCACAAGCAAGAATGCGTTACACTTACTTTGCAAGTGTGGCTAAGAAAGAAGGTTACGAACAAATCGCTGCTATCTTCACTGAAACGGCTGACCAGGAAAAAGAACACGCTAAACGTATGTTCAAGTATCTGGAAGGCGGTATGGTGGAAATCACTGCAAGCTATCCTGCCGGTGTCATCAGCACTACATTGGACAACCTGAAAGAAGCTGCTGCCGGTGAACACGAAGAATGGTCATTGGATTATCCTCACTTTGCTGATGTGGCAGAAAAAGAAGGTTTCTATGAAATCGCTGCTATGTACCGCAACATCTCAATTGCCGAAAAAGGTCATGAAGAAAGATACCTGGCTTTCGTAAACAATATCGAGAATGCTACAGTATTCGCTAAAGAAGGTGAAGTAGTATGGCAATGCCGTAATTGCGGTTTCATCTTCACAGGTAAAGAAGCTCCTGAAGTTTGCCCGGCATGTTTGCATCCGCAGGCTTACTTCGAAGTGAAGAAAGAAAACTATTAAGAAATTCTTATTTCTACGATAAAGAACGCCCGGGTGTTTCGCTTGAAGAAACATCCGGGCGTTCGGCATTAATAAAGGAGATAACTCCTTAATTCCGCCAACGGGTGTCCTTATCCTATTTCTTTGCGTGCGGATAATCAATCGTATAGTGTAACCCCCGGCTTTCCTTGCGTTCTATTGCCTGACGTGTAATCAGATATCCGACATTGACCATATTGCGCAGTTCGCAAATCGCCCTGGATGCCTTGCTACGTTTAAAGAGATCTTCCGTCTCCTCATATATCATATCCAAACGTACCCAGGCACGTTTCAGACGCAAGTCACTTCGTACGATACCTACATAGGCTCCCATAATCTGGTTCACTTCTTTCATGCTCTGAGTAATAAGCACCATCTCTTCGTTGGTCACTGTTCCTTCGGCATTCCATTCCGGTATTTCGTGGTTGAACTCATAGCGGTCGAGCACGCTCAACGCATGTTTGGCGGCAGCGTCGGCATAGACAACCGCTTCAATCAAAGAGTTGGAAGCTAAACGATTGCCTCCGTGAAGACCTGTGCAAGAACATTCTCCTACGGCATACAGGCGATTGATGGAAGACTCTCCGTTCAGGTTTACCTTGATGCCACCACAGAGGTAGTGTGCGGCAGGGGCTACCGGGATATAGTCTTTGGTGATGTCGATGCCTAAGCTGAGGCACTTTTCGTAGATATTCGGGAAGTGCTTCTTGGTTTCTTCCGGATTTTTGTGCGTGACGTCCAGATATACATGGTCGTCGCCACGTTGCTTCATTTCGCTGTCGATGGCACGTGCCACGATGTCACGCGGGGCAAGAGAAAGACGCGGATCATATTTCTGCATAAACTCTTCACCACCCATATTGCGCAATACGGCACCATATCCGCGCATCGCTTCCGTAATCAGGAAACAGGGACGGTCGCCCGGATGATAAAGCGCTGTGGGGTGGAACTGGATGAACTCCATATCCTGTACGAAACCTTTGGCACGGTAGACCATGGCAATACCGTCTCCGGTAGCAACCAGCGGATTGGTAGTGTTGCGGTAAACAGCACCTACACCTCCCGTAGCCATTAGCGTTACTTTGGAAAGGAAAGTGTCCACTTCGCCCGTGTCCTCATTCAGTACATACGCTCCGTAGCACTTGATGCCCGGGGTATGGCGGGTTACGATGATACCCATGTGATGCTGCGTGATGATTTCTACGGCAAAATGGCGGTTGAATATTTCGATATTGGGGTGCGTCTTTACGGCTCTGATGAGGCTTTCCTGTATTTCGGCACCTGTATTGTCTTTGTGGTGCAGAATGCGGAATTCGGAGTGACCGCCTTCTTTATGGAGGTCGAAGTCTCCCTTATCGTTCTTGTCGAAGTCCACTCCCCAGTCTATCAGTTCTTTGATTTGTCCGGGGGCTTCGCGCACCACTTTCTCCACAGCGGCGCGGTCACTGATCCAGTCGCCTGCAATCATGGTGTCTTCAATGTGCTTGTCGAAGTTATCTACCAGTGTATTGGTTACTGAGGCAATTCCCCCTTGGGCGAAGAAGGTGTTGGCTTCTTCCAGTTCCGTCTTGCAGATGAGTGCTACCTTACCTTTATGAGCCACTTTCAGAGCGAAACTCATACCGGCTATACCGGAACCAATTACTAAAAAGTCGAACTCTTTAATCATATTTCGTATGTTTAAGTACTGCAAAGCTACAAAATAACTGGGTTGCTTGTACTTTTCCTGTATATTAATTCACGATTTTATGATAAGTATTGCTTTATAACCTCGTCCAGCGACTCATCTTTTGTAAGCTTTATTTTCTTACGCATACGCGAACGGATCATGTTGACACTACTCCGGTTGATGCCCATTATCAAGGCTATTTCATCCGTACTTTGATTCATGCAGATGAGCATGGCCAGTAGCTCCTCGTTGCGGGTGAGTTGCGGATATTTCTCCCGTAACTTAGGCAAGTAAAGCGGATATATGGCGGCAAATGATTTTCTGAAGGTGTTCTCGTCTTCTTTACTGAGCAGACTTTGTCCGGTCAGTTGGCTGACGGCGCTCAGGTTGTTGGCCGCCATTGCCTGCTCTATCTGTCCTGCTAATAATTCGTTGTGCCGGTTCAGTTCTTGCTGACGGGCCATTAACTTTTGTATTTCCTGTTTACGCTTTTCCAATAACAGGCGGTTCGCTTTCCTCTTGGTGATAAAATAGGCAATGGAAATGATAAGTAACAACAACAGTGCAATGGAGATGTATATATTGAAGAACAACTGATGTTGTTGCAGCTCCACTTGTGCGGAAAGCAACTTGTTTTCCTTCTCTTTACGCTCGGCGTCAAACCGGATGTTGGCGGCGGCAACGGCACGTATCTTTTCATCCAGATTCAGGGAGTCGGCGAAGAGCTGGTCGCGGTCGTAGCAACGGAAGAAGGCATCGTCCATTCTCATCCTCCGGTAGTAGTCCATCAGTATCCGGTTGGCATTCTTCTCTTTTCCAATCATGTCCATCCGGGCAAATCCACGGGCTGCCTTTTCTATAAGAGGTATTCCTTGTGAGGCCTTACCTGTCTCCAGCAGAGCACGTCCTAAATGAAGGTTCAGGTCATATCTGGCCCATTGAGGCATGCGGGTACTGTCCGGACAAATGCTTACTGCAAGCTGCAATGCTTTTTGTACAGAGTCCGGATAGTCCAGATAGCTGTCTACTGTGAGGACTTTGTTGACAAACACACCTTTAAAGCTCTCCTGTCCGGCTGAAATTTTCCCGGCCTGGTTCAGATAGTAGAATACAGAATCTTTATTCTGGGTTCTGCGGAATATTTCTGCACGATAGCGATAGAGATCGCCCAGTCCGAAGCTGTCTTTCAGGAGTGAATAATATTGGGCTTTTGAATTCAGTTCTAAGGCACGGTCGTACATGCCCAGTTCGGCATAGAGGTTGGCCTGTTCGCCATAGGCTATCACGATATTAGGCGGGGCTATGCTGTCATTGTAGCTGTTGATGGCCTCTTGGTTGGTGGCTACCGCTTTCTCGTATTCACCGACCAGGCGGTAGTAGATGCCCAGCCGGGATATGATGCGAAGCATATTGTGGAATTTTCCTCCCTGATGGTAATATTCCATTGCTTTCTCCAGGAGTCGGATGGCTTGGGGAACGTCGTTACCGGAATAGATATAAACTCCGCTGACAATTTCGGCTTGTGGAATGTAACGGTCGGCATCATCGTATTCGGGTAATTGCAAGTATTCGTCTGCCAGCCGGATAGCTGCCTCATTGTCTCCGTACATCTGGTGCAAGCCTGCCCGTGTGGATAACAATTCATGTTTGCAATGCTGTTGCAGAAAGGGAGCGTTGTTGAGGCTGTCCAGATATTCTATGCCGGGACGGAATTGCTTGCTGCCCAGATAGCTGAAATAGAATAAGTTGATCATCTGCCGGGCGTATTTGACCATTGTATCTTTGGGTTCGGTGTAATCTGCTACGGCTAACAATTCGGATATCTTTTGTTTGCCTTCGTCAATGGCTGCCTGATGCTTTCTCTCTTTCAGTAATGTGTTCAGTTGTTGGATAGTCTGCTGCCATTGCTGTGTGTCCTGACTGCCTGAAGAATGTGTGGGGGCGGTGCAGGCTCCGGCAGACAGTATGAGGAGTAATATAAGTGTTTTTATCTTCATAAATTGGAGGTTTATTTGGTTTGCCGGACAAAGATACAATTCCATTTTAAAAAAGAAATAAGTGCTACCTCTATTTTTTTATGTTTTATCGGGCTTGATAATGAGAGAGATACATTTTTGTATATTGGATTGTACATTGGTTATTTATGGTTTAATCTTATAGTTTCTGCAAATTTGCAGTCTATAGAAGACTAACCAAATAATAAATTAAGGTGGAAAAGATGTCACGATTGTGTATGAAAGAAATCAGTAGGGCTTTGATAGAGATGATTTCCGATGAATCGCCCTATGCTTCGAAAGATATGCTTTGCGGAGCGCGTGGAGCCGTTTTCCGCGAGATATTTATTTTTCATTATCCAGGCTTTATAAAAAAGGTGCAGAAGCTGGTTCCCGGTGTTACGAAAGACGAGGAACTGCTCTGTATGCTGATTGCCGTTGGGCAGTCGGTAGATGAGATTGAGCAACTGTTTTGTTTGCCGGCCGAGCAGGTGTATATGTTCCGTAAGTCGGTATGCTGGAAGATGAGATTGGAGGAAGAAAAGCTGTTGGGCGATAAATTGCGGGAGATATTGGAGGGATAACTCCTGTCGTTCCGCAAAAATACCTATCTTAGCGGCAAAAACAGAACAAAATGAATCGTATCTTCCATGCCCGCATCGCTATAGGGCAATATTTGTTTTTAGTGCTGACAACGATTATCGTTGTTTATGCCATGTGGATGCAGCATGCCGTCATGGCCATCCTTTTTATGCTCCTGCTCGTCATCGCCATCGAGCGCCTCATTCATACTACGTATACGCTGACCACGGACGACAAACTCCTCCTTTTTTACGGACGTTTTTCCCGTTCGGAGGAAATATCCCTGAAAGACATTATCTCTGTGGAACGGGCCTCGTCCATGAAAATAGGACGTTTTGCCGTGATGCGCTATGTGCTGGTGAAGTACGGAACGAAGGGAAAATGTGCCGTGCTACTTCCGGTGAAAGAAGATATGTTCATAAAAACCCTTACTAATCGTTTAAATGAAGTGAAGAAATACTAATTCTCCATTCACCTGTTGCAGCCTTCCCGAGAGTCGTCCGTCTAATTTCTAAAAATAAGAGAAATGATGATGAATTTGACTTGTGCTATTTTGCATGCCGACAGACAGGTGAGTGAACAATTAGAAGTGTTCATAGCCAAGACACCCTTTCTTGCTTTGTGTGGAAAGTACAGTAATCCTATTGAGGCTTTGAAGGGTTATTATGATAATAAGGTACACCTTTACTTCGTAGGAATCGGACAGGAAGAAACGGAGGGCATCAACGGGATGGAATTCTGCAAACTACTCTCTCCGTACACCCGTGTCATATTTATTGCGGATACTCCCCGGTATGCCGCCGAGTGTTTCCGGCTGGATGCATTGGACTATCTGATATCCGAAGTCAGTTTTCCGGTCTTTTTCGAAGCGGTGAACAAGGCTTCGCGTTGGTTCAGCCTGAAAGGTGAAACGGGAATATCGCTTACCGCTCTTCCCGAAAAGTCTCAGACAGAAACTTGCCAGCCGGAAACGCCCAAGGTGATTTATGTGAAGTCCGACAATCGGATTTTCCGCCTGGATATATCCAGGATCTCCTATATCGAAGGGTTGGGCGATTACGTGAAGATTTATAGCAAGGACGAACCGAAGCCTGTGCTGAGCCTGTGCACGATGAAGTATATGGAAGAGAAACTGCCTTCTGATGAGTTCATACGCGTTCACCGTTCGTTTATTATACGCAAAGACTGCATACGCATCATAGAAAGCAGCAAGATTGCTTTGGACAAGAGAAGTATTCCTATCGGAGAGGTTTACCGGAAGAAGCTGAAGAATTATATTGCTGATTATTCTGTTCTTTAACCTGTTGCGATGCTTGTCTCCGGAATTAGCTCGCATCGATACAGTGGTGGGATATCTTCCCACTGCGACTGAAGGTATTTCCCACTACGACTGAAGGTATTTCCCATTACGACTGAAGGCATTTCCCATTACGACTGAAAGCACTTCCCATTACGACTGAACTGGTGTTTCACTGCAACTGAACTTAGTGAAACACCAAGTTCTCTATCACACAGATAGTTATGCTTCTTATTTCAGCTTTGCCCGTGATATTCTTTCTCCGAACGTAAGATTCAGGTTTACGCTAAAACGACTTTCCTGCGTCAGGCTGCTGCGTGAATTTATCTGCTTCCGCCAGGTGGCGCCCAATGAAAGGTAGGAGTAGCGGATAGGAAAACTTGCCCCGGCACTGACCTCCAGATACTTCATTTTTCCACCTCTCAGATTTATATAAGAATTGCTGAAGCCTACCCCTCCCATTATTTCAGTGGACCGGGGATAGCGTGGATTTGTGGTATAAACTCCCCCGATATTCATCTTGTGCTGATTCTCATATTTCATGGAAGTGTAGGATGAAGTGTTACGGCTCCAGTCCAGGTAATTGTAGTCGGCGGTAACCACCCAACGTTCGGTAGTCATGGACACTCCGCTGCCGATGTGCATGGGCAGGTATTGCGTCCGGCTATGGTAACTCTTGTCAAGGTTGTCGCTGGTAGAGGAGTTACTATAAGTCAGACTGTTGTCGTGGCTGATTTGAAGGGAGGGAGCAAACACTAACCCGGCCGCCCACTTCTGCCTTCCGGTGGTATTGAATTCATAATGCACTCCGAAATCGGCGTAAAAGGCACGTTTGGAAGATTCATACTCCACAATGGCACTCTCCTGTGTTTCACTTTGGGTGACAGTTCCCAGTATGATGCCCAGATTCACGCCTACCGACAGATTTTTGGTCAGTGCAAAGGCATTGGTAAGATAACAGCGGTATAAGCCTCCCGATCCTTCAAATAACGAATAAGTATAGCTTCCGGGCATTCCTTCCACCTCTTCTTCGGTCTGGATGACGTATCCTACGCTGCTGTAAGGCGAAGCACCCACCATGGCATACCAGCGTGGCAATACACGGAAGCCTATGCTGAAGCGGTTGGGATTGCCCATAAAGCTGGAACTGTGATCGTTCTGGAAAGAATAACGGGCATACGAAGCCGATGCGCCGACATCGAATATAAAGCAGGTGCTGTCCATTCGGGTGATGGCTGCCGGGTTCAGAGTGTTCTGGAAGCCGGGCTTGTTCAGGGCTATGCCGATATTGCCCATTCCGGCATAGCGTCCGCCGTCGCTGGTGCTCAATTCACCTATTCCATACATGGAAGTAGGCAGGTTGGTGGTGTTCTGGGCTACGACAGAGAGGCTTGCTGCACATAAACTGCACAGCATAAGGGGAATCCGTTGGTGATGTTTCATTTCTCGTTGTATATTTTAAATCTGATATCTAATCTGCATTGCCTCTCCTGATCGGGGTCGTTGGCAAAGATGATCTGATTGAAGGTCGTTGTCATTTCATTGTCCGGCAGACTCAGCAGCAGTTTCTGTCGTTTGATGCCCCATGTGCCGAAGTTGTTGCGGATGAATTCGGTTACATCAAAAGAATAGTAGGTATCCCGTCCGAACATGTCGTCCACACTCAGATTGCCGGTCTGTACCGTTACACCGTCGCTGCCATATACATAGTCTTCCAGTACATTGTTTTCATCCGTGATGTAGAGGCGGATGTCTTCCGGTAACTGGTTCAACTTGTTATAGCTTCCGGCCTGCGGATAGAGGTAGAGGGTGGCGCTTTCTATGGAGACGATTTCTCCCGCATCCTGCAAATTGTTCAGGTAGGGGAACTCTATCTGGTTGTAGAGTCCGGTTAGCCCCTGCATATACGCATGCTTGTCCAGATCGTAGGAGTGGATAAGGTTTTCTATTCCGCTTTCCAGGGAGGCAAGGGAAGTCTCGGTCCGGTCGTGACGAATACCCGTGTAGGCATAGTCCGTATTTACGCTGAATACCAGTTCCTTTTCCGTGCGTTGGCTGGTTATCTCTTTATAATGCAGGGTGATGGCCATGGATGAATCATTTACCTGGAATCCGGTGATACATTCACCGCTGCTTTCGGCTACGAGGGCCAGTCCGGGAAATTTCTCCTTGAACTTATCTTGGCTGTCGAAATAGTCTTCTTCGGCTATGAGGTCCGTCAGCAGTTCCTTTCCCAGTTCGTCGGGCAGACGTATCTCTAATTCTTTCTTTTGCCCGGGGCGTGGAGTGAAGGCAAAGCTGAACAGGGGAGTGCCCTCGGTGGGCAATACGGTGGTGGTGTATAAATCTTCGTCATCATCCAGATAAATGGGCTGTTTCAGCCGGTATACGGAGATGCGTTGCTGCGTCAGCGTATCGCCCCAGAAGTGGCCGGAGGGCGTCATCCGTAGTACGAGTGAGTCGAAGCTATAGCTGTAGTTCTCGTTGGGAGTGAAACTGTTTGCGGAGTATTCGGCATAATAGGTGGCAGAGGCTTCGCCCCATGACGGGTCCTTGTAATGTCCCAGCTGGCAGATACTGTCTCCCCTGGTTTCTATGGAGTCCATAAGAATAGTGCTGATATCCACGGTGCAAGTGTCTACATATATATTGTAGAAAGAACTGTCGACCAAGCTTTTGCCCAGTTCTGAGTTTTCGTCCTGGCAGGCGCAGATGGCGGCGATCATTATAATCAGGCTATACAATAACTTTTTCATTGTTCATAGTGTTTTTGAGCTACGAGCTACAAGCTACAAGCTACGAGTGCCTTTCGGTATGATAGCGCAGCCACTCGTAGCTCGTAGCTTGTAGCTTATAAATTCTTTCGCAAAGGAAAATGAAATCTTCCATATCTTCCTATTAAAATCGGCTATCGGGCGGGTTTTATCGGTAAAGCTATTTACCGAAAAATTAGTGCTGTTTGTCGGTTATATTTGCTGATGAAGTGCCTGCCGCCTACTTTTGCTACCAAAAATATAGTAATCAAAATAAGTTCTGAAGAAAAAATGAATCGACTATTATTTGGAATGATGCTGCTGGCGGTTGGATGCCTGGCCGGCAGTTGTACGGACGACGATGAATACACCCAGGGTGTATGGATGAGAAGGTCGGACCTGGACGGTGTTGCACGGGGACAAGCCAATAGTTTCACCATCGATAATAAAGGCTATCTGTGCTGCGGTTTCCGTGGGACGAACAAGACATACCTGAAGGACCTTTGGATGTACGACATCAACAATGATTATTGGACACAATGTGCCGATATGCCCGATGAGGCACAAGGTCGCCACAGTGCAGCCTCGTTTGCTCTGAATGGAAAAGGATACATTACCACCGGTGTCCAGAAAAATGAGTCTACGAACCTGGCAGATACTTGGGAGTATGATCCCAATACAGACACCTGGACGCAGAAAGATGACTTTGGCGGAGGTGCACGTTATGGCGCACTGGCTTTTTCCATCGGAGAATATGGCTATGTGGGTACGGGTTATAATGACAACTACCTGAAAGACTTTTATCGTTTCGACCCTAATGCTGCTACCGGACAGCAATGGACAATCGTGAATGGATTCGGTGGATATAAACGCCGGTACGGTACAGCTTTCGTTATAGATGATGTGGCTTACATCTGTTGTGGGGAAAACAACAGTACTCTGGTAGACGATTTATGGAAGTTCGACGGTAGCGATTGGAAACAGTTGCGCGACATTGCCGATAATGATAGCGATGAAGATTATGACGACGATTATGCCATTACCCGTGCGGGTACCGTATCTTTCGTTATAGACGGTAGGGGATATATCGCAACAGGAACCCGTAGTGGGGTGACCAGTGATTATTGGGTATATGATCCGGAAGAAGATTTGTGGTATGGTGACTCTGATGATGACTATACGCCGATGACGAATGTGCATAATGTCAGCTCCGGAGGCTCATCGCGTTCCTATGCGGTATCTTTCTCCACGGGTAAGCGGGGTTTTGTTCTGTCGGGATCTTCGGGAACCAGTTATTTTGATGATGTCTATGAGCTCTTGCCTTATGAGCAGGAAGATGTTGATTAGTGTTTTTGCTATATAAAGATTTATGAAGCTGATGTTTATTGTGAAGATAGGTGTGCTGTCCCTTGTGGCAGTATGCCTTTCTTATTGTTCCGGTTGTACGAATGCTGCCGGAGAAAAGTTATCCTGCCGTTCCATGCAAGTGGAAGGGGGGTATGGATATGTGGTGGTTTACGGGGCAGATACACTGATTTATCAGCCTTATATACCTGCCATAGGCGAGAGGACAGCCTTTGCATCAGAAGAAGAAGCCTTGAAAATAGGCAGATTGGTGTGTCGCAAGTTAGCGGAGAAACAACCTCCTACCGTGAGCAGGGAGGAGATTGTTGAAAACTTACCGTCTATGCGTCTTCCGGCGGCAGGTCGCTGACTTCATGGCGTATAGGAGAACAATCATAAGGGTAACTCTTTAGCAGTTTACCTGTAATGGTTTTCTTTGTGTCACTGCCGGATCTTGACAAGGTCATAGTGTAACTGACTTGCAAGGTCTTATAATAGACATCAGCCTGATACCTGTTTTGTTTCATGCCGACCATGTCCACCTCGAAACTAATATCTTTTAATTCACCTCTGTACATTCCTCTGTCGGTGTATTTCTGTTTTTCTTGCTCGAAGATAATTTGTCCGTCTACAATATTTCCCGGCATATCCACATAGCGGCTTTCTCCTTCGGGATTCATCCATTCCTTGGGATATTCGCCGGTATCGGTGTCGAAGTAATATTCAGTAAAAGCATTGTAGAAGGGGAAAAAAGAAGTTTTCTTTATTTCTTCTCCGCTACCGGTTCTGTCTATCCAGGTGATTCCCCAAGGCTTTGTTCCGGCTTCTCTTACTCCATCAAATTCATCCAGGGAGTAAGTGATGGATTCTATCTGATAGTAATTGGTGCATATTTTCTGCCGGATGAATATTTGTTCTGAGTAAAGTCCTTGTTCGCTACTCAGTTTGAGAATCAATCTGCGCTCTTCCCCTGCAAAGTTGTCATTCAGTTGTATAGTCAGGGATTTTGCCTTGTCGCGGGTGATGCTGCCCCAATGGAAGCGTACGGTACCCATACCCTCCAGTTTCAAGGGATACCCGTTCTCATCTGTCATGATGCCTCCATCCGGGTACATAACGGAAGCCACAATCCAGTTGGTTCTGGTCATCGGAATCTCTATGGAGCTTGCATCGCCTTCGACGGTAAATTCTTCTGTAGAAGAGAAACGTTCATCATTTGCATTATCACAGGCTGTTCCACCGAAAAGGATGACAATGGAGAATATTAGCGCTTGGAGTACGTTTGTTCGTTTCATGTATCTTTAGTTTCGTTCGTTTAAATAGCTTTTGTTTATAGACGTATTTTATTGGAAAATACTGCAAACAAAGGTATGTTTTTTTAGTAAGAAAAAGATAGGGGAGGATGCTTTTTGTAGAATATTAGTTGTACCTTGTAGGTCTTTAAATCAACAAAATACATATAAAGTATGGAAAACGAATTACAAGTTATCAGAGAACAGGAAATAGAAGCATGCCTGATAGAACTGAGAGGACAAAAAGTACTGTTGGATAGAGATGTGGCAACGCTGTACGGAGTAGAAACGAAGCGGGTGAATGAAGCGGTGAGAAATAATCCGGATAAGTTCCCTAAGGATTATATCATTGAATTGAATGAAAGTGAGATACGATATTTGCGGTCGAAAATTTCGACCACAAATTTATCTTCCAAAGTACGTGCGGTCCCTAAAGCTTTCACCGAAAAAGGACTTTATATGCTTGCCACCGTTTTGAAAAGCCCCCGGGCTACGGCTACGACTCTTGCCATTATAGAATCTTTTGCCCATTTAAGAGAACTCTCCCGCAATCTAAATATCTTGTCAACAGAAACAGATGAAGGTAAACAGAAAACATTGACCCAACGCAGCAGTGAGTTACTTCACGAATTATTGTCTGTAGAAGAGAAAGGGGATACAACAGAAACCGAATCTTCGATAGAGCTGAATTTATATGCCTTAAAGATGAAGCGTACGGTGAAAAAGACAAAGAAAGGATAATTCTTTTGTGCAGATAAGAGAGGTTTTTATTAACTTGCAGGCAGTTTACAAGTATACTAATAAATAAGACTATGAAATACCAAGTTGCCATTATCGGTGGAGGTCCTGCTGGATATACTGCTGCCGAAACAGCCGGAAAAGCCGGTTTGAGTGTAGTGTTGTTCGAGAAACAGAATTTGGGTGGAGTCTGCCTCAATGAAGGCTGTATCCCTACCAAGACCTTGTTGTATTCGGCAAAGACGTATGATGCTGCGCGTCATGCTTCCAAATATGCGGTGAATGTTTCCGAAGTCTCATTTGACTTGCCGAAGATTATTGCCCGCAAACAGAAGGTAGTGCGCAAGCTGGTGCTGGGCGTTAAAGGCAAACTGACGGCACACGGTGTAAATATCGTGCAGGGAGAGGCTACCATCATTGACAAGAATACCGTGCAGTGTGGTGGCGAAACTTACGAATGTGAAAACCTGATTCTTTGTACGGGTTCGGAAACCTTCGTTCCGCCTATTCCCGGTGTGGATACCGTACCTTTCTGGACGCATCGCGACGCTTTGGATAATAAGGAGCTTCCCGCATCACTTGCCATTATCGGTGGTGGAGTGATTGGCATCGAGTTTGCTTCTTTCTTCAATAGTCTGGGCGTGCAGGTCACTGTGATAGAGATGCTTGATGAAATTCTGGGCGGCATGGATAAGGAGCTTTCTGCTATGCTGCGTGCAGAGTATGCCAAACGTGGAATTAAGTTTATGCTTAGTACAAAAGTGGTATCTATTGCTGAGGCTTCTTCCGATGATGGGAAACCACAGGTACAGGTGAATTATGAGAATGCGGAAGGTGCAGGTGCTGTATTGGCTGATAGATTATTGATGAGCGTAGGCCGCCGTCCGGTGATAAAAGGATTCGGGCTCGAAAACCTGGATTTACGAAAGACTGAACGGGGAAATATCTGTGTGAACGAATGTATGCAGGCCTCTGTTCCGGGCATATATGTATGTGGTGATCTGACGGGGTTCTCGTTGTTGGCACATACAGCCGTGCGTGAGGCAGAAGTAGCCGTACATACCATACTTGGCCAGAAGGATGCTATGAGTTACTGGGCTGTTCCCGGTGTGGTATATACTAATCCGGAGATTGCCGGTGTGGGGCAAACGGAAGAGGCTCTGCAACTAAAAGGTATCAACTATCGGGTTGTAAAGCTTCCGATGGCCTACTCCGGGCGTTTCGTCGCTGAAAATGAAGGTGTGAATGGAGTTTGCAAGCTTCTGATAGCGGATGATGAAACAATAGTGGGGGCACATGTACTGGGCAATCCGGCTTCCGAAATCATCACTTTGGCAGGTATGGCCATCGAGTTGAAACTGACTACTACGGAATGGAAGAAAATCATTTTCCCCCATCCTACGGTTTCTGAAATCTTTAAGGAAGCATTATGATAATCACAATCGCTTCTTAGCGCTTTTCAGGACTCATATAAAATATTAGAACGATGAAAACTGTAAAATTGATTACTTGTAACGATGCTGCTCAGGCACACATCATTCAGGGAGCATTGGAGAATGAAGGCATTTCTTCCCTTCTTCACAATGAGAATATGTCTACGTTGTTGCGCGGCTACATCAATGATATTGCCGGAGTGGACGTTTTGGTTGACGAAACCGATTATGAAGCTGCCGTTCGCTTGCTGGAACAGAATGAGATGATCCCGGAGCAATTAAAATATTGCCCTTTCTGCGGTTCGTCCGACATTAAGTTTGTGTTGAAGAAAGAGCATCGGCTACGGGCTGTCATGTCGGCCATCGCCTCTTTGTTGGCGGCTACTCCTCCGGGAAATAATCATTGGGAGTATGTCTGCCATGCCTGTGGAGGAAAGTTTGAAAAGCCGGTTGCAGAATTTCATTCGGCTGAGATATGATCCGTAAGTATATCAAAAGGTACTAATTCCCTCAACAGGTAATTTAATATTAGTACTTATCAGTAATTAAATGCACATGAAAAAATATCTTTTGTCGCTTACTCTTTCTCTCTTATTTATTCCCATAGTACTATGGGGGCAGAATACGAGTGCTAAGAGTCTCTCTTCCCGCCTGGATACCCTGATAAAATATCAGCTTCCTACCGGCTCCAACGTTGGTATATCCGTATACGACCTGACTACAGGAAAGTCCTTATATACCTATCAATCGGATAAACTTTCCCGTCCGGCTTCTACCATGAAGTTGCTGACTACCATTACCGCCCTTGCCCGCCCCGATGCGGATGAACCTTTTAAAACGGAGGTATGGTATCAGGGAGTGATTGAACGGGATACACTGAAGGGTGACATATACGTTGTCGGTGGATATGATCCTGAATTTGATGATGAAGCTTTGGACTCGCTGGTGAATACGGTGAGCCGCTTCCCCTTTTCGGTGATAGCAGGCAACGTATACGGTGATGTTTCTATGAAAGACTCCATCTATTGGGGAAGTGGCTGGGCATGGGATGATACGCCTGCCTCATACCAACCCTATCTCTCACCGTTGATGCTGAATAAAGGTCTGGTTACCGTAACTGCTTCTCCGGGTGAGAAAGGAGAAATGGCAAATATCGAATGTGTCCCCGCCTCTTCCTATTATACTGTGACCAATGAAACCCGGTCCCGTACTCCTTCTGCCGGACGTTTCGGTGTTTCTCGGGATTGGTTGCAGAATGGCAATAATGTGATTATTAAAGGAAACGTGGAAAGTAAGCGGATAGGTACGGTGAATATCTATTCCTCCCAGGATTTCTTTATGCATACTTTTCTTGAACGCCTGCAAGCAAAAGGTATCCAATGCCCCGCCGGTTATGCTTTCAACGAATTGCAGAAAGATAGCCTTTCAGTGCAAATGGCTTTGTTTGAGACTTCCACTCAAGATGTAGTCAATCAGATAATGAAAGAAAGTGATAATCTGAATGCCCAGGCTTTGCTTTGTCGTTTGGGTGCCCAAGCTACCGGTAAAAAACGAATTTCGGATGAAGACGGGCTTTCTGCCATTCGTAAGCAGATAAAAGCTTTGGGAGGAGATGCGGATAGCTATAAACTGGCTGATGGCTGTGGACTTTCCAATTATAATTATATCTCTCCTGATCTGCTGGTTTCTTTCCTGAAGTTTGCTTATTCGCGCACGGACGTTTTTCAGAAGTTGTATAAGGCTTTGCCCATTGGCGGTGTGGATGGGACACTAAAATACCGGATGCAACGCGGGACTCCCTCTCATAAGAATGTACATGCCAAAACCGGGTCCTTTACAGCTATTAATTGCTTGGCCGGCTATTTGCGTGCCGCAAACGGGCATGAAGTGGCTTTTGCCATCATGAATCAGAATGTACTTTCAGGAGCTAAAGCACGTGCTTTTCAGGATGCGGTATGTGACGAAGTAATAAAATAGTTACGAGCTACAAGCTACGAGCTACGAGTGGCTGCGTTGATGTCGCAGAACTCGTAGCTCGTTTCTTATAGCTCGTACTGATTTACACTTGTAGTTCGTAGCCCGTAACTCGTAGCTTACTTATACTGTGCCCAATCTACATTCTTCATGTCTCCACTTTTTGCCAATTCCGCATGCATAGCCAATGCAGCGCGGGTTGCTTGCGGAGTCTGAGACTTACCATCAGTTATCTTCAAGTAATCCCAGAGGATATTCTTGTAATCCGGATGAACGCAGTTTTCGATGATTGCCTGCGCGCGTTCTTTCGGGCTCTTACCACGCAAGTCGGCAACGCCTTGTTCAGTAATGATAATGTTTACGTCATGTTCTGTATGGTCGTGGTGAGATACCATCGGGACAATGGCGCTGATCTTGCCTTCCTTGGCGACGGACGGACAAGTAAAGATGGAAATATAAGCGTTGCGTGTGAAGTCACCGCTTCCGCCGATACCGTTCATCATCTTCGTGCCGCCGATATGTGTAGAGTTAACGTTTCCGTAGAGGTCAGCTTCGATAGCCGTGTTGATAGAGATAACCCCCAGACGGCGTACAATCTCCGGATTATTGGAGATTTCCGACGGGCGGAGCACCAGTTTATCACGGAAGAAGTCCATATCATCATAAATACCTTGCAGACAGTCGTTCGTTACAGTGAGTGAGCAAGCGCTACCAAACTTCACGCGACCGTCACGGATTAATCCGATTACGGAATTCTGAATAACTTCCGTGTACATTTCGAATGCCGGGATGGTCTTGTCACGTCCCAATGCACCGAGCACAGCGTTAGCGATATTGCCTACACCGGATTGCAACGGCAGGAAGGTTGACGGAATGATTCCGCGCTTCATGTCCGCAGCCAGGAAGTCGGCTACATTCTGACCAATCTTGTCGGTCAACGGATCAGCCTCGGCAAAACTGCGTGCTTCGTCCGGCCAATTGGTTTCCACAACGCCTACAATCTTTTTCGGATCTACCTGGATATACGGTTGACCGATGCGATCACTTGGTTTATAGATAGGTATTTCGCGGCGGTAAGGCGGATCAAGCGGTTCGTATACATCGTGCAGTCCCATAGCATTTTTGCTGTGAGCAGCATTCAGTTCCACGATGATCTGGTCGGCAAGGCGGCAAACGGTGGGAGCGATACCACCGGCTGCGGTCAGATAAATCTTGCCGTCGGGAGTTACTTCGCAAGCTTCGATAATGGCAATGTTTACTTTGCCCATGAAACCGTAACGAACTTCCTGTGCCATCTGAGACAAGTGGATGTCGTTATAGGCAATTTCTCCGCTGTTTACTGCTTTACGGAAATCGGAATTGGTTGTGTAAGGAGCACGATAGCGGATTGCTTTGGCGCGTGATAGTATACCGTCGCAGGAGTCACCCGTAGAGGCACCTGTGAAGATCCCTATCTGGAAAGGGTTTCCTTTTGCATGTTCAGCTTCCGCTATTTTTGCTAATTCTGCCGTAACGGCTTTGGCTGTTCCAGCGGGAGTAAATCCGCTCAAGCCGATGTTGTAGCCATGTTTGATCAGGCTTGCAGCTTCCGCTGCCGAGATGTAATTGAATGCCATAATGTATTTAGTTATTTTTCCTGTGTGAAAATTCATAAGTTACTGGAAGAGTTACTCTCAACTCTCTGTTTTCAACTCTCAATTCTCCATGTATTAATACTTCCGTTGTAGTATTTCCGACCAAATGATGGCTTTCCGCGCTTCTTCTGCCGAATGAATGGAGTATTCGGAATTGGTTTCAGGTTTTTGCGGAGTGGACGGAGGAGGAGAAATCTTCTGTTTCGGAGGAGTTGTGGTATGCTTGGGAGATGTATTTGTAGAATCTCCTCCAAAAATATGTTTTGAAGCTGAGAATTGATATTCTTCTTTTGCTGTCGGAGCGGAGGGTGTTTGGGGGGTGGGACCTTCGGGAATAAATCCGCCATACGTCTTTCCCCAGGCTTCAGGAATGGGTAATGCGTCTTCGTCAATATCATTTTCCGGCACAGGCATAGCAGGCCTGTTCTCAGCGTTCTTCTTTGCTTCTTTCTTGAACTGCTTAACAACTCCGATAACGATTATGCCTGCGATTAACAGAAACTGTAAGATACCATCCATACTCATTTAAGTTTTTCACCGCCAAAGGTAACTAATTTATCTGAATAACAGCCAATTTTTAGGCATGAAAAAAGGGCAGCTTCACAGCTCCCCTTATTTTTTTTAACCTAAACCTTAACTATGAAAAAATCTAATGTTTCTTTCATTACGCAAATTTGTGAAATAAAATCCTTTATGCCAAATAACAGTCTTGAAAATGTTCGTTATATTAACATTTATTATAAGAAACAACTCATTCTCTAACTATTGAGTGTTATTTTTTGCCTTTTCATCTGTAATTTAGTGGCGAAGGCGTATCTTTGCAGCTGAAACTTTTTCACCACAAGAGGACACAGAGGACGCTGAGTCTTTTTTATTTTTGTGTTTTTTGAATCTTTCCTCTGTGTTCTCCGTGTCCTCTGTGGTGAGCTAAAAAACAGGAAATTATGGAAAAAGTAACGGGAGCAGACTTTAAATCTGCAACTGCTGATGACAACAAGAAGTTGTTCATCGAAACCTATGGCTGCCAGATGAATGTGGCGGACAGTGAAGTTATTGCCTCTGTGATGCAGATGGCGGGATATTCAACGGCTGATACGCTGGAAGAAGCGGATGCGGTGTTTATGAACACTTGCTCCATTCGCGACAATGCCGAGCAGAAAATTCTCAATCGTCTGGAATTTTTCTATTCGCTTAAAAAGAAGAAACGCAATTTGATTGTGGGAGTACTGGGATGTATGGCCGAGCGGGTAAAGGATGATCTGATCACTAATCATCATGTTGATCTGGTGGTAGGTCCTGATGCTTATCTAACTCTTCCTGACTTGGTTGCTGCTGTGGAGGCGGGCGAGAAAGCTATCAATGTAGAGCTTTCTACCACTGAGACCTATCGGGATGTTATCCCTTCGCGTATCTGCGGTAATCACATTTCCGGGTTTGTATCCATTATGCGTGGATGTAACAACTTCTGTACCTACTGCATTGTTCCTTATACCCGTGGACGGGAACGCAGCCGTGATGTGGAAAGCATTCTTAATGAAGTGTCCGACTTGGTGGCGAAAGGTTATAAAGAAGTCACTTTGCTGGGGCAGAATGTCAACTCTTACCGTTTTGAGAAACCGGACGGAGAAGTTGTAACTTTCCCTATGCTGCTCCGCACCGTAGCTGAGGCTGCGCCGGGTGTGCGTGTCCGTTTCACTACTTCGCACCCCAAGGATATGAGTGACGAAACGCTGGAAGTCATTGCACAGGTTCCCAACGTGTGCAAACATATCCACCTGCCTGTACAGAGTGGAAGTTCCCGTATCCTGAAACTGATGAATCGTAAATATACCCGTGAATGGTATCTGGACCGTGTAGATGCTATCCATCGCATTGTTCCCGATTGTGGTTTATCCACAGATATCTTCTCAGGCTTCCATTCCGAAACGGAAGAAGATCATCAGCTTTCCCTTTCTCTGATGGAGAAATGTGCTTACGACTCAGCTTTTATGTTTAAGTACTCTGAGCGTCCGGGTACTTATGCTTCCAAGCATTTGCCGGATGATGTACCCGAAGAGGTAAAGATACGTCGGTTGAATGAGATTATTGCTCTGCAAAACCGCCTCTCCGCCGAGTCTAATGCCCGCTGTATCGGTAAGACGTATGAAGTTCTGGTGGAAGGAGTTTCCAAGCGTTCGCGCGAACAGCTTGTAGGACGCACGGAGCAAAACCGTGTCGTGGTGTTCGACCGTGGTACGCACCGTATTGGTGATTTTGTAATGGTGAAGATTACAGAAGCCAGTTCAGCAACGCTGAAGGGAGAAGAGGTTTGATTTATTTGCTTCGCGCGCGTACACAAGATTTTTGGTATACTTTTACCTACACGCTTGCACTCATGCGCTGCACCTCCCTGTTCATCGGTGATAGAGCGGTGGTGTAAGTAAGTTAAAACTGCGTGTAGGTAAATTTACCTACACGCAGTTTTGTTCGTCCTAAACAGGGATTGTAAACGTTAATCCCCTATGTCCATTACGAAAACTATACATGCGCATTTTGTTGATAATCATTGTTTTAGTTATGGCCACCGCTGTGGTGGTTGTGCTTTACGATTGTGGAGCACGAGCCTCATAGCCGTGAGGCTGCCGAACCACTTCTGTGGGCAGGGCTGACGCATTATAGTTTTTACCATAAATACTTATATTCAATTTATTAAAATCGCACTATATATAATTGACAATTAATGTATAAACTATTTTTATATGTCATCTTAAATTCTTATCTTTATAAGCAATTAAGAAACATAAATTGACTAAAATAATGGCAATATTTAGTATTTGTAAACAAATCAATGATCCTCGTATTGACAGAAAACGTGTACATTCTGCCGATGCTATCGTTTATATTTCAATGGCTGCTGTAATATGTGGTGCAGAATCCTGGTATGAAGTAGAAGATTTCGGCAATGCCAAGATTGACTTTTTCCGCGAACGGCTGCCCGGATTGGAATCTATCCCCAGTCACGATACCTTCAATCGTTTTTTCAGTGCTCTGAATCCTGAGTATTTCGAACGTATTTTTCGGCATTGGATGTTTGAAATCTGCGAGAAATATGAGGGTGTTGTAGCTATTGACGGCAAAACCATTCGTGGTGCCAGTAAATGTAGCTCATCTCACCCCACTGGTAATCGAAATTTTAAACTTCATATGGTTAGTGCTTGGGCTACAGCTAATGGCATCAGTCTTGGACAGCTGAAAGTTAATGAAAAACATAACGAGATCGTGGCTATCCCGTTGTTGTTAGAAGCCTTGGATTTAGTCAAGTGCATTGTAACCATTGATGCAATGGGGTGTCAAACGGATATTGCTAAAAAAATAATAGAGGGTGGAGCAGATTATGTCTTAGCTCTGAAAGAAAACCATAAGAATCTTTATAATACCGTCAAAAGTTGGTTTGATGATTTGGATGATAAAAATATCGATGTGAACAAAGCACATTATGCCACCAGATACGGCAAATATATAACAGAGGAAGAGTCTCATGGCAGACACGAACGCCGTGAATGTTTTGTGTACAGTTGCCAGGCTTTAACCGGAATGTTCAAAGAATGGAAGGGATTGAAGGCGGTTGTGAGAATATCTTCACAAAGAACAATCAAAACAACAGGCGAAACCTCTGTAAGCCATAGGTTTTATATCACCTCTTTAGGGCTGGAACCTCAAAAAATAGCAGAGTCTATACGGGCACATTGGGCTATTGAAAACAATTTGCATTGGCAGTTGGATGTCTCTTTTAATGAAGATGCAGGCAGAAAAACCGGAAATGCGGCACAAAACGTTTCACTTATGAATAAAATAGCACTGATGGTTATTAAGAAAAATGAAAGAAAAGGAAGCGTAAAAGGGAAAAGAAAGGCAGCAGGATGGGATAATGAACTACTTTGTGAACTTTTATCCATGAAATATTTTTAATGCGTCAGCCCTGCTTCTGTGGGAATTGCAAAATGAAGCATTTTGAGAAGGATGATCATAGGGAGAAGATATATTATCCTATGGTAGTTATCATGTTAAGTGTGCATATTTGAGTGGTATGATAGCCTTTGGGTATGGCTTCTATAAGGCTTGACGCAAGCCCGATATAATTTCACTTGTTCTGTTCGCGATAGTGCCGGGGAGTCTGCCCGCAGATGTCAAGAAAGGTACTGTTGAAACGGCTGATTGAATTGAATCCGCAGTCAAAGGCTATCTGCGTTATGCTCATGTCTGTCAGGATAAGTTTGCGTTTGACGTGGCCTATCCGCTCTTCTGCCACGTAACGACTTAGCGTACAGCCAAAGGCCTTCTTGAAAATGGCATTGGCGTAATCGGGGTGAAGTCCCACGGTCCGCCCAATATCGGAAATCTTTATTGGACGGTCATAGTTGTGGGCAATATAGCTCACAATCCTTTCCAAAATCGATGCGTCGGCAGGATTAAGCATGGCAGTGGACTTGGCTTCGGATACAGACATGTTTTTTGTCAACCGCAATATTCGGGCCTGAATCTCAAGGCTTACCGCTTCCTGATTTTGCTTGCTGGCCATATCGGAAACCCACCTTTCAAACATTGGCTTGCCGAGTCCGCACTCAGACTCGACGGCTTCAACCACAACTTCCCCTCCGAGAATCCTATCGACAAGGACCGAAGGTAATCTCCAGCTTAAAAAGAGGTTGAACGGTATGGTGACCACAAAATAGGGTGCGTCAGCCTCACTTTTGATGATCTTGTGGGGTATAAGCCCCCAAAACAGAGCCATTTTGTGAGGCGGAACCGTAACTTTTCCTGTAGGGAAAAAATAGGTAATGCTTCCTTCGGGAATGTAGTTGAGCTCAATCTCGTTATGGCGGTCGATTTTCGGCATAAGCTGCGGGCGCCAGGTTTCACACGTCAGACCGTAGGGTTTCAACTCGCCACGCTTTTCATCGAAAGTTTTCAATATCTCGGAATCCGGCATGTTTTTATGAATTTGTGGGTGGTTTAAATTGAATTTCGAGCGTAAATTTGCAGAATAAATCTTAAATTAGCAAACTATTATGAAAAGATTGATTTTACTTGCCATATTGATCTTTGGATCAATCGGAGCAAAGGTTCAGGCTACTGACCTTGTCAAACCGCGTGTGCTCATTAGTACTGACATCGGAGGAACGGATCCCGACGACAACCAGTCGATGGCTCATCTGCTGATGTATACCGACTGTTTTGACCTTGAGGGACTTGTCTCTTCCCCCTCTTACGGTTCGGGAAGCCGGGAAGAAATTCTCCGCATGATCGACCTCTACGAGAAGGACCTTCCAAAACTGTCCAAACATATTAAGGGGCTGATGTCTCCCACGGAACTCCGTGCCATAACCAAACAGGGGCGCAAGGGGGCGGCTTCTTATCGGGGTTTTCTTACTCCCACCGAAGGTTCCCGGTGGATAGTGGAATGTGCGCGTCGGCAGGACGAACGCCCGCTGTGGATATCTGTCTGGGGCGGACTTGACGATGTGGCCCAAGCTCTTCACGACGCGCCAGACATCGCTGGCAAAATCCGTGTCTACTGGATTGGGGGGCCTAACAAAAAATGGAGTACTAACAGCTACGCCTATATAGTAGCAAATTTTCCCAATCTGTGGATGATTGAAGACAATGCTTCCTATCGGGGCTTTATCACCCAGAATAAAGTGAAAGATAAATACAATGCCGGATATTACGATACCTACATCAAGGGTGCAGGATACCTTGGCGCAGACTTTATCAACTATTACCAGGGCACACCCAAGATGGGCGATACGCCGGCTCTCCTCTATGTGATGGACGGCAATCCAGACGATCCTGAGGGCGAGTCATGGGGAGGCAGCTTCGAACCAACCGCACGCAGTTCGCGACCGGTCTTCCACCGGCTCACCACGGCTGCGGACACCGTACCCATCTATTCGATTATCGAGTTTCATGTCCAAGGTCCTGACCGTCCCGACATTCCCGCCGATTCGGCCTGCTTCACTCTCACCATAGGGCGGCAGAAGTGGGACGGCTTCCACCTCGGAGGTGGTGATTATGCCGTGCGTCACTCCACATATTACACTGGCACACTCCCCTATACCATTACCTCCGGCATATCCGGTTTTCCTGTGCTGGAGGGTGCCATAACTATTGAAAACCTGTGGCCGGGTCGCGAGTCTGCCACCGACTACGAGGTAGGTCCCAACTGGTACACTGACAAGAGCGCCCCTGCACTGTTCTGGCGAGATCTTCAGGGTGCCGAGACTGTCTACAAGTGGCGTCAGGCAGTTATGGAAGACTGGGGAAAACGGCTGCAATATCTGAAGAATTAACCGACTTTTTTATACAATGAAGTAATTTATAACAAGGTGCGGATATCTTTCCGGCAATGTCTGCTTCTTCATTTTTAGGAATTTGTGGACTTGTAAATAGTTAATAATCAGTTTTCTGTAATGGCTACACCCTTTCTCACGGATGGCTACACCCTTTTATGCTTAGGGCTACACCATCCGGGTGAAAGGGTGTAGCCATTTCACAACCCGGTTGGCGGGGTTAAAGTTGAACTCTTTTTTTTGAAGTAAACTGTTACTGAACTATTCTTACATTTTGATATGAAATGGAATTATTACTTATTCAGGGAATCCTAAATAGCGAATCAGATAAGAATCGGCCATATGGAGGGGGTGACGTAGGATAAGATTGGCTGTTTTCTCTGATTTTAGTCTATTCTTTCTTCTAACATCTGACGCCTTTGGCAGGAAAACATTATCTTTGTCCAACTAAGGACTCAGTAGATGACTTATAGGATGGGAAAAACTAAAGCTATTATATTCTTTTTAGTCGCTTTTTTGCTGTTGGCATGTACAGCCCGGCAAAGCAATAACAAGCAATTGATATGGGCAGATTCCCTTATGCGGTCGCTGCCGGATAGTGCCTTGTCTGTTTTGCAGAATATCTCTACTCAGGAGTTTACCTCGCCGGCTGATAGTGCCTATTATGCGCTGTTGCTGACACAGGCAAGAGATAAAAATTATGTTGTGCAGGTAGATGATTCGTTGATACGTTACGCTGTTGCATATTATGATAAAGTGGGAAATACAAGAATGCAGGCAGGTGCGCATTACTATTGGGGATGTGTGTATAGGGATATGAATAAACAGACAGAAGCATTTAGAGAATACCTCATTGCCGCACCTTTAACAAAAGCGGCTGGAGAAAAACGGCAACTAGGTTTGATATACAATAATATAGGCTATATTTATTATATACTGAATTTCAAGGAAAAAGCAGATTCTATCTATCAGTTAATGGAGAATATAGCTCAAGATTTGAAGGATACGGATCTTTGGGCAGAAGCCTTATCTAGACAAGGTTCTATTGCCTTTATGAAGGGTAGTGATTATTTTTCGGTTGCTGAACGAAAATTATTGGACGCTTTTGTGGTGGCAGACAGAATAGAAAATAATGAGATAAAAGCTGATATTTCAGCTACATTAAGTCGTTTGTATAATCAGATGGATCAAGATGGTAAGGCTTTATATTATGGAAAACTTAATCTTGCTTTGCGGAGGGATACTGCACGAGCCTATCGAGCTTTTCTTATTTTAGGAGATGCTTACTATAAAATTGGAGAGTATGATTCCGCAACTTTCTATTTGAATAAAAGCCTGTTAAGTAAGGACTATGGAAGAAGGGCAGATGCCTATATGCGTTTAGCTGATATAGCAATGATTCAAGGAAATGCTGCTCTTTCTATGCAATTGGAGAGGTATAGCTCTACATATAAAGACAGTTTATATCAATTTCGTCGGAATATAGTTACTGATAAGATAGTTGAAGCTGAGACTGATGCACAACTAATGCTTCACCAGTTATACTATAAAGGGCGCTTAAATATATATTTGTGTATTTTTATACCAGTAACGATCATAATCATTATGATTGTTTTTCTTCTTTATAGAAAAAATAAACAATATCGAGGAAAAAATGATTTGCTGCAAAAGAATAATCAGCAATTAGAGAAGGTAAACCAAGACTTAAGTCAACATTATGCTTGTCTACAGAAAGAGATTACCCAACGAGATCTGGAAATTGAAAATCTAAGGAAAGAGTTAGCTTCTTGCCGGATTGATGAAGAGCAAAGGGAAAAAATACGGGTAGAACTGGATGAAATGGTTTTAAGGAGAAAAGCTTTGGTAAAAGAGGCCTTCCTACATTCACCACTTTATGCAAAAATGCAGGCAATTATAAAAGATCATCTGGATAAAGATGCATCAGATAAAGAAATAAGCGATCAGGAATGGCAGGAATTAATTGTCAGCATGGACTCCCAGTGGAATAATGCCATTTCACGTTTTCATGTCAAGTATCAATTATCCAAAGAGGAACTCTATTTAGTATGTTTAAGTTTGACAGATTTTCCATTTGCTCATTTGGCATATTTGATGCATCTTTCCAGAAGAACACTTTATCGGAAAAAGAATGCTTTATGTGAACGGATCGGTGTTGAACAGAACAGTGAATTTAAAGAAATCTTGCGCGAAATATAGGGATGGCACACTTGTGACACACTCTTTTTGCATGGACTTTTGTAGTTTAGCGGCATCAAACAAAAAAGTTATGCATTATGAAAAGAGTATTATCTATTTTATTTCTATTCTTGGTTTTAGGTAGCTCAGTAAAAGCACAATTGGGTTTTGGGGTTAAGGAGATTGTGTTTGTACAAAAAAGTGGTGACAGAGATATAAGTGATCAGGCTGAATCTACCAGTCCGGAAGATGCTCCTAAAACTCGTAGTGTTGTTCCCCAACCGGTGTATGCTTACTTGGATAATGGAGAAGTAACTGTTTATTTTGAAACTGTATTCCCTACTGTTGCAATCAATGTTATTAATGAAACTACAGGGAAAACTGTTTGTTCGAAGACGCTTCTTAGTCCTACAAACTTTTCTATTGATTTGAACGGAGAAGATAGTGGAGAATATATAATAGAGGTTATTTCTGACGGAACCTCCTTTGAAGGCACTTTTTCTTTATAATATCCTGATAAATAAACGAAGGTAATCATGACCGGGGCTGATAACATCAGTGTCGTACTTTATCAATATCTGCGGACATTGTCCGTGAGAGTAAGTAGAGATACTGTACATCGCCTGCTTAGTACTCCGTTGGGAGACAGTATGCGCGGCGTCAGTAATGCACTGGATGCGCTTCATATAAAAAATGAGGTATTTCGGCTCCTGTCACATGATTACTTTTCAAAACTGGAAACTCCTTTTATCACAATGCTTGAGGTGGACAAAAAATCTTTTTGTGTTGTGACGAAAAAGGACGGTTTCATCGTAGAATTTATCAATGGAGAGGGTGGAAAACAGCATGTAAAGGTAGACAAGTTTCTACAGCATTGGACAGGTACAGTCCTATTGGGAGAACCTACTGAAGCAACACCGAACGAGCAATTTTATATAATGAGAAATATCGTATTTTATTTATTGCGTTATAGATTCATTATTGCTTTGCTCTTTGTCCTGATATTGGGACTCCAGACTGCATTTTGTCAGAGTCGGTCGCTTGCCTTTATGTTCTATTTATCTGCATTGGTTTTTGGAATACTCGTATCTGTCGCCATCCTCTACAAAGAGCGGGTGAACGGGGAGTTCATGGAGCGATTCTGTAATATCGGTAAGGTAGTGAATTGCAATGAAGTGTTTCACTCTAAAGGGGCAAGTATAGCAGGGTTAGGGTTAGGGGAATTATCTCTGCTATACTTTGCGCCTCTTTATCTATTCTCGCTAATCCGGCAGGATGATTTTTATATAATTTCTGTTGTATGTTGTGCTGTAGCCGTGACGCTTTCTTTATACTCTATTATTTATCAGGTTTTTATTTTGCGTAAAGCCTGCATGCTTTGTGTATTGGCTGATTTTGCAGTATGGGGTAGTGCGGTAGCTCTTTATATATTGAAAAATGATTTTGTAATGGAGCTGTCATTATCCTCACTTTTCGCATTTGTGGTCATAGGGTATATCTGTTTGATTTTTGAACTACAGTTAAGAGCCATACAAACCGGAGAAAAGGAAAGGATTATTTTAAAGAAATATTTTGGCAGCCTGCTTAACCCGGAAACTTTTCAAACATTGTTGGCATTAAAACCTCAGATCGGGAAAATGGTAAGTCGGGATATTGCATTGCATAATCAAAAAGAAGGTAGTAATGAATTGATGATAGTGACTAATCCCAATTGCAAGAATTGTGCAAGTGTTCATCGTCATATAGTAGAAATTGCTTCAAGTGTTCCCGTGTCATTAGTATTGGTAACATTTCCAAATGATAGGTTGGGTGAGGAAATTGCCCAGGTTATTATTGCGGCTTATTACCTTGTCGGTTGGGATAGGGCAATAGAGCTTTTGGGGGAGTGGTATGAAACCAGGCACATGGAAGACGCGGGTATATATAGTATAACGGCTGAGGTACGTGATGTGTGGACAAAACAACAGATATATTGTCGGGAACAAAAGATAAGTAAAACCCCTTCTGTCATAGTGAATAAGCATTATGTGCCGGAGGTATACCCATTATCAGATTTAAGATTTGTATTGACATAAAGATTTATTGTAGATTTAGTAATTAATAACCGGAACCTTAACTTTGTTTATCTGATACTGATAGCTCAACAGAAGTTGGGCTTCAGTAACAGTAGCATTCAATATAATGGTATTAGGTGCTTTATAGCTGTTTTGTAATCGGATAACTAAAAAAGCACGAGCCTCCCGGCCCGTGCTTTTCAACTAATTGTTAACTTTAATTTCTATATTTATTACTTTGCAATTGCTAATAGATTGGTCGTGAAGTCCATCTGCTTGTGGTTAACCAGAGTCCAATCTGATTTGTTTTTGTTGTCTTGCTTGTAGGCTTTGTAAGCCGTCGGCATATTTGCGTCATTCAGTTCGTATATGCTTTTCTGAACGGCTTCATCATAAGCTTTGTGAGATTCGTTCCAGCGTGCGTAATTCATGGTTATTTCATTATCGCTGTACTGGTAAGTCATCTTGAAATAGGGCACCCACGCATCTTTTGCACCATCCCATTTGGATGCTTCTTTGCTAATCAGACGGTTTTGGTCGTCATAAGTAAAAGTGTATTGCATGTGGCGTTGCAAATAAGAGCCTTCTTGCTTGAAGATAGTTTTGGATGCGACTAATTCGCCGTTCATCACTTGATTCGTTATGAAACCGTCCTGAGCTTTCACTTCGGAGTTGAGAACACTTGCTACCATAATAGCTACCAATGCGACTGCTTTAAATAAACTTGTAGTTTTCATAATCTTTATTTTTTAATTGTTACTATTTCTATTTGGCTTTCGCTCTTATCTGTTAGACGGAACTACTTGCTGAAAAGTGGCAGATAATCTTTATTTTTTTTGCTGACCGCTTTCGCTTAATAATAGTCAATTCCTGTGCCAAAGTGATAAGTAGTTGAAAATCAGCAAATACGAGAAATGCTAAGCTGTTCATTATCGGACAGTTGTCCGCTTATTATCGAACAGTGGCCGGGATAAAACAAAATATTTATTCCTTTTGAGACATGAGTGCAAAGATTTGGTACATTATCAATATCTTTTTATCGATAGCACAACTATCTTTGTCTCCCAAATAATATGCTATGAAGAATTTCTGTTTAATTACCTTGTTTATTTGTTTCAGTAGTTTGCCGGTATGGGGTGGCGGAGCGTCGGAAAAGGCAGTGTATGACTTGATAGAGCGGGTTACTCCCGGTTATGTTTCGCAGTATCGGTTAGAGATGATACATCCGGAAAATGGAAGTGATGTTTATGAAGTGGATGGTGACGGGCAGAGAATTATCCTGCGGGGAAACAATGCTGTTTCCTTGGCAACTGCTTTCAACTGGTATTTGAAGTATACGTGCCACGCCCATGTATCTTGGTTTGGTAATCAATTGAAATTGCCTGCAAAATTGCCACAACCTGCGAATAAAGAACGGAGGATTATTAATGGTAAATACCGCGTTTACATGAACTATTGTACGGTAAGCTATACTGCGGCGTGGTGGAATTGGGAACGTTGGCAACAAGAACTGGACTACATGGCGATGAATGCTATCAATATGCCTTTGTTTTCTGTAGGGCTGGATGGTGTATGGTATAATACGCTGTTACGTTTTAATTTTACGGAAGAAGAAGCCCGGGCTTTTCTCACTGGGCCGGGACATTCGGCGTGGCAGTGGATGCAGAATATTCAGAGTTATGGAGGTCCTTTGCCTAAATCGGTGATAGACAAGCATGTCATATTGGGTAAAAAGATACTGGCGCGTCAGTTGGAATTAGGGATGCAACCTATTCAGCAGGGCTTTTCAGGATATGTTCCGCGGGAATTGCAAGCTAAATATCCGCAAGCCAAAATCAGCATGAAACGGAAGTGGTGTGGTTTTGACGGTACTGCTCAACTAGACCCGACTGACCCTTTGTTTCATGAAATGGGCTTGGCCTTTCTGGAAGAGCAGGATAAATTGTTTGGTAGTTATGGAGTATACGCAGCCGATCCTTTTCATGAGAGCGCTCCCCCGATAGATACACCTGAATATCTGACAGGGGTGGGGCAGACCATACATAAGCTTTTCCAGACATTTGATGCGGGAGCTTTGTGGGTGATGCAGGCATGGAGTATGCGGGAAGATATAGTGAAAGCTGTTCCTAAGGAATCTTTACTGATATTGGACTTAAACGGATCGAAAACTGCTGCTAACGGTGGTTGGGGATATCCTGTGATAGCTGGTAATCTTCACAATTTTGGCGGGCGTATCAATATGCATGGCGATTTAGCTTTGCTGGCTTCTAACCAGTATAAGAAAGCGAAGGCGCGTTATCCGAATGTGTGCGGATCCGGACTTTTTATGGAGGCCATTGAGCAGAATCCTGTTTACTATGAACTGGCTTTTGAAATGCCCAATCATGCTGATAGTATCCCTTTGCAGGCATGGATTGCTGCTTATGCCGAACGTCGGTATGGAGCGAAATCAGCTGCTGCCGGAAAAGCGTGGATGTACCTGTTGGAAGGTCCTTATCGTCGGGGTACGAATGGAACGGAAAGGAGCTCTATTGTAGCTGCTCGTCCGGCATTGAATGTAAAGAAGTCTGGCCCGAATGCGGGTTTGGGTATTCCTTATGAACCGATGTTGGTGATTCAGGCTCAATCGCAACTTTTGAAGGATGCTGATAAACTGGCATTTTCCAAACCTTATCGTTTTGATATTGTAGATGTGCAACGCCAGATGATGACTAATCTGGGACAATTAGTGCACAAAAAGGCGGCAGAAGCATTTGCTTCCAGAGATAAAGCGGCCTTTGCCTTGCACTCAGGGCGTTTTCTTGAATTATTGAGAGATATGGATGAACTGCTTTATACACGTAGCGAGTATAGTTTTGACAGATGGTTGACGGAAGCCCGCAGTTGGGGAGAGACTAAAGAGGAAAAGGATCTGATGGAACGTGATGCAACTTCATTGGTCACTATTTGGGGGGCTGATGGTGATCCGCGTATATTTGACTATTCATGGAGGGAATGGGCAGGTTTGATTAATGGGTATTATTTGCCTCGCTGGCAGAAATTCTATACAATGTTGCAGGGACATTTGGATGCAGGTACTGATTATCAGGAGGAAGGGCTACCCTTGGCTTACGGTAGAGAAGATTTCCGTGCAAACGACTTTTACAACCGGCTTGCTGAATGGGAACTTGCCTATGTGGATCAGACGGGTAAAGCACGAACACCTGTCACTCATGGGGATGAGCTGGTTGTTACCCGTCGTTTGTTTGATAAATACCTGAAGCTGTCTCGTGAATATTATGCGGACTTCTCGGGTGTGGGAGAAATCAGGGAAGAACGTACTTATGAAAATGTCGGTGAGGAGTAATAGTAGTTACTCCCCACTTTTCTTCAATATTATTTTTGCCCCGTATTGAGTAGCGATACTTTTGCGGAAATCCAGGAAATCGGTATAGTCTTCTTTGGGGTAATTGCCTTGGTGATAGAGCAGGCGATGAACGATAAAAACATTGCCTGCTTCGCCCAAGGTAATGGAAGACCGGAACTTGCCGAATTTACTTTCCTGATCAACGGGTTTAGGCAATGATTCTATTTCATACCCTTCCGGCAGGCGGATGCTGATGCTATCTATATCGAGATAGCCATAATTGGTTTGAATGCTTTGGGTGCGTTCTCCCTGGTTGTTCGGACTGTAAAAGCTTCTGTGGAAAATATTGATCGGGATAAACAGGCGTTTTCCGGTTTTGTTTCCATATTGTTCGCTTTCGATGGTGTACGAGATATCCAGTTGAGGCTCTTTCTGCTTGATTTCGTTAGCGCGGATGGCATCGACTTTAGCCTGTACCAGGTTGATGTCGGAGCGTAGCCAGTCTTTCTGCCGGGCAGGCTCCATGTCGATAATGGATGCCATGTCTTCATATTGAAACAGGCGGGAGGTTTGTTTGACTTCTACTTTAGCACTTCCATCCGGTTGCAGGGTTACGAGGGTGTTGTTGACTTGTGTATTCAGAGAGTCCGCATACGTTGGCAATTGACAAAGAGTTCCGCCGTTGGGACCAACGAGTAGAGCATCGTGCCCTGCAATGGAATGATGCACGTAGCCTAAGGGTAAAGTAGGATTGGTACATTCCAGCCAAAGCGTATCATTGGGTAACGGTACTTGTAAGATGACATGGTTGTTTTGATTGGCACTGGCAAAGTCGGCTAATAAACGCCTATTAGTAGTGCTGATTACGGTGTAAACGGATGGAATACCCAGCTCTGTAAGCATGGCACGCATATAGTTGGATAGTCCTTTGCAGTCTCCGAAGCCGGTGCGGTTTACATCGGTGGCGGCTATGGGTTGCAGACCTCCGATTCCTAGCTGTATGCTGACATAGCGGGTAGTGGATGCGAGATACTGATAGATTGCGGCTATTTTTTCATACGGGGTATTGCAGTTTGCCGTCCGTTTTTGTAATTCCTCCTTTAGTGCCGGAGGAAGCTGGTCTCTTCCACTCAATAACTGATATTGCCATTCGCCATACGATTGCCAGCTTTCCATACTCCCTTTAGTTCTTTCGAAAGAGAAATTCAGGGGAGTGAAGTAGATACGGGGCAGCAATTCGGATAGAGAAGGGCTGTAGGGCTCTTTTTTGATAGCGGGCAGAGACTGGACTTTGACTTCTGTCAGCCAGTTTCCGTCAGCTGTCTGTTGCTGGCTGACTTCTGCCTGCATATTGATGGTCCGGTAACGGCAAGGATTGTCAGCCGGAGTCAGAATACGGTAACTTGCCTGTGCAACGGATTGGTTATAACTCTTTTGCGGAACGAAGCTGGGGTAGCCGATCAGTCCATCGCTGTTCTTTATCTCCCACTCGTAGGTGATGGTAACAGGATATCGTGACGGGGTATATTCGAAGAAATAGTAATAGTCGTCACTGACAAGGCCGTCTGAATATTCGGTAATCTTCAGTTCGCTCTTTTTAATTTTCCGGATCACATTGCCGGAGGCGTCCCGAACTTCTCCGGAGAACTTTTTCAGAGAGGAAAAACGGTCGCACAGACAGACAAAGGAGGCATCTTCTTTTCCTTTTTCATTCAATACCTGTATCACACGTTTCTCTTTCTGGATGGCATCGGTGGATGAACTGCATACGATATCCGTTACGGCATCTTGTATGATAGAGTATGCGTCGGTACGCAAATCTGCTTGAGCGTACAGGCTGCCGGAGTAAAAGGCGGCTTGTAGCAGGAGACCGAAAAATAATTTGTTCATTTTCATAATTTCCGCGTTACAGTTTCTTTAAAACCATCATTTCATTATTCTTCTTGGCGATCAATTCCCATAATTGTTGCAGTTCAGGATAGTCAGTATGCAGGAACAGCAGCTTCTGCAACCGGAAAGAATACCTGAGTGTGACCTGATTATTCTGTTGCGTGATTATATATCGGCAAAGCACTTGTCCGTCACTTGTCTGCAATCTCTGATTCTCCGGCTTTTCATCGACTGTGTATCCTTCCGGAATGGTCAGATTTATGGTTAGGGACACCTGGTCTGTGTAAGGAAATTCTACGGGAAGTTTCCGTTCCGACTGTTTGAAGGGGGACTCGGAGACATGCAGGAATACAAGCGGATTGACGTAAATGAACTGATCGTTAACAGTGTACTGCTTTTCAAATTCTACCAGTTCATGTACTTGCGGTGAGAAGTGGGTTCTCCCTTCCATCTGGAGTTTTTTCACCTGTATGTTCTCTTCGGAAGCCAGTTTGCTGACAAACTCGGTACTGTCCTTGGCTGTGCGGTATTTGTTACGCAAACGGGAGGCATACTGACCTATATAAACAGTTTCACGTGTGCCTGTAACAACTCCTTCAGAAGAAATTCCGGCCTTCACGCTTGATCTCAGCAGGTTTGCCCCTACATTTTCCAGACTGACCCACTGACTGTGATTGTCCGGAGCGATAATACGCGCACGGTTGGTCATCAGTACAGGAGGGAGGACATTAAGGTAGCCATTTTCTACGGAACTGTCCAGATAAACCAGAGTACTGTCTGTAGGGCTAATGGCTACGACAAATGTATTTAGTTTCTGGATGCTGGGATGGCTATAAGGAAGTATACCCATATCCCGGCGGCTCATTACTGCCGGATAGGCGGGTATTCCGGCATCTTTCAGCATGCTGATAAGGATAAAGTTGATGTCGGCATTGCTGCCTGTGCCTTCTTTCAGCACTTGCTTGGGTGATTTGCTATATAAGGCATATTTCTCATTCCATCTCACTTTGTTTTTCAGAAACGTGTAGATGGCGCATATCTTTTCGTCCGCTCCCTTCATTTGTTCCAGATGCAGGGCAGTCATTTCTTCTTTGAGCGGATTGTTCATTTTCAGTCTGCTACCGAAGTCCGAGTCCTTCAGTAATGTTTCGTCAATCTGTTCCCAGCTTTGGGTGAACGATTTGTAGAGGGAACCGGGGAAATCAATTCCCTGCAATTCCAGGTTTACTTGTGTGCAGTAGTCATCCGCGCACCACACATGACTGTCGTCTTTCAAAGCGGGGAGTTGGTTGCCCTGGAAGTTCAGATGCGTCCCGGAGCATCGGAGCAATTGCGATCCGATGGATAAGTTGAGGGAAGCGCTTTCGTTTACGGTTTCCAGCTTTTCCGCACCGTGCATCTCTATGTTGAATTTGAAATACTCGGGTATGGTGACATTATATTCGGTATATAAGATAGGAATATCACTTTGTGCTTTCCAACTGTCGATGCTGAAGAAGAAATCGGACTCTACCCGGTATTCATACTCTATCAGCGTTCCGGCTTTCACCTGCGGAATGGAGAATTTCAGGTTCATCCGGCTTTCGCCCACACGCTCCTTGAACACTACATCTTTCTTCATTTTGGTACGTACAATTTTTCCGTTTTCCAGGTTGTAGGCGCTGGCATCCAGTCCGATTATATTTTCTTTCATGGCGTTATTAGGCAGTTCGTAGTAGGGAATGGTGACATCGGCATAGGAGGTTCCTTCCGGTTTGAGTACTTTGATTTTTACTTTATACTCAGAAACCAGCCGGAAGCTTTCTATTCCCCATTTATAACTGACGTCAGTCAGCTTACACAGGATAACGGCGGTGGCGCTGGAGTCGGGTTCATAAACAGCCATGTTCAGTTCTTCCATGGTAGGTTTGCCGAATTTCCGGTTCGGTAGAATAGTTTGTCCGTCAGCGAATAGCTGAAAACAGCAGAAGCAAAAAAGTAAGGAGAGTAAAGCGTTTTTCATGATAGTATGTAATTGAAGTGTTCTTGTACCGACAAATATATGTTTTTTTTATTTAAAACAAGTGTTTAAACTTCTCTTTTATTAAATCTCCTTAAAGAAAGCCCGATGCGTCACTTTTTATTTGTTATTTTGCACCAAATTCGGGTATAGTGCGGTCTGTTCAGTTCAGGCTGCACTTCATTATTGCAGAACGTTCAATGAATAAACTCACCATAAAAGTCTGTCCGGTATGTGGTAGTGCGCATATAGAGCGTGCTATGACTTGCATAGACCACTATGCTTCCAGCGAGGCATTTTATCTGTGCCGCTGTCAGGATTGCGACTTTCTCTTTACGCAAGATTTTCCTGTGGAGGCTGAGATAGGCAAATATTATGAGACTCCCGATTATATTTCCCATTCTGATACGAAAAAGGGCCTCATGAATAAGGCGTACCATTGGGTGCGTGGTTATATGCTGGGGCGCAAGGCACGTCTGGTGGCTCGTGAAGCACACCGGAAAGAAGGACATTTGCTGGATATCGGTACGGGAACAGGATATTTTGCCGATACCATGAAGCGGCGGGGCTGGCAGGTGGAAGCAGTGGAGAAGAATGCGCAGGCGCGTGCCTTCGCCAAAGAACATTTCGGTCTGGATGTGAAGCCCGATACCGCATTACAGGATTTTGCTCCCGGAAGTTTTGATGTCATCACTTTGTGGCATGTAATGGAACATCTGGAACATTTGAATGAAACGTGGGATACACTGAATAGCCTGTTGACGGAAAAAGGCGTGTTGATTATTGCCGTGCCCAATTGCTCCTCGTATGATGCGAAGAAATATGGTGCGCACTGGGCTGCCTACGATGTTCCCCGTCATTTATGGCATTTTACGCCCGGCACTATTCAGAGATTGGGAGCAAAGCATGAATTTATATTGGCTGCACGCCATCCGATGCCATTTGATGCATTCTATGTGTCGATGCTAAGCGAAAAGTATATGGGACATTCGATGTCTTTCTTCCGGGGGATACTCAGTGGTACGTTAGCGTGGTTCAGCGCGTTGGCGAGCAAGGAGCGAAGCAGCTCGATGATTTATGTATTCAGGAAGAAGCAGAAATAAGATATGAGGTGGTAAGATGATAAAATGGTAAGATGATAAGGCATGAAGACGAAAAGCAAGAATAATTCCGTATCCTATTTTGATATGCAGTTCATTACTTCCAGCATCAGTACGACGCTGGTGTTATTGCTGCTGGGATTGGTGGTGTTTTTCGTACTGACTGCTCACAATCTTTCTGTGTATGTAAAGGAGAATATCAATTTCTCTATTATCATCAGCGATGATATGAAGGAAACGGATATTCTGAAGTTACAAAAAAGACTGGATAAGGAAGTATTCGTACGGTCTACGGAGTATATTTCGAAGAAGCAGGCGCTTCGTGAACAGATTGAAGCCATGGGGACAGATCCGCAGGATTTTCTGGGATACAATCCTCTTCATGCTTCTATCGAAGTGAAGCTGCACTCCGATTATGCGAATACCGACAGTATTGCCAAAATAGAAAAAGAAATAAAGAAGAATACCAATGTACAGGAAGTGCGTTATCAGGAAGACCTGATAAATATGGTTAATGAGAATATCCGTAATATCAGTTTGATGTTGTTGGGATTGGCTGTATTACTGGCTTTCATTTCCTTTGCATTGATCAATAATACCATCCGGTTGACTATTTACTCTAAACGCTTCCTGATTCATACGATGAAGCTGGTAGGTGCGAGTTGGAGTTTTATCAGGCGTCCGTTCCTGTGGCGTAACTTCTGGATCGGTGTGTTGGCGGCTGTCATTGCCGATGGTGTTCTGTGGGCTGCGGCATATTGGCTGGTGGTGTATGAGCCTGACCTGATCAGTGTAATCACACCCAATGTTATGTTGCTGGTTTCCGTATCGGTGCTTGGGTTCGGAGTGTGTATCACGTGGTTCTGTGCATACCTGTCCATCAATAAGTTCCTGCGGATGAAGGCGAGTACGCTTTATTATATATAGTATTGAACATTACAACTTCAACCGGAACTATACATTAATAGAGGAATAAGAGATGTTTTGAGTGAAGTTAAATTGTAAATAATTAAATCATAAATAAAGAGATGAGTAAAGAGAAATTTGCTTTCGATAAAACTAACTTTATCCTGCTTGCCGTTGCAATGGCGGTGGTGATTATCGGTTTTATTCTGATGACCGGTCCGGTGTCTACCCCGACACATTTTGAACCGGATATTTTTAGTGCGAGACGTATTAAAGTAGCTCCCGTAGTATGTCTTGTGGGTTTTTTACTCATGATATACGCTGTATTGCGCAAACCGCGTGACAAGCAAATGAATAATGAAGGAATAAAAAATTATAATTCATAAATCAACTACATGGAATGGTTTGAGGCGCTCATCCTGGGCTTGATCCAGGGATTGACAGAGTATTTGCCGGTAAGTAGTAGCGGACATTTGGCTATCGGTTCGGCATTGTTTGGTATTCAGGGAGAGGAAAATTTAGCATTTACGGTGGTAGTGCACGTAGCTACGGTGTTCAGTACAATGGTGGTCTTGTGGAAAGAAATCGAATGGATTTTCAAGGGACTGTTTAAGTTTCAGATGAATGATGAAACACGTTATGTAATCAATATCCTGATATCTATGGTGCCTATCGGCATTGTGGGTGTGTTCTTTAAAGATGAGGTGGAGGCAGTTTTCGGTTCAGGCCTGCTGGTTGTGGGTTGCATGTTGCTGGTAACGGCTGCTTTGCTGTCATTCTCTTATTATTATAAACCGAAGCAGAAGGAGAACATCTCCATGAAAGATGCGTTCATTATAGGTTTGGCTCAGGCTTGTGCGGTGCTTCCAGGACTTTCACGTTCCGGTACCACGATTGCAACCGGATTGTTGCTGGGTGACAATAAAGCAAAGCTGGCTCAGTTCTCTTTCCTGATGGTAATGCCTCCGATATTGGGTGAAGGGCTGCTGGATGGTATCAAGTTGATGAAAGGAGAAGAGATTGCCGGAAGCATTTCAACGTTATCATTGCTGATAGGATTTATTGCAGCTTTTGTGGCGGGTTGTCTGGCTTGTAAGTGGATGATTAATATTGTGAAGAAAGGAAAATTGGTATACTTCGCTGTTTATTGTGCAATAGCCGGTATCGTAACCATCGTACTGTCACAAATGCAAGGATAACGGATGAAGTTTAAAGAAGGAGAAGTACTATATTTCAATAAACCGCTGGGATGGACATCGTTCAAGGTTGTGGGGCATGCGCGTTACCACATCTGCCGGCGGATGAAAGTAAAGAAGTTGAAAGTAGGCCATGCCGGTACGCTCGATCCTTTGGCAACAGGGGTGATGATTGTCTGTACGGGTAAGGCTACGAAGAGAATAGAAGAGTTCCAGTATCATACGAAGGAGTATGTCGCTACCATTCAGTTGGGTGCCACTACCCCCTCTTACGATTTGGAACACGAGATAGATGCCACTTACCCTACTGAGCATATCACGCGGGAGTTGGTGGAAGAAACGTTGAAGACATTTATCGGTGAGATACAGCAGGTTCCCCCCGCCTTTTCGGCCTGTATGGTAAATGGCAAACGCGCCTATGACCTGGCACGTAAGGGCGAAGAGGTAGAGTTGAAACCGAAGTTGCTGGTGATTGACGAGATAGAGTTGCTGGAATGTAATCTGCCGGAAATTAAAGTCCGTGTGGTATGCAGTAAAGGTACTTATATCCGTGCCTTGGCCCGCGACATTGGTGAAGCGCTGAACAGTGGCGCCCATCTTACGGCTTTGGAACGCACCCGTGTAGGTGATGTCCGGCTGGAAGATTGCCTCGATCCGATGGATTTTAAAGAGTGGATAGACGCTCAGGAGATAGAAGAGTGACAAGCTACAAGCTACGAGTTACAAGTGGCTACGCTATAAACCGTATGGCACTTGTAGCTTGTAGCTCGTAACTTGTAGCTTACTAATGAACTCAAAAACTTAAAACTTAAAAACTCAAATAATATGAAACTGTCGCAATTTAAATTTAAGCTTCCGGAAGAGAAGATTGCTTTGCACCCTACAAAGTACAGAGACGAGTCGCGCCTTATGGTGCTGCATAGAAAGACAGGTGAGATTGAGCACAAAGAATTCAAAGACGTTTTGAACTACTTTGATGATAAGGATGTGTTCATTTTCAATGATACGAAAGTATTTCCTGCCCGTTTGTATGGCAACAAGGAGAAGACTGGTGCCCGTATTGAAGTGTTCCTTTTGCGTGAGTTGAATGAAGAACTCCGTCTGTGGGATGTGTTGGTAGACCCTGCTCGTAAGATCCGTATCGGCAATAAGCTGTATTTCGGTGATGACGACTCTATGGTAGCTGAAGTTATCGACAATACAACGTCTCGTGGCCGTACGCTCCGTTTCCTCTATGACGGTCCGCACGATGAGTTTAAGAAGGCTTTGTATGCGTTGGGCGAAACTCCGCTGCCTCACAGCATCATCAACCGTCCTGTAGAGGCGGAAGATTCGGAGCGTTTCCAGTCTATCTTTGCCCGTAATGAGGGTGCGGTGACGGCTCCTACTGCGAGTCTGCACTTCAGCCGTGAGTTGATGAAGCGTCTTGAAATTAAAGGTATCGATTTTGCGTATATCACGCTGCATGCCGGTTTGGGTAACTTCCGTGATATTGATGTGGAAGACCTTACGAAGCACAAGACAGATTCTGAACAGATGATTGTGAACGAAGAAGCTGTCGGCATTGTAAATCGTGCCAAAGACCTGAACAGACAGGTTTGCGCTGTAGGTACCACTGTGATGCGTGCCATTGAGAGCACCGTAAGCACAGACGGTCACCTGAAGGCATACGAAGGATGGACTAACAAGTTTATCTTCCCTCCCTATGACTTTACAGTAGCCAATTCGATGATTTCCAACTTCCACATGCCGCTTTCCACGTTGCTGATGATTGTTGCCGCTTTCGGTGGCTACGATCAGGTAATGGAGGCGTACAATGTGGCTTTGAAGGAAGGTTACCGTTTCGGTACGTATGGGGATGCGATGTTGATTACGGATAAGTAAAAAGTACAGTTGTGAAAATATGTCCTAAGTGCCACGAAGAAGTAGAAGATAGCTTTGAGATCTGCTGGAACTGTAATTATAGCTTTCCGGATAATAAGATATTGGATATGAATCTGGCAGGAGAGAACGATGATAGAGGGCTGTCTATTGACTGTTTACGCTGTCAGGTCAAGATGGCTTATTCTGGAAAATATGAGTTTTATGAAGGAATGAACACAGGTGTTTTGGGGAATCTTTTTGAGCTATTCCAGAATCGCGAAGCCTTTGACCTATATGTCTGTCCTAAATGTGGTAAAGTAGAATTTTTTGTTCCTTTGGATAGGGAACGGGAATTTAAGATAGAATAGACTGGTGATGGCGAAAGTGTATATAGGCCTCGGCACTAATCTGGGAGATAAAGAACAGAATCTCCGGACTGCTGTACACAAGATAGAAGAGCGGATAGGGAAGATTATTTCCCTGTCCGCTTTTTATGCTACTGCCCCGTGGGGGTTTGATTCTGATAATGCTTTCCTGAATGCTGCCGTTTGTGCGGAGACTTCACTTCCACCGTTGGAGATACTTTCCATAACCCAGTCCGTTGAACAGGAGATGGGGCGTACCCATAAATCAGTGAACGGTGTGTATAGTGACCGTGTGATAGATGTCGATTTGTTGTTGTATGATGATCTTATTCTGGATACCCCTACACTGAAATTGCCTCATCCGCTGATGCGGGAACGCCGCTTTGTGATGGAGCCGCTGGCGGAGATTGCGCCCGATGTGATGCACCCGGTATTAGGAAGAACACTGGGGGATATCTATCGTGATCTGACTGATTAATAATCGGTTTCCTGCAATGAAGAATAAATACCGTAACTTGTTCTTGCTTTTCGGCATACTCGCCATTGTCATCATGCTTTGTACAATGGATATGGATTATTCCGACATTTGGGAGAACGTGAAGCGCATAGGCTTTTGGTTTCCTGTAATCATGTTGTTGTGGTTCTTTGTCTATCTGATAAATACCTGTTCATGGTATCTGATAATCAGGGACGACCGTAAATATAGCGTTCCTTTCTGGAAGGTCTGCAAGTTGTCGATCACAGGCTTTGCCATAAATTACGCTACACCCGGCGGACTGATGGGCGGTGAACCGTATCGGATTATGGAACTGACTCCCTATGTAGGTGTAAGTAAAGCTACGTCTTCGGTCATTTTGTATGTGATGATGCACATCTTTTCTCACTTTTGGTTCTGGTTTCTTTCCATATTCTTATATATCTTCCTGTATTCTGTGAATACCTTTATGGCAATATTGCTTACTGCAATAGGGGTATTTTGTCTGTTGGCTATCTATTTCTTTACCCGTGGATATAAAAATGGGATGGCGGTGAAGACTTTCCGGTTCTTACAGAAGGTACCCTTTATCAGGAAGTGGGCGCATAGTTTCGTTGTGAAGCAAAAAGATACTCTGGAACAGATTGATAGTCAGATAGCCTTGCTGCATAGCCAGCATAAGATAACTTTCTATAGTTCTTTGCTATTGGAACTTTCGGCACGCATACTCTCCAGTCTTGAAATATACATTATTCTAAGCGTTTTCACACCGGACGTTAACGGGTGGGATTGTGTGTTGATACTAGCCTTCTCTTCTTTGTTTAGTAATCTGATTTTCTTCTTTCCGATGCAGCTGGGCGCACGCGAAGGTGGTTTGGCATTGGCTGTGGACGGGTTGCACATGTCCCCGGCATTGGGCGTTTATGTGGGGCTGATTACCCGCATACGCGAATTATTATGGATAGCTATCGGAATGGCTTTGATAAAGATCGGTAATAAGAAGTAAGCTGCCTTTTATCTGCTAAAAAGAGGCAGTACACGGATTATCATAGAGAAAAAATCTATATCTTTGCTCTTGAAGTATATAACCGGTAGTCTAATGTCCAGATATTCTGTTTCTATCTTATTTTGTCTTTTTATTTGTTCCGGTCTGTGGGCTGCGGTCAAAGCGGACGACGATGCCCTGCTTTTAAAACTGGATAAGATGATCGAGCATCGTGAGGTTTACCAGCAAAAAGTGGAAAAGGAAATAGCAGACATTCGCCGGACGCTGGATTATGCGGAAGATGATAAACTCAGGTTTGATATATTAGGGAATCTGTTCACTAAATATCGTTCATTTCGGATTGATACGGCTATGATTATCGCAAAGGAGAGACTGCAACTGGCAGAAAGTCTGAAGGATGAAACACTAATCAATCAGGGGCTGATGAACATAGCCGATGTAATGAACAAAATGGGAAAGCATGAGAATGCGTTGATTATGCTTGGCAAGGTGAAACGGACGGAGGATGTAAAAAAGGATACTTATTTCTATTATCTATACCACACCATTTACTTATCCTGCTATAATGATGCCATAGATGACCCCGGCAAACAACTTGCCTGGCAGCAGATAAAGGCTTATAAAGACACCCTGATTGCGATTAGCGAACCACACTCTTCCAGCTATGTTACCAATAAATGCGGTCGACTGAGTATGTCCGGAAAGTGGGATGAGGCTATCCGGCTGCTGGAGGATTATTACGGGCAAAGTGCAGAAGATAATTCGGACAGAGCGAGAATGGAGTATCTTCTGGCAGAATTGTATTTGGGAAAGCAGGATACTTTGCAGGCAAGGCATTATCTTATTCTGGCTTCATTGACTGATATTGCCAATGCCAAGAAGGTGTATATGTCTTTGCAGCATCTGGCAATACTTCTCTTCCGGGAAGGAGACATTGCAAGGGCTTATAATTATATTTCATGTTCGCTGGAAGATGTGAACTTCGGGAAAGCCCGCTATCGCTTTATCGACATTGCCGGATATCTCCCCATCATTCAGGCCGCTAATGATGCGCGTATTAAGGCTGATGAGAATCGGGTGCTCTTTTCCCTTCTGATACTCCTGATATTGGTAATAGCCCTGGTTGTCGCTTTCTTCTTTATCCGTAAGAAGAATACCAAATTGCTGAAGGTGAAGCAATCGCTGGCCGAACAGAATCTGCGCTTGCAGGAAATGGCTGGGAACCTCACCCGGATGAATGAGCAGATTCAGGAATCAAATCATATCAAGGAAGAATATATCGGGTTGCTGTTCAATATATGTTCCGAATATATCTATAAGCAGGAGAACGACCGCAAGGCATTACTGAAGATTGCAAATACAGGCTCTATGGCGGATATATCAAAGACACTCCGCGGACAATCTTCCACTTCCGATGATTTCAAGCTTTTCATCAGTAAGTTTGATACTATATTCCTTTCCATCTTTCCTAATTTTGTGGAGTCGTTTAATGCTTTGTTGAAGGAAGAAGAGCGTGTGCAGCTGAAGGAAGGTGAATTGCTGACGCCCGAGTTGCGTATATATGCTCTCATACGTTTGGGTATAAACGATAATTCCAAGATTGCCAACTTCCTTCATTATTCACTTCAGACGGTTTACAACTACCGGATGAAAATGCGGAATAAAGCGATCATTCCGGGCAAGGATCTGGCAATTCAGGTACAGAAACTGTAATTTTATACTTCCTTTGATCTTACTTTTTCTCTTTTATTCTTATTGGTCAATGTGTTGATAAATAAGATGTTACTTTCTATTCTCTTCTTTATTTACTTACTTTTCCGCTTCGTGTAGTTGTTCTGCTATACCATTGGAATTACTTTTGCTTCGTATCGTATGAGACACGCGATGCCTTTGTTACACGTATAATAAACTAATTTAAAACTATTATGAAAAACAAGAAGAATCCGGAAACTTTTGGAAGTAGATGGCGGTATGTTTGGGTACTGTTTGCTTTGGTTTTCAGTGTGAGCGTTGCCGCACAGAAAACGGTTGTAAAGGGCAATATCCTCGATAAGGATAATCTGCCTATTATTGGAGCTAATATTTTGGAGAAAGGAACGTCGAACGGAACGATCAGTGATGTGGACGGTAACTTCACTCTCTCGATCACAAATCCTAAGGCTACATTACTGATTACCTATATAGGGTATAAAAACGTGGAGATGCCTGCTTCTGCCAACATGAAGGTCGTGATGACGGAAGATAGCGAGATGCTTGAAGATGTGGTTGTCATCGGCTATGGTAGTGTAAAGAAGTCGGATGCAACAGGCTCGGTAACAGCCATTAAGCCCGATGACTTTAATAAGGGACTGCGCACAACCGCTCAGGATGCCCTGGTGGGTAAAGTACCGGGAGTAAACGTAGTATCCAGTTCCGGTGCTCCGGGTACAGGCGCCACGATTCGCATCCGAAGCGGTGCTTCGCTTTCCGCCTCCAACGATCCGTTGATTGTGATTGACGGTGTACCGGTTGATAACTCTACTATCGAAGGTGGTGGCAATGTGATTGGTGGTATTAATCCCGATGATATAGAAACCTTTACGGTGCTGAAAGATGCGTCGGCTACGGCTATCTACGGTTCGCGGGCTTCGAACGGTGTGATTGTAATCACTACGAAGAAAGGGGCTGATACCAATTTGCGCTTTAATTATTCAACGAACCTGTCAGTAAGTACAGTTACTGAAACGCTGGATATTCTTTCTGCCGATGAATTTCGCCAGTTTGTTCCCACTGTATCCGGAGTACCGGCTTCTGTGACCTTAGGCACAGCATCGACCGACTGGCAGGATGAAATCTACCGGACGGCATTCGGACAGGAACACAACTTTTCTGTATCGGGTAAAGTGAAGCAAAATGCTCCTTATCGCCTTTCGGTGGGATATACCAATCAGAACGGTGTCATACGTACCAATAACTACGAGAGATTTACATTCAACGGAGGTATTTCGCCTAAGTTTTTTGATAATCATCTCACGGTTGATCTGAACCTGAAAGTGTCTTATGAGAATAATAAGAAAGTCGATGAAAGCGTCGTAAATAACGCGCTTCGCTATGATCCTACACGTCCGGTTAAGACCGGAAGTGCCACTGCAGCTACTGATCCGGGGTTGGGATATTTTATCTGGATGAACGGTAATTCTCCGATGGCCATCCAGACGGATAATCCGGTGGCACAGCTTGACTTGCAGGATATCCGCAATAAAGTGACACGCTCTATCGGCAATGCATCCTTCAACTATAAGGTACATCATTTGGAAGACTTGCAGCTGAACATGAACCTGGGCTACGATGTCCTGACCAGTAAATACTCGAAGGAAGTGCCCGAGCTGGCGGGAATGATGTACACCTCTAACATGAAGGACGGTACAGGTCTTGTCTATGACTCCAAGCAGAACAAACGGAATTATCTGCTGGACTTATACGCTAACTATTCTCATGTTTTCAATGAGAAGCATAACTTCAGTGCCATGGGCGGATATGGCTGGCAGCATTTCTGGAAGAAGTTTGATGCTACTACCTTTTCTCCGGAGGGCAAGGAGCTCTTCTCTCCCAATCATTATGAATCGGAATATTATCTGCTTTCGTTTTACGGTCGTCTTAACTATTCGTATGATAACCGCTATATGATTACTGCTACGCTGCGTTCGGATGCTTCATCCCGTTTTGCAAAAGGCAATCGTTGGGGATTGTTCCCTTCCGTGGCATTGGGGTGGAAAATCAGCCAGGAAGCTTTCCTGAGAGATTCGGATATTCTGTCTGACCTGAAACTGCGCCTGAGCTACGGACAGACCGGACAGCAGGATATTCTGAACGACTATCCTTATATGACAACTTTCACAGTATCCTATCCTGAAGCTTGCTATCAGTTCGGAGATAAATGGTATAATACGTATCGTCCGAATGGTTATGACTCCGACATTAAATGGGAGACTACCGAGACTTATAACATCGGATTGGATTACGGCTTCCTCAATAACCGTATCTATGGTTCTGTGGACTATTACCAACGCCACACCAAGGATTTGCTGAATACGATTCCTGTGATTTCGGGAACTAACTATTCTTCTGTGATTACCACGAATATCGGTGAAATGGATAATAAAGGACTCGAATTTTCCATTAATGCAGTGCCGGTACATACCAAGGACTGGAAATGGACAGTAGGCATGAACTATACCTGGAACGATTCAAAGATCACAAAACTGAATGTAGTGGATTCGGAAGCCAACTTTGTACAGACCGGAGCCATTTCGGGTACCGGTAAAACAGTACAGGTATTCATGGTAGGCGAACGCCCTTATACTTTCTATCTGGCAAAACAAGCTTATGACGACAATGGCAAACCGATAGAAGGCCAATATGTACAGCCGGACGGTTCCGTATCGGCAACAGAAACAAAGTATGCCACCAACAAGAGTGCATTGCCGGAATCCTATCTGGGCTTCAATACCCAACTGAGCTATAAGAACTGGGATTTCGCTATCAGCGGGCACGGAGCTTTCGGCAATTATGTCTATAACTACATAGCTGCCGACCAGTATGTACAGTCTGTTTACAGCGACCAGGGAAACTTCTCGAATATCCTGAGCAGAACCAAAGCTACAGGCTTCCAAAACCAGCAACTGTACTCGGACTACTTCCTGGAGAAAGGAAACTTCTTCCGGATTGACAATATCTCATTGGGTTACACTTTCAAGAAACTGTGGGATCAGTCAAGCTCTTTGCGGCTGACTTTCGGTGTTCAGAATGTGGCTACCTTTACCGGATATTCGGGCATCGATCCGGAAATCTACAGCGGTATCGACAAGGAGATATATCCTCGTCCGCGAGTATTCTCATTAAGTGCTAATTTAACTTTCTAACGGATTAAAAAAAACTATGCGATATGAAAAAGATAATTGCCTATTCATTCAATCTACTTTTCTTGGTCACGTTTCTGGCTTCGTGCCTGGGTGACCTCGATACCATGCCACTGGATAATAACCAGTTAGTGAGCGACCAGGTATATAAGACCAAGGACGGCTATACAGGCGTGCTGGCCAAGTGTTATTCATCTCTGATCCTGACAGGACAGCAGGGTGGCGATGGCGGCAATGGCGACTTGGAAGGTGCCAATGAAGGATATTCCGGTTATGTGCGTCTGTTGTTCTACCTGCAGGAGATGAGTACGGATAACTTCCTGATGCCTTCTTCCTCAAACGGTCTGCGTAAGTGCCTGAACCTGCAATGGGATGCCTCCAATGCCTCTGTTGTCACCTGGACTTACCAGCGGCTTTATATGAGCATTGCCTACTGTAACGAGCTGCTGCGCGAATGTACCGAAGGGAAGTTACAGGATAGAGGACTTTGGGAAGAAATGAAGGACGAATACATTGGTTACAGAGCCGAAGCACGTTTTATACGTGCGTACTGCTATTCCATGCTTTGTGATTTGTTTGGTTCCGTGCCCTATGTTGACGAACATACAGGTGTGAAGGAAATTCCGGTTCAGTATACCCGTAAGCAGATATTTGAATATGCGGAAAGTGAATTGCTGGCTGTTGAGAATGAACTGAAAGCTCCGGGAGAAAACGAATACGGACGGATTGACCGTGTAGCCGACTGGTTCCTGCTGGCACGTATGTATCTGAATGCCGAGTCCTGGATTCATGAAAATAAATACCAGGAGGCATATACGTATGCGAAGAAGGTAGTTACAGACGGACACTATCCGCTGGCTTCTGACTATCGTGAAATCTTCCTGGCGGATAACAAAACCTGCAAGGAGATCATCTGGGGGTTGGTACAGGACGGACAGCGTGCCCAAAGTTCAGCCGGAACAAACTTCTACGTAAAAGCTTTCGTGAATGGTCCGATGGACGAATTGTATAAGACAGGAGTCGGTTCGCGAGGCTGGGGTAATGTTCGTGCCAAGATGACACTGGTAGACGCCTTTGATGCGGATGATGTGGCGTTTGATGTCAATGATACCTGGGGTAACGGAAAGAAAGATAAACGTGCCCAGTTCATGACCGCCCTTCCGAATCAGGTGAAGGAAACCTGGGACTCGGAACTGAACATGACCAGCACCTTTACCTGTGGTTATGGCTATATCAAATGGAGAAACGTGACCAAGGATGATCAGCTCTGTGCTTCGGGCGATGCTTATACCTCTATTGATTTCCCGTTGTTCCGCACAGCCGATGCCTATCTGATGGCTGCCGAAGCTATCTTGCGTGGAGCAAATGGTACGGAAACGGAAGCATTAGGCTACGTCAATGAAGTTCGGTCCAGAGCGTATATGTCCGGTAAATATGCGAAGAGCGGCGTTCGTTCGGATGTTTCAGGAGAAATCGCCCTCAATGAGCTTTCTTTGAACTTTATCCTGAGCGAGCGTCAGAAAGAACTGGCATCCGAGCTGACCAGGCGTACCGACCTGATCCGTTTCGGTAAATATACGAAAGGCAATAACTGGGACTGGAAGAATGGTATCCGTCTGGGAGGAGATGTGGACGACAAGTATCAGCTGTTCCCGATACCGGAAAGCGAATTGACCAACAACCCGGCGTTGAATCAGAATGACGGTTATAAACAATAAATGAAGATATAGAATGAGACTGAGACTGAAACAATTACTGTTATGTGGTATGATGTGGATGTGCTGTGTTCCGCTTGGGGCGCAGACATCCAAAGAAGAGATGTTTTCCACTATTGAGAAAACGGGTGGAGTCTATTGGGCCTATCCGCTTGATTTCGCCCCGCAGACCCGGGCTCCCAAAGGATATAAACCATTCTATGTGAGCCACTATGGACGGCATGGTTCCCGTTATCTGATTGGCGACCGTGATTATAAATGGCTGGTGGACCTTTTTGAAGAAGCGCATCGTGAGGGTGCACTTTCCGACTTGGGAGAAGATGCCCGGCAGCGTTTGCTGAAGGTGTGGGAAGAAGCGGAAGGCCATGGAGGTGATCTGACCCCATTAGGTGTCCGTCAGCACCGTGGAATTGCGGAAAGAATGTATGCTGCATTTCCTGAAGCCTTTAAGGGCAGCCCTTCTATTTCTGCCCGTTCTACCGTTGTGTTGCGTTGTGCGATGAGTATGGTGGCTTTTGGTGATCGTTTGAAGGAGCTGAATCCCAATCTGCGCATTTCTTATGAGGCCAGCCATAAGTATATGGACTACTTGAATTACCACACGGACGAATCCAACCGCTTTACTTCTTCCACTGACGGTCCGTGGGCTGAAGAATACAGAAAGTTTGAAGATGTCCACACCAATCCCGACCGGTTGATTGCTTCTTTATTTAAGGACAAGCGTTTCATACTGAAGAAAGTGAATCCGAAGGAAGTGATGTGGGGTATGTACTGGGTGGCGAGTGATATGCAGAATGCAGAGACAAAGGTTTCTTTCTATGATTTGTTTCAGCCCCAGGAACTGTTTGATTTGTGGCAGTGCATCAACTATCGTTTCTATGTGGGCAATGCAAATCATGCCGACGGGAAAGGGATTGTTGTAGCCAATGCGAAATCATTGTTGCAGAATATTCTGGATAGCGCTGATGAGGCTATTCAAAAGGGAGGCATAGCCGCTACCCTTCGCTTCGGGCATGATGGCAATGTGATTCCTTTGGTGGCATTGATGCAGATAGAGAATTGTAATGTTGCCGTAGATGATCCTTACGAGGTGTATAAAGTGTGGAGTGACTTTAAGGTAGTCCCTATGGCCGCTAATGTGCAGATTGCCTTCTTCCGGAATGAAAAAGGAAGTGCGGACGATATTCTGGTTAAGATACTGCATAATGAACATGAAGTACACATTCCGGTACAGACCGACCAGTTTCCTTTCTATAAATGGAGCGATGTGGAGAGCTACTACCGGAACTTATTGAAATAAAGCACAGTTTTAAAGTTAACAATATTGAGACTACTAATTGGGAAGTGTGCCGATGGGATATCGGTACACTTCTTTTGCTAATATAATGTTAATGCTTTCCTGTTTATATGCTATTTCATAAGAAAACCTTTATCTTTGCACCCGAAAATGAAATGTGGAAAGATTTGAGTAGCTTGCAACCACAGAAAAAAATGCTAAAACACATCCTTTTCTGACGATGCTCCGAGCATCGGGATATGCATGTCTACTCACCTGGTCCCCGCTTTTCATTCTTTAATTATTCATTCTTTAATTTAGAAGTATGGGATATTTATTCACATCCGAATCGGTGTCAGAAGGACACCCCGACAAAGTGGCCGATCAAATATCGGACGCTGTGCTTGACAAACTGTTGGCTTACGACCCCAGTTCGAAAGTAGCTTGCGAAACTCTGGTAACTACCGGACAGGTGGTACTGGCTGGAGAAGTGAAAACCAAAGCGTACGTTGATCTGCAACTCATTGCGCGCGAAGTAATTCAGAAAATCGGCTATACCAAAGGCGAGTACATGTTCGAAAGTAACTCGTGTGGTGTATTGTCCGCCATTCATGAGCAAAGCCCCGACATTAACCGTGGTGTAGAACGTCAGGACCCTATGGAGCAGGGTGCAGGCGACCAAGGCATGATGTTTGGCTATGCTACTAACGAAACAGAAAACTATATGCCTCTTTCGCTCGACCTGGCACATCGCATCTTGCAAGTGTTGGCCGACATCCGTCGCGAAGGTAAAGAGATGACTTATCTCCGTCCGGATGCCAAGAGTCAGGTAACTATTGAATACGATGATAACGGTACGCCTGTCCGCATCGATACGATTGTAGTTTCTACCCAGCATGATGACTTCATCCAGCCTGCCGACGACAGCGAAGCCGCCCAGCTGAAAGCGGATGAAGAAATGCTTGCCACTATCCGTCAGGATGTCATCAATATCCTGATGCCACGTGTCATTGCTTCTATTCATGCAGAGAAAGTACTTGCATTGTTCAATGACCATATCACCTATCACGTTAATCCTACCGGAAAGTTCGTTATCGGCGGACCTCACGGAGATACCGGTCTGACGGGACGTAAGATTATCGTAGATACCTACGGTGGTAAAGGTGCTCACGGTGGTGGCGCTTTCTCCGGTAAGGACCCCAGTAAGGTAGACCGTAGTGCCGCTTATGCAGCCCGTCATATTGCCAAGAACCTGGTGGCAGCCGGTGTAGCTGACGAAATGCTGGTACAGGTGTCTTATGCTATTGGTGTGGCTCGTCCCATTAATATCTATGTCAATACTTATGGTCGCGGTCATGTAAACATGAGCGATGGTGAGATTGCGAAGAAGATAGATGAACTTTTTGATCTTCGCCCGAAGGCTATTGAAGATCGCCTGAAGCTTCGTAATCCGATTTATCAGGAGACTGCCGCTTATGGCCATCTGGGACGTGAGCCGCAGATTGTTACCAAGCACTTCAAGTCTCGTTACGAAGGTAATAAGGATGTAGAGGTGGAGCTCTTCACTTGGGAGAAACTGGATTACGTGGACAAGGTGAAAGCCGCTTTCGGTCTGTAATCTTTCTCTGGTTTTGTAATCAGCGTAGCTTTACAAGCTATTTATATAGAAGCCGCCCTGCTTCCTTTCGTATTGCGAAAGGAGGGGGCGGCTTCTTATTGATTCTATGATAGTAAAAATTGATTGGCGGGCATCAGCCGGATATGTTTTCCGTCTTCTTCAAAAGAATCGGTCTGATTAGTTGTTACAATAATACCTTCCGACAGATTGAATGCTTTCATCGCTTCGAGCAGCCCGTTATATTCGCGTGCGAAGTTCTGGTCGGTTATCTGGTGACAGACCTGGATGGCATGCAATACCTTGCCTTTTTCAGCGACAACAAAGTCACATTCTCCTTTTCCTTTGTAATAGCAAATGTTTCCCGGTTTCCTGCGCAGATGCAGGAAGATGAGGTTTTCCAGTTTATGTCCGGTGTTATCCGAGAAGTTGGCAGAGGCTTCGTTCGCCAGCCCTAAATCCATGCTGTAAACCTTCTTGGGGTTTCGGGACTGCACTTTTAGCGAATAACTGAATATAGGTATAAATTCCAACAAATAAGATCGTTGATAGAAAGAGAAATAATCCAGAAAAGTAGATGCCGCTTTTATATCGAACATCCCCACCAGTTTACCGGCTGATACCAGGTTCCCTATGTTGGATAGCAGATATACAGCCAGTGCCCGCAGTGAATTTACGTCTTTTATGGAATTACGGATAGCAATATCTCGTATCAGAATGTCATCAATCAGTGTATTCAGTATTATTTCAGATTCATTTTTCACGTACTCGGGAATGCCACCGTCGCGCAGATAATTTAAGAGTGAATCTTCGTCTGCGGGGCGGCTTTTGAAAGAGAGATATTCTGAATAAGAAAAAGGAAATAGCTCCATGGGGATATGTCTACCGGTGAGGTGAGTGCCCAGTTCGCTGCTTAATAAGGAAGCGTTGGAACCGGTGATGAACAGGGTATATTCTTCATTGAGCATTTGGTGAATGAAGATTTCCCATTTAGGGATGATTTGTATTTCATCGAAGAAGAGCACGCGGACGTTACGCCGTTCAATTTCCCGTTGCAGGCGGGTGAAGTCATCAGTATCAAAGTTGGCGAGGCGTATGTCTTCGAAGTTCAGATAGAGCGCTGAGTCATATTTCCGGGACATCAGTTGGCGCAAAAGAGTGCTTTTGCCACAACGGCGTATACCGGTAATGATAGTGGCAAACGATGGGATGGCAGGCACTGAAATCAGTGCTTCTCGTGGTAAACCCTGCTCTTTCTTGCGAAACATATCGGCTTGTGCGTCCAGTACAGCTGATATCTCTTCTTGTCTAATCATCTTATTTAGAGTTGTTTTTTCGCAAATATACTGTTTTGTTTGTTACTAGCAAATGATTTCATAGTTTATTGGCAAATGATTTCATTTGTTGCCGGCAAACGAATCTTTTCCTTTGGTTGTTTTTAGGGGGGCAAAATGCTTGTGGAGTGAAATGATAAATTGATTTTTATTTATTGATATCTTAATCAAATTGATGCTATTTCTTTGTTTTATGTGATTATGCCCATTTGTCAATCTTGCATTATAGGATATCCTGTGAATAAATAAGGAATGTAAATTCGTTATTTCTGCATATTCTTGCGTGTTTTAGGGCTTCTTATGCAGAAAAGGGTTACTACTTACGGGTGAAAGGGTTACTACTTATAGGTGATATCATTACTACTTACGGTCAAAAGGGTTACTACTTACTAGTAATACACTTATTTGTATTGGCTATTTCTCTTATATTTGTGTTTTTAGGGTGGTGTTTTACTCTAAAAGAAGTGTAAGTATTTCGATATATTATTAATAATCTGTGGCTTGCTGAATTTCGTTTGTTTCTTTTTACCTCCATGGTCAGTTATTCGGGAATAATGCATTCTCAGGCAATTGGAAATACAAAGTGTCAAAATGATAGTGTGATACTAATTATGTTTCAACTGCTTACTTTCTAACTGGCTTTTTCCATGATTTGTTGCTATCTTTGCAGTATTGAAACGAGAAGTCTAATATAGCATGAAAAAACTGTTACCCGCTTTCCTATTCTTTATATCATTTACTATGCTGCTAGGGGCATGCGGAAGAGATTCTCATGCTGTCAGCTCTATTCTGTTATTGGCTGATTCGTTGATGCAATCGCGTCCTGACAGTTCGCTGCAATTATTGGAGGAGGTTTCTGCACCGCAGAAGATGGGGACAACAGACAGGGCATGGTATGCCTTGCTGCTTACGCAGGCGAAGTATAAGAATTATGTGTCGCTGGAGAATGATTCTTTGATACAGGTAGCTGTGGATTATTTTGAAAAGAACAGTGATAGAGAACGATTGGCAAAATCTTATTTTTATAGCGGGTGTGTGCATCGGGAGCAAGAAGACATATCTACTGCCATAAATTTATATTTGAAGTCATTGAGGACTATGCCGCAAGGAGGTGACTCGGTATTTTTGTCGATGGTATATAACGATTTGGGAGATTGCTATACAGACCAAAATATGGAAGAGACAGCAAGAAACATGTATAAGCAGGCTTATGCTATAAATGTGAGTAATCATGATACTTTACGTGCATTTCACAATCTGAATGGTATTGCTGGTACTTTTTTGCTTGAACTTCAACTTGACAGTGCATTAAATTATTATCAACAGGCACTGGAAATGGCACTTTCACTGGATTATCCGGTGTTGTTGGGCGCCATATATAAGAATTTATCCGGAGTTTATAATGAGCAGGGAGAGTATGGACAGGCCAATGATTGTATTTCAAGAGCCATGCCTTATTTGTTAGATATAGAAAGCTTAACCTCTGCCTATTCTTTGAAAGGTGATATTTTGTATAATCTGGGTAAGAAAGACTCAGCCTTTTATTATTGGAATTTAGGAAAGGAATCTTCTGATATATATACAAAGACCTCAAATTATTATAGTATATATCAAGCCAATAAAGAGCTTTCTAATTGGAAAGATGCGATTTTAAATGTTGATTCTTTCATCGTTTATTATGATTCGATTCAGAGAATGAATGACCGTGCGGAGATTAACGAGTTAATGGATAAACATTTATTGGAATTGCATAAGTATAAACTCTCTGTTGAACATAGAAGAACAATGAATCTCCTGATTATATTATCCTTATTTATTGTTTTAGTATTAAGCCTTATATTGATGTGGAGGGATAGATGCAGGAAGAACAGATATATCGTTTTACAGAAACAACTGATGGAGAATCGTGCAGAAATATTGTTACATGGAAAAGATATCTGTGAAGAAGGAAATAGCAAGTTGCATGAATTGAAAGAGTTAAGGATTGATATTTGCATTTCTTTATTTAGATCAACTGAGGGGGGTAGGAAATTGACAGAATTAATGAAAGCAAAACCAAAAGAGCGTATTAGTATTATTCATAACCACAGGGTGTTGATTCTTGATGATATTAGAAGCGCATTTGCAGATATCATGAAGGATTTGAATGCTTGTTGTTCTTCTTTGACTATGAATGATTTGTTATATTGCGTATTAATCATACTTCATTGTCCAAAAGAAATTGTTATGGACGTAATGAATACTACTGCCGACGCAATAAAAACACGGAAAAATAGAATTAAGAATAAAATGGATAAGGGACTTTTTGAGAAAGTATTTATGTCTGATAATGTGTGATTTATATATTGTCTGTTACATACTTGGATTTCTCTGTTACCATTGTTACCACGTAATATTTTGTTGTTAGATGAAAGTTGTGTTTATTCGAGGCATCAAATAATTAAATCTTATACTACATGAAAACAACATTTTTACTTTCGCTCTTATTCGCTTTGTTCTCTCTAAATATTTATGCAGAACAAATGGTATCTATCAAACAGATTAATTTAAAAAAATCTCTTAAGGGAAAGGGAGCGCAACAGCCCGGAACACGTTCTTTAGAACCATTGAATGTCTTTGCCTATTTTAATCCTGATAATACTGCTTTGACTATTAATTTAGATTGCGTATATACTGAAGTAACGGTTTCGGTAAAAAGTATTTTGACAGGTGAAACTATTCAGTCTGAATTGTACTTTACTCCGACCAATATATTTGTGAATATGTCCGAAGTGGAGAATGGAAAATACTTATTAGAAATTTCTTTCGGAGAAACCTTGTTATCAGGAGAATTCAGTATCGAATAAACATTACGCATTATGAAAAAGGATAAACGGATATCTAAACGGGTAGCGCTTATATTTCTGCTATCTGTAGTTTTATCTATGTGGGCAGGTCTGGATATTTGTGCGCAGCGTATCAAATATACCTACGACAATGCCGGAAACCGGTTGACTCGGCAAAAGGAGATTGTCGTACAGACAAGGGGGGCTTTGAGTGATGAAGAGGAGCCATCGGTATACGAAGAAGAGCTTTCGGAAACTAAAGTTACTATTTATCCCAACCCTACCCGTGGTATGCTCAAAGTTGATATCTCAGGAGTTGAGAAGTTTGAGAATGCTCGAATATCCCTCTATGATCTTACCGGAAAGTTGTTGCAGCAGTGGGCGGGTATATCCCAATCCAATGAAATTGATTTATCCGAACGGACTCCGGGAATGTATATCATGCAGGTTGCCTACAATGGCAAGATTAGCAGTTGGAAGATAATTAAAGAATAAGATAACCTTAAAACACACTTCTCCATGAAAACACATTTATTATTCATATTTTCCTTTTTATTATTTCCACTTATTGCCCATGCGCAACAGGGAAATACTAGATCATATCCAATTGAAGTTGGCACTTATAATTCTGAGTTTGATTATTCAGATTCACAAAACACGGAAGATTTTACAAACAATTATACGGGGCGACCTTCCAATGATGTTTTTTATAAATTTACTATAAGTACTAGGATGAAGGTCATCATGAAGCATTGCGAATCAGAGCTTTCTGATACCTATTTGAGCCTTTTGGATGCTTCCGGAAAATTAATTGACTATAACGATGATGCTGACTTTTCCATAGGCTGTGGCGGTGGTGCTGGAGAGGCTTATTTATCAAAGATACTGGATGCCGGCACATACTACGTCGTGGCAGAAGGATATGAAGAGAACGGAGTTATTACTACTCAAATAACTGGGATGTTTTTATCTTCAGAAGGGGATAGTCAGCAGAATGCTATTGACGCCGGTACTTACAACAAGAGTTTTGACTATTCTGATATACAGAATATGAATCTTTTTTCTAATCAGTATGCAGCCGGAGAACAAGAGGATGTTTTTTATAAGTTCACATTAACCCGTAAAATGATTGTAACAATAACTCATTGCGGATCAATGGTTTATGAAACTTGCGCCTATCTGTTGAATGCCGCGGGAGGTGTCATTGCTTCCAATGATTATTATTCAGATGATGGTCACTGTTCTTCATCCTCTCATGCTTTTATACAGAGAACCTTAGAACCGGGCACCTATTATATAGTATCGGAAGGATATGATACAGCGGAACTTATTACTACCAATATTACCGGATATGCCTCGGAAGATTTTGATTATCCGGACATTCCCATCACATATAGTGCGGAACAGGAAGCCGTTGGCTCTCTTGGTGGAACTTTTGATGTATCGGCTACCGGAGCAGCTACGTATTCAATTCCTATTAAAATTCCGCAAGGTGTAGGAGGCATGCAACCTACGCTTGCTATCGTTTATAATAGTCAGGCGGGAAATGGAATGTTGGGTTGGGGATGTAATTTGTCGGGAATGTCAGTTATAACTCGCGGTCCGAAGGATATGTATCATGACGGTACAGCCAAGGCATTGACTTTTTCCGCCGATGAGGCTTATTATCTGGACGGTAAACGCTTGATTTATTCTTCTGGCACTATAGGGCAAGAGGGAGCCATATATTATTTGGAATCCGATCCTTTTACAAAAGTGATTGTTCATGGCACATATACTGCTTCTACAGCTAATACATGGTTTGAAGTGCAGTCTTCTACCGGGCAGATATGCTATTATGGAAATACAACCGGTGCTCGACAAAGCTACACAGCCGGTAATTCCCCCAGAATCTATGCATGGTATCTGGATTACGTGGAAGATCCGTTGGGTAATTACATGAATTATACTTATAATAAGTGGAGTTACTGCATGTACCCCAACACTATAATGTATGGAAATAATAAGAATGGGAGTACTGGTTTACAGAATACGGTTACTTTCAGTTATGAAACTCGCTCCAATGATCCGCAACTATTTGTTATTGAAGGCGTAAAAGGAACCATGGATCGTAGGCTGAAAACCATTACAAGCAAAACGGGAAATTCGGTTTACCGTGTTTATGACTTGCAATACAATACCACCGGTGATGCTTCCGGTACTAAATATTCACGTCTGACAAGTGTTACGGAGAGGAATGGTGCCGGCGATGTTATGCAACCAGTTAAGCTAAATTGGTCTTATTTGCCTTCCCTATATAGTATTCCTGTTTCTCCTCAAGTGAATGCTGCTTCTGTTTATCCAGCAGTCGCATTTTCTGAACAGCAATTTATTGCTGGTGATTTCAATGGAGATGGTTTGACGGATATGATGGGAATCTCTCCTGTAAAGATACCGACAGGTACGAATTCTTGGACCTATGATACTTACGCTTATATATATTGGGCCTCATTGGATTCTTCCGGAAATGTCCGATTTGTTGACGGAACGAATTATCGTCTTGGAGCAAGTTTTCAATTGTCTGACATGCAAGAATACAAAGCGGGATCGTCCGTCATCGATTTTGATGGAGACGGTCTGAATGAATTTGTAGTACCACATGTAAGCATCAATGATCATTGGAAGCAAATAGCTTTTTATGTTTATGGAAACACGGTTCAGGGGGCTTTCGGATACAACTTGCAGCACAGTAGTGAAATGCCCGCCTATGCTACCGGTGATTTTAATAATGACGGAAAAGGAGATATCGTTTTCATAGAAAAGGGACACAGTGGCAACAAGTATCCGGGCGAGATTATTGGACATAATTCCGGAACATCTTTATACCGCACGGCATTTAGCCTTACCTTGCCTTCTAATCCCGATAAGGTATTCGTATCTGACCTTAACGGTAACGGGCTGGAAGATATGATGATAATTTATAATGGAGGCTATACCATTTTTTGGAATCAGGGTAATGGAATTACGGGAACTACTTTTTCGGATGCCAAGAAGACTACAGGAACCAATGTCTCTAAGGTGTGGATGATTCGTTCCGGTGATTTTAATGGTGATGGCTTAATGGATATACTAATGAACAGTACCGGTGAAAGTAGTTGGTATTTTGCCTTGAATAATGGCAATGGAACTTTTACTAAGTCGCAGGCATGCACATTAGGGCTTTACGATCAGAGCTTCACTTCAAAAGATGATTCAAGGTTTGATTGCCTTATATATGATTTCGATCTTGACGGGAAATCGGATGTGGTGATAACCAAGGCCATGTATGATAAGAAGAGCGCTATATTTCAAGGTTCTTGGGGTGAGTTCAATAAAACTTATACCTATTGGATGCATTCTACAGGAAGTGCGCTTACCATAGTGCGTTCGGCGACTTCTAACAGAGATGAAGATGCTCTTTCATCCCGCTATCTGGTGGGTGACTTCAACGGTGACGGTCAGATGGAACTGATGAATTATGGTTACAATTGTTATAATAGTAGTAATTCAAACAGAGACCCTGTATGGCGATTATACCCTAATAGTAGTTACAATACAGACAAAGGTAAGGTAACTTCTGTTACCGGTGGCTATGGTAGTGTGACGAATATTACTTATGCCTCCCTTGTCAATGGCGGTATCTATACCAAAGGTACGGGTAGCAGTTATCCTGTTGCCGATTATACTTTGCCTTTGCATGTAGTAAAGAAAGTAAATTCGGATAATGGTGCGGCAGGCAGAACAATGATAACTAACTATCGGTACAGTGGCCTTAAAATGCATTTGCAAGGAAAAGGGCTGTTGGGAATGTCTTCCATGATAGCTGAGAATATGACGTTGGGGACAGTTTCTGAATCTGGTGTAAAAGCATGGAATACTTCCTTCTACATACCATCTGTTACCTATACTAAAAATACCATAGACGGCAGTACGGCTGAAACTAACTCTACGCTGGTTATCGTGGATAAAGGCTCCAGGAAATACTTTGCTTACCCTTCATCTACTACAGAGAAGGATTTGGATGGCAATATGGTTACTACCACTCGTCAGTTCAATACTACCTACGGTTACATGACCCAGGAAAAGGCAGACTATGGCAATAATATGTATCGTACTGTTCAATATGGCAACTATATCCTTGCCGGAAAAATCTATCAGCCCCAGTTGATCACAAAGGTACAGAAGCATACGGATGACTCGTCGACTTTCACGCAGAAGACGGAAATCACGTATGATACCTCTAAAGGATATAAAACGAAGACTGTTGAAAATTATGGTTCCTCTTTGCCTTTAACTACTGAATTCACCTACGATACTTGGGGAAACGTGAAGACGGAGAAAATCAGTGGCTCTGGAGTTTCCGCCCTTACCAGTAACTATGATTATGATACAACGAAACGTTTTATCGCTAAAACTTCTACTAATCCGTCGTCATCCATTATTGCTTATACATATGATACTTGGGGAAATGTCTTGACGGAAACTGACGAAAGTGATACTTCCAATAAGTTAACAACTAGGCATACGTTTGATGGATGGGGGAACAGACTGTCTACTCTTTTTCCCGACGGTACTAAGAGAAGTTATCTGAGTGGTTGGAATGTCAATTCAAGTAAACGATTCTTTACGCTTGCCCAAGCTACGGGAGAGCCCTGGGTAAAAACTTGGTACGACAATCAGGGGCGTGAGGTATTGGTAGAAACAATCGGTCCCAAAAGTATGTCCATTAAAGAGGCTACGACTTATAACAACAAAGGGCTGATCACTCAGAAAAAGACAGAAACTGGCAATCTTACCACGACGGAGAACTATACGTATGATGCTCGTGGGCGAGTGCTGACCCAAACAAGCAGTGCAGGGAGATCCGTTTCTTACGCTTATGGGAACCATACAGTATCGAGTACCACAAACGGGAAAACTTATACCCGAGTTTATGATCCCTGGGGTGGAGTGAAATCCGTGACCGATCCGGTTTCCAGCATTGCCTATACTTATAAGTCACTGGGAAAACCTCAAAAGATAGTCACAGGTGGAGCTACTTTCACTATGACCTATTATGACACGGGTAAGCAAAAGACGCTGACCGATCCCAATGCAGGTACCATAACCTATACGTATGACGCTGCCGGACGATTGAAAACTCAGGTTGACGGGAAAAGTAAAACCACGACAAATACCTATGATGTGCTGGGGCGTATGACCTCTTCCGCAACGGATGGTGTAACTACTACCTATACCTATGGAACGTCCGGCAACAACTTGCTGCGTCTGACAAAGGAACAGACGGGTAATAATTACACGACTTACACGTATGACAATTACGGTCGTACGAGGACTGAGACGCGTCAAATAGAAGGAACAGGTGCTTTGGCATTTACTTACTCTTATAACTCACAGGGGCAGCTGAGTAATATTGCCTATCCTGGATCTTTGACCGTCAGTCGCAACTATGACGCTTATGGTAATCTGCGACAGGTGCTGGCAGGTACGCAAAATATCTGGGAACTCACGGGAACTACCGGAACTGTCACTACTACCAAACTTGGCGGTACATTGATTTCTACCGAAACCCGTAATTCGCAAGGCTTACTTAGTAACCTGAAGACGATGAAAGGTACTACGTCGCTGCATAATATGAACTATGTGTTTGATGGTGCTACAGGCAATCTTACTTCGCGTACGGGTATGATTGGGCAAACGGAAACCTTCACTTATGACAGCGCAGATCGTTTGACTGTTGTGAAGCAAGGTAGTTCTACAGTCATGAACATGGGTTATCATGCCAATGGCAATATTGTTTCTAAAACAGGCTTGGGTTCATACAGTTATGACAAACCTCATGCGGTAAGTACCGTTGACAATACCGGCGGCCTGATTTCCGAGAATAACCAGACCATTGCGTATACTGCATTTGATAAAGTTTCCTCCATCAGTGAAACGGTCGGTTCGAACAATTACCTGTTGAACATCACGTATGGTCCTGATCGACAACGTTGGAAATCTACGTTGAAGACGAACAATGCGGTTGCACGTACGACTGTATATGCGGGCGATTATGAGATGGTCACCGAAGGCAGTGTAACGAAACAATTATATTATCTTGGTGGCAATAACGGTTTGGTAGCGGTATATGTGAAACAATCCGGCCAGTCTGATAAGATTTATTATGCCCACAAAGACCATTTGGGCAGTGTTGTGAAGTTGACTGATAATGCAGGTACTGAGGTTTTCAAGGCTTCATACGATGTTTGGGGCAGACGTACGGTAGCTAATAACACCTTCAAGTTCCACCGTGGCTATACGGGACATGAACATCTGGATGAGTTCAAGCTGATAGACATGAATGGCCGTATGTATGATCCGTTGCTGGCTCGGTTCTTGAGTCCTGATCCGTTTGTTCAGATGCCTGATTTCTCACAAAATTTCAATCGATATACTTATTGCTTGAATAATCCGTTAATATATACGGATCCGGATGGAGAGTTCTGGCATCTATTTATTGGTGCAGTTATTGGAGGAGCAATAAACTGGGTTGCCAATGGTGCGGATTTAAGCTGGGAAGGATTATCTTATTTTGCTACCGGTGCAGTTTCCGGTGCATTGACTGCCGCTTTCCCCGGTGCCGCTATTGGTATTGCTGCTGGTACCGGTGCTGCAAACTCTGCGATTGGTCAAGGTTTTAACAATGGGTGGAAGAATATCAACCTGCAACAAGTTGCGTTTGATGGCATAATGGCTGGTACGATGGCTTATGTTGGCGGTGAGATTGCCGGTCGGTTTGTCGGTCCTATCGAGAAACTTACCCAAAACATAAAATCTCCAATGCTTCAGAATCTAATTACTCATGAAGTTTCCGGTTTGCCTTTCGGTACTTTGATGGGTGGTGTGATGGCTGAAGTTGATGATGATCCCAATACTTCCTTTCTTGATGGGATGTGGAGTGGTGCCAAGATGAGCTTTATGACAAGCGGATTATCAGCGGTTGGAGCTGCAGCAAACTATTCGCTGGACCATAAAGTGGATATTTGGACAGGTATTTCTGATCAAAGTAAGCAAATACAGCAAACAGCAGCGCAATTAGGTTTGCGTAGTGCACAACAAAGTGTAAAGCAGGATATAGTAGATATGTACTATGAACAGATGAAAAATGGTACTTTTAGTGATAAATCTGGTGCTGCGGGATTTTATCATGAAGGAGTGCGAACCATTACAGATGGTAACCATCGGATGAATGCTGCTATCAGATATTATTTATCAACTGGCAATGACAAATTTGTTAATTCATTACTGAATAACGGAAATTTCACTATTAATAATCCTAAGAATTATGGTTATAGATCATACAGCTTCCCAATCGCCAGATAATTATTATTTTAAAATATATAATCTGGGAAATATAAGTTCATTTACAGCGTTTGCAGGTAGATTTTATGTATGTTTCTCTGCAATACCGAATTTTGGGAAAATTATATCTTCCCAAAACAAGAAGTGCACTTTTCCTCTAAATATCTTTTGCAAGAAGTATACTGATCCTTTTATGGACGAAACAAGGATAGAAGAAAAAGTAGAGATCTATTTTGAGAATTTTAGAATATTCAGGCATATAAGACTTTCTAATTTATTGAAGAAGTATGGCTTTTCTACTAATGAAATCAATCTTTTATTTGAAGAACTTAATTTGGATGATAAAATATATGCAGATAATATCATACATATAAGAATAAAAGCCGCGATATTGATAGATATATTATTTAAGAAAAATGATCTAATCCTCTTTCATACTGCAGGACTTTCATATCCTTCGAGTAAGGTTATTTACCAGAGGATTTATAAGCGTCTACAGGAGCATCCGGAGAAATCTGCTATTGTGTTCGAGTATGGAGAGAAAATTAAACAAATAGTTTTTAAAGAAGTGTCCGTGGATAATATAAGTAATTATGAAGGATGGATGGCAGAGGTTGTAAAGAAATTATTAGATTAAAAAATAGTTCATGGAGACTTTAGCATTGGTGTCAGTGTTGGAGTGTGGAGTGGGTGATAATCATTGGGGATGGAATGCTTCTGCAACCTATAATGGCGTTGGAGTCGGATATGGTTTGACTTATTATGGGAAGACTCAAGGTCCGGACGGAAAATCGAACGCACAAAGAGTTGCTAATATAACGGCATATTGGAAAGGTGGTTCTTTTGCGTTGCAAAATGACATGATATCTTTAGGAGGAGATGGTGACAGATGGAGAACAAATGCGTTTGAATTGAGTATTGGAAATTTTTCATTTGGGTCTTATATCTATACTAATGATGGAAAGGCGGATAGTCAGAAACAACAAGATGAAAATGCACGTAGTCCAATATGGGGTGAAAATAGAAATAAAGGCTATAGTACTTGGAAAAATGGACAGGTTTTCTCTGCTCCTGTATGGATTGGGTATAGAAGAGGAAATCAAATTACGCGCGTTGGTTATAGCCATGAAGCGTTCCAAGACTTGCAGCAGAACGGAATTCACGGGCGAACTGGTTTTGGAAATCAGAATTTTTACCTGAATTATGATAACTTTAAAGCGGGCGGATATTTCTATTCGGGCTATTATAATCCTTTGAGTTTATGGGGAAAATAAAAATGTATTCAATATGAAAAAAGTAATATTTATTTTATGTGCACTGTATGTTCTGTCATCCTGCAGAGGGATTCCTAATGATGTTAAAAAAGCATTTACTTACTGTTATGCAGATGCGTATACAGGGATTGATACCCTTATTAATACCGACGGTTATTATAATCGGCGTACATTCTTCTATAAGAATGGACTGGTTGTTGAAGGGTATTATCCTGAACGTGATCATCTTGAATTGCAAAAGCTGAAAGAGTTTTCAGAAGAACGTTTTACTTCCATGTATTTCATAGGAATTTATAGAATCTATGGAGATACCTTAAAGATACAGTATATACGAGAAACTCAATCTCTAAATGATGCTGGAAGCGGAATAGAAAAGTGGTATAAAATTATCGATAAAAATACGATGCTGTGTATAAACGATTTCAATAATACAACTATTAAAAGAGAGAGAGAACTTTCCAAAAGTTACCCTTCTGATATCGGCGATACTCTTCGGTTTGTTCCTGTTAGTGTGAAAATTCCTCAACCGGACGATAACTTGCTTAAAAGAAAATGGTTCTGGTGTAATGAGCAAGACTGGGAAAATTATATGAAACATCTTAAACAAGCGAAGTAGCTGTTTAAGAAGAAATAGAGTCTTAGGATTTATTTTATTATTTGTATGTTCAATACTTTTATGGTATATTTCCTCTCTGTTTCCTTAATTATATTTCAAATAATCCAATAATTCTAACATGAATATGAAAAAGCACGTTTTATTAGTTCTACTTTTGGGTCTAACAACCTCTTTCTGTTATTCACAAGTAAAAGTCAGTGTACAAGGTGGTGCCGGTTTTAATGGCATCACAAAGGATAAAAATTATAAAGCTGACTTCGGATACCGTTTCGGTATCTGTTTTAGCTTGCAAAGAGCTTGTGAAACAAAGAACAACTAAATAAAAATAATATTATGTTACGGAAAAGATTGTCCTTGGCTATGTTACTGCCGCTGTTTGCAGTCATCGCTTTTGCGCAAAGCAAATATGCCTTGTCGTTCTCCGATTACATGGACGGTAAATTTGTCGGTCTGGAGAATCTTGCTATTAAATCCAGGTCCCAGAGCAAGAGATTCTGGAATGGAGGCGCCGATTTTAAACCGAAGACGGGTGATAAAAAGACAGATAAGCTATTGAAGAAAGAGGTAAAGTATATCATACATCAGGATACCTTGTATGTAAACTGTCGGCAATTAAGATATGAGGGATGCAGGTTTGGCAGTTGGTATGCACCCGGTTTCCGCTTTGGTACAAACAAGATTTGTTTTATCGGTACTAAGATTGGCAAAAAGCAGATAAGTGAGGCTGTTGCGGGGGGTATGCTCTTCGGTGCCATAGGAGGGGCTATCGTAGCGTCTAAGCAACTGAAAAACAAAGTTTGTTATTTGATAGAGTCTGATAGCAAGAAAGTGAAACTCATCACTAAAAACAATATGAGAACTATTTTGCTGAATTATCCTGAGTATTCGCAGGAATATAACGCTTTGCCCGAAGAAAAGAAAGAGTCGGCAATTATAGTTATAGAGTATCTTATCAAAGCGGGATTATTAATGAGATATTAGAAAAATCTATAAAATGAAAGTCATGAAGTATGTGTTATTGATGTTTGGCTTATGCTGCCTGAATGTCAGTGTTTGGGGGCAAGAAAAGAGTGTAGTTCTCATGATGGAAGATGCGGTTGGGATGCAGGAAGCACAAAAAGAGCAGGAGAAGAGGATAAGAGTACCGAGAAACACGTTTATTGTGAATTTCGGCTATGGATGGATAACGAGTGAGGTGGTGATGCGCTCGGGATCTTACAAGTGGAAAGGAGGGGGAGAGTATAAAGTAGCGTATAACTGGGTCGGTGACGGCGGATATGGATTTGGAGTGGAATGTGAGGCTATTACTACTGATTTCCCGGAGGAACTTGTGACGTTGGGTTATGTGGCTCCTGTCTTTGTCTATTGCCAGAAGCTGGGTGAGAGGTGGATGGTCAGGGGAACTGCGAGTATCGGATATACCTGGAACGGTGCGGGCAATGACCGGTTCTCGGGGGTGGCGGCAGAGCTCAATTGGGGAGTGGAATATATGTTGAATAAAGTAATAGGACTGGGGCTGGGTGCGCGATGGTGGCGGGCATCTATCTCCCGTCCTGATGGCATTTACTCAGGTATGATTGTGATTAATGACCGTCATGGAGTAAATCGTTTGGGAATTCAAGGCGGACTGAGATGTTACTTTTAAATCGTTTTCTATAATCGGTGGTTATGTCTTTTTAACCAATCATATCTTACAGTTCTTTCAGCCTCCGTCAACTGCCCTATTCATCGGCTTTCCGGCTGAAAGTATCTCCTGAAGGAAAGATTCTTTGCTTTCAGCTTTCAGCCGATATTGTAATCATGAGATTCTTCATGCTTAATAAATGCTATTTCATTAGAAACTTTAGTATTGGAAAATTCACGTATTTCACTGTATTGGATATATAGATGGAAGGTGTTGGATGTATAGATGGAAGGTGTTGGATGTATAGATGGGAGACGTTGGATATATAGATGCGTCATTGAATTTTATTAGATAGTATTTCTCAGTAAATATCATTGCTTGTTTTGTGGTAAAAGAAGCAATGATAACCATTAAAACATAGCTTCTTTTTCTGCGCATTTTTATGCAAGGTGACTATTCTCCTTGTCAACTAAACCTTTGTTTCACTAAAGAAGTATTGGCTGAAAGCTGAAAGCAAAGAATCTTTCCTTTCAGGAGATCCTTTCAGCCGGAAAGCCGATGAATAGGGCAGTTGACGGAGGCTGAAAGAACTGTAAGATGCAAAACAACTTTTCTTGCTGAAGTAGGTTTGTTACCACTGTTACCATATAATATTTTGTTTTTATGTGAAAGTTGTGGTTATTTGAAGCGTCAATAAAATCTTATATCACATGAAAACAACATTTTTACTTTTAAGAATTCAAACATCTAAACGGATAGTTGCCATATTTCTGCTATTCGCGGTTTTATCTATGTGGGCTGCTGCTGATGCATACGCCCAAAACAAAATCAAATATACCTATGACAGTGCCGGTAATCGGTTGACTCGCCAAAAGGAGATTGTGATTCAGACAAGGGGAGCCTTGAGCGATGATGAAGGAGAGCCTTCCACATATGAAGAAAAACTTTCGGAAACTAAAGTGACAATTTATCCCAATCCTACCCGTGGTATACTCAAAATTGATATTTCAGGAGTTGAGAAGTTTGAGAATGCCCGGATATCTCTCTATGATCTTACCGGGACATTGCTGCAACAATGGGGCAGTATATCTCAATCCAATATGGTAGATATATCTGATCGAACTCCGGGGATGTATATCATGCAGATAGTCTATAATGGCAATACCAGCAGTTGGAAAATAGTTAAAGAATAGAAATGACCTAAAGCTAATACTCTGTTATGAAAAGAAATATATTTTTTATTTTAGTACTGCTATACTCCTTGTCAGGATATACCCAGATTTCAGTAGATCGGGACTCTCTTGTTATAGATTTATCAAAAGATAAATTTATGGAAGAGGCCGATGCGGACGGGTTGTATCAAGTAGTGACAGAAGTCAATGAGTTGTCGTCGGAAGATGGTGATGTCCGAAATAAAGTTCTTCCGTTAGACGCCCCTCTCTTGAAACCCCCGTTGAAACCATTAGATCCGTTAGATCCATTAGAACCGTTAGATCCTCTTTTGCCAGCGCCTCCATCCCTGCCCGAATTGCCAAGCACGGTAGAAATAGACCGGGCAAAAGCAGTAGGTGAAATTCCTATTCAATCGAGAATAGAAAATGGCTCACTCACATACAGTGTACCTATTGAAATATATGGAGGGAAAAACGGACACCAACCCGCTCTTGCCTTATCTTATAATAGTCTGATGGGGAATAGTATTGCCGGATACGGGTGGTGTATAGGAGGATTATCCTATATATCTATTTGTAATTCAAATTATTATTATGATGGAAGTAATGCAAAACCGGCTAGTTTAGATAAGAATTCTGCCTATTCATTAGATGGCAGTAGGCTTATTAAGATATCAGAAACAACTTCTCAAATCAATTATCAGACAGAGCACGGCAATGTGAAAGTTACATTTTATGCACCATCAGGAAAATACTATTTTGATGTTTGGTATCCGGATGGAAAGAAAGTAACTCTTGGATATCCCACCAATACATCGGCACAAATTACTTACCCGATTACTAAAAGTGTAGATGCATTCGGAGGGTATATTGATTTTACTTATCTGTTGGATAATAACGTCTATTATGTCACCGAGATCAAATATGGCAGTAATTCTACTCAATATGGTGCTATAAAGTTTACCTATCAGGCAAGAAGCGATGTTCAATCTTCCTATATAGCAGGGCGGCTGATGAAGGATAGTAAATTATTGTCGAAGATAGATACATATTATCAATCATCAATGCTTCTTAGTACTTATACGCTGAGTTATGACACAAGTATATATAGTTTCTTGTCTAAAATCAGTCTTAAATCGAATGGCAAAGAAGTTAATCCGCTGATGTTCTATTATGGAGGTGAGTCTGATGAAAGTCGTTTCCAGACAAGTACGGCTTTTCTTGAAACTTATTTTGCTAACAGTAAGGCTCCCGATCTTATCCTGCATAAGGGTAAGTTTAATTCTCTTGCCCGGAGTGAGGGGCTTGTCGCCTATCCTAATTTTGAATCTTATGGCATCACCGCTCGTGATAGCAAAGGGAATTACTTATATGGAAGTAGATATGATCCTGCGCAGAATCTGTTGGTTTATAAGAATCTTGGCGACTATTTCTGCTCACCAGTAAAGATTCAGGCAGGTAATGGATTCCAGAAATTATATCCTGTTGATATAGATGGTGATGGAAATGATGAACTGGTTAGAATTAATTATTGGTTGCATGATCAGAACAGTGCCAAAGTAGATATTACTACTTATGATAAGAATATGACAGCCCGGAATGCATCCTTCCTATTAGAAGGAACTTTTGCAGAAGGCAGCAGACAAAGTGCTGTCCCCAGATTATTCATTACCGGAGATTTCAATGGGGACGGAAAGATGGAACTCGTTGCCGTTTCGGGCAATAAGCTACCGAAAGGAGAAACCAGGACATGGTCAAGAACCACTATGTTTAATCTGGAATTAAGGTCTAAGATATATGATCAAACTCCATTCTTATTTGATTATTTTAAAGATGCGCTTTTTGCTGTCGACTATAACGGGGACGGGAGAACGGATATTTGCCTCATAAATGGAAGTGGAACTTATATTTACTCCTATCAGGGAGGTACTTTTGTGCAGATTGCATATACAAGCGGCATCAGGAACACGGATATATCAAGTAGTTCAAAAAGAGAATTACTGGTTGAGGATATTAATGGTGACGGACTCACGGATTTTCTTTTAGGTCCTAAAAGGAATGATTACTGGATTGAAATGAAAAAACGTCCTTGTGGTGAATGTAGTGGCTGTAGAGGTGAGATTATTGATGATCCGATAATAAGGGATCCTTTTCTTCCTGATAATAGTGGCAAGGTTGATATCAATAAGCCTCTTGAACTGACCACTCCGTGTATTAGACCCATTTCTTATCCGGTAACTCATTATAATAGTACATATAAAACCTGGACTGCTTTGTTGGCAACCGGCAGTGGATTTGTAAGCAGCACATTTGAGTTTTTATCTAATTCCGATACCAATTATCAGTTTCTGTTTCATGATCTGAATGGTGATAAACTTCCCGATTTAGCTGTAAAATCCGGAACTCAAATCAGTGTACATCTGAACCAGAACGGTAAACTGAATACTATGGCCGAATCTGCAAAGGTGACTGTAGATTCTGAATCTCATTTTATAACAGGAACTATAGGAGACGGATATAGCTGTAGGACCAGCCAATTGCTAAGTATTAAAGATGCCACTGTCACTCCAATTTCCTTTACACGTAATGATGTCCGGGGAAGAATGCTGACCGGCATGATTAACAGTTATGGAGTGATTGAGAAATTTGATTATGAAAATCTTACTAATGGCAGTATGTATTGGACGACATCTGACTATAGTGTGGGTTTCCCATATAATAAGCTGTATATAGACGTTAATATGGTGAGTAATGCATACTCTATTTATAATGGTAAATATATATCTTCTGTATCGTATTATTATAATGATGCTGTTGCGCATCGTCAAGGCTTAGGCTTCTGTGGGTTCAGGAAAATTAGGATATATGACAATAACAGGGGAATTCAGACTGAACAGACTTTTGATCCCATGAAGTTCGGGTTCATTACTCAAGTGGTCACTCCAACGGCGGAATCGTCTTATAACTTTCATATGGTTACCTTATCAAATAAGGTAGTCAGGATGATTTCGAGCAGCAAGGTAGAAAAAGATAAGTTGAAAAACGTGACAGTAAATTCCAGTTGCGTCTATGATGTTTATAGTAATGTAACGAAAGAAACATCTGTTTACAGCGATGGTCTCACGATAACAACTGATAAGTCTTATCATAACATAGACAATAGCACGACTTATAGAATAGGGCTGTTATATGATCAGGTAACCACTAAAACAAAAGATGGTTTAACATGGGTCGGCAGAAATTACATACCTGTATTTGATAATAATCAGCTTCCGATTGTTACTGTGAACTATGTAAACGGGAAATCAGCCTCTCAAGTCAATCGTTCATATAAAGATGGGCTGGTTACTCAGGAACTTCTGACAGAGTATGGAGCTGCTACTACCTTAAAAACTCTGTATGAATACGATTCTTATGGGAGGGTCATAAAGAAAACGACTCCTTTGAATCTTGTGAGTACGTATGCGTACAATCCGAAGGGATTACTTTACTCTGTAAAAAATCATAAAGAACAGGAAACCACGTTCGAATATGATGATTGGGGTAGAAAAGTAAAAACTGTCTCTCCGGATGGTTCTGTAGAAACTACTTCATATTCTTGGGCTACGGCTCCGGCTTCAGCTTTAAGGCTTACTACCGTTTCTGCTACAGGCGCTCCGACTTCCCGGACTTATTATGATGCTTTAGGGAGGGAAGTAAGAAGTGGAAAACAACGCTTTGACGGGAATTATATTTATACCGATAATGTGTATGACGAGAGAGGGAGGTTGGCTAAAGTTTCCGTGCCGTTCAAGGGAGCCACTCCTGCGCAATGGAATACATATACTTATGATTCTAATGATAGGATCATATCATTAAAATATGCATCCGGTAAGGAGGACACTTTTTCATACTCTAATACAAACGTGACTTCGGTGGTAGATGGTGTTTCAAAAACAGAAAAACAGGATGCTTCCGGAAATATAATATCAGTTACCGACCCCGCAGGTACCACTGCTTATAATTATAGACCAGACGGTCAGATGAATAGCGTAATTGCTCCGGGACAGATTACAACTACATTCGGGTATGATGATTTTGGCAGACGAATTACGATGAATGACCCAAGTTTCGGACTAATCGAATACGGTTATGACGCTATGGGGAATGGAGTTCTGGAAACTGATGCCAATGGAAATACTACGAAGAAAACTTATGATAATTTTCATCGTTTGACAAAAAAGGAGGTTGCCGGACAGACAATAAACTACAGCTATAATACTGACAATCTCATAGAATCTGAGGTAAGTTCAAACGGGACGTCTAAAACCTATACTTATGATGCTTTGATGAGGCTGAGGACTATGAAAGAAACGAATGTGGATGGAAAATGGCTCGAAAAAACATTTACTTACACCAGTGGGCGTATATCAGGCTTGGCGTATGCTTCTAATGTTGGCAGTATTGTGACTGAAAACTATACATATTCCTATGGTAATCTTTCGGAAGTGAAACTTAATAACTCGACATCCATCTGGAAGTTAACTGCTGAAAACTCATTAGGATTAACGACCGGTATAAGCACAGGTATTCTGACCCGTACATATTCTTATGATGCAAACGGGATTCCAACGGGTAGGGTAGTTAAAAACGGTTCTACTGTTATTCAGAATTCCGGATATAATTTTAATGCTAAGACGGGCAATCTGAATTGGAGAAAAGACAATGTGAGGAACATTCAGGAGAGCTTTGGTTATGATAATCTGAACAGATTAACAAGCTTTGCCGGAAAAACGGCTGCTTATAGTAACAATGGAAATATAACCAATATATCTAATGTAGGAGCTTTTGTGTATAATGATGAGAAACCTTATGCAATAGCTTCGATTACTCCTTATGGTACGGAAGTTCCACTTCGGGAACAACAGATTACCTATAATGCTTTAAGAAGACCGGAGACTATTACTGAAAATGGTTATGTAGCAACATTTACATATAATGGGGAAGGTAATAGGGTCAAAATGAATCTGAAGAAGAACAATCAAGTCCAACTCAATAAATATTATTGGGGAAACCAATATGAATTCGAGACAGGAGTTGCGGGTTCAAAAGAAATTCTGTACCTTGGCGGCGACGCATATTCAGCGGCAGCAGTGTATGTGAAAGAAGGTTCAGGGGCTTGGGCTGTTTACTATCTATGCAAGGATTATCTGGGCAGTATAACTCATATCGTTAATTCTTCGGGTGGGCTGAAGCAGGAGTTAAGTTATGATGCATGGGGGAGGTTGAGGAATCCTGCTAACCAAGCTTTATATGCGGTTGGCACAGAACCTACGTTATTCTTGGGCAGAGGTTATACTGGGCATGAGCATCTGACTGCTTTTGGTTTGATTAATATGAACGCAAGGCTTTATGATCCGGTTATAGGCAGATTCCTGTCTCCTGATCCGCAGTTGCAAGATCCATATTTGAGCCAGAATTATAATAGGTATTCTTATTGCTTGAATAATCCATTAAGGTATATTGATGAAGATGGAGAGTTCTTCTTAGGGTTTGTAACAGGCTTTTTCAGAGGATTATTTAAGAAGGGGAATATCTTGGAAAGGATTTCTTCAGCTTGGAAAGAGGGGATTAAGGGAGCGAAAAATGAACTTAAAATTAATTTTGGATTATTTCAGGGTTTGAAAGACTTTAAAATTCTTGATGTTTGGTCGCGCTTTACTTGGGAACTTCCTCAAACAGTAGCTGGTGTAGTATGGTCTCAATATAGAAATGCTATAGGAAATGTAGATAGAGTAGAGTATTTTGATGGGGCAACTTATGTAATAAATGAATGTTCACCAACAAAAAACAATGGTGTTACATTAGGTAGCTTTATTAATATAAATGATGGGAAAAGTGATTATTGGGGTGATGGTAAAATGCCTGTTGACAATGATGGAAACTTTGATCCTACAAAAGATCAACTTTATATGCATGAATATGGTCATTATTTGCAGAGTAAAAGCTATGGGTGGAGCTATTTGGTAAAAGTCGGAATACCTAGTATTATTAGTGTACAAGATAAAAGTTATGTAACAATTGGCAATAAAACTTATCCTTCCCATGACTTAGAAGATTACGAAATGGATGCAAGTAAAAGGGCGAAGAAATACTTTGAGAAACATTATGGAATAATGTGGGACGAACCCAAAAATCCGACTTTTTATCCGCAAGCTATAAATTATAACTTTAAATATTAGAAATATGAAATTGATAAATAAATTACTAATAATATTATTAGGATGTTCTTCCTGCGACCCAAATACACATGAATTTGGCTTCGAGGTGTATAATCAATCGGATAGAGAAATAGATGTGTGTTTAAACATGTGGTATCTGGGTATCCATGATACTTTAGTACCTGCTTATCAAGACTATGATGCTACATCTCAATATAATTATGGATTTACAACCGTGGAAAAAAAATCAGCAAATTTGTTTATAGTACCTGGCTCAATTAGTACAGAAGAGATCTTTAGAATGGCTAATGATACGATACGCATCTTTATTTTTGATACTGATACACTTGCTAAATATTCTTGGGAGGAAATAAGTCGTAGCTATAATATCTTACAACGATATGATTTGACGCTAAAAGATATGAAACTTTTAAAACATGATATCTATTATCCTCCCACTCCCGCTATGCGTAATATAAAAATGTGGCCTCCTTATAATGAAAAAGTATCCATAACGAATGAAGCATTAAATTAATACATAAAATATGAAAAAACAAGTCATTCTATTAGCAATCAGCATCTTGGGAGTATTCTCTCTTCATGCTCAGGAGATAAACAAAAGTCTGACACAATCCAAAAAGGAAGTAAACTCACAGCCACGTAAGGGCACGGACTGGAATAAACAACCTATCGGTTACGTTTTTGCAGGTGCAGGCATAGGATATATTCCATCGGTAGAAAAGGTTGAGGGACTGGCTGCTTCTAATTACGTTACGGGACTTGACTGGAGAGTGGGAATGTCTCGTTACTACAATCGTTGGGGATGGGGAGTACTTGTACAGCAATTTCGTTCCAAGCAATCAGTTGCTTTCTATGATGGTGTACGTGCTATGGCTATGGATGATATAGGGCGGTTATTGTATATTGCCCCTCAATTTACCGGTCGATGGATTTTAGGAGAGAAACTAACCATCTATGGCGCAATCGGTTGGGGGTGGTTACGCTATAAAGAGACAGTGAAAGGAAGCGGATTGGGGGAACTCAGTGGTACAGCCAATGCTTTAGGTGGAAATTTCACAGTGGGTCTTGAATATCGTTTGAGTTCGGTAGTAGGTATGAGCGTAGATCTCGGTTTAATAGGAGGCGAAATAGGGAAACTAAAAGTGGACAATACTGGGCTGCAGGCAGCAATTGATGAGACGTACACCGGTAAAATGGATGTCACCCGCCTATATGCAACGGTAGGGGCACATATTTATATCTGGAAGAAAAAGAGATAACGTCTCCTATCTGGATATGTCCGGGTTGCTTTGAAAAGATGAAAAAAGTGTAGTGCTTGGAAATTATTGAGGGAATCATTTAATGTTTAATTATGCATGCAAAACATTTTCCTCAACTAAAAGGTTATTTATGTAGTATGGTAACAAAGATACTATTTATTTATAATTTGTCATTATCTTTGTAGTCATATCATATCAATGATGTCATTGAGTAAGGAAGCTACACTTTTGAATTGATTAAGAATGAGTAATATCTTTAAAAGACTATTCTCCATATTGGGGAACGATGAAAGTAAACCGGACTTTCGGACCTGCTGTACCCCTATGGAGGTATTTGATAAACAGAAAGTAAAAGCCATTGTAAAACAGTGGCTTTTGTTCATTGCTGAATACGAAACCCTGCCTAATGACATCATTGCATTGAACTTCAACTTGTGGGAAGCTGTCGAAGAAAATGGGCAGAGCTGCTATACACTCGAACTGACAGGCTCTAAACAATATGACGCGGAAAATGATGACTGGGCCTGTGAAGAAGATTTCGATCCGAGAGAAAGGAACTGTGATGCTTTGCAACTTTCCAGCGAAATTCCGTGGGAGGAAGTACTGAACGGCCTGGTGGAAGTTCTGAAAGAGTTAAAGAAAGATCTGAAAGAAATAAGTCTTTTTCAGGTGAAACATATAACAGTTGGGTTTGCGGAAGGCGATCTGATAGTTATAAAATAGAAACCTTCCGCAATGTGTGTAAGCAGATCTGATCCTAAGGTCGTGCTACTTGAAGAATGAACTGGGCGTTTGCTTATATTGTTTCACAAAGCAACGGGTGAAGTACTTGGGATCATTAAATCCCACCCGGTAGGCTATTTCTGATACAATGACGTTATTGGTGCTACTCTCTAATATTTTCTTGGCAATCTGTAGCCTGTATAATTGGATGAAACGTACCGGCGGAAGTCCGGTGAGTGATACGAATTTCTTATAAATCACTGTATAACTGATGTTCAGTCTTTCTGTCAGATCCTTTACACCGAATTGAGGATCAGTATAGTTCTTTTCCAGAATATTCATAACTTCGTTCATGAACTGCTGGTCGGATTGTCCCACTTCCAGCAGAATAGGATTCAAGTCTTGTTCTACGAATTTCTTCTGACGCAAATCCCTGTTCTTCAAGATGGAGTCTATGTGGGCTAATAATACGGATTGTTCGAAAGGCTTGGTGATATATCCGTCTACTCCGTTTTCATAGCTTTCTATCCGGGCAGTCTCACTTGAATTTGCCGTGAGAAGCAGGAAAGGAATGTGACTTAAAAGTTTGTCCTCGCGCAGTCTTTTGCAGAAATCGGAACCATCGCATACGGGCATCATTAGATCGGATACAATGAAATCGGGCACGATATTCTGGGCTGTCTTATAGCCTTGCTCACCGTTGTTTGCTTCAGCGATATTGTATTTTTCTTTTAGCATATTCTTGATATAATGACGCATATCGGGATTGTCTTCTACCAATAACAAAGTCGGCTTGCTCCTGTCTATAGGAATGAACGGCTCGATTTTGTCTTCAACGGGTACGGGCTCTTTATATTCCTCATGAATTTCATTCTCCGCTGCGTCCGCCAGCGTAATGGGGAAATATAATCTGAAAGATACACCTTCTTTTTCCGAACTCTTGACTTTAATCGTTCCGCCTAATAGGTTGATAAGCTCTTTTACGATGTGAAGTCCGATGCCCGTACTGCTCTGTCCGTAGTTTGTATATTTGTTCTGTTCGGGTATCCGGTAGAAACGGTTGAATATTTTGTCTATTTCGTCAGGAGCTATTATGCTGCCACTGTTGGTGACGGAGATAAACTGCATGAGTTTGTTCGACTTGTCGATGAATTGGTTGGCATGCAATGTGATTTTTCCTTTATCGGGAGTATGCTTGATGGCGTTGGATAATAGATTGAACAGTATCTTATGCAGGTTTTCCTTATCAGAATAGATATGGTCACTCTTCAGGCGGTATATCTTTTCAAAGCTGATGTTTCGTTCTTTCATCAGGTTGGAAAAGTCGGTTATTGTTGTGTTCAGGAACTTGCTGAAGTTGAATTGAGAGTAATTGAGCGTTAAGTTTTGGGTATCGATCTTGCGCAAGTCAATCAGTTGGTTGACCAGTGAAAGCAGGTATTGAGCATTCCGGTTGATAATCTGTAAGTCTTCTTTTTCCTTGGGATCGGTAGTTTGCCTGATAAGCTGGCTTGCCGGTCCTTGTATCAGGGTCAGGGGTGTTTTAAATTCGTGTGCGAGGTTGGTGAAATAGGATAGCTTCTCTTTGTTGATAGCCTCCATCTGTTCGGACATGATCTCTATCTTTTCTTTCAGAAGTTTCTGGATATGCTGTTGCCTTGCATTATACCAATAGATGATATAAAGCAGAATGGACATTATCAATATAGCGATAAGTGAGTAGAACCATCCTGTTTTATAGAATGGGGGATGTACAATAATGCTGAGACAGGTGGCCTCGGTAGACCAGGTGTTGTCATGGTTGGTGCATCGTATTTCCAGCGTATATTTTCCCGGCGGCAGGTTGGTGTACTTGGCGTTTCTCTTTACCAATCCTGTGTTCCAGTGCTCCTCCAGTTCATGAATGCGATGGAAGTAGAATACCTTTTCCTGTTCGATATAGTCCAGGCAGCTGAATGTGATTTCAAAGGAATTCTGTGGTGGATATAAATGCAGTTCCTTGGTTGTTGAGATACTTACAGGCAGATTGTCGCTGTTCAGATAAGGTATCAGCTGGTTGCCGTTACAGACAACGCTGGTGAGGGTTATCGTCCGCTGCTTTTGCTTGGGCAGGTTTACCAGCGGGCTGAATGTTACGAAACCATCGATAGTTCCCAGTAACATATTGTGATTGATGGTCTTACAGCCGGATCTTTTATAGAATTGGGGTACCAGCAACCCGTCTCCTTCATCGAACTTGAAGGCCCGTTTTGTATTGATATCGAAGAAGTAAATGCCTTTTAGGGTGCTGATCCATAAGTTCCCGTTCTCATCGTCCAGAATGTTCGAGATGCTGGTGTCCGAAAGACCGCAGCGCACGGCATAGTTTTTGAAGGTATATTTTTCGTTGTTACCGTTGTCTTCCAACAGATAGATGCCATTTCCGAGGCTACCCAGATAAATCTCCCCTTTTTTAGTTTCGAATATACAAGTGATCTTTTCATTGATCTTGCTTTCGGGATCATCCAGTTTGTGCTGATAGTATATACATTCGTAGGTATTCCTGGAATCTTCCAGGTCGATGACGTACACGCCGTTTCCACCAATCCATAATCTTGACTGTGAGTCGATGAAGATTGTATTCATGTTATGAGCGGGTTCTTTGGACTGTGTGTAGAACTTTAGCCGGTTGATGGCTCCCGTAGAAAAATCGAGTGTATTGATATGGTTGCCGTTGCATATCCACAATGCATTCCGGGCAGAGTCCAGGGCTATGTCATGGATGTCATCGGAAGTCAGGGAGGAGTTCAAACTGTTGTAATGTTCGAATACGGGATGTGACAGATTGTTTTTATCCAGTTTATCCAGTCCTCCGCCTATTGTTGATATCCAGTAATTGCCATGCAGATCCTGAATGATACCCGAGATGTTGTTGTGAGCCAGTGAGCGAGGATCTCCCGGATTGTGTTTGAAGAACGAAAAGGAGTCGGCACCTTTCCTCTTAATGGCAAGTCCGCCATCTACAATTCCTGCCAGGATGTTTCCTTCTTTGTCTTCGAGCACCGTGCTGATGATGTTGGGCACTCCTTTCTCATACCCTTGCAGTGAATAATTGAAAGTTATGCGTTGCGGAGCCATGATATTAATTCCGCCGAAGTCGGTCCCTGCCCAGATATTATCATTCTTATCAACAAATATCCGGTTGACGATATTATCATTCAGGGACCGGGCTTGTATACCTCTGCTGAAAGTAACGAATTGGTCATTCCGCTGGTATATGTTCACTCCGTTTCTGGTTCCGATAATGATGTCGCCTGATGAGTTTTTATCAATATCTGTGATGAAGTTGGAGGAAATGCTGTGAGGATCATTGGGGGTATGCTGATAGAGTATGCAGAACTGATTCTGGGTGTTATAGCAGTATAAGCCACTTTGGGTACCGATCCACAGATAGTCACCATACGAAAACAGGCGGTTGAAGATTAACTGTGAAGTATCTAAGTTTGCAACTACGGGTATATTGCTGTAATCCTGTTTACCCGAAGGAGTGAAATGCAATAAACACTTATCGCCTCCCGCCCAGATATCACTTCCATGTTTTACAATGGTTCTGATATCCACGTCTTTTTTCAATATCCGGATATCTTTTATCTGCCTTTCTTCGTCCAGAATGATGTAGGCGAGTCCGTCACTTTTACCTACCCAGAGATTATTGAAATCATCGACAAGCAGGGCCTGAACGGGAGAGTAAAGCACATTATTGTTCTTGCCGGAGTATTCCTTATAGAAGTTGAGATTTTCGTGAAGGAGATCAATGCTCATGATGCCGGCTTCGGAAGCTACCCACAAATAATTGTTGTCGTCTTCGTCAATGTCATTGATGTAATTACTCTCAATAAACAGATACGGTTGCCTGGGAGCTGTGGAGTAGTGTTTCAGTTCGTAACCATCGTAACGGTCGAGCCCGTTGGAGGTTCCGAACCACATGAATGAGTTGTGATCTTTGTGTATGGCTCGGATAGAGTTGTCGCATAATCCGTTCCGGATAGTAAGATAAAGGTAATTGTATTGGTTTGGATTATCCTGAGCAAGCGCTAAACCCTGCCCTTGCAGGAAGCAGAGCAGGGTTATGATTAGCGCTATTGTCTTCGTATACTTCATATCCGGCATGGAGATTTAGTTATTGAAAACTGATCCAGTCGATATCAACTTTACCGTTTCCTTTCAGGGACACATATAAATCGTGAATGCCGGTCGGAGCGGAACGAACCGAGGATTCAATATTTGTCCATTTATCGGTTTTGGGAACTTTTATTTCCGAGATAACCGGACCGTTTGTTCCGTTTATACGTATTTGCAGTGTTCCTCCATTGTCCGAGGTTACTCTTGCTTTCACTTTCCGGGGGGTACTATCTCCGAAGTTCACCCGGTTGTACTGCACCCATGCACCGTTTTTGCTCAATAAAGTTTTCCAGCCTTCGAATTTGTTTGCTTGGTTCAGGTAATCGATGGCTGCTCCCTGATTGCTTAACCGGCTGTAGCGATCCAGTTGAATTTCTTTCCGGGCGTCTGTTATGCCCACTCCGCGCAGGGTGGGGATTACTTTTTGGATAGTGCCGTCCGGGTTGAAGAATAAGGAGTCAATCCGTGCCGATCTGTTTTTATCGAATTCGGGGGAGTAATCGTTGTGGTGATAGAACAGATACCACTGGTCTTTGTATTCCACCAATGAGTGGTGATTGGTCCAGCAGCCGGTTGGTGATTCGTCCATAATGATACCCTTGAACTCAAAGGGTCCCATGGGGTTGTCTCCCATCGCATAAGCCAGAACTTCCGTTTTCTCCTTTACCCAGGGGAATGTAAAGTAATATTTTCCGTTGCGTTCAAAGGCGAAAGGTCCTTCTTTGAAGCCTTCGGGTAACCCTTGAATTTGCATGGGCTCTGAGGCAAGTTCAAGCATATTGTCTTTCAGTTTTGCTACTGACATTCCGCGGCCTGACCAGTATATGTAGGCTTGCCCGTCTTTATCAATGAGCACGCAAGGGTCGATGCCGTTGACCCCTTCAATGGGAGTGGCTTGCGGGGTGAAAGGGCCGTAAGGCTTGTCGGCTATGGCAACTCCGATGCTGAAACCGCGTTTGCCTTCACCTTTAGGGGTGGATGGGAAGTAGAAATAATATTTCCCATTCTTGTATACACATTCGGGGGCCCACATGGAATAGGAGTCAGGAGCTACCCAAGGTACATTTTCCTGGCTTAGGATCACTCCGTGGTCTGTCCAGTCTACCAGATTGTCTGACGAGAAAACATGGTAATCTGCCATACAGAACCATTCTTTCAAACGCTCGATGGGGCTTGGAATGTCATGTGAAGGATAGACATACATCTTGCCTTCAAAAACTTTGGCGGTAGGATCGGCAGTGAACAGATCCGTAATAATGGGGTTCTGAGCTTTTAATGTACCTATTATTACCAGAAATGCGGATAATAAAAATAGTCTTTTGTTTTTCATAAGTTAATTGTTTTTTATGTGCACGGGTTTTCTATTTCTTCATCCGGACACAAAGATAATGCAAATCGAATGTAGAACTTTCATGCTTGCATGAAAAAAATATTTTTATAGTAAAGTGACTTTGACGGATTGCAGGTCCCGGGCTGCGGAACTTGTTCCATAGAATAACTCGTACTCGCCCGGTGCCACACGCATGGTGTTTGTAGAAGGATCAAAACATTCGAATGATTCGGATGGCAACTCTATCTTGACATCCTGTTTGGCTCCTGCTGCGAGTTCTACACGTGCATAGGCTTTCAGGGACTTTAATGGTCCGTCAGCATCATCTGTTTTGCGTATGTAAACCTGTACGACTTCAGTTCCGGACCGTTTGCCTGTGTTGGAGACTGGTACAGTCAAGGTCAGCGACTCATCTGTACGGAGTTGGGTTTTGTTGCAACTGGCTGTACCTACGGCGAAATCCGTGTAACTTAATCCGAATCCAAATGGGAACAGAGGGTCGGACATATACCGGTATGTACGTCCTTTCATGGAGTAATCCTCATAGTCGGGAAGTTGTTTCGTACTTTTGTAGAAAGTGACGGGCAGCTTGCCGGAGGGGTTATAATCACCGAACAGCACGTCGGCTACAGCATATCCACCCAGTTCTCCTCCATACCATGCCTGGAGAATGGCGTCGCAACTTTCCGTTTCGGGCAGTAATGCCATAGACGATCCGGAACAATTGACAAATACTACTTGTTTTCCGGCATCTTTCAGGGCTTTCAGGAAGTTCCGCTGTACAGCAGGTAATTCTATATCCGTACGGTCGCCTCCTTTGAAGCCGGGAATATTCACAGGCATCTCTTCCCCTTCCAGTTGTGGCGAAATGCCGCCTACGAAGACCACTACATCTACGCCTTTAAGTTTCGAAATGCTTTCACTGTAATTGATCGGGAATTCTTTGCCGAGGTTGAACTTCAGGTTTGCAGCCCAGTTTTCTACTTGTGCATAGAGTATTTCTATCTTATATTCTTTCCCTTTCTCCACTTGTAGCATGGTGCGGGTATCGGTGGTTCTCCAGGTGCGCCGTTTAGTCATTGACTTGCCGTTTACCAATAATTCAAAGTAACTGCAACCTTCGAGATTGAGGAGAATTTCGCCTGATTCCTTCGGAGTTAATACGGTTTCGTATTTGGCTGAGAACTTTTCAAGGTTCACTCCCGGGCCGAAAGTATGTAATCCGTATGTAGTCACGTTGATAGGCTGGGTGGTACGGAGCGAAGAGACAGGCTCTCCCTGGCGTTTCGGATTGTTCCAGAATGTAGCTTTTATGCCGGGTTTTCCATCTATGCTGCATTGGTCAAGATAGGACTCCAATGTTTGGTCATTCACCAGATCACAGCCTTTCATGTAGACGATCTGATTCTTTTTCAGCTTACTTTTGAAGCCGTCCAGGATGGTAATGGTCTGATTCGGAGTTCCGTTGTAGTTGCCCCACAGCATAGGTTTGTCATCGGCATTAGGACCGATAACCGCAATCTTGCGGATGGATTTACTTAAAGGCAATACATTGTTCTTGTTCTGTAAGAGTGTCATTGTCTGGCGTGACATATTCAGTGACAAATCTTTGTGAGCCTTACAGTTGACTACCGACATCGGTATTTTTGTCCAGTTCACTAATGACGGGTCATCCATTTCTCCGAGTTCAAAGCGTCCTTCCATCAGGCGGAGCACATGTTTGTCCACTTCTTCTTCCGTTATCAATCCTCTGGATACGGCTTCCGGCAGTTTCTGATAGGCATATCCGTATCCACATTCCACATCTGTACCTGCCATGGTTCCTTTAACGGCTGCATGCACGGCATCGGAGGAACTTTTGTGGGAAGTCCAGAAGTCGGCGATGGCTCCACAATCGGAGACTACGAGATATTTGAATCCCCATTCATCACGGAGTATTTGTTGAAGCAGACGGGTGTTTCCACAACAAGGATCATCGTCCAGACGCTGGTAGGCACACATCACTTCGCGTACATCGGCTTTCTGTACCAATGCCTTGAACGCAGGCAGGTAGGTTTCCCACAGGTCGCGGGGACTGACGTTGTTCAGATTGGCTGTATGACGGCTCCATTCCGGACCACTGTGTACGGCGTAATGCTTGGCGCATGCAAGTAGTTTGCGGTACTTCTCATTTTCAGGTCCCTGCAATCCTTTTACTACTGCAATGCCCATTTGAGAAGTCAGGTAAGGATCTTCCCCGTAGGTTTCCTGACCACGTCCCCAGCGGGGATCACGGAAGATGTTTACATTGGGAGTCCAGACGGAGAGACTGTGGAAACGGACGTCTTCCAATCCATTGCGTACGCGCTCGTTGTGTTTGGCACGCATTTCATCGGAGACTGCATTGAAGATTTCGAATACCAGTTTGTCATTGAATGAAGCGGCCATTCCTACAGGTTCGGGGAAGACGGTTACATTTCCTTGATTGGCTACCCCGTGAAGGGCTTCACTCCACCAATTGAATTTCTTTATTCCCAGGCGTGGAATGGCTTCCGAATCATCACACATCAAGAGAGCTTTCTCTTCTAAAGTCAAGCGTTTCACTAAATCCTTCGCTCTTTCTGCCGGACTTAGTTCAGGATTCTGATACGGCAATGTTTGTCCCCACCCCGATAGGGAGAATAACAAACCACAGGTTACTAATACCTTTTTCATAATGATGTTATTTTCATGGTATAAAATTATGTTTTTATCTAAGGATGATATTTCTCCAGTATTTTAATTTCGTCTCCCGAAATATCGACCTCGAACAATGTTGGTTTTCGTGGCCCCGGGTTCTCGGAGTCGAGGCTTTGGTGATGCAGACACATCAGCAACTTTCCGTCGAATGTACGGAACAACATACCGTGCCCTGAGTTATTGGATATCAGAGGAGTATTGCACTGAACCCAGGGACCGGCAAGTTTATCCGACTTGGAGTAAGCTACTCCCTGCGCACAACGGTTGTTGTTCCAACTGGACCATAGCATACCTAAACGTCCCGTACCCGTCCGGAATAGGAATGGGCCGTCTGCCACGTAGCCTTCTAGCGCCATACCGAAAGTGAGCTCACCTATCGATTTCATTTCTCTTGGCCATGGAGCATCGGATGCTCTGAAAAGGGTGGTAGAGGTTCCCATTGATTCTGATAGATCCGGAGCAAGTTGGATGTAGTTGATTATACCGTTTACGGTTTGCATCCATTCGTGACAAAATACCATATAGGGCACTCCGTCTTCTTCCCAGAAACTACCGTCGAGTGTAGACCAGCCTTCCGGCAGGTAGTTCTTGTCGCTGATGGGGTGGTAGGGGCCTGCTACTTTGTCGGAAGTAAGGATATGGGTAGCACGGCGTTGTACATTGTATCTGTTAGGTACAGTGTCTACTATGATCTTGGGATTGGTGAAGGTGACAAAACAATAGTATTTGTCTTTATATTTATGGAGCTCCGGGGCCCATATTCTTGGAGCGGTCCCAATCCAGGAGGTTGTATCTACAGTAATGTATTGATAGGGGCCTGTCCACATCTTTAGATTCGTGCTTTTCCATAAACTACCGCCACTTCCAACCAGATAATACATTTGTGTTTCTTCATCGGCCAGGATAAAAGGATCGCTTAGCTGCAAAGAGTCAAAGCAAGTGGTGTCTATCTTATCTCCTTCCTTGCCGCCGATAAATGCATATTGCTTTACCGGTTCCGGGCTCTTAATCTGGTTACAGGCAACCAGACTAAGAACGAACAGAGTTATTGTGAAATGAAACAGTATCTTCATAGTTGCAAGTATTATTAAAACTACATCTGTATTATTTGAAGCATCATTTGAATATCAAGCCTGGGCCGGCTATGATACTTTCCAAAATAACTATTCGAATGTTAATGTTAAGTGCAAAAATAACAGGTAATCCCCTTAATAAAGGGTATAAAACTGTTTTTGAGGAGGATTTTTCTTGCTGCCAGGGCGTATATGTGGCACAAGTGTTATATTTGCAGGACACAAATCCATGGCAGCCTGCTTCCTGAAAAACTCAGTCATCTTTTTAAAAGTCTGCTCATTGAAAGTTATAGGACCGTGCTGTCCCTGGGGTACGGTAATAAACTCTTCCAATCGTCCTTTTGCACTTAAAGCATCTTTAAAGAAGACACTCTGGCAATGAGGAACAACGGTATCGGCATCCCCATGAATCACCAAAAACTTCGGGTCCTTTTCGTCGATATAAGTCATCGGATTCAAAAGGGTCAGCACATCCATGTGTTCAGCCGGTGTCCCTCCTATCAAGGCCGCCTCAGGTGAATCTACCCCTTTGGTCGTAGCACAGTTTTCCATGCGCGTCATGTCTATCGGTCCGAACCAATCCACCACTGCATCCACCCGGCTGCTAAAGGAAGTGCAATCTCCCACATTTCCTTCGATGTCCATCTCCGTATCACCCACCTTATATACTTTGACTCCATTGGTAGTGCCGGCCAGTGAAGACAAATGGCCGCCCGATGAAAATCCGGTGATACCGATAAAGGATGTATCGAGCCGGTATTCATCAGCATGGGCACGGATAAAGCGCACAGCTGCCTTCACATCATTGATCTGCGCCGGAAACTTCGCATCGCCACTGGAACGATGGTTGATGGAAACCACCGCAAATCCCCCGTCGAGCAACGGTTTCCCCATCGCCTGGAAAGCCATCTGCTTCATATTATTGGCAAACCAGGCGCTACCGTAGATCAAGACCACCACTTTATATTCAGTCTGTCCTCCATCGGGCAGATAAATATCGAGTTTATGTCCCTCCAGACTGTCATTAGCATAGTTGATATCAGTCCATTGCGTAATCTGTCCGAAAGACATGAATGAATAGAACAACGCACACACAAATCCAAAAACAAGTTTCATATTTTTCAGTTTATTAAAAAGTTGACAATTATTTAAAAAGAAGCGGAGCAAACTCATTCAATGCTCTGCGCCACGTGAGCCATTCATGGGCCGTATCGGGAGATTCATAATACACATATTTAATTCCCTGTTTGTCCATCATCTGCCGGAAAGCCTTCACTACTCCGGGGAAAGGATGCGGTTCGGCCGTACCAAGTCCCAGAAAGAAAACCTTAAACTGAGCGTTTACAGCCTTAGCATCTTTAAACTTCCCATTAAGGAAAGTAGTTGCATCCAGCGGTTCGGTACTCGGATAATTGGACGTACCACTGAAACCACCATAATAGGCAAAATGCCCGGGATTATTCATGGCAATATGCATAGTTTGGTTAGCCCCCATCGACAATCCTGCAATGGCGCGGTCTTCACGACCGGACAAGGTACGAAACTTAGCATCAATCATCGGAATGACTTCGTTCATCAGCACTTCTTCAAAAATAGAAGCAGCAAAAGGCGACTTTTCACCGGGCTTCGTAGCGTATCCATTGTCCATTACCACCAACATAGGAACTGCCTTTCCGGCGGCAATCAGATTGTCCAGAATCAAATTGGTCTTACCTTGTCTTCCCCATCCCGTTTCGTCCTCAAAACTACCATGTTGCAGATAAAGCACCGGGTAACGTTTATCTTTATTATCCCCATATCCCGCCGGAGTATAAACAAAACAACGCCTCCATGCTTTTGTCAGATTGGAATAATAATTCATCTCACTCAGCAAGCCGTGAGGAACATCTTTCAAGGCATAGAAATCGGCATCATGAGCCGGAACCTCTATACCACTGCCCCAACGACCCGCTCCATAGAAATAAATGGTACCCGGATCAGGAACAGCTGCTCCGTCCACATTCAGCTGGTAATAATGGAATCCCTCCTGTTGCGGAGCGGACTCGCCTGTCCACACACCCTTTTCATCTTTGGTAAGGTCATACTTCACGCCACCCAAATCGAGCTGTACTACCTTTGCTTCGGGTGCCGAAATTTGTACACGAACCTTACGCTCCGAATTGACCTGAGGATAAAGCTTCCCCGGTTGATTCACTTCCGATGGTTTGAAATCCTCCACTGTCTGCGCAAAAGATGGTAAGCCTACGCTTACCATCCATGACATCATACTCCAAAATAAAATTTGTTTCTTCATAAATTAGATATTACTTCTTAAATAAATTCGGTAAAAATTCATTCAGACATCTGCGCCAGGTAAGCCATTCGTGGGCTGTTCCCTGCGATTTATATGAAGCTACACGGATATTCATGCCTTGCAGAGCCTCAATAAGTTGTGCGGTTCCCATATTTTCTTCCGTTCCGCAGCCCAGGAACAAGTAATGTACTTTCTTGTTGAAAATATCGGCATCAGCAAACACTCCATTGAAGGCATTCTTTACATCCAGTCCGAAGATAGCTCCACTGAAACTGCCAATATACGAAAATTTATCAAGATTGGTCAAAGTAATGTCGAAAGTTTGCTTGCCACCCCATGACAGCCCCGCCATAGCACGGTGTTCGCGGTCAGTATAAGTACGGAATGTTTTGTCCACCATCGGGATAAGGTCATTTATCATCAGAGTGGCAAAAGAAGAACCATACAGGTTACGTTCATCATTCACATTCTTTCCGGGACGCGGGCGGAATCCCACTTCTACATCGCCACTTTCCATCACCACAATCATGGGCACACATTTACCTTCGGCAATCTGGTTATCGAGAATGTTGTACATGTAGCCCTGTGTGCTCCATCCGGTTTCATCCTCGCCCATGCCGTGTTGCAGATAAAGCACCGGATAGCGTTTCTTTGTATTTTTTTCATATTCGGCGGGAGTATAGACCACGCAACGACGGAAACGCTGCTGGCTTTCAGCATAGTAAGTACAGGTGCGCACCTGTCCGTGGGGCACATTCTGTGGGCGGTAATAATCGCCTTCTTTACCCTCAGGCACTTCTATCCCACTTGCCATACGGCTACAGCCAAAGTATGTGCAACTCATAGGGTCAATAACCGAGAAGCCGTCCACCAACAAGAAATAATAATGGAAACCAACTACCAACGGATCAGTCTTTACTGTCCACCAACCATGTTCATCCTTGTCCATATCATATTTCTTACCACAAATATCCACCTGCAAACGTTTTACATCGGGCGAGAAAATACGGAAATAGGCGCGGCTTTCCTTGTCCAGACGCGGAAAATCACAGCCATGCATGTTTGACGAAGCTTCCACCGTATTCTTCATTATTTCCTCTGTAGTGGGAAGTTCTTTACCCATCATCTTCAACATGGCGGCGGCATAGCGGCGGCCCAAAACGCGATAACCGGCAGCATCAAAGTGCAGATGGTCGGCAGCACAGCTCAAGCCTTTTGACGAAACAACGGCACAGTTCTTTATCACCTGCGGCAAGGTTGCTATGATCGGATTCATGGCGGCACAAGTACCCCCGTGGTCGGCATTCACTACCTCACCGGCCAGTAAAGGAACTTCTTCAGCTTTCAAATTTAAATCAGCCAGCAAGTTGTCATATACATCCTTTACTTTTGCAGGCCATTCCTCTTCTCCCGTGTTCGATTCACCCTGGTGCAATAAGATACCTTTTATCACGCCATCTTTCTGTGCTATTTTAGCCATCTCCACCAAGCGGGCATAAGGATCGTTGTCATACTCCTTGAGCATACCCAACATCCATTGCGGAGCTGTCTTGATATATTCCCCGCGCTTGTCTTTCTGGAAAAGTTCTATCTTGCAGCCGCCCACTGCTACATGCACCACACCCACACGTACATTTTCCGGAAGGTTCTCTATCATTGTCCGCCCAAAGTAGTCTACGGGAGTCAACCCCGTACGCTGACGACACAGCGGAGCACGTGCCGGATACCATTTACCCTTTACCCTGCCCAATTCTTTATTGTCTACAGCTGACAACACTTGGAAACGCGGACTTACCAATGTGTCCTGAGCCTCATAGCGGGCATTCCCTTCCATGTTCGATTGTCCCAGACACAGATAGATATAAAAGTTTGCATCTTGTGCAGATACAGTCAGGCTTGTAAGAAGCAGACCTGCCAACAAAGCCATAATAAGTTTTATACTTTTCATTTTTATTTTATATTGATAATAAATATAATAATTTGCTCTAAGTTTTTCGGCATTGCCGGTGAGTGCGTAAAACAAGCATGCGATAAATAATAACAGCTTTTTCATTCTATTCAATTATAAGGTTTCTACTCGTTTGCTTTCAAATGCAGTAAGTGCATTGCAAAGAAAGACTTTTTTTGCGGTTTAAATCACTTCCCATGTAACATAAACCTTTCTCTATAGCTCATTTCCATAAAAAAGTAGAACTTATCGGGCAATTGGATAAAAGATAAGGTGAAGGATGTGAGGGCTGAAAAGCGGATATATTGATGGTCTACTCATAACGACAAAAAGGCCATACTAATATTTCTTTCAGTATGGCCCTCATGAACTTTACCTATAATATCTATCGTCCTATTGAAATAATGAATATCATTTTTATTAATTTGCCCAACCGCGTACCTGATGTATTTGGTCGTTGATTTCGATTATATTTTGTGGAAGTGGCCAGTATTCGTTCTTGCCCTCAACGAATTTAAGTGTAATGTTAGCTTCGGCATATGGGTGACGTATGTCATACACAAGCTTGTGAGGTCTACTGCCACCGGAAGTCCAATATTCGTCAGTTTGATAAGGAACGTTATCAAGCACCTTGTCGTAGCACTGCTTGGCAATACCCCAACGAACGATGTCGAACCAACGGCAGCCTTCGAACCAAAGTTCATATTGCTTTTCGTTTTGAAGCACTTCGAGGTCAACAGTGGCAGATACGGTTGCTGAACCTGCGCGTTGCTGAATCTTGTTGATATACTTCTTAGCTTCATCCGGCTGACTTGATAAACAAGCTTCTGCATAAATCAGATAAGCTTCACCCAAACGGGCAATGCAGAGGTTTGTATTGTTACAGTTGTCACCTACAGAGAGGTCAGCGTCGTTAGGATGCATCATCATCTTCACTTCCATCACGTCACTACGAGAGAATGAACCATAAGTATTGGTGATACCACGGTTTTCGTCAAATTCTTTATCTGCGCGAGTAGTGCAAGTAGCATCGCTTTTCCAACCGCAGAGTTTTTCATCGTAAAAGAATTCGTCAGAAGTCAAGAAAGTAGCTTTACGACGATAGCTGTCACCATCGTTTGCCAGCATTTTGTGAGCAAACTCATGATTGATAGAGCCACCACCCCAACCACCGGCTGAGCAAATAAGTGGACTCGTACCACCACCTTTAATATCATCACCACGCCAGTTGAGTACGTTGGCCACCATCCAACGGCCACGATTATTACCACCTCTCCATGAGTCTGTACCACCTGCGGCCGCTGTATTAGTAACATAGTTGAATTCGAAAATCTTTTCTTCACAACCATCACCTTCTACGTGGAACAAGTCACGGAAACGTTCACCCGGAACGAGGTCGTAGTTTTGAGACTCTACAAGGGGTTTCATTACGCTAATCACCTTGGCATTGTCACCTGCAAAAAGAGCAGACTTACCGGCTACGAATCGAGCGAAACCTTGAGTTACAACCCAAGCACCTTCTTGATCATTCTTACCTTTACGTTCGGGCAAGTCAGAAAGAGCCTCTTCACATTCTTTCACGCACCAATCAAAGATAGCCTTCTGTGACTCTGCATTCACCGGTTTTTCATCGGTGATGAGGTGATCAATCAAAGGGGGCTGATAATACACCTGTGCAGCCAGCATGTGTGCCCATGCACGCATCACCTTAGCTTCGGCAACAGCTTGTTTCTTAACAGGAGTATCAGCTGTTTCACCAAAATAGTGAATTATCAAGTTGGCAGAATAGATTGCCTTATAGATGTGATTATAAAGCGTACTGATAGGGGCATAGCTGGGATCATAACGGAACTCATTAAGTCTACGGAAATCTGCATGGTCGTCAATGTTACCACCGGCTGCAAACACGTCGTCGGCAGAGTAGTTAAGACCCATGATATATGCATTCCAGATACCTTCAGTAGCACCGATTTCTCCGATATAAGTAGCATACATGGCTGTCAACGCGGATTCGGCATCCGCATCAGTCTTGTAGAAGTTAGCTGTACTGCTGGTTGCTTTCTGTTCCACATCAAGCATGTCTTCACACGCAGTAAACATCATACTTGAAAGCAAAGCGATTGATAAAAATATTTTTTTCATATCTCTTTCGATTAATTATAATTAGAATGTAACACTTACGCCAAATACCATCTTTTTCATGATAGGATATGCACCCTTGTCGAGACCCGGACAGTTGTATTCATTTGTACAGGTTTCAGGGTCGAGACCCGGATACTTGGTGAATGTGAAGAAGTCGTCCAATGATACGTAAAAACGTGCGTTGTCGATGAATACTTTATTGGTGATCCTCTTAGGCAATGTGTAACCAAGTTGAATTTGCTTAATCTTGAAGAACGAGCCATCGTAAACCATGGCAGATGAACGCCAGAATGTACCGCTACCTGTTACAGAAGCTGCGTCAGGAAGTTTGCCAGACTTGAAGTCTTTATAAATACCTTCTGATAAGTTGTTGTAGCCTGAACGATAGAGACCGTAGTAGACATCGTTACCGGCAGCACCGGTACCGAACAAAGTGAAGTCGAACCCCTTGTATTCAGCATTCAAGGTAATACCGTAAGTCAAAGTAGGAAGACCGGAACCGATGTTGGTCATGTCCTCAGCTTGTGGGTCGTTGGTCAATTCGCCATCTTTGGTGTAGTATTGTGCAGTACCGTCAGCAGCACGGCCCGCATACTTAAAACCGCGCATGTACCATATGGGTTCGCCTTGCTCGAAGTAGCAACGAACAACTTCGGGAGATGCACCTTCAACAGTTGCGCCGGAAATACGTTCGATAGATGGATCGAGGTAAGTCACTTCATTGTGAAGTGTGGCCATGTTAGCAGATATGCCATATTTGAAGTCACCGATATGGTCTTTCCAGCTAAGTTCTACTTCGAAACCGCTGTTTTCAACTTTACCGGCGTTCATTGTCATAGAAGAAACACCTGATTCAGGCATAGTGGGAGCACTTACAAGCAAGTCCTTGGTATTCTTCTTGTAATAGTCGAGACCAACGCTCAATCTGTCGTTTAAGAAACGGAAGTCAGCACCCAAGTCGATTTGTTCTGAAGTTTCCCAAGTCAGGTTAGGGTTGGCAATACCGTTAGGCATTGAACCAAAAGTAACGGCACTTGTTGAACCATAGTTATAGAATTGTGAATTCGTATTAATACCGGCTGTATATGCATAGTTACTCAATACGTTTACGTTACCATTCTGTCCCCAAGATGCACGGAGCTTACCGTATGACATGATGCTTGGATTGACGTTATCTTTGAAGAAGCTTTCGTTTGAGAATGTCCAGCCTGCAGATGCAGAGAAGAACTTACCCCAACGGTTGTCTTTCGAAAGTTTAGAAGAGTCGAATGCATCGGCACGGAAGTTAGCCTGAACGCTATAGCGGTTGTCGTAGCTATAAGTTACACGGCCGAAGTAAGAGAGTGCTCGAGTAGTGCCCTTTATGCCGCCGATGTTCTTCGTTGTTCCTTCATTAGCATTTACACAATCGAGGTAGATGAAGTTAGAAGAATAAGCTTTAAGGATGTCCGAACCGGAAGCATTGGCGCTGACAAAATTTGAATCGCTTTGGCGATATGACATACCGGCCATGGCACCTACAGCGTGTTTGCCGGCGAAGATATCGTTATAGTTGGCGAAGTTTTCCCATTGATACCAAGTAGAGTTTCTACTAGCGCCAGAGATAATGTAGTTGTCACCTTTGGTTTGACCATTGAGGTAGTAGGGGTATTGATAGTCAGATTCGTTGTTGAAGGAGATACGATAACCCAAACGAGAAGTGAAAGTCACTTGCTTGACAGGAGTAACGTTCATGTAAGCGGTACCATTAACGTTTACGCCACTGTTGCGTGATTCTGAACGGTCGCGTTGCGAGAAGGGGTTGCCACCGGCAAGACGTTGGTTGAAGTAGGAAGTAGCATAATAGCCGTTTTCATCACCAAAGAGAGTGTAGTTAGAATCACCTGCTTGAATTTTATTGTAGTAGTCACGATATTCACCCAACATTTGTTCCGGTTTTGTCCAGTAGAGCGGAGTCAGCGGGTCAATCAAAAGAAGCATCTCGAAGGAAGAACCATAACCTTGTTCGGATATACCACGAGTACTCCATTTCTCAATAGAGGTGTTGGTACCTACTTTCAACCAATCCTTAATCATATAATCGGCATTGATTTGAGCAGTAAGACGTTCGTACTTATCTTTGCTACCCTTAACGATACCGTCTTGGTTCACATGGTTCACACTTAAGAAATATGAACCGCGGTCGTTGCCACCTTCTAAAGTAAGGGTGTGTTGTTGAGCCCAAGTATCTTCGAAATAAGCCTTCAACCAGTCTGTATTGGTATTAGGATCCCATCCGTATTGAGTTTGAGCATCAGCCAAAGCGGCATTCACAGATTCAGCGCCAAGCTGCATAGTCATCCAGTCCTTGAATTGAGTAGCGTTAAGAAGACTGGGTACGTCACCGAGTGATTGGTTAGTCCACTTGCCGCTATAAGTAATAGAACTTCGTCCTTTTTTACCCGATTTAGTAGTGATAAGAACAACACCGTTACCGGCTTCAGCGCCATAGATAGCAGCCGAAGCAGCATCCTTCAATACTTCCATTGATTCAATCATAGAAGGATCGAGGTATTGGATAGAGCTGACTTGCAAACCATCAACAATCAACAAAGGACCGATGTTGTTTGAGTTTGAAGAATAACCACGAACGCGGATTGATGCGCCTTGACCCGGTTTACCGGAACCATTCAGAATTTGTACACCCGATGCCTTACCTTGCAAAGCAGCGGCAGCATCGGTAGTAGACAAACCTTTCAGCTCATCGGCCTTTACTGAAGCTACCGAACCGGTAAGGTCACTCTTGCGTTGCACGCCATAACCTACAACCACTACTTCGTCAAGTACTTCGGTGTCTTCTTCCAGACGGAAGTTGATTACGTTACGACCACTCACTTTTACAGTCTGTGACTTGTACCCTATAAAAGATGCTTCAAGGGTAGCATTACTACTTTCAACTGATATAGAATAATTACCATTGAGGTCGGTAATACAACCGTTGTGGGTTCCATTCTCCAGAATAGTCACCCCAATCATCGGCTCAGAATCATTGGCCGAGACAACAGTACCCTTGACTTGAAATTGCGCCGATGCTGACATACATGCCAAAAGCATAAGCATAAACAGAAAAGGAATCTTCTGATTTTTTTTGACTACATTTTTCATCATAATTAGTTTAAGAATTAATAATTGCGTTTTTCATTCATCATTAGCTACCGCTACAATAGTTCTCTAGCTATCATCATACATACATTTCATAGTTTTCAATTATTTAAGATTAATATAAGAGAAAGGCAATTCATTTTTTAACTCTGAATCGGCAAGACAACTGCTGAGTCGCATTATTAATTTAAACTGGTTGCCTGAGCCGATTCATTATTTTTGAGTGGGGTTACCCGTTCATAGCACTTTAAGGTAATAGGGTTTGTTGTTAATGATCACGGAAATTCCATTTGGAATTATCACTGTTCATATCGAATTCGCCGAGAGAAGGAGTGCTGTCTCCTACGGATACCAGAACCAGTTCCTTGTCAGTTCCCGGCACTTCTTTGGGCATGATCCGGTAGGTGCCGTCTGTCAACTGGTCGATTCGCCACAGTTGTTCGGGGGCTCCCGTGAACTCAGGAACTGTCACGACTTCCGCATCTGTCGTGGCGGCCAGTGCGCGATTGGTTCCTTCAATCACAATCTTGTAATAAGGGCCGCCCAGATATCCGCCTCCATCGGGCACGGCAGTAATGGTCCACTTCTGATGAGGACGGAACATATAATCGCCGATTCTTACGTTGATTTTTCCTTGTGGCCAAGTCCCGATCACATCTTCCAACGTCTGCGATTTCAAAGGTACGACGGGCGTGTCATCTTTTTCCCAAAAGCGGTGTCTGGTATATTCCATACGTACAAAATCGACGGCAAGTTCAAGGGCATACCCTCTACGCTCGGATTCAATCTCATACGTTCCCTCTTTGAAGACCTCGCCGGCAACGGGCCAGCCGTTCTTCCATAAAAGCGGGCGTATGCCCAGCACACTGCGGCCACCCTGGTCGAAATCGGCCTCAAAGTGGCATGACATCTTCTCCACTCCATCGGCCACTTTGAAAAGCCCGAAGTGTCCCGGACCGGTTTGGCGGTTACCTGCGGCAATCACCATCTTGCCACCGCCTTCCAGCATTTTTCTTCCCATATTATCGACATACGGTCCCGTCACTTTGCGCGAGCGGCCGACAACAATATTGTAGGTGGAGTTCGGGCCATCGCAGCAAGTGCCGTGTGTTCCCAGAAGGTAATACCAGCCATCACGATAGATCAGATCGGTTGCTTCACAGTCAATGGCGATGTCGATTTCTTTGTTGCCCTCCATCCGTTTGCCGGTTGCGGGGTCGAGTTCTACAAGCCTGATAAAGCCGAAATACGTGCCGTAAGACAACCACAAGCGTCCGTCTGTCGGGTCGAGCAGAAGTCCGGCATCAATGGCATCGCAATCTTCATCATTCACTGAGGAGGCCACTTCTATAGGCTCCGTATATTTAAAATCCGGGGAATTGGGGTCTAGAGTTTTATTCCACATGGTTAATACTTTACCGCTGTGTCCTCCGCCGAGCCCTCCTCCTGTGGCACTGTAAGCAATCAGATAGCGGTCGCCAATTTTCACGGCATCGGGTGCGGCGCCTCCGCCGGGCCTTACTCCACCACCATTCCATGTCCAGCCGTCTTCAGATATCAATCCGCCTCCACCTGTGCCGAAAGTGTAATATTTACCATCGCACTCCATGATAGTGGACGGGTCGTGGATGTATGGAGTGCCGATTTGTGCAATTGCTTTTTCAGATGTCAATACAAACATCAGGGCTGCCGTGCCCAGAAGTATAGCTTTTGTTTTCATGATCATTTATAGCTGATAGTAATGTTTTTAACGGGTGTTCCATTCTCATTGAGGAAGCGAACACAGAAATCACTCATTCCGGGACCGTTGATGATGGCTCCGCGAATGATGTTCTTGCCCTTCTTTAAAGTCAGCCGGCGCGAAAGGCAGTCATCCTTGACCATACGCCGGTCGCCCGAAAGAATAACGGCTTCCTCACCGTTCAGCCACCACATGGATGCGGAGTTGGAACCTACTGACATCCGGATGTTCTCCATGTCTTCGGGACATTCTATGACTGTGACTGCCCAGAACAGCACGCCGTACACTTGTTTCTTCAGGCCGGAGGCAAAACGGAAGAGCTTCACGTTGAACAGCTTGCTGTCGAGCGCGTGCCAGGTTAGCTTTTGTTTGCCTACTTTCACTTTATCCCCGTCTTTGGGCAGAACGGTGAATTGATTGGGAAAATACTCGGTTGCAAATGCTTCGCGAATGTAACTGTCGGTAAAGACCGTGTTGGAACGGTTGGGCTTGTCGATGGGTTCCAGCAACAGCCAGCGCTGGATAAAGCCCTCACTGTCAGGTGAAATCATATTCGTGGTTGCCGGAGAAAAGTAGTCTGACAACCGGGGGGACGCTTCATTCTTTTGAGCATAGCCATGTAACCCCATCATAGCCGCGATACAAGCCGCCAACAATGATTTTCGATGGAAGATATTCATCGTTATAGTCTGTTTTATTGATTATACATTATTTCGTTTTAAATAATAGGGGAGCAAACTCTTTCAGACATCTGCGCCAGGTCAGGAACTCGTGGGCAGTGCCCGGAGACTCATAATAGATTGTATTGATTCCTGCGGCCTGCAAGCCGTCACTGAGGTTCTTGGTTCTTTCGGGATGTTCTTCCGAACCGATACCCAGGAAGAAGACGTGTACCTTGTCGTTGAATGCTTTACGATTTTTGAATGCCCCGCCGTACACGGTATCGAGTTGCTTCAGATCGATGCTGCCTGCTCCGCTGAATCCGCCGATATAGGCAAACTTATCCAGATTGTTCAGGGTAGTGTTGAAAGTAAGAAGTCCGCCCCAGGAAAGTCCGGCCATGGCACGGTTGTCCCTATCGGTCAGTGTTCGGAAATTGGAGTCGATATGAGGAATGATTTCATTCACTAAGATAGCAGGAAATTCTGCACCGAATCTTTTTCTTGCACCGTCAGGAGTTTCACCCGGATTGGTCTTGAACACCTCGATATTGCCATTGTCCATGACTACGATCATTGGTTTGGCTTTACCTTCGGCAATCAGGTTATCCATAATGAAATTCATCTTGCCCTGGTTTGCCCAACTCGTTTCGTTTTCTCCCATACCATGTTGCAGGTAGAGCACCGGATACTTCTTGGTAGGGTTCTTGTCATATTCCGCTGGAGTATAGACGATACATCTGCGCCATTCTTTGCGGATATCAGAGTAGTACCAGCTTTGGCTGATCAGTCCGTGAGGCACGTTCTTGATGGAATAGTAGTCCACACCTTTCTCCGGGATTTCAATACCGCTTACCCATTTGCCCATACCGAAGAATGGTTTGCCATTGGGATCGGCGGCACTTACTCCGTCTATTATAACCTGATAGTAGTGGAAGCCTATTACTTCAGGTTCTTTTGATACGAGCGACCAATATCCGTCTGCCTCTTTGGTCATTTCACCTCGGAAACTGATTTCTACTTTCTGGGCGTTGGGAGCGTGTATCCTGAAGTGTACACGTCTGTCCTCACCTATACGGGGATAATCAGCCCCATTGATGTTATGCTCATTGGGAGTGGTTCCTGCCGGAAAATCTTGTTGCTGGGCATTCATTGTGAATGGGAGTACTAACAAAGAAGAAAAAATAAGTTTCAATACATTTTTCATAAGCATTAGAATAAATTAGATATAAAATTAATGATTCAGTGAATTTGTCTATTCAGTGGATGTTGAGCGTAAAATTACTCTGCTAATGCTTTGTGCTGGATTACTATTTTACTTTCGGGGAGGATTTTTTTAGGAGGGTAAGATTAATCCACCGGATAGAAAGAAAAATCCCCTTCCTGATATTGAATAGGAAGGGGATTATAACCCGTCTTTTGCCTTATATGGAAGGGATTTAGTACAACAAAGTCACCTTAACTTTATGCCTTACGCTTGCGATGTCTCCAGCATATTAATCAGTTGTACCCGCTGGATAGAAAAACTATTGCTCTTCTTCTGTACATACTTCAATAATTCAAGCCCATCCTGATGAAGCTTGGATTTCCGCAGCAAGTCGTCTGCTTCCATATCATCAGATATCTTCAGCATAGTCATGGCGGCAAGTTCTATTTTCCCCATTTCATTGGGATCGCCTTTATACCGGTCTACCAGTTCTTGCGTATCCATACTTAACAGCTCATCGGTAGGGAAGCCTAATATCTGCCGGGTCAGACCGTCATATTCAGTCCATTCATTCCAGCGATACTTCTTTTTCTTGAGCAGGGCGTTCACAATCAAAGAAATGATCTCTTGAATCATTCGTATCAGGTAATCTTGTTTAATCATAATTATCTATGTTTTTATAGGTGATGGTAAATCCGGTTAATTGTTTCTCGGAGCTTTGACAATTCCGGCTTTTTATAAAGCAGTACTTTGTGCTCACAAAATTAGTGATATTTTTAAGATATCGCTGAAAATCCATACCTTTGTGCACATTAATAATATAAGGTATAGCAATTTCCATGAATAAGATAACTTCCGTATGCGTATATTGTGCTTCGAGCACCAAGATTGATTCCGCTTATTTTGAAGCCGCCCGCGAATTGGGTACTTTGTTGGGACAGCGCCACATCCGTCTGATAAATGGCGCGGGAGGCATCGGATTGATGAGTGCTACCGCTGATGCAGTGCTGGCGGCAGGCGGAGAGGTGACCGGTGTTATTCCTCATTTTATGGTGGAGCAAGGCTGGCAACACAAGGGGCTTACGGAGATGATAGAAGTGGAAAACATGCACCAGCGCAAGCAAAAAATGGCGGATCTGAGCGATGCTGTCATCGCATTGCCCGGTGGATGCGGCACTTTGGAAGAATTACTGGAAATTATCACTTGGAAACAACTGGGTCTCTACCTGAATCCTGTTGTCATCTTAAACACTAACGGCTTTTTCGATCCCCTCCTGGCTATGTTGCAGCGTGCTATGGACGAAAACTTTATGAGGCAGCAGCACGGTGCCATCTGGCACGTAGCAAGCACTCCGCAGGAAGCTGTCGAACTGATTCATACCATACCTGTCTGGGATAGTTCCATACGTAAGTTTGCGGCAATATGATCGGGCTCTTGTTGACATGGATAGCGGGTTTTGAGGGGATGCCCATTCCTTATTCTCCTAAGTTGGACGATGGGATCACAGTGCTCCTGTTGTGCTGCTTTTTCATGTCAGCCTATGTATTGTCCCGCAGTCGCAAGTTCCTGGTGCAGTTGGTGAAGGACTTCCTTCTCAATCGTGAACGAACCAGCATCTTTGCCGCTACCACCGCTACGGATATGCGCTATATGTTGTTGCTGATTCTACAGACTTGTGTGTTGGCTTCCGTCTGTACTTTCAACTATTTTGTTGATGTCAGGCCGGAGTTGGGCGAACACGTCTCTCCTTACGTTTTGCTCGGGGGATATCTCGTACTGGCTTTGCTTTATCTTTTCTGGAAGTGGGTGACTTACTCTTTTCTGGGCTGGATTTTTTTTGACGCGAGTCGTACCGGTCTTTGGATGGAGTCCTATTCTACTCTACTTTACTACCTTGGATTTACCCTTTTCCCGTTTGCTTTGTTCCTTGTTTACTTCGATTTAAGTCTTCAGGCAACTGTGATAATCGGTTTATTTTTGGTCTTTTTTACTAAAATATTGATGTTATATAAGTGGATAAAGCTTTTTTGTGGCAATTTATATGGCATTTTGCTTTTAATTTTGTACTTTTGTGCCCTTGAAATCATACCTTGTTTTATCATGTATCGAGGTGTGTTACAACTAAATGATTATTTGATAATAAATTTTTAGGACGTTGAAAATTAAGAAAGTACTTGTGTCGCAGCCGAAACCGGCATCAGAGAAATCTCCTTACTACGACATCGCCCAGAAGTACGGTGTGAAAATCGATTTTCGCCCGTTTATTAAGGTGGAAAGTGTATCTGCTAAAGAATTCAGACAGCAGAAAGTGTCTATTCTGGATTACACAGCAGTTATCTTCACATCGCGTCATGCTATTGACCATTTCTTCCACCTGTGTACAGAATTGCGTGTAACCATACCGGAAACTATGAAGTATTTCTGTGTGACAGAAGCTGTTGCATTGTACATCCAAAAGTATGTGCAATACCGCAAACGTAAGATCTTCTTTGGAAATACCGGAAAGTTTGAAGACTTGTTGCCTTCTATTGTTAAGCACAAGACCGAAAAGTATCTGGTTCCGATGTCGGATGTACATACGGATGAGATTAAGAATCTCTTGGATAAAAACAAGATACAGAACGCAGAAGCTGTTATGTATCGCACAGTAAGTAATGATTTTACTTCAGAAGAAGAGTTTGATTATGATATGTTGGTGTTCTTTAGCCCTGCAGGAGTGACTTCTTTGAAGAAGAACTTCCCGGACTTCCAACAGAAAGAAATCAAAATCGGTACGTTTGGCTCCACTACTGCCCAGGCTGTACGTGATGCCGGACTCCGCCTCGACTTGGAAGCTCCCAGTGTACAGGCGCCTTCTATGACGGCTGCGCTGGATATGTTCATCAAGGAGAATAACAAAGGAAAATAATTTTAGAGTTACGAGCTACAAGCTACGGGCTACAAGTGCCATGCGGAAGCAGCATGTCATTTACAGCTTAAACTTGTAGCTCGTAACTTATTTACTGCGAACTACTTGTAGCTCGTAGCTTGTAACTCGTAGCTAAGAATGCTTAATACCCTGCACAAGTCCGAAAGGCTGGATAAGAAGAAAGTCATCGACAAGATGTTTTCAGGCGGCGCACGTTCGTTTTCCGTCTTTCCTCTGCGTGTGGTGTATCTGCCGGTAGAGGAGTTGGAAGCGCCTGTTTCCATACTTGTCAGTGTGTCAAAGCGTCGTTTTAAACGGGCGGTAAAGCGTAACCGTGTGAAACGTCAGATACGTGAGGCGTACCGGAAAAATAAGCATGGATTATTGCAGACGCTTCAGGATGAAGGACGGCAACTTGCTGTGGCTTTCATTTATCTTTCCGACCGGTTAGTCGATTCGGTGGAGATAGAGGAAAGGATGAAGGTTGCATTGGCACGTATCACGGAGAAAGTATTGGCAGATGTTGCTGTGCAGAAAGCCGGAGAAAATGCTGCGTCTGCTGAGGAAACCGGTAGCGCAGGGCAGTCATGAAAAAGCTGCTTTCATACCTGCTGTTGCTTCCCATCTATTTCTATCAGAAGTGTATTTCGCCCCTGACTTCCCCTTCATGCCGTTTCACCCCTACCTGTTCGCAATATGCCGTTGAGGCGATAAAGAAACATGGACCGTTCAAAGGGCTGTATCTGGCAATCCGGCGTATTTTGCGCTGCCACCCCTGGGGAGGTTCCGGATATGATCCCGTTCCATAAAAAACTATTTCCTGTACTATTCGCATGATAATTCCTGTTGATATACATACACATCGGCGGCCACAAGTGCCCGGAACGGCTATTGTGAACTGTTTCCCCGAATCGTTTGTTCCGCAAACGGAAGGCTGGTATTCTGTGGGAATACATCCGTGGTATATCGCTTCTTTCGCAGCTTCCCTGAATGACAGTAAGGCCCGTTTTGAAGAATTACTGGATCATCCCCAGGTGTTGGCTGTGGGTGAGGCCGGATTGGATAAATTGGCTGAAGCACCTTTGACTTTGCAGATAGAAGTGTTTGAATATCAGGCACGTCTGGCCGAAGAGGCGGATAAGCCGTTAATCATTCATCTGGTGAAAGCGGTAGATGAACTTCTGAAACTGAAACAGAAGATACGACCGGTGAAACCGTGGATTATTCACGGGTTTCGTGGAAAAGCGGCTCTTGCAGAAGAATATCTCCGACATGGTTTCTATCTTTCTTTCGGAGAGAAATATCAGGAGGAAGCGTTGCGTATAATGCCGTCTGAACGGTTGTTTATTGAGACGGATGAAAGTACGGCATCTGTCGATACGCTTTATGAACGGGCTGCCATCCTCCGTAAAACTCCCCTTGAGGAACTCAGGAGAACGATTCGTAAGAATGTGAGCGAAATCTTTTTTAGGCAATAAGAGTTGTTAGTTCAGATAAAGAGTCGTACTTTTGCAATTACAAAGTATATCAAATATTTAAATAGTTAATCATTCGATGAATTTTGTAGAAGAATTGAGATGGCGTGGCATGCTCCACGATATGATGCCTGGTACGGAAGAACTTCTGGCTAAGGAACAAGTGACCGCATACATAGGTTTTGACCCTACGGCGGATTCATTGCACATTGGACATCTTTGCAGTGTAATGATACTGCGTCATTTCCAACGTTGCGGACACAAGCCGATGGCACTGATCGGTGGTGCTACGGGTATGATTGGTGATCCTTCCGGTAAGTCGGCAGAGCGTAATCTGCTCACAGAAGAAATCCTGCAACGCAATCTGGATGGTATGAAGAAGCAGTTGAGCAAGTTTCTGGATTTCGAATCCGATGCTCCTAACCGTGCAGAATTGGTGAATAACTATGACTGGATGAAGAACTTCACTTTCCTTGACTTTGCCCGTGAAGTAGGTAAGCATATCACTGTGAACTACATGATGGCGAAAGATTCTGTAAAGAAGCGTCTGAACGGTGAGGCTCGTGACGGTTTGTCTTTCACGGAATTCACTTATCAGTTATTGCAAGGCTACGACTTCCTACATCTGTATGAAACCAAAGGTTGCAAACTGCAAATGGGTGGTTCCGACCAATGGGGTAACATCACGACAGGTGCCGAACTGATTCGTCGTACCAATGGTGGCGAAGTATTTGCACTGACCAGTCCGCTGATAACGAAGGCTGACGGTGGTAAGTTTGGCAAGACTGAATCCGGCAATATCTGGCTTGATCCCCGTTATACTTCTCCGTATAAATTCTATCAGTTCTGGTTGAATGTGAGTGATGCTGATGCAGCACGCTATATCAAGATATTCACTTCCCTGTCAAGAGAGGAGATTGAAGCCTTGACGGCTGAGCATGAAGCTGCACCGCACTTGCGTGTTCTTCAGAAACGTTTGGCAAAAGAGGTGACTATTATGGTTCATTCCGAAGAAGACTATAATGCAGCGGTGGATGCGTCTAATATATTGTTCGGCAATGCAACTTCCGATGCATTGAAGAAGTTGGATGAAGATACCCTGCTGGCTGTGTTCGAAGGTGTTCCCCAGTTTGAGGTTTCCAAGGATGCTGTGTCTGCCGGTGTGAAAGCTGTCGATCTGTTCACGGATAATGCAGCCGTTTTTGCCTCCAAAGGTGAGATGCGTAAATTGGTGCAAGGTGGCGGCGTTTCTCTCAATAAAGAGAAGCTGGAAGCCTTCGACCAAGTGATTACTTCTGCTGACCTTTTGGATGAAAAATATCTGCTTGTGCAGCGCGGAAAGAAGAATTACTACCTGATTATAGCCAAATAAAAGGCAAATTAGTAGCAAATAAGAAAAAATGCCTCGAAATATTTGGATATTTCGGGGCATACTTTTATCTTTGCACCGCTTTTTAACAGAAAGCACCCCGTGTTTGTCCCATGGTGTAATGGTAGCACAACAGTTTTTGGTTCTGTTTGTCTAAGTTCGAATCTTGGTGGGACAACTAAAATGAAAGAGCTCTATAGAGGATTATCTCTGTGGAGCTCTTTTTTTGTATTATTTTCTGTTAAAGAACTTCTATTTTCTTCCATTTGAACAATATTACTATATAATTGGTACAAAAACACAATGTTTCTTCGTTTACTTTTCCTACATTTGCATCGTGTACGTAAACGAAGTATGCCAATAACCGATTATTATCAACTTTAAAACGTAATAGAATTATGAAAACGAACTATGAAATTCGCTATGCAGCGCATCCCGAAGACGCAAAAAGTTATGATACCAAGCGTATCCGTCGTGATTTTCTTATCGAAAAGGTCTTCTCTGCTAACGAAGTAAATATGGTATATTCCATGTACGACCGTATGGTTGTGGGTGGTGCAATGCCCGTGGGCGAAGTGTTGAAACTGGAAGCTATCGATCCGTTGAAGGCTCCTTTCTTCCTGACCCGTCGTGAAATGGGTATTTATAATGTAGGCGGCCCCGGTGTAGTGAAAGCCGGTGACGCTGTATTCGAATTGGATTTTAAAGAAGCTCTCTACCTGGGTTCGGGCGACCGTGAAGTAACTTTCGAAAGCAAGGACGAAAAGAATCCCGCCAAGTTCTACTTCAACTCACTGACTGCTCATCGCAACTATCCTGATAAGAAAGTGACCAAAGCTGATGCTGTAGTTGCTGAAATGGGTAGCCTGGAAGGTTCTAACCATCGTAATATAAATAAGATGCTGGTGAATCAGGTATTGCCTACTTGCCAGTTGCAGATGGGTATGACGGAACTTGCTCCGGGCAGCGTATGGAATACGATGCCGGCACATGTGCATAGCCGTCGTATGGAAGCTTACTTCTATTTTGAAGTACCCGAAGAACATGCAGTTTGCCACTTCATGGGCGAAGTTGACGAAACCCGCCACGTATGGATGAAGGGCGACCAGGCTGTATTGTCTCCCGAATGGTCTATCCACTCTGCTGCCGCTACTCACAACTATACCTTTATCTGGGGTATGGGTGGTGAAAACCTGGACTATGGAGATCAGGACTTCTCTTTGATTACCGACCTGAAGTAATAAATTGAGTAAACCGAGACTTTGAATCGTAATTAGAAACAAGTTATTAATAAACCTAAGTAAATAAATTATGGTAAACTTTTCATTAGAAGGCAAAGTAGCACTTATAACCGGTGCTTCTTACGGAATTGGCTTCGCTCTGGCAACTGCCTATGCGCAAGCCGGTGCAAAAATCGTGTTCAACGACATCAAACAAGAATTAGTGGACAAAGGTCTGGCTGCTTACAAGGCTGAAGGCATTGATGCTAAAGGTTATGTATGCGACGTGACGAACGAAGACCAAGTAAACGCTATGGTTGCCCAGATTGAGAAAGAAGTGGGCGTGATTGATATCCTGGTGAACAATGCAGGTATCATCAAACGTATCCCGATGCACGAAATGAAGGCTTCTGAGTTCCGTCAGGTGATTGATGTGGATTTGAATGCTCCGTTCATTGTATCAAAAGCTGTCATTCCTTCTATGATAAAGAAAGGCCACGGCAAGATTATCAACATCTGCTCTATGATGAGTGAGTTGGGTCGTGAGACTGTATCTGCTTATGCTGCTGCCAAGGGTGGACTGAAGATGCTGACTCGTAACATCGCTTCCGAGTACGGTGAATACAACATCCAGTGTAATGGTATCGGCCCGGGTTATATCGCTACTCCGCAGACTGCACCGCTTCGCGAACCGCAAGCTGACGGTTCACGCCATCCGTTCGATGCATTTATCGTTGCCAAGACTCCGGCTGCACGTTGGGGTACTCCTGAAGATTTGATGGGCCCTGCCGTATTCCTGGCTTCCGACGCTTCTGATTTCGTAAACGGTCACGTACTCTACGTTGACGGCGGTATCCTGGCTTACATCGGTAAACAACCTTAATAATAATTAGTTGACAAGGTTTCAGGGAACAAGTTGTTGAGGAGGGAATACCCTTCCGGCTGACTTGGGGCTGAAACCTTGTTTGCTTTACACTAATATCCTTTCCTTGTCAACTTGTTCCCTGAAGCCTTGTCAACTGAAAGGTGTTTCTCTGAGGTCTTGTTGACTAAAAAAGCAAATTGATTAAGCAATATGAAAAAGTTATTCCTTTTAGTGGCAACAGTTTTATTCTGTTTTGCCTGCACCAACACTAAGGATGTAGTTACCGTAACGGTAAGCAATCCTTTGGCAATGGAGCGTTCCAATGAAATGGTTGAGGTGGCTATGAGCGACATCGCCAACCAACTGAAACTGGCTGACACAGCACAGATTGTGGTTCTGAATGCTGACGGACAACAAGTCCCCTATCAGATTACTTATGATGAAAAAGTGATTTTCCCTGCAAGCGTAGCTGCTAACGGTACGGCTGTTTATACCATTCAGACAGGTACACCTGAAGCTTTTGCAGTAAAGGCTTGCGGTAGATATTATCCTGAACGTGTGGACGATGTAGCCTGGGAAAATGACCTGGTTGCTTTCCGTGCGTATGGTCCGGCTTTGCAAAAGACTGGCGAACGTGCTTTCGGTTATGATGTTTGGACGAAGTACAATACCACCGAACCGGTTGTAGAAGCCCGTTATGCAGGTGAACTGAATCCGGAGACTAAAGCAAAGATCGCTGAATTGAAGAAGACAGACCCGAAAGCTGCACAGGAATTGTATCAATCGGTATCTTATCACGTGGACCACGGAAATGGTCTGGACTGCTATAAAGTAGGTCCTACGCTGGGTGGCGGTACTGCTGCTTTGATGCCCGACGGTGAAATCGTTTATCCGTATTGCTACGCTACACAGGATATCCTGGACAACGGTCCGTTGCGTTTCACTGTGAAGCTGGTTTACAATCCGCTGACTATTAAGGGTGACTCAACAGTGGTTGAAACACGTGTTATCACGCTGGATGCAGGCTCTCACCTGAACAAGACTGCGGTTTCTTTTGATAATCTGAAAGAGACTACTCCCGTGGCTACAGGTATCGTATTGCACGAACCGGATGGTGCTGTTGTAGCTGATGCTGCTGCCGGCTATATCACTTATGTGGATCCTACGGACAATGTGAATAATAATAACGGTAAGATATTCGTAGGTGCTGCTTTCCCGACTACGGTAAAAGAAGCTAAGTCGTTGCTTTTCCCTGAAAAGGAAAAGAACGAACTGCGTGGTGGTGCCGATGGTCATGTATTGGCTATTAGCGATTACGAACCGGGTTCAGAGTATGTTTACTACTGGGGTGCTGCCTGGGACAAGGCTGACATCAAGACACCGGAAGCATGGAATGCATATATGGCAAACTATGCTCAGAAGGTACGCAACCCGCTGACGGTAACGGTAAAGTAATCACTTTACCTCATATCTGTACAGTTATGAATCTTCTCACCACAGAGTAACACTGAGTCTCACAGAGTTTAATCAATTTGAAATCAAAAGAATAGAACTCCGTGAGACTCAGTGTTACTCTGTGGTGAAACTTATTCAACCAGCACGAAGTACGCCCACTTCTCCGGTTCCTTCGGATATCTTTTCACCATTTCCCACTGTGCTGTAATGAAAGCTTTTCGTTTGGATGTCTTAAACTTCCAATTCTGATAAAACAGCGACATGAATTCGGCTGTTTCCTTATCCGGTACTTCCGCCAAAGTCATAATCATGTTTCTTGCTCCGGCTGAACGGAAGGCTCGTTGGAGTCCGTAAACACCTTCTCCGTCACGTATTTCACCCAGTCCGGTGTTGCAGGCAGATAGTACTACCAACTCTGTATTTAGCAGACTCATGCCGAATATCTCGTAAGCAGTGAGCAGACCGTCATCCGGCAAATTCAGTGAGGCGGAGTCTTTCCATGCTGTGCTTGCACCCGATAGAGCCAGTCCGGTGCGTAGGAGCGGATTGTAATAGCCGCTTTTTCCTTCCTGATTCAACCCTTTGTTATTAATGTCCGGGTCGTAGGGCAGATAGAAACCATGTGTGGAAATGTGGAGTATGAATGGTGACTCTTTCCGGGCGGATAAATCTCTAAATGCGGTTTCCGTCGCTTGTCTTCCGGAAAACACTTCCACCTGGCATCCTTTCTCCTTCAGTAGGGCGGAGACGGATGTTATTTCCCTTTTGGAGGATGGCAGGTAGTGAAACCCCTGTCCCCGTACCGGATTCTCCAGTTTGGAGGGCGGAAGTCCGTAGTCTGCCGCACCAAACAGGACGGCCGGTTGCTTCTCCGGATACAGATGATATTTCTTCATCAGCCTGTCGGTGGCGCAGAGATAGAACGATAATACATAGGCATTGCACAGGTATGTATTATTGTCGTCCACTATTCCGGCAAGAGGGATGGTGCTCAGTAACCCAGTGGGGTAGAGGGAGATTGCAGCTCGCTCGCCGAAATGAGCCTGTATGGGCTTCCAGATATTTTTCAGAATGAAGTCGTTCCGCCGGTCATGGTCGGGGGCATTGAGGGCTGCTCTTAACGGTTCTTCATCGCATAGCGGGACAAAGTGCGGAGCTTTATCCGCCTCCGTAAAGACGAGTGCAGCGTATTGCCGCGCACCGTTGTCGGGGCGGTGAAGCAGGACGAACTCCACCATCACTTCTGCGTCGGCTGCTATAATCTTACGCACTGATTCCCACTCGGTGATGCAGTGGTAAGGTTCGTCCACGGTCTCCAGCGCATATGTCACGGCTTCCCTGCTCAGTGCCATGGAGCGCATATTGCTCAATATATGGGGCAGGTAATCCCCCTTGAGGTGCACGTTCATGGCGTCTTCCGTCAGCATAAGTTTGGATTGCCTTTGGCTGAGTTCCCGCAGGTATTCGTCGCCTTGCATGGTAATCATCTTCGGGCTGTATAGGGTAGGAGACACCAGGAAGAATTGTTTCATCAGCTGGGCGTTGCCGTACATGAATTCCGCCATACCTTCGTAGTTGATATGCCGGTAGGCGAAAGTTTGCATTTCGTCGTACCAGGGTTGGAAGAGGTAGAGCATGTTGGTGCGGTCCAGATCTGTATAATAAGGTATATAGCGTCCCAAGGTATTGATGAGGCATTCTTTCATCTCCCGATATGTCTGCAGGCTTTTGCCGATTTCGTTCTGCCGTTCGTAACAGCGGGCTACGAGCGTGAAACTGTCGAAGAAATTGCGCAGGACGTTCAGCCGGTAGAAGTTCATTGAATTCATCGATGCATGATACCTCCTGTCCGCTTCCTTGCGCAGAGTTTCGGCAGTGGTGTAGTCTTTCTTCATGATGGCTATGCAGGCGCGGTTGCATAGGGCGTCCTTGAGGCCGGTTATGGTCCGGGTGGGCGTATCTGTTTCTCTTATTTCACTAAGCACTTTCTCCGCATCTTTATATTTCCCGTGTTGGATGAGCGCCATGATCCATCTGTTCTTTAGTTCTTCCAATTCGAACTCAAGGAATGCCTTTTCGCCCAGTTCGGCAGCTTTCCTGAAGGATTTGATTGCGTCGGCATATCGTTTCTCCTGATAGTAATAATCCCCCTGCAAGGTGTAAGCCTTAGCCTTATTATACTTGGCGTCCGCAAATTTGTATAGGTTTAGGGCGGATTTGAGCATTTGCTCGACATGACTGCGGAGATGGGCATTGTGCATCATGCTTTCTGCCACCAGTGTGTATGCGTTTGCCAGCCGGGCGTATGCGTTGTAGTTGTCTTCGCTCAGGGAATTGCTGTAGTTCATGTCTTCTTCCTTGAAGGAAAAAGACTGTATCAGGGCGGGCAGCAGCAATTTACCGATGGAGTCTTTGATTTGCACGTTGAAGGGGACGGTGAGCGAAGCGAGCAATGCGGCTTCATCGTACATACCCCTGTTGAAACAGTAGAGTGCCGTTCGGTGAAGTTCTCTTGCAAAGGTGATGTTGTCGGGGGCTTTGCGAAGCTTTTCTATCTGGCGTTCGCAGGCTTTTACTTCAGGCTCTTTGCGCTGCGCCTGTAGGGGCATGATGTTTGCCAGCAGTAGGATGAATATTCCCGTGATGTATCGTGCCATAGTAGTTGGTGATTGTTTTAGAACAGGTATTTCTCATTTAATTGTTTCAGAATGGCAGCAGCTTCCGTTGCATACAGTCCGTCTTTCCGGCTGATGGCTTCCGCTATTACTTTGGCCTTTTCCCGGTTGTTGTCGTACAGATAGGCGCAGAGCAATAACCATTCGGCTTCTTCACCATACTCCGAACTGAGCACTTCGGGTGTCAGCAAGGCAATGGCATCTTGTGCACGTTCCTGCTTCAGATAGCCGGATGCGGTGTGGAGTATGGCGGCGGTCTCGTTTCCACCTCTTGACGGTTCGATGACCGGTTCCGTATAATAAGTCAGGAAGATTTCTGCCGGGGCGTAGCGGTGACTGTTGCCGACAAAGAACAGTATACCCAGCACAATGGCGGCTGCCGCACTGCTCCAGAGCCTTCTCAGATGTTTCCTGCGTGAATTTCCGGTCAGTGTGCGGAATGCTTCTTTTTCCGCTTCCCTGATTTCGGCTTCTGCCAGAAGACCGCGTAGCTTGACCTGCTTTTGCAGTTCCCCGTCCGTTTCCAGTTCCCGGATGAAAATTGCGCGTTCTTCCGGCGCCATCTCGTTGTTGATGAAGCGGTCTATCTGTTTGTCTCTGTACGTATCTATCATTTCTTCTCCTTTTTTTTCCAGTGTATATCAATGGTTTCCAGTCTCTTTTGCAGCTCGAAGGTCAGGCGGCGGAGGCAGGAACTTTTCTTGTTTTTGGCTACATCGGCATCTTTGTAATTCATCCGCAGGGCTATTTCTGCCATCGGCAGTCGTTCCCAGTAGAAAAGGGTAAGCACGCGGCGACAGATTTCTTCGGTTTCCTGCACTAATTGTGCCGCTATCTCTTGGGCTTCCCTCCATTCCCGGGGCGTTTCGTTGGCAGCAATCCATTCGGAGAAGAGGCTTTGTTTCTCTTCCGGTTCCATGCTGTTGCTGCGCATCCAGTTGCAGGCTTTCCGCTTGCCTATCTCGAAGAGGTAAGTTTTCAGCGAGGCCTGGCCTTCTGTGTATTTGCCGTCACGCACATTCTGGCATAAGGCTGTGAAACTTTCCTGATATAAGTCGCATGCCGTCTCCTTGTCTATGCCGTAGTATTTGCGGAGGAATGATAGGAATGGCGGTTTATAAAGCTCGTATAAACGGGTTACTTCTTCCTGGCGACCGGTTTTCCCTTTACCGAGTAGTTGTGCGATGATTCCCATAGGCGTGTCAGGGTTTAAGTCCGAGGCGGAAACTATCCTGCGGGTTTGTACACTCCATGTAGGGAGTCTGTTTTCTTTTCTTCTTGTTGGCGGTCAATGCTTGCATCTTTTGCTTCAGCAGCAGGGCGAAACGGTCGACGTTGAGGAGTGTGTGTGCTGTTTCCCGTGCTGCTTCGCAGAAAGCATACGTAAGCAGTCCGTAGTAGCGCGACTGCCGGGTGTCGAAGTATTCGAAGTTGATTTCATCTGCCAGACAGGCGCTGAAAACCACTGTTGGGGCAAGTCCCGCTTCTTGTTTCAGGTGCAGACTCAGTTCCTGGTGTTTGCCTGCGGTGGGCACGTAGTCGTCCGGGGCAAAGATGTAGCCTGTACCGCGAACATAATCATCGGCTTCCGGCAGGCGGTTGCCCGTGCCGCTGTGGCAGGCATCCAGCACTACGGTGACGTGTCCCTGCTCTCCGGCCTTGCGTCGCAGGCGGCGTATCCATTCTCCAAGTTCGTCGTCGCGCAGGTGGTTTTCGCCTTCATATTCTCCCGGCTCGTACCAGAAGAGGGCATCATAAGGTATCAGGGCTTCGTCCAGTCCGTCTTCTTCGTCTCCGTTATCGTCCATCATCTGCTGGCCGTGGCAGGAGAAGTGCAGGTGCACATGGTCGCCTGCTTGCGTGGAGTTGCAGATGTTTTGCAGGGCATGGATGATGCCTCGTTTGGTAGCTTGAGCATCGGTAAGGGTGGCGATACCCGTTTCTTGGTATCCACAGGCTGCGAGCAGGGAGTGCATCAGACGGGCATCATTGTCGGCATGGATATTTTCCCATCCGTTTCCGTCCGGATAATGCGATATGTTGACGAGCAGCGCCCGGTGGGTTTGGGCGGAGAGGGTGAAGATGCTCAGCCATAGGCAGACGAAAAGGCTGCATCGTAATAGTAGTCTGTATTTTGTCATTCTTTCATTGAAATGATTGCTCTGCACAAAAATAGTCTTTTATCAGGTATTTGTGGTAGTCGGGGACGAATATTTTCAAGATAAGTCACTCGTAGCTCGTCACTTGTAGCTCGTCACTTTATGAGCGGCTGCTTAGGATGTGAATTGTGTTTCTTTATGAGTCTGTAATTCTTATCGTTATGAGATAAATATTATTGTCATTTCCTGTTTGTGGAAGAAAAACAGAAACAGTTGTCTGGGTTAAGAAAATCGGAACGGTTCGACTGATGACCAGTAGGAACGCAGGGAAATGAGATTAGCCGGATGCAGATGGAAAGAGGATAATGTCTAAATCGTGCATTTACTCTTTATATTTTGATTATTACTGGCAAATGTACCTGTATTATCTGAATAGTGGAACAGATAGATAGGTCGGGTTTGAAAAAGAATACTTGCGAAATAGCGGAAGTAGCCGTTTCCAATGGAGTTTTTCCCTTTGCATTTTATATAAAAACACCTTTTCTTAAGCAGGGCTACACCCTTTTGGGCGGATGACTACACCCTTTCGGGCAGATAGCTACACCCTTTTGGACGGATGGTGTAGCCCTTCGGACAAGATGAAAAAGGTTATGCAGCTCCGTTTCTCATTATAGGAACTACAATCTCTCTTAATGGGAACGCTCGTTTCTCCTAATGGGAACTGTCGTTTCTCTTAATGGGAATGCTCGTTTCTCTTAATGGGAACGCTCGTTTCACTTGGCGGAAACGCTCGTTTCTGCTATGAAGAAACACTTTAATATGCTATATATTAGAGTGTTATAGGTGATGTGGGAAACGGTAAAGACAAGTATCTGTCCGTCATCTGTATCGTATATCGTGTGGCGACTACAGCAGAGGCGGCAAAGAGAGTCCGGAATGGGCAGTAGAAAAGGAAAACTAAGAAGAAAGACAACAACGAAGAAATTATTTTTCATGAGAGGAGTAAGTTCTGCATTACTTTTTTTCATTTTTCCCTGTTACCTTTTCCTTATTTCGGGTATAGAAGGTAGAAAATGTCCTTTTACCTTGTTTTTGTCCTTTATTATAAAAAGGTGCTTTTAGTGGGTGTACAAGCTATATAAGCCGTTTGCGGAGTAAAACAAGGTAATATTTTTTTTGCAAACAATCTTGTTGCAAATGAAGCTGTAAAGGTAATTAACTTAATTTTGAAACTGTAATAATAGATGGAAATAATGAACGATAAAGCACATATACCCTATCACACGGCAAGGCGTTTCTTGATAGATCTTATTAAGAATAATGATTTCTCGGGTGATGATGAGATCATAAAATTGTTGCATTCTATTTTACAGGGAAAGTCTTGTTTAAATTACTTTACCGATGGGGTTGTAAGCCGCATTCGTATTGATAAAGAAACGCGCATTTTTCTTCTTGATTATTCGGATCAAGAAGTGAAGATGCCTTGCCTGCCCAAGACCGTGTTTCTGCTTTTCCTGATTCATCCCGAAGGAGTGAATTTTAAGGGGATGCGTGCCTACTTGCAGGAGTTATATAATATCTATCAGATTGTGATGAAGAAGAATATTGAAGCGGACAAGATCAAACAGATACTCAGCAATCTGGTAGACCCGATGAGTAACAGCATTTACGAGGCTTGTTCCATTATCCGCAACAGGCTGCTCAAGGTGGCGGGACCTTCGCGGATGAAGTTTTATGATATCACAGGCAAGCGGGGCGGATGCCATCACATCACGCTGGACCGGGAATTGGTGATCATGGAACATGAGAAGCTGGAGAAGATGATGAATAAATGAATTGTATTAATTTATTAGATATTATTATGAAGAACTTAATTAGCGGATTATTATTTATTGGGGCTTTGATATGCTCGGAGATGCATATACAAGCTCAGAACATGAACTTGGCGGGTGTATACGAAGCTAACACGAAAGCCAATGGTGGAGTCAGACAACTTTATGCCGTGCTCGATTTTAATACGAGTCAGGTCAAGGACTTCACCCAGTTGTTTACCGGAAAGACGGCACAATTCAAACTGTTGCCTGAAGACTTTATGAACGTCAAGAAACTGAAGAAGAGATTTGCCGGAAACACCGCAGCAGGCTTTGTGAGGTATCGTGAGAAGTTCTTATTATCTTTCACAGAAGAGTTGAAACTGACCAACCCGCGACTGGAAGCAGGTATGATTGTGGTTGACTGGGAAAATCACTCTGGTGTGAAAGGCAAATGTGGCATCATCGTAAAGGAAGATAACTCCATTGAATTCGTAGGACTGACCAGTCTGGATCGCACCTTGAACCCGGACGGATTGACCGTCACTTGTGTGGAAGACCGTTGTCTGGCTGATGTGCCCCGGGCTAAGAGTACGGCAGAAGGTATAGAAAACTATTTGGCAGAGTATAATAAGAAGCCGGAACCGGCATCGCAGCCGAATGCAAACGTAGCACAGTCATCAGCCGAACCGGCTGCTGCACCTGCTGCCGGCGCACCTGCGAAACCTCATCGGACAGCCAACACCAAACTTATCACTATTGACAGTGACTCACAAGGCGCATACGGCACTCGCTTTTGTGGAGGACTAGCCTATGTGAGGACTAATAAGAATGGTAATTATTATATGGATAAGTCCGGTAATAGAATTTTTGATTATTATCCCCGACAATCTGGTCATATCCCTTCTTTCTCGGATAGCGTAGCTATTGATTGTGAGCAATTCAAAACAGCTATCCTTGTCAATCGTAAGGGAGAAATTATTCGCAAAGTAGCTAACATTCGGAGAGTGACCAACTTTGTGGATGGCATTGCTGCTGTAACAGTTATTGTTCCGGGACGCCCGCTTCCTGACTATCGGAATATGTATATGAATACAAAAGGAGAACTTGTTTTTAAACACCTTTCTGAACCAATGACAATGGAAAATTTGAAAGAGGTACGTCCGATGTGTGATAGTCTGATTGCTTATTATAGTTACGGCAAAAGTCTGTGGGGATTCCGCGACGTAAATGGAAAAGTTATTGTGGAACCACAGTTCATTGAAGCCCATAATTTCAGTGAAGGAATGGCTGCTGTGAAAATAAAGACTAATGGCGGAGCAGATAAATGGGGCTACATAAATAAAGCGGGAATATTTGTTATACAACCGGCTTATTCTAATGAACCGGGTGATTTTCACAACCAAAGAGCCTATGTTCAGAATAAAGAAGGACGTTACTTTTATATTGATTCCACAAGTAAGATTTTAAGTAATCCTTTCATTAGGGTTTCTGATTTTCATAATTCTAAAGCTTTTGTGCAGGGTGATGGGCCTTGTATGTTAGTGGATACGATGTTTAAATCCGTTGCTACTTTAAGAGTTAAAATGGATTATCTGACCCGAGTAATCTATGTGGGAAATGATATTTATTTGGATGATTGTCTTCTTTCTCCTCGTGGCGAAGTGCTGTTGAAAGGAGTGAAAGAACCTTTCTATGAGGATTTGTCAGCGGGTTCTACTACTTCTTATAATTCGGCTGATGAGATTTATCATAATGGGTATATCAACCGAAAAGGAGAATATGTCATCGAGTTTGTAGAATCATCTTTCTGATATGGTTATGGAAAATAAAGCATTTACGAGAAAAGTTTTGATGGTGTGCATATTGCTTGTTTGCTCAACGCATGCCATGTATGCTCAATCATTCCTCAAGAAATTAGGGAAAGCCGTTGAGCGTGAACTCTTTTCTCCTGCCGGCAGTAGTGACGGTAGAAGAGATGTGTCTGCAACCAAAGTCACTTCTCCCGATCCGGAAGTGAAAGTAGAACTTCGGGATTGTGAACAGTCGGGAGATTTTGTAAAAATCAGTTTGCTGATAATAAACCAAAGCCAGTTGGAGTTTGCTTTGCAACTGGAAGCCGATGATGGAGAAAGCATTGCTTTCGACCCCGAAGGGAATGTCTATAAACGCGGCATAACCTTTAAATTTGGTGGTCAGCAGGGAGATGTGGCGCAATGTTTCCTACCCAGGGATACTCCCGTGAAGTGCCTGGTGTCTATTCCTGTGGAAGAACCGATAGATTTGCTCACGAAGGTGATTATCTTCTGCCGGGGGATAAACGCCACTTTGGAGAAAGATCAACTTCAGTTGACGAATGTACCTGTGATGCATAATGAACTTACTTATTAAATTAATGATATGAACGAGAAAGAAAAGAAACAGAAGTTTCTGCAACTGCAATTCTGTATGTTGCTGTTGGCACTTACATTACTGCCCGAATTTAGTTTGACGAGTCTTTTGGGCTTGCCGAGTTTTGACATTCCTGTGTTCTGTTGCCAGTTGGCGGGACTTATTGGCGGTGGCTTGGCACTGTTCCGATTTTATCAGTCTGTCCAAGCGGCTTCTATGCCTCTGCCCATGCCATTTCTGGCTTCTGCTGCCGGTGGTATGCTGGTTGCCTTAGTCACAATGTTTCCCGGAATACCTTCCTGGCTGGAATACATCGGATTGATAGCATTGCTGATTGCTTTGTATTTGGCAAAGGATAGTGTAGGTATCCAGTGGAAATGCTGGGGAAGCCAGGGGGCTTACCTCATTCTACTGGCAGTTTTGCTGCATGTGTACGATGGCATTGGCGATACGTTGCTGACAGGATTAGCCGCTCTTGTCGGACTTATCTTCTATTTTGTCGGATTGGGTAAGCTGAAATCTATACTTGATGATAACGGAATTCAGGGAGTTTCTAAACTGAAAATAGCTGTGATTCTGGGTATCGTTGCTGTAATTATCGGAATGTTGCCGTTGATAGGCGGTATCATTGGGGGAATTATTGCCATTGTTGCTTTTGTTTTCGAATTCATCGGTTACGGAGCTTTGCAGAAGTCAGTCACGGTGGGTCACGAAGGACAGGCCGGGGCAGGGAAGCTGCGTATCAGCATGATTATTGTGCTGGTAGGGGTTATCTTAGGTTTCTTTCCGGGTATAGGCGGCACGCTTCAGGCTTTCCTGTCGTTGGTAGCTTTGTGGCTTGTCTTCCTGGGTTGGAATAAGATACTCTTCGGTTTGGAGGGAGAAGTGGAGAAAACAGTATTAACTTAATAAGAAAAGGAAAATATGAAAGTAATGAAAGTGTGGCTTGTTGCCCTTTGTGGTGTGACTGTGTTGTCGGCATGTGGCGGTGGAACCGTGAAAAAAGAGAAGAAATCGGATCTTGCCGAAATGTTCATGAATGGTAAGGTAAAGGAGTTGACGGAACATACTGAAGGGGCAACCTCCAGCCAGACATATAAGTTTAATGAAAGCGGGTATATTACTGAAGTTTCTCAGACCGATGTGCGCTCCAATAAGAATACTGTATTGGTAAAGAACGAATATGATGAAAAAGGAAAACTGGTTGCAACTTGTTTCTACAACAGTATGGACGGTGGTCTGCAACGGAAGCAGGCGTTCAATGCAGATGGCAATATAACGGAGGAACTGGACTTCAGCCGTAATTATAGTGGCGAAGGCGGCGAATTTATCGTAAGTGGCCGCAGACTCTATAAATATGATGAAAAAGGGCTTTTGATTAGCTCCTGGTCAGAGAATAACGAACAGAACCGTTCCGAATATGAATGTGATGCAGCGGGAAATACCTTAAAACGTACGGATTACTATCAGGATGAACCGAGCCTGATTCTTAGCAATAGCTATAAATATGATGGCGATGGCAATATCACGGAAGAAGTGAAATATTTCCAGGAACTCCCCAAACGGAAAGATAAGGATCTGAAAGCGGGGGAGATAGAGCAGAAGACTGTACGTAAGTTTAACGGCAAGGGACAACAAACAGAGGAAACCATATATTATTATGAGTTCGACACAAAACAGAAGAAGTCCGTTCCATTACGCCGCCAGACGCTGACCTGTGATTATACGGATTTCGATGCCATTCTGAAAAGCGTTTATACCACTTATAAATATAAGGACGGTGAAGAGGAGAAAGTTTCAGAGAAGATTATTGATTGTGTTTATCTGTTGGATGACCATAATAACTGGACGTCAATGGATAATCAGATGGATAATGAAACCGTAAATACGGTGAACCGGACGATTACTTATTACGAATAAGGAAAAGACAAAGGCTGCTTCAAGTCAGATTCAGCAGAAGAGTAATATAAATCTGGTTTGAGGCGGCCTTTGTTATATCTAAGAATGAAATATTTATAGTAACTTAAACTCGTATCCTTCCTCTTCCAGGAAATCCAATGCCCGCGGCAGTGCATATTGCAGGTTGCCGTTATTCCAGGACTTCAGCGAGTCATGAAAAGTGATAATGGACCCGTTCCGTGCATACCGCATCACATTGGCAAGCACCTGCGGACCACGCAGTTTCTTACTGTAGTCACGCGTCACCAAATCCCACATCACTATCTTATAATGCCGCTTCAAGGTGAAATACTGTCCCCAGCGCATGTGACCGTGCGGTGGACGGAAGAGGTCTGTTTTCATCAGCTCATTCGCCTTGTCCGTATTGGCAAGATAGTTGTCGGACAGATATTCGAACCCGCGGATATGGTTGAATGTATGGTTGCCGATGCGGTGGCCGCCATTTACTACCATTTGGAATACGTCGGGATGCTTGCGTATATTGTCTCCCACCATGAAGAAGGTGGCTTTGATGTCATGTTTATCCAATAGTTCAAGTACCCATGGGGTTACTTCGGGGATGGGGCCATCGTCAAAAGTCAGGTAAACGGATTTCTCGTTCGGATCCATTCGCCAGATGGCACCGGGATATAGCTTTCGGACAAACTCGGGAGGCTGTTCTATAAACACGGTTATTTAGTAGTTAGCGGTTAGTGATAAGTGATTAGCGGTTAGTGTGCGATGTTACGGCACAGCCGTTAATCACTTATCACTAACCGCTAATCGCTATTTCTTATTTCATACGGTCAACACACATCTGATACAATTCGTTCAGCTTGCTGTCGTATATCTGAGCCAGTTCGGAATTATACTTCTGCATGAGCTTCACTTCTGAACTGAGGATAGGCAGATGATAGTCGACAATTTCACGGCTGGACATAGCAAAACGTTGGTCGTCCAGGCTCAGATACCAGGTGAGGTATTCCACAGCCTTGTCGGCAAGTACCTTCATGATGCTGTCGGCTTTCTCCGTTTCGCCCAGTTGATAGTATGCTTCTGCCATTTGTACGGCACCGTTCTGCCAGTCGTACGGCACATTGTAGGCAGGAATCATCTTCTCTGCATAGTCCAATGCTTTCTTGGCCTTGTCATTCTTTCCTTCACGTATCAACTGACCTACGAGTTGTGAGAAGATACGCCGGTGAGAATAGCACATACGCATGGCGTTTTCATCAATATAGATGCCTTCCTTGTCGATGCCACCGAACTTGAACTTGTTCATCAGGTTGTCATACATCTTCTCGCTATCCAGTTTGACGCCTGTCTTGTCGGTATCGAACGGAGTGAAGCGATAGGTGAGACCTTCCTGTATGAAGTGATTGCCCATGCCGAGGTGGTTCTCCGTACCTACGCTGACTGCCATGTAGATAGGACGTTCCCAATTGGCTTCTGCCAGCATTTCAAGCATCATCAGCTCGCTCTTATAGAGGGCGCGTTTGCCTTTCAGTGAGATGTGCATGTAATCGGGGATGCTGTCGCCCGGTATCATCATACCGCTGCGGCGTACAGCTTCCTTATCTACCTTCATTACAATGCTGTCCGTAGGAATTACTTTGAGATCTTCGTTTTTGCTGCGTACCCAATATTTCAGGATGTTCTGCAATTCGTATGGGTTTTCACCGAACTCTTTTTTCACATTCACCAGAGCTTCCGGATTGCCGTTCAGTGCCTGCTTCTCAGCTTCGGCATAGAGGGCGTCGATGCTCTTCTTATAATCGGGCTGCACAGGGATGTATTCATTCGTTCCTTCCACGTAATCCATACGGTCCCAAGTGATGGGTAATGATGGGGAATCGTAGGCAGGACGCTTCATCTGGTCGATGTACCAATCCGTCTGCAAGTAACTGAGGTTACAAGTACGTGCATCCGTACGGAATCCCTCTGTTTCCTGGTTGTACCACAAGGGGAATGTATCATTATCACCGTTGGTGAAGATAATCGGATTGCCGGTTTCTTGCAGGGACATCAGATAGTTCTGACCGAAGTCGCGTGCCAGGTAGCGGTCGCTACGGTCGTGGTCGTCCCATGTCTGGCTTGCCATCTGTATGGGAACGAACAGGCAGACAACCGATGCCAGTGTTGCGGCCGGAAGTTCCTTCATCTTGGCGTAGTGTTGCAACAGGCGGATAATGCCTGCCACACCCATGCCTATCCAAATGGCAAAGGCGTAGAATGATCCGGCGTATGCATAGTCGCGTTCACGCGGCTGGCTCGGTGTCTGGTTCAGGTAGAGCACAATGGCGATACCCGTCATGAAGAACAGGAAGAACACTACCCAGAACTGCTGAATACCTTTCTGGCCGCGGTATGCCTGCCATAAAAGACCGATGATGCCGAGCAATAAAGGCAGACAGTAGAAGACGTTGTGTCCCTTGTTGTTTTGCAGTTCCTGCGGCAACAGACTCTGGTCGCCCACCAGGAAGTTGTCAATGAACGGGATACCTGTAATCCAGTTACCATGTTCTATTTCTCCGCTGCCTTGCAGGTCGTTCTGGCGTCCGGCGAAGTTCCACATGAAGTAGCGCCAATACATCCAGTTGAGCTGGTAGGTGAAGAAGAACTTGATGTTTTCCCATTGTGTAGGCATGTTCACCATAACCATTGTCCCGCACTGATCGTAGGGGATGTCTTCGCCCTTAATATCTACCCAGGCTTGATATTCCCTGGCGTGCTGACTGCTGTACATGCGTGGGAAAAGCATATTCTGTGCGTATTCGTATTCGATACGTCCGGGGATTTCGATGTAGCTGTCCTTTTCATCGGGAGTGGCTTTCTCCTTACGGATAAATTTGGTTCCGTTGTACGAGATACGTGGTTCGCAATAGCCATTTTTTACATCAAGGGCTACTTTGGAAGAAAATGCCTGTCCGTAGAACAGCGGGCGGGTTCCGTATTGTTCACGACCCAGATATTCACCCAGCGTGAAGATGTCTTCGGGTGAGTTCTGATCCATGGGTGTGTTGGCCGTAGAGCGGATCACGATAATGGCATAAGAAGAATATCCGATGACAATCATCATGGTACACAACAGCGATGTGTTGAGCGTACGTGCGGAAACACGGTATTTCTCTTTCATGCTTGCCTGCATCTTCGGGCTGAGGTAGAAGAACAGGAAAGCGATAACAATAATACCTATAATTACAGCGCTCGTTCCGTGTCCGTAGAAGGGAATGCCCAGCAAGGCAATCGTCAGTACGAAGGAGATGGACATCCGCATTTTGTTCTTTTCCGTGTAGCTTTCGTATACCCCCCAGATGATGGAGGCTGCCAATACAATGATGTATACCATTACACCGCTGTTGAAAGACATTCCCAGTGTATTCACGAAGAACAGTTCGAACCAGCCGCCTACTTTTACAATACCCGGTACCATGCCATAAAGTACGGCGGCAACCAGAATACCCGAAGCGAGCAATGCCAGTAATGAGCCCTTAGCATTTGCGTTGGGCACTTTCTTGTAATAGTAGACCAGTACGATAGCGGGCAAACAGAGCAAGTTCAGCAAGTGTACACCGATACTAAGTCCCGTCAGGTAAGCGATGAGGATAAGCCAGCGGTCACTGTGAGGTTCGTTCGCCACATCCTCCCATTTCAGTATCAGCCAGAATACAACGGCTGTGAAGAGAGAAGAGAATGCGTAAACTTCACCTTCAACGGCACTGAACCAGAAGGTGTCACTGAATGTATATGCCAGCGCACCCACCAGACCGCTACCCATGATGGTAATCAGTTGTCCGCGGGTAATATTATTTTCATCTGTAACAACAAGTTTGCGCACAAGGTGCGTGATGCTCCAGAACAGGAACAGGATACAAGCGCCACTCATCAGTGCACTCATATAGTTTACCATTTTGGCAACGGTGCTCGGGTCGGAGGCAAATTGTGAGAACAGGTTGGCTACCAGCATGAAGAAAGGTGCTCCGGGCGGGTGTCCTACTTCCAGTTTGTAGCCGGTAGTGATGAACTCCGGGCAGTCCCAAAAGCTTGCAGTCGGCTCAATAGTCATGCAATAGACCGTAGCTGCAATGATGAAAGTAATCCAACCCACAAGGTTGTTTACGGTTCTGTACTGTTTCATTCGGAAAGAATTCGTTATGTTTTTAAGTTATAGCTCTGTATTTTGGTATATACGGCCGCAAATATAGTGATTTAACTGCTAAATGCGTGGAGGTAAGGCATATTTATTAGGATAGGTTAAAAGATATACATTGATTTTTTGTAGAGAAAAGTTTCAAATATTATAGCTCTGATGTTTATTGTTCGCAATTGCAGCATCCACATTCGTCTCCATGTTTATGCTCTGCCAGTATACGATGGGGTAGTGCTCCGTGTCCCAATAACTCTATCGGGCAATTGAAATTCCGTTCCAGCCACTCTTCGCTTACGCCCGTGTCGGGATGATAATCCAGTGTTTCATTCACGCAGGCAATGGACTTCACTTGTTGCAGTACTGTGCCGATGTCATGGCTGACAAGAATGATGGCGCAGTCGTGGTTAATCTCTGCCAATAGTTCGTAAAGGCGGGCTTCGAAACGTTTGTCAATATATGTACTGGGTTCGTCGAGAACAACGAGTTGAGGATCGGAGATGATGGCACGTCCCAGCAAAGCACGTTGCAATTGCCCACCGCTTAGTGCACCGATGGCACGTTCTTCCAATCCTTCCAATCCCATGCGGGCAATCACTTGGCGGGCTTTCTTCCGATGTGATGCGGTGAAGCGTGAAATAAGTGACTTCTGTGAGCTGAGACCAGAAAGGATTACTTCTTCCACTGTGATGGGGAATTTGCGATCTATGCTGTTGTACTGTGGCAGATATCCCATCTTTAGTGATAAGCGGTTAGTGGTTAGTGATAAGTACTGTGCTGTGCTTTCTTGTTTGTCACTAACCGCTAGCCGTTTATCACTATATAATATTTCTCCTCCCGTAGGTTTCAACAGACCGAGTATACATTTGATGAGAGTTGTTTTTCCGCCGCCATTAGGGCCGATGATGCCCAGAAAGTCCCGGTCGTAAACGGTGAGGTTTACGTTGCGTAATACCGTGCGGCTGTCATAGCCGGCACTGAGATTCTTTATTTCAATAAGAGGCGTACCCATTTGTTTACTGCTTGACGATGTCTTTAGTTCTTAACGACCAATTCCTTGGCAATGTTCAACATTTCTTCTTCCCAATCGTAAGAAAGCGGGTTGATAGGGATTACCTTCGTTCCCGTCTGTTTGGCAATAATCTCTGCATTGCGGCGGTCAAATTCAGGTTGCACGAAGATAACACGGACTTTCTCCTTTTTACAAGTGTCTATCAGATTCTTGAGGTGGGAGGGAGAAGGCTCTTTACCATTTTCTTCGATGGAAATCTGATGCAAGCCGTAGTCGCGGGCAAAGTAAGATAATGCCGGATGATAAATCATGAAAGCACGGTCCGCATTGGGGGTCGACAGCATGTGACAAATAAGGCTATCGGTATGTTCAATCTGGTTGCAGAGACTTTTGTAACGCTCCATATAGACTTCTTCATTGCCTTTGTCGATGGCGCACAGTGCATTTACGATATTTCCGGCAATAATCTGTGCATTATAGGCAGAACTCCAAACGTGCGGTTCCACACCAAAAAGATGCTGATGCTCATCGTCTTGGATGGAATCGTGGGCGTGAGGTTCACCGGCATCGTGATGATGATGGGCGTGTGAGGAATCATAAATCAGGTCGATGCCGCGGGAAGTATCGAAGAATTGCAGGTGCGGAGCGTTATCCGTCAGCTTGTCCATCCAGGTTTGTTCAAAACCGATGTAGCCGATCCGGAAGTAGGCTTTGCTTTTGGCAAGATCTACGAGTTGCTGGGGGGTAGGATCGTAGGTTTCCGGACTACTCCCTTTGGGAACCATGCTGATAACGTTGAAGTTATCGCCTGCAATGGCTTCGGTGAAATAGCGTAATGGCTCAATAGTGACGGTGATGACGGGTTTATCGCCTTCACTCTTATTATTCTGGACGCTGCTGTTCTTGCAGGATGCGGCGAGCAAAGCAGCGAGGATGTACAGGAATGTTCGTTTCATTATTATATTTATGGTTTTTATAATTGATTACTCTTTATGGTTTCTCTTTCGTTGCCCTCAGTATCTCCCGCTTTCCCCCCGGAGGTCCCGGAAGGCGCTCCACACGGAAGCCCACAGCTTGCAACATACGGCGGATGACACCTTTGGCGCAATACGTCGTCAATATTCCCCCTGTATTCATATAAACGTAAAGAGAGCGAAATAATTGCTCGTTCCACATTTCTGGTTGCTTTTCAGGGGCGAAAGCATCGAAGTAAACGAGATCAGGAAAAGTATTAGGTATTAAGTGTGAAGTATTAGGTATTAGGTGTGAGGTATTGGTATTTTGTTCACTTCGAATACTTAATACTTCATACTTCATACTTATATTCGCATCTGTCTTTATCTTCCGCAGAGTGAAGTGCGGGGATATTTTTACGTCTTCTTCCCACGGGGCGGTGTGCAGCTGCTTGAACAGCGGGTTATTACTATATCCTAGTGCATCGACTTCTTCCCAGGCGAGGGGATAGAGCTCGATACCGGTATAATGTACGGGACGCGCGTCCTGTTCGGCAGCTTCCAGTGTGAGCAAGGCATTCAGTCCGGTGCCGAAGCCTATCTCAAGAACGTGCGGTTGCGGTGCGGCAGAGGCTTTCAGGCCCATGTCGATAAAGATATGCTGCGACTCTGTACGCGCCCCTTTCACCGAATGATAATGTTCATCCAGTTCGGGCACAAACAGTGTTGCGCTTCCATCTTCCGTACGTTCTATAATTCGTTTCATAACTTAAAACATAGATATTACTCCCTGCAATGCCAGCAGCATCACGGCATACCGTATCAGCTTTCCGGCAAACATGGACGAAGTAGTCAGCCATACATTGCTGCGCATGAAACCCAGTGCAATGGCAATTACTTCGCCCACAAAGGGCAGGAATGCGAAAAAGCCCATCAATGCTCCTTTACCTTGAAGGAAAGTCTGCATCTTGTCTACTTTTTCTTTTTTTACTTTGAAATATTTCTCTATCCAGACTACGTTACCCAGACGCCCCATGTAGTAGCACGTCATACCGCCAATCGTATTACCCAACGTGGCGAAGAATACACACATCACCGGACTGAGCCCTACCTTTACCAGTGCTATCATCACCAGTTCCGAACTGAACGGAACGATGCTTCCTGCCAGTAAGGCGGAGATAAATAAACCGAGATAGCCCCAGTCTATCAAGAGTTGAACCAGTGAGTCTACAAAAGCATCCATACGTTAAATCCGAATAAGAGTATAAGCCCGGCAAGGGCACAAATGAAAAACACATTAGAAGCCCGACTGTTCGTCAGTACCACGAAATGTCCTGTCAGGATGCTGACGCCTATCAGTAGCAAGGGCAGGAGGTGAAACGTTTGTGCCGGTTGCAACAGGATATAAACGAAGATGCAGAACGTCAGGAAAATAAGGAAATGCAGGTAGCTGCGGGTACGTATCTTATCTTCGTAACCTGCCACCAGGCAGTGAACGGAGCTTACTATGAACAACAGGAACAAATAGCCCAATGTAGCGATTTCCCATAATGGGAAGTTCCATAAAGTAATGGGATGGAACGTCACCAGTTCGATGAACGGCTGATAGAATAATTCTATTTCACCATAGAAGTAGGCATGTCCAAACAAGAACCAATAAGGTAGCGTCCAACCGATCAGACCTCCGAAAAAGCTCTTAGGAGTGAGTGCCTGGAAACTGTATGCACCGATCCAGAAAAGGGGAATGAACAATGTCAGTTGCGGGAAGAACAGACTGCCCGCCCCGATAAACAGGAACGAGTAGAACATGGTGCCCGCCGGACGTGGATGTTGATAGCCTTTGAACAGGAAGAACAAGGATATCAGAAACGCTGTCGAGGCAACGTCTCCGGCATATAACTGGTGCATGGCAGGACAGACAGATATCAACAGGAAGTAAATGGCTGTCTGCACGGATGCCCGCATACGGATAATGGCGAAGGTGTTGTTCAGTTCTATCAGGAAGTAACCGATTATACCGTAAAGCAGAAAGCTTAGGGGCGCACTTGCCCATGTCGGAATCCAATCGTTGTAGATAGTTTCCCACAATGGGTAATTGCTTTTCATCACTGGAATCTCGGGTAATAAGATGGAAGTCAGTACCCAGCAGAACAGTGATAGAAAGATAGCAGCGGGGAGGGTGAAGCGTCCCGCTGTAATCCGGTTCTGTAATCGTTTACTTCGTATCATATAAATGAAGAATTGAGAATGAAGAATGAAGAATTAGGCTGCGCGATATGCCGCAGGGAGATTCTTCATTCATCATTCTTCATTAAATTTAGAGATCGAACCCGATGTCGCGGCGGAAATACTTCTTGTCGAAGTGGATCATATCCGCTACTTTATAACTTTTGGCAAGGGCTTCCTCCTTGGTTTCACCATATGAACATACGGCAATCACGCGTCCGCCGTTCGTTACCACTTGTCCGTCTTTCATTGCGGTTCCGGCATGGAAGAGGATGCTGTCCGTAGCTGCGGCAGCTTCAAATCCGGTCATCACTTTGCCTTTTTCGTAAGCTTCGGGATAACCGCCGCTGACGAGCATGACGCAGGCGGCTGTGCGCGGGTCCATCACCAGAGTCTTGGTGTCGAGGTTCACATCGCGTACACCTTCCAGAAGTTCTACAAAGTCGCTTTGTACACGCAACATGACGCTTTCTGTCTCCGGATCGCCCATACGGACGTTATATTCTATCACCATTGGTTCGCCTTTCACACGGATCAGGCCGAGGAAGATGAAGCCTTTGTAAAGGATGTTTTCTTCCTGCAGTCCGTTGATGGTGGGCTCGATGATGCGGGTGCGTACTTTTTCCATGAACTCTTCGTCAGCAAAAGGAACGGGGGTAACGCTTCCCATGCCACCGGTGTTCAGGCCTTTGTCGCCTTCGCCGATGCGCTTGTAGTCCTTGGCTACGGGCAGCACTTTGTAGTGCTTGCTGTCCGTCAGCACAAACACGGAGCACTCGATACCGCTGAGGAATTCTTCGATAACAACTGTGGCGCTGGCCTGACCAAACATACCGCCGAGCATTTCTTCCAGTTCCCGCTTGGCTTCTTCCAGTGTAGGGAGAATGAGCACACCCTTTCCGGCACAGAGGCCGTCGGCTTTCAGCACGTAGGGGGCTTCGAGGCTTTCGAGGAAGGCGAGGCCTTCTTCGAGGTTATCGGCAGTGATGCTCTTGTAGCGGGCGGTGGGGATGTTGTGGCGTTCCATGAAGCCTTTGGCAAACTCCTTGCTGCCTTCCAGTTGGGCACCTTTGGCGGTGGGGCCGATGATGGCGATATGTTGTGTGGTGGCGTCTTCGGTGAAGCTGTCGTAGATGCCTTCTACCAACGGGTCTTCGGGGCCTACCACAATCATGTCTATGTTCTGTTCCAGGGCGAAGGCTTTCAGGGTGGGGAAGTCGGTTGCCTTGATGGCTACGTTCTCGCCTACCGCACTGGTGCCGGCGTTACCGGGGGCGATAAAAAGTTTCTCTACTTTCGGGCTTTGGGCAATCTTCCATGCCAGGGCGTGCTCGCGACCGCCGCTTCCTAATAATAATACTTTCATCTTTATATCTATATGTTTTAGTTATTCTTTCTATTATAAGTTATCTTCAAAGTACCGGGTTATCTTCTCATGCAGATGCACGCGGTCACGTCCTATGACGTTGTGCTTATGGCCGGGATAGATGAACAGGTCGGGATACGTGCGGGCATCCACGCAGGCCTTTATGAACGAGAGCGTGTGTTGCGGCACGCAGGTGTCGTCATGATCATCATGGATCAATAGCAGGTGTCCTTTCAGGTTGCCGGCAAGGTTCTTCAGGTTACCATTCTTGTAACCTTCGGGATTGCTCTGCGGCGTGTCCATATATCGTTCTCCGTACATGATTTCATAATAGCTCCAGTCGATGACCGGGCCGCCTGCAACGCCTACCTTGAATATCTCCGGGTAGCGGAGCATCAGTGCCGTAGTCATGTGTCCGCCGAAGCTCCAGCCGTGTACGCCGATGCGGTTGGCATCCACGTAAGGCAAGGCTTTTAGGAATTCGGCGCCTTTCACCTGGTCCTTTCCCTCTTCGATACCGAGGTTGCGGAAGGTGACGTTCTCAAATTCCAGTCCGCGGTTTTCACTGCCGCGATTGTCGAGGGTGAACATGATGTAGCCTTTGCCTGCCATGTAGATATCCCATCCGCGGGCTTTGTTCTGCCATCCGCCGGTAACCATCTGTGCGTGCGGGCCTCCGTAGACGTAGATGATGGCGGGGTATTTCTTTGCCGGGTCGAAGTCGGCGGGTTTCACGAGGCGGTAATAAAGGTCGGTCACGCCATCGGCTGCCTTGATGGTGCCTACTTCGATGCTGGGCATGGTGAAGCCTTCGAACGGGTCTTTGGCTGCCAGCAGGTTGATGCTTTTGCCGTTTTGGGTGGACATGAGGTTAATGCTGCGCGGCACTTCGGGGCTGGACCAGTTGTCGATGAGGTAGCTGCCGGTTGCACTCAGTATTCCGCGGTGTATACCCTTGCCGTTGTCCAGCGGGGTAATCTTTCCGTTGTTCACGTTCACTTTATATAGGTTGCTTTGCAGGGGCGACTCTTTGGTGGCGGTGAAGATGATTTCTTTCTTCTTCTCATCGAAGCCGAGCACGTCTTGTACAAGCCAGTTGCCGGAAGTGAGTTGTTTCATCCAGGTACGTTCTGTACAGGTGCTTCCTGCCGTAGTGTTTTTTTTGTAAACGTCTGATTTGACATCTATATCGAACAAGTACAGGTGATTGTACCCGTCCCGCTGGCTTTGGTAAATGAACTTGCCGTTATCCCAGGGCAAGAAGATAATGGGATGCTGAGGCTCCACATACTTGGGATGTTCTTCTTCGTAACAGCAACATATCCGTTCGCCTGTCTCAGCATTGTACTGCCAAAGTTCGGCATGGTTCTGGTCGCGGTTCAGCTCAATGAGGTAGAGGCTTTTGGCGTCCGGTGCCCAACTGATATTGGTGAAGTAACGATCCGTGGGGTCGCCCGCGTTCAGATAGATGGTCTTCTGCGTTTCGGGGTTGTAGATGCCTATGGTTACCTTGTGGCTCGTCATGCCTGCCATCGGGTAGCGGACGTTGTTCAGTTCGCCTACCCGTGCGGTGATGTCTACCAATGGATATTGCGTCACCATACTTTCGTCCATGCGGTAGAAAGCGAGCAGGTCACCTTTTGGGCTCCAGTAAGTTCCTTTGCTGATGCCGAACTCGTTGCGGTGTACGCTTTGTCCGCATACGATGCCGTCGGGTTCGCTGGTTACGGCAGTGCCGTTCACGAAAAGATTATTCTGGATGGTGTAGGCCACATTGCCACTTGCGATATGGTAATCCTTGTTGGCGCTCTCTTTTGGGAAGTCCCGTTGGCTGATAATCTTGTCCGCTTCCCAGTCGTAGACAGCGTAGCTTCCGGGCAGGCTGATGAGTATCTGCGTTTTGTTTGCCCAAGGCAGGTTCACTTGATTCAGATGTCTCAGTTTGTCCAGCTTTTCCTGTTCCAGAGCCCGGTTGATTTTCTCGCGCGTCACGAGCAGAGTTTCTTTTCCGGTTTTGGGGTTTATTGCCAGTAAGGAGTCTATTCCGGGCTTGATGCACGTGTCTCCCCACCATTGCACTCCATAGAGGTTTTCAGCAAAGCGATAGGTTTCTCCGCTGGGAAGCAAATCTTCCAGCGTCGGTTTCTTTGAATCTTGTGCCATAATGTTTGTTGCAAAGAGAGTGGGTAATGCCAGTAGCACTATTCCCATCCATTTACCGATTATTTTCATGTGTATAGTCATTTATTATTCATTCTCTTTTCTGAATCCTTTTACTTCTACCCTGCCCCAAGGAGAGCTTTTCACTTGTACCGCAGCACTCAATTTTGCGAAAGCAGAGAAAAGATCATCGAATTGTTTCTCGTAACTGTCTCTGTCGGAAGTGATGTCTTCTTCCAGGTATTCAATACGTTTTCTTAGTTCTTCAAGCTCTTGCTTCGGAGCATGAGAGAGAAGATATTGCCGCATGTGGACGAAGGCACGCATGATGTTGATGTTGACTTCGATGGCTTTGGGACTCCGGAGGATGCCGGAAAACATGGCGACGCCTCGTTTCTATCTCATACATCTCCGCTAAATCAAAATCCAGCATCACCTTCTGTCCTCTGATTTCGTATATCTTATTCTCTATGATGACTAAATCGTTCATTTAAGTATATGTTTTTAAGGTGCCAATTTGGAACCTTATATTGTCTTTAAACAGGCTATCTTCTACTTCCTGACCTGAACCCCTGATTTGGAGTTTCAAGTTGATACTCGTAACTTATCTCTTTTATGTCTTGTCAACTTGAGGTGACAAATTGCAACCTCAAACTGTTTTTCAGTAAGTTACCTTCTGTCTCTTGATGTAGAAGTCAATATTTAGAACCATATTTCCTATTAACCTGTCGCAAATTGCGATAAGTTCCATACTTCTTTTATTCCTCTTCCCTTTTTCTCGGCTTGAACTCTCTCTTCGGCTTAAACTCACCGCTTCCTCCCGGACGGCGTTCCCTGTCAAACGGTTTCCGTTCTCTGTCTCCATCCTTGCGGAATTCTCTCGGCTTGAACTCACCTCTGGGCTTATCTTCTCTCGAACCGAACTCACGGGGTTTGCTGTCTCTTGGTCTGAACTCCCTCGGTCTGTCATCTCTCGATTTGAACTCACCCGGTTTGCGCGGTTCTCTCGGTTTGAAATCCCGTCCTTCTCTCGGTTTAAATTCTCTCGATTCTCTTGACTTGAAGCCGGATTCTTTTCTGTCTTCTCCTTCTTCGTCCTCACCTTCCTGTTTCTTGAATTCCTTATATTTACCGTCGAAAATCTCGTATTTACGGAATTCACATTCCAGTGCACCGTTGAACAGAGGTATTTTGGCAGTCGGTTTCAGTCCTATCTGGTCGAAGCACTCTTCACGATAAGAGAGCACCCATGCCGTGTTTCCGGTGAAAGCGTGTTTCAGACGCTCGCCTATCATCTGGTATAGTCCTAGCAGATTATTGGTAGAAATACGTTCCCCATAAGGCGGGTTGGTGATAATCATGGACTTTTCCGCCGGCTGTTCAAACTGCTGGAAGGGCTGCAACTTCAAGACAATGTCTTTCGATACACCTGCTGCCTTGATGTTGTGCGTTGCTATTTCGTTGGCCTGCGGATTATTGTCGTATCCGTATATCTTATGTGTAAACTCACATTCCTGACTGTCGTCGTTGTAAATCGTATCGAATAAATCCTGGTCGAAATCATTCCACTTCTCAAAAGCAAATTCCTTACGGAATACTCCCGGAGCAATGTTACGTGCAATCAGTGCCGCCTCAATGGGGATGGTACCCGAACCACACATCGGATCAATCAAATCACATTCTCCTTTCCAGCCCGTCATGAGGATCATTCCGGCAGCCAGAACTTCGTTCAACGGAGCCTCTACCGCTTCCTGGCGATAACCGCGGCGGTGTAGTGACTCACCCGATGAGTCGAGCGAAAGCGTACACGTGGTTTGTGCAATGTGTATATTCAGCAGTACATCCGGGCGGTTGATTCGTACGGACGGACGTTTGTTGAATTTCTCGCGGAAATAATCTACAATGGCATCTTTTACTTTATAAGATACAAACTTAGAGTGACGGAATTCTTCGCTGAACACAACGGCATCTACAGCAAATGTTTTCTCCACATTCAGGATGTTTTCCCAGCTGATAGCTTTGATTTGTTCATAGACTTCATCAGCATCTTTGGCAGTGAAGTTCTTGATCGGTTTCAGGATACGGATTGCTGTGCGCAAGCAGAAGTTTGCCTTGTACATCATTTCCTTGTCTCCACTGAAAGACACCATGCGTCGGCCTATTTCTATGTCGTTTGCCCCTAATGCAGTCAGTTCTTGTGCTAATACTTCTTCCAGACCTTGAAAGGTCTTGGCAATCATTTGAAAGGATTCCATCTGTTTATTATTGATTTTACGATTTACAATTTTACGGTTGAAGCTGCTGTAACTTCTTCTGTATCTATTGTTTCTATTGATGATTACTATTCTCTTAATATCCCTTTTACGGAACACTTGTACTTCTCGGATGTAACGCTTGTGTCTCTCTTCCGAAACACTTGTGTTGCTCAGCCGGAACGCTTGTGTCCCTCAACTGGGGCGCTTGCTTGCTGACTGCCGGTTACTTTTTGGCTTTAGTCTGTACAATTCTTGCTCCAGCCGGAACGTCTTCCGTCACCCAGATATTACCGCCTACCGTGGCGCCCTGTCCGATAGTGATACGTCCTAAAATGGTGGCATTGGAATAGACGATGACATTGTCTTCCAGTATCGGGTGGCGTGGGATGCCCTTGATCGGTTTACCGTCCGCATCCAATGGAAAGCTCTTGGCACCCAGAGTTACACCTTGATACAACTTCACGTTATTTCCGATGACGCACGTCTCCCCAATTACAACACCCGTTCCGTGGTCTATGGTGAAGTGGCTGCCGATGGCGGCACCCGGGTGAATATCGATTCCTGTTTCGCTGTGGGCCATTTCAGTGATGATACGCGGAATAAGGGGCACATCGAGTTTCAGTAACTCATGCGCAATGCGGTAATTGCTGATGGCACGTATGGCGGGATAACAACTGATTACTTCTCCGAAACTGTGTGCTGCCGGATCTCCATTGTAGGCGGCTGCCACATCAGTGGCTAACACGCGGCGCATTCCCGGCAAATTGCTGATGAATTTAGCGGCAATCAGTGCCGCTTCTTCACGCTGAAGTTCAGTGCAGCAGGTACATTCTCCGTTTCCGGTGAAGCAAAGACCTGCAAGTACCTGACCGGTCAGCAAGTCGAACAAGCGTTCGATGTTTACGCCGATGTGGTATTTGATGGTGCGGCTGTTGACTGTGGAATTACCAAAATAACCGGGGAAGAGGATGGCACGCGATAGCTCTACAATATCTTGCAGTGCCCTAGCCGAAGGCAATGGAGTGCCGTCCGTGTGCTGATGAAACAGTCCTTTGTAAGATGAGCTTTCCGATAGTTCATCGACTGCCTGTGTCAAAATGTGAGTAAAGTTCAATGGACTCATTGGGATATCCTTTTTATAATAAGGTGGGTACAAAGGTAACTATTCTCAGCGAAAATCCCTCATTTATAGTATGAAAATCCCACAAATATGGTATTTCCTATGAACCGTTAACTCTCTATCTTTGTCATTTAGAAAGAAGAGTATAATTTAAAACCCAATATGTTATGAAAAAGATAGCAAAACAGCTCACGGATCTGGTGGGCAACACTCCCCTGATGGAGCTGAGTAATTACAATAAATCAAAGGGGCTGAAAGCCCGTCTGATCGTGAAACTGGAGTCATTTAATCCTGCCGGAAGCGTGAAAGATCGCGTGGCACTGGCAATGATTGAAGATGCCGAGACTTCCGGTTTGCTGAAACCCGGAGCGACTATCATAGAACCTACCAGTGGAAACACCGGAATAGGACTTGCATTTGTAGCCGCTTCAAAAGGTTATAAGTTGATTCTCACCATGCCCGATACCATGAGCGTTGAGCGTCGCAACTTACTGAAAGCCTTGGGTGCCGAATTGGTACTTACGCCCGGTGCCAATGGTATGAAAGGAGCTATTGCCCGTGCTGAAGAACTGAAAGCAGCTACACCCGGTGCGGTGATTCTTCAGCAGTTTGACAACCCCGCAAATCCTGCCATGCACGAACGTACTACAGGACAGGAGATCTGGCGGGATACGGAAGGTCATGTTGATATTTTTGTTGCCGGTGTAGGGACTGGCGGAACGGTAAGTGGAGTAGGCGCTGCCCTGAAAAAGCATAATCCGGCTGTAAAGGTGGTAGCGGTAGAGCCGACCGATTCTCCTGTACTTTCGGGAGGTGCTCCGGGAACACATAAGATACAAGGTATCGGTGCCGGTTTTGTTCCCAAGAACTACAATCCGGCAGTAGTGGATGAAATATTGCAGGTAACAAATGACGATGCTATCCGTACAGGACGCGAGTTGGCGCAGAAAGAAGGCTTGCTGGTAGGTATATCTTCCGGGGCGGCAGTCAGTGCAGCCACTCGTCTGGCACTTCTTCCGGAGAATGAGGGGAAAACAATTGTTGCATTATTGCCGGATACAGGCGAACGGTATCTCTCAACGTTGCTATATGCATTTGATGAATACCCGCTGTAGAATATAACTTAATTTAAGGTTCGCAGGCAGAAATATGTTCATTCCTGTGCAGTTGAGCTATATTCCCATTAGGACTGAACTGGTGTCCCACTACGGCTAATCTTAGTGGGACACCAAGTACACTATCACACAGGAAGTTATGTTCTTCAGTTTACTCCTATATAATGCATATCGGTATAGAAATGAGGTAAATGATTTTAGCCTATGTATTCAATCTCTTAGACGCAGATGACACGGATTTAAAGGCTGCGCTGTCACATCAATAAATAAAAAATCTGCGTCATCCGTGTCATCCGCGTCTAAAAAATAAATCATCACTTCATTCAAAACCGTATAGAAATAAACATATCATTCCTTGTGATTGTACCAGTCTTCATATCCGGTTTCTCCTTTTACCCATTTGGTGAATCCCGGATATTCTCCTTCCGAACCGATTGTTTTTGTTTCTGTTACCGGAACGAAGTTGTGTATCGGGATATCCATAGCAAACGGATATTTCCCGTCACGATGGATGTAGTAGGCGTCGTCATGTGTGTAGTTCAGACTCTTGTCGGCATAGTCTGTGGGCATTTGCTTAGGCAGATGCACTTCCTGACGGTTGTTTGCTCCCGGCTTGTAGTGTACTATGATATACGGATTATAGGCTTTGAGGTCCTGTTTGTTCAGGCTGCCGCTAAAAGTGCGGGTTACTATGAATTTTTGCTTTTGTACCTCTTTGGCATTCGGGAACACTACAATGGACTGTATTTCTGGTTCATATACAGCGCCCTCAGGTAATGCTAATTGTCCAACCTGGGCGGCATTAATTTGATATGCAAAGGCATTCAGGAATTGGGCGCCATCCCATACAGGAGTAAATGTATCTTTTATTTCTGTCACGACGTTGTTTTTGTCGAAGGTCACAGTACGGGAATATTCAATAATTACATCATTCATGTCATAATCTCCGCCGCTGGGCCAGATGTCTTCAAAAAGTAAGGTTCCTGCGTGAAGTTCGGTAACTGGCTTATCGTCAACAGGCGGAATCACAGGGCGTTCGGGATCGTAGATAGATCCTTTGGGATCTGCTTCAATGTAGAATAGCATATCTTCGTAACTCTTATCTGTTCCGTCCTCTATACCGTATATTACGCGCTCGGTTTCGGAGTCCGTAATGGCGACAAAACTGGATTTTCCATTGCTGTTCCATGCCTGATTAGAGTAAATATACCCCAGATTGCCCATGTATCCCGGTGTCAGGTTCACATCGTTCGGGGTATGATCTTTGCCATAACCGTTGCCATAGCCATTGGATATCAGGAAATATCCGATTGTATAACCGGCTGGAAACTTATCCGTAATTGTTCCGTCTTCTTTTTCAAACAGTAACTTTACTTTGTTTCCTAATGCCAGAGGTGCGTCCAGTCTTCTGTAGAGCCACTGTGGGCTGGTGTTTGCGGCTGGCGAAGCATATTTTTCATTCTCATTGTTCAGCATGACGAAAGGTACATTTCCTGCAGTTGATGCGTTCGGAAAAATGATGAACTTCTTGACAGCGTCCGGGGATATGGGTACTTCTCCCTGTGGGTAATAATAATATCCGATGGTATTCTGATTCCAGGCATTTTCTTCCATGAAAGTGAAATAGATAGCTGCTTCTGTAATGGTAGAAGTCGTTCCATTTTCATTCTTGGCATATTGTGCAATGGTAGTATTTATGTGTGTCACATCTGTAATGAATTTACTATTATCCATTGTGGTGTTATTGGGACGTTCATCTTGTCCGTTCCAGAAGGTGCGTTGTATTTTCTTAATCCAGCTTGCATCCAGCCCGGCGTTCAGTAAATAATCCGTTGGAGCTGTAATGCAACTATGTTCACCCCATTGGCAAAGCGAATACATCTTTTGTCCTTGATCTACCACGTAGACAGGACCCTTACCTGAACTTACCGAACGGGTTCCAAGTGCTGTGATTCCTCGGGTTTCCGTGTAAGTATAGTTGACGCTTCCATTCTCCACTTTTAGGGTTTCACAGATGGGGAGCCCCCAGTTGTTGGGGCAGAGATACAAGGTTGTGGCATCTTTAGGTAAAGTCATTTTGCAGCTTTGACGTCCGGATTTATCTGCATAAATTTTGAATTTAGCTTCAATATCACGCTTCGTATAAGAGCCGTTCTCCGATACTTCATACGGAAACTCAGTGTAGATTTCAATCAATGCATAGGCTCCCAGCGAGCCGAGGTCTACATTCAGGTCTACATCCGCACGTGTAGTGAAATCAAAGTACTCTTCTGCTGTTTTTGTACTGTTCTTCCCGCTGTTAGGGTTGTACACATCATCTACGCAACTTGTCATCCACAGGGTTGCACTAAAAAGGACAAAGGTTTTAAAAGTGGTTTTTCTCATAATACATAATGTATAGTTGTTATTAGACGCCCCAAATCTAAGTACAATATAGATTAGCATTATTAGTAAATGAGTAGAATCTGCAAGTTTTTCTCCGCAACCGTTTGCGATAATCCTCTCATTTACATAGATATAGTGAGAGGGACATAATTAGAGTTGCATTTGATGATATATTACTGAGGGGAGGTGTGGTTTCTTTGTTTTTTTAGGGCTACACCCTTTTAGCGAAAGGGTGTAGCTATTTGTAGTAAAGGGTGTAGCTATCCGGGGGAAAGGGTGTAGCCATCCTGAAATGGCTTTATAACTACTCTGAGGTGACCTCGCTGGGTCGTAGTCCGAAGGATCTGCAAGTCATTTTGTCTATTTTTACTTCCCAAACCTTTACGTTGCGCACGGCAGGTTCGCTGTATTTGAATTCATCGCTTGTATATTGCCGCATGATTATATCAAGCACTTCTCTTTTTTCGTCCATATCTTCGATGAAACGGACGTTTCCGTGGCACATCACGCTGCGCGACTTCATGCTGTAGCTGCATGCCACCTGCCGGTGCATATACACCAGTTCGTGTCCTTCGCAGAAAGTGATACAGACTTGCGGATGCCGTTTCACCATTGCCACTTTGCCGCCTTCGGGGCCGGAGTGCAGGTAGATTACTCCATCCCGGTAAGCGAAGTTCATGGGAATTACGTAGGGATTCCCCTTTAGGTCGGTGATGCCAACCATGCAGTAGGGGCATTTGCGAATGATTGCTTCAATTTCCGTCAGTTCGGTGATTGCAATTGTCTTCATAGGGCTGAATGGGTGTTTTATTCGGTGCAAAGGTAATCATTTTATTGACAAACCCCAGCCGTCTGTTGAAGAAGCGTGCGAAAAGTCCTACGATCAATGCGGCAATGATTGTACCTTCGCGTACACCTTCTATGGTGCCTGCTAATAGGAGCGATGCGGCACAAGCCAGGAGTGCCAACGTTGTATCAAAGCCGATTTTTGTGATTCCGAACTCTTTCCCTGTGCGCAGAGTGATGGCTTTCACAAAGGCTTCTCCGGATAGCATTACTACATTGGCAATTACCTCCATACTTACTCCCAGGCCAAGTATCGCACAGCCAGCTATCAGTGATAGAATCTGCGAGGCATAGCCCGCAGGAGTGAATCCTTCCAGCAAAGCCATCGAGCAATCTATGAAGAAACTGAAGAGTATTGCTACGGGAATTTGTAGAAACTGCTCTTTTCTGAAGTTCCTTTTCAGAAGCCATATTTGTCCGGCTATCAGCACGGCATTCAGCAGAAGCGTGAATTGTCCCAGTGTGACGGGAAATTTTAAACTCAGTGTGTAAGGAAGGCTCGATATAGGCGAGGAACCCAGATTTGCTTTAATAATTAAACTAATACCGAACGCATTTACAAATAAGCCCGCGATGAAAAACAGATACCGGGTTGTTAATTCTCTTTTTGCCATATTACAATCTTTTTTCTTAAGTTCACAACAGACGGGTTATAAATCAGCTACAGACTACGAGCTACAAGTGCCTTTCGGAATATAGCGCAGCTACTTGTAGCTTGTAGCCGGTAGCTCGTAACTAATACTTATATATCCAATCTTTGATGAGCAAATAATCGAAATTATTAACCACTGCAAAGTTACGGCTTCTATTGCCTGTCTCACGGTTCAAAAATCGAAGCGAATTGTTCAAAAAGTGGGATTGTTTTGTTCATAAGCTCCTTTAAGAGTATATTTGTGCTTCAAAAATAGAACTTTATGAGTGAGGAATACCTGTTTCATACCCGCCGGAAATCCGATTTGTTTTCTTATCCTTATCGGATGGAGAGAGGGGAATTGCTGTTTTGCCTGCAAGGAGGAGTACAGCTTTACATTAACCAGCAGAAGTATGCTTTAGCTACCGGAAGTGTAATACTTGTTTTCCCCGAACAGATTACGTTTTATAAAGATGCTACAGATGATCTTGAACTGGCTGTTTTTGCTTTTTCCGCCCAGTTCCGGCATGAGATTTTCTATTCGTTGCCTTCGGATAAGGTATCCTTCATGCGTGAGCACAATTATAGTTCATTCCGGGGTGAAGAGTGGGATGGGATATGCAATCATTATCTTAAACTGCTGCAACAGAAGTCTGTGGACAGCGATAATATATATCAGCGTGAGTTGGTGATTTACTGTTGCCGGATGCTGTTTTATGAGATCTGTAATCAGTCGGAGCGTCTTTACCGGCAAACGAAGCCGAATCATTTGCGTTGGCGGTTGAAGGACCGCTTTATTGCGTTGGTGATAGAGTCGTTCAGGGAGCAGCGTTCGGTAGATTATTATGCGGATAAACTTTGTGTCACTACGCGGCATCTGAGTAAGACGATTCAACAAACGGTGGGATGCACAGCGAAAGAATGGATAGACGATTACGTGATACTTGAGCTTAAAGTGACACTTCACTCTACAGCACTTTCCATACAGGAGATAGCTAATCAGTTTAATTTCCCTGATCAGTCCTATCTGGGGAGATACTTCAAGCATCACACAGGAATGTCGCCCACGGCTTACAGGGAGAATTATGGTGTATAGGAGAACGAAAATTTAGGCGCGGATTACGCGGAATTACACGGATTTCTTTCATTAATCAACAACCCTTGATCCGTGTATTCAGCGTAATCCGCGCCTTTTATTCTACCAGCGCAAAGTCCAACTGTTTCTTTTCCAGATTGGCCCGTGCCACCTTAATCGTAATTGCATCGCCCAAACTGTAGGTACGGTGCTTACGGCGTCCGCGTAGGCAGTAGTTCTTCTCATCGAACTCGTAATAGTCATCGCCAAGATCGCGGATAGGTATCATGCCTTCGCATTTGTTTTCGTTCAGTTCAACGTACAGTCCCCATTCCGTAACACCGGAAATTACACCATCGAACACTTGTCCCAGACGCTCCGTCATAAATTCTACTTGCTTGTATTTGATGGAAGCACGTTCAGCGTTGGCTGCAATTTGTTCCATATTGCTGGAGTGGTCGCAGAGGTCTTCATATTTAGTCTCGGAAACACTGCGTCCGCCATTCAGATATTTCGTCAGCAAGCGGTGTACCATCATGTCCGGGAAACGGCGGATGGGTGAGGTGAAATGCGTATAGTATTCGAATGCCAATCCATAATGTCCAATGTTGTGCGTGGAATAACGCGCTTTTTGCATGGCACGGATGGATACGGTTTCAATAAGGTTTTCCTCCTTCTTGCCCTGAATGTCATCCAACAAGTGGTTGATGGATTTGGAAACATCTGTCTTGGTCCCACCGGTACGTATCTTGTAGCCGAAGCGGGCGATGAATTGTGCCAGGTTATCCAGTTTCTCCGGGTCCGGGAGGTCGTGGATACGGTAAGGGAATACCTTGGCCTTCTTGTTTTTCGGCACGCGGCCGATTTTTTCTGCTACGGTGCGGTTGGCGAGCAACATGAATTCTTCCACCAACTTGTTGGCGTCTTTGGAAACTTTGAAGTAGACGCTGATAGGTTTCCCTTTTTCGTCTATCTCAAACTTCACTTCGTAACGGTCGAAGTTGATGGCTCCGGCTACGAAACGCTTTTGACGCAGCGCCTTGGCAATGGTGTCCAGCATGAGGATTTCTTCTTTGAAGTCTCCTTCTTTCGTCTCGATTACTTGCTGTGCTTCTTCGTAAGTAAAGCGGCGGTCGGACTTGATTACCGTATGTACTACGCGCGAGTCTTTCACATCTCCCTTTTCGTTGATGTCGAAGATAACGGAGTATGCCAGCTTTTCTTCGTCGGGACGCAGGGAGCAGATGAAGTTGCAAAGACGTTCGGGAAGCATCGGGATGGTACGGTCTACAAGATACACGGATGTAGCGCGTTTTTCGGCTTCCTTGTCGATGATGCTGCCTTCGGTTACGTAGTGGGTGACGTCTGCAATGTGTACGCCCACTTCCCACAAGCCGTCTTTCAGTTTGCGGATGGAGAGAGCATCATCAAAGTCTTTGGCATCCTTTGGGTCGATGGTGAAGGTGGTTACATTTCGGAAGTCCTCGCGTTTGGCAATTTCTTCATCGGATATTTCGGCGGGGATTTTATCCGCAGCTTTTTCTACAGAAGAGGGGTAGACGTAGGGCAGGCCGAACTCAGCAAGGATGGCGTGCATCTCTGTGGTGTTGTCGCCCGCTTTGCCCAGGATGTCGATGACTTGTCCGATGGGGTTTTTCGCCTTGTCGGGCCATTCCACTACTTTCACGATAGCTTTGTCTCCCGTCTTTCCGCCTTTCAGCTTTTCTTTGGGGATGAAGATGTCATTGGCAAGTGTACGGTTTTCCGTCACCAGGAAGGCATATGAACTGCCTACTTCCAGTGTACCTACGAAGGTGTCGTTGGCACGCTCCAGCACTTCTATCACTTCTCCTTCGGCTTCGCACCCACGGCGTTTGGCGTAGAAGGAGATACGGACTTTATCATTGTTCATGGCGTGTGCCGAATTACGTTCGGCCACGAATATCGGGTCGCCTCCACCTTCGGGAATGAAAGAATTTTTTCCATTGCTTTTACGCTGGAAAGTACCTGTCATTTCCACACCATGATTGTTCAGCTTATATTTGCTTTTCTCTATTTCGGTGATGTAATCATCCAGTAGCATGTCGCTTAGGATGTCTCTACACAGCATCTTCAGGGGATGTGTGGTGAGATGAAGTTGTTCGAATATGTATTTCAGGGACAATACCTCATCGGGTTTCGAATGGAAAAAATCCATAAGGGCAGAAATGAGTTCTTTCTTCTTCATTCGCTTGCCGGCTTTTTTTTCTTTGTTTTTGGCCATAATATATTGGTTATTGAATGGATTGCATTATGATAGATACAAAGAAAACAATTTTTTTGCGAATTTGCTTTGTTTCTGTCTTGAAAAGAATGGGGATATATGCAAAAAAGATGTATATACCCCAGCGTGGAGATAAAGTGGGGCTTAGAAAATAAACAAATAATAAATGAGAAATGCAAAATGGCTTTTATTTTATATCTTTGCGCCATTATTGTTTTAATAATCAGTATAGAATGAACGTAGAAGTTGCTTCTCTGTCTCGGGAGAAGGAAATATACAAAGTAACGATTATCGGTAGTATTGCTAATTTTGCGCTACTTGCCTTTAAGTTTGTGGCAGGTATTCTAGGCCATAGTGCTGCTATGTTGGCAGATGCGGTTCATTCTTTATCTGATTTTGTGACGGATGTCATTGTTCTCGTGTTTGTCCGTATTTCCAATAAACCTCAGGATAAAGATCATGATTATGGACATGGGAAGTATGAAACGTTAGCTACTGCTATTATTGGAATTTTATTATTATTGGTGGGGTTCGGAATTTTGTGGAGCGGTGCTTCTTCTATTTGGGCTTTTATGAAAGGAGAACAGCTGGAAGCACCTGGAATGGTGGCCCTGATAGCAGCTCTTGTTTCTATCTTGCTGAAGGAGATACTATATCAATATACAGTTATTAAGGGAAAGAGTCTGAATTCACAGGCAGTAGTAGCCAATGCCTGGCACCATCGGAGCGACGCTTTTTCGTCTATAGGAACGGCTGTAGGCATTGGAGGCGCAATCTTGTTGGGCGAACATTGGCGGGTACTCGATCCGATAGCTGCTGTGATTGTCAGTTTCTTTATAATGAAGGTAGCTATTCAACTGTTGATTCCTTGTGTTGACGAGTTGCTTGAAAAGTCTTTGCCGGATGAAGTGGAGAAAGATATTGAGCAAGCATTGCTCTCTTTTCCCGGAGTTAGTGAGCCGCATCATCTCCGCACGAGGCGTATCGGTAGTTATTGTGCGATTGAGGTACATGTGCGCATGGACGGAGGGATTACGTTGGAAGAAGCTCATACTACGGCTACGGCTATTGAACATAAATTAAAAACGATGCTTGGCGAAGGTACGCTGATTAATATTCATGTAGAACCCAAGAAGTAATGGAAAGTATATTAATAACAGGAGCCAGTGGATTTATCGGAAGTTTCATCGTGGAAGAAGCGTTGAAGCGGAAGTTCGGTGTGTGGGCGGGTATCCGTTCGAGCAGCAGCCGGGAATATCTGCGAAACCGTAAGATACACATTCTGGAACTGGATTTTGCACACCCCAATGAATTGCGTGCGCAGCTTTCCGGCCATAAGGGAACATATAATAAGTTCGATTATATCATCCATTGTGCCGGTGTCACCAAATGTGCCGACAAACGGGAGTTTGACCGGGTGAATTATTTGCAGACGAAATACTTTGTCGATACTCTTCGTGAACTGAATATGATACCAAAGCAATTTATCTATATCAGTACGCTGAGTGTGTTTGGCCCTGTTCATGAGAGAACTTATCAGCCGATTACGGAAGAAGACTCCCCTATGCCCAATACTGCTTACGGGTTGAGTAAACTTAAAGCGGAGCTTTACTTGCAAAGCATACCCGCTTTCCCTTATGTCATCTATCGCCCCACGGGAGTGTACGGTCCGCGTGAAAAAGATTACTACCTGATGGCTAAGTCCATCAAGCAGCACACGGACTTTGCTGTTGGCTTTCGCCGGCAGGATCTGACGTTTGTTTATGTGAAAGATATTGTGCAGGCTGTATTCCTCGGTATTGAAAAACAGGCATGCCGACGTGCCTATTTCCTGGCAGACGGACAGGTGTACCGTAGCCGCGCTTTTTCCGACCTGATCCGAAAAGAATTGGGTAATCCGTTTGTAATTCGGATAGTATGCCCATTAATTATATTGAAAGTTGTATCTTTGCTCGCTGAATTCTGGGCGGTGCGTAGCAAGAAGCCCAGCACTCTCAATTCTGATAAGTATAACATAATGAAACAACGCAATTGGCAATGTGACATCAGCCCGGCTGTAAGAGAGTTGGGATTTGCACCTCAGTACAATCTGGAACAAGGTGTAAGGGAGACTATTGCCTGGTATAAGAACGAGGGATGGCTTTAGATTTATTTAAAAAGGTAGAAACCCGGAAGGGGTTATTTGCAGTTGAGAAGATAACACTTATATATAATTTGTTGACTTCGATTTTGATCTTGTTTCTTTTTCAGGAAATGGATCATCCGGTGCAGATGTTGATTGACCGTGCAATGATTGCGGGCATGACGTTTTTATTGATGTATCTTTACCGGCTGGCACCCTGTAAGTTTTCCGCCTTTGTGCGTATTGCTATCCAGATGTCCTTGCTTTCCTATTGGTATCCCGATACGTTTGAGTTCAACCGGATATTTCCGAATCTGGACCATGTGTTTGCTTCGGTGGAGCAGTGGATGTTCGGTGGTCAGCCGGCGGTATGGTTCTGCCTCCGTTTCCCGCATATGTGGGTGAGTGAGCCGTTCAATATGGGATACTTCTTCTACTATCCGATGATTTTGATTGTGGTAGTGTGGTACTTTATTTATCGTTTTGAACTTTTCGAGAAGTTATCGTTCGTGCTGGTCACTTCTTTCTTTATCTATTATCTGATTTATATCTTTGTTCCGGTGGCAGGTCCACAGTTCTATTTCCCGGCTATTGGTGATGATAATGTGGCGCAGGGTGTGTTTCCTTCTATCGGAGATTACTTCAATCATAACCAGGAACTACTGCCTGGGCCGGGATACGATCATGGATTCTTTTACAATCTGGTAGAGGGTTCACAGCAGATCGGTGAACGCCCTACAGCTGCTTTCCCCAGTTCGCATGTGGGAATTTCCACTATCCTAATGATTATGGCGTGGCGTGGTAGCCGCAGGTTGTTTGCTTGTCTGTTTCCCTTCTATGTACTGCTTTGCTGTGCCACGGTGTACATTCAGGCGCACTATTTGATTGATTCGATTGTAGGCTTTGTTTCAGCTTTTGGTCTGTATGTGGTGGTGACGTGGATGTTTAAGCGGTGGTTTGCACAGCCGATGTTCAAGTAAAGTAGTATCTATATATTTCCCACGCGTCCCATCTATACATTCAATAATCAGTTGCTTAATTCGCGTTATATTCAACCTGCATTCTGCGTTTGAAAATCAACGCTAAATGACTCATGAAAAAGTAATATTGAAAAATAAAGAGTTTAGCACCGGGAAGTGGTTTGTTTCACTTGATGAACAAGAGAAATGTTGAGGATAAATCAATCCACCTATACTTTTCAACTAAATTGTGAAAGAATTACTTTTTCTAGTATAAGTCAAGTAACATTCACAGTTAGAAAGTGCTGAATAATAAAAAAGAGGTTTTCTCAAAATGGCTTGAGAAAACCTCTTCTTATTAAAGAGAATTAGTCTTTTACTTTGTTACGAGCACTTTCTTTCCTTCGAGGAAATAGACTCCTTCAACAAGACCATTTACTTGATTTTCTCCTTCAATTGCATCTACAGTACGAACGAGCATTCCAGTTGTGTTGTAGATGTTGATTGTCCGGTCTTTATCTGTGTGGATATAGATAATTCCATGTTTACTATATACCTTCAGCGATTCTGCATCTTTCTGTATCATGTCGCCTAAACCAGTTATGTCACCGTTTCCGCCGATGCTGTACATGCGTGGAGCAGATGCGCCACTGAATTCCAGCTTATTTACTACATAGGCTTCAAAAGGACGTATACTACGGCTATCGCGCTCAAACATGCTTCCTAATGTTTCATTGGTGTATTGCCAGTCTGAGTTCAGTGCATATACCTCTATATCCTGGGGTACGGTAGTGAACGTAGGTACCAAGTCAAATGATGGTCCTTCTGATTTCTCAAGCGTGGTAGGGGTTGCAGGAATATCTACCCCAGCAGTAGAGGCAGCAATAAACTCTACTTCTCCGGATACGTTGTAGTCCTCGTCATATGTACTGTTATTAGGAACAGCTATGATATAAGGTTTGTGAGCTACGATACCTGTGGCACTACTGAAACCTTTATCAAGATTTAGCTCGCGGAGCCAGAACGGAGTTGCGTTGGTCATGTCTGTGCCGAATGGAGCCAGCTTACGTGAGCCGAACATTACAGAAGTAACATCGAAGGGTAATGCAATGCTTTCCCAGCCTTTTGATTCTCCACGTCCAGTCTGAAGACTGAATGTTTTACGGAAGACAATCTTCTTGGCTTTGAATGCGGTTTCACAATTGTAGGTATATTTGTCTGCAATATCAATGCTATCGGCTACTCCATCACGAATAATGTTATACCACTTGGTAGGTACTTCCGTTTTAGCAGTTACATACATCAGGCAGTTTTTAGCTGGAGAGAGACAGTCTTCTGTTATTTTCGTATCGCTATTCCAGTGGATAGCCAGTAGTTCGGATGTACCGCTGAAAGCGCCGGGTTGAACGGTTTTGATACTTCTTCCCACAGTAATGGAACGTACATTGGTACAATTGCCGAAAGCTTGTTTTCCTATAAATTCTACGTTATCTTTCAGTTCAATACGAGTCAGTTTAGGACTGTCGTAGAAAGCACGTTCGCCTACTTCCTTGAGCCCGGTTCCAAAGGTAATGCTTTCGATCTTGTTGGAAGAGCTCCAGTTATAATCATCGTAACTGAATGCTGCGTTTCCGATATAAGCCAAGCTATTGGGGAATATTAATGACTTAATCGTGTTGGCACCGTTGAAGGCGTAGCTACAAATAGAATCCAGTCCTTCTGCAAATGAAACTTTAGAAAGTGTAGTACAGCTTTGGAAAGCGTATTTGCCAATTTTACGGGTTGGAATATGAATTTCCGCCAATTTGTTACAAGAAGCGAAAGCGTATTGACCGATAGAGTCACTTGTAGCCAATGTGACTTTTTGCAAGTTGTTACAAGAATTGAAGGCATAAGGAGCAATAACCTTGGTACCACCTTCTTGCATGATCACTGTTGACAAAGCATTGTTTTGTGCAAAGGCACTTTCTCCAATCCGGGTAGAACCAGCACCGATAGTTACAGTAGTGAGCTCGTTGCAATAACCGAAAGCATTTTCTCCGATAGTAGTAACACTGGCTGGAATAGTCACGGCTTTTAGTTTGGTACCATAGAAAGCTCTTTCTTTAATGGTAGTCAACGTTGCCGGGAATGTGATTTCACTGATATTTGTATTGTTGAAAGCTTGAATACCAATGCTCTTCACCTTTGTACCCAATACAAACTTAGTTACGTCAGAACGATTATTGAAAGCATAGTCGGGAATATTTTCCATGTTTAGTGTAAACTGTCCGATAGAGGTTTGGTAGAAAGCATCCGGATGGATTACTGTAACCTTTTCAGGAATGGTTAAATCTTTCAGAGCTGTACAATATGCAAAACTGTAAGCATCCAGATTCGTTACATTTTCTCCGATAGTCACATTTGTCAGATTAGAACATCCCCAGAAAGTATTCTGTGGCACTTTGGTAAGACCTGATCCAAGTTTAGCACTCTTCAGTTGGCTAAATCCGGAGAACATTGCTTCGGGAAGCTGGGTCATTCCATTTCCGATGGTAACTGAAGTTAGCTTCTCATTTAATCCTCGAAATGTTTCGTTCAAAGACACAACTTTGTCAGGAATAACTAGACTGGAGATGCCTGTTCCTTCGAACAAATTACTTCCTAATATACGTGTATTGGCAGGTAGTGTTATCGTTTTCAGATTGCGGCAATTCTGGAAAGCGTACCCGGCAATACTATCGATGGCAGCTCCCAAAACAATAGTACTTAATGTGTCACAACCAGCAAAGGCATATTCTCCTATACTCTTTACATTGGCTGGTATAGTGATGCTCTCCAGTTTCTTTTTACCTGCATTATAGAAAGCGTAAGCACTGATTTCTGTTAGTTCAGCATTCAACAGGACTTTACGGAGCGAGTCACAACCATTGAATGCACGGGCACCTATCTTGCGAATGCTGTTAGGCAGACCGATGGAGTCAAGAGCTGTACAGTTATTGAAAGTATTGGACGGAATCTCTGTCAAGACAGTGTTGAATTTGACTTTCTTCAGTTGGGTGCAAGTATTGAAGACCTCTTCTCCGATAGTAGTGACCTTTGCAGGAAATGTAAATGAGCGTAAAGCGGTTGAGCTGAAAGCTGATCTTCCAATCTTAGTAACGTTTTCGCCTAATACGATTTCTTGCAGTTTACTCTTATTACTCAATAAGTTGTCGGGAATTTCTGTAACAGATACGCCGAAGCTAATCTTTCGCATGTTTGCAAAACTGGAAGCGATATTGATAATTTCGGGAATGGTATTGTCTACCGTCACTTCACGTATACTGTCGCATTCTCCAAATGCATTATTTGCTATTTGGGTAATTTGCTTACCGAGAATAATGGAGCGCAAGCTATCGCAATTATAGAATGCCATTTCAGGAATCTGGGTTAGCTTGCTGGGAAGCGTAAGTGTACGCAGACCGGCACCGTTAAAAGCAGAAGTTCCCAGGTTAGTTATAGTTTCTGGGAAGCTGAATGATGCCAGAGAGGTACATCCGCTAAAAGCGTTGTTACCGATTGTTTTTACCTTCTTTCCTAAGATTACTTTCGTGAGTTTTGCCTGCCCGCTGAATGCACTGTTGATTTCTTCGATTCCATCACCGAAAGTTACTGAGGTAATGTTAGGTGTGTCGCGGAAAGCTCCGGAGTAATCGGACACAATAGTCTTGAGGCTATCGCCAAGCACTACGGTTGTTAGATTAGGACAGGAGGCAAATGTACGTTCACGCAGTTCTTTTACTTTATTAGGTATTGTGATATTAGTCAATCCTGCTCCACTAAAAGCATACCCTCCCAATGTTTGCAGACTATCTGGCAGCGTGATATTTGTCAACGCTGCACATCCGGCAAAAGCATAATCTCCGATAGTTCTTGCTGTATTGGGGATGTTGATACTTTTTAATGCGGTGCATCCGTTGAATGCACTATTTCCAATGACTGTTATACTATCTCCTAAAACTACTGTGGTAAGATTAGCCTGTCCTCCAAACGCATTGTTGATCTCTTTCATTCCTTTTCCAAACTTGACCGTAGTAATGTTGGGGGTTTCATAGAATGTTGCGGAATAATCAGCAACAATGCTTTCAAGACTATCGCCAAGCACAACTGTTTTTAGGTTAGGACAGGAAGCGAAGGTACGTTCCCTTAAGGTCTTTAGTTTGTTTGGTATCGTAATGCTTTCCAATCCAGCTCCAATGAATGAGTATGCACCCAATGCCCGTAGGCTGTCAGGTAATTTAATATCTTTCAGCCCCGCACATCCGTTGAAAGCATAATCTTCTATGGTAGTTGCGGTATTAGGAATATTAATGCTGCTTAATTGAGCGCATCCGGCAAATGCACTACCTCCAATGGTTTTCACACTATCACCCAATATCACTGTAGTAAGATTAGTTTTTCCATTGAACAGGGCAGGAATTGTGGTAAGTTTCGGACTGAAATATACCTTTTCTATATTAGGACAGTTCTCAAAAACATTGTTATATGAATGTATGCTATTCACGCCTTTTCCCATGTTGACAATTCGGAGTTTCTCGCAATTGGCAAAAATTCTGTTGTCTAGGTATGCCAATGAATCGGGGAAAGCGATGCTATCCAGACTATTACAACCTATGAAAGCTTCTGGGTTAATTGCCTTTAAATTTTTAGGAAAGATAATCTCCTTTAAATTCGCACATCCGGCAAATGTACTATTGCCAATTGTTTTTAAAGAATCCGGCAAAGTGATATGCTCTAATGCTGCACATCCGTTGAAAGTGCCATTCAATTCTCTAAATCCTTTTCCTAAAGTGATATTTGCCAATTTGGCCTTTCCGCTGAATTGAGCATTAAGAGTGGTTAATCCATCACCAATAATCAGCGTTGTAATGTTGTTACATCCTTCGAATGCCGCTTCCTGATAGTAACCGCCGATATTGGTCACTCCATTTCCTATCTTTACCGTTTCCAGTGCCATACATCCATTGAAGGTATATCGCTGAATGCTTTCCACTTTATCGGGGATTGCGATTTCTGTCAGGCTGCTGCAGTTCGTAAAAGCTTGTTCTCCGATGTTTTTCAAGCTGTCATTCAGAATTATGCCGTTCAGTTTACTACAATTATAGAATGCTGCCGCACCGATGGTACGGGTACTGTCGGGGAAGTTTATTGTAGTAAGGCTGGTACATCCATTGAAGGTGTTATCGCCGATCGTTCTTAATTCGTCCGGTAATGTAATCGTTTCCAATGCTGTACATTCGTTGAAGGTTCCGTGCAGTTCTTTGAAACCTTTTCCTAAAGTGATATTTGCCAGTTTGGTCTTTCCGCTGAATTGAGTGTTAAGAGTGGTCAACCCATCACCGATAATCAGCGTTGTAATGTTGTTACATCCTTCGAATGCCGCTTCCTGATAGTAACCGCCGATATTGGTCACTCCATTTCCTATCTTTACCGTTTCCAGTGCCGTACATCCATTGAAGGTATATCGCTGAATGCTTTCCACTTTATCGGGGATTGCGATTTCTGTCAGGCTGCTGCAGTTCGTAAAAGCTTGTTCTCCGATGTTTTTCAAGCTGTCATTCAGAATTATGCCGTTCAGTTTACTACAATTATAGAATGCCGTCGTACCGATGGTACGGGTACTGTCGGGGAAGTTTATTGTAGTAAGGCCGGTACATCCATTGAAAGTGTTATCGCCGATCGTTCTTAATTCGTCCGGTAATGTAATCGTTTCTAATGCCGTACATCCGTTGAAGGTTCCGTGCAGTTCCTGAAGATTCTTGCCCAAAGTGACGGAAGTAAGTTTCGTTTTTCCTGTGAATTGGTTGTTTAGTTTTGTTATCCCGTCACCAATGACTAAAGTTGTAAGATTATCACATCCCTCGAAGACCGGAGTTTGATAATATCCACCAAGCGATGTTACTCCATTTCCTATTTTCACGGTTTCCAGTCCTGAACATCCTGTGAAGGCATATCCATCTATATTCTGCAGAAGTTCCGGAATTACAACTTCTTTCAGGTTTGTACATCCTTGGAATGAACTACCTTCAAGAGTACGGAGTGCGGAAGGCAATGCGATGCTTTCTAATGCGGGACAGTTTAGGAAAGCCTGGCTTCCGATGAAATTCACGCTTTCCGGTATGACGACTTGTTTCAAAGAAGGACTTTCCGCAAATGCAGAACTTTCTATTCGGGTGATACCGGTCGGCAGGATAATTGTCTCCAGAGTAGTGCTACTGTGAAAGAAAGAGTTTCCTACTGTATTGTTTTCTAAAGTAGCTTCGCTTAAGTCCAGTGTCTTTAGTGCCGTTGCCTTGATTTTCAGAAAGTCTATATCCGTTTTATTGATTGAACCGGAAAGTTTTACGGAAATGATATTTGGGAGCTCTGCTTCCGGAATAAGCGTATTAATCGTACCGGGAGTTGTTACGTTGTATTGGTGGCTGAATGCTCCGCTATAGGCTCTCAATGTTATTTCTTTGGTTCCATAATTTGTAGAAACAATAGCCTTTCCTTCAATATTGCCTTCAGTTGTGGAGGTCAAAGTCACAGGTATGGTGATTTTTTGCAAAGAGCTGATTGTTTGAGTGTAATCGCCTATGCTGAAAGGAGCTTCCGTTGTGATGCTGTTGATGGTGACAGCTTCTGTTCCAATGTTTGTCAGATGTACTTCTTTTGTTATAGGGGTGTTTACAGTCACATTGCCGAAGTATATCTGGGAGTCGCATATAGGGCGTCCCACTCCTGCCACGACAAAGGCATCCGGAGTGATGAAAATGTTCCTGACTTGAGCTTCATCAAATCCGGCAGTGGTACCTCCATTTTTTTGGTATGACCATTTAATGGTGTGTACACCAGGGGCTAATTGATGAGTTACTTCTGAAAAATTGGCCATATCGGTTCCACCGATAGATTGAATTTCTCGACCATCTACATAGAAGTAAAGCCTGTCGGAATATTCACTGTTTACATACCATTCAAAAGATATTGTGGCATCAAATGTCAATTCAAACGTGGTACTAAACCATCCTTCCGAGTTATCATCCTTATTTGTACTTTGTACTTTTCCCCCACCTGCGCTCCATGCATTCGTTGTCGAATGTTGGAATGTTAATGGAAAAGAGCCTTCTTTCAGTGCATTTTCTGCAAATGTATCCGTCTCCTGTATTGCGGACATGCCTGCGTAGGCACTTACGCCTACGAGACACATTATTAATATATAACTTGCTATTTTTTTCATGATCGTTATCTATTTTAATTAATTACCGGGGTTTTCCATATCATCATCGCCCGGTACCGGGTTGATAGGAGTGGTGAACGTATAGGTACTGGTAACTACTGTACCCTTACTATTCGTGGCAAATGCCCGGATATAATAAGTCGTATTCTCTTGCAATTCGGTCATTTCGAATGTCAACAGATTATTGGTTGGGTCCTTCCATTCCTTAACATTGTCTGCTGCACCCGGGGTATTGTTTGTTTTACTCCAATAGAAGCCGGCTTTGGTTATGGTGAGATTACCGTTGCTATTGATGCGCGCGGTAGCTTTAGCGCTGTTCAGCGTGATTTCGTTTACAGACAAATCACCTATACTTGGTTCGTAGGTCGCTGTAGTGGTAAAAGAAGTCATACTGTTGTAGGCCAATCCGGCTTCGTTCTTAGAATATGCTCTTACATAATAGGTTACGCCCGGTTGCAATCCTGTCAGAGAGTGTGAGAAAGTGTTGCCATCGGTTGTTATGTCTTTATGAGAGTCGGCGATCGTTGGTTCTGGATTTGTACTGCTCCAACAGAAACCTTTTTGACTGATCTTACCATTATTTGTGTTATAAATCGTTGTAGACAATGTGGCACTTGTAGTGGTGATAGCAGAGACATCTGTAGAATACATTTCCGGTGTGGTTATATTGGTAGTAGTGAATGTTTGCGAATCACTGAATCCTGTTCCTACACCGTTCGTGGCGTATGCCCATACATAATAAGTTTTTCCGAACGTCAAACCGGTGATAGTTAGATTGAATTGATCGCCTGTCACCTTTTGTGATGCGTCTGCCTTTAGATCAGGTGCCTTGCCGGTTGTGTTCCAGCAGAAACCTTTCTCCGTAATGGCAGAATTACCATTGTCATTAATGGAACTGAAAACGTATGCAGAGTTAATGGTCGTTGAATTTACGATAGGCATGGATAATGTGGGAACATTCAATGCAGTCGTCGTGAATTCGGAAGATGATGTATAACTGATACCAGCTTCATTTTCTGCAAATGCACGTACATAATAGCGTGTCCCATTGGTCAACCCGGTCAATTTATAAGTAAATGTCATACCTTTGTCTTCTATCAACTGTTTGGAATCGGTAATGGTAGGATTACTGTTGGTAGTACTCCAGCAGAAACCTTTCTTTGAGATTGTTCCGTTATTGGCACTGCTAATGGTAGAAGTAAAGGTGGCTTCGCTGATACCTACATTGCTTATATTCACGTAATATTCCATCGACGGTTCTTGTATGCTTACGGTTGTAAATGTGTTAGCTTGGCTATATCCTGTTCCCACACTATTCTTCGCATAAGCCCATACATAATAGGTTTTACCAAACTCCAGTTCGTTAAGAACGAATGTGAACTGATCTCCTTCAACTTTCTTAGAAGTCTTCAGATCAGGTGTACCGGTAGTATTCCAGCAGAATCCTTTTTCGGATACAGTTGCATTACCGTTACTTTCTATAGAACTGACAACTTTAGCCGAGGTCGTTGTGATATCACTGACGTTAGGCATGGATAAATTGGGGACACTTAATGCTGTAGTCACAAACTCTTGAGTTCCTGTATAGCTGATACCAGCTTCATTTTTCGCAAATGCGCGTACATAATAGCGTGTACCATTGGTCAGTCCGGATAATTTATAAGCAAACGTGGTGTTTTTATCATCTATCAATTGCTTGGAATCTTCATACGTAGGATTACTGTTGGTGGTGCTCCAACAGAAGCCTTTTTCTTTGATTGTTCCGTTATTAGTACTGGTGATTGTAGCTGTGAAAGTAGCTCCATCAGTGGTTATATTGCTTATTGCCACATGATTCAGTGCCGGGATTAGGATATTAGTAGTTGTGAAGCTGACACTTGTACTATATCCTGTCCCTACGCCATTGGTGGCGTAAGCTCTTACATAATAGGTTGTTCCATACTTCAGTTCGTTTACCTGAAGTGAGAATGTATTTCCTTCTATAGGCTGTGGATTATCTTCAATAGTCGGTTTGTTGTTAGTACTGCTGTAACAGAAACCTTTGGCTTTTATATCAGAATTGTTATTGCTGACGATAGAACTATTGAATAATGCGCTTGATATGGTGATATTGGCTTCGGGTATTGTCGGCGTTGCTAATTCAGGAACATCAAGAACTTGTGTCTCGAAAGATTTGACTTCCGAGTATGCGATACCTTTTTCATTTTTCACATAAGCCACTACCCAGTAAGGAGTCTGATTCGATTTTAGATTACTTAAAACTAAGGTGAAGTTTTCTCCTTCAATAGCGTGCGACTCACAACCTGCGGCGCCTATTTCCGGTTTCTGACTCGAACTGCTCCAACAGAAACCACGTTCATTGATGGTACCGTTACCGTTGCTTCCTACCGATGCGGCAAGCTGAGCGGTGGTAGTTGTGATGTTGTAAACATCTGCAAGGGTTACTGTAGCTTCGGTTACGCTGGTGGTGGTAATGGTTATTTTGTTTCCGTATCCGGTACCTTTTTCATTGATGGCATAACTGCGTACATAGTAAGTAGTTCCTTCTTTCAGTTTGGTGATTTCCGAGGCAAATATTTTACTGTCGTTAAGGGCTACTTCAACGTTACCTTCACATGCTCCTAACATAGGTGATGCATTAGTACTGCTCCAGCAGAATCCACGGGTGGTAACTTTGGCTGTTCCTTCATCGGTAATTTCAGCACTTACTACAGCGTAGTCACCTCGAACATCAGCATCTTCATAGGTGCGTACAGTAGGTTTCTCTGCATTGGCTGTTTTAAGTACGGTTTTGGGGCCGTAGCCTACACTACCGGCATCATTCATAGCATAAGCACGGACACTATACTCTGTAGAAGCTTCCAGACCATCGATTGTAGTACTGAATTTTTTCTCAGCCTGGTTTATATCCGGCATTTCATCCTCGGGGATATTGGCCATCAGGTCTGCCAGTGTGGGGTCTTTATCGGCTCCTTTGGCATAGCAGAAACCACAAAGAGTGATAGATTCCGCGCCAATGGATACTATAGAACTTTGTATTGACAGACTTTGATTGTCAGCTTCGGTAAGCATACTTACTTCAGATAGTTCAGGGGCATTGTTTGCTGTGGTGGAGAATTGTAGTATGTCTGCACTGATCACAGTGGTATTACCACAAGTGATGTAGATGCAGTAGAAGTAGTTGGTACCCGGTTCCAGACCTTCCAACTCCACCCGGCAGGTACCTGATGTGTTTTCAACGGGTACTTTTTTTACGTTACTGTCAGTAAATACTTTCTTTTCAAGCAACGCTTTAGTTTTGGAGTAGGCAAATCCGCATTCGGTTATGTCCAACTCATTTTTTCCGATATTTCCCTGTAAGGTGGCTTCTTTACGCGTGATGGTGCTTTGCGCTACGACTTCCAGAGTCATTTCCGGAGCTACCCACGTAGGTTCTGTGTCTTTCTCGCAACTGCCAATGGTGAATAGCAGACAGCCGAGAAAAGCTGTGAGTTTTATAATTTGTTTCATGATGGTTGAATGTTTGATTCGTTAGAAAATGAGGCCCAAACCGGCAGTAATCTGGTGATACTTAAAATTAATAGTGTTGAAACCAACGGAAAGGGCAATGCCCTTCAGACGGAGAATAGCACCCAGTTCTGCTGCTACCCCTGTCGGGCTATGGTCGGTATTCTTATACCAGCTCTCACTGTCGTCCGTGTCGGCAAGCCAAGCTAACGTGCGGCTACCATAACCGGCACCTACATATCCGTAGAGGGGTTTGCTTAGTTGGCGCAAGTATCCTGCTGTTATGGTCATCACTGACTTCTCTACTCTGCCCGGTTTGTAGATGATGGGATCTCCGGTAGAAGTACGTTGGCTGTCGTCACATTCTCCTACTGTCTTTACAGAGTTGAAATCGCTGCGGAAAGCTGCATAAAAGCCATTTTTGCGAGTAAAGCCCAGCATACCTCCGAAGGAAGTCTGGCCACCACCGCCGAATCCGGCTTGTGCCATTAGGATCATCTTACGCGGCTCTTTGGGTTTGATGGTCGATTCCATGTGGAAAGTAGGGCGTACGGTTTCTCCTGCTGTAACATTCAATACAGAGTCTATAGGAAAATAATTTTGCTTCTCAATGCGTATTTTGTAGTTCTTGATGGCCATACGGTCACTACGATAAGGAGTTTTACCCACTAGTACACTGTCCAGGTATACATCGGCATCTTGTTCCGGCAAAGAGAATATCTCCATGTAACCAAATTTAGGTTTCAATGCTACACTCTTGCTCACCGGTTCATTACCCAACTGGATAATACCTGCATCGGGTTGATACATGGGGGCCTCTACCCGGTAGGTATGTTCGCCCTTGGGCATGGTTGCATTGAAAAGTCCGTTTTCTACGGGCACTAGTTCATCATCGATGTAGATGTTGGCTGTTGCGGGTTCCGGACGGAATACAAGGAATTGCATGTTATTTTCTACCACAGGTTTGTCCTCTCTGTCTCCGGTATTGAGTACCATTTCATAAACAGTGGCTTTTTCAATAATTTCCGGGTAGAAGTAGTTCCTCATAATGCCCAACTGATCGTGCAGGATAGAAATACGCCGTGCGCCGCGAGGGACATAAAGCCATATCTCTCCGGTTTTGTTTTCACGTGCGGTAATACCCAGGGCATCGGGCTCGAACATGAAGTCCTTTACGTTGGTTACAATGCGTATAAGAGCGCATATCTCTCCATTCTGGTCACGCTTGGGAGCGGTGACGCGAGCTGTTAGGTCGCTTTCCATGCGTTGGAAAGAGGCCACACTGATTTTGCTTTGTTGTGCATGTAATTCTGCATCCATGATATTGGGCAGAATGAGTAGCAGCAGCATTAGATACTTGAATTGTTTGTGTACCATGACTGTGAATGTTATTATGAGTTATTTGTTGTTTCGCTAAAAGGTAAATAGTAGATAGTACTAACAACATATACTCATGACCGTGCATGTGTACATACATAATGTGTAATGTTGACCCATAAATTAAGTGTGTAAAATGTTGTTTAATATTCTTCGACACAAATATATATATAATTTTTGTCTGATTATTCTTTTTGAGTCCCAATAATTAAAAGATGTTAGTAAAATGTTTTTTTTGTAACGGAAAACCGTGACAAGTTTCTCAATGTCTTACTATTTTATTGCTTTTTGGTGGGGAGATGAATCTGTAGAAAGGATCTGTACACTATCGATCTTATGTACGAGAAACACAAGTGTTACGTGGAAGAAATGCATGTGTTGTGCGTGCAAGACACAAACGTCCTGCATGCGCAACACAAGTGTTGTATATCAAAGGGATATGATATTGAAGAATCAGAAGTGACTCAAATCTATCAGCCCGAAGTCAGGGTCCTTTTCCGGCTGCCAGGTACGCACATGAATCACCGGTTCCTTTGGATTGTTCAAGTCTACCATCAGGAACAGATATCCCGTGTCACCGTAGCTGGACGAGAAGTAATCCTGCTTGATCTGAATGCCGTAGATTTCACCTCCTACGCCCGACTTACGAACCTGGTTATCAGCAAATCGCAGATTGATAAATTCCGAGCTGCGGAAGATGTGCTGCAACTTCTTCATATATTCCGACTTTGTCTGGCGGGTGTACTTCACAGCTTGTTTGCTCATGGCCTGTCCCTCGTTGCTGACGGTGTGTTTCAGCACCGAACCGGTAATGATCAGGGCATCGTCGGAGAAAATGCTGTTGATGTAATCGTAGCGTTTCAGAGCATAAGCTGTCTTGTAGCTTTCGAGGAAGTTGATAAGTACGTTGCGCACAGTATCGTTCCAAGACGTTTGATTCATGATATCGTCTACGGCAGGTTTGTTGAGGCCGAAGGAGAGACAGTCTATCTTGCCTTCCTTGTTCAGAGTGAACACGACGTCTTCTACAAACGTGCGCTGGTTGCTCTTGAATTTGAAACTCAGAGGCAGGCTGCGACAGGTTACTTCACCATTGCATTCCAGGAATTTGAATTGCGGTTCGCTGACGATTTTGGCCTGGCCGTATTTGATAAGGCTGTTGAACATATCGTACCCGTTTTTGGTACACAGGTCCTGAATGCCATCGTAGTTGCGGGTACGGATGGAACTTTCCACCTTCTTCATGGTGTCTTCGTAAGCTGCCGATTGCATGGTTGAAAGGAACCGTATGCCATTGTTCGTGGTGGTGGCGCTGTCGGTACCGGCCAGTTGCACGTCTTCGGCTTTCTCAACGCCGGGTTTCGGCTCGTCCCCTTCCAGTTTCAAGGCGCAGTTGCGCATGGCTATGGGGTTGACGGTTCCCATCACTTCGGACAGTTCGTTGTCGATATTTGCTTCACCTTCAAACATATACTCGGTGCGGAGTTGCAGATTACGGGCGTTGGCAAGTACGGGAAGTTCCACGATGCCTGTGCCGTCTTTGGCTGAGAAGATATTGGACCAGTCGCGACCGTCGAAATACGTGTAATCGTAGTTGCGGGCGGGCTGTCCTTTGTAGAGTACTTTGAGGTTGATTGTTTTCAGATCGCCGTCCAGATGGGTGCTTTCCATGCTTACTTTCAGATTGGAGAAGATGTCGTTCATCTGTTTGGGAATCCAGGTGGTGAGTAAGAGATCTTTGCCTTCCTCATCTTTCATGGTGAGGAAGTTGCCGTCGGGATAGCTTTGGAGCAGGACGAGTGCCCAGTAATAGTAGCGCAGGGCGTCGGCTACTTGCGCTTTTTTCTCGGCGCGGATGGCTTCCTGGGCGAAGTCGAGTATCTTTGTCTTGCGCCCGTCGAAGATGCGTTGTATTTCGGCTACTTTGATATAGCGCATGACAACGGCTTCCGGTTCGTTTTGTATCACGATGCGGCGGGTGTTGTTCAGCGTGGCACGCGAGTAGGTGTTGATGACAGATTTGAACGTTTCGTCCACAGTTGCCTTGTCACCATCCGTTCCGCCTTCGGTCAGTTGCTCGAACTTGGAAGATACGTTGGTGGAGATCTGGCTGATGAGTGCTGCAAGTGCTTCATTATCGGCTTTCTTCAGGCTAGCGGCGTTTCCCGTACCCCAGATGTAGTCTTTGCTGGTTTGTATTTCTTCAATTGATTGTCCTTTAGCGGCAAGGGCAATAAATAAGAATGTAACGATGATAAATGCGCTCCTTTTCATGTTGTTGCTTTTCATGTTGTTTCAATTCTTTGCAAAAGTAGAAACTTTTTCTATAATATAACTCAGTTAGTCAGTTATTTTTTGTATTGATTGCGGGACATTTCTTTCGTAGAAAGTATTATCTTTGCACTCCATGACAAACAAACATTGAATGATGATGACAATTTTACGTTTTCTTTATCCTAACCCTGCTTCTGTGTCTGACAGCTTGCTCAAGCCCCGCCGATAAGATGTCGCTGAATTATGAACAATCTCTTTGCCATGCCGGTTCATTGGTATATGCCGGTGCGGTGTATAGTGCCCATGTCGCCGGTGTGGTGGGTGTGCTTATCTGAAAGTTTTAAAAAATGAAGACAAAAGTGAAGGCGCTCAGGATTCTGCAAATAGTCTTGTAGAGTGAGTCTGATTCAGTCGTTACTTCATTATGGCTCGGTCGTTACCTCATTGCCATTCAGTCGTTACTTCATCCCTATTCAGTCGTTACCTTTTTATACCCCCTCTCAGAAGATGTTATGAGGCCGTTTTTCTTGTCCTTTGATTCATTTCCCGGAGAAAAGATTTTGCGTAAAAAAAAGTTATATTTGAACGCTGTGGGTGAATGTTGGATGTTTTTATATTTTATATTTGATAGTTGGATAGCGCTGAAATGATATTTCTCCGCCATTGTAGAGACCTTGAAAAACTAATATCCTTGTTTCTAGTGATTTACCTTTTTCTATTGTAGAGATGGAGCCACTTGCTATAATCTTGTTGAAATTTCCTTTTCTGTTCTTTGTAGAGAAAGCGTTTTTGTAATATATTGTTTTCTAGTTGATTAGGTAAATACGCGGTAGAGGGCCTTTTCTTGTATTCATTGCTTTTCCACCCTAACTTTGCAACATCGAATTTAAGACAAACAAAAGGCATAACTGTTGAGGCCTCACAGTAATAACCTTTAGTTTTTCTGACTGAGATGAAATAACATGAATCTATTTACAATTTAAAATTATTATTATTATGGCATTTTTTAAGAAGAATCAACAGAAAATCAACAATTTGTGGTATCCACATGCTATTACCGTAGGTAAACCGGTTGATACCGATCAGGTTGCTGCTCGTTTATCACAACTTTCCACTGTAACTCCGGGTGATTCCTATGCAGTGATGAAAAATCTGGGAGGTGTATTGGGCGACTATATGGCTCAAGGACGTACCGTAAAAATAGATGGCGTAGGTACATTCTATTATACGGCTGCTACTAATAAAAATGGGGTTGAGTCGGCCGACAAGGTGAGCGCCTCTCAGATTACCGGTGTTCGTGTTCGTTTTATTCCTGAAGTACGCCGCAATAGCAGCAAGAAGGTGACTACCCGTTCCATGGTAGATACCAATATCTTTTGGGAAGAGTGGGGTGGCAACTCTACTAACGGCTCAGCCGGCGGTTCGGGAAATCAAGGCGGTTCCGGTGGTGGCAATCTAGATGAGAATCCGCTGGGCTAAGCGTTTCTGAGGCTTGCATTTGAAGCCTTTATTATTTTTCTTTCAGGCATGGACAACATGGGTCTTCGCTGACAATAAAAAGAAGTCAGTGTATTTATCCATACAGTCCGTGCCTGAAATGTATCATTACACAGGGAATAGAGTCCCCTCTATACTATCGAATATGCGGAACAATTCCTCTTTCGTCTCCGCCCGCAGCATAGCAATACGCGTTTCCCGGAAGTTAGGTATTCCTTTAAATAGCGGGCTTGCTGCCAAATGGCGACGTACATGCAGGATTCCTCTTCTTTCATCCAGCAGATTGACGCTGTCTTCCACTTCCTGGCGCAGCACACCCAGTTTCCACCCGGCACTTAGTGGTGGCAACTCCTCACCTGTTTCCAGATAATGCCTCACCTCCTTGAATATCCACGGGCGGCCAAAGCTGGCACGGCCTATCATGATGGCATCCACTCCATAAAGATCGAAACACTCCTTTGCCCTTTGGGGAGTGGTGACGTCGCCGTTACCAATGATGGGGATATGCATACGCGGATTTTTCTTTACTTCACCGATAAGTGTCCAGTCAGCCTCACCGGTGTACATTTGTGCACGGGTACGACCATGTATGGTGAGTGCGGCAATGCCGCAATCCTGTAATTGCTCTGCCAGTTCCACGATAATCTTGTTGTTCGCATCCCAGCCCAGGCGGGTTTTTACGGTAACCGGTATCTTTACGGCATCTACCACGGCACGGGTAATTTCCAGCATCTTGGGAATATTCTGCAACATACCTGCACCGGCTCCCTTTCCCGCTACACGCTTCACGGGGCAGCCGAAGTTAATATCGAGAATATCCGGACGCGCCTCTTCTACGATGCGGGCGGCTTCCACCATGGTTTCGGTATCTTTGCCGTATATCTGTATGGCTACCGGCCGTTCCTCATCACTGATGTTCAGCTTCTGTTCGGTCTTGCTGACGGAGCGTATCAGGGCATCGGCAGATACGAATTCCGTGTACACCATGTCGGCACCGAACTTCTTGCACATCAACCGGAATGCAGGGTCGGTGACATCCTCCATCGGAGCTAAAAATATGGGGCGTTCGCCCAGGTCTATGTGGCCTATCTTCATGAATCGATTGAACTAAATGATTATTTCGCTGCAAAAATACGGAAAAAAGCCTACCTTTGTATCATTCATTTATTTAACTAATATGGAATTATGAAAAAAGGTTTGGTTTTAGTTGTGATGTGTGTAGCAATGTTGTTTGCTGCCGCACCTTCGGCTTCGGCACAAGCACCGAGTGATGAGTACAAGGCTACATTGGAAAAAATGCTGGAACTATCCGGCTCTATGGCGTCGGCAAAAGCTATGGTGCCACAGATGATTTCTATGTTGAAACAACAGTCATCGGCATCGGCTTCTTTCTGGGACGGTTTTCAGAAGAAATGGGAAGGAAAGTTTGGCAGTAAGCTGGCAGAACTTTACGCTCCCGTTTATCAGAAATATCTGACACTGGATGATTTGAAGAAAATTGTTGCTTTCTATGAATCGCCTGTCGGAAAGAAACTGGGTGCTTCTACTCCTGCCATGATGGCTGAGGGCATGCAAATAGGACAAAAGCTGGGAATGGAGATTGCCACCGAACTTCAACAGGAATTGCAGGCACAGGGAAAGTAAGTTAAAAGCTACGAGCTACGAGTTACAGGCTACAAGTGGCTGCGCTATGTTCCGAAAGGCACTCGTGGCTTGTAACTCGTAGCTCACAAATATATGATTTTATGGATTTAAAGGACTTTGAAATCATGGCCCCTGTCGGCTCGCGCGAATCACTTGCGGCAGCCATCCAGGCAGGTGCCGATTCCATCTATTTCGGTATTGAAAACCTGAATATGCGGGCCCGTTCGGCTAATACCTTCACTATTGAAGACCTTCGGGAAATAGCGCAGACGTGCGATGAGCACGGCATGAAGAGTTATCTTACCGTTAACACTATTATTTACGATCAGGACTTGGCATTGATGCGCACTATCGTAGATGCGGCCAAGTCGGCGGGTATCTCTGCGGTGATTGCGGCGGACGTAGCTGTGATGAGCTATGCGCGGCAGATCGGTCAGGAGGTACACCTCAGTACACAACTGAATATCTCGAATGTGGAGGCCCTGCGCTTCTACGCACAATTTGCCGATGTTGTGGTGCTGGCACGCGAGTTGAATCTGGAACAGGTAGCGGAGATTTACCGTCATATCTGTGAGGAGAATATCTGTGGTCCCGGCGGAAAGCCTATTCGTATCGAAATGTTCTGTCACGGTGCTCTCTGCATGGCAGTGTCGGGAAAATGCTATCTTTCTCTGCACGAGATGAACCACTCTGCCAACCGGGGTGCCTGCATGCAGGTGTGCCGTCGCTCTTACACGGTGCGTGATAAGGAGACGGATGTGGAACTGGATGTGGACAACCAATATATCATGTCTCCCAAAGACCTGAAGACCATCCACTTTATGAATAAGATGCTGGATGCAGGCGTGCGCGTGTTCAAGATAGAAGGACGTGCCCGTGGTCCGGAGTATGTCCGAACGGTAGTGGAATGTTACAAAGAAGCCATCCGTTCTTACCTGGACGACACATTTACAGATGAAAAGATAGCTGCATGGGATGAACGTCTGAAGACTGTATTCAATCGTGGTTTCTGGGATGGGTATTACCTTGGACAACGTCTGGGAGAATGGACGAAGAACTACGGATCGGCCGCTACGGAACGGAAGATATATGTAGGTAAGGGCATCAGATACTTCTCTAATATCGGTGTTGCCGAGTTCCTGGTAGAAGCTGCCGAACTGAATGTGGGAGACAAGTTGCTGATTACAGGTCCCACTACAGGAGCAGTATTCACTACGCTTGATGAAGCCCGTGTAGACCTGAAACCGGTGCAAACCGTGAAGAAAGGACAGCATTTCTCGATGAAAGCGGACAAAATACGTCCTAGTGACAAACTTTATAAGCTGGTTTCTACAGAAGAACTGAAGAAGTTCAAGGGACTGGATATTGAGAAAACACGTGGATGATACACTTTTGATACAGTTATATTGAATATGGAAAAGTATATCTATGAGTTAGAGATGAAGGTGCGCGATTACGAGTGTGATCTGCAAGGCATTGTGAATAATGCAAATTACCAGCACTATCTGGAGCATACCCGTCATGAGTTTCTGCTATCTACCGGTGTCAGTTTTGCGGGATTGCACGAACAGGGAGTCGACCCCGTAGTGGCACGTATCAACATGGCGTTTAAAACTCCTCTGAAGAGCGGTGATGAGTTTATTTCCAAACTCTACATGAAAAAAGAAGGCATCAAGTATGTTTTTTATCAGGATATTTTTCGGAAGAGTGATGATAAAGTAGTCATAAAAGCAACAGTCGAAACGGTGTGTCTGGTGAATGGACGACTGAGTGACAGTAAGCTTTTTGATGAGATATTTGAGGCATACCTCTAAAATATCACCACAGAGTAACACTGAGTCTCACAGAGGTAATTATTCACATTAAAAAAATAAAACTCTGTGAGACTCAGTGTTACTCTGTGGTGAGTTTAAAATATAACCATGAACAACGACGAACGAATTTGCAGTATAGCCCTCACGCTTTGCCCCGGTATAGGACATATCGGGGCAAAACGTTTAATAGACGGTATTGGAAGTGCCGCCGGAGTCTTTTCTCAGCGTAAAGAACTGCCAGAATTGCTCCCTGGTGTGAACCCTACTATAGTCACTGCCCTTGATAATCCTGCCGCTTTCCTGCGTGCCGAACACGAAATGGAGTTCGTGGAGAAGAATCGCCTCACTTGTCTGACTCTCAAAGATGAAGCTTATCCGTCCCGTTTGCGCGAGTGTGAAGACGCTCCGGTCGTCCTCTTCTTCAAAGGACATACCGATTTCAATCGTCTTCGCGTCATCAATATGGTCGGTACTCGTAATGCCACAGAGTATGGCAAGCAATTCTGTGTAGATTTCCTGCGTGATCTTTCCTCTCATTATCCTGATGTGCTGGTAGTCAGCGGTCTGGCTTATGGCATCGATATCCATGCCCATCGCGCTGCTTTGGCAAACAACCTTTCCACCGTGGCTGTCCTTGCTCACGGACTGGACCGTATCTATCCTTATGTTCACCGTAAAACTGCCATTGATATGTTGGATAACGGTGGACTCCTTACCGAATACCTCACCGAAACTAATCCCGACCGGCATAACTTTGTCAGTCGTAACCGTATTGTGGCAGGTATGACTGACGCAACCATCGTTGTAGAGTCTGCCTCCAAAGGTGGTTCGCTGATTACGGCAGACCTTGCTGTAGACTATCATCGCGATTGTTTCGCTGTTCCCGGTCGTGCCACCGATCCCTTGTCTATGGGCTGTAACCAACTGATACGTGATAATAAAGCAGCTCTCATCCAGTCTGCCGATGATTTTATGCGAGCGATGGGTTGGACTGCCGAAGAGGAAACAGCCAAACATGAGGGCATCCAACGCAGTCTCTTTCTTGAACTGACAGAGGAAGAAGAACTTGTGGTCGGCATCCTTACACGTCTGGGCGACCTGCATATCAACGTATTGGTAGTGGAATCCAATATTCCGGTGAATCGTATGACAGCTCTGCTTTTTGAACTGGAAATGAAGGGCGTGGTGCGGGCATTGGTGGGTGGGGTCTATCATTTATTAACATAAGCCACCCCTTAGAATGATATTTTTTCATATCTTTGTTCCCACAACCAGTCATAACGCTATGAAGTACCTGTCCTTTTTTATACTTCTGTTTATTGGAGAACTGTCCGTAAGCGCACAGCACATGTTCTCCAGACAATTTCCATTCTTCAACCAACTCTCTTCCAATGAGATTTTCAGTATTCATCAGGATAGGGAAGGATACTTCTGGATAGGTACCACGAATGGCCTGGCACGTTATGACGGCTATCAGTTAAATACATTCCGTACAGACTATAAAAATCAGAATCTGCTGACTGACAATGGAATTACTGCTATTAATGACAATGATCTGTATGTATGGATCGGTACGTGGAAAGGGCTGAACCTGTATAATAAGCAGACCTGTCGGATTACTCCTTTCTCAGATGCACGGCTTCTGGATAAGGTGGTGGATGCCATAACAGTGGACAAGGATGGGAATGTTTGGGTAAGCGCCGGTGGAGTGATATACCGATGCGATTCTACCGCGCATATTATAAAGGAGTATGAAGTTGGAAATATTCAGGAGGGATATGCTATCAGCAATATCTACGCAGACCAGCAAAAGCAACTTTGGGCAGTGGGATCACGGGGTATATTCAGATATGAGCCCGAAACCGATTCTTTTTTCCGTTATCCGCCACTGGGTAACGGACATACCGCATATATTATGCATCAGGATAGTTCCGGTAACTACTGGATCGGCACATGGGGGGAAGGTTTGTGGCAATTCTTTCCCAATGCACAGAAAGGAGGACACTATAAGAAACATAATATAGCTGCTTCGAACAATAAAGAAACCGGCGTTGAATCCATTCTTTTCAGTATAGAGCAGGATGATACGTTTGGCTATCTCTGGTTGCTTTCGTACGCTGGGCTCCATGCGTTTAAATACACAGATGCGGGAATACTGGAAAAGGTGGATATAAATCATCTGGTTGATACGCACATGATGTATACCCGGATATGCAAGGACAGGGAGGGCAATCTGTGGTTGCCTTCGTATGATATGGCGTACACTATCTTTTTTGATAATTCGAACATTGACAATTATCTTCTTCCGCAATTGAAGGAAGAGATGGGATGGGATGCCAATGTCTTGAACCTTTGCCAGGGAAGTGACAGCACCATGTGGTTCAGGCAGGATAGGTACGAATTGTGTATGTACGATTTCTCACGGGATATGTTTGCCGGTACAGGCATAGGTGAGGTTAATGCCATTATCAGATCTCTTCATAAACCCGGTGTCTGGGTCAACCTGAGTCAGACTCCGCACGTGATGAGGCTGACGCAACGGAACATGAAGGTGAGGGTAGAAGAAGACATTAATATAGGCGGAGTTACAGGATTGGTTGAGGATAAGGATGGTAATCTGTGGATATCCAAGTGGACGGATATAAATGTGAAACGTCCTGATAAAGATGACTTGGTAGTCTCGGGTAGTGACGTTCCGGTAATGACTTCCCTGTTCAATGATGTAAAGGGAGAAATTTTAGGGTTGTCTCACGAGAGCAAAATCTATCGGCTGAGTTGTGCCGACGGGCGGATTACCTGTGAACTGAAAGACAGTATTTCTTCTCTTTTGGAAAAGGAAGAAGTGAACAGTGTCTGCATTGACCGGAAAGGACGGCTGTGGCTGAACACTACTTTGGGAAGAATACTGCGGTCTGACGAAACGATGCATAAGTTTGAAAATGTATCACTGGATAATGAGATAGATGACTGTACTGTATTAGGATTACTTTCCGATAAGAACAGTGTGTGGATTATCACCAATAAGAAAGTACTTCAATATAATATTGATTCGCAGACTTTTCAGCACTATTCTACTGTTGATGATAACATTATGGTAGATGTTTTCAGGTATAAGGCTATCAGCCTGGACGGTTGGGGCGGACTCTATGTAGGCGGACATCGCGGATTCATACATATTCGTCCCGGTAATGCATCGGCGGTGAACAGGGTTCCTACGAGCTTGCATATCACAGATGTCAAAGTTGAAGACAAAAGTATCTTCTTCGGCAATGCGGAAGCCTCGGGAGAGAATACGATACATAAGATTTTCCTTGGTCCGGATGACCGGAATATTGAGATTTTCTTTTCTTCGCTTTTGTATTCGCTGAATGCGGGATGTCGCATAGCGTATCAGTTGGAGGGGGTGGATCATTATTGGATCTATTCGGATACCAACAGAAATTCCGCCTTCTATAACCACCTGCCGAAGGGAACGTATAAACTCCGTTTGAAGTTGGAATATGAGCGGGGCAAGTGGACTGAAGGCGAAGTATTGCTGACCATTGTGAAAGAGCCTGCCTTCTATGAAACCTGGTTTGCATATCTTGTTTATGTCATTCTCATCGGATTGTGCTTCTATGTGGTAATCCGGCTTTATATGCGTCGCATTAAACTGAAGAGTGAAGTGAGATTGCAGGAAGAACTGACGCGTACCAAGCTGACTTACTTCACCAATGTTTCCCATGAGTTGCTGACACCGCTTACCGTCATATCCTGCATATCGGATTATCTGGATCAGAAGGTTCCTGCCGTGCGACAGCAGTCCGTCATGCTCAAGGCTAATGCGGAGAAGTTGAAGCGACTGATACAGCAAGTGCTTGATTTCCGCAAGATGGATGTGGGGAAACTGAAACTGAACGTTTCGGAAGGAGATATCCGTGAGTTTGTCCTGAACATCTGCCAGGTAAACTTCCAACCGCTTGCATTGAAGAAGAACATCACGCTGGATACTCGTTTTGAAGCGGAGGAAGCACATGGTTATGTGGATTTTGATAAGCTGGATAAGATATTGCATAATTTGCTGTCCAATGCCATGAAGTATACTCCTGAGAACAGGCGTATCACTGTTGATGTACGAGTAGTGAATGAAGCGGAACATCGGATATTGGTGTTGAAAGTGGAAGATGAGGGCATTGGTATTTCTGAGAAAGAACTGGAACAGATATTCATCCGTTTCTATAACAGTAAGAAGAACCGGGGAATCGAGTCGAACGGAATCGGTCTCTCGCTAACGAAAGATTTGATAACCTTGCATCATGGCCTTATCACCGTGGAAAGCGTTTTAGGACAAGGCTCTTGTTTCACTGTAAAGCTGCCTGTTGACAAAGAAAGTTACTCTCCGGATGAATTGCTTGATGAGACAATGGTGTTGCAGACCGGTACGGATGATGTGCCCATGGAAGATTATGCCTCGTCTGATGAGGTGGATAAACCGGCTATATTGTTGATTGACGACAATACGGAATTGCTGTTCGTTATGAAAGAGATGTTCAGGGAACGATATACTGTACTGACAGCCGCAGACGGGCAACAAGCCTGGGATAAGTTGAAGAATAATGAGGTGGATGTCGTCATTTGTGATGTCATGTTGCCCGATGCCAATGGTTGGGAACTTTGTGCACGTATGAAGGGTGATTTGCGTTTCAACCATATACCTGTCATCATACTTACGGCTAAGAATGGTATTGAGGACCGTGTTGCCAGCTATGAAGCGGGCGCCGACGGATATATAGCCAAGCCTTTTGAGTTGAAGATACTTTTTGCCCGGGTGGATAACCTTATCCGATCTTCGAAGATGCGTCAGGCGGCTTTCCGTAAGGAAGAGAACCTGAATCTGGAAAGTCTGGCCTATCCCTCGGCGGATAAGCAGTTCCTGCAATCCATCATCAGTAGCATCGAACAACACCTGGAAGAGTCTGAATTCGATCTGGAACAGTTGGCTGCGGAGAAGAATATGTCTAAGTCTACCCTTTACCGTAAGATAAAATCGATGACGGGAATGACTCCTTTGGACTTTATACGGAATATTAAGATGAAGCGTGCCTGCATGATGTTGTTCAGCCGCTCGCATACTATATCCGAGGTGGCGTATGCTGTAGGATTCAACAGCCCCAAATACTTCACCCGGTGCTTCAAGGATGAATTCGGTGTGACGCCGAGTGAATATCTTCAGAAAAACACCCCTTAATTTTTAGTATATAAATGCTACATACAGGGGTAAAATCCTGTTATCAAGGGGTAAATTCGGGTCATGACAGAATCTCTCCCCTTCTATAAATGATTTCTGTACCTTCTTTTTCATAAGATATGAGTTGATTTGTTGTCAGATACCCAAACTTAAATCAAACATAGTTATGAAGAACCTCAGTATCCGTCATGGAAAATCATCCGGAAACAAATCAGTACTATTACTTACTGTATTAGCATTAGGCGCCGGATTCTCTTCTTTGTCTGCCCAGACAAATGCCGCAAGTGATCAGATAACGGCACAACCTGCTGCTGACCGCATTGTACCTTTCCGCCTCAGTGAACAAGGAGTAGTCCGCCCTGTGGAATGGGGATTGGATACGGCTTGGGAAGATGAGGGAAATATCCGCCGTGGCCAGGGATTTATGGAAACAGTAGATATAGTGCGCGTTTCTTTTCGCCCCACTGATCCCATTGTGGATGGAGATTTGGGAGCTGATCAGAAAGAACATATACAAACACGACTTGGTTTACTGGACTTTGTCTCTCCTAAACCCAAGTTAGCTATAAATAGCGATCACCCTAAGATTGACGATTCTTATAAAGGTAACGCCCAGGCTTGGGCTCAGATGATGGATTTGCATACTCGTTATTTTCAGGATGCAGGATACGAGGTGATTTCAGTGGCTCCATTTAATGAACCGGATTATACCTATACAGGACAAGGCACTAAAGCGGATTTCTATAAGATTGCTGTGGAGTTGAGAGCGAATCCCCGTTTCGAGAATATTCGGATTTGTGGGGGAAATACTCTGAATTGTGATGAAGCACTGCCGTGGTATAACTACCTCAAAGAGCAACTTGATGAGGGAAATACCCATCAGCTTGCCGGTGAATTCAATGGTTACGCTGATTTCTACGAGACGGTTCGCAAGGATGGAAAAATGGCCATGAATGATGAGATGCACAACGTGATGGAGGCGATGGTGGGTCTGGAGTATGGGTTGCAGACCGGTATCTGGTGGGGAAGTGCGGAGTATGCCCGTGGTGAATTCTGCAAGATTAGCCGGGGTGGAGAACGGCTGGCATATGCTGAACATCGTCCTAATTGGACGGCAGCTTCTGTCTATCGGTCTAAGGATGGCAGTAAGGTTCAGGCTTTTGGAGGCGTTTCGGAACGTCAGGCTAAAACGACAACCTATCGTTTTGTATCCAAAGAGAAGGATGTATTCTATGACGGATATGGTCCGCAGCGTGAGTTCTATTTGGAAATGCCCGGAGGAATTTCTTATCAGGACAAAGAACAGCAGAATGCCGAACGGGTGGTCAATATTACTTGGGGAGAAGATATTCAGCCGGTGATAGACGGACAGTATGTACTGATAAACCGGAGTACTCAGCGGGCAGTTGAAATAACCCAGGGCAACACGGCGGAGGGCACCAACGTGAAGACCGGAAAGTTTGACGCTTCCAAGGCTTATCAGCGTTGGTATGTCCGTCCGGTTTCCAGCCGTATCGGTGGAGATTTCAGCTATTTCTGTATTACGTCTCCCATAAATGGGATGTCATTCGACATCTGGAATTGGTCGTTGGAGGACGGTGGGAATATCGCCATCTATGGTGCCAGTAATGGCAGCAATCAGCAGTGGGCATTGGAGTATGCCGGAGATGGATGGTTTTATATCCGTAGTCGCCACAGTGCTTTGTATTTGGAAGAAGGAGAGGACGCTTTCAATGTGCAGCAAGGTACGAAAAAAGGAAGTAATGATGAACGGCTGCAATGGCGTCTGGTACCTGCCCCGGCTTCTAAAATTGAAATCAAATCTTTAGCTACTCCAACCGGACTGACGACGGAAAGGCAATCTGCATCTGTTTTGTTGAAGTGGAACAAACAATCCGATGCTACAGAATACACTGTGCTACGTTCCGAAACATCCGGTGGAGCTTACGAGATCATTGCGCGTAATGTAAAAGAAACCAGTTTTGTAGATCATAAGGCCTTAGCGGGGAAGAGCTATTATTACACGGTGAAAGCCAATGATAATTGTCTGAACAGTTCGCCGAAGTCACAGGAAGTAACTGCCACTATTACTGATGTGCATGCCTTAGTAGCACATTATGCTTTTGATGGAGATTTACTGGACGAGACGGAAAATTTGAATCATGGTGCATCCCTGAAAAAAGCAACGTTTACTGATGGAAAAATAAACAAAGCTGTACAACTTAACGGCTCAACGGAATTTCTGCAATTACCCACGGATATTGCCAATCATCAGAATCTGACAGTTTCTACTTGGGTGAAGTGGGATGGTGGTGCAGACTGGCAACGTGTCTTCGACTTTGGTAGTGGTGAAGATCAATATATGTTCCTTACTTATAGTTCCAATATACAGTCTCTTCGTTTTGCAATGAAAAACGGTGCGGAAGAACAGGCTCTGGAAACCGTTTTACCTTCCCCCATACGCATTGACAATTGGGTACATTTGGCATTAACTATCGGAGAAGCGGAGGTACGGATTTATGTGAATGGAGAACTGGCTGTTTCATCCGGGGATATTACTATCCGTCCGATGGATATCCGTCCCTGTCTGAACTATATCGGTCGTAGTCAGTTTGTATCCGATCCGATGTTTAAAGGAAGTATCGATGATTTCAGAGTTTATAATTATGAGTTATCAGCAGAGGATATAAAGAAAGTAGCCCAGGGGGAATCGGTAGGTATCATTACTTTGCAGATTTCCGATGATGAATTGTTTATCGGCCCTTTGCCTGCCGATCAGAAACTACAGGTTACTTATACACCTGCCCAGCCATCGGGTAGAGTATCTCTCAGTATTTATAATATGCAGGGAGTTCCGGTACTTTCTCATGAGGCGGCTGGTTCCGGTGTTACTACGTTGGATGTATCCGGACTCCCTACCGGTCTATATCTGTTGAGGCTTGTTGATAACAACCGGTCAGTTACACGTAAGTTTGCAGTGAGGCATTAAATAAGTAGGGTATAAAATCCTTTCATCAGGGTATAAAAACGTTTCATGAAAGGATTTTGCCCCTTCGATAACCTGTTTTTGTGCCTATCTTCTAATTAAATATCACTTGCTTTGCCCTTGGATAATTAAACTTAGATCATATTAGTATTATGAGAACAGTAAGCAAATTACTTCTTTCTTGTGTGATGTTATTCACATTATTGCCGGACGCTGCGCTTCATGCATCCGACCGGAAGACTCTTTTTGACAGTAACTGGAAATTTCATTTAGGCATCGTAGCCAATGCCGAACAACCGGAATATAATGATAGTCGTTGGAGAGTTCTTGATCTTCCCCATGACTGGAGCGTTGAACCATTGTCTTTTCAAAAACAAGGCATTACTACCGGCCCTTTCTCTCGCATGAGCGAAGGTGACATCGATACGGGACAGACCGTTGGCGGTGAAGGCTGGTACAGAAAAGAACTCACTCTTGCAGGAAGCGATGCTGATAAACGTATTGTCCTCTATTTTGAAGGAGTATACAATCAGTCCGAGCTATGGATCAATGGTAAGAAAGCCAACTACAATGTTTATGGATATACCTCTTATCGTGTAGACATCACTCCTTATCTGAATGCTCCCGGTACTCCGAACGTGATTGCCATGAAAGTGGTGAACGCCGGACGCAATAGTCGCTGGTATGCCGGTTCGGGCATCTTCCGCCATGTATGGTTGATAAAAACAAATAAACTCTATCTGGATAAATGGGATACTTTCGTCAATGCTTCCGAACTGCAGAAAAAGGAAGCTGTGATTAAATTATCTACTATTGTACATAACGAGGGCCTGCAAAATCAATCAGGTAAAATAGGTATTAAAATATATTCGCCTGCCGGAAACGAAGTGTTTTCTACTTCACAGGACGTGATGCTCTCTGAAGGAACTCCGGTGGCCACATCTTTCTCTCTTAAAAAGCCCGAGTTATGGTCAATAGATACCCCTGTGCTCTATACAGCGGAAGTATCCCTCTCTTCAGACGGAAAGGAATATGATAAGATATCTGTTCCTTTTGGTATCCGCACCCTTTCTTTCTCTGCTGAGAAAGGTTTCCTGCTGAATGGTAAGCCGATGAAGCTGAAAGGCGGTTGTATACATCATGATAACGGACTTTTGGGAGCCGCTGCTATTGATCGTGCTGAAGAGCGGAAAGTGGAACTGATGAAAGCTAACGGTTACAATGCCGTCAGATGTGCCCACAATCAAGTATCTGAGCATTTTCTGGATGCTTGCGACAGATTAGGTATGCTGGTGATTCATGAGACCTTTGACCAATGGCAGAAAGCTAAACGCGAGCAGGACTATCATCAGTTCTTCGATGAGTGGAGCGACTGGGATTTGGCTGCATCTGTCCGTCGTGACCGGAATCATCCCTCTATCATTATGTGGAGTATCGGTAACGAGGTAGAGCAACGTGCTGATGAACCTGAGGGAGACTTGATTTCCAAAAGACTGGTGAATACCGTCCGCAAGTACGATACATCCCGTTTCACAACCATCGGTTCCAATGACTTCTGGGACAGACGCCAGTTTAGTTGGGACAAAGATTCCTACCGGATATTCAGGAATTTGGATGTGGCAGGCTACAATTATATCTGGTGGAAATATGAGAGCGATCATGCTGCCTATCCCGATCGTGTGATCTATGGTAGTGAGTCTTATCCGAAAGAAGCTGCCCAGAACTGGAATTTGGTAGAAAAGCATCCTTATGTAATAGGTGATTTCGTGTGGACCGCTATTGACTATCTGGGTGAAGCCGGATTGGCTCATGCCTTGTATCTGAAAGAGGGCGAGCATGATACGCAGTTTATGGGTTGGCCTTGGTATAATGGTTGGTGCGGTGATATTGACCTTTGTGGCGACAAGAAGCCTCAATCTTATTATCGTGATGTGTTGTGGCGCGAGCGTCCCATTACTATGGCAGTCCATGCCCCTGTTCCCGAAGGCAAGAAAGAAGTGGTGAACGGTTGGGGCTGGCCCAATGAGTTGGTGAGTTGGAATTGGACGGGCTGCGAAGGAAAAGTGATGAAAGTAAACGTATACAGCCGTTCTCCGAAAGTGAAACTCTATCTGAACGACAAGCTTATCGGAGAAAAAGAAACGGGTAAAGAGAACTACACAGCTACCTTCGATGTACCCTATGAACCGGGAACTTTGAAAGCAGTGAACTCAAAAGGTAAGGAGGAATTCGTATTAAAGACTACCGGAGACCCTGCGGCTATCCGTTTGATTGCCGACCGCAGTAAAATAAAGGCTTGCAAGAATGATCTTTCCTACGTCAAGATTGAGCTGGTGGACAAGAATGGAAACGTAGTTCCCGAAGCTTCTCTGCCTGTCAAAATCGAATGTACGGGTAAAGGAACCGTCATAGCAGGTGGAAATGCTGCCTATGCCGATATGGAAAGTTTCCGTTCACTTACTCCAAATACATTCAGGGGAAGGGCCATTGCCATCGTTCAGCCTGATGGAGAAAAGGGAGACATACAGGTAAAGGTCTCTGCAAAAGGGTTGGAAGATGCTTCCATAGTAATAACAACCTACTAAAAAGCGATAGTAAGATAAGTTTTGCGAAGAAACTGGCATAAACCTGTATAAGTACTTAGGTATACATTTTCTTGTATATTATCTTTGCAGGGTTTATGCGATTTTTTTCTGTCGCAGATATTATTATATATAAGCGCTGTGAAACAAGATAAATATCGGAAAAGATAATAAAAGAAGCTAACTTAATTTTTAAACTTTAATCTAGTAAGATGATGAAATCAGTATTAGTAAGAAACAATCGGAGAGTCCTTGCCGGCCTGCTCGTTTGCACTGGTTTTATTTGCAATTATCCCTCTTCTGCCTTTGCGGAATCGGATAATTCTTCAGTGCAAATAACGACTCAAAGTACAACACCGCAGAAACGTACTTTGGTAGGAACTGTAGTTGACTCCTCTACCGGAGAGACTTTGATTGGTGTAAATGTGAAAGTGCAAGGTGAAGATGGAGGTACCATTACCGACATTGATGGTAAGTTTCAGATTTCCGTAACGAGTAAGACGGAACTGGTATTTTCTTATATCGGTTACAAAACGCAGACACTGATGGTAGGTGACTTGGGTGTAATGACCGTGAAGCTTGCATCGGACAATGAAATGTTGGATGAAGTAGTGATTGTAGGTCAGGGTACACAGAAAAAAGTATCTGTAACAGGTGCTATTGCTACCGTGAAAGGATCTACATTAAAGGCACCTTCTTCTTCATTGACCAGTTCACTTGCCGGAAAACTTGCCGGTGTGGTATCCATGGTGAACAGTGGTGAACCGGGTTCTACTTCAGAATTTTATATCCGTGGTATCAATACGTTCGGTGGTGTGGCTACTCCGTTGATTTTGTTGGATGGCATCGAAATTTCATCTGCCGATCTGAACCGTATCCCGGCAGAATCCATCGAAAGCTTTTCTTTATTGAAAGACGCTTCGGCAACTGCTATCTACGGTAACCGCGGTGCAAACGGTGTAATGCTGGTAACTACGAAGAAGGGGCAGGAGAATACGAAAGCTACTATCAATGTTTCATTGGAAGCTTCTTACTTCCGTCCGACAAATGTGCCGAAATTTGCTGATGGCGCTACCTATATGCGGGCTTACAATGAAGCGGAACAGGCCAGAAGTTTGACCCCGATCACCTCTCCCAAGTATAGTGAAGACCAGATTCTGAATACGGAATTGGGCACTAACCCTTATGCATATCCCGATGTAGACTGGTTCGATCAGATATTCCGTTCGGGTAATTATAACCAACGTGCTAATGTGAATGTATCGGGTGGTGGTTCGCGTGTAACTTACTATATGAGCCTCCAGGCTAACCATGATACAGGTCTCCTCGATGCACCGGATTACTTCTATAATCCCAATATCAACCAGTGGCAATATAATTTTCAGAACAACATTTCCTATAAACTGACCAATACCACTACCATTGATTTGCGCATGATGGCACAGATCGGTAATATGCAAGGTCCTAACTATAATATAGGCAATGACTTGTACAAGAGGGTTATGCGTACCAATCCGGTGGAATTTCCCGCTTATTTTCCACAGCAGGATGGGGATGACGGTTTCATTCGCTTTGGTGGTGCAGAGATTAAACCGGGCGTATTGGGAATAAATCCGTATGAATATATGATGAGTTCTTTCAAGGAAGTAAACTTCAATACCCTGAATACTTCATTGGCTTTGAATCAGGACTTGAGTGTTATTACCAAAGGATTGAGCCTGAAAGCACTGGTGAATTTTAAAAACTGGTCGGAAACTTCATATACCCGTAGTATCAAGTCTAATATATATAAGGTGAAAGATGGTTCCTATAATCCTGAAACCGGCGAATATGATTATCAGTTGTTGCAGACCGGAGATCAGTTCCTGAGCCAATCCGGCATTGGTCGTAATTCGGACCAGACTTTCTACTTCGATGCCCGTCTGGACTGGAAACGTAGTTTCGGTGATCACAACCTGACAGCAATGGCAATGTATATGATGCGTGAATATCGTAGCGATGTATTGCCGAACCGTAATCAAGGTTATTCCGGTCGTGTGACTTACGATTATGCCAGTAAATATCTGGTTGAGTTCAACTTTGGCTATAATGGTTCCGAACGCTTGGCTGCCGGTCATCGTTTTGAGTTCTTCCCGGCTGTGTCAGCAGGTTGGGTAGCAAGTTCTGAAAACTTCTGGGAGCCGATAAGCAAGTATATCAATCACTTCAAGATCAGAGGTTCTTACGGTTTGGTAGGTAGTGATGCCTTTGCCAGTGGAGCTCCACACTTCCTCTATCAGAATAATATTGGTATTGGCTCAGCACACAACTTCTGGACCGGACTTCCTACGAGTGAAATCAGCAAGAAAGGTCCCGGATTCTATGTATTAGCGGTGCAGGACGCAGGTTGGGAACATGTGAAGAAGTTCGATATCGGTTTCGACATGATGTTGTTTAACCAGCTGAACATTACATTCGACTATTTCCATGACAAACGTGAACGCATCCTGATGTCACGTGCTTCCTGGCCTTCTATGTTGGGATATTGGGGATCAAAACCCTGGAGTAATATTGGTGAAGTAGAAAACCAAGGTTTCGAGTTAAGCCTGAACTGGACGAAACAGTTTGGAAAAGACCTGACGTTAGATCTTCGCGGTAACTTTACCTACAATCAGAATGAATATAAATATGTGGATGAACCCAGTTATCCGTATGTTTGGCAAACCAATACCGGCAAACCGTTGAACACTGTTAAAGGTTATATTGCCGAGGGATTGTTCACAAGCGAAGAAGAAATTGCCAACTCACCGGACCAATCACAACTGGGTGCCAACATCATGCCGGGTGATATCAAATACCGTGATATAAACGGTGACGGACAAATTACTACTGAAGACCAGGTGATGATTTCATCTTATGACTGGCATCCCCGTATCCAGTATGGTTTCGGTTTGAATATTGTCTACAAGAACTTTGACTTAGGTGTGTTCTTCAATGGTTCGGCTAAACGTAAGATAATGATCAACAGTGGAATCGCTCCCTTCCTTTCTGGCGGTGGAGATGGTGAAGAAGGTGAAACACTGGCCCGAAATCTGATGCAGTGGATTGCAGACGACCATTGGTCAGTAGACAATCCGAATCCGAATGCAGCATATCCCCGTTTGGGTTTGACCAAAGCCGATGTTACCAATAACATTCAGCCCAGTACATTCTGGCTGCGCAACGGAAACTTCCTCCGCTTCAAGACGTTGGAAATTGGCTATCGACTGCCTTATTGCCGTATCTATCTCAGTGGCGATAACCTGGCGGTATTCAGCCCATTCAAATTATGGGATCCTGAATTGGCATGGAATGCTTATCCGTTGTCACGCACGTTCAATCTGGGCGTTCAATTTACATTCTAAGAAACAATCTAATACATTATTGAAGTATGAAACTAACATATAAAATATCCCGAATGGCGCAGGTATTGATAGCTTCCTGCTGCCTGGTATCATGCAATTATCTAGATGTCATTCCGCCTGCACAGGCTGATTTTAAAGACACCATGAAAGATGAAGAAGCTACATTGTCTTTCTTGTATACTTGCTATGGCGGTACTCCGCGTTCTACTCCTTATCATTATCATGCTTTTGAGCAGTCTGCTGATGAGATTATTCAGCCTTATGCTTACTCCAACTGGCAGCAACAAGTGGCGTGGGGAACTATTTCTCCGGCATATTCCAACGGTTGGGGAGGGGATGATATGAATATCTGGATTCCCAGTTATAACTGGTTAGGGTATGTACACCATTTCCTGAGCCTGATTGATGACTTGCAACCAGTGGGAGTTACGGCAGAAGATAAAGAAGAGTACAAAGGTGAATGTTATTTCCTGGAGGCTTATTATCATTTCCGTGTGCTTCAAGCTTTCGGTCCCTGTCCTATTATTCCTGAGAAAGTAGACCCGAATGTTACCAGTTCAGACCTTCCAGGACGTTCACACTTCGATTACTGTGTGAATTTTATCGTGGGCAAGCTGGATGATGCAGCCCGTGCACTTCCTGCAACACGTCCTAACAATGAATTGGGTCGTGCCACTTCTACTATGGCTAAGGCCTTGAAAGCCCGTATATTATTGTATGCCGCTTCTCCGTTGTGGAACGGTTCGTTCCCCAATCCGGAATGGAAGAATAAGAATTATGAGACAGACGGTTATGGTAACGAACTGGTAAGTTCCAGTTACGACCGCGAGAAATGGACACGTGCCCTTACTGCTTGTCAGGAAGCCTTGACTGCTGCTAAGGAAGCCGGTTATCAACTCTTTGACATTGAAACGGCAAACAAGAAAGCTGACCGTGACGGAATAGCTCTTCCTTTCATCCCGGGACGTGAAGAAGACACTGAGGAAAACCGTGAGTTCAAAGAACGTGTACGCATGTTCCAATATATGGTTACTGCCAATGAAGGCGATAATAACAAGGAACTGATTTGGGCACAACGTATTGAACTGGACGCTCAGAATGGCGGAGAAGGTACGGATTGTCGTTTGCCGAACAAAGTAGTGAAGAGAAGTAATGGAGTTTATGTAGGAGGTTGGGCAGCTATGGCACCGACGTTGTATTCTGTACAGCACTTCTATACTGAGAACGGTAAGTTGCCGGCACAGGACCCCAATTTCTATCCTGAGGAAGAATGGTATACCCGTTTCTATGAAGGCGCTCAAAGCCCTGCTCTGGCAACCAATAATCTGGACGGTGAAGATGTGAAGAATGACATTATCAAGATGCACGCTAAGCGTGAAGCCCGTTTCTATGCGTGGATTGTATTTGACGGTACTCAATACAGCTCGAAGATTAATAATGGCAATCCGTTGTGGATTAACCTGAAAAATACCAATACAAACGGATATAACACAAGTAATACCCGTAACTGTGCGGGAACCGGTTATCTGTCGAAGAAGTTCATTGATCCTAATATTTACTTTGGTGCCGATGGTACCCGTCAGCACACAGCTCCCCGGCGTCCGTTGATTCGTATGGCCGAACTTTACCTGAATCTGGCAGAATGCTATGCAGCGTTGGATAATGAGGGTGAAGCCCTTGCTAATCTGAATGAGATTCGTCGCCGTGCCGGTATTTCCGAACTGACTGGAAGTGATGTAACAGGCAGCATGACTCTGACTGACTGGGTGCGCAATGAACGGTTCGTTGAACTCTTCGAAGAGGGACATCGCTACTATGATCTGCGTCGTTGGGCAATTGCTCCTCAGATGTTGAAAGCCGGTATGCGCTACGGTCTGGATGGTCTTCGTGTGAATCCGAGTTTTGAGGACTTCAACAAACCGACCCTGGTTAACCAACCGTTCAAGTGGGATGACAAATTGTATTTGATGCCCGTTTGGTCAAGAAGTGACATGGATGAGCTTTACAGTAACCCTCAGTTAGTACAGGCACCCGGATATTAATCAATCTCTAATAACAAAGCTTTATGAAAATAAGAACAATATTGTTGATGGGTGGCCTGGTGCTACTGGGTGCCTGCAGCGAATCAAAATATGATTTGGACCAACTGGTACCGGAAGAGTACCATAAAATACTGTATGTGAATAATAGCGGTAAGCAGGATCTTACGTTGTATGATACGGATGAAGATAATAAGTATACTCTTTCCGTAGTTAAGTCCGGAAGTGATCCCAGTCTGACTGCCAGTGTCAAAGTCAGTGTGCTGACGCAAGCGGAACTTGACAAGGAATATAGCGAACCGGAAGGAACGAACTATAAGCTGATAGGTGAGAACTGTTATTCACTGGATGCAACCACGTTGGACTTTTCGTCTGCCGACCGGTATAAGCTGGTAAATATCTTCCTGAAACCTCAGAGTGTAAAAGCAGCTATGGAGACTGATCCGGAAGCCGTATGGGTATTACCTTTACAAGTAACCAGTGAAACAGACTCTATCAATGCCGAGAAGAATGAATTGTTCCTGAAACTGACAGGGGTGATTACACCTGCCATTGGTTTTGCCAATTCGGATGTAGAAGTGAAACAATTGGAGTATGGTTCTGTCTCTACATTTACGGAGAAAGTAAAATTCGGTCTTGATACAGATAATAAATGGGATTTGGAATGTCGATTTGTAGTTGATGAGGAATATATTGCAGAGTACAATGCAGATAATGGAACGAACTTCAAGGCTCTGCCTGAAGGAACTTATACTGTTCCGGAGATGATAACCCTTCCCAATGGCACTACGAATATGGAACTGGAAGTTACCATTAAAGGCGACCAGTTGGCAACGGGAGACTATATGCTGCCCGTTAAGATTGTGGAAGTTTCTCAGTTTGAGATATCTGAAGCAAAGGCTGTAGCTCCGCTGGCATTCCGCATCATGGGCCATAAGCTGAGTCGCACCGGATGGACGGCAGAAGCCGACACGGAAGAGTTGACGGGTGAAGGTGCCGGAAATGGTGTGGCCGGATGTGTGCTGGATGATAATCTTTCCACTTTCTGGCATTCTACCTGGCAGACCGGTAACAGAATTCCTCTCCCGTATGAGCTGATTATCGATACTAAGAAGGAATATACTTTCACTCAGCTTGCCTTGATGCAAAGACAGCATGATAGTAACAGAGATACGAAGGCCGGTGAATTCTATATTAGTTCTGATAAGGAGAACTGGACAAAGGTAGGAGCATTCAATATGCAACAGATACTCGAAGCTCAGACTTTTGCTGTGACTCCGACAAAGGGACGCTACATTAAGATAAAGATGACGGATAGCTTTAGAGACGGATATTGCTCTTTGTCAGAAGTCTATGCGTATGGCTTGGAATAAGCAGATTGCAATAACTGATTTATAACAATAGTGAAAGAGAGATAGGGACTCTTTTCCCTCGAAAGAGAGAAAGACGAACTATCTCTTTTTTATTCAGTAAAATAGAAAAGGATGAGATACAAAGTGTTATTACTGGTCTTTACAGTAGTATGTGCTTCGTGTGCACAGCGTGCGGACATAAATTACAGAATTGTTACCGAACAACCCTTGCAGGTGATGGAACATTTCGGTGCTTCGGATGCCTGGAGTATGCATGTTTTGGGAAAATGGCCCGAAGAGAAACAAAAACAGATAGCCGACTGGTTGTTCAGTACTGAAAACGACGCGAACGGGAAGCCCAAAGGTATCGGTCTTTCCCTGTGGCGGTTCAATCTGGGTGCAGGGAGCACGGAGCAGGGCGACGCCAGCCAGATTGGTTCTCCCTGGATGCGTACCGAATGTTTCTTGCAGCCGGACGGGAGTTATAACTGGGATAAACAGGAAGGTCAACGCAACTTCCTTCGGTTGGCGAAGGAACGCGGAGTCAGTAAATTCCTCGCTTTTCTGAATTCCCCTCCCGTTTATTTCACTCAAAACGGACTTGCCACTAATACCGGACGCGATGGTACACTCAATCTGAAGAATGAACACTATGAAGACTTTGCCCGTTTCCTGGCAAACGTGATAAAGGGAGTTGAAAAGAAAGATGGCATCAAGTTCGATTATCTTTCTCCCTTCAATGAACCGGATGGACACTGGAACTGGATCGGTCCCAAGCAGGAAGGCACTCCGGCTACAAAGAAAGAGATAGCCCGGGCCGTACGCCTTATCAGTAAAGAGTTTGTAAAGGAAGGTATTCATACGGGAATCACCATTTGTGAAGCATCAGATTACCGCTGCATGTTCGCTACCCATATGACCGACCATGAACGCGGATATGAGATACAATCTTTCTTCTGCCCTGATAGCGTGGATACTTATCTGGGCAATACCCCGAATGTGCTCCCTCTTATTTCAGGACATAGCTACTGGACTACTACCCCACTGAACATGCTGCGTGATTATCGCCTCCGGTTGCGGAATACGTTGGATACATACGGTGTGGACTTCTGGCAGTCCGAAACCTGTATCATGGGTAATGACGAGGAAATCGGTGGCGGACATGGATTTGACCGAACCATGAAGACCGCACTTTATGTGGCGCGTATCATTCACCACGACATCGTTTATGCAGGTGCTCGTAGTTGGCAATGGTGGCGTGCCATTGGCGGTGATTACAAAGACGGACTGATCCGTGAGTATACAGACTCCGATTTACAAGACGGCAGGGTGGAAGACTCCAAGCTGATGTGGATATTGGGGAACTACAGCCGCTTCATACGTCCGGGCGCTGTACGTATGTCTGTTGAAACTACTGATAAAGAAGGAAAAGCTATCCGGGATGGCGATACCGATCAGCAGGGATTAATGTGTTCTGCCTATCGGAATGCCAACGGGCAATGGGCAATGGTGGTCATCAACTATGCCGACCGGGAACAGGAATTCACTGTCGATGTAAACGATCCGAAGGTGCAGTCATGGCAAGGTTATCGTACGTCGGATGTAGCCGGAGAAGACCTTTTGCCTGTTGGAAAGCTGAAGAATAAAAAGGTAGCGGTGATCCCCGCCCGTTCGGTAACAACATTTGTTTCCGGAAACTGATGCATAATAAAACTTTAGTTATCAGTTCCGAAATTAGCTGAGAATTGCGATTATGAATTGAAATGTCCACCTATTTGATGTTTTTATATACCCTGTTCTTGGAAGATATAGTTTATTTTTGCATGTGGAACATTATATATCTAATACCGATAAATAAACAGGCTTATGAAAAAGATTTTTTTACCCTTCGCCGCGGTTGCTCTTTTGTTGAGTTCCTGCAAGGACGCTACGCCGAAGGAAGAACTTGTAATCAACCTACAAGAGAAAGGTGCTGAAGTTGCGCCATCCATGTATGGTATCTTCTTCGAAGAGATTAACCATGCGGGCGACGGTGGCTTGTATGCCGAACTGGTGAAGAACCGTAGTTTCGAGGAACTGGAAATGCCCGAAGGTTACTATGCCGAGGGTGATGTGCTGCATCCGAAGAAAGTGTGTAACCACATTTCGGGTGAAGTGAGAGAAGGAAGTTTCCGCTGGACTACCGAACCGGTGCCAGGCTGGACTCTGAACACAAAGGATGCTGCGGAAATGAAACTGACCAAGGAACAACCCAAGTTCTCCACGGCTCCGAACAATCTGAAGGTAACCATTAAAAATGCTTCAACTCCTGTTCGCCTGGTAAACGAAGGATACTGGGGGATGAATCTGGTGAAAGACAACTCTTATCAGTTGCGTACCATTATCCGCCCTGCTTCCGATTACAAGGGAAAAGTGACTGCCCTGTTACTGTCCGAGCAAGGTGAAGTGCTGGCTTCCGCTCCTGTTGATATAACTGCTGCCGGACAATGGAACGACCTGAACCTGGCAATGCAACCTACGGCAACTTCTGCCAAAGGAAAGCTTGCTTTGGAATTTGACGCTCCGGGTACAGTCTATGTAGATTATGTTTCCCTCTTCCCCGAAAAAACTTTCCGCGACCGTCCGAATGGACTGCGGAAAGATGTAGCTGAAATCTTGGAAGGATTGCACCCCGCCTTTGTACGCTGGCCCGGTGGCTGTGTGGTAGAAGGTATCTCGTTGGAGAACCGTTTTGAATGGAAGAAGTCTCTGGGCGATCCTGCCGCACGGTCGGGAGAATACAGTACCTGGGGCTATCGTTGTTCGTACGGTTTCGGCTATCACGAAATGTTGCAGTTCTGTGAAGATATCGATGCAAAGGCAATGTTCGTCTGCAACGTCGGTCTGGGTTGCCAGTATCGCATGGGAGACGCTTCACCGGAGAGTAAGATAGATTACTATCTGGACGATTGCATGGATGCCATCGAGTATGCTATCGGTGACGTGACTACCGAATGGGGTGCCAAGCGTGCCGAACAGGGCCATCCCGAACCTTTCCCGTTGCAATACGTGGAGATTGGTAATGAGAACTGGGGCGATGAGTATGACAAACGTTTCGATATCTTCTATACAGCTATCAAAGCGAAATATCCCGAGTTGATCCTGATTTCCAATCACGGTTTGGGTGGAACGGGTAAGATTGCCAAAACGGATATGATCGACCCGCACTGGTACGTGAATCCGGAATTCTTCTTCCAGAACACGACTGTCTTTGATAACCATCCGCGTGGAAAATACGATGTCTATGTAGGTGAATATGCTTGTAACGCCAATGTAGGCGGTGGAAATATGCGTGCCGCCCTCTCGGAAGCCGCCTTTATCTCCGGTATGGAGCGCAACGGCGATCTGGTGAAGATGACTTCGTATGCCCCGCTTCTGGAGAACCGGAACGACCGTTCATGGGCTGTCAACCTCATTTGGCTGGATACGGACCAGGTATTGGGGCGCAGTTCTTACTATGTACAACAGATGGCGGCTGAAAACCGTCCGACCTACAATGTAAAGAGCAATATGACTATGAGTACTCCACGGATAGCCGATTATAATGAAGGACGTTTCGGCTTCGGCTCCTGGCATACACAAGTTGAATTCAAGGACGTGAAACTGACCGGAGCAGATGGAGCGCCCATTGATATTGATCTTAACAAGGCGGTGAAGAAAGAAGGCGAATGGAGTCTGGATAACGGTCTGCTGAAGCAAACATCTCTGAGAGAACCTGCGAAATACATTGTCGATGGCTTCAATGGCAACCAGTTTACACTGGAGTTCAAGGTTCGCAAAGAAGGCGGTAACGAAGGTTTCTTCCTCTATTTCGGCTTGTCGGAAGACAGTAACAAAGGCTTTGTGTATAACGTTGCCGGATGGAACAATGGAACGACGGCTGTAGAAGAAGTCACGGGCGGACGCACTTCCGGTGTGGCAGGCGACCGGGTACCTCAGAGCCTCGAAACCGATAAATGGTACGACGCGAAACTGGTGGTTACTCCTCAGAAGAGCGAACTCTTTATGGATGGCAAACTGATATTGGCCCATGCCCCGGAGACGACTCCGCTTCAGTTCTTCTCTTCCGGTTATGATGAAGCAACTGGTGAGGTGATCGTGAAAGTAGTGAACTCAGAGGCTCAGCCCTATCCGTTACGGATCAAACTGGATGGAGTGGACGACGTGGAAAAGACCGGTAAAGTGATTTCTCTGTCCGCAGCCAGTGACATGGATGAGAACTCGTTTGAAGAACCAATGAAGATCTCTCCGAAGGAAAGCGAATACAAAGGCTTTGGAAAGAGCTTCGATTATACCTTCCCGCCATTCTCATATACTATATTGAGAGTGAAGGCGAAATGATAAGTATAGAGGCGCTTTTGATGCAATACGTCATCAAAAGCGCCTTTTTTTTGACTTATGCCGTTTGCTGAAAGCCTGAAATAGAATTGTACCGCAGAATGGAATGCATATACATGCGGCAGATTTGCATGATTTCTTATCCTTATGCAAGCTTTATGCAATGAGTATAGTTTTTGGACAGATCATACAGGTATTCCGGATGAACGGAACAAGTATTCTTGTTGAGCATAACAAGCATTCCGGACGAGCGGAGCATGCATTCTTGTTGAATGGAACGTCTATTCTTCTGAAACGGAGCATCTATTCCGGACAAAACGGACCGGCTTTCAACATAACAGGATTGTCCGTATTTTTGTATCATTCTATTAGTTAAGCAGATGCGATTTTTCTTTTGTATATTTCCGATGTACTTGTACTTCGGGGCTAAAGAAATGATTCTCGATGGCTTAGGAATGCAAAATGTCACAATGTAACTTCGTATTCCGGACGGTTCATCTGCCGGATAGGTTTTGTTTTTTAAGCCCGGTTTTGTCCGGTTATGAATGAAAAGGCTTATATTTGCATTGCCGTACCTTTTTTAATTTAATACACTTGACGGTCAATGACAATAGATCTGAATTTTTTTAATAAGTTCTTTATTGACTATCAGCAGCGCTTCGTTCACTTTGCCTGTACCTATGTGCACGATGAAGCCGTTGCCGAAGACTTTGTCATTGAGTCCATGATGTATTACTGGGAAAATAAAGACCGCTTGCCTGCCGATACCAATATTCCGGCTTATGTACTGACCACTATCAAACATAAATGCATTGACCATCTGCGTCACCAGCAAATCCGACAGGACGTTTCGGATGAAATCTCCCAAATCTATGCCTGGGAGCTGTCCGGCAGAATCGTTACATTGGAAGACTTTGAACCTTATGAGGTCTTTACGGCAGAGATACAGGAGATTGTTGATAGGACTCTGGATAGCCTGCCCGAACAAACCAGACGTATTTTTAGGATGAGCCGTTATGAGAATAAGTCTCATAAAGAAATTGCTGCTTTACTGGAAATGACAACCAAAGGCGTAGAGTTTCATATCTCTAAGTCTACCAGGGAGTTACGCTTGGCCCTGAAAGATTACCTGCCCGTCTCTTTACTCTTTTTCTACCTCAACTGAAAAAAGTTTGTTTTTCTACTAGGGAATATTTCCCGTGGTTCGCTATTACTATAGATACACAAATAAAAGTATGTATGGATAAAGACTTATTATATCGTTTTTTTGAAGGTCGTGCTTCCGTAGAAGAAATGAGATTAGTGAAAGAATGGTCGGAAGCCTCCGAGGAGAACAGCAAGCTGTTACGCCGGGAGCGCAAGCTGTTCAATGCCATCATTCTTTCGGGGCGCCTCGAACCATCTGACGGCCAAACTACACTCAGGAAGAAAAGAAACCATTTCGTCAGAGAGCTTCTGAAGATAGCTTCTGTTGTCGCGATAACGGTAGGCATAACGGCTGCATTGTTTTCAATAGGAGAAGATAAGGAGGATATGAATGTAGCCATGCAAACTATTACCGTGCCGGCCGGCCAGCGTGTGAACCTCGATTTACCCGATGGTTCAAACGTCTGGCTGAATGCCGGGACGACGATGAAGTATCCTGTTTCGTTCATGAAAGGCAAACGCGAAGTGATACTGAACGGAGAGGCTTATTTTGAGGTGGCACACAATGAGAAATCCCCGTTCGTGGTGCGGACACATGCTATGGATATAGAAGTGCTGGGCACAAAGTTCAATGTGGAGGCTTATTCGAAGAAAGCGGTATTTGAAGCATCGTTGATGCAAGGAAAAATCAGGGTGAAGTCGCCTCATAATGAAAAGACGGCTGTGGTACTCCTTCCCAATTATAAAACAACTCTGAAAGATGGCAGGTTGGTAGTGAGCAAGATTGATGATTACAATGTGTATCGTTGGAAGGAAGGTCTGTACTGCTTTAAGAGCAAGCGGTTCACCCAGATCATGGAAGATTTGGAAAGATATTATGACCTGAAAATCCAGGTGGATAAGAAGAGCATAGAAAGTGTGGCACTGACCGGAAAGTTCCGTATATCCGACGGATTGGACTATGCATTGCGTGTTTTGCAGAAGGATGTAGCCTTTACTTACCGGAGAGATAAAGATAATGACGTCATTTATATAAAGTAAATCGTAATATTAACCGGATTAAAACAAGAGATTAGCCTATGGAACAATACTGATGGAAAACAAGAAAGCCGATAGATGTTTGCCCCATCCACCGGCCCTGATTAACACAATTCAATTTATAAATCGTATTAATAACTCATTTACAAAGATATGAAAAACATTCCTTTGTCGGATATTTATTGCCCTAAAAATCCGCAATTAACATTATTATTTAGAATTATGAGAATATCAATATTCTTTTTGTTCTTCTGTGCTTTTAGCCTGATGGCGAAGAATAGTCACTCACAAAATGCACGGGTGACAATCAATCGAACCAATGTACAACTTGAATCTATACTGAATGAAATAGAGTCTCAGACGGATTATCTGTTCATTTATAAAGAAGATGTAAACGTAGAGGCGCGCAAAAGTATCCGGGCGGATAATGCAAAGGTATCGGAAGTACTGAATACATTGCTGGCAAACTCTCCTATCCGCTATAAGATGGAGGGAAATCATATCATCCTGACCAGACAGGCAGTGGCTGATGCACGTCAGGCCGGCGTAACGGGTGTGGTTACCGATGAATCGGGAGAACCTCTGATTGGGGTTACCGTTCTGGTGAAAGGTGGCAGCCAAGGCAGTGTGACAGACCTTGAAGGTAAGTTTACGCTGGTTGCCAATGTGGGCGATGTACTTCAGTTTAGCTATATAGGATATGTTTCACAGGAAGTGAAGCTGAAGGATCTGAAACTGTTGCGTGTGGTTCTGCGTGAAGATGCCAATTTACTGGACGAAGTCGTTGTAATCGGCTATGGCAGTATGAAAAAGAAAGACCTGACAGGGGCCATTACCCATGTGCAGGCTGAAAAGATGGCGAAAGAGAAACCGGCTACCATGCAGGATTTATTGCGTAGCGCGGCACCGGGACTGAACGTGGATCTGTCCAACGATGCCAAAGGCGGTGGTAATATGTTAGTGCGTGGACGTCGCTCTCTGAAGGGTGGAACCGGACCGTTGATTGTTCTGAACGGTATGATCTTTCAAGGTGATCTTTCTGAGATAAATCCGGTGGATATAGAGTCTGTAGACGTCTTGAAAGACGCATCATCGGCAGCCGTTTACGGAGCAAAGTCGGCTAACGGTGTGGTACTTGTTACTACCAAGAAAGGAACGGAGGAGAAACCGACTATCCGGTTCGATGCAAGCGTGGGTTTTGTGACCATGGGGGCTAACCGGGAGGTGTATAGTGCAGATGAGTATTTGCAATATCGTGCAGATTATGCGGCAAGCAGCAACGGGTTTGGAAATCAAGGCTATTACGTTAAGCCTACGGCCGAAAACCTGAATAAGTATAATCTTACCGAAGCGCAATGGCGTAGCTATGATGCCATAGGACAGGGTTCCACGAATATGGAAGACATCTGGTTGCAACGCATCGGTCTGGGAGAGATAGAGCGCGAAAACTATTATGCGGGTAGAACATACGACTGGTATGATGCCTCTTTTCAAACCGGATTGAGACAGGACTACAATGTAAGTCTGTCCGGTAAGACGTCCAACCTGAATTATTACTGGTCTTTAGGTTATCTGGACAGCGAAGGATTGGTGGTAGGAGACCGGTTTAAGAACTATCGTACCAATTTACGACTGGATGGAAAGATAGGTAACTTCATGGAGGCAGGTGTCAATCTGAATTTGCAGAGCCGGGAAGAAGGCTTCCAGGCGGTGAGTTGGGAAGGACAGATCGCTAATTCTCCTTACTCTACTCCATATTATAGCGACGGCATGCTGAACCCCTGGCCTATGGGAGAAAAAAATCAGGTAACGGGTGTGAACAGCCTTTACAATAACTCCATGTCATCCAAAGACGCAGGTACCCAGAATGTGACGGCGAATTTCTATGCTAAATTAAAACTGCCTTTCAACATTTCATATCAGTTCAACTTTGCACCCCGGTATAGTTGGAACCATTCAAGATACTGGAACAGTTCGCAAAGCGTCTTTGATAAAGACAACGGAGTTGCAGGCAGATCGACGGCCCGTTCCGTAGATTGGACACTGGACAATATGGTGAAGTGGAACTATACTTTCGCCAAGAAACATAATATAGACTTGACCTTGCTTCAGAGTGCCGAGAAATATGAAGTATGGGAAGAGTCAATGGTAGCTTCCGACTTTACCCCTTCGGATGTACTGGAATGGCATAACATGAAGACTGCGGGTAACAAAGAAATCAGTGCCAATGATACGAAACATACGGGTGCCGCATTGATGGCCCGTTTATTCTACTCTTATGACAACCGCTATATGCTGACCGCATCTGTTCGTCGCGACGGTTTCTCAGCTTTCGGTGCTTCCAATCCCTGGGCTACATTCCCCGCCATAGCCGTGGCATGGAGTTTCACGAATGAAAAGTTCTTCAAGTGGGAGCCAATGAGTAGCGGTAAGCTGCGTTTGTCCTGGGGTAAGAATGGAAACCGGGATATCGGTATTTACCAAGCTTTGTCCCAATTGTATGGAGGTACGGCCGGCAAATATACTTATGTTACCCCACAAGGGAGTTTGTATGAAGTGTCTTCATTGCAGATTGCAAGAATGTCCAATACGGATTTGAAATGGGAAACTACCACATCCTGGAATGTCGGTCTGGATTTCGGTTTCTTAAATGACCGTATCAATGGTAGCATTGAATGGTATCATATGCCTACAACGGACTTGCTGGTAGACAGAAGCTTGCCGAATTTCACTGGTTATACAAATATCGTAACCAATCTGGGACAGGTTAATAATGAAGGGTTTGAATTCTCATTGAATACGGTTAATATCCGCAATAAGAACTTTACCTGGTCTTCTACATTCGGGCTTTCACACAACAAGAATACGATTAAGCATTTGTATTACCGTTACGAAGATGTATTGAACGAGGCCGGAGAAGTGGTAGGAAGTAAAGAAGTGGACGATGTGAACAGGGGCTGGTTTGTAGGGAAAGATATTTCGGCCATCTGGGACCATGAATTCATCGGCATCTGGCAGGAAGATGAAGCGGAAGAAGCTGCAAAGTACGGGCAGCAACCGGGTGATGCAAAAGTCAGGGATGTGAATGGAGATTATAAGATTACCCAGGAGGATAAGGTCTTCTTAGGTCAGGAAACACCTAAGTTCAGATGGTCGTTCAGAAATGAATTTACTTTGTTCCGGAATTGGGATATTTCTCTTAATCTTTATTCTCAGATGGGACATAAGCAAAGTACAACGGAATATCTGAACTTCTTTGATAATCTGGGTGATTATTCGAATACCTATAAGCGCGAATACTGGACTCCTGAGAACAAATCAAATTCGTATGCCCGTCTGAAGTCGACACGTCCTTCGAATATCAACCCCAAGAAGGTGATAAACAAAGGCTTTATCCGTCTGGAGAATATTTCTGTTTCCTACAGGGTACCCCAACAGTTTGCACGGAAACTGATGGCTAAAGAGATCAGCATATACGGAACTGTCAGGAACGTGGCTGTCTGGGCCTTTGACAAAGAGTGGGATTATTGGGACCCGGAAACAAAGGGACTTCTCCCCAGAACATTTACTTTCGGTGCAAGTATAACATTTTAATTAAATAACTATCATGAAAACAAATCTAATAAAAGCCATATATCTGACCTTCGGGTTATCTTCATTAGCATTAACGGGATGTTCGGACAGTTGGCTGAAACCGGAACCATTATCATTTTATGAACCCAGTGTGACGTTATCCACCAAAGAAGGGTTGGAAGCTGCACTCACTACCTGCCACAGACAGATGCGTTATTATTATATGGAGGATAACGGACCTGCATTGGCTACGGAAATGATATTCTCGGATGTGGCTGTAACGGCTGTATCCGACTTTAGCGGGTGCCAGGACATCCTTTCGAATGTGACTCCTATTTCTGAGAACAATTGGTTCGGTACGAATATGATTAATTGGTTCTGGAATATGGGTACGCAAGGTATCAGCTTTGCCAATGTGGTGATTTCGCGCATTTCCGAGTTGGATTTGGACCAGACCACTAAAGAACAGATGTTATCCAGTGCTTATTTCCAGCGTGCCTGGCGTTACTATCATCTGATTTTCCAGTTTGGTGATATCCCCTTCCTGTCGAAAGAAGTCACGACTCCGAAGCTCGACTTTCGTTCCACAAAGATGGAAGTGGTTATCGAGCAAATGATTAAAGACCTGGAATATGCCGTAGGGCATATCCCTGATCAGGTTGATTATGGTAAAGAAAACAAGGGAGCCTGCCGGATGCTGCTTATTAAGTATTACATGGCAGCCGGAGATTTTGACAAGGCGCTTGAACAGGCCAATGCCCTTATTGATGCTTCCGGATATGAACTGATGGAAAACACATTTGGCAAGTGGGAGAATCCCTATCCGGAACATCATCCGGTGACGCGCAATGTGATCTGGGATTTGCATAGACCGGTAAATAAGGCAGATGCGTCCAATAAGGAGACCATCATGCTCATGGTGAACAGATATGATAATTCAGAAAGCCGGCTCAATACGAATTACCTGTATAATATGACTCCGTTCTGGTCGCAAACAGATGTGAACAGAGGTATCCTGGTGCCCAGTAAGTCGCAGTCCGGTATGACGAGACAGTCTGCTACGGCGGGTATGCTGGCACAATATCCTGACTTTTTAGATTGCAGGGCGATCTATGGACGTGGTGAAGCGTTTTCAAGACCTACTTATCATGCGGAAAAATCCATGTGGGGGGATAAGAATGATCTCCGACACAGCCGGGAAGCCGGTAACTGGTTCGTGATGGAGGATCTGAAATATAATGATCCTAAATTATTGGGTACGGACGATGCTGTCTATTATCTGAAACCTATACAGAAGTATGCGGATGACGGCACGCTATTGTGCAAGGATACCATTCGTTGCTGGTTCGATTATCCGTATTATAAATTATGGGTAGAAGATACGGCGAGGGAAGTAGCCAATGGATATTCGGGTACGGACTACGTTGGAGGTTCGGGCGATTGGTATGTATATCGTCTTGCGGAAGCTTATCTGCTGAGGGCGGAGGCTTACTACTGGAAGAAGGAATATGCGAAAGCTGCCGCTGATGTAAATAAGATCAGAGAACGTGCCGGATGTACGGATTTGTTCGATGCCGGCAAACTTAATGGATTGGACGGGCTGGACGTGATTATGGATGAAAGGGCCCGTGAACTGATGTATGAAGAGTTCAGGCATGTGGAACTTGTACGTGTTTCGTTTATAAAAGAGAATCAGGAAGGGAATTACACCTCTCCGAAAGACCTTGCAGACGAAAGTAGTAACAGTTATTGGTGGCACAGAATCACGGAATATAATAACTATTACAATAAGGGTGTGAAAACGCTTCATAATGATGAATACAAAATAGGGAAGTACAATATATTCTGGCCTATACCGCAGACCGCCATTGATGCGAACTTGTATGGCCGGGTAAATCAGAACTATGGGTATTCCGGTTATGAGCTGAATGAAACCCCTATTGCTTCACAAGAAGAGCAAATAGCATCCGGTCAGTAATAAAATGAGTGTCTCATAATGAAGAGATTGGGCAAGTTTATTATCTTTGCTTGCCTAATCTCCTTTATAACCCCAAAAACATCACGTATGAAAAGATGTAGAATTCACATTTTATCTGTTTTGCTTATCTGTCTTTCCTGCCCTGCTCTGTTGTATGCGGCTACGGAACATTCTGTATCTATTGAAAAGCTTAAAGTGGAATATGCCGAAATGCCATTGGGTATAGATGTGGAAAAGCCCCGCTTCAGTTGGCAGATGGTAATGCAGAATACCGAAAGGGGGTATTCGCAGAAAGCCTATCAGATAACGGTGACTGACGAAGCGGGACAAACGGTATGGGACAGCGGAAGAGTGTCGAGTGACCTGTCGCTGAACATTGAATATGCCGGTGCTCCCCTGCAACCCACTACCTGCTATTTCTGGACGGTAAACGTATGGAACCAGAAGGGTGAGCAATCTTCCTCGACCTCTTGGTTTGAAACGGGACTAATGAGTAAAGCCAATCCGTATGAGGGATGGAGTGATGCGAAGTGGATAGGTGGCGGAGATGAAGACATGGTGCTCTATTCCCACTATCTTCCGGTGTTCAGGCTGAACGTTGCACTCCGGTTGGATAAAGAGACAAAGAGTACTCGTGCAGGCTTTGTCTACGGAGCGAATGATAAGCGCCTGATGAATAAGAATCTGTATCAGTTACAGAACGGGAAAGATGAGTCTTACATAAAAATAGAACTGGACTTGGATTCGCTTGCTTCGGGTAAAGAGGCGATGTTGAATGTATATCGTGTAGGATACCATCCGAACGACCGGAAAGATGTTCCTTTCAAGAGCTTTCCCATCCCCCTGGCATTGATTAATGAAAGTAATAAGTATGACCTGCATACGGTGAACCTTACTTCTGATCTGGGTTTTACAAGATTCTACGTGGATAATGCTGAAGAGCTTGGTTGGATAAATCTGAATCCGTTGGGGCAGGGAGGTGATTTCATCGCTTTCCCGGTAGTGGGCGACATTGGCTTTGATGTTCCCGCCGGGCAATCCGTTACTTTCCCGAAGATGGAGATTGCCAACTTCAGAAGTCCTTCGAACGTGATTGCTACTTGCCGGGAAGGAAATAGCCGGATAGTCGGCGGAGCTTCCGGCGTTCTTGCTATATTTACTCCCGAAGGAAACTCCGCACCGATGCTTCGTACGGTCTTCTCTTCTCCCGATGCGGAGATTGTAAAAGCCCGCCTGTATGTTACTTCACGTGGCATTTATGAGGTCTATCTCAATGGTGAGCGTGTAGGGGATGATTATTTTAATCCCGGAGTTACCCAGTATAACAAAACTCATCTGTACCAGACGTTTGATGTGACAAAGTACGTCCATTCCGGCAGAAATGCCCTGGGTGCTTTGCTGGCAGAAGGCTGGTGGAGCGGTGGCGCTACTTTTACGGGAGATAACTGGAACTTCTTCGGTGACCGCCAGTCTTTATTGGCAAAATTGGTTATCACGTATGCGGACGGTAGGACCAATGTTGTGGTGACCGATCCTTTGTCCTGGCAGTATTTCGGCAAAGGCCCCGTTGCTTACGGCAGTTTCTTTCAGGGCGAAGTGTATGATGCTTTAAGGGAACCGGCAGTGGAAGGCTGGAGCACGGCATCTTATGATGCATCTGCCTGGAAACCGGTTCATGAGGTTGCTTTGAAAGGACATATCAGTACGGCGGGAAATCCGAATATGCCGTGGGTGAACGATTATTCCGGTTTTGAACTTATCGGGCAATTCGGCCAGACGGTGAAACAAATCAATGAACTGACGGCTCTTTCAGTAGAAGAAGTCCGCCCCGGTGTGTTTGTGTACGACATGGGGCAGAATATGGTAGGAGTCCCCCGTATCAGTTTGTCGGGCATGCAGCCCGGAACGGAAATCACTCTGCGCTTTGCGGAAGTGAAATATCCCGATTTGCCGGAATACGAGGGAAACATCGGCATGATTATGCTGGAGAATATCCGTGCCGCTATGGCTCAGGATATTTATATCGCCAAAGGCGGGCAGGAAACCATCTCTCCCCGTTTCACCTATCATGGCTACCGCTTTATAGAGATAACGGGTATTGACAAACCCTTGCCTGTGGAATCCGTGAAAGGGATAGTGCTAAGCTCTATACACGAACTGGCTTCTCACTACGAAACTTCCAATGCACGGGTGAACCAGCTGTGGAAGAATATCACCTGGTCTTCTTACGGCAACTTCCTTTCCATTCCTACGGACTGTCCGCAACGCAATGAGCGCTTGGGGTGGAGTGGGGATATCTCCGTCTTCTCCCGTACCGCCACTTATTTGGCGGATGTACCGCAGTTCCTGCGCCGTCATATGCGTGCCATGCGCGATGTGCAGCGGACGGACGGACGCTTCCCGGATATCGCCCCATTAGGTGGTGGTTTCGGTGGTATACTGTGGGGCAGTGCCGGAATTACGGTTCCCTGGGAGTGCTACCAGCAATACGGAGATACCGCACTGCTGAGCGAGCACTACACTGCCATGAAGCGCTATATTCAATATATCATTGACCAAACGATTGAGACGGAAACCAATCTGATCGTGCAGACCCGTTCATGGGGTGACCTGTGTGACTGGTTAGGATTGGAGGATGAGAAGAATGATAAGTCCCTGGTATGGGAAGCCTATTTCATCCACGACCTGGAATTGATGACAAAGATAGCGGCGGCTTTGGGTAAGACGTCCGATGCCGCATGGTTCCGCAACTTGCATGCCGCCCGGAGGGATTTCTTCAATAAGACTTATATAGAGCCGGAAAGCGGAAAAACGATATTCTCCGCTTTCATCCCTGACAAGAAGGGGCAACCTGTCGATATACAGACTTCGTATGTGCTTCCATTGGCTTTCGGCATTATCGATGAAGAGAACCGTAATAAGGTGATTGCTAATCTTGCGGAGACAGTCAGACGGGAGAATACCACTGATAGAGGCCGCCTGTGTCCTTCTTACTCTCTTATGACCGGTTTCATCGGTACGGCATGGATCAGTAAGGCTTTATCCGATTACGGGCTGAACGATCTGGCTTACAGGCTGCTTCAACAGACTGATTATCCTTCGTGGCTTTATTCCGTGGAACAGGGAGCGACTACCATTTGGGAACGTCTGAACTCTTACACTCACACGGATGGTTTCGGTGGTAACAATCGCATGAACTCTTTCAATCATTATTCTTTTGGTGCCGTAGGTGCCTGGATGTACAATTATTCTTTAGGAATACAGCGTGATGAGGCTTATCCCGGTTTCAAACAGTTCATTCTGAAGCCGATGCCCGATCCGACCGGAAAGATGAAGTATGCCCGGGGATATTATGATTCGATGTACGGACGTATTGAGAGTGGTTGGAGAGAGGAAAGAGGCATGATTCGTTATACTTTCACGGTGCCCGGAAATACTACGGCTACGCTGTATCTGCCGGCTGCATCGTTGAGAGATGTCCGCGAAGGGGAAAAACTGATCCGGAAATGCAAAGGAATAGAATATATTGGTGAAGGAAGCGGGCAGGTAGTCTTGAAGCTTCTTCCCGGTAGCTATTCGTTCGAGGTAAAGAAGGAACACCTGATGGCGGGGAAGAAGGGAAAGAAGAGGAAATAGGTATGGAAATGGAGTCTCACCACAGAGTAACAAAGAGTTTCACGGAGTTAAAATTAGAGAAATAAAACTCCGTGAAACTCTTTGTTACTCTGTGGTGAAAGGCTCTACATCTTCTCTATCCTTATCGCCGCTCCACCGCCTCGCGCGAGAGGTAATTTCAACACCGTATCCGCATTCACTTCTTGTTGTATGATGTTTACCGGATAAGGGTTTGTCTTATAGTCCGCCTTATCACCATCCAGATAAAGAGTTGCTTTATAAGTGGTGTGGTCATCCAGAAAGTCCAGAGGCAGTTCCATGTTCCGTGTCTTCCGGTTGGTGATACAGCCTACAAACCAATCTTCGCTATTCCGGTCCTTACGGGCGATGGTCACGTACTCACCTATTTTTGCATCAGGTATCACCGTCTTTGCCCACGTGGTGGGGCAGGATGTAATGAATGAGAACTCCGGTCTTCCTTCATAGTTCTCTATCATATCCGATGCCATTTGAAGCGGGCTGAACAGAATTACACTCAGTGCCAGTTGCTTGGCAATCGTGGTCTGTACCTGTGTGCCGGGAAAGACGGGGTTGCTGAAGTTGAACGTTCCCGGCGTGAAGTCCATCGGCCCGGCAAGTCCGCGAGTGAAGGGGATGATGCAGGTATGTTCGGGCGGATTACCTCCGTCGGCTGACCAGGCATCATATTCCTGTCCGCGTACTCCTTCCTGGGTCATCAGGTTGGGGTAGGTACGTTGCAGACCGCTGGGCATGGCCGGTTCGTGGTTGTCCACCATGATACCGTAGCGGGCAGCCGTCTCTATAACTTTGCGGTAGTGGCGTACACCATATTGGCTGTGTTGCAGTTCCTTGCCGTCAAGCTGTGGGTTGACATATCCCGTCTTTACGGCATTGATACCGAGTGAACGATACAGGGCGTAAGCACTGTCTAGTTGCTGCTCGTAGTTGGTGGCCGCGCCGCCGGTTTCGTTATGAGCTATCAGGCGCACACCTTTCTCACGGGCATACTCGGCCAGTTTCTTCAGGTCATAGTCCGGATAGGGGCGGGTGAAGCTGAATTTATCTCCTTCAACCGTCCAGTCACCGTCCCAGCCGTAGTTCCAGCCTTCCACCAGTACACCGCTGAATCCGTTCCGGGCGGCAAAGTCTATGTGACGCATGGTGTTCCGGGTAGTAGCACCATGTTTGGGACCTTGTGCCCAAGTGTATTTCTCCATGTGCATACCCCACCAGATGCCGATGTAACGGCCCGGTTCTATCCACGACGTATCTTCCAGCTTGCAGGGTTCGTTCAGGTTCAGCATCAGGCGGGAGAGGATAAGGTCGCCCGGTTTTTTACCTACGATAATCGTCCGCCAGGGGCTGGCGAAAGGCACGGTGGCAAATACCTTCTCACCCGTAGACCACGGAGTGAGTGCTGCACGCAGCGTGGTAGGGATTTCCGAGTCCGGCGTCAGGTTCAGACTGGCATAGTCGGCCAGGTTCGCTTCGTGCAGAACGATGTAAAGGCTGTCATTGGCTTCTATCGTCACCGGTGTGGAAACCGTGTCCTTGCTGCTGACGGGAGAAGATTCATACAGTGCCTCGTAGTATTTGGTTCCGTTTGTCGGGATACTCCAGGTGGGGGCGTCCCATGGCAGGTTGAATTCTGTTTGCTCGTCCAGGATGACGAATTGTTTCAGACTTTTCTGTTCGGGAAATACGTAGCGGAAGCCCACTCCGTCGTCGAACGCTCTGAAGACGATGGAAAGCCGGCGGTGAAGGTTGCTCTTCTCTTCCAGTTCCAGTGTCAGTTCGTTGTAGTGATTCCGCACTTCCACTTCTTCACCCCAAGGTTGTTTCCAGGTTTCATCCAGTGAGTCATGCCTAACGTTGAGGATGCGGAAATTCCCGTCGAAGTTCCCTCCCTCCAGTTTAAAGCCGAGGAAAGATTGGTTGATGACGGGTTCTGTTCCCCGCTTCACGGTGTAGTAAGGCCTTCCGTTCTCCAGTCCGGCAGTCAGGCGGATTTGCCCGTCGGGTGATTGGAGGAGGGACGGTTTATCCGTAGTGCATGCGCCGAAGGCGAGGCATAGCCATGTGGCTAATAATGTATATAACAGGTCTGTTCTCATATTCATCAGTTATTTCTTCAGTTCATTCATCAGTTGTTGGGCTTTGTCCGCTTGCAGGGATACGAAGTAGTAGAAGGCTTGCGACAGAATCTTCTGTGCCGCCGCATCCTTGGCATACTCTTTTTCCAGCACGTACCAGCGGTACACGTCTTTCAGTACACTCTCGCTATAAGTGACGCCGGCAAACTGTTGCAGGGCGGTCAGATAGCGGTATTCCCATTCTTGCGTAGGTTCGATGTTAGTACCTTCGCCAAAGTCGTTCCAGGTGATTAGTTGCAGATGGTCCAGTCCGGCGGTTCGGGCGGCTTCCAATTGGCGGGTGAAGAGGGCGCCGTTTTCGGAGTCTACCTTCACGTGGGGATTGTCTCCCCATCCGCCTTCTTTATAGTAGGCATCAAAGCCGGGCATGGCACCTCCCATAAACACGTTGAACTTGTCTTTTTGCTCATAGGCCTTTTCTGGTTGCGCGTCTACCCACAGATATTCTCCGGCGGCATTCGTGTACTGGCTGTTGTTGGCCGTACTGGCTGAGAATGTGTAGAGCGTAAGGAAAGTGGGGCGGGTTTTCAGGCTTCCCAGCACGTCGTTCCATTCTTCAGGGGTTTGTATGGTTTGCGGGCCGAAGGTCATCAGCAGCGGTTTGCTGTTTATCCGGATGTAGCAGTCCTTGCTGAAGAAGCTGTTTTCCAGATATTTCAGGTCTTGCTTGGCTTGAGTCAGTTGTCCCTGTTTGCTCAGGTCCTTCAAGGTCTGGTCTTCGTAGACGATGGCTAACTCCAGTCCGGCACGTTCCACGGCTTTGACGAGCGCTTCCGTATTCCGCTTGTTGGCGGGGTAGTCCCATTTGTCCTGGATGCCGTACCAATCAACCAGTATTCCGTCTATGCCGGAATACTTCATCAGCAGGAGGTGGTAGTTCAGCACGTCGGTATCACTGGAGGCATACGGGCCGATGAGCGGGTAGTAACGGGAAGCTATTTCCCGTTTTCCGTTGCTGTTCACTTTGTCCGGGTTGCAGTTGCTCATGGTCCAGTGTTGTCCCCATGTGCCGTTGTTGCTGGCGGGGTCTTCAAACCACGGCATATAGTGCACGTATAGCTTCATGGGGTTCGTCTTGGTCACGGCCACGGGATCCAGCGCTCCGGGCAGGACGGGTTCTCCGCCACCGTTACCGGGAGAATCGTTTCCGCTGCTGCAAGCACCTGCTCCGAGCAGGAGCAGGAGGCAACAAATAATGGCTTTTATCAGCTTCATGACAGTTCGTTTTATTAGGTCCTTATAGATAATCCGGATTCTGTTTCAGATTCGGATTCTTGTCGAGCACTGATTGAGGAATGGGGAATACTCCCTTGTAAGTAGGAGTCGCATCCTTGTTCCACCAAGGCTGGAAATAGGTACCGAAGCGAATGTTCACCGTCCGGCGCAAACCTTCGAATACGAACTCATGCAACCACTCTTTATCCAGATCTTCTTCCGTTACCGCTGCCAATGGTGCCACTAGGGCACGGCCGCGAAGCTGGTTCACCAATAGCAATGCGTTGCCGTCGAATCCCAGGCGGAAGTTGGCTTCGGCCCTCATCAGCAAGATTTCGGCATAGCGCATCAGCACCCAGTCATTATCGCGTTCCCAGATGTCATCCGTCTTCCAAGCGTACTTGTTGAGGCGGGCACCGGCAGCTTGCGGGGCTTTTTCGTAAGGCTCTATCTCTTCGGTATAATTCAGTGGAGTACCGTCTTTCTGGCAACTTAGCGGTGCACCGGTAGCCATATTGTACTGTTGTCCTACCATGAGAGACTTACGGCGGATGTCCGTTTCATCGAATGAGGAATATACGCCCGGCTGTGCGGAGATACCGTTTCCGCACCAGGGATAACTGCCGTCGATGGAGAAAGCCCAAGTCTGGTTGTATTCGAAAGTCATGGATGCCAGATAGTTTCCTACTGTACCTTCTTTATGGTCGTAAGGAATGGCAAAGATGATTTCCTTTGATTTTTCATTGTCCTGTGCAAAGTTTGCGAAGTAATCGGTTTCCAGAGAGTAGCCGCTCACCTTATCGCAGGCATCAAGACATTCCTGCCAACGCGGTGTACCTGTGTATACTTCCGCATTTAGATAGAGGCGTGCCAACAGTGTGTAGCCTACGTTTTGGTTGAAGGTGGCATAGACGGCTCCGCTGGGTAGCAACGGGAGGATTTCCTTCAACTCCTTTTCTACAAAATTGAATACTTCCTGGCGTGTGGACAGTTTTGGGAGTTCCTTCTGCGTATAGTCCGTTACGATGGGCACACTGCCGAACTGGTCGAGCATCTGATAGTAATAATAGGCCCGCAATCCGCGGAGTTCGGCCTTTACGGTGGCTTTTGCCTCGTCTGTCAGTGCCGAACTATCTACTTGGTAGATGATGGCATTCACATTGCCGATACCCTGGAAGGCATAGTTCCATAATGACAGCACCAGTGTGCTGTTGGCGGTCCATTGGTGATATTGTATTTCGCGATATTGCCCGGCATCGTCCCAGTCACCGGTATCGCGGGTGGGAACGCAGGCTTCATCAGAGGCGCATTCCAGCATGAAGAACACGTACTCGCTGCACGGATAGCAATTGACACCTCCGTTGCTCGAATCGAATCCGCGCAACGTGGAGTAAGCGCCAGATACAATGGTTTTTACCTCCGCAGGAGTTTGTCCGTATTCGTCCATGGATACCTTGTCATAAAGAGTTTCGCTCAGATCGGTGCAGGCACCCAGGGCAAGCGATGAAATCAGAAAGGCTGATATGATTCTATTTTTCATAATCGTCATTTATTTAGTCAGATTAAAAGGAAATATTGAGTCCCAGTGAGAAAGTGCGGGGACGTGGATAACTATCGAAACGGTCGATACCCGGAGCATCCAGACCGCTCATGTTCACTTCAGGGTCGATGCCGCTGTAGCCGGTTATGACAAAGAGATTTTCACCGGTTACGTAGACGCGTATCTTTTCCAGACCGATTTTCTTGATTCCCGGGAGGGTATACCCCAGTGTCACGGATTGCAAGCGGAAGAATGAACCGCTCTCAATCCAGTAGTCAGAGTATACGGGAGTGCTCTGGATTCCGCTTTTCAAGAAGTCGTCCGTAACGTTCTGGGCGGGAAGGCGGGTAGGACTGCTCATGCTGATGGCAGTAGCGTTCAGTACCTTTTGTCCGAACATGCCATAGCCGGAGAAAGCGAAGTCGAAATCTTTGTAAGCCATGTTCATGCCGAAACCGAGGTTGAACTTGGGCTGGGCGCTGCCCAGGTATTGTTCAATGGGTTTTCCGGTTTCGTCCGTCTCCAGGATATATTCACCGTTTTCGTTCAGTCCGTTGCATTTGGGGCCGTAGAAGGCACCGGCGGGATATCCTTCTTTGATAATCTGCGAGTACATGCCCGACATACCGGGCAGGCCATGCAGTGAACCCGATTTCAAGCCTACAGCCTGATAGTCACTGTTGGACAGTTTGGTGATTTCCTGTTCGTTATAGGCAAAGGTCAGGTTCGCATCCAGCGTCAGGTCCTTTTGCCGCAGGATACTGGCACTCAGGCTGACTTCGATTCCTTTGTTCACCAGGTCGCCCACGTTGGCAAGCATGGTACCTACCAGATAAGGCGGTTGCGGTACGGGGTAAGTCCACAGCAAGTCACTCGTTTTCTTGTGATACGCTTCGATGGTACCGTTGATGCGGTTGAAGATGCCGAAGTCGATACCAACGTTGAACTGTGCGGTCGATTCCCATTTCAGGTCGGGGTTGACGTTCTGCGTCGGGGTATATGATTTCTTCCATACACCTGTAGCCGCATCATAATAAGAAGCACCGTTCGCCGAGAGGATAGCCAGAGATTTGTATTCGCCGATGCCATCCTGATTACCGGTTACTCCGTAGCCTGCACGTAGTTTCAGGTTGTTCAGCCAGGAAGAAGTGCCTTGCATGAATGCTTCGTCGGAGATACGCCATGCCAAGGATACGGAGGGGAACATACCCCATTTGTGGTTTTCGCCGAAGCGCGAGGAACCGTCGCGGCGCAGGGTGGCGGTGAGCATGTACTTGCCCATCAGGTTGTAGTTGACGCGTCCGAAGAAGGAAACCAGTTTCGAGTTGCCTTTGTAAGAGTAGACGTCTCCTGCACGGTAGTCGGAACCGGCGGCCAGGTTGTTGTACAGGAATGCATCCGTGTCGAAACCGCTGCGGGTGGAGCCGAATCCTTCGTATGTATTGTCGAGGTAAGAGTAACCGGTCATTGCGTTCAACCTGTGAATTCCGGCGAACTCCAGGTCGTAGTTCAGATAGGCTTCAATCTGTTTGTTGGTATATTCGGCTAAGGTGCGCTGTCCCCATCCTTTCTCTGTTTTGCCTTCCATCATGGCATACGTGGGTTTGTAGAGTCGCCCTTGCAGGGAGTTGTACTCATACGAACCGTTGGCAACAGCTTTCAATCCTTTCACCAGGTCCAACTCTATCTTTCCGTAGCCCAGGAAGCGGTGGCGTGAGCTGTCGTCTTCGCGGTTGGTCAATATTTCTACGGGGTTCTCGTTCAGCGTACCGCCGATGTTGGTGAAGCTGCCGTTCTTGTCTCTTACGGGCAGGGTAGGGTTCAGGTTCAGTGAACGCTCGAAGATGCGGTTATCGATAGGATTCCATTTGTCGAAGTTGCCACTGACGCCGGCTTCAAGGCGCAAACGTCCGTTCCAGCCGTTCTGGAAGGCGGAAAGGCTGCCGGTAAGGCGGTCCAGGTCATTGCGCTTGATGATACCCTGATTGTGCTGGTAGGTTACCGAAGCACGGTATCCGCTATTCTTGCGGGTGCTACTGAAAAATACATTGTGGGAGTGTGAGATAGCTGTGCGCTGTATTTCTTTCTGCCAGTTGGTGTCACCTCCGTAATCGGTGGCGGAGGCTATGTTGTTGTCGCGAACATAAGCCCTCCACTGGTTGGCGGAAAGCAGGTCCAGATTGTTGGCTGCGGAGCTGATGGCAACATAGCCGTTGTATTCGATGCTTTTACGCTCTACATCTGAAGAAGCGCGATTGGTGGTAACGATGATAACACCGTTGGCTCCGCGCGAACCGTAGATAGCTGCGGCGGAAGCATCCTTCAATACGTCGATAGAAACAATCTCAGAAGGTTGTACGGTATTGAAATCCACACCGGGAATGCCGTCCACTACTACGAGTGGAGAGTTGGAAGCGGAAAGGGAAGTACCGCCACGCAAACGGATGGATGCGCCTACCGTAGGGTCACCGGAACTTTGCACTACCGATAAACCGGCAATTTTACCTTGCAGCAGTTGCTCTGCACTGGTGATGATGCCCTGTTTCATATCTTTCTGGCTGACGGAAGCAATGGCTCCGGTAAGGTCCGATTTACGCATGGTGCCGTAACCTATGCCAACGATGACCGTCTCCTGCAAGGTGATGGCATCTTCTTCCAGCACGATGGTCAGGTTCTGTCCGGCAGCCACCTTTTGTGACACGTAGCCGATGAACGAAACTTCCAGTATGCTGCCTTTGGGACATTCCAGTGTGAAGTGACCGTCCGGATTGGTGATAGTGCCCGTGGCTGTGTCCAGTACCTTTACATTGGCTCCGATCAGAGGCTCCTGGTTTCTGTCCAATACCTTACCGCTGGCAGTGATGGTCTGTGCCCATGCACTTTGTCCGAATCCTGCGAGAGTGAAGAATACGAGCAGGAAACAAATATGATTTATATATTTATTTTTCATGGTTCTTGTATGATTAATTATTTATTCGACTTCCGACAGGGATACCAATGGGATGGTGGTGTTCACTATTTCTACACCGTTCTTATGGCTTACTTTCACGGTGATCTTGTCTACACCGTTTTCCCCCGCCAGTTCTTTCAGCAGGTTGACGTGGGCAAGGCGTTCGGCCAGTGTTCCTTCAAACTCACCGGTGATGGTCTTGCTGCCCGCTGTAATCGTATATTCCAGTCCCCGGCTGCTCTTTTCGTTGTTGATGCGTATCAGCGTGAGGATGTCATGCTGCGTGAATTGTTGCGGGAAGAAGAAGAATTCCGGCGTCAGGGCTGTGGCGTCCACCTTGTATTCATCATCGGGACTCTTCAAGCCCCAGTCGGGGTTGTGCGAGATGAAGAAATATTGTATCGTTTCCATTTCGTAGAACTCATCTATGCCCCAATAATTCGTGGGGATCAGTGAAATCTTGTACAGTCCGTCGCCCAAAGAGGAGAGTCTGGTTTTTTCCACGATTTCAGGCTTGTACATTTCGCCGTCCACTTTATGATCCCAACCATTCAGTCCCGACACCAGGTGTATGGATTCGAATTCCTGACCGGCGAAGGGCAGATCGTTTGCCGTCAGTACGGAGGCGTTCACCAGGATGGTTACTTCATCGTTGTTGCCGAACTGCTGCGGATAGAACATATTGGCCTTTCCCGATTCTTTGAACTCTTTCAGTGTCTGGCGTGGATCGGACATGGCGAATTCTTTGGTGCAGAGTCCGTCGTGCTTCTCTTTCAGTTGCATCCAGAAGCCCGGGAAATCGTTGAATTTAGCAAGGTCGCAGTTGAAGTACACGGTAGGTATGAGTGTCTTTTTGTAGATACCTTTTCCCACGTACTCCAGTTTGGCGAAGTCGGAAGAATTATCGCGGTTGCCCGCATCGGGTTCGCTGGGTTCCCATGCCCATAGATAGAGGTCCAGCCCTTCTTCGAATCCGAGTCCGGACACATCGAAGTACCAGGTTACTTCTTCATCAAAAGCATATATGGCAGGTACTGTCCAAAACTGGGGGAGCGTATTACTTACATATTCGGCAGAGGCGGTGCCCGGGAGCATCATCCATACTAAAGCTATTAAAGCCATTAATTTACTTTTCATAATGTGTTTCTCCTTCCTTATTTGGCAGCAGGCGCCAGTTCATAATTATATGATATGAATACTTTTCCTTTGGCTGAGCGTGTCAGCTTCAGTCCCAGAATGGCGGTGGAACCGGGCACTGACGAAACAGTCAGTTGACCTGTTTTCTGACTTTTTGAGGCGTCAGAATACAGATACATTACGGTTGGAGATCCGTCGGTATTGTAGAAATCGTTGCTCAGTTCCCAGTATCCGTTGGTGGGGAACAGGGCGGGGGCATCTCCACTTACCTGGAAAGTTGTAGGGCGTCGGCTCTCATCGAGTTGCAGATTGAGCTTGAAGGTGGTGAAATCAAAGCTTTGGGTAAGCTCCATGGTGGTGTACTTGGCACCGCTTGCTTTTCCGGCTTCGTCCACTTGTTGCAGAGTGCGCAGGCTCCATGTTCCCTGCAGTTTTTCGTAAAGAGTGATAGGCTCTACGTAGGAACCATCCTCAGTATCGTTGCAGGCGGTAAATAGGGCACCGGTCATCAACGACAGTAGTAGTAAAGCATACAAAGGTTTCAATGCTTTCATAGGTTGTAGTTTTTTTAAGTGAATAAATAAATAGGTTAACTCTCTAAAGCAATGCATTGGTCGAGGGAAGGGTTTCTTCCGGTTGACATTGCAAAGCTACAGGGTTTGGAGGGGAAAGTGAAAATAAATAGGAATTGTATAATGCTTTTTGGGCTTTGTATTTTAGCAAATCGCTTGTTATCAGTATGTAACGGTTTTTTTAAAGGTGGGTTTGTATAAGGGAAATATTCTTCTTTTTCCTTCTTTTTTCTATTTCCCTTAGTGCTTGGTGTCTCAATCTATTGCGGCGTCACGGAGGCAATCTCCATAATCTTGGGTTCAAACAACTCGTTTGGAACAAGCGATTTGTTTTTCACGCGAGTCTTATAAGTATTGATGGTGTGAACTGAGTAGTTCAGGAATTTGGCAATGCGTTCCGGTTCGCAGATACCCAAGCGTATCAGTGCGAAGATGCGCATTTCGGAAGAGAGAGATTTCTCATGATCTCCGCGTGTACGCTCTTCGACAGGGAAGAGGTTGTTGTAGGAAGTGATGAAACCGGGGAATAACTTCAGGAATGTCTCATCGAAAGACGCATACATATTATCACGCTCTTTGTTCAGGTCGGACTCTTTGAACGAGGTGCGCAGGTCCTCGAACTGACGGGCGGCGATCTTCCGGTTAATCATCTTGTAGAGGCTTTCCATTTTGTCTATATACTCAGAATTGAGATAGAAGGAATAGCCGATGTACTCATCTTTGATGTTGTTGGCTTCGGACAGGAGGTCGTTCGTCTGCTGCAACTGTGTGTTACGTTCTTCGATGGTATGACGGGCAGAGCGCAACTTTTTCATCTGTTTATAGATGATGAGCGTAGCGGTCAGCAGCAGAATGAAAAGCAGGGATACAAGGGAGACAAATCCTATCAGCACGTTCCGTTGCTTCTTTACAATGTCGAAACGATCCTGCTCGATAATGGGCAGAATGGAGCCTACCTCTATCTTCCGGTGGCGGGCATTGTAGAAGTTGGCGTCTTCCAGTGCCAGCCGCACATAGTTGTTGGCACGGTTGATGTCACCCCGTTCGTAAAGCAAACCGGCGAGCACGCGCAAAGCGGTGGTTTCTTTGGTGGCGGAACGAATATCTCCGATGGCGGCACGTATCAGGTAAATCATAGCACGTTCCTTATCGTTGAGCTCGTAGTACATCCAGCCCAGACTGGACGAAATAATAGCTTCTGTATGTGGGTCTATATCTTTTCTTTCCAGTAGTGTCATGAATGAATGTATGGAAGCATCGTACTGTCGTTCTTTCATTTGCTTTTGTCCTACGGCGTACCACCATTTCAGCGATTTTTCGGGAAGAAGCCTTAGCAATGAATCGGTATAGAGACTTCCCTTTTCAATATATTCGTTTTGGAAAGGAGCTTCGTGGTTATAGTCAGCAATGTCGTAGTATAACCGGCTGTACAGGGAGTAACAGGCTATCCGGCTGGAGAGGGACACGTCTGTAATATCAATTCTGCTTATCACATCGAAAGCTTCTTTGAACAGTCCCGAGGACAACAGGCAGAATACGATTCCTCCGTTTGCTTCTGCTACGTATCCCCGGTTGTGCAGTTTCTCTGCCAGGTGCAGGGATCTGTTGGCGTAGATATAGGCTGAGTCGTACTTATAGGATTTATATTCGTCGAACAGGTGGATGGAGGCTTCGTAACGTTTCTCGTCGGATACGGCTTCCCCAAGTTTCCGTCGCCATTCGGCTATCTGCTTCTCTTTCCGGTCGATATATTGCTTGCTGTTTGCCAGGTGGGTGTCCAGTTGCACGAGCATAGTATCCAAAGGCAGGGAGGCAGAATACCCTCTGAGGCAACCGGTAACGGATAACAGGAAAAGGAGGAAGAGGCTTTTTTTCATTGTATTACGTATAGGTTCATGTCTTTTTTTCCTAACGGGGTTCTGCAAATGTAGGAGAATAAATTGAAAAATCAATATCATTCTGACACTTTGTACTGCCTCATATCTCTTTCTTCTTTTCTTTATATTGCGTTGGAGTCTTCCCTGTATACTGCTTGAACGCTGTACTGAAATAGCTGGGAGTGGTGAATCCGGTTTCCTCCGCAATCTCAGCAAATGTCATATCTGTATTGGCTATTAACTTGATTGCTTTTTCTATCCGGAATTTATTGATATACTCATTTGCCCCCATGCCGGTAAGCGCTTTCAGCTTATTGTAAAGCGATGAACGACCTACTCCCATCTCCTTGCACATCAATTTGATGCCCAGTTCCGTATTGCTTAAGTTTTCCTGGACAATCTTATTCATTTTTAGTAAGAAAGTCTCGTCAGCCTGGCTGAACGTACTCTCTTCCGGGGCGGGAATTACTCCCATATCCATGTATCTCTGCTTGATACATTCCCGGTTCTTCAGTCGGTTACGAATCATTCCCATGAGCATTTCCACTTCGAAAGGCTTTGTTAGGTAAGCATCTGCTCCATTCTTGTAGCCGCTCAGTTGGCTTTGTTTGTCGTCTTTCGCCGTCAGCAGAATAATGGGAATATGGCTGATGGTAATGTCCTCTTTGATGTTTCTGCATAGTTCATATCCATTCATACGGGGCATCATCACATCGCTGACAATAATGTCCGGAATATGATTCTTGGCAAGTTGGATAGCCTCTACGCCATCTTTGGCAGTAATCACCCGCTTGAAACATTCTCCTAATACTTTCTTCAGGAAATCTGTCATATCTGGGTTATCGTCCACTGCCAGGACTGTGTAAGGGGTGGTATCGAATGTTTCCTTCTCAGCAGAGGCGGGTTCACTGTTGTCGTCCAGCATCAGTTCATTCAGATATGCTTTCGGCTGGCAGATAACCTCTTCCGGTTCTTGTTTCAGCGGCAATTCGAAGAAGAAAGTAGCTCCTGCTTCCTGGTTGTCCCGTGCACCAATGGTGCCACCGTGAAGCTCTACCAGAATTTTGGAATAGGACAGGCCGATTCCCGTTCCACTCTGTTCTCCGGTTCCTTGGTAGAAGCGGGTAAAGAGTTTGTCCGTGTCCACTTGCTGCAATCCGCATCCCTGGTCGATGATGGAGATGCGCACTGTTCCTGCTTCGGGGCATAATTCTGAATCAATGGTTATTTCCGTGTCTTGCGGACTATGTTTCAGCGCATTGATAAGCAGGTTGCTCAGGATGATTTCGCACTTGTCCTTGTCGAAGCTGACTATGCCTATCTGTGGGTCGAGTTGGTAGCGGATATGGATATTCTTCGCATCCCCCTCGCTGATGAAATCTTGCGATATATGCTCAATCCATTGGTTGAGCGGATGAGGCTGTATGAACAGTTTGCTTTCCCCTACTTCCATTTTTCGAACATCGAGCACCATGTTAATCAGGTTCTTCATGCGTTGTGACTGGCGGTAGATACCTTTTAGCGGCAGGTATTGAGTGTCTCCGGGCGAGAGGGATTTCAATATCCGGCAGAGTGGCGCGTGGATTAATGTCAGTGGAGTGCGCAGTTCGTGGCTGATGTTGATAAGAAAGCGTACTTTCTCCTCGTACGTCTGTTTTTCATGTTCTTTCATGGCCCACTTCAGCTTTTCTGCGTTGCGTTTCAACGTCCTGCGCACAGCCTCGATAATGATGGCTGTAACCAGAAGGGCGCAACCAAGTGTGAACCACCATGTCCGGTACCAGGGAGGAAGTACTATCAATTCCAATATCTCCTGATTGGGAATCCAGCTGCCGTCTTTAGTGGTGCATGAAGCCATGATTTTGTAATTGCCCGGTGGTAGCGACCGGATAGCCAGTTCCGGACTGTACTGTTCGATGTATTGGTCATTCAGCCCTTCAATCTGATACCGGTATGCTTTTTGCCGAAATATATCTTCTTCTCTGGACATGATGCGAATGTTGATATTGCTGTTCCACGAAACGGAAACTTTCACCGGGCTTTTGTATATCTTTTCATTGGCCGACTCGCCGTTGATAATAACATCCAGTAGTTGGAGTTCCGGTGACTCGGATGTATTGAGAAAGAGCTGTCCGTCGATGCGTAGCAATCCCCTCACCCCGCCTATATAGGCATCTCCCTGTTTGTTTACCAGCCGTGAATTGGGCAGGTACTCGTTCTGTATGGCACCGTTCGACTCGCCGAAAAGTACAAACTTCTGTTCTTTGATGAGCCAGGCAAAAAGCATATTATCAGCGCCTACCCAAACTTTTCCTTTCCGGTCGCACAGCACCATGTTGACTTCAGTGAACAGATTGGTAGGAATATGTACTTGCGCTTTCGTAACCGGGTCATAGTGAATCAGTCCGAAATTACTTCCTATCCAAAAGCGTCCGTATTTATCCTGAGAGGCGGAACTGATGACTGTGTCCCTGTAGCACTCGAAGACCGTTTTCAGTTGTGAAGTGCGGTTGTCCAGTCCATAGATGTGTTTGAAGTCATTTATATAAGTCAGATTCCCGTCGTGCCTGAAGGGGACAAGCGTGCCTACGATATCCTTTCCTTCTTCTTCGGTGATGATGCTGAATGTTTTGTCTTTCAGATGATATTGGTAGATATGATCACCCAGAAGCAATACGGTGCTGGGAGTGTTCCGATACAAATTGACGGATTTCCCCCGGTTGCAGAGCCGTGTAGTGGTTTCTTTGTCGATGATGGTGAAGGGCTGTTTCTCCCCTGTTGCGGGGTTAAATTCAAATACTCCCTGTGAGAAAAGAGATATGAGCAATTTCCCGGGAGTAAAGTTGGTGATATAGGCTACTTTATCTCCCCAAGTGGAAGGATAGTATGTAAATTTCTCCGAATTCGGATTGAAGAGGTTGATACCTCCTCCGTCCGTACCTATCCATATACTGTCGGGCGATTGTTGGTAAAGGCTCCGTACGGTGCTGTTGCTTAGTCCGCGGTCGTTGCCGGGAACCACATCCGTGTAGGTTTTCATGGACACTTCCCGGATGCTGATTAAACCGTTGCAAGTGCTTCCTGCCCACATGTTATTGCTATAGTCATTGTGCAGGTAGAGAATGGAGTTGGCGGGAAGCGAATAGTTTTCCCGTCCCGGGATGTGCTCCAGTTGTGAGATTTTCCCGGTTTCCGGGTCAAGGATGTTGATGCCTCCTCCATCTGTGCCTATCCATAGTTGTCCTTCCCTTTCGGCAAGGCTTACTACGATGTTATTACTGAGGGAAGAATTGGTTGTGGTATACGTGGATAATGGTTTGCCGTCTGGCGAGAAACAATGCAGTCCGCCGTTGTAGGGCGCCACCCATATTCTTTTCTGCGTATCGGCAATCATACTCATGATTTCCAGTCCGCAGTCGAAAGGGGGACGCCTGTACTTTCCGGTTTGCAGGTCTACCAGCAACAATCCCATCCAGCGGCTGCAACAGAGCAGTGTTTGGGAGTCCCAGGGACAAAGTGCCGTGATTTTAAAAGATTTGGCATTGAAATATTGCAAGAGTTTGAAAGAGTCATCTTCATATCTATACATATAGATTCTGTCTTTACCTCCGAACAGGATGCCCTCCGGGACGGAACAGAAAGAATAGGCAGTGATGTAATTCCCGTCTTCGTCCGTAGGAAATGTGAAATTATTCCTTTCCCGTTGATAGCGGGCAATTCCTTTTTCGGTCAGTACCCAGATGTTATGCTGTTTGTCTTCGGCAATTTGATGAATCAGGTTGTGAGGCAGAGAGTTCGGGTCGTTTGCCTTGTGTGTGTATCTCTTAAGTTCGTGTCCGTCAAACTTTCCCAACCCTGCTCTGGTGCCTACCCATACAAATCCCTGCCCGTCTCTCAGGATACAGCGAACGTTGGATGGTAGTCCTTCTTTCACGGAAATTTGCTTGAAGTAGTAATGCTTTGCCTGAAGAGGATAGACAAGTATCAATTGCATGATAAATGTGAGACCCAGTGTCGTGAGAAATCCTTTTTTCATCTTAGTTGCAGATTAACTCTAACAAAGGTAAGCTTTTTTTTTCTTTAGACTATCTTCTGGCTTAGAGTTTTTTCAGACGGTCTTTCTTTAGGACCACCTCATATATCTTGCCTTTTGTGGTTTTGAACATGAGTTCATCGTCTCCGTACTTCACTTTACAGGGAGCTCCTGATTTTGAAAGGAATGTAGCTTTCTCCAACTTGCCCTCTTTCCATGAGATGGAGACCTCAAAATTACCTTTGGCGCAGATTCCGGTTATCGAACCGTTTCTCCAGGCGTCCGGAAGGGCGGGAAGCAGTTGGATGAATCCCATGTGACTTTGCAACAGCATCTCGGTTACTCCGGCCGTGCCTCCGAAGTTTCCATCAATCTGGAAAGGAGCGTGCGTGTCCCACAGATTGTCCAGGGTTCCGTTCTTCAGCAGATTACCGTATAATTTATAAGCATGGTTTCCATCTTGAAGCCGTGCCCATTGATTGAGTTTCCATCCCATACTCCATCCGGTGGCGCCATCTCCGCGGTGTTCAAGCACTACCCTGGCGGCTTGGGCCAGTTCGGGGGTGGTTACGGGAGAAATGGTGTGTCCCGGATGTAGTCCGAATAGATGGTTGACGTGGCGGTGTTCATCTTTCGGGTCGTCTATATCCGAAGACCATTCCAATAGTTGGCCGTAACGTCCTATACGATAGGGAACTAACTTTTCCAGTACATTCTCCCATTCTTTACGTTCGTTGGCGTCTACTCCAAGCACGCGGCTTGCTTGGATGGCATCCAGCAGTATTTCGCGTACTACGGCATGTGCAAAGGTGACTCCTTCGTCTACCGGCCCGTGCTCGGGTGAGGTGGAAGGGGCGGCAGTGTAAGTTCCGTCCGGCTTATGCCACAGATGGTCTACCGTGAATTGGGCGCTGCTTTTGATAAGCTCGTATCCTGTTTCTTGCAGGAACTTCTTGTCACGGGTGTAGTCGTAATACTCCCAGATATGTGTGGCTAACCAAGGTCCTGCAGTAGGGTTCAGGTTCCACGACATGGCTTCATTGGACAGAGGCGCTGTAAATCCAAAGATGTTGGCGGATATGGAGGCAGTCCATCCGCGGGCGTTGAAATAGGCTTGGGCTGTCTTCTCACCCGGTTTCACCAAGCTACGAATGAAGTCTATCAAAGGCCAGGTGCATTCTGAAAGATTAGTGGAACAAGCGGGCCAATAGTTCATCTGTATGTTGATGTTATTGTGATAATCCACTCTCCAGGGACCGTCCAGATTGTTGTGCCATATTCCTTGCAGATTTGCGGGCATATTGCCGGGGCGGGAGCTGGCAATGAGCAGATAGCGGCCGAACTGATAGTACAATTGTTCCAGTTGATAGTCCGGCATGCCTTTCTTATAATTAGCCAGACGTTGGTAAGTCGGCAGATTCGGGCTATTTTCCTCCGGATTGAGTTGCAGGCGAACCCGGTTGAAAAGGGAGGTGTAGTCGTTTTCATGGTTCCGGTACAATTCATCATATCCTTTCTGTAGGGCTTGGTTCATCATGGCTTGTGTGGTTTGTTCGGGGTCGTTGCCTACATAAGCTTTTGAATCTTTGAAGTCCGGGTTGAAGTTCATTTTATAGTCCGTATCTGCTGTGAGCAGGAATACCACTTCATCGGCATCCTTCACGATGAGGCGGTCATCTTCGGCTTTCAGTGTTCCCCCCTTGTGAATGGCTTTGATGCGGAAGGCAAATTTCATGCCGTTATTGTTGAGGATTCCGGTGTAGACCAGTCCATTATTCCCGTCTGCCTTGAGATGACTTTTTGCTTCGCTGTTGGGGCAATAGCTGAGTATGAGGTTCTGTTTCCCGGCCTTGCTGGCTGTGAACTTCATCACCATGACACTGTCCGGATATGATATGAAGTATTTGCGCTGATACTGCGTCCCGTCCTTGTCAAACTGCACCACTGCCATAGCGGAATCCAGTGACAGGATGCGGCGGTAATTGTCCATTCTGATTTCACTAAGTCCGGTTTCTATGTAAAGTTCTCCCATAGTAGTAAACGAGCCGAATCGGAACGGTGTTTCGTCCTTTTCTTCATAGGCGGCTAATCCGTTGAAGTTCTTTTGAGTGAGTAAGGCTGCCTTCTCTTGGTTACCGTCCAGAAAAGCCTGTCGGATTTCTTTCAGGACTTCTGCCGATTGTTTGTTGACGTTCCAATAGTAATCGGCTCCTTTGGCCGTATTAGGTCCTCCTTTCCAGAGGGTTTTTTCGTTGAGGGTGATTCGCTCGGCGGATATGGAACCTAAGATGTTGGCTCCCAGACTACCGTTTCCGATGGGTAGTGAGCGGCTTTCCCATGCCCGGTCGGGGTTGGCTCTTAATCCGGAAGCACGCAGCCAGATGGCTTGTCCGTCCAGGTTGTTGGGGGTGTCGAACCAAATGGAGAGTCCTTGAGTGTAATCGGTCGTTCCTATTGCCGAGGCGGATAAGGAGAAGAACATGTAGATAAAGAAGGATTGGAGCTTTTTCATACTATTATTTTTGTTGTTTAAAGGATTTTCTGTCAGCGAAACAGGTACATAAAAGTAATATGCCGCCAGTCACAATATTGAGTACAAAAATACGGGTTCTCTTTTATCTGCGTCACAAAAACAGCGTGTTATTTCTTTCAATTTTATCCAATATGCTTTCAAAAATCACTAAAAGAGTGTGAGATGTCCGGCGTTGAGGGAACGGCTTGTCCTGGCTGGGGGGGTGGAGAGATTTACCTTGCGGTATATCCACTGAATAAATCCTTTGTTATTGCTTGGAATTCAACATTTTCCCCTTACCTTTGTTATCATGAAAACAAAACAAGAGAAAGGAGACGAAATTATGGCAAGTAATTATATTCGTTTCGATTGGGCTATGAAGCGTTTATTGCGCAATAAAGCCAATTTCGGGGTACTCGAAGGACTTCTGACTACCCTGTTGAAAGAGACTATCACGATTCAAAAACTATTGGAAAGCGAAAGTAATCAGGAGGATGAATTTGATAAGTATAATCGCGTGGATATGCTTGCTGAGAACTCCAAAGGCGAGCTTATTCTGATTGAAGTCCAAAACAATAACGAATATGCTTATTTCCAGCGGATGTTGTTCGGCACTTCAAAGTTGGTAACCGAATACATTAATCGCGGAGAAGGCTACGATAAGGTGCGCAAAGTGTATAGTATCAATATTGTATACTTCTCTTTAGGCAGCGGAAAGGATATTGTATATCATGGGAAAACGGAATTTCGGGGGATACATGAAGGTGATGTACTGGAACTGACTCCTTTCCAGAAACAAACTTTTAAAGTGGACCACGTAAGCCAGCTTTATCCTGAGTATTATATCCTAAAAGTGAATGACTTTAATCAAGTGGCCAAAAGTCCTCTTGAAGAGTGGATCTATTATCTGAATACAGGGAATATCCCTGATACCGCTACGGCACCAGGTTTGCATGAAGCTCGCGAACGATTGACTCTGGATAGAATGAAGAAAGATGAACTGGGTGCTTATTATCGGCATCTGGATAACATCGTTATTCTTCGTGATAATATATTCACAGAGCGTGCTGAAGGTAGAGCTGAAGGTAGAGCTGAAGGTCGTGAAGAAGGCCGTGAAGAAGGTCGTGAAGAAGGTCGTGAAGAAGAACGTGTAGCCAATGCCCGTAAAATGAAGCTTAGAGGATTGGATAACATTATGATTTCCGATATTACCGGTCTGCCTATTGAAGATATTGATAAACTATAAAGAGTAATAGAATATATTTCTATAGGGGAAATCCTGCAAACTGATAATAATCATAGTTTGCAGGATTTCTTATATATGGGTAAGGCAACTGCTAAGCCTTTTTTATTTCATTGCTTGCCTATCAGGATCTATTTTGTTAGGCATTATTTTTTCATTCAACCATAGTTATTCTTGCGTTATACTATAGTTATCCGCAAGGAATACTATAGTTACCCTTGCGTTATACTATAGTAGAACGAATAAAGAATAGGCAATGAAGAAAGTCTTATTGGGCAATGAAGGAAGTTAGAATAGCATCCTTACGGAGAATCTGTTGTGGCGTCTTGTGTTCATACGTTTGGTTTAAAACGGTGAAATACCCTATTCTTAGTGATGAAACGGTCGTTTTTGGCGATTTCGAATATTAATGTGGTGATTCTTGAATGCCGGTCTGATAATGGCTTCATAACTTTGTCGCGTTAACATTGAATTGAATACGCTATGAAGACAAAATTTCTATTGGTTTCTATTAGTTTCTTTTTCTTTTTGATTTCATGCCGTCCTTATCCTGATAAAGTAGAGCAAGCGTTAATACTTTCGGGTAATCATAAAGAAGAACTGATTAAAGTTTTAGAATATTATAGGGATAAAGACGACTTAAAGTTTGATGCAGCTTGTTTTCTGATTGGCAATATGCCCTATCACAAAAGTAAAATTCAGCAGGAACTTCCTGCTGCCTACTACTGCTATTTTAGAAAGATAGACTCCATCTGTCGTACAGATTCGGATGCTGTTAAAGACGAATCTTTGAAACGTTGTTTAGGGAAAATTTTTGATTCTATTCCTATTCCGCTTGAAACTCAAAGTAAACCGGATATTCAATTCCTTTCGGCAGACTATCTGATAGATAATATTGAACTTGCTTTTGATGAATGGCAGAGTTCTGCTTTGTTAAGACAACTTTCTTTTGATGATTTTAAAGAGTGGATACTTCCTTATCGGACTGTAGATGAATCGCTGGTGGATGATAAACGAACTTTGAGGTCTATCATTTTTGAGAGGCTGACAGAAGAGGGTATGACTGATATACGTAAGCCTATTGATTGCTATCGGAAATATGTAAGGTTGCAAAAAGAAATGAATGATTATATAACCTCTTCGCATCATGTTGGCCCATTTGATCCATTTATTCCTGCTTTTAAAATGGATTGTCATAATTTAGCGGCGAGGACATGCAACTATTTTCGTGCATGTGGCATTCCCGTAGTATATGAGTTTACCCCTCAATGGCCGGATAAAGATAGTAAGCACTATTGGTGTGCTTCGCCTGATTCTAATCATGTATTGCAACCTTATACTCCACCTTATAATAACTTAAGGGAAGATTGGGATTCTAATCTGAAATATGTGGGAAAGGTATTTCAAAGAACATTTGGTGCTATTGAAAATTCCCCCTATTTCCTTAAAAATAAAGGTGAGATTGTTCCATCTTATTTTGATGTTGCTACTATAAAGGATGTCACTGAGCGATATCATTTGTGCAAAGCCCTGACTATTCCTATAAAATGTAATTCGCCCAATAATCTGGCATATTTATCTTTTTTCAATACAAAGGAAAACCTAATGCCTGTGGCATGGGGCGAAGTAAATAAGTGCAAACGTTCGGTGACATTTCTTCAGGTACCTGTCAATATGCTTTTCTTTCCCACTTATATGTCGGAAGATGGAGGGCTCTCCTGTTTCGGCAACCCTTTTATTTTTAGATATGATAGCGTTACGAAACAAGTTGTCTGTAAAGAGGCGGGGAAGGAGACCGGAGTAAAGATTCCGATGCACTTGTTGCGTAAATATCCCTCCAAGAAACATTTGGATGAATCCAGAAAAACTTTGCAGGGGGCACACTTACTGGGTGCTGATGATTGGGATGGACCTTATGACACTCTTTTTGTTATTAAAAATGTCCCGGGACCCTATTGGCAAGAGTATTGCTTTAGTAATCTGCATAAATACCGTTATTATCGCTTTGCTCCTAAAGATGGATTACCCATGGACATTGCCGAGTTTGAATTTCTTGGCAAGAAAGATACTAAACACTCATATAGTATTCCGACTAAACTTCCTGTTTTCTCAAAGGCGATGGAGAATGTCGAATCAGATGAATATATGAAGGTAGAGGGTACTCCTATGAAAACCGGCCCGCTTTATTCTAATTTCTTTGATGGGGATCCGGAGACTTACACTCGGTGGGGGTATCTTGGAATGGACTTTAAATCGCCTGTTTGTGTTTCTCGAATAAGGTTACTTCCACGAACGGCACTGAATATGATTGAACCTAGTCAACGTTATCAATTATTGTATTTTAAAGATGGGAGCTGGATCGAACATGCAATACTCGTTTCCAGATATAATTATCTGGATATTGATTCAGTTCCTGCCGGAACAGTGTATTGGTTGCGGAATCTTGATAAAGGAAACGAGGAATTGCCTTTCTTTTATGAAAATGGGAAGCAAATATTTATAAACCGATATACGCAATAAGAAAGTCTGATGGGTATGTTGCTACTAAATGAAAATATGATAACCTTTCTGAGTGAAGCATTCCGTTCTTCGATATTTGTAGTTACTTTGCTAGGAATTGGAGCGGGACTATACGTCTTTTTGAGCAAGATAAAATCACTTGTTTTCTTCAATTGGGTAGATGTGTTTGTTTCAGTTGTGGCGTTGGGCTATTATTTCTTCCACTTTTCTGTTTCCAATTTGTGGACGATGGGCACTTTCTCCCTCCTCCTTATTTATTGGGCGATCCGGCTTATTCCCCGGTTGCCTTATGGCTTTTTGTATTTCGGGCTACTGGCGAGTACTTTTATATTGGCACTTACCGGCTATTTGCAATATGCCGGAATTGTTTCGGCGAATCATCCTTATTTTGCGGTAACCGGTCCTTATGACAGTCCGGCTATCTATGGAGGCGTGATGTGTTTGTTGTTAAGTATCCTTTTTACTTGGTGTCTGCATACAGGCTATCGGAAGCACTACAAGTTTCTTTATATAATCACGGTTTTAATGGGAATTATTTGTTTGCCGGTATTTATCATTATCGGTTGCCGGGCGGCATGGGTCGCTCTTTTGATGGTTGTTGCCCGTTCTGTATACCTGTCTCGTTTTCGTTGTGGCAATGATTTTTTTGCCTGGTTTCGTTCTCATGCCGTTTTTCGGGTTTTGATACCTCTTCTCATTATCCTTTCCGTTTATGGACTTTACCGGTTTAAACCGGATTCTGCTGACGGAAGAATACTGATATGGAAAGTTACGCTAGGTATGGTAAAAGAGAAACCGTTAACCGGATTCGGCCCGGGAGGATTCACTGCCCATTATATGCATTACCAAGCCTCTTATTTGGAGGAAGGGGGGACGCCTCGCGAAAGATTTCTGGCTGATAGTAACCATTTGGTATATAATGAGCCTTTACGTTTGATGGTAGACTACGGGGTGGCAGGTTTCTTATTATACGCCTGTTTCTTATACATTGCGCTAATCATTCCCCGCAAAAAAGATGTGGTAACTTTATCAGCCCAATCGCTTTTAACGGGCTATTTAATTTGGGGTTTATTTGCTTATCCCGATCAGACGTTCCCTATGCAGGTAATTGCTCTGATAGCCTTGGCATGTTTATCTCATCGTTGCAGGAAGCCTCTTTGGGTTTTCCGGTTAGCTGCTCGCACCTGTAAAGTTTTGCAGATGGTTCTGCTGATAGCTGCAATAGGACTTGCCTTTACATTTACGGAGAAATATAGGTGTCATCGGAAATTCTATCAGATCATGAACGCTTACTCTTCAAACCGATTGGATGAGTCCGTTAAGGAATTAGCAACGATGGAGAGTATAATGCAGGATGAATCGGCTTATTGGATATATTATTGTATGCTTCTGAATAAGATAAAGTCCGATTCGGTCCTATTGGATAAGATAGTCAGATGGGAAGAATTATATCCTACTCCCGACACTTATATTATGAAGGGGGACCTTTGGCAGCGCATGGGGCAGTATGACAAGGCAGAAACCGCATACTTGCTTGCCAATTGGATGGTACCCTCGCGACAGCGTGCCCGTAGTAGGTTAGCGTTACTTTATCGGAGATTAGGACGGAATGAAGAAGCGATGTGCATAGCTCATGAAATTCTGACTGAAAAGGTCAAAGTCTACGGATTTCAGACTCATAAGATACATGAGGAATTAAAACGGATTTTCGAAAATCAAATTAAATAAATTATTAACTTAAAAAACAAAGACTTATGAAAAACAAGAAACTGCAAAGAAGATTGTATTTTCTGGGAGGATTATTCCTCTTGAGCTTTTTGATTTATTCGTGTCTATCGGATGAAACATTCTCCGGTAGCGATGATAAATCGGAAGATGAATCCGTATTAGGAGAAAATACGGAACTAACTGTTTCAAAGGCGGAACTGTGGTATAATGCCAATAATCCGCAAGTTACGAAACTTCGTTTCTCTAATTTTCAAGAAGAAATTCTAATCAGACCTCAATGGTCGAAAGCAAAGGAGCGCCGAAAGGGTGATTGTGAAATAGTGGAAACGCCTTTATTGGTGGATGGAAGTGCTATTTTTATGGATTCGGAAACCTTAAAAAATGATTTAAAAATCAGTCAGAAGAAAATCCGGAACATTGTGCGGTTAATAGTCAGAAAGGATTTGAAGACCGGGCAGACACGCGACTTCATTATGATAATAAGAGGATCGTATGATTATTTGGCGAAAACGAATCGTTTAGGATATAATAATTATTTCCATCGTGAACCGGATTTTGATGGAGATATTTATTTCTATGAGGTAGGGCAAGGTCTGAGGAATGGATTTGAATTTCAATCTGGGAAATTGGTAGCGACCATTGCGCTTGGAATGGAAGAAAATTGTAATACTCGGACTAATGTACATTATTTAGAGGATTGTTACTTAAGGTATATAGACGTTGTAACAGGAGAATATTGTGACGATAATGTTAGTGGAGATGCTGAATTTGGAGGTTCTTTTTCTGTATGTGAAACTAATTATCGTACAGAGATTGTGCAGATTTGCCCTGGTGACCCTGTGCCGATAGAACCTTGGGAACCTGGACCTTGGGGGCCACATGATGATTCAGACTCTCACCCGCCAGTGTCTCCTGCTTGCGCTAAATCGGATGAGATGACTGATGATAATGTGTTCTTGGTTAAGATGTTTAATATATTTTCTGCTCCTTTAAATTGGAAAGATGAAGCACAGTTAAAGAATATCTTGAGTAGCGGTAGTGGAGACTATACGGAATGGATGGGGATAACAGATAATTATCATCATGAGATTCGTCCGAGTGTATATAAAGGTGGAGTAAGACTCTTATTCAAGGAAGAACAACTAGAAGGTAAGGTTTTTGATGAATGGTACCATATTCAAGCTCTTCCGGGGATAGGTATCCCTTTACTATATGACTTGAAAGAATTAGGAGTACAATTCCAAAAAGGTAGAATAAAAACAGACAACTTTGTTTATGGAATAATATCCCAATATGGATGTCTATGTATGATGATTACTAGTGCTGGTGAATTTGATAGGTTTACATATGCATTGAAAAGGGGAGAATTAGATGCGGAATATAATAAATGTATTCAGGAAGGGAATGGTAAGCCCGAGAAACAGAGAATAGGGTTGTTTATAAAATTCCTTGAAGATAACTATGCTGGTCTAACCTTTATATATGGTTATCCTGATCCTAATAATTTTAAAGGATTCTATGCGCAGACTATTGATTCTGATAATATTATGATAAATGATTCCTGTGAATAGCAATATTGGAGTTACTACGTATTAGTCAGTGGAAAAGGATGCGGAGAAAATACATATAATATGTTGTGTTTTCTCCGCTCTTATTATTAAATGGAAAATAGAATTTGGATAGAATTAAGTATTTTTATTCTATTTGCTTTTTTGGTTACTTGTTTCGAAATCTTCAATTTTGATTGTTCTCTCTGCGAATATCGTCACTTTTTCGATGAAACGGGCGCTTCTGGTGATTTTTGAATATTAATCGGTGATTTTTGAATGCCCTTCTCGTTATTCCTGCTTTACATTTGCACATAAATTTTCGTTTATGAGTTTGTCAGGCATCGCCCTTCAATTCTCAGCATACTCAAGGATTTATTTTGTTAGCTAATATAATAGAATCTTTTATTGTTAATTAAATTTAGTATTATGAAAAGAAAGAAGCTTATGAAAAAACAAAGCTGCTTTGTTGTTCTTCTGATGCTCCTCCTGTTATTATCTCCGAGAGCGTTCGCACAGCAACAAATGATTAAAGGACAAGTGCTGGACAACACTGGTGAAACCGTTATCGGCGCTACAGTCATGGTAAAAGGGACGGAGAATGGTACGCTGACCGACATTGACGGTAACTTCTCCATTCAAGGTAAGGTCGGCAGCACGCTGGTCATCTCTTTTATCGGTTATACCCCTCTTGAAGTCAAGGTGACGAAACTTGACGGTAATCGCTTCACATTGAAAGAAGATGTGCATCTGCTGGATGAAGTTGTTGTGGTAGGTATGGGGCAACAAAAACGTAGCACCATTACGGCTGCTGTGTCTACGGTAAGTTCCGATGCTATTGTCAACCGTCCGATAACTGACCTTACCAGTGCCCTTCAAGGTAACGTGGCTGGTTTGAACTTTGCCACGGATGCCGTTTCCGATGGTGTGGGTGGTGAAACAGGTGCCGAAATCAAATTCAATATCCGTGGTATAGGTTCCATCAATGGAGGCGAACCTTACGTACTGGTAGATGGAATTGAACAAAGCATGCAGAATGTAAATCCTAATGATATTGAAAGTATCAGTGTGTTGAAGGATGCTTCGGCTGCTGCCGTCTACGGAGCTCGTGCCGCCTATGGTGTGGTATTGGTCACCACCAAGAGTGGGCGGAAGGAGAAAATGCAGGTCTCTTATCGTGGAACATTCGGCTTCAGTGCGCCTATCAATATGCCGAATATGATGAACTCAGTTGAATTTGCTAATTATGTGAACGAACGTTGCGACAATATGGGCGTGAAACATAAAATCTCTGACGCGCTTATTGAAAAGATGGAAGGATTTATGAAGAGTCCTTATTCTGCTGAGTTCCCGGGGATCGACCCCAATCAAAATAAAACGGACTGGGCTTCTTCAATGGATGCGGTATATGCCAATACAGACTGGTTTGATCATTATTTTAAAAGCACCACTATGCGTCATTCACATAACCTGAGTGTGATGGGAGGTTCGGATAAAATCAATTACTATGTGGGGCTGGGATATATTTATCAGGAAGGTCTGTTAGACAAAGTGGATGATAACCTCAGTAAATATAATGTGAATACGAAATTTGAAATTAAGGCTAAAGAATGGTTAAAGTTCAACTTCAATAATAACATCACATTGAATATTTTGAAACGCCCGATGCCTAATCAAACTATTTTCTATGCTACTCTTGGGAAAAGTCTTCCGAATGCCCCTACTCACTATCCGGTGGCCTCGCAGTATAACGATGCCTCAGAATTTAGGTATATGAAAGAATCACGCTACGTGCAGAACCGTATATCTGATGCAATGTCTTTCTCCGCTACTGTTACCCCATTGCTGGGTTGGGATATTATGGGGGAAATGAAAGTTCGTTTCGATGTGGAAGATAACAGCTTTAAGCGTGGATACCCTGCTTATGAGAAGCCTGATGGAGAATTGCAAGTGTATAAAGATACTCAACAAGGATATACCTATCCGGGGATGAATTGGCGAAGTTCTAAATGGGGTTCTTATACTCATGGCAATGCATTCAATTATTATCTGTCTCCGAATGTAATGTCCTCTTATGCCCATAGCTGGGGTGAACATTCTTTCAAGGCGATGGCAGGTTTCCAGATGGAGATGCAGGAAAACTCTAATGGATACTATTATGTAGATGGGCTTTTGTCCAGTGATATATTTTCAATTGCCAATGGCAATGGTAGCACTGCTATAGGAGAAGATCGTACCCACTGGGCTACGATGGGTATGTATGCCCGAATGAACTGGAACTATCAGGATACGTATTTTTTGGAATTCAGTGGACGTTATGACGGTTCTTCCCGTTTTGCTCCGGGGCACCGTTGGGGATTCTTTCCTTCTTTCTCTGCTGGTTATGATATTGCCCGTACAAATTATTTCAAGGAGTTGGATCTTCCGTTTTCTCAATTAAAGGTACGTGTTTCTTACGGACGTTTAGGTAATCAGAATGGTGCCGGACTTTATGATTATCTTGGAATCATGGATTTAGTTCCCGGTTCAAGCGATGCATGGATATTACCAGGGCTAAATCCTGTTCCTGCTCAAGGGGTACTTGCTAAAACGCCTAAGATGATCAGTCCTTATATCACATGGGAAAAGGTAGATAATGCTAATTTAGGTATCGACCTGATGCTTCTGGATAGTCGGCTTTCTGTTACTGCCGATTTCTATCAGCGTACGACGCGTGATATGATTGGCCCGGCTGAAGCAACTCCGGCCATTGGAGGTATTAGTAAGGATAATCGTGCCAAAGTGAATAATGCAACGTTGCGTAACCGTGGTTGGGAGTTATCCGTTAATTGGAATGATGAGCTGAAGTGTGGCTTTAGCTATGGTGTCGGATTCAATGTGTCCAATTATAAAGCTGTGATTACGAAGTACAATAATCCGGATGGAGTGCTTTATAATAATCATACAGGTCTGGCACGTAACAGAGGATATTATGAAGGAATGGATATAGGCGAAATCTGGGGATACGAGGCCGACGATCTTTTTATGACCAACCGTGAAGTGGATGAATACCTCAAAACGGTAGATCTCAGTTTCTTTAAAGCCGATAACCTATGGCAACGTGGTGACTTGAAGTATATTGATTCCAATGGCGATGGAAAGGTAGACCCGGGTAAAGGTACTCTGTCCGACCATGGAGATCTGAAGGTTATCGGTAATGCGACTCCTAAATACTCTTTCGGTATCAATCTGAATGCAGGATATAAAGGATTTGAAGTATCTGCCCTCTTCCAGGGAGTTGCCAAAAGACAGTTCCCGATGGCAGGTGGTAATTATTTATATGGTGGCGACTGCTACTTCAAAGAACATCTTGACCATTTCAGTGCTCAACAGCCTGACGCATACTTACCGCGCTTGGTTGACACGAATACCCAGGACTTTGAAGCGAATACTGGTTATAACACAACCCGCTATTTGCTGAATGCAGCCTATATACGTTTGAAGAATTTGATGGTATCTTATACTTTTAAACCTCAAATGCTGAAAAGTATCGGACTGAGTAATTTGAAAGTATATCTCACTTGCGATAATCTGTTCACAATTTCTAAATTACCGCAACAGTTTGACCCGGAAACTATTAATCAGGTGAATAGTTGGGTCGGAGGTAGTAATGATGCCGCCCCTGCATTGACCTCACCTTTGAAAGCTAATGGTAACGGCAGGGTTTATCCAATGAACAGGAACTTCGTATTTGGAATTGATGTCACATTTTAATTAGAGAGGAAATATCATGAAAAAGAAAATAATCATCCTAACAGCTTTTATGGGGCTGATGTTGTCCGCTTGCTCCGATTTTCTGGACCGGAAGCCGTTGACGCAGCCTGATAACACGAATTTCCTGTCAGGTCGTGAACAGGTAGAGAACTATATTAACGCTTTATATACAGCATTGGCGGTTCCCACGCAATTTGGAATGGGAGTCAGAGGCGAAGAAGTGAATAGCGATAACATTTTGGCGGAGAAGTATGACAGACGTTTGAATGGTGAAAATACTCTGTTCAGTGGTTCGGATAGTTGGTCGAAAGGCTATCAGAATTTGCGTAATGTCAACTATTTCTTTGAGTATTACAAAGTTCCTGAAACTTTGGAAACAGCCGAAGTTCGTTCGCTCAAAGGAGAAGCTTACTTCTTCCGTGCTTATTGGCATTTCTATTTACTCACCCGTTTTGGCGATATACCCGTTATGGATGGATTCTGGGACGCGAATGCAACGGTCGAGGGATTACAAATACCCGCTACCAAACGTTCGGATGTTGTCCGGTTTATATTGAATGACCTGAAGGCAGCCATCGGACAAATTCCGGAGGCACGGGCAGAACTGCTTCCTCGTGGTAAATATCAAGGATTGCGGGTCAGTAAAGAGGCTGCCACTATTCTGGCTATGCGGGTTGCGCTCTATGAAGGTTCGTGGGAGAAGTATCATAAAGGGACTGAATTTGCTAAGGAAGATAACTCCGCAGAGTTTTTTCAGGAAGTGTTGGACTGGGGTGACCAGCAATTATTCTCTTCAGGCTTGGCTCTGAATACGAAAGCGACGGATAAAGAGGCTATTAATACGGAGGATGCTTTTGCACATTTATTTAATAAGGATAATCTTTCCGAAATTTCTGAGGCTGTCTTATGGAAGAAGTATGATATTAATTCTGGTATTTTCCACAAACTGAGCTCTTTGCTTGCTGCAGGTGTAGTAGACGGTCAAGGCCCTTCAGGCTTGTCAAAATCGTTGGTAGATAACTTTTTGAATGCAGATGGCACTTTTATTGACCCCAACGACGAGAAATTCAAGGATTTCAATAAGACGTTTGAAGGACGGGATGCGAGATTGCTGGTGACTGTGATGCATAGTGGATGCAAATACCGTTCATCATTAGCTTCCAGTTCGTCGAAACCGATGAATGTGCGAGCCTATGATGAAACGGGCAGCGAAGAAGAAGTTAAGGAAAAGAATGCCGATATCGTATCTCCTAACCTGAATGGTGATGGCAATAGCAAGAGTGTGACCGGATTCCATATTCGTTTAGGCATTGATACGACTTATGTGGCTGATAACTCTCAGACGGGTATCATTTTATTTCGTTATGCAGAAGGTTTGCTTTGCTATGCGGAGGCTGCAGAAGAACTAAATAAATGTGATGATAGTGTGTTAGAGAAAACATTGAAGCCACTACGCGAAAGAGCGGGAGTGACGTATGTGAAACCGACTTTGGTTGACCCGAACTTCCCCTTTACCGGACTTACTCCCGTGTTGCAGGAGATCCGTCGTGAAAGGCGTTCGGAGCTCTCTCTTCAGGGATTCCGCCTGGACGACTTGATGCGTTGGGCGGGTGCCGATGTACTAAAAGGAGCAAAGGGGCGTGGCAGAGGTGCCTATCTGGGCGAAGATGGCATTCTGTATAAGAGTTTCTCACCTGATGGACGCAAATCATTAAAACTGGTATTGAAAGATAATGATGGCTGGATGGATCCATTGAAAGAATATCTGCCCGAAGGATATCTTTTCAATCTGAATCGGGATTACTTGATGCCGATACCGGCTGATGAATTACTGATGAACCACAAGATGATACAAAATCCGGGTTGGTAAAAATACGGATGAATAAATATTTAATTTCTAAATAAACCATATTGTTATGATAAAAAGAATTCTATATACGTTTTTATCTGCTTGCTTACTATCCACAGGTTTTGCAAGTTGCGATGACGATGCGATGGCTCCGTTGCCGGAAAGCGTCCCGTTGATAGTGGAGGCAAATGGAAAAAGTTTTGTGATGGGAGATAAGTTAGTTCTTACCATCAAAGTGAACGACGCGGACAATCCGGAGTCGGTATCCAATGAAGATTTTGATGTTTATCTGACCGCTAAAGATGGAGAAACGGATGTATCGAAAGCTGTATTCAAGGATTTTCCTTCGATGGTTACTTTTCCGAAGGGGGTAAGTGAATTGAAGATTGAATTGCCGGTGGTAGAAAGCGGCCTTAAACCCCAAGAAAAAGTGTATGTAAACGTACTGGCTTTTGTACGAGGGTATAAAGTGACTGATCCTTCTCTGTCTATCGTTGTCTCTGATCACAATTATACCGTGGTATCGTTGAAAAACAATGCGGACAATGAGATTAACGAAGGTGACAAGTTCACTATTCAGGCACAGGTTTCTGTTCCGGTGACGGATGATGTGGATGTCAACATATCCATCCCCGATGCACAGAAAGTTTTCTATGAAACGCTGCCTCCTGCCAAACTGACTATCAAAGCCGGCGAGCAATTGGCGGAAGCGGTAGTCAAGACCAAACATAATCCCGATCCTTCGCAGCACGAAACATTGGTACTTGATTTCACGACTCTTTCCGGTGTTCATCCATTGGATAAGACAAGAATCGAGATTTTGATGAAAGACCTCGAAGTAGGTAGAGGAGACAGGCTGCTTGACGAACGCTGGGTATATGACAGACCTGCAGTTCCGTTTGCTTCGAGTGGTAGGCAGGCGGCTGTGGCCGACCAGTACGGGGAAATTATTCCGATGAAGGAAATGAACTCGCATCCCAATGCGGATTTGGCTGCTGAAGGTTGGAAGTTCTATAACGCATGGGAATTCCATAGTGTAGGCAACTCCGGTGATATGTGGAATGATGGTAACGCATTCAAGAATAAAGTGCCTCTCTTCCTGGCAGCCCGTAACACGGCGGTTGCCCAGAATCATGCAGCTGTCTTTAATGAACAATTCTCTAATATTACGGAAGAAGGAATTCTGAAGATGATTCAGATGAAAGTGCCGTCAACGGCTACAGGTGGTGGAAAGGGAGAGAGAGACTATGGTACGGCAGCGTTCTATGCATGTGGTACAGGTTCTCCTTGGAAGTCCAACAGCCAGCTGATACTGGAAGGTTGCAGAATGGAAGTCCGTGCCCGTCTTCGTGGTGAAAAAAATGGATTCAATATGGGTATATGGCTGATGTCGGATGATTCAGGGTCAAGTCCTACTTATTCGGAAGTGGATATTCTTGAAAATCCGGTTGGTCCTATCACCGGTAATAAAGCATTCCAGACTTTCCACTATGGGCTTTCTGCAAATGAGAACAAGGGTAGCAAATCTGCTCAGAATTCGATAAATATGAATGATTGGAATGTTTATTGGATGGAATGGCGCTCCGGCGAAGAAATTGCATTAGGTATCAATGGTGTAGAAACCGTATGCCTGAAGAAGAGTGAATGCAGTGAGGAGGATTGGACCTTCACCAATGCCAAGAACCAGAAGGGACTTAAATTCATACTTACCATGGGCGCACCCAACAAGTGGGCACTTGGCGGTGGTACGGAAACCGGTGGCGTATGGGCTCCCGACGCAGGTTGGGATTCCGGCTTTGCAAGCTTCAACAACTATGAACGGGATCGTGATAACGATGCTATTCCTCGTCTGGAAATTGACTGGGTTCGTACCTACATCAACAAAGCTTCGGTTGCGGACTATGAACAGGGGCAGACCAAGAATGGAACCAAATTCTATTAATAGGTAGTTTTATTATAAATCATCCGGGAGGAGGGCTCATCGGAGTTCTCTCCCGGATGATTCTTTTTAACCCGATTGCCATGAAGAAAAACATCTTAATCATACTTATGGCGTTGCTGCCTTTGGCGGGTATGTGCGCTGACGACTTGACACCAACCCCCATCTCAATAGTTCCCAGCCCGGTGCGCATCGTGCCGGGCAACGGGAACTTTACTATTTCGGCCGGAACTGTGTTCTCCGTAGAGAATCAGGAACAGGCCGCCATCGCTCGCAATTTTATCGGTTTGTTTACGAAAAGTTCAGGGATAACCCCTCAGTTGACAATGGGTAAGAGTGAGAAGAGTCAGCTCCGTTTTACGACTGACTCTTCTTTTAAAAGCGAAGCGTACTTACTGGAAGTTACTCCGGAAGACATTCAGGTCAAAGCTTCGGATACGAAAGGATTCTTTTATGCGTTGCAAACCCTCCGTTTGTTGCTGCCTGCGGCTATTGAAGGCAATCAGCCGGTGAAGGATATGGTCTGGAGCATACCCGCAGTGACGATTCAGGATGAGCCGCGCTTCCCTTACCGGGCATTGATGCTGGACGCCGCCCGTTTCTTCATTCCCAAAGAAAATGTAATGCGCATTATGGACTGCATGGCGATGCTTAAAATCAATACGCTCCATTTCCATCTGACGGATGACAATGGCTGGAGAATTGAAATCAAGAAATACCCCCGGCTGACGGAAGTGGGAGCCTGGAGGGTCAATCACATGGATGTTCCCTTTTATTTCCGGCGCAACCCGCAACCGGGGGAGCCTACGCCTATCGGAGGATTCTATACCCAGGAAGACATTAAAGAAATGGTGGCTTATGCTGCTGAACGGCAGATAGAGGTGATTCCCGAAATTGATATGCCGGCTCATAGCAATGCCGCGCTGGCGGCTTATCCGGAATTTACCTGTCCGGCTGTGAAGGGTTATATCGGAGTGATACCGGGACTGGGTGGAGGCAACTCAGGAGTGATTTACTGTGCCGGAAAAGATAGTGTCTTTACTTTCCTGCAGGATGTGCTGGACGAAGTGATGGCATTGTTCCCTTCGCGATATATTCATCTGGGAGGCGATGAGGCTCAGAAAGTCTATTGGAAAAAGTGTCCGCTCTGCCAGGAGCGGATGAAAAAAGAGCACCTTGCCAATGAAGAAGATCTGCAAGGTTACTTTATGAAACGGATGAGTGAATATGTACGGGGCAAAGGTCGGGAAGTGATTGGCTGGGACGAACTGACAAACAGTAGTTTCTTACCCGAAGGAGTGGTTATTCAGGGGTGGAGAGGACTGGGAGCGGCAGCATTGAAAGCCGCTGAGAAAGGACACCGATTCATTATGACGCCTGCACGAATTATGTACTTGATCCGATATCAGGGCCCCCAATGGTTCGAGCCCCAGACTTATTTCGGAAACAATACGCTGAAAGATATCTACGATTACGAACCAGTACAGGCGGATTGGAAGCCGGAATATGAGTCGTTGCTGATGGGAGTGCAGGCATCCATGTGGACGGAATTCTGCAATAAGCCGGAGGATGTGGATTATCTGGTGTTTCCCCGTTTGGCAGCGCTGGCGGAAGTGGCATGGACACAGCCCGGGGCGAAGGATTGGGCGTCGTTCCTGCGGGCATTGGATGTGTATGACGAGCGTCTGACGGCCAAGGGAATCGTCTATTCCCGTTCCATGTATAACATTCAGCATACGGTGACACCGGAAGATGGAGTGTTGAAGGTGAAACTGGAATGTATCCGCCCGGATGTGGATATTCACTATACGGTGGATGGCCGTGAACCGACAGCGGCTTCACCGCTCTATGAAAAAGAATTGACTGTCGAAGAAGAACGGACACTTAAATGCGCTACTTTTGCACAAGGCAGGCAGATGGGAAAGACACTGACACTTCCCATCCAGTGGAATCTGGCTACTGCCAAACCTGCATTGGGAAGCAATCCGAGTGAGAAACTCCTGACCAACGGAATACGTGGGAGCCTGAAATATTCGGACTTTGAGTGGTGCTCGTGGACCAAGAACGATTCTGTTTCCTTTACGGTGGACTTGCTAAAGAAAGAAGTTCTGAATACATTCACACTGGGATGTATCACAAGTTCCGGAATGGCTATACATAAGCCGGTAACCGTCAACGTGGAGATATCGGACGATAATTGTAACTTCAGGAAAGTCGGTACGCTGAATTTCACATCTCAGGAGGTGTTCCAGGAGGGAAACTTTATAGAAGACCTGGCACTGGAGATGGGAGGCGTGCAGGCACGGTATGTGCGTGTGACCGCCAAAGGGCCCGGAGTTTGTCCGGAAGGTCATGTACGTCCGGGGCAGGAGGCGAGAATACTTTTTGATGAGATGATAATCGAATAAAAGCCGGAAATATAAAACAGATTTTTTACAATGAATAAACTTTCAGAGAATAACACACGGTTGGCCTCGTTGGATATCCTCCGGGGTTTTGACCTGTTTCTTCTTGTCTTTTTCCAGCCGGTGCTTTGGGTGCTGGCACGGCAGTTGGATGTGCCGTTCCTTAATGGCATCCTCTATCAGTTCGACCACGAGGTTTGGGAAGGGTTCCGTTTCTGGGATCTTGTGATGCCGCTTTTCCTGTTTATGACGGGAGCTTCGATGCCTTTTTCGCTGTCGAAGTACAAAGGTGTTTCCGGTAGTTATTGGCCTGTTTACAGGAGGATTCTTAAACGGGTGGCTTTGCTGTTCATTTTCGGGATGATAGTTCAGGGAAATTTGCTTGGGCTGGACAGTCGGCATCTGGTTATTTATTCGAATACATTACAATCCATTGCCGTCGGTTATTTTATGGCGGCGGTAATACAGTTGCATTTTTCATCCAAGTGGCAGGTGGGAGTAACCTTGTTGTTACTCCTCCTGTATTGGACTCCCATGACCTTCCTGGGCGATTTTACACCGGAGGGAAACTTTGCCGCTCAGGTGGACAAATGTGTGTTGGGGCGCTTCCGCGATGGGGTTTATTGGAATGAAGACGGGAGTTGGAGTTTCTCGCCCCATTACACGTATACGTGGATATGGAGTAGTCTGACCTTCGGAGTTACCGTGATGCTGGGCGCTTTTGCCGGGAAGATAATGAAGGAAGGGAAAACGGATCGGAAGAGAGTGGTGCGGATATTGTCGGTGGCCGGACTGGTACTGGTGGGACTGGGACTGTTGTGGAGCTTGCAGATGCCTGTCATTAAGCGCTTATGGACAGGGAGTATGACGTTACTCTCCGGTGGTTATTGTTTTCTGCTAATGGCGTTGTTTTATTATTGGATAGATTATAAAGGACATACCCGTGGACTGGCTTGGCTGAAGGTGTATGGCATGAATTCCATTACGGCCTATCTGCTGGGCGAGGTGGTGAACTTCCGTTGTGTCGCCGCTTCGGTGAGCTATGGGTTGGAGCAATATCTGGGGACGTGGTATCCCGTATGGCTTACTTTTGCTAACTATCTGATTCTCTTCTTACTGCTGAGGGCTATGTACAAGTGCGGATTATTTTTAAAGGTTTAATGAAATGATAATTATTCAAGTAAGATAGTATGATGAAACACTTTTATATTCTTTCAATGCTGCTTTGGGGCTGGTGCCTTTCTATGACGGCGGCTGATACTAAAGAAGTCTATATCACCCGTACCGGAGATGTGGTGACGATTGGAAATGAGTTTCTGGCCCGTGAGTTTTCATTGGCAAACGGACGGGTTAGTACGCGAATGGTTGTGAATAAACGCACGGGAAAGAATCCGGTCCGGATTATTCCCGAGGCAGCTTCCGAAGAGTTTCTTATCCGTACACTGGTGGGACCCGACTCTGTGGCGGCGGATATCTGTTCGTCAAAACTTTCACTGGATGATGTGCAACTGGCAGATATGGAGAAAAATGGCAGGAAGCTAACTTTCCATTATAAGACTTTCCGGTTTGAAGGAGTGGACTGGCAGATAAATATGGTGTTCACTCTGGAAAAGGGGAAACATTATATGAAGAAGTATCTGGAGATTGCGGTCCCTGACTCCCAACGTAGCCAGGCACGTATCGACTATATTGATTTCGAGCCGATGAAACTGCCGGAAGGAATTGCCACCTGGACACATCCGGAGATGGAAAAAGGCGTAGGGGGAGTGAGTGGCTATTATATCTCCCTGGGGCAACCGGTATACGTGCAGGCTATGTTCTTCGGGCTTGAATTTCCGGCAGCGGAAACAGAAATCACTAAAGATAACACGGTGCGCATCCGTTACTATTCGGGCAAGAATTTTGAAATGCTTGCGGAAGAAGGTCGTTTGGAGGAAGGGACTTTCTCTACCTGGAAAGAGGTGATTGGCGCTACCCGTAGCACAGATATGGATGTCATCCAAACAGATTTCTTCAGTTATATCCAAGACATTTCCGTCCCGATTGACCTCCGCATACAATACAATTCATGGTACGATTTCATGTTGGACATCAATGAGAATAATATCCTCGATTCTTTCCGTGAGGTGGAACGTGGGTTGACGCAGAACGGCGTTCGTCCTCTCGACTCATACGTGGTGGACGACGGGTGGAATGCTTACGGACCTTGGCAGGAAGAGAATAAAACCGGGTTCTGGTCGTTCAACAGTAAGTTCCCGAATGAACTGGTCACTCCTTCGGACTTGTCGCATCGGCTTGCTTCCGACTTCGGATTGTGGCTGGGACCTCGTGGAGGCTATAATTATTATATCAAATTCGCCCGCTTCCTTGAAGAAAATGGAAACGGTAAACTGAACCGGTACACAAACGACATCTGCACCAATCACAAGGTGTACTTGCAAAAGATGAAGACCTTCTTCTTATATTGCCAACAGAAGTTCGGCGTAAACTACTGGAAATTGGATGGATTCCTGGTACGTGCCCCACAGCCCGACCCGCAAGGGAATTATATCTCCGGAGGATATCAGGGAATGTACTACGTCACGGAGCACTGGGAACGCTGGATTGACATTCTCCGGGCAATACGTGACCAGCGTGGCGAGAAACGGGATGACTTATGGATTAATCTTACTTGCTACGTGAATCCCAGTCCGTGGTTCCTGCAATGGGCCAACTCGGTCTGGATGCAGAACTCGCAGGATATTGGGAGGTTGAATGTGAAGCGTCCCTCTCAACTCGACCAGCTTTTATCGTACAGGGACGACCGTTATTTTGATTTTGTGAAGACCCGCGCTTTTCAGTTTCCTTTGGCGCATATCTATAATCACGATCCTATTTATGGTAGTACTGCCAAACTTGCCGGGAAGATGGATGATGACGAATTCCGTACCTATCTGATGATGATGGCCACTCGTGGCACTGCTTTCTGGGAACTTTATTATAGCTATAATATGATGAACGAGGGGCAGAAATGGGTGATAAATGCGGATGTGCTGCATTGGATTCAGGATAATTATCCGATATTGAAGCATGCCAAGTTGATAGGGCAGACGCCTGCGAAGGGCACTCCTTATGGCTTTTCTGCATGGTCCGATGGAGAAGGAATTATTTCAGTCCGCAATCCGTCGGATCAGGTAAAGAAATTCTCTTTTATACTGGATCGTACCATTGGAATGCCGGAGGGATTGAAAGGATTGTATCGTACGACTGTGTGGGCATATCGTACCGATGGACAGGGTGATTCTGGCAGGAATCATTTGTTCGGTTATGGTGAAGAGGTCTCATTAAGCCTGCAACCGGGAGAGGTGCGAATCTGGAAGTTCAGTACTACAGCTGATAAGAAAGTCCCTGTATTGCGAATGGTCAAGACTACTTCTCCAACGACTTTGACAGTAGAGTTCAATGAACCGGTGGTCTTGGATGAAGGGACGTTTATTGTTCCGGGGAATGAGGTGAAGAGCGTTTCGCTTTCTGCGGACAGGCGTATGGTAACTTTGACGTTGGCTCAAGAAATGGAGCAGGAGGGTAAGTATCGCTTGGATGTCTCAGGTGTGAAAGATGATGCTGGGAATGGCAAAGCGCTGCGGATGGTTTTCAACTATTTTGAGAACCAGGAAATACCGGCTTCGATAGGAGTTGTCGGCGGCAGTGATTTTAATCTTTCTTTCTGTTTGAAAACAGATAAATCAGGTGTTTCTTTACTGCATCAGGGGAAGGATTTATCGGTGGATTTAGATATTGACGGACATCTGGTGTTCATGGTTGGAGGACTGAAGGTGATATCCGGACAAGCAGTAAATAACAATAGTGAGTTTTTTGTATCGCTGTGCCGTGAGCGGAATGGGATGTTGAAAATTTATCTGAATGGTGAATTGGAGCAATCGGCTTATGATGTTGCTATCGTGAATCCGGACATTAAACCAGGGAAGGTCATCGTAAACTCTTCGTTGGGTAATGCTATCAGTCGGTTGAAGATAAAGAATAGGGCGCTTGATTATAAAGAGAACAAAAAGATGGCTTTGCCATTCTGACATTTTGTATATTTCATGGCTTTAGAATACGTTCTTTCGTCCTTCTTTATGGAATATATGAAAAGATTGGAACGAAAATCTGTAAGTGTTGGAAAATCACCGGAATATCAGATTATTTACAATTCTAATAAATCGGAGTACCCTCTTCAATTCGTTTCTTTATAAGGAAAGTGGTGTTTTTCTACGGTAAAAAGTGTGTTCCTCTACGACTCCTTACTGTGATCTTACATTAAACGGAGGTGTTTTTCTACGGTAAAAAGTGTGTTCCTCTACGATGAAGTTAACTCTTTGTTCGCAAGAAGTTAACTTCTTGTCGGCAGGAAGTTAAGAGTTTGTCGGCAAGATATTAGCTTTTTCTGCCGGATTAGTGCATAAAGGAGGTATATTATACGAAAATCCTGTATATGGATGCCATACTATATGCAGGATTTCTTCTGTTTCATCTCTTTTGTATAAAAGGGATTTAGCCTAAAAGGCTAAATCGTTGTCTTTATGATATCAAAACTGCGTAATGGATGTTTATTTGTATGGTAGCTTACATGTCTTCCATAGATAATCCCATATATTCTACCTGATAATCTTTTAGTCCGGAACTTTCAATGAAGAAACCGCCTATACGAATGCTGCTTTTTCTGAATATGGCAGATCACTTCTTGCGAAAAAGTTTGCAAGATGGGAAATCCTTATAAATTATGGATCTAAATGGAAATTGCGGAAATTATAAATGCCATTTATTGCTTTATCATTTTCTTGTTTCCCATCATAGATAACAGCTGTCCGTGTAATACGGTCTTTTAATAACTCTTGCAAATATTTCAGGTGTTTGAAGTAGTCGCTATTATAAGTCATACCTGCTTTGATTTCATACGCTTCTATATTATTTGCTTTCATTCGTATGACGTCCACTTCCCGTTGCGTCTTGTCCCGATAGAAATAGAGGTATTCTTCCTTTCCTTTATTAGTACCCTCTTTCATTGTTTCTGACAAGTCTCTATGTATTAGTCTATTATTATACATTTGGACAAATTTTAAGTTCAACTGAAAATTTGTCCAAATGTGCAATAAATATTTGATATTCAAAAGAAAGAGTTATTCTGTTTCAGATGCTTTTGCATTCCATACCAGCAACGCCAGCACTACTGACAACAGTGCCGCGCCAATCCAGAACCAATTGATATAGGTGAAATCATACACATCTGTTCCGTTCACTACGTTTTTTTGCCCTTCTATCAATATACCACTCATTACATCCTGTAATCCCGCACCGATGTAACTGGCGATGCCTACCACTCCGAGAGCGGCTCCCGAAGCATTGCGCGGGGCAATATCGACGGCCATCAGTCCGCCGAGGAAGCAAATCAATACTCCGATGCCAATACCGAAAAGTACCATTGCCAGAGCATCCAGCCAGAAGTGAACACCGGGAACCAATAAAAACAAGCAAAGCGCCAATACATTCGTTAATCCGAATATAAGTGCCGGTGCATTGCGGTGCCCCTTAAACAGTTTGTCTGAGATTACCCCGGAAAGCATGGTACCTATGATGCCACATACCGAACTGATAGAAATAATGAAACTGGCATCCAATGTTGAGTAGCCTTTCTGTGCCTCCAGATAAAATATTCCCCAACTATTCACCGCATAACGGCTGATGTACATGAATGCACTGCTGAGGGCAAGTATCCAGATTGCCGGATTCCTTAGGACAGCTTTCTGTGCACGGTTAAATTCTTTCGTTTCCAGTGCACTCATCACTTTCTTTTCTTTCGGTGCGTTGACCGGAGGAAGCCCCTTGCTTTCGGGTGTATCGTGAAAGAAGCGCCAGATAAGTAATGTACCTAATAGACCTACCATGCCTGCACCCAGAAATCCATAACGCCATCCGAGCACACTCACGACGGAGGCCACAATGATGAACGTCATTGCTTCACCTATGTTGTGACTGGCACTCCAGAAGCCATAGAATGAACCGCGTTCTTTGTCTGTGAACCAGCGTGATAACCCTACAACGCAGGATGCCGCTCCCATAGACTGAAACCAACCGCTGATACCCCATAATATGGCGAACAAGATGAACGAGTTTACAAAGCCCAGGCACAAGTTTACCAGTGCCGTCACCAGCAATCCCGTTGACATGAAGCGGTTGATGTTGCTTCTGTCCGCTAAGAAACCGTTGGAGAACTTACCTATGGCATAGGTGAAGAATAATACAGAACCAATAATACCTAATTCAGTTTCGGAGAAGATGCCTTCATCTACAATCGGCTTCTTAACGATGTTCAGGCTCAGACGGCATACATAGTACATACTATATCCGAGAGTTGCCGCAAGGAAAGTGGACCATTGCAGACGCTTCAACCGACGCTTTTGTTCGGGCAAAGATTCCCCGTTACAAGGTGCCGGAGCCGACACCTTGTAAAAATCAATGATATGTTTCAACATGCTTTCTTTTCTTTACTTGTGCAGTTTCTTATCCTTTAAGTATTGCAGCAATATAGCGGGACGGTCTGTCTGAATCAGTTTTGCTCCCTGGTTGATGATCCATCCCCAGCTCTCGTCCGGCTGATGCAGTTCTACGGCACGGTCATCATCATGTCCGCCACAAAGCTCGGGCCAGAGGGAGTTGATGAATATCTTTGCTCCACTGTCGTGGACCTTCTTGATGAGGCGCTGCACTTCGGGGCTGTCGTTATTGAAGACTAATTCAAAAGCCTGTGGCTTCATGTGTTTCAGATACCCGTCTATGATTGCTTCTGCTCCCTCTTTGTGTAACTGGATAACAGGCATGAAAATCATCTTATCCAGCACTTCGCCATTTTCGGCTTTCACTTGTTCATAGGGCAGGCTGGCTTTCATCACACATTGGTCTGCGGTGCCGGTTTTCTTTAGTACTTCATACGCATCTTTGAAGTAGTCATAGCCTTTGTCTACATTTACCATGATCTTGCCTTTACATAGATTCATGACTTCCTCAAAGGTAGGAATCTGATGCCGGGTTTTGATTCCGGCACCATTTTTCAGTCTCATGGCTTTCAACTCTGCCAGAGTATAATCCTCCGGACTTCCTTTACCGTTCATTGTGCGGTCTATCATTTTATCGTGCATCAGTACCAGGTGACCATCTTTTGTTTTTTTCAGGTCGATTTCCACCATATCTACACCCATATCGATGCAGTTCTGGATAGCCTGCAAGGAATTTTCCGGTGCATTGCGCCAATCGGCACGATGGGAAACAACAAGAACCGATTTAGTCTCCGGTTCCTTGAAGCTCTTTTCTATCTCTTTAAAATGTCCTTGGGCAAATGTTGCCAAATAAGCGATCAGTAATACTGATATTGATAATATCCTTTTCATATTCTATTTTTCTTTTGAGTTTTTTATTCGTTAAAGTTATTTTTTACGGGCGTTTCTCTTGTAGTCTCCACTCCGCATGGACCAACCTTGTTGTGCTCCTGTTGCATGGGTTCTGAGTGCGAATACCTTGCCTGGCTCTGATGATTTGGTAACATCGGTGCAAACGTAGATAAGTCCATTCTTATCAATAACAGGAGATGACCAGATGTTTGCTCCCAACTGAATTTCCTTATAACTCAGTTTTCCTTTTGAATTTAGTACATAGAAGTAGCCTTTTCCGTCACCGAAGTAAATATTCCCGGCATTGTCTATTGCAGGTACCGAACGAATTTGTCCTTGTGCCTTGAACTTCCAGACAGAGGTACCGTCTTCCTGAGTATAGCAAAGCATATCTCCGTCAGAATTGCCTACATACAAATATCCGTCGATACTCAGCGAGATACCGGAATTAGCGAAGGCTGAGGCTGAATATTGTTGCCATTTTACAGTCCCATCCGGATTTACAGCCATTACTATTCCACCATCCGCCGTTTCACCACATAGATAAATGGTGCCGTCTTCTCCTATGGCGGGAACTGAAGTACAAGTCTTTCCATATTCCACAGTCCATCTCTTCTTTCCGTCATTTTTGGCAAAAGCATAAAGTTTGCCACTATTGGAACAGATGTATACAGCATCATCGCCTATTACTGGAGTAGATTGCGTAGTCCCTTCACAATCGGCATTCCACTTTTCGGTCATACCCGGTGCCGCATTGATGGCAAATAACTTTTTATTGGCAGAGAAAAATACTGTACCATCTTTATCTATAGCCGGGCTACTGAACTTGGCTGTGGCACCCAGATCAAATGTTCCCAATGGTGCGGATGAACTGGCGGAGAAGGCGTATAGTTTCTTGTCATAGCTGCCCACATAGATAGTACCATCATCTGCTATTGCAGCCGAAGAACGGATTACGTCGCCCGAAGAATAATGCCAGACTTCTGTTCCATTGTTTATTACCCATATATTTTGCCCGCCGCGTGCATTGTTTGCATCGCAGCCTACAACGACATTTCCATGATCGTCGATGGCAGGAGATACATCCTGAAAGCCGCATGGTGTCTGGAATTCCCATGCTATTTCGGGTTCTACGTCAGCAGTAGACTTTTCTTTTACAGTGATAGTCTTACTGAATGTATTTGCATTCTGTGTCCCTTGGTTATCCCAGACGGATAAAGTCACTGTATATTCTCCGGCCGCAGAGTATTCCGTTATTGGAGATTGTTCTTCGGAAGAACTGCCATTGCCAAAATCCCATGCCCATTGGGCTATTTGTCCGTCCTGGTCGAATGACAAGTCTGTGAAAGCCACAGACTGTCCTTCCTGGACGATGACTTCACTTGCCTTGAAAGCCGCCACCGGTTTTATATTCACTTTATCTTCATCACTGCATGCCATCCATAGAAGTGCAGCCAGTATTATTAATATTGTATTTTTCATTGATGTATCTTTTTAATTGTTTTTTAAATACTCTTTCAGTTCAACGGGATAATCTGTCTGTATGATACTTCCTTCTTTTATCAGAAATGCTTTCACTTGTTTGTAGTTATCCGAAGTCGGAGTAATAGTGGTGTTTATATAAATGTTTTTGAATAGGAAAACACCGTTTTCGGATGCTTTGGCCAGAATGTCGTCTGTGAAAGCAGCGCTATTGAACTGGGCAACGGGAAGAGGTTTGCGAATTGCCAGATAATTTTCCAGATCCTGCATTTCGTAGATGACTGGTAAGAGGATGGCGTTTTCATCCAGATTCACTACCTTCTTGGCTGCCGCCACATCATAGACTGTAAACAGTACCTGGGAAAGCATACCATATTGCTTTACCAAGTCGTATACTGCCTTATAATCGGAAATCTTCACATCTATATCAATGTAGATCTTCCCTCTGGCTGTTGACAGGATATCTTTGAAGAGCGGTACTCTTTCCTCCGTCAATTCTCCCTCATGATACAGATTGTACGAACTTAATTCCTTGTAACTCAATTCCGATACTTTTCCGGTGCCATTTGTCGTACGTTCGATAGTGGCATCGTGCATCAATACCAGCTTTCCATCCTTTGACATTCTTACATCCAGCTCTATCATATCAATTTTATTTTCGATAGCCAGGGTTACTGCTTTGATGGAATTCTCCGGTGCATCTTTCCAGTATCCTCGATGGGCGCATATCTGCACATGCTCTCTCTTCTGTAATGAAACGGGAATAGAAACCCGCTCACTTTCGGTAACTTCCGGATAGTATACTTCCGAAGGGTCGGGCTCTTCCGGAATAGATGGTTCGTTATCGCTCCCGCAGGCAACAAAAAGAAACAGGGAAAGGAAAAATCCGGTTATGTATATTTTATCTATTTTCATGATTCACTCTGTTTTTATTATTTCCAGTTCGGATTTTGTTCCAGTTTCTTGTTCAGCATAATATCGCCTGAAGGTATTGGGTACAGGTAATCGCGTGTTTCATCAAACTTCTTCGTTATATTCAGGAAACCAACCAGATAGCCTCGTTTCCCTTCTGTCAGTTGAAGGACACCTCCCACTTTGATTTTTTGTTTCGCTTTACTTTCGGGTGCTTTATCGTCGTAAAGCAGAAGATCGGCTGTGCCATCTCCGTCCAAATCAAATTCACCCAGTGAGGGGAAATACATACCTGTGAAATGAGGTTCAAGTAGTTTACCCATTTTCCAGCGCATCAAGTCATCATAGCGGAATCCTTCGAGAGCTAACTCTATGCGGCGTTCGCGTCTGATTTCCAGAATGACGCCTTTATTACTTCCGGTTACGTTGGTGTATTCGCTTGCAAGTATCCCGTCCGGGTTGGAATTGGATGTAGCAAGATTCAGATTTGGCATTCCGGCTCTTACGCGAATCAGCCTTATAGACTTATCAATGTCATCCTGTGTGATTACTCCCAGTTCAGCCTTGGCTTCGGCATAATTCAGAAGAACTTCCGCATAGCGAATGATAGCTACATCCTGATAGGATGCACCATCTCCATCCTGTGCCTCTTTGGATATGAATTTAGCAATCTGGTATCCCGTCATGGAGGCTTCTAAGTCGGGAAGTAATGGTTTGTCGCTGTCAATCCGGGTGTATCCCACTGAACGGATTGTCTGTGCCAGACGTTTGTCCCGGTTCTTCATTTCATCCTTGAACTGCATGGTAGCATAATCTGTTTGAGCGGTGAACGGTGTTCCGTTGGCCAACAGATAGGTATTCACAAAGTCTTTGGTCAGCCCTACGTCTTGTTGGGTTTTTGATAGAAAATAATAGTTTGTATTATGCATCTTGTTCAATACCAACGAGTAACGTCTTCCCAAAATAACTTCTGCCTCTTTCAGCTCATCGGAAGCAAACAAGTCCCTGTAATCGACATCGGAATTTCCTGTGGTATATAAACTATAGCCCGATTCATTCATTACTCTTTCCGCTGCTTTATATGCTTTCTCCAGTAGTTTGTCGGCATCGGGAAGATTTAGTTCTGTGTGATATTTACGATAAGTACCTTCGTAGAGACATACGCGGGACAAGAAAGCTAATGCAGTCCATTTGGATATTTGGTCCGGTTTTCTGGTAGTACCCAGACGTTCCACTGCTGTTTCCAGATCTTCAATTGTTTTGTTCATAATGAATTCACGTGAATCTCTGGGCTTATATAGCAAGTCTTCATCGTCTGTTTTGATTTCTGTTTCATACCAGGGCACACCACCAAAGCGTTTCACCTTGTCGAAGTAGAACCAGGCTCTGAAGAAACGGGCAACACCTTCATACTTCAGTGCGGCAACTTTGTCTTCACAACGTGTGTAGTTATCAAAGAAAATATTGATTTTCCGGAGAGCTCCCCAACTCCAGCCACTACTGCCGGCTTCGGATGGGATATCTCTTTCCGCACTTCGCTGCTCCATAGGTACATTGCTGTAAAGTATATTATCTGATGTATTATCTCCTCGGACAATATCATTGATTTTCGGAAGATTCTCATAAAACCCATTGGTATACAATTCGAGGTCTTGTGCAGACTTGAATGAGTTCTCCGGTGATATTTCCGCGATTGGGAATCTGTCCATGAATGAGTCGTTGCATGAGGCCATGCCTATGCCTATCATACAAACAGTACAAACTTTTATTATATTGAATTTATTCATAGCTATACTTCTTCTTTAAAATTTAAAATCAAAACCAAAAGCAAATGTCTTGCTGAACGGGTAAGAATTACCGTCTCCCAATTGTTCCGGGTCTACGGTGCGGTCCTCGTTATGTTTGTACAAAGGAGAGAATGTCAGGAGGTTGGTTCCTGAAACATAAACCCGGATGCTGGAGAATCCAATCTTACTACAGAGTGCCTTAGGCAGAGTATAGCCTAAAGTGATATCTTTCAGGCGGACATAAGCAGCATTTTGCAAGTATTTATCAGAATAGACTCTCAACTGGGCGCCTTCATAATTTCCACCTTCGTTGGCTGCATATACAGCCAGACGTGGGAAGTATGCATTCGGGTTTTCCGGGGTCCATGAGTTTTGCTCAATACTTTTAGGGTAGAAATTCTCGTACTGGCGTGTAAACGGTCCCCAGAAGAAACTGTTATCCTTGCCCGGCCACCAGTTACGTTTCAGGACTCCCTGAAAGAATGTTGAAAAGTCGAAGCCGTAATAATTGAATCCTAGGTTCAGGGAGCAAGTGTATCTGGGCGATGTATTACCGATAATGCGCAGGTCACCCGGATTTGCCAAAGTCTGGTCACCCGGAGATATTTCTCCATTGCCATCCAAGTCTTTGAATTTGATGTCTCCTGCTATCGGATGGTTAATGAGGTAGTTACGTTGGATTCTTCGGTTTACTTTCGTTTGGTCTGCATGTTTCAGATATTCCATGTCATCCTGGAAGAACCCTTCAACCGTATATCCCCATATTTCACCCAAGCGTTTACCTACATAAAACTGGTCTATCTGTCCGTCGGGGTTGTCGAATTTGGTAATTTCTGTTACGTTATCGGCTAATGTGAATCCTACTTTATATTCGAACGGCTGGTGTGCCAGCAAGAATTTATCCTGCCATTTCACTGACAGCTCGAAACCTCTTGTGCGCAGATTAGCGGCATTCTCTTGTGGTTCGGAAGTTCCGAAAACAGATGGAAGTTTCTTACCTTGGGTCAACATATCTTTTGTGTCGCGTTGATACCAGTCGAAAGAAGTGGAGAACCGTCCGTTAAACAAAGAGAAATCGACTCCAAAGTCAATGGTCTGAGATTTTTCCCAAGTGAAGTTTGAGGAGATGGCATCAGGAGTAGTCAGGTAACTCATGTATGAACTGTCCATCAGGTAATCCCCTTGCGTGACTTTCATTTTGGCTATGTAGTCGTATGGACCTACGTTTTGATTGCCCAGTGTCCCATAGGAAACGCGGAATTTCAAGTTATCCATAACGGATTTCAATGATTGGAAGAATGGTTCTTCACTTATGCGCCAGGCAAAAGAACCGGAGGGGAAAATACCCAGGCGTTTGTTATGGGGGAACTTGGAGGAAAGGTCGAAGCGTCCGTTGAACTCTAATAGATAGCGTCCCAGGTAGTCGTAGTTCAGGCGGTAGAAAGCGGCACGGATAGCCCATTCATCAGCATTTCCCTGAACCTGTACATTTTCTCCCGTGGCGAGGTTGAAAGAACCCAGTTCTTCGGATGCGGGTGAACTGCGTCTTGCAACACTGCGCTCCCAATGTCTCCATTCTTGGTTGAATCCGATCATTGCCTTTACATCGTGTTTCTTTGCAAAGAGGTGGCTGTATGTACCGAAGGCATTGACTGCCTGATACATAGTTTGCCAATGCATCTCCTTATAGAGTGATTTGTTAGGCATATAGCGGCTTGTTCCCTCACCGTTGGGTTGGTTGGTGTGCGGAGTTGAAACCAGTAACAGTTTGGAAACGGGACTTCCTTTACGGAAACTATAGTCGGCATTTAATACTACGTCCTTGATGGGAGTAAACTGCAAAGCAATGGTGTTTGAAATGTCATGCTCCTGGTCAAGTCCCTTGCTTTTCCCATAGGTCAGGTCGGCAAATGTGCCGTCCGCTATGTCACGGCCGGGAGTGTAGGCGCCGTTGATAAGAATAGTACCATCCGGATTTCGGGGTAAGAATACCGGGGAAGCGTGGAAGGTATATTTTCTCCAATCCTCACTGTTATCGCTTCCACCTACATTACGGTTGTTGGTTGCCGGATAATCATAATCGCTGAAATAGATATTGGTGGAGTTGGTTATCTTGATAGAGGAGGTCAGCTGGAAATCGATCTTGCTGCGTAAGGTATAACTTTTCAGTTTATCGGGGTTGATTCGGTAAATACCTTCTCTTGAATAGAATCTTCCGGAAAGATAGAAACGAACTTTCTCGCTACCACCGGAAATATTCAGGTTATGTTCCATGGAGGGTTGGTTATTCTGGAAGATATAATCCCACCAATCCGTATTTCCGTAATGTACATAGCGCTCCACGCCGTCTACTGTTTTTATCAGTGCGGAAGGGAGTGAAGGGTCTTTCTTGCGGGCTTCCATGTAGGCATAGTCTTCTTCGGTGTATCCTAAGTAGGTACTTGTATTTTCCAAAAGACTTAACTTGTCGCTCAGGCGAGCCCATTCCAGGCCGTCCGTGATAAAATTGTCTGTATTGATAGTGGGGTTGCTCCAACCGAAGTGATTGGAATAATTCACCTGTATTTTTCCGGCATTCGGATTCTTGGTCGTGATAAGTACTACACCAAAAGCGGCACGGGCACCATATATGGCGGCAGAAGAAGCGTCTTTCAGTACAGATATGGATTCTATATCTTTGGGATTGATATAATTCATATCACCTTCTACACCGTCGATAAGTACCAAAGGCTTTCCGCCGTTTATGGAACCTACGCCACGTACATCAAAGGTTGCCTTTGAGTTTATGGAACCATCGCTGAAGGAAACATTCAGATTGGGAATCATTCCTTGGAGTACTTGCCCGGCATTGCCACTGACGCGGTGCTCTATTTCTTTCGAGGATATTTGGTCTACGGCACCGGATAGATTTGCTTTCTTGGTGGTACCGTATCCTACCACCACCACCTCATCCAGCATTTCACTATCCTCTTTCAGCGTAACTTTGGTGAGTTCTTTACTGGATGCGGGATAGGTCAAGGGCTGATAGCCTATATAGGAAATGTTGATTGTGGAGTTTTCAGGTACATTTGCCAAGGTGTAATTACCGTCTATATCGGTGATGGTACCATTGCTGGTTCCTTTTACTACAATGCTGGCACCAATTACCGGTTCGCCCGACTGGTCTACAATCGTTCCGGTAATCGTCTTAGTCTTCTGATTCACAGCCTCCTTCTGCAACAGCACTACTACATTGTCTTTCTCCATTCTGTAAGTAAGTTCCTTACCGGCCAGCATTTTCTGCAAAGTCTGCTCAATGGTGGCATTGCTTACGTTGAAGGAGACGGGCTGATCGAGGCCTGCCAGTTTCTCATTGTAGAAGAACTTGTAGTTGCTTACCTGCTCAATCTTTTTCAGTGCGGCACGCAACGGCGTGTTTTCCACAGTGACGGTGATCTGCGAGAAAAGGCTGAGTGATACACTCAAGAACATGGTGAGGCAAAGCGCCCGCATAGTTCTTAGATTCTTTGGTTTCCTGTTTTTCATATCAAATAAATTAAGTTGGTTTGATAGGTATACAGGTTTCCTTATGTCGCCGTCCAAGCGGCTTTTTCCTTTTAACTCACATTAACAAACCAGCGGCTATTTCTCCTTTAATATAATGACTGAATCTTCCATTTCATAACGGAATGGAGAGGTCAGCATGATGATGTTTAAAGCGTTCTGTATACCTCCACCGGGGATAGTACCGGTGAAACGTTCTTCGGATATCTTGGGTGAGTCGATACGTATTGTGACATCATACACTCGTGAAAGGGCTTTCATGATGTTTTCCAAAGATTCGTTTTGGAAGTAGAGACTGCCTTTCGTCCAGCTTACGTAGTCGTCGGGATAGACTTTCTCGGTACTCAGTTTGCGGGTGGACTTGTTGTAGTTTATCTTCTCTCCGGGGCTTAGGGTGGTAGAAGTGGATGGCGTGTGGATACCGACTTTTCCTTCCAGCAGGACGACAGTCACATCCTGGTCGTTACTGTAGGCGCAGACGTTGAACACCGTACCCATTACTTTAACTTCCAGTTCGCCCACCTGCACGATGAAGGTGCGGCGGGTATCATGTGCCACTTTGAAGTAACCTTCTCCTTCCAGTTGCACCCGGCGTTCGTTTCTTCCGAAGTCGCTCAGATAGCTGAGTTGGGAGGCGGAATTCAGGATGACGTCTGTACCGTCGGGCAAAACTACAGTGGCTTTATCGCCCTTGTCGGCTTTCACAATGAAGGGTGAACGGGGTTGATCGGCATTGGAGATACTCAGAATATTGTAAGTGAAGAAGGCGATGCAGATGGGAATGCAAATCATGGCTGCCCACCTTGCCCAGGCGGGAACCAGTGCTTTGCCCGGTGTACGCTTCACGGCAGGTTGTTGCGGTGTGTAGGGGGCAACTGTGTCTTTACCGGAAAGCCCGGAGGCCTCGGAAGTTCCGGATGCCTCTTTAAGAACTTCCGTCTTAATTCTGGCAAACATCTTATCGCGCAAGGCGGGACTGATGTCGGCGGCGGACTTCTCAAACTCCTTCTCCCACCATCCTGCCAGTTGGGCATTGTTGCGTATCCATCCTGCCAGTTCGCTGATTTCCGCTTCTGTGATGTCTCCTGCGAAGTATTTTTCGGCTAAGTTCTTATAATATTCTTTTTCCATCTTCTCTTACTTATTTCTATATGTGTATACAGTTACTTCCATTCTCTTGTCCAACTGTGCCGTTATTATTGCATTTCGTTAACAAAAAAGGCCCATAGGATGAGAATCAGTTTATCGTAATGCTTAATGAATTGTTCGCGCATGAACTTTACGGCAAGTGACAGTTGCGTGGCGACTGTACTTTCTGAAATACCCATCTTCTCAGCTATTTCTTTATTGGTATAGCCTTGACGTTTGCTGAGCAGAAAGATTTTCTTGCGCGAGGGGGGTAGTTCTTCAGCCAGTGAGTCGATGTAGTCGTTCAGAAAGCGCAGGTCTGTGCTTTCTTCTGTCTGATGATCCCGGTCGGGATTGCTTTTCAGCAGGTATTCGGTATAAATGTATTCCACTGTCTGATGCTGGTACATATTCATTGACAGGTTACGGGCTATGGTGCAGAGGTAGGAGATGAAATTTTCAGTCGGGTCTATCTTCTCCCGCACCTCCCATATGCGGATAAATGTTTGCTGCACCACCTCTTCTGCCATATACTGATTGCCGGAAGAGAGACGCATCATAAAGTTGTAGAGCTTGCCGCTATACAGGTTATATAACTTCTCGAATGCAGAAAAAGAACCCTCCTTCAGTGATTGTAGCAATTCATTTCTATTTTCGTTTGCAATCATATATTATTGATTTAGGCTTCAAAGGTATGCCTTGTGCTTACGTAACAGGTTGCAATATTATTAATAATTTCCAGAATAACCGAATAGCGGGATTCTTTTTTGATTTGTTAGTGGCTTGTAACTGTATGGCTTGGTATCTAAATGCTATTTTATACAGCTTTATTTTTGTACACTTTTCCTTTGTAAGATGCTGATTAATAGAGTTAGTTTGTAGCAAAAGTGTACAAAAAATGAAATAATCTATTTGTTTGGTTTTGCTGTTTTTACCTATCAGAAATACACCAATAAGACTCTTATATAGTTTTCAAATGACTACGGTTAAGGTATGGGCATAAAAAAAGGAGTACCGCTGTACTCCAACCTTTGTTAACCTTAAATCTAATACTATGAAAAAAATCACATGACAAATATAGGGGTTCATCTTATTTCCTCCAAATATATGTCAGTGTTTGGCATTCCTTTTATAATTCTTTCACGGATATTCACTGTTTTCGCACACGAACTGTCTTTTTGAGATAATATAGGGGTGGATAGTGGCTAAATGATTATCGGGCGAAAAGGGGAATAACCATAGTGCATAGGTGGCATATATATAAGATACGTTTATTTTGCTATATGGATAATCGTATGTTGATTACTGTCGGTAAGTCGTTTGACTATTGTCAGCAAGCATGCTGATTACTGTCAGTAAACTTACTGACAGTAATCAAACGCTATGGATGTCCTATGCAAAATAATATAATGTATTATAGATTAGTTGAATAGCTAATAACCCGTTATTGAAAAATATCCGTTGACAATGTTATAGAAAGTATGTGGATATACCCTTCCACCCGCTAAGGTTGATGGATAAGGAAATACGGGGGTGTGGAAGGGTATGAAGGAAAGAAAAAAAGAAGTAGGAATTATCCCGGTTTATTTCTTAGAAAGATGAAATTGTTTACTGATTGAAGTGAAATCTGCTTCACTTTTATGTTGCAAAGTTGCAAATCTGTTTCATTCGTTTCACAGAACCTTTCACCCCACGAAAAGAGTTATAAAACGTATAATTTCTTCAATTATAATAATATATATTTGCCTCCATACAAAGCAAAGTTATGAAGGTTCGCGTCGGTTTATATATACTTTTGATACTCTTTCTTTTGATATCAGGCAAAGAAGAGGCGCGGGCTGGAAGATATGCAGCGAAAGGAGATACTTGTAGAGTATCGGACCGAATGAATCAGCCGGAAACCTGGAGCAAAATTTACCAATGGGTGATGGACGACCCGCAAGTGCCGGATAAAGAAGATGTGTTGACGTTGATCCGGTATCACTTCGGGAACTTTGAAAAGCTGAGAAAGCTGTTGCGCTATTTGGATGGTGGCAGACCTTACGCTTATTTATCGGAACATCAGTTTCGGAAGATAGAACGGACAGGGAAGATGAAGGACAGTTTGCCGGTAGCTGCATTAACATTGCCTGCGAATACTTTGCCGGAGGAGCAATTGGAAACTATGGCTTTCGCTCCTTGGGTTGAAGTGGAAAGTAAGCGGGAAACCCCGCACAGAACAGTGCTTGCATTGAAGAACAATATACTTTATGATTTAGCTTTGGCTCCGAATGTGGAGGTGGAATTGCCCGTAGGGCAGCGGTGGTCTTTGAATATGGAATATAAATGTCCCTGGTGGTCGAACAGCAAGCATGGCTTTTGTTACCAGCTTCTTTCGGGAGGTGTTGAGGCACGTTGCTGGCTTGGAAAACGTAAGAACCGTGAACGACTGACAGGACATTTTCTGGGAATATATGCCGAAGGGGGAGTGTACGATTTTCAATTTGACAAAGACAAAGGATATCGGGGAAACTACTATGCAGCTTCCGGTCTGACGTATGGGTATAGCCATCAACTGGCACGGCACCTGGCTCTTGAGTTTAGTTTGGGTATTGGTTATCTGGCGACAGAATACCGTAAGTACACCACCTACGAAGGCGATTTGATATGGACGAGTAGCGGACGCTATCATTTTATGGGGCCTACAAAAGCCAAAATCTCTTTGGTATGGCTCATTAAGGGAAGGAGGCGATAGCTATGAGGTGTACGAAATATATGTTTCTTTTACTTCTGTTCGGGCTGCCGATACTGTTAGCCGGATGTGATTTCAGAGACATACTGGATGAGTATCCCGTCAGCGGAGTAAAGATAAAGTTTAACTGGAAAGGAGTGGATAAGTTGCCCGAAGGGATGAGGGTGATTTTCTACCCGAAGAGTGAAGAAGGCAGAAAGGTGGATAGCTATCTTTCGGTAGAAGGGGGAGAGGTGAAAGTGCCGCCCGGGCGTTATGACATGGTGATTTACAATTATAATACGGAATGTGTACTGATTCGTGGTGAAAAGTCATACGAAACGATTGAAGCTTATACAGGACCTTGCACAGGCCTTGACGCTAGTGAAAAAATGGTATGGGCACCTGATCCTTTGTATGTAGTAAGTATAAAAGATATGAGGATAGAAAAGAGTGAAGATGTGCTTTTGATGGAGTTTCAGCCGAAGCTGGTAGTCAAGCACTATTCTTTTGAAATAAAGGTGAAAGGATTGAAGAACGTGGCAAGCATTGTTTGCAATGTGGATGGAATGGATGGGGGATATTGCATAAGTAATGGCTCATGTACGGCAAGCATTGCTCCTATCTATGTGGAGGCTCATAAAGGAGAGGATGTAATACGTGGCAGTTTCTCTGCTTTTTCCTCATCAGAGTCTGCGAATACACGTTTGACCGGAGGGGTGATGATGAAGCTATTACTAGTTAAGGTGGATAATACGGTTCAAGAGACCAAGGTTGACATCACGGCGGCTGTAGCTCCTCCCCCGCCCGGGGAAGAAGAAGATCCGGTAACGGATATCGAGATACCGATTGAAGAGGAGATTGAAGTGGATGATGTGGAAGTTCCTCCCGGTGGAGGCGGAGGCATTGGCGGTGATGTAGGAAACTGGGACGACGAGACGAATGTTGAGTTACCTGTAAATTGAAAAGTAAAACGAACAAAATATTAACTTATAAAACAAACGGTTATGAAGAAGATTTTATTGGCAGCAGTTGCTGCGTTGGCAATCGTAGGTTGCTCACAGAATGAAGAGATTGAAAATATTGGTCAAAAGGCGAAGGTTAACTTTGGAACAATAGTAAGTAAGACAACAAGAGCGGTTATTACAGATAATGCAGCCTTGCAAGGAACGGGATTTACTGTATATGCATATAATACAGGTACAGAAACTGTTGGAGAACAGGGCAGCACAGGAGTACTTTCTTCTGTATTTATGCCGGGAGTAGATGTGAAATATTCTAGTGATGTATGGGGAGTGACAGGTGGAACTGATTATTATTGGCCATTAGATGATAATATACAGTTTTTTGCTTATGCTACGGATATTTTAGCAACTAATTATGCCGCTCAAACTACAGATGCTTATCCTAAAATAGATTATACAGTAGCAGATTTAGCTGCTGATCAAAAAGACTTCGTAGTGGCTCAAGCACTTAATAAAACACAAGCAGATTCTAAAGTAACTTTTGCATTCATCCATGTGCTTACTCAAGTTAATTTCTCAGCGAAAACAGATAATGCAGATTTGACATATAATGTGACTTCTGTAAAGTTGACAGGTATTTCAAATTCAGGAACGTATAATTTTGCTGATACTACTTGGGTTGCGAAATCAGGTGTAGGAAAAGATTATGTATATTTAAACAATTCCAATGGAGTGAGTGTCGCAAAAGCAGAAGAATCTACTAATTTGCAACAGAATGGTGCTTTGATGTTAATTCCACAGTCATTGACTAATGCTAGTATAGTAATTAGTTATAATGTATTACAAGATGGTAAAGTTGTTAAGAAAGTTTCTGATGAATCGATTCCTTTGGGGGAAACAGCAGCTTGGGAAGCTGGGAAAAAAATACGCTATACTTTAGCCTTGACTGCGACTGGTACTACTGTTAGCTTTGATACTACTGTTAAAGATTGGGGAGCAGAGACTGAGAATCCTGTAACTCCTCCCGCTGAATAACCTTTCCTAATCCCATAATTTCTTTCCCCGAAGACCTTCTTTCCCACAAAGTCTTCGGGGATTTTTTTGTTTCTTCCCGGAATATTCTTACTTTTGCCGCACAAAACAAACAAAAAACATTCAATCTGCAATGCAAACTTACTCTGCATGTGGTGCGGCCATGTCGTGTCAGCAGTGCCCTAAGGCTGTGGGTAATGCGATTATTTATGCCTCTCATTCAAGAGGCTTCCACCTTCCTGCTCAAAAATGCGAAGAAAACATTATGATTTTTTTGTTGAAAGGAGAAGTGCTTGTCAACAGTCAGGAATATGCCGGAACTACTTTACGTGCGGGGGAGTTCATTCTTCAAGCCATTGGTTCAAAATATGAGATTCTAGCTCTGACGGACGTGGAATGTGTTTGTTATCGTTTTAATCAGCCGGAGTTTTTCTGTGAGGAACGTTATAAACACATTATGAAAGAAATAACTCCGCCTCTGATATTCACTCCATTAAAAATTATTCCGGAGTTGCGTTTCTTTCTGGACGCCTCCAAATCCTATTTGGCGAAAGAAAAGATTTGTCGGGAATTGCTTTCGTTCAAACGAAAAGAACTTGCCTTTCTTTTGGGAGAATACTACTCCGATTATGACCTTTCGATGCTGGTGCATACACTTTCCCGCTATACGTCCAGCTTTGAGTATTTTGTCCTGCAAAACCATCTGAAAGTGAAGACGGTAGAAGAACTTGCCCAGTTAGGCGGATACACCACTGTTACCTTCCGGCGTATCTTCAATTCTGTATTCCATAAACCTGTTTATGAATGGATGTTGGAGAAACGTAAAGAGAGCATTGTTTACGAACTTCGTTACACAAATGCCACTATTTCTGAGATCTGCTATAAATATGGTTTCGAGTCTTTGCCTCACTTCTCTAACTTCTGCAAGAAGAACTTTGGAACCTCACCTCGTGGCCTGCGTTCGGTACAGCCTGTTCCTCCACAAGAAACGCCAACTATTTGTGAAGAGGCTGGTTGAAGCGATACTTCACTGAGACAATGAAGTAACTGCCTATCTGTTGCGTATGGTTTTCATAAAGGCCGTCAGCCATTGTGCCTCGAAAGTAATTCTTTTGCTGGCTGAGTATATCCACCCAGTTGGCTGATACCTCCGCCTGTTTCTTTTTCAGGAAACGCCATGTGATGCTTGCGTTCCAAACAATCTGGTCGTCTTCCCCTTTTTTTATGTTTGTACCGTTCCGGAAGGAATAATTTGCATCTGTTCTCAGCTGTATACCTCCCGGTAAATCGGCAAAACCGTTCAATCCGAAGGTGTAATTGCGTGTGTATGTATCCGTCTCTAAAAGTGAGTTGGAAGAATGTTGGAAGTTCCACCTCCCGTTTAGGTCCAGATTACCCCATTTAGGTTGGTAGGATAGGCGCAGGTCACTGTTGAGCCCGGTGTTATGCGTGGCACTGCGTTCGGGTTGTTCACTCTGGTTTTCGTTGATGAGGTTGACATCCTGTGCAAAGGAGCCTCCGGCATTTGCATTCAGATTAAAGTTTTTGATGCGCTTCTGATACCGGAACACACCGTTTATGTTCCAGTTGCCGTTAATATTCACCGGATAAGTTTCACGTCCACCGGTTTGCTGGTTGTAGATCACTGCACGGGTCTGACTATTGATTCTGTTGTTCCAGTTCAGTGTGGCAAAGAGTCCTTCCTTCATATTTTGTGCTTCCAATCGGACAGACTGATTATAAGTAGGCTTCAAGTTAGGATTGCTTCGCGTAATGTTGAGCGGGTCACTGTTGTTGGTTGGTGAAATCAGATCATATAATGATGGTTGCCAGGTATTTCCATAATAATTCAAGGTTATCCTGTTTTTCTTTTTCTGCCATGAGATGAAAAGCATAGGCTGGAAGCCGACTGAATGGAGGGTGGTATCAGCTCTATGCAGGCCTGTTTTCTGGTTCAGGCTGCGTCGCTCAGGTTGCACGGATACTCCGGCATTGATGTTCCAAATGGTGTCGGAATAATTAAAGTGCAGGTTGATTCCGTGTTGCAGGGTACTGCTATGGCTCCGGTTGCTCAGGCTGTCGATGTAGCTCGTTTCATATCCTTCGGGCAGATATCCGGGTTGTACTGCCGTTTCTTCCATAAAGCCGGATAAGTCGTAGGTATTGCGGTCGTTTTTCTGCTTACTGTAGTTGAGGTTATATGAGATTTGTGCGTGCAGCTTCTTGGAAAAAGGGTGGCTGAACATCAGCCCGATGCCTTGTTGACGGTTGGGGGACAGGCTCGATGAGTATTGGTTACGGTAGAGTATGGAGTCGTTTCCTGCACTGTTCTTCAACTGATAATACGTGGTTGATGAGATAGAGAAGTTATTGTTGTCATTCTTGCTATCATTGTATTGCGCAGTCAGGCCGATAGAACTTCCTTTTTTATTGATCCGGCGCATGATATTTGCATGGAAGGAATACCGGTGTTGTTCTCCTTGCATTAGCGACCCCATGACGATGTCATTGATTTTCAGCTCATCGGATACATCGTTGATATGACTGAAAGGATCGAGGATATCCAGATGAGGATTTTCATTGAACGTGGCCTGGCGGTTATTATTGGCATTATTATTCCGGACAAGGCTGAAATTACCGAAGAAATTGACAAAAGTCAGGGTATCGATCTGCCAGTTTAAGCCCAATAATGAATTCATATTGCGGCTACGGTTCGTATTGTTGCCGGCAGAATACTGGTACTTATTGCCACTTGTCAGATATTGTTCGTTGTAGGATGTCGAAATATTGCCCTGCTCGTTGTGGTGATAGGATACATTTCCGTTGAGTGTTAGTTTCTTATTGTACTTTTGGGTGAAATTTACGGCAACGTTCTCCTGTATGTTGTCTTTGTAGCTGGTCCGCATATGGAGGTTACCGGAATTGGCGATAACTGAGAAATTATTTCCGTTATTTTTGAAGTAGTTGCCTTGCAGGTTGAAATCTTTTTTGTTGTTATTGCCGTATCCGGCTTTTCCCGATGCAAGGAGGGTACCGTTGAATTCTTCTTTGGTTTGCAGGTCGAGCACATAGTTCTCTTTCCCGGTGCTGACACCCGTCAACTTTTCCAGCTTGCTTTTCTTATCGTACACTTTTATCTTGCTGATTAACTCTACGGGAAGGTTTTCCAGTGCCATCTTGTTGTCACCTGAGAAGAAGGCTTCACCGTTTACATTGATTTCATTAATGGGTAGCCCGTTGTATTTCAGTGTTTTGGTTTCGCTGTCGTATTCCATTCCGGGAATACGTTTGATAAGTGTCTCCAGATACGAGCCTTCCGGTGTTTTGTAAGCTGCCGCATTGATGACGGTGGTATCTCCCACCTGATCTACATCGCGCATCCGGGCGTTTACTGTCACTTCGCCCAATTCGATACCTTCTTCCAGTAAGATGCTACCCAGATTGATTGTTGAAGTGTTGCTGTCCAGTTTGCGGAAGACAGATTGCATTCCTGTATAAGAGGCTTTCAGTAAATATTGTGTTCCTTTCTGAGGGGTGAACTGGAGATTGAAACGACCGTCTGCACCGCTTGCAACTCCTTTTACAAAGGTGGAATCCTTGCCTTCCAGGATAACAAGACTTGCATAGGGCAGAGGCTCTTCTCCTTTCTTGGTCTCTGATGCAGTGCATACCTGCCCCTTGACTGTCCTTGTTTTTTGGGCGGATAGAATAGTCGGAATCAGCAAGAATAGCAATAGTAACCAGATTTTGTACACCTTCATGTCAGTCTTTTTATGGCAGTCACAAAATTAGAGAGTTTTCGTCATAAAATCTTCTTTTTTTATAGATATTATGCTACTTTTGCTCAATATAAGTGATACAATGAAAACCGACAAACTAAAATATGTTTTAGCCTTCATCTTTTTACTGTGTGCTTTTTGGTGCGGAGTCAATTTTAAACGGTGGTACACTATTAACCACCGGATAGAAAAAATGATTTCTCTTGTTTATTCTTCCTCTCCTCAGTATGATTGTTACGGAAACTTTGAAGAACTCTTGAAACAGGAATTCAGGAAGCAGGGAATAGAACCGATATTTGATAAATTTTATCTGGATTTCAATACTGTCACGCCGGAAGATGGGATAAAAAATATGGAGGCTTATCTTAGTATCATCAAAGATAAACCGATGGCGCTGATCCTCACAGTGGGCGACCAAGCCGCATCTGCCCTGCTTTCTACCCGCCATCGACTACTTTCCTCCATTCCTGTAGTGGCTTGCAATGTACGTTTTCCCGATGAGAAACTTATAAAAGAATATGAGCGCAGAAAGGTATATGTGCTGCGTGATGCGCCGGATTTTAAGCATAACATTGATTTTATAAAATCTTTGCAGCCACATGTAGGGATAGATATTATTTATAATATTGATCTGACTCCGCTTGGATATAAATCGTTTGATTTATTAACCCGGTTTGCGGATAGAAAAGAAATTCGGCTTTTAGGCTGTGAGTCTACTTTTTCAGTGGAGCATGAATACAGGAAATTGCAGGAAATGGTTGAGCATTATAATCTGATGCCTGCAAGGGCAAACAACCATATTGATAAAGATGATTTTACCATAAGCCTTTGCCCTTTTCGTTATATAAAAGGGACCTCTTTGTTTACCGAGATAGAAAAAACAAAAGCTGGGAGGGAAAAACAAGTTTTCCTGTTAGATAAGTTCGACCAGATGTCGCTTCCGATAACTAAAGCCTTAAACATCCCTTCTTTCAGCTGTCTCCGCCAGGGATTTGGGGAGGATGCCAAGATTGTGGGCGGCTACATGGCTACTGATGAGATTTCTGCGCGTACTGCGGCTGATTTTTCTGTTCGTCTGATGAATAAGGAGAAAATTGGTATGCCGAAAATCAGGGATATGGAAAAGGAATATGTACTGGATTGGACTTATTTCTCAGCCTATACGGACTTTGATGTGAAAAATGTACCTGAAGATGTCCGTATTATCAATTACTCCTTCTATGACCGGTATCGGAAGGAACTTTATTTCCTGAGCGGATTGTTTATCCTTACTTTTATTTTGGTATTGATCAGTCTGCTGCGTATGCGCCGGCGTTCGCGTGTGGAACGTAAGAATATGGAGATGCTTGAGGAGACTCATAAGCGGCTGACACTTTCTATGGATGGAGGACGTATTTCGCTTTGGAATATACAGGGGGATAATATTGAATTTGATGAGAACTATACGCGTTTGGTAGGAATGAAGCAGAGGATATTTGTGCGGACTGATTTCCTGAAATATGCGTATCCCGGTGATGTTTTTCTATTGAATTCATTGTACGAAACACTGCATCAATCTACAGATATGCAGGTTAGGCGTGTACGTTTCTCTTTCGGTGAAGAAGATTATCGTTGGTATGAACTTCGGTGCCGCAGTTTGAAAGATGCGGAAGGAAGGATAATGCTGGCGGGCATTATGCAGGATATTCAGATACAGGTAGAACGTGAAGAACAACTCATTCAGGCTAAGCAGATGGCCGAAAATGCTGAGTTGAAACAATCTTTCCTGAATAATATGAGCCATGAAATCCGTACTCCGCTGAATGCCATTGTAGGTTTCACCAATTTGCTGGTTGGCGAGGGGGGTGATGAGATTGAACCGGATGAGAGGAAGGCTATGCTTGAGAGCATTAACCGTAACAACGAATTACTCTTGAAACTGGTCAATGATGTGGTGGAAATATCACGTCTGGATTCCGGCAGCATGGATCTCGAAATAAAAGAATGGGACATGAGGACGATTGTGAAAGAGATTTATATGGCTTACCAGGCATTAATCAAGCCCTCGTTACAGTTTCATCTGGCTTTGGATGAAAATCCCTCTTTACCTGTTAATATAGATCGTATGCGTTTTATCCAGGTTATTTCCAATTTTCTGGGCAATGCGGATAAGTTTACCCGGAGTGGTTCTATTACATTAGGATGCAAAGTGGATAAAAAAGGTCGGAAGGTCAGTGTGTATGTACAGGATACAGGGAAGGGAATTGATGAGAAAGAACTCATGATGATCTTTGACCGTTTTTATAAGACTGACGAGTTTGAACAAGGAAGTGGGCTTGGGCTTTCTATCTGTAAAGTCATTATTGAGAAGCTTTGCGGACATATAGAGGTGCAGTCTGAAGTAGGAAAAGGAAGCTGTTTTACGGTTGTTCTATCTTTGGCGGATGAGGTATAAGACTTCTGACTCATAAGAAGAACTCCCCTACCGGTTTCCCGGTAGAGGAGTTCTTGTGATATTAATCAAATGTAGAAAGGGCTGATTAGTCTTTCAGTTTTGCGATGATGAAATCGCGGTTCAGACGGGCGATGTTGCTGATAGAGATGTTCTTCGGACATTCGGCTTCGCAAGCACGAGTATTGGTACAGTTACCAAATCCGAGTTCATCCATCTTGCTCAACATAGCTTTTGCGCGACGCAATGCTTCCGGTTTACCCTGCGGCAGCAAGTTCAGCTGGCTAACTTTTGCGGAAACGAACAACATGGCAGAACCATTCTTACAAGCAGCTACACAAGCACCGCAACCGATACAAGCAGCTGCATCCATAGCTTCGTCAGCGATTTGCTTCGGAATCAGGATAGCATTGGCATCCTGAGGAGAGCCCGTGCGCACACTAACGTAACCACCGGCTTGCATAATCTTGTCGTAAGCTGTACGGTCTACCATCAAGTCCTTGATGACCGGGAAACCGGCAGAACGCCAAGGTTCAACAGTGATAGTGTCACCATCGTTGAAACGACGCATATAGATCTGACAGGTAGTAGCACCTGTTGCAGGACCGTGAGGATGTCCGTTGATGTAGAGCGAACACATACCGCAGATACCTTCGCGGCAGTCATGATCGAATACAACCGGTTCTTTACCTTCAGAAATCAGTTGTTCATTCAAGATATCCAGCATTTCGAGGAATGAAGTGTCACCGGGGATATCTTTCATTTGGTATGTTTCAAAAGCGCCTTTTGCCTTTGGGCCTTTCTGGCGCCATACTTTCAGTGTGAAACTTATATTTTTATCCATTTTCTTTAATTCTTTAAATGTTCAACTTCCCGATTAGCTCTTATAGTTACGAGTCTGTACCTTGATTGCTTCGTAAACCAGCGGTTCTTTCAGCAACTCAGGAGCTTTTTCGTCGGAACCTTGATATTCCCAGCAAGCAACGTAGAAGAAGTTTTCATCGTCACGTTTTGCTTCGCCTTCTTCAGTCTGGTATTCTTCACGGAAGTGACCACCGCAGCTTTCGTTACGGTTCAGAGCGTCGTAAGCAACCAATTCGCCCATGATAATGAAGTCGTACAGGCGGATAGCTTTATCCAGCTCTACGTTCATACCTTCCTTATCTCCCGGGATGAACAAGTCTTTTTCGAATGTCTTACGGATTTCTTTCAGTTTGGCAATACCGGTCTTCAGACCTTCTGCTGTACGGCCCATACCTACATATTCCCACATCACGTGGCCCAGTTCCTTGTGGATAGAGTCTACTGACTTCTTACCCTTGATGTTCATCATCCAGTTGATTTTTTCCTGGATAGCTTTCTCTGCTGCTGCGAATTCAGGCAGGTCGGTAGAGAAACGGGGAACTGTAATCTGGTCAGCCAGATAGTTCTGAATAGTGTAAGGCAATACGAAGTAACCGTCAGCCAAACCTTGCATCAATGCTGAAGCACCGAGGCGGTTGGCACCGTGGTCGGAGAAGTTACACTCACCGATAGCGAACAGACCCTTGATAGAAGTCATCAGTTCGTAGTCAACCCAGATACCACCCATTGTGTAGTGGATAGCCGGATAAATCATCATCGGATTATAATATTTCACACCGGCAATTTCTTTTGCCAGTTCACCCGGATTAACGTCAGTGATTTCCTCATACATATCAAAGAGGTTGCCATAACGTTGAAGAACAATATCAATGCCTAAGCGACTGATAGCCTCAGAGAAATCGAGGAATACTGCCAAGCCTGTATTGTTCACACCGAAACCAGCATCGCAACGTTCTTTAGCGGCACGGCTGGCAACGTCACGCGGAACCAAGTTTCCGAATGCCGGATAGCGGCGTTCCAAGTAGTAGTCGCGGTCTTCTTCAGGAATATCGCTTCCCTTGATTTCACCCTTCTGGAGTTTTATGGCATCTTCTTTCTTCTTCGGAACCCAGATACGACCGTCATTACGCAGAGACTCTGACATCAAAGTCAACTTAGACTGCTTGTCACCGTGAACGGGAATACAAGTGGGGTGAATCTGTACCATAGCCGGGTTGGCCATCCAGGCACCCTTGCGATAGCAAGAAACGGCAGCTGTACAGTTACAAGTCATTGCATTGGTAGACAGGAAGTATGCGTTTCCATAGCCACCGGTAGCGATTACTACTGCGTGTGCAGCAAAACGTTCCAGTTTACCGGTTACGAGGTTTTTAGCGATGATACCGCGGGCACGTCCGTCAACGAGGACAACGTCCTGCATTTCGTAACGAGTGTATAATTTTACGGTACCTACGTTTACCTGGCGGCTCAGTGCAGAGTAAGCACCCAGCAACAACTGCTGTCCGGTTTGGCCGCGGGCATAGAACGTACGTGATACCTGAGCACCACCGAAAGAACGGTTATCCAGCAAACCGCCGTATTCGCGGGCGAAGGGAACACCTTGTGCCACACATTGGTCGATAATGCTGTTGGAAACCTCAGCCAAACGGTAAACGTTAGCTTCGCGGGCACGGTAGTCACCGCCCTTTACTGTATCGTAGAACAAACGGTAAACAGAGTCACCGTCGTTTTGGTAATTCTTTGCAGCGTTGATACCGCCCTGTGCTGCGATGGAGTGTGCACGGCGCGGAGAGTCTTGAATACAGAAGTTGAATACTCTGAAACCCATTTCACCGAGTGAAGCGGCAGCAGAAGCACCTGCCAAGCCCGTACCTACCACGATGATATCCAAGCGACGCTTGTTAGCAGGGTTTACTAATTTCTGGTGAGCTTTATAGTTGGTCCATTTCTCAGCCACCGGTCCTTCCGGAATTTTTGAATCTATCTTAGTCATAATGCTATTACATTTTAATCGTTTACAATTTACAAATTAGCAAGCACCGCCGCACAATGATTTTGCGAAGAATACGACAACTACCAAGGCGAAACATACAACGACGATAGTAGAGTAAATGTTGGAGATGCATTTCCAACGGTTAATCCATACCTTGTTGTTCCAACCCAGGGATTGCATAGAACTCCAGAAACCGTGAGTCAGGTGGAACCACAGTGCGCCGAGCCAAATGAGGTAAAGCACTACGTATACCGGATTGCTGAATGTGTTCTGAATGTGATAAACACCGTTAGCGGCATAAGCCAGTGTAAGCGTGTCAGCATGCATACCCATGTTGTGCATCAACTCAGGAAGCTGCATTTTTGCCCAGAAGTTTACCAGGTGCAGACCCAGACCTACGATTACGATAAGACCCAATACGAGCATGTTCTGAGAAGCCCATTCTACAGTTTTGGGTTTATCAACTACGGCATAACGTTCGGTACCGCGTGCTTTGCGGTTCTGCATTGTCAGCCAGAAAGCGTAGATGATGTGAATAATGAAAAGTGCGGCCAAACCTACCGTAGCCACCAAGGCATACCAGTTTGCCCCCAGGAACTCACAAACCATGTTGTATCCCTCTGCCGAGATTAATGCAACCAGGTTCATCGCCATGTGAAACGTTAGAAACAGGACAAGGGCGATACCGGTAATGCTCATCACCACTTTCCTTCCTACAGATGAATTACTTAACCACATAAATGATTGAATTTAAATTATTTAATAGTTAGAAAATTTGCTTTTACTTAGGGTCTTACACTAATTTCCCGCAAAAATAGAAGAAATACATTGATTAAACAAGGAATTAAAGAAATAATTCCGTAATTCAGGGAATAGATAGAAGTTGACAAGTGAGTCAGGGAACAGGTTGACAAGGGAAGATTACTCTTACTCGTCACCCTGTTCCCTAGCTGAGTCGTCATTTTTTTCTTTTATAATGGTGATTTTCTCCCCGCTGGCAGCACGTTTTCGCAAGGAACGAGGGGTGTCTCCAAAGGAGTCCTTACAGAAATGAGCGAAGTGCGACAGGGAATCGAAGCCATAACGTGAACTAATCACGGAGATACGTTGCTTGGTGAATTGCAGATCGTTCAGAATACCTTCACGCTTCTTGTCCAGTATCCATTCGTACACCGGAACATTATACATATTTTTAAACAAACGGCGGAATGTAGTGGTTGTATATCCACCTAAATGGGCGAATTCTTCCACATTCTTTACCTTGTCGTAGTTCTGCATAATGAAATAATGGAAACTTTCCGTATAAGTGCTGATGGGATAGAAGAACGTACTTATCTGGCGCAGGGGATAATAGCAGGTTAATATGTAAACCAGTTCCTGGCGCTTGATGTCGAGATATTTCCCGCATGCGGAAGGCTGTTCTTTAAAATAGTCGGCGATATCATGCAGCAACCGCTCCAATTTTGCATTCGCTATCAACGGTGTGTAGGTCAGCGGGGCCTCAGAGCGTTCGAGGATATCCTTGTAACGGTCTTCGCATATAAGTGGAAGTTCCGTAAACCAATAGGCGATATATTCCACCTCAGTCAGTGCTAACAATTCCATTTTTGAACCGATGGCTTGCAGCACACATTGTCTGCTCTGGAGCGTAGTGCCTGGGTATTCGTTACTATTTATCAACAATTCTCCCTTTAACATAAAGATCATGCAGTTCTGGGTACACTTCTCCGCCGAGAAATGCTGCCCCTGGGGATATTGGCGGTATACCAATGTCCCGTCTGAGATTTTTGGGCATAGAGTACAATCTACTTGCCGTGTGCAAAGAGTGTCTTTTGTCATGAAATATAAGACGAATTACTAAAATTATGGCAACAAAGATAGAATTTTTTTATGAATACTCTAACAAAATCGTCTATCTTTGCAGCAAACTATAAGAAAGACTACATGAAACGGACTATTTTTTTTGTATTTTTTGCATCATTACTTGTATTCAATATTTCTGCCCAGAACTGGGACATTAATACTTTGCATAGAATAAATAGTTGGGATGGTAAGTTCATTCGTAATTATAATAAAATAATTTCTCGTACTGAACCCTATATTGCCGTGGGGGTTCCTGTGGCGATGGCATTGGCTGCCTGGGTGAAAAAAGACCGCGAATTATTGAAGGATGCTGTGTATGTAGGTACCAGTGTTGCCGGCGCTTTTGTTGTGACTTATGGCATGAAATATCTTATAGATCGTGAACGTCCGTTCGATCGCTATCCCGACCGGGTTCATGCTTATAGTCATGAAACCAGTCCTTCTTTCCCTTCCGGACATACGGCAACTGCTTTTGCATTGGCAACTTCACTTTGTGTGAAATATCCGAAATGGTATGTAATCGCTCCATCCGCCTTATGGGCATGTTCTGTCGGAGTATCCCGTATGAATGAAGGTGTGCACTATCCCTCCGATGTGCTGGCGGGTGCAGTTATCGGAGCCGGATGTGCTGTAGTAAATATCTATGTGAACCGTTGGCTGAATAAGTGGTTGTTCGGTAATTAAAGTGGTAGTTTCTTCTCGTAAATCTTTTCGTTCAATAACTCAAGGGCTTGTTGCACGCTGTTGTTCGTGGTGTTTATCACCTGAAAGTATTCGTTCATATCCCACAGGTCACGGGCTATCAAGGCTTTCAACTGCGTCTTTATCAGAGGCAATGATTTGTTGTATTGCTCTTCGTTGAACTCAATCTTTTCTTTATCGGCGGCAGCGCGTATGTCCGCAAGCATCTGTTCGTCTATCTCGAATTTATTGTTGAAGGTATCAAACTTCTTATATTTCTCTTGGAGTTCTTTCCGGTTTTTCTCGATATACTTGGTTGTTGCTTTGATGACAACGCCTTTGGCGACCAGATTACGGTGATAATCGGTATATTGAGTTGTATCAATAGGCACGAAATAGTCGGGCATGATGCCACCGCCACCGTATACGGTACGTTTCAACTTCTTAGTGGAGTTCTTCAGTGAATCAGGGAAATGGATACTGTCGGCATGCATCATTTCTCCACGGTTGAAACGCTCTACCAGTTCCATATTGTATTTCTCCTGGCCGTCATCTTTACTAAGGCCTCGGCCGTCCAGATTGGCTGTATGGTCGTACGGTTTCTGGATGCAACGTCCGGATGGGGTGTAATAACGGGCGATAGTCAAGCGAATCATAGAGCCATCGGGCAATTCGATGGGGCGTTGTACCAGCCCTTTACCGAAAGTACGGCGGCCTACAACTACGCCTCTGTCCCAGTCCTGTATGGCACCGGTTACGATTTCACTTGCTGAAGCAGAGTATTCGTCTACCAGCACGATGAGGCGTCCGTTCTTGAAGTTACCTGTGCCTTTGGCGTAGAAATTACTGCGCTGAGAGGTTCTTCCTTCAGTATATACAATCAGTTCTTTTTGTTGCAGGAACTCGTTGGCAAGATCAATTGCTGCATTCAAATAGCCGCCACCGTTGCCTTGCAGGTCGAGTATCAGGTCTTTCATTCCTTGCTTCTGTAGCTCTTTGAGGGCCGCGGTAAATTCTTCGGCGGTAGTGGCGCCAAAACGGTTGATACGGATATAGCCGGTTTTGGGCTGTATCATATACGAAGCGTCCAAACTTAGAATGGGTATTTTATCCCGTTTTACAGTGAAGTATAAGGGATCGTCCACTCCGCGGCGGACAATAGTTAGTTTTACTTCTGAGTCTTTCGGGCCGCGCAGGCGTGCCATTATATCTTCTGTGGACATTTTTACGCCGGCAATAGCGCTGTCGTTCACTGCCACGATACGGTCACCTGCCAGGATACCAACCTTTTCAGATGGTCCGTTGCTGACGGGCTGTATAATAAGTAATGTATCTTCTATCATCTGGAACTGCACACCGATACCTTCGAAGTTACCTTGCAAAGGCTCGTTCATTTTCTTCACCTCCTCAGCATCATTGTATGTGGAGTGCGGATCGAGTTGGGCAAGCATACGGATAATAGCTTCTTCCACCAGTTTATTTTCGTCTACCGAGTCTACATACAGGTTGGTGATGGCAAACTCTGCCATCTGTAACTTGCGGGCAGCCAAGTTGCCCATATTCTGCGCCTGCATGGAAGCCATGGCACCGCATATACATATTATAAAGATAAGAAGTTTCTTCATCATTCTTTTTCGCTTATCACTAATCACTAATTTACTAATTATTAAATATCCATCCCTTCGGGGATAAACTGGCTGATATCTTTGCCGAACTGTAGAAGTTCGCGGACAGTAGTCGAACTGATACATGTCAGTTCGGGTTCGGTAAAGAGCAAGATAGTTTCGATACCTGCCAGTTTGCGGTTGATATCGGCAATGGTCTCTTCATACTCGAAATCTTTCACGGTACGGATACCGCGAACAATAAACTGCGCGTCTACCTGCCGGGCAAAATCAATCGTCAGGCAATCATAGGAGTAGACCTTGATTCGTGGCTCGTTCCGGTAGAATTTCTGTATTATCTCCACGCGCTTCTCAATAGGGAAGTAGGTGTTTTTATTTTCGTTGATACCAATTCCAATAATGACTTCATCCATAAAAGTCAGTGCGCGGGTCACTACCGATGAATGTCCGATAGTGAAAGGATCGAATGTTCCCGGAAAGATTGCTCTTCTCATGATGCCAGATCTTCTTCTATAACCAGATTGTTAATAATAAAGTTTTGCCGTTCCATGGTATTTTTACCCATGTAGAATTCCAATAACTCCTTTACGAGGTCCGTTTTGCGTAAAGTAACTTGTTCCAGACGCATATCTTTACCGATGAAATGCCGGAATTCATCAGGCGAGATCTCTCCCAGACCTTTAAAACGCGTAATCTCAGGATTGGGGCCCAGTTCAACAATGGCTTTTTGCCGTTCCTCTTCCGTGTAGCAGTAAATTGTCTTTTTCTTGTTGCGCACGCGGAACAACGGAGTTTGCAGGATATAGACGTGCCCTTTCTTTATCAGATCGGGGAAGAATTGCAGGAAGAATGTGATGAGCAACAACCGGATGTGCATACCGTCCACATCGGCATCGGTAGCGGCAATCACCTTGTTGTAACGCAATCCTTCAATGCCGTCTTCTATGTTCAGGGCAGCTTGTAGCAGATTGAATTCTTCGTTTTCGTATACTACTTTCTTAGTCAGCCCGAATGAGTTCAACGGTTTACCACGAAGACTGAATACAGCCTGCGTATTTACGTCACGGCTCTTTGTGATAGAACCGCTGGCAGAATCACCCTCAGTGATAAAGATGCAAGATTCGGATTCCTGTTCCTTTCCTTTGCCGTCATTGAGGTGGTAACGGCAATCGCGCAGCTTACGATTATGCAGGTTGGCCTTCTTTGCGCGCTCACGTGCCAATTTGGTTACACCGGCAATGGCTTTACGTTCTTTTTCGGAGTCTTGTATCTTTTGCAGCATGACTTCCGCAACCAACGGATTCTTATGTAGATAGTTATCCACCTCCGTTTTGATGAAGTCGCCTACATACTTATTCACGCTTACACCACCGGGAGACATGGAAGGGGAACCGAGTTTGGTCTTGGTCTGTCCTTCAAACTGGGGTTCTTCCACATTGATGGCAATGGCGGCAACAATACCGTTGCGGATGTCGGCATATTCCTGGTTCTTGTTGTAGAACTCCTTGATGGTGCGGGCAATATGTTCTTTAAGCGCACTTTGGTGCGTTCCACCCTGTGTGGTATGCTGGCCGTTGACAAAGGAATAGTATTCCTCGCCGTATTGATTCGTATGCGTAAAGGCTATTTCAATATCTTCTCCTTTTAGATGGATGATATTGTAAAGGCCCTGTGCGGTCATATTGTCGTTCAGCAAATCTTCCAGTCCATGGCGTGAGATAATGCGCTGACCGTTGTATATAATGGAAAGTCCTGTATTCAGGTACGTGTAGTTACGCAACAGCGTTTCCACGAAATTAGCCTGGAAAGAATAGTTCAGGAATAACGTGCTGTCCGGTTCGAAGAAGATGTAAGTTCCGCTTTCCTCGTTACAGTTTTCCGTTACATCACTCTGGAGATTACCTTTTTCAAAAATGGCAATACGAACTTTACCTTCGCGATAACTACGTACTTCAAAGCGGCTGCTAAGTGCATTCACAGCTTTGATACCTACGCCGTTCAGTCCGACACTTTTCTTGAAAGCTTTACTGTCGTACTTACCGCCGGTATTGAGTTTGCTCACAGCTTCAATCAGCTTTCCTTGCGGAATACCACGACCATAGTCGCGCACACTGACACGGAGATTATCCTCAATGTTAATCTCGATCCGTCTACCAGCACCCATTTTGAACTCATCGATGCTGTTGTCCATTACCTCTTTTAGCAATACATAGATACCGTCGTCGTTCTGCGTACCGTCGCCCAAACGACCGATATACATACCCGAACGGACACGGATGTGCTCCATGTCGTCCAAATGACGAATGTTGTCTTCCGTATATTCTACATTGCCTTCGGGCATCAGTCCGTTGATTTCTTCCATAACTATTTAATGAAGAATGAGGAATGAGGAATGAAGAATTTGGCTGCGCTGTGATGCCGCATGGCAATTCTTCATTCTTCATTCTTAATTATTAATTTCTTTCACAAACGCCCTGCGCCGTTTATGTTGTTTGGTTTCAAAGTATTCCCATTGGGCTTGTACTTTGCCATTCATTTCAAGTTCAGGGTTGCTTTCTGCAAATATAAAACCTAATTTCTGATAAACCGGAATTAAATCGGAAAATAACAATGCGTTAACACCTTTGTTCTGGTACTCCGGCTTCACGGCAACAAGCAATAAATCTAACATTTTGGCACGTCGTTTCATGAACAGTGCTTTCAGCAGATAGTACCATCCGAAGGGCAATAACCGGCCGTGCGCTTTCTGTAGAGCTTCGGACAGGGAGGGCATGGATATGCCTACGCAAATAAGCTGGTCGTCGGCATCTGTGATAAGTGTCACCATGCGGAGGTCTACGATGGGGAGATACATTTTCACGTACTGGTCAATCTGCCGTTGGGACAGAGCGGAATAACCGAACAGGGGCTTATAAGCTTCGTTCATCAACTCAAAGATGGCCTGTCCATAGTCGCGGGCAATCTTCTTTGCAGATGTATATTTTTTAATCTTGAGATTATATTTACGCTGGATAAGATCGGAGATACGTTTGTGCTTGTCCGGTATGGCATCCGGAATGTAGATCTGGTATTCCACCCAGTCAGCTTCCTTTTCAAATCCCATACGCTCCATGTGTTGCGGATAGTAAGGATAGTTGTAAATGGTTGCCATGGTGCTGAGTTGATCGAAGCCTTCGACCAGCATGCCTTCCGCATCGAAGTCTGTGAAGCCCAACGGACCTTGTATGTGAGTCATTCCACGTTCTTTTCCCCATTCTTCTACCGTGTGGATCAAGGCATCGGATACTTCCGGGTTGTCAATGAAATCAATCCAGCCGAAACGGACATTCTTTTTATTCCAGGCTTCATTGGCCTTATGGTTGATTATGGCAGCTACGCGGCCCACTATTTTATTGTCTTGGTAAGCCAGGAAATACTCTGCTTCACAGAATTCAAACGCTGCATTCTTCTTTTTATTGAAAGTGTTGAGCATGTCGTCGTAGAGATCGGGAACGGAGTAGGGATTGCCTTTGTATAGCCGGTAATTGAAGCGGATGAACCGTTTCAATTCTTTCATTGTGGAAACTTTTTTGATTGTTATTGCCATAATTTTATGTCTAATGAAGTGGCAAAGATACATGATAATCTTTAAAATACCACGCGGCGGAGATAAAAACTAATCTATTTCTGTATGCTTTTCCGATACTGTAAAGGTGTCATACCTGTATTTTTGAGGAAAGCACGCCGGAAGGTGGAAGTGGAGTTAAATCCGGAACGTTCGGCTATCTCATCTATATTCATGGTATAGGGGTAGGTGGTTAGTAGTTGCTTGCCGGCTTTCTCGATGCGCAGGTTGTTGATATAGTCGTAGAAAGTGATATTCAGCTTATTGTTGAAATAGGAGGATAAATAGGTGCGGTTGGTTCCGATGGCATTAGCTACATCGCTGATAGTCAGTTTAGGATTCAGGTAGAGTTGTTGCTCTTCCATCACTTTCAGTAACTCTTCCCGGAAAGCGTAATAAGAACCGTTATCCTGTTCCGTTCCGCTGGTTCCGTTCTCTTCTACAGGCTCTTTAGCAAGGAGGTTGCCTTTCAGGTTGTTAGGCATAGGGATACTGATCTGATAGGCTGAATAATGGATAATAACAAACCACAATACGACGGAAGAAATATAATAAATAGTATCTCCCCAGCCTGTAATATTCATGCTGGTATATACCCATGTTACCAGGCAGATGGCGAGAATAAGTGTGGCTTTCTTCAACCATGCCACATCGATATGTTCCGAATAAGAGTAGTTGTTGCGTATGTATCGTTGGTAGCGTCGGGCAGCGAATGTAACTATGAGTACAATAACGGCACTATAAAGCAGAATGAATCCGAAATAGAAAGGGAAAATGGGGGCATAGAAAGTACACAAATAAACAATTGTAAATACCATATAGGGGCTGAAAAGCAAAAATACTTTCTTCCAGTTAAGCCATCCGGGTGCCGTTAATTCCAGAAGATAGAAAGAACAGGCGGCAACTGCCCATCCGTCAATGAATAGCAGGGAGTTGACCAGTTGTTCGGTTTTCAGTGAAGGAAAATAGAGTAATATATCTTTGAACTCCAATAATGCCCAAAAAGCAAGGGTCAGTCCCAGTATGCTCTGTATTCGTGAGCGTGGCTTATGTGTGAGCAAACGGAAACTGACATATCCGAAGAACATGAATGCAGCTCCGTTCATGAAGTATGATATATTGAATCCTTCCATTAAACGTTATAAATAAGTACGGTGGTGTATGCTATGTAACAAAGTATCAGTATACTGCCTTCAATGCGGGTAATGGTACGCTTGGCAAAGAACAATCCGAATAGCCACAGCAAGACGCTCGAACCTACCAGTACTAGCAGATCCATATTCGTGATACCCGTCAGGTGCAACGGTGTGATGGAAGCGCTGCATCCCAGTACGAAGAAGATGTTGAACAGGTTACTGCCAATCACGTTTCCAATGGCAATTTCCGGATTCTTCTTTAAGGCGGCGACAATGGAGGTTGCAAGTTCGGGCAGGGATGTGCCGCCTGCTACCAAAGTCAATCCGATGACGGATTCGCTTACTCCCAGGCTGCGTGCAATGCCACTGGCACCATCTACGAAGAAACTGCCGCCGGCAATCAGTGCCACCAGCCCACCTATTATATATAGTATGGATCGCCACATAGGAAGTTGTTTGATTTCCTCTTCCGTCTCTCCCTCTTTTTTCCCTTGAAAAGCGATGGCAAAGGTATATCCGAGGAAGATCATGAAAAAACAGAGCAGCAACAGTCCGTCTGTAGTGCTGATTATATTTTCAGAACTATGATCCAGCAAAACATCATTCGCGCAAATCAGCAATACTATGGAGGATAGGATACAGAGTGGGATTTCCTTACGCAGCGTATTTCCGGAAATAACAATAGGAGCGAAGAGTGCCGTGCAGCCTACAATCATCAGTGTATTGAAGATGTTGCTGCCTACAACGTTTCCGATGGCGATGTCCGCACTGCCTTTCAGGGCCGAAGAGACGCTGACCGTCAGTTCGGGAGCGGAAGTCCCGAAAGCTACGATGGTGAGCCCGATAACAATGGAGGGGATGCGGAAACGCTTGGCGACGGATGCGGCTCCGTCTGTCAGTCCGTTGGCCCCTAAAAGGATGAGGAGAAGTCCTCCGATAAGACAAAGAATATCCATGAGAATTCTGTTTTTTGTGCAAATATAATTAATTCCTTTTATGAAAAGTGAAAAACATTCCGTATGTTTGGCACGTTAATCAATTTGTTGTTTTTAAGTAACCTGATTAAGGGCTATTATATGAAGGGAATACGTGCGTTATGTCTTTGGCTCTTGCTGTTGCCTGCGGGCGTTGCATCTGCCCAGTTGGTAGAGAAGGTTTTAGATATCTTTAATGAAGATACTTTGGGGAATGTTGTTGCCCAAAGGGCGGATACAGACTCGGTTTATCTGCTGAAGATGAAAGAGGATTTGGAGGTTGCAAGGCTGAATGAGGCTAATCTCAGGATGGAGATAGAGCAAATGAGGCTGAGATATGATGCGGCGGACTCCCTGAAACTGGCAAAGCAGCGATTGCGTATTGATTCGCTCAGGCGGGTGACGCCGGGTGTGCCGGTAGTGGTGGAAGGCGATACGCTGTATTACCTGTTTGCCAAGCGTGGTGGACATACTCCGCAGCAACGTGCCGAAATGAATGCAGCGGCAATAACGGAGCTGGGTAAACGGTTTAATTTGCAACCCGACTCGGTTTATACCGAAAATAGTGATATTGTCACCGATCTGATGTATGGGAATAAAGTTCTGGCCTCGTTCATAGATCAGGATGGTTTGTGGGAAGGTTGCTCGCGCGACCAGTTGGCGGCTGCCAAGCGTAAAGTGATCGTAGACAAGCTGAAGGTGATGAAGGACGAACATAGCCTGTGGCAGCTTGGCAAACGTATTCTCTATTTCATTCTTGTAATCATAGGCCAGTACCTGCTGTTTAAACTCACCACCTGGTTGTTCAATAAGCTGAAAGTGCGTATTCAACGATTGAAGGATACCAAACTAAAACCTATCTCCATTCAGGAATATGAATTGCTGGATACGCAGAAGCAGGTGAATCTGCTTGTCTTCCTGGCAAATCTGTTGCGATATGCCGTAATGCTGCTCCAGCTGATATTAACAGTACCGCTACTTTTCTCCATATTTCCCCAGACAAAAGATCTTGCTTATAAGTTATTCTCGTATATATGGGACCCTATAAAGAGCATCTTCCTGGGTATAGTAGAATATGTTCCTAATCTGTTTACCATCTTTGTGATATGGCTTGCCGTGAAATATCTGGTGAGGTTGGTGCATTATCTTGCCAGTGAAATTCAATCGGAACGGTTGAAAATAGGTGGTTTCTATGCCGATTGGGCTATGCCAACGTTTCACATTGTGCGTTTCCTGCTTTATGCATTTATGATTGCTATGATTTATCCCTATCTGCCGGGTTCCAAGTCGGGTGTTTTCCAGGGAATATCGGTCTTTGTCGGCTTGATTGTTTCGTTGGGTTCGAGTACGGTGATCGGGAATATTATTGCGGGATTGGTAATCACCTATATGCGTCCCTTCAAGTTGGGCGACCGCATCAAGCTGAATGATACTACGGGAAATGTAATAGAGAAGACTCCGTTGGTGACGCGCATCCGTACACCGAAGAATGAGGTGGTGACGATTCCGAACTCTTTCATCATGTCTTCGCATACGGTAAACTTTAGTCAGTCGGCACGTGACTACGGACTGATTATTCATTCGGAAGTGAGTGTGGGGTATGATATTCCCTGGCGGAAGACACATCAACTTCTGGTTGAGGCCGCTCTGAATACCCCCGGAGTGGTAGATGATCCGCGTCCGTTTGTATTGGAAACGTCTCTTCAGGATTATTATCCGGTCTATCAGGTGAATGCTTATATAAAGGATGCCAACCAGTTGGCGCAGGTGTATTCCGATTTGCATCAGAATATCCAGGATCGATTTAACGAAGAGGGTATCGAGATTATGTCGCCGCACTACATCGCTACGCGTGACGGTAGTGAGACGACGATACCTAAAGATGATTTGCGGGAGAAGAAGTAATTTTCTTATCGAACTCAGTTTACGAGACTCTATTTTTAATTGTACCGAATTCGGTACAATAAGTACTTTTTCAATGACAGGCAGCCTGAGTAGTTGCAATGTATTTAAATGAAATCATTGTCCTATAAGTATGTACTTAAGTCCGTTAATCTTATTGCTTTATTATGAATATTATTGTCATTGCTCGTTTCATGTGGAAAGACGGGGGCGAACGGTCTGAATTGAAAATCTGCCGACCGTCCCGATGATAATAGGAAAGAATGCAAGGAAATGATATGGTGAATGTTTAGAAAGAAAGCTATTGGCTTGGTTATAGACTTATTTATATGCGTTGTGCTGATAAAACCACTCAAATTGTTTCGTAAAAAGGGTAACTCGTATCAAATAGTTCCTGCGAAAAAATAGAGAAAAACCTTGTGAATAGCGGATAAAACGACTCTCAGAGGAAGATTCTCCCCTTCGTTTTACCTGAAAACGCCCTTTCATATCACAAGACTACACCCTTTATAGCAGATAGCTACACCTTTTTGGGCGGATAACTACACCCTTTTGAGCAAATAGCGTAGCCATCCGGGCAAGATAAATCACCATGCGGCTTCCCGTTTCCTACTGTGGGAACGGGCGTTCCCCTTAATGGGAACAATGGTTTCTCTTAATGGGAACGAGCGTTCCTCTTAATGGGGAGAAGAGTTTCTCTTCATGGGAACGCTCGTTTCTTAGAGCGGGAACGGCAGTTTCCTGCCTGTGGGAAACTGCAAACTCTTATATATGAATGGCTTGGAAATACGATCAAAAAGCACTAATCGTAAGCATCAATAAGATGCCATACTTCAGTTGTCCGGCAAAGATTGCAAATGGCAAACCGAAAGGCATATCAAGAAGAAAGCCGACAATAGAGACATCATTTTTCAGTAAAGAAGGGATGTCTCTTCTTGCTTTACCGTGCCATCACAATTTCCGAATAGGGATATCCGATGCCGGGAACCGATTGCCAGTCTTTACTTACTAAATCGTATGCATAAATCAGCCTGCCACCCCGGTAAGTGTCGAACAATACATAGAGTTTCAGTGTCTCTGTATCTTCAGCGAGCATGGTTATGGAACGTGCCGGGTTGGGGAATGTGGCAAAAGGCTCTTTCAGGGTCATTGTAGCCTGGTCCCACAGGCGCAGTTCGGTCTGCCCGTCGGTTTTCACTACGGCGTATCCTCCGGTGTGCACATACTTGGTGGTTCCGTTATCTTTTTTATCGGTTATTGTCCAGAAGGGAATAAGTGCGGTAGCTTGTATCTGCTCGCCGACATGTACTTTGCTACTTTGTAAATCCAGTACGACGGGCGCAAAGCTGTTGTTGCCGTTATCGGCTGAGAGCAATAGCTGGCCGGAGCCGCTCTGTACGCCGGGGTAACGTGTCAGAGCTTCGGGTTTTATGTTTGCAGGTAGTTCGTAGCGGTGAGCCATGGGAGGCATCTGGCTCCGGGTGTAACCCGAGGTTGTGACGGAGACCAATGCCACTTCATTGGAAGATATCTGTCTCACGGCTGTTATGGAGCCATTGATATTGTTGCAAAGGGTTAATATGTTTTCAAGTCCCGTATCCTGCCAGTAGCGCATGGAGAGGTCGTAACAGTATACCTTGCGGATTCCGTCCTTCGTTTGTATTCCACAGAGACGTTGGCTTTCGGGGGCGTTCACTATGCAGGAGAAGTCTTTTTGGTCTTCTGCCAGTTCCACGATGTCCGTTGGGTTTGCTTGGGCGAGGTCTACGTGTTGGATGCAGTTTTTATAGCCCGTGTCGGAATGGGAGTTGGTGATGCCGTAGAGTTGGAACTCTTCGGGTGCCTGGCCGTTGGAGACTGCGATTTCGCCAAGCGTCATTATGTCGCCGGCGCGGCGCAGAAGTATTTTGGTAGTTGAAGCGGGATAGTGTCCGGGTGCCAGGAAGGTGATGCTTGTGGCGGTCTGTTCCAACATGACGGGCAATACGCCACGGGCATATCCCTGATAGTTGAGTGCGGGCTCGTCGGGAAGCGGCCAATAGATTTCGAACATGACATCGTCATCGGGCTGGAAGCCTTGTGCGGAGATGGTGACTTTATCTCCGGGATTAAAGCTCGTTTGGGTGGGCATCACGATGTCGGTTACTAAGATGGGCTCTTTGTCGTCATCTTTTGCACAGGCCGCAAGCAGCAGGCCAAATAACAGGAAGAGGTATATCTTCTTCATAGCGTTTCTTTATGTTTGAACGATGCAAAGGTATTATTTTTAGCGATATACTCTCTTCTCTTCACTGTGTATTTTGCGTCGGAAAGTGAAAAAAGAATTACCGTGAGGTGCGTGTCACGGTATGCAGCACATTCCCTTTCTTGTCAATCATCCGCAACGTCAGTTCCTTCTTGTCTGCCGAAATGATGGAGAAACCCGGTTCTGGACTGCAAAACACTGTTCCTTCCGTGGGTTTCACTTTGCGGGAGAGGGAGCCGGCGGAGTTGACGATGTAATCAATATTGCTTCCCACCTTGCGGATGTGCTGGAAGTTGTGGATATGTCCGCAGACGTACATATCTACTTTATGCTTGCGGAGTATCGGGTCGAGGCGGGCTTGCATATCCAGGCGTTCGCTGTTGTCCTTCGGAGTTTCGGCGTAGATGGGGTGGTGTCCGGCAACGATGACCCAGTCTTCTTTTGCGGCGGTCAGTACGGAGTCTATCCAGGCAAGTTGTTGCTGTAAGTCCTGCTTGCAGGCATCGGGATAGGTGGTGGAGTCGTTGCGGTATTTGTCCATCATGGGGGCGGTGTCCACCCAGACGATGCGGAGGGTGATGCCGTCGTCTTCGAATGATTTGGTATAGTAGCGGGCGGGCATGGTCCAGCGGCGGCTGACGTTGGTGTAGTCCATTACGGCTTGCGTGTTGCCACGGTATTCGTGGTTGCCAAGTACGGGAAACCAGTCTATCATCAGTTCCGGGTGGGAGTAGATGAGCTCGTAGTTGGTCATCCACAGAGGGTCGTTCACGCTGCGCACGCCTTCAAAATGATGGATGTCTCCGGTGGCGACTACGAATTCGGGACCGACTTCTTCGGCCATGGTTCCCATCAGTTCGGCTATGGGCTTTTGGTCGTAATAACCGTTACGGCCCAGGTCGTTGGCGACGTAGAAGTTGAATTTCTTGTCGAAGATGGAATAATCCGTTATCTGTGCGGTTGCCCAGTTGCTGAGGAGGACAACTAAAAGGAGAAAGAATACTTTTTTCATTATTATATTGATTTGATTGTTAGAAGTTGATTTTCACACCTGCATTCACTTTCACTCCGTAGTGTTCGCTCTGCATCGTCCGGTCCTTCGTTCCCTGATAGTAGCGCAAGGGCTGGTTCAGCAAATTGGTGGCTTCGGCATAGAACGTTGTTTTCAGTTTCTTTCCGAAAGTATAGCTGGCGTTGGCATCCATATAATTCACTGCGTCGTAATAGCGGTCGTAGAACTTCTCCGCTCCCATCTCGTCGATAAATGCCGATGCATAGTTGTAAGAAAGGCGGAGGCTCACGCCGGATTTCTCGAAAAAGAGCGAAGCATTGGCCGTGTGCTCCGGAGAACCCGGCAGGCGCAGGCCGCTTTCATTCTCACGTCCCTCGAAGTTGAAGTTATCCACGCGGGAGTAAGAGTAAGTGTATGTTCCGTAGAAACCGATGCACTTCAAGGCCGGGGCTATGAAGCTGAAATCGCGCTGATAGGCCACTTCCACACCCAGCAGGTCGGCGTTGCCCGAGTTGCGCGGCTGGCTGAACTTGGTATATGTGGTTCCGTTGTAATTGTAGTTGCGCATAGTCTGGTCTACGATGAAATCATTGATTTTCTTGTAGAAGATACCGGCACTGACAAGACCGATGCTCTTGAAGTAATACTCACCGCTCAGGTCGAAGTTATAAGAAATGGTGGGTTTCAGGCCCGGATTACCCAAAGAGATGGAGTTGTCGCTACGCTTAATCGTAATATTCGGTGCCAGGGCGGCATACTTGGGCCGGGCAATGGTATTGGTGAACGAGGCGCGCACCTTGAAGTCATCGTTTACATCATACTTCACAAGAACGGAAGGAAGCACATTCAGGTAACTGTCCGACTCGTAGGCTGTGCGGGTGGTCTTGTCTTCGTCCGCATCATACTGGCTACCCGAATATTTCACATGTGTATTCTCCAGACGCAGGCCCAGCATCAAGTCCCACTTCTCACCCAGTTTCTGGTCGAAACGCAGATAACCTGCCGCAACGGTTTCTTTGGCGTTGAAGTTGGTGGCAAGTTCTTCCTGCACCTGGTTCTTTTCAAACAGACTTGCATTGTTCAAGTCAAGTTCTCCCAGATACTCCTTGCTTATGAAGCTACCGGCTTTATATTGCTTGCCCGGCATGTATCCGTCCCGGTTCTGGTCTACGGCAGCCGCCAGACTGGCTTTGTCGAAACCGTCTTCATCCAGCGGAGTGTATTCGTAGAAGTCAATCTCTTTATCTTTAGTCTTATGCACCACCTTGGTTCCGAAGCGCAGATGATTGCCGAACTTTCCTTTTGTGAGCGGCAAACTGAAATCGAGTTTGAACTTGAAGTCCTTCTCTTGAATATCTTCCTGTTGCTCCGTCACTTCTTTCAGACTGAAATCGTCGTTCAGATACATAGCCGAACCTTCCTGCGGAGTAAGCAACGGCTTGCGCTCATCGCTCAAATCCATAGTGAACTTCTGTTTCTTCAGTTGATAGTCGATGTAGCGTTCATTGGGACGTTCTTCGCTGGCTTTGGCATAGTTGACGCTCCACTTCGTGTCCAGTTTGCCGAAGAGGTGCTCGCCGCCGAGGGTGAAGTCCATTGTGCGCTGACGTTCCAGACGGGCGTTGCGGTTGTCGGGCGTGCCGCCTTTGGTCTGCACGCGCACGGCGCCTTTGTTGTTGATGGAGCAATATTCGTTGCCATTGTCGTCTTCTTCCAGGTTGATACCTTTCACGTTGAGGCGGTAACGGTTTTCCCAGTCGTTGCGGTTGTTGAAGATGCCTTTGAAAGTCAGCTTGTGGTTCTCGTTGATGTCCCAGTCCAGTGCGGCGGAGTAGCTTTGGCGTTCGCGGGTGACGTAGTATTGGCGCACCTGATAGTCGGTGATGCAGAGTTCTCCGGTTTCTACATCCTTGTCCCATACAAATTCGATGTCATCCGAGCCGGAGGGGGAGTTCTGATAGGAAGCGGAAAGAATGAGTCCCAGTTTGTCGTTGAAGAAGCGGTCGCCATAAGTGAAACCCAGGTTTAGTTGCGCCTTGTCGCTAATCCAGTTGTAACCCGTTCCGGCGGTAGCACTGATGAAGCGTTTATAAGGAGAGTTCTTTGTAATCAGATTGATGGAACCGCCGATGGCGTCGGCATCCATATCCGGGGTGACTACCTTGTTCACTTCGATGGTCTGTATCATATCTGCCGGGATGAGGTCCAGTTGCACGTTGCGTGTATCGCCTTCGGCAGAAGGAACGCGGTTGCCGTTGATAGTGACGGAACTCATGTCGGCAGAGGTGCCGCGTACTTGTCCGAAGCGGGCTTCACCCTGGTCGTACTGTACGTTGATACCCGAAATGCGTTTCAGTGCATCGCCTATGTTGGAGTCGGGGAACTTGCCTACCTGATCGGCGGACACTACATTCTTGATGCCGAGGCTGTTCTTCTGCGAATTGACGGCGCGGCGTTGTCCCTGAAAGGCGCCGCCTACCACTACTTCCTGTAGTTCCACTCCTTCGTTCATCACTACGTCTTTCTCCAAGGTGCGTCCTTCGGGAATGGTTATTTTCAGTTCTACGGGTGAATAGCCCACATAACTTACTTTTACGGTATACGTCCCCGGTTCCAGATTGGGGAAAGTGTAGAAGCCGTTGACGTCGCTCGTCACTCCGGCATGCAGTTTCTCGATGTAGATGGAGGCACCCGGAAGGGTTTGTTTCGTGGCATCTATGATGCGGCCGCGTACGGTGCCCTGTTTCACTACGTTTACTTTCTCGTCGGCTTTTGCCGTGCTGCCGACTGTTAGAAATAAGAATAAGAGCGTGAATACTTTAACAATGTGTTTCATACCTGTTGTCATTCGTTGATTAATTTGCCGCAAAAGTAGAGACGTGGCGTTTCATACGTTTTGCGGCAAATTTAAGAATCGGTAACAAATATGATACATTCCGGTTACGAGGCTGGCGAAATCGCTTTTCGTATAGGCATCTGTTTATAGGGCAAGTGGATTTTACTTCTCAGGCTCCGTGCTTCATAACTTCGTTGACAGCTTCTGATTTAAGGTGTTCTCCGACTTTTTTATCGAAAGAAATTTTAAATGAATAGGCATATTCACATGGTTTCTTTTCAGGGAAGAATATTTTTAAACCTTCATCAGTTTGCTTCCAATTAATTTTCTCATCAGAACCTAAAAGACTGATGTCTAATATCCGGGCATCGGCTATTGCTTCCTTATCTAAGGATTTTATTAAAATACCATTGTCACTCCAATTCAGGATAACTGCATAAAAGTCATTGCCTTTGGTTGTAAAGCGCATATCCTGAGCGGTGTAAGCGGTTGCTGTATTGTCAGTGAAAGAACCTTTTGTCGGTTCGGTATTTCCTTCACCGAATTTCTTCCAGCAACGTGTACCATATATTGCTTCTCCGTTTATTTTCAGCCATTTTCCGATGGAGAGTAATACTTCTTTTTGCTCGTCGGTAATTGTTCCATCAGCACGGGGGCCGATATTCAACAGTAGATTTCCGTTTTTACTGACTATGTCAATCAAGTCATGTACAATCTGTTCCGGACTTTTATTTTCTTCGCCGTCGATGTACGACCATGATTTTTTACCTACAGAAGTATCCGTTTGCCAAGGGAACTGCATCATTTTACCGGACTTTCCTCTTTCTACGTCCCATACTTGTACATCGGTCGGATATCCCTGTTTGGTATTTACTACTACATTTTCTCCCCAGTCTAAGGAATTGTTATAATAGTAAGCCATAAACTTATTAAAGTATGGCATCAATATCGGATTATTTACTGTCCAGTCGAACCAAATGAGTTTGGGCTCGTATTTGTCAATCAGTTCATAAGTGTGAGTGAGCCACTCACGGGCAAAGTCTTCGGTGTATTTTTCATTATCGTACCTTCTTCCATACAATGAAATAGTTGTATCTTGCACATCGGATGGGAATCTCATTCCACCATTATAAAACCAGGCGTTTTCAGCTCTGTGTGTTGATAATCCGAAAATGAGACCTTCTTTTTCTGTAGCTTTTTTCAATAGACCGATGATGTCTTTCTTTGGTCCCATATTTACGGCATTCCATTCATTCAGGTTGCTGTCGTACATGGAAAAACCATCGTGATGTTCTGCAACAGGCACTACATATTTAGCTCCGGCTTCTTTGAATAACTTTACCCATTCTTCCGCGTTGAACTTTTCGGCTTTAAATAGAGGGATAAAGTCTTTGTAGCCGAACTTATCATGGGCCCCCCATGTTGCAATATGATGTTTATATGCATGATGTCCCTCTTGATACATATTACGTGAGTACCATTCGTTGTCGTAGGCCGGAACGGAATAGACTCCCCAATGAATGAAAATACCAAATTTAGCATCGGCAAACCATTCAGGAAATCGGTAGTTCTCGGCTATATTCTTCCAATCAGGTTGAAAGACTTCTGTTCCTTGAGGCGAAGCGACTGAGTCGATGTTGTAGGACCTCTTGTCTATGGACTGGCATGAGGCACACAGAATCAAAGTGAAAATCAAATAAATGTACTTTTTCATTGTTCTCTTTTTTTGTTGTAAATATAGAGTTTATTGTATTACAGGTAATGGAAATAATCCACATCTACGAAACCGGTCTCTCCCTTATCATTAAAACAATAAATGCCTACGCGGTCACCCCGGTAGTTTCCCCATACCAATTGATAGGGTTCGCCAAACGGCAGGAAGTTATCCCCGTCCAGGCTATAATAATAGTGGGATTTACCATCTAACCCCCACTGTGTCCTAAGCCATACATATTGCGACCGGATGGGGATTCCTCTCGTTATGTTATCGTTCTTTCTATATTCCAGATAGCAGGTACCCTCTTCTTTTACTATGCCAATGGCCGAATGTTGTGAAGAGAAGTGGCAAAGCCCGTTCTTTTGTCCGTCTTTCATATTGGAAATATCCATCTTTATCACGACATCATTATCCTGCTTTCTGAAAGTCCTCTGCGTAAGTGTATTGCCGGCTTTCAGAAGTTTATCGGCCTCTAAGGGGCGGTAAGCTTTCAGGCGTAACCAGCCCGGACGTTCGGTGAGTGAAAAGTATTCCTTTCTTGGCTGATAGTTCCACTGCCACTGCGGGGCAAGCCGTTCATCGTCGAAATCATCACTACGCTTGATAGATAGTTTCTCAGTATATTTGAAAGGCATCTTTCCACTCCATTTCATTGCACCGATGTTCTGGGGAAGCACTTCACCCGGTATGGGCCAGCCATCTACCCACGTAACGGGTAGGAGACTGACAATTCGCCCGCTCCAGTCCCCTGTTCCATGATGGGTAAGAAAATACCAGTTATTGTCTTTTCCCAGAATAATACCTCCTTGATTCGGTTCCATAGCTTCACAACTGGGTAATGCCAACTGTTTTTCTTCTTTATAGGGTCCTGTTAACTTCCTGGAACGCTTTGCCATGACGTAACGGCCCACTCCCGGCTTATGCTCACTGAAAATCAGATAATACCAGCCGTTCACCTTAATCAATTTACTGGCTTCCCTGCCACTGCCCGAATTGATGAGTACCGCAGATTTCCGGTCGATGCTTTTCCCATCTTCAGCCATCTTAAAGAGATAGGTCTTATATCCGTCTGCAAAATGGGTGCCGACAAAGTAGGCTTTCCCGTTGTCGTCCCACATTGCAGTACAATCGTCCCAGCCTGCTTCGGCAAGAAGCGGTGTCAGTGGTTCCCACGGACCTTCGGGGTGAGCGGCAGAGGTCATGAAGTACCCTTCGTCGGGTGTACCGAAGAATAAGTAGAAACGCCCGTTATGATGGCGGAGGGTTCCGGCCCACACGCCACGGCCATAGCGGTCCATGCGGGTCCAGTTCAGGGATTCACTTATTTGGGTCAGGTCATCTATAATATTGCTGCATATTTCCCAGTTCACCAGGTCTTTGGAGTGTAGCAGCGTCATTCCCGGAGAGAACTGGAAGGTGGAGGATATCGCGTAATAGTCTTCACCAACCCGGATACAATCAATATCGCTATAATCTGACGGAATGATGGGGTTCAGGTAGGTACCGTCTTCCTGGTCGCCCCAGTTTTTCCAGTTCCCCCATTCGGCTTGTTGCTGCCCCATCAGGCAGCCGCTAAAATATACGCAAAAGATTAGTGCTAATAGGTGTTTCATAATAACTTCTTATTAGTAAATATTCCATTCCCAAATTCCTTTTACGCCCTCTGATATCTTTATCCTGAGATGCCGGTATTTCTTGCCTGGTGCATCCGTATGCGGCGACTGTATTCTTATATCTTCATGTCCTCCACAAGCCTCCCATACCTTTCCATCGTTCGAACCTTCAAGCAGATAGGCATGTCCGGCTGTGGGACGCACAAAGTAGACTTCACTGCGGCGCACCTTCCTGGTTGTTCCCAAATCTGCAACAATCCAGCTTTCATTATCCCTGTCAGCCGCCATCCACCGCGAGCCATTGGCCCCGTCTGCTGCAAAAGCGGGAACGAAATATTCTGTTCGGCGGCACAAAGTATCCTTCATCGGTTTGATGTGCAAAGCCTCTGCTATACTGGACGCATAAATGGTGTCTACCTTTATTTTCTTCTCCCGTTTTACCTTCCGCAAAGCGCCCACTCCTTCCAGACTAAGTTCGACAGGCCGGATGGTGCCGTCTTCATTAAACTCCAATCGGTTTACATAAGTTTGCCGGTTTGTACTACGCCGCCCAAACTCCAGATAAGCGAAATAATAATCATCCGTTCCTTCCGGACTGAATACACAACCATGTCCCGGGCCGAAGACCCCCTTCTTATAATCAGTCGTGGAAATGATATCCTGCTTGGGAAATTCAAACGGTCCCATTGGAGAAATCTTGCTCATCACATAGGCGTACTGATACTTTTCGTCTCCTCCAATGGTGTATAAATAATAGTATATTCCTTTTCTTTTAAAGAAAATGGGTCCTTCGGAATATTCTTTGTGGGGAGTGGAGATCATTTGAATGTCCGAATCCACCGTTATCATGTCTTTATTAAGTTTAGCCACATGCCTGCGTCCCCAGAACACATAAGCCTGACCGTCGTCATCAATAAACACCTCAGCATCAATGCCTCCGGGATCTTCTGTTTGTAATAAGGTGGAAGTCGTGAAAGGTTTATGAAACTCATCCTTTCCACGGGCCAGCATGAAAGGACCATCCGGACTATCCGCTACTGCGGGATACATATATCCGTTTATTGTCGGATAAATATAGTACTTGCCATTAGCAGGAACAACTTTACTGGGTGCCCAGTACTTTTCTTTCGCGGCAGAAGGGAAATAAGTACCGTCAAAGCTCCAATGAACAAAGTCCTTTGATTTCCATACCACAGGCGGTCCCGAAGTTTCCAATCCCCGGCCATATCCGTCAGTGGTAGCGTAACAATAGAACGTTCCGTCTATTTCCTGAATGCTTGCATCTGCAATCATATCAGGTATCAAGGCATTGCCGAAAGGATTGCTTGCTTCTGTCTGCGCTGTTATTGGCTCTGAAATCAGAACCCCTAACATTAAACTGGTAAAAAGACTTTTCTTCATAATATTATAATCGTTTTAGGGTTACACCTACTTTAAGAAAAAGCAAAGTAAAGCTTTTCTATCAGAATTCTTACTATTCATATAGATGAAACATTCGCTCCATCAATTTCCATTTCTCTGCCGAAGTGCTTGTAGGTACACACTCTTGAAATTTGGATACATACTCTTCCCATTCTGCTTGTCTGGGTAAATGAGAAAGCCTGTCCATTGCTGTTTCCCAATCGAAGTCAAGCGGTGTTTCTATAATCATGAATAACCGGGAACCTAATATATAGATTTCCATCTCTAAAATACCTACTGAACGAATGCCGGCTCTTATTTCCGGCCAGGCTTCTTCCCGGCTGTGAATCTTACGGTATTCAGCAATGAGTTCCGGATTATTTTTTAGATTTAATGTCTGGCAATACCTTTTTACAGGTACAGCGTGTTGTTTTACTGTGTATCCCTGATTATGTGTCATAACTAATTTTACTTTAATTGTTATCCTGAAATCAATCTTTTTATCTCTTGTTGTTACCTTAAGGGATCGTTGTTTCCGTGAATTCTGAATAGAAATAGTCAATAGCTGTCTCCTCGGGTAGATAGACTGTCCGCCAACGTAATACCTTTGTCAAGTCACAATCTTCTATACGAGTTTCTGTTTCTGTTATTGGGATTTCAATCATCTTTTCTTCACCGGTGACACCTGTATAATGCATTTCACATTTCAAAGCATTGTTTGCAGGCCTCCACGATATAACAACATCATTCTCATCAATGTATAACCTGTCCATTTTCCTGTTGGTAAGGTTACTCTCATAAAGGTCTCCGTATACATAGCCTTCAATCATGGATTCAATGGAAGAATTGCCTTTGGCATCATACGTAGTAACCGAAAATTCGTATTGTCCTTCGTCCAAATCATTAATGATGACTTCGAATGGATCGATGGTGTTATCCCGTATGACGTTCAGTTCCAATGATTTATCTTCTTCATCTTGTGACTGCCATCGTATGACACATTTCTTTTGAGTCACTCCATACATATAGAATCCTTTCAGCAATATCCGGTTTCTGCCGGAAGAAGCGGTTAGTGAATCAACTTTCCCTACATAGATGGTCTCTCCGGCATCCAGATAAGGCTGAATATTGTCTAACATATCATCGCAGGATGAACAGATCCCGGCAATTACACAAAGTGTGATAATTATATGTTTCATAAAGCTTTTCTTATTTGTTTTCAACTGGTTTTCCATAGAACGTAACTTCCATTAAATGAATAAATTTAACTCCTGTGAATGTACTTAATGCTTTGAAACGGATATAGCGTACAGCAGGAGCATCTGTCGGGAATATGAATTCTTCACCGGCACTGGCGTATTCCTTATCCTCGTTGGAGAACTGTCCTGCAGGTAATCCTGAAGGTTTGTAACTTTCACATGTGGTCAGCAAGGTCCAGCCATCCCAACTTCCGCTTTGGTCTGGTTTGTCGGCGCGTCCCCAGACTTCCCATTCTTTCATATTCCCGTGCTGGTATATGAAGGAGTCTTCAAGACGTTGCCAATACAAGTAGCGGCTCAGATGAGTGGTAACTCCCAAATCGAATGTAAACCAGATAGGCATTGTCTGATTGTCTTGTGGAGAGTGAGCCATATCCCATGAATCACCGTAGTTATGACTACCGTTCCAGATTTTGGCCATCCAATGTCCCCATGCATTCATTGGGATATCGTTGTCCAATATTACTTCGTTGAATTTACCTTTATCCAGTTCATACTCTTCCCAGGGTGTTACAGTGGCAAATACCGTATCGGTTGCATTGTCCCATCTGTCTCTGACGATTACTCCGAACATTCTTTCTTCCGGTTTATATCCGCGTGCGGTGATATTGATCTTCTTGGCTGCGGTATAGTTAGTCTGAGCCGTAGACCACTGATTGAGTGAATCCGGAGTGATTACCTCTATGGCAAGATCGCTTGCAGAAGGGTTCTGCATGGATATTGCAATACCTCCGAAAGTTTCATTCATTTCCAGGGTATTGTATGCTTCAATATAAGAAGGGGTGAGAGGGACTATATTATAGTTGACCGGTTCTCCGATGTTTTCTTTACGGTCTACAGCATAGAATGTGATTTGCTTTTCTTCCGTGTCGCCAAAACCCTCAACCTTTAAACTGCTGGAGTATGCAGATACACGGCTTTCCATCTCCTTTCCGGATGCCAGTTTGTATCTAGCAACGATATACATAAGATCCTCATTGTCCGGACTCCTGAAGTTGATAATGGCACCACCGGCAGTCGGGGTATATGACAGCACTTCTACTTTTCCCGGAACTATACCGTCATCCGGTCCATAAGGTTTATGCAGATTATCCTCTTCGCATCCCATTAACAGGAATGTGAATAAACTGATTAGTATATAAAATTTCTTCATAATAATGTTCTCCTTTCTTATTACCATCCCGGATTCTGTTTTAGATTCGGATTCTTAATAATATCATCATATTTTACAGGCCACAAATAGTCTTTCTGGCTATATTTCTTTTGAGCGATATTGCGAATTACGTAGTAATCTTCCGTATTCTCCTGATCGATGCTCCAACCTCTTACAGAAGTATTATTATAGGTACTTCTGGCAAGTTTCCAGCGGCGTAGGTCATGATATCGTATACCTTCGAGAGCCAATTCGATCTGGCGTTCTTTACGTATGATTTCCCGCATACCTTCTTTGGTGGATGGCTTATTGGGGTTGGTGGAATATTTCTTCCAGGAATCGACTACACCTTCTAAGCCGGAACGCTCTCTTACAATGTCAATATTGGTATAAACCTCTGCCGGTACAAATTCTCCGTTTTCAGTTGCTTCATTCAGTGCTTCCGCATACATCAGATACAGATCGGCCAGACGGACGATGGGGAATGGATACTCTTCAATGACCTCTGACGTTTCAGAAATGATATTTTTGTAGTAAATCAGCTTTTTTGCATAATATCCGGTGATGGAATACAGTGCAAGGGAAGATTGACCGCTGACCTGGCCTTTCTTTGCTTCCAGATAATACATATCATCCGGATTATTCCTGCCATGTCCATACCAACTTGACCCGTCAAATCCTAAGGTTCCGTAAAAACGGGGTTCACGGTTAAGATTAAGTTTGGCTGTCTGATATCCTTCTCTGACAAAATATTTATTGTCTTCAGTAGCTGTTGCCACTTGATAACGTTCACTATAGTCATTGCTGCTGATCCATTCTTTATCTTCCTCAATAGGCACACCATTACTGGAATAGAACATTTCTGCAATGTCGAGAGTAGGAGCGTACATTCCTCTGCATGTATATTCTTTCTCAATCTGATAAGCGGCTAATCTTGGCTGACAGTGGCATTGTAAATCACGAGTATGCGATTTACCGCATCCCCATACAAGTTCTCTGTTAAAGCGTTCTGTCACAGCTTGTCGCACGTTCATAGATTGCATCAATCCATCAGGCAGTTTGGTCAGTGATTCTTCCTTGAAATTATAAAGTCCATGACCGGCTTCTATTGCTGTTTTGAGTGCTTCTTCACAGGCATCGGCCGCCAGTTTCCATTTATTGGTACTATATTCCTGTGGGAAATAAGGCTCTCCGTCCCAATCTTTAAAGTTGGCATAGTCTGTATTTCCATTGAAGAGTGGGCTGGCTGCTAATAATAATGTTTTGGCTTTGATGGCTAAAGCGGCAGGTTGGGTGAGACGTCCCATCTCAGTAGCCTCATTCTGAATTTTCAAAGGTAAATCTCCAGCGGCTTCATTTATCAGATTTACTATGTAGTCGACAACGGTTTCTACCTTGTCTCGTTTTACACGCACCTCCTCTTCGGTGGCAGAAATGGGGAGATTGACATCTACAATAGGTATAGGACCATATAACTGAAATAAATAGAAATGATAGTAAGCTTTTAGTGTTTTTGCCTCAGCAATCCATCTTCTCCTGTCCGTTTCATTCAGGTCAGTAACCCGGCTTCTGTCCGAAACATTTTCAATAAAGATGTTACAGTCACGTATGGCTTGGTATAAAGGTTTTCCGCCTTTAATACCATCCCAGTAATTATTAATCGGGTCGCTGACATTTTGTAATCCGTTGGCTATACCAAATGCCCACGTGTTACTGAAATAATGATCTTCCATGGTATAATACCAAATATCATTACCTGCGGTCAATCCCGGGTTTTCATGTTGATTGCCATACAATGGAATGCGTGAGTAACAAGTGACCAGATATTTTTCCGCGTTGGCCCTATTATTGAATGCCATTTCAATGGTTGCTATATTATCCGGCACAACATCCAGAAAATCTGTACATCCACATAGTGTGCTTACTGCCAGAATAGCAAGTATTTCTCGTATTTTCATATTCATATTCTTTAAAAGTTAACACTCAAACCAATATTATATACTCTTTGGATAGGGTATCCAAGGCCATTACCACCCATTTCCGGATCCCACAGTTTAAATTTGCTGAATGTGAGAAGGTTGGTTCCGTTCAGGTAAATGCGGACATTGCTGATATGGGCTTTTCGGGTCCACTTTTCGGGTAAGGTATATCCTAATTCCAGAGATTTCAGGCGCATGAATGAACCATCCTGCATCCACCAGGTACTGGATTGTGTATTGTTAGCTATGCTTTCGTTGGCTAAACGTGGCCAAAAAGCATAGATGTCTCTGTTCGCTTCCGACCAGTGGCTATCCGCAATGACTTTTAATAAGGCATTTTGTGAATGCGTGTTGTTATCATCATCTGTGTCGATGAATGGTGATATACGGTTGGGATCAATCCAGAAAGATGAGCGTGCGTTGCCTTGGAAGAAGGCGGAGAGGTCCCACCCCTTATATCCTGCAGATAATCCGAATCCATAGGTGATTTCGGGAGTGGTTGGATAGCCTATGGGCACTTTATCAGCTTCTGTTATTTCGCCGTCTTTATCTATATCTTTATATTTGATGTCACCTGCCATAAGCTTACCGCCAAAGTTTTGTTCCGGTGAGTTGGCGATATCCGCTTCATCGATAAACAGACGTTCTGCAATGAATCCCCATCGCTGGCTTAATTTCTGTCCTGCCTGGCTTCTCCAGGGAGTACCTGCGCCCAGATAGTCCGGTTCTTCTATTTTTTCATATTTGCTTGTTGCATAAGTGAAGTTAGCACGTCCGGTAACCCACAAGTCTTTGTTGATGGAATGTGAATAATCAACAGACATGTCGATACCTTTACCTGAGGCTGCTCCTACATTGGCACGTACATCTGCTGTCAGCCCCATAGTGGAGGGAATAAATGAACGGGTCATCAGGATACTATTTCGTTTTTCATAGAATACATCTGCCTGGATTTCCAGTTTGTTGAATAAGCCTAACTCAATACCGATATTCATTTTTTTAGCTTTTTCCCAGGTAATTAATTCGTTGGCATAACGGTTGACAGTGATACCGTTAATATGATTTCCCCAGTTGGTTCCAAAATCCTGTCCTTTGCCTTCATCATTCATATTGACATTGGACAGATAGAAGAAACGGTCATTAGAGTCGCCAATGGCATCATTTCCGACAAGCCCGTATGTGAACTTCCATTTTAGTTTACTGATTGTTTTTTCAAGTGGTTTCCAGAACTTTTCGTTTGACATCAAATAACCTATACCGAAAGAAGGGAAGAAGCCGTAACGTTCATTCTGGGCGAAACGTTCGGAGCCATTGTATCCGAAGTTAAATTCTGCGAAGTAACGTTTGTCGTATGAGTAGGTGAATCTTCCTGATAATCCTTGGTTTTTGTATGGTAATGATTTTTGCAGGTCGCCCGCATTGCTGTTCTGTTGGGTACGTCGCGTAAATACCAACATGCCACTGACACCATGTTCATCAAAATCACGGTTGTAGCTCATGGCAACTTCCATGTAGTTGGTGGTAGTAACATCTTTAGCTCCCTCATTATAATTCAGATATTCAGTACCACCATTAGGGTTTAGTAAAGTCAGGCTGTAGGCATCCTTCGACTGATCATAAGCTCCCATAGAGTAATAATAAGGATTGTAATAGCGGGAAACGTCGGAGTACACATAACGGGTAGTACTGATGAGGCCTCGTATATTCAACCCTTTTGTTATGAAATCAAGGTTCTGTTTCAGTTCTCCTTGTGCTACGATTGAAGTACGACTGTAATCTTTATATCCTTTCACCATGTCGGCATATGGATTTATATAAGTACCGTCTCCATAGTTACCGAACATAAGATGCGTATTATTTGCATACTCACCTACGTTAGGGAATGTTTTGGGGAATAGGACGGGACTTGTTTTCATAACTTTGTTATACAGCGCATCCCCACCGTCAATCGGGCCGCGGTAATCGTCGAATGAACCGTTCACCCGGATGATAGCTTCTGTTGTTTTAGTCAGGTTAATATTGATATTGGAACGGACTGAATATTTCTTTAAGCTGATGTTGCTATTGAAATTGTTTTGTTTGTCCACATTCAGTACACCATTATCATTAAAGAAAGAAGCAGCGATGTAATATCTTGCTACATTACCACCTCCACTGATGTTTGCTGTTACACGCTGGTTCATGGTGTATTTCTTGAACATCTCATCATACCAGTCTACAGCTGGAAATGCATAAGAGTTTAGATTTTTGATAGTGTTATCTATTTTCGACTGGGAATATGGCAATACTCCCAAAGGATTACGGGTTCTGACAGCTTCGTTATGAAGTTGCATATATGTGATCGGATCAGCTGTTTCAATGGTACGGACCGGAGTAGAGATGGAGTTTTCCACTCTGATGTTGACCGTTGCTTTTCCTTCTTTACCTTCTTTGGTCGTTACAAGAATCACGCCATTGGCACCTCTTGCTCCATATAACGCGGTGGCTGTTGCATCCTTCATGATAGAGAAACTGGCAATGTCATCTACATTCAGGCGTGCTAAATCGGCACTTGTGAGTTCTACATTATCAATCAGGATGAGTGGGCTTGCCGCATAGCCAAAAGTTGTGACTCCGCGAATGAAAAAACTGGCATCATCTTTTCCCGGTTCACCGCTCGTCTGATAGGCTATCACTCCTGACATTCTACCTGCAAGTGCTGTTGTCAGGTTACTACTTGGTACTTTCAGTTCGGACGGTTTAACAGTGGTAACGGAGCTGATAACGCTTTCTTTCTTTTGTTTTGCAAAGGCTACAACTGTCACCTCATCCAGTTCGTCAACTTTAGGTTTTAAATGTACAGTGTAATTGTTTTCTCCTGACACTTTGATTGTGGCAGTTTGATACCCGAGGAAGCTGACCAGCAACTCATCTCCAGCTGAGACGGAGATAGTGAATTTTCCGTCAATGTCAGTAATGCATCCTCTTGTAGAGTTTTTAACGATGATTGTTGCACCGGCTACGGGTGAGTTGGTTTCATCGTAAATAGTTCCTTTTACTTCTTTTTGCTGGTTTACTATGCTTATGCCGGCAGTAGCAGCATTTACATAATTGACCATAGGGAAAGAGAAAAAGCTTGTGATACACAAGAGCAGGAAAGGCTTCCTCAAAACTTGTGTTGATAGCCGATAATGTTGGCTGGCTAATCGATGTTTCATAATTCTTGATTTAAAAATTAGGTCAATAAAAGGTATAGTGACGGCATACTGGCTTAAAAAATAAACCAGTATACCAGAACTTTAATATGTTAGAGTGATTATTTCTTTATCTTGAATACAGGAGCTATATTATTGAGCTTTTTCTCCGGCAGATTAATGGAAAGCCCTTCTGCTGTGCGGTTGAACCGTACCGGTCCATATCCGAGCAGTTCTACCTTCCTTATCTTTTGCGGAAATAGTTTGCTGTCGGCAGCTAATGATTTGATGATTACATTTCCATTTTCCGGCCAGGCCAGAACCGTGGCATATAAATCCTTCTTGGTTTGGGTGAAACGGATCTCTTGTGCCGTAGCTTTGCTATATGCTCCTTCGTTGAATCCTTGTGCATTGATTTTAATATCAGCTTCCGCTATCGGACCTTCGCCGAATACTTCCCAAGGTCGGGTGCTGTAGATAGCTTCTTTATTAATATTCATCCACTCACCGAATTCATTCAGTATCTTTTCTTCTTTTTCATCAAACGTACCATCGGCCCGTAATGGAACACTGAGAAGCAGATTACCATTCTTACTTACGATGTCAATCAACAGTTTTGCGACATCCGAGGCTGATTTATACCAGTTATTTTCATAGACAGATGTAGTGTAATGCCATCCGCCAATGCATGAACAGGACTGCCAGGGTCGCTCCATTATTTCATTGGGTGCACCGCGTTCTACATCCCAAACGATGGCTTTGCGTTGGTTTTCATCCAATATCTTACTCAACATGACGGCTTCTAACTTGCCTTTGTGGGTTGCCATATTATGGTTATAGAAGTGGGCCGCAATCTTTAATCCGGCATCACTGATTGGATAGAATGGGGCTACGGTGACATCAAAATAAATCAGATCGGGATTATAACGGTTGATGGCATCTACGGTACGGTCATAGAAGTTTGTGCAGTATTCCTGAGTAGGCAAGCATGCCCCGTTTCCCCAGGCCCATTGGCTATGAATCATGCCATCCGCCCAGCTACCTTTACTCATCGGATGGTTTTGTGCATATAGGTCCTGAGGGTCGTATCCTTCCCACCATTTACCTTTGCCGTCAGCTTTTGTTAAAGTGCCATCGTAAGGAACACCGGCTTTAGGTCCGTGTCTGTCATAACGTTGGGAGGGTTCGTACCAAGTCCAGGCATGGTCAGCATGGAAACTGATACCAAATGGAAGTTCGTACTTGCGTGCAGCTTTTTCCCATTCCGCCAAAACGTCACGTTTCGGTCCCATATTTTTTGAATTCCATGGTTGGTATTTACTGTCCCAAAGGTCAAAATTATCATGATGGTTACCTAAAGCGAAAAAATACTGCGCCCCTATTTTCTTATAGAATGCAACCAGTTCATCCGGATTCCATTTTTCTGCTTTAAATAAAGGGATGATGTCTTTGAATCCCACTTCAGAGGGGTGTCCGTAGTGCTCTACATGATGCTTATATTCTGATGTTCCTTCCATATACATGGAGCGTGCCATCCAGTCGCCTGAACCTTCTACACACTGAGGTCCCCAATGTGCCCATATTCCGAATTTTGCGTTCCTAAACCATTCAGGGACCTGGTAATTCTCCAAAGACTCCCATGTAGGTTGGAATTTACCTTTCATCATAGGTTCGTTCTTTTCTGAAACCGGAACCTGATAGTTCTGGGCAGATAAGGTTCCTATTGAAAGAACTAAAGAGGCTAATAAAATTTTCGTTTTCATAGGTATCAATTTTGTTTCTATTGTACATTGCAAAGATATGTATTAATTAGTAGTTGCAATAGGATTAAAAAGTGTTTGTATTGGAAAATATCGATGATATAATTGGGAAATATCTGATACTATAGGATAAAAACGATTTTTATATTGAGAATATCGATAATCGTTTTGAATGATGAAGAAATTCACCTACCTTTATCGAGTTACTAAATATGATATACTATGGCACTATTAGTTGATAAACTACACCCTTTGGTATTAAATGTAGGTTTGGCTGTACACAATGCAGATTGGAATTGGAAGAATGTAAATAGTCCGTTTACACGTTTATATTACATAACGGAAGGAACTGCCCAGATACAGTTATCAGGAGGTATACAGATATTAAAGCCTAATTATTTGTATTTCATTCCGGCATTCACTGTGCATAGCTATATCTGTAACTCTTATTTCTGTCATTACTACCTGCACATTTATGAAGAACATCAGTCAGATTCTAATTTATTAGATGAGTGGGAGTTTCCGGTTGAGATACCTGCCGGAGATTTAGATTTGGCTTTGTTTCAGCGTCTATGTGCAATAAACCCTCACATGAGTTTGCCTAAGTCGGACCCTGCAAGTTATGATAATAACTCGATGCTCATGCAGAACCTTCTGAAAAATAAGCAACGGGCATTATGCGACAAGGTTGAGTCGCGTGGCATAGTGTACCAGTTGCTGGCACATTTCCTGAAACGTGCGCAAGCTAAGGTAGAAACTAAAGATGACCGGATAGAGAAAGCTATTCTTTATATACGTAAACACATATACGAGACTATAGACCTGGCAACATTGGCCGAAAACTCATGTTTGTCGAAAGACCATTTTATCCGTCTGTTCAAGAAAGAAACTGGCGTTACTCCTTCAAAGTATATCAATCAGAAGAAAATAGAGAAAGCACAGCTTATTTTAGTGACTGATGAGATGTCCGTTAAGAATGTGGCTTTTGCCCTCTCCTTCGATGACTATTCTTATTTTAACCGGCTCTTTAAAAAGACAACAGGGCTGACTCCACAGGAATATCGTAACTCTTATCATTAATAATCGGAGATTTAGAACAGTTTTCTTGTCTGAACTGTATCCGGTCCGTGTCTGGGCCGTACCTGGTCCGTATCAAGTCCATGCGTATAGATACGGAGATGACACGGACCTGGTACGGTTCAGGTAATGAGATGGAAGAAATACAGAACATTCTTATTGTTAATCTATTGTCCTCACGGAAATCGTGCTCCGATTATTTGCGTACCGAGAATTTATAGATGCACTGGCTCTGATATTTCTCTCCCGGCCGTAACACAGCCGACGGCCACTCCGGTTTGTTAGGAGTGTCGGGATAGTGTTGCGTTTCCAGGCAAACAGCCGTACGGAAATTATAGACAATCCCCTTCTTGCCGGTCAATGTGCCGTCCAGGAAGTTACCACAATAAACCTGTATACCGGGCTCGTTGGTGTAAACATCCAGAACGATGCCTGTAGCGGGCGATTCGAGTGTGGCACATACTTTATTTATGTCTCCTTGAGTATTCAGCACCCAGTTGTGGTCGATGCCATTTCCATTCTTCAACTGTGCGAAGTCCTGGTTTATGTTGGCACCTATGGCAGTAGGTTGTCTGAAATCCATGGGAGTACCTTCAACGCTTGCTATTTCGCCGGTCGTCATGAAAGTGCTGTCCACCGGAGTATAATGGTCGGCGTTCAGGGTCAACAGATAACTTGAATTATCTTTTGAAGGATTGCCATCCAGATTGAAGTAAGAGTGGTTGGTCATATTGACGATGGTCGGTTTGTCTGTTTCCGCCTCATACTGTATGTCGATGGCGTTGTCATCCGTCAGTTTCATGGTGACGGTGCATTGCAGATTGCCGGGGAATCCTTCTTCTCCATCCTTTGCCAGATAAGTCAGTTGCAATTCCCGGTCACTCTTTTGTACCCCTTTGTACACACGATATTGGAAACCTTTCGGACCGCCATGCAAGCAATGGCCGTAGTTATTCTGCGGCAATTGATATTCCATACCATCCAGTGTGAAGCGTCCCTGGTTAATACGATTGGCATATCGTCCGATACTTGCTCCGAAATCAGATGGATATTTGATGTAGTCCTGTATGGAATCAAATCCCAGTACCACATCCTTCATATTTCCATCCTTATCCGGAACCATGACCGACACGATACGGCCTCCGAAATTAGTGACACACACTTCCATCTTGTTCTTGTTCTTCAGAACGAATAAGTCAGTTTTCTCACCATTGACTTCTGTCTGGAAATCGCTTCGCTTCAATCCGGATTCGGTCAGTTCTTCTTTTGTTGTTGCGGTACATCCAGCTATCAGAACTGTACATACCAAAAGAAACAGTTTATTCATATAGTTTTAATTAAAGTGACTGTAGCATTGTGATAAGTAGTTATATTATGCATAACTTTTACTTATCACAAACGTAGTGAAGATTGTTTTGAAATCGTAGTAGTATAGCACCAAAAAATAAAACTATTTGTTCATTCTTGATGTCTATGATAGTGATGAAGGGTGTTTTCAGCAGCTTTTAGTGTTTTTTGTTGTAATGGTGTGTTTATATTATGCTTGTAGGGGCAATATTACCCCTACAAGTCTGTTGCAACTGTCCGTTACTTATTCTTTACTTTTCCGGGAAGATAATCCGGTAATTCCCGCTCAGGTGCATGAAAGCGAAAAGGCGGAGCAGCCCGTCATAGTATGCATCGAAGTAACCATCCTCATACGGTTCATGCTTTGCGTTCCACAACTTATCTACAAACTCACGGCTTTTCTCGTGGGTACACATCAGTGAAGCCGCGGCGGAAGTGGCTACAAGACCTAATGAGTGTCTCAGTGCCTTATATCCTCCGGCTCCAAGGGTATCTTTTACTTGCGTGCCGTCTACGTTATACTGATCTACAAAGGTATCAATACCCTGGCTGTAAAGGAAATCCTGAATTTTATTTCCGTATTCCTGCTGCCATTCTTTATCGGCACAGGTCCAGGAATAATCTAAAGCCATGTTCATGGGTACGCGCCAGGAGTCAAAGCGGAAAGCGTCGCCGATGATGCGGTTATTGCCCAACAGACTGCCGTCGTAGTTGTTGTAATCGGGGTTTAGTCCGGTTACGGGGTGGATACTTTTATGCAGATATTCACGGCTGTGTTCGGCACATTCGCGCCAGAAATCAGCTCTGCCGTCATTGGCCCAGCGTGCCCATACTTCGTAGAAAGCGGGTACATGGTAAGACGGGTCGGTAAATCGTCCGCCATGTATGTCCGGAACGAAGGTGATGAGCTTATGCTCCACATTGATGAAAGGCATTACACGGTCTGTACCATCTTTCTCCATGGAACAGTTCAGGATATTCTGGGCTTCGGCAAGGTAGTTGATGCCGGTGTCGTTTCCCCAACGGTTGGAGGCGAAGATGAGGGCGGTTACATAGTAAAGCTCTCCGTCGGAGGCGGGGCCTTGGGAGTTACGGGTACCGTCCGTCTTGCAGCTCCAGGCGAAATAGCCTTTCAATGGGCCTTCCTGATGCTGCATGTACTTTGTGCCCCATCGCCAGAGGCGGTCGAAGATATCCTTACGATCGAACTGGACTGCAATCATTAATCCGTAGGACATACCCTCGGTACGGACATCATGGTTTTTGATGTCGCTGATATATGCCATAGAATCGCCTACTTCAAAATATACTTTGTCGGGGCCATAGAATACATCGTCAAAAACGGATTGGAGTTTGGCGTCGATGTCTGCTTGTTTATAACCTATCTCGGCGAAGAGATTCCGGTACTTCTGTGTTTCGAAAGCGCCTTTATTCCAGGGCTTTGTCGAATCTGCCTGGCTGCACGATGTTCCGGCGATGAGGCAGAGGAGGAGGTAAAATAAGTTCTTCATAAAGGAACGTTTTATATTATATGATTTTCAAGATTACGTAGTTAATTTATCATTTAACAGTGACTGGTATCGCCTTCAACAGTTTCAGCTCCGACGTACCACCATAAAGTATTTCATAATCACCTTCTATCGGGCGCATTGTGTTGGTTTCCGTATCAAACCATTCGAAATCTTCTTTGCTTAATGATACGGTCACATTGCTGGTTACCCCTTTGGCGATGTTCACACGCTTAAAGGCGCGGAGTGCGTGCGACGGGCCTTCTTTATCGCCCGGACGACGCAGATACACCTGTACCACTTCTTCTCCGTCGCGTTCACCTGCATTGCTCACGGGGACGGTCAGGATGGTTTGTTCTCCATCTTTCACTTCCTGTGTACTCAATGAAGCGTCTCCGTAACGGAATGTGGTATAGCTCAAACCATGCCCGAAGGGGAAGAGCGGAGCTTCCGTCATGTACCGGTACGTGCGTCCCTTCATGGAATAATCTTCAAAGCCGGGCAGCTGGCTCGTACTCTTATAGAAAGTGACCGGAAGACGTCCTGCCGGATTGTAATCTCCGAAGAGGACATTGGCGATAGCCGTACCACCGGCCTGACCGGGATACCATGCCTGCAGGATAGCATCGCATGTTTTCGATTCGGGAGTCAGGGCGATAGCGGAACCGGAGAAGTTGACGAATACAATCTTCTTTCCTGCTTTCTTCAATTCGGCAAGCAGACGGCTTTGGATGGACGGAAGTTCGATGGTTTCGCGGTCACCTCCCTTGAAGCCGGGAATGTTGACATGCATTTCCTCACCTTCCACTGCCGGGGATATACCTCCGGCAAAGATGATGACATCTGCCTCTTTTACCTTGTTTACAGTTTGTTTCAGGTCAACGGGGACTTCACGCCCCATGTCAAAATCGAGTGCGGCATCACGGTTGCGGAAAGCAAAATCAATCTTGATACGATATTCTTTTCCGGCTTCTGCCTGGAGGGTGTAGACTTTTGCATTGTTTTTGAAGTTCATGCCTGCGGCAACTTCCTTGCCGTCAATGGAGAGTTTTGTTATCCCTTGGGTCTGAAAACGGAAAGCGATATCTTCACTCTTGGCGGGGCGGAATACGGATTCGTAGCTGGCAGAGAAATCTTGCAGATTGATGCCGGCTGCAAAGGTCGTGGCACCGGTGGTGATGAAGTGGAAGGGGGTACTGATGTGATTGGTTACATCCGGTGTTCCTTCCTGTTTCGTATTGTTCCAGTATTTGGCACTGAAACCTTGCTTGCCATCCATGCTGCATTGCTGGAATACACTTTGCAAGGTGACGTCGGAGGTCAGGTCGCATCCGGGTTCGTAGATGATCTGTGATTCGGGCAGATATTCGCGGATACCCTCCAATAGAGTGATGGTATGTGAGGGGAAACCATTGTAGTTGCCCCATTGCATTACGGAGTCATTGGCATTAGGTCCTACCACGGCCACTTTCAGGTTTTTATTTAAAGGCAGTAAACTCTGATTGTTTTGCAACAACACAAGGCTCTCGCGTGCCATGCGGAGTGCCAGTTCACGATGTTCTTTACTATCTACCACGCTGTAAGGAATCTGTGCCCAGGACACTTGCGAAGGTTCGTCCATCTCGCCCAACTCAAAGCGGGCTTTCATCAGGCGCTTCAGAGAGATGTCTATTTGTTTTTCGTCAATCAACCCTTCCTTCACAGCTTCGGGCAGCGAGGCATAGCTGTCGCCACATTCCACATCTGTTCCGGAAAGTACGGCTTTGGCGGAAGCGTGTTGTTTGTCGGGGTCGGTTTCATGGGCGCCTTTGTTGTAGAAGTCGCTGATTGCCCAGCAGTCCGATACTACGATTTCTTTATATCCCCATTCGTCACGCAGAATTTGCATTAGCAGGCGGTTGCTTCCGCAACAGGGTTCACCTTCAAAGCGGTTGTAGGCACACATCACTTCTTTCACGTGCGCTTTTTGAACCAGGTCTTTAAAAGCGGGCAGATAGGTTTCCCATAAATCACGCGGGTCGATGTTCTCGGCATTGAAGCTGTGGCGGTTCCATTCCGGACCGGAATGTACGGCATAGTGCTTGGCACAGGCATGTAGCTTATCATACTTCTCTCCTTCAGGCCCTTGCAAGCCGCGTACCACTGCCACACCCATCTGACCGGTGAGATAAGGATCTTCTCCGTAAGTTTCCTGTCCCCGTCCCCAGCGCGGATCACGGAAGATGTTGATGTTGGGTGTCCACATGGTGAGCCCCTGATAACGTTTCAATCCGCCTTCTTTGCTGAATTCGGTGTTCTTGGCACGTGCTTCATCCGAAACTGCGGTGAATACATCGTAAAGCAGTTCATTGTTGAAAGAGGCTCCCATACCGATGGCTTGCGGGAATACGGTGGCCAGTCCGGCACGTCCTACGCCGTGCAACGCTTCGTTCCACCAGTCATAGGCTTTTATGCCCAGTCGGGGGATGGCCGGAGATGTGTTTTGCATCAATGCGGCTTTTTCTTCCAATGTAAGTCGGCCTACCAGATCATTGGCACGTTCTTCCGGACTTAGTGCCGGGTTTTTGTAGGGAGGTTGTGAACAGGAAAGGAAGCACAGACATAGGCATCCGATTCCGGTGAGCAACTGAAGTTTTCTTTTCATGGTATTAGTGCGTTTTTATTGTTATTAATAGACTTCTGTTTTGTCATTGTGGATGACGATTACAAAAATAGGCAGAAAAGAGGATTTGGAAGAAGAATCGTATTTCAGATAGTTGAGTCTATGTTACAGATTTCTTCCGGATGTTACATCTTGTTTTGCTGAGGTTACATTAAAAAGGAAAATGCCTGTTACAAGGCATTTTTCAGAGGGGGATATTGTAATTTGCAATATGAGTTCCTTCTTTATATTTTCTCGCAACGGATCAGAACCTTCTGTTCATTATTCAAGGTTGTAGCGAATAGATAAACTTCTCCGCCTTCGCTCAATTTGATACGTTTACGGAGTTCGGCTACTGAACTAGGAAAGTTACGAACCGTGATATTGGCTTTCTTTAGATCTCCTAATACGCCTTTTAGCTCTTTCTTATTCAATGTACATATACCCGTTATCCGGAAGCTTCTTCCGGGGAAGTTCTTTATCGGTTCACCGGAAGTATAGAGGTGACTGTTAGGATGCAGCTTCTTTACCTTATATATGCAGGTTACATTGCGGAAAGCCCCTGCTTTGAGGATGGACGCGTTGGGTTCGTACAGATATTTATCTAAAGTACCGGTATATTCACTCGGGCTTGATTGTTCCTGTTCGCGGGTGAAAGTGAAGAACTGTCCGGTTGTCTCTGTATTCCTCCCGTCCTTCGTTTGCAGATTGATGCAATGGATAGGAATATTCTTTGCGGCAACAATGTTGTGTCCTAAGATAAGCAAAAGTTCCTTGCATTCATTGTTTACAGAAACAATGTGTGCTTCCTGTACGTGCTTTAAATCCTGAATAGCCAAAGACAGGTCGAGCATAGGGGAGAGTTTCACCATTACGTGCTGCGCCTTTTCGAGCAGCAGGGATTCCAACTCTGCTACATTCGGTTCACAGTCGGCAATGGCAACAGTCTTACCGCCATGCCCGTCACGACGGGCAGGATCAATGAATATCCAGTCGACGGAAGACATCTCTTGCAGATGCCGGATGCCGTCTTTGTTTTCTATCCGGATATGATTCAGGCCCAGTAACGGGAAGTTATGCGATGCAATCTCGCAAAGAACTTCCTGCCGTTCCACATAGGTGACATGATGGAATTTCGGAGAAAGAAAAGCACAGTCTATGCCGAAGCCTCCGGTTAAGTCGGTCAGTGTGCCGGAGGAAGACTCCGGAATGATAGATGCTTTGTATCGTGCCGTAGCTTCCGAGGAACATTGCTCTAGCGATAGGTGACGGGGATATAGAATGCCTTCTTCCTCATGCCAGGACGGTATTTTCTCTGCCGCCGCCTGTCTGCCCGCTATCTGCGTCAGTGCAACAGGCATATCCACACCGGGATATTTCGGCGCTTGCAGAGCCAGGTTGCGTACATCATCCTTGCAATGTTCGCGTATAAAACGAAGGGTTTCGTCATTCAATTCCATAAACCTTGTCGTTTAATAGTTTCTTTGAAGCCATAATCCGAAGAAACGGTCGTAAATCTGATAAGTTCCCGCCTCTTGTGTGACAAAATCCTTCTCCAACAGTCCTTTTAATGCCGATTGTACAGAGCTGGAAGATGGCAATCTATATTTCTTGATGAATGCACCGGAGGTGATGGCACTTGCTTTCCCTTCTTTGGTAATGGCAATGAGCAGTTCTTTTTGTTTCTCGGGCATCCGGAAAAGGGTTTCGGAGTAGGTATATTGGAATGAGCCTATGATTTGACAGATGGCTTCTTCAACCATCGAAACATCTGCAACCTCATGAACAGGTGTCATGTCATACAGGGTATGCAATACTTTCTGCATATACCAGGTAATGCCTTCAAAATATTGGTATATCTGTTCGATAGCTTCTTTGGATATAGTCTTCTCTGCTTCTTTGAAATGTTTCTGAGCAAATTTGATGTATTCTTCTAAAGGAATACTTTCCAGATGCATCATCGATACACTCTGATAGAAAGGGCGTGAGGCTGTCAGAAATATATTGCCCATAATGTGCCTCTGGCTTCCGGCAAAGATGAAATGGGCATTGTTGCAATGTTGCACGTAAGTGCGCAGGATAGCTTCCACATTGTCTTCCGCATAATTTGTGATTTGCTGGAATTCGTCAATGGCTACGATGCAGGGCTTGTTTGCCTGTTCCAGATAATGGAATATTTCATCCAGCGTAGCGTCCGGAGACTGGATGTCTCCCAAGCCTAAGTTGAATGAAGGGTTACCATTGAAGTCGAATGTCAGACTGGCTTGCAGTGACTTCATCGTTTCCCAGAAAGTCTGTATCGTTTTCTTGCCCGAGGACTTCAATGACTCGATAATTTCTTTGCTGAGAGCAAACACAAATTCACGCAGAGATTTGGTCGCATATATATCAATAAAGAATGTGTAATATGTCTTTTGAATTTCTTTACTCTGGAAACAATGACGTATCAATCCTGTCTTACCCATTCTTCGCGTTGAGATTAACGCGGTATTATTACCATTGGTAATTTGCCGGATAAGCATCTCGCTCTCTGCTTTCCTGTCACAGAAATAGGCGGGGGATATGTATCCGTTTATAATGAAAGGGTTTCGGACGATTAGCATGGCTTCTTTACTTTATGGTGATTATGCAAAGATAATTATTATAAAGTAATAATGCAAAGAAAATAATGGTGGCTTCACTTATAACTGTACTTGTGCTTCCCGGAGCATCGTCTCCATAATATCCAGATCAGAGTTAACCTCGCCTTGCAGCAAATACTTATCCCGCTTGCGCGCTACTTTTTCATAAATCTCTTTCGCCCGTTCCGGCTGATTCTCCCAATACAAGGCAAGAGCACACAGCAAGCGTTGTTTGGAAGACATCATAATCTTATACCGCTGGATGTATCTCTTTATCTTATCTGTATAAAGCCGCTCTACTTCTTCTTTTCTCCGTTCACCTATCAGTTCGAGGAACAGGAGCTCGCACTCGATTTCTTTTACGTATAGTCCGACAATTTCCTCTTTATGCCGCTCTATTTCGCTAAACAGGGCGTGTGCAGTTTCAAATTCTTTCCGGTCTACATAGCGCGAAATATAGAGCAGTTTCACGGCAACCTGCATGATATTCCTGTAATCTGTCACTTCATCGTTCGGGAACCATTCGTCCGGCATGTCTTTCAGTCTTACGCCTTTCTGAACTTCAGCGTTGACGGCTAACTGTAATGCCAGATACTTCCGGGTATTCAGATCCCGGTGCATCAATATCAGGTTGTAGGCATCATTCGTGATGCCCGACATCTTCAATGGAATACCGTTCATCAGTGCCAGGAAGAAGCCGCAGATAAAGGAGAATAGAAGGAATAAATGTAAAGGCAGCGGTATCTCGGGATAGGCAACCCAAAGAACAAGTGCAAGGATTGCCGTCAGCAGATTCATCAATACTCCGCCTGCATTATACCAGAAATAAGGCAACTGTTCGTAAGGCTTATCCGGTGGAGAGAGCAGGCATTGTCCGCCCGTGCCGGAGATGGAGAAACGCTTGAAACGGAACTTTCCTTTCTCTTTTATCAGTGTAAGGCTACCTACCCGAAAAGAAACGAACCGGTAACCGGTGGCAAGTCCGAAGATCAGATGCCCGCCTTCGTGCAGAATAATCTGTACGAAAACGGCAAGGATGAGACAGGCCAATGATAAGATACAGGAAAGCAAGAGTCGGCTCAACTGTATGTTTCCCATATTCCCGAAGAATTCACTTAATGTGGTCTCCGTAAAGAATGTGATGCAAAGCACCATTGCACCGAAGCCGATGCATGCACCGAACAGGGTGGAAAGTATAAGTTTGAGAGCTTGTTTCATTGTTGTATGGTATGAAGTTCTTACCCGGTTTGTCTGCACAAATATAAGGAATATAAGGAACTTTATGGTATAACCTTGTATTTTTGTTTAGCTTCCTGCCGGCTGCACCAGTTAAAATGCCACCACTCGCTGGGCAATGCGCGAAAACCTGCGGCACGCATGACGCTCCGCAGCAGTTGCCGGTTCGCCTGTTCCTGCTTTGTCATTTTCCCGCTTTGCACCAGTGCGGCTTCATTCGTAATGTGAGCTTCGGGGCCGAGGTGGTCTACTTCCGTACCCATCGGCAGGGGATTTCCCGCTTCATCCAGTATGCTGATGTCTACCGCCAGACCGTAGTTGTGCAGTCCGCCGCCACGTGCGGGATTGGAAACATAGATATACTTGGAGGTGCCTTTCACCACATTCCACATTTTCTGCTGTACACTCATCGGGCGGGCGGCATCATACACGATGAGGCGACGGCCGGGGTATCGCTTTTTCAGTTCCTGTTGCGCCAGTAGCAGTCCTTTCATGGCATCGGGATGCAGATACGCCTCATGCAGATCTTCGTATAGCACCTTTCCCGTGAAATTATCCGCCCGGGTATACATCAGGTCTACGACGATGGAGCTGTCCGCTTCGGCAATGTTCACCAGTCCGATGCTTTCCAGATATCTTGCCGTTTCACTCTTTTGTGCGGATGCGGGGATAAACCAGAGAGCAAGTAGAAAATAATATATATACTTCATGCCTTTTTTTCTTTGCCTGCAAAGGTACGAATTCCCACCGGATTAGCCGTTCCGTGCGAATACATAGATTTTGTCTATTTCCTCATAGAATTTATCTGTTTGTAATGAACTTACGAATCCTTACATTTGTTCCATATATTAGTTCTCTAAACAAAAATACCATGGAAAAGAAAAAACTCACCTCTGCCAACGGGCGCCTGATCGCCGACAATCAAAACACTCAGACCGCAGGACAACGTGGTCCTATCATGATGCAAGACCCCTGGTTTCTGGAAAAACTTGCACACTTCGACCGTGAAGTGATTCCTGAAAGACGTATGCATGCCAAAGGTTCCGGCGCATACGGTACGTTTACCGTAACACATGACATCACAAAGTACACCCGTGCCGCTATCTTCAGCGAAGTAGGTAAGAAGACGGAGTGCTTCGTACGTTTCTCCACCGTAGCCGGTGAAAGGGGAGCTGCCGATGCCGAACGTGATATCCGTGGTTTTGCCATGAAGTTCTATACGGAAGAAGGTAACTGGGATTTAGTGGGAAATAATACTCCTGTATTCTTCCTGCGCGATCCGTTGAAATTTCCCGATTTGAACCATGCCGTAAAACGTGACCCGCGCACCAATATGCGCAGTCCGAACAATAACTGGGATTTCTGGACCTTGCTGCCCGAAGCTTTGCATCAGGTGACCATCACGATGAGTCCCCGTGGTATTCCTTATTCCTATCGCCACATGCATGGTTTCGGTAGCCATACTTATAGTTTTTTCAATGCCGCCAACGAACGTATCTGGGTGAAGTTCCATCTGCGCACCCTGCAAGGCATCAAGAATCTGACCGACCAGGAGGCCGAAGCTATCATTGCCAAGGATCGTGAATCGCACCAACGCGACTTGTACGAGAGCATCGAAAAGGGTGACTTCCCGAAGTGGCAATTCCAGATACAGCTGATGACGGAAGAGCAGGCGGACGAATACCGCATCAATCCGTTCGACCTTACAAAGGTGTGGCCGCACAAAGATTTCCCGCTTCAGGATGTAGGTATCCTGGAACTGAACCGTAATCCGGAAAACTACTTTGCCGAAGTAGAGCAAGCGGCTTTCAATCCGCAGAATATAGTGGAAGGCATCGGTTTCTCTCCCGACAAAATGTTGCAGGGACGCCTTTTCTCTTATGGTGATGCACAGCGTTACCGCTTGGGAGTGAATGCGGAACAGATTCCGGTAAACAAACCCCGTTGCCCGTTCCATGCTTACCATCGTGACGGTGCCATGCGTGTAGACGGTAATTACGGCAGTGCCAAGAGCTACGAGCCCAACAGTTACGGTGAATGGCAAGACTCTCCCGAGAAGAAAGAACCGCCTTTGAAAGTTCATGGCGACGTTTATAACTACAACGAACGTGAGTATGATGATGATTACTACAGCCAGCCGGGTGATCTTTTCCGCCTGATGTCCGTCGAAGATCAGCAACTGACGTGCGAAAATACAGCCCGTGCCATGGGTGATGCCGAACTCTTCATTAAGCAACGCCATGTGCGCAACTGTTATAAAGCTGATCCGGCCTATGGTACAGGCGTAGCCAAAGCTTTAGGTCTTGACCTGGATGAAGCATTGAAAGCAACCCGATAGTTAAGGGATGTCCTGAACAACACTAAGGCCCTATATGCAAAAGATGGCATCTATTACATCAAAAGATGCCATCTTTTACAGTGGAAGATGCCACCTTTTGCAACGAAAGATGGCATCTTTTGCATATCCGGGATAAGGGATGGATGTGGTATGGCTTAACCTTGAGGTTAATACTTAATAAGCATCTGTTGCAAGAACATACGGTATTCTTGCGGTGTACTCCCTTTCTTCTTCTTGAATATCCTTATAAAATTAGATAAGTTATTGAAGCCGCAAGTATAGCAGATCTCGGCTACCGTGTGGGTTGTTTCTGCCAATAGCTGGCAAGCGCGGGCTATCCGCAGGTTCGTGATATAATCGATGAATGTGCAATTCGTCTTTTTTTTGAAGAAATGACTGAATGCAGATTCGGACATATTCACCAGTTGCGCCACGTCGCCCAGCTTAATCGGTTCTTCAAAGTTCTTCTCGATATAGTCGCAGACTTTGGCTATCCGTCGGCTTTTGGAAGTGCGTACGGTGTCTTTGGTATCATATTGGTTGCTGACTAAGATGTGACGGTCGGCAATAGAAAGCTCATGCAGGATAGAGAAAAACTCCAATACCGTATGGAACCCCTGCATCCGGGTCAGCTTGATAATCTTATCTTTCATCACCAGTTGGGTTTGTCTGGAAAAGCCAATGCCCCGTTGTGATTCAAGCAGCAGTTGTTTGATGGGGTTGAATAAGCGTTTTTCCAATATCGGAAAGTTCAGTAGCTTGTCCGAGAACTGGATGGTAATCACATGGTTTCCTTCTACTACTTCTCCTTTCCAGGCGTGCGGAAGGTTGGGACCTATCATGATGAGGTCCAGGGCTTCGAAAGCCTCTACCGAATCCCCAACGATGCGGCTTCCGTAGGTGTCCATAACCAGGTTGATTTCATAGTCCGGATGATAATGTACCGGATAGTCGAACTTGGCGTTCGGATGATTGAGTACAATGAACAGGTCATCCGCGGCAATGGGAGTGATTTCTTTTTGTATGTCTTTCATGGTCGTAGTTGTTTCTCTCTTGCAAAGCTACGAATTCTAATGAAAATACAGTCAGGTATTCAAAAAAGTACAATCAATAGACAGAATATCATAAGCGAATTATCAGAATCCCCTCTATTTTTGCAACATGAATTCAAAACAATTAATTTCTATGCTATGGAGACATTTTCAATAAGCAATTTAGATCTTGTAATAGTCCTTGTTTATTTGGCCTTTATCATCTGGTGGGGGCTGAAGAATGGTAAGAGCTCAGACTCCCAATCCTATTTTCTGGCGGGACGCTCAATGCCTTGGTGGGTAGTGGGGTTGTCGCTGTTTGCTGCCAGTATTTCAAGTACCACTTTGATAGGTCAGTCCGGTGATGCTTATCACACGGGTATCGCTGTGTTTAATTATAACCTGACGGGTATTGTGGTAATGGTGTTCTTTGCAGTTTTCCTGCTACCTCTTTATATTAAGTCGGGTATATTCACGATACCGGAATTTCTGGAGAAGCGTTTTGACCGCCGTTCGCGCTATTACTTCTCTGCCATTTGCATCATAGGAAACATTTTCCTGGACGCTGCCGGGGCTTTGTATGCTGCTGCGCTGATTATTAAGCTGATACTTCCCGATGCTGATTTGCAACTGATCATTATTGTGTTTGCGATTATTGCTGCATCTTATACTATCCCGGGTGGTTTGTCTTCTGCCATTAATGCGGAATTGATACAGGCTGTCATTCTTATATTAGGATCTATCTTGCTGACTTTCTACTGTTTCCAGCAAGGCGGGGATTATTTCTATCAGTTGTTCGCCAGTGGTGATATATCGGTGAAGCTGATTCGTCCGTTGACGGATACGGCCACTCCCTGGCTGGGGCTGATAGTCGGTATGCCGGTTCTGGGCATCTATTTCTGGGCAAATAACCAGACGTTGGTGCAGCGTGTATTGAGTTCGAAGTCAGTGGATGAGGGGCGTAAGGGGGTATTGTTTACGGGTTTCCTTACCATGCTGACTCTTTTTATCATTGCCATACCGGGTGTGATTGCCCGCCATTTGTTTCCGGGGCTTGAAAAGCCGGATATGGTATATCCCAATATGGTGCTTCAGCTGATACCGGTGGGATTGTTGGGCATCATGCTGGCAGCGCTTTTGTCTGCTTTGACTTCTACTTTGAGCGCTATTCTTAACTCTACGTCTACACTGTTCACAATGGACTTCTATGCGCAATATAATAAGAATGCCAGTTCCCAGAAACTCGTGATTATCGGAAAGATAACCTCTTGCGTCATTATTGTTGCGGCTGCCTTATGGGCACCTCAGATCGGGAAGTTCGGTTCGTTGCTGAAGTATTATCAGGAGATGCTTTCTTACATTGCTCCGCCTGTTGTTGCGGCATTTTTGCTGGGTGTGTTTAATAAGCGTGTGAATGGAAATGGTGCTTTTGCCGGTCTGCTCAGTGGCTTGGCTATAGCGGTTGTGATGCTTTTCTATAAGAATGAAATATTTGGCGATATGCACTTCCTGTTGATTGTTCCTTTCTTGTTGGCGGTGAGCGGGATCGTTATTTATCTGGTCAGTATGTGCTATTCGAAACCGGTTGCCGAAAGGCTTGTGGATACCACCTTCTCCATGCGTGAACTGAAAGCGGAGTTCCGGGCGAACCGTGCTCTGGTATGGTACAAGAATTATCATTCATGGGCGATTGTCCTGTTGGTGTTGAGTGTATTGATATGGATTATATTCAGTTGATTATTATATAATTATAAAGAAATAAGAAGATGAAATTAAAGAAGTTTGAGGGAAATCCGATACTTTCCCCGTTGGATTCGAATGATTGGGAATCGTTGGTAACCTGCAATCCCGGAGTGGTTTATGACAATGGTACGTTCTATATGCTGTACAGAGCTGCGGGAAATGATGCCGAACATGTGATCCGTTTAGGATTGGCCACCAGTAAAGACGGATTCCACTTTGAGCGTGTATCCGATGTTCCGGTGTTCGGCCCCAGTGAGGACGGTCCTGATTCGGGTTGTGTGGAAGATCCCCGCATTGTGAAGTACGATACGGAGTATTACATCACTTATGCCTATCGTCCGTATGCACCGGGGCAATATTGGAACTTCAGCCATGATGAAGTGTTGTTGCCGGATTGCGGTAGTGATGCTCCTATGGCTCTCCGTAAAAATCTGGGTAATACGGGATTGGCTGTTACTACTGATTTCCGTGAGTTTAAGAGACTGGGACGTCTGACCTCTCCGGTATTGGACGACAGGGATGTTATTCTTTTCCCGGAGAAAGTTCAGGGAAAGTATGTGATGCTGCATCGTCCTAAAGAATACATAGGCGGTGAGTATGGCGTGGATTATCCATCCATCTGGATGAAGTTCTCGGATGATCTGTTGAATTGGGAGGATAAGGAAAGCCATTTGCTGATTACCGGAACCGAGAACTCATGGGAGGAAAAGTTGGGCGGAAGTACTCCTCCGCTTAAAACGGAAAAGGGTTGGCTGGTGCTGTATCATGGTGTGGAGCATGGCGGACGGGGATACTATCGTGTTGGCGCTTTGCTGCTTGACCTGGAAAATCCGCTGCACATTCTGGCTAAAACTCCTCAACCTATACTTGAACCGGAACTGGATTTTGAAACGTCCGGTCTGTATAATGGTTGTGTATTTCCTACAGGAAATGTAATTGTGGACGGCGAACTCTTCGTATACTATGGCAGTGCCGATAAATATGTCTGTGTAGCTACTTGCGCCGTTGATGAATTACTTGATTATCTACTTTCCGATAGCTGTAGATTGCACTAAATCCCCTTTTGTTATTGATCTCTTATAGTTATCCCATGTAAATGCGATAATTGATACCTCTTGCAAATAAAACGGTAGCAGGGTGTGGATTATAGCCGGAAAAACGTTCAAAAAAGTACAATCATTGAACAAGTAATATAAATGCTGTCATTCATAATCCTCTTACTTTTGTCCTATCATGATATAGCTAATGAAAAATAGAATTCTATGAATGTAAAATGTGTGTTTTCTTTAATTCTTGATAAGTATGAAAAATGAATCAAAAAGTTGGTGGCATGTATTTTTGTCCTGGCAGATAGTGGCATTATGCATATTCTTTAGTAACATTCCCGTTTCTTATGCACAGTCACCGGATAAAATAACAGTTGCCGGCTGTGTAAAGGATGCAGCAGGAGACTTCCTGATTGGCGCTACTGTGCAAGTCAAAGGAATATCCGGCGGAACGATTACCGATATCGATGGTAATTATATATTGAAAGATGTGCCGCGTACGGCAACATTGGTGTTTTCTTATGTAGGTATGCAAAATAAGGAAGTGCCCGTCAATGGGAAGAGTACGATCAATGTAACTCTGCTTGACGATGCACTTCAACTGGAGCAGGTAGTGGTGATAGGCTACGGTAGTGTGAAGAAGAGTGACGTTACAGGTTCGGTTACGTCCGTCAAGACGGAGGCCCTGAAAGAAATCCCCGCCAATTCGGTGGAAGGATTGTTACAGGGACGTGCAGCCGGTCTGCAAGTCATCAATTCTTCACAGGACCCGGGAGCCGGCGCTACGGTGCGTATCCGTGGTGGTAGTTCGTTGCGTGGTTCCAATGCTCCACTGGTGGTAGTGGATGGCTTTCCGTTGGGAGATGCCGGAGATCTGAAGCAGATCAATCCGTCGGATATCGTGAATATGGAAATCCTGAAAGATGCTTCAGCCTCTGCTATTTATGGCTCCCGTGGTGCGAACGGTGTTATTATGATTACAACAAAGCGTGCGAAGACAGGGACTACCAACATAACGGTTCGCCAGCAGATTACCCTTTCGCAGTTTGATACGAAACTTGATTTGTGGCGCGACCCCGTATTGATGGCTTCCTTAAACAACGAGTCGCGCATCAATGGAGGGCTTGATCCGCTTTATGTGGGAAAAGTAAGTTCCACCGGTGTTTACTATCCATCGGTAGAAGAACTGCAAACTACCTGGACTACCAATACCCGTTGGGATGATCTGGTATTCCGTGACACTCCGGTTTCCAATAATACCACTGCTACGATTTCCAGTTCCAATGACCGGACTGTTTTCAATCTTAGCGCTAATTTCTATACGGATAATGGTATGTATATAAAAGATGACTACACAAAAGGTGGATACAATTTGAGTGTAGACCATAATATATATGATAACTTCAAAGTACGCTTTTCCAATATCCTTTCCCGCGGTGTGCGCAATGCCAACGGTGGCTTGGCTTACTGGAGAAACCCTATTTATCCGGTTTATGACGAAAACGGGGACTATTATCTGACCAATGCAAGTGACTTCAGCCATCCGATGGCGATTACAGACTTGCAGAAGAATGAAACCAAGTCTTTGGATGTCATCTCTTCCGTAGCGCTGGAATGGCAACTCTTCCCTTTCCTGAAACTGACTTCCCAATTGAACTATAAGTTTGGTAAGTCCGTATCCGACAGGTACTATCCGAAGAAATATACCGAAGCCGGAGAATTCAGCAACGGCCAGGCAGAGATAGAGAACTGGGAAGGGCACAATCTGGTTTCTGAAACTTTCGCCAACTTCCAGAAGAAATTCGACAAGCATGACATCGGTGTCATGGTAGGTTATTCTTATGAATACTATATGTCCAGAAGTTCCGGTCTGACGGGTAAGGATTTTGTGAACGAAGCATTGGGCAATGAGAATATGGGTGCCGGAAATCCGGAGAAGAATGAAATATGGAATGGATATTCGGATAATAAACTCGTTTCGGGAATGTTCCGCCTGAACTATGTATACGATAATAAGTATCTGCTGACCTTGACGGCTCGTGCCGATGGTTCCTCTAAATTCGGTAAGAATAACAAGTGGGCTATGTTCCCTTCAGGAGCTGTCAGCTGGAAAGCGCATGAAGAATCGTTCATTAAGAATCTGAATGTATTTGATGAGTTGAAGTTCCGTTTCAGCTATGGTATTTCCGGTAATCAGGGAATCAGTCCTTATCAGACTTTAAGCCGTTACGGTACGGATAAGTATTATAATGATGGCAGCTGGGCTACTACCATCGGTCCGGGATATGTTTCCGGCTGGACAGGTCCGGGATGGATTTACCGGGTATGGAGTGGTATCCCGAACCCTGATTTGAAGTGGGAAACAACTGCGCAAGCTGACTTTGGTATCGACATGGCATTTCTCAACCGCCGTCTGAGAGTTTCTTTTGACTATTATGATAAACAGACCAGCGACTTGCTTCGTGAACGTAATCTGGCTCTGTCTTCGGGATATGACAAGATGTGGGTGAATGACGGTAAAATCCAGAACCGTGGTTTTGAATTAACGGTAGATGCCGATATCCTGCAAACGAAAGACTGGCAATTGAGCGGAACCCTGATTTACTCGCGCAACCGCAATAAAGTGAAAGACCTGGGTAACACTTTGGAATCCGGTTTGGTTACCGATCCGATGACGGGGATGCTTTTTGAATATTCGGGCAATAGTCTTGAACAATATCGCGACTATACCAATATACTGGCTATCGGCCAACCGGTAAATGTGTTCTATGGATATAAAGTGGATGGTATTGTCCAGACCCTGAATGAAGGAATCGATGCAGGTTTGTCCGGTGATTACGCTAACCCCGGAGAGTTCAAATACATGAATCTGAATGGAGACAGCGAAATATCGGAAGCAGATAAGACCATTATTGGTGATCCTAATCCGGATTTTACAGCCAGTTTGGCGTTGAACCTGTCCTGGAAGAAGTTTGATGTGAGCGTATTCCTTAACGGGGTATTTGGTCAGGACGTGTTGAATACGAAAGCATTCGGTGAGCCCAGTAACTCTCCATTGCGCTGGACACCCGATAATCCGACAAATAAGTATCCGAGCCTGCGCGACGGTCGTCAGGTGAAGATTTCTGATTGGTGGATAGAGGACGGATCGTTCCTGCGTGTTCAGAATCTGAATATAGGCTATACGTTTGACTTACCGAAAAAGTCATTCCTTTCTAAAGCGCGTATCTATATGAATGCTTCTAATTTATACACTTTCACCAAGTTCAAGGGATACGACCCCGAAGTAGGGTTGAATGGAGTTTATAGCGGTGGATATCCCCGTTTGCGTAAATGGACTTTCGGACTTGACTTAACCTTCTAAATAACTGATACAATATGAAAAATAGAATTGTAATATCACTGCTTGCCGGAACCCTGGCATTGGGAGCATGCAATCTGGATGAGACTCCTTACGGGTTCTATTCTGAAGATAATTTCTTCAAGACGGCAGCCGATGCAGAGGCCGCAGTTATGTATGCGTATGGCACGCTGAACTACTTGGAATATTCCAGAACCATTTTCTTTTTGGGTGATATGGCAAGTGAAACCATGACGACCAAGTCGGATGCAAGTGCTGACAATCAGGACCTGAATAACTGGAAAGTGGGTAACTTTAAAACAAACGGTTCGTTGGAGAATTTCTTCAAGTATGCCTTCATCGGGGTGAACCGTGCCAATGCCGTCATTAAAAAAGTTCCGGATGCAGGCTTCAACCAAGAGCAAAAAGACCTTTTTCTGGGTGAGGCTTATTTCCTCCGCGCCTGGAATTACTTTAACCTGGTGCGTAACTTCGGCCTTGTTCCTTTGCATAAATCAGTAGTGGAAACGGTGGATCAGACTTCAACCGCTCTTGCGCCTGATATGGATGCCATGTACGACCTGATTCTTTCGGATTGCCGCCGGGCTGCAGAGTTACTGCCTGTTTATGAAACTCCTAAGATAGGGCGTGCCGACCGGGTGGCTGCGCAGGCCCTGGCTGCAAAGGCATACTTGTATGTGGCGTCGGCTAAAGAACATGGGGTGAAACTCTATCGTGATATGCACCGCGATGCAACAGTCATGTACGACAGTGCAGCATATTTTGCAGGTGAAGTGATTGAAAAGCAGTCGGTATATGGCTTCGAGAGCTCGCTGCTTGATATTTATGACGTTGAGAAAGCACGCGGCAAAGAACATATCTTTATCATGGCGATGGACCGGAGCGGTTCTTCCGAAGGGCAATACTCTAAAATATCCAAGATGTTTATTCCTTATATAGACGGAGCCACTCTGTATCTGAAACAGGGGGACAAGGATGAGTATATCCCCACTCATGACGGTTGGGGCGAATATCAGACCACGGTTGCTTTTTATAATACTTTTGATGCAAATGATAAGCGTAAAACAGAGCTTATTGTTGATAAAGTCTACAAGGCAGATGGTACGCTGCTGGGAGAATATCCCGGAAAGATTCCTTATCCGTTCTGTCGCAAATATATAGACCCGAAGTTTGAAGGTGACAAGACCAGTACCCGGCCTTTCCTGCTCCGTTTCTCTGATGTGGCGCTTATTTATGCAGAGGCGGCAGGTCCTACGGCTAAGGCTTATGAACTGGTAAACTTCATTCGTAGCCGTGCCGGTTTGGGAGATATGAAACCGAATCTGGGGAAAGATGAATTCCGCAGGGAAATACTGAAAGAGAGAACTTTTGAACTTGCCTTTGAAGGCGATCATGTATATGATTTGCGCCGATGGAACCGGATTACGACGGATGTTCCCGAGGCGGCCGGGCTTTCGGAAGATCAGGTGACTTTCTATCCGATACCGCAGGCTGAAATAAATTTGAATGGAAGTCTCAGACCTTAAAAAGAAGTAAGATTATGGTAAAACTAACGAAATACATTTTGCTTGCCTGCATTGTGTTGACCCAGCAGGCATGTGTGAAAGATTTGCAGGACGACATCAATGATGGTGGCTGGAATCATGAGCGCACCATATTGGATATACAATTTGAAAATCAGATGGGAACCGCCCTTATTGAGACTGTGGATGCTGCTACGGGAGATATAAACCTGGCTATCAATGTTGATGCCGTACCCGATTTGTCGAACATCAGACTGAAAAAGCTACAACTCTCTTATCAGGCGGAAGCTTCCTTACAGGTGGGAGATGCCTTGAATTTTGAGAATGATTCGAGGAGTGCGTCAATCACTGTTACTTCCACTACCGGAGAGACACGTAATTATACGATTACCGTATCCGAATTTACGGAAACTCTTGTAGGCACTTGGGATGTAAAGAAGCTGACTGTCTACGGTGGTACCGGGCCGGAGTTTGGTGGAGGCGCTGTGATGCAATTAACAGATAAGCCTTGGTGCTGGTCGGAAACGTATGGTCCGCAGGCTGAGTGCGACAATGTGCTTACCTTTACAATGACCGGAGTGACGGATGAGGGTAATACAAGCGGTATCTGTATCAATGATGCGGGAGCCGATGGAAAATATGCTGATTTCATCTTCCTGGGCGACGGTAACAAAGAGAATCCCGGTGTAGATATCGACCTGAAGAAGTTCTATCGCCAGATTCCTGAAGGTGAAAGTACATGGGTACGCGATTATGCAGCGAATACGATTACCTTTACAGATAAAGAGGGCCGGAAGACTACTGGTTCTTTAGTGGCTGCCGGAACAGAAGACTTGGGTAACGGATTGAGCATGACTATCGATCGGAATGCCTTTGCCTTCAACCTGAGTGGTACGGATGACTGGACGAATATTTACAGTGACTATGACAAGTTTGTCAAGAAGGTGCGCCGTTACTGGATCTCTGTCTCCAAACGTTGATATATCTTATGAAACGGTTTGCTATACTCTCTGTTTTCTTTCTGTGGGGCGGCTATGCCGCTTCACAGACTGTTGTTTCTGTAGATACGAAACAGATTATCAATGAAGGTTACATCGGTAACGGTGCTCAGTGGGACCCTTATCAATTGGATTACGGAAAAGGACGTTTGGACATTTCCGAGGCCGACTGGAAGAAGATGTATGACCGTCTGGACTTTATGCGCCCTCAGTTTATACGTGTCATGACCAACACTACATCGGTAATGCAGGATGGAGTTCTTTATCCCGAACGTGGCTTGGAGCATTTGTCTCATATATTGGATTACTGCCAATCGCGTGATGTGACAGTAATGTTCGGTGATTGGGGTGGGGGAATGGTAGATGCCCGGAAAGAGATGATCCGTGAAAAGAATCTTTCCGCTGCTGCCGAATATGTTCGTTTTCTGATAGAGGAAAAAGGATATTCCTGTATCAAATACTACAATCTGGTGAATGAGCCGAATGGCTACTGGTCTTCAACGGACGGAAAATATTCCCTTTGGGCACGTGCCATCCGCTTCTTCTACGGAGAATTGCAAAAGAACAAACTTGCAGGTAAACTTTCGGTTGTGGGGCCTGATGCTGCAATCTGGACGGCTGATGAGGCCTGGTGGGTGGATAGTTGTGCTACGCATCTGAAAGATGAGATTGGTCTTTATGATATCCATACCTATCCTTCCAAAATAACGGTGAATAGCGGGGAGTATACTGACATTATCCGTGCTTATAAACAAGCTGTTCCGGCAGGTCGGAAAATCGTGATGGGTGAGATTGGATTTAAGTTTGTGGAACCCGCCGATTCTGTTTATCAGCGTGAAAACCTCCGTAGGGCAGCGGCAAAGCCTTATGCTTCGATGGATGATTCTCAAATGTTTGTTTATGATTTCATGTACGGTACTGACATGGCAGATGCTCTTTTCCAAACAGTAAATGCAGGATATTCCGGTTCGGTGGTGTGGATGCTCGATGATGCCATGCATGCGAAAGAAGCACCTGATAAACTGAAGGTATGGGGATTTTGGAATATCTTTGGCGAAGAGTATTTCGGTACGGAAGAAGAGGAAGTGCGTCCCTGGTTTTATGCCTGGTCGTTGCTGACGCGCTATATGCCTGCCGGTTCGCGTGCTTATAAGGTTGAGGTGGAAGGAGACAAGTCTCTTAAGGCGATTGCTGTGGAAAAAGACGGTAAATATATGATTGCCGTGGTCAATGTTTCCAGGGAAGAGAAATCTGTATTACTTAAAAGTACTTCTCTCCCCGTATTGAAAGGTGTGAAACAGTACTTGTATGCCGAGGGCCGATTACAGAAAGAAGGTGATTGCCGATTATTACCCCATCGCCAAGGGATGACATTGCGCCCGGCCGAAGGCGAAGCATTCCAAATGCCCGGAGAGTCTCTGGTGGTATATACGAATTTCGATTATTAATTGATAACCGTTCATAATAAGATTATGATGAAGATAAATATGATTTTAAGTTGCATGCTGTTATGGCTCGTATCAGCTTGCACCTCGCAAGAAGTGGTGGAGATTACGGTCTCACCGGAAGTGACGAATGCCGGATATATCGGCAATGGTGCCGAGTGGGATCCCTATGATGAGGCTGAAACTTGGGGTGCTTCTGTCTCTGATAAAGACTGGGAAACACTCTGCAAACGACTCGACTTTATGAAGCCGCAGTATATACGTTGCATGATAAACAGCCCCTATCGCTATTATGATTCCGCAACAGGCACGTATGATAAAACGCGGAATATAGCTTCCATTTCCCGACTCCTGAAGTATTGCACCGAGCGGGGGATAACCGTCATGTACGGTGAATACAATCCGCCTGCCTGGGATATGAAGCAGGATCAGAAATGGGTGGATATGTCCGTTGACTATCTTAATTACCTGGTGAATGACCTTGGTTTCTCTTGCATCAAGTATTTTGTAATCTTCAACGAGCCTGATGGAAACTGGGCATCTACCAATGGTGATTATGAAATGTGGAAACAAATGCTTTTCCGTTTTCACCGGAAGATGAAAGAGTATCCCGGACTGACGGAAAAGGTGATGCTTGCAGGGCCGGATGTAGTAGCCGATTACAAGAATGAGGCTTCTGCCTATGATGCCGAAGGGTGGGTGAAACAAACGGCACTGGATGCTGATTCCATTATCGGATTGTACGATGTCCATGCTTATCCGGGTCAGAATGAAGTGCGTACCGGACAATATCCTGAAATCCTTTCCCGCTATAAACGCCATGTTCCCGAGGGGAAAAAGATTGTTTTGGGTGAGGCCGGTTATAAGTATTGGCGTGATGCTGATTCTTTGTTGATGGCAGAATATAACCGCCGGGTCGAAGGGCATCCTTTCACTAAAGGGAGTGACTGCAATATGCTCTGTTACGACTATTTCTATGGTCTCGATATGCCGTTGCTTGCCATGGAAGTGATGAATGGAGGATATTCGGGTATGGCTGTGTGGATGCTGGATGATGCGATGCATAGCAGCGGAGATTCCGGAAAGACGGAAGATGTTAAGATATGGGGTATGTGGAATATTCTGGGAGAGGAAGTATTTAATAAACCCGATGAAGAACAGATACGGCCCTGGTTCTATACCTGGTCGCTGATGTGCCGTTATTTTCCTGCCGGAACGGATATATTGCATACTGCTGTAGCTTCGGAAAATAAAGATGTCTATGTGGTGGCAGGTACTTACCAGGGCAAATTGACGGTGGCCATGGTGAATGTGGGAGAGAAAGATAAATCTGTGCAGCTCACTTTACCCCGTCCGATGGAGAATGCCTCCCTTTATAAGTATGAGGAAAATCTTCAATCCAAGGATGCCGATGGATTTCCTGTTCCCCAGGAAACGGGACTTCATTTGAAAGGAACGTATAAAACGACCTTGAAGGCACAGACGTTCCAGTTATTAACTGATATTCAATAATAAGATAGTTATGAAAAAAGTATATATGGCAATCTTTATTGCCTTGTTGGGCTGTTCGTCCTGTTCTAAAGATAATGATGAGCCTGCACCCGAACCGCCGTGTACCGAAACTGTAGAACTGAGCATGGCAGATAAAAGTGCAACAGCCGAAACTAAGGCCTTGTATGCCCGTCTATGGGATATACAGCAAACCGGATTCATGTTCGGACACCATGATGATTTGTTCTATGGCCGTAAATGGTATGATGTTTCGGGCAATTCTGATACGAAGGAGGTATGCGGAGATTATCCGGCTGTATTCAGTGTAGATTTTGCGGAGATTATGGATGATCGCTGCGAGGGGAATGAGGCTAACGCTATTCGCAAACGCTGTATTCTTGAGGCACGTCGTCGTGGGGAGGTAATTATTGCATGCTGCCACCTGAATAATCCCTTGACCGGAGGTGATTCGTGGGATAATTCGAGTGCCGAAGTCGTACGTGGGATTCTTGAAGACGGGAGTGCCGTACAGGCTAAGTTTAAGACCTGGCTTGATCGCCTGGCTACATTTGCCGGTGAATTGAAAGATGATCAGGGGAAGCCGATCCCTGTTATTTTCCGTCCTTTCCATGAGCATACGCAGACTTGGTCGTGGTGGGGGAAAAGTTGCACTACGGAGGCGGAGTTTATCGGTCTCTGGAAGTTTACAGTCAATTATCTTCGTGATACAAAAGGTATACACCAGTTTATCTATGCCATTTCCCCGCAGATGGATTCCGTGAAGCGTGAAGAGGACTTCCTTTTCCGTTGGCCGGGTGATGAGTATGTAGATTTTATAGGTATGGATTGTTACCACGGTCTGAATCCTGCCACTTTCTCTTCCAATCTAAAGACTATTTCCGAATTATCGAAGAAAAAGAAGAAGCCTTGCGGGGTGACGGAAACCGGTGTCGAAGGATTTACTGATAAGGATTATTGGAGTAAGCAGATACTTACTCCTGCAACTGGGCGCAAAGTCAGCATGATTGTGATGTGGCGCAATAAGTTTGTCGGAGGCAACGAATCGGATATGCATTATTTCTCTGTATTCAAGGGGCATGCTTCTGAGGCGGATTTCATTAAGTTCCATGCTAATGAGCTTACTTTCTTCAGTAGCGATCTGCCGGACATGTATCAGATGCCTGAGAATGTGGAGGTGAAATAAGTTTCCCAATCATCATCACCTGAATACGGGTGATGATGATTGGGAAGCCAGGAAAAACTGAGCGATGCAGAATATGCGAATGGAAAATATGAGTGGATTAGTATTCGTCGCTCAGGGAAATAACTTTTAATTGTTTTTCAAATGCAGGCTGCGGTAAATCGGTATAGACATTCACTTTCACAGAACCGTCGGGCAATATATCGAAGTAATTGTCGCTGAATGAACTGTTCACATCGCCGATGGTTATGAATACGGCACGGGCAAAGTTGTCGCTGTTGAGAGTCAGTTCGAAACCGCCTTCAATGGACTCTATGCTCGAAGTGATAGCGGTTTTGGGATAGTTCACTTCTTTCTGTTTCACGAGGAAGTAGTTATTGGCATAACTGTTTGTCCCTTTGTCGGTCAGCAGGACGGCATGAACGAATACATCTTCTTTAGGTGTATTTTTTAAGGCTTCACCCAAAGGAACCGAGAATACCGTCTGGCTACTGTTGGCGTCTATTTTTATATTTCGTTTGAAACTGCTCACTTTCTCTCCTGTCAGTTTCATTACTTCTACCTGGAGCGTGCCGTTACAGGATTTGAGGCGGTCAGAAACCACCTGGATGTTCAATACTTCGTCTTCGTCGGTTATGGGAGAAACAAGAATATCACGGTAAGCCTTGCGGGCAAAGTAATGCTGCGCTTTCCAGCGACCGTAGTAGTCGCGGCTTGCCCAGGAAGCCACGGGCCAGCAGTCGTTGTGTTGCCAGAAGAGAGTTCCCATACAGTAGGGCATATCCCGGCGGTGTGCCTCGATGGCTGTTTTGATGGCATCTCCTTGCAGCACGTGGTTCATGTAGAGGAAGGCTTCGAAGTTTTTGGGTGTGCGATATTCGTTCAGCAGATAAGTCTCAATCAGTTGGTTGGCGTGCATGCCTCCGCGCTGATGGGACATCATGACTTCCGAATAGATATCCCAGTCCTCTTCACAGGGAGCGTAGCGCTTCACGGATTCAAATTCGGGGAAGGATTGGAAGCCATATTCGCTGAAAAAACGGCTTCGTTCTTTGTTGTACGTCTCGATGGGCTTTTTACCATGCCACACATCCCAGTAGTGGCGGTCGCCGTTGTGGTCATCGCTGCCACCGTCTTCACGGGCGAAAGGAGAAGAAGGCCAATAGAAACTTTCGGGTGCGTATTCCTTCACAACTTCGGGAAGGGTGACATAATACTGATCGGTGAACTGTTTCCAGATCTTCTTTTCATACTCCGGATTCTGCGCCTTGTATCGTTTCTGCCAGCCCCAGTTGAACCAGGCGTCATTACATTCGTTGTTTCCACACCAGAGGGCGATACAGGCATGGTTTCGCAGTCGTTTCACATTGTCGATGGCTTCCTGGCGGATATTCTCCAGCAATTCCCCTTCAGCGGGGTAGAGGCTGCATGCAAACATGAAATCTTGCCAGACAAGGATGCCGTAGCGGTCGCAGAGTTCATAGAACAGGTCATTCTCATAAATGCCGCCGCCCCAGATGCGAAGCATGTTCATGTTGACATTGGCGGCGTCAAGGATTGTCTTTTCGTACAGTTCCGGTGTGACGCGTGGCAGGAAGTTGTCTTGCGGAATGTAGTTGGCTCCTTTGGCAAAGACGGGGACTCCGTTCAGTTCCACATAGAACGTCTTTCCATCCTTGTCCGGGCGGTTGATGATCTTCAGCGAGCGGATACCCACTTTTGTGCTCTGAATGTCGGATGTTTCGTTATTGATGGTAAGTGCGGTACGGAAGTCATATAAATGCTGTTCACCCAGTCCGTTGCTCCACCACAATCGGGGATTCCGGATGATAAACGGAAGGGAAATCTTATTGTTTCCTTTGTGGAGGGAAACGGTTTTGCCTGCCATTACTCTGCCGGAAGTGGCATCAGTCACCGTGAGGGTGGCCTGGTCTATTTCCTTGTCCGATTGAACTTCTATTTCTCCCACGATGGATGCACGGCTTTTACTGACTTCCTGTTGGCGGATGAAGACATCGCTGAGCCGGGCATTATCCCATGCTTCAATGTATACAGGCCGCCAGATGCCGGAGGTCACTAAGCGAGGTCCCCAGTCCCAACCGTAATGATAACCGGCTTTACGGGCAAACACGCTGACTTTCTTGTCGAATAATCCACCGTTTTCGGACTGGTCGTTGCTGGCTTCGTAATGGTAGGGCAGGGCATCCCATTTGGGGACGTCCACCTTGATGGGAGAATGGAAATAGATTTTCAGGATATTTTCTCCGGGTTTCAGTTCCGCCTTTATGTCTGTTTTCCATTCACGGAACATGTTGTTGGTTTCCAGTATTTTCTTTTCGTTCAGATATACGTCTGCATAAGTGTCGAGTCCTTTGAATACGAGGTCGATGTTCTGCCTCTCCATCATTTCGGGAGTCAGTTGAAAGGAGGTCTGGTAGATCCAGTCTTCCTTGTCTATCCACTGCATGCCGCGTTCGTTGAGGCGGAAGAAGGGATCTTCGATGATTTTGTTGTTAATTAAGTCGGTGTGCACCACTCCGGGAACGGTGGCGGGATACCAGTTACTGAGCCGGGCCTGTTTGAATTGCCAGCCTTCGTTCAGCTCTTTCCGGAGAGGAACGGCTATCAGCAGGGCGCTGCACAAGAGTGATGAGGTCAGTAGTGACGCTCGCTTCATGTTCAAATTCGGTTTTTTCATGACTGTTAGTTATTGAGTTATGTTGAATGTCGCTTTTAATCCTTTGTACCGTCCGTCTTGCCGGTATTAGTTAGGTCAAAGGTAATGATAATTACTTCATTCTGCTTATATTGGGCGAAGGATAATTGCAGATTACTGTGTGCAAATGTACAGAACATGCCTTTTCCGATATGATTAGATTTTGCTGTTTAATGATACTATCTTGAACTTTCGGATATTATCGGACAAATGTTTATAATGAAACGTGGAACCGGAAACAGTCGTTACTTCATCCTGATTCAGTCGTTACTTCATCCTATTTCAGTCGTTACCTTAAATCATTTCAGTCGTTACCTTTATATATCCAATCTTATTCCGTTGATTATCAGATATTAATGACACCCTCTTTGGGGATATTCTTTTATTGATAAATATGTACAAACAATCTTCACCGGCATTGCTGGAACACATTGCCGGTGAAGGAAGGTTTGTGATTGTAAGCTTAGAGATATGGGATAATCGTAATATAAATACCCGTAATAATAGCCGAAGTGATAACCCCGGAAATATTCGCTCCCAAGGCATCTCCCAGAATAAACGAGTCCGGATTATCTTTGCTCACCAGCTTCTGAGCCACTTTAGCGGTAGTGGGTACACAACTGACGGCGGCAATTCCGATCACCGGATTATAATTTCCCTTCTTGATAAAGTACATGATGTATCCACCCATGATGCCGCCGATACCGGAAAGCAATAATGCCACTATACCCAATACCAGCAGTTTCAGAATTTTCGGATCGAGTAACAAGTGCGCGTCACAAAGCACACCCAGCAATACGCCCAGCATAAATGTAGAACCGTAAAGCAGCGGACCACTGACGAAATCATAGATATGCTTCATACCCGATTCACGTACAGCCACTCCCAGGAAGAGGGAGAAGAACAGCGGTGAAGCTACCGGGAACAGGAAACATAGCACCGCACACAGTACAGCCGAGAATGCCAGTTTCACTTTGGCATCATAATTCTTGGGAGCTTTCTTTGAAGTCATCTTGATGGCACGCAGACGTTTCGGAACCAGGAGTTTCACCAGATACGGGTAGCCACCATAGGTCAGTCCGAGATACAGGTAAGCCACTACGGTGATAGGCACAAACAAATGTTTGGCAAGAGCCAGTGACGTGAACAGAACCATAGGACCGTCTGCACCGCCTACCATGGCTACGGAAGCACTTTCCTGCAAGGTCAGTCCCAGAGCCGAAGCTACGGGGATAGTCAGGAAAGTACCCAGTTCGGCGCATAGAGCCAGGAAAAGACTGACGAAAGGTTTCTGCAACAGAAAGCCTACATCCAGCAATGTGCCTATACCCATAAACACAAAGCAAGCTATCAATCCGTTGCTGAAGGTGAGCGTATAGACAGGTTGCAGAAAGTCTATCTGCATCGTATTCATCAGGTCGTCCGTGTCCGAAAGCATCGGGTCGAGAAAGAGGTTGCCCAATGTGCCGTCCGGCATGAAAAGTGTTCCGCAATTGATGGCGACCATACCCAGTCCCATCGGAATCATTACCATAGGTTCGAGCACTCCTTTCCAGCCCAGATATATAAGCAGCAAACCTAAAAGGATTAAAAATACACGGGCTGACGCGAGCAGGCAGCCACTTTCCATCATCGTTCCAAAACCTTGGAACAGGGTCGCGAAATCTATATTTTCCATACTATTTCTTATTTGGTCTTATCGGCTGATTTGCCGGAGTGTTTCTTATTTTTTTGATATAGCATCTCTTCTTGTTGATTCAGGTACATCATGTGTGTATCTTCGGGGTAGTAATAATCTACCAGGTTCGTTTTGGAGACTCCGGTGCTTACCCCGTGGTAATATCCGTGATAGTCGGTAAGTTCCCGGTTTACTCCCCGGCTGAACTCTTCGCGTTTGTCATCGAGAAGTCCGTTATCTTCCATGGGGATGTCCCGTATCATGAGTTCTACCTTCTGGCGCAGTTTGCGCAGACGTCGCAGGCGAAGCAGTTCTTTCTGGTGTGAGCTGTAGAAGTCGAATGAGTCGGCGGCAACGGCAATCATTTTGATGATGAAGGCCACGAAGAAGCCGATCACGAATGTAAGCCCCATCATTTCGAGGGTGGCTATTAATAAATCGAGCATAGTTATCGCATTAATTTAGAAGTGAATAAACAATAGACTGACCAAAGACACGCCAATGGCATACCTCCGGAAAATGGTTGGTAATAAGTAAGGTGGCGGTTTAAATCAGAATATGTTTCAGCTCGTAGACGTAGTACCCGTAAGAATAACGGATAGCGCTGGGAGTGAAAGAAAGACTGGCATTCTGTTCCACCCGTAAATGGGTGGAAAATATACGTTGCATCTGTTCTGCAGATGGATGGATCTTTAGTTTCAGCAGTTTCGAGGGAGCACTGGCCTGATTGTAGAAATTCTCCTGGAAAAGGATACCATTGATTTTACGCTCATTATTTTCATCGTTGAAGAAGGGGCGGTGGGCAATGGTCGAGAAGTAATCGGTTGACATTGAAATGAAACACCCTGTTTGGACAGGAGTGACGGAATCATCCGCCGAGGCTTCGGTAAGCATCCGAAGTGCCGGCTGTTCCTCTTGCAGAATGACGGACATTCCTAATGCGAGGCACATGAATAAGAATATATAGTGCAGATGTTTCATCGTAGCGTCCGCAAACATAACAAATATCTTTGTGTAATGTTGTGTTCCCCTTCAAGAAAATTTTGTTAAATAGAGAACGGTTTCTTTGCGCATGTTCTGCAAATGTGTATATTTGGAATAATATATCTAAATATATCGTAAACCACAATAACTCAAATTCCTATGAGTAGTAACATATTTCTGATTATCGCCGTAGTCACAACTGGTATTTTTGTGATACAGTTTATCCTTTCCATCTTCTTCGGAGACATTGATGCGGATGTAGACGTGGATGCCGACATCAGCAGCATGGTGTCTTTTAAGGGACTGACGCATTTCGGTATCGGTTTCGGCTGGTACATGTATCTGATTGGAAATACTGACATTCAGAGTTATGCCGTTGCCATTCTGATTGGTCTGTTTTTCGTATTTGCCGTGTGGTTTCTCTATAAGAAAGCCTATCAGTTGCAGCAGGTGAATAAGACGGAAAAGACGGAACAGCTTGTAGGGCGCGAATGTACCATCTACTTTAAACAGGGGGATGGCAGATATACCGTACAGGTGAGCCGCGATGGAGCCATGCGCGAGATAGATGTAATATCAGAAGCAAGTAAGTCTTATCAGACAGGCGATAAAACCATAATCATGACTTACAAGGAAGGAACACTGTATATTCAATGAAAACGAAACTCAAAAACATAGATTTATGACACAAGAAATGATGATTATGGCCGCCATACTCGTGGCGGTTATTTTGCTTACCTTCATTGGTATCCTTTCCCGTTACCGGAAATGTAAAAGTGACGAAGTACTGGTAGTATATGGTAAAACGGGCGGTGATAAGAAGTCTGCCAAGTTGTATCATGGTGGTGCCGCGTTTGTATGGCCGATTATTCAGGGGTACGAATTCCTGTCCATGAAGCCGATGCAGATAGACTGTAAACTAACCGGAGCTTTGTCAGCTCAAAATATCCGTGTGGATGTACCGACTACTATTACTGTAGCCATCAGTACCGATGCGGAGGTAATGCAAAATGCCGCTGAACGTATGTTGGGACTGACAATAGATGATAAACAGAATCTGATTACGGATGTTGTGTACGGTCAGATGCGTTTGGTTATTGCCGATATGACGATTGAAGAACTGAACTCCGACCGTGATAAGTTCCTTTCCAAAGTAAAGGATAACATCGATACGGAGCTCCGCAAGTTCGGTTTGTATCTGATGAATATTAATATCAGTGATATCCGTGATGCTGCCAATTATATTGTCAACTTGGGTAAGGAAGCTGAAAGTAAGGCGTTGAATGAGGCTCAGGCAAATATAGAAGAACAGGAGAAACTGGGTGCCATCAAGATTGCCAACCAAATAAAGGAGCGTGAAACGAAAGTTGCCGAAACACGCAAAGACCAGGATATCGCCATTGCCGAGACTAAGAAGTTGCAGGAGATCTCTGTGGCTAATGCGGATAAGGATAGAATCTCACAGGTAGCCATTGCCAATGCTGAAAAAGAATCACAGGTGGCAAAGGCGGAAGCCGAAAAGAATATCAAGATTGAACAGGCCAACACCGAGAAGGAAAGCCGCATCGCCGAACTGAACTCCGACATGGAAATCAAACAGGCAGAAGCCGGAAAGAAAGCTGCTATCGGACGAAATGAAGCTCAGAAAGCTGTGGCACAGTCTGATGCTGAACTGGCTGTGACCCGTGCCAATGCTGACAAACAGGCCGGTGAAGCTGAAGCACGTTCGGAAGCTGCCGTGCAGACTGCCCGTGAAATAGCACAGAAGGAAGTGGAAGAAGCTAAAGCACGCAAGGTGGAGTCTTCTTTGAAGGCAGAAAAGATTGTGCCTGCTGAGGTTGCAAAACAGGAAGCCATTCTTCAGGCTGATGCTGTTGCCGAAAAGATTACCCGTGAGGCGGAAGCTCGTGCAAAGGCTACTTTGGCGCAGGCTGAAGCTGAAGCAAGAGCTATCCAGATGAAACTGGAGGCCGAAGCTGAAGGTAAGAAGAAGTCATTGCTTGCCGAGGCTGAAGGCTTTGAGGCCATGGTACGTGCAGCGGAATCCAACCCGGCTATCGCCATCCAGTACAAGATGGTAGATCAGTGGAAGGAAATTGCCGGAGAACAGGTGAAGGCATTCGAACATATGAACTTAGGAAACATCACTGTATTCGACGGTGGAAACGGAGGTACGAGTAACTTTTTGAGTTCATTGGTGAAGACGGTTGCTCCAAGTCTGGGTGTACTGGATAAGTTGCCTATTGGTGAGACTGTGAAGGGTATCATCCATCCGGAAGGGAAGGAAGACAAGCAGGAAACCAAGAATGAAGAACCGAAGAAAGACGAAAAGAAGAAATAATCAGATCACTTTCTCTGTCATTTAAAAAAGAAGCGAAGGATTCATTTCCCCTTGAAACAGGGGAGGAATTCTTCGCTTTTGCTTAATAAAATAGTTCAGGTCTTTATATTCCCAGTCGTTCTTTCAATAAACGGTAGCCCGTCAGACTGACCCGCAGTTTGGTCCCGTTCTTCAATAACACTTGATAAGTCTCTTTCCCGAATAATTCAACCCGGGATATTTGTGTCACGTTTACAATAGTGGAACGGTGGATACGTACAAAATTGTTTGTCGGCAGATGCCCTTCGAAATACTTCATGGTTTGTTCCTTGATGTATTCGCCTGTTGGGGTAACCAGGGTTGCGTAATCTCCGCATGCCTGGATATAGAGTAGTTCGTCCACTTTGATTATGTGTATACGTGAACCGTCCTTTACCGTAATGCGGTCGATGATTTCCTCTTGTGCTTCCGGCTTTTCTTCTTCTGCTTGCGGTGCTATGAATTCTTCTTCCTGTGCTTCGGGATCTTTCACTACTATCAGGTGATACCACAAAATGATAGCGATCCAGGTTGGTACGCCAAACAACAGGCGGAAAGGTATGGTAGAAGCAAAAGATATATAAGGTATTCCCGCTATTCTTACCATAATGTCACAAATCATGAAGCTGCCCGCAATCCAGAGTAATATTCCTGCTGCGACCGTGATGACCTTTGTCTGGAGTATGGATACGTAACCCACCACAAACCAGGTCAGGTATGCCAGTACTGCAAGCCATCCGATGGTCGTGATTCCGTCTATGATGGCCGGCAGCCAGTCAGCTCCAGCATATCTCCACGACAAAGTCGCCTGGATGATTGCCAGCACCAATGCCAGCACAAGCATCGGAAACCAACGGTAAGGGTAATCTATGATTGGATGTGCTCTCATAGGATTAGTCTTTAATTTCTAATCCGCCGAAGGAAATGTTTCCGCGGATTATTAATGTACTTTCTTTATTAATATTCGCTCCCTGCCAACGCTTATCCTCGCATCCGCCGGCAAAAGCATTGCATTGGGGTAGAACGTTCCAGTCCGAAGGAATGTACAGTTCTATTCCACTACAGGTACAGTCGATATCGATGTAGGTTTCTCCCGGTGCAAGATGCGTGTGGCGCAGGTCAATGACTGTTCCTCCGAATGAAGCCCGGATACTGGCACCTTTAAACAATTCGTCCAGAACGACGTGGCGTACAGAGCCAAAAGCATTGTCGGAACGCAGATAACCGTTTTCCGATTCGCATTGTTGCTCATTGTTTTCCATATTCATGTGCATGTGTCCGCCTCCTCTTTTGGCCCAATCCCGGTAATGCCCGTTCATGTGGCTTTTCATCCAGCGTTCTCTGCGGCGAGCCTTTACAAAAAACAGGATACCCGCTACAATCAGTGCAACAGGCCAGACGATGGTCTGTGAATTCTCCGGTAGCCATGATAATCCTCCGATCAGGAAGTAGGCTCCTATCAGTGTAAGGATGAGTCCGCTTATATAATGGCGGCGCGTCATTGTATAGATACCTAATACAATAAGAAGACTATTCCAGGATACCACTATGCTGAATAAGTCATACGTAATCCACCCTACGTTACGGGCAAACAGTAATATTCCGGAGATGATGAAGAGCGAAGCTATCAGTGCCTTGCCTGATAAACCTGCATGAGACGGGAAGTTTTGTTTCTTTTCCATTGTTTCTATTGTTATTGATTCATATTCCATTGTTATGGGTTGATGGCTCAAAGGTAAGCGAATTATTCCTCTCCATATAGCCTTTCCGGCTGATTTCCGGTAGAAAAGCCGATGAGTTCCGGGTATAAATCGGTGAATTCGGACAGTGAAATAGAACTATTTGATAAAAAAACAGCAATATTCTGCAACCAAACTTCATCTTCTTGCGTCTAATAAGTAAATGAATAAATAATAAGAAGAACTATGAAAGTAAATTTATCCATGGATGATATCCGTACGAAAGTAGAAGAGTATATTAAGAAGGCAGGTCGCGCTACCGGTCGCCCCGTACTTACCGCTTATTATGTAATGACTGCCGATACGACTCCCGATAGTGAGCGGACCAATATAATGCTTGCTTTGGTGGCCATTGTGTTCCCTACCAGTATAGAGGATGTTCTGGGACAGCTCTTTATGGTGGGTAAAGGATTTGCTGCTGTTTATGCTTATAAAAAGGTGAAGAAATATATCACACCGCAGATAAAGGATAAGGTAGAGGCAAAGCTCGACGAGTGGTTCCATGATAATGTGACGGAGGTGGAGCCGCTTTATCTGGAATAACAGTTTCTTATTTTCAATAGGTATAAAAGGGCATCTGATTGAATCGGATGCCCTTTTTATATCATTAGAATTGGAATATATTCCTGCTAATCCACCAAGCAATGACAATAACGAAGTAGCTCCATATAAATGTAGTGTTATGTAGCCTTATATACAGATGGGGGGATTTTTCCCTTTTTAATTCTGCATACATTAAAATTATGATAAGTGGTAGTGATACCACTAATAGCGCATTATGTCTGAATGCTTCTGCATAGTTCAGATGTAATAAGCTGTGTATTGCCCTTTGTGAACCGCAACCAGGACATTTCAATCCGGTCAGAACGAAAAATGGGCATTTGGGGAATATGGCATTTTTTGAAGGATTGAATGAAAAGTATATCAACCCGATCAGGACAATGCCTACTATCCAAATGCCTTTTCTTCTCATTGAACATTCAAAAGCGTAAAGGCTGCAAAGCCGTAAACAACTAAATAAGTGATAATACCTACAAATCCTACGCAAAGTCCAATGATAGTCCACTTTTTAGCGTCAGCACTAGCTCTTTGGGCTTCGTCGTAATTTCCCTGTGCGTAGAGGGAACTGACTTTAGATGCGTTTATGATTCCTACTATGCCAAAAGGCAAACAACAAAAAATAGTAACCAGAATGGACTCGGCCATCCATGTTTTCGGACAGATGTTTGTATTCATTTTAATGATAAAATAAAAGGTTAATATTTAGTGAAAATAATAATAGTAGTGATGTTCCTTTGTTCACAAGTTTTAGGATGAGATAGAGGAATGGGATATAAAAAAGAAAGATGATGCCTGGCGTGTTGGGTAAACGCAATATCTATGTCTCTTAAATTCATCTTGAATCGTGTTTATGCTTTCCTGTTCCCTTTTGGAAAGCCGATATAAATTGGAAAGGAGGGAACAATATTTGTTTTATCTTGAAGTCAGATTCTGATTATCATTATTATAATGGTAGTTCTGTGTGAATATGGCTTTATAAGATTACTTCAATAATTCCTTTCATTGATAATGTGTTCTTTTGCACCTGCCTCTTATGGGGTGGTGGTTAAAATTCATTCAAAGATAATGAAAGATATTAATAAACGAATAAGAGATAAGAACAAATAATTAATTATCTGCTTTCAAACATAAAGTTGAAAATGCTTTATTACCCAAGCAACAGACCCTTAATCGGAGGTCTCTACAAACTAAGAGGCTCTATTCCTTTAGGAATGAGCCTCTTAGTTTGTGGACCAGCCTGGGCTTGAACCAGGGACCTCCAGATTATGAGTCTGTTGCTCTAACCAACTGAGCTACAAGTCCGGTGTTATCCTCATCGGATAGCGGGCACAAAAATAGTATATTCAGTTGAAATATGCAAACCTTTCGGGAAAAATATACTGTTTATTGTTTTGTTTTTAGAACTTATACGTACGTTTGGGGTTCTTGGGGAACCAACCTTTCTTTACGCGGTCTTCTTGTTCAAAGACCTCCTTGATGGTCCAGAACGAAGAGAAAGCAAATACGCCTAAGAGGGACGCAATCAGGATATTCTCCACGCAAAGCGAGGCCACAACGCCACCGATGCCCAATACAAGAAAAATCCACCAGCACTTGGTACCCCAATAATACTCGGCTTTCACTACCACAGGATGAAACAGTCCGATGATAAGAAATGTACAAATGCCGATGAACAGTCCCGAAAGATGATATTCGTTTAAGAATTCCATAAATTATCTGTTATTTCTCCGGGCAAATAGGAATTTCCTTCTTGATACTTTGCTCCAGTGAAATCAACGTTTCGGTAGCGGTTACACCCGGAATTTCTTGCATTTTGTTATTCAGCAAGTCCATCAGATGCTCGTTATCGCGTGCATATACTTTCGTCAGCATCGTGTAAGGGCCCGTAGTGAAGTGGCATTCCACGATTTCCGGTATTTTTTCCATTTCGGCAACCACTGATTTGTACATGGAACCTTTCTCTAGCTTGATACCTACATACGTGCAGGTTCTGTAGCCCAAGGATTTGGGGTTCACATGATAACCGGAGCCGACAATGACGCCTAAATCTATCAAACGTTGCACACGTTGATGAATGGCAGCACGTGATACGCCACACTCAGCAGCTACATCTTTGAAAGGAATGCGGGCGTTCTGAGAGATGATTTCCAGAATCTGCCGGTCAAGATTGTCTATTTTTTCCATAATATCAATTTGTGTAAGTTCTTGTTTTTATCAAATAGTAAGCAAATATAGGACTTTATTTTAATTTCTCTATAAAAAAGGAGGAAAAAATAGGGAAAGAGTAAAAAAGAAGCGGACGAAGCAGATGTTTTTGTTTACATCCGTTTCGCCCGCTAAGTCTGTACCGTTGAAGAAAAAATCTTCGGCTGATACTTATTTTTCGATGCTAACGAGCTCTACCTCGAAGATCAGGGTAGAGAACGGTTTGATCTGACCGCCGGTTTCTCTGCCACCGTAACCCAGTTCCTGCGGAATATAAAGTTCCCACTTAGAACCTACAGGCATCATTGTGAGGGCTTCTGTCCAGCCTTTGATAACTTGGTTGGCACGGAAAGTAGCAGGTTCGTTGCGCTTGTAAGAGCTGTCGAATTCAGTACCGTCAATCAAAGTACCCTTGTAGTTTACTTTCACTTTGCTGGTGTCAGCAGGAATCTCACCTGTACCTTTGGTGATGATTTTGTATTGCAGACCGCTCGGAGTAGTTACAACACCTTCTTTACCTTTGTTTTCAGCAAGGAATTTTTCACCGGCAGCTTTGTTGTCAGCGTATTTGGCAGCTGAAGCTTTTTCCTTGATGGCTTCCATACCGTCGCGCATGTAAGCTGTAGCAGCTTCTTTGGTCATAACGTTGCTCTTGTCTGTGATACCTGCGATGAAACCTGCCAACAGGTTTTCACGGCTGATAGTCTGAGTAGAGTCGCCACCGAAGATTTGTTGGTTGAAGCCTTCTACCCATTGTTTGCCTACCATCTGGCCGATTTGCATACCGGTCATGTAAGCAACGTCTTTCTTGCTGGTTTTAGCAGCGCCTTCGTTGAAACCTTTGATGAATTCAGCCATCTGAGTAGTGTCAACGCCTTGTTGCATCAGGTACTGAGTCAGACCTTCCGTACGAGCCATACCGATGGCGTAAGACAATGAGTCAACATCTGTTTTCAGATTTGCTTTCGGGCTTTGTGCAGTACAGGAAGCTAAACCTGCGCCTACTGCAAGAGCCATGATAAATGTTACTTTTTTCATTTTGCTTTTACTGTTTATTTTTATTTTTGGGATAATATTTCAAGTAGTTCCACTTCAAAAATCAATGTGCTGTGAGGCGGTATCATTTCGCCTGCACCTTGTGCGCCATAGGCTAGATCGGAGGGAATATAAAGTTTCCACTTGGCACCTTCGGGCATCAACTGAAGCGCTTCCACCCAGCCGGGGATAACCTGGTTCACACCGAATACGGCGGGTTGTCCGCGTTTGATAGAGCTGTCGAACAGGGTTCCGTCAATCAGTGTACCTTCGTAATGGCATTTCACCTGGTCGGTAGCTTTTGCATAAGTGCCCACCTTGCCTTCGTTGATGACTTCGTATTGCAGACCGCTTGGCAAAGTAACCACATTCGGGCGTTTCTTGTTTTCTTCCAGGAACTGTACGCCTTGCTCTATGCTGGCTGCATTCATTTTCTCTTCCAGTTCAGCGAAGTATTTGTTTACTATATCGCGTGCCTCTGCGTGTGAAATGGCGGTTTTGTTTCCTTCCAGTATGTCTTTGATAGCTTGTGCAAAGTCATCTACTTCGATGCCTTTTGCACCCATACTCAATAAATTTTGACCTATTCCGAGGCCGATAGCGTAACTGAATTTATCCATATATCTTTGGGGTTGAGACTGAAAGTATTATCTCTTTCAATCAGTTGTAAAATTACAAGTCGCAAAAGTAAGTGTTTTATTTGAATGATTTATGCTTTTAGGTTTTAAATTTTCTTATATCTGTGGCAACTTCGGCAATCTTCTGTATTTTTGTAGAAAAGAAACTGCTATAAATAGAAAGGAGATTTTGGTATGAAGAAGAATTTAGTGATTTTATCCGGTGCAGGTATGAGTGCCGAGAGTGGTATCAGTACGTTTCGGGATGCAGGCGGATTGTGGGACAAATATCCGGTGATGCAGGTAGCCAGTGCCGAAGGATATGTGCGCGATCCGGAGCTGGTGATAAACTTTTATAACGAGCGCCGTAAGCAGTTGCTTGATGTGGAGCCCAATGCAGGGCACATCGGACTTGCCGAGCTGGAGAAGGACTTCAATGTGACGGTGGTTACGCAGAATGTGGATAATCTGCACGAGCGTGCCGGGAGCACGCACATCATTCATCTGCATGGTGAACTGACGAAGGTGTGTTCCAGTCGCGATCCCTATAATCCCCGTTACGTCAGGGAGCTGAAGCCGGAGGAGTATGAGGTGAAGATGGGCGACAAGGCAGGTGACGGCAGTCAGTTGCGCCCGTTCATTGTCTGGTTTGGTGAGGCTGTGCCGGAGATAGAGACGGCCGTCAACTATGTGGAGAAGGCGGATATCTTTGTGATTATAGGCACTTCGCTGAATGTGTATCCGGCAGCGGGACTGCTGAACTATGTTCCGCGAACAGCAGAGGTTTATCTGATTGATCCTAAACCGGTGGATACGCACTCCATGAGGCAGATACATATCATTCAGAAAGGCGCTTCGGAAGGGGTGAAGGAACTGAAGAAAGAGATTCTTCGTTAACTGCCATTACTATAGCGAACTACAAGCGATACTTTTGCCGTGTTGTGCCATCGCATTGGCACGCTTTTGCCATCGAATTGGCACAACTGTGCCATAGGCATGGCAAGACTTTGCCAAACCTATGGCAAAAGCATGCCAAACCTATGGCAAGGAATCGTCTGTTATTGGGTGGAAAGTATGGGCTGTGCTTGCAAAGTTTTACTTCTTCAATACCGCCCGCACCACGAACCACGCATGGTGTGCCACAGTACTTATCAGTCCGTAGTGCTGTGCCATAATCCGGAAGCGTTCCCGCAGGGAAGCCTTTTGGTTCTGCGTCGTCATACCTTCTTCCAGATAGTCGATAAGCGTGAGATGCGTGTTATGCAGCGTCCGCGCTTTTTTCATGATGCGGATGCACCAGTCGAAGTCGGCGGAGAAGCGGTATCGCATGTCGTATGGTACCGCCAGGCTCCGTTTGGCGAAGAATGCCTGATGGCAAACGAGCATACCTTGCCTGAAACTCTTCCATGTCAGCACTTCGGGGGCGGAGAGGCGGCGCATACGGAGGAAATGCCTTTCTTTATCAACTAAAGCAGTTTCGCCATATAGTACGTCCGGCAATTCGCCGATTCCTAAAGTGTGCACCATTTGTTGCAGGGTGTCGTCTTCATGGAAACTGTCTCCGGCATTCAGGAAACAGAGGTAGTCGCCCGTTGCCAGGTGGATGCCTTTGTTCATGGCATCATACAGTCCTTTGTCCGGTTCGCTGACAAGCAAGGTGATACGGTCGCGATACCTTTCGGCAATGGCGAGGGTGCGGTCTTTGGATGCACCGTCTATGATGATGTACTCTACGTGGTGGTAGGTTTGTGAGATAACGCTCTGTATCGTGTCTTCCAACACGGCCTCGGCATTGTAGGTCACGGTGATGATGCTGAACTTGGGTGTGGGACGGTTATGCATGTCTTCCGGTTATTTTGTTATAAACGTCGATGTATCTCTTGGCAATGGCACTTTCCGAATAATGGGAAACGGCTTTCCGGCAGGCTTGTTCGGAGAGTGTGGCGTATTCGGGTTCGGTCAGTATCCAGTAGATGCCGTTGGCAAAATCCTCGGCCGATTTGTATTGTGCCACGTAGCCGTTGTGCAGATGGTCTATCATCTCCGGTATGCCGCCTACGTTGAATCCTACACAAGGGATGCCGCAGGACATGGCTTCCATAATGGTATTTGGCAGGTTCTCTTCCAGCGATGAGGTGACGAAGAGGTCGACGGCGTTGTAGATATCTACTAACTGATGCTCATTGCTGACGAAGTCGAGCGGATAAACCTTGAAAGGCAACATATTCTGTAACTGTTGCGACTGGTTGCCAAAGGCCACTACACCCAGTTGGTCCTTCAGTTCCGGATGCTTCTCTGCCAAGAGTTTGCAGGCTTTAATCATATATTCCACTCCCTTCCGGGTATCCATTATCTTCACCGAACCAAACAGAATCAGTTTGCTGTCTTGCGGAAGCCTGCATTTCTCCCGTGCAGCTTTTTTGCTATGCGGCTTGAAGAGATTGGTGTTGATAGGATTGGGGATATTGGTAATGGCATGTCCGCTGAAGAGGGCACTCTTCCGGGCGCGTTCTTCCAGCCAGTGGCTACAGGCTACAAAGTTGATATGACGGCCTTCGTATAGCTTCTGCTTTTTGAGGAAGATGCGGTGGGAGAGGTCTTTCTTCCGGCTTCCGTTGTGGATGAAGGGGCAATGATGACACTCCTCTTCGTAATGCGTACATCCGCCGGAGTAGTGGCAGATGCCGGTGCAGGGCCACATATCGTGCATGGTCCAGACTACGGGTTTGCCTGAGGACAGAATTTTCTCGATGTTCTTTAAAGAAAGCATCCCCTGATTGATCCAATGGAGATGTATAACGTCCGCTTGCTGAAACTCCGGCAAGTTGGTGATGTCCGTGCCGGTGTTGGCAATGTCTATGGCGAAGAGGTGGTTTCTGTTGAAATGGTTGGCTTTCCAGATAACGATTCGCTCCCATACGAACTTCCATACCATGCGCAGGTTGTGGGGCAACTCCACTACGGTGATCTGTTCGGTCTGTTTGTCGCGCACCAATAGCTTGGCTTTGATGCCGTTATTCTTGAGGGCTTCCATGAGGCGGCTTGCGGCTACGGCGGGGCCGCCTATCTTTTCTGTTGTATTGATAAGTAGTATTCTCATTGTGTTACCTTTCTTCTGATTAAGTTTTGGTAGAGATTGAGATATTGCTTTGCAACGACTTCACCGGAGTATTTCCTGAATACTTCGCTTCGCATCTTTTCTTTGGAGATGGCTGTCCGGGCTTCGGATATTCCCCATCGGATGCCTTCTGCCAGGCTGTCGGCAGAAAGGTAGTCGGCCAGAAAGCCGTTCTCTTTGTGGCGGATAATGTCGGCCTGTCCGCTGTTGCCGAAAGAAACCGGAATGCAACCACAGGCTTGGGCCTCAATCAGAGTCTGGCCGAATGTCTCGTAGAAAGAGGCGGATACGGTGACGTCTGCGGCGGAATATAGTTGCGAGAGTTTGTTTGTATCACCTATTCGTCCCAGATAGGTGTAGCTGACGGGGATGGAGTTGAGAAGTTTCTCCGGATATTTGATCTTGCCGAATAGTGCCAGGTGAAGTTTTTCCTGCGGGAATTGCTTCTTTTCAATCAATAACCGGATGGCCTGGAGTAGATATTCCACTCCTTTGATCGGATCGTCGATGCGGGCGGCTCCGAACAGAATGATATGTTTATCGGGCAGGGACAGTTCCTTTCGGGACAGTTCTTTGTCCATCATCCGGAAGTCGGTGGGGGAGAGCGTATTAGGGATCACGGAAACTGGTTTCTCTTTAAGTAGGGTGCTTTGCTGTATTTGTGAGGAAAGCCATGTGCTGACTGCGACGATATTCAGGGGACTGGCATGACTGAATAGTTTTTGTTTCTTCTTGAATACCCGGTGCGCCAGATCGTTGTTGCCAGGGAAGCGCAGGAAGCGGCAGTTTCTGCATTCGCTTTTGAAGAGGGTGCAAGTGTGGGCATGGTGGCAGATGGCGGTACATTCCCACATATCGTGCAGGGTCCAGACAACGGGCTTGCCCGATTTGAAGATTTCCTGTATATTGTTCAGTGAAAGCATTCCCTGGTTTATCCAGTGGAGGTGTATGATGTCGGCTTCCCGGAACGCAGGCAGTTTGGTGACGTTGAAGCCCGTATTGGCAATGGAGACGGTAAAGAGATTCTTCCGGCTGAAGAGGTTATTTGTCCAGATAACCAGTCTTTCCCAGAGGAAAGTGCACTTCTTTTGCCAGTCTTTGCCTACAGGGATCACCTGTTCCGATTGGCTTTCCTTATGCAGGACGAGCATCTTCACGTCTGTTCCCGCTGTATGGAGCGATTCCATCAGGCGCCTGGCAGCGATGGCGGCTCCGCCTGTTTTCTCGGACGTATTGATTATAAGTACTCTCATGTTGCGGAATGTTTTGGCAAAAGTACAGCTTTTACCGCTTTCTATCCACAAATTCGTGGTTTTTTTAGCCAGTAAACGCTAAAGTGTCTATCTTTGCAGAGGAACAAATTAGCTATAAGTTACAGGCTACGAGCTACGAGTGGCTGCGCTGCCATACCGAATAGTACTCGTCGCTTGTAGCCTGTAGCTCGTAACTTTATGATGATATGGGAGAAAAAGGTTTGAAATGGTTGGAACAGCTTTGGCAGTGCTTCCTTAGTATAGTGAAAATCCTGTTGCAGTCCAAGTGGTGCACGCGCTTGCCGTCTTCTTTCAGTAATCCGGATGAATTGCTGATATTGGCTAACGGCCCTTCGCTGAACCGCACGGTAGAAGATTCGGCGGATTTCATCAAGGGAAAAACCTTGTTGGCAGTGAACTTCTGTGTAAGCTCTCCTATGTTCGAGCGTCTCCGCCCCGAACTTTATCTGATTGCAGACCCACTGTTCTGGATCGTTCCCGAGAAGCGTATACAGCTTTTCAAGACAATGGCCGAGAAGACTACCTGGGACATGAACTTCTTTGTCCCCGCCCGTGCCCTGAAGAATAAAGAATGGCGACCCTTACTGGCGGGTAACCCCCACATCAAGCTCTATATTTATAATACAACGCCTATCGAAGGCTTCCAGGGGTTCTGCAACTGGATATTCCGCAAAGGCTGGGGCGTTCCCCGTCCGCATAACGTGCTGATACCTTCTATCGCTATGGGATTGCGTCTGCCTTTCAAGAAGATTTATCTCGCAGGTGCCGACCATTCCTGGCTGCCGGAAATCACCGTAACGGACGACAACGTAGTACTGATGCACCAAAAGCACTTCTACGACCAGAATAAATCGCAGGCCGATACCGTGAAACAGGAAAACTTGAACAGTGCCCGGCTCCACACCATTCTCTATCACATGCACGTAGCCTTCAAGTCCTACTTTATACTCGAAGCCTACGCACGCCGGCTGGGTAAGGAAATTATCAATGTCACTCCCGGCTCTTATATCGACGCTTTTAAACGGATGAAATTATGAAAGATGGAATAATCATTCAGGCACGCACCGGTTCTACCCGGCTGCACAACAAGATTCTGCTCCCCTTCTATGGCGAACAGCGCATCATCGACATTCTGATAGCCAACATCAAACAGGCTTGTCCGGACAAATGTATTGTACTTGCCACTACCAATCGCCCGCAGGACGACGTGCTTGCCGAAGTAGCCCGCCAGGCGGGTATCCTCAGTTTTCGTGGCGACGAGGACAATGTACTCGACCGCTTTATCCGTGCTGCCGAAGTTTTCGGTATCAACCGCTTTATCCGTGTTTGTTCGGACAATCCGTTCCTTCGTCCCGAAACTTTCAACACCTTCTTTGCCGAACACAATTTCTGTCCGGCAGATTATATTGCTTATGGCTTTGCCGATGGATGTCCTACCATCAAATCCCATTTGGGTTTATATTCCGAGTTGACAACGATTGATGCCCTGCGTCGTGCCGCCGTTTCTACGCAAGAGAAACTCTACATCGAGCATGTCACTATCTATCTCTATACGCATCCCGAAAAATTCAAGGTGCGTCTGCTTCCGTTGCCTGCTGAGTTGGAAGGCCGTTTCGATCTTCGTTTCACTCTCGATACGATGGAAGACTTCACCTTGCTACAGGAACTTTATGCCACCTTCCATGAGAAGACCGACCGTAGTGTGCATGCCCTGTTGCAACTGGTGCAATCGCATCCTGAATATCGTGCCAGAATGTTGGAGAATATTGCAAGAAATGAAAAATAGCCCATGTATACCTTCTACCGCTGTGCAGCCAAGTGTAATTCGTAATTTATAATTCGTAAATGAATAGTACTTATATAATAGGAGAAATCGGACAGAACCATAACGGTTCCGTCGATATAGCCAAACTGATCGTAGACCTGGTGTCCCGCCCTGTTCGTGAAGAAGTGTTCAATATAGAACTTCGTCCGATGGATGCGGTGAAATTGACTAAACGAGATTTGAATGAAGAACTGACGGACTCACAGATGAACCGTCCGTATGATTCTCCCCATTCTTTCGGATGTACCTACGGCGAACATCGTGCTTTTCTAGAGCTGACGGACGAGGAACACTTCGAGGTGTATAAGCACGCCAAGTCTTTAGGGCTTGATTTCGTGGAAACACTTTGCTCCAAAGGCTGCCTCTCTTTGCTGAAGCTCTTCACGCCCGACCGTCTGAAAGTGGCAAGCCGGGATCTTACTAACCTGCCGTTGCTGGAAGTGATGGCTGAAACCAAGATACCCATTATTCTGTCTACCGGCATGGCAGGCAGAAAAGAACTGGATGATGCTTTGGAGGTGATTACCCGTTATCATAACAACATTTCTATCTTGCATTGTGTATCCCAGTATCCTACCCAGCCTGATAATCTGAACCTGAAGACTATCACCTATCTGAAACAGCACTACGGGCAGTATTGCATCGGCTTCTCCGACCATACCATCGGTATTGCCGCTCCTATCGTTGCCGTGGGTATGGGTGCGGAAATCATAGAGAAGCATGTCACCATCGACCGCCGCATGAAGGGAACCGATCAGCAAGGCTCTCTTGGCCCCGACGGTGTGAACCGCATGATACGTGATATCCGTATTGCCGAACGTTGGCTGGGAAAAGAAGAACTGTATATCGACTCTTCCGTTGCCTCGGCAAAGGTGAAACTGGAGCGTTCCATTGCAACGAATAAGACGCTGCATCCCGGAGATGTTATTACTGAACAGGATATCCATCTGTTGAGCCCCGGCGACGGCTTTAAGTGGGCGGACCGTGCGAAAGTGGTAGGGCATAAAGTACTGAAAGAAATTCCCCGGAATGAGATTATCTATCCGGATGTCATCCAATAATTTATGAAACTCTTAGGCATAGTCATCTTATATTATCCGGATGATGCGGTAGTAAAGAATATCGCTACCTATCTTGCTCAGCTGGATGAATTGATGTTGTGGGATAATACTCCGGCAGCCGATCGCAGGGATCTGGATTTGGATTCTTTGGGAGATGGGAGAGGGAAAATCATTCAGGATGGTTGTGGTGAAAATCTGGGCATCGGTTCTGCGCTGAATAAGGCGGTGGCGTATGCCCGTGCAAATGGATTTACGCATCTGCTGACCTTGGATCAGGATAGCTGTTTCGGTGGGCGGAACTTCGAAAGCTACCTTCAGGCGATCCGTAACTATGGTGAGGACAAGGCTGCCATTTTCTCTACCAATTATTTCATTAAATCCCAGCAAACCACCATGTATCCGCCAACGGACTCTGTGGATGAAGTGTATTCGGCAATGACTTCGGGAAGTATATATCCGGTTAGCCTGTTCGATACTTTGGGTGACTTTATGGAATCCCTCTTTGTCTGGGGAGTGGATTGTGAGTTTTGTTGGAGGGCTAAAAGGAAAGATATTCCCGTTTTATGCTTCAAGAATATTCTGCTGACACACGATTTGGGTTGTCAGAAGAAGAAAAGGCGTTTGCTGGGAAAAGAAGTATTTCCTAATGAATATGGTCCGGCCCGTTCCTACTATAATGTGCGCAATGGTATTCTCCTGCATCGTCTGTATCCTGAAGCGTTGAATTTGAAGTCGCATTTGCGCTATCATTTTTATAAGCGTGTGGTTTTTATCATACTGTATGAGCGGCAGAAGTTCAGTAAATTGTGGGCATTGCTGTGTGGCTATCGCGATGGGCTGAGGGGAAAGAGCGGGAAGTGGAAATAAATGATTGTATCATCTGAATAAAAAGAAAAAACTATGTTACCAAAGTTAGTGATTACCGATATTGATGGTGTGTGGACTGATGGTGGAATGTACTATACCGAACAGGGCGATGTGATGAAACGCTTCTCCGTGAAAGACGGCTGGGGAGTTATTTTCCTTCGCAAGCTGAATATACCTGTAGCCATTATGACGGGTGAGAATACGCAGATTGTTCAGAAACGTGCTGATAAGCTGAAGATAGATTACTGCTACCTGGGGGTGAAAGATAAAGTGGCACAGGCGGAAGAACTGTGTCGTGAGTTGGGTATCACATTGCAGGATGTTGCCTTCATCGGTGATGACGTGAACGACTTGGCTCTGCTCCGTAAGGTGGGATTCAGCGCTTCTCCCAGTAATACACCGGATTATGTGAAACGTGAGGTCGATTACGTCACTGCACAACATGGGGGCTTTGGGGCCTTTCGTGAGTTTGTGGAGAAACTGCTTTCTGATAATGGGATGCTTGAAGGAGTGCTTCAGCAGTTTCTATCCTGAGGTTTTTCCCCTACTTTGTAGACCTTGATTTCCCAGAAAGAGGTAGGTGTCGTATAAGTACCTATGTATTGTAAGCCGAGTTCCTGATAATTGCGAATATTCACAGCCGAAAATAGATAGGTACATCCCAGTTCTTTCAGGGTAGTCGTATCTATTTCCAGGTTCCGGACCTCTCCTTGTTTATCTTTTCCCCATAAATCTCCCTGTAGCTCAGAGGAGTATAAATAACAACGGCTTCCCCAACGATCATAATACGCTTTACGTTCGGCTGATTTTTCCAGTTCTCCGGCAATTACCTTTCTGAATGTATGTTTGTATGTCAGCGGGTAATTTTGGAAGTATCCGTTTAATGTATAAAACCCGTTATATTGCGCAACAGAAGGAAAGAACCCCAGGCAAGCGACTTTGTTACTATCCGAATCATCTCCTATTACACCATGTATGTCGTCAAACAGGCGAGTATCGTAAAACTGTCTGTAAGTTGGTTCGGAAATATTGATTCCGCATAATTGTTTTAAGTTGTTCTTATATTCAGGATTGATCCAGAAAGCTACTCCCACCAATAATGTAAATGCGGTAAGTAACAGGTAGCGCCCGTATTTGTAACTTATGATTTTATCGAACAGGAGGGCTGTCACACACAACCATAAAAAGGGGAGAAGGAAGTAGAAGCGATCAGACTGAAACATAGTCAGTATATGCGCTTTGGGAAATGCATATTTGAGGAGGTTGAAGATTAGATACCACAGAAGAATGGTAGCTATTACTTTCAGCAGAAACCTCACTTTACTGTCGATTTGTTTATCGTGAATGTAAATAAGGAATATATAGAAGAGGATGAATATAACCGGTAGGCTGCCTGTGTGAATCTGGGTGACTTTCAGCATTTCCAGACTTCTCGTTATGGTTTCCCGGAGTGATGAGGAGTAGATAATTTCCGTACGGTGGGAAATGACGGGTGACAGGAAGTCGACAAATAGACTGTAATTACTGATGATGTAGGTCAGCACCAATATACAGAACCCTGTTACATAGGGCCTATATGTTTTTTTGTTTTTTATTTTAAGGTATAGATAGTATGCAAACAGGGTAATCCCAATGAATACTCCGGCCAGTACCAATGAAGAATAGAGTGCTACAAAGATTATTATCAGATAGCTGGATATTTTTTGTTTTTCTTCTTTCAGGTTCAGAAATGCGTAGGCCAGCAAAGGCTGTCCCATCACGCTCAAACCGTAGTCTGCGTAATACGCCATCAGTGAAAAACAGAGTGAGGTGAGGAAAGACACAATAGTTCTGTGTTTACTCTCTTTCAGTAGATAGCGAGTCAGAAAGAGCCACATTCCGGTAAAACCGATAAGTCGTCCGATGAGTTCATTCAGTATGTAAGAAGTAAATGGGTTGAAGGTATCGACCAGTAGCAGGCGTGGCAGAAAGCAGTATGCTATGTTGGATACTTTCAGTCCTTCCATGGCTGGAAACGGAACTTCTGTATTGAATAAAGTGCCATTTTCTTTCAGTACATTCAAATAGGCTATTGTGCTGTCCAGATTGTCTAATATCTGAATGTAGGAATTCTCCCCATTGATAAAATAAGGGATGTAATATCCTAATGTGATCAGTATACCTGTCAGAAAGAATGTCTTGGAACGGTTGTGAACTGCTGAAATCATTGTTGCATCTTTTTCTTTTTAACCAGATATTGCAGGCTTTCACGGAATACTTGCGACTTCAATCTCCACATGCAAAAGAGATAAATGGCAGCTGCCAGAACTATTTTCAGCATAAGAGAAAGGAATATATTCTCTATGCGGCTGGCAACTATATAGGCTGTTCCGACTGCTACAACGGATAATACCAGGTAAGGAGCAATATCTTTCAATACATCGAATAGTAGAATACCTGCATACCTATGAGCAAAATGTTGCCACACCAGTAGCCAGAGAATGTTCGCTGTGGTATAAATAATCAGCATGATCTGTAGTCCGTGGGAATAACTGAACCACAGGCAAATCAACTGGAATACTCCTAAACCAATGGTATTCCACATATAAATATTGGGTCGTCCCAAGCTATTCATGAGATTGGAATACAAGGTGGAAATAGGCATAAATGCTCCCCACACACATAGAATCTGCATAATTGGCACGCAGGGGAGCCATTTGTCCGTGATACTTAATACAATAAGTTCCTGTGCGACGATTGCCAGTCCGAACATGGCGGGAAAGCAGACAAAAGCGGTGAAACGCAGAAGCTTATGGAAAATGTTCTGCAAGCGTTGCCGGTCTTCCGATGCTTCGCGGAAAACGGGCTGTCCCACATTATTTATCATTCCTAAGATAGTGGAGTAGCCCATGGTGGTCCATTTACTTCCTTGGGTGTAGAAGCCCACTTGCGGTATGGTGTAGAAGCGTCCCAGTAATACAGAGAAGATATTATTGTTGACTTGCGTGAACATGGAAGTGAACAATAACTTGCTACTGAAAGGCAACATCTGTCGTAGTGGTTGCAGATGGAATGAAAAGGTAGGTCGCCAAGGTGAGAAGTACCAATTTAGCAAAGTATTGATACTGGAGTACAGCACGGTTTGCAGGGCGATGCCCCATGCTCCCCAGCCATGATAAGCACAGGTGAGACCTGCTGCCCCCGAGATGATGATGGCAATAATCTGTATCTGGCTACGCTCTTTCACCATCAGATTGCGAAAGAAATAGGCGACAGGTGCTACACTGATGCTTCCTATGAAGAAACTCAGGAACAGGAAACGTGCCAGATTAGTAAGCTCAGGAGTGTGATAGAAATCAGCAATGAATGGAGCGCAGGCAAACAGTATGAGATAGAGAAGTGCTCCCATGCAGATATTGAACCAAAAAACAGCATTATAATCTTCGTGCTCTGCTTCCTTCTTGTTGACAATAGCCAGTATAAATCCGCTTTCGGCAAAAGAGCCTGCCATTGCGGCGAATACAGTCAGCGCACCTATCATACCATAATCTGATGGCGATAATAGACGTGAAAGGAATATCCCAAAGATAAGATTAAGCAGTTGTAGTGAACCACTGCCTATTCCTCCCCAAAATATTCCTTTGGCTGTTTTTTCTTTTAGTGACGATTCTGCCATTACTTGTTTGGTTTATGATTAGGATACTATTTAATTCTCGGATAAATTGCTCGTAAATTGCTCGTAAATTGCTCGTAAATTGCTCGTAAGCCTTAAAATGTATATTGTTTATTATTAGCGTTTTACATTTTTATCTCGTTTAAATCTCGGATAAGTTGCTCGTAAATCTCGTTTAAATTGTTCGTAAATTATTCCTTTTTGGGAAACCAGTCAGAGTGGATACCTCTGGATATATTTCCTATTTTATCTTGTTTCTTGAGTTTTGCAAGCAAATTTCCTATCTTGTAGTACTTTTGCTCATCGCTCAGCACATCTGGCAACTTATTCCAAAGTAATTCTGTTATTTCCTTTTTTGTAAGCGTACCGTGTTCGGTGAGTGCTTTGAGGATTAAATCACAATAATAACTATCTTCAAATCCTTTGTTGTTGGAATAGGCTGTTTTCTGATCTAATTGCTGAGCAACCGGTTTTGCTATAAATAGATTCGGTTTTCTTCCTTCAATAAGCTTTTTCTTTCTGAGATGAGATGTCTCTTCGTCTGATATTGGACGGTTTAGTTGTATGCGATTGAGGGCTTCAATTTCCACCAAAGATAAATCTTGCTTTTTTGCTAATATATTGGCATATTCCATATTCAGAATCTTTCCGATAATGGTTACCTGCACTCTGTCTCTCTCAATGGTATAGTCAGGCAAAGGGAAAAGCCGTTGCCTCTGGAAGTTAAACATCTTCCTGATACCGCTTCCTATCGTGTCCACTATCTGTAGTCCTACCATTGCACGAGCCAGGAAAGGATTTCTGTAAACTTCCTCCGGTGCATTGTCTTTCAATACATTGCTGATTGTACGGGGAATAAAACTTCCTTTATTGGTAAATACAAGCCTGTCTTCGTATTCTACTACATTGATTTGTCCTCCTAATGTGTAATCTTGGTGTGCTACGGCATTGTTTATGGCTTCGCGAATGACGTACGGCTCATAAGTGTCTACTTCTTCGGGGAACAGCGTACGGAATTCCGGGTTGATATACCGATATTTCAAGTTACGTATCTTCTGGTAGATTTCTTCAATGGAAATGATAAACGGACAACTTTTAATTTCGTAATCCCGCTCTATTCCCTGTGAGTCTTTAAGTATCCAACGTATCTTGGCTACTGCCGGTGAAATTAGTACTTCACTTTCTTCTTTTCCCAATAAGACAATGGCAGCATTGGTTATTTTGCCTTTTATAGTCAGTTTTGCCTTGTTGAGAAAGGTTATGTCATCCCATTCTGCTATTTCAGCAGCATTCTTTTTGTTTTTAGCAATGTATAATGAGCGTGCAATGGAAATGGCCTTGGAATCTAAATCCTCAAAAGTCGCGTCTTTTACAATTTGGGCACTCCAATCGGACTGTTGGCTTTGATTGCGGATAGATTCTAACTCATGCAGGCTTAAGGCAACTAATGATTCACCGTCGCGACCATAAAAATGTCCTTTATAAGAAGTAGGAATACCTTTGGGAGCTGCAGGGATTTGAAACATAATCACTCTTTTCCCTTGATACATGATTTCATGTATTTCCGTAAAAGTAATACCGCAGTTGGTTCCTTCGGCTATTTCTCTTTTTAGGGCGTCAAGTGAAGGGCGTGTCGGTTTATATGAACTGCCTAAAATGGTGTGAGTTTTATCATGAATGCCGAATAACAACCAGGCAAATTCTTCCTGACCAAGATTAGCTTCGTTACTAAGTGCGGAGAAGTATTCTCCTAACTTTTGTGTATCGAATCCATTCTGAGCTTTTTTGAATTCTACGACTTCATTTTCTCCCGGCAAGTGGATGAAATCCTCCAAAAGCTTTATGAGTTCTTGAGTTGTCATTCGGCATTAAGATTATTCTTTACTTCACTTCGCTACCCGGCTTCACTTCCTTCATGGTTGTAACCACGGAGAGCGAACCGTCAAAGTTCTCGGCAGAGAGGATCATACCTTCGCTGACGATGCCTTTCAGCTTACGCGGAGCAAGATTGGCAATGAAGCATACTTGCTTGCCTACCAGTTCTTCCGGATTGTAGTGTTGTGCGATACCACTGACGATAGTACGGTTTTCCAGTCCGTCGGCAATCTTGAATTGCAGCAATTTATCGGCTTTGGGGACTTTCTGGCATTCCAATACGGTGCCCACGCGAATATCCAGCTTCATGAAGTCATCGAATTCGATATTCGGGCGGATGGGATTAGCTTTGTAGTTGGCTTCCTCATTAGCCTTTTTCGTATCGAGCAACTTCTGTACCTGTGCTTCAATGACACTGTCTTCTATCTTTTCGAAGAGCAATTCAGGGGTGGCTAACTGATGTCCGGCCGGCAATAGATTGGTGCTGCCCAGAGTTGCCCAGTCGAAGCTGTCCATGTTCAGCATACTACGTAGTTTTTCGCTGCTGAACGGTAGGAATGGTTCGAATGCAATGGCAAGGTTGGCAACCAGTTGCAGGGAGATGTTCAGGATAGTGGCTACACGATCCATATCCATTTTGGCGATCTTCCACGGTTCGGTATCTGCCAGATATTTGTTTCCGATGCGGGCCAGGTTCATGGCCTCCTTCTGTGCATCGCGGAACTTGAATACATCCAGTAACTTTTCTACTTCTGCTTTTACATCCGAGAATTCTTTCAGTGTTTCGCGGTCGTAGTCCGTAAGTTCACCGGCAGCAGGCACTACACCATCGAAATACTTCTTGGTGAGTTGCAGGGCACGGTTCACGAAGTTACCGTAAACGGCTACCAGTTCATTGTTATTGCGTGCCTGGAAATCTTTCCAGGTGAAATCATTGTCTTTAGTTTCAGGCGCATTGGCTGTCAGCACATAGCGAAGCACATCCTGCTTGCCGGGGAAGTCTACCAGGTATTCGTGCAACCATACGGCCCAATTGCGTGAAGTCGAAATCTTGTCGCCTTCCAGGTTCAGGAATTCATTACTCGGTACGTTATCAGGCAGAATAAAACTGCCTTCCGCTTTCAGCATGGCAGGAAATACGATGCAGTGGAATACGATATTATCTTTACCGATGAAGTGAATCAGACGGGTTTCGGGATCTTTCCACCAGGTTTCCCAAGTGTCGGGCAGCAACTCTTTTGTGTTGCTGATATAGCCGATAGGGGCATCAAACCATACATATAGCACCTTTCCTTCCGCACCTTCTACGGGCACAGGAATACCCCAATCAAGGTCACGACTTACTGCACGGGGTTGCAGGCCCATGTCAAGCCAGCTTTTGCACTGACCATATACATTGGGGCGCCATTCTTTATGATCTTCCAGAATCCATTGGCGCAACCAGCTTTCGTGTTGGTCAAGCGGCAGATACCAATGCTTCGTTTCGCGCATTACGGGCTTACTTCCGCTGATGGCGCTTTTCGGATTAATCAGGTCTGTGGGGCTGAGGCTCGTACCGCACTTCTCGCATTGATCGCCGTAGGCACCTTCTGCATGGCAGTGGGGACATTCGCCTGTGATATAGCGGTCGGCAAGGAAAGTCTTGGCTTCCTCGTCGTAATACTGCATACTGGTTTTTTCGATAAAATCGCCTTTATCGTACAGCTTACGGAAGAATTCCGAAGCGGTGTCGTGGTGAGTTTTTGAACTTGTGCGGCTGTATACATCAAATGAGATGCCGAACTCTTTAAAAGACTCTTTGATGAGCGTATGATAACGGTCTACTATATCTTGCGGTGTTACACCTTCTTTCTTGGCGCGTATTGTGATGGGTACTCCGTGTTCGTCCGAACCTCCGATAAAGATTACATCTTCCTTTTTCAGTCTCAGATAGCGGACGTAGATATCGGCAGGTACGTAAACTCCTGCCAAGTGCCCGATATGAACGGGTCCGTTAGCGTAGGGCAGTGCCGACGTAACGGTAGTGCGTTTGAATTTCTTTTCCATTGTGATATATGTATCTCTTTTGTTATGAGCGCATTTTAGTGTGCAAAGATAACGGTTTTCCACTCAAAGAAAAAAGAGAAGAGAATGAAATGTCCAAGATGTATTCAAAAAGATTCAGAAATAATGTATCGGTTATGGATTGCAATACCGTAGAATCGCTTTTTCTATTTCGGTTTTCTTCTTTTCATCTTTCACAAAATCACTGATCAAAAATACATGAGTAGTAGAATGTCCGATCCCGATTAAAGTTCCCACTTGGTTGTTGATCCCTCTGATCCACTTGTCAAAGCCTACGATTTTATCACCTTCGGCAACAATCTGTGACGGGTCCCCTCCATTGGATTTAAAATGAATATTTACTTTACTGCATTCCTCAAAGATTTGGGTTACCTCCACAGGATAACGGGAAATGGAAAGATAGTTGGTATAAACTTGAACTCGTTTTTTATAGTCTGCGTCAGATAGCATATAGGTGTATTGAGCAACATAAGAGATAGATGAATATCCTCCCAAGAGTACATCGGTAAGAACATGGGTACCGTATTTTTCCACTATCGCGTCCCCGCTGCTCTTCTCCAAGTCGCTCTGGAATTCTTCAGACAGAAAAAAATATAAAAACTCCGGACAAACCTGGGGGAGGGTATATCTGCTGGTAGGCTTTAGTAATTCTGCTTTGTAAAAGTAATTACCTTGCAAGTTTTCCTCGATATCTCCTATATCCTCAGTAAATAGTTCAAGAGTATCATCTCCTATCTTCGTTTCCACATGGCTATTCAAATAGATATTATCTATATATCTATTCAGGTCCCGATTCTCATTTATAGTCCAAATTCCCCCTTGGTACAACAAAGATACTTCTAGAGAACCAGGATATAATTTTATTGGTTCCTGTTTTACATAATCATATCCGTCACCCTTCAATAAACGTTCTATATCAATGACTTTTCCTTTTACATTGGCATATCCCTTTATGGTACTCTTTTTACAGTCAAATCCTCTGCCCAATAAGTCTATGTAATCATAGGTTTTATCGCTCGTTACAGTTTCTATAAATACTTTTATATCAACAGGATCTTTCTCTACTACAATCGGCGGTTCGATTTCTGGTTCTGGTTCCGGTTCCGAAAAATCACATCCACTCCAAAGCAGTAACAGTACCCAAAATAAAGAGTAGTTCAGTCTCATCGAGCTCCCCCTTCTATGTCATATCCTTCATCAGTAGAAGCTATGCTATTGATGTTGTATTCGTTGTCAATACCTTTCATCCTCAGCCAGTAAGCCTTAGGAGGAGGGGCTGATCTTGTTGTTTTGAATAAATCTAAGTTTAAAACAGTGTCCAGCGCATACAACGCTGAATAGTCGCTTTCTCCGATATCGTAAACTTCCGTAACTTCGTTGCCGCCATCGTCCTTATAGGCAAGTGAGAGGCGGTATTTCTTCTCGGATTTGTATATCGAATATAAGCCTTCTCCAATGTTCACATCTTGAATGGTTACGCGAAATGAGCGCTTTTCATCCTCTTTGAACCATAAAAAGCCGCCTTCTTTCAACAAAGGGTGATTGCTTTCCCGTATGATTGTCCCGATTTCATTGTCTACAACTTCTGCTTTTATAATAATACTGGTGTGGCAAACGTTGTCTGTTACTTCAATTGTTGCTTTACCTTTCTGAATCGGTTTTATGACTATGCTACCATACTCCCCGTCTCCATAGGCTATATATGTTTCAGCAATATCAGGGTTCAGGTTGTTTATGCTATAATCCTTATTACCGCTTAATATTCCTATTCTTACTCCAAATGATCTTGCTATTTTTATATCTTGTTTTTCAACAGTGAAATCAAGATCGTGTTCATCGGATGAGCAAGAATACAAAACCGATATTAATGTCAGAAAAAGGAAATGCAATATTTTCATAATATTTAGTGTGTGTAAAGTTTGTATAGGTTGACGTTTGCTCTACATAATAAAGTATTCGCAAATGTATAAAATTAATTCGTATTAAGTTTGAATTTAGGGTTTATTTCTAAGTTCAGATTTTTTTAATTCTGAGTTTGTCTAAGGATTTCTCTCCCTGTTCTTTTAAGGAACATATGGGTTGTGCAACAAAAAAGAACAAGGGGAGAATCCTTCGGATACAGTTTTTAGAAAAAAATGAAATAGTTCATAAGCTATTTTTTTGTGATATTAGCCAAAACTAAAAAGTTAGAGTTGAATGTTCCATTACTCGTTTCGAAATCTATAGTTGTATCTGGATTGAATTTGTAATAACCATCGTTATTGCCGTTCCATCCCATATTAGCATGAAAATATAGATCATATTGTTTCAGGATTTCTCTATTAGTTTTTATACACATAGCATACCCATCAATAATCCAGGTATGACCAGTTGATGGATTTCCATCTTGATATCCTCCTACTATTGAAATATGATTGTTCATGACACCATTCAATATTGCATCAGGCTCCCAATTATTATATGTTGTAAAATTGCTTATTGTTTGCATAAATGTAATGAGATCACTGTTCTTTGTACTGCTTGCGATGACAATAGGATAGTTGGGGCCTGGTTGAATCGTAGTATCTACTTCTGCTAATATTGGCATTGTGTTAGTTCTTTCATATATATGCTTAATCAATGTGGCTGCCATGTTTGCTTGTGGATATGTTGATGCGTTTGGATCTTCCGGCGAATAGTTTATTAGTTCATCCTTGGTCAACAGTTCCCAATTCATAGTAGTGCCATTAATTGTTAGATCTGGCTTTAAATAGGTTAACGCTTCTGCTATGGAAACAACTCCGCATCCTACAGGTCGATATATATCAATATATCGTTTTATAGTGTTATTTGGAAAATACCAGATTTCCATTTGTGATGCTCTTGGCAATAACATGTTATATGGTACTTCTTGTCCCCATTTAACTTTTACAAATGGTGATTTCCATGAAACTATAGGGGTTGGAAGAGGGTCATAAGGCTCGGAGCGTGTGATTGTTTGGTCCGTTATACATATATTATTTTTTATCTTTTCAAAAGACACTTGTTCTTTGGGAATCCCTAATTCTTGAGATAACTTATTAATGGTTTTAACTCTTAAAGAATCTTGATACTGAATAACCTTCTCTATTTCATGTATAGTACTTGTCTGTGCTACATCAAGCATACATTTTTTACCAATATCAGAATGTGATTTGGTGTCTGTTTTTTCTATATAAGCAATAACTCCTGGAGATCTTTTGTCTCCAGAAACAACTGCGCATCCCTCTGTTCCATTTTTCTGAAATTTGACTTTATAGAATGGGATAGATAATGTTTCGCTAGCTCTTGTTTTGGTATTATTGCCAGTGTAATATTTATCTGTTATTTCTATATTTGTTATAGTTGATAAACTTCTTGTCTGAGAGGCTACTTTGAATTCTCTGACATAATTAAGAACTTCATTTTCGGATAAATCATTATTTGTGTCGCCATAAGCAATACTAAGAACTTCTGCTGTCGTCATTGGAATTTTGAGATTTGTAATCTCATCGTTTTCAACTTCGTGAAAAATTGGGTTTTCACTACATGACAAAAGGAATACTATACTTAACATAATAGTCAAGTTGCTGATAATGTCTCTTCTTTTCATATTTTACTATTTTTATCAATATATTATTTTATACTTTGTTGATATCATAAATGTTCATTCTTTTTTTAAGTGTATTCATTTTATGAGAAGTAAGTTTTTTAGTCGCTATCTTATGGAACTATTGTTATTCGAGTAATTTCTTATACTTATATTAAAATGTAGAAACATGATGTAGTGAAGAAATTCCTCAGATATGGAATACCGGCGATTATTGCAGACAGCTTTCGGGGCGTCAGTCCGAATTTTATTTCATAATGAGGATTTATAAAAAACAATTGTCTATCTGCTATTGTGATAAAATTCTTGTGTACCAGTTTTTCAAATAACTCTATGGGGGTCCTGGTTTTCTTTATGGACAAAAGTTCTTTAATGCAATCTTCGTTTTCTCCACTCATTTTCAGAATGCTTTTATACATAAAGGCGGGTAGCAGATGAATAAAGGGAACGTGAGAGATTATCTTACTTTTGCATATCTGCTGATGTCCTCCAAAGGGCATCTGCCATGCAGGAAATGATATGAAAATAATACCTCCGGGTTTGATATATTTAGGTAGGTTAGAAATAAATGTCACTTTATCTTCTATATGCTCAATGACGTCATGGCAGATAATTAAATCGAAATTATGTTCCAGTTCTTTCAACTTAAAGATGTCTGAGGCAATGAAATCTCCCTTTATCTGTCTTTCTTTAAAGAACAGAACGGCATCTTTTATTCTTCCCTCTGATATGTCAACTCCTGTAGTGTTGCATCCCAGTTCGGCAAAAGGTAATAGATTACCTCCATCTCCACATCCTATTTCTAAAATATTCATTCCTTCTTCAATCTTTTTGAATTTAGAAATATAAGGGATGAAATATTTCTTACTTGTTATGGAAAGCTCCTTAAAATATAACTCTCTATTTGTCTGTCGTTTTTGCATGATATCTATGTGATTTTGTGAGTTTTACTATATTGTTATAATTATTGTTTTTGCCGATATCCTGTGAATAGGTTTTTATGTTGCATGTTACTTTTATAGTAAAGAGAGAGGGGAAAACCCCTCTTTCTTTACTCCCTAAACTGAATTAATGAGTAATTTCCAGTTGACAGCCTTTTTCTATAGTGTAAGGTTTGTTTATGGTTATACTTTGACTTGCTTTTAGGGTAAGTTTTGCGCCATTACTTACTGTTACATTTTCAGATAATATGTCCGTCCCTGTAACTGTCTTGTCGGATGTTACGGTTTGATTACTGAATATGGTTTGAGATATAGCACGGGTTAATACATCATTTTCTTCTGCCGGAATAATCTCGTCATTTGTACATCCTGCAATAAAGATAAATACAAAGACGGTAAGTAGAGTGAAAGTCTTCTTCATATTTTATTATATTAGAGTTATTGTTTAGCTTCCAGTGCACTAACTTTTGTACTAAGATCTTTGACTGCATTAATGAGCACTGCAATAAGATTTGTATAATTGATTAGTTTATTTCCGTCTGGATCTGTTAGGACGGCATTGGGTAAGATTTTCTCAACTTCTTGTGCTAATAATCCTATTTCCTTTCCGTCTCCACCTTTCCTAAATTGGGTATTATCAGAATTATCCGTGAAATTGTATGAAACTGGTCGAAGTTGGTTAATGATAGACAAACTTTGGGATAAGGTCTGAATATTGGTCTTGGCTCTGGCATCCGAATAATTATATACATTCTTCACTTGGATGCTGTTGAATGTACTTGTCTGTGTATTGAAGAATACCACTTGATCATAATGGCTTGCCAAACGAGTTGCTGCTGGTGTCACATCAACTTGAAAGAAATTACTTCCTGGTCCTTTTATGTATATGCCATTAGAAAGGATTGTTGGGTTATAAGTACCAAAACGAGTAGTGTTGCCAATTGTTAACCAGCCATTACTGTCATATTTTATTTGAGCATTAACCGCTGTGCAAACGATTAATAGAGCTAAAGCTAAAATCGCTTTGGAAATTGTAGTCATTTTTGTTTTCATAATAAATGATTTTGTTGTTAATACTAAGACAATTTATAGAACAACGTTGTTTCTTATTTTAGGCATTGCCAAATATTTTAATACTATTGGTGAATGGTGAAATAACCATAAAGATATTTCTTTTCATGTTTTAATTCTATGATGAAATCCCCTTCTTTTATATTATCTATTGTAAAAGAATAGCATTGAGTATTTGGTATAGTAGTTGTACTGGAATAAAGAGTCGTCCCCCTTGTATCTTTTATTATAATCTGAAGATTGTCTAAAACAATATCCGAATATATATAGAGGGTATTACTATCATGTGTGATAGTTGGAACATAAGATACGGAACGCGTATCTTTATGCCACAGTGCTTTGTTCGTTTCTATCTTTTTTTCCTCAGCAAAAGATATGGAAGTTGACATTGTCAAAGCGAAAAATATAACTATAAGATGTTTCATGTGTTTTTTTGTTAAGATTCGGTTGTAAAGAAACTGACAATTTTTTAAAAGGCGTCTTTCTGTTGTACGAACTTTGTACGAGATATTGTACGATTTTTGTACGATCCTTTAGAAATTTCGAATAAATTCATCCCATAATTCGGGGCTACCCTGTTGGTTATGAGTTCTTTCGTACATCTTTTTGCGAATGGATGTTAATGTCTGTTTGGCACATGGGATAAGAGGGGCTATTTGACTTGGCTTTAGGTCAATCTTGATAAGTAAACAGATGCGTATTTCTTTTTCATTAAATGGATGGAGGGTATAAAGTCGTGCTGTAAAGCGAGAGTATATCTTGTCTATCATTTCAGACAAGGTGTTCCAATCTTCTTCTTTTAATTTTGAATCTCCGTTAGCTAAGTGGAATTTCTTATAAATATCAGATTCTTTTAATGCTGTTTCAGAAATTTGCAATGTTTTTTGTTTGGCCTCAACTTGTTTATTGGTAAGTTTTAATAGTTCTTTTTGGGCATTAATCAGATTTAGTTTTAATTCATTCTTTTCGTTTTCTGCTTGTTTTAGGTTTTCTTCCAGTTGGCAGAGTTGTTTTTTATTGTACTCTATATATTGAAGGCTTTCATGATATTGTTTTTCTTTATATTCATCCAATAGTCTCTGTTGTTCTTGTCTTTTTTGCTTTTTGCGTTTATTGTGTTGTTGATAGACGATGATGAGTGTTATTGATAACATGATGGTTGAAACCAAAATTATAAGCCAAAATTCTTGTCTCTTATTCGCTTGTTGTAGTTTACGATTCTTCTCCTCTTTTAGCTGGTAATTGTACAGAGACTGCATTTTACGAATCGTTTCTGTATTGATAATTTCTTTAATAGAGTCGGTGTATATGAGATACTTATCAAAATACCCCATGGCTTCTTTATATTGGCCTTTTTTACGGGCAATGTTTCCTAACCCTTTGTAGCTACCTTGTTTTTGGTAGAAGTCGTTGAAACTTGCAGCTTTTGTATAATAAAAAATAGCGGAGTCTGCTTGGTTGGTGCGATGGTAATAATCAGCTAATATAGCATAATGAGGAGCTAATCCTAAATCTTTTATATATTGATTGGAACGTTGAATGGCATCATTGGCCTCTGGATACATATCTAACTGGATATAAAGGCTGGATAATTCACTTAGGACTATACCCATTAAATGTTCGCTATGCACTTGCTCCGCCTTTATGAAAGCTTCTTTATAATAATAGAGTGAGCTGTCTGCGCAATTGAGTGTAGTGAATGTTCGCCCTATATCTCTTAAATTGTAAATTACACCTGTACTATCATCGGCTAAAATATTGTATTGATAAGCTTTCTTGAGGACTTCTAAAGCCTCGTCATAGGTATCCTGATATAAATATAACATTCCTATTTGACTATATATCCGGCTGATTAGTCTATAATTAGTGCAATCTTTTGCAGATTTGATAGCTTTGAAGAAATAATCCAATGCCTGCGGCGCATCTCCCAAATCCCTGTACACTCGTCCTGCATAATAATATGCTTCCGGCAGATATTTTTTATCTTTCTTCTTTTCATAATAGTGCAGTACTTCCAGCATCAAGCTATCCGAAGTATGTGCAATATATGCTTTATCTTTGGCTTTTATAGTCAGTAGCTGATAATACATTTGTGTTTCTTTAGATTCTTGAGACGCACTGTCTTTGAATTGTTTCAACAATACGATAGCACTGTCCGGACAAATATTTGTAAGGGAGTCAGCAAGCTGTAATACATGAGGATAAGGTTTACTGTCACAGGAGAGAAAGTAAAGTGGTAAGAGAATGATTATTAGTAGTGGTTTAGGCCATTTCATATACGTGTTGCTTTAGTTGTTAGTGTTATTAAATCATACAAAGGTAATAAACTTTTTTGAAGTCGAGGAGTGAAATTCATTTTCTTTTTGATCTTCAGAGCCTCTGACAATAATTTTGGCGTTACAGCATTGATATTCACTGATTAATAATGCGAGTCAGTAGTTTAATTATGATTCATAACCACTCGGAAAGGAAACATCTTTTTTGCCTCGCTTGCCGAAGATTAATACTTGTTTTAAGTGCCTGTCCGCATTTTAGGCGTGGTTTGTGTGAATAATCATGCCGTTTTGCACTTTCATCTCTTTCATCGGCTTTCAGACTGTTGTATGTAAGGTGTTTACGCTGAAATATCCGGTCGTGGACTACTTTCTGTACTTTCAGCCTGTTACCGTATCAATATCCCTTGCTTCGTCTTCCGGCGTATTTTTGGTCTGTGTACGTTCGCACTCCAGCGTTTTGTGGGCGTAGTGTTTCGTGCCCCAACATGCGATCCGGATGGTATCTATGCTTCTCAATGTCAGTAGCATAGGGACATGACACTTGGAACTTATTACCTTGAGAACTGGAACTCCCTTTGCTTTGCCGCTCAAGATGCCATCTTGTGTAGTGCAACATACCATCTTGAGCAACACAAGATGGCATCTTGAACAGTAGAGGTAGTCATGCTTCAGTAGATATGCAAGCTTTTTACGGGGGAAAGGTAATAGTGATGTACGTGCATTGTTATTAGATCGTATCGAAACAGTATTGTCTCTGTGTCCTCTGTGGTGAAAAGGTTCATAACCGTTTTTGAAGGGAAGCAAATAAAAAGTTCCGCTCACCACTGCTCTATATAAGCGGTGACAAACGGAACAAAAATACTAAAGACGAAAACGGATGACAGTTCCGGGCTATTCTGCTATTTTACAGTTCTTCAATCTCTTTTTCTGATAGGTTGGTACTCTGCATGATAATAGCAGTGGGTATTCCAGCCTTTTTTAAATTACGGGCTACTTCTTTGTGGCCTTCAGCTCTGCCTTCAGCTCTGCCTTCAGCTAATCCTTTAGCCATGCCCCTCCGTTCCGCACCGTTAAAAAGCGTCTTCTCCACGCTTATAATATCCCAGAATTTCTCATATCCCGCTAATTGCGCATCCGTAAAGGCTGATTCTTCGAGGGCGTTCACGGCTTTCTTCAGTTCCGGGTTGGCAAGCAGTTCTTCGGGGATTTCCCGGGTTTGTTCGTTGATTTCGGTTAGGTATCGCAGCCACAACACTTGCATTTTCTTTTCGCTGTAGTTATGGGGGGTGAATTTGGGTAGCTCCACAAATACCAGGTGCAGGCCTTCTATCACTTTGTCTGTATGTTCCACGTGCACCAGGCGATAGTAGTGATAGTACTCTCCATTCAGATCCGCTTCGAAGATGTCGTTCACCAGATTCAGGGAATATACGGGTTGTAGCAGTTCATACTGCTCACCGGAATTCAGTTGGCGCACGTAGGCTTTCGAAGCGTTGAACAGCACACGCTGTTTGAATTCGGGTGTCCAGATCATCTGCATCTCAACCAGGAAGACGCGTCCCCGATTATCGCGGCAACGCACATCCACGATGCTGTTTTTGCGTAACGGATTGTCCGGCACCAGTTCTACCGGCAGGTATTCTATTTCAGTTACTACTTGATCGGGGTCAAGTGGCAGCAGGGCGTTCAGTAAACTCATCACCAAATCGGGATGTTCGCCGAAGACGCGTTTGAACGTCAGATCGGCTTTAGGGTCTAAATATCTCATAATGAATCTATATATCTTTCATGCGTGAATGATGCAAATATAGTGATAATAATGTAGCAACGGATGATTACAAGCGGATAACTATGAATAATTTAACCTTTCCGTTCTTTCAGATTTCTTTGAATTTCCTGTTCATCGGTATTCAGCCTGAAACTTCCAGTCTTATAGTTGTTTCAGGTATGTTTCAGCCAAAATGTCGATGAACAGGGAGTTTGGAGAAAACTGAAAGACTGTAAGAAGAAAAAGAATATTGATGTATTGAATTACACTTGGAAACAAGTAATGTTATGATCCGGAACAAGTAATGCTGCGGATGATTACATTGCTTGTTCTCATCAACAACAAGCAATGTAATTTTAGGTAAGTTTGATTTTGAATCGTATCTGAGCCGTACTTGCTCCGTACATTCTTCGGTCAGAAGTACCTTTATATGGAGAAACTACGGAGTTGGTACGGAGCAAGTACGGCCCAGGTTATACTGCATGTTTTTTTGATCGGTTCTTATTTCGGAGTATAAAGACGTTAAAAGTCCGTACTCTTTTGCTTTATCTATAATTTCTTATGTACTTTGCATTGTATATAATGATGTAATGTAAAATATGTAATGAACCGGATGGAGACTCAGAAAAAGAAACATGCTATTAAAGTCATTGCTTTCGATGCGGACGATACGCTTTGGAGCAATGAACCTTTTTTTCAAGAGGTAGAACGAAAGTATACGGATCTGTTAAGTGAATATGATAACGCAGAGGAGATTTCGGCAGAACTGTTTCAAACAGAAATGGATAATTTGGAATGTTTGGGCTATGGCGCCAAGGCGTTCACCATCTCGATGGTTGAAACTGCTTTGCGGGTGAGTGAACGGAAGATTTCAGCAGATAAGATACAACAGATTATTCTTTTAGGTAAATCTCTGCTTCAGATGCCGATTGAGTTGCTGCCCGGTGTGGAAGAGACTTTGAAAGCTCTGAAGGAACAAGGCCGTTATCGTCTGGTAGTGGCTACGAAAGGTGATTTGTTGGATCAGGAACGTAAACTGCAACGCTCCGGGCTGACATCTTATTTTGATCATATTGAAATAATGTCTGATAAGACGGAGAAAGAATATACCCGCCTGCTACAAACTCTTCAGGTTGCTCCGGAAGAATTCCTGATGATTGGTAATTCCTTGAAGTCCGATATTCAACCGGTACTGGCTATCGGAGGATACGGGGTACACATTCCTTTCGAGGTGATGTGGCAGCATGAGGTGGTGGGTACATTCGCCCATCCCAGACTGAAACAGATGAAAAGTCCGGCGGAACTGTTGGAATGGCTTTCGGAAATTACGCCTCTAATCACTCAATCTAATGAGGCTGGTAAGAAGTCTCTTTTGATCTGGCATGAATGTGAGTATCTCAAATTAGAGTCGGATGAAATCTTATGGATTGAAGCAAGTAGAAGTAATAGCGTACTTCACTTAACTAATAATAGAGAAATGGTGGTGCCTTCTGTTTTGGGTATTGTAGAAAAAGATCTTTCAAACCTTGGTTTTATCCGTACTCACCGCTCTTATATAGTGAATTTGAAATATACCAATTCTCTTATTGGAAACTCCATAGAAATTGGAGGGAAATTGCTCCCTATAGGGACGCAATACCGTGAGACTGTTTGTGACCATTTCATCTTTTTAGGGACAAGAAAGAAGTTCTAGTATTATTAGCCATTAATATCAGGCTATCTGAGGATGCGCTTTGCCTTTTTGCTTTATTGCAGTCCTCGATATGTAGCTTGGTGGTGTTGATACTTCTGGTTAAATATTCGCATCTATTTGTTTAATCCGATATTTATTCCGTATTTTGTGTTACACAAAAAGTGTAACGTAAAATATGTAATATCGCTTATGAAAGCTCAGAAGATGCAACCCCGGAATCCTTTTTTAGTTTATGGTTATGCGAATCCCCGTTATTTTTGTGACCGTGAAGCTGAAACACAACAGATGTTGTCGGCTTTGGAGAATGAACGGAATCTGACATTGATAGCGCCTCGGCGTATGGGTAAGACGGGATTGATAAAAAATGTTTTCTATACCCTGCAAGAGGAGAAACCGGAAGTTGCCAGTTTCTATATGGATATTTTTGCAACGCGCGATTTAGCTTCTTTCGTTCGCCTGCTGGCAAAAACCGTACTAGGGCAGCTTGATACGCTCAGCGAAAGTGCTTTGCATAAGCTGACTTCCTTTTTTCGCTCTTGCCGACCGGTGATTAGTGCAGATGAGCTGACGGGAGTTCCTACAGTTTCCTTGGACTTTGTTGCCGACAAGTCTGAACAGACATTGAAGGAAATCTTTGACTATATGGCTGCTTCCGGCAAAAATTGCTATCTGGCTATTGATGAGTTTCAGCAGATCACTTCTTATCCTGAAGAAGGTACAGAGGCTTTGCTTCGCTCTTATATCCAGTTTATCCCGAATGTCCGTTTCATCTTTGCAGGTAGCAGTCAGCATTTGATGCAGGAAATGTTTGTTTCCGCCAAGCGTCCTTTCTATCAAAGCACGCAATTGATGGTGCTTCGTGAGATTGATGAAGAATCCTATTATCGGTTTGCAAGGAACTTTTTCGAATTGCGGGGGCAAGAGTTGGACAAATCAGTTTTTCATTGGATATATACCCGATTTGAGGGACATACCTGGTATATGCAGGCAATGCTGAATCGGTTGTATGAGCGAAATGAATCGGTTGTAGATATCACTCAGGCAGAGCAAGTGCTGATGGGGCTTCTTGAAGAAAATACACCTGTCTATCAGAACTTGATTATAATGCTGACGGACAATCAGTTGGCACTGATAAAAGCCATTGCGCATGAAGGGAAAGTGACGGCACCTAACAGTGGAGAGTTCATTTTGGGGCATGGGCTGAAAACTCCGAGCAGTGTCAATGCCGCTTTGAAATCGTTGGTAGAGAAAGAGCTTGTCTATAAATCGGCCGGCGGATATATGGTCTATGACCGTTTTATGGGAATGTGGCTATTGCGGAACTGATGGACGGGCTTTAATATTTGCGGTCTACATGATACTCTATCCTGTAGATGTGATCGAAATGCTCTGTCCATTCATTCGGAGCAATACCAATCTGTAGACCATAAAAGAGAGTGCCTTTTTCCCGGTGTACGCTCATTTGCTTTAACAGCTCCGGTTTGCATTTGGGGATGCGGTAATCGCTGACAAGTAAGACATCCGCATTCATATAGCGGTTCTCGTTGAGCATCCTGAAAGTATCTTTCAGCATTTGGGTGGCATCCGTATCACCGGTGAAGGGGTGGCTGAAGAATTCCATCAGTTTCAGCCGGTCGCGGCGTATGTCAATGGTTTTGGTGGATACGGAGAATGTGATGAGGAAACATTCCCTGTTTTGAAGTTCAGCTATTTCAATCAGTTTTATCAGCAAGGAATTGGCCATTCGCTCCGGTTTCCCTGTCATGCTGCCCGAAGTGTCGAGGCATACGATCATAGGCCCTTTCAGAACTGCCGGTTTTGCTTCCAGACGCCTGGAGGGTTGCATGATTTCCGATTTATAACGGAAGGTTTGTAGCTTCTGTGTGAAGTATTTCAGCATGAAGACATCTTGCAGTTCGCTGTCTGCATAATATAGCAATTCCGAAGGAAGCAGGGCGTTCAGGTCGTTACCGATGGTGACACCCAGAATATCGCTCTTTTGGGAATGAGCCAGTTTGTAGGCACTGCCTTCCGTTACATATACTTGTTTGCTGCCTTCGTCGTCGGCTATTCTTCCCATGCGGTTGGCTACTTTCAGCAGTTCGGGGTATTCCTTTTGCAGTTTTACAATCTTCCGGATATTCTCGAAATCGATGGTATTCCACAATCCGTTCATCATGCTCCATGCCTGATAGAATTCCTCCTTATCCACTTGGTGCTCTTCCAGGTATTCCGGTATCTTGTTCAGGCTGGTTTTCAGTTTCTTTTCCAGAAAGTCTTTCTTGGCATCCAGATTCTTCTCTTTCTGTTCTTGCTGCTTCTGCTGAAAAGAATCTTCCCAGTCTTTCAGCATCTTCTCCCAAACGGTGGAATCGTGTTGTTTGTCTTTGTCCCCGAACATGTGTTCGTAGAATGGTTCATCGAAGGCATTCTCTTTATAGTCATCTTTGATTTTTCTCAGTAGGGCCTGCCATCCATCCCGTTTCTCTTTAATCCAGTTCAGGGCACTTTCCATTTCTCCAAGTTCGGATTGGGCTCTTTGCATCTGAAATTTCTCTTGTTCCAGAAACTGCCAGACAAACTGCGTGGTGATATCGTAGAATATGCGTGCACGAACTTCATCGCCCAACACCAGAACTCTGATGGACGGATCGTTCATGATGGCCAGCAGATAGAGAAGCAGGGGATCTTCCGTTTCACCGTATAGCGTCTTGGCGCATTCTCCCGTTTGTACGAACTTCTCGACTACCTTTACATAGAACTGGATATCATACTTCCTTTTGCTCAGCCCTGCCATATTGCTGCAAGTTGAATTGTAACTTTTCCTCTTCGATTTCTACGTTCCGCAGTTTTTTCAGCACTTCGTCCGAGTAACGGGTGATTAACTCTTGGTCAGCGGGGCTGACGAACAGATTGTCCGTGCATAAGGAGTTGGTAAGGGTGAGAAGCTGCTGAAAGAGCCGGTTCAGTTCATCCCGGTAATTGCGGGAGGTGATCTGGGGCAGTTTGTCGAACAGGTTTTGGGAAGTTTGTTCGGACTGGTGAGATGCTTTAGTCATTTTTTCTCCTTTATTCCTTTGCGTCATCGGATATCGCACACCATCTATTAACAGGGATTCTGTCCCCTCTCTGTACAGGTTCACCCGTTGCTGAACTGCTCCTGAGGGTGCTCCACCCGGATAACAACGGATAATTGAGCGTCCCGGATTCAACGGATCGGGATAGATAACGGCTTGTCTCGGAGCATTTTCTCTCTTCTGCTCTTTCAGTGTCAGATAGTCTACGGCGAAGATATAGGTATGACCTGTGCCATGTTCGGCTACATGATAGTAGAAGTAATCCGTAATTTCAAGGTCATTCTTGGGAGAGCAATTGTTTTTAAAATCTTCCAGCGCCTGGCGCACCCGGCTGATTCGTATATCACTCTTAATCGCTTCGGTGATTTCTTCCATTTTTTCAAGGCAGGAAGTGAACAGTTCACGGAGAACCAATTGATGAATGGGCTCACACTCGTCTATCTCGTTCCATAGGCAATGGTATAAAGGCGGCAAATCTGCCGAATTCACCGCTGTACGTCCGTTGATGAAGGCTGAGGCTTTCAATAGTTGCACGATGTTCTTCCAGCGTCGGTCACTTATGTATACGTTTCGAACTGTGTCTTCATCATCCAGCGGAAGACGTTTCAATTGATGGCGGATATTCGTAATATAATGTAGTATTTCGGTGGATAGTGAAACCTGGTTTATCTGTCTGCGCCAGTCTGTATATTCTTCTTCACTGATTTGCAGATCTGCGGGTATGTTTATTTCTTTATCATTATCATCGAGCAGCATGTTGTAGAAGGTCGCTTCATCTTTCACACAGGTGCAGATGATGCGTAGCAGAAATCGGTCCCACAATGCTTCGAGTCCTTCGCCGTGCGCGGGCAACTCGTTACTGGCGGCAATCAGAAGTTTAAGCGGTAGTTTGATTTCTCTGTCTCCGTTCCGGTAGATTTTCTCATTGATGGCGGTGAGTAATGAATTCTGTATGGCAGGCCCTGCTTTCCATATCTCATCCAGGAATACTACACTTGCCGTAGGGAGATATCCTTCAATGGCACGTTCGTATTTATCGAATTCCTTGAGCCGGTTGATACTGATAGGTCCGAATATCTCGTCGGGAGTAGAAAAGCGTGACATCAGATATTCGAAAGCCTTTGCTCCCTTGAAGGCAGCCTTCAGTCTGCGTGCCACCATGGATTTGGCAACCCCCGGAGGACCCAGCAAAAGAACACTTTCGCCTGCCAGTGCAGCCAATAATGACAAGCCTAATTCCGTATCCTTCTCATAAACCCCTTGGTTGATGGCGGTTAATAGTTGTTGTATTCTGTTTCTGATGTCCATAATTCTGTTTCGTTATGCCCCCATTTTTAGAATGAGGCTTCAAATATATGAAATCTTTATACGGAATACTGACAATTATTTTGAATTATTGCAGATAAAAGGTTATCTTTGGTGCAGTATTTTCAAAATAACAGCATTTTATAAAAGGATATCTAAGTAAGAATGGACATGAGAAATGCTATGAAAAAAGAGAAAAAACACTGGTTACATTTCTACAACCGGATGTTGTCCGGCGGATTGGTTCTACTGGGATTTAGTGCATGTGACAGTATGGGAGACGCTCCTTGTGAGTATGGACAACCTCATTGCGACTTTGGCATTAAAGGCAAAGTGCAGGATGAATAACCTTTCTATACGCAGGCGTCTTGCTCTGGAGATAGCCCGGAAAATGAGAAATAACCTGAAGGAACTGCACCCTTTAAAGCAGCTCTTTTGGGAGTGTACTTTGCGCTGTAACCTGCATTGTAAGCATTGCGGTAGCGACTGCAAGCGAATGGCGACAGTGAAAGATATGCCTGCTGAGGATTTCCTGCGTACCATTGATGCAATTACCCCTTATGTAAATCCCAATAAAGTAAGTATTATTATTACCGGTGGCGAGCCTTTGATGCGGGAAGATCTGGAAGATGTCGGACTGGCTCTTTACCGCCGTGGTTATCCGTGGGGCATGGTCTCCAATGGGCTTAGTTTGACGAAAGCGCGTTTGCAACGTCTTATGGCTGCCGGACTCCACTCTATTACCATCAGTCTGGATGGTTTTTCCGAAGATCATAATTGGTTACGTGGGCATCCCGAGAGTTATCACAATGCTTGGGAAGCTATAAAAATGCTGGTACACGAACCTGAACTGACTTGGGATGTGGCGACTTGCGTAAACCGCCGTAATTATCCTTATCTGAACGAATTAAAAACTTCTCTTTATAAAATTGGCGTCCGCCATTGGCGCATGTTCACTATCTTCCCTGTGGGGCGTGCTGTCATGTATCCTGAGTTCCAGCTGACGGATGAAGAATTTACAGGACTCATGGATTTCATAAAGGATACTCGCAAGGAAGGCAAGATGCGCCTGAGCTATGGATGTGAAGGTTTTCTGGGTAAGTATGAGGGAGAAGTGCGCGATAACTTTTTTGCCTGTAATGCCGGTGTAACCGTTGGCTCAATTCTGATAGACGGTTCCATATCCGCCTGCCCCAGCATACGGAGCGATTTCCATCAAGGAAATATCTATCAGGACGAATTCATGCAGGTATGGGAAGAGCGTTTCCAACCTTTCCGCAACCGCGACTGGATGAAAAAAGATGCATGTGGGGATTGTTCTTTCTTCCGTTATTGCGAGGGCAACGGGATGCATCTCCGTGATGAAAACGGTAATCTCCTGTTTTGTCATTCAAAGAGGCTGCTTACTTGAACCCCCCTCTCCCGATTACACTTCCATTTTTCTTTTCTTTTCCGATTGCAGGATTGCATAAAAGACGTATATTTGTCACATTGTATCCTGAACTTAAAGTGAACAGACTATGATAACAAACCAATTGCTTCGTCCTGCCAGTATTGTAGTGGTGGGAGCATCCAATAATGTGCACAAGCCGGGAGGCGCTATCCTGCGTAACCTTATTAATGGTGGTTATACCGGTGAACTTCGTGCCGTGAATCCGAAAGAGACAGAAGTACAAGGTGTAACAGCTTATGCCGATGTGAAGGACATCCCCGATACGGAACTTGCGATACTCGCTATTCCCGCACAGATGTGTCCTGATGCCGTAGAAGTGCTTGCTGCTGAGAAGCAGGTACGGGCGTTTATCATTCTTTCCGCCGGATTCGGTGAAGAGACACATGAGGGCGCTCTGCTGGAAGACCGTATTCTGGAAACGGTAAATAAGTACGGTGCCTCCCTGATAGGGCCGAACTGCATCGGACTGATGAATACCTGGCATCATAGTGTGTTCAGTCAACCCATTCCGCAATTGCATCCTCAAGGAGTCGATTTGATATCCAGCTCCGGTGCGACTGCCGTTTTCATTCTGGAAAGTGCCGTAACAAAAGGTTTGCAGTTCAATTCTGTCTGGTCAGTGGGGAATGCCAAGCAGATAGGTGTGGAAGATGTGCTGCAATATATGGACGAGAATTTCCAGGCAGATAAAGATTCTAAAATAAAACTGCTCTATATTGAAAGTATCGGTGACCCGGACCGTCTGTTGTTCCATGCATCCTCTCTGATAAAGAAAGGCTGTAAGATCGCTGCCATCAAGGCAGGTAGCAGTGAAAGTGGTAGCCGTGCAGCATCTTCGCATACAGGTGCCATTGCCAGTTCGGACTCGGCAGTGGAAGCTTTGTTCCGTAAGGCAGGTATTGTACGTTGCTATTCGCGCGAGGAACTGACGACGGTAGGTTGTATTTTCACCCTGCCGGAACTGAAAGGAAAGAATTTTGCCATCATTACCCATGCCGGAGGTCCGGGCGTTATGCTGACTGATGCGCTGAGTAAAGGCGGACTGAATGTGCCCAAGCTGGAAGGCCCGGTTGTGGACGAATTGAAAAGTAAGCTCTTCCCCGGTGCAGCTGTAGGAAATCCGATTGATATCCTGGCTACGGGAACTCCCGACCATCTGCGTCTTTGCCTGGAATATTGTGAAGAGAAATTCGATAATATTGATGCTGTTCTGGCTATCTTCGGGACACCGGGACTGGTTACCATGTTCGAGATGTATGACGTGTTGCATGAGAAGATGCAGACATGCAGTAAACCGATTTTCCCCATCCTTCCCTCCATCAATACTGCCGGAGCGGAAGTTGCCGCTTTCCTTGCTAAAGGCCATGTGAACTTTGCTGACGAAGTGACATTGGGTACCGCATTGTCGCGCATCATGAATGCTTCCCGGCCTGCCGCCAATGAGATCGAACTCTTTGGTGTGGATGTGCCGCGTATTCGTCGTATTATAGACTCTATTCCCGAAGATGGATATATTCAGCCCCATTATGTGCAGGCATTGCTGCATGCTGCCGGCATCCCCATAGTTGAGGAATTTGTGTCGGCCAATAAAGACGAGGTGCTGGCTTTTGTCCGTCGCACGGGTTTCCCTGTAGTGGCAAAGGTGGTGGGACCTGTTCATAAATCCGACGTAGGCGGGGTGGTGCTTAATATCAAGGGAGAAGAGCACCTGGCGTTCGAATTTGAGCGTATGATGCAGATTCCCGAAGTGACAGGTATCCTGATACAACCGATGCTGACGGGTACGGAACTTTTCGTAGGCGCCAAGTATGAAGAGAAATTCGGGCATGTAGTGCTGTGTGGTTTGGGTGGTATTTTTGTGGAAGTGCTTAAGGACGTTTCTTCCGGTCTGGCACCGCTTTCGTATGAAGAGGCTTATTCCATGATCCATTCCCTTCGTGCTTACAAAATTATCAAGGGAACACGTGGACAAAAGGGGGTGAATGAAGATAAATTCGCCGAGATTATCGTGCGACTATCCACTTTGTTGCGTTTTGCAACGGAGATCAAGGAAATGGATATCAACCCGCTACTGGCAACGGAAAAATATGTGATTGCAGTAGATGCGCGTATCCGAATCGAAAAGAAATGAAACAACGTATTTTCCTTTTTCTCATCTGTCTGATACATGCTTTGGTGCTTTTTCCGAAAAGTGCGGATCGTTTTTTCAGCCAGTACAACTTTAAGTTTATCACTGAAAATGCAGGGCTGCCTTATAGCTTTGTAAGTGATATCTTTAAAGATTCCGGAGGGTATGTCTGGGTTTCCACACATTATGGTATAGGCAGATATGATGGTTACCAGTTCCTGAACTATGGTACACAAACGGAACCGATACGCTTAAAGAATGACTTTGTCCATAAGATTTGTGAAGATAACTTCCGGCGATTATGGATTGCATCCGAAGGTGGAATAGATATCCTCGACCTGAATACTTATGCTTTGGTAAAACTCCCTGTTCCACCAGATAGTCCGCTGCAAAAGTTGCTGAATGAAAACGTCAGTACCATCTATAAAGACAGACAGGGAGATTTATGGATTTCCGGCAATAAAGAACTGTGGTGTATTGATTTGGACGATCAGGGAGATATAAAGACCTGGTATCGTCTGAAGAGTGAATACGAATCTCCCGTACATGCCATTCTTGATATAGGCTGGGCAGTTTGTGCAGGCATTGACAATCAGGTATATCGTGTCGAGAAGCAACCGGACCATCTCTTAAAGGCAGATATCTTGTCCGATAGTTTGGTTTCTTTCAGTGAAGATTGGCGGATTTCCTGTATGCAGGCGGATGGGGATGCTTTGTGGATTGGCTCTAACCGTGGTTTATTCAGATATAATCATGCCGAACGAAGTCTGAAGAGGTATCGCTACTCCACTCATCGTCCCGGAATGTTGAGCCAGGCCTATATAACGGATATCAAACTGACGGAGCGGGGACACCTGATCGTATCTACCCTGAATGGACTGAATGTGTATAACAAAGATACGGATACTTTTTCATTCATCCGTCAGACCAGTGACCGGGGTGGAGTAACCATTAACTGTAATGCCATCAACTGCCTGTTCACCGATGGAGAGACCATCTGGCTGGGTACTGAAACCGGAGGCATCAACCTGCTTTCCCCGAAGCGCTTGCAAACAGAATTATGGACATGCGGCACTTCTGTCACAGAAACAGATACTCCTACACCTGTTAATGCCGTAGGTGAAGATAAAGACGGCAATCTTTGGATTGGATTAGTAGAACGTGGACTGATGAAATGGAATCAGGAGGAAAAGACTTGTGCCCATCATCTTTTTTCTCCTAACGATATAACTTCCATCAGTAATAACACTATTAACGGACTGCTGATTGACTCCGATAACCGTCTGTGGGCATATACCTGGGGTGTGGGCATCAACGAACTGAACCTGAATATTCCCAATAACCGTACCTTTAAGCGCTATACCCGTGAGAATATTCCCGAATTGGAAGGTGACTTTATCAATAGTGCCTGTGAAGATGTGATCAATCACGGAATATGGTTCGGCTCTACACGTGGAGTGCATTTCTACGATAAGCGGAAAGATACTTTCATCCGTGTATTATTCGATCAGTCGGATAATGAGTTCGAAGCGGTTCACGCCCTGCTGATTGATAAGGATAAGCGTTTGTGGGTGGGTACCACACAAGGTGTCTTCATTGTAGATCTTGCTTCTTTTGCCAAGTCGAACAAGCGCTTTGATTATAAATATCTTCGGTATAAACTGGATAATCCACAGTCAACACAACTGGAAAAGATTAATTGTATCTTGGAAGACAAGAATGGTACTATCTGGCTGGGTGGCAATGGAAGCGGACTGTATCAGTTGACGAGTGACAAGAATAATCACTTTGTCTTTAAAAACTATACCACACGTCACGGGTTGCCTAATAATACAATTATCGGTATGGCTGAAGACGGGAAGGGAAACTTGTGGCTGACTACGAATGATGGAGTGTCCCGTCTGAATATCCAGTCGATGACATTCAGTAACTACACGCAGGCTGATGGCCTGCCGGCTACTCAGTTCTACTGGAACGGCATCCATTATTCGCCAAAGCACGACTTTATCTATATGGCTACCATAGACGGACTGGTCATTATTCATTCTGATAATGAAACTTCGCCGTCTGCGGATTCGCATGTGAAACTCTCTTCACTGGCGATTGGAGGAAATATTATCTATCCTTCCAGTGGTGATTATCTGCAAAAGGATATCACCCTTGCCTCCGGTATTTTCCTGCATGAAAGGGAGAATCGTTTCTCCGTAGGATTTACCACACAGAATTATGGAAACAGCAGCCGTATTCGCTTTGCCTATCGTCTGGAGGGATACGAGGAAGAGTGGAATGAAACTCAACCGGGTGATTATATGGCAAGATATGCGGCTGTCCCGTCGGGGAACTACACCCTGCAAGTGCGTGCGACGGATGAGTTGGGGCGTTGGTCGGATGAAATAACCGACATAGAAGTGGGGATCACTCCTTATTTCTATAAATCCATTGGATTCTATCTGCTTCTTGTCGTAGTTATTTGCCTTGCTATTTATTTATTCTATAAGCGGAAGATGCGGAGTTATCGTGAACAGAAAGCGCGATTGGAAAAAGAAGTGGAACTGCGCACGCAGGAACTGGCTGTCCAGAACAAACAATTGGAAAACATGGCTCAACACGTAAAAGAGATTACGGAAGAGAAGATTGCTTTCTTTACGAACATCACTCATGAATTCCGTACTCCGGTTACACTGATTCATGGCCCCATTGAACATGCTTTAAAGGAGACGCAGGATGAGGCTGTAAAGGCACAGTTGCAGATAGCCGAGCGAAATTCACGGTATTTGCTTTCTCTGGTCAATGAACTGATGGACTTCCGGAAACTGGACATAGACAAGGTGGTGCTGGATAAGCGTTCCTCGAATTTTATCGAGTTTTTGTCTGAGTTGCTGATACCTTTCAGAGTCTTTGCCAAGGAAAGGCATATCGACATATGTACTTATTTCCGTTTGGAGAATCCCTTTCTGATGATCGATACGGGATATATGCGCAAGGTGTTGGTGAATCTGGTTTCGAATGCTATTAAGTTTACACCGGATAACGGTCGTATTGACATATTTGTGGCGTCTGTCAGAGGAAAGAACGGGGAGAAACTACTCTATATGAATGTATGCGATACGGGACATGGCCTTGTGACAGAAGATCTGGAAAAGATTTTCGACCGCTTTTACCAGTCTAAGAAGAGTACCAAATATCCGGTTTACGGGCAGAGCGGCACAGGTATCGGTCTTTTCCTGTGTAAGCGGATTGTGTACTTGCATGGCGGAGAAATCTTTGCCCGCAATAATCACAGGCAGGGGGCTTCATTCCGTATGTTTATGCCATTGATTCCCGGAGTGCGGGTAGAAACGAACGGAGAAGTTGTGGTACAGCCCAACAATGTATATCTGCCCGATACCTTACAACCGGAGGACACTCAGAAGAAAGAGACTATCCTGATTGTGGAAGATAATAAAGATATGCGTTCGTACATCCGCACGCTGCTTGTGGGTAATTATCGTTTGTTTGAGGCAGGTGACGGGCAGGAGGCTCTTGAAATCGTTCAGAAACATACCGTCGACTTAATAGTCAGTGATTTGATGATGCCTGTGATGGATGGTATGGAGTTGTCCCGCCGTATCAAGGAGAATCTGGCGACTTCGCACATTCCTTTCCTGATGCTTACGGCGCTTCGCTCGGACGTACAAGAGAAAAGAAGTTTTGAAATAGGCGTGGACGAGTATCTTTGCAAACCTTTTGATGAAGAAGTGCTCCGGCTTCGTATCCGTAATATATTGAGTCTGCGAAGGAAATATAAGAAGATGTTCTCATCCAGCAGTAATGTGGAAGAGCTGCATGTAAAGGAAGAATCGCGAGACAAGACATTCATTACGAATGCAGTCAACCTGATGAAGGAACACTATGCCGATGCGGAATATAACCTGGAACGCTTTGTACGCGACATGGGCTACAGCAAGACATTGGTCAACAAGAAAATGCAGGATCTGACGGGACAGCCCATCGGGCAGTTTATGAAGAACTACCGTCTGAACGTGGCGCAACGGATGATACAGGAGGGCTCGGGAGATGTGAATGTCTCCGAAATAGCCTATGCTGTAGGATTCAACGATCCTAAATATTTTACGAAGTGTTTCAAAGAGTTCTTCGGATATTTGCCGAGCTCGAAGCTGGGGAAGAAGTGAGTTTACTATATTCGCCCCAAACTTTTCTATTTTCTCCTTACATAAAAAAATAAACGCCTACTTTTGCACATCACCCAGAAGAATGAATACCATGAAAATCAAACTCAGTTTACTCATCTTGTTAGTAGTAGGTTTATCCGTTCAGTTATCTGCCAACCCTATAAATGGTTTGCTCGAAAGAATTGATAAGGGAGCATCGAAGAAATTTGTTATCGAATTCAAGAAAGGTGCGGATGATTTTTTCGAACTGGACCAGAAAGGGACTAAAGTCGTAGTCCGGGGTAATAACTATGTGAATATAGCGACAGGTATCAACTGGTATCTGAAATATTATGCCGGTATCCAACTGTCATGGAATGGTATGCAGGCGAAACTGCCGCAGGCACTTCCTCCCGTCCCCCGGAAAGAGCGTCACGAAACATCCCTCTCACTCCGTTACGATTTTAACTACTGTACCTATTCCTACACCATGGCCTTTTGGGATTGGGAACGCTGGGAGAAAGAAATAGACTGGATGGCTCTGCATGGTATCAATCTCCCTTTAGCAGCCGTAGGCCAGGAATGTATCTGGTTCAATATGCTTCAAAAACTGGGATATTCTAAAGATGAAATTAACCGGTTCATTGCCGGTCCTGCTTTTCTTGCCTGGTGGGCAATGAATAATCTGGAAGGATGGGGCGGACCTAATCCGGATTCCTGGTATGTACAGCAGGAAGCTTTGCAGAAGAAAATTCTGAAGCGTATGCGCGAATATGGCATTAAACCTGTGTTTCCGGGATATTCAGGTATGGTTCCCCATGATGCTGATGAGAAGTTGGGACTGAACCTGACCAAGTCTGATTTATGGAACGGTTTTACCCGTCCTGCTTTCCTGCAACCTACCGATGGTCGCTTTGCCGAGATTGCCGATTTATATTATCAGGAACAGGAGAAGCTTTTCGGCAAGGCTGATTATTATTCTATGGACCCTTTTCATGAAGCCGAGAATGCTGCTTCAGTAGATTTCGATGCGGCCGGGAAAGCTATTATGGCGGCTATGAAAAAAGTGAATCCGAAAGCCACCTGGGTAGTGCAGGGCTGGACAGAGAACCCTCGTCCCGAGATGATAAAGAATATGCAGAATGGAGATCTGCTGATACTGGACCTGTTCAGTGAATGTCGTCCTATGTGGGGAATCCCTTCCATCTGGAAGCGTGACAAGGGTTATGAACAACACAACTGGCTGTTCTGTATGCTGCTCAATTTCGGTGGAAATGTGGGATTGCACGGTCGCATGGACCAGCTACTCGATAACTTCTACCTGACTAAGAACAATCCGTTAGCAGTTCATCTGAAAGGAATCGGTCTGACCATGGAAGGTGCAGAGAATAACCCCATGATGTTTGAACTGATGTGCGAACTTCCTTGGCGATCGGAGAAATTCACGAAAGAGGAATGGCTGAAAGATTATCTCTTTGCCCGTTACGGTGTAAGAGACGAGAAGATAGAAAAAGCATGGACTTTGCTTGCCAATACCATTTATAACTGCCCTTTCGGAAACAACCAACAAGGCCCTCATGAGTCTATTTTCTGCGGACGTCCTTCGCTGAATAACTTCCAGGCTTCGAGCTGGTCGAAGATGAAGAACTATTATGATCCTACCGTTACGGAAGAAGCTGCACGGCTGATGGTGGAAGTAGCCGATAAATATCGTGGTAATAATAACTTTGAATATGACCTGGTAGACATCGTACGACAGTCTCTTTCCGATAAAGGACGTATTGTTTATAACCGGACCATTGCTGACTTCAAGAGCTTTGATAAACGCAGTTTTGCCCGTGACTCCCGGAAATTCCTGGATATATTGCTGTTGCAGGATAAATTGCTGGGTACTCGTAGTGAATTCCGTGTAGGCCGTTGGATAGAGCAGGCACGCAATTTGGGGACTACTCCCGAAGAAAAAGACCTGTACGAGTGGAATGCCCGCGTGCAGATAACCACTTGGGGCAATCGTGTTTGCGCTGATGACGGTGGTCTGCGCGACTATGCCCATAAGGAATGGAACGGTATTCTGCGCGATTTCTATTATAAACGTTGGGCAGCCTACTGGCAAACTCTTCAGGATCAACTGGATGGTAAACCCGAAGTTAAGCTGGATTATTATGCGATGGAAGAACCCTGGACACTGGCAAAGAATCCGTATGGTTCGGCTCCCGAAGGAAGTTGTGTGGATGTGGCGAAAGAAGTCTTTTTTCAATTGACAAATGACAATTAGGCTGTGCAATGATAGCTTATAAATTGAATCTATGATATATGCAAATAGAATCCCCCAAACACCCTACAGATAATTGTCAATTGTCAACTGTCAATTGTCAATTGAGAAAGCGTCTGCTTTCTCTCGATGTGCTGCGCGGAATTACTGTCGTCGGTATGATTCTCGTCAATAATTCCGGTGGGAAGTTATCTTATGATTCTTTGCAACATTCTGCATGGAATGGGCTGACTCTTTGTGATCTGGTATTTCCGTTCTTTTTGTTCATCATGGGAATTTCCACTTATATCGCTTTGAGCAAGTTCCATTTTCAAGCATCTGGTTCAGTGGTCCGTAAGATACTGAAACGTACTCTTGTCATTCTATGCATCGGCTGGGCTATTCACTGGTTTCACTTTATTTGTGATGGAGATTTCTTTCCTTTTGCCCATCTTCGGCTTACGGGAGTTCTGCCGCGTATAGCCTTGTGCTATTGTGTAGTTTCCTTTGTAGCCTTGTATGTCAATCATAAATATATCGGCTGGATCATTGGTTTCCTTATCGCCGGGTATGCCGTTTTGCTTTATATAGGCAACGGATATGCACCGGATGATACAAACCTTCTGGCTATCATAGACCGGAATGTATTAGGTGCAGACCACCTTTATCATAAAAGCCCGATAGATCCGGAAGGACTTACCAGTACCCTTTCTGCCATCGCTCATACATTGATCGGCTTCTGTTGTGGGAAAATCATCCTGGCTAAGGAAGCTTTGGAACAGAAAACACTGAAATTGTTTGTTGCAGGCTTTATTCTGATGGCGTGCGGTTTTTTGCTGACAGAGGCTTTGCCGTTGAATAAGCGTATCTGGTCGCCTACATTTGTGTTAGTCACTTGTGGATTGGCAGCCATGCTTCAGTCTGTGCTGATTTATTTCATTGATATGAAGGAAAAGAAGAACTGGTGTCGTTTCTTTGAAATATTCGGTGTTAACCCTTTGTTTCTCTACGTACTCAGCGAGGTAGCGGCTATTGTCATTGGCGCCACCGGAAGTAAGCCGGTTATTTACGAAGGGGTACATTTTCTGATAATCGATCCTTATCTGGCATCTGCCGTTTACGCCCTTGCCTTTACCCTGCTGATGGGAGCGTGCGGCTATCCATTGTATAAAAAGAAAATCTATATAAAAATATAATAATGATTAGACGAACAATCTATACATGCTATTCCCTGTTACTGGCAACTGTGTTGTTGCCGGGTACTACTTCGTGTACCAGTCGTTGTGGGACTATTGACGAGTCGCGATTATCCTATATCGATACTCGTGTAGGTACTGCCCCCAGTGCGACCCATACAGCGGGGTTGTTTGGCAGGGATACGGAAGAATACGGGCAAACCCTTCCGGCGGTACTCGAACCCAACGGAATGAACTTCTGGACTGCACAGACGCGGGACACGGAGGAGAAATGCATAGCACCCTATTATTACGCGGATACTCTGCTACAAGGCTTTCGTAATTCCCACTGGATTGTGGGCGGATGTACGCAGGACTACGGTTCTATGACGCTGATGCCGCTCTTCGGTAAATTGCGTTGCCAGCCGGAAGCACGTTCCACCCGTTTCTCCCATGAGAAAGAAACGGCAACACCGGCTTATTATACGGTTTCTCTGCCGGATGAGAATATCTATGCCGAAATGACGGGGCGTTCGCGTTCCGCAATTTTCCGTTTCACTTATAACAAAGCGGGAAAAGGTTATCTGGTGGTAAACCCTAACAGTGATGAAGGTCAGGGGTATATCTGCATCGATACCCTTAACAATCAGATTTACGGATATAATCCTGTTCACCGCATTTATCAGGGTTGGGGAAAATCGGCAGGATATAGCGGATATTTCATCGTTCAGTTCCAAAAGAAGCTGACGGATTACGGTGTGTTCAGGGGAGATTCTTTGTCTCCCGGTGTCATTCAGATAGGAGATGCGGCGCAGATAGGTGCCTATGTGGAGTTTGATGTGACCGAGGGTGAAGAGGTATTGGTGAAAGCTGCTTCCTCCTTTACCGACCGGGATGGTGCTTTGAAGAACCTGAAAGCTGAAATCCCTCATTGGGACTTTGGACAGACTTGCACAGAGCTAAGACAGATGTGGGAGAAACACCTCTCCGCCATTGATGTAGAGACCGAACGACTTGCAGACAAGGAAATGTTTTACGGTGCTTTCTATCGTGCCTCTTTTCTGCCGCATACATTCAATGATATAGATGGCCGTTATCCCTCTTTTGCGAATGGCACTCCGATATGCCAACTTCCTGAAGGAGAAACGTATTATGAGGATTATAGTATGTGGGATACCTACCGTGCCCTGCATCCGATGATCAATCTGCTTTTTCCGACAAAGGGGGGAGATATGATGCAATCTCTGGTGCATAAATATGAACAAGGTGGTTGGTTGCCCATCTTTCCTTGTTGGAATAGCTATACTGCCGCTATGATAGGCGATCATTGTATCTCCGCCATCAGCGATGCATACTGTAAGGGGATTCGCAATTTCGATGTGGACAAGGCTTATGAAGGAATGCGTAAGAATGCCTTTGAAACTCCTTCCAACCTTGATGAATATAAAAACGGTATGGGGCGTCGCGCTCTGACCTCTTATCTGGAGTACGGATATATTCCTCTTGAAGACGGTGTACCCGACGCTTTTCATACACAAGAACAGGTATCACGTACCTTGGAATATGCTTATGATGACTTTGCCCTTGCACAGATGGCAAAAGCTTTGGCTAAGACGGATGATTACCAGGCATTGATACGGCGTGCTGCCAATTATCGCAATGTGATAGATCCCTGTACGGGATATGCCCAGGGGCGCCATGCCGATGGTACTTTCCTGAATGATGCGAATGCTTTTAATTTTGCCCGTTTTATTACTGAAGGTGCTCCTTGTCACTATACCTGGTACGTGCCGCAAGATCCATACGGACTGATGGAAAGTATGGGAGGGAAAGATAAGTATGTAGCCAAGTTGGATTCCATGTTCAGTGAACAACGTTACTGGCATGGAAACGAGCCTTGTCATCAGGTTGCTTATATGTTCAATTATGCAGGTGAACCCTGGAAGACTCAGCGTGCCGTCCGCCACGTTATGGAAACGGAATATCTGAATGAACCGGGCGGACTTTCCGGTAATGACGATGCCGGACAGATGTCGGCCTGGTATATGTTTGCCGCTATGGGATTCTATCCGGTGTGTCCCGGTACTCCGTATTATATACTTGCCAGCCCCTCATTCCCCAGCTTCACGCTGAATCTTGAGAGTGGAAAGAAGTTCACAGTGAAAGCCCGTAACGCATCGCAGAAGAATATATATATTCAGTCGGCAACGCTGAACGGGGAACCTTATATGCATAATTACATTACCCATCAGGATATAGTGAATGGTGGTGTGATGGAGTTTGTGATGGGGGATGAACCGAATAAGGAGTGGGGAACGGCAGCGGAAGACTGTCCGCCAAGAGTAATGTAGTTTAATTTAAGAAAGATATACTTATATGGGAGCAAAAGCATTTTTGTTTGTCCTGTGCAGCATCTTGCTGTTAGGGGCATGCGGCACTCCGAAGACCGGAGGGACTATTTATAATATTATGGACTACGGAGCCAAAGGTGATGGTGTCACCGATGACGCCGCGGCCATACAAGCGGCTATCGATCAGTGTTCCAAGTCGGGTGGCGGAACGGTACTGGTTCCGGCAGGGCGTACTTTCATGTGCAGCCCTTTCCATCTGGCCTCATTTGTAGAACTGCATCTGGAACCCAATTCCTGTCTGCTTGCCAATCCTGATGAGGCTGTCTATACACTGAGCGCTTTCCGTGATAATCGTGGTGAAGGCATGATGTGGATTTATGGTCAAGATCTGAAGGAGGTATCCATCACCGGAACAGGAGCCATAGATGGAAACGGTGTCTCCTTTATGGGTAAGGAACTGGAAGACTCTTATGAACTGAAACCGGTGACCGACTTTGATCCCCGTCCGCATGTACTGACGCTTATTAATATAGAGAAAACAGTAATCCGTGATGTGACAATCCGCAACAGTGCCTATTGGACGGTTCATCTCATCGGTTGCAACGATGTTTCCATCGATGGCATCTCTATCCTGAATAACCTGAAGATACGCAACGGTGACGGCATCGATGTAGACCATTCCAAGAATGTGCGTATAGCCAATTGCCATATCGAATCGGGTGATGACTGCATCTGTCTGAAGAATCGTCGTGAGTTTGAAGAATACGGTTCGTGCGAAGACATAGTTGTGACCAACTGTACTATGGTTTCCCGTTCCTGTGCCATCAAGATCGGTTCGGAAAATATGGATAAGATTAATAATGTACTGTTCAATAACTGTATCATCAAGAATAGTAACCGTGGCATCGGTATTCAGAACCGGGATGAAGGAACGATTACCAATGTGATTTTCTCCAATATGATTGTGGATTGCATGTTCTTCTCTGATGTCTGGTGGGGAAAGGCGGAACCTATTTACGTGACTTCCTATCCGCGTGCCGTAGGCAATCATAAGGATGCCGGCTGGCGTTTCCCGAAGGGAGCTATCGAAGGACGTTGCGGAGAGGTGAGCCGTATTTACTTCACAAATATCAAATGCACCAGCGAGAACGGCATCTTTGTAGGTGGGGATACACAAGACAAAGTGAATCATATCTACTTTGAAGACGTAGACCTGCTATTGCAAAAACGTACGGCTTATGAGGGTGGTATCTATGATAAACGTCCGTGTGTGGGCGAAGGATTTATCTATGATAAGACGTATGGTTTTTATATCGATACGGCATCTGATATTCTGATAGATGATTGCATTGTTACTTGGGGAGATATCCGTCCCGATCAGGCAGCAGAAGGCATTGGGCAGAGGGATGTTCGTAATCTGAAAATAAAGGAATAAAAGTTACAAGCTACAAGTTACAAGCTACGAGCTACAAGCTACAAGTAGCTGCGCTATAGTCCGAAAAGCACTTGTAGCTTGTAGCCTGTAGCTCGTCACTGATTCATATTTATAACTTAAATTCGTCACGAAGATGAGACAAAGCATAATTTTTATCTTGTATTTGCTGTGTACTTTCACTACTCGTTCCCAGTCTGTATTAACTCCGGAGCAGGCAGGAAGCATTTATTATGCTTATCCTGCTCCTCCATCCACCTATACCCCTGCCCCTACTGGTTATGAGCCTTTCTACATCAGTCACTACGGTCGTCACGGTTCCCGCTGGATGACGGCGGATGAGCGTTATACGGAAGTTGTCTGCGTCTTTGATTCTCTTTATCAATGTTCCGAACTGACTCCCCTTGGCGTGGATGTCCGCGAACGTCTGCATAAGGTTTGGGAAGATGCCTGCGGATGTAGTGGAAGTATCACCCCACTTGGCGAGCGCCAGCACCGTGAGATAGCCGAACGGATGTATCGCAATTTTCCGCAAGTATTTCGGGGTGGTGCTTTCATTGACGCCCGCTCATCCACTTCCCTGCGTTGTGCCATGAGTATGAGTTATTTCACCGAACGCCTGAAAGAATTGAATCCTGGCCTGCAAGTAAACCGTAGAGCTTACCATCGGTATATGGATTATATCGCCTATACGTCCCCCGAAGGTGAGAAATTTGCTTCTGAGAAGGCTCCATGGAGGCGTGGCTTCAGAGAGTTTGAAAAAAAGAACGTCCGTCCCGAACGCCTGATGGCCTCCCTGTTTGTGAAGCCTGAAGCGATAACCGACCAAGACGCCATGATGCGCAGCCTTTATTGGATTGCCGCTGATATGCAGAATGTTGAGTTGGATTTGTCTTTCTATGATATCTTTGAATATGAGGAATTAGTAGGAGTCTGGAAGACAGTGAATGCCCGCATGTATGTTTGCAATGCTGCTGCTCCGCTCAATGGCGGCCTGATGCCTCGTTGTGCCGTACCTTTGCTGCGTAATATCCTGGAAAGTGCGGATGCCGCCATAGAGAAAGGAACCCCTGCGGCCGATCTCCGTTTCGGACATGATACCCATCTCATTCGTCTGCTTGCTTTGATGCAGATAGAAGGATGTAGTAATCAGGAGGTGGATATGGAGAAGTTTCATCTTGCCTGGCAAGATTACCGGGTTTCTCCTATGGGAGCTAATCTTCAATTGATTTTCTATCGCGATAAGAAGAATGATATACTGGTGAAATTTCTGTTGAACGAGTGTGAAGTGGCACTGCCGTTGAAGAGCAAAATGGTTCCTTATTATTCATGGAAAGAGGTTGAAACTTTCCTGGCGGAGGTAATAGGAAAAGAATAGCCGTAAAGTGAGAATATATAACGGATTTCCACCCGATCATCAGCGTTTATAGAGCAATCAACTCCTGTTTTGACTAAAAGTTGTATTTTTTATCCTAATATAAATACAACTTGTGCAAAAAATACATATCTTTGTATTAGAGAATATGCTTTTACTTCAAAGTAACGGGCAATAAGAGAGTCGTTTAACATAAAAACAGGAAGCGTATGAATAGAATTCTTAAGTTGGGACTTTTAAGTGTCATTGTAGGCGCCTTGTATTCTTGTAGTTCCGATAGTCTATACGATCCGGACAAAGCAGGAGATGTGAAGCTTGCTCAGTATGAAGCAGCTTTTGTAGGAAAGTATGGAGCAATTGCTCCTAATCAGAATTGGGGATTTGGAGGGGCGACAACACGTAGTTCCAATCCTAATAGCAATCAATGGAAAGATTTCGTGGAAGTTCCCTCAAGTGATGATCTTACTTCCGAGAAAATAAACAAAATTGTAGAGCTTTTCAAAGATCCTTCAAAGGCCACTGTTATAGAGAATGTGAATTGGTCGGATTTCTTTGTTCAGCATGTCTACTATGGAAATAAGGACAACATGAATCAATTTGCTGTACATAAGGAGAAGAATGGGACTCCGGATGAAGTTTACAATTTCAATAAATCAGCCGGAAGTATCATGTTCATGTATGACAGCGGTACAAGTTCATTCAGCTATGTAGGTGAAGGAGGGCGCAGATACGATGAGCATAAAATAATATTTTATGAGGGAGATTATTATGTTGGACTTGATTTTGAGTGCTATATGAATCAAAACACTCCACCGGATGGAGATTATAGCGATTGGATCGTACGAATTGTTCCGGCTAAATATATAAAAGCCCAAAGAATCATGGCGGAAGACCTTACAGTATCTGGTGGAGATTTCGATTTCAATGATGTTGTATTTGATGCCGTAACCGTGAATGGTGCGACTGTGGTGACCTTACAGGCAGCTGGTGGTACAATGCCTTTGTATATTGAAGACAATGAAGTACACGAACTGTTTGGTGTTTCTCAATCTACAATGGTGAATACTTATGACAAACAGGCAAAAGCTCCGGTAATATTCCGACTGAAGAACAGATATAGCGATATAAAAGATATACCCGTTCGCGTGAATGATGTGATGTTGCCGGCAGAAGTGGGGAAAGCTCCAGGAAAACTGTGCTGTCCGACTACCTGTGAGTGGACTGATGAACGGCAGAACATTGAAACCAAGTATCTGAACTTCCAGGCGGCAGTGGAAAACGGTAACATCAATTGGTGGGAGTAATCAGTTATTCTGCTACTTCTTGTGATAGAATAGAAAGCTAATATATTTCCCATTCAACCCGGATTCTGATCCGGTTGAATGGGAAATTTCTTTTGATGATAGCCTGCTTTATACTGAAAGATATCGCCTTTTCTATGAGTGGGCTATGTGATAAATAAAGTTTTTATAGGGAAGGCGGTTCAGGAGTACTTATTTCCCAGTTAACCCCTAACGGGTTGTTGCGCATTCTCCATACTAACGAAAGTTTTGGATTATCCAGTATCCACATTTCGCATCCTTCCACAGCATCTTTCACATGAATGAGTGGATAACCCACAGCTCTCTCATTACTATCCAGAACGGAGTATGTTGTCTGATTGTATACAAGTGTATTCTGTTCCTTCAGCTGTTTATAGGCGGAGCGGGAAATGAAGTAAGCCGTTTCCTCCGGAGAGAGCTGTACGTGCTTACCGTCTTCCGGTTGCAGGAAACTGAGCTGCACGGCCTGCTCTATGGACTTAGGTCCCATGGTATAACTTCCCGATTGCCATTTCAGGTTGCGTTCTATTCCCCAATACAGACAGATTGAATCCTGCTTTTCGCGGAAAGACATTTCGTACTTCCGTGTTTGTCCGTGCAGTTTGAATACAAAAAGCAGTGTATCGGGTACAATGCTCTGTGCCAACAGGCTTCCGGTGAAGCCCAGGCACAATAAGGCGGATAGAATTATATGTTTCTTCATCATTTCTTGTTTTCTTCGTTCGACAATAATTGCTGCCCCCATTCACTTGGTTTCTTTCCCATCTTCAGGATTAGTTCACCACCGGCAATGATGTCTTTATGCCGTATAGCTGAGTAAGGGTAAGCCGCTCCGTTCAGGGTGACGGATTGTATGTATCTGTTCTTGTCCGAAAGCCCCTGGGTGGAAATCCGGAAAGTCTTTCCGTTATCCAACCGGAAGATTGTTTCTTCTAATAAAGGAGTATTGATAAGATAATAATCTTGTCCGGCATTGGGATATAATCCCATCATGTGGAAAACGAGCCAGGACGACATGGCACCCGAGTCGTCATTTCCCGGTAGTCCGACAGGACCATCGTTGTAGTTCCTGGAAAGGATTTCGCGGATACGGTCGCTGCTCCGGTAGGGCTTTCCCAACCAATGATAAAGACAGGGGGAGAGGAAAGACGGTTCATTGTTTACATTGAAGAAGCCCTTGTCGAAGAAAATGTCCAGACGTGTTTCAAACTTCTCTGCACCGCCGCATTTTTCAATCAGTCCGGGAACATCGTGCGGAATACTCAGAGAATACTCCCACGAAGAAGCTTCATAGAAGAACATGTTCCACCAGGGAGTGTACCAGGGGCCTTCAAAGGTGACGGGGGTATAGGTAAAGGTCGGTTTTTGTATCTTGGATTTTCCGAAAGTGATTTCATCCAGCCAATTACCTTTTTCGTCACGGGGCATGATAAAACCTTTGGCACCGGCATGTTCATAATCGTCACGCCAGAGATTCTTCCAATTTCCGGATTGTTTCAGGTAGTGTTGGTAAAGGTCCTCTTTTCCCAGACCTTTGGCAACCAGGGAGATGGCATAGTCACAATAAGAATATTCTACGGTGCGGTTTCCGGCGCGGGGGATGCCGTAGGGGATATAGCCGAGTTCCAGGTAGGGGATCAGTCCACCACGTCCTTCCGCTTCATGGCGGTCTCCGGGGCAGACGGTTGCATCTTTCAGCATGGCTTGCAGACCGAGTTCGTAGTCTATTCCTTCTAGACCTTTTACGAAAGCATCGGCTATTACGATTTCAGCATTCGAACCGCCTTGGGTACGTCCATTGCTGTTACCGCTACGAGCGTCGGGCATGTAGCCGTCTCGTTTGTAGATGTTGATAAGTGAACGGACGATGTCTGTTTCACGTTTCGGGTCTATCAGGGTGATGAGTGGAGTAGAAGTGCGGTAAGTGTCCCAGATGGCGTAGAAGTCATCGTAATAAGGTTCGTCATCTGCCCAAAGAGGATTCTCTCCACTGCGGTCTACAGGCATAATCATGGTATGATAGAGGCCGGTGTAGAACATACGTTTCTGTGCTTCGGGGGTGCGGGGAGAGATTTCAATTCTTTGGAGTAAATCTTCCCATTGAGCCAGTAACTGTTTGTGTACAGTTTCGAATGACCAGTGAGGAATGTCAGTATGGGCATTCTGACGTGCTTTCAGTGAGCTGAGGAAGGAGATACCTACTTTCAGTTGTATAACGTCTTCAGAAGAGTTGAAGCGCAACAGGGCTCCGGTCTTTTGATGTGAGTCGTATTGGAATTTCTCATCTGTGATCTTATCGCTTTTCCAGGTAGCTGTATTTATGAAAGGCTTGTCGGTTTCTGCGTAAAAGTAGACTGTATAGGCACGTCCATTGTTCCATCCGCCGCGAATACGGGTGTAGCCGATGACTTCATGGTCGGAGATGATTTGTATTTCGGAACCTACGAATTGCTGAGCTTCGCGGGCATCGGGTACGGGGCTTTCACCTAAGAAGAATCCGGCATCGATGGCCAGTGATTTCAAGGAGTCTTTGGGGTAGGTGAACCGATAGAACGATGCTTTGGGGGCAGTGGTAATTTCTGTTTGTATACCGGAAGACTGGAATTGGGTGGAGTAATATCCTAATTTTATTGTTTCGTCCTTGCGATGGTCGATGTGATTGATGCGGTCCATTCCGTTGCAGAAAGGCATTACAAGGATGTTGCCGTATTTGGGTCCGCCACCTGTTCCGCTAACGTGTACTTGGGAGAAGCCGTCCACCTGTTCGGGCATGGGCAACCAGCCGCTGTTGGGACGTGGGGTGCAGTCCGGTGAGGGTTTCACCATTCCGTAGGGGCAGGAAGGACCGATGAAGACGCGGCCCAGTCCCTCGGAACCGATACGCGGATCGACGTAATTGGTAAGTCCGGTGTCTTGTGCAGAGGCTTTTGCTGAGAATAACAATAGGAAGGATAGTGTGATTAGTTTGGTTTTCATTGGTAGAAGTTTTTGTTTGAATGAAAAAGCCAGGCACTGCAACTGACTAATTTGGGTGTATCAGTTGCAATGCGGGGCTTTAGGTTTTAGAAACTCTAAAAGAAAACAATAGCTTGTTTTTATGTATTGATTGTTGAAATCATTTTGCTTCTGAATTAATATCCCTCGTTCTGATTCCAGTTTGTATTCGTATTCAATATGTCTTGCGGTAATGGAAAGATACGGTTGGTTAGTTTGGTCTTGGCACTCGGGTTGACGATGTTTTTGAAGCCCCAGTCGCGTTCGTACTCTCCAAAGCGAATTAAGTCATTGCGACGCCAGTTTTCGTCGAAGAACTCGCGGCCACGTTCATCCAGCAGTTCGTCTAAGGTGGGATTGGCACTAATCAAAGGAGCGTGTACGTAGGTGCGAATTTGATTGAACAGGCTTTGTGGGGTGTCGCCATTGGTAGCAGAACCACCGCGTAGGATAGCTTCGCATTTGGTCAACAGGATATCGGCATAGCGGAAGATAGGCACATCATTGCTTTGGCTGCGGCCGTACTGGTTGTATTCCGTTACGTAAGCTGCGAATTTGATGGAACGCCAGCCTTGTGTCCAACCGGTGATGTTAGCGCCTGTATTTAGGTTGTCGTAAGCGGGACCCGGAGGAACCGGATCGCCATTATCGTCGTAAATAATTTTTAGTGTAATGCTCTTTGATAAGCTGACTGCCTGGCCTTGGTACATGTTGCGATTTCCTGTCTTTTCGGCTGTTGTGGCATCTATCTGATAGAGATCACCTCCTACCACACAGTCGTTACGACGGTCACCTTCCAAACAGAACAAGTTGGCAAATTCCTCAGTCATGGCAATATTGCCACCCACGGAGTTACTCATAGCTACGGTGTAGAAACCTGCACCGCCACTACCGTCGTTCTGTCCGCGTCGCCAAGTGCGGAAGCGGGCATAGTTCATACCTGTACGGGTCACGCAGTCATAATCCATAGCATAAATGAAGTCTTTTATGTGCGGACCGTTATTATAGAGGAACTTGGCTTTATAGTCGTCACTTAAGTTGAACAAGTCGCTACGGATGATGTCGTCGCAGGCAGCAATACAGTCGTTCAGCTTTTCGTTGGCGGCCGTAGCTGACCAATCGGCACTTGTTACATCCTTTGTGTATACGTTCCAGTTGATGTAAAGTTTGGCCAACAAGGCGTCTACCATCCAGCGGGTAGGTTTGCCGTAAGTGGCGGTATTTACTTCCGTGGTCATATCATCGCGTATGGCTAATAACTCCGATTCAATCCAGCGGGCTACATCGGCACGGGGGGCACGCTCCACTGCTTCATTTTCTTCGGGAGTACGTTCCAGAATAGGTATGTCACCAAAGCAATCCATCAGAATGAAGTGATAGAAAGCGCGTGCAGCACGCACAGGGGCAATGGCTGTAGGGGAAGCCTCGTCGCCACCTAGTTCGATGATAGCTTGATTGCACTTGGTGATGCCGCTTGGTAAATCTCCATACCAGCCGATGCAGGCGTCGTCAGCCAATGAGTTGTGTAATGAAGGGTGAGAGTTGTTGCCGGAGTCGTAGTAGTCGCCGTCAAAACTTACACCCATAGCTTCGTCGGACGAGAATGTTACCAACTCGTTGTAGCGACGGTTCAAAGGACCGGCGAAAGCATAGTATACGTCGGAGGTCTTGGCCTCAATAGCTATTTCCGAATCCGGATATTCGGTGTGGAATGATTTAACATCCACATCCAAGTCTGTGCAGCCGCTTATTGCTAAAGTCAGCAGTGCTATCGGGAGAATATATTTTTTCTTCATATTTTCTTCGTTTTATGTGATTAGAAATTTACGTTTAAACCGAACATGAATGTTCGTGTGCGCGGATAACGGGAATGACGTGCATCAATACCCGGAGCTGTACCTCCTAAAGAGATTTCAGGGTCGGTACCTTTATAACCGGTCAGTGTGAATACGTTGTTGCAAGTGGCATATACGCGCAGGCTGTTTACCCAATCTCCCAATTTACCGAAGTTATAACTCAGGGTAAGAGTTGAAAGGCGCAGGTAACTTCCGTTTTCAATATATCGATCTGATGGAGCTTGTGAACGGCTGTCTGTGGCTTTTTGTTCGGTAGCTACATCAGCCAGAACATTTTTACCGGCTGAAACTAATGATACGTTGCTATATTGTGCGCGAGTGGCATTGTATATTTTGTTACCCAAAACTCCTTGAATGAATGCTGTCAATGACCAGTTCTTGTAACTGAACGTATTATTCCAGCCATAAGTCAGTTTGGGCTGTGCGTTGCCACATTTCACTTTATCCTTGTTCTGTGGATCTCCGGTAGTGGCTTGCTTACCGTCTTCGCCTATCACGGGTGTGCCGTCTTCGTTGAATTGATAGAATACGGAGGCACCGGAATCGTCATATCCTGCCCATTTCCAAGTGTAGAATGTGCCGATAGGTTCGCCTTCCATGATGCGTTGTACGTTGGCTGTATTATATCCGCCTAAGTTCAAATATGCCTTGTTCAGATATTCTACAGAATAAGTACTGTTGGAGAGGCTTACCACTTCATTCTTGTTGTGCGACAGATTCAGGCTGGTTTCCCAAGTGAAATTGCGACCCTTTACCGGTGTAGCGTTGATAGTGAGTTCGATACCTTTGTTGCTAATCTCACCTACGTTGGCATCCATCCAACCATAAGGAAAACGGTTGGTTGATACGGCATATCCGTTGATCAGGTCTTTAGTACGTTTGTCGTAGTACTCAATTGTACCGGTAAGTCGGTTGCCTAGGAAACCAAAATCGATACCTACGTTGAACATGCCTGTCCGCTCCCATTTTAGATTGGGGTTGGCATTACGAGTGGCGGCCAATGTACGATAGGCTTGTGTAATACCTTCGGCATTGGTGTAATTAAACCAGCCGGATGCACTGTAAGTTTGAAGAGCAGTATAGGCATTAAACCCCAGTGAATTACCGCTTACCCCATAACCGATGCGTAGTTTTAAGTCATCAAATAGACTTTGATCTTTCATGAAATTTTCTTCGGTAATACGCCACGCTAATGATACAGAGGGGAATGTAGCCCAACGGTTATTTCGTCCGAAAGCCGAAGAACCGTCACGACGCACAGTGGCTTGGAACAGGTACTTGCTGTTGTAACTATAGTTTATACGACCATAGAATGAAATCATGCGCAGGGTAGAAAGTCTTTTGTTATCATCACTCCAGATTCCGTCTATGTCCATATTATTGGCCATTCCCAGATTATAGTACAGCAAATCATCATTATAGAAGTTGTAGGCTGTTAGTCCGAATCCGTCATTGTCATCGCTTTGTTCCCATGAATAACCGGCCATCAGACCCAGTTTGTGTTTTTCGGCAAAAGTCTTGTCATAGTTGAAGTATGCTTCCAACTGCTTCTTCTGATTTTCAAGCGTCTGGCGAGTGGCTTGTCCGTGGCGTGAAGAAGTAGCAGTCAGCTGCGAATTGGTAGAATTGTAATTGCTGTAAATCCACTGCTGGTTTTGCATAGATATATTGAGGTTGAATTTCAGGCCATCTATGATGTCAAGGGTAGCCTTAGCAATGCCTTGCAGATATTTATTCTTCTGTCTGTACAGGTCTTCGTGAATCATAGACATTGGATTCATATTCTGTGATATGTCCTGGCGACGATACCAGCTTCCGTCTGCATTCTTTACAGGAGCTAACGGTGAGTAGTAGTACATAGCGTCATACACACTTTCGCCATTATATTCGCCGGTAGGTACACTATTTGCATCGGTGATACTGGCGTTGACACTGAATGCCAATTCCAGACGGTCTTTGAGTGTTTTGGTTTGAACGAATGAACGGGCTGTGATACGCTCCATATCGCTACCTCGGATAACACCTTGTTTGTTCATATAGTTGATACTAGCACTGTAAGTGGTCTTATCGTTACCACCGTTGATACTGACATTGTGATTGTGCGTCAGTGCCGTACGTGATACTTCATCCTGCCAGTTAGTGTTAGCGCCTTCGTCATTCAATAGTGTTATATTGTTTGCCTTAGCATAAGCGCGTAGTTCGTTAGCTGTCATTACATCTAGACGCTTCATTATATTGTCAGCAGCCACATAAGCGCTATAGCTTACGGTAGTCCGTTCTTTGCTGCCCTTTTTGGTGGTAACGATGATAACACCATTGGCAGCTTTCGAACCATAAATTGCGGTAGCGGTAGCATCACGCAACACGTCAATGCTCTCTATATCTTCAGGGGAGACAAGTGCGAGGTCTACACCTGGCACACCGTCTACCACATAATAAGGTTCCATGGCAGCGCCATCACGCAGAGATGATGAACCACGCAGGGTGATAGAGCCTGTACCCGAAGGGTCTGATGTATTAGTAACAGTCAGTCCGGGAACTTTACCTTGCAGCAGTTCCGAAGGTGAAGAAAATGCACCTTTATTTAATTGGTCTGCTTTCACTGTCGTGATAGAGCTGGTAACATCCTTACGCGTCATGCTACCATACCCCACTACTACTACTTCATCTAGTGTTTGGGAATCTTCTTCCATTACTACATTAATAGCGCTTTGGTTCACTTGAACCTCTTTTTTAGTAAAGCCAATGAAAGTAAATATGAGGGCTTGCCCTCTTTTCACTTCTATAGAGTATTTACCGTCAAGATCGGTGATACAACCATTGGTGGTGCCTTTTTCTAATACATTGACGCCTGCCAATGGTTCACCAGATTTGTCTGTAACAGTACCGGTAACCTTGTTCTGGGCAAATGCTAAGGTACTACTTAGCAAGAACACTACAAAGAGCACGCTTTGCGCAAATGTCCTTTTTCTTTTTAATTGTACATTCAGCATAAAATAAAGTTTTAGTTATAAATTATGTTCTCTTCTTCTATATATTTATAAATATTATTCTGGCTGCAAAAGTAGGTTGTACTTATTACAGATATATTTCAAGTATATTACAATATTACTGTAATATTTTGATATACAATTGATTGAACTGGGTGAGAGACAAAAGGATATTTGCTTTATATTACTATCTTTGGATAGATGTAATGTAAAGAATAAAGGCGGTCGTTCCATGTTGTCCTTTATTATAAGTGACAACTTTGGGAAAAAACGGGATAATGTCTTTGCCTCCATAGTATTTTAGATTTTGATTACCGCAAATCTAAGCCAATGAAGTTACAGTTAGGGAGAAAATGATGCAAATTAGGGGGAAAATAGTGAACTATCGTTTTTTTTCTGGATTATCCCGCCCAGTCTTCTCTATCCAGGTTCCTGTATCCGATGGCTTCTGCCAAATGTGAGGGCTGTATCAGGTCACTGTTTTCAAGATCGGCAATGGTACGTGCAACTTTTAGTATACGGTCGTAGGCACGGGCGGAAAGATTAAGCCTGTTCATTGCATTTTTCAGTAAGGCAAGACCTTTGTCATCCGGACGAGCATATAGGGAAAGTAGTTTGCTGCTCATTTGTGCATTACAGTAAACGCCCGGAATATCTGCATATCTGTTTTCCTGAATTTGTCGGGCGGAGATTACACGCTCCCGTATGCTGGAACTTGCTTCTCCCGGATGTGCATCGGACATTTTCTCAAAAGGTACAGGAACTACTTCAATTTGTAGGTCGATGCGGTCAAGTAGAGGGCCGGAGATACGATTCAGGTATTTTTGTACTTGTCCTGGGCTACATACACAAGCTTTTGTCGGATGATTGTAATATCCGCAAGGGCATGGGTTCATAGAGGCTACCAGCATAAAACTGGCAGGGTATTCCACATTGCTTTTCACACGGGAAATGGTGATCTTCCGGTCTTCCAGCGGTTGGCGGAGGACTTCCAGTACGCTGCGATTGAATTCCGGCAACTCGTCCAGAAATAAAATACCATTATGGGCAAGGCTGATTTCTCCTGGTTGTGGATAACTGCCTCCACCCGTCATGGCTACTGTGGAGATAGTGTGATGCGGATCGCGGAACGGGCGTTTTGAAATAAGCCCCGTATTGTTTTGCAGTCTTCCTGCCACAGAATGTATTTTTGTAGTTTCAAGGCTCTCTCCCAGGGACAGTGGGGGAAGAATGGATGGTAATCTTTTGGCAAGCATGGATTTTCCGCTTCCCGGGGCACCAATCAGAATAATATTATGTCCCCCTGCCGCGGCCACTTCCAGTGCACGTTTTACGTTTTCCTGTCCTTTTACATCCGCGAAGTCCAGATCAAAGCTACTTTGTTGTGCATAAAACTCTTCGCGGGTATTGACGATGGTAGGAGTGAGTTCCTGCTTCCCATTGAAGAATTCTATTACCTCTTTGATGTTTTCAACTCCATATACTTGAATCTGATTGACTACTGCCGCTTCAAGAGCGTTCTGTCTGGGTACTATGATTCCTTCGAATCCTAATTCACGTGCTTTGATGGCAATGGGCAGAGCCCCCTTGATGGGTTGCAGGCTACCGTCAAGGCTCAGTTCGCCCATCATCAAGTAGCGGTTCAGCTTATCCGGTTGGATTACTTCTCCGGCGGCAAGCATACCAATGGCAAGTGGGAGGTCATAGGCGGAACCTTCTTTGCGGATATCAGCAGGTGCCATATTGATGATGATATTGCTGGTAGGTATCCGGTATCCATTCACTTGTAGTGCGGAAATGATACGTTGGTGGCTTTCTTTGACGGCCGAATCCGGTAGTCCGACAAGATAGAACATACAACCTCTTGAACTATTTACTTCGATGGTGATGAGAGTTGCGTCGATACCTTGCACAGCTGCTCCGAAAACTTTGATTAGCACGTGTTTATTAGTGATTAGTGGTGAGTAGTTTTTTTCTTCTCCTTTTCTTTTTCAGCAATTTCTTTTAGCTTGTTCTCAATTGCTTTTTCATCCAGATTTTTACCTTCTATTCTTCCCGTAGGACTGAGAAGTATGTTGGTAGGAAGCGTCTGTATGGCAAATTGTTTGATAATCTCTCCGCTCCAGCCGGAGAAATCACAGGCTTGTTCCCATTTCAGCGTATCCGCTTTGATGGTTTCCTGCCATTTCTTTTTATCAAGATCGAGAGAAACGCCCAGCAATGCGAAGTTCTTATTCTTCTGCTCTTTCTTATAAATACGGCGGAACATGGCATTGTTTGCACGGCTGACCGTATCCCACGAAGCCCAGAACTGTATGAGCAGGTACTGGTCTTTAAAGTTGGAGCGACTTATATCTTTATCTTCCGCATTGCGCAGTCGGAAGTAGGGTGCCGATTTTCCTACAGCTACTTTTTCTTCTTCTTCAATCCGGTTCAGTAATGCATCCATGAAGGGGCGGTCCTTCAGTTCTCCGGTCATACGGTCTGCCAGTTTCTGGATTTGTGTCAGATCGGGTTGAGGGTTTTGCACAAAGTATTTATCCAGCAGATAGATACTGACTAATGAAGCAGGATGTTCAGTAATGAATTTCTCTGCTTTCTCTTCCAAAGCTTTTCCGGACGGGGTACCCAATCCTTTCAGGTCCTGGTTGAAGTCTGTTAATTCTTTATTGGGGGCATTGCCGCTGATTTGTAAAGAGGATAGTTCGGCCATGGAGCCTTTTATTTGTATCTTATTTCCTTTATTCAGGAAAAGCGGGTACTCCGTTCCATCACTGAATAATAAGATTGTGGTGACTAACGTATCAGCAGAAAGTGTCGCGGAGAATTTATCTTTTTCGGCAATCAGCGTATCCATGCGGTCATGCATTCTGTCCGCACCATATAAATAGATGGTATCATTCCCCAATCCTTTGATTTCTCCGCTGAGGCTGATACTATCGGTTTTCTTTCCACCACAGGCAGAGAGGCCGATTAATAGAAGATATAATAGACAGACGTTCTTCATCTCTAAATACTTTTCTGCGAAAGTACGGCTTTTGCAGATAATAAAAAAGAAATGCCCGACATTTCTCAATGCCGGGCATTCTATAGATATTTATTTATTTACTACATGAAATCACTAATCGTAATTAGTGAAGGGCTTCTTACTGAATGATGCTCATGAAATCTGCATTCGTGAAGTACTTAGCAAATTCCAGGTCAGAAGCAGCTTTCTTAGCTAATGAAGAATCTTTAGCTACAGCGCTCTTCAAGCTGCTGGTAACCATAGAAGAATTGTTAGTTCTTGCACCTAATACAGCCATCAGGTATTCAGTATAAGCGTCTGGCTTTTCTACACTTGCCAAAGTATTTTTAGCTTTGTTGTAGTCCTTAGCCAGAATCTGAGCCAAAGCGGCACTGTTAGATTTCGTGTTGCCGAATGCGCTTACGGCTCTGTCATATTGACCTTGAGCGACGTACAGGTTACCCAGAGCTTCGTTCAGTTCTTTTGCACCGGAAGCTTTGCTCAGGTAAGTTTCAGCAGCAGCTTTATCACCCTTTGTCAAAGCGATCAAACCAAGGTTCATGTTTACTTCAGGAGCATCCTTGATAGAAGCAGCTTTCTTGAAGTAGCTTTCAGCCTTGTCAAGATTACCTGCCTGGTAAGCCAGTTTACCTAAGTTATTGTAAGCGCGATAGTCGTTCGGATAAATCTGAGTAGCTTTAGTGAAGATTACTTCTTGTTTAGCCGGATCGTTGGTCAGAGTAGCTGCGTACAGCAATTCTTCCAGGCTCAGTTGCTTAGCATCTGTGTTAGCCAGGTTAGTGATTTCGTCATCAGACTTACCAATGATTTCATAATTCAAAGTCAGACGAGAACGACGCAATTGCGGCAAGATTTCGTCAGCTAAGTTCTTGTAAACAGAAGAAATGTTCTTGATTTCCTGCTCTCTTTGTTCAGGATCAGAATACATAGACAGAACGCGAAGGATCAGTTCTTTATCCTGGATATTAGATTTAGATACCAATTCCTGGAAACCTTCCCAGTCCTGAGCAGTATATTTTGTATCGATAGCAGCGTCAACTTTTGCTTTCTTCAAGTTTTGGTTGATAACCTTTGCTGTGTTGTCCTGGCGGTTTTCAGCCAACTTGGTGTTCAGGCTTACACCACCATCGGGAGATGCATAAGCGGAAACTTCGATGTTGCTGATCTTCTTGTTTACAGCACCGTCTACGTTCTTCACTTCTTCGTTGAATTCCTTAGCAGTTTTCAATTCGCTGGCGCGAACGTTAGCTTGCTGAATCAAGAACATGATGTTAGCATCGTGTTTTTCCTTGATGATACGTTGGAAAGCGTCGTCACCGTTAGCAGGAGTAGCGCTGCTCAGTGTCTGCTCAACCATTTCAGAAGTAGAAATCACACCGTCAGCTACTTTCACGGCAGGAATAGTAACTGTTTTGCTACCGATTGTGGCTTTGAATTCCAGATATAACTCTGATTTAGCCATTTCGGGAACATAGTCGAAAGAAGTTTTCATAGTGTAGTTACCACCCATCTTGTACGAGATGGTCTGGTCGTTACCTTCTACTTTTTCTCCCTGGAATACGGCCGACTGTCCTTTAGCTTCTCCACCGTTCCATTTCAGAACCGGAGTTACTTCTACTACAGCTTTCTTGTTAAAATACTTTTCAGGGAATTTTCCGTTGATAGTGGCGGGAACTTTGCCACCTACAGCTTCAAGAACCTGAGGGGTCACGGTGAAATAATCAGAAGATAATTCACCCATTTTGCTGCTACAAGATGAAAGTGCAACAACCAGTGCCATTAACAAAGGCAGATACAATCTCTTAGTCATTTTAGGTATAAATTAATTGTTTGTAATTGAAATTAGTCTATTGGTTTCTCTTAGTGCCTATTACCACATAATAATAGCCTCGCAAAGATATTAAATCTCCCGGCACAATCTGAAAGGAATAGCCAATTTTATTATAATTTAATGAAATCCTGTCTCTTTTCTGTACTTGATGTTCCTTGGATGGTGTTCAATGATCTCACTCCGCAACATATTCCGGTCGATATGGGTATAAATTTCGGTAGTTGCGATGGACTCGTGTCCCAGCATACATTGTATGGCACGCAGGTTTGCACCTCCTTCCAGCAAGTGGGTAGCGAAGGAATGGCGGAAGGTGTGCGGGCTGATATTTTTGGTGATACCGGCTTTCTCCGCCAACTCTTTTATCAGGTGAAAAACCATGATGCGCGAGATGCTGTTTCCCCAGCGGGCAAGGAATACATAATCTTCAAATCCTTTCTTTATTTTACCAACATTACGGTCGAGCAACCAGTATTTTATTTCTTTGATGGCACGGGGGGAAATAGGGACTAATCGTTGTTTGCTGCCTTTCCCTTCTACCTTGATAAAACCTTCGTCGAAATAGAGTTCGGACAGCTTCAGATTGCAAAGTTCCGAGACGCGCAGTCCGCAACTGTATAGGGTTTCCAGAATGGCCCGGTTGCGCTGGCCTTCCTTTTTGCTCATGTCTACAGTAGCTATGATGGTGTCTATTTCTTCTACGGTCAATACCTCCGGTAGTTTAAAACCTATTTTAGGACCTTCGAGCAACTCACTGGGATCATCCTCCCGATAGTCTGCCATAATCAGGAAGTGGAAGAATGATTTTATTCCGGACATGATGCGTGCCTGGGAGCGGGGATGGATGCCGATGTCATGCAAGCCGGCGGCGAAACGTTGCAAGTCGTCCAGAGTGACTGACAACATATCGATATTCTCTGCTTCCAGAAAACGCAGCAATTTGTCAAGATCGGTCAGATAGGCATCAAGCGTATTGGCAGAAAGTGCTTTTTCTAACTTTAGATATCGTTGGTACTTTCTGATTATCAACGCTTGTTTCTCCTTATTTACTGTTTTTTCGTCTAATTTCATTTCTTTTTTCTACCTTTGCACCGTGAAAATAGGCGGTAACCCGGCGGAATAATGCGAATTTGTTTCCGCTTTCAGTCTGCACTATCTTTACAGCTTGATTTTAACGTTTCTCAGACGTATCTGAGCCGTACTTCCTCCGTACCAGCTCCGTATCTGCTCCGTATCTATAGGCTTGGACTTGCTACGGAGCAGCTACGGACCTGACACGGAGTTCGTATGGACTTTATACGGAGTTGGTACGGACCTCGTACGGAGTTGATACTTTCGGGAGACAAAGGTATAAAAAATTGTGTTATGAGGATACAAATAATTAACGGCCCGAATATCAATCTATTGGGTAAGCGTGAACCTTCCATTTACGGCAGTGTTACTTTTGAGGATTACCTTGCTGAACTTCGTAAGAAGTACGCTGACGTGCAAATAGACTATTTCCAGTCAAACATTGAGGGAGAGCTGATAGACAAAATCCAGCAAACCGGTTTTGAGGTGGATGGAATCATCCTGAACGCAGGTGCTTACACCCACACCTCCATTGCTTTGCAAGATGCCATCCGTTCAGTGACTTCTCCGGTCATCGAGGTGCATATTTCCAACGTGCATGCCCGTGAGGCTTTCCGGCACGTGTCTATGATTGCCTGCGCCTGTAAAGGTGTGATTTGCGGTTTCGGCTTAAACTCCTACCGTTTGGCGCTCGAAGCGTTGATAAGTGATAAATGATTAAATAAATAGGTATAAGATTATGTTATTGAAACAGACTAAAATCGTTGCAACCATTTCAGATAAGCGTTGTGACGTTGATTTTATAAAAGGCTTGTTTGAAGCCGGTATGAACGTGGTGCGTATGAACACGGCGCATCTTGGGTATGACGGCCTTGAGAAGTTGATAAATAATGTTCGTACGGTGTCCAACCGCATTGCTATCCTGATGGATACAAAAGGTCCGGAAGTCCGCACCACTATTAGTGAAGAACCTATACCTTATAAAACGGGAGACAGGGTGAAAGTGGTAGGCAATCCTGATATTCCCACTACCCGTGAGTGCATCTCTGTTTCTTATCCCAATTTTGTGCACGATGTGTCGGTAGGCGTCCACATTCTTATCGACGATGGCGATCTGGAAATGATAGTTGTAGATAAGACTCCCGAATATTTAGTGTGCGAGGTGCAGAATGAAGCTACGCTGGGAAGCCGCAAGAGCGTCAATGTACCGGGTGTACGCATAAACCTTCCTTCTCTGACAGAGAAGGACCGCAATAACATCCTTTATGCCATCGAGAAAGATATTGACTTCATAGCACACTCTTTTGTGCGCAACAAACAGGATGTTCTTGATATACAGGAAATCCTGGACGCTCATAACAGTGATATCCGCATCATTGCCAAGATTGAAAACCAGGAAGGTGTGGATAACATCGACGAGATTCTGGAAGTAGCCGATGGTGTGATGGTAGCTCGTGGTGACCTTGGCATCGAAGTTCCGCAGGAACGTATCCCCGGCATCCAGCGTTTGCTTATCCGTAAGTGTATTCTGGCTAAGAAACCGGTAATAGTAGCTACCCAGATGCTCCATACGATGATTACGAATCCGCGTCCTACCCGTGCAGAGGTGACGGATATTGCCAACGCCATCTATTATCGTACGGATGCTTTGATGTTGAGTGGTGAAACAGCTTATGGTAAATATCCGCTGGACGCTGTGAAGACCATGACGAAAGTTGCCGCACAGGCAGAAAAAGATAAACTGGCAGATAATGATATCCGTATTCCATTGGATGAAAACAGTAATGACGTGACTGCCTTCCTGGCAAAGCAAGCTGTAAAAGCTACTTCTAAGTTGAAGATACGTGCCATTATTACCGATAGCTATAGCGGACGCACTGCCCGTAACCTTGCTGCATTCCGTGGTAAATATCCAGTGCTGGCTATTTGCTATAAAGAAAAGACAATGCGCCATCTGGCACTTTCTTACGGTGTGGAAGCTATTTACATGCCGGAACTTGCTAACGGACAGGAGTACTATTTCGCAGCTCTGCGCCGTCTGCTGAAAGAAGGTCGTCTGTCTGAAACAGATATGGTGGGCTATCTGAGTAGCGGTAAAGCCGGAACACATACTTCTTTCCTCGAAATAAATGTTGTAGGAGATGCCCTGAAGTATTCTGAAGAAAGTGTGTTGCCGAATAAAAACAGATACCTTTAACTAAATTAAAAATGAGGAATGAAGAATGAAGAATTAGATTGCGCTACTTGCTGCATAGTAATTCTTCATTCTTCATTCTTCATTCTTCATTTCTATGACCATAGACGAATATATCTTGCAGCATATTGATGATGAAGGCGAATATCTGAAGGCTCTTTATCGGGATACACATATTAAGTTATTGTATCCGCGTATGGCATCGGGCCATTTGCAGGGGCGGATGCTAAAGATGTTTGTCAAAATGATACGTCCTCGTCGTATTTTGGAAATAGGTACTTATAGCGGTTATTCGGCTCTTTGCATGGCCGAGGGTTTGCCGGAAGATGGAATGTTGTATACATTCGAGATCAATGATGAGCAGGAAGACTTTACCCGGCCTTGGTTGGAGAACTCTGCTTATGCAGACAAAATCAAATTCTATATAGGTGATGCACTGGAGATGATTCCACAGTTTGATATTACTTTTGACCTTGCCTTTATAGATGGTGATAAGCGCAGATATATAGACTATTATGAAATGGTGTTGCCCCGTCTCTCCGCTGGTGGTTATATCATTGCTGATAACACTTTGTGGGACGGGCATGTGCTTGAAGAACAACCACATCGCACTGATCTGCAAACTATAGGTATTAAAGCCTTTAATGACCTTGTTGCACAAGATTCACGGGTAGAGAAGGTGATTCTTCCTTTGCGTGACGGCCTGACAATTATCCGCAAGAAATAATCTCTAACCTACATTGTTCATAGCAGGGTAGTTAAAGGGAGTTATCCCTTTTACTCCGGAGTGTGAATTATTCAGGCTAAGACAGGGGATAAGTAATTGTAACCACTTTCTGTTCTCCCTCTGAAATCTGATAGCTTCCTTTAAATGCTTCCAAATAAAGCCGGTTGATGTCGTGCAGGATACGTTGTTCCTGTTCGTCTTCCCATATTTGGTAGAGAGGGCTTCCTTTTACCGTGATTTTGAGATATTGGTCTTCCTGGGTCAGTGCATATTCTACCTGGCAAACTTCTCCGGTATATAACCTTGGCACGGACAATAGTGATGAGAGCAGTTTGAGGAACCATCTGCTGTCTGCCTGTATGGATAGTGCTTCAAGCTCCGTATGGAAGTGTGGGTTCACCATTGTGGTCTGCATATTTACCATCATTTTCACTTCCTGGCAAAGTTGTACTGCATCGCATTCCTGTACGTTAAAGCGCATCATTCCTGCCTCAAGGCGTGATAAATCAAGGATGTTATTTATCAGAGCCAATAGCTTTTCTGAATTGTTTTTTATGGCAGCCGAATATTCCTGTACTTCTTCTTCGGAGAGATCTTGCTCGGCAGACAGCAGTTCGGAAAAGCCTACGACTGTATTTAATGGTATGCGAATTTCGTAAGTGATGTTTTGCAGAAAATATTCTTTCATCTTATCTGCTGCCTCTATCGTTTCCAATGCTTGCCGGGTTTCTTCTTCCGAACGGCGTAGTTGTAGGTGAATGCGGAAGGCATGCATGATGGCAAGAAGCATCAGAATAAGTATGATGGAGGATGCTCCGACGTATATCCACCGGTATTGCTTGGTCATCAGTTCTTTGTCTAATAAGGCTTTTTGGATTTTATAGTTAGCCTGATATACCTCTTCATGGCGCTGCAGCATATCCTGGTTGAGGGAGTCGCCTTTCTGTGCGGCTGTCTTATAAATGTTGGCAGCTTCTTCATGTCGGCCGGCTTCCATCATAGCTTCCCCTTTCATTTTGAGGATGCCATTCTCATGAAAAGGTTCTGCTCCGCGGCAAGCAGATATGGCCAGATTAAATTCGTAGAAACATTTGTCCCAATCTTTCTCCAGCTTATAGTATATGCCCCATAGAGCATGATAATCAATATAGTAGCTGAAAAAGCTTTCTTTATCATAATACTTCCCGGCCCTTATCAGATGTTGTTTCAGGTTTTCTTTGTCTCTGTTTTTTGCATAAATCATGCCGAAGGATATTTCAGTTTCTAAGAAAGTGCTTTTCAGTGTATTTATAACTTGTGGACCTTTTTCCTGCATCTTTTTTAGCACTTTTTCCTGTTGTTCCAATTCACTAAGACCCTCCGTATACTTCTCCTGCTCCATATATATTTTCGCTAAATTTCCGTGTATTAACAGGAGTGAATATTCGTTGGCATTCGGATTTTCTTCCAGAGTTTGTTTATAGGTTTGAATTGCTTCGTCATACTGCTCTGCGAAATTCAACGCTTGTGCTAAAGCTATGAGCGAAACGAATGCTCCACTTTCATACTTGATTCGGATGGCCTCCTTTCGCATCTCTTTGGCCTGCATGATAGCGTATTCCGTATCTCCCTGGGCACATCTCATTTGGAGCATGCCTAACCAGACCGTATAATAGAGTGAGTAATCCTTATATCGGTAGGCGGCTTCTTTTAATTTTAGGAGATACTGTTCCATTTCAGAAGCCTCACCCCGGTATTCATAGTGACGGCAGTAGTCAAAGAGGGTGTACAGCTCTTCTTCGTGCATCCCTTTTCGTTTGGAGAGTACAAGGGCTGAATCCAGATATTCTAAAGCTGCCTCCTGACCTATATATTGCTGGAATGCTCCTCTCAATATCTTTGAGCGGAGAGTATCGTTTGTCTCAGAGTTAATGACTTGAAAGATGCTGTCACGGAATTGTTCTTCCGTTGAAGTCGGTGAGTTTGCCTTTGTCTGAAGCAATATCCCCATCATAAACAGGGTGATTAATATTGTTTTCTTCATGCTTTTCCCTCCTGTTTTAACGGGTGGGTGAAAATGAAACGCGAACCATCGGTATACTGCGGATCTATCCATATCTTTCCACCGAGACGGGTGATTATAAGTTGGCAGATAGCTAATCCGAGGCCTGTTCCCTGAGATTTCTCGTTTACTCTTTCGAAACGTTCGAATATGCTGCCTTGCTTTTCTAACGGAATACCGCAACCGGTATCTGTGATTGAGAATTGTGCCATGCCTTTTTCGTTTTGTTCCAGTAGCAGGGTGATACTTCCTTCTTTTGTGAATTTGGTAGCATTGACTAAAATATTGATTAGCACCTGGTGCAACCGAAGTGTATCAGTCTCAATCTCTAAAAGAGGAAGTTCTGTTTTGAAAAAGATTTCAGCCTGCGTTTGCTTGATGCCTTCCAGGGTCTGGATGATGCCTTCACATAAATCTACTGCGTTGCATTGTTTGAGATTGAATTTCATGTTTGTTACGTCAAGACAGGAAATGTCTACCACGTCGTTCACCAGATTCAATAACAGGCGTGAGTTCAGTTGGATAATGTCATTGCATTGTTTTCGCGTTTCCTCATCAATACCCGGAGTGGTCAGTACATCGGAGAAACCGGACAAGGCATTTAGCGGAGTCCGGATTTCGTGGCTCATATTTGATATGAACAGACTCTTGTTGCGTATTGAATTTTCTACGGCTTTCTCTGCTTTCTGCAATTTCCGCTTTGAGAGCATTAATTTCTTTGCTTGTCTTTTCAAGTAGAGAAAACAAATGCCGGCAACAATGATAAGGCAGGGTAATATGATAAGGGCTAATAATAACAAATGATTTTGTTGCTGGTTGTTAGCCAGTTGCAATTCATCAATGGAGTATGTCTTCCGTAAATCCTTTACCTTGTGAGAATTGATTTCCTTGTAATCGGTATCAATCTTATCTCCTAATTCTTTGTATAGATTGGCAGCTTTTTCATATTGTTGTTCTTTCATATGCTGATTCGCAACTTTCCATAGGCTGTCTTGTTTTCTGTCTTGGTTAGCGTAACTGCTAAGAAGCAAAGAAAATAGAAATAGTAGTGTGAAGACAGGTTTTTTCATGTTTGTTTGATTAGTGTCGCTGCAAAGATAATTTTATTCTGGATTAATTGTCTTGATAATCGTGCTAAAAAAAGTATAATTTATCAGCTAACTGAGATATTTCAGTAACTTTGTCTCTAAATTAAAGAAATATATAGTATGGAAACTACCAGACAGAACAAAATATCCCGTTTGCTTCAAAAAGAATTGAGTGAAATTTTCTTGTTGCAAACCAAGTCGATGCCGGGCATATTGGTGTCGGTCAGTGCAGTGCGCATCAGCCCCGACCTGAGCGTGGCACGTGCTTATCTCAGTATCTTCCCTTCGGAAAAGGCGGAAGAAATGATTAAGAATATCAATGATAATATGAAGTCTATCCGTTATGAGTTGGGAACGCGTGTACGCCATCAGCTTCGCATCATTCCCGAATTGAAGTTCTTTGTGGATGACTCGCTGGATTATCTTGAGAAAATAGATGAATTGTTGAAGTGAACCTTCCCTTCTACATAGCCCGGCGCTATCTCTTCTCCAAGAAGAAGCACAACGCTATCAATATCATTTCCGGCATTTCGGTGTGCGGAGTGGCATTGGCTACGTTGGCGTTGGTCTGTACACTCTCCGTGTTTAATGGTTTTCAGGACATGGTGGCGGGGTTCTTTACAGCTTTTGATCCGGAATTGAAAATTACGGTTCGTGAAGGAAAAGTATTTGAACCACAGGGGGCAGCCTTTCAGGAAGTGCGCTCTTTGCCGGAGATTGATGTCTGGACAGAGACGCTGGAGGAGAATGCCATGGTGCAATATAAGGACCGTCAGGCTATGGCTATTATTAAAGGGGTGGAAGATAATTTCGAGGAGCTTACGTCTATTGATAGTTTGCTGTACGGCGCAGGTGAATTTATCCTGCATGACTCTATCGTAGATTATGGCGTATTGGGTGTGGAGCTGATATCTGAGTTGGGAACAGGACTTCAGTTTGTTGATCCTCTTCAAGTGTATGCTCCCAAACGGAATGTACGCGTGAATATGGCTAATCCTTCCGCTTCTTTCAATCGTGATTACCTTTTTTCTCCCGGTGTAGTGTTTGTGGTCAATCAGCAGAAGTATGATGCGCGCTACATTCTTACTTCTCTTAGCTTTGCTCGTAATCTTTTTAATTATGACACGGAGGTGTCGGCTGTGGAATTGAAGTTGAAGCCGGGGGCGGATGTCACGGCTGTGCAGAGAAAGATTGCCCGTATCCTGGGTGATGAATTTGTGGTACTGGACCGTTATGAGCAGCAGGCAGATGTGTTCCGTATTATGGAGATAGAGAAATTCATATCTTATCTTTTTCTCACATTTATTCTTGCGATAGCCTGTTTCAATGTGATTGGGTCTCTTTCCATGTTGATCCTGGATAAACGCGAAGACGTGGAGACTCTGCGTAATCTTGGAGCTGATGACCGCTTGATAGCCCGTATATTTTTGTTTGAAGGTCGGCTTATTTCCCTGTTCGGTGCACTTTCCGGTATTGTTTTGGGGCTGTTGCTTTGCTATATCCAGCAGCGTTTTGGCATCATCTCCTTAGGTGGCGGTAGTGGCAGCTTTATTGTGGATGCTTATCCAGTCAGTGTGCATGCAACGGATGTAATACTGATATTTATTACGGTGATTACTGTCGGATTCCTTTCGGTGTGGTATCCGGTGCACTATTTGACGCGGCGGTTACTGAAGAAATAATGTCAGTTTTCGGTTACGGCAGATTCCTATAAATTGAGTGACGGATGATGAAATACCTGTTAGTAGAAGACGAACGTTTCGCTTACGAAGAAATGAAGCGGATGATGGAGAAGTTACGCCCCGATTATCAATTGGAGGCATGGACAGCCACTGTGGAGCAGACCGTACAATTTCTGAAACATCATCCGGTAGATCTGATGTTGCTGGATATCCGGTTGACGGATGGATACAGTTTCGACATTTTTGAGCAGATGCAGGTTACGACGCCTGTTATCTTTACTACTGCTTATGATGAGCATGCCATACAGGCATTCAAGGTGAATAGTGTGGATTATCTGCTGAAGCCTGTGGAGGAAGATGATTTACTGGCGGCATTGAGGAAATTTGAACAGTTCAGGGTTGTGCAACCTCCCGCTACCGATTACAGGAAACTGGAAGAAGCATTGATGAGTAATTGTAAAAAGAACCGTTTCCTTATCCAGAAAGGTGATGCATATCATTATGTGGAGACTTCGGATATCGCTTTCTTCTACAGTGAAGAAAAAGTAGTCTTTCTGCATACCTTTTCAGATAAACGCTATATTGTGGACTATACTTTGGAACAGATAGAGCAGTTGCTGGATGAGAGGACTTTCTTTCGTGTTTCCCGCAATTGCATTGCCAATATCAATTCTATCCATAAGATATCCAAGTACTTCAACAGTCGGTTGAAGTTGAGCTTCCAGCCTGAATGTCCGCACGAGGTTTTAATCAGTCGTGTGCGGGTTCCTGATTTCCTGAAGTGGGTGGATGGTGTACTTTAAAATGCGTTTGGGGGATGAAGAATAAATGGTATATCCTGCTTTTCATAGTGATCATTGCAATTTCTCTGTTTGCATTCCAGTATGTGGCGGAGCTTCTTTCTGACGCTCCCCGGAGCCTGAGTTTGGAGACACAGTATCTGCTCAATTTACCTGCATGCATCTTTGTGGGGATTGTTGACTTTCTCATCATTGTTATTGTTCATAAGAAGCTGGACAACATTAACAATACCATGAGAATATTTATCGATTTGCTGTTGGCATCCGTGTGGGTGAGTGGCTTCGGCATAGCGGCAAATTATATCCTGTCCATTATTCTGGAGGAACCTTGGCCGGAAGATTATGCTCTGCTGAAAATGTCTCTGCCGGTAGTACTTTGGAATAGCATGATTGTTCTTCTGATTGAGATATTCTTTTATCAGCAAAGCCAAATGGAAGCAGAGAAGAAACTGGCAATTATAGAGAAAGAGAAGATTCAGTATCAGTATGAAACCTTGAAAGCCCAGATAAATCCACATTTCCTGTTCAATAGCCTGAATGTGCTATCCTCACTGGCCTATAGTGATGCGGAAAAGACCAATCTGTTTGCTAAAAAGCTGTCAGGTGTCTACCGTTATCTGTTGTTCACAAACAATCGTCCGATGGTTACTTTGAAGGAAGAACTGGCTTTTCTGGAAAGCTATGTATTTCTGGAGAAGATTCGCTTTGAAGATACATTGTTCATCGAGATAGACGAATATGATTTGTACGGAACCAGATTGATCATTCCCGTCAGCTTGCAACTGCTGGTAGAAAATGCGATTAAGCATAATATAGCTACTTTAAAGAATCCACTTATTGTTCGGATAGGTTTTACCGATGAAGGGATCATGGTTTCCAATAATCTGCAACTGCGGAGTTCGGTAGATAGGGGAGGTGTAGGATTAGGGAATCTGGAAAAGCAATACGCCTTGTATGATAAAGCAATTGATATAGTGAAAAATGCTACAGAATTTGTGGTGAGAGTCCCTTTCCTCGAATAATCTTCTTTTTTCCTTTTGTTCCATCTTTGGGATAATGAAATTCAACAGGTCTTTCATGCAGTTCGTCGGAAAAGACTTATACCGGACAAGCTAATCTCTTTTCTTTGCAATAAAATAATCTAATTTATTAGCAATGAGACGATTCTCTTATCTTTTATTTCTGTTGCTCTTAGTGGCAGCAATCGACGGTTTTGCACAAGGAGTTCTTAAAACGGAGTATATGCCTGCCTCTTCTTTCAGAGATGAAGCGGGGAATAAATTGGGTTCGGGCGATTTATTAAAATTCACCGGAGCATATACGCTGCCCTTTTCGCTGAAGCAGAATGCATCGGGACAACCTGTCATGTGGTCGGCATCGGTCAGAGGGACTTATGCGATGCTTAATAATCGACAGATGGCTCTGGATATACATCCGGATGAGGTGTTGAGTGGCAGCCTTAACCTGACACATGTACGGCCCTTGTCGAAGAAGTGGTACATGATAGCCAGTTTGGGAGCAGGCATTTATTCGGCACCGGATGCAATTACCTGGCAGAGTGTATTGGTGAATGGGGGAGTGATTTTTGTGTATAAATGCAGGAAAAATCTGGATATAGGTGTTGGGGCTGGATTGACGAACTCATTTGGAGTACCTATTGCCATGCCGATGTTCTTTCTTAACTGGCAGCTTTCCGGTAATTATGAGGTCAATGTGAATCTCTCTTCCGGTGTTGAAGTGTCCGGGGCGGTACGTTTGGGAGATCGGTTTAAGCTGAGGCTGGTGGCAATGGAAATGGATGGAATATCTTCTGTGATGGATGTAGAGGGGAAGTCTATGATATATGCTTCGGTTATGATGCGATCTTATCTCTGTCCGGAATACAAAATAGGTAAGAAGTCGTGCCTGTATTTGGGGATAGGGGGCAATTGGCTCAGGTCTGGCGATCTGACTAAACGTACGCTTAAAGGGTTTGTAGACAATATGTTCAGTGATAAGGATGATCCGTATTTCAATCCGACGGTTTACTTTTCCGCCGGAGTGAAGTGTGGGTTTTAGACAGAATGCGTTCAACAAAAAGTTGGATCAAGTTGCTCTCACTGCTCTCACTTTGTATATAAAGCAGTAATAATAAGAATCTTAAGTGTTAGTGAGAGCAACTTTTAAGAGTGAGAGCAAAAAGGGAGCTCTCACTCTTGCAATCAATCCGGATCAGGATGATGCATATATTTACTTTATATCAGGGGTTATTGTGTTGAGAACCAGTGATCTATCCCTTTTCCCTTAGGGGTAGCCGGGTGTTGACCTAGGTTAACAGGCCTATCAACCTTGGTTGACGAGCCGGTTAACCAAGGTTGGCAGGCTTGTCAGCCAAGGTTAACACCCGGTAATGCTTACTGTAGAGATACAGAAACAACCGGGCAAAAAGAAATAATCAATGGCTTAGTGCTGATTCTCTGCATGAGTAGAATGCCAATACTCGCTCTTTTAGCAGATACGCATACTTTGCTTGTGATTGTTTCGATAATGCCTCTGCCAGTTTCATTTTTATTTCGTTGTATTCATATACGGCTGACTTCCCCGAAGCATACTTCTCCAAAGCATAGCGATGTGCCTCTTCATTGGCAACGACGGCTTTGGAGGTCGATTCGTATTTTTCCAATGCGTTCACTGCATCCGTATAAGCTTTTTCAATCTCCTTATATAGGTTCTTTTTCTCATTTTCCAGAGACAGACGGGCATTACTCTCTTCTATTCGTGCGGTGCGGACTTCATTCCGGGTTGAAAATCGGTCGAAAAGAGGGATACTCAGTGATAAATAGACACTTTTCTGCATATTATTTTGGAGTTGCTGCCTGAAGGATGGATTTATGCTGTTCCCCGAATGGTAATAGCCGGTGCTGATACCTGCACCCAATGAAAGCGTGGGGTAGTATCCTGCTTTGGCCACTTTGATGGCTTTTGAACTGCTTTGCAGTGAATAATAGGCCTGTTTTATTTGAGGCATACAGTTCAGTGCGGCTGCATAGATGGTTTGGGGCATGATGGTATCTGTCCGGGATATGTTCTCATCAAGAGAATCGATGTCGAACTCCTCATGCCCTTGCAGTTCCATGAGCTGTATGAGGTCGAGGAGGGAGAGACGGAGTGAGTTTTTGGCTTCCGTTGCCGTCAGTTCATCGTCAGCCAATTGAGCTTTGACATCATATAGCTGGGATTGCGGTGCTTTGCCGTTTTCTATCAGAAGCAATGTCCGGTCTTCTTGTTCCCGGGTCAAACGGATTTGCTCCCGGGCAATCTTATGGATTTCCTTGTTCAGCAGAATCTGGAAATAGCAGCTTGTGACATTCAGTGATAAATCGTTTTCTATAAGTTCCTTATCAGCTTCGGCTGCCATCAGGTCGAACTTGTTGCGTGATACGGATGCACTCCGCCGGAAACCTGTGAAAAGAGGCATTTCTGTGCTTACGGAGAAGGAGGAGCTTTGTGTATTGCTGTCTTCGTATGCATTGCTGCGATTGAGCGAGCGTCCGAAGTCGAACTTTTGAGAAGTTCCGGCACTGAGGTCGGGCAGGAAACTGTTTTTTAAAGTGCTTTTTTCTACTTTTAGTTTTTCAATGCGGTTCCGGCTTTGTTTTACTTCAATATTGTGCCGGATGGCGTGATCGATACACTCTTGGAGAGACCATCTTCTATTTTGTGCCTGTACATTGCCGATAAAGGCGAAAGTCGTGATTGCCACGCTTATCATTATTAATTTCTTCATAAAAATAACATCGTTTGATTACTGTATGATTCTATTGCTTTGTTGTTGCAAAAATAGAACACTGACAGCTCAAACGATGTTATAGAAATGTTATCGCTATGTTAAGGTTATTCGAACATGGCAAACTGCTCGTTCCAAAGCCTGAAGTATGGTCCGCCTGCCTCGTAGAGCTGGCTGTGTGTGCCGGTTTCTGCCACTTTACCCTTGTCAATCACTACAATGTTGTCGGCACATCTCACTGTAGTCAGTCGGTGGGCAATGATGATTACCGTTTTCCCCTTTCCGGCCAATGCATCCAGTGTTTCTTTTACATAACGTTCGGCTATGGAATCCAGTGACGAAGTGGCTTCATCGAAAATCAGGATTTCCGGTTCTTTATACAGGGCGCGGGCTATGGCAAGTCTCTGACGCTCGCCTCCGGAAAGGGTGGCGCCGTGTTCGCCTACTTGAGTCATGTAGCCATTAGGCAGCCTGTCTATAAAATCTGTCAGACCAAGCTGTTTCACCAGACTGCTAATACGTTTCATGTCCGGTTGCGTATCACCGAGTGCTATGTTTTCGGTGACGGTTCCGGCAAACAGCTCGATTTGCTGGGGGACGGTGCCTACCCGACGCCGGAGGCTGCGATTGTCAATCTGTGCAATGTCATAGTCTCCAATGCGGATACGTCCGGACTGAATGGGGTAGATGTGCTGCAAAAGGGAAATCAGTGTTGTTTTACCCGAACCGCTTTCTCCGATGACGGCGGTAGTCTTGCCCTTTTCTATGGTTAGATTCAGGGAGTTGAATACTTCTTTGCGTGAACCGTATCTGAAAGAAACATTCTCAAAAATGATGTCGCCCATCATGTCCGGTTCCAGAATGATCTTTTGTTCATTGTCCTGCTCCCTTTCCAAATCCATAATCTGAAACAGACGGTCGGCGGCTATCAATGCATCCTGAATAGTCTGGTTGGATGATATCAGCGAACCGATGGGCGAGATGACGTAACCGACCAGAGAATAGAATACCATGAGCGTGCCGGGTGTCATCTCCTGATCGATAACCAGAATGCTGCCCAGCCACAAGATGGCGATTGTGATTCCTGTAGATACGAATTGGATGCCTCCTTGTGCCAGGATGGAACCGTAAATACTTCGGTAAGTATTCTTCAATAAATGTACAAAACGACTTTCTGTCTTCAGGTTGGCATACTCTTCGATGCCGAAACGCTTAATGGTTGAAATGGAATTGATGGACTCTACCAATTGGGATTCCAGATCGGCACTGCTTTCCATGATGCTGCGTTGGTATTTCCGGTTCAGCTTGTTGAAGCCCCAGAAGATGAGCAGGAATAGCGGTGCGGATATCAGGGTCATGACTGCCAGTTTCCAGGAATAAATGAACATCAGGCACAGGGAGAACACCAGTATCATAATATTCACTACCAGATCGAGAGACACGTTGTTGATGAAGTTACGTATTTTCACGGCATCGTTCACGCGTGAAATGATTTCACCTACGCGCATGGTGTCGAAGAACTGTTGAGGCAGGGTCAGCAGATGTTTGTAATATCCCAGGATCAGGGCTGCATCGATTCTTTGTCCGGTTTTCAGTGCCAGAATGCTTTTCATTGCACCGATGAAGGTGCGCAGCAACAGGATAATGAGCATAATCACTCCCATCAGATTCAGCAAATTGGTGTTTTTGTCGACCAGTACATAGTCTGTGATTTTGCCTACATAGATAGAAGTGGATAATCCCAAAATACTGAAAACAAGTGCACCGAAGACGGCTTGCAGCATTACGGACTTATGGGGTGCCAGCAATGAAAGGAATTTCTTGCTCATGCTGGTTTGCTGATTTCCCTTTTTGAAGGTCTCTTCCGGTTCCATCAATACCAGTATGCCTGTCCAGTCGTGCCGGAAGTCTTCGTGTAAAACCTTATGCATCCGTCCGTCTCCGGGATCCATATATGTGATGTGTGTCTTCGTCACTTTGTAGATTACGACAAAGTGTTGAAGTTGTTTGTGATTTACCAGCACATGTGCAATGGTTGGCTTGGGAATCGTGTACAGTGCATCGAACTGTGCGCGGACGCCTTTGGCGGACAATCCCAGTTTGTTGGCGGCTTCTATCAGTCCTAATACATTCGTACCTTTCTGGTCGGTGAATGCATATTGGCGGATGCGCGATACCGGGAAGCGCAGTCCGTAGTGGGCGCATACGGAAGCCAGACAGGCTGCTCCGCAATCGGTGATGTCATGTTGTTTGATCTTGGTACCTTTTTTCATTTTATCTCTGTTTTTATTATTTGCTACTTAATGTTTACTTACTGTTTTTGGGCTATCATCTCATTAGCCGTGTATTGTTTTAAGGAGTATTTTTTCTGTGAAGCAAAAGTACGGGGTTAGTGGAAGAAGTTGTGTTATTGCTATGTTATCGCTATGTTAAATTGATGCTGCGTAGAATAATACAAGAATATTCCTGCAATGTTGTCTGATTAGAGGGAAAGAATAAACATTATTCTTCTTTAATGATTAGCGTTTTTAGTATTTTTGCATCTGAGAAAGTACGAGTATATGAATGAAAATCAAATAATCTGTTGCCACCAGTCGTACAAATATTAAGTGGTTTGTTTCAATAATGAGGCAAAATTACACTGATAAAAAAATACGGTATGTTATAGGAATGGTATTGCTATGTTAAAAGTGGATGGTAGATAATCTCACTTGGTGCGTTCTCTCACTAAATGTGGAATATATCTATTCTTTTCATGAATATCTCCTAATCCTAATTTAGGATACACCATGCCTCCGATTCCTGGTATGACCTGTCCATGCTCATCCCTTTCGGTATCAATTGCGAAAGTTAAGAAGTTGAATTTGTTACTTATATCTTCCGGAAATTCCATTTTAAGGTTTGATTCTGCGTCTTTATACATAACGGGAGATACAACGAATATATACTTGGGCGTTATTTCGTTTACGAGTCGGGTTAATTGAGTTTTTACAACACAAGAAGTGCTGATAATGGATTTTACAAGAATTAATGTCTCACAATTATGGATAGGCTCTATATATGATTTTACGATAGGGCTATATTCAATCTTTTTTTCCGCATCGAAAGAAAGTCTTTCGTTCCAGAACACTGCCAATGAAACTTTTTTCTGAGTAAGAGAATTCAGTACCCCATGCACTAACCAGTCTGCGTCTTCAGAAGCGCATGCCAACATTGTGTTTCCTAATTTATCATGCATCTGATGACTCAGCAGGAGTCCCAATGCTTTCCCCAATTGATAAAATGCATCACGATAACTTTCAACGCTGGTGTGTGAGTCAATCAAGGCCAGCATTGAGTTAATAATGCTATGCTTATTGTCATTTGGGATATTTACATACGTTCTCATACTCAATTTTAGCCTAATAATTCGATTAAAGCCCATTTATCTGTGGGATTGATATTCAGTATTATACTTTCTAATTCTTCAGTCCAGGGAGTACTTCCGGTCATATATCCACACGACCAATATAAAGTAGTTCCATTTATGTTATAGGTGAATCCTTCTATTTTATTGAATATATCTTGGCATTCTTGTGAAATGGTTCTGGTCGGATAGGTAACCATGTTTACATATCCTTTTCCCATTTTCTGTATATCGTCGACAATCTGCTGTAGAGAGATGCTCTCTTGTGCGCAGGAATACCATACTCCTAAAATAGCGGATGCGATTCCGGATAATACTTCATCTGTAGCCTCGGGCTGTGCCGTTATTTGTTTTATAGCATCTTTAAATGGAGGATAAGATAGTATTAGCTGATTTAGGGTCGAATAAAAAGGAAAATGAACAACCGATGTATATTGGGATATTCCAATAGGTATTTCGGTTATATTACTGTTTTGATCGGAATAAATGAGTTTTAACTCAAAATTTTCTTTGTTTTCGGAAGATATCTCCATTTGCCTTTTAAAGTCGCCGCTTAGAGTGTGTGACGTTCCTGTATGCCACGTCAGAGATGCTACATTCTTTAGTTGGTGATATGTTTTGTGTGAATCAGGAGTGCTTATTAGCAAATCATCTACGAATGCATTTTCTAATTGTGAACTGAAATGAACATTTTCCAATTTTTCCAGATAGCGAAACATGCAGTTAGCAATCTGGTAGGTAGCATAATAGTTTTCATACGTATTACCTTTACTATTGTTTAGGCCACCCTTATGTTTATTTTTTAGATATTCTCTTTCCTCTGAAGTAATAGGCATGACATTTCGCTTTTTGATATTTCTTTAAAACGATTTACTTTAATATTATTATAGATAACCATGTCGAAGAACATAGATTTAGGGCGAACCCAAATGCTATGCTCTCCGTATAAAGCTTGGTAGACGACCATTTCTTCCAGCGTTTCGCTGTGTTTGGCTGTGCCTAACATTTTATATAATCCACCTTTAAAATGTAAGAAATATCGTTCCTCGTTCATACTGTTATGTATTATTTGAATATAAAAGTAGTAATTTCTCGAAGAATAATATCTATCTTACTTGATTATTTGTTTTTTTAACGTTGTATAACTGGCGCTTTTACGCTTGCTATCATCTCATTAGCCGCATATTGTCTTGGATTTGCCCAGTCGTCAATCTTCTGATAAAGCAGATCGAACAGGGAGCGGCGTGTCACCATGAAGTGTGCACTGGCGGTCATACCTTTTTTCAGCTTTCCTATCTGTCCGTTTTTCAGTGTCAGGTAATCTTGTTCCATTTCACATTTCACTTTATAGAAAGAGTTGCCTTGATTGTCCGTCAGGAAGTCGGAGGAGATTTCTTTTACCTTTCCGGGTAGTGTGCCCCATTCGTTATAATTGAAAGATTCCACTTGTATATTGACCGGCATACCTATGTTCATAAAACCGATATTCCGGGGAGTGACGTATACTTCGAGGCAGAGTGTGGAGTCGGGACTGATTACTGCCAGTGATTGTCCGGCTTGAATGCTACTTCCCCGATATATGCCGGAGAACTGGTCGAGCGTGCCGTCTACCGGACTGCGGACGATATACATATCTTGGTCTTTTACCTCTTGCTTGAGGCTGGTACTCATCTCATTGCGTGAATTGCGGTAGCTGTTCAAGTCAGCTTGCCAGGTGCTAAGTTGACTCTGTGTCAATGAAGCCAGTTCGTTTTGCTGGGTTTGATATTGATAGTAGTATTTGTCATATTCTTCTTCTGAAATTACTTTCTTTTCAAACAATGTTTTGTTGCGTTTATACTCTTTTTCCGCTTGTGCCAGGGAGGTCTCAAGTTCTTTCTTCTTTTTGGTGAAGTAAGTGTACTCCTGCCGGCGAACCGGAGAGCGGAATGTGACAGGGTGCTCGCCTTTTGCCAGATATGCCAAGTCGGCAAGATGTGCCTCGTAATCATTCAGACGGTTAGTCTGGTAGTTGATTTTGTAGTCGGAACTGTTTGTGCGGAAACGCAGAAGGATATCGCCCTTGCTGACTTGTTCGCCTTCGCGAACATAAATAGAGTCTACCAGTTCCGTGATAGCTGATTTAATTTCAGTCTTTTCCGTTACGGGGCGGACTACTCCGCTGCCTTGTACGGAAATGTCTACATAAATAAAGGGAAGTGCGATCATAGTAGCCGTGATGGCTAATAGAACGACCCAATAAATAATCTGGGACTTTGTGGTGTGTTGATAGATGTAAGTTTCTAAACTGTTTTCTATCCATTCGTTTGGTAATAGCATATCTTTTTGTCTTTTAGTGATTTATACTTTTCTTTTTTTTCTGTGAAGCAAAAGTACGGGGTTGACGGCGGAAGATAGGTTATAGGTATGTTATCGCTATGTTAAATAGTTCGTGAGTTGAATTATCCGGAAATAATGATTAGCTTTGAACCACTGAAAAGGAAAAACTATGGTGATGAATGATATGCTTCGTAAACTCCCTATCGGGATACAGACTTTTGAAGATATACGGACAGGCAATTATCTGTATGTGGATAAGACCGCCCTTGTATGGAAGATAGCCAATAGTGGTAAGCCTTACTTCCTTAGTCGCCCCCGCCGCTTCGGCAAGAGCCTGTTGCTTTCTACTTTTGAGGCTTACTTCAGAGGAAGAAAGGAACTCTTTGAAGGGCTTGCCGTCGAAGAAATGGAGACGGAATGGAAAAAGCATCCTGTGCTGCATTTGGATTTAAATGCGGAAAAGTATGATTCATCGGAGCGGTTGTATGATATTCTCAGTCGTCAACTAAGCCAATGGGAACTTCAATATGGTAAAGGAATTGATGAAAATACTCTTTCCGGCCGCTTCTCCGGCATCATTCGCCGTGCCAGCGAGCAAACCGGATGCAATGTGGTTGTTCTGGTTGACGAATATGACAAACCATTGCTACAGGCCCTCGGCAATGACGGCCTGCTGGAGGACTATCGTAAAACCCTGAAAGCCTTTTACGGTGTTCTGAAAAGTGCCGACCGGTACTTGCGTTTCGCTTTCCTCACGGGAGTCACGAAATTCTCGCAAGTCAGTGTATTCGGTGATTTGGACCAGTTGCAGGATATCAGCATGAATTATTACTATTCTACCGTGTGCGGTATTACGAAAGAGGAGTTGTGCAAGATATTCGTCCCGGAAATAGAGCATTTTGGAGAGATCAACAATCTCACATTTGACGAAATGGTGGATGCATTGACTAAAAACTATGACGGCTATCATTTCCACCCGAGAGGAGAAGGTATGTTCAATCCGTTCAGTGTTCTGAATGCATTCAGCAATATGGAGCTGGGAAGTTATTGGTTTCAGACCGGTACCCCGACTTTTCTTGTTGAAATGTTGCAGAAAACGGAATATGACTTGCGCACCTTGCTTGATGGCATTGAAGCACCTGCTTCCGTATTCTCCGAGTATCGGGTAGATTCCAACAATCCTATTCCGCTGATTTATCAGAGCGGTTATCTGACAATAAAGGGTTTTGATGAGCGTTTCCGCAACTACTTGTTGGAGTTTCCTAATGATGAAGTACGCTATGGCTTTGTAGATTTTCTTGTGCCTTGAAACAGATTGACGAAAAAGGCTACCTGATACTTTATCAGGCGGATGGACGCGAAGTGATAAAGCTCGGTGTGGAGTTCAGCGCCGAAGAACGCAACATCAGCCGTTGGCTCAACGAGATTCCTTGAATCTTATTTGAAAATTGTTTTGTTGAAGGTGTGTGTCTTTTCAACTATTAATCAACGTGCCATTTTTAATATTGGTCATTTAATCGTTTAATTATCTCTTCACACTTTGGCATTCCATATCCTATTTCTCTATTCGGACTGTTAGAGTTGGAGCCGGACTCATGTAAAATAGAAATCAAAGATGCTCTATTTATTCTTTTATGCTCCAATATAGTAGCGCATAAACCTGTTATTGTCGGCGTAGAAAAGGAAGTTCCTATGGGATGTGCATCCATTACAATATCTGGTTTTACATAGTTGCAATTCTCTACCCCAACTCCACTTGAATGATATCTTTTTTCTCCCGTATCATTGCAAGAGCCCACAGTAATTACGTCCCTCACATCTCCCGGAAAAGAAATATAGTTCCATTCTTTGCCGCCTTCATTCCCTGCACACTGAATAAACACAAGGTTTGGCTTTTCGCTCAATATACTATCTACAAAGTGAGATATCTTTGAGCTTTTTCCGTCCAACATTGTTGGTGTATATCCTTTAAAATCGTCAAATGTGGTGAAAGCTACAGAAGCTGTAATTACATCAACATCTTGTTCTAACAGCCATTTTATGCCGTCCATCATTCGCTGTTCATCTGCTCTTGGCTCTTCCTCCGTAATATCAACTTTTACCAAATAATACTGAGCGTTATAGGCCAGTCCCTTGATTGTATCAGCACCCATTCTTCCACCAATATTGATACATACTTTTGTGCCATGATCTTCCTTGTCCTTAAAGAATGCAATGGTATCCTGCTCTACGAAGTTTTTATAGTCGGCTACCTCCATATTTTGAAGCCATTTATTTGTCTTGAATCCGCCAAACCCCGCATCAAGTACGCCTATCTTTATTCCTTTGCCACTTAATTTTAATGCATCAAAGTCGCGATGCATTACTAAGTTCAATGGCTTTGAATAGACTCTACTGCCTATCCTGACATAGTAAGGATCTGTTATGATTTGATAAAAGACTATACCGATAATCGATAACACAATGATAATAGTATAAATAAACCTTTTCATTGATATATAATATTGAATTTAAAACAGTTTGTCATCGCTATAAAACATTATAGCGATGACAAAAATATAAATATTATTCTAATTAATTACAAGTTTAGAATAAATCAGCGACCCATTTTACCCCTGTTGTAACATACCATGCAATATCATAGGCTAAAGAAGTTTCTGAAGAAGGTTTGCCACCGTACAATTCAATCATTTCATTAACAGATAATTCTGTTACTAGCATCTTATTTTCCATGTAATTTATTTTTTAATCATTATACAATTAAATTCCATTCCAAGCATCACTTACTCCTTTTTTTATATCTGTCCAATGTTCATCTATGTACTCAAGTACAGCACCCCAACCAACAGCTTTTCCACCATTTACTTCTTGCATTTCTTGTAAACTCATTTCTTGCATCATTGCATTCTCATTTAAATTTTTCATGTCTTTTGTTTTTTAATGTTTATAATATGATAATTTTAAAATTGTTATACTAAAAGATATAATCGAGTGTTTTCTAAAAAAAATTACTCCTTTCACTTTTTCTGCATTTTTTGTAACCTTATAGCTGAGGAGAAAAATCACCTTTGATGAAAGCTAAAATAGTGCTTAAAATTTTTACTTCTATAGCTCCTCCCTTGACTTCTAATAGTTCTTTTGAATTTAGTTCTTTGATCAATATATTTGTTTTCATAAAATATTGTTTTATTGTTTAATAATAGCATCAAAAATGTTCTGTAATATCTCTATTGCTAAAGTGATAAATACATTGCTACAGTTATGTCAGATAGATTCATTTCTTGCACCGATGCATTCTCATTTGGATTTTCTATAATTCTTTGTTTTTATTGCTATTAATATAATCTTTTTTATGGAATTGCCTGATCAATACCATTTGGTAAAATCTTTCAGACTATCCAACTCTTTAGAAACATCGGGGAGACCTGTGCTCGGATTAATGATGGGGCGATTTCCGTTTTGAGCGAATCCTCCTGATACGTTTCTCTGTTCTTTTTCATTCAATGGTTTTACCATGTACTTTTCATTCTTTTTCATAACTGTGTTTGATTTTTTATGTTAATACTTATAATACTTTTGGTAAGTATGGGGCGTTACAAATACACTGATTATACTCGTTTCTTCGCTGTAGTTGTAACAGCCACCATACGTATTGATGCATTCTTCTAATGTTAATGCTTTCATGGTTTACTATGTGTCTTGTGTTGTTATGTCATCTATATCCTCCTTTAGAAACAGGATACGAAGTCTTTATTTATAAATATTTGCTCGAAGATTCCTGGCTTTCCCGGACAATGACCATGTGGAGGGATGCCATTCGTCTCATCATATACGGTCATTCCGCAGATGCATATGCCACCGTTCACATTTTCTTGTTCTTTTTCATTCAATGGTTTTACCATGTACTTTTCATGCTTTTTCATAACTGTGTTTGTTTTCATAATTCTACTTATTAATTAATTGTTTGTAATATGTTTTTGCATTTGTATGATATTGCAAAGTTAAGTGCTTTATAACTGTGGTTGTGTTATTGTTTTGTTATCATTAGGTTAATAATTAAATGTGGTTGGAGAAATTTTTGCCCATATCCGTATGACAGGTATCGTCGGTAGGAAAGAAAGGATTGTTTTCTCCATATATTCCTTTAAAAAGTTTGTTCATTTGACAGTTGCTGCATCCGCCATTTACATTTCTCAGTTCATTTGCGCTGAGCGCTTTAATTGTGTTTGTCTTCATAATAATTTTTTTTTTTAGTTGTTAAATTGTTTATAAATATTTCTTTTGTTTCTTGTTGATGTTGCAAAGTTAAGCGGTTTCTTTCAGTGCTTATGTTATTGCTTTGTTATCGTTATGTTAATTAATTCTTGTTGTTTTGTTGAGGGTTGCTTAGTGCATTTAATGATTCGGGCAATCTCTCGAACGGGTATTAAAGTTTAAAAATCTCTTGCTCTCCATAACTCTCTTCTTTTTTTAGTTTATTACTTTGTTTCTTAATTGATGTTGCAAAGATAAGTGGTTTGTTTCTCTACTTATGTTATTACTTTGTTATCGCTATGTTAATGTTACCTTGCTCTGTTCTGAAGAATTCACTCGATACATTATATAATGTACAAACCTTGGAGTCTCCTAAGATTTGTTTGGTTTCCCAAACATCCAGGTCGTTTAGATGCTTCTTGTTTTCCATACTTGCTTTTTTAAAATTGTTTCTTTTGTTTATTGATTGATGTTGCAAAGTTAAACGGTTTGTTCTGGGGAATATGTTATAGCTTTGTTATTTTTATGTTAATCCTCTTTCTGATTAGTCTGCCTAATTAAACAGTAGCATAAACTTTAACCCACTCTCCATTTTCTAACTGTTTAAAACCGACGAGTCTTTGCTCACCGCCATAAATTTGTTTTTGTTCTTCAATGCTTAATTCATAAAATGTAGTTTCCATAATGTTTCGTTTATTTTTTATTGTTTTATTAATCTGGTGCAAAGTTATTGCATTAATCGGAATAAAAATGTTATCTGTATGTTATCTAATATTGTGAATTTGTTATTATATTTGCACTCAAAATAGTAGAATGAAAGTTGTACATATTAAAATAGTAACAGTTGTTGGACTAATAGCTATATTGTTATTACAATTAGTGTGGCTTAATAACACCTATTCTATTTTGAAGAAGAATATAGTAGATGAAGGAAATCGTCTTTTTGAAGAAGCGGTTTATAATGCTGCGTCTTTAAATTTTGCTAATCTGCCAAAGGGGACTAAAGTATTTGGAGCTCCTGTTAATAGCGATTCTCGCAGTTTGCCTGAGTGTACTTATATGATAGAAAGCTTTCTGGAGTTTAATCTTGATGTGAAAATATCTGATATTGATTCTATATATCGTAGCTTATTATATAAAAAAGGCATCAATACAGATTTATATATTAATCGCATGCGAACAAATGCTAATCCCATAATTGTAGAGACTACGGGATCTTCCTCTATTCCTATAATGGGAGTTATAAAAACTCAAATAATACCTATCAGGTTAAACGAATCGCAAAGCGTTCAAGCTATCATAATAAATCCTTATTGGACTATCTTCAAACGTATGGGTCTCTTAATGATAGCAACCGCCATCATGATGATAATGGTAATCACCTGTATCATCTACCAGATCAAGATTATCATCCGTCAGGACAAGATTGCCAAAGTTCGTGAAGACTTCTCTTATGCCATGATACATGATATGAAAACTCCTCTTAGCTCCATTTTGGCTTGTACAAGTCTTTTGCATAGTGGCAAGACGGAGAGCACTCCTCAACTAAGGGAGCGATATTTTTGTATTATAGAGGATGAGACAGGACATTTGCTAAATTTGGCAAATAAGGTTCTGACCATTTCTAAGTTGGAGAGCCATAAACTGGAAATGGCTAAAATTACATTTCAGTTGAAGCCTATGGTAGAAGACTTAATAGAGAAGTTCTCCGCTAAGTGTGCCAAACCGCTACATTTCACTTTAAATTTGCAGGCAGAAGAGGTGCATGGTGATGAAGAGTACCTGAAAGAGGCTATCAGTAATCTGATAGATAACGCTATTAAATATTCATACCAGACGGTTGATATAAGTATAAGTTCGCTTAATAATGCTACCCATACTCTTATTAAAGTACGTGATAACGGTATTGGTATCTCAGAAAAAGATGTAAAACATATCTTTGAGAAGTTTGAACGTGCTTCGGCTTTTAAACGTTCCAGACTTGGCAAAGTAGCAGGTTTCGGATTGGGGCTAAATTACGTTTATCAGGTGATGGAGGCTCATGAGGGAAGCGTGACAGTGAATAGCATAGAAAAGGAATTCAGTGAATTCACCTTATATATACCATTAAAGACGAATGACTTATGATTAGATTATTGGTTGTAGAAGACGATCCTACTTTGCTTTATATTGTGCAAAGCGGATTGCAGGAAATTATTGGGGGATATGAAGTTTTTACGGCAACCAATGGCGCCGAAGGGCTGAAGGCATGGAAAGAACATCATCCGGATATCATTATGTCCGATGTGGATATGCCGGTAATGGATGGTTATGAAATGGTGGCACGTATCCGTGAAACGGATGGCAATACACCTATTCTGTTCGCTTCGGCCATGAGCTCGCCGAAGGATGTGACGAAAGGTTACGATATAGGAGTGGACAACTACGTAAAGAAACCTTTTGTTCCTGATGAACTGGATGCTCATATTCGTTCATTGCTTAGAATGAAGGAAGGGGCAAAGTCGCGTAATGAAACCGACCATTGCAGGATGGGTAAATATTTGCTGGACACCAAGCATGCTAACTTGCGGAATGATAAAACCGGTTCTATCAAAGTATTGACCATCAGGGAAGCGAAGATTATACATCTGCTTTATGAAAATAGAGGCGAAACGGTGAATAGAAGTGCTATACTCAGCCGTTTCTGGGAAACGGAGGATGATTACTTTGCGTCACGCAGTCTGGATGTATTTATGAGTAAAATACGAAAGTATCTGGAAGATGAACCCTGTGTCGAAATAAAGACAGTGAGAGGGGTAGGATTTATGATGCTGTTGGATTGCATATAGCGTTTCCTTATTTGGCTATTCCGTCGACAAAACCTCCCCTTTCGTAGATTTTATTTTCAGCTCTTCTTTCTCTCCCTTACATTTGCATCGTAATAAAAAAAATGACGCAAAATGAAAAGTACCGGAAGATTATGGTTATTAGCTGTATGTCTGTTGTGTGGACTGGTCTGCATGCAAGCGCAGGAACAGGAAAAGAAGCAATTGCCTCGTGAAGTTCCCTCACCGGAAAAGGCCGCCCGTAAAATGACGGACCGGATGAAAGAAGAACTGCAACTGACAGACAAGCAATATGACAAGCTGTACAAACTGAATCTGAAGGAACAACAAGAACATTTTGCAACCATGGCTGAAAGAGGAAGCGGCCAGCGTCCTTCAATGGGAGGGCGTCCCGGAATGGGCGGTGGTCGTCCGCCGATGAGAGTTCCGGGTGAACGTCCTGCAATGGGAAAGGACAATGTGGAGAAGATGCAGAAAGCTGCTGCCAAGAAGGAAAAGAAGATCAAGAAAATCCTGACGACGGAGCAATACGCTAAGTGGCAGGAAATGTGCCAACCACAAGAACCACCCCAGCCACAGGATCATCCTCACAAACCAAATCTGTAGAGACTCTCTCTAAATAGCGTTTTTTCATGTATTATTGACTGTGCCGTTCCACCCCCGTGAGGGGAGGGGACGGTTTTCTTTTTGCATAATTCGCCCCTACCAATTTGTGATTGTGCAAATTAGTAGGGGCGAAAGCCTTTCTCTTATTAAGAAGAGAAATATATTTTTATAGGGTCGAATGATTACTGCTTCTTGCTCAGCTTCTTTCTATATACAATCACCATTATCATAATACCTATCACCATCAGAGCCAGTGCTGCATAAGCGATGCCTTCCGTTACATGCAGGCTCTTCGGATCGAAGCGCATTTCAATGGTGTGCTTTCCGGCAGGGACGTACATAGAGCGTAAGATATAGTCTGCACGGGCAATGTCGGCAGGCTCTCCGTCAATGGTGGCTATCCAGCCGTCCGGGTAATAGATTTCGGAGAATACGATGACGCCGTCTTTAGAATTATTCGTTTCATAAACCAGACGGTTCGGTTCGTAACTTGTCAGACGCACGCTGGAAAGACTGTCTTTATGGGCAGTGGTAATACCTTTCAGAATATCTTTGAAACGAGCATCTACTACGGCAGTCTCTGTTGGCAATATGGTGTTCAGGGCATCAATTTCCTGGTTGGCATTGTCCACGTACTCCACATTGTTGACGAACCATGCATTGCCGTAAGCGTACGGATTCTTGATAGGAACTGTCTGCCCTTGTCCGGCAGGGAGGATGAAATACTTCGTGTTCAGCATATTCAGAACGCGGAACTTGGAAGCATCCACACTGTCCATCTCACCACCTGCGGTAGCAATATTCCGATAGGCTGCCTGCATTTCGGGTAAAATATGATGGTCAATCATTTCCTGATAACGTCTCAGTTTGGCTGCGTGATATCCACCTACGCTCTTGTGCCAGTAAGAAGTTTTATTCTCGCTGAATGCATCTCCGGAAAAACTCAATACGCGGTAATTCGGGTCAGTGTCTTGGAGGATGATTTCATCAGCTTGCGTTTTCTTAAAGGTGTCAACCTGGGCAGAACGGGGGACGAATTGGTCATCGTGCAGATAACGCTTGTTGACACTCCACATGTCTGCTACACAGAGAATAGCGATACCGGCAATTACGAACGACTTTCTTAGTTTTCCGCTGTAGTAAAGCCACAGCAACACGCAGCCAATTACAATGATAATGAAGCTACGCAGTGCGTCGGCGCTTACCATTGCAGCACGCATTTCTGCCAGGTTGGAAAGGATGCCGGATAGCTCATTTGCAGGAATCATCTGCTGATTGACTGCATTCTGCAACATCTGCGCTTCCTGTGCGGGGACGAAAGTTGAACTGAAAGCTCCTGGAATCACGGCTAATATCAAAGCTACACCGGCAGTCAGTGCCAGACTGATACCAACGAACTTTATCTTCTTTTTCAATACCTCCGGTTCGTCCAGAATCTTTTTCAGAGCAAAGATAGCTAGTAGTGGAATGGTAAATTCAGCAATAACGAGGATGGATGATACTGCACGGAATTTACTATACATGGGTATATAATCAATGAAGAAATCTGTCAGTGGCATGAAGTTCTTACCCCATGAAAGAACAATGGAGAAGAATGTGGCGCCGATCAATGCCCACTTCAATGGACCTTTGACGATGAAGCAGCCCAGGATGAAAAGGAATAGTACAAAAGCACCTACATATACAGGACCTGACGTCATAGGCTGGTTACCAAAGTATTGGGACAGTTGCTGGTAGAGGCCGGCATAGGTCGGATTGGCTTTTTCCATGGCTGTCTCATTCAGAGCGAGAGGAACGGAAGCACCACCTTTAAAGTTGGGCACTAATAAGGTCCAGGTTTCGCCGATACCATAACTCCATTGGGTGATATAGTCACGGTCCAGTCCGCTACTGGTCTGTTTGGCGGCGTCACCGGTTTCTACGAGCTCGCTTTTGCCGCGCATGGTTTCTTTGCTGTATTCATAAGTGTGATACAGGTTCGACAGATTGACGGATATGCCAATCAGTGCAGCTACCACAAGCACGCCGCTTGCCTTGAAGAATTGCGGTAAGGTCTTGTTGCGCCATGCATCTTCAAAGTAGGCTCCTGCAATGAAGAGGATGACAAACAGGAAGTAATAACTCATCTGTACGTGGTTCGACAGAATTTGCAGGGCAATGAACAGTGCTGTAACAATGCCTCCTGCCAGGTATTTACCCCGGTAAGCCAGTACGATACCTGCTATTGTAGGTGGTATATAAGCCAGCGTGATAAACTTCCAGATGTGTCCGGCAGATATCAGAATGAAGAAGTAGGATGAGAATGCCCACATTAATCCACCTAATCCTGCCAACCATGTAGGTATACCGAATGCACGCAACAGGATGAAAAAGCCGAGCATCAGGATAAATGTCAGGTTGACATACGTAGGCAAAAATAGTTGGTAGACCTTCTGTACCCAGGTTAACGGTTGGGTTGACTCGTAGCTGGGGGCTATCTGATAAGTCGGCATACCACCGAACAGAGAGTTAGTCCAGCGTGTATACTCACCGGTTTCTTCGCGATACTGAGTTGCTTCTTGTCCGGCACCTGCACCGGCAGCCGTGTCATGTTGAAAAAGAATGCGGTTTTCTATATCCGCCGGGAAGAAATAGGCGAATGAAAGTACTGCAAACATAAAGATGACCAGAAGGTCAGGGAGGAGCTTCTTCATAAAAACGGAGCTTTTATGAAATGAAGAATGAGGAATGAAGAATGAAGAATTGGCTGCGCTGTAATGCCGCATGGTAATTCTTCATTCTTCATTCTTCATTCTTCATTTCGTTATTAATAACGATAGTGTTCGGCCTTATACGGCCCGTCTACATTCACGCCTATATAGGCAGCTTGTTCGGGAGTAAGCTTCGTCAGCTTTACACCGATTTTCTCAAGGTGCAGGCGTGCTACTTCCTCATCGAGGTGTTTAGGCAGACGGTAAACACCGGTTTCGTATTTCTTGTTGAACAACTCGATCTGAGCCAATGTCTGGTTGGTGAATGAGTTGCTCATAACGAATGACGGGTGTCCGGTAGCACAACCCAAGTTCACCAGACGACCATCAGCTAACAGAATAATGCTGTGTCCGTCAGAGAAATAATAGCGGTCTACCTGTGGCTTGATGTTAACGCATTTGATACCGGGATAATGTTTAAGAGCATCCACCTGGATTTCATTGTCGAAGTGACCGATGTTGCAGACAATAGCCTGATCCTTCATCTGCGTCATGTGGTCGATACGGATAATGTCGATATTGCCTGTGGTGGTAACAAAAATATTGCCTTGTGTGCAGGCTTCTTCCATGGTTACTACTTCAAAGCCCTCCATAGCGGCTTGCAGAGCGCAAATCGGGTCTACTTCCGTAACCAGTACGCGGGCACCGTATGAACGCATGGAATGTGAACACCCCTTACCTACATCACCATATCCGCAGACTACCACTACCTTACCGGCAATCATTACATCCGTAGCGCGCTTGATGCCATCGGCTAAAGATTCGCGGCAGCCGTAGAGGTTATCGAATTTGGATTTCGTTACAGAGTCGTTTACATTGAATGCCGGGAACAGTAATTTACCTTCTTCCTGCATCTGATACAGACGATGTACACCTGTCGTCGTTTCTTCGGAAACACCACGTACTTCGGCTGCTACACGTTGCCAGCGAGTAGGATCTGCGGCCAGTACGCACTTCAGAATTGCATTCAGTTCTATTTCATCTTCTGCATGGACTTCTTTGTCCAGGATAGAAGCAGTGCTTTCGGCTTCATATCCCACATGTATCATCATGGTAGCGTCACCGCCATCGTCAACGATTACCGTAGGGCCTTTACCACCGGGGAAGTTCAGTGCCTGAAGCGTACACCACCAGTAGTCGGCCAACGTTTCGCCTTTCCAGGCAAATACAGGTACTCCACTTGCGGCAATAGCAGCTGCGGCATGGTCTTGAGTCGAATATATGTTGCATGAGCACCAGCGTACTTCGGCACCCAGTGCCACGAGGGTTTCAATCAGTACCGCCGTCTGGATGGTCATGTGCAGGGAACCCATGATACGAGCACCTTTCAACGGTTTTGTTTCTCCATACTTTTCGCGAAGAGCCATAAGGCCGGGCATTTCTTGTTCTGCCAGATCGATTTCCTTGCGACCGAAGTCGGCAAGCGTAATGTCTGCCACCTTGTAGGGCAGAGTAGAGAATAATTCTTTAGACATATCTATCAATGATTTAAAATAAAAAGTGATGCAAAGATAGAACATTCTGATTAGTAGGACAAAAGCTATTGGTTTTTTTTAAATAAAAGCCTGCAATATATGTTGATATAATTGAAAAGATATGTTATATTTGCTCCCCTAAAATAACACTCTACAACATATCTACCTTGAAATGAGGGATTATAAAGATAAAACGAAAGAAGAACTGCTGGAGATAATCCGGGAACTGGAAGAACAGCTGGCAAGCCGCTCCCTGCTGACCGATCCTTGTCCGGATGAAGAGCCAGAACGCTTCCGTGAGAAATATGGTAAGGAAATACTGGAGGCTATCCCTGATATGTTGACGGTTTTTGATCGTAATCTGGACTACATAGAACTACTTTCTTCTCCTGATACCAATCACGTGGAAGGTCTGTCCGGTAAAGATAAGTCGCATCCTAACTTGAAGGATATAGTGCCGGAATCAGAATATCGTAAGATTCGTGCTAATATGGAAAGAGTGGTGCGTACCGGTTTCCCCAGTATAGGGGAGCATTCGTTACAGTTTGAAGGTGAGACACATCATTACGAGAATCTGGTATGTCCACTGGGAGATAAATACTTGTTGTGTATGTGCCGGGACGTGACGAGCCGGGAAAATGCACAGCGTGAGTTAGCCGCTGCCCGTGTAAAAGCTGAAGAATCCGACCGCTTGAAATCGGCATTCCTTGCAAATATGAGTCATGAGATTCGTACGCCTCTGAATGCGATTGTAGGATTCTCAAGATTGGTTATTGATCCGGGGCATGATGGAGACAAGGATGATTACTGCAATATTATCGAGCAGAATTCAGAATTGCTGTTGTGTCTGTTTAATGATATTCTGGATTTGTCCGCTATGGAGGCGGGTTCTTTGGGGTTTGTTAAGGAGAAAGTAAATGTGTATGCAGCCTGTCTTGAAGAATATGAAAGGCATCGGATGAAAGTTAATAAGGGTGTGAAACTGGTACTGGATGATGTCGACAAGAATCTATATGTTATCGGAGATAGGATGCGAATCATGCAGGTGTTGATGAACCTGTTAAGTAATGCCGCTAAATTTACTCCGTCCGGAGAGATTCACTTCGGTTATCAGCTTCGGGGAAATGTCGTACAATTCTATGTCAAAGATACGGGTATCGGTATTCCGGCCAATCGGGTAGCTAAGATATTCGAACGTTTCGGTAAGATTAATAACTTTGCGCAGGGGACCGGACTGGGACTGACAGTTTCTCGTATGCTGGTGGAACGGATGGGTGGACGTATTTGGGTACGTTCAGGAGAAGGAATAGGGACGACGTTTTACTTTACGCTGCCGATGACTTAAAGATATTATAAACCAAAGAACCTGCTCTCTTTCATACTTTAGAGAGCAGGTTCTTTGTTCTTTGAAGGGCTGCCAGAGATTAAAATCAGATGATCTCTATCCCCTGTTCCTTACAAAGCTGTAGCCCTACATCTTTCAGTTTGAATTTTTGTATCTTACCGCTGCCCGTCATAGGGAATTCGTCAATAAAGAAAACATATTTCGGTATCTTGTAACGTGAAATCTTACCGGTACAGAAGTCACGTACATCCGATTCGTGTATATCCGCTCCTTCCTTCAATATAATGAAAGCACCTACTTCTTCGCCATATTTCTTCGATGGAATGCCTGCCACTTGCACATCCTTCACGCCTTCCAGTTTATAGAGGAACTCTTCAATCTCTCGCGGATAGATGTTTTCGCCACCACGGATAATCATATCTTTGATGCGCCCGGTGATGCGGTAATTGCCGTCTTCATCTTTCACGCCAAGGTCACCGGAGTGAAGGAAACCGTTCTTGTCGATTACTTCGGCTGTGGCTTGCGGATTCTTATAGTAACCTTTCATGTTGTTATAGCCCCGGTTGCACATTTCGCCTTGCACACCCACCGGACATTCTTCTCCGGTTTCGGGATCAATCACCATGACTTCTGTGTGTTCGAAATCGTGTCCTACGGTATTGCAACGAACATCGAATGGGTCGTCAATGCGTGAGGCTGTCATGCCCGGTGATGTTTCTGTCAGACCATACACACTCGTAACTTTCATATACATCTTTTCTTCCACCTGCTTCATCAATTCCACCGGACAGAGTGAGCCGGCCATGATGCCGGTGCGCAGGCTGGACATGTCGAACATATCGAACATTGGATGGTGCAACTCGGCAATGAACATCGTGGGTACACCGTACAGAGCCGTGCAGCGTTCCTTATGTATAGAGGCGAGGACTACCAGTGGGTTGAAGCGTTCCACCATTACTTCCGTACAGCCATGTGTCAGACAGTTCATGGTGGCAAGTACTACACCGAAGCAGTGGAAGAGGGGGACACAAACGCATAACTTATCGTCGCTGGTGAACTTCATGTGTTCTCCTGTCAGATAGCCATTGTTAGCTATGTTATAGTGGGTGAGCATAACGCCTTTCGGGAATCCGGTGGTGCCGGATGTGTATTGCATATTCACTACATCATGGCAGGTTACCTGACTTTTCAGATTATTCAGACATTCGTCTTCCACATTGTTACCCAATAAGAGGATTTCGGCTGTATTGTACATACCGCGATGTTTCTCCTGGCCTACATAAACAACGTTGCGCATGTGCGGGAAGCGTTGGCTCTTCAGATGTCCGCGTTCGCAGGTTTTCAGTTCCGGCAGCATGGTGTAAGTCATTTGCACGAAGTCGCTGTCTTTTTCACCATTCACAATGCAAAGGGTGTGCATATCTGAGTTTTCGCACAAGTATTCCAGTTCTGCTTGTTTGTAGTTGGTGTTTACGGTGACATAGACGGCACCTATTTTGGCGCAGGCATACAGAAGAGTAAGCCAGTCGGGTACATTAGCGGCCCATATACCTACATGGGTACCGCGTTCCACTCCGATAGAAATTAGTCCTTTTGCCATGTCGTCTACCCGGCGGTTGAACTGGCTCCAGGTGAAGCGCAGGTTACGGTCGGAATAAACGATATATTCTTTGTCGGGCGTAGTTTCTGCCCAATGCTCCAGCCATTGGCCGAGCGTTCTTTCGTATAACATAGAAATAAGAATTAAGAATGAAGAATGAAGAATTGAGCTGCGCTATAAGGATGCCGCATGGCTAATTCTTCATTCTTTATTCTTTATTATTAATTTAAATCGGTGTATAGATTACTGCAAGAATCTTGGCAGCCTGTCCTTCATAAGCATGCACGTGGTGGGGAACGATGGAGTCGTAATAGATGCTATCTCCTTCTTCAAGCAGATATGTATTTTTGCCGTAACTTATTTCCATGATACCTTCCATAACCATTATAAACTCTTCACCTTCGTGAGAGGAGAGTACGAAATCACTATCTTCCGTAGCAGCTACATCGATGATAAACGGCTCCATGTGCCGGTCCGCTTTCGACTTGGACAGGGAATGATATTCCATGTGCTTACGGCTCTGGATAGCATTATTGGAGAAGCTGATACTGTCTTTGGCTTCCGTCTTGCGGCAGATGGCCGGACCCGTTTCATCCTGATCGTCAAGGAAAGTCCCCAGGCGTACACCCAGAACACGTGCTATTTTGATAAGTGGAGCCAGTGATGGCAAGTCAATGTTATTTTCAATGCGTTCAATCTGTTCTACGGCTAAACCGGAACGTTCGGCCAATTGCTCAATGCTGATTGACTGGCTTTCACGGAGTGACTTTATCTTTTCTCCGACAATCTTGCTTGTATCCATAATTAATAATGTTTTTCGCCTATTAGGTTATAAATTGTATTGTTAAGGCACAAAAATAAAACAAACTTTTACTTGGTGCAACAATCCGTGCGGAAAAGTTTCGCGTCCGGATAAAAAGAGACTGTATCTTCTTCATGTCTCTCTTGTTTCTATAAGAAGGAAGAAGAGAGCGAAGAAGGCGCGATTTATCATTTTGACAATTTGTATTTTCTGTTGGCTGAGAGTGCGTTATATCCGTCCAGCAACCTCTACGCACCAAAGCAAGCAAACGAAAAGCCACAAATGACAGGCTGATAGTGTAATATCGAAATGTTTACATCTTTTTTAGGTTGAAATATCTACGCCAAAGCACACTTATAAGTCTTCGTCATGAAGCAAACAAGTGTTTTGTCTGTAAGTAGTAAGTCTTTTACCCGTAAGTAGTAAGTGTTTTACTTATAAGTAGTAACCCTTTCACCCATAAGTAGTAACCCTTTTTTGCATAAGTTGCCCGGAAATGCGGATGAATATGCGGAAATAGGGTATTCTTATTCTTTATTTATTCGCCGAATACTTTGGAATGCAACTTTATCAAAAGACATGCGTTAGATTAATCGGGCATATAGCGTTAATTTGATACGGAAAGCTATAAATTGCTAACTAATCTGCCAACCACTTCCATACAGGAATCACTTTTATGCTTATTCCATCCTGCTCAATAGTCTCTTCCTGATCTTTGCTGATAATTAAAGCGGTGCTTATGTTCATGAAACGGGAAAGGCTGACAAGGGCATTGACTTCCCTGTTTCGCGTCTGCTCGTCGCGGAGAGAATAGGAAACTTGGATAGCCAGCCCGGCGTCGGGAACTACGAAATCTACTTCTACATTCTTATTGTAATAAAAGAGTGCTTCTCCATATTGTTTATAGAGATGGATAGCTACAATATTTTCAAGTAGTTTGGTTTCCGGCTGAAAGAGGAACAGGTTGAGGATGCCGTTGTCGTAGAAATAATGTTTCTTCGTTCCTTCTCTCTGTGGGATGGAATCATTGAAATTGCAGAGAGAGAAGATGAGATAAGCGTCGTGCAGATAACCTAAATAGCTGGAGATTGTTTCGCGGGTCACTTTGCTTCCATCTCCTTGCAAGATGTTCTGCAATCTTTTGATGGCTATTGGCTGAAGTACACTATCGGCCAGCTTGCGTACTAACAGACGCAGGCTTTGTTCATTTCTTACGTTGTTTCTAATGACAATGTCCGAATAGAGTATTTTTTGATATAAGGAGGTGAGCCAGGCGCGCTTGTCTGTGTAACTGAAGCTTTCGGGTAAGCCTCCATTGTAGAAGTAACGCTACCCGTGATGAAAACTTGCCGTTTCTCATCTGCCAGCCGGCGTGCGAAGTGCTCCCATCCTTCTATATTCTGTATTTCGTCCAGAAAGATGATAGGCTCGAAGGCGAACATTTCTTTGTAACATTCTACAATCAGATGAAGTTCTTCCTTTTTAATATCCGTAATGCGTTCGTCCTCAAAGTTAATGAAGAGAATTTCTTGTTTACTATGTCCATCTTTTAGCAGTTGCTGTATATGCTGGTAGAGCATATAAGTTTTGCCGGCACGGAGGATACCCACAAATACATAATTACCATTTTCTTCAATGGATACTTTACGGGGCAATAGCTTCACCTGGCTAATGAACTCTTGCTGGTTCAGAATGATTTGTTTGATGATGTCTTTTTCCATACTTCAGCTTGCTTGACATGCAAAATATAGGAAATAATTCTATAAAGTGCATATTTTACTTGAAATGTGTCTTCTATAGAAGTCATAATAGGAGGAAGATCTGTCTTGTATAGCTTTTGTGCTTATTTATTGTATAAGGATCGGAGACATTTGGAAACAAAAAAGGGAAGCTTTTTAACGGCTTCCCTTTTTAATGCTTTTGCTGCAAGTAACGGATTACTTACGCAGACCGAGCTCTTTAATGATGGCACGATATCTGGTGATGTCGCGATCCTTCAGGTAGTTCAGCAACGCACGGCGTTTTCCTACCAACATTGTCAAGGCTCTTTCAGTACTATAATCTTTTCTGTTGAGCTTAAGGTGCTCAGTCAGGTGGGAAATACGGTATGAAAACAATGCTACTTGGGCCTCAGCTGAGCCTGTATCAGTGTTAGACTTTCCGTACTTGCCAAAGATTTCTTGCTTTTTAGCAGCGTCTAAATACATAACTTTTAATTAAATTGATATATAAATTTTCTCTTACGAGGCTGCAAAGATAGAGATAATCTTTTATACTGCAATGATATTCAATGAAATTTTTCTCTTGCTGCAACTATATCTAATGCAAAATTCGTACCTTTGCATCCAAATATATAGGTATTGTATGCAAAATATTAGAAACATTGCAATCATTGCCCATGTTGACCATGGGAAAACGACGCTTGTCGACAAGATGCTCTTGGCGGGAAATCTGTTCCGCAGCAACCAGAGCACAGGTGAATTAATGCTGGATAACAACGACTTGGAACGTGAACGAGGGATAACGATCCTTTCTAAAAACGTTTCTATCAATTACAAAGGAACTAAAATCAATATCATTGATACTCCGGGACACAGTGACTTCGGAGGTGAAGTGGAGCGTGTATTGAACATGGCAGACGGATGTATCCTGTTGGTGGATGCTTTCGAGGGTCCGATGCCCCAGACACGTTTCGTGTTGCAGAAAGCTCTGCAGATTGGTCTGAAACCCATCGTTGTGGTGAACAAGGTAGATAAACCGAACTGCCGTCCGGAGGAAGTATATGAAATGGTGTTCGACCTGATGTTCAGCCTTGAAGCTACGGAAGATCAGTTGGACTTCCCCGTTATTTATGGTTCTGCGAAGAACAACTGGATGAGTACGGACTGGAAGACTCCTACTGATAATATCTTCGCGTTATTGGACTGTATTGTAGAGAATATACCGGCTCCCACGCAGTTGGAAGGTACTCCGCAGATGTTGGTGACTTCTTTGGATTATTCTTCTTATACCGGACGTATTGCCGTAGGCCGTGTACATCGTGGTACGCTTAGAGAGGGGATGAATGTATCTCTGGCTAAGCGTGACGGAAGTTTTGTGAAATCAAAAATCAAGGAACTGCATACATTTGAAGGTATGGGACGTGCGAAGGTATCGGAAGTTTCTTCCGGTGACATCTGTGCGTTGGTAGGTATCGAAGGCTTTGAGATCGGTGATACGATCTGTGACTTTGAAAATCCGGAAGCATTGCCGCCTATCGCTATTGACGAACCGACTATGAGTATGTTGTTCGCCATTAATGATTCTCCTTTCTTCGGTCGTGATGGTAAGTTTGTGACTTCTCGTCATATCCATGACCGTTTGATGAAGGAATTGGATAAGAACCTTGCCTTACGCGTACGTAAAAGTGAAGAAGATGGTAAATGGGTAGTTTCCGGTCGTGGTGTACTTCATCTTTCTGTATTGATTGAAACCATGCGTCGTGAAGGTTATGAGCTTCAGGTTGGTCAGCCGCAGGTTATCTTCAAGGAGATTGACGGTGTGAAGTGTGAGCCGATTGAAGAACTGACAGTAAATGTCCCCGAAGAATATTCCAGTAAGATTATCGATATGGTAACCCGTCGTAAGGGTGAGATGGTGAAGATGGAGAGTGCAGGCGAACGTGTAAACCTGGAATTCAATATGCCTTCGCGTGGTATCATCGGTTTGCGTACAAATGTACTGACTGCTTCTGCCGGTGAAGCTATTATGGCACACCGTTTCAAGGAATACCAACCGCACAAAGGTGAAATCGAACGTCGTACCAACGGCTCTATGATTGCCATGGAAACGGGAACAGCTTTTGCTTATGCCATTGATAAATTGCAGGATCGTGGTAAGTTCTTTATCTTCCCACAGGAGGACGTGTATGCCGGACAGGTGGTAGGTGAGCACTCTCATGATAACGACCTCGTGATTAATGTTACGAAATCCAAGAAGTTGACGAATATGCGTGCTTCCGGTTCGGATGATAAAGTTCGTCTGATTCCGCCTGTACAGTTCTCTTTGGAAGAGGCTTTGGAATATATCAAGGAAGATGAGTACGTAGAGGTTACACCGAAGGCAATGCGTATGCGTAAAGTGATTCTGGACGAGATAGAACGTAAACGTGCGAATAAGAATTAAAGAATAGTGGAGATGGGTTAATAAACTTATCAAACCTAACGGAAAAGTAAAGGTGGACTTTCAAATCGAATGCCCACCTTTTCTTTTTTATTTTAGTTTCCTCCTTGCCAGGGTAAATCTTCCTGGGCACTGTTTTCCAGTTCGGTTTCTTCTACATGGATGCTTACATTGCTTCCTGTACCAAAATGATCGATATCGGAAATGACAATCGTATGCATATAATTTCTCTTGAAATTGATAGCATAGTTTAATATATCCTCGGCTTCTTTTCCTGTCCGGTGCACGGTGACTTTAACACGGGCGTTATCAGTCAGAATCTTTCCTGTTTCAACAAGAGTCGTCAAGGTTCTCATAGAAACCATAAGCTCGGGTGATTCTTTCTTATCAGGAGTCAACCATACAGTCGGTGCACCATCTATTTGGATTTCCAGTTTACAATCAGCTTGTAATCCGTTCTGTTTGAATTGTACACCGAAATACCGGCGATAAACTTCCAGTGTATTTGTCTGGTCGGCCGTTACGGTCAGCTTGTCGATGAGACCATGGTATCTTTGAATAAAAGGACGGGTATAATTGCTCTGTCCGCTGGTTCCTATTTTGGAGTTTTCAAGATCGAAAAGATATTCTTGTGTGCCATCCGGTCGTTCGGCTGTAATGAACTTATTGGTGATTGTACCTAACTTTGGATCGTTTCCTTTGCTGAGTGTCAGTGGATAAAGTGTCCCATCTTTAGTCAATAATGAGTCCTTTCCTTCTTTTATCATAGTACACGAGATGCGGTATTGATATCCGTCGAGGACATTCAACTTCAGATTCCCTGCTTTGATATTGTCAAAGATGCCATAAGCATAAGGCTTTTGAGTGACTGACCCGTTGGGATTCTGTATGAGCATGGCTACATTTATACCAAAAATCTCTTTCGAAGCATCGGCACGGCTCATTGGTTTTTCTGTGAGGGAACACTCGCCACCTATATTAAGGTCCAGCTCAGTGTAAGTAGGCTCTTTCTCTTTATAAACATCTTCTCCTTTAAGGCAAGATTGCAGAATCTGACTTAGGACGACTAATCCCGCTAAAATTAAATGTTTTGTTTTCATATATCTGTTTGTTTGATTATCCAATGTTTTGATGTTCTTCTTCTGTGGGATCCAAATCGGTGTTGTCTCCTTCAAATGAGATAGAAGTATTTTCATCGTAATGCTTATCTATATTTATAATCTTTATCAGATTCTTTTTATTTCGTTGAATAGTAATGGATTGGTTTGAGATAATGCTAGTCCATTCTTCAGCGTTCTTTGGGCGGTAATAGACGTTGATAGGCAGATTTTCTGTGGCGTTGATATTGCCGTTTCCGATGTTGGCGACATTTTGTAGAGAAAACAGCCTCTCTTCCGACATGGAAAGGGAAGTGGTGGCATCGGTACATTCTATGAGAAATGCTTTGGCATTGCTGGTTTCTACTTTGATGGAATCTCCTATAGATAAGTTCTCAGCTGCAAATCGCAGGGTATAATATGCTCTTTTCAGTTCAATAGAAACGAACTTTACCGGACGATTGCCTTCAACTACGGGATCGGCATTGATCAAGTCAAGTGTTGCGCTGCCATAAAAGCGATGTGTGTCCGTAGGACGTTCACTGATGTCATTGGCTTCCAGGTGCATCGCTCCTTTATAAATGTGTTGATGGAAATTCTGGTTTTCATTTAGAGGATTGATGGAAATAACCAGCTTATTGGTGACAGCAGCATCTACCCGTTTATCTGTTGTGATAGAAAATGGGAGTCCGAAATATCCATTGTTGTTATAAGGAAGTTCATTCTTTTTCAGGAAGGTGCAGTCGAACCGATAAATGTATCCTTCAATCAGTCCGATGCTTATATCTGAAATATCTTCAAAAAGCCCAGTTGCATAAGGCTGAAAGGCAGAACCCTTTTTCCAGAAAACATTAACTGCATAAATACCGGCTTCCTGAACTGTAGCTCTGCTTAAAGGTTGTGAATCATATTCCAGAGAAGGTCCGATTTGTAGGCCTATCCAGATTTCTTTTCCATTGATATCAGGAGTATTATTCTCATCAGAGCACGATGAGAATAATATCATCCAGATAAGAGCTATAAATAAGCTATGTGTATCTGCTATTTTCATACATTTCAAGTGTTATCCTACAAATGTAGTAAATAATCTTATGCAAATGGAGATGACAATGCAGAATCTTTAAAAAAATCTTTAATCTATAAATTTAATCTTCTCCGCATTTCTCGGCTTAGCTGCCGGAGTTTCATCCGGATAACCGAATGCGATGCAATAGAGCAACTCATATCCTTCCGGAATATCGAGTCTCTTCAAATATTCTGCTGCATCCGGTGTGGAGTTTATAAATCGTGTCGGTCCTCCTAAACAACAAGAACCTATACCCATAGACCAAGCTGAGAGAATCATGTTCTCACCCAGTAAACCACAGTCTATCTGTGACAGATCATAAGACTTGTCATTGGCGATAAATACTATTGTAGGAGCATTGCGGAACATATTTTTGAAGTTAGGATCTTCAGCGGCTTTCGGATTCTGTTTCTTGTAAACTTCGGTGATACCATTGATAAAATCCGGATTATCCACTACCCGGATTGCCCAGGACTGCTTGTTCTGACCGTTGGGGGCATTGATACCGCAGTTCAGTATAATCTGCATAGTATCGCGGTTCACTGCTTGCGGCTTGTATTTACGAATACTGCGGCGTGACATCATATTCTCAATTACTGCATTTTCATTGCTTGCTTTCTCAGTCACAGTTGTACTCTCTTTTACTTGCATGCCGCATCCGCAGCACAGCAACAGGCTGGCACCTGCTAACATCAATTTGATACTTTTCATATTGCTTTGTTTAATATTGGTTTTCGCAAAGCTAACAAAAAAGATTTAGTAATGAAGTGATTCCAATTCTTTTCTTACCAACCAGTATCCAACCTGTGCTTCGGATATGCCTTCAACCAGTTGATAAGGACATATAAATTGATCGTTCTGAATTCTTGAATCCATATAGTAGAAAGAACATGCACTGTCTTTCTCAAAATGTTTGGCATATTCCAGAATGTGGGTCGATATAAGGAATGAGCAATGCAAATACTTTCTGAGTAATTCGTTTACTGCGACAGAAGCTTCAAAGGCATCCTGTGCGTTTGTTCCGCGAAACATTTCATCCAGTATTATCAGACATCGCTTACCGGATTTCGCTTTTTGAAGAACTTCTTTGATCCGTAGAATTTCCGCCATAAAATGACTTCTGCCATCGCGCAGGGAGTCCGGGAGGTTGATTGAAGTATAGATTCCATCAAAAACAGGACAGGTCATTGAACGGGCTGGAACCGGTAATCCGCAGTGCGCCAGCCATACAGCGATTGTGATGGCTTTGAGGGTTGTTGATTTACCGGCCATATTGGAGCCTGTAAGAATGCATATATTGCCGTTTGACATCTTCCAGTCGTTACTTCGTCCCTCTTTGGTGAACGGGTGTACGAAGCCCGTAATAGATAAATCCATCGTTTCTGTCATTTCCGGACAGCAGCAGAAACCTCTGTTGATTGCTACATGCTGTGCTGTGCGGCATACGTCCAGTATATAAATTTGAGAAAGTAACCCTCTGATCAGTTCAAAATGGATACAACGAAACAGGTAATCGTATTTGTCGATGGTATAGTTGGAGGGAGATTTCTCTTTATAGAGGCCGATAACTTCTTTCAGTTCGCTGCCATGTATAGTGTCCTGAATGCTTTGTGCTAATTCTTTCAATAGTAAAGGGGCATTTTCCAGAGTGTTTTTTCGCAATGTATCCAATCGGTTCAATAACAGGATAATTAAGGTTACACCCCGTCTGATGATATAGCGTTGAGCGTCGTGTCTTAATAAACGGTCGAATGCTGAAGTCAGCGACACTAAAATATTAGGTCTTCTGATCTGATCACGGTACTCCAGATAATATTCGATAAAGTCGAGCTCTTCTTCATCCAAAGGAAGTTCGGGTAACTCTTTCCAGGCTATCGCTTCTTGTCTTTTTCGTATGGCAGATATATCGTTCAGGGGAGAGGTAATCCAATCGAGCATCATGCGTTTTCCGTTTTTAGTCTCCGTTCCGGAGAATAAGGAGTAGAGGGGATATTCGTCATATATTCCTTCTGTAATGCTCAAATCTGCCTGCGTTTGCTTGTCCGTATCCAGATAAGTCATATTCTTAGGTATTACGTATAGCGCAAAAGTAGGAAAATAATTAGGAAGAACAAACGAAACAGATAAAAACAAGAAAAGCGGCTCTTGATATCAAGAGCCGCTTTCGCATATATATCTAAACTGGGTTTATTCAGATTAGAGCTTCGGACCAGCAGCAACCAGTGCTTTACCGGCTTCGTTACCTTCGAACTTAGAGAAGTTCTTGATGAAACGAGCAGCCAGGTCTTTAGCTTTTTCTTCCCACTTGCAAGCACATTCGTAAGTGTCGCGAGGATCAAGGATCTTCGGATCAACATTCGGCAATGCAGTCGGAACAACGAAATCGAAGAAAGGAATAACCTTAGTAGGAGCCTTGTCGATAGAACCGTCAAGGATAGCGTCGATGATACCACGAGTATCTTTGATAGAGATACGCTTGCCGCTACCGTTCCAACCAGTGTTTACCAAGTATGCCTTAGCACCTGATTTTTCCATCTTCTTAACCAACTCTTCTGCATATTTAGTCGGGTGCAAGCTCAAGAAAGCAGCGCCGAAGCAAGCAGAGAATGTCGGAGTCGGTTCAGTGATACCACGTTCTGTACCAGCCAACTTAGCAGTGAAACCAGACAGGAAGTAATATTTAGTTTGTTCAGCGTTCAGGATAGATACCGGAGGCAATACACCGAATGCGTCAGCAGACAAGAAGATAACTTGTTTTGCAGCCGGGCCTTTAGATACCGGTTTAACGATGTTTTCGATGTGGTAGATAGGATAAGAAACACGAGTGTTTTCAGTTACGCTCTTATCTGCGAAGTCAATCTTACCATCAGCAGCAACAGTTACGTTCTCCAACAGAGCGTCACGTTTGATTGCGTTGTAGATATCGGGTTCGCTATCTTTGTCAAGGTTGATAACCTTAGCGTAGCAACCACCTTCGAAGTTGAATACACCTTCGTCATCCCATCCGTGTTCGTCATCACCGATCAACAGACGTTTCGGGTCAGTAGACAAAGTAGTCTTACCTGTACCAGACAGACCGAAGAAGATAGCTGTGTTTTCGTTCTTCATGTCAGTGTTTGCAGAACAGTGCATAGAAGCCATGCCGTTCAACGGAAGCAGATAGTTCATGTAAGAGAACATACCTTTCTTCATTTCACCACCGTACCAAGTGTTCAGGATAACCTGGATCTTCTCAGTCAAGTTGAATACAACAGCAGTTTCTGAGTTCAGACCCAGTTCCTTGTAGTTTTCAACCTTAGCCTTAGAAGCATTCATGATAACGAAATCAGGTTCACCGAAGTTAGCCAATTCCTCAGCAGTCGGACGGATGAACATGTTTGTTACGAAATGAGCCTGCCATGCTACTTCCATGATGAAGCGCAATTTCAGACGAGAGTTTTCGTTAGCACCGCAGAATGCGTCAACTACGAACAGTCTCTTGTTAGAAAGTTCTTTAGTAGCCAATTCTTTGCAAGCTTTCCAGCATTTTTCGTCAACAGGTTTGTTGTCGTTCTTGTATTCTTCCGAAGTCCACCATACGGTATTCTTGCTGGTTTCGTCCATAACGAAGAATTTATCTTTAGGAGAACGGCCGGTGTAAACACCAGTCATAACGTTTACAGCACCCAGTTCAGTTACCTGACCTTTTTCAAAACCTTCCAAACCCGGTTTGGTTTCTTCTGCGAAGAGTACATCGTATGAAGGGTTGTGAATGATTTCAGTCACACCCATGATACCGTACTTGCTTAAATCTAAATTTGCCATTTCTTTTAATGATTTAAAATTTGGTATTTGGTTTATTAATCTCTTGCTAATTCTTTTTACCTTTATCTATCTCAAGGGGGGAAGGAAACCGGTATGAATTAAGCCATATCCGAACAGCCCCTTGTTTTTCGCGTACAAAAGTAGTATTTTCTTTCGAAACAAACACCCGATTAGAGAAATTTTTCTTTAATGAGAAGTCTTTTATAACTCCATAACAATATCTGCAAACTGAATGTTGCAAATTGCGCAAGAAATCGTTTACTTTGCGCATATAAATTCAATAAACTATCATGAAGATAATCAATTTTGCCGAAACAAACTCCATCCTGAACCAGTATGTTGCCGAGATCCGGGATGTACAAGTACAGAGCGACCGCCTTCGCTTCCGCCGAAACATTGAACGCATCGGGGAAATTATGGCCTATGAAATGAGTAAGGACTTTGCTTATTCTCAGAAGAATATACAGACTCCGCTGGGGATAGCACCCGTGCAAACTCCGGATAATCAATTGGTATTAAGCACCATTCTGCGTGCCGGACTACCTTTCCATCAGGGCTTTCTGAGCTACTTTGACGGTGCGGAGAATGCTTTTGTTTCTGCCTACCGAAAGTATAAGGATACGTTGAAGTTTGATATTCATATTGAATACATCGCTTCACCGCGCATTGACGGAAAGACACTGATTATTACCGACCCGATGCTGGCAACCGGCAGCAGTATGGAACTGAGCTATCAGGCTATGTTGACGAAAGGGCATCCGGCGGAGATTCATGTTGCTTCTATCATTGCCAGCCGTCAGGCTGTGGAACACATTGCTAACACACTTCCCGCAGACAAAACTACCATTTGGTGTGCAGCCATCGATCCGGAAATTAATGACCATTCGTATATTGTTCCGGGACTGGGAGATGCAGGAGATTTGGCATTCGGCGAAAAAGAATAGATACCAATAAAAAGTTTTCCAAATCTACCCTCACTGCCCTCACTTCTGGAATAAATCAATAATAATTAGAATGTTAAGTGTGAGTGAGAGCAGAAAAAAGAGTGAGGGCAGTTTTTTTACCCTCACTTTGTATCGTCCGGCAAACAAGGTTTTCTGTTGTTTTATATAAGGGGATATTCTGTTTATAATCAGTGAAATATCCCTTTTATCTAAGGGATAATCAGGTGTTGACCTTGGTTAACAGGCTTGTCAACCAAGGTTGATGGATCCGTTAACCAAGGTTGACAGACTTGTTAATCTTGGTTGACATCCAATAAGGCTTAGTGCTGGATGTAAAAAGGTCTTGAGCATCTTTAATCATTCTTCCCGTAATTGCGTTTTATAATAGTGGCCTGAAAAGCCTTTTTACCGGCCAAGAGTAGGTCTTCGTCATCAAAGGCACGAAGGCTGTACCAGAAAAGGAAATCTCCCGTACCACCCAGAATACCGAATAATCCTAAAAAGAATATATTGGCTTCTCCTGTACAGAATCCATGGATTGCAGGCATCACTCCCAATAAGATGCCCGGTAATAATAAGGATACCCGATAGAACTTCAATGGAATAGGACGAGTCAGAGAAAATCCTACTCCAGTCCAGTCAAAATGCCAGTGTAGGAGCTTTTTATCCTTTCCGCTAAACCAGTAAAGAATCCCTGCCTGGATTAGTATATAAAACACGAGGAGTAAAAATATGCAAAGCATAACTTGGGGACTACTGATTCCTTTTACAGCGGTACCCAATAAACGACCGGCACCATAGGATGAAGAGTCATCCCATACATAAGCAAACAGATAGCTGCCTGTCAGGAACAGAATGAAAAAAAACAGAAATCCTCTTATGTTGATAGACTTTGCCGTGAGTTTCACTTCCACTCCATCCGGGCGGTTGAATGGCTCCTTATTTGCTTCTTTCTTTTCCATAATTCCTTTTTACTGATTTCTACGCTGCAAAGATAGCAAGAGTATGAAATTAATTTAGGTTATCAGAATGTTATCTTTATGTTAAGATGGAAAGAAAAGTTTATCTATATTTGCCTGAAATATAGAATGCTTGATGAAAAAGTCGTATTATATACTTCTTACAATAACTGCAACAGCTGCTGTCCTGTACTTACTTGGAAATTGGGTAGGACGAAGTTTCGGACTGAACCGGCAGCAAGTGATACGTAATATCCACGAAGCTTACGGCCGTGCGACGGATGCATTTGAAGCCGGACAAACTAAGGATCTGGCTGCCTTTTTCCGTAATGAACTGGATGAAGTGAATTTGAAGCGGATCAAGTTTCGCCTGGATACGGTATCTTTACACGGTGATTCCATCGTATTGAAACAGGATTTACGATATTTTTCTGATTATCGGAAACTGTTGGAGCAGCACTATACCTTTGTATGTCCTGTGAATGACGCTCAGGGAGTACATGCTTATATCCAGAATCTTCGTGCCGGGTTCATCGGCAAACTGCTTTATATGTTCTTCGGAACGATAGCGGCTTTGGGACTTCTATTATTTGCCATACGTAAGCAGGTGGATATTATCCGCCGGCAGGATGAGTTGGCACGAATGCGTGAAGATTTCTCTTCTGCTATGGTTCACGACATGAAGAATCCGATCAGTTCCATCCTGATTGGGCTTAAAGTGCTTCGTAGTGGAAAGGTAGATAGTAAGCCTGAGAAGAAAGAAAAGCACTTCGATATACTGGAGGCGGAAGCTCAACATTTGCTTGCACTGGTCAATAAAGTACTGACTATCTCTAAACTGGAACATGGACAATTATTGCTGGATAAGAATTGGATTCAACTCCGTCCTATGGTGGATGAGCTAGTACACACGTTCACTGCTAAGGCAGAAAAGCCTATCACATTTCAGGTTGATTTGCAGGAAGAGGGAGCTTATGCTGATGAAGAGTATCTGAAAGAGGCTTTAAGTAACCTGATAGATAATGCTGTGAAATATTCTAAGGATACAATAGATATACAGATTACTTCCTGCCTTTCCGGACAGTATATTCAGATCAGGGTGCGGGATAATGGAATCGGTATTCCGCTTGCGGCTCAACGGATTGTATTTGATAAGTTTGAACGCGTCATTACCCGGAATGAGGATGAGAAGAAGAAAGTATCCGGTTTCGGTTTGGGACTGAACTATGTGATGAATGTAGCCCGGGAGCATGGAGGGTACGTCAGTGTGGAGAGTATAGAAGGGAAATATAGCGAATTTACTGTTTCTTTGCCGTTGCCGACGGAGAACGAAGAGGCTAATCCGGAGGATTGATATTCTCTTGTCGTATATGAGCGTGACCGGACCTGTCTGTTTTTTTAACAGACAAGCCGGATCACGTTCTTTTAAATTGTTATTCTACAGGTGGCACATCCAGAATACTGCCATATCGATGGTATTCAAATGAGATGCTTTGCTCTTTAATATAATGTATCAACTCTACACGTCCGTTTTTCACAGGTTTTGCCGTGGCAATGTATTTGTTTCTGCGAGCTGCCTCTTCATACATTTCCATCGGAATATCAGCGCCACAAGTGCGGATGCGTTCATAAGTCCTCATTGTTTTGAGGAATTCATCGAACGTTTCTTTCTTTAGTGTACAACCGGTAGATGATAATGCAGTCGTGCGATCATCATTCGGGGCAAAGCTGATAGTCAGTGGTGTATGGCAGAGTTTTGCGGCAAGTGCGATCATTTCCGCTTCTTCGTTACTATCTCCCGGGAAAAGACGGAGCACCATATTCTTTAATGGCAGATAGCGGAATGCATTTTGTTCGCCATATAACTTATTGATATCCCGTGCATGCGCAAATTCTTCCTCATATACATGGGGATAACTTTGCTTGTAATCCGTATTGCTTTCCGGCTTGTCGGTAATCTTCACAAGGCAGGCGCAATAGTTTGGTCCGCCTGCTTTTACACCACCACCGAAAGCAGACAGTTTCATTCCGCCGAAAGGTTGGCGGTTGACAATAGCGCCTGTGATGCCACGATTGATATAAAGGTTACCTGCCAGAATGGAGTTCTTCCAGAGTTTCTGTTCGTTCTCATCCAGACTTTGCAGACCGGAAGTCAAACCGTAGTCCAGGCTGTTTACCAACTCTATTCCCTGTTGAAGATTGTCAATGCAAGCCACACTTAACATGGGACCGAACAATTCGGTGCGGAATGAATAACTGCCCGGTTTTACTCCCCATTTCACGGTAGGGGCGAGGATGTATTGCTTCTCGTCGATAAACTTAGGTGGAACCAGCCAGGACTCGCCGGGTTCCAGTGTGAGGGCTTGCAGTAACTTGTCGTTCCGGTTGGTAATCATGGGGCCTACTACATTACCGGCTTCCCATACACTGCCTACTTTCATACTGGTGGCGGCATCCTTCAGCTTATCCTGGAAGTTCTTGTCTTCGTATACAGAGCGTTCTACAAGCAGCAGGGAACATGCTGAGCACTTTTGTCCGGCATTTCCGAAAGCGGAAGCAACGATATTCATAATGGCATGATCACGGTCGCCTGAGGCGGTAAGGATAATAGCATTTTTTCCACCGGTTTCGGCGGAAAGTGGGGTAGACGGGTTGGTACGTGCAATGCTTTGGGCCGTATCCGTACCACCTGTCAGGATGATATGCTTGATAGCCGAAGCAGTGGTCAACTCTTTCAGTGCTTCACGGTCGGTAATAATGACTTGCAATGCTTCTTTGGGTACTCCTGCATCCCAGAAAGCCTTGGCAAATAGCCACGCTACGGGAGCGGCTACTGTTGCGGGTTTCAGTATCACGGTATTGCCACCGGCCAATCCGGCTACAATGCCGCCGATAGGAATGGCACATGGAAAGTTCCACGGTGAAATGACGAGGATTGTTCCTTTGGAGGTGATGTCCACATCATGCAGTGCGGCGAATTTTTTCATTGTTGTGGTATAGAAGCGGGCGTAGTCAATACCTTCGGATACCTCCACATCGCCTTCTACCACTGTTTTACCTGTTACAGCACACATGCTGCCTATCAGGTCTCCGCGCATATCACCCAGGCGATTGGCTGCTTCGAACATGATTCTATGACGTTCCTCTAAAGTGGTGTTCCGCCAGCCTGCGGGATCTTTTTCTGCAATGCCGATGATTTGCTTTACTTGTTCCGTATTGGCTTGCGACATTTCGCAAATACATACTTCATCATTCTGGCAGCGGTCCATGTACTTATGGCGTTTTTCACAAACGATGGTTTCGGCTCCTATTTGCAGAGGAATGATTTCCGGAGTATCGCCGGAAGACTTTTTCCATTTGGCAAAGATATTTCGCACCCATTCCTGATTTTGAGGCAGGTCGAAATCCGTATCCGGTTCGTTTTTCATCACGTCGGATGGAGGAACGGAAGAATATGGTAAAAGCCTGTTCTGCGTGCGCGTAGGAATATGAGAAACGCTGTCTTTCTTGTGATATGCTTCTTCAAACTGCTTTTGCAGGAAATTCCAGGTGTCGGTTCCCGGTTTCAGATTGAATGAGTGAGTGAGGAAGTTATCCGGAGCTGTATTCTCATCCATACGGCGTACCAGATAAGAGACTGCATTCAGGAAATGTTCATTTTTCACTACCGGTGCATATAGTATGATGTGATTACCCAGTTGCGACTGCGCGCGCCATACATGGTCGGCCATACCTTCCAACATCTCAAATGTCATATACTCTGAACTGTTGTTTTTCTGGCTTAACAGATAAGCGTAGGCTATTGTGAACAGGTTATGCGAAGCCACTCCGATGTGCAATACTTTTGCATTTTCGGGCAGCAGGGCGCGTTCCAGTATATGCAGGTAGTTTGCATCTACTTCCGTTTTTGTGGAAAGTATGGGGTTGGGCCAGCCGCGCAAGGAAGAAATCACCGTTTCCATTTCCAGATTACAACCTTTTACAAGGCGCATTTTGAGTGGTGCACCTCCCTCTGCCACGCGTGCCTTTGCAAATTCCAGCAATTCCGTCTGGAAATCATAAGCATCGGGCAGATAAGCCTGTACAACGATACCAGCTGAATAGTCTTTGAATTCCGGTTTGCTTAGTACAGTTTTAAACAGGCGTAAAGTAAAGTGTGAATCTTTATATTCTTCCATATCCAGATTGACAAACTTCGCACGTTTCACTCCGTTTTCATCTGTATGCGGGAAGTCTATTGCTTTTTGGTAGAGAGCGGACATGCGTTTCACCAGTTCCGGGAAACTCTCTTCATAATTCAAGGCATGCGTCTGGGCATAGATGCCGGATATCTTGACGGAGATATAGTTAATATCCGGAGCTTCCAATGCTTCCAGGTAATGATGGTAACGGTGATCTGCTTCCCCATTGCCTAAAACAACTTCACCCAGTAGGTTAACGTTCTGTCCAACCTTTTGCTGTGCACGTTCGGACAGGTGTCGGGTTAACTTGGGACGTGCTTCATCAAGGATAACTTTGGACGTATCCATGCGTAAGCGTTTCTTTATAATAGGTATGGCAATGAAGTCGAAATGATGTCCGAAGGCCTGGTACATTTTAAAGAGGAAAGTATCCCGCTTATTCAGAAATTCGGGTACTCCATAGCGGTCTATCAGAGTCTTAATGCGGGTGGCAAGTTTCTTGCGATCACGTATCTGCGAAGATTCATCCAGCATTTTCACCAGGAACTTCTTGTCCTGCGGACGTTGCACCATGACGGCATATTTATGCTGTTCTTTGCGCTCTTCGTTTGTGATGGTTTGCTCACACGTGTTGTGTAGCTTCAGTACCCATTCTTGTACCTCGGCTATGGTAGGTCTATTATCCATAATCTATTCATGTTTAGTAAATGACTGAAAATAAATATCACTCGCGAACTAAAAACATGAATAAAGGGTGGGACTGAACATTACGGCACGATACCGGTGCAAGGTCTGGAGAGCTTGCTGTGAAAACCGGTCAAAGATTAATCTTCTGCCCATAGTACAGTGATGTTAAAGGTTAATGTATGCCTGATGCAAATATACACTAATTCTTTTATTATCAAAGGGAGAGGGGAATATATTTGTTCTGTGGATTATAAAAAACACCTCATTGCCGTCACTATTTTATAGTTTGGCAATGAGGTGTTGTAAGAGGGAAGCGGATTTATACTTGCGTATAGTTTACTTCACTTCCCAAATATCATTTGTCATCAACAGTTCCTTGAAGTTGTGATACTTCTTCTTTGCTGATACTTCTTCAATCTGTTCCATTACAGCATCGTCATAAGTCGGAGCTTCTACATCGCGGATCACACCGAGAGCAACCGGAAAGTCAGGACCTTCCATCAGAGCCAATTTCAGTTGCAATGTATTATCCATGCAGTGTGCATCATGAACGAGGATATCCTTTTCCGTGATACCGTTCTCGCCCAACTTCACAACTTTCAGTCCGAAGCCTTCCTGCATCAATCCAAACTCTTTGTTCTCACCGAAAAGCATCGGCTTACCGTGTTCCAGATAGATAGCATTCTTGGCACGTCCGTCTTTGTTGTATACAGAGTCGTAGGTTCCGTCATTGAAGATAACGCAGTGTTGCAGAATCTCACACACAGCGGCTCCTTTATGGTTAGCAGCAGCCTTCAGAACTTCTCCTGTACCGGGACCATCTGTAGCTACACAGCGTGCAAAGAAACGTCCACGGGCACCGAAGCAGAGTTCAGCTGGGTGGAACGGATCTTCTACCGTACCATAAGGAGAGGATTTGCTGACGAAGCCACGGGGAGACGTCGGAGAATATTGTCCTTTTGTCAAACCGTAGATGCGGTTGTTCAGCAACAGAATGTTGATATCTATATTGCGACGGATAGCATGGATAAAGTGGTTACCACCGATAGCCAGACCGTCACCGTCACCTGAAACCTGCCAAACGCTCAGGTTAGGATTGGTTACTTTACATCCGGTAGAGATGGCGGCAGCACGTCCGTGGATAGTCTGCATCGCATACGTATTCATATAATAAGGTAGACGGCTAGAGCAACCGATACCCGAAATAACGGCAGTTTCCCAAGGTTTAACACCGATTTCTGCCAACGCTTTGTGCAGTGAATTCAAGAAGAAGTGGTCACCGCAACCCGGACACCAACGAGGTTGTCCTTTTTTGAAATCTTTAGCTGTATATTCGCTCATGATGTTCTTAAGTTTTAAGTTGATAAGTTTTTTAGTAGCTACGAGTTACGAGCTACAAGCTACAAGTCTGTTCAGAGCAGTACTTGTTACTTGTAGCCTGTAGCTTGTCACTTCTTCAGTATCTCGGTGAAGGCAGCCACCAATTCGCTTACTACGAACGGCTGTCCCTTGACTTCATTGAATTGATACGGAGTGAAATTATCTACCTTCATGCGGAGATAACCGGCAAATTGTCCCAGATTCTGTTCGGCAACTACCACTTTCTTATATTTCTTCAATACTTCAGCCGTATTTTTAGGCAGTGGGTTGATATAAGAGAAGTGAGCTAAGGCTACTTTTTGTCCGGCTTTGTTCATCTCTTCCATAGCAGAATACAAGTGTCCGTAAGTACCGCCAAAGCCTACAATCAGCAGGTCTGCATCATCTGCACAGCCTTGTACTTCTACATCGGGCACAGCAATCTTTGCAACTTTTTCTGCACGCAGGTGGCACATCAGATTGTGGTTTTCAGGATCGGTAGAGATCGCACCAGTGTTGCTGTCTTTTTCCAGACCACCGAGGATATGAGTATAGCCTTCTTGTCCCGGAATGGCCCAGTAACGTACCTGGTTCTCAGGGTTGCGTTTATAAGGAGTATAGTTATCCTTCATTTCAGGAGTAACATACTGAGGTTTGATTTCAGGATATGTATCCAGATTCGGCAGCTTCCATGCACCGGAACCGTTGGCTACGAAACCGTCTGTCAACAGAACTACCGGAGTCATGTGCTCCAAAGCCATTTTACAAGCTGCATAGGCTGCATCGAAGCAGTTTGTCGGTGAGGTTGCAGCAATAACCGGCATCGGGCTTTCACCGTTACGGCCAAACAAAGCCTGCAATAAGTCAGTTTGTTCCGATTTAGTCGGCAAACCTGTGGAAGGGCCACCGCGCTGTACGTTCAGAACAACCAGAGGAAGTTCTGTAATCACTGCCAGGTTCATAGCCTCTGATTTCAGGCAGACACCCGGACCGGAAGTGGTAGTTACAGCCAATGCACCTGCAAAAGATGCACCGATAGCTGTAGCACAGCCGGAAATCTCATCTTCGCATTGAACGGTAATGACACCTAAAGATTTATGTTTGGAGAGTTCATGTAATACGTCCGTAGCCGGAGTGATAGGATAAGAACCCAGGAATAACTTCAGACCAGCCTTTTCAGCAGCAGCAATGAAGCCGTAGGCTGTAGCTTTGTTACCCATGATATCCATATATATTCCGGGTGTTTTTATCTTACTTTCTATCTTATAAGTATGCGCTACAGAAGCATGTGTATTGTGACCATAGTCGTAGCCGGCGTGAATCACCTTGATGTTGGCTTCTGCTATTTCCGGCTTTTTTGCGAATTTCTCTCTAAGGAAATCTTCTGCAATCTTCAGATCACGATTGAATAACCAGCAAACCAGGCCGAGAGCGAACATGTTGCGGCATTTCAGCATTGCTTTATTGTCCATACCTGTTTCTGCCAGGCAATCTTTCACCATTTGAGAGATAGGAGCAGCAATCACGTCTTGCTTGATACCCATTTCTTCGATAGGATTGTCAGTCTTGAAAGCAGCTTTCTGTAAATCGGAAGCCTGGAAACAGTCTGTGTCGATGATGATACAAGCAGTAGACTTAGCAAACTTATACTGTGTTTTCAATGCGGCAGCGTTCATAGCTACCAATACGTCGCATTTATCACCCGGGGTGAATACTTTGCTGGCGCCGATGTGTACCTGGAAACCTGATACGCCGGTCAGAGAACCTTGCGGGGCGCGGATATCTGCGGGATAGTCGGGGAAAGTACTGATGTCATTTCCCACCGTAGCCGATACTGTTGAAAAGATGTTGCCGGCGAGCTGCATACCATCGCCGGAGTCTCCGGAAAAGCGGACTACCACTTGATCCAGTTCTTTTACCATCATGTCGTTTGCCATAATTTCGTATTACTATGATTAATTTATAGGATCACTTAAAATCTGTTCTTATGTTGGTTGGGGTACTTACAAAAAGTACTACGCTTTTAAAGATGCGTTTGCAAATGTCGGAAAGTTATGCGACTTGGCAAAATCTTTTCGAATTAATCTGTGATTGTGTACTAAAAGAATTGATAAATGAGTGTTTTTTGATATTTGGAGTGAACAAAACTCTGACTATGTGTCTGACTTGAACGAATAAAAGTTGCATATTATCATTTATTTTTGGTTGCATAACTGTTGACTAAATGTAAGATTGGGTCACCAATATACTACTGTTTGTAGCTAATTTAGGTTGACACTTTGATAAAATCTTGTGTAGACTGTATTTCTTTAACTTCTCGATAAAAGATTCATTCGCCCTTGTTAAATCGGGAGAATGCTTTATCTTTGCAACCGCAAATGTTTTTGGTCCTGTAGTTCAACGGATAGAATAGAAGTTTCCTAAACTTTAGATAGGGGTTCGATTCCCCTCGGGACTACAAAACAAAAAAGGGAAGCCATTTATTCGGCTTCCCTTTTTTGTTTTGTTACTATATAGTTCTTATTTTGCTACTTCAACAGCAGGCTCAACAATCTTTTTGTTCTTCATCATCATATATGCGATAGGAGATGCAACGAACAGAGAAGATAATGTACCGATTACAACACCGAGAATCATTGCAAATGCGAAACTGCGGATAGAGTCACCACCAAGGATGAAGATACACAGCAGCACGATTAATGTACTCAATGAAGTATTTATGGTACGTGCCAGAGTCGTATTCAACGAATCATTGAACAATTGCTTTCTGTCACGTTTCGGGTACAGGCCGAAGAATTCACGTACACGGTCGAAGATTACCACTTTATCATTGATAGAGTAACCGATAGCCGTAAGGATAGCACCGATAAATGTCTGGTCAATTTCAAGAGAGAACGGCATCCAACCCCAGCACAATGAATAAGCGCCAAGAATCATTAATGTATCACTGGTCAGTGCAACTACGGAACCCACACTATATGCAATGTTGCGGAAACGGATCAAGATGTAGAGACCGATGGCGATAAGAGCGAGAACTACAGACCACATGGCCGAAGTCTTGATATCATCTGCGATACTCGGACCTACTTTCTGTGAGCTGACGATACTGCCACCTGTGTGATTTTCGCGGTCGATGAATGTCTCCAGCGTGATGTTCTGCGTCAATACCGGTTTCAGCGTTTCATACAGATATGCTTCGATTTCTGAATCGACATTATTACCTTCTTCTTCGATACGGTAGTTTGTACTGATACGTACAGTCTTCTTATCGGTACCGATAGCAATTACACTTACATTAGAATCACCGAACTTGCTGGCGATTAACTCACGTACTTGTTCCGGTTCTACGGCGTTTTCAAACTGTACCTTGAAGTTGCGTCCACCGGTGAAGTCGATACTCTGGCTCAAGCCACGTACGAACAGTGAACCGATACAGATAACAAGGATAATGCCTGTAATTGTAAACCATTGCTTATTTCTACCCATGAAGTCGAAATGTACATTCGTCATCAGGTTCTTAGAGATCTTAGAAGAGAAAGTCAGGTTCAGCCATTTATCTTTATTCATGAAGTATTCATATACCAGACGTGTCATGAACACAGCGGTAAAGAATGAAATCAAGATACCGATAATCAAGGTCGTGGCAAAACCACGGATAGGACCTGTACCGAAATTAAACAGGATAACACCCGTGATGATAGACGTTAAATTTGAGTCGAAGATAGCGGAGAATGCATTAGAATAACCGTCTGCGAGGGCTTTTTTCACACCCTTACCTGCGCGTAACTCTTCTTTTGTACGTTCATAGATCAACACGTTCGCATCCACAGCCATACCCAGGGCTAACACCATACCGGCAATACCGGACATTGTCAGAGCCGCCTGGAAGGATGAAAGGATACCCATTGTAAAGAACATGTTCAGTACCAATGCGCCGTTGGCAACCATACCCGGAATGAAACCGTACATGGAGCACATATAAACCATCAATAGTATTAATGCTACGATGAATGAGAATACACCGGCGTTAATAGAAGCCTGTCCCAAAGACGGACCTACGATATCTTCCTGAACGATACGTGCGGGAGCCGGCATCTTACCGGATTTCAGTACGTTTGCTAAGTCCTTTGCCTGTTCGGGAGTAAAGTGACCCGTGATTTGTGAGTTACCACCTGTAATTTCAGTATTTACATTCGGTGCAGAATATACATAGCCGTCCAATACGATAGCGATGCTCTTACCGATGTTTTGTTTAGTCAACTGTGCCCAGCGGCGTGAACCGTCTGTATTCATTGACATACTTACGGCAGGTTTACCAAACTGATCGTATTCGTCTTTAGCGCTTACAACAACATCACCTTCCAGCGGAGCGCGTCCGTTACGTTCGGTTGAGCGGATAGCGTAAAGTTCGAAAGTTTGTCCTTTCGGATCATATTCGTAAGCGGAAACACCCCATTTCAGACGAAGGTCTTTCGGGAGTTCGGCTTGAATTTCTTTCATGGAAAGATATTTGTTGATGTCAGCAGTATCCTTGTAATTAGCATAAGCTACAACAGGACCTTGCCCGCTGGAGTTAACCTGCAGTACAGCCAGCAACGGATGTTCTTTCTTGATTTGTGCAAGATCGACGGATTGTGCTTTGTTTTCACCTTTCAATGCAGCGGCAAGACTGTCGGCGGTGCTGGTAGCTTGCGCTACAACCGGAGCAGCGGTGCTGTCAACAGCTGCACTGTCAGCAGGTGCTTCATTGGCTAAAATGCTACGCAGTTTGTTATCAGCAGCTTGCAGATAAGGTGCAACATCCTTTGCGTTGTATGTTTCCCAAAACTCCAGATTAGCGGAACCTTGAAGTAATTTTCTTACACGTTCCGGTTCCTTGATACCCGGAAGTTCCACCATGATACGTCCCATCTTGTCTTCCAGACTTTGGATGTTGGGCTGAACCACACCAAAACGGTCGATACGAGTACGGAGTACGTTGTATGAGTTGTCAACAGCGGCTTTTACTTCCGTGCGCAGTACCTTTTCTACTTCCGCGTCGGAGGTCTTTTGGTTAACTTTGTCTTTTAACTGTTGAGTGGCGAAAAGCTCGGAAAGACGTGCGTCCGGAGCAATTTTGTGATACTCTCTCACAAACAACGTAATGACGTCGTCCTGGCTGCTAATAGCCTGTTTTGCAGCATTTGCCAATGCTTGATTGAATGCTTCGTCGGGTTTGTTGTCCGCCAATGCTTTGATTACATCGGGAACGGAAACTTCGAGGATGACGTTCATACCACCCTTTAAGTCCAAACCTAAACTGATCTCCATCTCTCGGCACTGTTTCAGTGTCCAATTGCCGAAGAATACTTTCTCATTAGCCAGAGAATCCAGGTAGTCCTGCTCTACTTTCACATCGCCTTTTGCAAACTCTTTAGCCTTATTGGTATAATGGCGAGTCACAAAAGAAAAGGAGAGATAGAACACACACACCAGTGTGAGCAATACCGCAAAAACCTTTACAAATCCTTTGTTTTGCATGTTACTTTTAGTTTATTATGATTACTTTTTTAATTAATTTCTGTTGCGTACAAGGCTGCAAATATAGTTTTTTTTTCACATTCGGAAGTAAAAGGAACTCAAATATTTGCACATGATAAAGAATTAACTCCCTCCGTATAGCAATGTTTTTATTTCATTCCGCGATTTTTTAACATCGGTTCCAGTTGTGGCTCCGTTCCGCGGAAGTTCTTGTAAAGAGTCATCGGATCTTCGCTGTTACCCTTTTCCAAAACGTTATTCCGGAAGAGGTCGGCTGTCTTTTTGTTAAAGATGCCGTGTTCCTTGAAAGCTTCGAAAGCATCGTTGTCCAATACATTTGCCCACAAATAGCTGTAATAGCCGGCAGCATAACCGCCAATGATATGGTTGAAGTAGGTGGTACGATAGCGTGGAGCTATTTCCGGAATAAGCTCCAGTTTGTCCATGGCCTCTTTCTCATATGCCAATATGTCCAGGTTCTGGGTATCTGTCAGATTGTGCAGATTCATATCCAGAATGGCAGCAGCCAGTAATTCGGTGGTCATGAAGCCTTGGTTGAAGGTTTTCTGATTCAGAATCTTTTCAATAAGGCTGTCGGGGATAGTTTCGCCGGTTTGATAATGTTTGGCATACATTTTCAATACTTCAGGTTCGGTAGCCCAATGCTCATTGATTTGTGAAGGCAACTCAACGAAGTCGCGTACTACGTTTGTGCCGGAAATACCTTTATAGTTGCATTTTGTCAGCAATCCATGCAGGGCATGACCAAATTCATGGAACAGTGTTTCCACTTCGTCAATAGTCAGCAATGAAGGCATATCGCCTACGGGCTGTGTGAAACTGCATACATTGCATACCAACGGGCGGATAGCGCCTTGTTGTTCGCGATAGTTGCTCATCCATGCACCACCGCTCTTACCCGGACGGGGGAAATAATCTACGTAGAAAACACCCAAGTGTGAGCCATCTGCATCTTTCACTTCGAATACTTCTACATCGGGGTGGTATACGGGGATACCTTCCAATTTCGTTAAAGTGATGCCATAAAGTTTATTAGCTACAGCGAAAGCGCCTTCGCGTACATTTTCTAACTTAAAGTAAGGTTTGATTTCGTCTTCTTCCAGATTGTATTTCTCTTTGCGGAGTTTTTCTGTATAGAACCACCAGTCCCACGCTTCCAGTTTTTCACCTTTGCCTTCTTTATCCATTATGTTCTGCAATTCAACAGCTTCGGCTTTTGCTTTTGGCAATGAATAGCTCCACAGGTTGTTTAAGAAGTCCATAACGGTTGTGGAATTTTTAGCCATCGTATTGTCCAAAACAAAATTAGAATAACAGTCGAAGCCCAGTAATTGCGCTTTTTCAAGACGCAGTTTTATGATGTCTGTAATAATCTTCTTGTTGTCATTCTTGTCATTGTTGTTGCCGCGGTTGATGTAGGCCTTGTACATTTGTTCGCGTAACGGACGATTTTCTGAGTATTGCAGGAATGGAAGACGACTGGCATTACCCAATGTAAACAGCCACTTGCCTTCTTGTCCGTCTTCTTTGGCTTTTTCAGCAGCGCTTTGACGGAACCAGTCGGGCAGTCCGGCAAGGTCTTCTTCCTTGTCTATATAAAGTTTGAAGGCGTTGTTTTCATTCAGGACATTATCACTGAATTTGATACCTAATGTAGAAAGTTCTTTGTTGACTTCGCGCAAGCGTGCCTGTTTATCAGGGGATAAGTTTGCACCGGAACGGACAAAGCCTTTGTAGGTCTCTTCCAGCAGGCGTTGTTGTTCGGTAGTCAGTCCCAATGCATCTTTCTGTTGGTATACAGCATCAACCTTCTTGAAAAGATCCTGATTCAGTGAGATATTATCACTGTGTTCGGACAATGTCGGGGCGAGTTTAATAGATAATTCTTTCAGATCATCTGTTGTTTCTGCTTCCGTCATATTATAGAAGATGGCACTAACCCGGTCCAGTGTCGGGGAACTATTATCAAGAGCAACGATTACATTTTCAAAGGTTGGCGCTTCGGAGTTGTCCACTATTGCATCTATATTTGCATTTTGCTCTTCAATGCCTTTCAGAAAGGCAGGTTCATAGTGTTCCAATCTGATTTTATCGAAAGGCGGTACGCCATGTTCGGTTTGGAACTCAGTCAGGAACGGATTGGTTTCCGTTTGCGTGGTACAGGAGTACATCATACAACTTGTAGCTAAAATAAAAATACACTTCTTAAACATAAGTTTTAAGTATTAGGTATAAAGTATTAATTATTAATTCGTTTTTCAGTCTTTTCTCTTCAGATAACACCAGATTGGATAATGGTCGGATTCTTTTATAGAACGGTCCACCGTACAGTTATAAGGTTTAAGGTTTTTGCTTGCCAGGATATTGTCTATCCGGAAATAGAATTTATTCTGATTATAAGAAATACCCAGCCCGCGGCCGGACTTGGTAAAAGCATCATTTAATCCTTTTTCAATGACCCGGTGTGCATAGGAAATGGGAGTATCGTTAAAGTCGCCGCAGACAATGATATAAGGGTATCGTGACGCTGCGATTTCCTGGGCGATACTGTCTGCTTGTGGGGCGCGAATGGCGGATGCTTCTGCCAGTTTGCGGATGAGCAGGCGTGCACCGCTTTTAACTTTTTCCGTTTCAGGAGATTTGAGCATACTTTCGTAGACTACTTTGTCTTCTTTAGTCAGCTTGTTAGATTCCAGATGATTATTGATGAGCATTACGGTATCTTCTCCCATTTTCAGTTCATAAACCACTGAGCCATTGTATTCACTGGCATAATCCAGTTTACGGGATGAAAGAATAGGGAATTTAGAGTAGCAGGCTATCCGGTTGGTGTGGCCTTTTCCACTTCCTCTTCCCACTATCTGGATGTTATGATAGGGATAATCTTTTAAAGCCTTTTCCACATCTTTCTGGCTGAGATAACGGGGAGATTCTATCGTTTGGTATTCTTGCAGGCATAAGATATCTGCTCCGCTATTCTTCAGATAATTCAGAATGAGATTCTCACCATCCTTTTTGACCGCTCCGTCGAAGCCCATGATGTTATATGACAAAACCTTGAAACTGTCTTCGGGTAATTTGCTTGTGTGGAAATTGAGCGGGAAATAAGTCCGTATTTGTGAATAGCATAAAAGAAATGCTACCAGTGGAAAAAGTGCAAACTTATACTTTTGGATAATAAGCCAAAAGATGAAAAAGCAGATGTTTATCACCAGGAAAATAGGAAATGTCAGCCCGAAGCAGGACTCTACGGGGTGAGCAACCGGCTTGATGTGCGGGCTGTAAGCGGTGAGAAGCAGCAAGCTTATAAAGAAAATATTAACCGCTAAAATCAGATAGGCTACGAATTTACCAATATGCTTTATTCCCATTTTCTGTACTATCGTTTGCTCGCATCGAAAAGACTTTTCTTTTCTTCTGTGGTCAGGCTTTCATATCCTGATTTTTTCAATTTATCGAGGATACGGTCTATTTCTTCGGATTGAGATTTCTTGCGGGCGTTGTAGTCATAGTCTTTCTGACGGCTGTTACCATAGTGAACTTTCATCTTCGGTTTGCGGGGCTTGAAACTGAACAGTGAAACGATAGCATCTAGAATTTTGTTAATCCAGGCAGTGATATCTTTTCCTTTACTGAGTCCGGCAGCAAACCAGAGTCCCGCCAATGCACCGCCCAGATGGGCAATATGTCCGCCTGCATTGCTGGATGTAATGAACAGTAAATCCGTACCGATGACAATCAGTGCCAGATATTTCAACCGTATCGTACCAAAGAGGAACAGCCGGATGGGGTAGTTAGGTTCGCGGTACGCTGTAGCAGCTACGATGGCAAGCACGGAAGCGGATGCCCCCAACATGAATGAATAATCGACCATCGGGCGGAAATACGGGAAGATATTATAGGCTGCCATGTACAATAATCCACCGCAAATACCTCCTAGGATATACGCTCCGCGCAGATGTTTGGCCGAGAAGAACATCAGGAATAGTGCTCCGAACCAGTATAGCCACAACATGTTGAACAAGATATGTAAAAATCCTGCATGCATAAACATATATGTGAACAGTGACCATGGCTGTATGATGAACTGTGTGAGTGAAGCGGGCAATTCCAGCCATTCAAACGCACCGCCGAGGCTGCGATTGAATAATTGCAGAATTACTTCCGTCAGCGTAGTGACTACAAAAACAGCTACGTTGATATAAATCAGCTGGATATAAATATTCCCTCTGCGAAAAGCTTCTTTAAGGTCAGTTATAATAGTACCCATTTCCTCTGTCTTTTTTTCTCCAGTACATTATCAGTATAAAACCGAATATCATACCACCCAAGTGTGCGAAGTGCGCTACATTGTCGTTAGGATTGTTGGCAAAACCAGCGTACAGTTCAATCAGTGCATATCCGATAACAAAGTATTTGGCTTTTATCGGAAACGGCAACGGAAATATGAATAGCGGCTGGTTGGGGAACAACATTCCGAAACCCAGCAAAATGGCATACACGGCTCCTGAAGCTCCTACGGTAACTCCGTTTAAGAGAGCATTCAGATTTGCCATGGGCGGATAGGTGTAATTCATATTATCCCGTATGATTTGAGCGCCTTCCTGATATACGGTATTAATCATCTCCGGACTCATTCCGGTCTTTGCAGCCTGAATGCGTATGTAAGTTACCAGCATGCTGATTAAGCCTGCGCCTATACCACATATCATGTAGTAAGATAAAAAGCGTTTGGGTCCCCATACTTGTTCGAGTATGCGACCAAACATCCATACGGCAAACATGTTAAAGAAAAGGTGCGTAAAACCTCCATGCATGAACATGTATGTGATAAGTTGCGCTATGTTAAAGTCATCGGCAAGAAAGAAATGAAGTCCCAGATAACGGGCTAAATCAAGATGATAACTTTGGGCAACAATGGTCGCAAGAAAGACCAGTACATTAATGATTAATAGGTTCTTAGTAACTGTTGGTATAGCATTCATAATTTATTATTTCGTTCAATAAGTCGCAAAAATACGAATAAATTCTGTTCTATAACAGAAAAACGCCTTTCTATTCTTTATTTTTCGCCAAAATCCAATCTTTTTTTAATGTTTTTATTTGATATTCAGAAATATTGCTCTATTTTTGTAGAGGTTTGTGAACGACTAATGCGGATATCTTTTGTGTAACATATTAATTCTTTAATTTTAGTATTATGAATAAGTCAGAACTTATCAACGCTATGGCAGCAGAGTCCGGTTTGACAAAAACGGATTCTAAGAAAGCATTAGATGCTTTCATGGCAGCAATCACGAAAGCCCTAAAGGCTGGTGACAAAGTATCATTGGTTGGCTTCGGTACGTTCTCTGTATCAGAGAGAGCAGCACGTCAGGGCATTAATCCTTCTACCAAACAGAGTATTACGATTCCTGCAAAGAAAGTTGCTAAGTTTAAACCTGGTATGGAGTTGACTTTGGTCGTCGAATAAAGGAAGGCTATGAATGAAAAATAGAAAAGGAGGCGCTACGAGGTGTCTCCTTTTTTATTATCCGTACAGATGGAGCGCGTAATTCACCAAAATATAGTATCTTTGCGCCCGGAAAATACTTTTAAATCATGAATATAGAAGATAAACTGGTAGCGTCCGTCATCAACGGACTGAAAGCGCTGTATGGACAGGACGTGCCTGCCGCACAGGTGCAACTGCAAAAAACCAAGAAAGAATTTGAGGGACACCTCACGCTGGTAGTTTTTCCTTTCCTGCGCATGTCGAAGAAAGGACCGGAGCAGACAGCACAGGAGATTGGCGAATACCTGAAAGCTAACGAGCCTTCGATAGCCGCATTCAATGTGATCAAAGGTTTCCTGAACCTGACTATCGCTTCTTCCGCCTGGATTGAATTGTTGAATGACATTCATGTTGATAAGCAATACGGTATTGTTGCTGCCACGGATAATTCTCCGTTGGTGATGATCGAATATTCTTCACCCAATACCAACAAGCCACTTCACCTGGGACATGTACGCAATAATCTTCTGGGTAATGCTTTAGCCAACATTGTGATGGCAAATGGCAATAAAGTGGTAAAAACAAATATTGTCAACGATCGTGGTATTCATATTTGTAAGTCCATGCTGGCCTGGTCCAAATATGGTAACGGTGAAACACCCGAATCATCCGGAAAGAAGGGGGACCATTTGGTAGGCGATTATTACGTAGCTTTTGATAAGCACTATAAAGCTGAAGTGAAGGAATTGACGGCTAAATTTCAGTCTGAAGGTGCGACGGAAGAAGAAGCTAAAGCAAAGGCTGAAGCCGCTTCTCCTCTAATGAATGAAGCCCGCGAAATGCTGGTGAAGTGGGAAGCTAATGATCCGGAAGTGCGTGCACTTTGGACTAAAATGAATAACTGGGTGTATGAAGGATTTGATGAAACTTACCGTAAAATGGGTGTAAGTTTTGACAAAATATATTACGAGTCAAATACCTATCTTGAAGGGAAAGAGAAGGTGATAGAGGGCCTTGAAAAGGGGTTCTTCTATAAAAAAGAAGATGGTTCCGTATGGGCTGACCTTACTGCTGAAGGTTTGGATCATAAGTTGCTACTACGTGCTGATGGGACTTCTGTTTATATGACTCAGGATATAGGTACAGCTAAATTACGTTTTGCTGATTATCCTATTGACAAGATGATTTATGTAGTAGGCAACGAACAGAACTATCATTTCCAGGTACTTTCCATCCTGCTTGACAAGCTTGGATTTGAGTGGGGAAAGAGTCTCGTACATTTCTCTTATGGTATGGTGGAATTGCCCGAAGGTAAGATGAAAAGCCGCGAAGGCACAGTGGTAGATGCTGATGATTTGATGGAAGAAATGATTAGTACTGCCAAAGAAACTTCTAATGAATTGGGCAAGCTGGATGGTCTGTCTCAGGAAGAAGCTGACAATATCGCTCGTATTGTTGGTTTGGGCGCCTTGAAATATTTCATCCTCAAGGTAGATGCCCGTAAGAATATGACGTTCAATCCGAAAGAGTCAATTGACTTTAATGGAAATACAGGTCCGTTCATTCAATATACGTATGCGCGTATTCAATCTGTAATGCGTAAGGCTGCTGAAGCCGGTATTGTAATTCCGGCTGAAATTCCTGTTGGTATTGAGTTGAGTGAGAAAGAAGAAGGCCTTATTCAGATGGTAGCCGACTTTGCTGCTGTAGTGAAGCAGGCAGGTGCGGATTACAGTCCCTCTATTATTGCCAACTATACTTATGACCTGGTGAAAGAATACAATCAGTTCTATCATGATTTTAGCATTCTGCGTGAAGAGAATGAGGCTGTGAAAGTTTTCCGTCTCGCTTTGTCGGAAAATATAGCGAAGGTAGTTCGCATCAGCATGGGCTTGCTGGGTATTGAAGTGCCGGATAGAATGTAAAAACAGCTATCTATAAAAATAATCAGCCCCGGAATGTATTGGTCATTCCGGGGCTGATTGCTTTATAATCCTTTTATGCTTTCTTCTTGGTATATTTCCCTCGTTTCGGCTTAGCTGGAGCTGATGCAGCTTTCTCGCTCTGCAATTTGATGATTTCCATGCAGGCGTCCAAGTTTAAATCTTCCGGAACGATATCCTTTGGGATTTTGTAATTACTGCCTTTATAAGCAATGTAAGGGCCATATCTTCCGTTCATGATTTCCAGCTCAGGTTCTTCGTCGAACTTCTTGAGGTGCTTCTTTGCTTCTGCTTCCGCTTTTTCTTTTATTAGTTCCAAAGCCTCTCCCAATTCTATTTCCATCGGATCTACGCCTTTGGGAAGTGAAGTATAAGTCCCGCCGTAGTAGATGTACGGTCCGAAACGTCCGGCATTGACAGTAACCGTTTTACCTTCATGCTCACCAAGGATACGAGGTAACTTAAACAGATCCATTGCTTCCTCTAAAGTGATTGTTTCGATGGATTGACCTTTCTTTAAAGGAGAGAAGCGGGGTTTTTCTTCATCTTCAGCACTTCCAATTTGTACTACAGGGCCAAAACGTCCGATTTTGACGCTTACAGGCTTGCCGCTAACAGGATCATCTCCCAATACGCGTTCTCCTGTTTTGTGTGCATTCTTGGCGGCGAGAGTACTTTCTACAGACGGATGGAAGGTTTTATAGAACGTCTTCATGATAGTCGTCCATTTTGTATCTCCCTCGGCAATCTCGTCAAATTGTTTTTCTACGTTGGCTGTGAAGTTATAATCCATAATGCTGGGGAAATACTGCGTCAGGAAGTCAGTCACTACTGTACCTGTATCTGTAGGTAGCAGTTTTGCTTTTTCTGCTCCGGTGATCTCAGTACGGGTGGCGTCTGTAATCTTATTTTTATTCAGGGTAATTACATTGTACGAACGTTCCTCACCAGTTTTATCTCCTTTTTCTACATACTCACGTTGTTGAACGGTAGAGATCGTAGGCGCATAAGTAGAAGGACGGCCAATGCCTAATTCCTCCAGTTTGCGCACCAAGCTTGCTTCTGTATAGCGGGGTGGATGTTGTGTAAAGCGTTCGGTGGCAGTAATGTTTTGGTACTCTAACTTCTGGCCTTTCTTTAGCGGTGGCAGCAGATGAGTTTCATCTTCCTGTTCCACATCGTCATCATAAGATTCTCTGTATACACGCAGGAAACCGTCGAATTTCACAACTTCTCCCGTGGCACTGAAAGCCTCGGATGTATTGCTTATACTGATGGTTGCTGTTGTCTTTTCCAGTTCGGCATCTGCCATTTGAGAAGCAATGGTACGTTTCCAGATCAGATCGTAGAGTTTCTTTTCTTGTGCACTGCCTTCTATCTGTGCATTCTCCATATATGTGGGACGGATAGCCTCATGCGCTTCTTGTGCTCCTTTGGTCTTGGTGCTGAAGTGGCGTGGATGTACGTATTTGTCTCCCATCATATTGGCAATGGCTTCTTTGCTGCCGTTGATGGCGAGTTCCGATAAGTTTACGGAGTCGGTACGCATATAAGTAATACGTCCTGATTCATACAGCCGTTGGGCTACCATCATCGTTTGTGCTACAGTGAAGCCAAGTTTGCGTGCGGCTTCCTGTTGCAAAGTAGAAGTAGTGAACGGTGCAGCCGGGCTCTTCTTTACCGGACGTGTCGTAATATCTTCAATGGTAAATATTGCCGATTGGCAGCTTTCCAAGAGCTTCTGCGCCTCAGCTTTGGTCTTAAGGCGGCGTGCAAGTTCCGCCTTCATCTCAACGAGTTTTCCGTCAGTGTCGGGAACAAGGAAAACAGCAGTGACTTTATAAGATGCTTCACTTTGGAAAGCATGTATTTCACGTTCGCGCTCTACAATGAGTCGTACGGCTACGGATTGTACACGTCCGGCAGAGAGTGCAGGTTTCACTTTTTTCCATAATACGGGAGAAAGTTCAAAACCTACAATACGGTCAAGAATGCGGCGTGCCTGCTGGGCATTGACAAGATTGATATCAATATTGCGTGGTTGCTCGATAGCTTTCAGTATAGCGGTTTTGGTGATTTCATGGAATACGATACGTTTGGTATGTTCCGGTTCCAGTTTTAATACTTCATACAAGTGCCAGGCGATGGCTTCTCCCTCGCGGTCCTCATCGGAAGCCAACCATACGGTATCAGCGTCTTTTGCTTCAGCTTTCAGTGTCTTAACCAGTGCTTTCTTATCTTCCGGAATTTCATAGTCCGGTTCAAAGTTTTTTTCAACGTCAATGCTGAATTCTTTCTTCTTCAAGTCGCGTATATGACCATAGCTGGAAAGAACCTTAAAATCTTTTCCCAGGAACTTTTCAATTGTTTTTGCTTTTGCCGGTGATTCGACAATGACAAGGTTTTTTGGCATAAATTTCTGTTTTATAGTGGCTCCTGCCACTGAATTTGCCCGCAAAAGTAGAAAAAAACAATTGTTTCCACCTTATAATATGTGGAGAATATATTCTTTTTTAGCAAAAATGACTTTTTTTGCCACGTTGTTTGTTAAAAACGAAAACTCACTCCACCCATGAAATTGATACCTTCTGTGGGATATCCCCAATAATATTGGTAGTCTTTGTTCAATAAATTGTTTGCACGCACATAGATTGATATGCCTTCAAAGACTTCGTAGCTACCGCCAAGGTATAGATTTCCAACCGGATCTACACGCTCGTTGCCTATCTTCTCACGAGTGATGTGCTGATAACCGAGGTTGATCAGGACAGAAGAAACCGGACGAATGTCTACCTTGAAATTTGCTTCGAAAGAAGGCATGTAATAGAGTAGCTGGTCTCCGCTGTTATTTTCTGTTTTAGCAGTTTTCCAGTCACGGTAAACGCCCGAAGCGGTGAAGGAAATAATATCCTTATAGCTGTAGCTGGCTTCGGCGCCTGCATATATGTTATGCATATTTCCTTGGAGCAATTGAAGGTATGAACCGCTATAGTTCGCAATTGCGGCAGAAGCAAGATTATTCTTTAAATCCTGATATCCACCATAAATATTAAACCATAAACCTGTTACTGGACTGGTCTTGAAGCCGAGGGCAGCATTCAGCTGTTCGTAGGTGGCATCCAGTTGTATATTACTCTGACCATAAGGTGAAACCATTTCCAGCCTGCGGAAATCATTAGCCTGTCGTCCGCCTGTAGCCTGGGCGTAGAGAATATAACTGTCAGAGAAGATATATTGGGCTGTCACGTCCGGTGCTACCCGGAATTTCTTGCCAAATCCGAATGCGAAATCCACGTGAGCGCCGAGACGGATTTTCCAGTCTTCGCTTTGATACAGATAATAGGGATTTAATTCCACAGAGGTATAATCTTCAAAAAGATTGTTCTTGTAGAATGTATTGTCCATGGAGAGATCTACTCCAACAAACTGCTCTTCAGAGATCGTTCCCATTGCACCGGCTTTTGTCCGTACCATAACTTCCTGTGCGTCCTGATATTGTATATCGTGTTGGCGTTCGTAGAACATCAGGTTGGTTTCGGCATGAAATTGAAGCGGTAATTCTTCGCTGGTTGATTTTATTCCGAAATGTACATCACCCGACAGGAATTTCTGCTTATTATTTGTGCTGCCGGGCATGAAGTTGAAGTTGCTTAGCCCGAAGTTTCCGGCTACATTTAAGTCCATTTTCCGGAAAGCATGTACATAATCCATGCCCGCATGTGTACGGTAATAACGTGCATCCCATTTATCCTTGGGATCAGGCAGATCTAACTTGCCATCCATGCCGTTCATGTGGAAATTCAGGTTCAGTTTGTCACTGTTAGGCAGGATGAACAGATAATTGGCACGAGCGTCCAGGTTGCCGTAATTGCCATATCCCAGACGGGCGTAGCCGCGTTTGGCTTTATCCTGGCTTTCAGCTCCTGTATACGCCTCCATGGTAGTTGCAGGGATATTTCCCGCAGGTGCGAGTGTGGCATCATATTCCACAGTCTTTTTGCTGGCTGTTGGCGGCATTACCTTGGGCAGTACGTTTACTTTGGAAGCATCTATGATGTCCGGATTATATTCTTGTTCTACCACGACCGTGCGGCTCAGGGTAGTATCTTTAGCTTGCGTTTGGGCTTGCACCCAGTTCGGTATGGTTATAAGTGCCAATGCCCCGAATATATATTGTACCTTTTTCATATTTATAATTGACGAGGTTTTTACTTCAGTTTTTCTAATCTTTCATTAATCATCTGTTCGATGTCATCGTCGGCATGGTAATTCTGTTGCAGGCTCAGCAAGTATTGGCGTGCATCCAGTTTTTTATCCATTGCTACATATACATCCGACAGCAGAACGAAACTTCTTGCCAGCCAGTAAGCGTGTGGTGTGCTCTGATCAATGAAGTTGAGTATTTCCTTTTCAGCAGCAGCGTATTCACCTGCCTTATACAGTTGTTGAGCAACCAGATATTTGGCTTCGGCCCCATAAAGTGTGCGTGTATCCTTAGCCAGTGTCTGAAGGTCGTTCATGGCTTTCTTGTCGGCGCGTTGGTTCAGATAAGCCTTGGCACGGAAATACAGGGCTTCGTTGCGTAGCTCCGGTGTCAATTTGGTTTCGGCAAGCAGGTCGGTGGCAGCAGCGATTGTTTCCACGTCATCCTGCATCAGGGCGGCACTGCGCAGCATTCCTGTTTCTGCAAGCTGTCGGCGTTCGGGAGTGGTAGCTTTTGCTTTCAACTGTCTGTAGTCATTCAATGCCTGGTCAAACTGCTTACGGTTGAACAGGATTTCCGCACGTGCAATGAGTGCTTCCTGTGAATAAGGATTATCTGGATATTCCAGCAGTTTGCCGGCATGTTCCAATACGGCGGCTTCATCCTTCTGTTCTTTGCCAATCACACAAAGATAGTAATGGGCGTTCAGACTGAATGCACCGTTGGGGAAGCTTTGCAGGTAACGGGTAAAGCTTGATTTGGCAGGAGCGATCTCTCTCTTCATATATACCTTTTCTGCGGCGATATAAGTCAGAGAATCCTGCTCACTGGCATCAAAGCGGATTTCTCCCGGCATCTTGGCTGCCAGGGCGGCAAATTCATCTACGCGGTTAGCGTCTACATAGATCGATTTCAGGTCACGCATGGCGAGACGTGCTTCTTCACTACCCGGATACTGGGTTACTACATGCTTGTAAGCATCTATCGCGCGATCATATTCATCGTTTTGGTAATAAAGCAGGCCGATTTCAGCAGCGGCTTTACGGCTGACCGGGCTTTCGGGATATTTATCCAGCAATTCTTTAAATGCTGCGATAGCCTGGCGACTGTTGCTTGTCTGTACATACGAACGGCCTTTTTCGTAAAGAGCATTTACGGTATAGGGTGAAGACGGATATTTGTTTGCCATGCGGTTGAGCAATGCAACCTTACCATCATAATCTTTTTGCAAGCCGGCAACCAAAGCCAGCTGATAGAAAGAATAATCACCTGCAGGAGTTCCCATGTTTTCTGCTTTGGTATAATACTGCTTGGCTTCATCGAAACGGCGTACGTGCAGATAACAGTCACCTATGCGATTGTAAGCATCTGCGAGTGCAGTGGGATTTTCTCCTTTTTCCAGTTGCGTGAATTTCAGGAAACGGTTCTGGGCAAGTGTGTAATCTTTCTCATGAAAAGCTATGTAGGCCAGATTATAGTATGCCAGTGCATAAGTTTCTGTATTTCTGTCCGGAGTAAGATTCAGATATTCACTGAAGTTACTTGCTGCTTCCTGCATCCGGTTCAGACGATAATAAGCTTCTCCTCTCCAATAAATAGCATCCGCCTTGTTTTGCAGATTATATTGTCCCAAGGCTACAGATTGGTTAAAGTAACCGATAGCTTCCTGGAATTGTGCATTGGCAAAAGACTGTGTACCGAGATGGAACAAGATTTTCTGTTTCGCCTCCAGAATTGCAGTGCTCGGGTGAGTGATTCGTTCGATGGATTTCAAGGCGGCTTCGTAACTGCGGGTATTCATGTATACCTCTACCAGATAACTGCTGACTTTGTCTACATATTGGGAGTTCGGGAATTCATTAAGGAATTTCTCGAAAACAGTAACAGATTCACCGAAAGCGGAATAGGAGGTTTCGTGAATACAAAGGGCGTAATTGTAAGCAGCCTGCTCTTTGACTTGCATATCTGCATTGGAGGCAGCAGCTTGCTCAAATGCCATGCGTGCCTTGTTCTTATCTGACATTTGCAGATAAGCCAACCCCATGTGCAGATAGGCATTTTGTGCCAATGCGTCATTTTCAGCGGTTACTTCACCGAGGGTATTGGCCGCTTTGGAGTATACACCGCAGTTGTAGTACGAAAGTCCCAGCATATAGAGTGCATCCCGACGGGGGGCAGCCTCTTTATTGTTTTCCAGATACTTTTCAAATGCCTCCATGGCTTCGTGATACTTTCCGAAGTGATAGTCGGCATCACCGAGAACGCGGTACATTTCAGCTGTATATTCATTATTCGGGTAGGCGGACAGATAATTCTGCGCTACTATTTCCGCTTTATCATAATTCTTTTTAATCAGGTAAATCTCTGCAATATAATAAGGTGCAAGCGCTTTGTATTTGGCGTTATCCTGTAAAGACAGGAAACCGGTCATTGCTTCGTCATAACGTTGCTGGGTGTAGCGGATATAAGAAATGTAGTATGTGCAATCGGCTGCATACTTTTTACTGGTGCTACGGAGAGTTTCGAACCATATGGCAGCTTCTTTCACATTACCTGTTTTCAAATAACAGGTTGCCAGACGGTACGTCATATCGTCGCGTTCTTCATTTCCCAACAGATCGAGACGGGCAGAATTGAACATAGCCATGGCTTCATCATATTTTCCTTCGAAGAAATATACGGATGCCATAAGTGCATAAATGCGATTGGCATAGGGGGTATCGGGATATTCATCCAGATAGGCCTGCAATTTGTCTAAACTTTTAAGGTCTTTTAGTTCGTAGGCAGCACATACCAGCATATACTCGGCTTCCATCCGTTCGCCTGTGACAGGCAGGGGCTTGCCTTCTGCATCTATCTGGCGTACGAATGCTTGCAACGGTGGGATGGCAGCTGCATACGCTTTTTGTTGGAACAGTGACTGTCCTTCCTGGTAAAGTCGTTGAGGGGAAGTGATATTCTCGCTGGTCTGTGCCGTAGCGAGCAAAGGTGCACAGCAGAGTGCCGTGCATAGTATTCGGGAGAGTTTATTCTTCATAATGCAACGCGTTTTTACAAAAGTACGGGTTTTAAGTCGAATTTGTTACACTTGTTTGGCTTTTTTAGGAATGGTGAGAAATAAATAGCATCTTTTCATTCTCCTATTGGGGAAATATTTTTTGCCAATAGGAGAAAAAAAACTTCTTATTTGAGTCATTTTTCCTTTTCTTTCAGGAATATTTCTAATCCTTTCCGGATTGAACCTAGTCCGAAATCTTCTGTATGTATATCTTTTAGCGGCAGGAAAAAAACATCTGCCGCGTCATCCATGGCTTTGTAATGCAATGTATCGGTGACTGAGCACCGGAAAAACTGATCCAGTGTGTGGACAGTAAAATCGGAATACACATATATATTAGGCAAGGAAAAGAGATATTCCGCCTTTTCCACTTTCATTCCTGTCTCTTCTTTTACTTCACGCGTAACTCCTTCTTCTCCGGTTTCCGCCATGTCGATGAAACCACCAGGCAAATCCAGTGTTCCTTTGGCGGGGTCTTTGGCACGGCGGCATACCAACAGTTCGTTCCGTTCATTCATTATCAGTGCCACGGTGGCAGCGGATGGGTTGAAATAATAGACGAATCCACAGTCGGCACAGCGTTTGGACTTTTCATTGTTGATATCAAAATGTGCGGAGCCACACTTGGGGCAGTATTTGAATTGGGATAGGGGATGTTCCATAAATGGTTAAATATTAGGTTTAGAATGATGTATTACTGAACTACTGATTTTTAATTGATACCTTTATCGAGTATACTTGATACGCCACTCAATCAGATTTACAATCCGTTGGGACGGGGCTCTATCTTAAGGTTCTGGAAATTAATTTGATCTTCCATCTAATAATAAGAGAATTCGCTCACCTGGCCCAGATATTTTATACGTTTGTTTAGGACTTGTTCTTCTATTTGGGAATTCCATTTCTACCCAGCCCAGTGCAAGTAGCGGATCTAAGTATCTGGCTCTATTATCAGAATGGTTTTTTAATCCCATTTTTTCGAAAAGCTCGGTTCGGGGAATTTTTTGCTGCAGGAGCACTAACATTTCTTTAACTCTACCATGAATTTCTTTATTTAGTATGTCGCTAACTTGGTCGCTAACTTGGTCGCTAACTTGGTCGCTAACTTGGTCGCTAACTTGGTCGCTAACTTGATTTGCAAAGTCAATAAGGTCATTTATATTGCTAAAGGTTAGCTTAATATCTATATCGGCACTTGGTTTTGTAAATATCTTGTCCGCTAAAGAATGAGCAGGGATGATTGCCAGAAAATAGCTACTGATATCATCTGTTTCAAAAATAGGCTTAGGTGAGCCATTGGCTTCTAATGCGCCGTATATTGCAGGAAAACCAGTCCCTCTCCCTTCAGTTAGTTGTAATTCTTTCAGAAAATCACCGATACGTCTATTCCTATATTCACGAGCCACAATGCGACGTTTGGTTTTCAATACTTTAAAGTCTACTGGGGGAACAGGACCTGGAAAACTTAGTATTTCTATTTTATCTGGCCATATTTGTATTTCTATTGGAGATTGTCGTTCATAACTTTTGTGATATATTGCATTTGATAAGGCCTCTTCTATAGCTACATAGGGAAAATTATAGAATCTTAATGCCTCTGCCTTGTTTTTTTGCTTGATAACTTTTTCAGCGATGATATTAGTGCGAATAAAGTCCAGAACATTTCTTAATTGCTTTTGTATGCATCCTTTGAAGTAATATTCTTCAAATAGTTGTCCAGATCCATCTTTATGCCATACCAATTCAATCCATGAACGGGGAAAGAATTTCTCGGGATTTTTTGAGAAGAATAGTAACCCAACGTTTACCGGACGTAAATCTTCTTCCGGACCTTTTGCTATATACATTGCTTTTGCCAAATCTACTAGTGGCATTCTGGTACTTTCGGCATATAAGTCACTTTTGATTTCTTGTAAATGGGCTTGAATAAGACTTAAATCAAAATCATCGATTTTAGCTTGGTGATTAATGCGGTCGTCGAATGGAATATGTGCAGTTTGTTCTAGCAGTTGACGCAGGTTTTCATCTTTGGCTATAATACTCTCACTACCTACACGTATATAAGGTTGCCGTTGCGCTTTTGAACCAAGCGTTACTGGGGCAGTATACATACGGTTATCTCCCGCAGGGCACCAAAGCACTAAAATGTGTTTACCCTGCAGAATATAGGGTTGGATGATTGGAAAGTAGTTAGGTTGTATTTGGTAACCTATGTTAATGATCTCCTTTTGCAATTTATCTAAACAGTTTTCATTTAATCCAATGGGAGGTAATTCCGGCTTACCATTATTTTCATTGATTCCGATGGTTATATATCCCCCTCCCCAGTTATGGAGATCATTGGCAAAAGCACACAAAGTATGGATGATCGTTTCCGGATTCCAACCGGATTTGAATTCAATTCGTTCCCATTCAACGGTGTTGCCTTTTATTAAGTCTTCTATATTTATTGGTAAAGCCATATTAAGTCACCTGTATTTCTGCAAATGTACTGAATGTTATTGGTATGGCAATAAATGGTAGAAGATAAAATCAATCACTAAGCCTAATGTAAGCTTAAATACTACTGATTATAGTTCTTTGAGATATATTTCTATTCTGATAATATCCATGTACGAGGACGTGCCGCATATATATGACTGCTTCCCATTACACTTTTGCAATAATCGTCCTTTATCTTTAGGCTTTTCTCTCATAGATTAATATTTTATCTCGTTCTGCACTATCCTTGGCAAAATCTTTTAATTGCCCTTCTTCTACTAAGTCTATATCTTTATGTAATACTTTTCTTTCAATATCACTTTCATGTGTTTCTTCGCCGCGAGAGTAAGAGCCGAATACCCATGCTTTCTCGATAGGTTGTAGCTTAAAAAAATCTTTTAACTTATTGACGATAACTTGTTTCATAGAAAAACGGCTTTTTGTAAATGTACTAAATGTTATTGATATGTCAATCATTGGCAGAGATAAATACTGTTATAGTGATTTAGAAGAAAGGCCCTATCACTCATTTATCATGGTGTAGGACCTTTCTCTAAATTAACAAACAATTAACTTATTGAACCAGAATCTTTTTTCTTGCCAGCAGATAGATGCCTTTTTCCAGTCCGGTGACAGCAGTGGTACCTTCCTGTACTTCAACCTGACGTACCATGTGTCCGGCTGTATCGTAAATGGAAAGCGTACGCTCGCGGTCACTCTTGATGTAAAGAACACCATATCGGACATAGATTTCTATTCCATTCCATGCGTCGGAAGGTAGTGCTTCTATGCCGGTGATTTCTCCTCCTATTCCTCCGATACTGTAAAGTTTCGGTGCGTTGACTATTGCCTCTTTGCTAATCAGATAAGCTTCGAAGGGTTGCACATCGCGCAAGTTACGGACGAACGCGCCACCCGGGGCGATATTCTCATACGTAGCTGTGTTGATGGCGTACACTGTGTCATGCTTGAATACCGTTTCATAAACTGGGACCATAATTCGGTTGCTTCCTTCTATGCGTACAAGTTCCTTGTTGGAGGTTGCTTTTATCTCTACTCCTTCTGTATCTTCGGCATGGAAGAGTACTTCTCCGCTGATGTTGAACTCATCTTCATACGAATCGCTGTTGGGCATGGAGATGATATAAGGGGTATTTGATTTCATAGCAGTGGTGTGCTGGAAACCGTCAGTGGTCATTTCTGCCAGCCAGAAAGGTTTAACCCCTTCCTTGCCACTGTTGAAAGGTGCCAGTTCTCCTTTCTTTTCGTTGCTGAAAGTTTGCACATCAAATGGTAGTGCGATTGCTTCCCAACCGGCTGCATCTGTTTTGTTGCCGGAATACATACTGAAGTTGCGTTTATAGGTAATGTCTTTTGCCTTAAACGGTTGCGGGGCACGGAAGCCTTTGCCATGAGTTAAAGTAATCTTTTCGGCTATACCGCCGATAACTACATTTCCTTCATACGTGCATTCTGCTCCTTCCGGTGCAAATATAAGCAGATTGCCCATCTTGGCAGGTGTGTCGAAACTTTCGGCTGTGATAGTTGCTTGCGCATTCCAGTCTATTAGCAGCAATTGGTTGCAGCCATTGAATACGGCTTTCCCTACAGACTTTACACTAGCAGGAATTTCCATTTCAGTCAGTCCGGTACAACTGTTTAAAGCTGCTGGGGCAATCTCTGTCGTATGGTTGGAGAGTACGAGGCGTGTCAGATTGGGCAGGTTATAAAACATGTAGTCTCCTGTGACATCATCCGCGGTGAGATAATTCTCGTAGTATTTATCCCCGCCTTCTACTATACGTGCTCCGCTGATGTCAAGCCGTTGCAGGTTCGTCAGGCTTCGGATGAACTTGATGTCGGTTCCGTTGAGATAGCCGGTAAGTGTCAGATTGACGATAGCTTCCTTATCGCCTACCAGTTCGGGCAGAGTGCCGGCTGGTTCCACATGAATGGTGTCGGAAGTGTTTTGCCCGATGCAGACGATGGTGATTGCATCCTTGTTGTAGGTCTCGTCATGGGTTGCATCGTGCAACAGGGCATAGTACGTGCCTTTTTCTTCGGTCTTCACTTTTTTACCTGTTAATATATCGCTACCACTGAGAGTATATACCAATTCGTTTTTGGGGTTGAAGATAGAAAGAATACAGGGTTGATCCGCTTTCCAATAGACGGAATCTTCTTTGTTGATATCAATGCTAATGGCTTCTAATGTCCGGCTTACAGGCTTTTGAAAGTTATTTCCTTTATTCAAGGTCAACAGTTTTGCTTCTATCGTTTGCTTGCTGGTATGTGCAAAGGTGTCGATGGAAGCAACACTCCAACGTTCCGCTTCATCCTTAAACTGAAGGTTCAATTGTACATCGCTTGCCCAGGCGAATGTTGCTGTTCCGCTCTCTTTGCTCGTACTTGTCAGTTGAATGCTTTCCGGCATCGTTTTCGGGATGATGGCTTCCGGTATGTCAAGGAGGAAGCCATCCCATTGGAGGATTTCTGTTGGTGTGAAGTTTCCGGTCTGTAACGTGTTTAAGTCATCGTTTAGCCAATAAGCATAGTTGCTGATCTTGCCTTTTGTTATGTTCTCTGATGGGCATACAAAGTATTGCGTCAACAGGATACTCCAGTTCCCGAGTTTGTCTTTTGCTCTGAAATTCAGGTAGTGTACACCTCGCTCCAAAGTAGCGACATCTAAATCGAGCATGATTGTACCGTTGGTACTTTCTGTTGTTTTCTTATTTTCAATATCTTTATCAATCCAATATTCATAACTGTTCAAGGCGTTGTCTGCTCCGTTGTCCGTACTGGTGCGATAGAAGTATTGTGTCAATAGATTGCTCCAGTTTCCGAGTTTGTCTTTCGCTCTGAAATTCAGGTAATGTACACCTTGTGATAAATCGGACACATCTAAATCGAGCGCAATCATTCCGTTGCCGCTTTCTACGGATTTCTTATTCGTCACGTCTTTATCAATCCAGTACTCATAACTGCTCAGGGCATTATCTGCTCCGTTGTCTGTGCTGGTGCGATAGAAGTATTGCGTCAACGGATTGCTCCAGTTCCCGAGCTTATCTTTCGCTCTGAAGTTCAGATAGTGTACCCCCTGTGTTAGAGTAGTGACATCTAAATCGAGTATGATTGTACTGTTGATACTTTCTGTTGTTTTCTTATTTGTAATGTCTTTATCAATCCAGTACTCATAACTGCTCAGGGCATTATCCGCTCCGTTATCCGTGCTGGTGCGATAAAAGTATTGCGTCAACAGATTGCTCCGGTTCCCGAGTTTATCTTTTGCTCTGAAGTTCAGATAGTGTACCCCCTGTGTTAGAGTAGTGACATCTAAATCAAGTATGATTGTACCGTTGGTACTTTCTGTTGTTTTCTTATTCGTTACGTCTTTATCAATCCAGTACTCATAACTGCTTAGGGCATTATCCGCTCCGTTATCCGTGCTGGTACGATAGAAATACTGGGTTAAGGGGGGACTCCACTTCCCTTCGCTGTCTTTTGCACGGAAGGTGATATAGTGCAGACCTTGACTGAATGTGGATACATCTGCTTCGAAAGAGATCTGTTCCTGAGTATGGGCAGTATACACTTTCGATGGATAGTCCGTATCGAACCAGTACTCATATCCTACCAGACTTTGTCCTTTTGTCAGTGTAGACAAAAGGAGCAAGGATAGTATATAAGTTATTCTTTTCATACTTTTTATAGTGTATTATCTCCTACTTTTACAGTAATACTGACTTTCAGCTTCCCATTTTCTGTTTTAGGGGCGATGTTCTTTGATACAATGGTGGGGATGGTGAGGATGGTATTGAAAGGGCTGCTACCGCCATGTATTCCGACTTGAGTGCCGTCTGTGCCGATGTATTGGGTTTCCCAGCCATCAAGGAGAGGATATCTATGCCCTTCATGATAGTTACCAAAAGGTGTATTGCCAAAATCTATATGGTAATTAGAACTTTGTACAATAACACCGTTGAGGGCATTTTCATAACAATATAGATTGTTGTATGCATTACATTCTGATTTGAGTGATGCTCCGCCACTATAATATTGTTCAAAGCCGTCATACGTATATACATCAAATATAACATTATTCCTAAATGTTCCAATCAAGTTATTCGTAGGATTAATAATAACATTATTCTGCAACAATATTGAAGATGTAGTTATATTGCTCCCTAAATATTTAACGATACTGTTACTAACCACCATATTCTGTGAATCTCCCGGTTCCAACCAAGAGGCAACCCGGCAATGAATAATAGACACCCCATCAGACGTTGTCATATTCTTATTTTCCGCATCCCAAAAAGTTAGATTCTGAAATCTGCATTTCACGAATGATGCCGCAGACAAATGCTTGGTTATTCTGACACGGTCTGCAGAATAAATACCTTCTATATATAACCCTTTAGTCGGTGCATCATTTACAGTTTCCAGTGCTATTGCAAAATCTCCCGCTATTCGGGTTGGAAATGCCATATTTCCTTCTTTTTGTGATGTAGTATCTGCTCTCATCTCATATCCATTGCCATAGATAGACACTGCTTTTGTGATGTCTATAGCATTATATGTACCCGCTCCTAATGTAATGGTGTTCCCGTTCTCTGCTGCTTCCATTGCTTCTTTAAACGCATCCGAACCATAGAAATACTGTGTAGTTTCTCCTTTTTGCAATGTTGCCAAAAGGACATCCTGCGCTTTTGCACTGCCTATCGCAACACAAACCATAACTAACGAAAATAATACCTTTTTCATAATCTTGAATTTTAGTAGTTAATATTTTATTTCTTTTTTATCGTTCTTGTTCCCGGGAATGCCGGATCATCAATGCTCGGGTCTGTCTTTTTAGTTTTTGCCGTTGTGGTACCGCTGTAAGCATATCCGTTTTTGTTATGAGCATACGCCCGAATATAATAGGTTGTATATCCGATAAGTCCTGTCATTGTCGCTGACATTTCTCCTGTGGTACCGTCTATCTTGATTATTCCTTCATTTTCTTCTATAGTCGGCGTTCCTGTATGGCTATAGACGAATCCCCGTTCATCAATCTTCGCTCCTCCGTCACTCGAAATCGTTGCGGATGCGTCGAGGGTAGATGGGGTAGGATTGCTTGCGGAGATATTTTCTATTGTAGCAATGGTGGAACTCCCCGTCTTTATTTTAATGAATGCACTACTGTATCCCACTCCTTTCGGGTTGATGGCATAAGCCCGTACATAATATTCCGTATTATACTTCAGTCCGGTCAATACAGCTTTAAAATCATTTCCGGTAGAGGACGAGGCGACAAAGTCATTATCCAGGGTCGGTTCGGAATTGCTTGTACTCCAGCAGAACCCTTTTTCGGTGATGGTAAGTCCACCGTTGTCTGTGACGGATGCTTTTATGATTGCATTATCATCGTTTACCTGTACTTCCTGAAGATTGCCGAGTGTCGGCTTAAAAGTTTGTTGCGTCTTCACCGTAATACTGGTGCTATAGAACACACCGTCGCGGGTACGTGCGTAAGCACTAATATAATAAGTTGCCCCTTCTTCAAGTCCTGTTATTGTGAAGTCTACGGCGTTTCCTTCTGACTCATCTTTTGCTGATGTGTCATTAATTGTCGGTGAAGTTACCGTTTTGCTAAAGCAAGCCCCTTTTTCGATTATACTGAAATCGGCAGCTGCTGTAATGATAGATTTAATATGTACGGATGACACATCCAGGTCACTATAATCCGGTACTGATAGGGAAACTGTTTGTTTGACGGGAGTAGTACACTCTATGGTATTGCTGTAGCCGATTCCCTTTTCATTGAGAGCATACGCCCGGATGTAATATCTTTGTTCCGGTTTTAATCCTTCGATGAGAGCGCTGAAAGTATCTGTCGTCTCTTTAACTTCTATTTTGTTCCCATTCACGGAAGGTTCGGCGGTTTCCGCACTCCAACAGAATCCCCGTCCGAGGATGTCGAATCCCCGTTTGTCCGTGATGGTTGCCGATACTTTCATACTGCTGGCGGTCAGGTCTTTGTCCGCAATGCTGCCCATATTCAGGCGCGGGGTCTTTTCGGTGATACTGAATGATACGATTTCTCCCCGCTTTATGCTGTATCCGCTGGAAGCGTAAATACAGAAATAGTAGGTTCCCGGTGACATCTCTTTTAAGTCGCAGAGGTATTTGTTGCCTGTATTTGAGGAAGCGGTTTCCTTTATGGCCTTTTCGCTTCCGGAAGTGATGATTTCCTCCGAAGTGGCGATTAGAAATCCGATTTCATTTTGAATCGTGCTTTGAGGATTGGTTGCCACTTCTCCTGAAAGAGTTATGTCTATGCCCGGTTTATCGAGGTCTTCTGCACTTCCGGTCGTCACGGTGGGTGCAAAACTTGTAGGTTCGGTATCCTTTTCACATCCTGTCACCCATAGCAACAGGCTGCACCAAATGATATATTGTAGTCTTTTCATTGTTCAAATAAGGATTAAGATTAAGAATCAGAAAAAGAAGCCTATTCCTGCACTGAGTTCATGATATTTGAAGTTGACGGTTTGGAAGCCAACAGAAATGGCAAACTGTCCCAGTCGTCCGATGGCACCCACTTCGGCTGCTACACCAGTGGCAGAGTGGTCAGTGTTTTTCACCAGTTCGCCGTCTATCGTTTCCCATGCCAGCACCCGGTTGCCGTATCCGGCACCAATGTAGGCATACAATGGCTTGACAATTCTTCGTAAATATCCTGCTGTGATGGACATGCGTGCTTTGGTTGTGGCACCTTCCTTATAATAAGGAGTACCTGAGCCATTGCTCAATGCTCCTGTGTCATCGCATTCCAGATCGGTGGAAGCTGAGCCAAAGTCGCTGCGGAAACGAATGTATGCCCCGTTGTTGCTGACTATGCCGACCATCGCCCCGTAAGAAGTTTGTGAAGGGTGATAGCCGACTTCCGCCATTACCAGTGTGCGGCGCGGTTCTTTGGGCTTGATGGTCGATTTCATCTTGAAAGTGAGGCTGCTTGTCTGCCCGGCTTTAATCGTTACGGTACTATCCATTGGGAAGAAGAACTCTTTTTCTATACGTACCCGATAGTCTTTCAGGGGTAAGCGGTCACTTTTATAAGGAGTTTGCCCCGCCAATTCGTTGTCTATATAAACTTTGGCATCCTGTTCGGGCAGGGAGAAGATTTCCAGATATCCGAATCTTGGTTTCAGCGTTACGCTTATGATTTTCTGTTCGCTGCCCAGGTCGATGATCCCGGCTTCGGGGGCATACATGGGAGCTTCTACGCGATAGGTATGGGTACCTTTTTTCATGGTGGCGGTGAACAGTCCGTTTTCGGTAGGCACTTTGTCATCATCCATGTAGATGTCGGCTGTTGCCGGGTCGGGGCGCATGACGATGAGTTGAGTATTGGCATCCACGGGTGTTTGTTGTGTGCCGTCTCCTACTTGTATTTCCATTTCGTAGACAGTAGCTTTCTCAATAATGTCAGGATAGAAGTAATTGCGGAGTACACCGAACTTATCGTGCATGATTGAGATGCGCCGTGCTCCACGGGGGATGTACAGCCAGATTTCTCCGGGTTTGTTTTCGCGGGTAACGATGCCGAGCGCGTCCGGTTCGAACATCAAGTCTTTTTCAGTTGTGACGATGCGGATGAGGGCACATACTTCTCCGTTCTGATCCCGTTGCGGAGCGGTGATCCGGGCGGTGACATCGGTTTCCATCCGGTTGAATGCAGTTACCTGGATTTTGTTTTGCGCTTCTGTAGTAATGGCTGCGAAGAACAAACACATCGTTAAAAGAAGTTTTGCCGACAACCATTTTGTGATTTTCCTGTTTGTCATAGCGTGTTTTTCTGTTTCTTCCGTCTATCCTCTCCGGCGGAGGTTACTATATAAAAAAGCGTGAGGACTGTTTCTGTTCATCTATCCTCTAAGGTTCTGGAATACCTTGCCCCAGGATGAACAACAGCCCTCACGCCTATGTTATGTATATAACGTAGACGTGAAGAAACTGTTGCTATTGTCCCAGGGTTGAATTTTCCAGATTCTAGAGTTGGAACAACAACTTTCGCTTCTTGCGTTCTTAAACTCACATTTTATAGTCTTATGCGTCACTTATCTCTATAAGCGGCAAGACCGATACAAATGTAGGATAATATTTCTTAATAAAGAATTTCCTTTAGATAATTTTTTATTATAAATAGTGGAATACTGGTTAATGTCTGCGTTGCTTTTTCTGCATAATCTGTTATATCGACCACTTAGTATGGATATAATGCTGTTTATCTAAAAAAACGTATCCTGACATTTCTCGGATGCTGCTTGCTCTGTAGCAATTTATGTTTGGATATGACAACTATCCCTTGAATCTGAACTTTGATTTGTCCTTTCTATAAATCTACTTTTCTTCTTACAGTTCTTTCAGCTTTTTCCGGATCGCCCCATTTAACGGCTTTACGGCTGAAACTTCCGGTGTATGAGCTGAATCATCCAAAAATTACTCAGTGATGCCATACTTTATCAATCTGACAGATTGACAAAGTGATAATCCTAATGCGCGAGAATGTTTTCTTTCAAGCCCTACCGGAGGGAAAGAAGAAAAAATGCAAGGATAACGTTTGGCGGAAGTGCACGATGAGAACTGTTTGTGGAAAAAGAAGGCACAGTGTTCTTCTTGTGTTCTATTTCATTCCAAATAATCTTCATCTTTAATGTAATTACAGCAAAAAGTAATATGCCGGATGATCCGACTTCGTATTCAAATAGAACCGAATAAACCGGTTTTGGAGGAAGGCTACACCCTTTTTCCCGGATGGTATCACCCTTTTAGCAGGATGGCTACACCTTTTTCCAAAAAGGGTGTAGCCATCTTACAAATTACACCGTTAGTTTTACCCTGTTACACCGTTAGTTTTGCTTAATTACATCGTTAGTTTGAGGTAAACCGATGATTTATTTCAAGGAAAATGAGGATTCATTGTTCCAGAAGAGCATTTTTAATCCAAGCGTGTGTTAGCGGAATTCGTGTATTGGCATCTTTATGGTTGTAAAGCAGGAATATTAGCGTTATTATTCTTATTCGTCAACCATAGTCGTGTTGCGTCTATATATCGTGCGTGTTGCATCTATATATCGTGCAGATTGCATCTATATATCAGACGCGTTGTATCTATATATCCAATGGCGCCCATATATAGTGTCTTTTTCTGTCTTTAGCCTAAGAGCTGATAAACAGAGCATTCTAATAATGACTGAAAGAACTGAAACAAGATGTCTTACAATATTTTTGAATAAATAATAGTTGATAAATAAGAAAATCATTAAATTTGTAATTTGTTAAACGTATCTCTTATATGAATCTTTTTCAAAAAGCGAAAGCTGCTATAATGCATTTTATGAAAAACAGGCATGGCTGCAAACTTGAAATGTATGACGAAAGCGTTGTTGAAGAACAACCTTTGTCAACAGAAAATATAACATTTTCATTTTGCAATATAAATTATCTACAGGATGAAGCTTTTATCTCATTGGTTTCTGATGAATTAAAAGTTCCTGATGATAAGGTTGACATAGGTATAAGAAGGATGATTAAAGATATGCGGCAAGATATTATTTGCTGCATTGAATATCCGTACATTGATGTTTACTATAGAGATACTTATTACTCTTTTTATTCTAAAAAGCACTGTGCTTATAGTCGCTATTGTTTCAGAATATCATTCTTTTCGGGTGATGTAAACGAACACAACTTTTACGATCTGGATCTTTCCGATAAATTCTATGGATATATGGTTTTGAGGCCGACTGTACGTCGCGTTGTAGGCTATACGTTTTTATCTCCTGCTCTTTTTGAGGAGCGTGAATTTGTTTGTTGCTTATGCAAGAAAGATGTTTCTGTTTATGGGCGAAAGTTGTCTGTTACCGGGTTCCCGTTTTGTGGTCAGGACGGTGAAGCTGTGTCATGTGCGGAAATTTCTTTAATGATGATGATGGATTATTTTTCTCATAAGTACAATAAATACAGTCAACTCCTTCCATCTCAAATAATTAAAATTTTGTCAAGATACAGTAATGAGAGGCAGCTTCCATCACGAGGACTACCATCTGACATGATTTCATTTGTTCTGAGAAAAATAGGTTTTGGCATACGCACTTATACACGTCAAAAAGAAGATGCAGACTATGAGGTTTACAGTAACGATGAATTTAAAAGGTTATTGTATATATACATAGAATCAGGTTTCCCTATTATAACTTGTACCAGTGATCATACTTATCTTGTTATCGGGAAAGAAAATAAGATTGGTGAAGATAATGTTAAGTTGGTAACAATAAACGATAATGAAAGACCCTATAAACTTATTGATTATAATGAAGAAATAACTTCTTTCATTGTGCCATTATACGAAAAAATATATTTGGATGCTGAAATGATTCAAATAGGCGAAGTCATAAAAAGTCTGGAAGAGGGAATCTCTGGTTTGAAAATAAAAAAGAAAGATACAAAATATATTTATCGATGTTTCCTAACCAGTTCCCGTTCCTATAAGGAATATATCACGCAAGCCAACAAGAAAGATTCACGGGAGCATTTCGTCTGCATGGCAATGCCTCGTTTTGTATGGGTATGTGAAATGATAGACACTAAGGATGTGGTGATAAAAGATCCCAAGAAAACTCCTGTGAGTAACATTATGCTTTTTGATGCGACAGAAGGAAATGCATCATTGAATTACTTCATTATGGCTAAACTTTCAGACAGAATAATTGTTAGAACAGTAGATAATAGTCAGTATCACAGAAAAATATACAAGCAATTTATGGGAAACAAAGATATTTTTTATACCTTTGACCGCAATTTGAAAGGAGAACATACTAAATGGCAAGATTAAAAAGTACTTATTCAACTTATGTTGCGGCGCAGGAAAAGAAGGGTGCTGTAACATCTTTGTCGCATGAGGCAACTGTCCGCATTGATACGAGAATATCTAAGGCTTTTTCTTCTGCTCAAAAAAGTGCGACCGTAAAACAATTGAACTCTGTGAAACTTATGAGACAGAGAGAATTGAAAGGCTTGACAGGCAATGCGATTATTTAACAAGAAAAAGAAAAAAAGTAGATTCATTTCTGAAGGCCAGTCACCTGAAGTAAATACATTAGGAATAAAAAACGAATACAACAATAACTTATTAACTAAGATTATATTGCTCGTATTTGCTCTCTTGGGTTTTATCCTTTGTGTTTTGGATATTCGTGATGACGGGATGTTGTTGAAATTCTCTTTTGGAGAAACGGAATTTAATTATGCAGGTTCTTTGATAGGAGTTGCAGTTATTATTATATCTATTATTATAATGCTATTTCATAAACCCCAAGTTCATCTGAAAAAGTAAAAAACTTATTTTTATTTTATCTTAATCTCATGATAGCAGGTTACTATAAACCTTTTGTATCCCTCCTGGCTTTGTTAATCAGCTTGAGGATTTTCTTATAATGTTTTGTATTACCGCTTTTTATTGATTAGCTTTGTAACCTCCGTAACGGTTACGGGGGTTACAAAATTGATATGACTATGAGATTCTATGATCGTACGAGTGAATTAGCTGAGTTACAGCGTATAAAAAATCTGTCGTTTAATGACCACTCCCGCTTGACGGTAGTGACCGGTAGGCGACGTATAGGTAAGACAAGCCTTATCATGCGATCTATAGAAGACTCACCTACTGTGTATTTATTTGTAGGTCGTAAGAATGAGGCGACTCTTTGCGCTGAGTTTATTCCTGTCATCGCTCAGTCCCTGGAGACTTTTGTCCCTAATGAAATTCGCACTTTCCGGTCATTGTTTCAGTATTTGATGGAATTGTCTGTGAGCAGGGCATTTAATCTTGTTATTGATGAATTTCAGGAATTCTACAATATTAATGAATCTGTTTATAGTGATATGCAGAATCTTTGGGATCAATATCGTAGGAAGTCCCGTATGAATCTGATTGTGTCCGGTTCCATTAACTCTTTGATGCAAAAGATATTTCAGAATTCAAAAGAGCCGTTATTTGGCAGGGCTGATAACATCATCAAATTATCAGCTTTTAGCTTGACGACTTTGAAGGAAATCATTCACGATCACAGACCTGATTATTCTAATGATGATTTGCTTGCCCTTTACGCTTTTACAGGTGGGGTGCCAAAATATGTAGAGTTGTTCTGTGATAACGGAGCGTTGAGCGTAGACGAAATGATAAATTTCATGATTCGGGAAAACTCTCCTTTTACCGATGAAGGAAAAAACCTGCTGGTAGAAGAATTTGGTAAGAACTACGCTACCTATTTTTCTATATTAAGTGCTATTTCGGGAGGCATTAATACACAACCTGAAATAGAGGCTGCATTGGGAAATAAAAGTATAGGAGGACAGATTAAACGACTGATTGAAGATTATAATATAATCGTACGGAAGCGTCCCATATTGGCAAAAGAAGGAAGTCAGACTGTCCGTTATGAAATACAGGATAATTTTATTCGTTTCTGGTTTAATTATTTTGACCGTCATCGCTCTTTGATAGAAATTAAAAACTTTGTGGGACTACAGGCTATCATTAAAGCGGATTATCCTACCTATTCCGGTAAGATGTTAGAAGAATATTTCAAACAGAAATTTGCGGAAAGCTTTCAGTACAGAGCTATCGGTTCATGGTGGGATACCCGAAACGGGCAGGATGAAATTGATATTGTAGCTTTGAAATTAGAGAAAAAGCAGGCGGTAGTTGCAGAAGTGAAAAGGCAAAAGAAGAACTTCAAACCGGAATTGTTAGCGGCGAAGGTTGAACATCTTAAGCGTAAACTATTGCCCAAATATCAGATAGAAATGGTTTGTCTATCATTAGATTCTATGTAGTATATGCTTGCCGGTTTATGACTTTTGAAGGTTGGGACAAAAAAGTCTCCCTTCGGATTAGGTGTCGGAGGGAGACTTTTAAGATAAGCGTCATAAAGAGAGACAGGCTTAGTCTATCTTCATAAATTTCTGTTGTATAACCTCATTATCGGTTTTTATCATAATGAAGTAAATCCCTTTACTCAGAGAGGAAACATTGATTCCTTCGCCAGGAATTACTTGTTTGTCCACTATCAGTGTTTGCCCCGCAGTATCAGAGATGCGTACTTCTTCAATGTTACCAATATCTCCCCGAATATACAAGTGGTGGCGTACGGGACTTGGATAAACCAGTAGGCCTTCCGAAATAGGAATAATTCCGGTTGCTTCGCCTATATGCAGGCTGACAGGGGTGGTTAAACTGCCCGTCAGTGTACCGCTCCACTCTATTTCTTCCTTGACGTTATATTCCAGCTGGTCGGCAGTGTCGAAGGCGCGTAGTGTCAGTTTGCCATCGGTTTGTTCTCCGTGGGCAGTGATAAACAGATAACCGTCTTTTTCAACAGCTATACCTCTGCATTCACCGTCCACAAATACACCGACAAGGAATTTTCCCGTTTCAGCCTTTTGTTCTCCGCTGTAAAGCTCGGCTATGGCAATCATGTTGTCTTCGGACTGATGAACGTCATAATCCCATTGTGGTGATGGGGTGGACGGTTCTGATTCTGTGCCGTTTGCGGCATAGTTGAAAGACTTCACTGATTGAGAATAGTACATGTAGCCTTCACCGGGAAGTAGGTGGGTCAGGCTGCCTGTCCATGCACTTCCATCGTATATGGCAAAACTGTCTAAGCCTTTGATGAGGTCGTTCTCTTCAGCTTGCAGATTTTGCAAGGCTTGCCCTAATGGTAACGTGACGGTAGGAACATAACCTATCCAGTTCCAGCCCTGGTTTAGGGTAATGGTGTTGCTTGTCGGATCTGCCCCCTTTCCGGTCAGTTCAAGAGTTGCCTCTTTCTTCATTTTTATCTTGTAAGCTTGAGTGGTGCTCAGACTGTTCAATGAACCTTCCCAATCACTTTCATTTTTGTTCGTCAATTCTCCGTTTTGTCCTTTCAGGATGAGGACGGATTCTTTGATGGGAGCGAGTAGAGCTGGTATATCGTTCAGATTCTGATCCTGCACGTTGATAGAGAACCAGTTCCAGCCCATAGCGAGCGTGTAGTTCTGAGTGATGTTCTTTTCTCCGGCTTCCACGACGTTCACTTTCACTTCCGGTTTCATATCCATACCTTCGACGGCAAACTGTATCATGGTCTGTCCCGGAAGTTCGCCCGATATAGTGAAGATAGCTTTGCCTTCTTCATCTAATGTGGCTTCTGCTGGTTCTATGGCAGCAATGGTGGAGGAAACGGAAGTTGCGGTCACTTTCTTGCCTGTTGAGGCTTCTGCGGGATCTACGGTTACTGTAATTTCAGCCGTTTCATTGTACACCACTTCAATCTCGGAAGCGACCACTGCCTTGGGCTCTTTTTCAATGGCTATCTCTTGGCTATAATCACTTTCCATTTGTATGCCGGCATAGCTCTTCACACGTTTGCTGACGGTCAGTATCACTTTATCGGTGGTAGCCAGAGCCTCGGAAGGGACAAAGCGCACTTTCGAAACGAACTGCTCATTTTTGTTTTGCGGGTTTGCTTCGGCATTCTTGAAAGTTACTTCTCCAGTTACGGCTTCTCCGTTGCGAGTGATGGTGATGAACTCGGCAGTCATGGTTTCGGGCAGCATGAACTTGCTGAAATCAATTTCTATGCCTGTCTCATAACCGCGCACGGCTGTCACGGTAGGCTGGGCGGTTTGTACCATGCCAATATTCACTTCCAGCTGTGGAGGAGGAACGGGGAGCCATTCGCTGTAAGTTGTCTGGTAGCCTTCTTTCTCAAACTTCACTTGCCAGAGACCTTGGGGGACGTCCCAGCGATACATACCGTTCTCATCGGTAAACAGAGGGTTTTCCTGAGCATACTCGGCTGCATCCCAAAGCACGATGTTTTCATGCAGGTCGCCGTACATGTCTTCTACCATCTCTTTATAGTAACAGGTGGCGGTCACGCCTTGCAGGCGGTTGGCTTCAACGGCTTCGTAGACGTAGCCGGAAGGGTCTATTTCCGGATCTGAGTCACCACATCCGGAAGGCTGTCCGGAAGGAGTATCTGTGGGATGATTGTCGTCATCGTCATTATCTTTTTTGCATTTCAAAGAGTTGATTTTTTTCTCAATTTTTGCCTTTGATTTTTTGAATTGATTTTCATAGATCTTTCCTGCAATGTAGTTTGCGGCAGCTACTCCAATAGACACTCCCACTGCTGCTAATGAGGTTCCTCCAGAAGGTATGGCTGCTGCTATTCCCCCTGATACACCGTATAGCTCAGCGACGTCAAGCGCGATTTGTGCTATGTAGAAAGCACAAGCGCCTTTACTCCAATTGGATATTTCGTTTAATATAGCATCGGCTTTTGCTTGGTCTTCGGGGCATGGATCAGGCACTTTATTAGCAAGGGTACATGTATCATGCAAATCTTTAATCATGTCTTTTATATTAAAGATGATGTCGAAAATAGCAAACCCTTTTCCAGCTCCTTCACTTATTTTACAGAGTTTCTCTAATTTGTTGTCAATAAAGCTTAGCATCTTGTCGTTTGCACAAGCTCTTTTGCATAGTTTGTCGTAACGATCATTTAATTCAGCAAGGAGGATTTTGTTTTTTGTATATTTACGACAGTTGGCAACATCTATTAATTCATCGCTGATGTTGCTATTCATTTTAATCAGCCTTTTTTGTAGGCTCATCACTGCGTCAGATATTATGCCGGTTAGTTGGCGCAGTTCATTACTGAACTTTTCTAGGCTTTCACAAGTTTCTATGACTAAATCACAAACAGCTTTAGACGGATTGAATGTGCGGGTTAAACTTGGTGATGCTTTATCTAAGTCTATAATGAAATAAATGTCGTTATCAAAATCTACAAAAGAGTAAGAATTGTCTGTTTGTAGTTGATAGAAAACAGTTCCATCGGTTTTTTCGGTTACAGTATATCCTGCTGAAATGAGTTGCTGTGGTTCAAGTCCGGTGCAATGCTTGACTGTAGTTCCTTGTAAATATTCTGAATACTTACTTCCATCATAGATGTCTGCTGATAAGAAACCATCAGGTAGTGAATTTATTTCATCGCTTAATAATTCATCGCAGCGAGTTATGAGTTGTTTTATCGTTTCATCAGAAATATCTATTGGCTCTTTCTTTATCAATGGAATACCTGTCAAAAGACTTATCTCATATTCCAGAGAATCTATCACTTGCAGGTCGGGACTGTCCTTTCCTATTTCGGCATTCAACAACGTAAGTAACTTTTCTATGTCTGTAATAGACGTTGTAATTTTATTCTGAGCATCAGGAAGGATGTTTAAGGCAGATGATAACTCTTGGCTATCTATTTGTACAGTCGTTTCTGCTTTAAAATCAACACTTACATTTATAGGTATATTTCCATCATACATATTGCCAAATTCTCCACTGGCAACCCATATATCTTTCTTTTCATCATAAATGGCAGTTAACGGTCTCCATAGGCCGTCACCTGTTTTCACATAGAGTATAACGTCGGAGATAATGTTAGGGTCATTATTAGTGAAATCAATTGTAAAGGTGAAAATCTTGTTATAAATGTAATAGGTGTATTTAGAGGATTCACTGCTAGGATTCTGAAAGTCAAATATGACTTCATAGGTTTTATGTTGTTCTGGGTTATCATGATACATGATAACTTTTGAAATTTGTATCGCGTTTTTGTCATATAGGCATTCTTTCGTTTCCGATAGTAGATTGACTCCTTGTTTTGTTATTACGCGGGCATAGATGTTGTGAGTGGAAAGATTGTAAGGTTCGTTCAGTGTACAAGTTGTGGACCAAAGACCATTTGCCAATGCTTTAGTCTGTCCTACCAGAATACCATTGTCATATATCTCCACCGTTGAACCTCCTTGTGCCGTTCCACTGATTGGTATCGTGGTTTTAGCAACGGTGCTTGGTACACTGATACTCAAATCTTTCACTTCATAGAATGCCGAACCTATGGGTTGACTTACTTCTTTGCCATTCAGTGTAAATTCTACAAAAGCGTTTGGCTGATAGCTGCCGCCTGCGGTGGGTATCACGCAGAAGCGCACTAAATCAGTGTAGTTGGCTAATGGAATGATCAAGCGATTGTTATCCAGTGTATAACTGGCGATACTGTTGCCTGCCATGACAGAATTTTCTACATACGAACAACTTTCAGGTAAATCAACTACTAACTGTACATTACTTACTGAACCGGCATATTCTTCCTTAAAATCAATCTTTCCTTTCAGCGTCAGATAATTACCTGCCACGATGGAGGCTTTGTTGACAGTAAATGACGTATTGTCGCCTGTGTAGTAAAGTTTGCTTTCGTCTAATGCCGGGATATGGCTGTTGGCAATCGAAGAGAGAATACCACTTTTTACAGTCACGGTGCTTTGCACATAATCTGTTCCTTCCACCAGTCCGGATGCCGCCAGTTGAGACAGCTTCAAGATGGAGTTGAAGAATGTACTGTTTGCCATGCTGACCAAAGTATAGTCCCCGTCGGGCAGCTCATTGATGGAAAGAGATTGATTGGAATAAGTGTATTTCTTTACTAATTCTCCCTTGCTGTCATAGAGGATACCCACCACACTGGCGTTGTCAGTAGTAGTATAAGAGGCTTTAATACCTCCCCATGCTATGATTTTGAGCAATGCACTTGCTTTCTCAGCGTTTTCATCTATCATTGCAGTAGCAGTAACAGGTTGGAAAGCACTATTTTTACTACTTGCCGTGATACGAAGTTGATCGCCAGCCGCTACTTCTTCTAGAAGTACAATAGAGGGATATTGTACGGAAAAATCAGTGATTTCTTTCTGTTGCGATTCATTGTAGATGGTGTAGGCTATGTTAGCGTAATCGGAATACCAATCCTCCGTGGTTGCTTCTGTGCCCGCCACTACACTGGGAGTGTATGTAAGACTTAAGCTGATGGTTGCTCCTGCTATCGTTTTCAACTCAATTGTTCCCAGATCTGTTCCTTCGCTGAAATCAGCCTTCGTCAAAGTCTGGCTGATATAATCAGTGGCAGATACGGAAATTGTGCTTTCATCATTATAAACTTGTAGCTCAAACTTGCCTTTGGCATCCGTCTGCGTGATGAATGATTTTGAATATTTGCCGTTCAGCTTTTGGGAAACGGAAACTGTGGCTCCTGATAGTACACTACCGCCCGCCTCTTTGACAATTCCTGAAACCGTCACTGTCTCAATAGGAGTCAACGTATAAACCAGCCGGTTTTCTTTTTCCTTCACACTGTAGACCTGATTTTCCGGAGCTACATACTGCATCCCTAAATCCTGATTCAGAACCATCCGATACCCGATTTCGGTTCCTGCTGTCTGTGCCTTCAGCAGGTTGCCTTGCGACAGGTATGCCTGCTTGGAATCCAGCCACGTAATCTGTACCTGGCTGGTGACATCTGTTCCGTCCGGAGTCAGCACTTGCAGGTTTACGTCAAGCAAAGTTAGCAGTGAAGTGAAAGTTACAGAGCGGTTCTCATCTTTGATCTCAATGTTTTCTATCTGCCCCAACACTACACCAGTCGGAGTTTTCAGAGAGACATTGTAGGTGCAATTCTTTAGTAATCCGTTGAAAGTGTACGACGTGCGGTCGGACACCACATAGCGTTGTTTCTGCCCGTTCTGCAAGTTTTGTAATTCCAGAGTCATATTCTTGTAAACTCCTTCACTGTCGGCAGGCAGGTTCACTTCCAGAGTTCTGACGTCTTCGGTCAGTGGCAGGATGGTGAGGTCCTTCCATACCGGTGCCTCTGTATAGAGAGGAATGGCAGAGGCAAGCACGTGGACGACAGCGCCATCGGCGATTCCTTCAAAAGTATAGTTGCTTACTGTTGGCGGTGTGATGGCATGGCAGATGATATCCGTCAGATTTTTGCAATTACGGAAAGCGTAGTTGCCTATTCTTTCTATGCCGGCCGGCAGGATAATCGTTGACAGGTTGGTGCCGTCGAATGCATAGCTGGGAATTTCCGTATATCCGCCTGTCCGGCTAAGGTCGAGCAGAGTACAGTTACTTAGGTTTTGGGCGATGCCGAAGTCGTAGCTGTTCATCTGACCGCTGACAATGACCATCGAAACTTTGCTATAATTGCTTGAACCACCGACTACATTGCTTACGGCATTCATGATGCTGCCCGGAGTGAAATCATCGATAATCAGTTCACCTGTTTCCGCATTCCAGTGATTGGCTCCCGGATTTCCCGGGCTGTCCGGATTGAAGCGGAATAAGCCGGTGATGGAAACATCTTCTTTCCCTATCACGAATGAATAAGGGCTTTCAGTGGACAACAATGTCTCTCCCTGTTTCCAACCCTCAAACTGATAGTTGCTGTTCGGGTAGGCATAGACAGAAATCGAAGTTCCTTCACTGAAACGTTCTCCCGAAGTGATGTTGAAACGTCCTCCTTCGATTGGCGAAGCTGTCAAATTTAGTTTATACTTAATGACTTCCTGCGACGGATCGTCGGGATCGTCGGGGTTGAAGCTGTCTGTAGCCTTGAACACGGCGGTTATGGTAGTATTCTTTGCCGGCATGGTATAATTGAAAGAGCGGCTGCGGGAAATCGTATCTCCGTCCTGCGCCCAACCTACAAACTGGTAATAGTTGTTGGCATTAGCGCTGAGGTAAACAGATTCTCCCAGAGCATATTGCTGCTTCCCCGAAGGTGAGGTGCTGCCTGCTCCGTCGGGGGTGACGTTGACCGTCAAATTATATCTCTGGCCCGGTTCGCCGGGGTTGGAGGGGTTAAACCCATCCCCTCCTTCTTGTCCCCATGCCGCGATGCTCCAGAGAGCAATGAATAGGCTGAATATATATTTCATGAATGTTCTGTTTTATTTGATTACCATAATTTTGAATGTTTCCTTACCGATAGTTACGATGTAGAAACCCGGTGCGACGGGGAGCGAGGTTGATGACTGTGTCAATATCCTACGCTCAACGACTTGCCCGGTGACATTGCAGACTCTTACCTCATCTCCCGGTTGGGCAGATATTAAGATTTGTCCGGCTCCTGCCGTCACTTGGGCAGCATTCGTATCATGGGATTCTTCTATTCCGGTAATGGTACGGGTAGTCAGGCGCAGTTCGAAGCGGTCGGTGCAGAAGCCGGCTTCTGCCGTAAAGGTGTAGCTGTCGAGGTCGAGGCGTGTTTCGCTTCCTGTCTGCTTATCTGTTAAGATCACTTCGTCGGCTGTAACTGTGGCGTCTGCCAGGCTCAGGGTATATGTGCCGGCTTTTCCTGCGTAAATGCCTACGGAGACAATTCCATTGCTCAACGGTCGTTCGTTGATGGCGTAATATCTGCCTGTAGCGTCTAGTGTAAAGAGTTGTGGCACGTCTTTGTCGTCGCTCATGAATTTGGCGGCATCGCGGGACATTTCATAATCCATACTTGCTTCGGGATTGATAACTACGCGGGTACGGTCGGTATAAGTGCCATCCTCCAAAGTAAAATTGAAGACGGTACGATCCGGCGAAACGGCGGAACGGGTCGTGGTGCGTTGGCGTACGGCGGTATCCAGTTGGCGGCCTTCAGCGGAGAAACTGATTTCTTTCGTTTCCACCGGCTTCTGAATGAAGAACGCTTGCATCGGGCTGAGTATGTAGTTATCGTCTTCGGTTGAGACGGCGGTGTAAGTCCGGTTACGGGTGTCCCATATTGTAATGGGAGAGGTGTAGTCCATGTAATAAATGTCATAGAAGCATGGATAGGGGTTGCCTATGAAATTCCAGCTGGCATTGTGGGCGAACTCGGAGGCGTACTCATCCAGTGTCCGTTTTAAGGCATTACCGGAGAAAAGCCGGTTCTTATTGTCATTGTTGATGGCTTTCAGGGTAAGTTGGGTTTGTTTGTTGGGCTGGATGATATAGCCGGTTCCGGCTTGCAACGTTCCACCGGCGGGTACGTCTTTCCAGTTGCCGGTTTCGCCGTCGGCCCGTGCTTTACTGTCGTAGTAACGGATGACAAAGAGGGCGTCGTTGCTGACTTCTATGTCTGCTCTGTTCACATCAAAAGGCAGTGTGATGAACTGCCAATAGCCTTTTTTCAGATTCAGTTTGTAGATGACACTATCGGCACGCATGGCTCCGGACTCGCTGAGTAAGTTTGTATAAACGGCTTCTCGGTAGGACCAATTGTTATCATCGTTTCCATTGAATGCATGGCTTTGTGTGTACTTCTTCATAGAGAGTGCATCGGTTCCTCTGACTGTTAGTCGGCCGTTATCAAATACGGATACGGTCGGATTGTTCTTGAAACGGATATCTGCCGCTATGACCAGTTCGCCGGGCACGTTGATGAGGTCTGTTTCATAATCCAGAGGATTGATTGTAGGAAATGCATCCCAACCCGGAGCCAGCTTATAGCTGTTTACGGACCAGAAAGGAACGATAAGTTCTGTGCCGGATTTGTCGACATTATACATAATGTCTCTGTTGCCCTCTAATGTAGGAGGAACGGAAGCAAGGCAGGTGATCTTCTTGATATTGTAGCATTCATAAAATGGATAGTAGCAATAAGTCAGTGAGGCGGGCAGAGTGATTTCTGTCAAACTTGTGCAACGACGAAAGGCTTGATCTTTCAATGTTGCCAGAGTGGAGGGAAAAGATACTTCTTTCAATGCAGTACATTGGTAAAATGCATTGTAATCTATATTTGTGAGTCCTTCGGGAAAGTCCGCTTTCTTCAATGCTGAACATCCATAGAATGCATTGTCTGAGATATTTTTTAGGTTAGCCGGAAACTTCACTTCCGTTAATGCCGTACAATTATAGAAGGTGGAGCTATTTATGGTGATTATATTATCTGGTATTTCTACAGTTGCTAAACTATAGCAGTACTGAAATACAGAACTTTTAATTTCAGTCAGACTGGTTGGAAGTTTTATTTCTTTTAATGAGTAGCAGTTGTAGAAAGCATAATCTTCGATGCTTGTCACTCCTTCGGGAATTGAAATTTGAGTCAACCCGTAACAGTGGTAAAAAGCATAGTCTCCGATCTTTTTTAACACTGAAGGCAACTTTACTTCAAGCAATGCTGCTCTTGCACGGAAAAGTTCGTTAGGTATTGTTTCTATTATGGCTCCCGTCATGTCGATAGAAATCAAGTTGGTGGTTCTTTGTTTTATCTGATAAAAGTCGTCGTCATTTAGAGGACCGTTTATCACCAACTCGTTTATATCTGTTACATAATCCACTTGCTTTAGGATTTCTTCTCCCAAAGTTCCCGCAGTAGTAAGGGTTACTGTTATTTTCTTTGGAGTATCTCCGTCTATAATTACCAAATTGGACCAGTAAGAAGCATCTTTGTAGGCCTTTGCTGTACCCTTAGGTACATAAAATACTTTGGTGAAGTTGAAAGTGTTGTCGGATATTGTCGGTGCAGTTTTGCTTTTGAGGGTGGCTGCGAGGAGGCGGAAGCACTCACTGAAAGCGTAATTGTCTATTACTTCCAGTTTTTCCGGAAATGTAACTTTCTGTAGTTGCTGACATTTATAGAAAGCGTAACTTCCGATTGTTTTTAAACTGTCAGGGAATGCAACCTCGGATAAATTGCATTGACGAAATGCACTATTGCCTATGTTGGCTAATTTTTCAGGGAAGTTCACTTTTTTTAGGTTGTAGCATTCGTAGAAAGCACCATCTCCTATGTCTTTTAGTTTATCAGGAAGTGTGACTTCGGATAAATCGCACTGATAGAATGTATGATATTCTATCGTGACTAATGTTTTAGGAAAAGTAACATCTTTCAGGTCGGAACAGTAGGCGAAAGCATTATTTCCTATTGTTTCCAAATTGTCAGGAAGTATGATTTTCTGTAGTGTTTTTTTTGAGTATAGCCCAGACTCGGGAAGTCTGTTACCTGGCACTGTAACCTTGCTTGTGTTCAAATAAACCAGGTTTGGCATTTGCTCTCTGATAAACCAAAAATCATTTCCATCCAGATTTCCCGAAATGGTGATGCTGTCACAGTTTACATCTTGTACTAAAGAACTCAGTTGCCCGGCAGTAGGGACTTCTACTGTGACATGGGTTGCTGATACTTGGTTCATGAGTGCCATTCCGATAATGGCCGTTAATAGAGTAGTAATTTTTTTCATAAGCCATTTAATTTATGATGTTGAAGTAAAATGTTGTATATGCTTATTAATTAATCATTCAGGTCTGCTGGTTTTGCTTCCATTCTGACTGATTTTGCTACAAATATTATAAAATATATTTAAAGAAACAAATTCTTTGAGTGAGTATTTGAGAGGCTAAAGGAATGAATTGCTACACTAAAATATCTTATATTTCCATTTAGTTTCTACTTTTCTATGTTTATCCTCTATTTGGGCAACTTATCTTTTTTTTATGTTTTCGGAAAATATTTCTGTTTGCTTACAAGGCAACCACATTCCAATGAAATTCTTTTTAATTTCTCACTTATAGTGTTGTATCTGTGTTGCAACGTTGCTGTACATACCTTGCAATACTGCTGCACATGCCTTGCAATGAAACTGTATATGCTTTGCAGTGACACTGTCTTTGTATTGCAGCGATACTGCACATGCTTTGCAGTGGTACTGTCACGGCTTTGCAGTAACTCTATGCCATGGATATAGGGAAACATGCATATAAAGGGAGACTATCCTATATATGCAAAACATGAAGTACTCTCTTGATATACAATCTTGTATGTTCGAAAACAGCCTGAAAATCAGTGCTGACAAACTGTTTGTCGTCACTTATAAACACCTTGTCAGCACTGCCGTCAAACTACGACTGACAAAGGGGTTGGGCGTTGTCAGTGCTGGAGTGCTGACAACTTATTGAAAAACTTTATTGAAGCCGAACTTCTTTTCCCGTGCATGAAATAAATGTGATAACTTTCCCTGCTTCATATTTATTCGTACTTTTGGGGTGCAAAATATAAATAGATGATTCTTATGAAAACCGGAAATGTTTGTTTTTTACTATTAATGTGTATAAGTCTCCTGTTTACAGGTTGTGGAAACTCTCAGAGCAAAAAGAGTGAAGGTAATAAGGTGGGTGATGATAAGGATGCTCACGGTTGCATAGCTTCCGCAGGATATACCTGGAGTGAAGTTTTGAAAGACTGTATCCGTCTTTGGGAGAAAGGAGTACGTGTAGAAGATGTGGCAGATAAAGAGAAGGCCGCCTATATTGTTTTCTCGCCCGATTCGCTACAAGTGGAACTCTTCTTTTCCGATGACCGCCCAAACGAAATACTGGACCGCCGCTCTTTACCTGCGGGTGGATACGCATGGAATGTAGAGGATGATGATACAAAGAATGTTCGTCTGGAGAATGATAAATGGACTATCAGTCAACGGGGGAAGCTGATTTATCAGCAGGTGGAGGAAGCGCAATAGACTTTTGAAATCTCTGAATTATGGAAAACTTTGCTGCCATAGACTTTGAAACAGCCAACGAACAGCGTACCAGTGTGTGCAGTGTCGGTGTGGTGATTGTGCGGGAAGGAGAATTTGTAGATAGTTATTATAGCCTGATTCGCCCCGAACCGGAATATTATACCTATTGGAACACCCGGGTACATGGGCTGACAATGGCGGATACGGCAAAAGCTCCGATATTTCCCACCGTATGGCAGGAGATAGCGCCGCTCATTGAAGGATTACCGCTCATTGCCCATAATAAAGGTTTTGATGAGAGTTGTCTGAAAGCCGTTTTCAGAACTTATAGCCTGGATTATCCCGATTATGAATTTCATTGTACCTTGAGCACGGCACGAAGGCGGATCAAAGGTTTGCCCAACTATCAGCTGCATACGGTAGCTGCCTACTTTGGTTATGAGTTGGAGCAGCATCACCATGCATTAGCCGACGCTGAGGCCTGTGCCTGGATTGCCCGGGAAATAATAGAATAACAAAGAAAAAGAATACGAATATGGATTTAGCGTTACTTACCGCGAAAGTTTGTCGCATTGCTATGGATGCGGGGAGTTTCTTGAAAGAAGAGAGAAAAACTTTCCGCACTGAAAGCGTGGAGAAGAAGCATGCGCATGACTACGTGTCTTATGTAGATAAAGAGTCGGAAAGACAGATTGTTGCTGAACTCTCTGCCTTGTTGCCGGAAGCCGGTTTTATTACGGAAGAAGGTTCGGCAGTGTATCAGGATGAACCCTATTGTTGGGTAGTGGATCCGTTGGACGGGACTACAAATTATATCCATGACAATGCGCCTTATTGTGTATGTATAGCTCTTCGGTCTAAAGAGGAACTCTTGATTGGAGTTGTGTATGATCCCTGCAGGGATGAGTGTTTCTATGGTTGGAAAGGTGGAGGTGCGTATGTGGATGGCCAGCGAATACAGGTTTCCAATGTGCAGCAGATGGAAGATGCTTTTCTGGTAGTTGAATTGCCTTATAACTCATGCCAATATGCCCGTACGGGAGAACATCTGATACATAATTTGTATGGTAAGGTTGGTGGTATCCGTATGACCGGTTCTGCAGCTTTGGCAATATGCTATGTAGCCGCCGGACGTTTTGATGCCTGGGCGGAAGCTTTCATCGGCAAATGGGATTATTCGGCTGCCGCACTGCTGGTGCTGGAAGCCGGCGGCCGGGTGACTGACTTTTATGGGAATGAGAATTTTATAGAAGGGCATCATATTATTGCCACGAATGGATATCTGCATCCTATATTGCAACAACTGATACAAGAAGTTCCTCCGTTGGGGATGTGACATAAAGAAATAGCCTGATGAAAAATACTGTGAAATATTGGTTCGGTCCTTTGTTCCATCTTTTTTTTCCACGCTGCTGTGCAGTTTGCGGAGCATCACTTATAGAGGGTGAGGATACTATTTGTACTCATTGCAATATAGATATGCCGCGTACGAATTACCATAAAATGAAGGATAATCCTGTAGAGCGTATGTTCTGGGGAAAGTTTCCTCTGGAACGTGCCACCTCTTATTTCTTTTATCGGAAAGGAAGTGATTTCCGCAGGATCCTGCATCAATTGAAGTATGGTGGAAGAAAAGAACTGGGAGCGGTGATGGGACGTTGCATGGCGGCGGAATTACTGCCGACCGGCTTTTTTGAAGATGTAGATGTTGTCATTCCCGTGCCTTTGCATCCCCGCAAGCAGAGAGCTCGTGGATATAATCAAAGTGAGTGGATTGCCCGTGGCGTGTTTCAAGTGACAGGGATACCTGTAGATACTTCTTCCGTGATCCGCGAGAAACATACCAATACACAGACCCGTAAATCGATTTATGAGAGATGGGAGAATGTGGAAGGTATTTTTAAACTCCGCCATCCGGAACGATTAGTAGGGAAGCATATTTTGATTGTGGATGATGTTTTGACTACAGGAGCTACAACTACTGCCTGTGCTGATGTATTTTGTGAGATAGGAGGGATACGCATCAGTGTGTTGACATTGGCGGTTGCGGAAGTGTGATGAAAGTGATTTAATAAAGAGATAGAAACAAAAAAGGTTCGCCATAATGACGAACCTTTTTGCTCTTCCTCTTGGACTTGAACCAAGGACCCTCTGATTAACAGTCAGATGCTCTAACCGACTGAGCTAAGGAAGAATTTGCATTTAAGTTTTTCGCTCTTCCTCTTGGACTTGAACCAAGGACCCTCTGATTAACAGTCAGATGCTCTAACCGACTGAGCTAAGGAAGAATGTTGTTTTTTCTCAAATGCGCTGCAAAAGTAATAGGATATTTTGAAATATGCAATATCTTTGCAAAAAAAATATCGAAATGGACAAAATAATTGGAATGGGCAATGCCCTTGTTGACGTTCTTGCTACTCTCAACGACGACCATATTCTTACAGAAATGGAATTGCCCAAGGGAAGCATGACCCTGATTGATGAAACGAAACTGCTGATAATCAATGAATGTTTCAGTGAAATGGAAACTGAATTGGCTACTGGAGGCTCTGCCGGAAATGCAATTCGTGGTATGGCATGCCTTGGTGCGGGAACAGGATTCATTGGTAAGGTTGGTAATGATGCTTATGGAAAATTTTATCGGCAAAGTTTGTTGGAACGGGGAACGGAAGCAAATTTATTAGTTTCTTCCGAGTTGCCTTCGGGGGTAGCTTCCACTTTTATATCACCTGACGGGGAACGTACTTTTGGTACTTATTTGGGTGCCGCCGCTACATTAAAGGCTGAAGACCTTTCACGGGAGATGTTTAAGGGGTATACTTATTTGTTCATAGAAGGTTATCTGGTGCAGGATCATGATATGATACTTCGTGCCATTGAACTGGCAAAAGAGGCCGGATTGCAAATCTGCCTAGATATGGCAAGCTATAATATTGTGGAGCAAGACCACGATTTCTTCTCTTTATTGATAAACAAGTATGTGGATATTGTGTTTGCCAATGAGGAGGAAGCAAAAGCATTTACGGGTAAAGAACCGGAAGAAGCATTGGATGTGATTGCTAAAATGTGCAGCATCGCCATTGTGAAGTTGGGTGCCAGAGGATCGCTCATTCGTAAAGGGACAGAGGAAGTGCATGTGCATGCTGTCACTGTGGATAGAGTGATAGATACGACCGGTGCGGGTGATTATTTTGCAGCCGGTTTTTTATATGGACTGACTTGTGGATATTCGTTGGAGAAATGTGGCAAGATAGGTTCTATCCTTTCAGGAAGCATCATCCGGGTGATTGGTGCAGAAATGCCTGCCGAGTGGTGGGAAGATATCAAAACGAGAATCAGTGAACTATAATAAACAGGATATGAAGAAAATACTGAAAGTACGCTGGATAACTACCTTACTGTTAGTAGTAGGCGCAGTTGCCTTTTTTAGTTTCAAGAGTGGTGATAACCGCACTTTCCAGATTGCAAAGAACCTGGATATATTCAATTCCATCGTGAAGGAACTGGATATGTTCTATGTAGATACATTGGACCCGAATAAAACAATACGTGAGGGCATCGATGCGATGCTGTATTCTCTGGACCCTTATACGGAATTTTATCCGGAAGAGGATCGGAGTGAGTTGGAACAAATGCTTAAGGCTTCTTATGGAGGTATAGGTTCCATCATCCGATATGAGCCTAAATTGAAGCGTACAGTAATTGTGGAGCCTTACGAAAGTATGCCTGCTGCCGAAGTGGGATTGAAAGCAGGTGATATCTTGCTTGAAATAGATGGAAAGGATTTGACCGGAAATACGGATGTGAGCAAAATACTTCGTGGACAGGTAGGGACAAGTTTCCAACTGAAGGTTGAGCGTCCCGGTGAGGCAAAGCCATTGGATTTTACAATTGTCCGTAAAAACATCCAGTTACCGTTTATTCCTTATTACAGTAAGTTGGATAACAATATCGGTTACATCAACCTGAGTACTTTCTCAGGAAATCCTTCCAAAGAGTTTAAGAAGGCTTTTCTTGATTTGAAGAAACAGGGTATCACTTCACTGGTAATTGATTTGCGCAACAATGGCGGTGGGTTGCTGGAAGAGGCTGTAGAGATAGCCAACTACTTTCTGCCCCGTGGTAAGACGATTGTAACAACGAAAGGTAAGATAAAACAAGCAAGTAATACGTATAAGACCTTGCGCGAACCGTTGGATACGGATATTCCTATTGCTGTATTGGTAAATAGCGGTACTGCTTCTGCTTCGGAAATTCTGGCGGGTGCATTGCAGGATTATGACCGTGCAGTGATTGTAGGCAATCGCACGTTTGGAAAAGGTTTGGTGCAGGTGCCGCGTACATTGCCTTATGGCGGTACGATGAAGGTGACTACTTCCAAATATTATATTCCCAGTGGCCGTTGCGTACAGGCGATAGATTACAAACATCGTAATCCGGATGGTAGTGTAGGGCGTATTCCTGATAGTTTGACTACAGTATTCCATACGGCTGTCGGACGTGAAGTGCGTGATGGCGGTGGTGTGACGCCGGACGTTGCAGTGGAACAAGAAAAGTTACCTAATATTTTGTTTTATCTGGTAAATGATAATCTGATCTTTAATTATGCTACTCAATATTGCCTGAAGCACCCGACAATTGCTTCTCCCGAGAATTTCGAAGTGACGGATGCTGATTATGCAGAGTTTAAGGAAATGGTAAAGAAGGCAGATTTTAAATATGACCAGCAGAGCGAGAAGATTCTGAAGAATCTGAAAGAAATGGCAGAATTTGAAGGTTATATGAAAGATGCCTCCGAAGAATTCAAGGCTCTTGAGCAGAAACTTAGCCATAATCTGGACCGTGACTTGGATTACTTTGCAAAAGATATCAAGAATATGATTGCTCAAGATATCATTAAGCGTTATTATTTCCAGCGTGGCGGTATCATACAACAGCTGAAGGATGATGATGATTTGAATGAAGCTGTGAAGGTGCTGGGCGATCCTGCGAAATACAAGGAGATGCTGAGCGTTCCGGTTGCAAAGAACTGATTATAAAACTATAAACGGGTAAATCTACCGGTTGTCTTTAAGGAAAAGAGAAAAGATAATCGGCGGATTTACCCGTTTTTTAGATAGAAACTCCTACCTTTGCTTAAAGATTACCGTAAAGTTACGTCTATGAGAACAACTCTGCTATTATTTTGTGTCTTTTCTCTATTTAGTAGTTTATCACGAGGTTCTTCTATTCCGTTCTCTCCCATCGTGAGAAGTTATTCCGTATCCAATTATAATGCAGGTATTCAGAACTGGTCTGTAGCCCAGGATGAGAGGGGAATCATGTATATTGGTAACAACAAGGGGTTGTTGGAATTTGACGGGAACAGGTGGAAACTGCATGAGCTGCCTACTAAGAATATTGTGCGCACTGTATACATTGGTGAAGACGGAAAAATATTTGTAGGCTCTTTTGAAGAGTTCGGCTATTTTGAACGTGACTCGTTGGACAGTCTTGTATACCATTCATTGAAAGATGAAGTGAAAGATTTCCGGTTTCAGAATGATGAAATCTGGAGTATTGTGCCGGTGCAGGATGAGATTGTATTCCAGTCTTTTGGTTCTTTATTCATTTATGATGGACATACTGTGAGAGGTATCCGCACGAAATCGCTCCCGCTGAATCTGTTTCAGGTAGGTGATACCTTTTATTCCCAACTGATAAATGAAGGGCTTTCTATCTTTATAAATGATGGGTTTGAGCACCTGATTGATCGAAAATTGCTTGGAGACAGTGATGTCATGGCAGGACTCTCGTATGATGACGGCGCTTTGCTGCTGACCAGGAATAGTGGCGGCTTCATTTATCAACATGGAAAGGTAGTGAAATGGCATACGGAATGTGATGCTGAACTGGAGAAGTACACCGTTAACCGGGCAGTGATGACGAAAGATAGCTGTTATATCATCGGTACTATATCCAACGGAGTTTATGCGATAGATAAAAAGGGGCGGTTACTCTGGAAGGAAAACACGGATAGTCGCTTGCAGAACAACACGGTTCTGGGACTTTACTGTGATGCCGATAATAATGTCTGGGTGGCTTTGGACGAAGGAATAGCTTATATACTGAATAACTCCCTGGTATATTATTATGAACCTCCTTACCGGAAGATTGGTATGATTTATGATGTACTGGTAAAAGAAGATGAGGCTTATGTGGCTTCCAATCAGGGCGTTTACCGGATGAAGAGTGGAAAGTTGGAACTTGTTCCGGGATTGGAGGAACAAGCATGGTACGTCAAAGAGTGGGGAAACCAGATTCTCTGCGGGCATAATAAAGGTACTTTTCAGATAGCAGGTTTGCAGGCATCATTGATTTCGGACGTAAGGGGGGCGATGTGTATGAGGGAAATCTACCATGAAGGACGTCCGTTGCTATTGCAGGGAACTTATACGTTTCTGAATCTGTATAAGGAGAATGCTTCCGGTGTCTGGAGCTTTTTGAATTCATTAGGCGGGTTTACCCATATGGTGCGGGGCATAGAAATGGACCACCGGGGGAATATCTGGGTAAAGCATTTGCGGAAAGGACTGTTTCGTTTACGAATCAGCCCGGACTTGAAGAGGGTGGAAGATCTCAAAATGTATATGGAGCTGGGAGATGTGAAGGACGGGAATTTCTCTCTCTTTAAGATTAACGGCCGGGTGGTCTTTTCAAATGGAAAGGCATTCTATACTTATGAAGATATGACGGATTCAATCATCCCTTATGAGGTGATGAACGAACAATTGCCGGAACTGAAAGGAATAAACGATGTGAGCCATGCGGGTGGTCATATGTATTGGTTTGTCAGTGGGCGCATGGCCTATCTGGTGAAGTGTGAGATGAATGTCTTTCAGATTGAACATCGGATTCCATTCTCTTTGTTCGAGGGCCTGTCGATAGAAGAAAGGGCGGCGATGGTTTATGACAAGGGTAGCAAAAGCTCTTATCTCTGCCTGAATAATGCCATTGCCCGCATTGATGCAGATAGTTCCCTGTTATATAAATCTTCCGTTAAGCGTTCTTTATGGGTTTTGGGCATCACGGTGGAGGCTGAATGGACGGGAAAGAAAAAACAACTGTCTGTGCAGGAAGAAAACAAGATAGAGGCGGAGTTCAGTACGGTGTGTTTCTCTTTGTGTTATCCGGTTTATAATAACTATACCTATAAGGTTAGGTACAAGCTGGAGGGGCTTAACGACCAGTGGGTAGACAATGAACGTAGTCTGGAGAAGAAATATACCCGTTTGCCTTTTGGCTCTTATGTCTTCAAAGCGGAAGTATATGATGGAAACCAGATTTTGGCATCGACAACACTTCCTTTCGTCATATTGAGGCCTTGGTACCTGTCCTACTGGGCTATCAGTGGCTATGTGCTTGCCGGACTGATTCTGTTACTGTTGTTGCAATACATCGTCTACCAGTCCGTGAAGAAGAAGAAAGACCGCGTGATTGAACAGCAGCGCATAGCCCATCAGGCCGAGATTGAACAGCAAGAGAAGAAGATTATCGAACTCGAGAAAGAACAACTTGAAGCGGACCTGCGTTTCAAGAGCAAGGAGCTGTCGGGAGTGGTAATGACTAATATCGCCCATCAGGAATTCCTGAACTCCTTGAAGGAAGAGATACAGCAGCAAAAGCTGTCCGGGCAGTACACACGGAAGAACCTGGATAAACTGCTCGCTTTGGTGAATAACAACATCGTTTCGGACGAAGAGAGCTGGAATATGTTTCAGGCTAACTTCGACCGGATACATGAGAACTTTTTCCGAAACCTGAAACAGCAGTATCCTGACCTGACATCGGGCGACTTGCGCTTCTGCGCTTTGCTTCGTCTGAACCTACCGACGAAGGAGATTGCGAAGCTGCTGAACATCTCGATACGTGGAGTGGATGCGGCAAGATATCGCCTGCGCAAGAAGTTCAACCTGCCTCAGGAAGATAGTCTGACGGATTTTATGATAAACTTTAAGTAGCTGACCCTTAGTTTGATAAAGTGAAAGGAAGTATTAAAATAGTACTTCCTTTTTTTATAATCTGCCCTAAAGGTACTTTTGTTGTAGCATCGGATTATAAGAGTTTGAAGGGCTTTCTCTTTATTTGCAGGGAAATCATTTTTCTCCAATAATAATAAAGAATGAAAAGCATGAAACATTTATCCCTTAAGTTACAATTGTTTTTAATGTTATTGATGTTTGTATCTGTTGGTGTACAAGCACAGAAATCTCCTTTAGACATGGACCGCTTCATCGACGACCTGATGAAGAAGATGACCCTCGAAGAGAAAATAGGCCAGTTGAACCTTCCGGTGACGGGCGAGATTACTACCGGCCAGGCCAAGAGCAGTAATGTGGCCAAACGTATCCGTGCCGGTGAAGTGGGCGGCCTTTTCAATCTGAAAGGGGTGGAACGCATCCGCGACGTACAGAAACAGGCGATTGAAGAGAGCCGCCTCGGTATTCCCCTTCTGTTTGGTATGGATGTCATTCATGGATATGAAACAGTATTCCCTATACCTTTGGGCCTGTCATGCACGTGGGATATGAAAGCCATTGAAGAATCTGCGCGCATCGCTGCCATTGAAGCCAGTGCCGACGGTATTTGCTGGACATTCAGTCCGATGGTGGATGTTTCCCGTGATGCCCGTTGGGGACGTGTCAGCGAAGGTAACGGCGAAGACCCTTTCCTGGGAGCGGCAATCGCACGTGCCATGGTACGCGGTTATCAGGGAAAAGATATGAGCCGCAATAATGAAATCATGGCTTGTGTGAAGCATTTTGCCTTGTATGGTGCACCGGAAGCCGGACGTGATTATAACACGGTGGATATGAGCCATCAGCGTATGTTCAATGAATATATGTTGCCTTATCAGGCGGCCGTAGAAGAAGGTGTGGGTAGCGTTATGGCTTCGTTCAACGAAGTGGACGGAGTGCCGGCCACCGGAAATAAATGGTTGATGACGGATGTACTCCGCAAGCAATGGGGCTTTGGCGGATTCGTAGTGACGGATTACACCGGCATCACCGAAATGACGGACCACGGTATGGGTGATACACAGGCAGTTGCCGCCCTGGCGCTGAATGCAGGTGTCGATATGGATATGGTGAGCGATGCTTTTACGAGTACCCTTAAGAAGTCTCTGGAAGAAGGCAAGGTTTCCGTAAAGGCTGTCGATGCCGCTTGCCGCCGCATTCTGGAAGCTAAGTACAAACTTGGTCTTTTTGATAATCCTTATAAGTATTGCGATGTAACTCGTCCGAAGAAAGAAGTCTTCACCAAAGAGCACCGTGCCATTGCCCGCAAAACGGCTTCGGAAAGTTTTGTGCTGTTGAAGAATGAGGGCAATGTGCTTCCGTTGGCAAAGAAAGGAACGATTGCCGTAGTAGGACCTTTGGCGGATAGCCGTAGCAACATGCCGGGCACGTGGAGCGTGGCTGCCGTGATGAACAAATACCCTTCGCTGATTGAAGGACTGAAAGATGTGGTAGGCGGTAAAGCCAGGATTCTTACGGCAAAAGGCAGCAACCTGATGAGCGATGCCGAATATGAAGAACGTGCCACCATGTTTGGACGTACTTTGCACCGTGACAATCGTACGGATAAAGAGTTACTGGATGAGGCTCTCGCTGTGGCAGCCAAGTCGGATGTGATTGTTGCCGCCCTGGGCGAATCTTCTGAAATGAGTGGCGAAAGCAGTTGCCGCACAGACCTTGAAATGCCGGATACGCAACGTGTGCTTTTACAGGAATTACTGAAAACCGGTAAACCGGTAGTACTGGTATTGTTCACTGGCCGTCCTTTGGTGTTGAACTGGGAACAGGAAAATGTGCCCTCCATCCTGAATGTATGGTTTGGTGGTAGTGAAGCTGCCCTTGCCATTGGCGATGTATTGTTCGGCAATGTAAATCCGAGCGGCAAACTGACGATGACTTTCCCGAAAAATGTGGGGCAGATTCCTTTGTTCTATAACCATAAGAATACCGGCCGTCCTCTGGCGGAGGGCAAATGGTTCCAGAAGTTCCGCAGCAACTATCTGGATGTTGATAATGAGCCGCTCTATCCGTTCGGATATGGTTTGAGCTACACTACTTTTTCTTACAGTGACATTACATTGGATCAATCGTCCATGAACATTAACGGCGAAATCACAGCCACCGTAACGGTGACCAATACCGGAAAGCGTGATGGTGCCGAAGTGGTGCAGCTTTACATCCGCGACCTTGTGGGCAGTGTAACCCGTCCGGTGAAAGAACTGAAAGGCTTTGAGAAAATCTTCCTGAAAGCCGGTGAAGCGAGACAAGTATCTTTTAAGATAACGTCCGATATGCTGAAGTTCTACAACTACAACCTGGATTTTGTGTGCGAACCGGGTGACTTTGAAGTGATGATAGGTACTGACAGCCGCAACGTGAATAAGGCTTTGTTCACCCTTCATTAACCCCTTTTAATAATCCTAAAACCCGTTGGCGGAATTAGCCGTTGGCCTGGCTTTAGTCAGGAACATATCAAATAGGTATCTGATCCGTACCTGCTCCGTAGCAAATTCGGTTAAAGGTACCTCTAACCGAATTTGCTACGGAGCAGGTACGGACCAGGTGTGAACAGACCCAGTCTTGAGTCCTTGCAGACGCGAGGAAGAAAACATTAATTCCGCCAACAGGTTCCTAAAGTAAAGTTATACTGAAAGAGTTCTTCCAATAAAGCTCCGGAATCGGAAGCGGGTAAGGACGATATGGGAACATGGAAACTTTATTGAAAATAAACATCTGATAACTAGTTTGTTCTGCTAGAGTGTAGTAGTTATAAAGTAGTACTTTGATAAAGCGTGGTACTCTTGTGGTAGCCCGTTTTTTGACTTAAATCAATTTATGCTTTACGTTTGCAGCGTAATTTTAAATCAATACAAAATGAAGAAGAATCTATTAATTACATGTGTGATGTTGCTGTTCGCTATCGTTTCGATGGCACAGAACAAGATTACAGTTTCGGGTATCGTTACAGAAAAGAAAACGGGAGAACCGGCTATCGGGGCTACCGTCTTAGTAAAAGGCAAGCCTGGACAAGGCACCATTACAAGTGTGGACGGTGGATATACCTTATTGGAAGTTCCATCTGACGGAGTGCTGGTGTTTAGTTTTATGGGAATGGAATCAATAGAGATTCCTGTGAATGGAAAAAATAAGATTAATGCTGTGTTGGCTGAGAATAGTACTCAGTTGGACGAAGTGGTTGTTGTGGGCTATGGTACGGCACGTAAGCGTGACTTGACAGGTTCCATTGTTTCAATTAGTGGTGAAGACATCAAGAATGCCCCCGCTGCCAATCCGATCAGAGCGCTTCAAGGCAAGGTACCGGGTCTGGATATAATGAACAGTGGAGCTGCCGGTGGAGGTGCCACGATTCGTTTAAGAGGTGTGGCGACTATTAATGCGAGTACAAGTCCCTTGTATGTCGTTGACGGAATGTTTGTGGATAACATTGATTTTGTGAATCCTGCGGATATTGCCCAGATGGAAGTTCTGAAGGATCCTTCCTCATTGGCTATTTTCGGTGTACAGGGAGCTAATGGCGTTATCATTATTACTACACGTAAAGCGGAAGATGGAAAGTTGAGTGTTTCTTATAATGGTTATGGAGGTGTGCAGATTTTGCATGACCGTGACCGCTTGAAGTTGACGGATGCTTCTGAATTTACGATGCTTTATAATGAGAAACTGAAAAATGAGAATCCTGATGCTGAAGAATGGGTGCCGGATTTATTGGGTAAAGGTACAGACTGGCAAAGTGAGATCATGCGTCCGGCAGCTATCACCAGCCATTCGGTTTCTTTTTCAAAGTCATCGGATAAAGGAAGCAGTTTGCTTACATTAGGTTATTTCCTTCAGGAAGGCATTGTGAAGTATAATAAGCATCAACGTATCAATGCCCGTTTTTCCGGAGATTACAAAGTGAATAAACACTTCACTGTAGGGGCCAATGCAACTCTGAGCCGTTGGGATTCTGACGGTGCTACTGCAAGCGTGCAAGGGGCTGCACGGGCTATTCCCACTTATACTCCTTATGCTCCGAAAGAAGATTGGAATGATGAGAACGTCGGCAGTCATTATACTCCTTCCCCTTCCATTCAGAAAGATGTGTCCAATCCGGTTGCCAAGATGGAAATAGAAAAGGGAACAGATGATAGTTACGGATACCGTGTTGTTAGTAATTTGTTTGGCGAGATTAAATTCCTGAAGGATTTTACATTCCGTGCTACCGGATATGTAGATATCGGTGTGAGCTATGGCAGTAACTTTACTCCCCGTTTTGATGTGAACAACGAAACGAGCAGCTCTTCCCATAAGAGCAATAAAACTTCGTTCAAACGTTCGACGAGCGAATATAATAAGTATCAGGCGGATTTCGTATTGAATTACAATAAGAATATTGACAAGCATAGAATCGGTGCTACGGCTGGTTATACGGCTCGTTATCAAGGTTCAAAAGGTTTTGATGCAGCCATCGATACTTTGGTGAATAGGGATATGTGGATAGTGCCTGAAGACTTCTGGATGTTGAATATGGGAGATGACAGAACAGCAAGAGTAGGGGATTCGTTTGCAGAGGAAACATTTATTTCTTATCTGGCGCGTATAAACTATTCGTATGCAAGTAAATATTTGCTTACCGCTACTTTCCGTGCCGATGGTTCTTCAAAGTTCTCGCCTAATAAACGTTGGGGTTATTTCCCTTCTATTGGTACCGGATGGGTGATTAGTGAGGAAAACTTCATGAAAGGCATTAAGCAAATTAATTTTCTGAAGCTAAAGGCCAGCTGGGGGCAGTTGGGTAACGATAAGATAGGAAATTATTTATGGTTTCCCACAATCAACCCGATGGGGCAGCAAGTCGTAGTAGATGGAAAGACCTATTATATCCCTACGGTAAGCAATATGGTAGATGAGAATATTCATTGGGAAGTGGTCAGCGGATTTGATGTCGGCATTGAAGGACGTTTCTTTGATTCAAAACTGAGCGTTGACTTAGGCTACTATACTAAAAAGACGAGCGACCTGCTTGCACGTGTAGCTCCTCCGGTTTCTGTGGGTGCAGGTTATGCCATTACTAATGCAGGTTCAATCAGAAACAAGGGATTTGAGTTTGTGATTGGCTGGCGGGATAATATAGATGACTTCTCTTATGGAATAAGTGTCAATGGCTCTACCTTGAAGAATGAAGTGCTTGAGTTAGGCAATGATAATTCTGATATCGTATCCGGTACGTACCATCGTACTTCTGTGGGGCACTCTGTTGGTTCCATGTATGGTTATGTTCAGGACGGTATTTTCCAGAATCAGGCGGAAATAGACAACTACTATCCGGCATCCTGGAAATCCAGACCGGGAGATATCCGTTATAAAGACTTGAATGGTGATAAGAAAATAGATGATAAGGATAGAACTTTTATCGGTAATAACCTTCCTGAATTTACTTATGGCATCAATTTGAATGCAGGTTACAAGAACTTCGATTTGTCAATAGACTTTAATGGATTGACCGGAAGAGACATTATTAATACTAAAAAGCTGATGTCATTCTCCCAGTTCAATTATTATGAATTTAATTTAGGACGTTGGCATGGTGAAGGTACTTCTAATTTTGAGCCTGTTATTGATAATACGCGTTCTCACAACTACTTACCATCAACAAACTTACTTGAAGACGGCTCTTATTTCCGTATCAGAGAGATACAGCTGGGCTATTCGTTTTCCAAGAAGGTACTGAAGAGCCTTGGCGTAAATAAATTCAGAATTTATGTAAATGCCCAGAATCCGCTGACCTTTAAGCATAATTCCGGTTACACCCCTGAAATTACTGGAAGTATCCTGGAAGGTGGTGTTGATGGTGGAGGCACGTATCCTCTTCCTACTACCTATACGGCTGGAGTTTCTTTGAGTTTCTAAACCAATAAAAGATATAACGATGAAAAATGTAATTTATATAATATTGCTGGCATGTGTTTTCACATCCTGTTCTGATAGTTTTCTGGATCGATTTCCTAAGGGACGTTGGCATCATGGGAATTATACTCCCGATCAAGAGTTAGATAATGCGATTCTGGTGCAAGCTAAGCTGCAACAAGCCTATGCCGATTTACGCAATTATTCTTATTGTACAGGGGTTTTAGGCATGGAAAACTTTACAACTCCGGATGCGGAAAAGGGGAGTACCGCCAGTGATGGTGGACAATTGGTAGAGTTCAAACCGATGAGTTATACAGCGGCTAATACACGTATCCGTGATTATTATAAGCTTTGCTATACGACAATCTATAAAACCAATGAAGCTATGGCGTTGTTACAGACTGTTCCGGATAGTGAACCGACCAAAGAAAGGCTTAATGCTGAAGCCATCTTCCTGAGGGCATTAATGTATTTTCGTCTGACCCGGGCTTTTGGGGGAGTTCCCTATGTCGATCATGTGCTGGGGCAAGAAGAAAAGACACCTGCCCGCTCTTCTCAGGAGGAAATTTATGCTAATATAGAACGTGAATTGCTGTGGACTATTGACCGTTTACCAACTCGTAAGGAACTGCTCGCCGAGGGAAATGAAGGAAGAGCTACTCAGAATGCAGCCAGAGCTGTATTAGCGAAAGCATACCTCCAGCAAAATAAATTTTCGGACGCTTTCGGACAGACCTCTGCAATTATAAACTCAGGTGATAATGATTTGTCGACTCCTTATGATCAGATTTTCCGTGAAGTGAATGAGTATGGCCCCGAGTCCGTATTGGAAGTATATGTTGACTTTAAACCTTCTGAAAAGATAAATCTGAACTCACAATGGGCGCAGGTACAGGGAGTTCGTGGAAAACCGAACCTGGGCTGGGGATTTAATGGACCGAGCCAGGTGCTGATGGATGCTTATGAACCGGGAGATCCGAGAAAGGCGGCTACCGTAATAGCCAACGGAGATATACTGGACGGTGACCCAATAGTAGCGGCAGCTAATGCCTATCAATTCTTTAATAAGAAATTGTATCCTGTCAAAGCGGAAAGAAACGTGTGGGGACGTTCAGACGGTAGTCAGGGAAAATGGGTAAACATTCGTTTGATTCGTTATGCGGATGTCTTGCTGATGCATGCGGAAGCTGCTAATGAAATCGGTAATGTAAACGAAGCTTTAGATAAACTTGAAATGGTGAGAGCACGTGCGAGAGGAAACAACACAGATGTATTGCCTAAAGTGACCACCAGAGAACCGAATGAACTGAGAGAGAAAATCCGTCATGAAAGGAGGATTGAACTGGCACTGGAATTTGGGCGCTTCTATGATTTGGTTCGTTGGGGAGTGGCTAAAGATGTCATTAAGAACTTTGTTCCGGGCAAACACGAACTCTTCCCTATTCCACAAGAGGAAATAGATAAGTCTAATGGAGTCATTACTCAGAATCCGAATTATTAATTGCCTCAATAAAGAGAATGATTTATGAAGTTATTGCATATCTTTTTTGTGTTACCTGCATTATTCCTGTTTTCGTGTTCTGACGATGGAGATGGTGAAACCATTGTTGTCGATAAGAATGACTCAACGTATGCGCCCGATGCAGTGAAGAAAATCCTCGACGAAGAACAGCATGCCGCCTTCCGATATTTTTATGATGGGGCGGATAAGAATTCGGGAATGGCGTTGGAGGGCAACGAACGGGGAACTACAATTACCATCGGTGGTAGTGGTTTTGGTATGATGGCTATTATAGTCGGGACAGAACGTGGTTGGGTTACACGTGCACAAGGTGCGGAGCATGTCCTGAAGATGGCGCGTTTCTTGAATGGGGCAGAACGCTATAAAGGTGTTTGGGCTCATTGGTATAATCCTCAAGGTGAATCCGTACCATTTGGAGACCAGGTGGAGACCGGCGATTTGGTTGAGAGTTCATTTATGGTGGCTGGTTTGCTGACTGCTATTGAGTATTTTAAAGAAAGTAATGCCGTAGAAACAGAAATTCGTGAGACGGCTACTTCTTTATGCAACTCAATAGAGTGGAATGCCTATACCGGCGGTAAGGATGTTTTGCATTGGCTGTGGTATTCGCAGGAGGATAAATTGTCTCTTGAGGTCAAGGGGTGGAATGAGTGTATGGAAACTTATTTGTTAGCTCTTGGCGCACCGGAAGCTCATTGTATCAGTCCGGAAGTTTATCAGTCCGGTTGGTTGAGTAATGGTAGCAAGGTGTATCCCAATCGGGATTTTTACGGCTATCCTTTGCCTTTAGGCAATGACTATGGCGGTCCTTTGTTCTTTGCCCATTATTCTTTCTTAGGCTTTAATCCGAGATTGATGCAGGATGAATTTGTTTATTATTGGAGACAAAATCAGGCGCATGCCCTTATTAACCGCCATTATTGCTTGAATACCGCTCCGGAAAAGTTTGCTTATACTGCACAGAACTGGGGACTTTCGGCTTGTTACGGTGCAGGAACTTCTACCGGCTACAAAGCCCGCTCACCGCTTAAAGACGATGGAGTGATTGCTCCTACCGCTGCATTGGCTTCCTATCCCTATGTGCCGTTTTATGCGACACAAGTTCTGATGAATCTGAATAAGAAGAAAGACGCTCATGGTGCTTATGGCTTTTGTGATTCGTATTCTCCTTCTGAGAATGCGTATGAGCGCAAGCACTTGGCTATTGACCAGGGACCGATTGTGGTGATGATTGAGAATTATCGTACCGGGCTGATTTGGAATCTTTTCATGAAAAGTGATTATGCGAAGCGTGCTCTGCAACGTGCCGGAATGGAGAGTCAGCCGAAGCATGAAGAAGGCTTCTATTTGCTACTGACCAGCCCGCAAGTGAAGTCAGTTGACTTGATGGCGCATCCTGATAGGGGAGCGTATGAGATTGATTTCTACTCTACTGTTGGCGGGAGTGCGAAATGCAGCCTGATAGATGCTGTCGGAAATAAAGTTGTGGAAAAGAACGTCTCGGTTTCCACTGGTGGAAATGTGTTCTCAATAGGTTATGATGAAATAAAGAGAGGAAAGGAATATCAGGTTGTGATTCTACTTCCTTCCGATAAAACTATAGAATTAGGAGTAGTATTACATTAAAATTGGGATTTATGAAACAATTATTGGTTATACTTGCATGCGTACTTTTGCTGAGTCCGGTTGCTTATGGGCAGGCGAAAGAGAAGTCATTGTCCGATGAAGAACTGATGACTCTGGTGCAGAAGCAAACTTTCCGTTACTTCTGGGATTACGGGCATCCGGTTTCGGGGTTGGCGCGCGAACGTAGCAATGGCAGTGATGATATTGTGACTATCGGTGGTTCGGGTTTCGGAGTGATGGCTATCATCGTCGGTGCGGAACGTGGTTTCGTCACCCGCGAGCAGGCGGCGGAACGTATGTTGAAGATTGTCCGCTTCCTGAGTGACAAGAGTACGGATAGTTATCACGGCATCTGGGCACACTGGATGGACGGGCAGACAGGAAAGACCGTCCCTTTCAGCCGGAAAGATGACGGAGCCGACTTGGTGGAGTCTGCCTTTATGTTCGAAGGTTTGCTGGCTGCACACCAATACTTTGACAAAGATACCCCGGTGGAAAGAAACATCCGGGGGCTTATCAACGGATTGTGGCGTCAGGCGGAATGGAACTGGTTCACCAATGGCGAAGACGTGCTTTACTGGCACTGGTCGCCTAATAACGGTTGGGCAATGAACCATCAGATTAAGGGGCATAATGAGTGTCACATCACTTATATCCTTGCCGCTGCTTCGCCCACCTATCCCATTGCGGAATCGGTGTATCATAAAGGATGGGCCAACTCCATCGTTTTCAGGAACGGCAAGCAGTTTTATGATATAACATTGCCTTTGGGAACTGATTTTGGCGGCCCGCTGTTCTTTACCCATTATTCCTATATGGGACTCGACCCGCGCGGATTGAAAGACCGTTATGCAGATTACGAGGAGCAGATGAAGGCTCATACTTTGATAAACCGTGCCTATTGCATCGACAACCCGAAGGGATACAAAGGATATAGTGCACAATGCTGGGGACTGACAGCCAGTGACGGGGATAAAGGTTATTCGGCCCATTGCCCCGGCAACGACCGTGGAGTGATTACTCCCACAGCTGCCTTGTCTTCCATCCCTTACGCGCCGGAATATTCGCTTCAGGCCATGCGCTACTTCTATGAAAAGTTGGGCGGTAAACTTTGGGGGGAGTATGGTTTCAAGGATGCTTTTAACCTGACGGAGAAATGGTTTGCACCTTCATATCTGGCCATCGACCAGGGACCTATTGTGGTGATGATTGAAAACTACCGCACGGGTCTGATCTGGAAGCTTTTTATGAGCCATCCGGACGTACAGAGCGGACTGAAGAAATTAGGGTTTACGTCCCCTTACTTAAAATAAATACAAGATACCATGAGAAAGATGTTTTTTAATAGTGTATTAGTTGCTTTCGTCCTGCTTGTCGCTTCGTGCGGCAGGCAGCCGGAAGCTAAGGTCGATGTCATGTCGTTCAACATTCGTTTGGACCACGTGGCGGATAGCTTGAACAACTGGAAGTACCGCAAGGATAATGCGGCAAAGATGATTGCCTACTACGCTCCCGATGTGGTGGGTATGCAGGAAGTCGTGAAGAACCAGTTGGACGATTTAAAGAACCGTCTTCCCCAATACACCGCTCTGGGCGTGGGGCGTGCGGATGGCAAGGAAGCGGGGGAATATTGCTCCCTTTTCTACAAGACGGACCGCTTTGAACTGATAAAGAACGGAAACTTCGGCCTGAGCGAAACTCCCGATACGATTGGAGTGAAGGGGTGGGATGCCGCTTGCGAGCGCATCGTGACCTGGGCTATCCTGAAAGATAAGGCCAGTGGCAAGAAACTGGCAGCTTTCAACACTCACTTCGACCACGTAGGGAAAGTGGCACGCCGTGAGAGTGCCAAGTTACTGCTTGCGAAGATGCACGAACTTGCAGAGGGACTGCCCGTAATCCTGACGGGCGACTTCAACGGAACAGTGGACTCGGAACCGATTACTATCCTCTCTGTGGGTGGAATGAAGAACGCCTATTCCGTTGCCTCTACAGTCTACGGTCCGGCATGGAGCTTCCACGACTTTGGACGCATCCCGGTTGAGAATCGCCAGTTGATTGATTTTATATTTGTCAATGGACAGGTGACTGCTGATAAGTTCCGGGTGATAGACGATAAACCGGATGACGGATATTTGTCAGACCATACCCCCATTATTGCCGGTCTGACGCTTCATTAATCGTTCATTTGATACAGGAACCTATGAAAGATAAACTCTCTTTAGGGCTTGTCCTGCTCCCTTTTGTTCCTTCGGCAACGCTGCAGGGACAGGAGCAAGACATCCAAAATGAACGCCCTAACATCATTTTCATCATGAGCGACGACCATGCCCGTCAGGCAATGAGCATTTACGGGCATCCCATCGGCAAGGTCGCTCCGACTCCGAATATCGACCGTATCGGACACGAAGGAGCGGTTTTCCAGAATAACTACTGCTGCAACTCCATTTCCGGTCCGAGCCGTGCCGCCATCCTTACGGGTAAGCATAGCCACAAGAACGGTTTCATGAAGAACTGGGCGAAAGGTTTCGACGGCGCGCAACAAACCTTGCCGAAGATATTGCAGGCAAATGGCTACGAAACCGCCATCATCGGCAAATGGCACCTTATTTCCCGCCCGACCGGGTTCGACCATTGGATGATTCTTGACGACCAGGGAGAATATTGCAATCCGCATTTCATTACGGAGAAAGATACCACCCGTCATCCGGGATATGTGACGGACCTGATTACCCGTTATACGGAAGAGTGGCTCGACGGTCGGAAAGATAAGAGCAAGCCTTTCTTCCTGATGATGCACCATAAAGCGGTGCACCGCAACTGGGTGCCTGCCGAGAGACATTATCATCTGTATGAGCACACCACCTTCCCGCTTCCCGATAACTATTTCGATGCTTACGAGGGGCGCTATGCCGCACAGATGCAGAAGATGAATATATATTGTGATATGTACGAGGGGCACGACCTGAAAATGGTTGCCGGCATGGACAGCGACAGCTTGCTGTTCGACCCCTGGCCGCATGCTTTCCTGGGGACTATGGAGCCGGATGAGCGCCGCCGCTTCCTCGATGCATATCGCGACCGTAATAATGAGTTCTACTCTAAGCAACGTTCTTTCAAAGAAGTGGCGGAGTGGAAATTCCAGCGTTACCTGCAAGATTATATGGGCGTTGTGGCAAGCGTGGACGAAAGTGTGGGAGAGATTCTGGACTACCTGAAACGTACCGGACTGGACAAGAACACAATAGTTGTCTACACCACCGACCAGGGCTTCTATCTGGGCGAGCATGGATGGTTCGACAAACGTTTTATGTACGAAGAGTCTTTCGGCATGCCGATGGTGATGCGCTGGCCAGGACACATCAAACCGGAAACCCAGGTGACCGGACTGACGCAGAACATTGACTTTGCACCTACCTTCCTGGATATGTGCGGCATTGAAGTTCCCCGGGATATGCAGGGTATGTCTTTCCGTCCGTTGGTGGAGAAGGGAAAAACGCCGCGTGACTGGCGTAAATCGCTCTATTATCATTATTATGAGTTTCCCGGCTTCCATAGCGTCCGTGCACACTATGGCGTGAAGATGGAGCGTTATAAACTGATGCACTTCTACGTGGATGACAAGTGGGAACTGTATGACTTAAAGACCGACCCGACCGAAATGCATAACCTGTATGGGAAAAAGGGCATGGAAAAGGTTACCGCCGAACTTATGGCTGAACTTGAACGTTTACAGAAGCAATATGATGTTCCCGGCGAACTGTGCAAATGAACGAACCCGATAAGAAATCAGAAATGAAGAATATGAAATACCTATTACTGACCGTAGCCTGCCTGATTGCATGGACTACCCTTCCGGCGCAGGATATGCGTCAGGATACCTACTGTAATCCTTTGAACATCGATTACACGTATATGATTTATAATTCCGACCGGGATATTTCCTACCGTTCGGGCGCCGACCCTGCAGTGGTGGAGTTCCGGGGAGAATATTATATGTTCGTTACCCGTTCGCATGGCTACTGGCGTTCGCGCGACTTGCTGAACTGGGAGTTTGTGCGCCCCGGAAAGAACTGGTATCCGCAAGGGTGTAATGCTCCGGCGGCACACAATTATAAGGATTCTGTGCTCTATGTAGCCGGTGATCCTTCCGGTTCTATGAGTATCCTGTATACCGATAATCCGGCTTCGGGCGATTGGGAAGCAACGCCAGCCATCCTGCACAACCTGCAGGACCCTGACTTGTTCATCGACGACGATGGCAAAGCTTACATGTTCTGGGGTTCATCCAACGTCTATCCCATCCGTGGTATGGAACTGGATAAGAACCACCGCTTCACGAAGAAGGGCGAGACGAAAGAGCTCTTTAACCTGGATATGCCCAAGCATGGCTGGGAGCGTTTCGGTGAGAACCATACGGACACTGTGCTGGGCGGATATATCGAAGGTCCCTGGCTGACGAAGCACAACGGGAAATACTATATGCAATACGGTGCACCGGGCACAGAGTTTAATGTCTATGCCGACGGTGTCTATGTGGCAGACCACCCGATGGGACCTTATACCTATCAGAAGCACAATCCCGTTTCCTATAAACCGGGCGGATATATGAATGGTGCCGGACATGGAAGCACCGTCCTTGGACCCAGCGGGCAGTACTGGCATTTTGCTTCGATGTCCCTCTCCATCAATGTGAACTGGGAACGACGCCTTTGTATGTTCCCTGCCGGGTTCGATAAAGACGGTATTATGTATTGCGACACCCGTTTCGGAGATTACCCTCGCTATGCACCTGCCGTTCCGGGTAAAGCCGGTGAGTTCAGGGGCTGGATGCTGCTTTCCTATGGCAAACCGGTCACAGCCTCCACCACAAAAGGGGAGTTCCAACCCTCTGCACTGACGGATGAACTCACCAAGACCTTTTGGCTGGCCGAAGCCAACGATGAGCGCCAATGGGTAATGATCGATTTGGAGAAGCCTGCCGATGTGTGTGCCATTCAGATTAACTATCATGACTATCAGAGTGACATGTACGGCCGTTACGAAGACCTCCGCCACCGTTACATCATTGAAGGCTCGCTGGACGGACAGGACTGGAAAGTGCTGGTGGACCGCAAAGAGAGCTATAAGGACACTCCGAATGATTATGTAGAACTGTCACTGCCCGAACCGGCACGCTATATCCGCTACAGGAATATAGACGTACCTACTCCGAACCTGGCTATTTCCGAGCTTCGCGTATTCGGACTGGGCACAGGCAAGGCACCGCAACAACCGAAAAAGCTGACGCTTGACCGCCTTGTCGACCGTCGTGACATCGCCATCCGCTGGGAGTCCGTGAAAGGTGCGCAGGGCTACAACGTGTTGTGGGGCATCGCTCCCGATAAACTTTACAGTTCTTGGATGGTGTATGGTAAGAATGACCTGCTGATGAAATCTCTCACTACCGACCAGGATTATTATTTCTGTGTGGAGGCATTCAATGAAAATGGCGTATCTTTACGTTCAGAAGTAAAACATGTAAAATGATGCGAATAGCTCCTTTAACTCCTTATTTACATAAATAGTGATTCAGATGAAACGGATAATCAGTGTAGTTTGCGTGCTGATCTCCTTGCTGTCGCTTTCGGCACAGGAGACTTATCAGAAGGAGACTTTTATTTCTTCCCGTGGTGATACGTTGCCCTATCGCCTGCTGCGTCCCGAAACGGTGAAAACCGGAGAGAAATACCCTTTAGTGCTTTTCCTGCACGGCGCCGGAGAGCGTGGCAACGACAATGAAAGACAGTTGACGCATGGAGGACAGATGTTCCTTAACCCGGTGAACAGGGAGAAGCATTCCGCATTTGTGCTTGTGCCGCAATGCCCTGTGAGCGGCTATTGGGCATATATGGAACGTCCAGCTTCATTCATGCCGGGCGAGATGCCATTGGACGCTCCCCTCACGCCTGTGTTCCGGACGGTGAAAGATTTGCTGGATACCTATCTTGCAATGCCGCAGGTGGATAAGAACCGTGTTTATATAATAGGGCTCTCCATGGGCGGTATGGGTACGTTTGATATGGCTATCCGTTATCCTGAGATATTTGCGGCCGCAGTTCCCATTTGCGGAACGGTGAATCCTGCCCGCCTGAAAGCCGCCAAACAGGTGAAGTTCCGCATCTTCCACGGCGATGCCGACAATGTGGTTACTCCGGAAGGTTCGCGTGCGGCATACAGGGCTTTGAAGGCTGCCGGTGCCGATGTGGAATACATCGAATTCCCCGGTTGCAATCATGGCAGTTGGAATCCTGCATTCAATTATCCCGGGTTTATGGAGTGGATATTCAGTCAAAAGAAAACCTCCTGCGATTCTTCGAGGCAAGTGAGTACTTTTGTGGTGTTGCCCGATACGCAAACCTATCTGGAACAGTGTCCGGAGGTTTTCGACTCGCAGATAGACTGGCTGGTGGCTAACCGCAAGAAGATAGACGCCGTTTTCCAGGTGGGCGACCTGACGCAGGGTAACTCGCCGACCGAATGGTCGTATATGCAGAAGTCCTTTGCCCGTGTGGAAAAGGCGGGGATACCTTATTCTGTGGTATGGGGGAACCATGACATCGGCAGCAAGCCGGGCAAGTTCTCGGATGTGCATAATACGACGGTTGCCAATAAGTACTTCCCCCTTTCGTCCTGGCAACAGAGAAAGTACTGGGGAGCAAGTGCCGATGGTAAGACTTTGGATAACTATTACATAACTTTTAAATCGGGTGGGGCGGACTGGTTGGTGCTGAATATGGAGTTCGGTCCGCCTGATGAGGCGCTGATGTGGGCGGATTCCGTGGTGAGCATGAATCCTGATAAGTATGTGATACTGAATACGCACGCTTATTTATATAGTGACAGCACCTTGCTCGACGGGAAAGACTGGTGGCGCCCGCAAGCATACGGCATTGGCCAGGAACCCGGACGAACCGTGAACGACGGAGCCGGAATCTGGGAGAAGCTGCTCTCCAAATATCGCAATGTGATTGCCGTCTTCTGCGGTCATATCCTGAAGAGCGGAGTCGGGACACTTGTTTCGACCGGCGAAAGGGGGAATAAGGTGTATCAGATGCTGGCTAACTTTCAACGTGGTGTGACGGATAGCAAGCTGGGGGGTGAAGGTTATCTCCGTATAGTCACTTTCAACCGGAAGACGAAAGAGATTGACGTGAAGACGTATTCCACCTGGAACAAGTCTTTTCATCCGTCCGAACATCATAACTTTACATTTAAGGATGTAGCTTTTGATAGCTATCATTAGTCCCGATAGGTTGACTAAACTGCCCCTGTGGAGCTCTCATTCCGTGTATGGCAATTGCCAAAACGTGAAATGACACCTTCACAGGGGCTTTTGTTTGGTAGAGTCTCGCGGTAAGTTACGAACTTTGCTTATCATTTTGAAAGCAAAGAAATATGAAACCATTACGCACCGTTTTACTACTATCCTTTCTTCTCCTCATGTTGGGCCTGCAGGCACAAGAGAAGAACGATACCCCTTTCGCTCTCACTACCAATTTTCTCTCATGGGCAACCCTTGCCCCCAATCTCGGAGCCGAAGTTTATATGGGTAAGAAGTGGTCTGTGGCTGCCGATGGCAGCTTGGGTATGTGGGGTTTTTCCCATACCCGGATGGCTACACAAACCTGGAGCGTAGGTGGCGAAGCCCGCTACTGGCTGCAAACCGGCAACTATGGTTTCCGGCGTACCCATATTGGTGTTTCTATACGTGGCGGAGAGTTCGACAGTAACTTCTTTACCGATGGCGGACGTCGTGGCAAGGCTCTACTGGCGGGAGTCACTGCGGGTTACCGTTTTATTTTGCGCGGCAACTGGCTGGTAGATGCCGGACTGGGAGTGGGATATATCCATACCCGCTACGACCGCTATTTCTGGAACAAGCGTTTCGGTAAGTATGAGTTTCAGAGCAGCCGCACACGCAATCTTTTCGGACTGACCGACCTGCACGTCAGTCTGGTTTACCGTATCTCCCTTAAAAACAGATAATCTATGAAGACCTTCCTGAAATATACTGCCTGCCTGCTCGTAATCGCTGCACTGGCGGGATGCAATAAAAAAGAGTTGTACACACATGAAGAATTGTACAACGCCTCTACGTTACTGAAGGTTGACTGGTTGGGCGCCTCTCCGACAGCCTCCACCTTGCAACTGCATGTGTGGAGCGTCGCTGAGGCCATTGCGGTCGATACTTTATTCTGTTTAGCCTCCGATGCCACAGTGCGTCTGGAATTGCCGGAAGCGGAATATGCAGTCGTTGCCACTCACGATGCCGCCCACATCCGTTTTGATGGCGAATGTTTCTGCCTTGCGACGGATGCCGGAGGATTACTTTCCGAACCGGGTGAATTCAGTGCGGGCGCCGGTGTCTTCTGTCCGGTGGCACAGCAGGAAAATACATATGTTCTCCAATTGTTCTCCTTTACCCGGAAGTTGGCGCTCCGTTTCCGCCTCGACCGTGAGGCGGACGGACGCATAGCTTCCATCAATGCCCGCCTTGGCGGTATGGCTTCCGCCCGCCGGCTGACGGACCGTACGACCACGCGCGACGGGGCAGGCATCGTGGAGATAGCCGTGGAGCGTGAAGATGCTTCCGGCATGCGTGCCGCAGATGAGGACGGCATCTTCTTTTCCGGCAGCCGCAATCTGCTGGGCGTCCATACTAACGAACGGCAAATACTTACCCTGACGCTGCACTACACGAATGGTGAAGAGGAAACGCTGGAACAGGACCTGTCCTCTTACTTGCAGGATTTCAACAATTACGCTTCCGGTTCTGTGGAAGACCTCACCTTGAATGCCGGGATCACGATTGCCGGGCAGCCGGGAGTATCAGCCACCCTCGGTGACTGGAAACCGGGGACGGACAGTGACTTGGATGCAACGGAAAAATGAATGGGTGACGAGCTACAAGTGACGAGCTACGAGCTACAAGTTTAATAAAATCATAGATATGAAGAAATACCATTTACACCTTGCAAGCCTCTTACTGCCTTTCTGCCTGTTGGCGGGCGGTTGCAGTGAAGAGCGTGCGGAAGGCGACGCTCCGGAAGCTCCGGTGGCAGTCAGCCTGACGGCAGGCATCGGAGACATTACGGTGACGCGTGTTGCTGACGGAAAGTGGGAGGCAGGCGATGCCATAGGCCTCTGCATGAATGCTGCCGGAAGCACAACGACCTCCAATGCAGTCTTTAACTACCGCTACTCCGTGGTCGCGGCCGGTTCCGGGGGCAAATTGCAGCCGGAGGACGAAGCCAATACCGCCTATTTCCCTGCAGACGGCTCACAGGTAGATTTTCTGGCTTACCACCCTTACGCGGCCGGAGCACTGACAGAAGACTTCCATCTGCCCGTAGATGTCAGCCACCAGCCGGCCACCGACCTGCTGACGGCCCATGCCGATGGCTACAATCGCAACCGTCCTTCCGTAGCGTTGGCTTTCGGCCATTGCCTGGTGAAGGTTATGTTCGTATTGAAAGGCAGCGATACTATAGAAGACGCCTTGCTGGCCGGTGCCCGGCTCACCATCAAAGGGATGGACACAAAAGCCGTCTGTCTGCTGACTGACGGCAGTGTTTCCGGTGCCTCCACACCTCAGGACATTGCTGTTCCGCTTAGTGCTGCGGGTACTTCCGGCACAGCCATCGTTCTGCCCCGTGCCGCTGCTACGGGTGTCAGCTTTGTGGTGACCCTGGCGGACGGCAAGGAGTATACCGCCACCATGAGCGGAACACAAACGCTGGCAGCCGGAACGCAGAACACGTTTACCCTGACCTTGCGCGGCACTCCTGAAGAACCGGACGAAGCGGTCATATCCGCTACCATCGAGCCTTGGACGGACGGCATCCATACTTCCGCCGACGCTTCACTCGTGGAAGTGAAGACTACGAAGGACGCGGCGGGAGGCACCACCGGCGGCTCCGGCGGCAGCACGCCGGACGCTGGCAGCGGTTTTAAACCGGGCGATGCTTTCACCCTTTGGGCGCAGCGCATCGAAGGTGCAGGATATGCCTTTACGCTGGGCGATGATAACCGTTGGGGCAGTACCCCCGTGCTTTACTGGGATGTGCTGAAAGAGGAACAAACCACTTTCTTTGCCCTGCACACTCCGGCAGATGTGCCTTCCGGCAACCGGATGCCCGACCTGCTGACGGCCCGTGCCACCGCAGAGCGCCTGGCTCCCGTTTCGCTGACTTTCCGCCATCTTGCCGCACAACTGAACGTGGTGCTGAAAGCCGGTGCGGGTATGACGCAGCCGGAAGTGGAAACCGCCGTCGTCACCCTGCCGCAAGCTCTTGCCGACTACACGCTGGAAGGCATCACGCTGAAGCCGGGCGACACCCGCAAGGACATCACGCTGGCGGGCGACAAGGATAAACGGCGGGCATTGCTTGTGCCGCAAACCATTGCCGCAGGCGAAAAACTGCTTGCCCTGACCATCGGCACCCAACCCTATTACCTGAAAGCGACGGACACGAACGGTGTGTTCGAAAGCGGGAAGAGCTATACCCTGACCGTCACCGTGAACCGCACGGAAGCATCCATGACCGTAAGCATCGGCCCGTGGCAGGAGGGGGGAGAGAGTGAAGGGGATGCGGGGATGGAAATAGGTATTAAGTAATAGGTATTAAGTAATAAGTATTAAGTATTGGTGATAAGGTGATTTATAAAATATATAAACTATTAAAACATTTAAAAGACATGAGAGCAAGTAAGATTTTAGTGGCTACGGCCATGGTAGCTGCTACTTTCGCCCTGAGCGCGTGCAGCAACAGTGACGAACCGGAAGTGGTGGACATCACGAAACCGATTAGTCTGGAAATTGGAGTAGGCAACGCAACGCAGACACGTGTGGCTATTGTGAACCCTACAGATTTTGAGGCGGGCGATGCCATCGGTATTTATCTGGCAACTGCGGACAAGAATGCCGCTCCGAATGAGAATGATGCGGTGAGTGCCGAAATCAATGCCGGTAAGGCCGTCAACAACGTGAAGTTTACTAGAACTTCCGGTGGCTGGGACGGTGACATCTATTGGCAAAATACCTCGCAGTGGCATACGCTGTATGGTTATTACCCATACGACGGTAGCTTGACGGGTACGTCGACGGAAAAAGACGTCACGGTTGCCGCAGACCAGCATGCACAAGGAACGGTGAGTGGCACCACCAACGTGCCGGGTGCAGGTTATAAGAATGCCGATTACCTGTGGGCAAAGAATACCGCTGTACTGGCAACCACCGGTGCGCAGCCCATGAATTTGCAGCACATGATGAGCCGCATCGTCATCAAGCTGACGGCAGGCGATGACCTGTCGCAAGATGAATTGGCGGCATTGGCTCCCAGCTTGAAGATTGTGAATAAGGATGATAGTGGTAATGGGAAAACTCCCCTGAACGGAACGTTCGAAATAAAGGACGGGACAATAGCTGCCACATCATCACCGACAAAAACAGCGGAGATCACTCCTTATCGTGTAGAAGGTACTGTGTCGGGTGGTACGGATAAAGAATATACCTATTATGCCATCTTGCTGCCGGGCACTTCCTTTACTAAAGATAAGGACTTCGTACAGCTGAAAGCGGCTGATGAAACCACTTACCTTTATAAGCTGGGGACTGCCAGCGACCTGACTACGGTAGCCGGCAGTGAGTATACTTTTACTTTAAAGGCCAACAAGACCGGCATCAGCCTGAACAACTTTACAATCAAGAAGTGGAACAACGGTGGTAGTACCAACGGTGGTGCCGATATGGTGGTTCCCGAGTCTAAGCCTTAAAGACGCTTCTGCTGATTGTAAGCGGTATATCCTCTTTGCAATTTCAGGATAGCCCTCCGCCCCGGACGTCCTGCGTCAAAGTCCGGCGCCGCCCGCTTCGCAACGGGGGCGGAACTAACAAAACAAAAAACGCTCTTTGACATGCTGGAATAACGGATAAGTATTGTTATCTTTGTCATCATAAAGCATTTAGTGATAGGAAGAAAGGAGACTATGGATATGAGAACAATAGATTTAGACGCATACCGCAACGAACTGGCGCGGCAGATACTCAGTACGGACGACCTGGAAGTGCTGAAGAAGGTGAAGAAGTACTTCGCACGTGTTGCTAAAGTAGAAGACACTGCCGCTGTGGCGGAAGAAAAGGAAGACCTTACGCCTTACACGATGGAGGAGATAAACTCTTGGATAGATGAGGGAGAGGCGGAGGAAGAAGCCGGAATACCGGGAATACCCTGGCAGGAGGCAAGGGCTGATTTGCTAAAGGAATGCCCATGGCTATGCAAGTAATTTTAAGAAAGAGTGCCAACAGGCAGTTGAAGACTGTCACGATACAAGGAGAAAGATTGTTTGGAACAATTGTGGCGCAACGCCTTTTCTGTGCTATTGACCATCAGATAGAGTTGCTTGCCGCCAATCCTTATATGGGACATATAGAGCAATTGCTCGAAGCGCGACGCCTCACTTATCGTTCGCTTGTGATACACGAGCATTTTAAGTTGATATACTATATTGATGAGAAAAAGAGTATCCTCTATATAGTAGCATTATGGGATACCCGCCGTGAGCCTTCCGCCTTAGTGCGTGGCATACACAGCAAATAATCCCGCAAAGAAATACCCTTACTTTTATCCGTCCCGCCGTTTCGCCCTTTTCCGCAAGGAAAGGCGAAGCGGCGGGACGGTTCCGTTATTTCCGGTCTCATGTTGAAGCAGCGTTTCCGCACGCCCCCATCCGTACAGATGCCCGGCGCGCACCGAAAGAGGAAACAATGTAAAAACGAACCATGATATGAGAACGAAACAACGATTAAGCGCTTTGCGGAAGAGGCTGTTGACGGCAATGCACCCTGTCGCCCTGCTGTTGCTTGCCGCCTGCCTCCCCCTGCTCAACGCCTGCCGGACGGACGACCTGCCGGGCATGGACAATGGCGGTGACGACACCCCCACGACCACCCCCGAAGAACTCGTAGGCAAGCCCGTCTGCTTTGGCGGGCTGACGGTGACGGAAGTGACCACCGATGCCGCCACCCGTGCCACCACCCGCACCGCTACCGATTACAACGAACCCGGCGCCACCATCACCGTCCGGATGACCGTGACCCCCACCGGCAATGGTAAAAGCGGCACCGGAAGCACCACCACCTATGCCGACTACACCTGTACTGCCGAAGGCTACTGGATACCCGTAGACAAACCCCTTTACTGGGCCGACGCCACCTCACAGCACACCTTCATCGCCTACTCGCCCGCGCTGAGCAACGAAGAGAAGAAAACCGGCGGACGCACCACCATCTCACTGCCCCAGACATGGATAGGTTCCCTGTACGACTACTACAGCGAGTATATGCGGAGCGCCGACCTCAAAACCACCCCCGTGCCCAGCGTCTCACTGACTCTGAAACTCCTGCTGGTACGTGTGCAGGTGAGCATGCAGGACGATGCGACCACTTACGGCCAAAACCTCACCATGCTTATGAAGACCCGGGGCACACTCTCTGCCGATGGCACCGTGAGCGTTCCTGCTGATGCCGACAGCCCGGTTCGTGAAGTATCGCTTTGGAAAGACGGCAACGTGTTTCGAGGATACCTCCTGCCCGGACAAGCCTACGCACAAGGCGAAACGATACTCTGTTATGGCGAAGGCGGCACAACGAATTCGAAACTCTATAAGGCCACGGCCGCCATCACTGCGGCTGTGGGCAACCAACTGAACTTTACCGTAGCGGCCTTGCCCGGCTTCACGGTAGATGCGGGAAATCAGGGAGGCGGCCTGAAAGCGGCTATCGAGGCGTATGAAAAGAACAATGGAGGCACCTGTCCTCCCCGCATTGTGATAACGGGCAAGCTGGATATAAGCGATATGAGAACCCTTGCAGCACTTGGAGACGAGGGCAAGATTGTGTCGGTGGACATGAAGGATGCAAGTGTGGAAAAAACGGCTTTTGGTAACGACCCGTTTCAGAACCCCAATGCGGCTAATATCCCCTTTTATAGCGGAACTCCCAGAGCGGGCATCAAGAACCTCATACTGCCTCGCTGGCTGAAAGCGGTTCCCAGATATGCATTCAACAACTATCTTTTTGACAACGTCGTGTTGCCCGAATCTTTGGAGGCGTTGGGACATAATGCTCTCTATACCCGTAACAGCACGGTGGAGGTGCCTGCTACGTTTAATCAACCGTCATCATCAGGAACCGATAGATACTACAGCGCTTTTGTCGGTTACTCAAGGCTGACCACCGCCATCGTGCATTGCCCGTTGGAGAAGCTGGGGGAATCAGCCTTTAGGGCTACTCCGTTATCGCAGATTATCCTGAAGGACGATGCGCTGAAATCGACAGCGGTGAAGAGCGCCGCCTTTTGGGAATGCACCAACTTGTCGAGCTTGGACTTCCTGCCTTCGTCGGTGACGACGTTGGGAGAGAATGCGTTTTATGGTTGCGGATTTACCTCATTGGACATCCCGGCTCATTTCACGAAGGTAGGGATCGCTGCTTTCTCCTCTTGCAGCAACCTGCAAAGTGTCACTGTGCGTGCCAGGATGGATGAGTGGGGAAGAGACATTTTTTATAACACTTCCCAATTGACCCAAATTACCTTTGCCGATGATGCGCTGCTGACCGAGAAGTTCAGTGATGACGTGTTCCAAGGTTGTACCGGCCTTACTTCCATAGAGCTGCCTCCCAAGATTACCGAAATATCTTCCGGTCAATATTCATACTTTTTCAGTGGTTGCAGCAACCTGGAGAAAATAGCCATAGACGGCTCGATAGCCATTACGGGAAAGTTACCTCAGTCACAATATGGCCCTAAATCTGCCGAACTCTTCCTCTACAACCCCTCCCTGGGGCAGACGGGCGACCACGTGACGAACTTTGCCGGCGACACCAACTGGGCGGAACATTCCTGGGCCAATGTGCACTGGGGCTACAAAGGCAGCGGTGATAAGTTCGATGCAACCAACTACAAGTATCACAAGAAGACCAATTAACTAAAAGCACTCCGATATGAAACCAACCCGATACACCCCTCTATACCTTCTGCTTGCCGCCTTGCCGCTGCTTGCCACCGGATGCGACCACGAACAGGACCCTGCCCCGGCGCAGAAACAAGCCGTCGATTTCACCCGCATCACCACCCGCACCGCAGGCGGAACCGCGCTGCCGGGCGACTTTGCCGACTACGGCACCCTGCACGCCGCCATATCTTCTGGCAACGGCACCCCGAAAACCGCTACACTGACTTATAACAGCTCATCCACCACCTGGACTTGCACCCCTGAACTCTACTGGCCGAGCGTCACCCACAACACCCTCACCCTGATGCGTGGCAGCGGGGGAGACTTCACCCTGCCCGCCGACTTGGGCGCCGCAGCCTCCACTGCCTCCAGCGCCTCCGTCACCAACTATGCCCTGAACGACCGCCTCTGGTTGGGCTACACCGGCTCCATTCCCTCCACTTCGGCCTCCCCCTGGCAACTGGAGCACCGCATGGCGCAGATACGTGTGGAGCTGACCATGGCCGAGGGAGTGACATTGCCTTCGGGCGCTTCACCGCTGACCTCCGCCACCGTCAGCATGACGCTGCCCACCGCCGGGCACTTCGATGCCGGCACCGGCGTCGTGTCTCGCCAACAGGGCGGCGGCGCTACCGGTGAAGTGAAGTTCTATCAGCCCGATCCGTCAGAAGCCGTCTTCTATGCCGTGGCGCTGCCGGGAGCCACCGATACGCGCGAAATCGGCATCACGCTGGGCGGACAGGAGTATCATTACCTCGCTTCCTCCCCCATCTCCCTCACCGCCGGCAGCTGCCACAGTTACAAGCTGGCACTGACCGACCGCATGGATGTGCAGTCCCTGAGCGTGAAGACGGAAGGAGAATGGACGGACGTAACGGTCGGCATCAAGGCCGAGGAGAACGAGTACACGTGTACCACCACCTCTGCCGGAGGGCTTGCCATCGAATTGGCCAAGACAGCTAATATCTATGCGAAAGTCATTGTAAACGTGGCGGCCATGAATGAGGATGACTGGAATGCGTTGACTGCGTTTGTAAATGACAGGACGAAACCCGCCGGTGATTTAACCATCAACTATACGGGCGACAGCGAAGTGGAAATCCCGAGCTACTTCACCCAAACTACTGATGGCCCAATTACTATCTCCTCCCTCACCCTGCGGGGAAATCTTAAACTTGCAAGCTTCAGCTCTAATGGCTATCTGACCAAGCTGGTTATAGGGAAATCGACGAACGGGAAAGCGCCGGTTATCGTCATAGGATGCTTCTATAATTGCGGTTTCTTGAGGGAAGTGACGATAGAGGGGGTGACGTCTTGGGCAGAGAATTCTTTTTTGAACTGCACCAATCTGGCATCGGTAACGCTGACGGAAGGCGTGACAACGATAGGCAGTTCTGCCTTCGAGGGCTGTACGCAGTTGACGAGTATCGCCATCCCGAAAGGGGTGACGTCTTTGGGAGATAAATCTTTTTATGGCTGCACCAATCTGGCATCGGTAACGCTGGCGGAAGGCGTGACAACGATAGGCAGTTCTGCCTTCGAGGGCTGTACGCAGTTGACGAGTATCGCCATCCCGAAAGGGGTGACGTCTTTGGGAGATAAATCTTTTTATGGCTGCACCAATCTGGCATCGGTAACGCTGGCGGAAGGCCTGAAAACGATAGGCTATTCTGCCTTTAGGAACTGCCCGTTGACGAATATCACCATCCCGAAAGGGGTGACGTCTTTGGGAAATTATTCTTTTTATGGCTGCACCAATCTGACATCGGTAACGCTGGCGGAAGGCTTGACAACGATAGGCAATTCTGCCTTTAGGAACTGCCCGTTGACGAATATCACCATCCCGAAAGGGGTGACGTCTTTGGGAGATTATTCTTTTTATGGCTGCACCAATCTGACATCGGTAACGCTGGCGGAAGGCTTGACAACGATAGGCTATTCTGCCTTTCAGAATTGTACCACGTTGGGAGGCTCCATTACAATTCCTTCAACAGTGACTTCCATCAGTGAATTTGCATTTGGGGGGACTGCATTGACAAGTGTTTATATCTATGGAAACATGACTTGGAATGATTCATTTTATGACCCCAATGCCGCTTTTGATGGTTGTACAAAATTGGAGACTATCGTGCTGGGCAGTGATGTAGTCTCTTTGGGCTCAGCGACTTTTCGCGGTTGCAGTGCGCTAAAGAAGATTGTTTTAAATGGCACTTCGGCTATCACCTGCCCTACCGGATGGGGCGGAGTATTTTATAACACACCTACAACTACTGCTTCCATTTACCTCTACGGAAGCATGGACGCCTCAAGTGCTGACGGATGGAAATCTCTGGGCGGCAAAACCTGGGGGAGCGTGCACTACGGTTTCAGCGGTACAGCTTCCAATATTGAAGACCTGCTGGACGAGAGCAAATATTCGAGTACCGTCGCCGTCTCCCCATAACCGGGGCAGCAATCCGTATATCCGCCTCCGTTCCCCCTCCCTGCATCGGTGCAACCATCCCCGGGGGGAAGCGGACGGCAGCTTTTCAGCCCAAGGGATGCCACACCGCAATCAACGAGAATAATTATTCACCCTCTAAACCATCAAAAGTAACAATGGCAAAGAACTCACAACGAGCCAAGCTCGTACTCAAAGCACGTGAAAACCTGCTTACGAAAGACGTTAAGAACGACTTCTACCTCACCGTAAAGTCGCAACGCACCCTCACCCTGGCCGACCTCGCCAAGGAAGTAGCCGCCACGCACGGCCACCAGAACGAGAGCGAAGCGGAAATGCTCGCCCGCGAAATCCTGGAACTCGGTGCATGGTACCTCTCCAACGGCTTCGGCATCACCACCCCGCTGGGCTACCATCACGCCACCGTCAGCGGCACCCTGCTGGACAGCGAACTCAACGCCGCCCCCGACCGTACGAAGTTGAAATTCGGCATCAGCTACGCCATGAGCGACCTCATGCGCAAGTTCCTCGATGAAGCCGAACTGGACCTGGAGATAGACAAAGCCAAGACCGGCCCGCAACTCTTCTCCGTGGTCAGCGCACAGGACGCCCAGCACCCCGATGCAGCCACCCGTGGCGACAGCGTACCCGTGGCAGCCGGCGAAGCCTGCATCCTGAAAGGCCGTAACCTCAAAGTAGGCGGACCCGCCGAAGCCAACGCGGGCGTCACGCTCACCCGCCAGGACAAGCAGGGCGTAACCCCGGTATTCATCCCCGCCGCACGCCTCTTCCCCAATACCCCCACACAGGTAGGCTTCGTGATGCCCGCCGGAGCGGAAGAAGGCTCCGTATGGCAAGTGAAGCTCTGTACGCAACTGGGCAGTAACGGCGCACAACTGCTGAAAGAACCCCGCACGGTGACGATGGATGATAACTTCGTGGTAGGCCAGCCCGCCGAAGATGTCCCCGGTGGCGGTGGTAGCGGAAGCGGCGGTGGACTGGATGAAAATCCGCTGGGCTAACGTGGCTTGCGTCAGGAGGCTGACGGGCACTTTGTCAGGAGGCTGACGGATGCTTTGTCAGCAGGCTGACGTGAACTCCGTCCCCATCCCTGCCTTATTGCCCTGTCACCTTATGACTCTTATAACCACTGCTTATGCATTACTCCCCCGTCCTAAACGACCTCCTGCTCATCCTGCTCCCTGCGACACTCTTGGTGGTGCTGTGCGTGGAGGCATGCTTCGTCATCCGGCTCGTGCGCCGCAACCGTCGTCGCCGCCGTGAACTGGAACGCCAGGCACGCGAACTGGACTGCCGGCTGCGGGAGTTGATGAAATGACGGATATGTGCCTCTTCCGGTTCGCTTGCACTTCGTAACTCTTTCTCCCCTCCCACCTGTTGCATATCCATGAACAATTCGTATCTTTGCGTGTATATATCTGACGGTAAACATCATTAAACCAGATTGCCCCATGAAACAGTACCCCAAGTTTTTCAATACAGCCGGGCCCATTAAGCCGGAGATACATTACAATGTAGACCCTCTCGCCCGCATCAATATCGAAGAGATAGAGCAACTTATCTATCAACAGAAGTTCTTCGTCCTCCATGCCCCCCGTCAGACCGGAAAAACCTCCTGCCTGCTGGCCCTGCGCGATTATCTGAACGCCCGCGGCGAGTTCATCGCCGTATACGCCAATGTGGAAGCGGGACAGGCGGCACGAAACAATGTGGAAGAAGTGGTGCGGGCCACCACCGCCGCCATTGCCAGCCGTGCGGGCACTGTGTTGGGCAACGACATGCCGGAGAGTTTGCTACAGGACATCGTGACCAAGGGGGTACCCGCAGCCTCCCTGCTCACCGCCTATCTCAAATCCCTTTGCGAAGCCCTGCCCCGTCCACTCATCCTTTTCATTGACGAGATTGACGCCCTGATTGGCGATTCGCTCGTCAGCGTCCTGCGCCAGATACGTGCCGGATACGACCAGCGTCCCGAGCACTTCCCGCAAACCATCATCCTCTGCGGCGTGCGCGACGTGCGCGATTACCGCATCGTGCTTTCCAATCAGGACATCATCACCGGAGGCTCCGCCTTCAACATCAAGGCAACGTCCCTCCGCCTTGGCAACTTCTCCCGTGAGGAAATCCACGACCTGTATATGCAGCACACCGCCGCTACCGGTCAGGAATTCGACCCCGGGTGCTTCCCCCTGATATGGACCGCCACCGAGGGACAGCCCTGGCTGGTGAATGCTTTAGGTTACGAAGTCACCATGGAAATGAAGGAGAACCGCGACCGCACCGTCCGCATCATCCCCGAAATGATATACCGTGCCCAGGAGCGCATCATCTACCGGCGCGATACGCACATCGACATCCTCATCGACAAACTGCGCGAAGACCGCGTGCGCAGCGTCATCGCCCCCATATTAGCAGGTGAAGACGGCGAAGTGGAGGCACACCTCAAAACCGACGACATCCAGTATGTGGAAGACCTCGGACTCATCGTTCGCGACCGCCCCCTGCGCATTGCCAATGCCATCTATAAGGAAATCATTCCCCGTGAACTGACTTGGGCACGCCAGCAGACCCTCATCCAGCAGTCCGCCTGGTATATCCGCCCCGATGGCAGCATCGACATGGAGAAACTATTGCTGGACTTCCAGCAATTCTTCCGCCAGAACGCCGACTCGTGGATTGAGCGGTTCGACTACAAGGAAAGTGGCCCGCAACTACTGCTGCAGGCCTTTCTGCAACGTGTGGTGAATGGCGGCGGATACATCGACCGCGAATATGGTCTCGGCCGTGGCCGCACCGACCTGCTCATCACCAAACCCCTGACCGAACACTACGGCGGCCCCGTGCAGCGCATTGTGCTCGAACTGAAAATCTTGCGCAGCAACACGGAAGCCACCATCGAAAAGGGCCTTGAACAGACCACCCGCTACATGGACCATTGCGGCGGCACCGACCTCGAAGGGCACTTCATTCTCTTCGACCGCCGTCCCGGTCGCTCGTGGGACGAGAAACTGTGGCACTACCGCCGTGAGTACAACGGAAAGATGATTGAGGTGTGGGGGATGTAATAATGCATATACTATTCCGGACATTACTTTTCATCACTGCTTTTTTAGCTTTTCCGGCTGTTCTTTCTGCCGGTGAAGCTAAAAAAGCAGTTGCGAAACCCACCTCCACCATCTTCTACATGGACAGCATCTACGTCACCCGTCCCCACCTTGCCCTGCAGATGCTGGACAGCCTCCGATGCTGGAGCGACGAGAACGGCTATCAAGCCCCCGCCACCCGTTCATACGTCAACATGGTCACCTGCCTTGCCTGCATGGTGGCGGGTCAGATGCGCCCCGCCCGCCACTACGGACAAGAAACCGTGGCCGCCGCCCGCACCGAAGACAATCCGCAGAGTGAACTGATGGCCATCAGCCAGCTTTGCGACATTAACCACTACCTGGGAGATGAAGAGGCCCTGGGATACTGGGCGCAGGAACTGGAGAAACGCAATGCCGAAACTCTGCAAAGTGCCTGGTACGAAGCTTATTCCTCCCTCTTCTACGCCAAAGCCCTGCGGATGCGGGGCGAATTTCTCTCCGCCTGGCAGCACCTGGAAAAGCGGATTCAGTCTCTGGACCAACTGGGAGAGTGGCGCACCAGCATGGAAGTTGAAATGATCCCCCTTGCCGCCGCCTTGCTGGGTGAAATGAAGCGTCCCGACGAGGCCATCGCCTTACTGGAACAATCCATCGCCTTGCTGGAGCAGCCCATCCACTCCGCGGCGCAGCCCGGAACCTCTCAGCGAATGGACGAACAAGGGCGAGCCTTGGCCCTGATGGTTTACTACGAATGCCTGATGAACCAATACCTTGCTACCGGCCGTGTCCGGCAAGCCGACCACTACTACCGTCTCCACCAGGACCTGTCGGCACGTTTCAGCGGTTTGGAGCGGGACGACTATTATCCCGGGAAATATCTGATGCAAGCCCATCGTTACCCCGAAGCCGAAACTTATGCCCGCAACAGTCTGGACGGGTTGTTGCAACACTCCGACAGCATCTCCGAGGCTACGAAAAACTGCATGTCCCTCTTGGCCGATGCCTGCCTTGCACAGGGCAAGAAGGCCGAAGCCGCCACCTTCTACCGCCGTGCACTCATGGTCAGTGACAGCCTGGCGGTGCGCAGCCGCAAGCAGGCATATGTGGAGTATAGCCTGATGAGCAAACTGGACAATTACAAAGATACTATCCGCCGGCAGGAGTCGGAGTTGCAACGCCACCAAGTGACTTTGATGTTCAGCGGCACAGTGGCGTTTCTGGTGTTAGTGCTGATTGTCCTGGGAGTGAGGCAGATGCGACGCCAGCGCCGCTTCAACCGCGAATTGCAGGAAGAAAACCGATTGAAGCAGCAGGCGGAGGATGAACTGATGCACCTGAAAGAACTAATGCAAAACCGTACATTGCCTACTGACGCTGCTCCGGCCGAAGATACCCCGGCCGACATTACGGCTTGCTTGAAGGAATTGGACGAATGGCTGATTGAAGAAAACCGCTTCACACAGCCGGACATGGATATAGAAAAAGCCGCCCGGCATTGTGGCATAACCAAACGCGAACTTGCCGAGCGGTGTATGAAATATAAGGAGAAGTCCTTCAACGAATATCTGGCCGACCTGCGCCTGGATTACTCTTGCCGGAGATTGATGGATGAAGACTTCCCAACCATAGAAACCGTAGCACAGGAGTCCGGATTCGCCGTGAGCACTTTCCTGCGGCGGTTTAAGACCAAATACGAAATGTCACCTACGGATTGGAGAAATCTGAAGAAGGAGATTAGGGATTAAGGATTAGGTATTAAGTATTAGGTATTAATGCCATGCGGTGCAATAGCGCAGCCTACTAATACTTAATACCTAATACTTAATACTTAATCCCTAATCCCTAATACTTTTAATCAATATTCCCCATTCGCCTTAATCAGCTCAATCAGTTTCTCCACCGCCTCTTCTTCGGGAATATTCTTTTCGATGCATTCTTTCTTCTTATACAGACTGATTTTTCCACGTCCGGCACCTACGTAGCCATAGTCAGCATCAGCCATTTCTCCGGGACCATTGACGATGCAGCCCATAATACCTATTTTCAATCCTTTCAGGTGTGAAGTTGCGGCTTTTACACGTGCTATGGTGCTTTGAAGATCGAACAGGGTACGTCCGCATCCGGGACAGGAGATATATTCCGTCTTGCTGGTGCGCACGCGTCCGGCTTGCAGAATACCAAAGGCTGTGGCATCTACTACGGCATGAGTGAGACTTCCCTGGTTGAACAGGAAAATACCATCGCAAAGACCGTCGAAGATAAGTGCTCCCATGTCGGCAGCAGATTTTATCTGCAAGTCCTCCGCTTCATTTTCAGCATAGTGCTGGAAGAATACAACCGGATTTTTCAGTCCTTCCTGCATCAACTGGTGAACTAAGGCACGATGTTCCCCAAGTCGGTTAGGATGGTTACTCTGTGATATAATGACTACTTCCGGATGATATTTCAGACAAGCAATCACTTCTTCCGTTTGTGCCATGTAAGGCATGAACATGAATTTCAAATCGGCTTGGCAATTGCCCATAAGTGGCATCTGCTGGTAATTGAAAGCCGGATAAGTTCCGGGCTCTTCTTCCCATACATCCGCATCCAGGATGTATTCCACTCCTTCTTCACGAATTTCCGGTAAGGCACGTCCGGCGTAGATATAATCCGGAATGAATTGCGGGTTCGTATCAAACTTTCCGTCCATGCGTTCGGCAATGACTACAGGCAGGTGATTCCCACCTATGTTGCGTACGGCAGTTGTCTCACGTCGTGTCGGAGAAAGATAGTTGAAACTTTCCGCTTCCACTCCGGGTATATAAGGATGATCCTGGTGCTGCATGATGTAATCCACCAACTTGCGTGCTACAGGTATTTCTGCTTCCGGAGCTTCGCTCAGAGAAACGCGGATGGTATCACCCAGACCGTCGGCTAGCAATGCACCGATGCCCAGGGCAGACTTGATACGTCCGTCCTCACCATCCCCGGCTTCTGTAACGCCAAGGTGCAGCGGGAATTGCATTCCTTCCTTTTCCATTACGGCAGCCAGCAGGCGAACCGTTTTTACCATTACCACTGTATTGGAGGCTTTAATAGAGATAACAACATCTGTAAAGTCTTCTTTTACACAGATGCGCAGGAACTCCATGCACGATTCCACCATACCTTCCGGTGTATCGCCATAGCGAGACATAATGCGGTCGGACAGTGAGCCATGATTTACACCGATGCGGATAGCTGTATGATTCTCCTTGCAGATATTCAGGAAAGGAATGAACCGGTCATGTATCTTCTGCAACTCTTGTGCATACTCTTCGTCTGTATATTCCAGATGCTTGAAGGTGCGTGCGGCATCTACATAGTTTCCCGGATTGATGCGTACTTTCTCAACGTACTGCGCTGCTACGTCTGCCACTTTTGGATTGAAGTGGATGTCGGCAACCAGTGGAACCATATATCCGTCCCGGCGCAAACCGGCATTGATGTTCATCAGGTTTTCCGCTTCTTTAATGCCTTGTGCTGTCAGACGTACATATTCACCTCCGGCATCTACAATGCGTTTGGCCTGTGCCACGCTGGCTTCTGTATCCTGCGTAGCGGTATTTGTCATACTCTGTATGCGTATAGGATTGGAGCCGCCCATAGGGGTGGCTCCAATATTTACTTCTGATGTTTCCCGACGGGAATAGTTGAATAAATCCACGATGAAAATGATGAATTAAGAATGAAGAATGGAGAATTACCATGCGGCATAATTGCGCAGCCAATTCTTTATTCTTCATTCTTCATTATTAATTAACTTTGTACTCGTACTTTACTTCTTTCAGTTCCTCGTTCGCCTTTACGATTTTCTTTTTCAGCCCTTCTTTGTAGGCTGCAAAAGTTTCAGCGAGATCGGCATCGCTCAAAGCTAGCATTTGTATAGCAAGAATGGCAGCATTCATGGCGCCATTGATGGCAACTGTGGCTACAGGGATTCCGGGAGGCATCTGAATGATAGAGTAGAGAGCATCTACGCCATCCAGCACAGAACCTTTAACGGGAACTCCGATGACAGGCAGTGTAGTGTTGGCAGCGATGACTCCGGGCAGAGCGGCGGCCATGCCGGCGGCTGCGATTATCACCTTAACGCCGCGTCCGCGGGCGTTCTTTGCAAAATCCTCTACAGCTTCCGGAGTGCGGTGTGCAGAAAGAGCGTTCATTTCGAACGGTACATGTAAATCATTCAGCAGTTGAGCGGCCTTTTCCATAACAGGAAGGTCGGAGGTGCTGCCCATGATGATGCTTACTAATGGAGACATAATTATTTAGTTATTAGTGTTTAGTGATTAGTGATTAGCAAACTTCTCAATATCAATTTGCTAATCACTAATCACTAATAGTTAATCGTTAATCAACGCTTTGTAGGCAGCAGCATCCAGTAATGAATCAAAATCTGCATCAGCATCCGGCTTCATTTTGATGAGCCAGCCTTCGCCGTACGGATCTTTGTTTACCAGTTCCGGCTGGTCGGCAAGAGCCTCGTTTTGCTCCAGGATTTCTCCGCCTACGGGCAAGAAAAGATCCGAAATGGTTTTCACTACTTCAATGGTCCCGAATACTTCGTCGGCTGCCAATGTTTCGCCCTCTGCCTGGATATCTACGAATACGATATCGCCCAATTGTGCCTGAGCGTAATCGGTGATACCTACATAAGCTACATTGCCTTCAAGGCGTATCCACTCGTGTTCTTTGGTGTACTTTACATTTTCTGGGAAATTCATGATCATTATTTTTAAAGGTTAATACTATAAGTCTATTTATATGGCTGAAATAACATTCTGTTCTTTACTGCTTAAAATAAGAAAACACGGAACAGGATATTACTCAGTGGATGAAGCACCAATAAGGAGCAAATTAATCCTACGGCAAAACCTACCAGTACCTCTCCCAATGTATGATGCTGTAAAATAATACGTGCTGTGCCCAGGACACCTGCAATCAGGATGAACAGACATAGCCACCATACCGGATTGTATCCGAACAAGGCACTGAAAGATACCAGCCCTCCTACAATAGCCCCTACACCTGCCATGTGCTCGCTTAACTTCCATTTCAGATTGACAACAATGCAGATAACCATCATGATCAATGCAGCAAGAATAATCCCCGTCATGTACCAAGGGATATTCAGGCGGTGCATCATCACCAGGCAGAATACGTATGAAGTAATAGTAAGCAGGAATGGCATAAAGCGCCGCTTACGTTCACCCAAGTCTTCGGGACTGAAACCGTTGATTTTACGGAACAGGAAGATGGTGAGCGTAGGCATAAGAATAGTGAAGCAGTACACTACTCCCAGCACAATCAGCTTATACTGTATAGGCATGATGCGCAGGTACGAGAAAAGGAACAGAATCAGAAACGCCAGGAACGGGATGGAAAACGGCGTGAATATAGCCGATATCACCCGGGCTGTCCGGATTAAGGTTCTGTCTGCTACAATATGTTGTTCTTCCATGAATAGAGTTCTCAAATTAATAATTATCTCCTCAACCTTGCCACCGGTATGTTCAACTGTTGCCTGTACTTGGCTACCGTGCGGCGTGCTATAGGATATCCTTTTTCTTTCAGTATATCCGTCAGTTCATCATCCGTATAAGGTTTCTTTTTATCTTCATTGTCAATGCATTCTTTCAATATCTTACGAATCTCACGTACAGACATTTCCTCACCGTCTTCGGTGACGTATCCATCACTGAAGAAGAATTTCAGTGAATAGATGCCATAGTTGGTTTGCACATATTTGCTGTTGCTGACGCGGGAGATGGTTGAAATGTCCAGTCCGGTACGTTCGGCAACGTCTTTCAATATCATAGGGCGCAACAATGATTCGTCTCCTTCGAGGAAGAACGGGCGTTGCAGGTCGATAATGGCTTGCATGGTAGTCATTAATGTATTCTGGCGCTGCTTCACGGCATCAATAAAGCCTTGTGCTGAATCCATCTTCTGCTTCAGGAACATCATGGCTTCTTTCGACTCTTTCGATTGGTTAGCCCTGTTTTTGGTATGTTCTTCCACCATCTCGGTGAAGTCACGGCTCATACGCAGTTCCGGAACGTTCCGGTTGTTCAGAGCCAGGTTGATGGTGCCGTCGTCGTATGTATCTACAATGAAGTCGGGGATGATCTGTTGCATGTTCCGGCCGATGGCTTCACCCAGGGAGGCACCCGGACGCGGATTGAGTTTGCAGATCTCTTTGATAGCCTGTTCAAAAGCATCTTCTTCCAGTCCGAGCTTCTGCTGTATCTTGTCCCAATGCTTACGGGTAAATTCTTCGTAACATTCGGAGATGATCGCTTCTTCTATATAAAGTAGAGGGTTCGGGGTGAAGTGCTGTTGCTCTATCTTGCGATGAATCTGAATGAGCAGGCATTCTTGTAGGTTGCGTGCACCGAGTCCGGCGGGATCAAAGTCCTGGATGATCTTCAGTGCCTCTTCCAATTCTTCCTGGGTACATTCGATGCCGGCATAGATGGCGAGTTCATCACAGATGCTATCCAGAGACTTACGTAACAGGCCATCGTCATCCAATGATCCGATCAGATATTCCGCCAGTTCACGTTGGTGCTCGGTCAAGTCACGTTCGCTTAGCTGCTCCTTCAGGGTTTCGTAAAAAGAAGTGGCGTCGGAGAAAGGAATTTCTTCGGCCTGTTCACCTTTGCTACGGTTGTTTTCCTGCAATTTGTAGTCGGGGATATCGTCTTCGCTCAGATAGTCGCTTAATGAATCATATTCGTTGGCTCCGTTGTCTTCTGCGGAACCTTCCGTATCGGAATTATCAGAAAAGTCGTCACTTGCCGTATCTTCCTTTCCTTCTTCCAGAGCCGGATTTTCCAGAAGTTCCGCATGTATACGGTCTTCCAGTTCTACAGCGGGCAATTCCAGTAGCTTCACTACCAGAATCTGCTGGGGCGACAGTGTTTGTACCTGTTGCTGCGCTTGAGTTTGTACTTGTCTGGAACCTTGTGCCATACTTATTCTTTTCTTTTACTCGCCGCAAAGATAATGCAAACCGAGACAGAATAAAATGAACTCGTTCATTTTTTATGCCGAGGCGCAACTTATCTTCACACTTTTTGCAAAAATAGTGAATAGTTCGGGAACGCGAAATGTTCTCGGCATAAGTTTTTCATGCAAGCATGAAAGATTGGCGCCTAATTTACATTATCTTTGCTAAAAGCGAAGATAAGCTGTACATCAGCAATAAAAAATAGGCAAGCTTATTTTGTGCTGCTTTCGGTTTGCATTATCTTTAAATAAGATAAGCTGCACCTCAGCATTAAAAATAAGCAAGCTTATTTTGTACTGCTTTCGGTTTGCATTATCTTTGTGCGTATCAACTTAAAAAATTGCAACGTTATGTTTGATAAAGAAACTTATGTGCAGCGCAGAGCCCTGCTGAAAAAAAATATTGGCTCCGGAGTGTTACTATTCTTGGGAAATGACGAACAAGGACTGAATTATGAAGATAATGCTTTCCGTTATCGTCAGGATTCTACTTTCCTCTACTATTTCGGCTTGTCGTTTGCCGGACTTTCCGCTATTATTGACATCGATGAGGACAAAGAAATCATTTTCGGAGACGAACTGACTATCGATCATATTGTATGGATGGGTACGCAGCCGACTCTGAAAGAGAAGAGTGAACGGGTAGGCATTCGGGAGACGCTTCCTTCCGCCGGGATTATCAGCTATCTGCACAAAGCCGTACAAAAAGGTCAGACGGTGCATTATCTTCCGCCTTACCGTCCCGAACATAAGTTGAAACTCATGGATTGGCTGGGTATTCCGCCTGCACGTCAGGAAGGTTCCGTGCCGTTTATCCGTGCGGTGGTGGCACAGCGTAATTATAAATCTGCCGAAGAGATTGCAGAGATAGAAAGAGCATGTGATGTGACTGCCGACATGCATATCAAGGCGATGGAAGTGATTCGTCCGGGTATGTACGAATATGAAGTTGTGGCAGAGATGAACCGTGTAGCCGAAATGAATAATTGCGAACTTTCTTTCCCTACAATTGCCACAATCAACGGACAGACTTTGCATAATCATTATCATGGTAATAGAATTAAATCGGGTGACTTGTTCTTGATCGATGCCGGTGCAGAACTTCCATCAGGCTATTGTGGCGATATGTCGTCTACTGTACCTGCCGATAAAACGTTTACTTCGAAGCAACGTGCCGTTTACGAAATTCAGAATGCTATGCATCTGGAATCTGTAAAGGCTCTCCGTCCGGGTATTCCTTATATGGAAGTGTACGACTTATCTGCCCGCGTAATGGTAGAAGGTTTGAAAGGACTGGGTCTGATGAAAGGAAATGCGGATGATGCAGTGCGCGAAGGTGCCCATGCATTGTTCTATCCCCACGGTCTGGGACACATGATGGGACTGGATGTGCATGATATGGAAAATCTGGGCGAAGTGTGGGTAGGCTATGACGGTCAGCCCAAGAGCACACAGTTCGGACGTAAGTCTCAACGTCTTGCTATTCCTTTGGAACCGGGCTTTGTACATACTGTTGAGCCGGGTATCTACTTCATTCCCGAATTGATTGATATGTGGAAAGAAGGTAAGAAATTCACTGACTTTATCAATTATGACAAAGTGGAAGAATATCGTGACTTCGGTGGTATCCGCAATGAAGAAGATTATCTTATTACAGAAACCGGTGCCCGCCGTTTAGGCAAGAAGATACCATTGACTCCGGAAGAAGTGGAAGCTTTGCGATAGTATCAATTTAAGAATGAGCCTAATGAAAAAACTACTATTCTTATTTTGTCTTTTGTCCTGGAGTGCATTAAATGCACAGAAGACGATTAATCGCCCTCCGTTTATAGCAAAGGCAACGGAAACCATTGAGATAGCTGCCGTTCATTTATCGGATACAGCTACCGTGATTGATGTGGATGCAAAATTTACTCCAAAGTACTGGATACGTATTGCCCCTGCTACCTGTCTGGTGGCAGATAATGGTGAACGTTATCAGGTGCGGCAGGGAGTAGGTATTGAGTTGGGACAGGAATTTTGGATGCCGGAATCCGGAGAGGCCTCTTTCTCTTTGATATTTCCACCTTTGCCGCCATCTGTAAAATCATTCGATTTTGTGGAAGGGGAAGGTGAGAGAGATTTTAATCTTTTCGGTATCAGCCTGACCGGAAAGTTGCCTAAGCTCCAATTGCCTAAAGGTTTAGAGAAGGCAGGAAAAATGACTGCTGTAGCTTTGCCGGCTCCTGAAATCAAAGAGGGAACAGCTATCATCAGTGGTCGTATTTTGGATTATAAGCCTTCATTCCGATTGAAAGCTGAATTACATTCTGCTGATTTCTTATCTGTCTATGGACAAAAGAATACAGAGTTAGAATTGGATGAAGCGGGAAACTTCCATACGGAAGTTTCAGTTTCACATCCTTCTATCGCCTATTTAGGTGTGGGTGGATCCGTTGTTTCTTTTTTGTTGTCTCCGGGTGGAGAAACCAAGGTTACCGTAAATCTTCGTGAAATGACGCGTGCTTCCAGTCGTTTACAGAAAGATACGAAGGCTGAAGGGAAGAAGGTTTATTTTGAAGGACTGAATGCAGGATTGAATACGGAGATGAATTCCGGACTGGAAATTCCTCTTTGTTCTGTTGAGCTGAAAGACTTATATGACATGACTCCGGATCAGTATAAAGCATATTGCATGCGGAAATATGAAGAAGCGAACAATGTGATTCGTGCCAATAAGAAAATAAGTGCAGCTTATGCGGAATTGTTGACGGTGCTGAATAAAGATGCATTGTATGGACTATTATGTGGATATGATTATCAGCTATTGCAGGCTTATGCTCAGCAAAAAGGACTGTCGTTGCGTGATGCCGGTAAGGAGTATCTCTCAAAGGAACCGTCAGATGGCTATTTTGACTTTTTAAGTAAACTGGATTACATTAATTCATCCAAGTCTGTGTATTGCTTCAATTATTTCGCTATGGTAAGGAATACTGCATATATCCATTTGCCGTCTGTTAAGACCGTAGGTATCTTTGATTACTTACTTGACTCATCCAAAGTAAGTCCGGAGGATAAGGAAGCCATGAAGAAATACCGTGATAATCCTTCGTCGCAGGATGCTTCTATAATGAGGGTGCTGAGAGATAAGTATGACAACCTCTTTCAGGAGTGTGGCAAGTTGGCTTTGGAAGCTAATCAGAAGGCGGTTGGAGAGGTAATAGGAGGTAAAGGTATCTATCATGATGTGCAGACGGCAATGCAATGTGCTTCGAAACTGGAAGATTTTATGCCTTTGACTGAAGACGATTTTGCTGCATTACGCACGATTGAGAATCCCTATTTCCTGAACCAATTGACTGCAATGAATACAGAGCTGCTTCAGAAGATAGAAGAAAATAAGAAGAAGCGCAGTTTTATGGTTCGTACTCTGCCCGAAGATGTGAAGGACGATGCCCTTTTTGAAGCCATTGTCGATCCGTTCAAGGGTAAAGTAGTGCTTGTTGATTTCTGGGCTACCTGGTGCGGACCTTGTAAGATGGCTATGAAGATGATGAAACCCATGAAGGAGGAACTGATAGATAAAGATATCGTGTATGTCTTTATTGCCGGTGAAAATTCTCCGGAGACAACATGGAACAATATGATACCCGATATTCATGGTGAGCATTACCGGTTGACCAATGCTCAGTGGGCAGCTATTTGTGATAAATTCGAAGTCCGTGGCGTACCTACTTATTTGGTGCTCGACCGTGCAGGGAAACAAACGTACCGGTCAGTAGGTTTTCCGGGAACGGATACGGTGAAAGGTGAATTACTGAAAGCATTAAATTCTTCCGGCAATTAATCCTCTATAACTCTAATAAATGAAAGAAGAGGCAGCCTTAACTGTCTCTTCTTTCATTTATAATTTAATGGGCTTATTAAATAAACTCCCCGTTTTCGTTGATCTTTACTTTCACTTCCTTTTCACTTTACTCCGGTTCTGTCCGGTAGCAATGATTCGTTATCGCCATCACCGTCATCATTCACGGCTTTAATGAGGATGCCGTCTGCTGAATAATGCAGATCCATATCTACATCCTGTGCCGATTCCACTTCTATGATGTAGATGATCTCTTTCTCGGTTCCGGCACGTTCAATGCGCTCCACTTCATTATCTCTCTTCCAGGAAGCGTATTCGCTGCTTTCAAAAGAAGTCTTTATTGCTTGCGGAATATCGCTATATGGCATTTCAGTTTCAGTCATGTACCATGAGCCATCTGCCGTATACCAGGCTTCCGTTTTATACCCGTTGTCGCTCTTGTTGTTGAATTCCGCTTTGTAGTATTGCCCTTGTGAGAGAGTTTTTGTTTCCCAACTCAGATTAGCGGCGTTGGAGAAACTGCTGTCGAATGCATTGCGTACAGCTTCAGGTACTTTGGAGTTTGGAAGATCGTCATCATCATCGCTACAACCTTGCAGGCTTAACATGCCCATAGCCAATAGGGCTAAATACATTTTCAGTTTCATAGTTACTTGTTTTTTTAGAATTTACTAATATTATTGTTTTCTTTGACTATTGCTGATTATACTGCAAAGATGCTGGGCAATTCTGGAAGAAATTGGGAATTTGACTCCAAAAGTGGATAATAAATTCTATATTTGCGATTTTAACATTAAAAAGAGCAGATTACTAATGAACTTATACTAATATGGTACAGGAACTGGAAAAACGCACCCGTATTGACGTAGCCGATGTGCTGCGCGGACTCGCCGTTATGGGCATCATTGTATTACATTCCATTGAACACTTTAATTTCTATTCATTTCCCGATACGGGCACTCAGAGCGCGTGGCTTAACTTTTCAGATAAAGCCATTTGGGACGGACTCTTTTTCATGTTCGGAGGAAAGGCTTATGCTGTGTTTGCCCTGCTTTTTGGGTTTAGTTTCTTTATTCAGGATAATAACCAGCGTATGCGTGGCAGTGATTTTCGTTTGCGTTTCTGCTGGCGATTGATATTATTATTCATTCTTGGCAATATAAATGCGGCCTTTTTCACGGCTGAAGTATTGGTGCTCTATTCTTTAGTCGGATTCATTTTACCACTTACCTGCCGGCTGAAAGATAAATGGCTGTTTATTCTGGCATGTGTGCTTCTGATACAGCCATTGCCACTTTTTTATGTGATATATGCCTGTGTAGACCCTTCTTTTGTTACTCCTTCTATTCCGACAGGTAGTTACTGGGGAGCGGCTTTCCAGGTGCAGAGTCACGGTACATTTCTTGAAACCCTGCGTGTGAATTTGTGGGAAGGGCAGATTGCCAGTCTTGCATGGGCTTGGGACCATGGACGTGTGTTTCAGACTGCCGCTCTTTTCCTGTTCGGCTTGTTGATAGGACGTCGGGGACTTTTCCTGAAGGAGAATCTGAAGTTCTGGAATAAGGTACTTTGTGGTGCTCTTATCGCTTTCTTCCCTCTGTATGGATTGGGCAATATGTTACCGGACTTCATTGCTAATAAGTCTATTCTCAGCCCCTTGTTACTTATCATAACTTCCCTGTCCAAGTTTGCATTTATGCTGGTATTGGTGTCGGGTGTTATCTTTGCTTTTTATCGGACAAACCTGCACGACTGGTTGATGAAGATTACTCCTTACGGTAAGATGAGCCTTACAAATTATATTACCCAGAGTATTATTGGTTCGTTGTTGTTCTATAATTGGGGACTTGCGCTTCACTCTCAGTTGGGTATAACAGCCAGCTTCCTGGTAGGAGTAGTGCTCTTCATCGTGCAGCTCGCTTTCTGCCGGTGGTGGATGAGCCGTCATGCGCACGGGCCGCTGGAATATTTGTGGAAGCGGGCGACTTGGTTGAAATAGAAAAAATTAGGTTCGGCAATAGAAATCTTTATTCATATTTTAAATATATATATTTGGAGTATGCTATGATTTCTATTGCTTGTCTTTTTTAATTTTTTTTGTTGATTCAATCAGCTCATTGATATTGCTATCATTACGGTACAGATTAAAAATCTCATATTGTTCTTCTGCTATTTTTTTAGCATTCTCTGCTGAAATATGTCCTGAGTTTTGTAATACTTTTCGCCCGGTGAATGTGAGGAAGTTGTTTAGTTTTTCTTCCCAGTCAGACATATACATTGGAATATGTTGCATAGCCTGGTCTTCTGCATAATCTAAATACATATTTACAATACGGTTGAGAACTTTAATTTCATCCTCATTCAGATAGTTTTTGGCAACATCAACATCTTTTTTACGGACTTTAGCCCCTTCAAAAGTGGTTAATCCCATATTATCTTTCATTGCATTTGCACGCTCTGCTATTAATTCGGCAGCAGTGTGCCCATGTACGCTATAGTGTAGCTTGTTCTGCACTGTTTTGAAAAATAATTTAGCTTTTTCATCATCTTTGTCGTAATCGATAGAAGTCTTGTATATCTCTTTTATTTTTTCGTAAAATCTTTTTTCTGAGGCACGAATATCACGAATGCGCTCAAGTAATTCATCAAAGTAATCTATTCCGAAAGGTTTTGGGTTTTTTAGACGTTCATCGTTCATCACGAATCCTTTCTTAGCATATTCTGTCAGTACCTTTGTTGCCCAATTTCTAAAATGAAGACCTACTCGTGAACGTACTCGATAGCCAATGGCAAGAATCATATTGAAATCGTAATGAAAAGGTTCTCTTGAAACCTCACGTTCGCCTTCTATTTGAACTATTCGGAATTTCCTAATAGTTGCTTCTTCATTTAATTCACCGTCAGCTATAATATTTTTGATGTGCTCATTTATTGTAGCAGTTGATACCTGATATAAGTCGGCCAAGGCTTTTTGGGTCATCCAAATATTACCATCACTGAAGTATACATCTATTTTTGTATCTCCTTTTTCATTTTGGTAAATAAGGATTTTACCAATATTATTATCTTTATCCATGTGCGTACTTTGATAGTAGTGCAAATATAAAGAATAATATTTGATATTGGTGAATTCAATAGTTCGTTAATTTCTGAATTAACAAATAAAAAGTAGGTCAAGTCCTGCAAATTCATTACAAGAGCAGAGAGCTTATACTAATATGGTACAGGAATTGGAAAAACGCACTCGTATTTGTATGGATTGGGCAATATGTTGCTGGACTTCATTGCTAATAAGGCTATTTTTACTCCTTGCGGTAAGATGAGCCGTCATGCGCACGGGCCGCTGGAATATTTGTGGAAGCGGGCGACTTGGTTGAAATAAAGTATCATTCTGCACCCGCTATTTTTGAGAAAATGTTCTTTCCGTTCTTTCAGAACTCTCTGGATTCCCTGTTCATCGGCATTACGGCTGAAACCTCCAGCCTTATAGTTGCTTCAGGTATCTTTCAGCTGAAGCACCGATGAACAGGGGGATCGGGAAAAACTGAAAGACTGCAGGAGGAAAAAGAACACTTAATGTATTGAATAATATCTGAAAACAAGTAATGTTGTGATCCGGAACAAGTAATGTTGAGAATGATTACATTGCTTGTTCTTATCCACAACAAGCAATGTAATTTCAGGCAAGTCCGATTCCGTTGACTTTAACGTCTATATATCGGTGGTGTTGGATATATAGATACTGCACATCCGATATATAGATGCAACACGTTCGATATATAGATGCGACACGTCCGATATATAGATGTGTCATGTCCGATATATTGATATTCCTTTCCATATCATAATGCAGGTTTATTATAGATATTTCTCCCACAGATAGCGGAGCGGACTGAGTAAATACGCAGTTACGCTCCGTTCATTTGCTATGCTAGGGAGTTCTTCTTTAAAGCTCAATGGTTTACTGTAGGAAGTGCATGAATGTCTAAAATTCTAAAAAAAACGACTGTCATTTTATTGTCTAAAATAATTAAAGTAGAGTCTAATTTTTAAATATGAAAGTTGCTTTTATTGGCATATTACCGGAAGAGAAACTATTAGCCGACACCTTATTCGGAAAATATGAGCTTTCGACTAATACAGTAACTTTCTTAGTGCTATCCAATATTATAGTGGCAGCTTCTTGATTATCTAGAAACATTTTCAAATTAGGACTAATTTCCTGTTCGTTATGGATTAGAATACCATCAGCTTTATATTGAAATGGAGTTATATCGGTGGTATATATATCGTAATACACATAAATATGGGCATTTGTATCTATAAAAATCCCATCTTTAGTTTCATATTTTACGACAACATCCAACATTCTCTCGTTTAGAATTCCATTTTCTTCTTCATTATTATGGCAACTATACAATAATGGAATTAATAACAGTACTATTATGGAATATTTGTTAGCATTCATGTCATTTAAAATATTGGTCCAGGTGCAATATAAATTCTATACCATCCAGTTGTATATTGGGGAGACATATTTAAGAAGTAAGGAGGCTCTCTCTTTCTACTAGGTGGCCATTTCATAGCAGTTGTATCTTTTAGGATAGGATCTCCAAAATTAACAATAACTTGTCCTAGCTCATCATTTCCTACAGTTGTTGTAACTTCATAAGTAACATTTCGACTGACTCTCCCACTAGCCCCGAATTTGGGCCCTATTTTGAGGGATTCTTTTTTCCCCATGTCATAATCAAAATTAGCCGCAAACTCAGTATCTGTAGAAGTAAGTTGGCGAATTACTTGAACTGCATCAACTTCTTCTATTGATATTTTTATACTACTACTATAGTCTTCAAGATTCCAAGGGAACAAAGGTATTGGATCTGTAAATAAAACTCTTTTGAGCGTCATAGAAGAAATCGTGTAAACATCATCTCTAACACTTTCTCCTCTTCCTCCTTCTGTATTTCTTCCACCTGTAATGCCGAATAGATCAGTGGCTTTAACTCTGAAATAAGTTATGAGTTCATTGCCAACTGCTGTTTTGGAGCCAACATAGGTTTTAACTTGAAATTCAAATTCTCCATCAGTCCAATGTCCACCTTTGAATTGAGGGTCATCTGATTGCTCACCAATTTTTTTTATTATGCCATCTGGATCACTGAGCATTTCGAATCCCCAAATGTATTCTCTATATTGGTTATTAAAAGGACCGTTAGGATTTGATGAATAAATTCCATAATAGACGTAATCTCTTTGCCAGCCATTAGCACTTTTTTTATATGCCTCTTTTAATATTTTAAATCTAGGATCCATCTTGGGAATATATTGTCCTTCGCCAGGTCGTGTAGAAGATCCTCCATTTCCCCCTGTCCGGTTAGATTTCGTTTGCATTGTATTATTGAAAGCATCATTTACAAACATTAGTTTAGCATTCAATTCATTTCCTGCTATTTGCTTTGTTAATGGAGAGTTATTGGCAACAATACGTTCATTTTCTTTGATGACGACTACCGGAAACAGTGGGATTTCATTTGGTGCAAGTATTCTTTCATTTTCAAATTCGTCAACTATGGGTACTTCATTAGAGGAGGATAAACGAATAGCTACCTTAGGAATCATATCATTGGTATCCCATATTTCCGCAGAAAAAGCCTCTTCGGGTAACTCCGGTACATATATAGTAAGCGTTGGCAATGAGTTTATAATGATGGATAAAGAATCTTCTGAGATATATTTCAAAAGACTTTTTTCAATAGTATTTCCATTGCGATCTTTACGTTCTTTTATAATTTGGTATAGTACGTCGTAATCATAATTAATTTTTTTAAGGGCTTCTTCTTTAACAATATCTCTGATATCTTTATTCTCTGATAGAATTTTGGCAAAAGCATATCCAAACTGTTTTTTTAGCTGATCTTTAGATACTGTAGCTTTCACCTCTATCGTAGGACTTGTAGTTAATTCTTCTTTATTACATGAGGAAATACAATACATAACTCCAAATAAGCAAACTAATGCTAATAGGCGATAGTTGACTGCTAGATTCTTTAATTTTTTCATGATATATTGTGTTTAAATGGTTGTATAGTATTATAAAGGTAAATATCGTATATATTCAGTTTTATTGGAAATGATGTTTAAATAATAAATTTACCTTGTAAACAAGTATCATCTGAAGAGATTTCTATATAATATGTACTTGAATTTTGTAAGGTTAGGTCAACAAAAGCTGTTGCCGGACTCATGTATTCTTGTGAATAAACGGTTTCACCAGTATCTTCTTTAACAATCTTAATAGTAACTGTTGGCATCACTTCCTTAAAAGATACAGATATTACTTTATTACATAGGTAGGCATGCGCAGGCTGAGGAATGAGACTGCGCGTTTTGGGGACATTTTCTTGGTCTGTATTATTGTCTTTTTTTATATCCTTATAGAGAGTAATTTCCAAACCTTGAATAAAGTTTTGGGCATAAGTCGACATTCCCCAGGCAAAGAATGAGATTAGAATGAATAATAACTTCTTCATATTCTTCGTTTTTTAGTTATTAATATCGCAAATTTAGCGAAGTTTTATTCTAATCAAATGTATCAAAAGTGTATCATTTTTCGAGATAGAGTCTTTTTTAGGGGTATAATCCTTCTTAAAATGGGATAATTTAGTAAATTTCAAGGAAATCTCTTAGTTTACTTATATCAGACGGACAGCTGATTTTCTTTTTAATTTCTTTTTCTTTTCTATAGATGGTGCTTCGGGTTAACTGTATTAGATATGCTAAATTTGCTATAGGAAAATCTGTTAGAAAGAGGCAGCACAGATGTCTTTCTTTCTTTGATAATTTGTACTGGGTGCTCAACCGTGTGATGACTTTATTCCAGCGCATATCTGTTTCGACTATTAGGCACTTCCAGTCCTCTTCGGATAGGCGCTCGTCTGATTTGTCACAGGCTTTATAGGAGGCTATTATCCGCTCCATTTTTGCAGCAATCTTTGAATGCTCAAATACTTCTTTTGCCAACGCATTTCGTTCCTGCTGAAAAGCATTCAGTTCTTGCTGGAGTTGCTGTTTTTTCTTTTCATCGGCTTGCTGTAGATTTATTTCTTGCTGTAGTGTAGTGATTACTATGTCTTTTTTCTTTAGTTTGTTTCTTACCTGTAGGTATCTTTCTTGTAATTCTTGCTGTTCTTGCTTTAACTGCAACTGATTTTGTTCCAAATCGTGCGCTTTCTGTCGGTGTTTGTTTAGAATGATACAGCCGATTATAATGATGAAAATGAGTATGGCGCTTGCTGTGATTAATATAAACTGTTTATGCTTGTCGTAACTCAGAGTGTTCGTGTATTGTTGTTCTGCTACCTTTTTTTCTGCGTTAAGTATATCATTACTTTGTTGTGCTGCATGCAGACTATCCAAATAAAGCGTATACTTATCAGTTAACGTAAGCGACTTTTCTAAATCTCCTTGTATTTGGGCTATTTCGGCCAAGCGCATATAGGCACTGGCTTTGGTGCCATATCCTGTGGTCAATAAGCTTTTATTGATGTATATAGTAGCGGAATCATATTTCCCGATTTTAAAATAAGCATCACCCAAAAGTAAAAAAGCCCTATAGCATCGGGTGGTGTCTTCTCTTAAGGATATATTTAGTTTGGCATATCGAATAGCTTTTTCTTTTTGTTTCATATGGCTGTATAGTGAACTGAGTGAAGCGGCAACGTTAGCTTGTATGTGTTTGTAGTGTGGAGTACTTGTCATATTAAATGCTTTCAATAATTTTTTTTCTGCTACAGAATAATATGCTATTCCTTTCTCTATATTAATTTTTCCCTGAAACGTCAGTGCATCCGCCCAAAGGCTTGTATCATTTCGCTGTATTGCCAGTTGCTCAGCTAATTGATAGATGGAGTCTGCTTCTTCTACTAAGTCTTGCAGATAATATAGGTATCCGGCATGATTGTATATTAATCCCAATAACTTCTGATTTTTTGCTTTCTTTGCTAATGGAATGGCTGTCAGATATTCCAGAACCGCTTCTCCGCACAAGTTTGCATCCCTATATATACATCCTTTGTAATAATGAGCTTTAGCCTGCATAGCCACCTCCCCGATGGAGTCGTAATACGGTATAGCGATCTGTATCAGTGAATCATCCGTCTGCACGATATAGTTTTTATCCCTTGCTTGAGTCATTAATAAAGCATAATAAGCCCGATCCGCCTGTGTGCTCAATTGCTGCGGTTCTATGGTTTGCAGCATGTGCAAAGCACTGTCCGGATATTCTTCCATTACTGAATCGGCTTGCGCTAATAAGACATAAGAATCGTGTTGTTGGGCACACGATGTGAGCGAGAGAAGCCATATTATTATATAGAGTGCATGTTTCATTTTGACTGTTATAAAGTTAGGTGTCTACAAAAGTATCCTTTTTTGGAGAAATATTACTAATCTGATAGTGCTTTTTTAGTCGTATTGAAATAATTTGCATTTTGTCATTTTGTATTTTTAGTTGACTGAGGATGCTCTATTTTCGCCCAACCGTTCGTTGAAATGAAAATATGGAAGTGAAAAGGAACAAGTGGCAGATTGATAGTGAAATATCGAAATGTTTACGTTTGTTTTGGATAGAAAACTTCTTCAAAAAGTACACTTATAGGTGAAAGTTATGATGCCAATAGGTCCACTACCTATAAGTAGTAACCCTTTTACCCGTAAGTAGTAACCCTTTTGCCTATAAGTAGTAACCTTATTGACCGTAAGTAGTAACCCTTTTCTGCATAAAGAGCTTTCTAATCTGCAAGTATATGCAATAATGGGGTATCTTTATGCTCTATTTATTCGTAGAATACTCTGGGATGTAAATTTTAAAACTGATGTGTGCTACTTAAAACATGAATATACTGTCGTTCTGAAGGTAAAACAATCGATGTTGTGTCTTTTGTGTATTTGAAAGCTGTCTTCCTTTATAGGTGTAAATTTAGCCACCGCCATCTGACACGGCAGCTAAATTTATAGGAACTGTTTCCTTTATTTATCGGTGGTAGGCGTCAGCAAGTATTTCAACTCTTCCAGTTGATAAACACTTGGCATATAATGCCCGTTGATGACAACTGCCGGAGTATGGCTGACGTTATTCCGTTCGCAATACTCTTGTTGTTGTCTCCAAAGCAGCTGTGCAACATCGTTGATGTTGTATCTTTCCACATCCGGTATCTCCTGAATTTCAAACCATTCTTCCAGCAGGTAAGTAGCTTTATCCCAACCTTCTGAGAGGTAAGCACTGAGAATGGTTTGTGCTATATGTGCGCCCAGGCGGTCGTTTGTATAGATAACCAGTGAGATGGATATGTCTGCTGATATTTCCCGGATGTGGTGATGTACCTTAGCGCACGCTTTGCAATTGGGGTTTACCACTACCATTAACCTGTCTTTTGTGCTATCGGCAGAGTTATGCAGAGCTATATCCGGGTGGATCATCGTTCTGACTTTAGGCTTCAAAGCCAGAAGTTTCTGAAAAGTGATCGGGTTGAGCAGACCGGATAACTTGCTTTTCAGAAAGTGTTTCTCCTTGTCCGAAGAAACAAGTGCTTTAGCCTGTATCCAGAAAATCACGCAGATAGTGCTGACTGCAATCATTGAGAAAAGAATTCGGATTGAAAACCTCCATTCGAAATTATTCCTTATGATATAAAGTGCTACGGCAGTCAGCCAGACCGAGAAGGTGGTGAGCATACAAAACAGGCATGCTTTACGAATAAAGAATATCTGATATATGATGGAATATAAGGTGAATGCAATTGCAATGAAAACAGACAAGGCTGCCAGAAGATGGAATTCCTTTGGGCAGACAGCTGTGAAAAAGAACATGGTTGTGAAATACATCCACGATAATTCTCCAATACCTATTCCTGCAATATTTGCACCTTTGGATTTGAGTACCTCATTACAATCTATAACTTTCCCTATGTGGCAGAAGCGGTGTAGAAAGTGATTATCTACCATTTCTCTGTATAGAATGATAGTAGAAATGAGAATACCACAGACCAGCGCGGAAAGGTAAAGTGGTAATCCTGTGGGGTAGTTTCTACTCCAGATTGAAGAAAAAACTAAGAGGACGGATATAATTCCCGCAATCAGTATCCTATGTTGCCGGCACATATAATGAATATTGCTGAGCAAGCAGTGAGATTCACAGACTGTTTTCGAAGTTGTTTCGCCAAACAGGACAGTTCCTGTCCACTGGTGCGCAAATAGCTTTCTGCTTATGGGCATGTGGCTGACTTCGGCAGTCGTGATGATGAGCCGGTCCGGTTCTATCTTTTCGACAAGGCAGAATGTGGAATGGCTTGTTTCCAATTGGGTGATAAACGGACCGTGCAACTTCTCCAGATACTTCGGTTGAAGTTGGTAAACTACGTTATTTACATGAAGTGCGTTTAAGGCATCGCTGATACCTTGCATCGTGTTGCCCAACGGACTGTCGAGCAAACGGCATACGGTAGTCCTGCTCACTTTTACGGTCAGTGACCGTAAAAAGTGATGGACTACTTCACTGGTGGCATTGTCAACTCCCAGCATAGTCTTGATTTATAGTTAAAGTTTAGGTTAGGTTCTTTGTTAAAGTGTAAAGTATCCGCTCAACCGGGCTTCTCCCAGTTCAATTTCCAGGTAGTATTCTCCCGGCTCTGTTGCGTTTAAATCAATAGTGATAAGCGTAGGATTAATACTTGTTCCGGAATAAATATTTGCTCCAGAGGCATTTGTAATTGTAATACTTGCCGTAGGTGCATCACAGTTGAAAACTACAGTGACTATATCATTATTAATATAGGCACTGGCGGGTTGGATAATGATGCTCCTGGCTACTGGTCCTCCTTCTTTGGGACCTGCCGGGTTCAGAGGAATCTCTCTTTCATCATCATTGGTCAGAAAGAAATTTTGGGCGTGCAAAGATGTGCTACCCATAACTACTGCTAATACGAAAAATACAAATAATAACTTTTTCATAAGATATACTTTTAATTTGTTATGACGGTGGCAAATTTAGAGAGAATTTCTCCAATAAAAGTGTATAAAAAGTGTAGAAATGTAGAGAATCATCTTGCTGTTGGAGCATTTTTCCCTATTTTAATAGAAATTGTTCTAAGAAATCGCGGAGTGAAATTGATTTATCAGTGCATTTCATCTTTTGTTCCAGTATTCTTTTGCCTTTTTTATATATGGCATCCCTACTACATTCCATTAGGTATCTGAAATGACTGGTGGGTATATCTGTTAAATGCAGGCAACAAAGACATATCTCATCCTGAGATAAGGGATACTTTGCAGCTAAGCGGATGGTAATGTTATTCCAACGTACATCAGTTTCTGCTATTAGTTGTTTCCAGTCTTCTTCATTGAAATGTTCGCTTGATTTATCTGTTTTTTTATATGCTTGAATAATTCGCTTCATCTTTACGTGAACCTCAGAATGTTCATAAGATTCGTTGAGCAAGGCTTGGCGCTCTGTTTTCAGTCTATGCAGTTCTTCTTTTAAACTGTCCCTTTCAGCTTGATTGTTGTTGTGCCGTGCTATTTCTTCTTGCAAAAGATTGATTTGTTCGTTCTTCTGTTGGAGTAAATCTTCTAATTTCTTATTTAGCTCTATTTCCTTTTGCTCGAAATTGCTTTTTTCCTTCCTATGTTTTTTCCATAAAATGAAGAATAACGATAGGAAAATCGCTATTCCGGTGATCATATAATAATAGAATTGGTTTAAATTAGCTTTGTATTCTAATTGTTTACGTTGTATTATGATATTTTTCTCAGTTGTGACAATTGCTACATTCTGTTGTTTTTGTTGAACACGATTCAGATAGAAAGAATATTTTCTTTCCATTTCGAGTGCTGTTTCTAATTTCCCTTGCTTTTTTGCTATATCAGCTAAACGCATATAAGCACCAGCCTTTGTGTATTCATCTTCACTGCAAAGGCTTTTATTTAGATAAATGGATGCAGAATCATATAAGGCTGTTTTGTAGTAGGCATCACCTAAAACTAAATGAGCCCTATCTAAGGTGTTTGAAGTTTCTTGATTGTTGAGGTTTAACTTGGCAAATTCTACAGCCTTTTCTCCCATATTCATGCGTCCATACAGTAGACTTAATGAATAAGCTGTTTTAGCTACCATCTTTTTTTGAGCAATATGGCGTGATATTTTAAAAGCGTGAAGTATCTTCTGTTCCGCTTCATGGTAGTACTCTTTTCCTCTGTCAATAGCAATCATACCCCGTTGTGATAAAGCATCTGCCCAAAGACCGGAATCTTTTTCTTGAATAGCTATTGTCTCTGTAATTTGATAGATTGAGTCAGCCTGTTCATATAATTTCTGTAGAAAGTATAGGTTGGCTATATTATTGTATATATATCCGGTTAGCTTATGGTCAGAAGCCTTTTGAGCATAAGATATAGCAGTGAAAAATCTGCCTAAAGCTTGTGGATAGATTTCTCTGTTCCTCCAAATGCATCCCCAGTAATAATGTGCTTTTGCCTGCATAGATGTACTTTTAATGGAATCATAATATTGCACTGCTATACGTATAAGAGAGTCATTTTCTTGGAATATGTAGTTCTTATCTTGTACTTGTGTCACTAATAAAGCATAGTATGCCCGATCTTCTAATGAGTTAAGTTCTTCTGGTCGAATCTTTTCTAAAAAATATAAGGCGCTGTCCGGGAACTTTTGCATGAGAGAATCAGCTTGTACAAGTTGGGCGTTCGGACTGGAACGGGTACAAGCCGCTAATATGCAATATGCGAGTAATAGCGCAGCTAAGACAGTGGCTTTCATTGGTTTATCATTTGTTGTTGCAGCCTGCAAAAGTACCCGTTTATAATGATAAAACAATGTAATGTCGGTCTGTAAAATCAATAGCCCCTATTCCTGAAAGGAAGTTCAGAAATAGGGGTTATTGATTTAAAGTATGTTTTTTTGTCAGGTATGTAACTCCAGAACAAAGCGGCAACCCTTGGTATAGCTACTGTCCAATGTCAGGCTACCATTCATTTTTGTGGCAATCAGAGAGCAAATGGGTAATCCTAAACCATCCCCTTCTGTAAGGTCTTTCACTTTGGTGAAAGGTTTAAACAAGTCTGCTTGTTCCTCTTCGGCAATACCACTTCCCGTATCACTGACAATGAATTGGTGGGTGTGTGCTCCGCGTTTTTTAAAGTCTAACCAGATTTTACCACCTTCAGGGGTAAACTCGGCTGCATTATTCAGCAAATGGAGCAGAATACGTTCAAGTTGCTCCGGATTGGTCTTGACACTGAGTTTCGGTGCGTTCACGGCAGTAGCTATGTCTGATTTCAAGCCGCTTTTGATCTTATCCATAACACTTTCACAGAAAGTATTAATATTGATTTCACGCATTTCGTAAGCTTCAGAGAGTGTACTTTCCAAATCGGACAACTCCTGAATGTGTTCGGCAAAGCCTTTCAGCGCACGGACGCCCGGTAAGGTAGTATCCAGAGTATTCAGTGTCGGTTCCATTTGTGAGGATATATTCTGGATAAACTTAGTTTTCAGTTCATTGTGCTCATTGGCTATCTGGATAGCTTTCTTTTGCTTCCGGGTAAGAAGGACAAAACGCAGCAATACGATACCGGCTAATACCAGCGCGGCGGCCAGTAGCCCGGCAAGGATGCAAAGGCCGATGATAATGTACTGTTTGGCAGAGAGTGAGCTGTCTTTTTCCTCAATAGTTTGCAGGCTATCGTCATATTTACGTTTCAGCACGTTCAACTCATCCTGGGCAGTAAGAGCTTTTACAGAGTCAGTCCAAAGGATATATTTGTCGTACGTACGGGCTACCAGTCCGGCATTGTTTGCCTTACGGGCAATATCGATCAGGGTTTTATATGACTCGTCTACCTTTGCATAATTCTTCTGTTCCTTATATTGACCGATCAGACGGTTGATATAAGCGTCTCCTTGCGAGTTCATCCCAAAGGTATAGTAGTAATTGGCCTGGGTATAAAGCAAATCATTGCTGAGTGAATCATTTTTGGCTGCCTTGGCTGTCTCTTCCAATTTGGCCAGTTGTTCTTTGGCACGGGCGGGATTCTTGAGGTTGATATACATTTGCAGGCGTTCCTTATTGATACGGAAACGCAGGTCGGGCATCGTCTTGCCACTTTTCTGCTCACCGTCTGTAACCAATAGTTCGGCACCGCGCAACAGTTCAAAAGCTTCTTTATAATAGTTTTCCCGATGGTAGAGGGCACTGGCGTTGACACCGCATTCTACTGCTTTATCATACTTTGCCTGAGAGGAAAAAGCATTGTAAGCCTGGAGGAAAAGATAGCGGGCTTTGATATATTCTTTTTTTGCGAGATTTTCCTGTGCTTGTTTCATTAGTTCATCGGCACGGTTCTGTGAATAGGCTTGGCTGCAGATGCAGAAAGCGGCTAAGAAGAGTAGGGTAATTATCTTTCTCATATATGATTCATTTTATTTGCTTACAAAGTTAAGACATTCTTTTGTAGGTTGTACAAGAAAAGTGCTTAAAAACTTGGCTTACCTTATTTTTTTGATGGTTAGGGTACATGAAATTATATCCTGTTCCGTATGATCTCCGTACCAGCTCCGTGTTATCTCCGTATCTTCTCCGTATCCGCTCCGTACCTTCTCCGTGCCTTCTCCATACCATAGAGTACGGAGCGACTACGGAGTAACTACGGAGCGGGTACGGTGCAGGTACGGCTCGGGTAGGGCAGATGTCAGGGATTAGTATTTGAAACTGCTTCCTCCCAGGAATTCGCGCAGAAGTGATGTCGGCGGGATTTCCTTATCTTGTATCGGAGTAAAGTATTTGATGAATTTCAGCAATCGGTATGCTTCGGCATACTCCGGACAGTTGCGTGGCACACTGGTCAGTATGGGTTCGGCATGGCAACGCAGTACGGCAAACTCAAACAACAGTGCTGAGTTGAACATCACATCGGCATTTTCCTGATAAGGGAAGATCCACTTGTCTTCTCCGGCCCGCACACTGGGCCAGCGGGAAATAGTTTCCCGAGCCGAGTAACCACGGTAATTGAAGTCACGGATGATACGGCGCAACAAGCGGTTGTCTGTTGTGGGAATCCAGTTGTGATCGTCCAAAGAAATGGTAGTCAGGGCGGACACATAGATTTTGTATTTATTCTCTGCCGGTATCTGCGGGGTGAGTTCAGGATTCAGTGCATGAATGCCTTCCAGAATGAGGATCGTGTGCTCGTCTATGCGTAACTTGTCCCCTTTGTATTCCCGTTGTCCGGTAGAGAAGTTGAAGCTTGGCAGATCAATTTCTTCGCCTCTCAACAAAGCTTTCAGGTCTTCCTCGAACTTTTTGAGATCGAGTGCATACAACGATTCGTAGTCATAATCTCCGTTAGCGTCTTTCGGAGTATCTTCGCGGTTTACGAAGTAGTTATCCAGGGCTATGGGGTATGGACGAAGCCCGTTCGTCATAAGCTGTACGGAAAGGCGCTTGCTGAAAGTGGTCTTACCCGAAGAGGACGGGCCGGAGATAAGTACCAGTTTTACGCGGTTGCCATTTTCGCCCCGATTATAGATATCATCGGCAATCTGGGCTATCTTTTTCTCTTGCAGTGCTTCTGCTACGTTGATTAAATCGGTGGCATGTCCTTCTTCACAGGCGAGATTAAAGTCACCGACATTGCTTAATCCCATGATATAATTCCAACGCAGATGTTCCTTAAATACATCCAGCATTTTTTCCTGCTTGACGACTTCTTCCAATACATTAGGATTTTGCCTGTTGGGAATGCGAAGCAACAGCCCATCGTAATATTTCACAATGTCGAACAGCCAGATAAAGCCGGTGCTGGGCAGTAGATTACCATAATAATAATCAATCGTATCTTCTAATGAATAATAATAGGTATAGATAGAGCCGGAAGTTTCCAGCAACTTTACTTTGTCTGTCATTCCCCGTTCATTAAAGATGCGCACAGCTTCGGTTGTGTGGCATTCCGTGCGTCGGTATGTGATGTTTTTGTCTATGATTTCCTGCATGCGCTTTTTAATGGCGGATACATCTTCCAGCGTGATTGTGCGCCCAATGCGCAAGTTGCAGAAGTAGCCTTTGGATACAGGGTGTTCTACAAATAGTTTGCCGTCCGGAAACAATTCGTTGACAGCTTTGTACAGTACAAAGCAAAGACTGCGCACATACGTCCGCAAACCGGAAGAGTCGCGTATATCGAGGAATTCTACATCTTTATTATTGTATACCCGGAAGTTCAGCCCTTCGGATCGGTTATTAACTTTTGCACTGACAACCTGATAGGGGAAATTAAGATTAAAACCGTAATAAATATCCAAAAGTGAACTCCCGATGGGGAATTCTTTAGAAATATTATTATTTTTGCAACAAATTTGTAACATGTGTTTCATGACGTCTCCTTTTTAGGTGATTAATACGTTAAATATAGATATAATAACAGATGTGGCATAAAACCTTCTAATTAATTAAAGATGGAATATTCTTTTTATGATTTTTTAAAGCTGCTTGGCTCGCTGGCATTATTCCTGTACGGAATGAAGATAATGAGTGAAGGACTTCAAAAGTTTGCCGGTGACAGGCTCCGGAAAATTCTAACGGCAATGACTACCAACCGGGTAACCGGTGTACTGACGGGTGTGCTGATCACGGCACTGATTCAATCCTCCTCCGCAACTACCGTTATGGTAGTGAGTTTTGTAAACGCCGGACTGTTAACTTTATCCCAATCCATCGGCGTAATAATGGGAGCCAATATCGGTACTACCGTTACAGCATGGATTATTTCGGCGTTAGGCTTCAAAGTTGATATAGCTGCTTTCGCACTTCCTCTACTGGCCTTCGGTATTCCTCTTCTCTTCTCTCAAAAAAGTCATCGTAAGTCTATCGGTGAATTTATTTTCGGTTTCTCTTTCCTCTTTATGGGACTTTCCATGCTGCAATCCAATGCGCCGGATTTGAAAGCAAATCCGGAAATGTTGGCCTTTGTGCAAAGCTATACCGATATGGGATATATTTCTATTCTGTTGTTTGTGTTTATCGGTACTATTCTGACTATGATTGTGCAGGCATCGGCTGCAACGATGGCAATTACGCTTATCATGTGTGCTAATGGCTGGATTAGCTTTGAATTGGGGGCTGCATTGGTATTGGGAGAGAATATCGGTACCACTATTACTGCCAATCTTGCCGCATTGACCGGTAATACGCAGGCGAGGAGGGCTGCATTGGCTCACTTGGTGTTCAATGTCTTCGGCGTTATCTGGGTACTCTGTCTTTTCACTCCGTTTACGAGTGCCGTATCCTGGTTTGTGGAAAACGTGATGGGAACGAAAGATCCTGCCGTAGCTGTTTCATTTAAGTTATCGGCTTTCCATACTTGCTTTAATATCTGCAATGTATTGCTGCTGATCTGGTTTGTAAAACTGATAGAGCGTACGGTTTGTGCCATCATTCCGCAGAAAGAAGCAGACGAGGAATATCGTCTCCGCTTCATCTCCGGTGGTATGCTTTCTACAGCAGAGCTTTCCATTTTGCAGGCACGCAAGGAAATTCATCTGTTTGCGGAACGTACTCATCGTATGTTCAATATGGTACAGGACTTGTTGCATACGGATAAGGACGATGATTATAATAAGCTGTTCAGCCGTATCGAGAAGTATGAGAATATCAGTGATAATATGGAGCTGGAGATAGCCAATTATCTGAACCAGGTGTCTGACGGGCGTTTGAGTTCGGAGAGTAAGCTCCAGATTCGTGCCATGCTTCGTGAGGTTACGGAAATTGAAAGTATCGGTGATAGTTGTTATAATCTTGCGCGTACTATAAACCGTAAGCGTCAGACCAACCAGGACTTCACGGAAAAACAATATGACCATATTCACTTTATGATGAAACTGACGGATGATGCGTTGGCACAGATGATTGTCGTTGTAGAGCGTTCCGAACACCAAAGCATCGACGTGAATAAGTCATTCAATATTGAGAATGAAATTAATAACTACCGCAATCAGCTGAAGAATCAGAATATTCTGGATGTGAATAACAAGGAATATGATTATCAGATGGGTGTTTACTATATGGACATTATTGCCGAGTGTGAGAAATTGGGTGATTATGTGGTGAATGTAGTAGAGGCAAGTAGTGATGTAAAAGAAAAGAAAGCGTCTTAGGACGCTTTCTCAAATTCTTCTTTTCCAACTCCGCATAGTGGGCAAACCCAATCTTCAGGAAGGTCTTCAAACGATGTTCCCGGCTCAATGCCATTTTCCGGATCGCCCAATTCGGGGTCGTAAACGTAGTCACAAACGGTGCAAATGTACTTGTCCATAAAACTATTTTTTAGGTTTTCTGTATAAATAACAATAAATCCCGCCTTTTTGTTTCCGGTTTTGATTTGAAAGGGATATATTTGTTTCGTATTTATTGTAAATGAACTCTTTATGACGATACTAATTCTGGTCGGTATGGCGGTACTTGTAGGAGTACTGTTGTTATATGTATTTGAACTTGGTAGAAGTAGACGCCTGCTGCTTAAAGCAGGAAATGCCAGGAAAGCATTACGCGGTTCCGAAGAACTGTTTCGTTCTATTATGCAAAATGTCCATGCTTTCATTCTTTTGATAGACAGGGATTTTATTGTTACCCGGACGAATTACTATGATATCACCAAAGCTCGTAAGCCGGAAGGCAGACTGACTCGTGTGGGCGATTTATTGCGTTGTAACAATGCATTGTCTGCCGAAGGCGGTTGCGGAACACATGAACTTTGCGGCAGTTGCCCCATCCGAAGGAAGATAGAGGAGACATTTCGTAGTAAAAGCAATTTCACCGATTTAGAAGCTGTACTCGATATAAGGGATAGAAGAGGCGAAGTATCCGAATGTGATGCGTATGTTTCCGGCGAGTACATGGAAATAGACGATAAGGAGGGGATGGTAATTACTGTGCATGATATAACCCGGCTGAAGAAAGCAGAAGCGGAATTGAACAGAGCCCGTGAAAAAGCGGAGAGTGCGGATCGCTCTAAATCAGCCTTTCTTGCCAATATGAGTCATGAGATACGTACACCGTTGAATGCCATTGTCGGTTTCTCCGAATTGCTGGCTTCTGCCGGTACGGAAGAGGAGAAGACACAGTTTTTGGAAATAGTACATTCTAATAATGAGTTGTTGCAGCAGTTGATTGCTGATATTCTTGACCTTTCAAAAATAGAAGCAGGTACATTGGAGTTTACATTCTCGGAGGTGGATATCAAGCAACTGATGTTTGATATAGAACAATTGTTCCGTATGAGACTGGAAGATAAATCTGCCGTTATTCAGATAATCAGGGAAACGCCTTCTGATGAATGTATTATGTATACAGACAGAAACCGTTTGCAACAGGTAGTTTCCAACTTTATGACCAATGCTGTGAAGTTTACAGATGAGGGTAGCATTACTTTTGGCTATAACCGTTGTGCTGAAGGTCTTTATTTTTATGTGAAAGATACCGGAAGCGGTATTCCGGAAGATAAGGTCAATCATATTTTTGAACGCTTTGTCCGGGTAGAACAGAATAAAAAAGGTACTGGTCTGGGGCTGGCTATCTGCGAAATGATTATCCGTAAATTGGGTGGAAAAATTGGTGTGGAATCTGAATATGGAAAGGGATCTACGTTCTGGTTTACACTTCCGGTCAATGGACGCCAGATAAAGGAACAAGGTACGGAGATTGATGGCAAGACTAACTTATAAAAAGATTTAATAACATTCGCTATCCCAAATTAATATTGTACTTTTGTGGCTCTTAATTAAAGCTAACAATTTGCATGACTGCAATGAAGGATGATTTTTATCATGGCGGACTTACTGACGACGAAGTAAGAAAAAACCGCGAAAAGTACGGAGTCAATCTGTTAACGCCTCCCAAGCGTCCCTCCCTATGGAAGTTATATCTTGAAAAGTTTGAAGATCCTGTTGTCAGGGTGCTTCTGGTTGCTGCACTATTTTCTCTGATCATCTCGATCGTAGAGAATGAATATGCGGAGACAATCGGTATTATTGCCGCTATATTGCTGGCTACGGGAATCGGTTTCTTTTTTGAATATGACGCCAATAAGAAATTCGATCTGCTGAATGCGGTAAATGAGGAAACTTTGGTGAAAGTGATCCGTAATGGTCGTGTGCAGGAGATTCCTCGGAAAGATGTGGTGGTAGGAGATATTATTGTCCTGGAAACAGGAGAAGAAATACCTGCTGACGGTGAACTGCTGGAAGCCATATCTTTGCAGGTTAATGAATCAAATCTGACCGGTGAACCCGTTATAAATAAAACGACTGTAGAAGCGGATTTTGATGAAGAAGCTACGTATGCTTCCAATCGTGTGCTGCGTGGTACTACCGTTGTGGACGGTCATGGGACAATGCGAGTGCTCAGTGTGGGCGATGATACGGAAATCGGAAAAGTGGCCCGACAAAGTACGGAACAGAGTACGGAACCTACTCCCCTGAACATACAGCTTACCAAACTTGCCAATCTGATTGGTAAGATCGGCTTCTCGGTGGCCGGACTGGCATTTGCCATTTTCTTTATTAAAGATGTAATACTGGTATATCCTTTTTCAACCTTCCACACTTTTGCAGACTGGCTTCCGGCATTGAAAGCTACCCTGCAATATTTTATGATGGCAGTGACCCTGATTGTGGTTGCAGTGCCCGAAGGGTTGCCGATGAGTGTGACGCTCAGTCTGGCATTGAATATGCGCCGTATGCTTTCTACCAATAATCTGGTTCGCAAAATGCATGCTTGCGAGACGATGGGGGCAATTACAGTGATTTGTACGGATAAGACGGGTACATTGACTCAGAATCTGATGCAAGTTTATGAGCCGAGCTTCTATGGTTTGAAAAATGGTGGGGAAGTCGGTGAAGATGATATCAGCAAACTGGTGGTAGAAGGTATCAGTACCAATTCTACAGCTTTTCTGGAAGAGATAGCCGAAGGTGAAAAACCGAAAGGAGTCGGAAACCCGACAGAGGTAGCCTTGCTTTTATGGTTGAACAGCAGGAATCGGGATTATCTGGAATTACGTGAGAATGCTCCGGTTGTGGATCAGTTGACTTTCTCTACCGAGCGTAAATTCATGGCGACTTTGGTGAAGTCTCCTTTGATGGGTAAGAAGGTATTGTACGTGAAGGGTGCTCCTGAAATCGTTTTAGGCAAATGTAAGGATGTTATTCTGGACAGCAAACGGGTAGATGCGGCAGAGTATCGCTCTACGGTAGAAAAACAGTTGCTGGGTTATCAGAATATGGCGATGCGTACTCTTGGTTTTGCTTTCAAGATTGTGGAAGATACGGATACAAGGGATTGTGTGGAATTGGTTGCCGATCATGATTTGTCATTCCTGGGTGTGGTCGCTATCAGTGACCCTATCCGTCAGGATGTGCCTGCGGCAGTTGCGAAATGCCAGTCGGCCGGTATCGATATCAAGATTGTTACGGGAGATACACCGGGTACGGCTACGGAAATAGCACGCCAGATTGGTTTGTGGAAACCGGAAGATACGGAACGTAACCGGATAACAGGGGCTGCTTTTGCGGAACTGACAGATGAAGAAGCACTGGACCGTGTGATGGATCTGAAAATTATGTCGCGTGCGCGTCCTACAGACAAGCAACGCCTGGTGCAACTGTTGCAACAAAAAGGTGCAGTGGTAGCCGTAACGGGAGACGGTACGAATGATGCCCCTGCACTGAATCATGCACAGGTAGGTCTTTCTATGGGTACGGGAACGTCTGTGGCCAAGGAAGCCAGTGACATAACCCTGCTTGACGATTCCTTCAATAGTATCGGTACTGCCGTGATGTGGGGACGCTCGCTATACAAGAATATCCAGCGCTTCATTGTTTTCCAGTTGACTATCAATTTTGTGGCTTTGCTTATCGTTTTGCTTGGTTCGTTGATAGGTACGGAATTACCGCTTACTGTAACTCAAATGTTGTGGGTAAATCTTATTATGGATACTTTTGCTGCTTTGGCTCTGGCTTCTATTCCGCCCAGCGAGAGTGTTATGCAAGAGAAACCGCGCAGTGGCAGTGACTTTATTATTTCGAAAGCCATGCGTTCCTATATTTTAGGTGTAGGTGGGGCCTTCCTGATTATACTGATGGGAATGTTGTACTGGTTTAATCATGCCGAGGGCGGTATGACACCGGAACGTCTGACCATATTCTTCACATTCTTCGTGATGCTGCAATTCTGGAACCTTTTCAATGCGCGTGTGTTTGGTACTACAGACTCCGCTTTCAAAGGGATTTCCAAATCGTATGGTATGGAACTGATAGTACTTGCTATCTTGGTAGGACAGTTTCTTATAGTACAGTTCGGGGGTGCCGTATTCCGTACTGTGCCGCTTGATTTAGTCACTTGGGTGATCATTATTGCTTCCACTTCACTGGTATTATGGGTAGGTGAGGCGATACGTTTCATTCGACGTTTAACTCAGAAATAAAATGAAAGAAAAAGGAATTAAAAACCTTATTATCGATTTTGGTGGCGTATTGATTGACTTGGATCGCCAGCATTGTATTGAGAATTTTGCAAAGTTAGGCATGCCCAATGTAGAGGCTATGCTTGATGTCTGTCATCAGCAAGGTTTCTTCTTGCAGCATGAAAAAGGACTGATTACCAGTGCGGAGTTTCGGAATGCGATCCGTGAGCAAATAGGGAAGGTAGTGACCGATGCCCGTATAGATGCTGCCTGGAATAGTTTTCTGGGAAGTATTCCTACCTATAAGTTGGATTTGTTGTTGAAACTGCGTGAGAAATATGTGGTCTATCTATTGAGCAACACCAATGAAATTCACTGGAAATGGTCCTGCAAGCATGCTTTTCATTACAAGGCTTTCCGGGTAGAAGATTATTTTGAGAGAATTTTCCTCTCTTATGAAATGAAGATGGTGAAACCGGACGTTGCCATTTTTGAGAGGCTGTTGGAGGAAACAGGTATAGATCCGAAAGAAACTTTCTTTATAGATGATTCTACTGAGAATTGTCGTGTGGCGGAAACATTGGGTATTTCTACCTACACGCCGAAAGCATGCGAAGACTGGAGTCATCTGTTTAAGTAACCATTAAAAAATTAAAGTAGTGCAGTTGCTTCGTAACATACCGGAAGTGCTTCCTCAGCCTTGTGTTGCTACCATAGGCTTTTTCGACGGAGTACATCGAGGACATCGGTACCTTATTGAACAGGTGCGCGAAGTAGCTGCTGCACATGGATTCGCTTCGGGGGTGGTGACTTTTCCTGTGCATCCGCGTAAGGTTGTACAGCCGGAGTATCACCCTGAATTACTGACCACTTATGAAGAAAAGGTTTCCTTGCTCGCCGAAACAGGTTTGGACTATTGCATGATGCTTGACTTTACTCCTGAAGTTGCCATTCTTTCAGCAAAGGAGTTTATGCTGTTTCTTTACAATCATTATAATATACGTGCCCTTGTTATAGGATACGATCATCGTTTTGGTCATAACCGTAGTGAAGGTTTTGATGACTATGTACGCTATGGGCAGGAGTTGGGGATAGAAGTTATTCTTGCACATGCATATATAGATAAGGATGTTGCAGTAAGCTCTTCCGTTATCCGGCAATTGCTGTCGGAAGGTAACGTCTCGGAAGCTGCTGCTTGCCTGGGATATGATTATTTCTTGAATGGCATGGTAGTAAGTGGTTATCGTGTCGGTCGTAAAATAGGTTTTCCTACTGCAAATCTTCGGGTGGATGATCTGGATAAGTTGGTTCCTTCTGATGGGGTATATGCAGTGCGCGTTACCGTAGCAGGTCAGAGTTATGGCGGTATGCTTAGTATTGGCTATCGTCCTACAATGGCTAACGGTACTGATCGTAGTATTGAAGTGAATATATTTAATTTCCATTCAGATATTTACGAGCAATATATCTGCCTTTCTTTTGTCCGCTATCTCCGTCCTGAGTTGAAGTTTGACTCCATAGATGAACTGATTGCCCAGCTTCATAAAGATAAAGAAATAGCTTCCCGTTATCTTTAATATCTCCTTTTCTGTTTATATTTCTTGTATGATTATCGAAAAACGTACTTTTTTTATTGTTTTTCGATAAATATTTTCTGTTTTACTTGTTAGTCTCAAAAAATACCTTTTTATTTGCATATCGAAAAACGATAAATTATTATTGAATAACAAAACATATAAAGGTTGACGATTATGAAAAAGGCATTTATGAGTATCTCTTTATTAGTGATTTCCCTCTCCATGTTGATGGCTGTTCTTTGCGGTATAGGAGCTACCGTTTGATGATTTAATAGAGAAAATATATCTTTGTAAACTCTAAAGGACGACAACGATGAAAACTGCAATAAAACTGGCTCTTATTTACTTGGCGATGCAAATTCTCGGGGCATTGGCAGTGGGGCCATTCACTATGATCTATGCGTATGTAAAATACGGTACTGTAGACAGAGCAAGCGAATTTGCCTTGGCTCCCACTCTGCTGGCAGGATTTGTTTTTATGCTGATTTATTTGTGGCAAAAAGGCTACTTGACAGGAGATAAGAGGTTATACTCTCCAGTGTCTGTATCTTATTTATCCTGGAGTGCTATGATGGGAATTTCCATGATTTATCTGATTGACTTTCTAATGTCCCATCTCACATTTTTGCCTGACTGGCTGAGCGATACTTTTAATTTATTGCAATCCGGTTGGTTAGGAATTATTTGTGTAGCTATATTGGGACCCATTTTGGAGGAGCTACTGTTTCGTGGAGCAATCACTAAAGTTCTTTTGAAGAAGTATAATCCGGTAGTAGCTATCTTGATATCCGGTCTGATATTCGGTATCTTTCATATGAATCCGGCACAAGTGGTAGGAGCTACGCTGATCGGTTTTATTCTTGCATGGATCTACTATAAGACATATAGTCTGATACCTTGTATTCTGATTCACATCATGAACAACAGCCTTTCTGTTTATCTTGCTCTTAAATTCCCGGATGTGGAATATAGCAGTGAATTAATTGGAGAAAAAGCTTATCTGACAGGTCTCGTAATTGCTTTCCTCTTGTTTATATTGTCCTGGAGAATGATGAATACCTATAAATTATCTAATACAACTACTGAAATATGAAAAGGAGATTGAATATTCTTTGCGTGATCGTATTGCTCGTGCTGGGTTATTCGGTTTTAGAGACTACTTATTATGTCGGTTTGGGGATTAAGACCGGGATTGAGAAAGGGTTTGATTCTAAGATTGATGCAAAGGCTAAAGAAGAGATTAGCAATGTGCAGGTCGTGCAACTGGTACCAAAAGATTTGGGCGGAGATATCTTGATTGATTCTGTTTATAATGAAAAAACCGGTGAATATGTACCTGCTGCTTACGGGCAAATGATTGTCAGTGTGAATACACAACCCAGTATCTTGTCCAGAATTATTTCTCTCTTGATTCTTATTGCAAACTATGTTGCCATTGTCTGGGCTGTAGTACTTTTTATCCGTCTTATTGTGTCGATCAATAAATCCGATATATTCAATTGGAAGAATGTCCGTCGGCTCAGGCGTTTAGGAGTGCTGCTTATTATTGGTTTTGTATGTACCTTCCTTCTTGCATTTCTGAGTTTTCATAACATGGAAAAAGTCTTTTCAGTGACAGGTTATTCATTGAGTATGGCGGATATGGTGCATATTACTTCTCTGGTATTGGGGATTTCAGCCCTGATTGTGGCAGAAGTTTTCGCTATCGGACTGAAAATGAAAGAAGAACAGGAATTGACAATTTAAAGAGATGATACGATTATGAAGAGATTTAGAATATTGGGGATATTAGCGATACTGGTGATTGTAGGAGATTTTGCCATTTCTTTTACTGCCGGTTGGCAAGAAGAACGTGACAGTTTTCTGGCGGGAAGTAAAAGTGCCCGTGCGGAAACACCAGCCTTATACACGCCTGAAGGTATCCCTGTGGAGGTACGACCTCTGGAAACAACAATATTGGACTCATTGCGTAATAGTAAAATGAATGAAAACCTTCCTTACAAAATAGATAAAGTAAGTGTGGCTATTGTTCCGTCGACCTGGAGTAGTATTGTGTTTTGCTTTGGTGCGTTTGCTGCTTTGGCTATTCTCGCCGGAATTTATTGCCTGATACGGGTTTTAATTTCCATATCGAAGCGTAATGTGTTTACTCATGACAATGTGGTGAGAATGCGTGTATTCACTTATTCTTTATTAGCCTTTAGCATCTTGAATGCGTTGATGGAATGGCTGAATTATATTGAAGTGGTGAAACAAGTGAGTCTGCCCGGGTATGAAATAAAGGGTTTCAGCATGTCCGAAGATTGGGTATCATTGGTGGTCATTGTTCTCTTTACCGAGATATTTGCCGTAGGTGTGAAAATGAAGGAAGAACAGGATCTGACTATTTAAAGGGAGAAATACGATGAAAAGTTTATTTAAAAAAAATAGGAAGCAGGAATTGGAGACTGTAATGTCTTGTTTGGTGGTTATTTGCGCGAGTTGTCTTATGATATGGCTTACTCAGACCATGCAATTGTGTTATGAGTTAGGAAAAGATGATACTGATGATTTTATATGGCAGGTTCTTTCCCGAAGTATCACATTAGTAGCAATGGCTGTATGCAGTATTTTTATTTGGATAATGCTTTCTAATGTTAAGAGAAATGAAGTGTTTACGAAGCGGAATGCTAATCTGATAGTCTTTATTGGAGTTACAGTGGAAATAACCGGACTCTTACAATATATTCTGGGAATTTTTACTTTGGAAGGAATAAGTAGGGAATCTTTTATGATATATCTTTTGCTGGGTGTATTTATACTTTTCATAGGTTGTCTTTTTAAAATAGGCATCCGTATGAAAGAAGAACAGGACCTGACTATTTAATCTTAACCTTGATAAAAGTGAATTATATGATTATAGTAAACCTTGATATAATGATGGCTCGGCGAAAGATATCTTTAGGAGAGCTAGCCGAAAAGGTGGATATTACACCTGCTAATTTATCTATTCTGAAAACGGGAAAAGCGAAAGCTATCCGTTTTTCTACACTGGAGGCTATTTGTAAAATTCTGGATTGCCAACCGGGAGATATTTTGGAATATCAGGAGGGAGATGAATAAAATAGCATTTTAGAACTGATATATAGGTGTTTGTTAAATAGAGGGAGGATTTGGAATTTCTGAATCCTCCCTCTATTTATGTATAGCTAGTGTCAGTTTATACTATTTTATGGGTGGAAACTGTTGATTATGCTCTATCAGAAGAACCGAATAAGAACTATCCTGATATATTTTGTAATTATAATCCTGATACAGACAATCCGATTATCGCATTCTATAAGGTGATCAGATGATTAGTTTGACTATTAATGAAATAGCCCGAATAACCAGTATATTCGGGCTATTTTATTTAGTTTTTCAAAACATTCTATATGCTGCTATTTTTTGCCTTGAAAGCCAGCGCATACATCCGCATCTGCTTCACCATAGACAGCAAACCATTGCTACGGGTAGGCGAAAGATGTTCTTTCAATCCTATCTTATCGATGAAATAAAGATCAGCATTCAGAATTTCGTCTGGTGTATGCCCGGAAAGGACTTTCATCAGCAACGAAATGATACCTTTTACAATCAAAGCGTCGCTCTCAGCTTTGAAGATGATTTTTCCATCCTCTTCGTCAGCTTGCAGCCATACGCGACTTTGGCAACCTTCAATCAAGTTCTGTTCCGTTTTATATTTTTCGTCGAGCGGTTCCTGCTCGTTTCCTAAGTCTATGAGGAGCTGATAGCGATCCATCCAGTCGTCAAAGTCGCTGAATTCCGCAATCACTTCGTCTTGTGCTTCGTTGATACTCATACTTCTTGATTTATGTTTTTGATTTATAAATTATTTCTCGCTGTAAATAACTTGCATTACCGTCTGTCCCACTGCTTGCAATGTAGCCTTATCAATGGCATCCATGTCATCTTTCACAGTATGCCAGTGCTCAAAGAAATCACCTTCCGGATAATAAGGAACGATATCAATGGTTGGAATTTTGGCGTACTTGTTGATGAACGTATGGTCATCGGTCACGAAACCGCCTTTTTTCTGTACAAAATGGCGCCCGAAACCTAAAGCATTGGCTGTTTTCCAGACTTTCTCATTGACATTGGGAGCTACTTCATGAGATAAACCTTCATAACGGAATTCTGCATTCTTGCCCCCTACCATGTCCAGCAGTATACCGAAGCGTGCATTATATCCTTGCACATGCGGATTACGTGCCCAATACTGTGAACCGAGTCCCCAGTATTCCTCTTTATGCGGGCCATTGTAAGCCTGATGTGTTCCATAATCTTCGGCATCTACAAAAACAATATCGATACCCATTTCCGGCAATTGTTTCTGCAAATGACGTGCTATTTCCAATAATACGCCTACACCGCTGGCACCGTCATTAGCGCCTAAAATGGGTGTGTAATGCTTTTTAGCGTCCGGGTCAGCGTCTGCCCACGGACGGCTGTCCCAATGCGAAAAAAGGACGATACGCTTTTTCGTATCCGGTTTGTAGGAACCGATAATATTGCGGGCTTTTAGTAATGTACCGGTATAGGCAGGTAAGTCTACATATTGGTTAGTAACCTTTGCACCGAATTCGGTCAGTTTATTTGCCAGATAATTGCCACAATCCACATGCGCTTTCGTATTAGGAACGCGTGGGCCGAAGTCAACCTGTGCTTTCACATACTGGTAAGCACTGTCTGCATTGAACTGTGGAACATTGACGACGTTTTTAGCAGTTGCTTCAGTGTCGTCGCTTGCCTTCTTGGTATTGTTGCTGCATGCTATGAATGCAAGCAACACCAGGCATAAAGGGATGAGAGTATAATTCCGTTTCATTCTTTATCTAAATTAAAACTTAGTTTCACTTCTTTTCTTCCGGTTTCCAGCGTTACTTCCGCTCCGTTTATCATGGGCAGGTTCATGCTGACATGTCCTACCGGGAAATTAAAACAGACGGGGTAATCGTATTCTTTCACGAGGTCGGCAATTGCACCGTATAACTCTTTCCCCAAAGACTTGTTTTCCTCGTATTCCGTAAACTGTCCGATAATAAGGCCGGATAGTTTTTCTAATATACCGCCCAGTTTCAGATTGTAGATCATACGCTCTACTGCATGCGGACGTTCGCCTACATCTTCTATAAAGAGAATGCTTCCTTCTGCAGGAATATCATAAGGGGTGCCGCGCAGTCCATAAAATACGGACAGGTTGCCACCTCGCAAAATGCCGCTGGCAGTTCCTTTATGGTTTAATTTGTGTCCGGGGCAAATATAGCTGAAACCATTTCCTGAGATTTCTACAGATTCTGCCGTCTTCGGATTAAAATGTCCAAAGAGGATATCTTTGAGTGCCAGCGTACAGAAATCATCTTCGGATTCTACCGTCAGATGGCGTGCCATTAGGGCGTGGAGTGATGCAAAACCTTCTTTCTGGAGCACATTATGTAATGCGGTAATGTCACTGAAACCAATCAGCCATTTTGGATGTTCACGAAAGCGGGTAAAATCGAGTTTCCCTAACAGGTGCACGGCTCCGTATCCGCCACGGCTGCATAGAATAACTTTAGCCTTTTCATCATCCAGCGCATTCTGTAAATCTTCTACGCGTTGTTTGATGCTGCCTCCATACGTTCCGTGTGAGCTTCCGGCATGTTTAGCCATTACCACTTCCAGTCCCCAGGATTTCAGACGCTTTTTGGCTCCTTTCAAAAAAGACTTGTCTATCTTGCTGGAAGGAGAAAGGATGATGACACGATCACCTTTTTGTACGTATGACGGAAAAATAAGGCTGCTCATAATTCAATATTTTGCGTATGGGGACAAAAGTACATAAAATAACTCAAAACGAAATTTAGTTTACACCACAGATTACACAGATTAACACAGATTTATTCTAATCATGGTGAAAAGTAATAATCTGCGTTAATCTGTGGTGTAAACTATCAAAATGAAATAAGGCTTGCGAAATTTCCTGGAGTGTTATGCTGCATTTCTCGACATTTTTTCAGATATTTGCTAAAAATCTAACGTTATGGAACCTATTCGAAGCTTTGATCAACTAACCTCGCACTTGAAATCCTTGAACAAAAGGAAACGTATTGCAGTAGTTTGTGCTAATGACCCCAATACGGAATATGCCATTGCCCGTTCTCTGGAAGAAGGGATTGCGGAGTTCCTGATGGTTGGCGACTCTGCGATTCTTGAAAAATATCCTACATTGAAGAAATATCCCCAGTACGTCCGTACGGTGCATATAGAGGATCCCGATGAGGCGGCGCGTGAGGCTGTACGTATTGTTCGTGAGGGTGGAGCGGATATTTTGATGAAAGGGATTATCAATACTGATAACCTTCTGCATGCGATTCTCGATAAGGAAAAAGGTCTGTTGCCTAAGGGTAAAATCCTGACTCATCTGGCTGTAATGCAGATTCCTACGTATGATAAGTTGTTGTTCTTCTCGGATGCCGCCGTAATTCCGCGACCTACTTTGCAGCAACGCATAGAGATGATCTGGTATGCTATCCATACTTGTCGCCACTTTGGTATTGAACAACCTCGCATTTCACTTATTCATTGTACGGAGAAGGTAAGTGCCAAGTTTCCCCATTCGCTGGATTATGTCAATATCGTGGAGTTGGCGGAGGCCGGAGAATTCGGAAATGTAATAATCGATGGTCCATTGGATGTAAAGACTTCCTGTGAGAAGACAAGCGGTGATATCAAAGGGATTGCATCTCCTATCAATGGAGAAGCGGATGTGCTGATCTTCCCTAATATCGAATCGGGAAATGCTTTTTATAAGGCTGTATCCTTGTTTGCCCATGCTGATATGGCAGGTCTGTTGCAAGGTCCTGTATGTCCGGTGGTGTTGCCCTCGCGTAGTGATTCCGGTCTCTCTAAATATTATAGTATTGCCATGGCATGCCTCACTTGTGCCTGTGACTAAGTGACAGGGTGATAAAGTGGGTGATCCTAATCGTAAATTGTAAAACGTCAAATCTTAAATTATGAGAATTCTTGCTATCAATCCCGGTTCTACTTCAACGAAAATTGCAGTATACGAAGACACAACTCCGCTTTTGGTGCGTAACATTCGCCATTCGGTAGGAGAACTTTCCCATTTCCCTCGCGTCATCGACCAGTTTGAATTCCGCAAGAATTTGGTAATAGAAGCCTTAAAAGAGAATGGTATTCCTTTTGAATTTGATGCCATCGTAGGGCGTGGAGGATTACTGAAACCCATTCCGGGCGGAGTGTACGAGGTGAATGACGCCATGCTGGATGATATAGCCCATGCCATGAGAAGCCATGCGTGTAATCTGGGGTGTCTTATTGCTTCCGAATTGGCAGCATTGCTTCCCGATTGCCGTGCTTTTATTGCTGATCCCGGTGTCGTGGATGAACTGGATGAGGTAGCCCGTATCACGGGTTCTCCACTGATGCCACGTATTACCATCTGGCATGCTTTGAACCAGCGTGCCATTGCCCGCCGTTATGCTGCCGAGTTAACAGCCGCTTCTCCCGATCATCCGGTGCGCTACGAAGATTTGAATCTGATTATCTGTCATTTGGGTGGTGGCATTTCTGTTGGGGCTCACCATTACGGGCGTGCCATTGATGTGAATAATGCTCTTGACGGTGAAGGTCCTTTCTCTCCCGAACGTGCGGGAACATTGCCTGCCGGGCAGTTGATTGATCTTTGTTATTCCCATCGTTTCAGAAAGGATGAACTGAAGAAACGTATTTCCGGGCATGCCGGTCTGGCAGCGCATCTTGGTACTACGGATATACCTGCCATCATAAAGTCTATTGAAGACGGAGATGAAAAAGCCGAATTGGTGCTGAATGCCATGATCTATCAGGTTGCCAAAAGTATTGGAGCTGCCGCCGTTGCGCTTTTTGGTAAAATAGACGCAATCTTGCTGACAGGCGGTATTGCCCATTCAGAGTATGTTATTTCCCGCTTGAAAGAGCGTGTTTCTTTCCTTGCCCCAGTACATGTGTACCCTGGAGAAGATGAGTTGGAAGCGCTTGCTGTTAATGTTCTGGGAGCATTGCGCGGAGAGTTGCCGATACAAGTCTATAAGTGATGATTGGTGGGATATAAGCCCGACGGTTGTTTCATTCCATGAAAATTATGTTTATGTCTTAGACTGATATAGGTAGACACATTTATTAGTTGGTAAATGTGTCTACCTATATCAGTCTAAGACAAAATGTTCGTTTCCCTCCGATCAAAAAGATAATTCTCCCAACGGGTTATTAAATGTTTATTGCTAACTTTGCTATATGATATTTAGTGCAACGAATGAAAAACATAATAGAGTGTGACTGATGAATGATAAAATAGGAAATACTTTCAGTGATATCTATGCCTTTTATTATAAGAAATCTTTTTTCTTTGCAAAGTCTTATGTCCACGATGATCTGGCAGCTGAAGACATCGCTTCCGAATCACTGATAAGGCTGTGGGAGAAGCTGAAAATAGAAACGATAGATTATGTGGAACCTCTTCTACTTACTATCCTGAAGAATAAAGCTCTGGATTATCTGAAACATGAGGAGGTGAAACGCACAGCTTTTGAATCTATGACTGACTGGCATCATTTTGAACTTTCCACTCGAATTTCTACTCTGGAAGCCTGTAACCCTAATGAGATTTTTTCGGAAGAAGTGGAATCTATCGTTCGTGAGACTTTAGACCTTTTGCCGGAACAAACACGCCGGATATTTCTTTTAAGCCGTTTTGAGAATAAGTCGAATAAAGAAATTGCCGAAGAAATGAAAATTTCCATTAAAGGAGTGGAATACCATATTTCAAAGGCATTGAAGGTGCTACGGGTATCCTTGAAGGATTATCTGCCCCTCTTTTACTTCTATTTTTATATTAAATTCTAAATTATATGTTGTTCTTAAAATAGAGAACATAAATGAGATTTAATCGGAAATCTATCTTCTTGCCTCTTTTCAATTAGCCGTCTGATAAGAGCATTTCTTATCATTTCTTCTACCGAATAAAGTACTACTTCATTTTTTTTAGTTTTTCTTTTAGGGATGTTTCCACTTTAGTCGTTAACTATATAGAATAGCATAGGATATGGATACAGAGTTATTACAGAAATATATATCCGGTAATGCCACGGAAGCAGAGAAGCGGCACATAACCGAGTGGATGCAGGAAAAGCCTGAGAATATGCGTGAATATATGGCGCAACGCAAACTGTATGATATTGCTTTGTGGCGTACACTGCCGGCAGTGGTAGAAAAGAAAAAAGCAGGAAAAAGATTTTCTGTGCATACACTCTGGGTGGAAATGGCTAAAGCAGCGGCAGTGGTTGCAATCGTCTTATTAGGCACACACTATTGGGATAATAAACATCAGACTGTGGAAAGCAGTGCACTTCAATCTATTTATGCGCCTGCCGGACAACGGACGGAAATAATGTTGGCAGATGGTACGAAGGTGTGGCTGAATTCTCGGAGTACATTGACTTTCCCGGAAAAGTTTAAAGACAATAACCGGAAAGTAAAATTAGATGGTGAGGGCTATTTTGTAGTAGCTAAGAATAAAGAGAGGCCTTTTATAGTGGAAACGAGTAAATGCAATGTAAAGGTATTAGGTACGGAATTCAACGTATTGGCTTATGCGGAAGATAGTGTCTGGGAAACTTCTTTGCTGAAAGGAGCGGTAGAAATTCAGCTATCGGATTCATCCGCAGGAGTGTTGAAGTTAGAGCCAAACACAATGGCAAGCCTGAAAGGTAGCAGGCTGGTGAAAGGACGTATTAAAGAACCGGACTATTTTTTATGGCGTGAAGGTTTGCTTTGTTTTAATGATATACCCGTCAGGGATATGATTGAAAAATTGAAACTTTATTATGGAGTGGATATTGTGGTAAACAATACCAGTATATTCAAGAATCGCTATACAGGCAAGTTCAGAACCAAAGATGGAGTGGAGCATGTGCTGAAAGTACTGAGATTGAATAATAGATTTACTTATACAAAAGATGATGAAAACAATGTGATAACTATTAATTAACCCTTTAAAATATTCTGCCTATGGAATAACACACATTATATTTTATAAAAATGGGACAGTGCTGCAACACTATCCCATGGAAGTCAATGATACATTGACATTTTCTTCTAATAATCTTAAGTTAAAACCTAAAATTAGTAATACAAATATATGAAAAATATTTTGTACCAAGAATCTATTGTAGAAATTAAACATTTATTTCGGGTTATGAAAATCACAGCTCTGGCCTTGTTTTTATTTGTCGGAACAGCTTTTGCCACGAAATCTTATTCACAGACCATGAAAGTTACAGTTGTTTCGGACCGTATATCAACAGGCAAAGTTATCAACGAGATAGAAAAGCAGACTGATTATCTGTTTGTGTATGATATGAATGAGGTTAATCTGAAACGTAACGTCAAAGTTCATGCACAAGATAAACCGGTGGCAGAGGTCTTGAACGAGGTCTTTGAAGGGACTGGTATTTATTATGCTATGGAAGGCAAGAATATCATGCTGATGAATAAAGCAAAAGAGAATGCTTCTGAAAAACAAGCTGATGACAATAAGGTGACGGGATCTATAAAAGATATGGCCGGTGAACCGATCATTGGTGCTAATGTTACGATAAAGGGACAATCAATAGGTACAATTACAGATATAGATGGGCGTTTTATTATCAATGCCCCGGCTAATGCAATTCTACGGGTTACATACATCGGCTATATTCCGCAGGAAATCAAAGTAGAGAATAAGAGAGAACTGAAAATCATTCTGCAGGAAGATACGGAAACGTTAGACGAAGTGGTAGTGGTGGGGTATGGTGTTCAGAAGAAATCGGACGTTACCGGTGCTATGATTCGTGTAAATTCGGACGAACTGAATTCCCGACCGGCAGCCAATGCTTTCGAAGCTATGCAAGGTAAAGCGGCAGGTGTGGATATTGTTAGCAATGAACGTCCGGGTGAAATAGGAACTATCAATGTACGCGGTGTACGTTCATTGAGTGCCAGCAATACTCCGCTTTATGTAGTGGATGGTATTCCTTTAATGTCGACAAGTGGCATTGAGACTTTGAATCCACAGGATATAGAATCCATTGATGTCCTGAAGGATGCCTCTGCTACTGCTATTTATGGTTCACGTGGTGCCAACGGTGTCATTTTGGTTACTACTAAACAGGGCAAGGCGGGCAAGATGTCATTGAACTATTCGGGTACGATGACCATTGAAAATTTGCAGGATTACTCTGAAATGATGAATTCTGCCGAATATATTGAGTGGCGCCGTTGGGCTTATTACTATAAAGAACCGAATAAATATCCGAGAGGTGACGAGCCTGATAAGGATAGTGATTATCTGATTTTTAACGGAGCAAAAGATCCTTATGCCTGGAGGAATATTGAAAAAGGTTGGGCTGGTGGTAGCTGGAATGCATCCGCGGTTCCTACAACGGATTGGGCTGATATGGTTACACAAACCGGTGTTACCCATGAACATACGTTGAGCGCCAGTGGTGGTACGGATAAAGTACAAGGCTATGCTTCTATCGGCTATCTGGATAATGAGGGTACCGTGAAAGGTCAGTCTTACACTCGTTATACAGCCAAAGTCAGCTTGAATCTTGATCCGACCAAATGGTTCAAGATGGGCTTGAATGTCAACGGTACTTTCAGTGAACAGCAATATGGTTCTTCGGCTAAGGCTGTAGGACAGATGATCAGTGACCGGCCATCCAATCTGTATGCAGCTTCTACCAGTTTGTATCCGTATGCCGTGCCCTTTGATGATGAGGGTAACCGCATTGATTATCCGGGTGGAGATGATAAAGTGAAAACGATAGTCAACGAATGGAATTATAGTGAGAATGAACGTCGTATGTTCCGTGCTATCGGTAGTCTGTATGCCCAGTTGAACTTGGGTGAGATCTTCTCTCCTCTGAAAGGGCTCAGGTATCGCTTCAATTTTGGTCCCGACTTTCGTAGTTACCGTAATGGAAGTTTCGCAGATGCGAACTCTGTCAGTCGCGAGGGAACCAATCGTGCCAGTTTAACGAATCAATCTGATTTTTCATGTACACTTGATAATCTTATCTACTATGATAAGGAAATAGGAAAACACTCTTTGGGAGTGACTTTACTGCAAAGTGCCACTAAATATCGTTATGAAGAATCCTCTATGGCTGCTTTAAATATTCCCCTGGCCAGTGCCAAATGGAATGCGTTGAGTAAAGCAAATATTTCTGCGCTGGATGACTGGGGAAGTGATTTAGTAGAGAAGCAGTTACTTTCGTATATGTTCCGTTTAAATTATGATTATAACAGTAGATATCTCCTCACGGTTTCCGGTCGTTGGGATGGCGCTTCGCAGCTTGCCAAAGGTAATAAATGGGCATTTTTCCCCAGTGCAGCATTGGGTTGGCGTCTTGATCAGGAAGGATTTTTGCAGGATGTAAGTTGGCTCAATCAGTTGAAACTACGTGTGGGAGTCGGGGTTACCGGTAACTCTGCTATTGATCCTTACCAAACAAAGGGGGCCGTTGTTCCTATCTATTATCCTTATGGTGACAGTTCCACTTCAGGCTTCGTAGCTTCCGATCCTGTAGCTACGGGGGGTACGGTGGCTATGGCCAATAAAGACTTAACGTGGGAAAAGACTACCCAATATAATATTGGTGTTGATTACTCTGTACTGAACGGAAGAATTTCGGGAGTTTTGGATTTTTATACTTCGCGTACAACAGACTTATTGATGCAGATGGGAATTCCCTCATTAAATGGTTATACCCAAACTTATGCCAATGTTGGGGAAACTTCCAATATAGGTGTGGATATCACATTGAATACTGTGAATATCCGGACCCGGGACTTTGAGTGGGCTACCAGTCTAAATGTCGCCTGGCAGAAAGATAAAATAGAAGAGTTGGCAAATGGTAAAGAAGATGATATTAATAATAATTGGTTCATCGGAAAATCATTAGGAGTGATCTATGGCTATGAGTCTGCCGGAATCTGGAAAGAGGATGATGCGGCTGAAATGGCTGAATTTAATAAGAAAGGACATTCGTTTCAGGTAGGTATGGCACGCCCGGTAGACCAGAATGGTGACCATAAGATTGATCCGAATGATGACCGTATAGTAGTGGGACATACACGTCCACGCTGGACCTTGGGTATGACCAATACTTTCTCTTATAAGAATTTTGAGCTTTCCTTCATGTTGTACGGCCGTTTTGACTATATGGTTGATACAGGTGGTGAGTGGCAGGGAGGCCGCTACACTCAGCGTAAGATAAATTACTATAATGAGAATAATAAGAATGCTGAATATCAGAAACCTATCCATGATGATGGAGGCGGTGATCCCTACTACCGGATTCTGGGATATAAGAACGGTTCGTTCCTGAAAGTGCGTAATATTTCATTAGGTTACGTTTTCCCGAAGAACATGGTGAGCAAATGGAATCTATCTAATCTGAAAGTATATGTGCAGGCTAAGAATCCGGGGCGTATCTTTTCTAATATAGATTTTCTGGAACTGGACGCTTCGCAGAATTTAACATCTACCTGGAACCGTGGTTTCACAATAGGATTGAATGTAGGATTTTAAACTAAAAAGCAAACGATTATGAAATTATATAAGAATATTACATTCGGCTTATTAGCCTTGACCTTGGGAGGCGTGATGGCTTCCTGTAGTGATTTTCTGGATGAAAAGCTTACCACTCAACAGACTACCGATTTCTTTGATACACCGGAAGGCATTGATCAGCTGGCTGTGGGCATTTACAATAACCTGCGTTTCCATTTCTTCAAGGAGAATGCCTATACTACCACTAATTACGGTACGGATGAGTTTACTGTGGGTGGTGATGGTTCCAATAAAGTGTGGAACAATTATGATGGTAGTTTCCAGTCACAGATTGTAGCCGCTAATTCAAATACTACAATGGCCGAAAGCCTTTGGGATGCCATGTATATCGGAATCAACAATGCGAACCTGTTGTTAAGCAAAATAACTCCTGATAGTTATACCGGTACGAATAAGAAGACGTATATGGGCGAAGCCTATTTCCTGCGTGGCTTTAATTATCTGAAGTTGGTTTCCCAGTATGGAGGTGTACCCTTGAAATTAGAGTCGAGCTTTGTACCTGTCCGTGAGTTCACCCGTGCTACGGCAGAAGCTACGGTAGAACAGGCGATTGGTGATTTGAAGAATGCTTATGATCTGTTGCCGGCGACGGTAAGCATGGTGGGGAAGATTAGCAGGGATGCTGCAGCTCATTTTTTAGCTAAGGCTTACTTGTTCCGTGCCAGTGAAATTAACGATGGATGGAACGGTGCGACTAAAGAATCTGACCTGAAAGAAGCCTTGAAACTGGCCAAAGAAGTAATTTCACGTCATCAGTTAGCTCCCAATTTCTCTGATCTATGGCATTATACTGAACCTGACGGGGCGAGTGAAAAATTAGATGAGATTATTCTTTCGGCACAGTTCTCTTCTGACAAATCTTCCAGAAGTGCCGGCACTAACAGATGCCATCTCTTCTTCTTGTCTGTTTACAATAACTTGCCTCAGATGAAACGTGATTTGGCTGGCGGTCGCGAGTACCAACGTTTAAGAACCACATATTATATGTATAATATCTATGATATGGTTAATGATTCCCGTTTCTGGAAAAGTTTTAAGACTAAGTATGCTGTTAATAACCCGAAAGCGGGTTCCGGTTACGAAGTGGGAGATTTGGGCGTGATGTATGTTGTCAATCGTCCGGGCGATACCCGGTTCGATGGAGTGCAACTCAGCGGAAAGGTGATTGATGAGAAGACCGGCAAAGCCATTCCTACTACATTTGTGACTTATCCGAAAGATCGTAACGGTAAGGACGATGTGGCATTATATGATGATGTAAGCCGTTTTGTAGCTCTTAATAAGTATATTGATGGTTCGCGTGAAACGGTCAGTGATATGGGAGGCAATCGGGATGGTATTCTGGCCCGTCTTGGTGAAACTTATCTGATTGCTGCTGAAGTTCTGATTCGCCAAGGCGAATATGGTGATGCTCTGTATTACATTAATGAACTCCGCAAGCGTGCTGCCTATAAGAACGGGGAAGATCGTTCGGCATATTGTGACGGTGGTGCATCATATAATGAAAATGCTTTAGGGTGGCAGATTGACGGCATAAACTCTTATTACACCGAAAATTCTTATTATGAGTCCAATGATATTGATAAGACTACACTTCCCACCGATCTTGAAATTACAGATATACATAGTCTTCCGGCTGAAGATGAGGCTGTTATTTCAAAACTGAAATATAGCTCTGATTATGATCGCATGATGTGCCTTCTGCTGAATGAGCGTTCCCGTGAACTTTGCGGTGAGTTTTATCGTTGGGAAGACTTGTCAAGAACAAAAACATTGGTGGCACGCACCAAAGCTTTTAATTCGGATGCTGCTCCTAATATTGATGAACATCATTGTTTGCGTCCTATCCCTCAAACTTATCTGGATGCTATCCAAAAGGACGGTCATGCGTTGACTTCCGAGGAAAAGAAGCAGCAACAGAATCCTGGTTATTAACAATATTCTAAAGAACCGTCTACTGATATCATTTATAAACAGAAAAAGCGTCTAGCTAAATCAGGAAAAGACACGCTGATATAAAAAGGAGTAAAGTCCCCCAAATGACTTTACTCCTTCCAATCTTCTTTCCCTCGTAACTAATACGGAGAAAACACCACTAATCAAAATTCTATACCTTGGTCTTATTTTAGAAATTGTTCTTTCCTGCATCCCACCAAAGGCGAGTACCACCATTGTCGGCTCCACCTAATAATTGGGTTAATGCGCTGGTTGTTGAAGCATCCAGATCTGTCGGGAAGGTTGCCCGGCGTATCATAATATCCGTACTAATAGTTTTATCACTCAGGTTCACGGCAACTTTAAATAATTGGGGATATCCCGTGCGACGTTGTTCCGCCCAAGCTTCGCAACCGTCAGGATATATGGCAAGCCATTTCTGTGTAATGATACGTTCCAGCTTCTCTTCATCGCTGCCTTCTGCCCATTTCGGGGTAATCTTCGTCATTGCTGCCACGTCGAATGTTTTATCGAAAGCATCTACATAATCGGATGGTGTGGCGTCACTCGCCAAGTAAGCGCTCGCATCACCGGCACCCCATTGTGCAAATGATGTTTCAACACCTTTCTTGTAGTATTCAGCTTCCTTTCCGGCATCTACATAACCTCTCAGTGCAGCTTCGGCACGGAGAAACCATACTTCAGCGGCAGTCATTATAATAATGTCCGTAGATATTGTAGCGGTTGAGCGGGAATGGGTCAAATATCGATTATCCTTATCCAAAGCTGTTCCTTGACGTACGCCTTTAAAAGAGCCTTTTATATCGAAAAGTGCTGGTACTTCACCGTCTGCTCCGGTGTTACCTACTGCCGGCAGGAAGTATTTACTGAGGCGGGGATCCTCATATCCGCATAGGAATGATTCCAGGCTTGCGTTCATGAATACTTCGTTCCAAGCGTTTACGGCACCCAATGGATTACGTACGCCATACTGGCCTACCGTTTCATCTATTGCTTCCAGCACACCGCCATTACTTGCATCCAATGCGGCTTGTGCCTGGGTTCTTGCCAGTGTGGCGTCCACATTTGATACGCGCATGGCAAGGCGTAAGCGCAATGAGTTGGCAAATTTCAACCATTGTTCATACGTGCGTTTACCTTGTGGCATCATGATGTCTGCTGTCTCAAATGTATTGGGTCCACCGTCAGCAACGTGAGCTTTCAACACCTGAATGGCTTCAGTAAGGTCGTTGAAGAAATCAGAATACACATCTTTCTGGGATTGCGGAGCCGGATTAGCCAGCCCGAAGTTCTTGTAGATGATAGGACCGTAATAGTCGCTTACGCGGTGCATCATGGCTACTTTCATAATTTTGGTCAGCGCATAAAATGCAGGATATTCCTCTTTGGTACATAACTTTTCTGCATTGGCAATAGGAGGCATGCCTTGTGCATAGGTGTTACTCCATTGCGATCCTGCCCAACCAGTGTTTAGTTTATAAGATGAATTTTGTATGTTGAAACCACCGTTCATGTCGTGGAAGTATCCGCCGAACATATCGGCCATCAGATTTTGCATAATCTGGTATTGCCAGTCGGTTCCCTCCACACCGGTTTGGTATACAATGGCAGTCTGAATCGTTTTGAAGGGGATAAGTTGCTTCTGGAAATCATACTCCTGCAATTCATCGGTATATGCACCCTGGGTGCTGTTGTAATTATCGAAATTATCAGTACAAGAGGAAAATGAAACGATTCCACCTAGTAATAATGTAGCTATATATTTATATCTTTTCATAATTGCATCGAATTTAGAAAGTGAATTTAAGATTGAAGCCTATGTTTCTTGTAGTCGGCATGCCGAAGATATCAACACCCTGGTTTGCATTTCCTACTGACAGGATAGCGTCAGGATCAAATGGGGCATCCTTATAGAGGAAGAACAAGTTGCGGGCAACGAGAGACAGGTCTATTCCTTTAAATATTCCAGTCTTTTCCAACAGTCTTTGGGGGAAAGAGTAACCCAGTGAAAGTTCGCGTAGACGGATGTTGGTACGATCATAGCGGTAGTAGCTTGTACAACCGTCGCCACGGTTACCGACTGCTGTATAGAAACTTTCTATCTTTTCCCCTTCAAATCGTTGTCCTTCTACTTCTACGTAACCTCTGTCTCGGGCTTCACCGCTATTCTTGCTGACGCCTCTCATGTCGAGTGCGCTTTGCGTCAGTGAAATAACATCACCTCCGATGGCTGCATCGAACAGGAAGTAAAGATTGAAACCTTTATAAGTGAACGTGTTGCCCCAACTGAGCATGCAGTCCGGATTGGCGTTGCCAATCAGTGTATTGTTGCCCGTTTCTATTTTGGGTGCACCGGTATCAGTAACTATAATCTTGCCGTTTTCGTCACGTGCAAAGTCATTGCCATAGATGTCTCCCAATGAACCGCCTTCTTTAACGCGCATACGGTATGGCATACTTACGCCTGAGCCATAGTCAAATTCAGGATTGTCGCCCAAAGAAAGAACTTTGTTTTTGTTGGTTGAGAAGTTTACGTTGGTTTTCCAGCGGAAGTTTTCTGTCATGACCGGAGTTCCTCCGATTGTTAGCTCAATACCGTGGTTGCGTATCTTACCTGCATTGATATACTTATACGGATGATTGCCTGTAGGAGTATTGATATACAATAGCTGGTTTCTGGTATCTGTGCGGTAGTATGTGAAATCGAAATCTAAACGGTTATTGAAAAATCTCCATTCTGCACCGATTTCCCATGAACTGCTGATTTCCGGTTTCAAGTCTTCAGAAAAGTCGTACTGTATTTGTCTTACGATACCGCCTGCTGTGATTTGAGGACTCGGAGAGGTGATGCCGATAGGAAGGTCGTTACCTACTTGTGCCCAGGATGCGCGTATTTTGCCGAAGCTAATCCAGGATGGCAGCTTGATAGTACGGTCGATAATCCAGGATACACCCACTGACGGATAGAAGAAGCCAGAATTCTTGCTGCTGGTGTTTGCCAGTGTGGACGACCAATCGTTGCGGGCGGTTAAGTCCAGATAAAGACTTTCTTTCCAGCCGATCTGGGCGGTGGCGAATACGGACTGGACGACGCGACGTGAATTCAGGGTTTCGTCGATATAGGCTGTGCCGTCGTTCAAAATCATGTTGGGAACACTGAATACATTGGCGTAGTACAAACCTGCTTTACCAGAGTCCAGCTTCAGCATATTTGTTTTAGTCGTATTGTTGCTGACGCCGGCAGCGGCATTTACTGCCCAGTTATTCCAAGTCTTATTGAACATTGCCATTACGTCACCGTACATCATGAATTCTTGATTGTTCATGTCCACATAACGACCGTTTTCGTGGCAGAGGTTGCTTGCCGTACCTGCATAGAATTTCTGTTGGTACTTATCGTTGATGAAATCAATGTTACCGCGTGCCTGAAGGGTTAACCAATCGTTTACTTTCAAGTTGGCGCTTAAAGATGCGATGGCACGATAACGTTTGTCTTTGCTGGTGATACGGTTTGTAATCCAGTAAGGGTTCTGTTCGAAATCTTGGGTAGAAGTATACCAGTTCTGCAACGGCATATTACGTCCTTCATCAAACACTTCATAGTTATCACGATATTCGGCCATGTCTTTTCCGCGTGGGAAGGTGTATAGACCTACCAACGGATTCATGTAGTAACCACCGGAACTGGGGCGGTTGTTGATGGTCTGTGAAATCAGGTTCACGTTGGCATCCAACGTTAGCTTGTCTTTAAACAGAGTAGCTGTTTCGCGTAATGTCAGGTTATGCTTATATAATTTATTGACATTGATAATACCCTTGGCTGTGGTATTGGCGTAAGAGAAGTAAGTCTGCATCTTCTCTTTACCGGTCTGTACGGTAACAGAATTGATGGCAGTTACTCCATTGTCAAAGAAGTGGTCCACATTGTTATAATCCTTCATGTTTGCTTGCTTCTCACCCCAGCTGGAAGTACCGCTAGCTGTGTAAGTGTTTTGGAAATCGGGGAGGCCCATTGCTTTGTCAATGGTCAGGTTAGAAGAGAAAGTAATGCGTTGCATACCTTCTTTGCCTTTCTTTGTAGTGATAAGGATGACGCCATTGGCTGCTTGCGAACCGTAGAGTGCGGCAGCGGAAGCACCTTTCAGGATACTCATGCTTTCAATATCATCGGGATTGAGGTTGGAGATACCGTCGCCTGAGTCACGGTTACCTGCGTCATTATCTCCGCCCATGACGCTGAATGCTTGTTCGGTAGTACTGTTCAGCATAGGTACACCATCGATAACATAAAGAGGCTGATTGTTTCCGCTTTCGTTTGCTGAGCGGATACCACGGATAGATACTTTGGCGGAGCCGCCCAAACCAGAAGCATTCTTGGTGATGGAGACACCTGCTGTTTTACCTGCCAGAGAGTTTATCATGTTGGCATCTTTGGCGCGTGTCAGTTCATCGCCACCCACTTGCTGGGTAGAGTAAGTCAGTGAAGCGGCTTTTTTCTTGATACCCATGGCGGTCACTACTACCGTTTCCAATGATAGTGCTTCTTCCTGCATCTGCACATTGATTGTTTCCTGACCATTCAGGGGAACGCTTACCGGCTGGTATCCGATATAGCTGATAACCAGTGTGGCGTCGGTAGGTGTATTCAGTGTAAATTCACCATCAATATTGGTGATAACACCGTTTGTAGTACCTTTCTCTACCACATTGGCACCGATAATCGGTTCACCTTGCATGTCGGTCACAACACCTTTCACGGGTTTGTTTTCCTGCTGTACGGCGGTGATGGCTTCGGTTGCAGTTTCATTTTGTTTGGTCAGCACGATGTTCTTGCCTTCCATTACATATCTGATGTCCGTGCCATTGAATATTTCATCCAAAACTTCGGACACTGGCTGGTTGTCTGCATCTACATTTACGGTGCGGCGCACGTCCACACTCTTCTTATTGTAGACAAACAAATACTCAGTCTGAGCCTCGATTTTATCGAGGATTTCGCTTACTCGCAACTCAGAGCGGGGGATGCTGATTTTGGCATTCTGAGAGTAGCTACTACTACTGTACGCTTGGAACGTTACAAACAAGAGAAGGAATAGTGTGATCTTCATAGTTCGTAATATTTGCTTAAATACTAAACTTTTTGGGCAAAAAAGCCCATTCAAAGAAATTTTTCTCATATCTTTGTAATGTGTTAAGTTAATAAATTGATTAAGGTCGATTTTTGACTGTTTCGGATCGGAAAGTATGGGGGTACTTTCCGATCTTTTTTGTAGGGGGGATTGGTTGACTGTTTCTTCTATTTCATAATGCTTTTCAGTTTAAGGGGTTAGTACTAAATTTTAAGGTTTTATCTTTGATATCAAATTACTTCTTGTAGATGGTGATTGAGTCTTTTGCTTCGTTAATAGTGAACTCAAAAGGATGATCTTTAGAGATTGTTCGAAGAATGTGTTCTATACCATCTTGTTCCCGGAATTTGCCGGTAAAACTCCCATAATTCAACAATTCAGGATTAGCGACGGTTATTTTTACATTATAGTATTTTTCCAGTCTACCGAGAATACCATTGAAAGGGGCGTCATCAAAGCAGTATAATCCTTCTTTCCAACGCAGATATTCGTAAGAGGGGAGAATGGTTTTCTTACATTTCCCGTCTTCATTCAAGAAAACTTCGTCTTTTTGCAGACGGGTAATCATTTGATTACTATTGGCAGGATAAATATCTACTATGCCTTCTACCAATGTGGTACCGAACTCTTTGCTTCCTGTGTAAGCACAAACATTAAAGCTGGTACCTACGACTTTCACTTTGTTCATCTCTGTGTGCACGTAGAAGGGGATATCTTTGTTTTTTGCCACTTCAAAGTAGGCTTCACCATCCAGTTCTACGTTTCTTTCGCCACGCCCAAAGTTGGAAGCATAGGTCAATGTGGATTGTGCATTCAGCCATACTCGCGTACCATCGGCAAGAGTGATTTGTGCACGTTGTCCGGCGGGGACGGTTACTGTTTGTGGCAGGGATGCCTGATTATATAGATAATCATTAGTCATGAAATAACCGCATACGCCTACGATGATAACGGCTGCTACGCGTATTCCCTATTTTAGTATCGGAGCCAGACGGAATGTCTTTTTTCCGGCACTTTGTCTGTCGGAGAATAAGGCGACATCAAACATCATACGTTCTTTCAAGAAAGCTTCCCGATTTTCTTCCGAGGCTTCCACCCAGTCAAGGATGCGCTTTTCTTCTTCAATGGTGGCGGTTCCTTTAAAATACTTATATAATAGTTCTTGATTCATAAGGTACTTAATTTGTTTGCTGAATAAGAGCGTTTTTTTCTGCCCTTCTATAATTAATACAGGTGAGCTTGAAACTACCCTAACGGAAAATGAAACTTTTTTTGTTTTTTCTTCAAAATGAGTTGGAAACAGAGAAATTGTCAGGAAGTGATGCTCTGGAAACCGGCGGAATGAGATGTGTAATTTTGGTCAGGAACTCTTCTGAGCCGTATCCGGTTCGTTCCTGCTTCTCTTCTATAGGAGGATGAAAATAGCGAAGCAGATACGAGGGGGGTACGAAGAAGATAAGAACCGGGTATGGAGCGGATAGCTTTGTTCTGTTTTTCGGATACTCCAAACGTAAGCGCATAGAATATCCGTGTGATGCACCGGAGGCACATCAGAGCTTTATGGAATGTGACAGGAAATTAATTAATTGCCGGTATTAACTTGCCGGATTGGGAATTATGGATACAATGTAACATTCATCCGGAGCTTCGGCTTTAAATAGATTGTAAGCAATGCCTATGGCTTCCTCCGGAGAGTTTGCTTCAATATTCTTGTTGACATTCAGGGTCTCGAAAACTTGTTCTCCCTCGATAAGCACGTAGTATATTATTACAATATATCTCATAACTACCATGTTTAATAGCCAGCAATATTACTGATTTTGCAAACATATATCTTTTATTTATATTATCAAAGAAAAGCAGGAGAGTTTTACTAAAGTAGGATAGAGGCGAGATAATCTTTCAGTTCCACACGCAGAATACGTAGAGCTTTGGTGATATGGAATTCTACTGTTTTGAGAGAGATATTCAGTTGTTCGGCTATTTTCCTGTTTGGCAGGTTGCTGTAACGGCTGAGCATGAAGATTTCGCGACTTTGTGGTGGCATCTTTTCCAAGGCTTTGTTTACGATATGCTGTATCTCCGTACTGAAAATTTTGTCGGGCTCACAATCTTTCAACGTGGCAATACGCAAGTCTAACTCGCGCTGACGGTGCGAATTCAAATCTTCCTCAATACGCAGGCGGGTTTGTTCGTGTTCCAGATAATTGAGTGCCTTATTCTTGATAATGGTAAGGAGCAATGCGTGCAGACCTTTATCTTCTTCCCAGCGGTTGCGACATTCCCACAGAGAAATCATGGATTCCATAAGAATATCTTCTGCTTCTGCCCAGCTTCTGATGTAGGAATAGGCGAAGGCAAGAAACTTTTCCTGATTCTCCCGAAAGAAACGAGAAAATAAATCCATAGTATATAGGTTACCGGTAACAGGCATTTTTAAATATAATCTCTCTTATTTAAGGTTTATAGGGTAAAGTAACATAATCTTTTTGGAATACGCAAAAGTATGAAAAGGTTTTTCTGGTTTTTCGCTTCCTTTTTTTACAAAAAGAAAGCCCGGCGGGTTTCCGTCGGGCTTTATATACTGAAGAATAAGGTGTTTCTTATTTCTTTTCAGGTCTTTCTTGTCTTTCCGGTCTCGGAAGCAATACTTTGCGGGAAAGTTTGAATTTACCGGTCTTCGGATCAATATCAAGCAGTTTCACTTCGATTTCATCACCTTCCTTGATACCGGCCTCTTCTACTGTTTCCAGACGTTTCCAGTCGATTTCAGAGATGTGCAACAAACCGTCTTTACCCGGCAGGAACTCAACAAAAGCACCATAAGGCATTACAGAACGTACTTTACCTTTGTATACTTCGCCAACTTCCGGTACGGCAACGATGCCCTTGATAAGACGCATAGCGTCATCAATGCTCTTCTTGTTAGTTCCGGAGATTTCTATTCTTCCGATGTTGTCTACTTCTTCGATAGTGATTGTAGCACCGGTCTCTTCCTGCATACCTTGGATGATCTTACCACCAGGGCCGATTACTGCACCGATAAACTCTTTAGGTATAGTCATCGTTTCGATGCGCGGAGCATGAGGTTTCAGTTCTTCGCGTGGTTCTTGGATAGTTTCCAGAATCTTGCCAAGGATGTGCATACGTCCTTCTTTAGCCTGGTTCAAAGCGCGTTCCAGGATTTCGAATGACAGACCGTCTACCTTGATATCCATCTGAGTAGCGGTGATACCATTCTTGGTTCCTGTTACTTTGAAGTCCATGTCGCCCAGGTGGTCTTCATCACCAAGGATGTCGGACAATACAGCATATTTGTCTTCGCCCGGATTCTTGATCAATCCCATAGCGATACCTGATACCGGTTGTTTGATTTTCACACCTGCATCCATCAATGCCAGTGTTCCGGCACATACGGTAGCCATAGAAGAAGAACCGTTAGATTCAAGAATATCGGATACTACGCGCACTACATACGGGTAGTCAGCAGGAATTTGTCCTTTCAGTGCACGCCAAGCTAAGTGTCCGTGACCGACTTCACGACGGCCTACGCCACGTTGTGCCTTGGCTTCTCCGGTAGAGAACGGAGGGAAGTTATAGTGCAACAGGAAACGTTCTTTGCCATGTTCCAGTACGTTGTCGATAATCTTCTCATCCAGTTTTGTACCGAGGGTAACGGTAGACAAGGATTGAGTTTCACCGCGAGTGAAGATAGCAGAGCCATGAGGTCCGGGCAGGTAGTTGATTTCACTCCAGATAGGACGGATCTCGTCAGTCTTACGTCCGTCAAGGCGTTTACCTTCGTCCAGAATGCTGCGGCGCATAGCCTCTTTTTCTACATCGTGGTAGTAGCGGTCGATCAGTGCTGCTTTTTCTGCCAGCTCTTCTTCGCTGAACTGTGCTTTGAACTCTTCGCGAATAGCATCGAAAGCGTCCATGCGTTCATGTTTATTTTTGTTGCCGGAAGCGGCGATGGCATAAGCCTTTGCGTAGCAAGCTTCGTGAACGGCTTTACGCAGTTCTTCATCGTTTACTTCGTGGCAATATTCGCGTTTTACGGTAGAACCAACAGCCTCTGCCAGTTCTTTCTGAGCCTGGCATTGCACTTTGATTGCTTCGTGGGCTGCTTTCATGGCGTTCAGCAAGTCAAGTTCGGAAACTTCACTCATTTCACCTTCTACCATCATGATGTTTTCGTAAGTAGCACCCACCATGAGGTCCATGTCGGCTTTTTCCAGTTGATCGAAAGTAGGGTTGATAACGAACTGTCCGTCGATGCGTGCTACGCGTACTTCGGAAATAGGTCCGTTGAAAGGAATATCTGAAACTGCGAGGGCGGCAGAAGCGGCAAGCCCTGCCAATGCGTCCGGTATATCAATACCGTCGGCGGAATAGAGGATGATGTTTACATATACCTCTGCGTGATAATTATCGGGGAATAAGGGGCGGAGAGCACGGTCAACAAGGCGGCAGGTCAGGATTTCATAATCCGAAGCGCGTCCTTCACGCTTGGTGAAACCGCCGGGAAAACGTCCAGATGCGGAGAATTTTTCTTTGTACTCTACCTGTAACGGCATGAAATCTGTTCCGGGAACTGCGTCCTTAGCGGCACAAACAGTAGCAAGAAGCATGGTGTTACCCATACGAAGCATTACAGAACCGTCTGCCTGTTTTGCCAGCTTTCCCGTTTCGAGTGTGATGGTTCTGCCATCAGGAAGCTCGATCGTCTTAACAATTGGGTTAATCATAAAAAATGTTTTATCTATATTTTCTTTCAAAATTCGTGCAAAGATACATATTAATTCATGTAATCGGGTGGGAATGAGATAAAAAAGTTTATAATTGACTATTTTTTTAGGTTTCCATGTGGAAGAAGCAATGAAAATGCTTTGACTAAACTTGAAAAGAACTATATTTGCACGTTCTTTCTAATAGAAATTAAGAAGCTAAATATGAAAAAGATCTGTTTTGTTGCACTTGCCGCTTTGGCTTTAAGTGCATGTAATTCTGAACCGAAATTCAAAGTTGAAGGTGAAGTTTCAGGTGCTGACGGCAAAATGCTGTACCTGGAAGCTGCTGCTTTGGAGGGCATCGTGCCCTTGGATTCTGTAAAGTTGAAGGGTGACGGTTCTTTCAGTTTCAAACAAACACGTCCGGTATCTCCGGAGTTCTACCGCCTTCGTGTGGACGACAAGGTTATCAATTTCTCTGTGGATTCTACGGAAACTATCGGGCTGAAAGCGCCGTATACTGATTTTGCTACGGCTTATACGGTAGAAGGTTCGGCAAACAGCACCAAGATAAAGGAATTGACGTTGAAGCAAGTGCAGTTGCAGAATGAGGTGAATGAGTTAGTGAAGAAGATGCAGGCTCATCAGATAGGTGCCGATGTTTTTGAAGAAAAACTGGCTGCCTTGATGAAAGATTATAAGGATGAGGTGAAAACTAAATATATTTTTGCAGCTCCCAATATGGCTGCCGCTTATTTTGCTCTGTTCCAGAAACTGAATAATTACCTTATCTTCGATCCTTTGAATAGCAAGGATGATATTAAGTGCTTTGCAGCCGTTGCCACCAGTCTGAATAATTATTATCCACATGCAGATCGCTCCAAGAATCTCTATAATATTGTGATTAAGGGAATGAAGAATACCCGTACACCGCAACAGAAAGTTCTGGAGTTGCCGGAAGAAGTTATTTCCGAAACCGGTATCATCGATATCAGCCTTCGTGATATGAAGGGGAATACCCATAAGTTGAGCGATCTGAAGGGTAAAGTAGTCTTGTTGGACTTTACTATTTACCAAAGTGCAGCTTCTGCTCCACATAACTTCTTGCTGAATGACCTTTATACTAAATATAAAGATCAAGGACTGGTGATCTATCAGGTTTCACTGGATGCTGACGAGCATTTCTGGAAAACAACGGCTGATAATCTGCCTTGGATTTCTGTAAGAGATGCAAATGGAATTTACTCAAATGTGGCTGCTATGTACAACGTTAAGGAGGTTCCTTCTCTGTTCCTGATTAACCGGAATAGTGAGTTGAGCGCTCGTGGAGAGACTATAAAAGACCTGGACGCTGCGGTGAAAGCACTGTTGTAACTTGTTATAAATTAGAAGTTTTTATTTAAATATGTTACATAGCAGCAATTTTTGCTTGACACGCATTAATTAAAAGGCTATCTTTGCAAAAGAAAAATCGGAAGAGGGTTCCAGCATGCTGACCATGTTGGAATTCTTTTTTGTTATATAATACCATTTAGAAACTAAAAAGGAGGAAAAAAGTATGGCTTATATGTCAGAAGAAGGCTACAAGAAATTGATGGCCGAACTGAAAGAATTGGAGACGGTAGAACGTCCTAAGATTTCGGCTGCTATTGCCGAAGCACGTGACAAAGGTGACCTGTCGGAGAATGCAGAGTATGATGCCGCCAAAGAGGCGCAGGGCATGCTTGAGATGAAAATCAATAAATTGAAGACGATTATAGCAGATGCCAAGATTATTGATGAGTCCAAGCTGAAAACGGATTCCGTGCAGATTTTGAACAAGGTGGAACTGAAGAACATAAAGAATGGCATGAAGATGATTTATACCATTGTTTCGGAAAGCGAAGCTAATCTGAAAGAAGGAAAGATTTCTGTTAACACTCCCATTGCACAAGGTTTACTTGGTAAGAAAGTGGGTGATGTAGCTGAAATCAAAGTGCCGCAGGGCATGGTTAATCTTGAAGTAGTGAACATTTCATTTTAAGGTAAAGGCAGGTCCGCATGCGGGCTTGCCTTAATTTATATATCATAAAAGTTATGGCAACAATATTCAGTAGAATTATCGCAGGTGAAATACCAAGCTATAAGGTGGCGGAGGATGATAAGTTCTTTGCATTTCTGGACATCAATCCGCTGGTGAAAGGGCACACGCTCGTCGTTCCCAAGCAGGAAGTGGATTATATCTTTGATCTGGATGATGAAGATCTGGCAGCAATGCATGTTTTCGCCAAGAAGGTGGCTCGTGCCATTGAGAAGGCTTTTCCTTGCAAGAAAGTAGGTGAAGCAGTGATTGGTCTGGAAGTACCTCATGCGCACATTCATCTTATTCCTATGCAGAAAGAGTCGGACATGCTGTTCTCTAATCCAAAGCTGAAACTTTCTGATGAAGAATTTAAAGCAGTTGCCGAAGCGATTCGTGCTGCATTCTAAAAATAAAACTCCTTCCTTTTATAATAAGAACGGGGGCCGAATCCATTTCAGCCCCCGTTCCCTTTATTCTGGTTTGAAAGTCTATGCTTTCAAATTCCGATATCCGATTAGATGTAATCTTCCCCTAATTTTATCTGTGCGTCGTTTACGTATTTACGGATAGAATGTTCTTCATCCTTCTTGCAAATCAGCAATACATTGTCCGATTCAGCGATGAGATAGCCTTCCAGTCCATCAATAACGGCGAGTTTGTTTTGTGGGAGCACCACGATGTTGTCTTTACTGTTGTACATTAGAGACTCACACTTCAAGGTTACATTTCCTTCTTTGTCCTTTGGGGACAAGTCATACAATGAACCCCATGTGCCTAAATCGGACCAGCCGAAATCTCCTAATGAAACATATACATTGTCTGCTTTCTCCATGATGCCGAAGTCGACGGATACATTGGGGCATGCAGGGAAATTTTCGTCGATGAATGCTTTTTCGGCAGGAGTACCGTATACATCTTTACCAGGAATCAATTTGCTTGCCAGTTCGGGAAGTAGTGCTTCCACGGCCTTGATGACAGAGTTTACATTCCACATGAAGAGGCCGGAGTTCCAATAAAATTCTCCGCTTTCTACGAAAACTTTGGCTAACTCCAGTTCAGGTTTTTCGGTAAAGGTTTTCACCTTGTAAAAATTGTCTCCTGCTTGTTCGGCTATCTGAATGTAACCATAACCTGTTTCGGGACGGTTCGGTTTGATACCGAGAGTCAGCAACTTTTCTGATTGAGATACGAACGTCAAGCCTTTTTCGATGGCATCAAGGAACTCTCCTTCCTTCAGAATCAAATGATCGGATGGAGCTACCACGATATTGGCATTCGGGTTTAATGCGCGAATGTGATAAGCTGCCCATGCGATACACGGAGCAGTATTTCTGCGTGTAGGCTCCAGCAAAATTTGTTCGGGATTCAATTCAGGCAGTTGCTCCTTTACAAGATCTGCGTATAAATCGTTTGTAACGATAAGTATGTTCTCTGTGGGAATAACTTTATTGAAGCGGTCGAAGGTTTGTTGCAGTAATGACCTGCCTGTGCCAAAGAAGTCCAGAAACTGTTTAGGGAGTGTTTTTCGACTAAACGGCCAAAAGCGACTGCCGATACCTCCACCCATGATAACACAGAAATTATCCTTATTTGTTGTCATATCGTTTGTTTTAAAAGTTTCTGCTAAAGTACACTATATTTTGGAAACATGGAATGTTTGTAGAATGTTTTATGACTTTTTTCTCCTTTTTTTAGGAAAAGTATTGCAGGTTTAGAAAAAAGCCGTATCTTTGCACCGCAATTAAGAAATCAAGCATGCCCAGATGGCGGAATCGGTAGACGCGCTGGTCTCAAACACCAGTGGATTCACTTCCATCCCGGTTCGACCCCGGGTCTGGGTACTGAAGCGGAGAAAGTTGAAAAACTCTCTCCGCTTTTCTTTTCTACTTCTTGTAACTTATTGATTTGAGATCAAGTTGAAATGTTATACTCTTATTCTCAGGATTTTACCCCAGCTAAACTATTAGCTCTTCTTCTTTCAGCTTATCTAATGTATGAGGACATTTAGTCCTTGTGCCACTTCATTAATCGTTCAAAGACTGGGCAATCATTTGCTTTTGCTCGGTCTGTGTTGCATCAGTATCTTAAGTTCTATTGTATACCAACCTTGCCTAATCGGCTTGTTAACCTTGGTTGATAGGCCGATTGACCTTGGCTAACAGGCCTGTTAATCTTGGTTGACACTCAGTTGTTCCTAAGGGTGAATGGTATTTCTCCTAGTTCCGGATAGGAATACTCTTGATGTAAAACAAATGAATACCATATACTGGGGTAAGTAACTGCGGTAATCTTAATTATAAAATTAGTCAACCCAGGTCAGGATTAGACAAACAAACCAGCTTAAGTAATGAACTAAGACAACCTAATATAGGATTAAGCAGTTGAACCAGTCAACCAAAACCAGGACGAGACATAGTGAGAGTAACATCCTTACTCTCACTCTTAAAAGTTACTCTCACTTATATTTAATGTTTTTATTATTAATGATTTATCTGTAAAGTGAGGGTAGTGATAGTAGATACTATCAACTTTTTATTGAAGCCTTGAATTCAAGTTATAAATGCGACATTTTTTCTATTTCATCAACGTCATACCCTATTTTATATCACAACTTATGTTTAATGCGGATATAAACAACAAAAAGATGAACGTAATATGCAAATTTGTTATTGGATATTTCTTGGGCATTTATTTTTTCCTAACTTTGCAAAGGATAGTTGAGAAGCTTTTGCCATTTTATATTTTAATATTTACCCAATATGCCAAATCAGAATACATTTCTGTATCCCCCTTTGACATTTCGAATACTTGCGGTTGCTATTTTCGCTTGTTTATTTCTGGCGCCCAAGGCGATGGCTGATACGAAAGATCAAGAGTATATTGTTCTTATCAGTTCTTCCACTTTTCGTGAGAAATGGGCTTATGATCTGCTTGAAACTGTAGAAAAGGCATTCAATGAAGAAAATTCGGTGAAGGTATATTCGGAGACTCTCACAACATGGCATTTCAATAATCAACAGGAAATAGATCAGAAGGTTGATTATCTAAAGGATAAATATTCTGTTCCTCCCCAAGCCGTCATATTTGTAGGCGATCCGGGATGGTATGTTTGCAAACCGCTTTTTGACACTATCTGGAAAGGGGTACCTACAATTATTTGCCACTCGATGCCGCATACGTCGGCTGATATAAATAAGTATTATAAAGGTGAATATATACCTGAAGATCAGATTATCGCTACACCGGAAATGCTGGAACGGTATAACGTGACTGCCATAAATATTCCTGTTTGCATTAAAGAAACCATAGAATTGATGGAGGAGATTACTCCTGAAATGAAAAAGGTTGTCTTGTTATCGGATGACAGATTTATCTGTTCTCTAATTCGGAAAAAAGCAGAAGAAATACATCAGCAGTACTTTTCTGATTTGGATATGGAATTTATTACTTATCCCCAGACAAATACAGAAACAATGCTTCACAAGATTAGCGAATCTGGTAGAGAAACAGGCATTATTTACTGTTCATGGGTGAATGTAGCCAGTCAGAGTTTGTCTGAGAAATATTATCCTGATGAGAGAATACATTCTTATATTTCCGGTATAGTTAAAAAACCGGTATTCTCGTTGTCTGACCAGTTCACAAGGGTTCATGCATTATTTGCCGGTGGACATTATATAGGCAGTTCCGATGTGGAAAGTACCGTTATCGGTGAAATTAGAAGTGCACTGAAAAAGGATGGTACATACGGGGCGAAAACGGTTGTTGCCGGTACGCCCAATACCTATCTTAATTACCAGACATTGCTTGACAAGGGAGTTTCATTAGATAACTTTCCTAAAAATGCGGTTTATTATGATGTTCCGCCTGGTTTTATTCAGAAGAATATTATTTATGTTGTGATTGTCCTGGGTACTGCTATTGTCCTACTGCTATTTTACTTTATGCACAAGCGTATCAAAAAAGTGAAAGAAACCGAGTGGCAGGAGCATCTGCATTTGCTTGAAAACATTCTCGATAACCTTCCTATTGCAGCTAAAGTGAAAGATGTCGATAATGATATGCGTTATACTTTTATAAATAAAAAGGCTGAAGAGCTCTTTGAATATCCGGCTAAGGAGGCGATTGGAAGAACTGATTTCGATATAATGCCTGAGGCTGCAACGATGATCAGGAAAGAAGATGAAGAATTGGTAAGAACAGGAGTTGCCCAATCCGGTACCAGGCGTTTCTTTACGAATAAGAACGAGGAACGGTTTACCTTCCAGAATAATAATATAGTTTCATTCTCCGATGGACGTAAATGGATTCTCTATACGGCTTGGGATATTACAGACCAGAAGATTCTGGAACGTAAACTGCGTCTGGCTAAAGAAGAGGCTGAAGAGTCCAATCGTATAAAATCAGCTTTCCTGGCTAATATGAGCCATGAAATACGTACTCCGCTCAATGCAATAGTTGGTTTTTCGAGTATACTGGCCGAAGATGTATCGGAAGAAGAACGGATAGAATACCTCAGTATCATTAGTAAGAATAATGATATATTGTTGCAACTGATCAATGACATCCTGGATTTATCGAAGATAGAAGCCGGTACACTGGAATATGTCTATGCAAATATAGACGTAAATAAGATGTTATCTGAAATAGAGCAGGCTGCCAGGATGAGACAACCGAATGCGAATGTCACTATATGTGCAGTGACACCCCTGCCGGATCTTTTTTTGTACACTGACCAGCGCAGAATTACCCAAGTGCTGAATAATTTCATCAGTAATGCCATGAAGTTTACGAATGCCGGGAGTATTACGTTCGGATATGAAGAACCGAAAGATGGCTATATACGTTTCTTTGTGACAGATACCGGTACCGGTATCCCTTCTGAAAAGGTGGCGGATATATTCAACCGTTTTGTAAAACTTGATTCTTTCAAACAAGGAACCGGACTTGGACTGGCTATTTCACAGAATATCGTGAAGGAACTCAAAGGTGAGATAGGAGTGTTGTCTGAGTTAGGTAAAGGTTCTACTTTCTGGTTTACATTGCCCTATGAAAAGATGGGCGCACACCGTTCCATCCTTCCATAAAGTGGTTTCTAATCATTGATGAGGCAGATTACATTTTATGCCAACCGCATGCTGGCACCGATGAAGCGTATTCTGAAAGAGCTACGGCGCATCCGGGGAAATAATCTGAATATTCGGATTAAGACAGCCGATAACCATGACGAACTGGACGATCTGATAACTTCCAGCAACGGCATGCTCGACTGCATAGACACGGCTTTTGTATCCTAAGGAAGGGAGTATTATTCAGGAAATAGAAGATTTGAAAATATTATCTATTTATGGAGCGAGGATGGAGATTTTATCCAAGCTAAATGCGTATACGAAAGTGTTGATAACCTTTAAGTGACTAATCATTAGACTTTGGTTTTAAAATAAAATGTATCTTTGTGTCGGTCAAAAAAACTATGGAGCATATTTAATATAGATATTATGAAAAAGAAGAACACTCTTTTACTTTTTTTGTGCTTGTTCAGTCTGTGGGCAGTGGCACAAGAAAAGAAACCTGTAAAGATTGCCTGTGTCGGAAACAGTATCACTTATGGCTCAGGAATTAAAAATCAGTTTCAGAATAGTTATCCGGGGTTACTTTCCCAGCTTTTGGGTGAAGGGTACGATGTCCGCAATTTCGGAATTAGTGCCCGGGTATTGTTGAATAAGGGGGATCATCCTTATATGCACGAACAGAAGTTTCGTGATCTTTTGGCATTTCAGCCGGATATCGTTACCATTAAATTGGGAACGAATGACAGCAAACCCTGGAACTGGCGTTATGGAAAAGACTTTAAGAAGGATTTGACGGAAATGCTGGATATTCTTCAGGAATTGCCTTCCAAACCTAAGATATATCTTTGTTTGCCTGTTCCTGCCGTAAAACGGAATTTCGGTATTAACGATAGTGTAATTACAAACGGTATCATTCCTGTGATACGCAGCGTTGCGAAGAAACGTCATCTGCCTGTTGTAGATCTCTATGCACTGCTGAAGCCGTATCCTGATTACTATACAGATGGTATCCACCCCAATGAACAAGGAGCTGCATTGATTGCCGGTGAACTTTATCGTACACTGACTGGTAATGAGGCGCCTGCAATTGTTACCGATCAACCTTTCCCCGGTAAGAAGTCGCAATGGGAAGGGTTCGATCGTTATGATTTTATTTGTAATGCACGCCGCGCTATCGTTGTTGCTCCCCGCAAGGTAGCGGAAGGGCGTCCCTGGATATGGCGTCCTGCATTTTTCGGAGCTTTCCCTTCGGTAGATAAGGCTTTGTTGGAGAAAGGTTTCCATGTGGCGTATTATGATTTGACTCATCTTTATGGAAGTCCGCGTGCGCAACGTCTGGGCAGTGATTTCTATGAAGTCATGCGCAGGTATTATCGTCTTTCTCCCAAAGTGACGTTAGAAGGCTTCAGCCGTGGCGGATTATTCGCATTTAATTGGGCGGCAAATAATCCTGATAAAGTGGCCTGTATCTATGTAGATGCTCCTGTATGCGATATGCTCTATTTCTCCGAGAACTGGGAACGTGATTTCTGGAAAGGTTTCCTTGCAGAATGGGGATTGACTGAAGAAAATGCAAAAGACTTCAAAGGAAATCCGATTGATAACCTGGCTCCATTAGCGGCTGCCGGTATTCCAGTGATGGGCGTTTGTGGTGATAGTGACAAGATTGTGCCGTATGAAAAGCACATGAAGATTGTTGCTGAACGTTATCGTGCTTTGGGAGGTAATGTCGAAATCATATTGAAACCCGGTTGCGATCATCATCCACATAGCTTGGATAATGCTGAACCGGTTGTTGATTTTATAATCCGTAACCAACCGGATTATCAGAAGAAACAAGTGATCCATCAACGTGGTAGCCTTACTAACTCTTATCTGAAGTTTGCGAAAGAGAAAAAAGGTTGTGTCGCTTTTCTGGGTGGTTCCATTACCGAAATGCGTGGTTGGCGGAATATGATACAGGAAGATTTGAAACAGCGTTTCCCGGAGACTGAATTCACGTTCATTGATGCCGGAATACCTTCTACCGGAAGCACTCCTCATGCTTTCCGTTTTGAAAATGATGTATTGCAGAAAGGAATGCCTGATTTATTATTTGTTGAGGCAGCGGTAAATGATGATACAAACGGATTCGATTATATCCGGCAGACACGCGGTATGGAGGGTATTATTCGTCATGCCCGTACTGTCAGTCCGGAAATGGATATTGTCATGCTTCACTTTATCTACGATCCATTCATACCTTTGTTGGACAAGGGTATACAACCCCAGGTTATTATGAATCATGAAAGTGTAGCCAATCATTATTATGTTTCCTCTATCAATTTGGCGGAAGAAGTGGCGCAGCGTATGCTCGATGGTGAGTTTGATTGGAAAGAATTTGGTGGCACACATCCTGCTTGGAACGGTCATACATATTATGCTGCCGCTATAAACCGTCTTTTCGACCTTGAATGGAGTGGCGACGTGGCAAAGAAAACCGTCCGGGCACATGAGGTACCGGAAAAACCGATAGATTCCTATTCTTATGATAAAGGTGTATTTGCGGATATCCGTTCCGCTAAGCAACTGAATGGTTGGAAAGTGGTGGATGACTGGACGCCTACAGTGAAAGGGAATACCCGTAAAGGTTTCGTACATGTTCCCATGTTGGTGGCTGATCGTGCCGGAGCCAGTCTTTCATTCTCTTTTGAAGGACGCGCTGTAGGTATCTTCTGCGCAGCCGGTCCGCAAGCCTGTGTGCTGGAATACAGTGTGGATGGGGCTCCGTTCAAGAAGCTGGATACATTTACTGATTGGAGCCGGAACTTGTACATTCCATGGGTGTATATGCTGGAGACGGAACTGGCTTCCGGTCGGCATACCTTGCGTTTGCGTATAGCCAAAGGTGAGAGAACCGGGTGTCAGATACGTAATTTCGTAGTGAATCAGTAAGTCTTTATCCCCTTCACAGTACCTCTGTGAGGGGGATAAAAACAAATTGTACCTTTATTAATAACATTTCAGGAGCGAGGATTAACCAATCTGTCTCCTCTTCATAACATTCTTTTCAAAGTCTTTCAACTTCATTCCATACATTTGTCGTGGTTTCTTTTGTAAACGAAAAAGAATACAATAAAATCTTTGATATTAACCATTAAACAATGTACAATGAGAAAGACATTCTTTGAAAAGTGCATAAATTTGCATTTATGCCGTGTTGCATTGGTACTGCTACTTCTGGTACCTGCAATCAGTAGCCTTCAGGCTAACCCTTCTCAAAGCAAAACCATTTCGGGAGTTGTGACATCTGCCACGGACAATGAGCCGTTGATTGGTGTCAGCGTTCAGGTGAAAGAGACTTCCACTGGTGGTATTACCGATATGGACGGTAAGTATTCTGTAACTGCCCAGCCCGGGCAAACGCTGGTATTCTCTTATATCGGCTACACGTCTCAGGAATTTAAAGTGGGTGACGCTTCGGTTATCAATGTATCATTAAAAGAAGATACCGAAATGCTGGATGAAGTGGTCGTGGTAGGCTACGGCGTTCAGAAAAAGAAACTGGTGACCGGTGCTACGGTTCAGGTGAAGGGTGAAAACATTGCCAAACTGAATACGACTAACCCCCTCTCGGCTTTGCAGGGGCAAACACCCGGTGTAAACATCGTTTCCACTTCGGGACAGCCGGGTGCCAGCATGAGCGTAACTATTCGTGGTCTGGGTACGGTGGGTAATTCGCAGCCTCTCTATCTTATTGATGGTGTGGGTGGCGACATCTCTACTTTGAATCCCGCTGATATTGAAAGTATCGATGTTCTGAAGGATGCAGCTTCGGCTGCCATCTATGGTGCACAGGCTGCCAATGGTGTAGTGTTGGTTACTACTAAAAGTGGTAAGGAAGGTACTTGCAGAATCAGCTACGACGGTTATGCCGGTTGGCAGACGATAGGACGCAAGTACAGCATGCTCAATGCGTCGGAGTATATGAATATTATGGATGAAGCCCGTCTCAATTCTGGTATGTCGCCGGTAGATTGGGCTTCGCTTAGCTCTATACGTGATGCCAATGGTAATATATATGATACCGACTGGATTGACCAGGCCATTGAAGATGGCGGGTTGACCACCAGCCACAACCTCTCGTTCACGGGCGGCTCCAAAACTTCTACTTATGCCATTTCGGGTGGTTACACCGGTCAGGATGGCTTGATAGGCGGCTCGGACGTTTCTTATTATAAAAGGTATAACTTCCGCGTGAACTCCGAACACAAGATGTGGAACGGACTGGTGACCATAGGCGAGCACGTGAGTTTTGTCTATAAAGATTCGCGTGGCATGAATACCGGGAACATCTGGAACAATAACCTCCGCAGTGCATTCTCCGCATCTCCCATCATTCCCGTTTATGATGCCGACGGCAACTACAATTCTACGGTGAACTCCGATTGGAACGTAAACGACGGTAATCCTTACGGTAACATGATGATGAACCGCTACAACAACAGCAAGAACGGTTCGCTCGATGCCAACGTGTACGTGCAGATTGAACCTATCAAGAACTTGAGGTTCAAGACGGTGTATGGCATCAGTTACGGTGCTTCCGAGTATCGTTCTTATACACCGAAGTACCAGTTCACTCCGCAGACGGCCAACACCGTGAGCAAAGTGAACCAGAGTCATGGTCACGGCCTGTCGATGGTGTGGACCAATACCCTCTCTTACGATTTCGACCTTGCCGACGAGCATCACATAAATGCCTTGATAGGTAGCGAACTGTCCACCTATGATGGCAGCAATACCGAAGGTTCCAACACCGGCCTTATCCCCGGATTCGATGATTGGGACCATGCTTATCTGGTGAATACCGATGGTACGGAGAATAAGACAGTGAAAGGCTCTCCTTATGATTCTACCCGTGGTATGTCATTCTTCGCCCGTTTGGGTTGGACATGGAAAGAACGCTATATGGTGAACGCCACCATGCGTGCCGATGGTTCGTCAAAGTTTGCCAAAGGCAATCGCTGGGGATATTTCCCTTCGGTATCTGCCGGTTGGACTCTCTCCGAAGAGAAGTTCATGGAGTCGGCAAAGTCTTGGCTCGACTTCTTGAAGTTGCGTGTCAGCTGGGGCCAGGTGGGTAACGCCAATATCAATTGCTATCAATATCTTGCTCCCGTATCTACCACGAACACCAATTATAACTTCGGTTCCGGCGGAGGTCAGGATGCCTGGGTTACGGGTTCTTATACCAGCCGTCTGGCCAACGAGAAAGTGAAGTGGGAGACCTCCGAACAATATAATGTGGGTATTGATGCCCGTTTCCTGAATGGTCGCCTCGCATTCACCGCCGACGGGTACATCAAGAACACTAAGGACTGGCTGGTGCAGGCTCCCGTATTGGCTACGGCAGGTACCGATGGCCCTATCATCAACGGTGGTGACGTGAAAAACAAAGGTATCGAACTGGGGCTTTCTTGGAACGACCAGATCGGAAAGAACTTCACTTATAGTGTAGGTGCCAACATGGCATACAACCACAACGAAGTGGGAAGCATCCCTACCGAAGACGGCATCATCCATGGTGCTACCAATCAAATCTACAGTAATGCGGAAGAGTTCTACCGTGCCGAGAACGGCCATGCCATAGGTTACTTCTGGGGGTTCAAGACAGCCGGTGTCTTCCAGAACAAGCAGGAGATTAACGACTGGATTGCTGCCGGAAACGGTGTATATCAAAGTAATGTGCAACCAGGCGACGTGAAGTATGTAGATGTGAATCACGATGGAGCCATCGACGCCAACGATAAGGTGGACTTAGGCAACGGACTTCCCAAATACACATTCGGCCTCAATCTTAACTTGGGATATAAAGGTTTCGACCTCAGCCTGAACGCTACCGGTGCCGCCGGTTTCCAGATTGCCCAGTCCTATCGCGACCCCAACTCTTCACAGTCCAACTACAGCCGCCAGATATTGGACCGCTGGACGGGTGAAGGTACCAGCAACCGGATTCCCCGCGTGACCTACGGTGATGTGGGCAACTGGCAGTTCTCCGATCTCTATTTGCAGGATGGTGATTACATCCGTTTGCAGAACATCACGTTGGGCTACGACTTCAAGCGTCTCATCTCTTGGAAGGGTTTGTCGAAACTGCGCCTCTATGTGCAGGCTCAAAACCTCTTCACACTGACCAAGTACGATGGCATGGACCCCGAAATCGGTTCATTTAACGGTACGGACGGCAACAACAACGATACATGGGTGTCGGGCGTAGATATGGGTTACTATCCGCACCCCCGTACTTTCATCGTGGGCATTAATCTTGCGTTTTAAATCATGAAAAAGAAAAGTAATATGAATACGAAACATATATTATTGACGAGTGCGCTCGTTGTGTCGGCTTTAGCTTTCACCTCGTGTGAAGACTTCTTTGACACTTCATCAAAAAAGGATCTGAATACTGAAACGGCTTACAGCAACCTGGAGTCTGCCGAAATGGCTTTAGTGGGTTGTTACGATGGATGGCAACGTACTATTTCCGATGCAGGAGTAGGCATGTATCTGCTGGCGGAATTTGCTTCCGAGCAGGCTTTAGCCGGTCTCGGTCTCTCTGATGCTAAAAATAATAATGTGATTGACCAGTTCAATCTCGGTATCGCCCCTTCATACAACGATATCTTCAATGTGGATTGGCAGAACTATTATAAAGCCATATTCCGTTGCAACCAGCTCATCGTTCAGGAGGAAAACATCGACTGGGCAGGCGACACCAAAGCTCAAGGACGCGTGATGGGTGAAGCGCATGCTCTTCGCGGCATCCTTTATTTCGACCTTGTCCGTATGTTTGGAGATGTTCCTTTGCTTACGACTCCCTCCGAAGAGAACGTTCCCCGTTCTCCGGCAAGCGATGTCTATAAAGTCATCTTTGAAGATTTCAAGTATGCTATTGAGCATATTCCTGCTGATGCATATCTTTTGGATAATCGGAATACCAACGATGGCCGCATCACCAAGTATGCTGCGGAGGCGTTGATGGCTCGTGCCTACCTTTATTATACCGGTTACTACGGTGCCGAACATGCTTCATGCACCAAAGCTGAGGCAGTGGCTGCCATCAACGATGTGGTGCAGCATGGGGGATATGAACTGGAAAGAAATTATGCCGACTTCTGGATGCCTTCTTGCACTACCGATGCTTCAAGTGGCGATACATACGCCTGGAATACGACCTACGCCGGCAAGTGGTACGATGGTTCTGCCTGGCAAGCCGGACAAGGTAAACTCTCGGCAGAAATTGTGCTCAACCTGAAGATGAATACTACTCACGACTATAATGGCAATGGTGATGGCAATACTTTCTCTGTTTATCTGGGACCTCGCAACAGGAGCGCCACGAGCGTATGCATTGCCAGTGGCTGGGGCGCTTGCCCGGTGACTCCCACTTTCGTGGAGCAATATAAGAACGACCCCCGCTTCAATGCTTGCGTATGGAGTTGCAGCGAAGCCGGTTTCAATGCCGATATCACCGATTCGTATGAATACACGGGTTATTATACCCGCAAGTATGCGCCGATGTGCTTTGCCGACGGCACGCGTCAGGAGGTAGGATTCAAGTTGGGTGAGCAGCACCAGAATATTACTTACTATCAGGATTACACCATCATGCGTTATGCCGATGTATTGCTGATGCATTCCGAACTCAATGGTAATGCCGATGGATTGAATCGGGTTCACCAGCGTGTATATCCCGGTGAGACACTGGCTTACAGCATTGAAAACATCCGTAAGGAACGCGCCATTGAATTGGCTTTCGAGGGTGTGCACTACTGGGACTTGATGCGCTATGAGAAAGAGGGTGCATACGCTGCACGTGTCATCACTGCCGCACAAAATGGTGCCAAAGTGATAAACGGTGGAAATGAAGAAACCACTTCATTCTCCGAAAGCAACTTCACCTCGAAGAAAGGGCTGATGCAGATTCCTAATACACAAATCACCCTTTCGGGTAATGTGCTTACTCAGAATGCCGGTTGGTAAATCCACGAAGGCTTAGGTTTATCAAGGAAAAACATTAAAAATAATAAGATATGAAATTGAATTATTATATATATACGCTCATTGCAGGCTTGGTGTTGATGTTGTCGGCCTGTTCACCCGATGAATATGATATGGGCAAGAAAACCTATGTATCCGATGACTTGGCGGAAGGCATTGCCTACACTGTGACTATTAAGGGAAATGAAGTACGCCTCAAGTCGAATATTACCGGTTGCACCCCGTTGTGGGTTACTCCGCAGGGACGCTCTCAAGAGAGCGAACTTGCCGTCAGCTTGCCTTTTGCAGGTGAGTATGAGGTGACTTTCGGTGTAGAGACGCCCGGCGGTGTGGTATATGGCGAACCTTATACTTTTAATCTGGCGCAAAATGACTTCTCGCTGCTGAGCGATGAGAAGTGGTTCTTGCTATCTTCTAGGGATTTCAAGTCGGGTGATGCCCTTCCCGATGCTGAGACATTGGCTGAAGGGGTTAGTAAAAAATGGTATCCTTGTGATGCGAACTATGGCATCGGCCAGTGCTCGGGGCCTGTGATGTATATGGCTCCATACGATCCTGACGGTGATGGTGCCGGATATACCCAAAAAGAAGCGGATGATTTGGTTTATAAGGATATTGTCTTTGGCGCAGGTAACTGGAAACCCAACTGGGACCCGGGATTTCAAGGCTGGCTCATACCCGAAACCGATCCCTATATGGATTCGTATATGACTTTCAGTATGGATGCCGCCAATGGTTGCGTGGCTACCATGTATCGCGGTGAGGCTGGGGTAAAGGGTTCCAGTACGGGTTCAAACATGAAAGGTAAGTTCAATATGAATCTTGCAGAAAAGACTAAACCGACCATCTCGTTTTCCGATTGTTATTCCATGCACAATGTGGGCTTCGATGAAGTCTGTTCCAATTACACGCAGGATATTCAGATTATAGATCTTACCCCGTATATACTGCAATTAGTGACTAAACGTACTAATTCTGACGGTAGCTGGTATATTGTGTGGAACTTCGTGTCTGAAGAGGTGATTGCAACCAAGGGTGAGTGTATACCCAAAGAAGATAGCGGACAGATAGAGAAGATTGCCCCCGTGCTCCCCACATTCGATAATCTGGCTACCGATCTTTTCACTACCGAAATCAGCGGTGTGACTTATGTAGGCAATCAGATGACATTCAATCTTGATACTGAAATACCTTACGACTGGTTGTGGTGGAACGGTTCTCCCAGCGTGCAAAAGTGGGAAAGTGTGACAGGCGGTGTATACAATGACTCATGGGCTCCTGCTGCCGGTGATGAGGTGGAAGACTTTGAGCTTATTCTGAGTAAGGCTTCCGACGGTTCGTACAATTATGAATACGGTGAAATCAGCGGTAAGGTGAGCTTTGCAAACGGTGTAATTACTTTTGATAAGGAAATCACCATTCTTACTGCTTCAAGCGATCAGCGCACTGTTGCTGTTACAAGCAAAGAATTTACGGTGCTTAGTGTTGAGGCGGGTGAAACATTGACTATCGGTATTCCTGAATCGAAAGATGAGAATGGGGTGGTGAATTCTTATCTTGTAGCCAATCTGCTTTATAAGAAGATTAGTACGGGTGGCGAGACAGGTCCTACTGAGATTAAGGTAGATAACAGTAAGGTACAGATCATCTTCGGTGATGGAAATACTGACCGTCTGCGTTTGCAACTCTACAATCCATGGGGAGGCGATGTGGAGTGGCCCATTGACATTACGAAAGTGAAGTTGAAAAAAAATCAAACCTTGAAAATTCAGTATAAAGTGTTGGGTGGCATCACTTGGAACGATGGCGCGAAACCTAAGACAGTCATCCTGGATAATAACATTGGAAATGCTTGGGAAGATGCTTGTTACGAGTTAGAACATGCTGCACTTTTTGACACTACTGCAGGAGCTACCCAGACAGTTACCGTAACCAATACTACCGGTGCTACCGTAACTTATGACGGAAGTAGCTGCATCTGTATCGGTATCCAGAACAAAGAGCTTGCCACGGTAGCTGTAACAGAAGACGGACAGCCAGACGTGCAGATTGAAGTGCTCTCAATGACTATTGAATAACCCACATTAAAGAAATTAGTATATGAAGACAAAGATATATTTAGGTATTCTGTCACTTGTCATGGGGCTTACATTAGGACTGGCTTCATGTAGTGATGATGACTATGCGATTAACGCTACCCCTCTTCTCACCGACTCGTCCGTAGTGACGGGTTCGGCAGATGTGACTGCCACATCAGCCACACTGCACGGTACCGTATCGGGGCTTAAAAGCCAAGCCTCAAGCGCATACGTCACCGGCTTTAATTACGGTGAAGCGACTGATATGCTGACTGAAAGGATAGTTGCTACAGGTGGTGACGAGTTTTCCGCTACGGTTGTGGGCAGCGTGAACCAAACCATTTACTACCAGGCATACGTCACCCTGCAAGGTAAAGTGACCTATAAGGGTGAAGTGAAAAGCCTTGTGCTGACCAATGCCCGTGCCGTTACCGGTGATGCTACCCAAATAGGGGCTAACAAGGCAACTCTGGCCGGTTCGCTTGCCGATTTCCCCACGGATGCAGAGAGTGGCATCCTGGTGTCGGGTGTGGCAGGTACGGAAAATGTGCGTGCCGGTGTGCGCATCGCCACCAACCCTAAAGGAAGCTACACGGTGAATGTGGAAGGTTTATTGCCAAACACTACCTATTACTATGTGGCTTATCTTGATCTTGGCGCAGGCGTAGTATACGGTGAAGAGAAATCTTTCACTACTACAAATGATCATGTGTTCGATCTTGACAACGACCTTGTAGACCTCGGTCTTTCTACCAAATGGGCGAAATACAATGTAGGTGCTACTTCAGAAACGGAAATCGGTGGTCTGTTTGGTTTCGGTGATATGATTGGTTTCAATACCAGCATCGACCCTGCAAACTTTGCTTCTGCCGATATCTACAAAACAGCCAATGACCTTGTATTTAATGTATTCGAGGGCAAAGCAACCATGCCTACCATTGCCGAGTTTGAAGAGCTCTTTGCACTCTGCACCAGAGAGTGGACGGAAGTAGAAGGTGTTGCCGGATATAAGTTCACCGGTCCTAACGGAAACTCCATCTTTATGCCTGCCGCAGGTTCGCGTACCCAAGCTGCTGTTACCGGAGCCGGAGCAGAAGGCTATTACCTTTCCGGTTCAATCAATGTTTCTGATAACCAGTTTGCTATGAGCTATCATTTCACCAATGCGATCGCTACGCGTGCCACTACTCCTGTCTATCAGGCTCTGGCTGTTCGCGCCGTCTCTACTGCCAAAAATGTACCGTTCGACCGCTCGTTGCTTTACGGTAAGTGGTACATTGACAATGGTCAGGATGGTGAGCAGCATGTATTCGAAGGGCCGTTCACGCAGTGGGGCAAAACGTATAACTGGGCTATAGTATCTAACGGTCAGCCCTTCCTCGAAGATCCGGTCCATTGGGAAATGGGTGTTGACAATGGTTGGATAGGTTATACCTATGGCGTTGACTATGGTTACATGGAGTTCTTCGAAGATGGAACTGTGAACATTCACCGCTTGACTGACGACGGCGTAGCTACCGATGAAACCGGTAAGTACACCATCGACGAAGAGAATAAAGTGATTGATATCGACATCAATGTACTCTGTGCCAATACTTGGGTAGCGGTAAAGAGCGGTAAGCTGAATATCCTGTCTCTGACGAGCGATGGTTTGCAGATTGCCCTTCTCAATAACGACAATTATGCTTACTCAGTCAACTATTACAGCCAGCGCAAGGCGGAAGCCGATACCAAGATTCCGGTATCATTGCTTTGCGCAAGTTCTGATGGGGGTGGTACTTGGGGAGCTGATGCCGGACGTCTGTCTCCGGCTGAGTTGGCGGGTCAGCATACCTTCACGTACGAAGGCTCATGCAGCGATGCTATGGTATTCGCTCTCGATTTTCAGGGATTGATGGGCAAGTATCCCAATACTTTCGTTCGTATTGACGAGATGAAGTGCGATGGCAATGCGATCAAGTTTAATGCTAACAACTTCTTCTATGGAGATATTGAGGGTAATGGTAATTATCGCGTGGAACTTTTTAATATTTATGGTAAGGGTGCTGCCAGTGGCAAAGTTTTGAACAGCGCTTTCAGTAACTCGCAAAATATAGGCTCTGAGCCGGCCGTTCACTTCAACAACAGTCTGGAGGTTACTTATACAGTCTTTACCGATGGCAATGGTGCAGGCACTTATATGCCTACTGTTAATATGGCTTATGATTGGGGTGATAATCAGGTATGGAGTTATAATCAAGGTGCAACGTTTGAAGTGAAATATGAGAATTTCCAATATTCAATAGTTGGCGGACAGTTCGATATTAAGTATCAACTGGAGGAAGGTAAGGATTTCTCCAATGGCACTATGATGACTTTCATCGAGGTGGTTGACCTATATGGCTTCTTCCCGGACACGCATGCCACGTTGGATAATCTCTACCTCGACGGTTCGGAGATAACGTTTGATGCGACGAAAGTGCTCGATGCTAATGAAGGTCCCAAGTATCGCCTGGAACTTTGGAATTGTTATGGAGCGACGAAGACGGGCGGCTGTGCTTTCGGTATGCCCGATGGAGACATAATCAAAGAACTCGGTTTCGGTAGCTCTATGGAAGTGAAGTTTACGTTCCATAACCTATTTACTGTTCCGCAGTGGTAAACAGAGGTGGAATTTATGTTGATCTAATAAATAAGAGGTTGTGTCAACGTTTTGACACAACCTCATTTTTGTTGTTCGCCCAGCATGGGTATATTCTAGCGGTTTCAGGAATACGGTTTGCGGCTATCGAACTTTGGTTAGCCGCAGATTATGCGGCTTAATTTGCGATTTTAACCGCAAGCTGGATGAAAATAGCGATAATTTACTTGCATTTGCCTAAGATAGGCTGCGCTTCAAGGTTGATTTTTGCTGTCTGCCAGTTTGCTTTATCCGATTTATGCGTATATTTGCAGTGCTCTTCATATTAACGCATCGGCAGGGAACCTGCCTAAAGACGTGGCAGGCATTTTTATGCCTGCTTGCGTGAATTCTATATGGGCGGTTTCGTACCCCCATGTAGAGTGTTAATGCACCTACTGCCGATGCGTTGGTGAAGAGTAATGGGACAGGCGAAACCGCTTCTTTTATCTCTGTAAATCTACCTTTCTGCTCTTCCCATTGAATCTTATTTATTTACTTTTTCAAAATTAATGCTTATGGAAACTTTCTGTCTTATTTATTGGCGCGTGACGAGCCTATCCAAGTCCACTTATGCCAGATGTGCTCCAGCGGCCCTTGTTTGTGCTTGCTCAGCCACCATTTGCTGAATTTCACTTGCAGCAGGAATAAGACAAAACCAATCAGCAGACTCAGCGTATAGCCGCAGTAAGGTGCCAGATAAAGTCCGAACGGGAAGTAGATAATGGCTCCCAGGATGGATTGCGTGATATAGTTGGTCAAACTCATCTTTCCATAATACCGGAGACTGGAAACGCCTTTGCTGAAACCTTTTTTCTGATATAACAGGATGAACGAAGCTATCAGTACAAAGGTAAACGCCAGTTTTTGCCACATATCAAATGCCGTTCCCACTGTTTGCTGAACCAAAGCGTCGCTCTTCATAATTAATTCCTTCAACTGATATAGCGGAGCGAAAGCTACGGCTCCGATGATAAGCGCCGTTATCCAAAAACGGATATTCTTCTCATTGGTGACAAACAGTTGCTTTCTGCCTATGTAGAACCCTAACAGGAAAAGCCCCGCTGTCTGCAAAAAACGACCGGCTCCTACTGCCCACAAGAAGCTGGCTTTCTGCCCTAATGTAACATTTCCCCAGAAGAATTGGCCTAAAGTTCCTGTTTTGGTGTACTCTGCCACTTCCGCATACATGGCTCCCACTCCTAAATCGGGTAGCTGGTGTGCCGGATTGATCAGGCTCATTATATAATGATACCATTCTATCGGTTGCAGCAGAAAGAGAATGGCCAACACCAATATCATCTTGTCGCTCAAGTTACGGAATAGAAACAGAACCACCCCTACCACTACAAACAGCAACAGCACGTCACCGGCAGGAAAGAAAGCGGCATTCAGCGTGGCGAAACCTGCAAGCAGTACGAGGCGCCACAGAAAGCGGTAGCCGAAGTCCTTTCCTTGTTTCTTCTGATTGTTGCATTGAATGTAGAAGGTAAATCCGAAAAGCAAGGCGAAAATGGCATAGGCCTTTCCGGCAAACAGGGAGAAGACAGTATTCAGTATGCCTTGGTCCAGAATATTCAGCCAAGCGGGAGAATCAGTGGGATAGACGGGGAAGATGAAGTGTTCCAGGTTGTGCACCAGGATGATAGCCATTACGGCAAAGCCTCTCAAGGCATCTACTACCTCAATGCGAGGCGCTTTCGATAAAGGTTGTTCCATTCGATTCATTGTTTAGTATTCTTTTTATTAGTTTGTTCATCGGCTTTTCAAAACGATAGTAGGACAACAGGCTAAGCAGCAGTATGATGCCCAGAAGAACCGGTACCGATACCATCCAGCTGATTTGCCAGCCGCTCTGCTTCTGCCATTCTACATACGTCAGCAATACGAAGAGGTGGATTAAATAGAAACTGTAACTGATTTCACCTCCTATTATCAGGTAGCGGTTATTTAATAGTCGGGAAAGACTTCCTTTCTGCAACGCAAAGCTCAACAGAATCAGTGACACCGGAAGCCAATAGTAGCAGGAGTAACGATATACTTTAGGTATTTCGGTCGCATAAAGGTAGAACCCTGCAAAGATGGCTATGGACAGCACTTCGATGATAGTGCCTTGCCGGTAACTGATTTCCCGGTCTTTCAGATAGCGATAGACTTGAAACAGGAGCATTCCCACAATGAAGTCGGGAAACCGGGTGATGGGGTTTACATACCAATAGCCTTTGATGTCTTCTTCCGGAGTGAAGTGCATGCCGATGACAACCAGCAGGGTGCAAAAGAGGAAAAAGAGGAATAGCCTTTTGCTGTTTCTTGCCAAAGGTATCAGGAACGGGAAGCAGAAGTAAAACAGTTGTTCGCAGCACAAACTCCATGATGGGCTGTTGAAGGAGAAGAAATAATCCGGCCGGGGAATGTAAGCCTGCGTTAGTGTGAGGGATGCCAGGAAATGTCTGCACCAGTCGGCGGTGCCGGTGTACACCACGTAACCTCCCAACAGGGCTGCCAGCAATAGCGTGAGCCAGTGCAGGGGATAGACGCGGGCGATGCGGGCTATCCAGAATTTCCGTTTGGTGGTGGTGTGTTCCGTCAGTTTCTCCTGATAGTTATAGGCGATGATGAAACCACTTAGTACAAAGAAAAAGCTAACTCCTACGAAGCCTTCTTTAAAGAAATGCACGTCAAAGAAGGGAGCTATTACATAGCAATGCGCTCCAAATACCATAAGTGCAAATATCAACCGTAAGGATGTAAGCGTGTTAATCATGGACAAATTTGTTTAGTAAGGCGGCAAAGTTAGGCGTTTGCCCGATTATAAAAATTCACATAGATTAAAAAAACAACTTTTCTGCACGCAAACGGCTTAAATGTTGGGGGGTGATGCCCAGATAGGAAGCTATGTAGATCAGCTTAGCCCGCTGGATGACGTCGGGCAGCTCTCTTACTAATTGTAGGTAGCGTTCTTTGGCCGGCAGAAAAAGCCGGCTGATGTGATGCTGGTCCATATATAGCAGGCATTCCTGGTGGATAACTCTTCCCCAGTTGGCAATCTCGATATTGGTTTCATAAAGCTGGTTGAGGTCTTCTATGCTGATGGCATATAGCGTACTGTCTTCCAAGAGTTCCACATACTCATAGCCCGGTTCGTTGTGATACAGGTCTTTCATGGCGAAGGTGATATCTCCTTCGCGTGAGAACCAGATGGTGAGTTCTTTGCCGTCCAGCAGGCAATAGGAACGTGCAAAGCCTTTCTCTATGAAATACACGTGGCGGTCAATGACGCCTCCCCGTATCAGGAGATGCTTCTTGGGTAGTTCCGCCTTTTTCATTTTCGAGAAAAGCAGGGCTAAGGAAGCATCGGAAACCGGGTAGTAGCGCCGGATGCCATTGATGATGTTTTGCATATCGTTTGTATTTTAGGAGTATGCTTTCTTTTTGTCAGCAAAGAGAATTGCTATTGTTTGTTGTTTTATAAATAATGCAAATGTATCATTTATATGCAGGGAGAGCAAATCAAGCAAATAAAAACTTGTATGCTGTTAGTAAACAATGCTATGTGAAATTCGCACAATTGGAATAGATCGCTTGCTTTCGGTTTTACCTACTTCCTGCACGAACGATATATATATCCTGCATGTACGATATATATATCCTGCATGTACGATATATATGTCCTGCGTGTACGGTATATATATCCTGCGTGTACGGTATATATGTCCTGCACGCACGATATATATCCTTCCCGGCGGATATGTAATCCGCTGTCTTTTAGTCTTTCCTCGATTTTATAGTCTTCACGCACACTTGATAACATATATAGTTATGCCTCGTAACAAGTAATGTTCCGGATGATAACAAGCAATGTTATCATCCGGAATAAGTAATGTTATTTTAGACAGTGAAGGGGGAGGATCCCGGGATTTTATTGTTTGAGTGGTGAGCGTTCACCATTCAACTTCCCTAAACCCTAAATGGTTGTTTCTTTAGTTTCAGCTTTTCAGCTTGTTCGCAAACGCCCTGTTCATGGTACTTCCGGCTGAAAGTTCCCCCACTGAACCCTGAAAAAGAGAGTTTCAGGAAGAGCCTTCAGCCGAAACTACCATGAGTAGGGCGTTGGACGGAAGCTGAAAGACTGGAAGCAAAAAAAGTAATTTCACTCTATGGTAGGATAATTGAGGGCTCCTCATATTGCGTTTGGGAGACAGTGGTTGTCTTTTTGGGCAGGGAATAAAAAACAGATAATGTATGATGGTAAAGTAATCTTTCATATCTTTGCTAATAAAATATAAAGACTATGGAAAATGCAATGAATGCGACAATTAATGGTTTTTGCTATGTACTAATTTTATTCATTTAAAACGAATAGCCATGAAATACAGAATGATACACGATTTACTTAAATGCGAAATCCGTATTCTTGTGGGTATTATTTTTTGTTCCCTACTTTCCTTAGAAAACGGTATGGCTCAGAACCAGCCGGAACGGCTTCTGAACCTTGATGTGCCGCAAGGTCGGTGGAGTCTGATTTTTATTAATAATATAGTTTGTACTCAGTGGAACTATATCCCTTCACTCGAAAATAGAAATCGCTCTTCTACGGTAATATTGGGGACTGGTGCCGGATTAGAATATGCCTACTGCCGGAACCGGACTTTGTCTCTGACAGCTGAAGTTGGTCTAACTGGTTATGTTCTGTCTATGGAACCTTCGGATTGGGGGCGTGATGCTCGATATTACAACATAAATTTGTTGCACACTTCTTATTGGAAGCATTTTGCCGTGGGGGCCGGACCCACGCTTGGATGGAATGACTGGAGATATATTTATAGAAGAGGAGATTTTTCGGAAGATGAGATGACTGATAGTGAAAAAGAGGACTATTACGGCGAAGAGAACTTTTCTTTCACCCGCTTTGCTGCGGGAGTTGATGTTCAGGTCTATTACTATATCATTTCTCAATTAGGATTCGGTGCAGAATACTCTGCCCGTTGGATGTGGAAGGGAGGTGCCAGAGGGAAATGCGATCACCAATGTGCACTGAAAATGCGATTAAAGTTTGGACTAAACAAGAAGAAACGGTTTTAGCTAACCGGATGCAGTCCTTTTTTATCTCCTCCCAAAATGTACTTACCTGTAAAATAATAGAAAAACGCTCTGTTTCATGTCAGCAAGAAGTTAGGAGTTTGTCAACAGGAAGTTAACTTCTTGTGGACAAACTCCTAACTTCTTGTGAACAGAAAATTGGCTTTTTGTAATACCTTAATAGTCAACAGTAAAAACTCACTTGTGTAAATTTTGCTTGTGAATAAAAATTGATATAAAACGAATGGACTGAACAGTTGCTTGTGTTAAAGAGTAAGTACTTTAGGCAGGGCAAACAACAGATACAGCGGGATGTTTATTAGTTTCCCGTTTTTTTCATACGGCAGTAAACTGGTACGGAAAAGAAGTTGCGGATTGTATTCTTTATCGTACACTTTCAGACTTTTAGCATGTACGTTATTGCCGGCTTTAGCTTCCAACGGATATGCCCGAAGACCATCTGAGAAGAGAAAGTCAACTTCGGCATTTGCATCGGAAGTCCAATAATAGTTGGCATTGAGTTGAGGAAAAAGAGAGAGCTCTTGTAGAACATATTGCTCCGTCAGTGCTCCTTTAAATTCTTCAAATATCCGGCTTCCTTCGATGAATACTTTAGGCGACAGTCCACTCATGACCCGCAAGAGCCCGACATCAAGCAGGAATACTTTAAAAGATTGTAAGTCTTCGTATGCTTTCAATGGTACATCCGGTTTACGTACACGGTAAGTCCGGCGAATAAGTCCGGTGTCATGAAGCCACATTAATGTGTCCTCATATTCGCGGGCACGTGCTCCTTCACGTACCATGCCGTAAACGAATTTCTTATTTTCTTTTGCTAATTGAGAGGGGATACTCTGACACACATATCTGATTTTGGCTATCAGATTAGAAGGAGCATGTTTCGAAAAATCACTTTCATAAGCGCTCAACAGTTGTTCCTGTATCTTTTCCACTTCGAAGAAGTCTTGTGTATCCAGCCAGCTTTGCACGGCAGCGGGCATTCCACCGATGATGAAATAGCGTTTTAAATGCTCTTGTAATTTTTCGGTGAAAGCATTGGTATCTAAATTGCCGTTCATCACATAGTCAAGTAGCAGTTCTTCTCCGTTGGCAAGTAGAAATTCTCGAAAAGAGAGAGGTTGCAGAGTTAAGAATTCTACTTTACCTACAGGAAAAGAAGTTCCCTGATGTAGTGCTACTCCCAGCAGGGAACCTGCACAGCAAATGGCGTATTCGGGAGCCTCTTCAGTGAAGTACTTTAAAGAAGTCAATGCGCGCGGAACTTCCTGCACCTCATCGAAAATGATAAGTGTCTTCCCGAGCTGAATACGTTTGCCATGGAATACGGAAAGTTGTTCAATGATGCGCTCCGGACTGATGCTTCCCTCAAATATATTATTAATGGAATTGTCCTGTTCAAAGTTGATATAGCAGATGTCTTCGAAGCATTCCGTACCGAATGTTTTCAGTAACCAGGTTTTGCCAACCTGTCGTGCTCCTTGAAGTATCAAGGGCTTGCGTCCTTGCTTGTTTTTCCATTGGATAAGTTCTTCTATCAGTAATCGTTTCATTCTTTTCTGCTTTTATGCGCAAATGTACTTATAATAAGAAACTTATGCAAGGGAAATCACGTTTTCCTATGGACAAAAGCCCCGCTTCGTCACATTTTCCTATGGACAAAGCAGGGCTTCTATCACATTTTCCGATGGACTCTTCTGCTTTTTGGGCTATATGTCGGCTATTGGAAACCATTTATCCTGGGGTGATAACAAATCATACCGTTCCATATAACATCCTGAATCGACTGTATGCCCGTTTTGCCCTATCTTTGCCAACACGGGATTTCATCCCTAACCTGACATTTAAGAACGAAAAACATTACGGTCATGAATAAAATTAAAACTTATCTTGTCTTTCTTTTCACGATTGCACTTTCCGCTTTTGCGGTGGCTTGCTCCAGCAATGACGATGAAGCCGTTACACCGGAAATCGTAATCCCTGAAAATATTCTGACGAACGGGCTGAACTTCTCCGAAGCCGGAGGAACGAATACACTTTCTATCAAGTCGAATGTGTCGCTGGAAGTTACCAGCAGTCAGACTTGGTGTACGGTGACCCCGGTTTCTTCCACTTCGAGCACAGTCCTTAAATATACGATAGATGTAGAGCCCAATACCGGTACAGATGAGCGCACGGCTACTATTAGCGTGAGAGGTGGTAACTTGGCGGAACAAAAGTTCGACATCGTGCAGTTGGCCGGTGAGGTTGATGAACCCGATGAGCCCGCTGAACCCGGTTCGAACGAAATTACAGGAGAGACCCCCTGGGCTGTAGCCAAAAGCCTGGGATTGGGCTGGAATCTGGGAAATCAACTGGATGCGCACAGCAATGGCGTAGCTAATGAAACAATCTGGGGTAACCGGAAGGCAACGCAAGCCTTGTTTGACAAACTGGCTGCCGCAGGAATCACTACCGTGCGTATCCCGGTCACATGGATGGGACATATCGGAGCCGCTCCCGGCTATGAGATCGAGAAAGCATGGTTGGATCGTGTTGCCGAGGTAGTGGGCTATGCGGAGAACGCAGGCTTGAATGCCATTGTCAATATTCATCACGATGGGGCGGACAGCAGTTATTGGCTGAATATAAAAGAGGCTGCCAAGAGTGAAAGCAAGAATACTGCCGTCAAGGCCGAGTTGGAAGCTATATGGACGCAAATTGCAGAACGCTTTAAAGATAAAGGGAACTTCCTGGCATTTGAGTCGATGAACGAAATACATGACGGCGGCTGGGGCTGGGGCGAGAACCGCACGGACGGCGGAAAACAATATGCGGTGCTGAACGAGTGGAACCAGGTGTTTGTAAATGCGGTGCGAGCCGTTGGTGGTGAGAATGCTGATCGTTTTCTCGGTGTGCCGGGATACTGCACCAATCCGGAGCTTACGATAAGCTCTTTCAAACTGCCCACGGATAAGGTGCAGAATCGTTTGATGGTAGCTGTGCATTTCTACGACCCTTACGAGTATACATTGAATGCTGCCTATTCTGAATGGGGACATACCGGAGCTGCGGGCAAGAAGGTCAGCGGAGGAGATGAAGACAATGTGAAGAATATATTCGGCAAACTGAAGGCGGCTTACGTGGATAAAGGCATCCCGGTATATATTGGAGAGATGGGCTGTGTGCATCGTGCGAATGCCCGTGAGGAATCCTTCCGCAAGTATTATCTGGAGTATGTGTGCAAAGCGGCGAAAGAGTATGGCATGGCACCGGTCTACTGGGACAACGGTGGCACCGGAGCCGGAAAGGAAGAGTCCGGTCTGTTCAATCATGCTACGGGTGACTATCTGAATAATGCGGAGGAAATTGTAGGAGTGATGAAGAAGGCTGTTTTCACGGAAGATGCTTCCTATACATTACAGTCTGTTTATAACAATGCTCCGCAATAAATTAAGGCTAATGATAAAAAAGAATAAGATGAAAAATACTATTAAACAATTGGGGATTTGCTTGGTGCTGTCGGCATTGTCCCTTTTGCCCGTCTTGACGGCTTGTTCTGACAATGACGACGAACCGGCTGCGCCGGAAATCGTAATTTCCGAAAACATTCTGACGAATGGAATGAATTTTTCCAAAACAGGAGGAACGAGCACACTTTCTATCAAGTCGAATGTGTCGTTGGAAGTCATCAGCAATCAGGATTGGTGTACGGTAACTCCCGCTGCCTCCGCTTCGGCTACAGTTCTTAGGTATACGGTGACGGTGGAAGAAAATCCTGATGCGGTGGAACGTACTGCCACTGTTACCGTGAATGGTGGTGGTTTGACGGAAACGTTCAACGTTGTGCAGGTGGCAGCCAACGGACTGATTGTAGAATCCTGTTCTCCTGAAGCGGTTGCTGCCGAAGGTGGAATCTTTACGGTGAATCTGAAAGCGAATGGCAATGTCACGGTCACTATTCATGATAGCTGGATACGGGAGACCACTACCCGTGCAATGTCTGCGGTGACTAAAACCTTTAGCATTGCCGCCCATTATGGTGAGGCTCGCGAAGGAACCATCACCTTTACTTTAGGAGATTTTACAGAGACTGTTACTGTGAAGCAGCTTGCCGGCGAGTTGCCTGATGTAGGTATGGAGAGTGATGCCATGACTTTGGCTGCGAAGATAAAACTCGGCTGGAATCTGGGTAATTCTTTGGAAGCATGCAATGTGACTTACGCAGACGGTTTTGTGTGGGGAACGAACTCGCTGAGTGACATGGACCCGGGAGAAACCAAATGGGGAAATCCGGCAATGACCCAGAAAATGATCAGTGCCGTAAAAGCTGCCGGTTTCAATGCTGTGCGTATTCCTTGTGCCTGGTATGGGTATATGGAGAATGAGACGGACTATACGATAAAAGCTTCCTGGCTGAACCGTGTGCAGGAAGTGGTAGATTATTGTTATGCCGAGGATATGTATGTCATCCTGAATATCCACTATGATGGAGGCTGGTTGGAAAAGAACTGTAAGGCAGCCGTACAGGACAACGTGAACAAGGTGCAGAAGGCTTTGTGGACACAGATTGCCGAAAGATTCAAGGACTATGATGAGCATCTGTTGTTTGCCGGATGTAATGAGCCCAATGCTGCCAATGCCACTGAAATGGAAGTATTGAAGTCATACGAACAGACCTTCATAGATGCTGTGCGTGCTACGGGTGGAAACAATGCAGTCCGCAACCTGATTGTGCAGGGACCCAATACGGATATCACGAATACTTCGGATTATGGCCAGCTGCCTGTGGACAATGTATCCAACCGTTTGATGGTCGAGATACACTACTACACCCCGTGGAACTTCTGCGGAATGACGGCGGATGAGAGCTGGGGAAAGATGGCCTACTTCTGGGGAACCGAATATCATGTGGACGGATCTGACAGAAACTACCAGCCCGGTGGTTACGCAAGTGCAGAAGCGGAAATGGAAGCTCTTTTCAAAAAGATGCAGACGAAATATGTAAGCAAGGGTATTCCGGTGATTCTGGGTGAGTTCGGTGCTAACAGACGTTCTTCCCTGACCGGAGATGAGCTGACCAAGCATTTGGCTTCGCGCGCTTACTATCTGAAAACGGTGGTTGCCAATGCCGGAAAGTATGGTCTTGTGCCTTTCTACTGGGATAATGGATATAATGGAGACAATACGATGGCTCTCTTTAACCGTAATACCTGTAAGGTTTACGACCAGCAAGCGTTGGATGCCTTGATAGAGGGGATTGCAAACTAATTGGGAAAGATAGGTTTTTCATAAATATAGGTTCTCTTAGTTAAGAGATAGGTTTTTAATACAGGTTTTTTTTTGATTGGTGCTGGGGAGCGGCTTCTGTGAGGGAAGTGGCTTCCCTATTTTCTGTTGTTGAAACAAATGATGGGGTATCAAATGATAAAAAAACACATTGAAAACTTTGTTTTTACGATTCCTTTTTGTTTCATTTGCAGTATGTTAACGATATTCCTATATCTACTACTATGAAGAGATTGATTTTACTTATCGTTTCAGTCGTTGTGGCATGTTTCTCTGCCTTTTCACACGACTTTATGTTCAAACATCTGGAGGTTAAGGACGGAATGCCCAGCAACCAAATCAATGCCATTTATAAAGATTCAAGAGGCTTTATGTGGTTCGGTACCGCTGCCGGACTGGCTCGTTATGACGGATATCGTTTCAAGATATTCCGGAGCACGGACAATGCTTCTACGTCTTTGCCCGACAACTATATTGAGAAGATAGTGGAAGACGGTGAGGGGCGTTTATGGATACGGACGGGAGAAAACGGATATGTCATTTATAACTGGGATACGGAGAGCTTTGTCTGTGATGTTCGTTCCCGGATGTGGGATATAGGGATAGATGGGACTCCTCGCTATGTATTTGTCGACAAGCAAAAGAATACATGGTTTGCCGTAGACGGGAAAGGGTGCTATTGCTATCGGCCCGGTGAAAAGAATGCTGTATCCCTGCCTTTCGGTGAGAAAGGGATACCCGAAGGTGTCATTATAGACATGGCCGAATGTAAGGATGGCATTCTGCTGGTATATGATAACGGACGTGTAATCTGTATCGACCGTGAGACGGTACGTGTAAAATGGACTTTGACAGATATTGCAGAGCACATGGGAACGCGTACTGAAATATTCTTCCTGTACGTGGATAAGGATGAAGATTTATGGATATATGGTGCCCCGGGTGTATGGGCTTATGATTTGTCTGACAGGAAGTGGCATTCACAATGGAATTTCAGCGATAGAGGTCAGGCACATATCGTAGCAATAGCTCAGGATAAGCAGGGGCGTATTTGGTTTGGGAAGGACCAGGATGGCATCGATATCTGGAATAAGGCGACTGGTGAAACGGTCTCGCTTACGTATGATGTGGATGATGAACGCGGTTTGCCCAATAATACCATCAATGTGCTTTATGAAGATGAAGGCGGTGTGATGTGGATAGGTACTTATAAGAAAAGTGTGGCTTATTACGATGAGGGCATTTTTAAGTTCGGCATCAACCACTTGGGAGATATTAACTGTCTGGAAGAAAGTAATGACGGTTCGTTGTGGCTGGGTACCAATGACGCCGGGCTGATACGTTGGAATCCGAAGACGGATGAAAAGAAATTGTATGCATACTCGCCGGGAGGAAACTCTATTGCTTCGAATGTCATTGTAAGTTTGTTACAAGCTAAGGACGGCAAACTCTGGATAGGGACATTTTGGGAAGGATTGGATTGTTTCGACGGCAATCGCTTCGTGCATTACCGGAACAGACCGGGAGATGATAATTCGCTGGCTAATAACAATGTCTGGTCATTGGCAGAAGATAAGAACGGAAATATCTGGATTGGAACCTTGGGAGGTGGTTTGCAATGTCTGAATCCGGGGACAGGTGAGTTCACCACCTATAAGATAAGCAACTCCGGGATTATTTCCAATCATATAGCCTCTTTATGTATGAGTCGTGATAATCGTTTGATAATCGGTACTTCTTCTACGGGGGTATCCATTATGGATCTGACTACCCGGAAAATAACGAATCTGGTAGGCAACCAGTCGGGAAGTATCCGCTTTTCCAATCAGAGCATTAACCAGGTCTATGAGGATAGCCGGGGATTGATATGGGTGGGAACACGTGAAGGACTGAATCTCTATAACCCGAAGAACGACCATTTACAGGTAGTTCCTCTTTCGCGGAACGATTCTAGGGTATTTATTACCGGTATCGTAGAAGATGATAATAAAAATATGTGGGTGACTACGGCCAATGGTGTAGTGAATGTAATTCCTTCTATCGATACAAAAAACGGAGATTATACTTTCAACTATTACAGGTATGATGATAAGGACGGTTTGCAGGGCTGTGAGTTCAATCAACGTTCCATTAAACGTCTTTCCTCGGGTGAGATTGCAATGGGAGGTATGTATGGATTGAATACCTTCAGACCGGAGAATATCAAATATAACCGGACGTTGCCCAAGGTGATGTTTACCGGCTTCCAGCTTTTCAATGAAGAAGTGGAGGTTGGAAAGGAGTATGGTGGACGTGTTTTGCTGCGTGAGTCGCTGAATAAAGCCAGAGAGGTGAAACTTGATTATAAACAGAATGTCTTTACTGTATTGTTTGCATCGGATAATTACGTCTTGCCTGAGAAAACCCAGTATCTGTATAAACTGGAGGGCTTTAATGAGGATTGGATGACAGGTGCGGCTGATATGCACCGCGTTACTTATACGAATCTGGCACCCGGTACTTATACGCTGAAAGTAAAGGCCATCAATAGTGATGGATTTGCCGGAACAGAAGAGTCAAGTCTTAAAATAGTAATCCTGCCACCTTTCTGGATGACGCCCTGGGCGTATGTTCTGTATGCTATGCTATTGATAGGCACATTGCTTCTCGCCCGCAATGCTGTGCTGCGCCGTGAACGCAATAAGTTCAGGATACAACAGATGGAACGTGAAGCGGAGCGGAATGAAGAAGTCAATCAGATGAAATTCCGTTTCTTTACCAATGTGAGCCATGAACTGCGTACACCGCTGACGTTGATCATTTCTCCGTTGGAAGGAATGATGAAAGAAACCCATGACGAACGGAAGCTGGATCAACTGAAGTTGATGCATCGTAATGCATTGCGGTTGCTGAATCTTGTGAACCAATTACTTGATTTCCGTAAAAATGAGGTGGCAGGGTTGCATTTGAATCTTTCGGAGGGGGAGGTTGTGTCGTATGTTCACTCTATATGCAACTCATTCCTGATGCTTTCGGAAAAGAAAAACGTGCATCTCACTTTTTTCTCGGCAATCGAATCGCTGAATATGTCGTTCGATGAGGATAAGATAGGTAAGGTAGTGATGAATCTGCTTTCTAATGCATTTAAGTTTACTCCGGATGGAGGGCGGGTGGATGTTTCTCTTGAACTGATAAAAGGAACTACGGAAACATTGGAAATCAAAGTATCCGATACGGGGGTAGGTATCAGTGACCTTGATAAAGAACGCATATTCGAACGTTTCTATCAATCGGAGCGTAAAGGTGATAGTAACCCCAGTACGGGGAGTGGTATCGGTTTGAGCCTGGTACGTGATTACGTTACGCTGCATGGCGGTGTGGTGCGCGTGTTCGACAATGTGGGTACGGGCAGTGTATTTGTGGTAGATATTCCGGTGAAACATTCGGTGGTGAACGTAGCGACTCCACTCTCGGAAGAAGCTGCGGAAGAGGATGCGGTGGCACTTGCTTCGGTGGAAGATTTGAATGAAGAAGAACGGAAGAAGCCACTTGCACTGATTGTGGATGATAATGAAGATTTTGTTTCTTTCATGCGCTATACATTAAGTCTGTATTTCCGCATAGAATCTGCCGGAAACGGAAAGATAGCCTGGCAGATGATACCGGAACTGATGCCGGATATCATCGTTTGTGATGTGATGATGCCTGAAATGGACGGGAACGAACTGTGTCGTTGGGTGAAGGCTGACAAGCGTACAAGTAATATTCCGTTTGTGTTGCTTACGGCCAAGCAATCCGTAGAGAATAAGGTGGAAGGCCTGACGATTGGTGCGGATGACTATGTGACGAAACCTTTCAATATGGAGGTACTGATTTTGCGCATGCGCAAACTGATAGATTTGAGTAGCAAAAATAAACTTCGCACCCGTATTGATCCCGAACCGAGTGAAATCGTTATCACTTCAATGGACGAGAAGCTGATTGAGAATGCGATAAAGTATGTGGAGACGCATATTGCCCGTCCCGATTTATCTGTGGAAGAATTGAGTCATGAACTGGGCATGAGCCGGGTGCATCTCTATAAAAAGCTGTTGCAGATTACCGGTAAAACTCCGATAGAATTTATTCGTATTATCCGACTGAAACGTGCGGCACAACTTCTGCGCGAGAGCCAGCAGAATGTGTCGGAGGTTGCCTATCAGGTGGGCTTCAATAACCCTAAATATTTCAGTAAGTATTTCAAGGATGAATTCGGCGTTTTACCCTCTGTATATCAGGAAAAGGAGGGTAAATAACAAAAAGTACCCATTGTTGAAACATCTGATATTTCTATAAATCAAATAAGCCCTTTCCTTTCAACATCGGGAGGGCTTGTTTACTGTATGATTTCCTACTTTTACACTCGGAGAAAATAACTTTAAAAACAAAGATATGAAATTGAAAAACACTTCAGTTTGTTTGCTCGCAGGATGGATGCTGATGGCATGCTCCGGAGGCGGGTATGAGAAGACGAGTAACGGCATTATTGTAAATGTCGAACAACAGCAACCGACGGATGTGCGAAAGGTGAAGGTTGAAGTAATGGGAGAGAAGTTGATTCATGTGTCGGCCACTCCCGAAAAAAACTTTTCAAAGGCGGAAAGCCTGATTATAGTTCCCCAAAAAGATAAGACGGACTTCAGCGTGGAAGAAAGTGAAGATGCCGTTTCGGTAAAAACCTCAGAGGTGTGCGCCATTGTATCCAAAGCTACGGGTGAAGTACGTTTTACCGATGCTTCCGGTAACCTGATTTTGGCGGAAGATGAGAAAGGCAGGAGTTTCCAGCCTATCGAAGTGCAGGGAACAAAGGCGTATACGGTACGTCAGGTATTCCAGTCACCCGATGATGAGGCGTTCTACGGACTGGGACAACACCAGGCTGATGAATTCAACTATAAAGGTAAGAACGAGGAACTTTTCCAGTATAATACAAAGGTTTCCGTACCTTTTATCGTTTCCAATAAGAATTACGGTATTCTGTGGGATAGTTATTCGCTTTGCCGTTTCGGCGATCCGCGTGATTATGCACAGTTAAGCACTGTTTTCAAACTCTATGATAAGGAGGGTAAGGAAGGCGCTTTGACAGGAACATACGTACCCTCTCAGAAATCAACAGCGGAAACACTGGTACGCCGGGAAGATTCTGTTTATTTTGAGCATCTGAAATCGGAAGATTTGTCGAAAGTCGTGAACTTACCAGAAGGATTTCCTTTCATGGGTTCACAGGTGACGTATGAAGGCGAAATTGAGCCGATGGAGAGCGGTCGGTTCCGTTTTATCCTTTATTATGCAGGATATACGAAGGTATATATTGACGGTGAACTGGTGGTTCCCGAACGTTGGCGTACGGCTTGGAACCCGAACAGTTATAAGTTTGCCGTAGATTTGAAAGCCGGTAAACGTGTTCCATTGAAAATTGAATGGATTCCTGATGGATATGTATCCTATTGCGGTTTGCGTGCATTGTCTCCTGTATCTGCTGAAGAACAGAACAAACAGTCGTGGTGGGGAGAAATGCAGAATGAAATCGATTATTATTTTGTTTATGGCGAGGATATGGACGAGGTAATCAGTGGATACCGTGCTTTGACCGGAAAATCACAAATCATGCCGAAGTGGGCGATGGGATACTGGCAGAGCCGCGAACGTTATAAGACGCAGGAAGAAATACTGGATGCTTTGAAGGAATTCCGTAAACGTCAGATTCCCATTGATAATATTGTGCTCGACTGGAGCTACTGGCCGGAAAATGCCTGGGGCAGTCATGAGTTCGACAAAGCTCGTTTCCCTGATCCGAAAGGAATGGTAGATTCTATTCATGCCCTGAATGCCAAGATGATGATTTCCGTTTGGCCAAAATTCTATATGACTACGGAACATTATAAAGAGTTTGATGAAAAAGGCTGGATGTATCAGCAGGCCGTTAAAGACAGCATCCGTGACTGGATTGGCCCCGGCTACGTCGGTTCTTTCTATGATGCTTATGCTGAGGGTGCACGGAAGCTGTTCTGGAAACAGATGGAAGATCATCTTTATCCCCTCGGAATTGATGCCTGGTGGATGGATGCCAGTGAACCGAATGTACGCGACTGTACGGATTTGGCTTACCGGAAAGCTTTGTGTGGTCCGACTGCTCTCGGCCCGTCCGATCAATATTTCAATGCGTATGCGTTGATGAATGCTGAGGCTATTTATGACGGGCAACGTGCCGTAGACAATGACAAGCGTGTATTCTTGCTGACTCGTTCGGGATTTGCCGGATTGCAACGTTATTCTACCGCAACATGGAGTGGCGATATCGCTACCCGTTGGGAAGATATGAAGGCACAGATTTCTGCCGGGCTGAATTTTGCAGTCAGCGGTATTCCTTACTGGACAATGGACATTGGCGGATTTTGCGTAGAAAAACGCTATGAAGACGGACAAAAGGAATTCAACAGGACCGGAAAAGAGAATGCGGACTATAAGGAATGGCGTGAGTTGAATACACGTTGGTATCAGTTTGGCGCATTCTGCCCGTTGTTCCGTGCACATGGACAGTATCCGTTCCGTGAGGTGTGGAATATAGCTCCCGAAGGACATCCGGCTTATAGTTCTATAGTGTATTATACGAAGTTGCGCTATACGATGATGCCTTATATTTATTCATTGGCCGGGATGACTTATTTTGATGATTATACGATTATGCGTCCGCTGGTAATGGACTTTACGGCAGATACAAAGGTGAATAATATCAGTGACCAGTTTATGTTCGGTCCGGCGTTGATGGCGGCTCCGGTGTATGAGTATGGTGCACGCAATCGGGAGGTCTATTTCCCGGCAACTTGCGGTTGGTATGATTTCTATACCGGTAAGTACATGGCTGGTGGGCAACAGTTGAAGGTGGACGCTCCCTATGAACGCATGCCGCTCTATGTACGCGAAGGGGCTATTGTGCCTTACGGACCGGAAATGCAGTATAGTGATGAGAAGCCTGCGGAAGAAATTACACTGTATGTATATGCGGGTAAAGATGGTGAGTTCACTTTGTACGAGGATGAAGGTGTGAATTACAACTACGAAAAAGGACAGTATGCCACTATCCCGTTTACTTACAATGATGCGGAAGGCACTCTGACTATTGGTGACCGTGCAGGAGAATTTCCCGGTATGCTGAAAGAACGTATATTCAACGTTGTAAAGGTAAGTAAGGATAAGCCGCAACCTTTTGACGCGAAGGCTAAGGGTACGGTGGTGAAGTATGATGGGAAGGAACAGAAGGTGAAGCTGTATTAAGTTACGAGCTACGAGCTGCCAGTAACGAGTTGCTGCGCTATAAGGGCGAATAAGTATTCGCCCGGCTATCACGCCGAAAGGCACTTGTCACTTGTAGCTCGTAGCTTGTCACTTAATTTAGCGCAGAGCGCTAAATTCTCATTTTATAGAATAAATGACATGAAAAGATTATTGCTAATACAAATATCCTGTTTTCTTCTTTTTCTGACGGTGGGAAGCTGCACTTCCGCTGAGAAGATGACGAATGACCGTCGACAGGATTTCACCGCTGACTGGACTTTCCATCTGGGAGATGACTCTGCGGCATCCCGTCCCGATTATGACGACACGGCATGGCGGATCCTCAATCTTCCACATGACTGGGCCATTGAAGGAGAGTTCAGCAGGGATAATCCTTCCGGAACAGGAGGCGGGGCATTACCCGGTGGTATCGGTTGGTATCGCAAAACGTTTACTGTTGACAAAGCGGATGAAGGCAAGCGCCTGTATATTGATTTTGACGGTGTATATATGAATTCGGAAGTTTTCATCAACGGTCATTCCCTCGGTGTGCGTCCTTATGGATATGTCTCGTTCAGTTACGATCTGACTCCCTATATCAAGTGGGGCGGAAAGAATGTAGTTGCCGTACGTGTGGACAATGGGGAACAACCTAATTCCCGCTGGTATTCGGGATGTGGCATCTACCGTAATGTATGGCTTACGAAACTTAACCCCGTGCATATAGCGCAATGGGGTACTTTTATCACGGCGGAAGATGTGTCGAAGAACAGTGCCCGGCTAAACATACGTACTAAAATACAGTATGATGCGGCCGCTCAACTGCAAGATTCCGTGAAGCAGGCGGATGGCACGTATGTTGTTTTTGACTCGGAAATTGTTCCCCTGGCAGATGTCGTGTTGCAGTCACGGCTGATGGATGCGGAAGGGAATGTTGTGGGTGAGGTTGCATCGGAACTGCAAGTGATACCTACCTGTCTGAACGAGGTAGAACAGGAAATTGTAGTGAAGAACCCTAATCTCTGGAGCGTGAACACTCCTTATATATATAAGGTGAACAGTATCCTTATTGATAAGATAACCGGTAAGGTACTGGATAATTACTGTACGAATACCGGTATCCGTACCTTCCGTTTTGATGCACAGAAAGGATTTATTCTGAATGGAGAACGGCTGAAGATTAATGGTGTATGTATGCATCACGATCTGGGGTGTCTTGGGGCGGCAGTCAATATCCGCGCTATCGAGCGTCAGCTGGAGATACTGCAAGAAATGGGCTGTAACGGCATTCGCTGTTCTCATAATCCTCCCTCACCGGAACTACTCGATCTTTGTGACCGTATGGGATTTATCGTAATGGATGAGACGTTCGATATGTGGCGCAAAAGAAAAACGGCTCATGACTATTCCCGCTACTTCAACGAGTGGCACGAACGCGATTTGACGGATTTGATACTTCGCGACCGTAACCATCCTTCTGTTTTCATTTGGAGCATCGGTAACGAAGTGCTGGAACAATGGTCGGATGCAAAAGCGGATACGCTGACCTTGGAACAAGCGAACCTGATTCTGAATTTTGGTCATGATCAGAGTATGCTGGCGAAAGAAGGTGAGATGAGCGTGAACTCTTTACTGACGAAGAAACTGGCAGATATGGTAAAAGCCCTCGATTCTACTCGTCCCGTTACGGCTGGCTGTAATGAACCGAACCCGAATAATCACTTGTTCCGTTCGGGAGTATTAGATCTCATCGGCTTCAATTACCATGATGATTGGTTTGCCGGTGTGCCCGAGAAATTTCCCGGTAAACCCTTCATTGTGGCGGAAAGTGTATCAGCACTGATGACACGTGGCTACTACCGGATGCCGAGTGACGAAACTGTTATTTGTCCTGAACGTTGGGATAAACCTTATTTTGATGATAGTTTCTCCTGTTCTTCGTATGATAACTGTCATGTACCTTGGGGGAACAGCCATGAGGGCACGATGCGCCACGTGAAAAATAATGATTTTATCAGCGGACAGTATGTCTGGACCGGGTTTGACTATTTGGGTGAACCGACTCCTTACGGTTGGCCTGCCCGTAGCTCTTATTTCGGCATTGTCGATCTGGCCGGTTTCCCGAAAGATGTGTATTATCTCTATCAGTCGGAATGGCATCCGGAGAAAAAGGTATTGCACCTTTTTCCGCATTGGAACTGGACACCGGGACAGGATATAGATATGTGGGCTTATTATAATAATGCGGATGAGGTGGAGCTTTTTGTAAATGGCGAGTCACAGGGCGTGCGTACAAAAGGTAAGGATGATTTTCATGTCGTATGGCGTGTGAAGTATGAACCGGGTGTGGTAAAAGTCGTTTCCCGCAAGGATGGAAAAACGGTATTGGAAAAGGAAATACATACAGCCGGAGAACCTGCACAGATACGCTTGACGGCTGATCGGAATGAAATCAAATCAGATGGCAGAGATCTTAGTTTTGTAACAGTGGAAGTACTGGATAAAGATGGTAATCTTTGTCCGAATGCCGATAATCAGATCATGTTCGATGTGCAAGGTGCAGGATTCATTGCCGGTGTAGACAATGGTAGTCCTGTTTCAATGGAGAAATTCAAAGCTGATCATCGCAGGGCTTTCTATGGGAAGTGCCTGGTGGTTGTTCAAAGTGATGGAAAATCCGGAGGCATCAAACTGACGGCTACATCCGAAGGATTGAAAACGGCAGTGACCGCTATTAAAGCAAAATAAAAGTAACTTGTTAGCGGAATTCATTCATAACGGTAGAAGAATAAAGCTACGAGCTACAGGCTACAAGCTACAAGTAGCTGCGCTATGTTCCGAAAGGCACTTGTAGCTTGTAGCCTGTAGCTCGTAACTGATTCAGAAATGAATTCCGCCAACGACTAAAAATAATATCTTTAATGTAATAATAATGAAGAAACAACTCTTTTCAACTCTCCTGTTTGCTTGTTCATTGACTACTCTGACAGCGCAAACTCCTGTATATTTAGATGATACGCAACCCATTGAAGCACGTGTAAAAGATGCTCTCAACCGTATGACACTGGAAGAGAAAGTAGCCCTTTGCCATGCGCAGAGCAAATTCAGCAGTCCCGGTGTGCCCCGTCTTGGTATCCCCGAGCTTTGGATGAGTGATGGACCTCACGGTGTTCGTGCAGAAATCAACTGGAACGATTGGGGATATGCCAAATGGACTAATGACAGTATTACTGCTTTTCCTGCTTTGACTTGTCTTGCCGCTACCTGGAATCCGGAAATGTCTGCCATCTACGGCAAGGCTATTGGTGAAGAAGCTCGTTATCGGGAAAAAGATGTTCTTTTGGGCCCCGGTGTTAATATCTATCGTACTCCTCTAAATGGTCGTAATTTTGAATACATGGGGGAAGATCCTTATCTGGCAGGCGTAATGTGTGTACCTTATATTCGGGAGATACAGAAAAACGGGGTTGCCGTAAGTGTGAAACACTATGCTCTGAACAATCAGGAGTTATGGCGTGGACACATTGATGTGCAACTAAGCAACCGTGCCTTACACGAAATCTACCTCCCCGCTTTCAAGGCTGCTGTGCAGAAAGGCGGTGCCTGGACCGTGATGGGAGCCTATAACAAGGTGCGTGGTCAGCATGCCTGCCACAATGATCTTTTGCTGAATAAGATTTTGAAGAATGACTGGGGTTTTGACGGCGTAGTCGTAACCGATTGGGGTGGTGCCCATGATACTTACGAAGCAGCCATGAATGGCTTGGACATCGAGATGGGATCCTATACCAACGGTCTGACCTCAGAAAGTGCATTTACCTTCGACGATTATTATCTGGCTAAGCCTTATCTTCGGATGTTGAAGGAAGGTAAGGTGCCTATGAGTACAGTGGATGATAAAGCTTCCCGTATTCTTCGCCTGATATTCCGCACGGCGATGAATCGTCAGAAACCGTATGGTTCGCTGACAAGTGAAGAGCATTATCAGGCTGCCCGTGAGATTGGTAATGAGGGTATTGTGCTTCTGAAAAACACACCTGTCCAGAAAAAAGGCACCCCTTTGCTGCCGCTTGATGGCTCTAAATATCAACGTATACTGGTAGTAGGTGACAATGCTGTCCGCTTGTTGAACGAAGGAGGCGGTTCTTCTGAACTGAAGGTAAAAGATATGGTATCTCCGCTCGATGGCATGCATACTCTTTATGGTGATAAGGTAGTTTATACGAAAGGTTACGCTGCCGGACGTCCGATGTATGGGCGTGCAGAAGAAATTCCCCAGTCGGTGATGGATTCCTTGCGCACAGCAGCAACTGAACTTGCCAAAGAAGCCGATCTTGTGATTTTGTTCGGCGGATTGAATAAGAATCATTTCCAGGATTGTGAAGCCGGCGACCGTGTGACATACGGTTTGCCATTCGGACAAAATGAACTGATTGAATCTCTGTTGGGAGTCAATAAAAATATGGTATTGGTATTGTTGAGTGGTAATGCCGTGGAAATGCCTTGGCTGAATAAAGTTCCGGCCGTCCTGCAAGGCTGGTATCTGGGATCTATGGGTGGCAATTCACTTGCTGATGTACTGAGTGGTGCGGTGAATCCCAGCGGAAAACTTCCTTTCTCCTTTCCTGTGAAATTGACGGATTGCGGTGCACATGCATTTGACGAATTGAGTTATCCGGGTGATAGTATCAAGCAGGTCTACAAAGAAGATATTCTGGTAGGTTATCGCTGGCATGATACCAAGAAGATTCCCGCCTTATTCCCTTTCGGGTATGGTTTGAGTTATACGACTTTTGCCTATGGCAAACCGGTAGCTTCTGCTAAAACAATAACTGCTGACAATTCTCTGACTGTGACTATTCCTGTAAAGAATACGGGTAGTGTTGCCGGAAAGGAAGTCGTACAACTGTATGTGGGAGATGAAAAATGTAGTGTTTTGCGTCCTGTGAAAGAGTTAAAGGCATTCCAAAAGATAACTTTGGCACCGGGTGAAAAAAAAGAAGTAACCTTCACCATCACCCCGGATGATTTGAAGTTCTATGATGAAGCTGTTGACGGATGGACGGCAGAACCGGGTAAGTTTAAGGCTTATATCGGAGCCTCTTCCGCAGATATTCGTGGAACGGTTCCGTTCGAGTTGAAATAAGATAGTGATTGCTGAATGGGGAAGGGGTGTGGAGTGTTTTTCGCATTTCTTCTCCATTTATTATATTCCCCTTTATTACAAGCCCTTTGCAGGGCTTTTTTCGATAATATCTATCGAACCTACAGTTAGAAATTTCTTTTTATTTTTCTGCAAAATCAATCAGTTTATCAGGCAATATGTTTCACAAACTCACGGATTCGTCTGCCACAGTATGTCTACTACTGGGGATGTTTTGCAAATCTTTATCTATTTTCTTAGGCATTTCTATTGCTTTTGTTGCGGGAGCTTAGTACATTTGTATACGAATACTATTTCTTTCCACCACGGGGATTTTTCCTTTCTTCCACGGTGGAAAGAAAAAATCCCCGTGGTGGAAAGAAACTTTCTCCATGATAGAAAGAATAAGCGTTTGCTGCGATTTCCCTTAGCCGTCGTAGGAAAAAGAGATAGAAATGGCGGTGCGGCCACTTAACCCCGGCACTTCATGTTTTCTGACGTGGAGTACCCCGTAAAAAACATATAGATGAGTGCATATTATGATCTTTTTGAGAAGCCTGACATTCGCCAAACCGGTGAACAGCAACCCCTTTACGCCCGTTTCATACCTAAAGGAACCATTGAGCGGAAAGAATTTATAAACCGTGTCCACCTTTTCACCGGCATCAGCCGCAGTCTGTTGGAAGGCGCTATGGCTTCCTTTATGGATGAGTTGCGCGACTGCCTTGCCGATGGCTGGACGGTGGAACTGGGCGAACTTGGCTATTTCACCCCCTCACTGAATTGCCGTCGCGAAGCAATGGAAAAGAAAGAACTGCGTGCCGCTTCGGTGACGCTTCGCGGTTTGAACTTCCGTTTGGGGAAGGAATTCTATAAGGAATTGCATAAAAAGATGCGATTGGAACGTCATCCGCAGTCGTCATCCAAGCCCGAATCTTCTACTCCGCTTCTGTCCGTAGAGCAGCGTTTCCGGTTACTTGACGAATACTTGCGGCAGGAACAGCCCTGCATCAACCGTGCACAGTATGCCCGTCTGACAGGACGCAGCGTGAAACAGGCGGTTACGGACTTGAACTTGTTTATTGAGGACGGGCTGTTGAAGAGGTGCGGAGCGGGGAGGAATGTGGTGTATATGAGAAAGATCCAGAAATAAAAAGAGTATTGCTGATATTTGTTAATAAGTAAGTGCTTATAATTAGTTCACATAATAATTAGGTAGCTAAATTATCATTTATAGTACGAATTAATTTTGATAGAGTACTTAAACTAAATATTTCATACTTTTGATATGCCAAGAGAGGCTTTGTTGGATTTGCAGATTAATTGCATCGGTTAAAGGTTGTAGGCTAAGCTGATCGATAGCTTCAGTTTTTAGCAGTTATAATAAATGCAAATCCTCATATTTATATATAGTGATTCTTTTCAATAGTGTAAAAACTTTATCTGCTTTCCTCCGTCACATTTCTAATATCGTGTGTGGAAATGATATTCATATGCGTGAAAGTTAATTGCCGGTTGCGGCAAAAATTACTGCTTTATATTATTTTGCATTTTATTTTTGGGGGATTTATACTTATCCTTCGTCATTTAAACAAAACTATCAAAATTCTTATGAAAAGTTGTACTATGTTTAAATGCGTTGTTTCTATTTCTTTAATACTGCTTTTTTTGTTTGTGGGAAAGAATGCTCAGGCAAAAGATCTGGTGAAATATGCTAATACATTACAAGGAACAGATTCTAATTTTGGATTGAGTTGGGGAAATACATATCCGACAACGGCACTGCCTTATCCCATGCATGCTTGGTCAGCGCAGACCGGAAAGAATGGTAATGGATGGAAATACCAGTATGCGTCAACTACCATCAGGGGATTTCAGCAGACACATCAATGCAGTCCATGGATGGGAGATTATAATGTCTTTTCTATAATGCCCGTGATTAATCGATTGGAGGTAGATGAAAATAAGCGGGCATCTGCTTTCAGTCATAACAATGAAATAGCAAAACCACATTACTATCGTGTAAAGTTTGATAATGGTGTGGTAACAGAGATGTCTCCTACGACACGATGTGCCCATTTGCGTTTTTCTTTTCCCTATTCACAAAAGGCCTATCTCGTGTTGGATGGGTATACCAATATGAGTAGTGTCAAGATTGATGTGGAGAAACGCCGTATTACTGGGTATGTAAACAATGGGAAATGGGCGCCTGAATCCTTCAAAGCCTTTTTTGTTGTTCAGTTTGATAAACCGTTTGTTTCTTGTGGTACTTGGGAGAATAGACAGAATACAATAAAAGAAGGAAATGTTGCAGATGAAGGAAAGGGAGTGGGAGCATATATTGAATTTTCCAAAGGGGTAAAGGTGGAAGCTCGCGTGACTTCTTCTTATATAAGCGTAGAGCAAGCCGAACTTACCTTGAATACTGAATTAGGAAGATTTACGTGTTTGGAAGATACCAAACGTAATGCTTTTCAAGAATGGAACAATCTGTTTAACCGTATCCTGGTAGAGGGGGGCAGTGAGGAACAAAAAGCCACATTCTATTCCTGTCTGTTTAGAGCCAACTTGTTTTCTCATAAATTTTATGAAGAAAAGAGTGATGGAAGTCCTTACTACTATAGTCCGTATGACGGAAAAATACATACTGGCTATATGTATACGGACAATGGTTTCTGGGATACGTTTCGTTCACAATTTCCTTTAACTAACATCTTGCACCCTACCATGCAAGGACGCTATATGAATGCTTTGCTTGATGCTCAGGAACAATGTGGTTGGTTACCCTCTTGGTCGTTTCCATCTGAAACGGGAGGTATGTTGGGCAATCATGCCATCTCCCTGCTTGCAGATGCTTGGGCGAAAGGTATTCGTACTTTCAATCCCAAACGGGCATTGAAAGCTTATGTACACGAGGCTATGAATAAAGGCCCGTGGGGAGGAGCCAATGGACGTCAGGGTTGGAAAGAATACTATCAGTTGGGTTTCGTATCTTATCCGGAATCTATGGGGGCTACTTCCCAAACTTTAGAATATGCTTATGATGATTTTTGTGGCTATTTGATAGCGGAGGCTGCTGCTGATGATTTTTATCGTGATATTTTTGGTAGGAATATGTTCAATTATAGAAACGTATATGACCCTTCCGTTGGCTTTATGCGTGGAAGAAAGATTAATGGCGATTGGAGTGAGTTTGACCCCTATGAGTGGGGAGGTCCCTATTGTGAGGGGAATGCTTGGCACTATTTATGGTCCGTATTTCATGATGTGCAAGGTTTGATAGACTTGCTGGGAGGCGATGATAAATTTGTGGCAAAAATGGATTCTGTATTTTCTGTTCCCAATATCATTAAATATGGAACTTATAAGACTAAAATTCATGAGATGTTGGAAATGGAATTAGGGAATATGGGGCAGTATGCCCAGGGAAACCAACCTATCCAGCATATGATATATTTGTACAATTATGCTGGTGCTCCTTGGAAAACTCAATATTGGATAAGGCAGGTGATGGATCGTTTGTATAATAGCACGGAGAAAGGCTATCCTGGGGATGAAGATCAGGGTGGAATGTCGTCTTGGTACGTATTAAGTGCTTTGGGAATATATAGTGTATGTCCGGGAACAGACCAATATGTTTTAGGAAGCCCTCTGTTTGAAAAGGCGACTATAACTCTGGAGAATGGTAACGAATTTGTGATTGAAGCCAAAAACAACAGCAACAAGAATGTGTATATCCGTTCTACCACTCTGAATGGGAAAACTTATACGAAAAACTACATTACTTACCAAGACATAATTGAGGGAGGTACTTTATTTCTGGAAATGGATGATAAACCCAATATGTACAGAGGTATAGGTCAGGGAGACAGGCCTTTCTCGGTAAGCACGAGCAATAAGTGATTTGTTGAACTATAATTTTTTGACTAAAGATGAAAAAATGGAGATTGTATGTCTTGTGTATTTTGTTGGGTTGTATGAAGATGCAGGCACAAACGTTGCCTATGCCCTTTCAAAAGGGCGATAGGGTGGTGTTTTTGGGGAACAGTATTACCGAAGGAGGTCATTATCATTCTTACATTTGGCTTTACTATGTTACCCGTTTCCCTGAATCGCGTATGCAGATGTATAGCGCAGGTACTGGAGGTGATGCCTCTTGGAATATGCTGGAACGTCTTGAAGAGGATGTTTATGGTAAGAAGCCTACGGTAGTTACCGCTTCTTTCGGAATGAACGATAGTGGTTATAGTGAATATTTGAAAGACGATGTGGAGAAGTTTGTTTCCAGTCAGTTGTTACGCGTAGATACCGCATTCAGGAAGATGCAGGACATCATGTTGGCGCATAAAGATACCAAGGTGATTTTAGTAGGTGGGCCACCTTATGATGAAAAGTGGCAGAATGATAAGAATAAGCCACTTCCCGGTAAGAATGAAACGATGAGCAGAATTGTGGAGATGCAAAAGAAAGCCGCAAGCAGGAACGGATGGGCTTTTGTTGATTTTTTTAGCTCGATTGAGGCGGTTAATAAGGATCGGCAAACAAAGAATCCGGCTTTTACTTTGACTCAAGGGGATCGTGTTCATCCGGATAATCATGGTAACATGCTGATGGCTTATTTTTTTCTGAAGTCACAAGGTTTGGCTGATAAACCGGTAGCGAATGTCTGCATCAATGCTGCTACGCGAAAGGTGTTGAATACAGAAAATTGCTATGTTAGTAAACTAAAGCAAGACAATGGAATTGCATTGGCATTCAATTATTTGGCAAAGTCTTTACCTTATCCACTTGACACAGTGCCGCGTGGCTGGGGAAAAAAGCATTCACAATTTGAAGCTTCCGAATATATTCCCATTATCGAGGAATTGAACCAAGAAATATTACAAGTGAAAGGACTGCAGCCAGGGAACTATATGTTGAAGATAGACGGACATTTTATAGCAACTTTTGATGCCGGTGCTTTGGGGAGTGGCATCAACATGGCTGTACTTTATAATACTCCTCAGTATCAGCAGGCTGTAAAGGTGATGCATCTCAATGAGGAACGTTGGAACATAGAGAAACGTTTTCGAGAATATGCCTGGACGGAATTTCGTATTTTGAAACAAAAAGGTATGTTGTTTCAAGATAATCTAGCTGCAATGGATACTTTGCGCACCAGTGTGCATGAGAATATTTTTTTGGCGGGGCATCTGGATAACTTTTCCAAAATGATGTATCCTGAAATCCGGGAGGCATGGCAAGACGGGATGGACTTATTGGTAAATCGTATGTATGAACTGGCGCAGCCCGTGGTACATCGGATAGAACTGGTGAAGGAAACAGAAACTTGCCAATAAATTATTGATTTATATTGAACCAAATTATTTAATGACATAGTAATGAAATGCGCTAAATTTATATTGATATTTTGTATCTTTTTGGGGAGTGTTTCTTCAGGAACCGCTAAAGTCACTTTACCCCGTATATTTTCTGACAATATGGTATTGCAAAGGAAAATGCCTATTCGTATATGGGGGAATGCTGATGCCAAAGAAATTGTAAATGTAACCTTAAACGGCATTTCGCAATCGGCTACAACAGATAAATCAGGGAAGTGGGAAATCGTTTTGCCGGCATTGGAAGCAGGGGGGCCTTTTACGGTACAGGTAAAAGGCAAAGAGAACGAAATCTTATTTGATAATGTTATGATTGGCGATGTATGGTTGTGCAGTGGACAATCGAATATGGAATTTTCTCTGAAAGGTTCCACTAATGCTCGTAAGACCATCCGGCATTCGGATAATAAGCATATACGTTTGTTTACCGTACCTAAAAACATACAGACGGCTGCGAGAGGTGATTTGCCCGAAGGAAATTGGGAAGAATGCAATCCTCTTACCACTCCTGATTTTTCAGCGGTGGCTTATTATTTCGGTGAAGCACTTCAGAAAGAGGTGGATGTGCCGGTCGGCTTGATCAATTCCTCGTGGGGAGGGACCGATATTGAGACATGGACGAGCTGGGAATCTGCCATGGCTAATCCCGTATATATGGTGCATGAGGGAAAAAGTCTGGAACAGGCGATAGGCTACTCCACCCGTGATTTGGAACGTTACCACCAGGCTCTGCGTACGAAAGACAAAGGTATGACAGAGCGTTGGTATGCTGCTGATCGCGATATATCGGACTTAAAAACTTGTGAATTACCTTCTGCCTGGGATGGCGAATTGGCTAATGAGGATGGTATCGTGTGGTTTTATAAGGACGTAGTGTTACCACAGTCCGTATCCGGACTTTCAGCCTTGCTTTCATTGGGTTCTATAGACGATAGAGATGTGACATTTGTGAATGGAATAAAGGTGGGGGGTACAAACAATTGCTTTTTCGGTCGTAGGTATACTCTGAACCCCGGTGTATTGAAGCCAGGCAGAAACCGTATTACCGTAAAAGTGATAGATATGGGAGTGAAAGGTGGTTTTACAGGGAAACCGAAAGATTTATTTCTCGAAGTGGGTGGTGAGCGTTACTCATTGGTTGGAAAGTGGCATTATAAGCCCTCAGTTCTTACTTCGCACTACGGATTAGGGAATCTGGGTAGTGGCCCAAATGCTTTTTCTTCTTTGTTGTATAATGGTATGATAGCTCCGCTGGTGGGATATAACCTCAAGGGAGTCATCTGGTATCAAGGGGAGAACAATACAAATCGCGCCTACGCCTACCGTAATTTGTTTCCTTTAATGATAAAAGATTGGAGGAGACAATGGGGTTACGATTTCCCTTTCATTTGGGTACAGTTGGCAAACTTCATGGCGGTGGATACACAACCGAAAGAGAGTGAATGGGCGGAATTGCGTGAGGCGCAGAATATGGCTCTGTCTTTGCCTGTTACCGGACAAGTAGTGATAACCGATCTTGGTGAAGCAGGAGATATCCATCCTAAGAATAAAAAAGATGTAGGGCAACGTTTGGCGGCCAATGCTTTGCAAGTGGCTTATGGTAGAGATAGCATTGCTTCCGGGCCGCTGTATCGTTCAATGGAGTTGGTCCCAGGAAAGATAATTCTTTCTTTTGCCAATATGGGCAAGGGGTTACAAGCCAAAGGCAATAAATATGGCTACCTCAATGGTTTTGCCATAGCCGGTGATGACCGTAAATTTGTTTGGGCAAAGGCCTATATCGAAGGTGATAAGGTGGTTGTGTTCAATGAAGCTCTGAAGCGTCCGGTGGCTGTGCGCTATGGATGGGGAAATAATCCGGATGATATGAATCTGATAAATAGTGCTGGTTATCTGGCTTCTCCTTTTCGCACGGATAGTTGGTCGGGGGTGACACAACCCACTCTCTATAAATGATATTTGTTCTTTTTGCATTTTTAGGAACTGAAATTTAAAAAGTGTCTGAGGTTAGGACTGCCAGAAGATGGTTGGAACATACTTTTGAGAGGATTGTATTAATAATTATTTAAATTCACAAGATATGAAAAATGTATTATCTCCATTTTTATTTTGTTTGCCCGCTTCTTTAGTAGGCGGCACTCAAAATTGTTATGCAGGGGAGGAGGAGTCAACGTCACCCCAAAAAATGAATGTAGTTTATATTATGACAGACGATCATTCATATCAGACTATTAGTGCTTACGGTGGTATATTGGCAAAATTGGCTCCCACTCCAAATTTAGATCGTTTAGCGGAAAAAGGAATGCTTTTTGAACGGGCATTTGTAGAGAATTCACTTTCTGCTCCTTCCCGTGCTTGTCTGATGACCGGATTATACAGTCATCAGAATGGTCAGCGACAGCTTTTTGGACAGATTGATACAACTAAGACTTTTTTTTCAGAGATATTGCAGCAGCACGGTTATCAAACGGCAGTTGTTGGTAAATGGCATTTGCAATGTGAACCCAAGGGATTTGACTATTATGAAGTGCTGTATGGGCAGGGTGAATATTATAATCCGGAATTTAAGAATAAAGAAACAAATGGAAAATATGTAAGGCGTGATGGATATGCTACACGGTTGGTGACGGATTATGCTATTGATTTCTTGGAACATCGCAAATCTGACACCCCTTTCTGTCTGCTAGTCCATCATAAGGCGCCTCATAGGAATTGGATGCCGGAGCCTAAATATCTTGATCTTTATGAGGATGTAGAGTTTCCTTATCCGGATACCTTTGATGATGATTACGCCACACGCTGCCGGCCTGCCTATGAACAGGAAATGCAGATAGATAAGGACATGACTGCTGTTTATGATCTAAAATTAAATAAATTGAAGGATACCGCGCCTTATAGTAAGGAGTGGAATGTAAAAGGCATGCAAGAGTCTATTGACCGCATGAAACCCGAAGAACGTCTTTTATGGGAGAAGGCTTATGACAGGCGACTTGCGGATTTTAAAAGTCTGCAGTTGACTGGGAATGAACTGAAAAAATGGAAATATCAAGCATATATGAAAGATTATCTTCGGTGCATCAAATCAATAGATGATGAGGTCGGACGATTGGTCGAGTATCTGAAAGAACATAATTTGATGGAGAATACTGTAATAGTATATACATCAGACCAAGGATTTTATATGGGAGAACATGGATGGTTTGACAAGCGTTTTATGTATGAAGAGTCTTTAAGAACGCCACTTATTATTTATTATCCCGGAATGAAAAAAGGGAAAAAATGCAGCAAGCTGGTACAAAATATAGATTATGCTCCGACTATTTTGGATATTGCCGGAATTGATAAACCGGATTATATGTCCGGAGAGTCTTTGATTCCTTTGTTGAAGGGGAATACGCCTAAGAATTGGAGACGGGATATTTATTATCATTATTATGATTATCCGGCTCAACACAAAGTACGTCGACATGATGGAGTACGTGACGAGCGTTATAAATTGGTTCATTTTTACGATGCAAAGAACAAAACGTATGATTGTAATGAGTTATATGATTTGTTGAAAGATCCTCGTGAGCTGAATAATGTTTATAATGAATCGAGCTATAAAGAAATACAAAAACGTTTGCAGGACCGTCTTGATTGCTATAGAAATGAATTGAAAGTTGATGAACATTAGTTCTGGGGCCTTTTTATTCATAAGTTTGACACTTGGAAAGCTTGTATTTCAGGCTTTTCAAGTGTTTTGTATTTAGTGTTATCGGGTTCTTTTCACTTCTGGACGGTAGAGAAAATAAAAAAATAAATATTTTCCTTGGGGGATGATTTATTTTTCATCGTCCTATAAATGAATGTATGATAAAAGCAAAATTTTAAGGTATAATGAAAGATAATGATTTTAATAGGTATTTTACCGGAAACATGACTGATACGGAAAAGCGGGCTTTTCTTGTGGAGGTTACAGCCAACCCTGCGTTGCGACAAAAATATATTCGCATAAAAAATATGATGGGACTGGTGGCTTATACTTCGGATTTGGATAATAAGAAAGGTAAAGGTGCATCTGATATGTCGGGCGTAAGGATGAAAACGTACAAGATGAAACGTTACTTCCATGATGCGTTAGGATATGCAGCTGTCGCTTTGATTGCAGTAGGGATAACTTTATTTTTGACTTTGCAGGTTGTATCGACTAATGAAGAAACGCAGTTGACGAAAATTGAAGTTCCGGTTGGACAGAAGGCTCATGTGTTGTTGAGTGATGGTACTTCTGTGTGGCTGAATTCAAAAAGTAAGTTCAGTTTCCCTGCCGTATTTAATGGTGATAAACGGCAGGTTTATTTGGATGGGGAAGCTTATTTGGAGGTTGCTAAGGATGAAGACAAGCCTTTTGTTTTGCATACCAGCAGAGGGGATGTGCGCGTGTTGGGTACAAAGTTTAACGTGTTTAATTATTCGGATAAGCCACTTTTTGAAACTACTCTTTTGCAAGGTGCGGTGGAGGTAGATTGTGGAGCAAAAGGAGGCAAATTGCATCTGTCTCCCAATGAGCAAGTAGTGTTGAACGATGGAAAGATGTTGAAGCGAACCGTAAAGGAAGATGAATTCCTGTTATGGAATGAAGGACTTTTGTATTTCGACAACCAGCTCTTAAGTTATATTATACTACGGCTGGAAAGTTATTACGATGTGAAATTTGTGGTGCAGAACCGTAATTGCTTGAAAGGACGTTTTACGGCTAAGTTCCGGGTGGGAGATGACATAAAAGTAATACTGGATGCTTTGATTAACACGGGGCGTTTCTCATACAAGTTGAGTGTAGATAATAAGATAGTCTACATACAATGATATTGATTGGTGATTTTATCAATATATAGTTAATTTAAAAATAGGTTTTGTTATGGAAAACACTTCACTTGAGATGCTTTCGCGAAGGCTTCCTGAAAGGAACTGGCGGAAAGCATGCGTGCTGCTGAACCTTTGTCTATTGTTGGGAAGTACGCCCAATTTGGCAATGGCTGCTAATGTGCCGACTCCGACCGTAAAGGTCAGTGTCCAAACGGTAAACGCTACATTGAAGAGCGTGTTAAATGATTTGGAGAAGCAGTCGGGGTATTATTTCGTCCATTCGGATGATGTCAATGTCAACCAACCCGTCAGTTTGGATGTGCGTGGCATCAAACTGAAACAAGCTCTTGAGATGATTTGCAAAGACCGAGGATTGGTTTATGAATTCTCCGGCAAGTATATCACTTTGAAAAAGGCTCCCCGTGAAGTAAAGGCTGTGGCTCAGAGTGAAAAGAAGAAAGTTGTCAAAGGGCGCATTATTGATAAGGATGGAGAACCGATAATTGGTGCTACTATTCAGGTGAAAGGTGGTACGACTGGTGCCATTGCCGATGTTGAGGGCAACTTTTCTCTTGAAGTGGAAGAAGATGCGACTTTAGTTGTGTCCTATATAGGTATGAAGACCGAGGAGATTACTGCTCGTGGAAAACAGACGTTGAGCATAGTTTTGCAGGAAGATGCTGTCTTGATGAATGAAGTGGTGGTTGTGGGTTATGGAACACAGAAGAAAGTGAATTTGACGGGTGCTATTGCCACGGTGGGAACCGAACAATTGGTTCAGGCACATCGTCCGAATCTCTCCAGTGCATTGGCCGGTAATCTGCCAGGTATCCGTTCGGTGCAAAAAAGTGGTCGTCCGGGTGAGGACGGGGCTACAGATTTGGATATACGTGGCTTTGGTAGCGCTTTGGTGATTGTGGATGGTGTGGAATCCGACTATAAATCCATTGACCCCAATGATATCGAATCGATTAATGTGTTGAAGGATGCATCAGCTGCTGTATATGGCTTTAAGGGTGCAAATGGAGTTATTTTGGTTACAACCAAGAAAGGCAAAGAAGGGAAAGCTAAAGTGAACTATAGTTTTAATATGGCTTTACAGAGCGCAACACGCATGGTGGAAGTGATGGATGCTGTAGAATATATGACTTACATGAATGAATCGAATGCCAACCGTGGTTTGTCTGAGGCTTTTTCTCCTGATGTTATTCAAGAGGTTGCCAATGGCACAAGTAAGCAGTATTTCAATACGGACTGGAATGATTTGGTTATGCGTAAGAATGCGCCGATGCAAACACATAATATTAATGTATCGGGCGGATCGGGCAAGTTCAGATATTTCACTTCATTTGGCTATCTGCATCAGGACGGTATTGTACGCACAAACGATACGTATGAACGTTTGAATGTGCGTTCTAATCTGAGTATGGATATCATTGAGAACCTGACGGCAGACTTGAATTTGAGTGCACGCCGTGAAAATCGCCATTCGCCCGTAGCAATAGGAACCGGGGGGGCGTTTGATGATAAATTCTCATCGGGGGTATTTACTAATATGCGTACAGCTTTGCCTTACTACGAACCCTATGCCAATGGGAACAGGAAGTATTATAATTCGGTGCAGGATGGTGTGATTAATCCGTTAGTGGCATTGGATGAGGATGTAGTAGGTGCGAAAATATCCCATGCGGAACAATTTGCCGGTCAATTTCAATTGAAATACGACTTCTCTAAATGGGTGAAAGGACTTTCTGCCCGTGCTGTAGTTAATTATGAACGTAATTCTACGTTGGCAAAAGAAAACCCCAAAGCATTTAGTACTTACTCGTACGACGCGGTAAACGACACTTATGTGGAAAAAGAGCAAAGTTCTACGAATAAGATAAACCGTTATCATGATACCAACAGCTGGCTGACGCAACAATACACGCTGAATTACAATAACAATTTCGGAAAGCATGACATTTCAGCTTTGGCGGTATGGGAAACCAAGAAGTATGATCGTGAATATTTTAAGGCCGAAGGTGAACTGGACAACACTTTGATTCCTGAACTGGATGCTTCGAACTCGAATAACCGTATGATAAGCGGCTCGTCTGAAGAGAAGGCATGGGCGGGTTTGGTGGCTCGTATTAATTATGCTTACGATGCCAAGTATTTGATAGAATTAAGCGGGCGTTATGACGGTTCCTACAAATTTGCTAAAGACAAGCGTTGGAATTTCTTTCCTGCAGTGTCTGTAGGTTGGAGATTGTCTGAGGAGAACTTCATCAAAAATAGTACTGATATTTTTGACAATATCAAATTGAGAGCTTCATTCGGAATAATTGGTGATGAGGTGGATGCTAATCCGGGTAATTATTTGGAAGGATATACTTATCCGAGTGGTAACCGTTATGTATTCGGGCCAGGTAATGTGATTTCCGGTGCAAAAGACAAGGGTTTGATTAATCCTAATTTCACTTGGTATGAATCTCGCTTGACTAATGTGGGGATAGACGTTTCGATGTGGAAAGGAAAACTGGGATTGGAATTTGACGTATTCTACCGTAAACGTACCGGTTTGAAGGCTACGTTGGGATCTACATTGCCTACTTCGTTCGGAGCCAACTTACCGGAACAAAACTTGAATAGTGATTCTCACAGAGGTTTTGAATTGGTCCTGTCGCACAAAAATACGATTAATGATTTTCATTATGAGCTAAGGGGTAATCTTACATATACTCGTAAAAAGAACTTGTATAGGGAACAAGCACCTTTTAAAAATGCTTATGACAACTGGAGACATAACGGTGCAGAACGCTGGGAAAATATCGGTTGGGGCTATAAGGCTGTCGGGCAGTTCGGAAGCTGGGAGGAAGTTTTATCCTCACCGGTACAAGACAACAATGGGAACTTGTCATTGATGCCCGGTGACATTAAGTTCGAAGACTATAATCGGGATGGTATTATCAACGAGCTTGACGAACAACCTATCACGAGAAACGGTACACCCGAGATGTTCTTTGGTCTGAATATGTTAGCTTCGTACAAAGGATTTGACTTTTCCATGCTATGGCAGGGAGCCAGCAATTATACATTTACAATTTTACACAAAGAGCCTTATCAACAGAGTGGCAGAGGTAATGGTTACCGCATGTATGAGGATAGATGGCATCGTACCGATATGAATGACATGAACAGCCAATGGATACCCGGGCGTTTTCCCGCCATTCGTGCGGAAAGTAATCCTGCATCAAATGGTAAAGCTTCGACTTTCTGGTCCCCCAATATTTATTACCTGCGTCTGAAGAATATAGAACTGGGTTATACATTGCCTAAGTCTTGGGTAAATAGGTGTGGTGTGCAAAATTTGCGTTTTTATGTGGGTGGTTACAATTTGCTGACTTTTGCTCCCTCATCGGTGGATGGTATGGATCCGGAAGGCAATGCACTTTATGGCATGTATTATCCTCAAACAAGGACTGTGAATTTTGGTTTTAATTTGGAATTTTAAACTGGTTACTTATGAAATCAATTAAATATACTTTATTTTCATTCTTGTTGGCTTCGTCCCTAGTGTCTTGCGATGACTTTTTCGACATTAAGCCTGCAACTTTTATTCCGGCGGAAAATGTGTGGAATGATCCGGACGTTGTTAATTCCGTCATTGCGGAAATGTATTCCAGTATGCAACTCGAATTATTCTTTTATGCCAATGGTTTCTTCGATTTTTCACATACGGATTTGTCGTATTGTTCGGATGAAGCTGCCGTATCTTGGGCTAATGGTGTTTTTGCCAATACTCCCAATGTGGTGGTATATGGTGACGACTGGTTTTATATGTATGGAGATACTTACAAAGGGATTCGCCAATGCAATACGTTCATCAGACAGTCAGAAACTGCTGCAATTGACCCGTCCGAAAAAAACTCGGTAGTGGCGGAGGCGCGTTTTATTCGTGCTTTTCATTATTTCAATTTGGTAAAGCGTCTGGGAGGGGTACCTCTGATTACCGAAGTGCAGGAATATGATGGTGATCTGACTGCTTTGCAAGTACCACGTAACAAGGAAGATGAGGTTTGGGATTTCATTCGTACCGAGATGGATGATATTGTGGATGATCTGCCTGAAATTCGGAGTGAAAGTGAAAAATATCGTATCACCCGCTATGCGGCTTATGCTTTAAAATCCAGAGCTTGCCTATATGCTGCCTCCATTGCAAAATATGGAAAACAGGATGATGAACATTGTGTGGGAGTGCCTTCCACAAAAGCCGCCATGTACTGGGAAGCCGCTGCCGATGCAGCCGAAGAGGTGATAAATAGTGGTCACTATGAACTGTATGGATATAATGTCGCCGCTGGGCAACGTACGGAAAATTTCCATCAAATATTTTTCGATGAATCGGCTTCAAATAGAGAAATGATTTGGGCAAAAGGGTATTCTTTACCGGATGTGAAGCATAATTATACGCGTTATTTTGTTCCATTCAGCTTTACTCGTAATGGTTATGGTTGTTCCGGTACTCCCACATTGGAATTTGTCGAAGCATTTGAGTATATTGACGGAAGTGATGGTGAGTTAAGGGTACAGAATGAGGATGGCAGCTATATTAAGTATGGCGATATGATTGACTTGTTTAAGAATAAAGATCCCCGTTTGGCAGCCACGGTATGTTTACCCGGTGATAAATTTCAGACTAGTTTTATTGAAGTACGACGTGGAATTGCTAAAGGCATGCAAATCCCGGACAAGAGCAATTGGGTAAATGACCAATCGAAAACTGAAGCTTTGGCGGATGGGCAGGAACTTACAGTATTAGGTAAAGATGGTCCTACAGTGGCAAAAAATCCAACAAAGACCGGCTTCTATGCGCGTAAGTTTATAGATGAAGATGTGGCTGACTATAATATGTGTTCCAATCCTTGGCCGGTATTCCGTCTAGCTGAGATGTATCTTAATTTGGCTGAAGCCAGAATGGAGTTGGGCAATCTGGCTGCTGCAAAGGCAGCTGTAAACATGGTTCGCCATCGTGCAGGCATAAAAGAACTGGATGTTGTGGAAGTGACTTTGGATCGTATACGTAACGAACGCCGTGTAGAATTGGCTTACGAAAGTCATCGTTACTGGGATTTGCGACGTTGGAGAATTGCTGCCACTCCGCGGGCTGATAACGGAGGTAAGGGAGTATTGGATAATAGTCCTATTACTTCACTATTTCCGTGGGCTGTTTATGAAGATGGTACAAAGATCAGTGAGATTGATGGACGGGTTGTGCCTAAGTCTTATATATTTTCAAGAGAAAGCGGTTATGACCGTGTAAACCGTCCGGGCAAACAATTTTTGGAAAGACATTATTATATTAAGCTGAGTGATGCGGATTTGAAAACGAATCCTAAATTGGTACAAAATCCTCATTTCTAAATTAAAAATGATATTGATTATGAAATTGAAATATACGATGCAGGTATTACTGGCATGCTGCACTTTGTCGTTTGTAGCCTGCGATTTAGATAATTATGGTGCTCCTGATGGAGGCATTAAAGGTTCGGTGATAGATTCGGCCACGGGAGAATTAGTCCCACAGCCAGTAAATGCTACGACCGGTATGCGCGTTCGCTTGACGCAACAAGATTGGGAAGTGGAAGCTGAATCCCAATTGTTTTATGCACAAGAAGACGGACAATTCATCAACGGTCAGTTGTTCGACGGAGAGTATACGATGGCATTGGAGCAGACAAACTTTTTTCCTATAGAGAAACAGACCGTCACTATCAATGGGCAGACGAATATAAGGGTAGAGGTGATTCCTTATGCAAATGTGTCGATAGGAAACCTTTCTATCGAAAACTTGACGATTACTGCCGATGCTATAATCGGTCGTACTTGGGATTGGCAGGCAGACAGTAGAAACTGTAAGATAACTGCCATCAAGTTGTACTGGAATGTTTCCAGTCATATAGACAAGGCAGCCGGACATAATTTGGGAACCGGTAGTTTGAATTGTGCAGCAATAAGTGATGCAGACGTATTGTCCGGTACGCAGCAAATAAATACGGAAATAAACAGTGCTGACATTGATAAATACGCCCATTTTATCAAGGCCAATGGCAATAAAATTTATGTACGTGCAGCTGTAGTAACCAAATGTGCAGGTACGGAGTATTATAATTATAGTAACATACAGGAGTTGGACATTGAACTTTAATTGTGATGAATAAAATCTTTCGTATAATAATATCAACTTTGCTTTTATCTTATGTACTTCCGGTGGAAGCCGGGAATAGAGTACCGTATGCAGAGCTGGTAAATACAATGATAGGTACGAAAGGGGCAGGATGGGCCTCAGGATATACATATCCTGGGGCTACCTGTCCTTTTGGAATGGTGCAATTTACTCGTTCCTATTTTTGTCCTCATTTGGGTTTCGGCATTAACCAGTTGAGTGGAGCAGGCTGTGATCACATGGGAAATTTTCCTATGCTTCCGCTGGCAGGAGAGTTAACGGTTTCTCCCGGTAATTTAAAAGGATTACGTCTGGAAGTATCTCAAGAAAAGGGAATTGCCGGTTATTATCAAGCTTGTGTTAACAAGAGTACGCAGGTGGAACTGTCCGTGACGGAGCGTACCGGTATGGCACGTCTTGTCTTTTCAGGTAATGAAAATAAGAATACGGTTATAATAGCAGGTGGTGTTGCTGGAACTCCGATAGAAGTGGCATCTGTTGTCATCACTGGAAAGAATACATGTGAAGGTTATGCCGAAGGGGGTAGTTTTTGTGGAATTTCGACTCCTTACAAGGTGTATTTTGTTGCAGAGTTCAACAAACCATGCATAGAATCAGGTATTTGGAAAGAAGACGATATTTATAAGGGACAAACTTTTTCAGAAGGAAAAAATTCCGGTGTCTTTTTTACGTTTGCAGGAACAGATTCTCTTTTGCTGTATAAGATTGGCATTTCTTACGTATCGGTGGCAAACGCAAGGGAGAACCTGAAAGCGGAAAACAATGAATGGGATTTTGATAAAATTAAAATGGCAGCTATAGACAAATGGAATTTTTATTTGGGAAAAATAGAAGCGGATAGCGACAATGATGACAGGTTGACGCAGTTTTATACCCATTTATATCATGCGTTGATTCATCCTAATATTTGTAGTGATGTGAATGGTGATTATATGGGAGCCGACAATAAGATTTATAGAACCCGCAACAAGCAATATACATCATTCAGTAATTGGGATACATATCGTGGGCAGACCCAACTGTTAGCAATGTTGGCTCCGGATGTATGTTCGGATGTGGTCGCTTCTCATTATGATTTTGCCATGCAGGGTGGAGGAGGATGGCCTCGTTGGGTAATGGCGAATATTGAGACGGGGGTAATGCAGGGAGATCCTACAACTTTGGTCGTGGCAAATGCATATGCTTTTGGTGCTAGAAATTATGACCCCCGTACTCTTTTGTCTGTTATGAAACGTGGAGCTGAAAAACCAGATACCCGGTCACAGAATGAATATACCCGTCCAGGATTGAAACAATATTTAGAAAAAGGCTACTATGATGCGTCCATTCATCTGGAGTATACATCCGCTGATTTTGCAATAGCCCAGTTTGCTCTTCATGCCTGTAACAATGAACCGACTTCTTGGCATTATATGAAGCGGGCAGATTTCTGGAGAAATTTGTATAATCCCGAAACCGGTTGGTTGCAATCTCGGAATCCCGATGGTTCATGGAAACCTCTGAACAAAGATTTTCGTGAATCCACATATAAAAATTATTTCTGGATGGTTCCCTATAATTATAAGGGTTTGATTGATATTATCGGAGGAAAGCAGGAGGCTGAAAAACGCTTGGATGAAATGTTTGTGCGCTTGGATGCCAGCTATAATGACCCTTGGTATGCCGCCGGAAATGAACCGAGTTTTGGGATTCCTTGGGTGTACAATTGGGTTGGTAAGCCTTGGAAAACGCAAGGCATCATTCGCCGTGTACTTAATGAGCAATATTTTTCTACAGACAATGGCTTACCCGGAAATGATGATTTAGGGTCTATGGGAGCTTGGTACGTATTTGCTTGTCTGGGTATTTATCCTGAGATTCCGGCAGTAGGAGGTTTCTCCATCCATAGTCCTATTTTTAAATCTGTGACCTTGCATCTTGAAAATGCGGATGTGGTAATAGAGGGTGGTTCTGAAAAGAACGAGTACGTACAGTCATTACACTGGAATGGTAAAGAGTATGATAGTACATGGATTGATTGGAATACTTTTTCCAAAGGAGGGGTCTTAAAGTTTAAGTTGGGAAGTAGACCTAATGAAGTTTGGGGCACAAAGATTGCTCCACCTTCTTTTCAATAGAGACATTTAAGTGAGTTTTAGTATTTAGTATATAGTGATATTTTATGAGAAACAAATTATACCTGATAGAGCTTTTAGTAACTTTATTGTTGGTTGGTTGCCAAAATACCAGTAAAAAAGAAACAACAGATGTTTATGTACCTTCTTTTCCGCTTGTGGAGTTTGTGCGGCCTGCCAATGTAAACCCTATTATAACTCCCGATTCTGCCACTTGTTTTTATTGCCCTTTGACAGAGGACTCTGTGGCATGGGAATCGAATGATACTTTTAATCCGGCGGCTACTACCTATGGTGATAAAGTGGTGGTCTTCTATCGTGCGGAAGATCGTTTGGGCAAAGGAATCGGGCAACGTACTTCCCGTTTGGGCTACGCTGAATCGGAAGATGGAATTCATTTTAAGAGAGAACGATACCCTGTATTTTATCCGGCTGATGACTGTCAGAAAGACTTGGAATGGCCAGGTGGCTGCGAAGATCCCCGCATTGCAGTTACTGAGGACGGTCTATACGTGATGCTGTATACACAATGGAATCAGAAGTTACCTCGTTTGGCTGTGGCTACCTCCAAAGATTTGCGTACATGGACGAAATATGGTCCGGCCTTTGCAAAAGCCTATGATGGACGTTTTTTCAACATATTTTCCAAGTCGGCTTCAATCGTTACCTCTTTAAAAGACGGTAAAATGGTAATTACCAAGGTAAATGGTAAATATCTGATGTATTGGGGAGAAAAGGCTATTTGTGCCGCTACATCTGAAAATTTAGTGGATTGGACTCCGGTATTGGATGAAAAGGGCGAATTGTTAAAACTTCATGCTCCTCGAAAAGGTTATTTTGATAGCGGTCTGACCGAATGTGGTCCTCCTGCGGTGATAGGAAAAGATGGAATCATTTTGTTGTATAATGGGAAGAATAAGGCTGGTGTAGAAGGTGATTCTAATTACGCGGCCAATGCTTATTGTGCTGGACAGATTTTATTTGATTTGAAAGAACCAATGAAGATTTTACAGATACTGGATAAGCCTTTTCTTGTTCCCAGTGATTCTTTTGAGAAAAGTGGTCAATATCCTGCTGGAACTGTATTTATAGAAGGATTAGTTTACCATCAAGATAAATGGTTTCTGTATTATGGATGTGCAGATTCTCGTGTAGCGGTTGCAATATATGATCCTTGGAATAATAATTCTGAATAAACAAGTATCATATTTTTAAGGGTTCCTTGAAGTTTGGAAGATTCCGAGCATTTTTTGAAATATAATAGGAATTGCAAAAGGGATGAAGTTGAAAATCTCAAATATGAGTACAAAACAGAATAAATGAACGGTTTCTTTAGTAATATTATGTTTGATTGGAAGAATTTGAGTATTATACTCTTAGTAGTGGCTCTGATGTTGAATGGCTGTGATAATCATGTGGATGAAAAGGATGGGTTATCTACTTATGTGAATCCCTTTATTGGAGCAAGTACTAGTATTAGTGCCGCTGGTGCTTATCATGGATTAGGAAAGACTTTTCCGGGTGCCACAACCCCTTTCGGTATGGTGCAAGTAAGCCCGAATACGATTTCGGGTGGAGACAATAGTTCCGGTTACAGCTATGAGCATAATACCATTGAAGGTTTCGCCTTGACACAGATGAGTGGTGTAGGATGGTATGGCGAGTTGGGTAATTTTTTGGTAATGCCTACTACTGGAACTTTGCAGACAGTAGCAGGAAAAGAGGATGGTTCGATTAAAGGGTTTCGTTCAGCTTATTCTAAAAAGTTTGAAAAAGCTGAAGCCGGATACTATTATACTGAACTCACAGATTATGGGATTAAAGTCGAGACATCGGCCACTCCCCATTGTGGTATCATGAAATTTACTTATCCGCAGAACAAGTTGTCACGTATCCAAATAGATCTTGCCCGTCGTGTGGGAGGAACTTCCCGCTTTCAGCATCTCGAAGTATTGGATAAGTATCATATATCCGGTTATATCCAATGTACCCCCGAAGAAGGGGGATGGGGGAATGGTGAGGGAAATGTTTCTTACATGTTATATTTTTATGGGGAATTTAGTAAACCATTGGAAAAATATGGCTTTTGGAGTGCTGATATACCTAATGGATGGGTGCGTAAACGTGATGAGGTACAAAGTTGGAAATATTTGCAACGAGTGGCACAAGCCGAAATTATTAAAGGTAAGAAACAGTTCTCGGGCAAGCATATTGGTTTCTTTTCAGATTTTGAAACTTATGAAAATGAAGAGGTGACACTTAAAGTCGGAATATCTTTTGTAGATGTCGAAGGGGCTCGGAAGAATTTCGAGAAAGAAATTGAAGGTATGGACTTCCAGACAGTACGTAAACGTGCTGTAGATTCATGGGATAAAGCATTGGCTAAAATCAAAGTGAAGGGAGCCTCGGAAAATGAGAAGATTGTTTTTTATACCTCGTTGTACCATACCATGATAGATCCTCGTATATTTACTGATATAGATGGACGCTATGTAGGAGGCGATGGTGAGATATATCGGGCTGATGGGTTTACTAAACGTACGGTATTTAGCGGTTGGGACGTATTCCGTTCTCAAATGCCATTGCAAACTATAATTAATCCGGACTTGGTAAATGATGAATTGAACTCTTTGATAACCTTGGCGGCAGAAAGTGGGCGTGAGTATTTTGAGCGTTGGGAATTGTTGAACGCTTATAGCGGATGTATGTTGGGTAATCCGGCTTTGTCGGTTTTAGCTGATGCTTATAGAAAGGGAATCAGGAATTATGATACTGACAAAGCGATGCGTTATGCCATAAATTCATCAAACAAATTCACTTCGTGGAAGATTGGTTATGATACGACTGCTCTGTGCATATCCAATACGTTGGAGTATGCCTATGCTGATTGGTGTGCGGCGCAGTATGCCAAAGATTTGGGATATGACATTGAAGCTGATACCTTGTTGACTCGTTCACAGATGTATCGTAATGTTTTTGATCCTTCGAAAAAATGGTTTCGTCCTCGCAAGGCAAATGGAGATTGGGTGAAGTGGCCGGAAGATGGTATATTACGTGAGTTCTACGGTTGCATGGAGTGCAATCCATTGCAACAAGGATGGTTTGTACCACACGACCTACGAGGTTTAACAGAATTGCTTGGAGGTAAAGAAAGTATTCTGAAAAAACTGGAGGATTTCTTCTCCAAAACTCCTAAAGATATGTTATGGAATGCTTATTACAATCATGCTAATGAACCGGTGCATCATGTGCCATTCTTGTTTAATCGTTTGGGTAAACCTTGGTTGACGCAGTATTGGGTCCGTTTTATTTGTAATAATGCTTATTTCAATTCCGTAGAGGGTTTGGTAGGTAATGAGGATGCCGGGCAAATGTCGGCTTGGTATGTATTGGCTTCTTCCGGATTATATCCGATATGTCCTGGCGACAACCGTTATGAAATAGCTTCTCCGGTATTTTCTGAAATATCTTTTGAAGTTCCTGCCACCAATAAGATTTTTACCATAAAGGCTCATAACAATTCTGTAGAGAACGTATATATACAATCTGCCAAGCTGAACGGTGTGAATTATAATAAATGCTATCTGACACATGGAGATATATTGAATGGCTCGACTTTGGAGCTTTTTATGGGTGATAAGCCAAATGAAAAATGGGGACTGGATCCGTAAAATCCTATTTCTTGGTTCTGACTTTTAATTTGCACATTTGGTTTTATTAACTGGTTTTGCTTTATGATGTATCAATGGGCTTTGTTATTATGTCTTTTTATTATGGATGATAGAGTGTTGGTTGTAAAGTAATAATGGAAGTAAATGGAAGTAGAAAAAAAGTTTTCGGAAATATATAGTTCTTATTATCCGAGATTATGCCGTTTTGCCACAGAATATGTAGGCAATGTGGAAGATGCTGAGAATCTGGTACAAGATACATTTGTGTATTTGTGGAACAACTCTACTTCTCTTGATACTGTAGTTAATCTCAAAGCTTTTCTATTTGTCTTGATTAAGAATCGTTCGATTGATTTCTTGAGGCAGCAACTGCGTAAAGGACGAACTTCTTATTATTTGTTGGAAACAATGGAGTATGAATTGAATCTGGAAGCTTTGGAAGCAGTGGATGAAAATTTAGTGTTAGACACTGATCTGGAACAGAGAATACATGAGGCTATTCAATCACTTCCAGAAAAATGCCGGGAGATTTTTATACTAAGTCGGGTGGAAGGATTGAAATATTCTGAAATAGCGGAGAAACTTCATTTGTCTATCAGTACTGTGGATAACCAGATTGGTATTGCATTAAAAAAACTACGCGTACAATTAAAAGATTTTTTACCACTGTTAATGTTCTTATTGTAAATTAGAAAAATGTATGAGGAATAGATGGAAACTATTGCTGTTTGGGGGACTCTTTTTGGTGCCTATGACTTTGAATGCACAGCAAAGTTACTTCATAGATGGGTATCATGGGGGAGTTTATGGGCACTATCCGAAAGGATATACCCGTTTTATGGTAGAGCAGCTGCAAAGACATTCAGATTGGAAGATTAATTTGGAAATAGAACCGGAAACATGGGATAGGGAACGGATAGAGGACCCGTTACATTACAATGCTTTTGCTGAAATGATACAGGATTCGGTCTCGCGCATTGAATATGTCAATCCAAGTTATGCTCAAAGTTATTTGTTCAATTGTTCTGCTGAAAGTACGATTCGTCAGTTTTCGATGGGATTGGAAAAGTTGAGGGAACATTTTCCTAATATATCTTTTCGTTCATATTCTAGCGAAGAACCTTGCTTTACAGCTGCTCTGCCGGCTATTTTGTCTTCATTTGGTGTAAAATACGCATCTTCAAAGAATCCCAATACTTGTTGGGGGGGATATACAACAGCTTTTGGTAATCAGAATTTTGTGGTTTGGAAAGCGGCAGATGGGAGTAGTGTGTTATGTGTACCTCGTTATGCATCAGAAAAGTTGGAAAAGAATTCTACTTGGCAAACCAATGCTTGGAGGCATTCTAAGGAATATGTTGAAGATGCTTTTAAATCGGGAGTGAATTACCCTATTGGAATGTGTTTACAAGACGCTGGATGGCGTGGTGGTCCTTGGTTGAAGATGTCTGGGCATTATATGCCAGTAGAGTTTACCTTGTGGAGTGATTATTTCAGGAAATATGAATTTACCGTTCAGCCTCAAGAGTGGAGAATGTCACAAGAGGATATTCGGGTGAGTTTGGTTTGGGGGGCGCAAGTATTACAAAAGATAGCTCAACGTGTACGTTGTGTTGAGAATTTATTGCCTCAGGTCGAAAAAATAGCCACAATGGCACATTTGTGGAAAGGTTTGAACTGGGAAAGTTGGAAATTTAAGGAAGCTTGGAGGGGCTTGTTGCTTTCACAGCATCATGACTGTTGGATAGTACCTTACAATGGTCAAAAGGGAGAAAGTTGGGCTGATAAAGTTTGTGACTGGACATCTGTGTCAAAACACTATGGAAATGAAATTATAAACTGTTCTGCACGCTCGTTTGGCGATAATGTAATTGCTCCTGATGGAGTTTTGGTGTTTAATACACTTGGCTATCCAAGAAAGGAAGTCATAACTGTCAGCCATCCGAAAACTCATAAAGAGTATGCTTTTTATGCTGAGATTCCGGCAATGGGTTATACTTCTTATTTATGGGAAGAGATTATGCAGCAATCTCAAAATACTCAAGGTGGTATGGTTACTAAAAGAGAAGGAAAATATGTGATAGACACAGAGAAATATAATGTTGTTATTAATCCTGAATGTGGTGGTGCAATTGAAAGCTTGAAAGTTAAGGAATTGGGAAATAAGGAGTTTATTGATAAAACATCACCTTACGCTTTTAACACTTTGCGTGGATATTTTGCGGAACAAAAAGAGTTTGTAAATTCTTCTTCTACAATAGCTAAAGTAACTATTTTGCTTAATACTCCTTTAAAGGTACGTGTGCAACTTGACGGTAAAATTGCAGAACAGCCTTATTCGCAAATTCTCTCTTTTACTAAAGATGGTAATCTGATAGACTGTGAGTTGCGTATCGATTGGAGCAACAACATGCGGATTGGAAAGGAGACTGTAGGGGATTTTAAAGCTGAAAATCCTGTAAAAGCATTTTATAATGATAAATACAAACTTCATTTACTTTTTCCTTCTATAGTTAATGGAGGGATTATTGATAAAAATGCTCCATTAGATGTATGTAGAAGTCGGGAAGAACATACGTTTTTTAATTCATGGGATAAAATAAAGCATAATATTATTTTGAACTGGGTGGATAACACTGATGAAGAAGTACAAAATGGCATTTCTCTTTTTTCCGATCATACGACGAGCTATTTACATGGCAAAGATTATCCTTTAGGACTGACTGTACAGTATTCGGGGTTAGGTTTGTGGGGGCGTGATTATAAAATAATGGAACCCACAGTGATTCATTATGCCATACTTCCTCATGCTGGAGATTGGCGGGCTGCTGATGTTCCTCAATATAGCATTTGCTGGAATGAGCCTTTATGTGTGTTGAATGTTTCTAATATTCAAAAAGCTTCAGCTTCTTTGTTTGAATTTAGCCAACGAGGGTATGAAATCATGGCTTGCTATATGGATAGAAATGATACTTATCTTCGTGTTGCTAATACGGGAGTTGGGAATGAAACTGCAGAATTGCAGATAAGAGGCGACTATGAATGCTTACAGTGGGTGGAGCTGGATGGACACACTACTGAGGTTGTCAAAGTGGATGATAAGATTCAGCTATCTATTCCACCATTTGGTTTTAAAACATTGTATATACGAAATTTATGTGTTAAGTAATATTTTAAATGTAGATATGAATAGAAAAGAAATCTTTTTAATCTTGAGTTGCATGTTTTTATTTGTTCAAACTGCATTTACTCAAGTAATAAAAATGTCACTTAATAGTTCTGATGGGATAGCTTGGCAAGTAAAACCTCAGGATGATTTACAAGGTGTAAGGGGAGAACAGGTCTCTACATCAGGGTTTGAAATAGGAGATTGCGTACAAGGTGTTGTACCTGGTGTAGTATTTACTGCATATGTTGAGGCTGGTAAGGAACAGGATCCTAATTATGCGGATAATATTTATAAGGTGGATGAAACATTTTATAATCGTCCTTTTTGGTATCGGACAGAATTTGAACTTCCTGAAAGTTATTCCAAAGGGCAAAGGGTTTGGTTATGTTTTGATAATACAAATCGTTTTGCTACTTTTTATTTTAATGGAGCTAAAATTTCTGGAAACTCAACATCCACCAAAGATGTGAGTGGGCATATGCTGCGTTCTAAATTTGATGTGACGGATTTGTTAAATGTGAATGGTGAAAATGTAGTGGCTGTTTTAATAGCTGATGCTGACCAAAAGAAAACACGTACAGCTAAAGACCCTTATGGAATAGCTTGTAGTCCTAGCTATTTGGCAGGTGCGGGGTGGGACTGGATGCCGTACGTACCTGGACGTTTAGCTGGCATAACGGGGAATGTTTATTTGGCCATTACAGGCGATGTAGTGATGATGGATCCCTGGGTACGTTCTGATTTACCATCCTTGCAAAAAGCGGAATTATCGATTACAACAAAATTAGAAAATACATCCTCTTTTCCAAAAGAAGTTATCTTATCTGGAATAATTAGACCTGGTAATATACGTTTTTCAAAAACGATTCAATTGGCTGCTGATACAATAGAGCATGTCTGTTTCTCTACAAATGAATTTAAACAATTGATTGTAGATGCTCCTAAGTTGTGGTGGCCTAATGGTTATGGAGAACCTAATCTTTATGATTGTGAACTGATTTGTAGAATAAATGGAAATATTTCTGATAAACAGAACATAACTTTTGGTATTCGTAAATATGATTATGAGATGGTAGATAACTCTGTGGGTTATCCTGTTATGCATTTTTATATCAATGGACGACGGATTTTTCTGAAAGGAGGCAATTGGGGTATGAGCGAATACTTGCTTCGTCGTCATGGTGAGGAGTATGAAACGGTTATAAGATTGCACAAAGATTTGAATTATAATATGATTCGTCTGTGGACAGGTTGTGTGACGGATGATGAGTTTTATGATTATTGCGATCAATATGGTATTATGGTATGGGATGATTTTTGGTTATATGTAGCTTATAATAATGTGGTACAACCCGAAGCATTTAAATTAAATGCTCTTGATAAGGTGAGGCGCTTGCGTAACCATGCTTCTATTGCCTTGTGGTGTGGAGCCAATGAAACATACCCTAGTCCGGATTTAGATGACTATTTGCGTGAAATGATTGCACGAGAGGATAATAATGATCGTTTGTATAAATCTTGTTCTAATAAAGACGGTTTGTCCGGTAGTGGTTGGTGGGCGAATTTTCCTCCGAAACATCATTTTGAAACTTCTGCCAGTAATTTGGCATTCAGTAAGCCAGCTTATCCGTATGGAACAGATCATGGATATGGGTTGCGCTCAGAAATAGGAACAGCTACCTTTCCTACTTTTGAGAGTATACGTGAGTTTATTCCCAAAGAAGACTGGTGGCCGTTACCAACAGATGAGCAGTTAAAAAATGATCCCAATACAGTATGGAATAAGCATTTTTTCGGTAAAGAAGCCTGGAATGCAAAGCCTATAGATTACAAGAAAGCGGTGAACGAACAATTTGGAGAATCCGGTAGTTTGGAAGAATTTTGTGAAAAGGCTCAGTTGCTGAATATAGAAGTGGTAAAGGGTATGTATGAAGCATGGAATGATAAAATGTGGAATGATGCTTCTGGTTTGTTACTTTGGATGAGTCATCCCGCCTATCCATCTTTTGTATGGCAAACATATGATTACTATTATGATCCTACTGGTGCGTATTGGGGAGCAAAAAAGGCTTGTGAACATTTGCATATACAGTGGAATGCTTCCAATAATAGTATTAAAGTCATTAATACGACAGCTAAAGATTTGAGGCGTGTTTGCGCCAAAGCAGTTGTATATAATTTGAATGGAAAGGAAGTTACCGATTGCAGCCAGATGCAATGGCTGGATGTATCTGCTGGCAATATAGCAGAAGCTTTTGTTTTGGATTTTGCAGCTTCTCACAAATTAACTTCGCTTCATTTCATTCGTTTGCAATTGTTAGATGATAAAGGACATTTGTTGTCTGAGAATTTTTACTGGAGAAATGGAATAGATGATTTGGATTATAGGGGATTCAATACAATGCCAGAAACGAATTTGGTTTGTACATTGCGTAATCTGTCGAAGTCCAAAGGGATTATGACTCTTGTTTTGGAAAACCGTTCGCAAAGTGTGTCTTTTGCCAACCGTTTACGTTTGGTGAATAGGGCAAATGGGCAACGTGTACTTCCTATCATAATGTCTGATAATTATGTTACGCTCATACCGGGTGAGAAGAAAGAAATTCGAATAGAAGCATCGCCCGATTTATTGAAAGGTGGGGTAGATATATTGCAAAAACAATATGGTAAAACAGAAAAATGTGTATTAAGTTTTTAAAGGCTTGATATAGAAAAAGTTTGTTTTATTTCATTGTAAATAAGACGATACTTACTAGCAATAAAAAAACTTTTATATGAGGCTCTTTTGCTATTCTGCCTATATGGAGAAATAAAAAATCAATGGCTGGAGAAGGAATTTATTAATTCACTCCGGCTGTTTTTCTTTTGTGCTGTTGTGTAATGATTTGTTCAAGGATGATATGGACAAAAGAGGGAGAACTTCTTTCTGAAACGTTTGTGAAGACCTTATTGGCTGATATAAATGCAGGCTTCACAAGTATATTCATTGTCCTGTGTTGGAGGCTTAAGGTTGGGTTGGCATAAGCAGGCAAAAGGTTGTAGAGAAAGAAGAATCGCTGATTTTATGGCTACAACGGATGAAGCCCACCTTTTTACCACGCTCATCCATAAGCAAGAAAAAGAGCTTATGAGACAGACTGGCTTTTTAATAAAGAGGACACTTCACTTTTATAAGAAGCTAAAGTTAACATCTGTGGATTGTAGAGTTGTTGGAAAAAGTTTCCTTCATTATCAGTTGCTTAGACCTTTCTTTTGTAGAGATCATTGCTGATTTTTCTTCTTTTCTATCTTTGCCATATTTTCTTCATTTCATTCGTTGTAGAGATGGGGATATTGTAATACCTTGTTTATTAGTAGTTTATGATTTTGTGTGGTAGATACCATTTTCTTGCTTTCCGATGCATCTCACCCTAACTTTGCAACATCGAATCTGAGAAAACAGAACGCTTGACTGTTGAGGCCTCACGGTGAAATGTTTCTTGCTTCCGGATGAGATGAAAGAGATGTATTATACATATTATTATTAAATCATTTAAAACAGAAAAGATTATGGCTATTAAGTATGAAGTAAAGAAGGTAGTATTTGGTTTCGATGAATCTAAAACTGAGAAATTCGTGGCACAGACAAAAGTGTTGGGTTTGGTAGGATTCAAGAAACTTTGCGAAGAAGTGCAGAAGGTGAGTATGGCACCACGTGGCGTGGTGAAGATGGTGATTGACGGGTTGATTGATACCCTGAATATGGATTTGGATAAAGGATATTCCGTGCAGTTGGGAGACTTCGGGTGTTTCCGTCCCGGATTAAATGCGAAAAGTCAGGCGGGCTCGGAAGCTGTAGATGCCAATACGGTGTATCGTCGTAAAATCATCTTCACTCCCGGAAGCTATTTTAAGGAGATGCTGAGTGATGCCACGGTGGAAAGATTGACGCTGGGTAAGGGTACTGTGCTCAAAGACGCAGTCGTTAATCCGAAACCGGACGGCAGTGGTTCCGGTCAAGGAGGCTTGGACGAGAATCCTTTGGGATAACATTAAATAAGCTTGGACAGGAAGAGAATGGAAAAAGTTTCTTCCTGTCCTATTTTATTGTATCTTTGTCCGTGACATTGATGAGAATGTTTTTAATAACGCTTCTCTGATAAGGCGAGGCATATTTATATTTTACGTATGAAAGCACTAATTTTGTTTTTTCTAGTTTCTGCTTCTTCATTAATCGCAGTGGCTGATACGTTGGCGGATAACTACAACCATCAGCTTTATTACACCGCTCCGGCTACCATTTGGGAAGAAACCCTGCCTTTGGGTAACGGTCGTTTGGGCATGATGCCCGACGGAGGTATTGATAAGGAACATATTGTACTGAATGAAATTTCACTTTGGAGCGGTATGGAGGCCGATTACGGTAATCCCGATGCATCCCGTAGTTTGCCTGCCATTCAACAACTTTTGTTTGAAGGTAAGAATAAAGAGGCACAAGAGTTGATGTACAACAGTTTTGTTCCTAAGAAACCCGAATCGGGTGGTACTTATGGCAATTATCAGATGTTGGCCGACCTTACCTTGAATTTCAGTATTCCTGTCAAAAAGAAATTTGCTTCCGATGAGGTGGTTCCGGTTACCAATTATCGCCGTTGGCTCGATTTGCGTGATGCTGTGGCTTATACTACTTTTACGAAAGGGGGCATTGATTATCAGCGTGAATATTACACTTCCCGTGATAAGGATGTCATGATTATACACCTGACGGCCAGTCGCCGCCATTCTCTCTTTTTCACAGCTTCTCTTTCCCGTCCGCAGCAAGGGACGGTGTCTTTGGTTCCCGGTAGCGGGAAAGAAGCGGGTACACTTTTGCTGGAAGGTGCTTTAGATAGTGGTAAACCCGGTCAGGACGGAATGAAATATCGTGTTGCCATGAGAGTGGTTTCCAAAGGAGGGAAGCAGTTTATTTCTGCCGAAGACGGCATAATGTTGACGCAGGGGACGGAAGCCTGGCTGATAATTTCCGCTACTACTTCCTATGCCGCTGCCGGTACAGACTTCCCCGGAAGTCGCTATAAAGAAGTTTGTGACAGCCTGCTGAATGCCGCCACGCCCCCCGGCTCTCAACTCTCCATTCTCAACTCTCCACTTACCAACGCTTCCCATCGCGAACTTTACGACCGCGTTTCTTTAACTCTTCCTGCTACGGAAGATGATGCGTTACCGACCAATGAGCGTATCGTCCGTTTTGCAGAACGGGAATCTCCTGCCTTGGCTGCACTGTATTATAACTATGGCCGTTATTTACTTATCAGCAGTACCCGTCCCGGCAGCCTGCCACCGAATTTGCAGGGATTGTGGGCGAATGGAGTGCAAACTCCCTGGAATGGTGACTATCACACCAATATCAATATCCAGATGAACCACTGGCCTCTTGAGCAGGCCGGCCTTTCGGAACTTTATCAGCCTTTGACGGGTCTTGTTGAACGTCTTGTTCCTTCAGGAAAGGAGACTGCCCGCACCTTTTATGGCAATCATGCCCAAGGCTGGGTGCTCCACATGATGACGAATCTCTGGAACTATACGGCTCCGGGCGAACACCCTTCTTGGGGCGCGACTAATACCGGTGGCGCCTGGTTGTGTGCGCATCTTTGGGAACATTATCAATATACCCAGGATATAGAATATCTGAAAAAGATATATCCCATACTGAAAGGTGCTTCTGAGTTTTTCTATTCTACGATGGTGCGCGAACCTAAGCATGGTTGGCTGGTGACGGCTCCTACGTCTTCTCCTGAGAACGCTTTCTTTGTAGGAGACGATCCGACACCCGTCAGTGTTTGTATGGGCCCGACGATGGATGTTCAATTGTTGACAGAACTCTATACGAATGTGATTGAAGCTGCCTCTATATTGGAGTGTGACGATGATTATGCTGCGAAATTGCGGGAGGCTCTGGGGAAGTTTCCGCCTATGCAGATCAGTAAGGGAGGCTATCTGCAAGAGTGGCTGGAAGATTATAAGGAACAGGATGTACATCATCGTCATGTTTCCCATCTTTATGGTTTGCACCCGGGTAATCTGATTTCTCCTGACGCTACGCCCGAACTTGCCAATGCTTGCCGTGCTACGCTGAACCGTCGTGGGGATGGTGGCACAGGTTGGAGCCGTGCCTGGAAGATAAACTTCTGGGCTCGCCTGGGTGATGGTGACCGTGCCTGGGCTCTTTTCAAGAGTCTTCTTCAACCGGCTGTCGATCCGGAGACTAAACATCATGGTAGTGGTACGTTCCCTAACTTGTTCTGTTCGCATCCTCCTTTCCAGATTGATGGTAATTATGGTGGTGCAGCGGGTATTGGTGAAATGCTGATGCAGAGCCATGAAGGGTTTATTCATCTGTTACCTGCTTTGCCGAAGAGTTGGCATGCCGGTAACTTCCGTGGGATGAAAGCCCGTGGCGGCCTTTCGGTAGATTTGGAGTGGAAAGACGGAAAAGCGGTGAAAGCTATACTTACGGCAACTGTATCGGGAAATTTTCACATAAAGATGCCGGAAGGCGTCAAACAGGCCAAAACGACACTGAACGGGCAGGGGAATACTTATACAGGTAAGACGATTTCTTTGAAGCTGGCTGCGGGGGACTCTTGTGCATTGCTGTTTGAATAAAGTTACAAGCTACGAGCTACAAGTGCCTTTCGGAATACAGCGCAGCTACTTGTAGCTTGTAGCTCGTAACAGATTCCTCACCTCTGCATAAAAAATCTTCAGAGGATTTGTCCGGTGCATTTGAATCTTTTACATTTGCACGTTGTTAATGTATAAGTGCCTAATGCAACATAGTTATGAAGAACAAGCTTACTTTATTTTTTCTTGCGCTTTTCCTGTTGGCATCCGCAACAGCCAGTGCACAAATCCGTGAGTTGGAACGCTCCACGCCCGAAGCCGAAGGGGTACCTTCCGGAGCGGTCATTGCTTTGATGGACTCCCTAATGGAACTGCCTAAAACTGATATACACAGTGTAATGGTGCTACGTCATGGTAAAGTCATTGCCGAAGCCTATCCCGCACCTTTCGCACCGGAATATCGCCATACCGTATTTTCCTGTTCTAAAACCTTTGTCGGTGCTGCTGTCGGTCTTGCCATCTCCGAGAACCGCCTGCGGCTGACAGACCGTGTTGCTTCTTTTTTCCCTAACCAACTTCCGGATAGCATTTCAGCAAACCTTGCCGATATGACCGTCCGTAACTTACTGAACATGACTTCCGGCGTTACTCCGGACTGGAATATGCGTAATGTCCGTACCGACTGGATAAAAGGTTATTTGGGAAAACAGGTAAAAGTTCCCGGCGAACATTTCGATTATGACTCTATGAGTTCCTACATCCTTTCCGCCATTGTGCAGAAAGTAACCGGAATGAAGGTGTTGGATTATCTCCGAATGAAACTTTTTGAGCCGATGCACATCACTGATATATCCTGGGAGGTCAGCCCTGAGGGTATCAATACCGGGGGATGGGGCGTATATATACAGAGCGAGTCACTGGCGAAATTTGGTCAGTTGTTGCTGAATCGCGGTGTATGGAAAGGTAAACAACTGCTTCCTGCCTGGTGGGTAGACCAAATGATGGCGAAACAATCGGATACGGGTAGTTTTGGCTATGGTTATGGCTATCAGATGTGGCTTTGCGAATATCCGGGTGCCATCCGTATGGACGGAGCTTTGGGGCAATATGTGCTTATCATACCTGATAAGGATATGGTAGTGGTCATCACCGAATGTACCCTGATAGACGGAGCCACACAACGTCGTCTGGTATGGAACCGCCTGTTACCTGCTGTGACAGGTGACCAGCCACTGATAGCAGGGAAAGATTATAAGCGCTTGCAGAAAAAACAATCTTCTTACCAATTGCCGTTAGTACAGGGAAAAGCAAGTTCATCCCTTGTCGCGGAATATGCGGATAAAAGTATAATGCTTGAACCTAATAAGTTCGGCTGGCAGTCTCTGGAACTTCATTTTAAGCAGAAAGAAGTGATAATGACAGTGACGGAAACTAACGGAACAAAGTATGACCTCCTGTTCGGCTATAAACAATGGAAAAAGGCTTCTATAGAAGGTTATCCACCTTATTCTATTGAAGCCAAGGGACGTTTTAACGGAATAGAAGGTCTCTTTTATGTGGCGGGAAGTTATGCTTGGCCGTCTTCTTCCACATTGGAGCTGAAAGCTCATTACGTCAACTGGATTACAGCTCTCAATCTTACTCTCCGTTTTGACGGGGAGAATGTGCAGCTGACGGTAAAAGAAAACTATTCTTCCGAGGCGAAGGTGGTTAAAGGAAAGGTTTTATTTATCTTTGCACCCAATTAAAGAGTTTATCGATTATGAACCGTATCACACTAACCTTGAAACGCCCTTTCATCTGGTTGAGCCGCTTTCGTCACCGTTGCGGTTATGGGGTACATTCACCTTTTGCTTTCAGTCTGATTACGCAGGTGATTTATGAGAGTACTCCTTATTATAAATACAAGGATCTGGCTGTGGAACAAAAGAAGTTGGCTTCGCAGAAAGATAAGAACTGGAAGTACGAATCGAAAAAAGTGAAACGTCTTTTGTTCCGGTTGGTCAACTATACCCAGCCTGATACCATTGTGGATGCAGGCAGACTGGCTGCTTCTTCTCTTTATCTGAAAGCGGGAAAGGAAGGGGCGGACTATACTTCCGCATCCGAGCTTTCCGAACTGTTTTTGGAAGTCGGAGTGCCCGTAGATTTCCTTTATCTGCATGATTACCGCCATCCTGAATTTGTAGAGGAAGTGTTTCGTATTTGCGCCGCACGCACTGCAAAGAAATCTATTTTTGTAGTGGAAGGAATAAGATATACTCCACAAATGAAAAAGCTTTGGAAGTGCATGATGCAGGATGAGAAAGTGGGCATAACGTTCGATCTTTATGATATCGGCATCCTCTTCTTTGATAAAACTAAGATAAAACAGGATTATATTGTCAACTTTTGATTATCTTTAGGCGTTTCAATAGTGATAAATACTAATCGTTATGAAAATATATACAAAAACCGGTGATAAAGGTACTACCTCGTTGGTAGGTGGCACCCGTGTACCGAAAACCCATGTCCGCCTAGAGGCGTATGGTACGGTAGATGAATTGAATTCCAATTTGGGTTTGCTCATTACCTATCTGCCCGATGAAGAAGACAAAATACTTGTCCGTCATATTCAGGACCGCCTCTTTGCAGTCGGTTCCAATCTGGCTACTGATCTTGAAAAGACGGATCTGAAGTGTGCCAGTGTTATTCATCCCGAAGAGATAGAACGCATTGAGAAGGAAATAGACCGTTTGGATAATCTGCTTCCCCCGTTGCATGCTTTTATATTGCCCGGTGGCAGTCGCGGTGCCTCTGTTTGTCACGTTTGCCGTACGGTTTGCCGCAGGGCTGAACGTCGCATCCTGGCTTTGGCGGAACAATGTGAGGTTGCTCCTGAATTACTCGCCTACGTGAACCGTTTGTCCGATTATTTGTTTGTCTTGTCACGGAAAATCAACCAGGATGAGAAAAAAGATGAAATATTTTGGGATAATAGTTGTAAGTGAGAGATTTTATTATACTTTTGCCGAAAAATAGAAAGTAGGACTTAATATTCACAATTTTAATACTTAGGACTTATGTATTGGACATTGGAATTAGCATCTAAACTGGAAGATGCTCCCTGGCCGGCAACCAAGGACGAATTGATTGATTATGCCATTCGTTCAGGCGCTCCGCTTGAAGTTATTGAAAATTTGCAGGAAATGGAAGATGAAGGCGATATTTATGAGAGCATCGAAGATATTTGGCCTGATTATCCAAGTAAAGAGGATTTCTTCTTTAACGAAGAGGAGTATTAGATACGATTTTTAGACTCTGCACTTGTTGCGGGGTAGTAAACACATAGAAAGAGGTAGTCCGTAGACCTGTTTGCAACGGGTTAAAGGACTGCCTCTTTTTTTTATATTTGTTCCATTATGACTGAAACACGAAAAGAAGCGGCATGCCGGTTGCCGGAATTGAAAGAACGGCATTTGCCCGGAAATTGCCGGGAAGCGGTACACACACTTTTGAAAGAGACTTACGGGTACGAACAGTTTCGTGACCTGGAGGTGTACGATGATTTGTTCAAGGGGAAGAACACGCTCCATATCTCGCAGGGGCAATTGATAGAAAGTGTCATTGCCGAAGCGGAGAGGGCGCGCAATGGAGAAGAAGAGGTTGACAACATTTTGCTGACGGCACCCACCGGAGCGGGAAAATCCCTGTTGTTCCAGTTGCCTGCTATCTATCTGGGCAATGAATATGGGCTGCTTACCATTGTCGTATCTCCCTTGAAAGCACTGATTGTAGACCAGGTGGAGGGTTTGCAGGAACTGGGATACATGCGCGTGGCGTATGCTTCTTCCGACTTATCGCCTGAACAGAAGAATGAAGTGTACCGGCAAGTACGCGAAGGTGAGGTGGATTTATTCTATCTTTCGCCGGAGTTGTTGCTCTCGTATGACATCAAGCACTTTGCAGGCGAACGTCGCATCGGGCTGATTGTAGTGGATGAGGCTCATACGGTGACTACCTGGGGTAAGGAGTTCCGCGTGGATTACTGGTTCCTCGGTCGTTATCTGCAGGGTTTGAAGAAAAACCTTGGCTATGCGTTTCCGCTCTTTGCACTGACGGCTACGGCGGTCTGGAATCCGAAAGGGGACAATGACATGGTGTTCGAAACCATTCGTTCGCTGCAAATGGAACCCTGTGTGCTCTATGCAGGTACGGTGAAGCGCAGGAATATCGGTTTCGATATTCGCCAGATGGAAATAGAGGAAGGTGAGACGTATGATAAAGCCAAGCAGCGTGTAGTGGCTGAACGGGTGGAGGATTTCCTCGACGGACACAAAACCATTCTTTATTACCCCTTTGCAGGCGGCATCGACATGCGCCTGAAGACGTGGGTGAAATCGTCAGACTGGCATTTGGTGGCTTCCTACTACGGCAAAAAGGACAAGGAACAGAAGGCGGCGATTGTACAGGAATTTAAAGAAGGCGAAAAGCGGATGATTGTAGCTACAAAAGCCTTCGGTATGGGTGTGGATATCAGTGACATCGACCGGGTATATCATGTGGCACCATCCAGTACGTTTGTCGATTATATACAGGAGATCGGACGTGCAGCCCGAGATATGGATATTCATGGTGTTTCGGCAACGGACTATCATGAACGGGATTTTTATTATATGAAACGCCTCCACATGGCAGGCAATATCGCACAGGAACAGTTGTCGTTGATATTGAAGAAACTGATGGAAGTGTACCGGATGAAAGGCGGAAAGCAGGAAATGCTGGTGTCTTTGTCTGACTTCGAATTCGTGGTGAAACTGCCGCGAATGAAGAATAAACTGGAGTATGAGGCGGAACTGGGACAATTGATTAAGACGGCTTTGTTGTGGCTGGAGGATGATTTAAGTCATCGCTACGGCAAGAAACTGTTGGAAGTTAGTCCGCAAAACTTGTTGACGGAAGGATATATACAGGATAAGACGGGCGATGCTTTTATTCGTGAATTTGCGGCTTATCTTACGAAAGTGCCCGGCACGGAAGATGTGTACACGGCACGTCTGGAAAAACTCTGGGAAGAGCGCTTCGCTGAGTTAGGGTATAGAGAATTTAAACAGAAGCTGAATGGTGGTACGTTGTGGGAAGGTTCACGTGCGGTGTCTGTAGGCAAGCATGAAGTGTTGTTGAAAGAAAATGCGGAGACGATTCGCCAGCGGATGGATGCGTTGTTCAATAGCTTGAAGACGCTGCTGGTTGATAAACTGCGGAAAACGAAAGGCCGCTTTGACGAAGAAGAGTTACGGGCGGTATTTGCTGAACATGGCATGGATGTGCCATCGGCAAAACGCTTCATAGGCTCATTGTTGGAGTCGCGCACGGAAGAGGGACGCAGCGTGAGTTATATCAGCAGTGTGAAGAAGAAAGATTCTAACGAACTCTCTTTCACGGTGACGAAAGGATTTGATTTATTGTTGTCCCGTTATCAGAAGCTGTTCAGTCAGCGCATTGTGGGGAGGAAGGGTGCACGCTTACTATTCTACACAACGCCGTTCTCCGACCTGAATATGCTGCTCAACTTACTTTCTATGCTCGATTGTCTTTCGTTCAGTGTAGAAGGTGGAGGTACGCCTTGTGTATTGGTTACTTTTGATGAGCCCGAAACGTTGGAGCAGATTGCGTCTTCTGATGAATACCGTAACCTGATTCTTGAGAATAATGAGAAGATATTTCAGGAACAAATAGAGCTGTTCTCCTTCTTCTTCGGAACGGATGGCATGGATGATACGAAACGCTGGAATTTTATTGAAGATTATTTCACCGGAATGGGAGTAGAGGAGTTGAAAGTGAAATACGCTACTCCATCATAAAACCAATTCTTTGAATAATCTTTCTAACGTCCTGTCCAGATCGTCGGAGAAACCGGCATGTGGGCGGGACGTTTGGATACAGGAACTCCGCACGGCAGTCAGCCACCGGAAACGTTCCGGAACATCGAGTTGGGCAATGGGACCGCCGTCTTTGGCGCCTGAACATATTTTATTAAACACATCCAAGTGTGCAAATACCAGTTCCCGGTCTACTTCGGACACATATAGCTTCAACTTTTCCTCGTTCACCTGGCAAACGGATTTGATGAAGTTCGCCTTTTTCGAGAAAAGGATTACGCCTACATTGAAGAATTCTTCACGTTCTACTTTGGGAACGAGGCGGATAACTGCGTATTCATATAAGTGCTTTCCTTGCATTCTGCGCTTCTTTTACAAATATTTCGGAATGGGTTCGTCTTTCGGTCAGAAAGCGGAGGTAGATGTCTCTGATCTCTTCGGGTGTCTCATGGGTATCGTTCCAGTGCAACCAATCGTCGGGAATGAGTGAGACGATTTCCTGTATCTTTTCCTCAGTCAGCAGGATGCGCAGGGCGGCATCGGCTTCTTCGAGCCGGGACGCTTCGGGCAGCAATACATGATTCTTGATATAGGCGAAAGGGCTTACCGCATGCTTCTCCCAGTTCTCCCATGAGTGGTGGAAGTAGAGCGAAGCGCCCTGGTCTATCAGCCAGAGTTCCTTGTGCCACATCAGCATATTGGTGTTGCGGAAAGTGCGGTCTATATTCGTGAGGTAGGCATCCAGCCAGACAATGCGGGAAGCCAGATCGGGATCTACTTTGGTTGCCACGGGGTCGAAGGTCAGGGCTCCCGACAAGAAATGCAGTCCGAGGTTCAGACCACGGCTGCCTTGCAACAGATCCTGTATTTCTTCATCTCCTTCGGTACGACCGAAAGCTTCGTCAAGGTTCAGGAATACCAGTTCCGGCACTCTGAATCCTAGCACACGTGCAACTTCTCCCCCAATCAACTCGGAAATCAGTGCCTTTGTACCGTGACCGGCACCACGAAACTTCACGACGTACTTGAATTCGTCGTCAGCTTCTGCCAGCGCAGGCAATGAGCCGCCTTCACGCAAAGGGGTAATATAACGGGTAAGGTTGACTGTTCGCAACTCTATCATGGTGGTCCTTTCTGAAAAATGGTTATGCTGTCCGCTTTTTCGAGGAACAGCAGTTGCAAAGATAATGCAAATCGAATGCATAACTTTCATGCTTGCATGAAAAAGTTATGCTGGGATGCAGCTTATCTTCTTTAAAGATAGTGAATATTCACGATTCTCCAAGATGTGTTTCAAGAAACTGTTGCAGGATGCGGGCATGGTTGCGGACAGGCTCTTTGGATGCATATAGCAAAGTAACCGTTTTATAGGATTTGATTTTTGTGAGGAAATCCTGTACTGCCTCCGATGTTTCCAGTTCTTTACGGTACATGGCTGAGAAGCCTTCCCAATTTCCTATGGGATTCTCATGGAACCATTTTCTTAGTTCGGATGAAGGGGTGATTCCTTTTTCCCAGGCATCATATTTCAAATGTTCTTTCTTCATGCCCCGGGGCCAGAGGCGGTCTACCAATACACGGTAACCGTCTGTAGGTTCGGGGTCTTCATACACTCGCTTGATTTTAATCTGTGTCATAACTTTATCCTCTATATTACGATACTTCTTTCATTCTCCACAGAGTTATGGGGATGTTTTGTATATACTACAGTTATCTGTGGAGGAATGTTCGGGAGATTATGATAAATTGGATTGCTCTGGTTCAGCTGAATGATAGCGTTTTGTATAGGGAAATCTTCCTGCCATAGAGTATGGTACACGGCGTTTTGAAAAAGACCGACTCTAGTTGTTCGATTGAACAACTAGAGTCGGTTGATTAACCCACTGGAGTCATTCAATCGAACAACTCCAGTGGGTTAATTGAATAATTAGGCTTTGCAGTTATTAATATATACCTTCAAGATGTCAAGACACAAGCGTTAAGGTGTATTGTTCTCGTGGAATGCAATGGATAATGAAAGGAACAGCTAAGGATAATCCTGAAAGCACTTTTCTGCCCTTCAGGTGGAAGATTCAGCCGGAATACCTATGAACAGGGTGATGCTGAAAGATGAAAGAATGTTGAACCATACTCTTTGCCTTCTTTTTTTTAGCTTCCGCCTTACACAATTTTTTCTTGTTTTATCAGTTCTTATACTGATGAGATACTGTTTTATCTTGAAATATACAATCTTGCTGTGCCTCTTCCTCTGCATGGCAGAAGTACGGGCACAGTTTGACGCGCGCTTTAGTCAATACTGGGCGGTGCCGGGCTATTATCATCCCGGCTGGGCAGGACAGACGGATAATAAACTGAACATCTATGGTTCGTACGGCATGCAACTGATGGGCTTCACCCGTGCTCCGCGGGTGATGTATTTCGGTGCGGATATGCCTTTTACCCTGTTCAAGAAACAACAGGGTGCCGGTGTGGGCTTTTTTAATGAAGCTATCGGTCTGTTCCGCAACCAACGCTTCTGGGGGCAGTATGCCTATCAGATGAAAATCCGTAAAGGTAAGCTGGGCATTGGTTTGCAGGTAGGTATGCTAAACATTTCTTTTGACCCTTCCGATATTAATCTTGGTGATGAAACAGACGATGAGGCTTTCCCCACTACGGCAGAGAGCGGTACGGCCGTGGATATCGGCCTGGGAGCTTATTACTCACATCCCAAATTTTATGCAGCCTTTTCCGCCCATCACCTGACGGCTCCCAGCATCTCCCTGGGAGAAAAAAGCCAAATTAAAATACATCCTATCGTTTATTTGACAGGTGGATACAATATTCAGACACGTAATCCGTTAATTTCCATACAGCCCTCTATGCAGTTGCAAAGTGATTTTATTTCTACACGACTGGACGTGACGGGACGGTTGTTCTATACCTACCGCTCTAAAGTACTTAGCGGAGGACTGACGTATTCACCTGACACCTCGGTGACGTTCAGCTTCGGACTGACCGTGCAGGGCGTGACATTGGGATATGCTTATGAGTGCTTTACCTCGAAAATAGGTGCCGCAAGTGGTAGCCACGACCTGATGATAAGGTATGCATTGGACTTGAATGTATTTAAGAAAAGCCGGAACTTGCATAAGAGTGTACGGATTTTGTAAGAGATATACGAACGATGAAAAAGAATAAAGGAATGAAAGTGATTCATGCATGGTACGGGGCAGCGTTATTGTTGTTCGGTTCGCTGGTTTCGTGCATGGGGACGGTGGGCAACAGTTCCATGCGGGGCGGGGAGGTGATAGGCGCCAGTGCCGTGGCATGGAATGAACCCGCGCCTTACGGTATGGTGCTGGTGAAACGCGGTTCGGTGAAAATGGGACCTGACAAGCAGGATAGCTTGTGGGGAACAATCGTTCCTTCACGGGAGATTTCGGTAGAGTCTTTCTGGATGGACGATACCGAAGTGACCGTTGCCGAATATAAACAGTTTGTCAACTGGGTGCGCGACTCCATTATCCGCGAGCGCCTGGCAGATCCTGCTTATGGCGGTAATGAATTATATAAGATAGAAGAAGATCGGGAAGGAAATCCTATCAAACCTTATCTGAATTGGTCGAAGCCTATTCCTTGGAGGCGGGCGACAGAAGATGAGCAGATGGCTATTGAGAGCGTATATAAACGTCATCCTATCGACGGTACGCTGATGCTGGATGCCGGTCAGATGAATTATTATTATGAGATTTATGATTATGCTGAGGCAGCCAAGCGCCACAATCGCTTGAATCCTTCCGAACGTGTCAAGAACACCGATATACAGGTAAACCCGGAAGAAGTGGTTATGATAACAAAGGATACGGCATACATTGATGATGAAGGGCGGATTGTGAACCGTACCATTACCCGTCCGTTGTCCAGCGAATGGGATTTCCTGAATAGTTATATTGTGAATATCTATCCCGATACGACCTGTTGGGTGAATGACTTCCCGAACGCGAATAATGAGCAGTATATGCGTCTGTATTTCAACCATCCCAGTTACAACGAACATCCGGTGGTGGGGGTCAGTTGGGAACAGGCGAATGCATTCTGTGCTTGGCGCACGAACTATCTGCTTGCAGGTCTGCGCGGGCAGGCGAAGTATATCCAGCGCTACCGTCTGCCGACTGAGGCGGAGTGGGAGTTTGCCGCACGAGGCCGAGAAGACAACAAATATCCCTGGAAGGACAGTGAAGAAACGAAGGATGACCGGGGATGCTACAATGCAAACTATAAGCCGGGTAAAGGAAATTACACCAAAGACGGCAATCTGATATCAACCCGTGTGGGGGCTTATACGCCTAATTCGAACGGATTGTATGACATGGCAGGTAATGTGGCGGAGTGGACTTCGACGGCTTATACCGAGTCCGGAGTTTTGCAAGCAAGTGACATCAATCCGGATATTCAGTATAATGCCGCACCGGATGACCCGTATGCGTTGAAAAAGAAAGTGGTGCGTGGAGGTTCATGGAAAGATGTGAACGCGTTTATCCGTTCGGATGCCCGTACGGCGGAGTATCAGAATGAACAACGCTCGTATGTAGGGTTCCGTTGTGTACGTACGCAAGTGGGATATAATAAGAAGGGAAAATGATAAGATGGTAAAATGCTAAGATGATGGAGAAAGACACTGTAAATAAAAAGAGGGATTTCGGGCAAAAGTTGCAGGACTTTATGGCGAGTTACCGTGGCAAGGTCATTATGAATTATGCCTATAGCTGGGGTGCTGCCATTGTTATTGCAGGCACATTGTTTAAACTGACGCACTTGCCCGGTGCCAATCTGATGTTATGGATTGGGATGGGAACGGAAGTTCTGGTATTTTTCATTTCTGCATTTGACTTGCCGAGAAGACAGACGGAGACAACCCCATCCGCTGGTGTTGTTGTGGTGGGAGATGCTATAACCGGCAATGCTGCAATCGGCAATGCTGACGGATGGGCGAATGATTCTTATAAAGGACAATCTTCTTCTTCAAATCAGCCGGTATCAGTGACTGTAGGAGCGAATCATTATTCACCCGGAACTCCGGCTCCTGCTTTTACTCCTGAAATGGAAGAAACTACGCAGGCTTACATAGCCCAACTGAAAGAAATGACAGAAATGCTTTCGCGCTTTACGGCACAGGCTGAATCTCTCTCACATGATGCTGAGCAGATGAGTGCCTTAAACCGTAATCTTGCAGGTATCAATGCTATCTATGAGATGCAGCTTCGCAGTGCCAGCACTCAGATCAATACAATTGATCAGGTGCATGAGCAAACCCGTAAGATGGCGCGTCAGATAGAAGAATTGAATGCTGTCTATGCCCGCATGTTGCAAGCTGTGCAGGTTAAGTGATAAAGTGGTAAAGCGATAGGGTGGGAGTTAAAGCTATCGTATAGCCAAGATGTAAATAGTAAATTGCTAAATAGTAAATAGCCTCATGTCTCTGAATACCAACCCGGATTCTCCGCGTCAGAAGATGATAAACCTGATGTATATCGTCTTGATGGCGATGCTGGCGCTCAACGTTTCGTCGGATGTGCTGAATGGTTTTTCATTGGTAGATGAAAGTCTTTCCCGTACAACGGCAAATTCTACCGTGCAGAATCAATCGCTGTATGACGGGCTTGCCGGTGCCAACGAACGTAATCCTGAGAAAATAGGACCGTGGTTTGAGAAAGCAGTACGTGTGAAGAATATGTCCGATTCGCTCTATACCTATGTGGATGAATTGAAACTACGCATTGTGAAGGAAGCGGATGGCAAGAATGGGGATGTTGCCAATATCTCCAATAAAGAAGACTTGGAAGCTGCTTCTTTTGTGATGCTTGCACCCGGTAGCGGACAGGGCAAAGCGCTGTTCAACCGCATCAATCAATACCGGGAAAATATTCTGACTCTTGTTACCGATCCGATACAACAGAAGATTATCCGTGATAATTTGGGTACCGAAGTACCGCGTAAGGCATCAGCAGCCGGAAAAAACTGGCAGGAATATATCTTTGAAAATACTCCGGTGGCCGCGGCTGTCACCCTATTAACCAAACTGCAAAGTGATGTGCGCTATGCCGAAGGTGAAGTATTGCATTTGCTGACGCAGAATACCGATGTGCAGGATGTACGTGTAAATCAACTTCAGGCTTATGTCATTCCTACCTCTCAGAATGTGGTGCGTGGTGGTACGTACAGTGCCCGTGTCATTCTGGCTGCTGTGGATTCTACCCAGCGCCCTTCTATTTACATAGCCGGTGAAAAGCAACCGGATAATGCCGAAGGATGGTTCGAAACTGTTTGTAACCGTACAGGGGAGTTTTCTTTGGATGGTTATCTGGAGTTGGCGCAAGGGAATGGCGAAGTGCTTCGCAGAGAGTTCTCACAGAAATATACGGTGGTGGAACCTACTGCTACGGTTTCTGCTACAATGATGAATGTACTCTATGCCGGATATGATAATCCGATCAGTATTTCTGTTCCCGGAGTGCCGGGGGGACAGGTACAGGCAAGTATTGTGAATGGAAACGGAACTCTGAATCGTGCCGGAAACGGGTATATTGCTCATCCTACGACTATCGGTAAAGATGTAGTGATTCGTGTGATGGCATCCGTTGGCGGACGTACGCAGTCGATGGGGGATTATACTTATCGTGTGCGCCAGTTGCCTGATCCTTCACCGTTTATAGAATATACGGAAGACGGGACACCTAAACGATATCGGGGGGGGCGTGGATTATCTAAAGCAATTTTGATGAATACTCCCGGCATTGTAGCTGCTATTGATGATGGTTTGTTGAATATCAACTTCCGGGTGCTGGGATTTGAAACTGTTTTCTTTGATAATATGGGAAATGCCGTGCCGGAAGTGTCTTCGGGGGCTTCATTCTCTACACGTCAGAAAGATATGTTCCGCCGTTTATCCAGAGGTAAACGTTTCTATATTTCCCGAGTTCGTGCGGTGGGGCCGGATGGGGTGGAGCGTTTGCTGCCTACTACGTTGGAAGTGATTGTGAATTAAAATTAGAAATCGAATATAATAAGGTATAAGACTATGAAACTTTCCTTGAAACTCATGATAGCTGTCACACTCTGTGCGCTGAATCTTTCAGTGGGGTGGGCGCAAAGGCAATATCCGGGTTCGCCTGGCTTGCCGGAGGATGTGGTGTGGATGCGCGAAATCTATCGTACGTTGGATTTGACAAAGGATACCAATGGTGCATTATACTATCCGGTAGAACCACAGGGAAATAAGATGAATCTTTTCGCTACCGTGTTCCGTTTGCTGGCGCAAAAGAAGATTCCGGCTTATGAATATCAGCTGGATGGTACGGAGCGCCTTCAGAAAGATGCTGAGGTGACTTTCCGTGATGTGCTGGATCGCTTTCAAATTTATTATGAACTGAAGAAAGTGGCAAATCGCCGTGACAGTGTTTTGTCTATCAGTAATAGTGATATACCTTCAGCGGATGTATTGAGTTACTTTGTGAAGGAGGTATGGTATTTTGATCAGCGTACTTCTACTTATGGCTCAGTGATAACGGCTATCTGTCCGGTGTTGCATCGTTCGGAAGAATTCAGTTCGGAGAAAGTGAAGTTACCTATGTTTTGGGTGAACTATAAAGACTTGGTTCCCTATCTGACTCAGACAAAAGTCTCCGTTAGCAATTATAATAATGCGGCAAACAGTACTTGGGATGACTTCTTTACGGCACGTTTATATAAAGGAGATATTTATAAAACAACCAATCTGCAAAATCGTACTTTGTCACAATATTGCCCTACGGATAGCGCCATGGTGAAAGAGCAGAAGCGGATTGAAAAAGAACTGGTGGATTTTGAAAATACATTGTATGGCAGGGACCTTATAGAAGAAACGGATTCGGTTTCTACAGCTTCGGGAATAAAAACAGCGAAGACTAATTCGAAGAAAAGGGGGCGTGACAATGCTGTTACAACCAAAAGTAAATCTTCTTCCTCATCAAAGTCAAAATCTTCCGCAGGTAAGTCCCAATCGGTATCTAAGCGGGAAGCAGCAGCCCCGAAGGCGTCAGTACGACGACAACGCCGTTGAACAAAAATGAATCTTTATTGTTCTTTTTAAGAATAAATCCATATATTTGTCCCGATAATTTAAACAAAAAAGAATTATGAAGAAGATTTTTAGTGCTTTCATTATAGCTGTAGGCTGTATGTTTATGGCTATGCCTGCTCAGGCTCAACTCATTAAATGGGGTGTAAAGGGTGGTGTCAACTTGACAAAGATAGACTGGGATGGCGGATATAAAGGTAACAAGGACAACTCTGCCGGTTTCTTTATTGGTCCGATGGCTGAAATTACGATTCCTATTGTAGGCCTGGGTGTTGATGGTGCTTTGTTATTCTCGCAGAGAGGTAAGGGTGACGTAAAACAAATCGGAGCGGAAGTTCCCATCAATCTGAAATATACGATTGGCTTGGGTAGTTTGCTGGGTGTTTATTTTGCAGCTGGTCCTGATTTCTTCTTTGATTTTGACAAGAAGGACAACGTTGACCGGAAGAAAACTCAGGTAGGGCTTAATCTGGGAGTCGGTGTGAAGCTGATCAAGCACTTGCAAGTAGGCGTAAACTATCAGTTCCCGATGGGCGACAGCTTTAAATGGAAAGAGGTAGGTCATGCCATCGGTGCAAAGAATAAGACTTGGCAAATATCTGCCGCTTATCTCTTCTAAGAAAATAGAATCTATTGCGATATAATAGCGTTGCTGATTTTGATTGGCAACGCTATTTTTTTATTGTATCTTTGTCACCGCAATGAAGAAATTTGTGGATGTCATATTGCCTTTGCCTCTGCCCCGCTATTTTACCTATTCTTTGCCTGAGGAATGGGCGGATGAGGTGCAAATGGGGTGTCGGGTGGTAGTTTCGTTCGGGCGTAAGAAGTACTATACAGCGATTGTACGTAACGTACATTATTGTGAGCCGGCGGATTATGAGGTAAAAGAAGTATCTGCATTATTGGATGCCCATCCGATTTTATTGCCGGAACAATTTAAGTTCTGGGAGTGGCTGGCAGATTATTATCTCTGTACACAAGGCGATGTTTATAAGGCTGCTCTTCCTTCCGGTCTGAAATTGGAGAGCGAGACGATGGTAGAGTATAATCCGGATTTTGAATCGGAAGTTCGTTTGCCGGAGCGTGAGCAGAAGATATTGGATTTGCTCTCTGCGGAGCCCGAACAGTGTGTGACGAAACTGGAAAAAGACAGCGGTCTCAAGAATATACTTTCCGTAATTAAATCCTTACTGGATAAGGAGGCCATCTTTGTAAAAGAAGAACTTCGCCGGACTTATAAGCCAAAGACCGAAACGCGTGTGCGACTGGCGGACGAAGTACGGAATGAAAAACGGCTGCAAGAACTTTTTGATGAATTGGCGCGTGCTCCGAAGCAACTGGATTTACTGATGAAATACATCGAATTATCCGGTATTTTGGGAGGTGACGGGCTGAAAAGTTTTCCCAAAGAGGTTAATAAGAAAGAACTATTGCTGCGGGCATCCGCTTCGCCGGCTGTGTTCAATGGCTTGGTAGATAAACATATCTTTGAAGTTTACCAACAGGAAGTGGGACGGCTGAACTCCGTTCTTCGGGAAATTCTTCCCATTAATCCTTTGAATGAACATCAACAAATGGCACACGATGAGATTGTACGAAGCTTCCAATCCAAGAATGTGTGTCTGCTCCATGGGGTAACTGCCAGCGGGAAAACAGAAATCTATATTCATTTGATAGAAGAAGCTGTCCGGCAGGGAAAACAAGTGCTGTACCTGCTACCTGAAATAGCTCTTACCACTCAGATAACCGAACGTCTGCAACGGGTGTTCGGCGATCGTTTAGGAATTTATCATTCTAAATTTCCGGATGCCGAGCGTGTAGAAATCTGGCAGAAGCAGCTGACGGAAAAGGGATATGATATTATCCTTGGAGTTCGTTCTTCTGTTTTCCTGCCTTTTCGTAACCTCGGGTTGGTGATTGTGGATGAAGAACATGAGAATACCTATAAACAACAGGATCCGGCTCCCCGTTATCATGCCCGGAATGCGGCAATCATATTGGCGGCCATGTATGGTGCCAAGACCTTGCTGGGCACAGCTACCCCTTCTATTGAAACCTGGCATAATGCTTCTTCCGGAAAGTATGGACTGGTGGAGCTGAAAGAGCGGTATAAAGAAATTCAATTACCGGAAATTATCCCCGTGGATATCCATGAGTTGCATCGCAAGAAGCGTATGAACGGACCATTCTCGCCGCTGTTGCTTCAATATATTCATGAGGCTTTGGATCAAAAGCAACAAGTCATCTTGTTTCAGAACCGGCGTGGCTTTGCTCCGATGATTGAGTGTAATACGTGCGGGTGGGTGCCGAAGTGCAAAAACTGTGATGTGAGTCTGACATTTCACAAAGGATTGAATCAGCTGACTTGCCATTACTGCGGTTATACCTATCAATTGCCCCATAAGTGCCCGGCTTGCGAAGGTACTGACTTGCGCAATCGTGGGTTTGGTACAGAGAAGATAGAAGATGATATCAAGATTTTGTTTCCCGAAGCCGCTGTTGCCCGTATGGATTTGGATACCACCCGTACCCGTTCTGCTTATGAACGTATCATTGCGGATTTTGAGCAGGGGAAAACGGATATACTGATAGGTACACAGATGGTTTCTAAAGGATTGGACTTTGATCATGTCAGTGTAGTAGGTATTCTGAATGCAGATACGATGTTGAATTATCCTGATTTCCGTTCGTATGAGCGTGCTTTTCAGTTGATGGCACAAGTGGCAGGACGTGCCGGACGGAAGAATAAACGAGGACGTGTGATTTTGCAGACGAAAAGTATCGATCACCCTATTATAGCCCAGGTCATCCATAACGATTTTGACCAGATGGTGGCGGGACAGCTTGCTGAACGTCAGATGTTCCACTACCCGCCTTACTATCGTTTGGTGTACGTCTATCTGAAAAACCGCAACGAGCAACTGCTTGACTTGATGGCACAAACCATGTCAGGCAAGTTGCGTGCAGTCTTCGGTAATCGTGTGTTGGGACCGGATAAACCGCCTGTTGCCCGGATACAAACATTATTTATCCGAAAGATTATTGTCAAGATAGAGTATAATGCTCCGATGGCTCGCGCCCGTGAACTGTTGGTGCAGGTTCAGAAAGAGATGGTGGCGGAGGATCGTTTTAAATCTTTAATCGTCTATTATGATGTAGATCCAATGTAACGGCTACTCTTTGGTTCCTTGCAGAATACCGGAATCTGTATCCATATTCTGAATTCTCTTATTGGCACCCTTGTATTGTCGTCCGAAGTTCAGATTGAAGTTGAGCTTGACAACGATGGTATTTGACATATTGGTACTGTGTATATCTGATTTTACAGGATTCAGTGCAGACCAGTTCTCATTCTCGGAACGGTAAGTTTTCATAAATGGATTGTGTATTCCTGCCATAATAGACCATGCCGGTTGTTTATAACCTATCATGAGCGTATGCATCAGATCCCCTTTCAGCAATTGTTCACCGTATACATACCGGTTAGGCGGGGTGATAGTCATAAAGTTCAAAAGCCAGTTTTTATAGGAAGCATCCAGGTTGATACGTAATTCCTTCAGGGTATAGGTGTGCAGGTAATTGTTTCCTGTACTTATATACCGGTTGATTCCCGGTGTAATGGAAAGGCTGATATGATCTTTCCAGGGCTTGATTTTGAATGTGACTTCTGCTGTCAGATGTTGGAAGGACTTCTGATTTTCATAAGTGCGGATGAACATCCCTTCTTCATAAATCACAGATTCCATGATGGGATTCTTTTCGTATGCATAGCTCACCAAGGCGTCAATGCTGCAAATCCCGGTATTGAATACTGCATTAAAATCCTGGATAGTACTGCGAAATGATTTTAAGTTCGGATTACCCCTGCGTGTTTGTAAGATGTCGATTCTTTGCTCCACATCATTCAGATAGGCTATAGAAGGGGCATTGTTTTTCAAATTGATATGATAGCGGAAATGCAGATTGTCCACAGGGTTGTAAGATACTAAGAGAGAAGGCTGGAGGCCATATCTTTCACTACGGTTGTCCCTTTGGCTATAGTAGAAACGGTTGAGTGATAGATTTGCCATGTATCCCCAATTCTGAATTTTACCTTTATACTCGGCATAGGCATAACTTTCCGCTTGTTTCAGGATGACGTCCATCGCATCTTTCCCTTCATATCGGTTGTCTGTATAAGATTGCAGATGTCTGAGACCTCCCGTCAGTGTTCCTTGCCCTAATTTTTTCTCATAGATAGCTTCGGCTATCAGCGAATATTTCTTTCCGGCAATATCGGAATATAACTCTGTATTTGCGATACCTTCCTGCTTCTCCTGATGAATGCGTGTATTGCTGCTCTTGATGTACGTGCCGACAAGATTGAATATGAGACGCTGGTCATTCTTTAGATTTCGCTGATAGTATAGATCGAGGGATGGCAGGTGGTTCCGTTCTTTGGTGTGGTCGTAGATGGATACCGGAATCTCGGAATCAGATGTGTAGAGTTTGCTCTTCCGGTCTTCATATCCGGCAGGATTATCTTGCAGGGTATATCTGAATTGTGCATTAAAGAGATATTTACCTTTCTCCTGCAGGCTGTAGCTCAGGCTGGAAGTTAACAACTTCTTATTGAACAGCGTTGGCTCTCCGGTTTCCAGGCGATGAAGTTCCTTGTCGGGGAAGATGAAGCGCTCGTCATACTCGCGTGTCCAGTCTCCTTTGCGTTGTATATACCGTGTGTTGGCTGAGATTTCAGACTTTCCATAGTTATATCTTCCGGAAACTATATCGTCAATAGAGGTACGGTTGCTGCTAAGGCTGTGGATGGCACCGCCGCTGATGCTGCCTCCCGCTTTTTTGTTTTTGGTTATATAGTCTATCACGGCAGCGGCGTTTCCGTAGCGTGCCCCCGGAGTGTCGTGATATTCTATGCGGAGAATATCTTCGGGGCTGAGGGAGGATATCTCTGTATAAGTAACCTGAACACCATTAATCAGTAATTGTACTTCTCCGTTGCCGGAAGTGGTTATTTCGCCCGACATAATATCAACTGTGATTCGGGGAAGTTGTAATTTGCCTAATAAGTCTATGCCACTGGACGACATTTTCAGTTGATTCTGAGTCGGAAGAATTACTTTCCGGTCGCCTTTTTCGATGACAGACTGTGCCTGGATGGTTATTTCATCCAGAGAAATAGCCATGACTCCGGTAGAATCTTTAGCAATGAGTTGGGCATAGGAGGGGCTGGCCATACATAGTAGTATGGTCAAAATTGACACTATTGTTTTCATAAATATTTATGGGAATAGCTGTTACCCGGTGGGTAAGCAGATCGTTGAAAAATGAGGTTAGTAATTTAGAAGATCGTTATACAGTCCTTTTAGCCGTTTACGAAGATGAATGACGGCATAATGTTTTCGTGATAATAAGGTATTGACTGATATTCCGGTGGCACTGGCAACTTCTTTGGCTGACAATCCTTCCATTTCCAGTAGCTCGAATGCTTCCCGTTGCTCGGGCGGCAGCTCGGCAAGAGCTGTTTCAAGCTCTTGCCACACGAGTGACCGCATATATTCTATTTCCGGAGTAGGCGGAGCATCGCTGAACAGCACTTCCGAAAACTCGCTCAGTACATTGTCTTCTTTATCATAGCTCGAAGCGGGTAGTTCTTCTTCCTGCATCTTTTTGCCTTTATTGATAATCGTATTTCGTGCTACGCGATATAGCCATGCTGTTACCTGTTCGATAGGATTGAAAGTGCTTTCAATGGTTTTCACCAATTGATACAGTACATCTTGCAGAATATCTTCGGCATCTTCTTTAGTGGAAACCCGCTTGCGGATAAATGCTTTCAGGCGGGGTTGATGTTCTACAATCAGTTCTTCCAAACTGTTGCCTTTGCCGGTCAGATTATTCATTTTCTTTGGGAGTTTCGCTACCGTTGTTTCTATCAAAGTTTTTCTCGTTGAAGAATCCGTCTCTTCCGAAAGGACCACCGAATCCAAACTTCTTTCTTTTATTAATGAAATCCTTGCGTTCTTCCGGAGACATCTTCTCCCATTTAGCGCGGAACGGATTACCCTCTTTGCCACCGGGCATTCTTCTTCGACCTGGGAAACCTCCTCTACCAGGGAAGCCTCCGAAGAAAATGCGTGCAAGCACGAACAATGCCAAAGCTTGCCAGAAATTAATGGCTGCCAGTCCTAAGACTCCGGGTACTACGAAATTCCATAATAGCATGACTATTGCCCCAAATGCTGCAATGGCTAATACCCAAAACAAAGATATAATAAAAAACCTTTTTTTCATGATGTCCTAATTTTATTGATTTACATATTACTTTGAAAACGTTCTCTGTATATGCTGACAACTGAGAAGAAGAAATATTTTAAGAGAATGCAAAAAACTTCTATATTTGCGTTCCTAAATTAAAAATGAGCTTATGAAACCTTGTAGAATACTTTTTGTTTGCCTGGGTAATATTTGCCGTTCTTCCTCTGCGGAAGGTGTGATGAATCATTTGGTTTCAGAAGCCGGACTGGAAGATCTGTTTGTGATAGACTCTGCCGGTATCCTCTCTTATCATCAGGGAGAGTTACCAGATAGCCGGATGCGTGCCCATGCTATTCGTCGCGGTTACGACCTCACACATCGTTCGCGTCCCGTGCGGACAGAAGACTTTTATAACTTCGATTTGATAATAGGGATGGATGACCGGAATATTGAAGATTTGAAAGACCGTGCGCCCTCCCCTGAAGAATGGAAGAAGATACACCGTATGACGGAATTCTGTACTCGCTTTACGCATGCCGACCACGTGCCCGATCCGTATTATGGTGGGGCGGAAGGATTTGAGTATGTGCTCGACTTGCTGGAGGATGCTTGTGCCGGGCTGTTGGAACATCTGAAATAATCGGGTTCGTCAGTGCGAAGTGTCTTGATAGAACCTCTTGTCTTCATTCAGGCTGCATGTTGCATCCACTCCTGCGCTTTGTAGTACTTCGGCAATATCATTCAGGGTTCGGCGCGATACCCTTCCTATATAATAGAGGCGATAGTGATAGTCTTTATCCAATATCTCCATAACGTGCGTAAAAGCCTGTTCGCGTGCAAAGTCAAAATTGACTTTGAGTATGTCTTCGTAAGGATACTTAATTTCACGTCCTACGCTGTATATCCTAAGACTTTCGTCATCTACTTTCAGATAACAGAAACGCGTCATCAACATGTGTATAAAGTAGATACTCAGGCCGAATGAAATGATTCCGAGAATGTATGCCCACCAACTTCCGAATGCTACAGCCTGATATCCCAATATCATAAATGTGATGAAAAGCACAAAGAAATAGAACATATAGAGTGATGGGCGCTGATAGGTCGTGGTCGGAATCTCTGCTGCTGTCCGTTTTCGGGTGATATGGTTCTCAAAAGGTATATCTTGTGAAATCAGATAGCGGATAACAGATGACGGCTTTTGAAACGGATGGACATAAAAAGCTCTTTGAATACCCTGTTTCAGGCGCAATGTTAATATGCCCGCGCCATATTTATCTTTGACCTTCAGGTTGCTCTTGCGCGGAACTTCATGAAAACGTTTCATGAAACTGAAACTTTGGATGTCGTGTAGCCGGATGCCTTTGCGTTGTAGCAGGCTTTCGGTACGTTTCTGGTCTTGTGCGATTGTTTTCATATCTTTTATTTTTTAAGTTCGGGATAGCTGATGCGGGTATGATAAATTGTTTTCAGTTTCTCTTTGAACACTGATTTCACGATAGCAATGTCCTTGAATGTGATAGGACATTCTTTGAAGAAACCTTCTTCCACCTGCGAGTCTATAATCTTTTCTACCAGGTTGTTGATGCTTTCTTCTGTATATTCGGGCAGACTGCGGGATGCAGCTTCTACTGCATCCGCCATCATTAGAATGGCTGTTTCGCGGGTGAACGGGTTTGGACCGGGGTAAGTGAACAATTCCTCGTTCGGCTCTTCATCGGGATGCTCGTTCTTCCAAGAGATATAGAAGTATTTAGTCTTTCCCTTACCGTGATGGGTACTGATGAAGTCTTTTATCACTTTAGGCAAATTGTTTTTTTCCGCCAGTTTCAGTCCGTCCGTCACGTGACTGATTATCACCTGTGCACTTTGCTCGTAACTAAGATTTTTATGCGGATTGACACCTCCTGATTGGTTTTCAGTAAAGAATACCGGATTTTCCATTTTTCCGATGTCGTGGTACAAAGCTCCGGTACGCACCAACTGGCTCTTAGCTCCAATACGGTTGGCGGCTTCTGCGGCAAGATTAGCCACTTGCATGGAATGTTGGAAAGTTCCCGGAACAGTCTCTGACAAACGGCGCAGCAACGGGCTGTTGATATTGGAAAGTTCTACCAGAGTAACGTTGGAAGTAAATCCAAATGTTTTCTCCAACAAGAACAGAAGCGGATAGGTGAACAATAGAAGTACACCATTGACTATAAAGTAACTATACATACTTCCGTTTAATTTCGATAAATCGTTTTCGGTGATCAGTTCGAAAGCGAAGTAAAGAGCGGCATAGGTCAGTATCACTAATAATGCCGTACGGAAGAGCTGCGAACGTTGTGACAATTCGCGCAAACTGAAAATAGCGACCAGGCCGGCAGCCAGTTGCAGCAATATAAATTCGTGTGGGTAGCGTAAACAAATGGAGCAGATCAGTATAGTGACCACCTGCGTAAGGAATGCTGTGCGTGAGTCGAGGAATACGCGGATAATGATAGGCAGCATGGCATACGGAATGATATAAACATTGTATATGTTATTCGACACCATGAGCGCTGTCACTACACAATAGAACATAATCAGTGTAAATAGTAGGGATAAACTCCCCTTGCGTTCGTAATAATCCTTGCGGAATAAATCGAGGTACAGCATAAAACACAGCATGAAAATGCTGACAAACAAGATTTGTCCGGTCAGTATCAAACGTTTTTGTCCGATGGATTCACTGCGTTGGATAGACTCCTTTCTCAGACTTTCAAGGATATTGTAAGTTTCCTTATCTACGATTTCCCCCCGATCAATAATCTTCTGGCCACTTTGTACAACGCCATTGGCCCAGGCATAATTATCCAGTGCTTCCTTTTTGGCTGTTTCGGTGCGTTGCTCATCGTAAGTCAGATTCGGGTACAAATATTCGTTGAGTGAGCACTGGCGCAGGATATACGGAGAATAATGTGCCGTGTCCGCAGTGAGCAGGTAGGCATAAGCATCTTTTACGGAAAAAAGCTGTTCGGTTCCCCGCTGGTTGGCCAGCTTATCATCAATCACCATGATGACAGCGGTGCTGTCTTTTTGTAATTTGTTGCGTTCTTCGGTAGAAAGTATACCTGCTTTATAAATTTCGGATAACCTTTTCTCCAGATAGCGCATATAGTCAGAAGACGGAACAATGTCGCGCAAGTGACTTTGATAATCCGTTTTTAATTTGCTGAGCACGGTTTTTTCTACACTTTTATCCAACTGATAGTAGGGTTGGAAACTGGCAAGCATGCTGTCTTGTTCATGTTTTACTACAGCATCATCTTTATATATGGGGAAATTGAATGTGGCCATAAGTTGCCCATACTTCCACGGTTTGTCAATATCGAACTGATAATTAAACTTGCCGTCACGCGGTAAGAAGTATACTATGATGGCTACCGTGCCGATAAAAATGAGTGCTTTGTATAGCAAATCTCTGTAAGAAAAGCTTTTTTTAGTCTTGGATTTATTCATATCGGTTGAATTTTTTGCGAAAAGTACAAAAAAAAACATTAGTGTGGAAAAAAAGGTTTAATTTTGCCGTCTAATTATCTCATAAGTAATGCAAAATATGACAGAAAGAAGAGTCAGAGTCCGTTTTGCCCCGAGTCCTACGGGGGCTTTGCACATTGGTGGTGTGCGTACAGCATTATATAATTATCTCTTTGCGCGCCAGCATGGGGGAGACATGATTTTCCGTATTGAAGATACTGATAGTAACCGTTTTGTACCGGGTGCAGAAGAATATATCCTTGAGTCTTTCAAGTGGTTGGGCATTCCGTTTGATGAGGGTGTCAGTTTTGGTGGAGAATATGGTCCGTACCGTCAGTCCGAGCGCCGCGAAATATACAAGAAGTATGTGAAGGTGTTATTGGAGAATGATAAGGCTTATATTGCTTTTGATACTCCTGAAGAGCTGGATGCGAAACGTGCCGAGATAGCCAATTTCCAATATGATGCTTCTACTCGTATGCAAATGCGTAATTCATTGACACTTTCGAAAGAAGAAGTGGATGCGTTGATCGCTGAAGGTAAGCAGTACGTAGTTCGTTTCAAGATAGAACCCAATGAAGATGTACATGTAAACGACTTGATTCGTGGTGAGGTGATAATCAATTCTTCCATTTTGGACGATAAAGTACTTTATAAATCAGCTGACGAACTGCCGACTTATCATCTTGCCAATATTGTAGATGACCACTTGATGGAAGTTTCCCATGTGATTCGTGGTGAGGAGTGGTTACCTTCTGCACCTCTGCATGTATTGTTGTACCGTGCTTTCGGGTGGGAAGATACAATGCCGGCTTTTGCTCATCTGCCTCTGCTGTTGAAACCGGAAGGTAACGGCAAATTGAGTAAACGTGATGGTGACCGCCTCGGTTTTCCTGTATTCCCGTTGGAATGGCATGATCCCAAAACCGGTGAAATATCTTCCGGATATCGCGAATCGGGATATTTGCCTGAAGCTGTAATTAATTTCCTGGCTTTGCTGGGCTGGAATCCGGGTAATGATCAGGAGTTGATGTCAATGGATGAGTTGATCAAATTGTTCGATTTGAGTCATTGTAGCAAGTCTGGCGCTAAATTTGATTATAAAAAAGGCATCTGGTTCAACCATGAATATATATTGTTGAAGCCTGATGAAGAAATAGCGGAACTTTTTGTTCCGGTTCTGAAAGAACATGGAGTAGAAGTTCCGTTCGAGAAAGTAGTAACGGTGGTAGGCATGATGAAGAATCGTGTAAGCTTCGTGCGGGAACTTTGGGAAGCATCCAGTTTCTTCTTTGTTGCTCCAACGGAATATGATGAGAAAACCGTGAAGAAACGCTGGAAAGAAGATTCGGCTCAGTGTATGACTGAATTGATGGAAGTACTGGCAGGAATTGAAGATTTTGGCATTGAGAATCAGGAAAAGATTGTAATGGACTGGATTGCCGAAAAAGGATATCATACCGGAAACATTATGAATGCTTTCCGCCTGACATTGGTAGGCGAGGGGAAAGGCCCGCATATGTTCGACATCTCTTGGGTGCTGGGCAAAGAAGAGACACTGGCGCGTATGAAGCGTGCAATTGAAGTACTTTCTTAATTCAATAAGTATGCTTTACGACCTTGCGATAGGTATCTATGACCTTTTGGTGCATCTTGCGGCTCCATTTAGCCGCAAGCCCCGTAAAATGATGAAGGGGCATTGGGTAGTGTACGAACTTCTCAGGCAGCAATTGGAAAAAGATGTACGTTATATTTGGTTTCATGCCGCTTCCTTAGGTGAATTTGAACAGGGGCGTCCCCTGATTGAAAAAATTCGTGCCAAATATCCCGATTATGGTATATTGCTGACATTCTTTTCTCCTTCGGGATACGAGGTACGCAAGAATTATCGCGGGGCGGATGTAGTGTGCTACCTACCGTTCGACAAGCCTCGGAATGTGAAGAAATTCCTGGATATAGCCAATCCTTGCATGGCATTCTTCATTAAATATGAGTTCTGGAAGAATTATCTCGATGAATTACATAAGCGTCGTATTCCGGTGTACAGTGTGTCATCTATATTTCGTCGTGGCCAGGTATTCTTTAAGTGGTATGGCGGTACGTATCGCCATGTTCTTCGTAATTTCGACCACTTGTTCGTACAGAATGAACGTTCCAAGCGTTATTTGGGTAAGATTGGCATCAACCGTGTGACGGTGGTCGGCGATACGCGTTTCGACCGGGTGTTGCAGATACGTGAGGAGGCGAAAGATTTGCCTTTGGTGAAACTCTTTAAGAATAACACCATGACCTTCGTAGCAGGTAGTTCCTGGCAACCGGATGAGGAACTGTTTATTGAATATTTCAATAATCATCCGGAAGTGAAATTGATTATTGCTCCACATGTGATAGATGAGAATCATCTGGTAGAGATTATCCGGAAGTTGAAACGCCCATATGTTCGTTATACGCGTGCGGATGAAAAGAATGTGCTGAAAGCGGATTGTCTGATTATAGATTGTTTCGGCCTGCTTTCTTCTATTTACCGTTATGGTGAAATTGCGTATATCGGAGGCGGCTTCGGGGTCGGTATTCATAATACGTTGGAAGCAGCTGTTTATGGTATTCCTGTAATATTCGGACCTAAGTACCAGAAGTTTATGGAAGCAATTCAACTTTTAGAAGCCCAGGGTGCATTCTCTATCAAGAATTATGAAGAACTGAAAGAATTGCTGGACCGTATGTTGGCTGATGAGGTTTTCTTGCGCGAAACCGGAACGAATGCCGGATACTACGTCACTAGTAATGCTGGGGCTACGGATAAGATATTAAGTATGATTAATTTCTAAGGGATACGAAATAATAAGAACAGCGGGCGGATAGATTTCTATTCGCCCGCTGTCGTATATGGAAGTTCATCTGGCTTTATTCTTTATACCAGTTAGAATACATCAGATAATTATGTGCTATCTTCTGATTCAGTTCTTTAGCCTGAGCCGGATCTACTTTTTTTATGAACTTGGCAGGTACACCGCCCCAGATGCTTCCCGGTTCAATAACTGTATTGCTTAAGACCAGTGAACCGGCGGCAACGATAGCTCCTTCACCTATCACTGCATGGTCAAGGATTGTAGAACCCATTCCCACTAATGCATAGTCTTTGATAGTGGCTCCGTGAATAGTAACATTATGTCCTACAGAAACGTGGTCACCTATTTCAATTGTTGACTTTTCATATAATGTGTGTAGCACACTTCCGTCTTGTATATTGACTCCATTCCCGATACGGATAGAATTTACATCTCCGCGCAATACTGTGCTGAACCAAATGCTGCAATCGCGCCCCATTTTTACGTCTCCGATGATGGCTGCGTTATCTGCTAAAAAACAATTTTCGCCAAACTCGGGAGTAAAACCTCTTACTGATTTAATTAATGCCATTTTATATAGTGATTAATTTTTTGATTATAATTGACTCGTTGCTTCTTTCAACCATGCCTGCTCTTCTTTGTTCAAGCCGGACGATAATTTTTCATATACAGTCTGATGATATTGGTTAAGCCAATTGATCTCTTCTGATGTGAGCAATTCTTTGATAATTCCCTTTTTACAAATAGGGCAAAGGGTTACTGTTTCAAATTGTAGATAGTTGCCAAACATTCCTTCTCCGGCTGGTACTACTAAAACCAGGTTCTCCGTACGAATCCCATGACTTCCGGCTTTATATACTCCCGGTTCATTGGAAGTCAGCATACCCAATTGCAATGTTACCGGATTTTCATTCATACGAATACTCTGAGGTCCTTCGTGTACATTCAGAAAGTGGCCTACACCATGCCCTGTGCCATGCAGGAAGTTCATTCTTCTTTGCCATATCGGCATACGTGCCAGCACATCCAGTTGCGCACCCCGTGTACCGGCAGGGAATACAGCCATTGCCAGTGCAATGTGCCCTTTCAATATCAATGTATAATCAGTCTTTTCTTCTTCTGTCAGTTTTCCTAAAGCAATGGTACGTGTGATATCTGTTGTTCCATCCAGATATTGTGCACCTGAATCCAATAACAAAAAACCTTCCGGTTTTAGCTGGACATCTGTTTCGGGAGTGGCTTCATAGTGCACGATGGCTCCATGTTCCTTGTATCCGGCAATCGTATCGAAACTTTCTCCCATATATAAATCCTGCTCCGCACGAAATTCATGCAGTTTTTTATCTACGCTGATTTCAGTTTCCTTACCCGTGGGAACAGATGCTTCTAACCATTTCAGAAACTTAACCAAAGCTACTCCATCCCGTTGCATGGCAGCATGTATTCCAGCTATTTCCTGTTCGTTGCGGATGGCTTTCAATAAGGTGACCGGAGAAGCGCCATGAATGATCCTGCAATCAGGGTTGACAGCTGAATACATAGCATAATTTGTTTTAGCCGGATTAAGAAGTAGACTCTCAACACTGATTCGGCTGAGGTATGTTTCTGCTTCCTCGTAGGCGTGCAGGTTTGCTCCTGTTTCTTTCATATAAGTAGCAACCTCAGCGGTTATCTTTTGAGGTTGAATAAAATAGTGAGTTTCGTTCTCTTCGATAAGTAGATAGCTGACAAGCACGGGATTGCAATGTACATCGTTTCCACGCAGATTAAGAGTCCATGCGATTTCATCTAAAGCGGATAAGAACAATGCCTTCGCATTGCACTTTTTTAGTTCTTTTCGAATAATGGCAATCTTTTCTATGCTGCTTTTTCCTGCATATTGGATTTCATAAATGAAAGCAGGAGCTTCCGGCATTGGCGGACGATCCGTCCATAATTTATCTAAGGGATCTGAAATGCTTTTTACTTCTATCTGGCATTTTTGCAACTCGGCTTGCATCCTTTCTACTTCTTCTGCAGAAAACATCTTTCCATCTATGCCGACAGCATCGCCAGGAGTTAGTTGTGTACTTAAAAAAGCTGAAATACTGGGTGTTTCGGGAAGCATCTCCTTATAAAGTTTTATTTCCGTGCCTTCTAATTGCTGGGCAGCCTGGAGAAAATAGCGAGAGTCAGTCCATAGTCCTGCTTGGCTTGTAGTAATAACAACGGTTCCTGCCGAACCAGTAAAGCCGGAAATCCATTCCCGGGATTTCCAGTGGGGAGCAACATATTCGCTCAGATGAGGGTCGGTACTTGGGATAATAAAGGCTTGTATGCCTTCCTGGCTGAACAATGCCCGTAGGTCTTGTAGCCGATCATTGATAGTTTGGATCATATACTATATATAATAAGGTGTAACATTCACTCTTCAAAGATACTCACTTTCTTTGAATTTTTTTGTGGGTCGCTGCACTTTATCCGCTGGCATATTAGAAACTAGTTTCTTGCAGTCTTGCGATTAGTTCTTAGTGCATCCCCGGTTGGTTTATCTTTTTCCTCTGGCGGAAGAAGTTTGAGGGGGATAATCTTTTCTCTTTTTGCAGTTTTTTTGGCAGAAAGTTTTGTGAATAAAGAAACTATGTGTAATTTTGCCGCTCAATTTAATCGTGAGATTTTTAAACCATTAACATTTTAATAAAAAGAAAATGATTGTAGTACCTGTAAAAGAAGGCGAAAACATTGAAAAAGCGCTGAAGAAGTTTAAAAGAAAATTTGAGAAAACTGGTATCGTTAAGGAATTAAGAAGCAGACAGCAGTTTGACAAACCGTCTGTAGTTAAAAGACTTAAGAAAGAACGTGCAGTTTACGTACAACAACTTCAGCAAGTAGAAGATTAATAATTCGTAATTTCCTTTGAATTATTGAATTCTTTTCATACATTCGTTGCATGATTTAGATATGTAGCGATATGTTATTGACAGATTCTTTTCTTGACTATCTTCTGTATGAACGGAATTATGCTGAGGGTACGGTTAAGTACTATCGGAGTGATATTTTGGAATTACAGAAATTCGGTGAAGAAATGTTGGGAGATTTAACCCCGTCGGATGTAGATGCAGACCTTGTTCGTGAATGGATTGCTTCCTTAATGGACAATGGTTGCGCTTCGAATACGATTAATCGAAAGTTAAGTTCAATTCAGGCATATTTTAAATATCTCTTGAAGAAGGGGGAAGTTGCTGTGGATCCGTTGCAAAAAATAACGCGACCGAAAAAGAAAAAGCCGCTTCCTGTTTTTTTGAGAGAAGGAGAAATGGATAAATTGCTGGATGATATAGACTTTGGTGAAGGATTTGAAGGTTGTCGTGACCACTTGATAATTGAGATGTTTTATGCTACTGGCATACGACTTTCTGAATTGATAGATTTGGATGATAAAGGTGTTGATTTTTCGGCTTCTCTGATAAAAGTGACGGGAAAGCGAAATAAGCAGCGCTTGATACCTTTTGATGAGGAGTTGGAACGCTCGATGATGGATTATGTCAATGTGCGGAATGAGGCGGTCCCGGATCGTTCGGATGCTTTTTTTGTCCGGAAGAATGGAAAACGACTTGATCGCAGTATCGTAACTAGTCTTGTGAAACGGAATCTCTCGAAAGTAGTAACTGTAAAAAAAAGAAGTCCCCACGTTCTGAGGCATACCTTTGCAACGGCTATGCTGAATAATGGTGCCGATTTGGGCTCAATAAAAGAGTTTCTTGGGCATGAAAGTTTGGCGACAACCGAAATTTATACGCATACTACTTTTGAAGAACTTAAAAAAGTGTATAACCAGGCTCATCCTCGGGCCTAAAAGTAAGGAGGTAAGTATGGAAGTTAGAATTCAGTCAATTCACTTTGATGCGTCAGAGCAATTGCAAGCTTTTGTTCAGAAGAAAGCAGTAAAATTGGAAAAGTATTACGATGATATAAAGAAAGTAGAGGTGTCATTAAAGGTTGTGAAGCCGGAGACTGCAGAAAATAAAGAAGCAGGTATAAAAGTGATTATTCCCAATGGGGAGTTTTATGCAAGCAAAATCTGCAATACGTTTGAAGAGGCGATTGATTTGAGTGTTGAAGCCTTGGAAAAACAGCTGGTTAAACACAAGGAAAAACAACGGAGCAAATAAAATTTCGCTAAAATTTTGCGGAAAAGAAATAAATGCCTAAATTTGCAGCCGTTTCGCTCACGATAGAACGTAACGGTTGCATTTTTTGAGTAATTGCCTCTTTAGCTCAGCTGGCCAGAGCACGTGATTTGTAATCTCGGGGTCGTTGGTTCGAATCCGACAAGAGGCTCAAAAAAACAATAAGGAAAAAAGAGTTCTTTATTTAAATGTAAGGGCAAATACCAGAGTGGCCAAATGGGGCAGACTGTAAATCTGCTGGCTTACGCCTTCGGTGGTTCGAATCCATCTTTGCCCACACCTCTTTTTCTCCTTGCTGTTATAGCTCAGTGGTAGAGCACTTCCTTGGTAAGGAAGAGGTCCCGGGTTCAAATCCCGGTAACAGCTCGTAAGGAAGTAAATGCTGATTATTAATCAAATAAATAACAAGTAAAGCTATGGCTAAAGAGAAATTCGAACGTAAAAAACCGCACGTAAACATCGGTACAATCGGTCACGTTGACCACGGTAAAACCACGTTGACTGCTGCTATCACTACAGTGTTGGCAAAGAAAGGTCTTTCAGAAGTTAAGTCTTTCGATCAGATCGATAATGCTCCTGAAGAAAAAGAAAGAGGTATCACTATTAATACTTCTCACGTAGAGTATGAAACTGCTAACCGCCACTATGCTCACGTAGACTGTCCGGGTCACGCCGACTACGTAAAGAACATGGTAACTGGTGCTGCTCAGATGGACGGTGCTATCATCGTAGTTGCTGCTACTGATGGTCCGATGCCTCAAACTCGTGAGCACATCTTGTTGGCTCGTCAGGTAAACGTACCGAAGCTTGTTGTATTCATGAACAAGTGCGATATGGTTGACGATGAGGAAATGTTGGAACTCGTTGAAATGGAAATGCGCGAACTGTTGGCTGCATACGAATTTGACGGTGACAATACTCCTATTATCCGTGGTTCAGCTCTTGGTGCATTGAACGGTGTAGAAAAATGGGAAGATAAAGTTATGGAGTTGATGGATGCAGTTGACACTTGGATTCCGTTGCCTCCGCGTGATATCGACAAACCGTTCTTGATGCCGGTTGAAGACGTATTCTCTATTACTGGTCGTGGTACTGTTGCTACTGGTCGTATCGAAGCTGGTATCATTCACGTAGGTGATGAAGTTGAAATCCTTGGTTTGGGTGAAGATAAGAAATCTGTTGTAACTGGCGTTGAAATGTTCCGCAAATTGCTGGATCAGGGTGAAGCTGGTGATAACGTAGGTTTGTTGCTTCGTGGTATCGATAAGGAATCTATCAAACGTGGTATGGTTCTTTGTAAACCGGGACAGATTAAACCTCACTCTAAATTCAAAGCTTCTATTTATGTTTTGAAGAAAGAAGAAGGTGGTCGTCATACTCCATTCCACAACAAATACCGTCCTCAATTCTATCTGCGTACTATGGACTGTACAGGTGAAATTACTCTTCCGGAAGGAACTGAAATGGTAATGCCTGGTGATAACGTAGAAATCAACGTAGAATTGATCTATCCGGTAGCTTTGAACGTAGGTTTGCGTTTTGCTATCCGTGAAGGTGGTCGTACGGTAGGTTCTGGTCAGATTACTGAAATCCTTGACTAATTACCAAATATATTAATCAGTTCCCGGTTTATATCGGGAACTGATTATATTCACACGGGAGTAGCTCAGTTGGTAGAGCACCGGTCTCCAAAACCGGGTGTCGGGAGTTCGAGCCTCTCCTCCCGTGCTAATATTTTTGAAATGAAGAAGATTGTAGCTTATTTTAAAGAAACTTACGACGAACTTGTACATAAAGTATCGTGGCCTACGTATTCTGAACTTACTAACAGTGCAGTAGTTGTTTTATATGCTTCCCTGCTTATTGCTCTGGTAGTATTTGCGATGGACTTCTGTTTCCAGAACGTAATGGAGAAAATTATTTATCCACACTAAAAACGAGGGAAAATGTCTGAGATTGAGAAAAAATGGTACGTTTTGCGTGCTATTAGCGGAAAAGAAGCTAAGGTAAGGGAATACCTTGAAGCTGATATTAAAAACAGCGACCTTGGTGATTATGTATCTCAGGTATTGATTCCTACCGAAAAGGTTTATCAGGTTCGCAATGGAAAGAAAATTGTGAAAGAGAGAAGTTATCTCCCTGGTTACGTTTTGGTGGAGGCTGCTCTGGTAGGTGAGGTCGCTCATCACTTGAGAAATACTCCTAATGTGATTGGATTCTTGGGTGGATCGGATAAACCTGTTCCTCTGAGACAATCGGAAGTGAATCGTATACTTGGTACGGTGGACGAATTGCAGGATGCCAGTGAAGAACTGAACATCCCGTATATAGTCGGTGAAACTGTGAAAGTAAATTACGGCCCGTTCAGCGGATTCAGTGGTATCATTGAAGAAGTGAACACCGAGAAGAAGAAACTTAAGGTTATGGTAAAGATATTCGGACGGAAAACTCCGCTCGAATTGGGCTTTATGCAAGTTGAAAAAGAATAATGCAGGTGTTACGCTGTGGTATTCTTTATTAATGTTTATATATAAATCAATAAAAAAATGGCTAAAGAAGTTGCTGGACTAATCAAATTACAGATTAAAGGAGGCGCGGCAAACCCATCACCTCCCGTAGGCCCCGCTTTGGGTTCTAAGGGTATTAATATCATGGAGTTTTGCAAGCAATTCAACGCCAGAACCCAGGACAAAGCAGGAAAGATCCTTCCTGTGATTATCACTTACTACGCAGATAAGTCTTTCGATTTTGTAATCAAGACTCCTCCCGTTGCTATTCAATTACTTGAAATGGCTAAGGTAAAGAGTGGTTCTGCTGAGCCTAACCGCAAGAAAGTTGCCGAGCTTACTTGGGAACAAGTTCGTGCGATTGCTCAGGACAAGATGGTTGACTTAAACTGTTTCACTGTAGAAGCTGCCATGTCAATGGTTGCCGGTACAGCTAGAAGTATGGGTATCGCTGTAAAAGGGGAGTTCCCGGTTAATAACTAATAAACTTCAATTAGAATGGGTAAACTGACAAAAAAACAAAAGTTGGCTGCAGAAAAAATTGAAGCAGGGAAAGCATACTCACTGAAAGAAGCTGCATCTTTGGTAAAGGAAATTACTTATACCAAGTTTGATGCTTCACTGGATATCGACGTGCGTTTGGGCGTTGATCCGCGTAAGGCGAACCAGATGGTGAGAGGTGTTGTATCACTTCCTCATGGTACTGGTAAAGTTGTGCGCGTTTTGGTGCTTTGTACACCGGATGCTGAAGCTGCTGCAAAAGAAGCCGGAGCTGACTACGTTGGTCTTGACGAATATATTGAAAAGATCAAAGGTGGATGGACAGATGTGGATGTAATCATCACTATGCCTTCTATCATGGGTAAAATTGGTGCACTCGGTCGTGTGCTCGGTCCTCGCGGATTGATGCCTAACCCGAAGAGTGGTACTGTAACTATGGATGTTGCTAAAGCTGTAAGAGAAGTAAAACAAGGTAAGATCGACTTCAAGGTTGACAAGAGTGGTATTGTTCATACTTCAGTTGGTAAAGTTTCATTTAGCGTTGATCAAATTCGTGATAATGCGAAAGAATTCATCTCTACTTTGAATAAATTGAAACCGACCGCAGCCAAGGGTACATATATTAAGAGTATTTATCTTTCTAGCACAATGAGTGCAGGTATCAAGATTGACCCGAAATCAGTAGAAGAAATCTAATAAAACGGAGTAATAATGAGAAAGGAAGATAAAAGTACGATTATTGAGCAGATTGCTGCTACAGTAAAGGAATATAATCACTTCTATTTGATAGACATCACTGCAATGAACGCTGCCGCTACAAGCGCGTTGAGAAGAGAATGTTTCAAATCAGACATCAAATTGATGCTGATTAAGAATACATTGCTTCACAAAGCATTGGAGAGTCTGGAAGAAGATTATTCTCCGCTTTATAATTGCTTGAAGGGTACTACAGCTATTATGTTCTGTAATACTGCCAACTTACCTGCTAAGTTGATTAAAGCAAAAGCTAAAGACGGTATTCCCGGACTGAAAGCTGCATATGCAGAAGAAAGCTTCTATGTTGGTGCTGACCAGTTGGATGCTCTCGTTAGTATCAAGAGTAAGAATGAAGTTATTGCCGATATCGTTGCCTTGTTGCAATCACCGGCCAAGAATGTTATTTCTGCTCTCCAATCAGGTGGAAACACTCTTCACGGAGTTCTCAAAACTCTTGGTGAACGTACCGAAGCGTAAAAATGGGAAAGGTGTCATGACCTTGGGAGTTATGTCCCGAACAAATTTTTCAAAAACAAATAAGTATTTAAACAATTAAAATCATACAAAAATGGCAGATTTGAAAGCTTTTGCAGAACAATTAGTTAACTTGACAGTAAAAGAAGTTAATGAACTTGCAACTATCCTTAAAGAAGAATATGGTATTGAACCTGCTGCTGCAGCTGTAGCTGTTGCTGCTGGTCCTGCAGCTGGTGGTGCTGCTGCCGCTGAAGAAAAAAATTCTTTTGATGTAGTATTAAAGAGCGCTGGATCAGCTAAACTTCAGGTTGTTAAAGCCGTGAAGGAAGCTTGTGGTCTTGGTTTGAAAGAAGCTAAGGACTTGGTAGACGGTGCTCCTAGCGTAGTAAAAGAAGGTTTGGCTAAAGACGAAGCAGAATCATTGAAGAAAACATTGGAAGAAGCTGGAGCTGAAGTTGAACTTAAATAACATTAGCCTGTAAATCAGGTAATTCGGTTAAGAACCCTTCTGAAGAGGGTTCTTAACCTTTTTGTGTATATATTTAAAATTAAGTTCTACAAATCCATTAACAGATGTCTTCAAATACTGTAAACCAAAGAATTAATTTTGCTTCGACTAAAAATCCACTTGAATATCCGGATTTTTTGGAAGTACAATTGAAGTCATTCAAAGACTTTTTACAACTGGATACCCCACCCGAAAAGCGTAAGAACGAGGGACTGTATAAAGTATTTGCTGAAAACTTCCCCATTGCCGATACAAGAAACAATTTTGTTCTTGAGTTTTTGGACTACTATATTGATCCGCCGCGTTATACTATTGATGATTGTATAGAGCGAGGGCTTACTTATAGTGTGCCTTTGAAAGCAAAATTGAAATTATACTGTACAGATCCCGATCATGAGGATTTTGATACAGTTATTCAGGACGTATTCCTTGGTCCTATTCCTTATATGACGGATAAGGCGACTTTCGTCATCAACGGTGCGGAACGTGTTGTTGTATCCCAGCTTCACCGTTCTCCAGGCGTATTCTTCGGTCAGAGCGTACATGCTAATGGTACCAAACTTTATTCTGCCCGTATCATCCCGTTCAAAGGTTCTTGGATTGAGTTTGCTACTGATATTAACAATGTCATGTATGCGTACATCGACCGTAAAAAGAAGTTGCCCGTTACTACTTTGTTGAGAGCTATCGGTTTTGAGAATGATAAGGATATTCTTGAAATTTTCAATCTGGCCGAAGATATTAAAGTCAATAAGACTAATCTTAAGAGAGTGCTGGGACGTAAATTGGCGGCTCGTGTTTTGAAAACATGGATTGAGGATTTTGTAGACGAAGATACCGGTGAAGTAGTTTCTATTGAACGTAACGAAGTTGTGATCGATCGTGAAACTGTGATCGAACCGGAACATGTTGATATTATCTTAGAGTCGGGGGTTCAGAACATTCTTGTACACAAGGAAGAGCCGAATCAGTCTGACTATTCTATTATATATAACACGCTCCAGAAAGACCCGAGTAACTCGGAGAAGGAAGCTGTATTGTATATCTATCGCCAGTTGCGTAATGCAGACCCCGCCGATGATGCCAGTGCACGTGAGGTTATCAATAACCTGTTCTTCTCTGAAAAGAGATATGACTTGGGTAATGTAGGTCGCTACAGAATTAACAAGAAGTTGAATCTGACGACTGATATGGATGTGCGTGTTCTTACGAAGGAAGATATTATTGAAATCATTAAGTACTTGATCGAGTTGATTAACTCGAAGGCTGATGTGGATGATATTGACCACTTGAGTAACCGTCGTGTACGTACTGTAGGAGAGCAATTGTCTAATCAGTTTGCTGTTGGTTTGGCTCGTATGTCACGTACGATTCGTGAACGTATGAACGTACGCGATAATGAAGTGTTTACTCCGATTGATTTGATCAACGCCAAGACTATTTCTTCCGTAATCAATTCATTCTTCGGAACGAATGCTTTGTCTCAGTTTATGGACCAGACGAATCCGCTGGCTGAAATTACGCACAAACGTCGTATGTCTGCCCTCGGTCCTGGTGGTTTGTCTCGTGAGCGTGCCGGATTTGAGGTACGTGACGTTCACTACACTCACTATGGTCGTCTTTGTCCAATTGAAACGCCGGAAGGTCCGAACATTGGTTTGATTTCTTCTTTATGCGTGTTCGCTAAGATCAATGTACTTGGTTTCATTGAAACTCCATATCGTAAGGTTGAAAACGGTAAGGTTGACCTTTCTGATGAAGGTTTGGCATATTTGACTGCGGAAGAAGAAGAAGCTAAGATTATTGCTCAGGGTAATGCACCGTTGAATGATGATGGTACTTTCATCCGCGATAAAGTAAAAGCTCGTCAGGATGCTGACTATCCGGTGGTAACTCCGGATGAAGTAGAGTTGATGGACGTTTCTCCCCAGCAGATTGCTTCAATCGCTGCATCTCTGATTCCCTTCTTGGAACATGACGATGCTAACCGTGCGTTGATGGGGTCAAACATGATGCGCCAGGCAGTTCCTTTGTTGAAGAGTGAAGCTCCTATTGTAGGTACAGGTATCGAACGTCAGTTGGTTCGCGACTCTCGTACGCAGATTACCGCTGAGGGTGATGGTGTAATCGAATTTGTGGACGCTACTGTTATCCGTATTTTGTATGATCGTACGGAGGACGAAGAATTTGTAAGCTTCGAACCGGCATTGAAGGAATACCGTATTCCGAAGTGGCGTCGTACGAATCAAAATATGACGATTGACCTTCGTCCTATTTGTGAAATTGGTCAGCGTGTAACGAAAGGCCAGATTTTGACAGAAGGATATTCTACGGAAAAAGGTGAGTTGGCTTTGGGTAAAAACTTGTTGGTTGCTTACATGCCGTGGAAGGGTTACAACTATGAGGATGCTATCGTATTGAACGAACGTGTGGTTCGTGAAGATATATTGACTTCAATTCATGTAGAAGAATATTCACTGGAAGTTCGTGAAACGAAACGCGGTATGGAAGAATTAACTTCCGACATTCCGAATGTGAGTGAAGAAGCTACTAAAGATTTGGACGAAAATGGTATTGTACGTGTGGGCGCTCGCATTCAGCCGGGTGATATATTGATTGGTAAGATTACACCGAAAGGTGAGTCTGATCCGTCACCGGAGGAAAAATTGCTTCGTGCAATTTTCGGCGATAAGGCAGGTGATGTGAAAGATGCTTCTTTGAAAGCTTCTCCTTCTTTGAAAGGTGTTGTTATCGATAAGCGTTTGTTCTCACGTGTAATCAAGAGTCGTAGTTCCAAATTGGCTGATAAGGCTTTGTTGCCGAAGATTGATGATGAGTTTGATGCGAAGGTTGCTGATTTAAGAGGTGTCTTAATTAGGAAACTGCTGAAGTTGACTGAAAATCATGTATCAGAGGGTGTAAAAGATTATATGGGTGCTGATATTATTTCAAAAGGTGCCAAATTCTCTCCTTCTGATTTTGGTGATCTGGACTTTACTTCAATACAATTGAGCAACTGGACGAATGATGACCGCATCAATGGTATGATTCGTGATTTGGTGATGAATTTCATCAAGAAATATAAAGAACTGGATGCCGAATTGAAACGTAAAAAGTTTGCTATTACCATTGGTGATGAACTTCCGGCTGGTATCATTCAGATGGCGAAAGTTTATATTGCTAAGAAACGTAAGATCGGTGTAGGTGATAAGATGGCAGGTCGTCATGGTAATAAGGGTATTGTTTCACGCGTTGTTCGTCAGGAAGATATGCCATTCCTAGCTGATGGTACTCCGGTAGATATTGTATTGAATCCGTTGGGTGTGCCTTCTCGTATGAACATCGGTCAGATATTCGAAGCTGTATTAGGCCGTGCCGGTAAGAATCTGGGTGTTAAATTTGCGACTCCTATTTTTGACGGTGCTACATTGGATGACTTGAATGAGTGGACTGACAAGGCTGGTTTGCCACGTTATGGCAAGACTAAGTTGTATGATGGGGGTACGGGTGAACCGTTTGACCAACATGCTACGGTTGGTGTTACCTATATGTTGAAGTTGGGGCACATGGTTGAAGATAAGATGCACGCACGTTCTATAGGTCCGTACTCTCTGATTACTCAACAACCGTTGGGTGGTAAGGCACAATTCGGTGGTCAGCGTTTTGGAGAAATGGAGGTTTGGGCGCTTGAAGCATTTGGTGCTGCGCACATCCTGCAGGAAATTTTGACTATCAAATCCGATGACGTTGTAGGTCGTTCTAAAGCTTATGAAGCGATTGTGAAGGGTGAACCGATGCCGCAACCCGGTATTCCTGAATCACTTAATGTATTGTTGCATGAGTTGAGAGGTTTGGGCCTTAGCATCAACCTGGAATAAATCTAAAATTAATAGTCGGGAGTGATAATCTATTTGCTCCCGGCTATTAATTCTCAATATTCAATTGTCAATTTTCAATTATATATAATAAAGTATGGCTTTTAGAAAAGATAACAAGATAAAGAGTAATTTCTCGAAGATCTCTATTGGTTTGGCTTCTCCGGAAGAAATCCTTGAGAATTCGAGTGGTGAAGTTTTAAAGCCTGAAACTATCAACTATCGTACGTATAAGCCTGAACGTGACGGTTTGTTCTGTGAACGTATTTTTGGTCCTATCAAGGATTATGAATGCCATTGCGGTAAATATAAACGTATCCGTTATAAAGGTATTGTCTGCGACCGTTGTGGTGTGGAAGTGACAGAGAAAAAAGTACGTCGTGAGCGTATGGGACACATCCAGCTGGTTGTGCCGGTAGCTCATATTTGGTATTTCCGTTCACTTCCTAATAAAATTGGTTATTTGCTGGGTCTGCCTACAAAGAAACTAGATTCTATTATTTACTATGAGCGTTATGTGGTAATCCAGGCTGGTGTGATGGCTGGTGAGATTGCTGAATATGATTTGCTCTCGGAAGAAGAATATCTGGATTTGATGGAGAAGTTGCCGAAAGACAATCAATTCCTAGAAGATTCAGATCCTAATAAGTTCATAGCTAGGATGGGTGCCGAAGCCATTTATGACTTGCTGGCTCGTCTAGATTTGGATGCATTGTCTTATGATTTGCGTCATCGTGCTGGTAACGACGCTTCTCAACAGCGTAAGAATGAGGCTTTAAAGCGTCTCCAGGTTGTTGAATCATTCCGTGCATCTCGTGGACGCAATAAGCCGGAATGGATGATTGTACGTATCGTACCGGTTATCCCGCCCGAACTTCGTCCGTTGGTTCCGTTGGATGGTGGTCGTTTTGCCACTTCTGACTTGAATGATCTTTATCGCCGCGTAATTATTCGTAACAATCGTCTGAAAAGACTGATTGAGATAAAGGCTCCTGAAGTCATTTTGCGTAATGAAAAGCGTATGTTACAGGAAGCGGTTGACTCATTGTTCGACAATTCACGTAAGTCCAGTGCAGTAAAAACGGATGCTAACCGTCCTTTGAAATCTCTTTCCGATAGTTTGAAAGGTAAGCAGGGGCGTTTCCGTCAGAACTTGTTGGGTAAACGTGTTGACTACTCTGCGCGTTCGGTTATCGTTGTAGGTCCGGAACTGAAAATGGGGGAATGTGGTATTCCTAAATTGATGGCAGCTGAACTGTACAAACCGTTCATTATACGTAAGTTGATTGAACGTGGTATTGTAAAGACCGTGAAGAGTGCCAAGAAGATTGTAGATCGCAAAGAAGCTGTTATCTGGGATATTCTGGAACATGTAATGAAAGGTCATCCAGTACTGTTGAACCGTGCACCGACATTGCACCGTTTGGGTATTCAGGCATTCCAGCCTAAGATGATTGAAGGAAAAGCTATTCAGTTGCACCCGTTGGCATGTACGGCTTTCAATGCTGACTTTGATGGTGACCAGATGGCTGTTCACTTGCCGTTGAGTAATGAAGCAGTTTTGGAGGCTCAGATGTTGATGCTTCAATCTCATAATATCTTGAATCCGGCAAATGGTGCTCCTATTACTGTACCTTCTCAGGATATGGTTCTTGGTTTGTACTACATTACTAAATTACGTAAGGGTGCAAAAGGCGAAGGCTTGATATTCTATGGTCCGGAAGAAGCTTTGATTGCTTACAATGAGGGTAAGGTTGATATTCATGCTCCGATCAGCGTTGTTGTGAAGGATGTAGACGAGAATGGGAATGTTGTTGATGTAATGATGCATGACACTTCAGTAGGTCGTGTAATTGTTAACGAAATTGTTCCTCCTGAAGCTGGTTATATCAACACCATTATTTCTAAAAAATCACTTCGTGATATCATTAGTGATGTAATTAAGGTGTGTGGTGTGGCTAAAGCCGCTGATTTCCTCGATGGTATCAAGAACTTAGGTTATCAAATGGCCTTTAAGGGTGGTTTGTCATTCAACTTGGGTGATATTATCATTCCGGAACAAAAAGAAGCATTGGTACAGAAAGGTTATGATGAAGTTGAGCAGGTTATCAACAACTATAATATGGGTTTCATTACCAATAATGAACGTTATAACCAGGTAATCGATATTTGGACACATGTTAATTCTGAGTTGTCTAATATATTGATGAAAACTATTTCGAGTGATGATCAGGGATTCAATGCTGTGTATATGATGTTGGATTCTGGTGCCCGTGGTTCTAAAGAACAGATTCGTCAGTTGTCTGGTATGCGTGGTTTGATGGCAAAACCGCAGAAGGCAGGTGCAGAAGGTGGGCAGATTATTGAAAACCCCATTCTTTCAAACTTTAAGGAGGGGCTTTCGGTGTTGGAGTACTTTATCTCTACCCACGGTGCCCGTAAAGGTTTGGCGGATACGGCATTGAAGACGGCTGATGCGGGATATTTGACTCGTCGTCTGGTAGACGTATCTCATGACGTGATTATTAATGAAGAAGACTGCGGGACACTCCGTGGATTGGTTTGTACAGACTTGAAGAATAATGATGAAATCATTGCTACGCTGTATGAACGTATTCTTGGTCGTGTATCTGTACATGATATCGTTCATCCTACAACAGGTGAATTGCTGGTTGCCGGTGGTGAAGAAATAACAGAGGAAGTTGCTAAGAAGATTCAGGACTCTCCGATTGAAAGTGTTGAAATACGTTCAGTATTGACTTGTGAATCGAAGAAGGGAGTTTGTGCGAAATGTTATGGACGTAATCTTGCAACAAGCCAGATGGTTCAAAGAGGTGAGGCTGTTGGGGTAATTGCTGCACAGTCTATCGGTGAGCCGGGTACACAGTTGACGTTGCGTACCTTCCATGCCGGTGGTACGGCTGCCAATATCGCAGCCAATGCAAGTATTATGGCTAAGAATCCGGCACGCCTGGAATTTGAAGAACTCCGTACTGTAGACGTTGTGGACGAAGCTGGTGAACCTGCAAAAGTTGTGGTAGGTCGTTTGGCAGAAGTACGTTTTGTGGATGTAAATACCGGTATTGTTCTTTCTACTCATAACGTACCTTATGGTTCTACACTTTATGCCGCTGATGGTGAAGTAGTAGAGAAAGGTAAGATGATTGCTCGCTGGGATCCGTTCAATGCTGTTATTATAACAGAAGCTACTGGTAAGATTGAGTTTGAAGGTGTTATTGAAAACATTACTTATAAAGTAGAGTCTGATGAATCTACCGGTTTGCGCGAAATTATCATTATTGAATCTAAAGATAAGACGAAAGTTCCAACGGCTCATATAATGACAGAGGATGGAGAACTTATTCGTACATATAATCTCCCTGTAGGTGGTCACGTGGTAGTTGAAAATGGACAAAAGGTGAAAGCCGGTGAGGTTATTGTGAAGATTCCTCGCGCCGTTGGTAAAGCCGGTGATATCACGGGTGGTCTTCCACGCGTAACTGAATTATTCGAAGCTCGTAATCCGTCTAATCCTGCTGTTGTTTCTGAAATCGATGGCGAGGTTACAATGGGTAAGGTGAAGCGTGGTAACCGCGAAATTGTTGTAACTTCAAAAACTGGTGAGGTTAAGAAGTATCTGGTACCGTTATCTAAACAGATTCTGGTACAAGAGAATGACTATGTGCGGGCCGGTACTCCGTTGTCTGATGGTGCTATAACTCCTGCTGATATTCTTGCTATTAAGGGGCCTACCGCTGTGCAGGAATATATCGTGAACGAAGTGCAGGATGTATACCGTTTGCAGGGTGTGAAGATTAATGATAAACACTTTGAGATCATTGTTCGTCAGATGATGCGTAAAGTTCAAATTGATGAGCCTGGCGATACACGCTTCTTGGAACAACAGGTAGTGGACAAGTTGGAGTTCATGGAAGAAAACGATCGTATCTGGGGTAAGAAAGTTGTGGTTGATGCTGGTGATTCCCAAAATCTGCAACCAGGTCAGATTGTAACCGCCCGTAAGTTGCGTGATGAAAACAGTATGTTGAAACGTCGCGACTTGAAACCTGTTGAAGTACGTGATGCTGTCCCTGCAACTTCTACTCAGATTCTTCAGGGTATTACGCGTGCAGCTCTGCAAACTTCAAGCTTTATGTCTGCTGCTTCATTCCAGGAGACTACTAAGGTATTGAACGAAGCAGCTATCAACGGTAAGGTTGATAAATTGGAAGGTATGAAGGAGAACGTTATTTGTGGTCATTTGATACCCGCAGGTACTGGTCAGCGTGAGTTTGAAAAGATTATTGTTGGTTCCAAAGAAGAGTATGACCGTATCCTTGCTAACAAGAAGACGGTATTGGATTACAATTCAATGGATGTTGAAGAATAAGATGTAATAAATACAGTCAGTTGATTATTAAATAGGAAAGAGGAGATATCTTGTATAGGATGTCTCCTCTTTTGTTTTTGGAATAAAATATTATTCTTACCTTTGAATATTCAAAAGCTTAATCGTAAAATGAAAATGGAAAACAGAGAAATGAATAATCAGTTGCAAATAGAACTGAAAGAAGATATTGCTCAAGGCACGTATGCTAATTTGACTGTGATCACACATTCCAGTTCTGAATTTATTGTGGATTTTATATGTGTAATGCCGGGAATGCCTAAGGCCAGTGTGAAGTCCCGTATTGTACTGGCTCCGGAACATGCAAAGAGATTATTGCGTGCTTTGGAAGAAAATATAGGTAAATATGAACGTACATTTGGTTCCATTAGATTGTTGGATGAGCAATCAATTCCGCCTATGACGAACCTCAAAGGGGAGGCATAAAATCAAAAAAAAACTTGTAGTGCATTGATTATTCAAATATTATTCGTATTTTTGCAGCCCAAAAGTGTATAGCTACGAAATTAATATAACAATAATATATAATTAAAAACAATTAAAATGCCTACAATTCAGCAATTAGTAAGAAAAGGACGCGAGGTGTTGGTGGAGAAAAGTAAGTCACCGGCTCTTGATTCATGTCCTCAAAGACGTGGCGTTTGCGTGAGAGTGTATACAACCACTCCGAAAAAACCGAATTCTGCAATGCGTAAAGTTGCGCGTGTACGTTTGACCAATGGTAAAGAGGTGAACTCTTACATTCCGGGAGAAGGACATAACTTGCAGGAGCACTCTATTGTATTAGTACGTGGTGGTCGTGTAAAAGACCTTCCAGGTGTACGTTATCACATTGTTCGTGGTACATTGGATACTGCGGGTGTTGCAGGTCGTACTCAAAGACGTTCTAAATACGGATCTAAACGTCCGAAACCGGGACAACAGGCTGCACCGGCTAAGAAGAAAAAATAAATAGTAGCCTTACACTGTAAACAGTTAAATTAAAAGTAATAACTTACGTTTTAGTTTATTGGAAATGCTAAAGGTTGAGTAAATTCTCCGGAGGGAGAGTTGAAGAAGTCAAGAAGTAAACAACCAAGAACGAAAAACATTATTCTTTCAAACAAATGAGAAAAGCAAAACCCAAAAAACGCGTTATCCTGCCGGATCCCGTGTTTAATGATCAAAAGGTTTCAAAATTCGTAAACCATCTGATGTATGACGGAAAGAAGAATACCTCTTATGAAATCTTCTACGCCGCTCTGGAAACAGTAAAAACAAAACTTCCTAACGAAGAAAAATCTGCCCTTGAAATTTGGAAAAAGGCATTGGATAATGTAACTCCTCAGGTTGAAGTTAAGTCTCGTCGTGTAGGTGGTGCTACATTCCAGGTTCCTACTGAAATCCGCCCGGACCGTAAAGAGTCAGTTTCTATGAAGAACTTGATCCTTTTTGCTCGCAAGCGTGGTGGTAAATCAATGGCTGATAAATTGGCCGCTGAGATTATGGATGCGTATAATGAACAAGGTGGTGCTTTCAAACGTAAAGAAGATATGCACAGAATGGCTGAAGCTAACCGTGCATTTGCTCATTTCAGATTCTAATACTATAAGAATAACCGATAGATTAAAAACTTAAAGTAAAAGGAATTAAAAAATGGCTAAGCAAGATTTACATTTGACGCGTAATATTGGTATCATGGCTCACATTGATGCCGGAAAAACAACAACCTCTGAACGTATCCTGTTTTATACGGGTTTGACTCACAAAATTGGAGAAGTACATGATGGTGCTGCTACAATGGACTGGATGGCGCAGGAACAGGAACGTGGTATTACTATTACTTCTGCAGCTACTACAACTCGTTGGAAATATGCAGGTGATACTTATAAAATCAACTTGATTGATACTCCGGGACACGTTGACTTTACTGCTGAAGTAGAGCGCTCTTTGCGTATCTTGGATGGTGCTGTTGCTGCATATTGTGCAGTGGGTGGTGTTGAACCGCAGTCTGAGACTGTATGGCGTCAGGCTGATAAGTACAATGTGCCGCGTATTGCTTATGTGAACAAGATGGACCGTTCTGGTGCTGACTTCTTTGAGGTCGTTCGCCAGATGAAGGCCGTTTTGGGCGCTAATCCTTGCCCGATTGTTATTCCTATAGGTGCTGAAGAGTCTTTCAAAGGTCTGGTTGATCTTATCAAGATGAAAGCTATCTATTGGCATGACGAAACTATGGGTGCTGACTACACTGTAGAGGAAATCCCTGCTAATCTAGTTGACGAAGCTAACGAATGGAGAGATAAGATGCTCGAAAAGGTGGCAGAGTTTGACGATGCTTTGATGGAGAAATATTTCGATGATCCTTCTACTATTACAGAAGAAGAAGTGCTGAGAGCTCTTCGTAATGCTACTGTACAGATGGCTGTAGTTCCGATGTTGTGTGGTTCTTCATTCAAGAATAAAGGTGTACAGACACTGCTTGACTATGTTTGCGCATTCTTGCCTTCTCCATTGGATACTGAAAATGTAGTTGGAACAAATCCTGATACAGGTGCTGAGGAAGATCGTAAGCCCAGCGATGATGAAAAGACTTCTGCATTGGCATTTAAGATTGCTACTGACCCGTATGTAGGTCGTTTGACATTCTTCCGTGTTTACTCTGGTAAGATTGAAGCAGGTTCTTATATCTATAATTCTCGTTCTGGTAAAAAAGAACGTGTATCTCGTCTGTTCCAGATGCACTCAAACAAGCAGAATCCGGTTGAAGTAATCGGTGCTGGTGATATTGGTGCAGGTGTTGGATTTAAGGATATTCATACTGGTGATACATTGTGTGATGAAGATGCACCGATTGTATTGGAGTCTATGGATTTCCCGGAACCGGTTATTGGTATTGCTGTAGAACCGAAGACTCAGAAGGATATGGACAAACTGTCTAACGGTTTGGCTAAATTGGCTGAAGAAGATCCGACGTTTACTGTGAAGACTGACGAACAAACTGGTCAGACTGTTATCTCTGGTATGGGTGAGCTTCACTTGGATATCATTATTGACCGTCTGAAACGTGAGTTTAAGGTAGAATGTAATCAAGGTAAGCCTCAAGTAAATTACAAAGAGGCTATCACTAAGACAGTTAACTTGCGTGAAGTTTATAAGAAACAGTCTGGTGGACGTGGTAAATTTGCGGATATCATCGTAAATATTGGTCCTGCTGACGAGGATTTCGTACAAGGCGGTCTGCAATTTGTTGATGAAGTGAAGGGTGGTAACATTCCTAAGGAATTTATTCCATCTGTACAGAAAGGTTTCACAACTGCCATGAAGAATGGTGTGTTGGCTGGTTATCCTTTGGATTCACTGAAAGTGACATTGCTTGATGGTTCTTTCCACCCGGTTGACTCTGACCAGTTGTCATTCGAAATCTGTGCTATCCAGGCATATAAGAGTGCTTGCGCTAAAGCGGGTCCTGTGCTTATGGAGCCTATTATGAAACTAGAAGTTGTGACTCCGGAAGAAAACATGGGTGATGTAATCGGTGACTTGAACAAACGCCGTGGTCAGGTAGAAGGTATGGAGTCTAGCCGTTCAGGTGCTCGTATCGTGAAGGCGATGGTTCCGTTGGCAGAAATGTTTGGTTATGTAACTGCGTTGCGTACAATCACTTCTGGCCGTGCGACTTCATCAATGGTATATTCTCATCACGCTCAGCTTTCTAGCTCTATTGCGAAGGCAGTATTGGAAGAGGTGAAGGGACGTGCTGATTTACTCTAAAATATTTAGAATCCGTAGGCTAGCGAATGACTCTTAGCCTACGGAATTTTATCTTGTTATAATATTAATAATTAATCAAACTAATGAGTCAGAAAATTAGAATTAAATTGAAATCTTACGACCACAACTTGGTTGACAAATCAGCTGAGAAGATTGTAAGAACGGTGAAGGCAACGGGTGCTATCGTTAGCGGTCCGATTCCTCTCCCTACGCATAAGCGTATTTTTACCGTGAACCGTTCGACTTTCGTTAATAAGAAGTCACGTGAACAGTTTGAACTCTCTTCTTATAAGAGATTGATCGACATCTATAGCTCAACAGCTAAGACTGTAGATGCTCTGATGAAGTTGGAGTTACCGAGTGGTGTGGAAGTAGAAATCAAAGTTTAGTATTTAAATTTTAAGTGAAATGCCAGGATTATTAGGAAAAAAAATCGGAATGACATCCGTTTTCAGTGCCGAGGGTAAGAATGTACCATGCACTGTTATCGAAGCAGGTCCTTGTGTTGTTACTCAAGTTAAGAGTGTCGAAAAAGATGGCTATGCAGCTGTTCAGTTGGGCTTCCAGGATAAGAAGGAGAAGCATACGACTAAACCGTTGATGGGGCACTTTAAGAAGGCTGGAGTAACTCCCAAGAAACACTTGGCTGAGTTCAAAGAATTTGAAACAGAGTTAAATCTGGGTGACACTGTTACCGTAGAATTGTTCAATGATGTAACGTTCGTTGATGTTATCGGAACTTCTAAGGGTAAGGGTTTTCAAGGTGTAGTTAAGAGACATGGTTTTGGTGGTGTAGGTCAGGCTACTCACGGTCAACACAATCGTGCTCGTAAGCCGGGTTCTATCGGTGCTTGTTCATACCCTGCAAAAGTATTCAAAGGAATGCGTATGGGTGGTCAACTTGGCGGCGACAGAGTGACTGTTCAAAACTTACAGGTATTAAAGGTTCTTCCGGATCACAACCTTCTTTTGATTAAGGGTTCTGTTCCCGGTTGCAAAGGTTCAATCGTAATAATTGAAAAATAATGGAAGTTAACGTATATAACATTAAAGGTGAAGACACTGGGAGAAAGATTACGTTAAACGAGTCTATCTTCGGAATTGAGCCCAACGACCATGCTATCTATTTAGACGTAAAACAATTTATGGCTAATCAGCGTCAGGGTACACACAAATCAAAAGAAAGAAGTGAGATAAGTGGTTCTACTCGTAAAATTGGTCGTCAGAAAGGCGGTGGCGGTGCACGTCGTGGTGATATGAATTCACCGGTACTTGTTGGTGGTGCTCGTGCTTTCGGTCCTAAACCTAGAGATTACTACTTCAAGTTGAATAAAAAAGTAAAGACATTAGCTCGTAAGTCAGCTTTGGCATATAAAGCTCAGAACAATGCAGTTGTTATTGTAGAAGACTTTAATTTTGAAGCTCCGAAAACGAAAGATTTCGTTGCTATGACAAAAAATCTTAAAGTTTCTGACAAAAAGCTGCTTGTGATTTTACCAGAAGCAAATAAAAACGTATATTTGTCGGCTCGTAACGTGGAAAGTGCAAATGTACAGACAGTCTCAGGATTAAATACTTACAGAGTATTGAATGCTGGGGTTGTTGTGTTTACTGAAAGCGCTCTTTCGGCTATTGACAATATCTTAATGTAAAAAGGAGGCTTAAATAATGGGAATTATTATTAAACCGTTAGTAACAGAGAAAATGACAGCAATTACTGATAAGGCGAACAACCGTTTCGGCTTTATTGTGCGTCCTGATGCTAACAAACTGGAAATTAAGAGTGAAGTTGAAGCCTTATATAACGTTACGGTAGTTGATGTGAATACGGTTAAGTATGCAGGCAAAAATAAAAGCCGTTATACAAAAGCTGGTATCATCAATGGTCGTACGAGTGCTTATAAAAAAGCAATCGTTACGTTGAAAGAAGGAGATACTATTGATTTTTATAGCAATATTTAAAAGAAATGGCAGTACGTAAATTTAAGCCCACAACACCGGGGCAAAGACATAAAATTATTGGTACCTTTGAGGAAATTACTGCGCGGGTACCAGAAAAATCTCTTGTTTATGGCAAGAAGTCTTCAGGTGGTCGTAACAGCGAAGGTAAGATGACTATGCGCTACATCGGTGGTGGTCATAAGAAGATTATCAGAATTGTAGATTTCAAGAGAAATAAGGACGGTGTGCCTGCAGTGGTTAAAACAATAGAATATGACCCGAATCGTTCGGCTCGTATTGCTTTGTTGTTTTATGCAGATGGAGAAAAAAGATATATAATTGCTCCCAATGGATTGCAAGTAGGTGCGACTTTGATGTCAGGTGAAAATGCAGCTCCGGAAATCGGTAATGCACTTCCTCTTCAGAATATTCCGGTTGGTACTGTAATTCATAACATTGAATTACGTCCGGGTCAAGGCGCAGCTTTGGTTCGTTCGGCTGGTAATTTTGCTCAGCTAACTTCAAGAGAAGGTAAATATTGTGTTATCAAGTTGCCTTCAGGTGAAGTTAGACAAATACTTAGCACTTGTAAAGCTACTATCGGTAGTGTTGGTAATTCAGATCATGGATTGGAAAGTTCAGGTAAAGCTGGACGTTCTCGTTGGATGGGTCGTCGCCCACGGAACCGTGGTGTTGTGATGAACCCGGTTGATCACCCAATGGGTGGTGGTGAAGGACGTGCTTCAGGAGGACACCCAAGATCTCGTAAGGGATTGTATGCTAAGGGACTTAAGACTAGAGCTCCGAAGAAACAATCGTCTAAGTATATTATTGAGAGAAGAAAGAAGTAATCTGATTAATTGAGTAAACTATGAGTCGTTCATTAAAAAAAGGTCCGTATATTAACGTTAAGCTTGAGAAGAAAGTTCTTGCTATGAATGAATCAGGCAAGAAAATTGTTGTTAAGACTTGGGCCAGAGCTTCAATGATTTCGCCTGATTTCGTAGGCCATACAGTTGCAGTTCATAACGGAAATAAATTTATTCCTGTATACGTTACCGAAAATATGGTAGGGCACAAGTTGGGCGAATTTGCTCCAACTCGTACTTTCAGAGGACACGCTGGTAACAAGAAAAAATAACAGGATTTATCTGAAATAATAAAGTATAAATATAATGGGAGCAAGAAAAAAAATATCGGCTGAAAAAAGAAAAGAAGCCCTTAAGACCATGTATTTTGCAAAGTTGCAGAATGTTCCTACTTCCCCTCGCAAAATGCGTCTCGTGGCTGACATGATTCGCGGGATGGAAGTGAATAGAGCACTTGGCGTTTTGAAGTTTTCTTCAAAAGAAGCAGCTGCCAGAGTTGAGAAATTACTGCGCTCTGCAATTGCTAACTGGGAGCAGAAAAACGAACGTAAAGCTGAAAGTGGCGAATTATTTGTAACGAAGATTTTTGTTGATGGTGGTGCTACACTCAAAAGAATGAGACCGGCTCCGCAGGGTAGAGGTTACAGAATTCGTAAGCGTTCAAATCACGTAACGTTGTTCGTTGGTTCTAAAAGTAATAACGAAGATCAAAATTAAGGTAAATGGGACAAAAAGTTAATCCAATAAGCAACCGTTTAGGAATTATCAGAGGATGGGATTCCAATTGGTATGGTGGAAATAATTACGGCGATTCTTTGCTGGAAGATAGCAAGATTCGTAAATATTTGAACGCTAGACTTGCAAAAGCCAGTGTTTCAAGAATCGTAATTGAACGTACACTGAAACTCGTGACTATTACCGTTTGTACTGCACGTCCGGGTATTATTATCGGTAAAGGTGGCCAGGAAGTTGATAAGTTGAAAGAAGAGTTGAAAAAGGTTACCGATAAGGATATTCAGATCAATATCTTCGAAGTGAAAAGACCTGAGTTGGATGCTGTTATAGTTGCAAACAACATCGCTCGCCAGGTAGAGGGAAAGATTGCCTATCGCCGTGCCATTAAAATGGCTATCGCTAATACAATGCGTATGGGTGCTGAAGGTATCAAAATTCAGATTTCAGGACGTTTGAATGGTGCTGAAATGGCCCGTTCTGAAATGTATAAGGAAGGAAGAACTCCGTTGCACACTTTCAGAGCAGATATCGACTATTGTCATGCAGAAGCATTGACGAAGGTTGGTCTTCTCGGTATTAAAGTTTGGATCTGTAGAGGTGAAGTTTTTGGTAAGAGAGAATTAGCTCCGAACTTTACGCAAAGCAAAGAAAGCGGTCGTGGAAGCAATAGCGGAAACAATGGCGGAAAGAACTTCAAAAGAAAGAAAAATAATCGCTAAACGAATTTGAATTTTTAGGAATTATGTTACAACCGAAAAAGACAAAATTCAGAAGACAACAAAAAGGCCGTCAAAAAGGTATTGCCCAGAGAGGTAACCAGTTGGCTTTCGGTTCTTTTGGAATTAAGGCTTTGGAAACAAAATGGATTACAGGCCGTCAGATCGAAGCTGCTCGTATTGCAGTGACAAGATATATGCAACGTCAAGGACAAATTTGGATTCGTATTTTCCCGGATAAACCTATTACCAGAAAACCTGCTGATGTACGTATGGGTAAAGGTAAAGGTGCTCCAGAGGGCTTTGTTGCCCCTGTTACTCCGGGAAGAATTATTATCGAAGCCGAAGGGGTATCTTATGAAATCGCAAAAGAAGCTTTGCGCTTAGCTGCACAGAAGCTTCCTATTACAACTAAGTTTGTTGTAAGACGTGATTATGATATTCAAAATCAAAATGCGTAATGGATATGAAAATAGCAGAAATTAAAGAAATACCTACCAATGATCTGGTAGAAAGAGTAGAGGCAGAAGTGACAAACTATAATCAAATGGTTTTAAATCATTCTATTTCTCCTTTGGACAATCCTGCTCAGATCAAACAATTACGCAGGACTATTGCGCGTATGAAAACTGAATTACGCCAAAGAGAACTTAACAATAAATGATGAGCTTGATGGAAGCAAGAAATTTAAGAAAAGAAAGAACTGGGGTTGTGCTGAGCAATAAAATGGAGAAGACCATTACAGTAGCAGCTAAGTTTAAAGAGAAACACCCCATATATGGTAAGTTCGTTAGCAAGACTAAGAAGTACCATGCTCATGATGAAAAAAATGAGTGCAATATCGGTGATACTGTACTTATTATGGAGACTCGTCCTTTGAGCAAGACTAAAAGATGGAGATTGGTAGAAATAATTGAAAGAGCTAAGTAATTATGATACAAGTAGAATCCAGAATTACAGTATGTGATAACAGTGGAGCAAAAGAGGCCCTCTGTATTCGCGTTTTGGGCGGTACGGGTCGTCGTTATGCTTCAGTGGGGGACGTGATTGTTGTTTCTGTAAAGAGCGTCATTCCTTCAAGTGATATTAAAAAAGGTGCAGTGTCTAAAGCTTTGATCGTACGTACTAAGAAAGAAATCCGTCGTCCCGATGGTTCTTATATACGTTTTGATGATAATGCTTGCGTATTGTTGAACAATGCAGGCGAGATTAGAGGTAGTCGTATTTTCGGTCCGGTAGCTCGTGAACTTCGTGCTACCAACATGAAAGTTGTGTCACTCGCTCCTGAAGTACTTTAATTTTGTAAAAGATTTAAGTAATGAGTAAATTACATATTAAAAAAGGCGATACAGTTTACGTAAATGCTGGTGAAGACAAAGGCAAAACTGGTCGTGTGTTGAAGGTTCTTGTTGATAAAAATCGTGCAATTGTTGAAGGTGTCAATATGGTGTCCAAGAGCACTAAGCCTAATGCAAAGAACCCTCAGGGTGGTATTGTGAAGCAGGAAGCTTCTATCCATTTGTCTAACTTGAATCCCGTAGATCCTAAGACGGGTAAAGCTACGCGTATCAGTCGTAAAGTAACTATTGGTGAAAACGGTAAGAAGACTATTGCACGTGTTTCTAAAAAATCAGGAGAGGAGATTAAGTAATGAGTAATACTGCAAGCCTTAAGAAAGAATATGTAGAGCGTATTGCGCCTGCATTGAAATCACAGTTCCAGTATTCTTCTTCGATGCAGGTACCCGTACTTAAGAAGATTGTTATCAATCAGGGTTTGGGTATGGCTGTTGCTGATAAGAAGATTATCGAAGTGGCAATTAATGAAATGACTGCTATTACAGGTCAGAAAGCTGTTGCAACCATTTCTCGTAAAGATATCGCTAACTTTAAGTTGCGTAAGAAAATGCCGATTGGCGTTATGGTAACTTTGCGTCGTGAGAGAATGTACGAATTTCTTGAAAAATTAGTTCGTGTAGCTCTTCCCCGTATCCGTGACTTCAAGGGTATTGAAAGTAAGTTTGATGGAAAGGGTAACTATACTCTTGGTATTCAGGAGCAAATCATTTTCCCTGAAATTAATATCGATAGTATTACCAGAATTCTCGGAATGAATATTACCTTTGTAACCTCTGCACAAACAGATGAAGAAGGTTATGCCTTGTTGAAAGAATTCGGTTTACCGTTTAAAAACGCTAAAAAAGATTGATAATATGGCAAAGGAATCAATGAAAGCACGTGAAGTAAGACGTGCTAAATTAGTAGCCAAATATGCCGAGAAGAGAGCTGCATTGAAGCAAATTGTTAGAACAGGTGATCCAGCTGAAGCTTTTGAAGCTGCACAGAAATTGCAGGAACTGCCTAAAAATTCTAATCCGATTCGTATGCACAACCGTTGCAAGTTGACTGGTCGTCCTAAAGGATATATCCGTCAATTCGGTATCTCTAGAATTCAATTCCGCGAGATGGCTTCTAACGGTCTTATTCCCGGTATTAAAAAAGCAAGCTGGTAATTTTTGTTTTAAATATTGTCAGGGTAGGCCTGATTAATTTAATTTTTTATTATATGACTGATCCAATAGCAGATTATTTGACGAGGTTGCGGAACGCTATTCAAGCAAAGCACAGAGTTGTAGAAGTTCCCGCTTCAAATTTGAAAAAAGAAATCACTAAGATTCTTTTTGAGAAAGGCTACATTCTTAATTATAAGTTTGTAGAAGATGGTCCTCAAGGTACAATTAAGGTTGCCTTGAAGTATGATCCGGTTAACAAAGTAAACGCAATTAAGAAATTGGAAAGAATCTCTTCTCCAGGTTTGCGTCAGTATACCGGTTACAAGGACATGCCGCGAGTTATTAATGGTTTGGGTATTGCTATAATATCTACTTCCAAAGGTGTAATGACCAACAAAGAAGCCGCAGAACTGAAAATTGGTGGTGAAGTTTTGTGTTATGTATATTAATAGGAGGAATTAGCAATGTCAAGAATAGGAAAATTACCCATTAGTATTCCCGCTGGAGTAACAGTTACTCTGAAAGAGAATGTGGTTACCGTGAAGGGAGCCAAAGGCGAACTTAGCCAATATATAGATCCTGCTATCAATGTTGCCATTGAAGATGGTCATGTGACTTTGAGTGAGAATGAAAATGCAATGTTGGATAATCCCAAACAAAAGCATGCATTCCATGGTTTGTACCGCTCTTTAGTTCACAACATGGTTGTTGGTGTATCTGAAGGATATAAAAAAGAATTGGAACTTGTAGGTGTGGGGTATCGTGCTTCTAATCAAGGAAATATCATAGAGTTGTCCTTGGGTTATACGCATAGTATCTTCATACAGTTGCCTCCTGAAGTTAAGGTAGAGACAAAATCTGAAAGAAATAAGAATCCTCTTATTATTTTAGAGTCTTGCGATAAACAATTGCTGGGTCAAGTTTGCTCTAAGATACGTTCTTTCCGTAAGCCCGAACCGTATAAAGGTAAAGGTGTTAAGTTTGTTGGTGAAGAAATTCGTAGAAAGTCTGGTAAATCTGCCGGCGCTAAGTAATTTACATAAAATAAGAATGTTATGACAACAAAAATAGAAAGACGAATTAAAATCAAATATAGAGTACGCAATAAAATTTCAGGTACTGCTGAACGTCCGCGTATGAGTGTATTTAGAAGTAATAAGCAAATCTACGTCCAACTTATCGACGATTTGAGTGGTAAGACTTTGGCTTCTTCTTCTTCTTTGGGTATAACAGAGAAGTTGCCGAAGAAAGAACAAGCTGCAAAGGTTGGAGAGTTGATCGCTAAAAAAGCTCAGGAAGCAGGTATTACTACTGTTGTTTTCGACCGTAATGGTTACTTGTATCATGGGAGAGTAAAAGAAGTGGCTGATGCTGCTCGTAACGGTGGACTTAAATTTTAATCATTATGGCAATTAATAATAGAGTTAAGATTACAAACGATATAGAACTGAAAGACCGTTTGGTTGCTATTAATCGTGTAACTAAAGTGACCAAAGGTGGTAGAACTTTTAGTTTCTCTGCAATTGTTGTTGTAGGTAACGAAGAAGGCATCATCGGTTGGGGTCTTGGTAAAGCTGGTGAAGTTACCGCAGCAATCGCTAAAGGAGTTGAATCAGCTAAGAAGAATCTGACGAAAGTACCTGTACTGAAGGGTACTGTTCCTCACGAACAGTCCGCTAAGTTTGGTGGCGCGGAAGTATTCATCAAGCCGGCTTCTCATGGTACAGGTGTAGTTGCCGGTGGTGCAATGCGTGCAGTACTTGAAAGTGTTGGTATTACAGACGTTTTGGCTAAGTCAAAAGGATCTTCTAATCCACACAACTTGGTGAAGGCTACTATCCTGGCGTTGGGTGAAATGCGTGACGCACGTATGGTTGCTCAAAACAGAGGAATTAGTATTGAAAAAGTATTTAGAGGATAAGGAGGAATATATGTCGACTATAAAGATTAAACAAGTTAAAAGTAGAATTGGTGCTCCGGCTGATCAGAAAAGAACTCTCGATGCACTGGGACTTCGTAAGTTGAATCGTGTGGTTGAACACGAGTGTACTCCTTCAATTCTTGGAATGGTGGATAAGGTTAAACACTTGGTTACCATTGTTAAGTAATTATTTGTTGAATATAAAACGAATTACAATATGAACTTAAGTAATTTAAAACCTGCAGAAGGATCTACTAAAACAAGAAAGAGAATTGGACGTGGTCCGGGTTCTGGCTTGGGAGGTACTTCTACCAGGGGTCATAAGGGAGCTAAATCAAGATCTGGTTATTCTAAGAAAATCGGTTTTGAAGGTGGTCAGATGCCTCTCCAACGTCGTGTTCCTAAATTCGGTTTTAAGAACATTAATCGTGTAGAGTATAAGGCTATCAACTTGGATACAATTCAGAAACTTGCTGAAGCTAAGAAGTTGGAATCAGTTGGAATTAATGACTTTATCGCTGCTGGTTTTATTTCTTCAAATCAGTTGGTGAAGGTATTAGGTAATGGAACTTTGACTACAAAGTTGGATGTGCAAGCTCATGCATTCTCTAAGACTGCTGTTGCTGCCATTGAAGCTGCTGGTGGAAGTGTAGTAAAACTCTAATTCGATGAGAAAAGCTATTGAAACATTAAAGAATATATGGAAAATTGAGGATCTGAGACAGCGGATCCTCATTACCATATTGTTTGTGGCAATCTACCGTTTTGGTTCGTACGTCGTACTGCCTGGTATTAATCCGGCTATGCTGACACAATTGCATCAACAAACAAGCGAGGGCCTCTTAGCCTTATTAAACATGTTTTCGGGAGGAGCATTCTCTAATGCATCTATTTTTGCATTAGGAATTATGCCTTATATCTCTGCTTCAATCGTTATTCAGTTGTTAGGGATTGCGGTTCCGTATTTCCAGAAACTTCAACGTGAAGGTGAGAGTGGTAGAAGAAAAATGAACCAGTATACTCGTTATTTGACGATTATTATTTTGTTGGTTCAGGCTCCTTCTTATTTGCTCAATCTTAAAATGCAGGCCGGTCCTTCCTTAAATGCTTCATTAGATTGGACTCTGTTCATGATTACCTCTACCATTATCTTGGCAGCTGGTAGTATGTTTATTTTGTGGCTTGGTGAGAGAATCACTGATAAGGGTATCGGTAATGGTATTTCATTTATCATCTTAATCGGTATTATTGCCCGTTTGCCTCAGTCTTTATTCCAGGAATTAATTTCCCGTATGACTGATAAGACAGGTGGTTTGGTTATGTTCTTAATTGAAATCGTATTCCTGTTGCTGGTAATTGCTGCTGCAATTTTGTTGGTGCAAGGTACAAGAAAAATTCCTGTACAATATGCTAAAAGAATTGTAGGTAACAAACAATATGGTGGTGCAAGACAATACATTCCTTTGAAAGTGAATGCAGCTGGCGTAATGCCTATCATCTTTGCTCAGGCAATTATGTTTATCCCTATCACCTTTATTGGTTTTTCAAATGTAGATCATGTGAGCGGTTTTGTACGTGCATTTACTGATCATACAAGCTTCTGGTATAATTTCGTATTTGCAATAATGATTATACTGTTTACGTATTTTTATACTGCAATTACGATTAACCCAACTCAGATGGCTGAGGATATGAAGAGAAATAATGGTTTCATTCCGGGTATTAAGCCGGGAAAGAAGACAGCCGAATATATTGATGATATTATGTCTCGTATAACATTGCCTGGCTCTTTCTTCTTGGCTTTGGTAGCTATTATGCCAGCGTTTGCCGGTATTTTTGGTGTGAAAGCTGAATTTGCTCAATTCTTCGGCGGTACATCTTTGTTAATTCTTGTAGGTGTGGTTCTTGATACACTCCAGCAGATTGAAAGTCACTTGTTGATGAGACATTATGACGGTCTGTTGAAATCTGGTCGTATTAAAGGACGTAGTAATGTAGCTGCATATTAATCTTTTTATAAGATGATATTTCTTAAAACGGAAGATGAAATAGAGCTGCTCCGTGAGAGTAATTTGCTTGTCGGGAGGACATTGGCTGAAGTTGCAAAACTGGTAAGGCCGGGAGTTACTACAAAGGAACTGGATAAAGTAGCGGAAGAGTTTATCAGAGATCATGGTGCTGTTCCTACTTTCAAAGGTTTTCCAAATCAATATGGTGATCCATTTCCAGCTTCGTTGTGTACATCGATAAATGAACAGGTGGTACATGGTATTCCTGGAGATATAGTACTAAAAGAAGGTGATATTGTATCGGTTGATTGTGGTACTTATATGAATGGGTTTTGTGGTGATTCTGCCTATACATTTTGTGTAGGGGAAGTAGATGAGGAAGTTCGCAAATTACTGAAGGTTACTAAAGAGGCATTATACATCGGAATAGAAAATGCCGTTCAAGGAAAACGGTTGGGTGATATCGGATATGCAATACAAGAACATTGTGAGTCCAATTCATTCGGTGTAGTGCGTGAGTTTGTTGGTCATGGTATAGGTAAAGAAATGCACGAAGACCCTCAAGTTCCTAATTATGGAAAACGTGGTTATGGAACTATGTTAAAGAAAGGTCTTTGTATTGCTATTGAACCAATGATTACGCAAGGTAGTCGCCAAATAGTAATGGAGCGTGATGGTTGGACGGTGAGAACTAAGGATTGGAAGTATGCAGCTCATTTTGAGCATACAGTGGCTGTTGGCGCTGGTAAAGCTGATATCTTATCATCGTTTGAGTTCATAGAAGAAGTATTAGGAGATAAAGCAATTTAAAAAAATAATATGGCTAAGCAATCTGCAATAGAACAAGATGGAGTTATTGTTGAAGCATTGTCTAATGCAATGTTTCGTGTTGAATTAGAAAACGGACATGAGATTACTGCACATATTTCCGGTAAGATGCGAATGCATTACATTAAAATCCTGCCGGGGGATAAAGTAAGAGTCGAAATGTCTCCTTACGATTTATCGAAAGGAAGAATTGTATTTAGATATAAATAAAATTAAGATATGAAAGTAAGAGCATCTTTAAAGAAACGTACGCCAGAATGTAAGATCGTTAGACGCAATGGCCGTTTGTATGTTATTAACAAGAAAAATCCTAAGTATAAACAACGTCAAGGATAATATTATTATTTTTGCAAAAAAAATAATTTAGTATATGGCTATAAGAATAGTTGGTGTCGATTTGCCTCAAAATAAAAGAGGTGAAGTTGCGTTGACCTATATCTATGGAATAGGTCGTAGTAGTTCAGCAAAGATTTTAGATAAAGCTGGTGTAGATAAAGACCTGAAGGTAAAAGACTGGACGGATGATCAAGCTGCCAAGATTCGTGAGATCATTGGTGCAGAATTTAAAGTAGAAGGTGATCTTCGCTCGGAAGTTCAATTGAACATCAAACGTTTGATGGATATTGGTTGTTACCGTGGTGTACGTCATCGTATCGGTTTGCCTGTAAGAGGACAGAGCACAAAGAATAATGCTCGTACTCGTAAGGGTAGAAAGAAAACCGTTGCAAATAAGAAAAAAGCTACTAAATAATAATTGTTGATATGGCAAAAAAAACAGTTGCAGCAAAGAAGAGAAATGTGAAAGTTGACGCTAATGGACAGTTGCATGTTCATTCATCTTTCAACAATATTATTGTTTCTCTTGCAAATAGTGAAGGGCAGATTATTTCTTGGTCATCTGCTGGTAAAATGGGATTTAGAGGTTCTAAGAAGAACACTCCTTATGCAGCACAGATGGCTGCCCAGGATTGTGCGAAGATAGCATTTGATCTTGGCCTGAGAAAGGTAAAAGCATATGTGAAGGGTCCAGGTAACGGACGTGAGTCTGCTATTAGAACTATTCACGGTGCAGGTATCGAAGTTACTGAAATCGTTGATGTAACTCCGCTTCCACATAATGGTTGTCGTCCTCCGAAAAGACGTAGAGTTTAAGATTTACCTTTAATAAAAATGATCTTGATTTTGTTTTTGGATTACATTAATTTCTCTCTGTAATCGCGGCTGCAACAAATTGAGTTCATGAATAAAACAATTAAAATTTAAAAGAAATGGCTAGATATACTGGACCAAAATCAAGAATAGCCCGTAAATTCGGTGAAGGTATCTTCGGAGCAGATAAAGTATTGTCAAAGAAGAACTATCCTCCCGGACAACACGGTAATTCCAGAAAAAGAAAAACTTCTGAGTATGGTGTTCAACTTCGTGAGAAACAGAAGGCCAAATACACCTATGGAGTTTTAGAGAAACAATTCCGCAACCTGTTTGAAAAGGCAGAAACAGCTAAAGGTATTACCGGTGAAATTCTGCTTCAGTTGCTCGAAGGTCGTCTTGATAACATTGTATTCCGTTTAGGTATTGCTCCTACTCGTGCAGCTGCTCGTCAGTTGGTGGGTCACAAGCATATTACTGTGGATGGTGAAGTGGTAAATATTCCTTCATTTGCAGTAAAACCGGGTCAGGTCATTGGTGTTCGTGAAAGATCTAAATCTTTGGAAGTAATTGCTAATTCACTGGCTGGCTTTAACCACAGCAAATATCCTTGGTTGGAATGGGATGATAACTCTAAGGTTGGTAAATTGTTGCATGTACCTGAAAGAGCAGACATTCCTGAAAACATTAAAGAGCATTTGATCGTAGAATTGTATTCTAAATAAAATAATTAATTTCATGGCGATATTAGCATTTCAAAAACCTGATAAAGTATTAATGTTGGAAGCGGATTCTAGATTCGGTAAATTCGAATTTCGTCCGTTGGAGCCCGGTTTTGGTATTACCGTTGGTAATGCACTACGCCGCATCCTGCTTTCGTCATTAGAGGGTTTTGCTATCACTACTATCAAAATAGATGGTGTTGAGCATGAGTTCTCTAGCGTACCGGGAGTTAAAGAGGATGTTACTAACATTATCTTGAATCTGAAACAGGTGAGATTCAAGCAAGTAGTTGAAGAATTCGAAAGTGAGAAAGTAAGTATTACAATCGAAAATTCTAGTGAATTTAAAGCAGGTGACATAGGTAAGTATTTGACTGGATTTGAAGTGTTAAATCCTGAATTAGTTATTTGTCATTTAGATTCTAAAGCAACTATGCAAATCGATATTACGATTAACAAAGGTCGTGGATATGTTCCGGCTGATGAAAACCGCGAATATTGCACGGATGTTAACGTAATTCCTATCGATTCCATTTATACACCGATACGTAATGTGAAGTATCAGATTGAACCGTTCCGTGTTGAACAAAAGACGGACTACGACAAATTGGTACTTGAGATTACTACCGACGGTTCTATTCATCCGAAGGAAGCGCTGAAAGAAGCTGCAAAGATTCTGATTTATCACTTTATGCTCTTCTCTGATGAGAAGATTACATTGGAAAGCAATGATGTGGATGGCAATGAAGAATTTGATGAAGAAGTATTGCACATGCGTCAATTGTTGAAAACTAAACTTGTTGATATGGACTTATCGGTTCGTGCCCTCAACTGCTTGAAGGCTGCCGATGTAGAAACATTGGGTGATTTGGTACAATTCAATAAGACGGATTTGCTGAAATTCAGAAACTTCGGAAAGAAATCGCTTACTGAGCTTGATGATTTGCTGGAAAGTCTGAATCTTTCGTTTGGAACCGATATTTCTAAATATAAATTAGATAAAGAATAAAAAATGAGACATAATAAGAAATTCAATCATTTAGGTCGTACTGCTTCTCACAGAAACGCGATGTTATCTAACATGGCATGTTCTTTGATTAAGCACAAAAGAATCACTACGACTGTTGCAAAGGCTAAAGCTCTGAAGAAGTTTGTTGAGCCTTTGATTACGAAGTCAAAGGATGACACGACTAACTCTCGTCGTGTTGTATTCAGCAATCTGCAAGACAAGCAAGTTGTAACGGAACTGTTCAAGGAAATCTCTGTGAAGATTGCTGACCGTCCGGGTGGTTATACTCGTATCATCAAGACAGGACACCGTCTAGGTGACAACGCTGAAATGTGCTTTATTGAACTCGTTGATTACAACGAAAACATGGCTAAGGAAAAGGTTGCTAAGAAAGCTACTCGCACCCGCCGTTCTAAGAAAGCTGCTACTGAAGCTGCTGCTCCGGCAGAAGCTCCGGTTGCTGAAGCACCGGCAGTTGAAGAGGCAAAAGCGGAAGAAGCTAAAGCTGAATAAATCGACTATTCTTTTCAATATAAAAGCCGTCTCTTGTGAAAGGGGCGGCTTTTTTACTCTGCATTCGGATATTTTGGAAGGAAAGAAGATATATCTTTCCTAAACATTCATTAAAAGGTTCTACTATTAAACAATTAAATGAAACAAACTGTTATCTTTGCAGATAGATATGGCAAAGTTTCTGAAGGTGATATTATTCCTGGTCCTTGCTACTGCCTTTTGTGGAAGTGTGAGTGATGCATTTACCGTACAGACGGTAGATGAAATGGTTATTGCCGCTCAAGTTAGTTTAGGAGAAGAGGGGAATACACAGCGAAATGATGTTCGGCAAGGAAGTTATATTCCGGCTCCGAAATTGCCATACTTGTCAGATGCAGAACTTGCAAGCTCCGCTGGAACTACTCAGTTGCTCACCTTTTCACGTGCGCAACGTTTGTATACAACAGAATATATCCTTTCGTTAAAAGACATGATAGAGCGGCTGGCTCATCGTGACGATGTACTGTCATTGCATCGCTCGAAGTTGTTTGATACCAGCACCTCTTATCGTTGCCACCCTGCGTGTGAATATTATGTATTTACGCTCAGGCGAATTATCATTTAGACGTTTGAATGAATTCAGATTTATTTGCCTTATGTGGTCATAGACTGTACGAGGTGATTATTGGTATGTTTTATCAGTTAAACTTTTATTCATTTTAAACGATTTAAATTATGGCAACTCAAGTAATTGACGCAACTATTTTTGCGTCTACACACCCCGATATCGCAAAACGCACAAGTGTCTCCGGACTAATTTTTTCAGTGGCAATGCTGCTGTTAGGTATCCTTGTATTCGCATCAACTTTTGAAGTAACTGACCGCTCATCTACGCTTAGTATGTTGTTGATGGTGTTAGGTACGGCATTTTTCCTCTTAGGAATATTCCGTTTGTTCTGGAAATCTAAAGAAGTGGTATATATTCCGACAGGAAGTATTACTAAGGAACGCAGCGTGTTCTTCGATTTGAAACACATGGGTAAGTTGAAAGAGATGATTGAAAAAGGCCAGCTTTCTATTGAAGAAGGTGTAAAGAGTGAAGGAAGCGGTAATGTACGTTTGGATGTTATACTTTCTCAAGATAATAAATTTGCAGCCGTTCAGCTGTTCCAGTTTGTGCCTTATACATACACTCCGGTAACCTCTGTACATTATTATACAGGGAATGACGCAGCAACCATATCGGCTTTCTTGGCGAAGTGTAAAGTGAACTAACCCTCAGGGTTTCTGGACTTAACTTTGAAGTTATGGGGATTAGTCGGTAACGGCTATCCCCATTTTTTTCATCAGGAAACAGGCATTCATATTCTGAGCTACTCCTTCGCGCAGACGATAAGAAAAGGTCAGTTCATTACCTGTGATGTCGGCTTCGAATCGGTAATTATGGATGTCATCAGGATAAATGTCGGCAAGCGTGCCGAGCATCAGGTCGTGAGTAGCGATGATACCATTTGCCTGTAAAGTCATGAATTGTTTGATAAGGGCGAGCGAGCCTTTCTGCTTATCCATAGAGTTGGTTCCTTTTAGAATCTCATCAAGGATGATGAAAAACTCTTCACCGGCTTGTAGTTTGTCGATGATAAGTTTCAGACGTTTCAGTTCTGCAAAGAAATAGGATTCGTTATCATTCAGGGAGTCGCTGGTGCGCAGACTGGTGATGAGCTGAACAGGATACAGTTCCATACTCCGGGCGCAAACGGGGGTGCCGATGCAAGCCAGCAAATAGTTGATGCCTACCGTACGAAGATACGTACTTTTGCCTGCCATATTTGCTCCGGTGATAATAATGAAGAAAGGACGTTTTTCTATATCAATGTCATTGCGTACACATTTGTCGCGGTTCATCAGTGGATGTCCCATAGATGCGGCGCGGAGACTGAAAGACCGGGTGGTAATAATAGGGTAGGAGTAATCCGGATGATTATAGGCGAATGTGGCCAGTGAACACAGAGCATCCATGTGAGCGATAGCTGTCAGCCAGCGTGGCAGTTCAGAAGCATATTGCTCTTTCCATCCTTCAATCTGTATGATTTTGCGGATTTCCCAGAAGAATAATCCGTTGAGGGTGGCATATATGTAGGCGTTGTTTCGCTGATCGAGTTCGTTCATAAGCTTACTTAGACGCTGGATGGAGTGAGAAGCCGTTTGTTTTTCATCACCGATCCACTCTCTCACTTCCTTCAATATCGGACTTTTCATGGGTTGGTTCTCTATAAGTCGGAGCAGATTGGCATACGTTGCTAATATCTGTAGCTTCTTTCCGTAGACAGCTTGCATTTTAGTGATTTTACTAGTGAAACAAAAGCTGGCAAAAACAAAGCATAACCATAGAATACCGAAAACTGTGAGCGGAATAATGCCTGCAATAGCCAATGCTATACATAAGATATTTATTCCACCCGCCAATAGCGGCAGCATGCGAAAGAAAATATTCTTCCGGAAGACACTGGGACTCTTAGCCCATGCCTTTAATTCATCTTCATCAGCAGCTTTTCCTTTATAGAGCAGTCCCAGAATACGGAATTCTTGTCGAAAGTTCAATTCCGATGCCAGTTCGCGAATGGCTTCCTGTCGGAATTCTATCTCTTTCTTATTTACCAGATGCGTGCCCAGCCAATTGGCTAACAAGCTTTTTCCAAGTTGCGTACAGCTACGGTTTATATACTGAAAAAGAGAATGTGGACCAAACACATCCAGGTCATAACTGTACAGGTGTGCTGGATTGATAAATTCTGCTCCGTCTTCAAAAGAGGATGTGTCATAATTCAGCGCCGAAAGTTCTTGCTCATTGATTGCTATCTTTTTTTCCAGATAATCTTTCCGGTGAAACAGCCGGTTGTGATACTTTATCAACAGGATAAAAGGCAGAAGTGTAACGGTAATGATCCCCGTTAATACTATCCAGCCTGATGACCAGAAATATATAATTCCCGCAATTCCTGCAACAAATAACAATAATCGCAGTGAGCCTATGCGGTAAATCTTGTTTTGTACTTTATTTAATTCCGAACGTCCTTCTTCAGCGATGCGCTGATAAGTGGCGGTTATTTCATTGATTGTGTCCATTCTATTGTCTCTTTGCCGCAAAGGTAAAATAAGCCTGCTTTATAACCAAATGCTTTATGCGCTTTCTCTTCTCCTAACAGAAAACTTGGCCCGGTCTTGCGCTCCTTAAGCGAACTGTCGTTTCCTTTAATGAGAACTGTGTAATACCCTAATAATCTATCGAGGTGGCAGGTTCTCGCCTTATATATCTCTTTGATGAGTATTGCTTATTTCTCCAGTTACTCGCAACTTTGAAGCGTATTATGCAGTACAGAGATAAGCCCAAGTATAAATATGCATGAACATAAATCTGCCGTAATTGCATTTTTCTTTTCAATAATTTGCTCTTCTTGGATAAATAATGTAACTTTCGCTCAGATAAAACTGTTTTAGAAAGAAAAGCTTGGGGTATGAAAAGGTGGTGGTTATTAGGCATATTCGGATTATTGGTTGCTTTGCATGGGAGCGCCCAGCAAGTGATATATGCCAATTTGAAGGAACTGGTGGAAGATCGTGGCGACACACTCTCCACATTGAAGATAGAGAAGCGCTCCAAGAATCAGATTTTACTGATGGGGGGTGCTGACTATCGCGTCTCGGTAGATGACAATCCCGGTCTCTGCCGATATTTGAAATCCCGTTGTTATGCGGTGAGGGCTGACTCGGCGTTATACGTCAACTGTAAGAAAGTGCGTTATAAACGTTTCCGTTTCGGCGGTTGGTATGCCCCTGCCACTTGGATACAGGGGAAAATTTATTTCTATGCACAGCCTGTAGGTTCTGTGGCGGCAAGTACCACACAGCCTGCCGACGCTACGAAGCTGGGTGGAGATGTCGGTACGGCCATTGCCGCTTCGGGGCTGGTCAATGCGCGGGTTTATTATGAACTGAATCCGGAAACGGGTAAAGTAGAATTCGTAGGAAAAGACAAAATGCTACAGCTACTGAAAAATGAGCCGGAACTTCTGAACGCCTTCTTACAGGAAAGCAGTGAAAGTGCGGAAGTTACAGGTAAATACTTACTACGCTTAAAATGACTAAATGATAAATAAATCCCGGTATCACTTGTTGATATCGGGATTTATTTCTATATTGCGGCATCTTACGGAAGTAAACTGATGACATTTTGTAACCTTTCATCCTGCATGTTATGGAAATAACCTTAAGTAACACATTGCCCCCTTATCCCACTTTCGTAGAGGGTATCCGGAGGGCTCCCGACCGTGGCTTCACACTTTCGCCCGCACAAACTGCCACGGCGTTAAAGAACGCATTGCGCTATATCCCCAAAGAATTACACGAGACCCTCGCTCCGGAGTTTATGGAAGAACTTCGTACCCGCGGGCGTATCTATGGCTACCGATATCGTCCGCAAGGTGACCTCAAAGCGAAACCTATTGATGCCTACAAAGGAAATTGCATTGAAGGTAAGGCTTTCCAAGTGATGATTGACAATAATCTCTGCTTCGACATTGCCCTCTATCCTTATGAACTCGTCACTTACGGTGAAACGGGACAGGTCTGTCAAAACTGGATGCAGTATCGTCTCATTAAACAATATCTTGAAGTGCTGACTCAAGATCAGACACTCGTTATTGAAAGTGGCCATCCGCTGGGATTATTTCGTTCTAAGCCCGATGCACCACGCGTGATTATTACGAATGCCATGATGGTAGGTCTTTACGACAATCAGAAGGATTGGCACGTAGCCATGCAAATGGGAGTTGCCAACTACGGTCAGATGACTGCCGGAGGCTGGATGTACATTGGTCCTCAAGGTATTGTGCATGGCACCTTTAATACTCTGCTGAATGCCGGACGTATGAAGCTCGGTATTCCTCAGAACGGTGATTTGTGCGGACACTTGTTTATATCTTCCGGTTTGGGTGGCATGAGCGGTGCCCAGCCTAAGGCCGCAGAGATGTCGGGTGCGGCTTCCATTATAGCCGAGGTGGATATGTCACGCATTGAAACCCGGCATCGCCAAGGTTGGGTGGGGTACATCACGGACTCTATTCCCGAAGCATTCTCGCTGGCGCATGAGGCGATGGACGGCAAGAAACCGATATCCATTGCTTATCATGGGAATATCGTTGACCTGCTGGAATATGCTGTAAACCAAAATATACATATAGACCTGCTTTCTGACCAGACTTCCTGCCATGCCGTTTACGAAGGCGGATACTGTCCGGTGGGAATTACTTTCGCCGAACGTACAAGTCTGTTGCACGAAGACCCGCAGAAATTCTGTGGACTGGTGAATGAATCGTTGGCACGCCATTTCCGGGCTATAAAAGCCCTTGTAGACCAGGGGACCTATTTCTTCGATTATGGAAACTCCTTTATGAAAGCTGTTTATGATACTGGAGTTCGTGAGATTGCCAAAGAAGAAGATGATAAGAATGGATTTATATTCCCCAGTTATGTAGAAGATATTATGGGGCCGGAACTTTTTGATTACGGTTACGGACCTTTCCGCTGGGTATGTCTCAGTGGTAAACATGAAGATTTGATAAAGACCGATCATGCGGCGATGGAATGTATTGATCCGAATCGTCGCGGTCAGGATCTGGATAACTACAATTGGATACGCGACGCGGAAAAGAATAATCTTGTGGTAGGTACACAGGCGCGTATTCTTTATCAGGATGCGGCAGGACGTATGAAGATAGCGTTGAAGTTCAACGAAATGGTACGCAATGGTGAAGTAGGGCCTATTATGTTGGGACGCGATCATCACGATGTGAGCGGTACGGACTCTCCTTTCCGCGAAACTTCTAATATAAAAGATGGAAGCAATGTCATGGCGGATATGGCCGTGCAATGCTTTGCCGGAAACTGTGCCCGGGGAATGAGCCTTGTAGCACTGCACAATGGTGGTGGCGTGGGTATTGGAAAAGCCATAAATGGCGGCTTCGGTATGGTATGCGATGGTAGCGAGCGGGTGGATGAAATACTTCGTTCAGCTATGTTGTGGGACGTGATGGGCGGTGTGGCCCGGCGTTCATGGGCACGCAATGAACATGCTATGGAGACGAGTGAAGAGTTTAACCGGACACATGCCGATGGTTATCATATCACGATGCCCTATGTGGCTGATGACGAATTAGTAAATAAATACATATAATAAATGAAGAATTATGAATTAAGAATGAAGAATTAAGCTGCACTATGCGAGTTGCACCGCAAGGTAATTCTTCATTCTTAATTCTTCATCCTTAATTAAAAAAGATCATGAATAAAATCATCGAATGTGTCCCCAACTTCAGCGAGGGACGTGACTTGCAGAAAATAGATCAAATCATATCCCCTTTCCGTGGTAAACAAGGTGTAAAACTCCTGGATTACAGTAACGACGAAGACCACAACCGTCTGGTAGTAACTGTGGTAGGAGAACCGGAACCCCTTCGTGATGCCGTTCTCGAAGCTATCGGTATTGCTGTAAAACTTATCGATCTTAACCACCATACCGGGCAACATCCCCGTATGGGTGCCGTAGATGTAGTTCCTTTCATCCCCATCAAAAATGTGACGATGGAAGAAGCTATCGCCCTTTCCAAAGAAATAGGTGCAGAGGTAGGCAAACGCTATAATCTTCCTGTCTTTCTCTATGAGAAATCCGCATCCGCTCCGCATCGCGAAAATCTTGCTGCCGTGCGTAAAGGTGAATTCGAAGGTATGGCAGAAAAGATAAAGTTACCCGAATGGCAGCCCGACTTTGGTCCTGCCGAACGCCATGCCACTGCCGGAACCGTTGCTATCGGTGCCCGTATGCCGTTGGTAGCCTACAATATCAACCTGAATACACCTAATCTAGATATCGCACATGATATTGCCAAGAAGATTCGTTTCATTGGCGGTGGCCTGCGTTATTGCAAAGCAATGGGAGTAGAGTTGAAAGACCGGGGCATTACTCAGGTTTCCATTAATATGACAGACTATACCCGTACCGCCCTTTACCGTGCTTTTGAACTGACTCGTGTAGAAGCACGTCGTTATGGAGTCAGCATCGTGGGGAGTGAGATTATCGGCCTTGTTCCGATGGAGGCGCTCATTGATACAGCTTCTTATTATCTTGGTTTAGAGAATTTCTCTATGCAACAAGTGCTTGAGGCGCGGATTATGGAAGAATAATAGAATGATAAAAGAACGCAAATTACGCAAATTACACAAATAAAGTTTTTAAATATGACCGAGAACCTGATAATTTTCAATGCCCGCGTTGTAACACCCATCGGCTTTTCCGCCCGTTGTGGCAAAGAGATGGGTGAACTATGCATCATTGATAATGCTACAATAGAAGTAACTGACGGTATCATTTCCTATGTCGGCCCTTCCCGGGGCGAGATGCGTGACGGATATTATCAACGCTACTGGCACTACAATGCCCGTGGCAAATGCCTGTTACCCGGCTTCGTCGATTCGCATACCCACTTTGTATTTGGTGGCGAACGTGCCGAAGAATTTTCCTGGAGGCTGAAAGGAGAAAGCTATATGTCTATCATGGAGCGTGGTGGTGGCATTGTAAGCACTGTGAAAGCCACCCGCGAATGTAGTTTCATTCAACTCCGCTCCAAAGCCGAAGGTTTTTTGAAGCAAATGAGTAATATGGGTGTTACTACCGTAGAAGGTAAGAGCGGCTACGGACTGGATAAGGAAACGGAGCTTCTGCAACTCAAAGTCATGCGTAGCCTGAATAATGACGAGCATAAGCGGGTAGATATTGTATCCACTTTTCTGGGTGCGCATGCCGTACCCGAGGAATATAAGGGACGTACGGACGAATACCTTGATTTCATTATCAGTGATGTCCTGCCTTGCGTTGCCAAGAACGAACTGGCTGAGTTTTGTGATGTATTCTGTGAACAAGGCGTTTTCTCCGTCGAGCAATCCCGCCGTTTGTTGCAAGCCGCCAAGGAATATGGTCTGGGCTTGAAACTCCATGCCGATGAAATCGTTCCGCTGGGTGGTGCCGAACTTGCTGCCGGGCTTTCGGCTGTTTCTGCAGATCATCTGTTGCATGCATCCGATACAGGTATCCGCGCTATGCGGGATGCCGGAACCGTTGCAACTTTACTCCCTCTTACAGCTTTTGCCCTGAAAGAACCTTATGCACGCGGTCGTGAAATGATTGATTCCGGTTGTGCCGTAGCCCTTGCCACAGATCTCAATCCGGGCAGTTGTTTCTCCGGTTCCATTCCGTTGACTTTTGCTCTGGCATGCATCTATATGCATCTTACTATTGAAGAGGCTATCACCGCCCTCACCTTGAACGGGGCTGCTGCCTTGAACCGGGCGGACAGTATCGGTAGCATCGAAGTAGGCAAGAAGGGAGATTTTGTAGTGCTGAATTCCGATAATTACCATTTCCTGCCTTATTATGTCGGTATGAATTGTGTAAATACTACCATCAAAGAAGGAGTGATTTATCCTGTATTGTAAAACCTTTAAAGAAAAATACCATGTTAGTTGATTTAACAGTAAAAGAATTTCTGAATAAAGTGGCGGGCAGTGATCCCGTCCCCGGTGGCGGAAGTATTGCTGCCCTGAACGGTGCCGTAGCTTCGGCACTTGCCGCTATGGTTGCTAACCTCACCATCGGCAAGAAGAATTACGAAGAACACGAGGAACTTATGAACCATATTGCTTCTCTCGCACTGAGAGAGAAAGACGTATTCATAGCTGATATAGATCGTGACTCGGAAGCCTATGATGCCGTATTTGCCTGCTTCAAAATGCCCAAGGCTACCGATGAAGAAAAAGCTGCCCGCAGCGCTGCCATTCAGGAAGCTACTAAGTATGCCGCTTTAGTCCCCATGCAAGTAGCTCGTAATGCCTACGAGATGATGTCGGTAATTGCCGACGTTGCCCGTTTGGGAAACCGTAATGCAGTGACTGATGCTTGTGTGGCCATGATGTCCGCCCGTACAGCTGTATTGGGTGCCTTGCTGAACGTTCGCATCAATCTGGGTTCCATCAAAGACAAAACCTTTGCAGATGAACTCCAAAGAGAAGCCGATGTGCTGGAACGCTTGGCTTGTGACCGTGAAAAAGAAGTATTGGATGTTGTTAACCAAGAATTACGAGTATGAAAAACGTCTATCATATAGGGTCCGGTGAACTCACATTCGACATCATCGAACGAATTATCAACGAGAATCTGAAACTGGAACTGGCTCCCGAAGCCAAAGAACGGATACAGAAATGCCGCGACTACCTCGATCATAAGATAGCCGAGTCCGAAGAACCTTTGTACGGTATCACCACAGGCTTCGGTTCCCTGTGTAGCAAAAATATATCCCCCGATGAACTGGGCACCTTGCAGGAAAACCTGATAAAGAGTCATGCTTGCAGCGTCGGTGAAGAAATACGTCCCGTCATCGTCAAACTAATGATGTTGCTGAAAGCACATGCCCTTTCTCTGGGACATAGCGGTGTGCAAGTCATTACCGTACAGCGTATCCTCGATTTCTTCAACAATGATGTGATGCCCATTGTCTACGACCGCGGTTCGCTCGGTGCATCCGGTGATCTGGCTCCTCTTGCCAATCTCTTCCTGCCGCTTATCGGTGTGGGCGATGTTTATTATAAAGGTAAGAAGCGCGAAGCTATTAATGTCCTCGATGAGTTCGGTTGGGAACCGGTGAAACTTATGAGTAAAGAAGGCCTTGCCCTGCTCAACGGTACGCAGTTTATGAGTGCCAATGGTGTGTTTGCCATTCTGAAAGCCTTCCGTCTCTCCAAGAAAGCCGACCTTATTGCCGCTCTTTCACTCGAAGCTTTTGATGGGCGTATCGATCCTTTTATGGATTGTATCCAGCAAATTCGTCCGCACCGGGGGCAAATTGAGACAGGCGATAATTTCCGTAAACTCCTGGAAGGCAGTGAAATCATAGCTCAATACAAAGCCCATGTACAAGATCCGTACTCTTTCCGTTGTATCCCTCAGGTGCATGGTGCAACGAAAGATGCTATTCGTTATGTTTCTTCTGTACTGCTGACTGAAATCAATTCCGTAACAGACAATCCAACCATCTTTCCCGATGAAGACCGCATCATCTCCGGTGGAAATTTCCATGGTCAGCCGCTTGCCATTTCTTATGACTTCCTGGGCATTGCCCTTGCCGAATTAGGTAACATTTCGGAGCGACGGGTGGCACAGCTCATTATGGGACTGCGCGGTTTGCCCGAATTTCTGGTGGCCAATCCCGGTCTGAACTCCGGCTTTATGATACCGCAATACGCTGCTGCCTCCATGGTCAGCCAGAATAAGATGTATTGTTATGCTGCCAGCAGTGATTCCATTGTTTCCTCCAACGGACAGGAAGACCATGTTAGTATGGGAGCTAATGCAGCTACCAAATTGTATCGCATCATGGACAATCTGGAACATATTCTCTCCATTGAATTGATGAATGCCGTACAGGGAATTGAATTCCGTCGCCCGTTAAAGACCTCTCCTGCTTTGGAACGCTTCCTGAACGAATATCGCAAAGAGGTCCCTTTTATTAAAGACGACATTGTCATGTATAAGGAAATTCATAAGACAGTGGCATTTCTGAACCGGACGAAGTTCGATTATTGACATTCTTCCCAATAAATCTGCCGGAAGCATAATAAACATTAATATAGTTAATCTTTCAAAGGAAACTCAATTGGCGAATTGAGTTTTCTTTCTATATTTGCCCAGTTTTATTCCGAAAGTGGACATTCTTCTACTTGAAATCTAAAAAATTAAAGAGAAAATTGAAATGAAAACGGGCGACAATATGAGAGAACACCCTCAAAGATTAGAATTGCGGGAGCGTATCATCGATACTGCTCTGAATTCTTTTGCTACTCACGGTATCAAGAGTATTACGATGGATGACATTGCTGCGGCACTGGGCATATCCAAACGTACTTTGTATGAAGTTTTTTCTGATAAAGAAACCTTACTGATGGAATGTCTCCTGAAAGCTCAGCGTGAGGGAGACGCTTACGTGAAAGATGTCTATGAAAAGGCTTCGAATGTATTGGAAGTTTTGTTAAAACTCTACCAGCGGAGTATTGAGAAGTTTCACAATACTAATAAAAAGTTTTTTGAAGACATCAAGAAATACCCCAAAGTCTATGCAGAATTGATGAAGCGTCGCAACCGCGATTCCGAGGAAACGATTGCCTTCTTTAAGCTGGGTATACAGCAGGGATATTTCCGCGATGACGTAAATTTTACGATTGTAAACCTGTTAGTACGCGAACAGCTCGACTTGCTGATGAATACGGATCTTTGCAAAGACCATTCTTTCCTGGAAGTATATGAATCTATCATGTTCACCTATCTTCGGGGAATATCAACAGAAAAAGGCGCTCGCAAACTGGAAGAATTTATCCGGGAATATCGTAAGGATCGACAGTCCAATACGGAATAAAAGAATAATCCTAATAAACATACAGATTGATTTTTATGGACAGACAACTATTTTTGGCAAGCAAGAAAATTATGTTGACTGTGTTCCTTTTATTGGCTATAGGCCATATACAGGCACAGGAGACGACAGAAACCCTAACCTTGACCCTCGACAAAGCACTGGAAATCGCACTTAGTGATAATCCTACGATAAAGGTTGCCGAAGAGGAAATAGCCCTGAAAAAAGTGGCTAACAAGGAGACCTGGCAGAGTTTGTTGCCGGAAGCCAGTATTGGTGGAACATGGAACCATACAATTACGGCGGCTCAAATGAATCTCGGCGGTCAGTCTTTCAAAATGGGTCAAGACGATTCGAATACAGTAAGCGGAACCTTGAATATCAGCTTACCGTTATTTGCCCCTTCAGTCTACAAAGCAATGTCTATGACGAAAACCGACATAGAATTGGCAGTAGAAAAATCACGTGCTTCTAAGCAGGATCTGGTGAATCAGGTTACGAAAGCGTATTACCAGTTGATGTTGGCACAAGACTCTTATGAAGTTTTGCAGAAGAGTTATAAATTGGCGGAAGACAATTATAACGTGGTCAATGCAAAATACCAGCAGGGAGCTGTCAGCGAATTCGATAAGATTAGCGCTGAAGTACAGATGCGTAGTGTGAAGCCGAATGTGATTTCAGCGGGAAATGCCGTTACTTTATCCAAACTTCAGCTGAAAGTGCTAATGGGGATAACGGAAGATTTTGATCTTAAGATTGCCGATAATCTGGCTAATTATGAGACTGATTTGTTTGCTAACCAGTTGAATGAACTGAATGAAGGTTTGGTGAACAATACCACAATGAAGCAATTCGACCTGAACATGAAGATGCTCAATCAGAGTCTGAAGTCCCTGAAGACAAACTTCATGCCGACACTGGGAATGAACTATTCTTATCAATACCAGTCATTGTATAATAATAACTGGAATGTATTCGACTATAATTGGGGCGGAAGTTCAGCTTTGGTGTTTACTCTGAATATTCCTCTTTATAAAGCCAGTAACTTTACGAAACTGAAGACCGCACGAATTCAGATTAATCAGTTAAAGGAAAACCGCACGGATACGGAGCGTAAACTGAACATGCAGATTACCAGCTACCAGAATAATATGGCAGCAAGTTCCGAGCAGGTGGTAAGTAATAAAGAGAACGTAATGCAGGCTCAGAAGGCTGTGGAAATAGCCGGTAAACGCTACGAAGTAGGTAAAGGTACAGTGTTGGAACTGAACAGTTCACAAGTATCATTAACCCAGGCTGAACTGACGTATAACCAATCTATTTACGACTATCTGGTATCTAAGGCTGACCTTGACCAGGTTTTGGGTCGCGACTATTCAATTAAATAAGTAAAAAAGAAAAATCACAACGATATGAAAAAAAGTGTTCAATTGATCGCCCTGGTGGCCGTTGCTCTGCTGAGCTCATGCGGCGGCGGAGAGAAAGACAAGGCTGCAACTGAAAAGGTAGATGAAAAACCGAGAGTAAAACTGGCTGCTGTAATGGCACGTCCTGTAGACCAGATCCAGGAATATACCGCTACTGTCCAGGCAGAAGTGAAAAATAATATCGCTCCTTCTTCCCCGGTGCGTATCGATCAGATATTTGTGGAAGTGGGTGACCGTGTATCTAAAGGTCAGAAATTGGTGCAGATGGATGCTGCCAACCTGAAACAAGCTAAGTTCCGTTTGGACAATCAGGAAATAGAGTTCAAGCGTACCGACGAATTATATAAGGTGGGCGGTACTTCCAAATCAGAATGGGATGCAGCCAAAATGGCATTGGACGTACAGAAGACAACGTATAAGAATCTGTTGGAAAATACTGCGTTGCTCAGCCCCATCAATGGTGTGGTGACGGCTCGTAATTACGATAACGGCGATATGTACAGTGGAGGTGATCCGGTGTTGGTAGTAGAGCAAATCACTCCGGTGAAACTGATGATCAACGTTTCCGAAGGCTACTTTGCGAAAGTAAAGAAGGGCTCTCCCGTAGCTGTTAAGGTAGACGTGTATGGTGATGAAGAGTTTGAAGGAACGATAAATCTGGTTTATCCGACCATTGATTCGAATACCCGTACTTTCCCTGTTGAAGTGCGTTTAACTAACCGTGACCAGAAAGTCCGTCCGGGTATGTTTGCACGTGTAACACTGAACTTCGGAACACAGGAGCACGTAGTTGTGCCCGATTTGGCTATTGTGAAACGTGCCGGTTCCGGCGACCGCTATGTATATGTATATAAGGACGGAAAAGTTTCTTATAACAAAGTTGAACTGGGACGTCGTATGGATACGGAATATGAGTTGATTTCCGGTGTGGATAACAATTCACAGGTGGTCGTTGCAGGACAGTCCAAGTTGGCTGATGGCGTAGAAGTAGAGGTAGAGAAATAATTATAAATGAAGAATTAAGAATTAAGAATGAAGAATCTGGTTGTGCAACGCAGTCTTGCCGCAGGGTAATTCTTCATTCTTCATTTTTCATTCTTAATTAAAAGAAATAACATGAGTTTATACGAAGGAGCGGTTAAAAAACCGATTATGACCTCGCTCTGCTTTTTGGCAGTAGCGATATTTGGTCTGTTCTCTTTGTCGAAATTACCGGTGGACCTTTACCCGGATATCGAGACCAACACCATTATGGTGATGACTTCCTATGCGGGAGCCAGTGCGTCGGATATTGAGAACAATGTGACCCGTCCGTTAGAAAATACGCTGAATTCTGTCAGCAACCTGAAACATATTACTTCCAGATCTTCAGAGAATATCTCTGTGATAACATTGGAGTTCGAATATGGATATGATATTGACGTGCTGACGAATGATGTGCGTGATAAACTGGATATGGTAAGCTCTCAGCTTCCCGATGAAGTGGAGACACCTATTATCTTTAAGTTCAGTACGGACATGATTCCTATCCTGCTGCTTTCTGTTCAGGCGGAAGAGAGTCAGCCGGCACTTTATAAAATATTGGACGACAACATCGTAAATCCGCTGGCTCGTGTGCCGGGTGTGGGTACGGTGTCTATCTCCGGTGCACCCAAACGTGAGGTGAATGTCTATTGTGATCCTAACAAACTGGATGCTTATAACCTTTCAGTGGAGACCATCAGTTCTATTATTAGTGCTGAAAACCGCAATACACCGGGTGGTACCTTCGATGTGGGAAACAATACCTATTCACTCCGTGTGGAGGGAGAGTTTAAGGACCCCAAGGAGATGGCGAACATTGTGGTGGGCACGCACAACGGAGCTTCCGTTTATCTGCGCGATGTGGCAACAGTGGTAGACTCTGTGGAAGAACGTGCGCAGAAGACGTATAGTAATGGTGTACAAGGTGCTATGATTGTGGTACAGAAGCAATCCGGTGCCAATTCTGTGGCTATTTCGCAAAAAGTAATTGATATGCTGCCACAGTTGCAGAAATCGTTACCGAGTGACGTGAAACTGGGCATCATTGTCAATACTTCCGATAACATTCTGAATACCATTGACAGTTTGGAAGAGACTATCATGTACGCTATGTTGTTCGTAATCCTGGTAGTGTTTGTATTCCTGGGACGTTGGCGTGCTACGGTTATTATCTGTATCACTATCCCGATGTCATTGGTAGCCTCATTTATCTATTTGGGTATTATAGACGGCGGTTCGCTGAATATTATTTCGCTCTCTTGTCTTTCCATTGCTATCGGTAATGTGGTGGACGATGCTATTGTAGTGCTTGAGAATGTGACGACCCATATTGAACGAGGGTCCGAGCCGAAGCAGGCAGCGGTTCATGCCACGAATGAGGTGGCCATCTCCGTTATTGCCTCTACGCTGACCATGATTGCGGTATTCTTCCCGCTGACTATGGTGAGCGGTATGTCCGGTGTATTGTTCCGCCAGTTGGGTTGGATGATGTGTGTGATCATGACTGTTTCTACTATTTCGGCTTTGTCATTTACACCGATGATGTGTGCGCAACTCCTGCGCTTGCAAAAGAAGCAGAGCAAGTGGTTCATCGCTTTCTATAAGCCGATTCAGCGTGCGCTCGATGCACTCGATGTGTGGTATCAGAACCGTCTGGATTGGGCTGTACGCCATCGTATAACTGTTATGATCGGTTGTGCTGCTTTCTTTGTGGCAAGTTTGTTCTGCGCCAAGTATATTGGTACGGAGTTTTTCCCGGCAGCTGATAATAGCCGTATTGGTGTGAACTTGCAACTTCCCATCGGTGCCCGTGTAGAGCGTGCACAAGCATTGGCTTCGGAACTGACGGAAAAGTGGATGAAGCGTTACGAAGGTGTGATGAAGGTTTGTAACTATACGGTGGGACAGGCCGATTCGGACAATACTTTCGCTTCTATGCAGGATAATGGTAGCCATATTATCAGCTTTAATATCAGTTTGGTGAGTCCGGGCGATCGTGATGTAAAGCTGGAGACGGTCTGCGACGAAATGCGTGAAGACCTGAAGGCTTATCCTGAATTGGATAAAGCGCAGGTAATCCTTGGTGGTAGTACCGGTGGTATGAGTGCCCAGGCCAGTGCCGACTTTGAGGTATATGGTTATGATTTTACCGCAACAGATAAAGTCTCGGCTGAACTGAAAGAGAAACTGCTGAATGTAAAAGGCGTGAGTGAGGTAAACATCAGCCGTCAGGATTACCAGCCTGAATATCAGGTAGACTTTGATCGTGAGAAATTAGCATTACATGGACTGAATCTGTCGACCGCTTCCGGTTATCTTCGTAACCGCGTGAACGGAGCCTTAGCTTCTTATTATCGTGAGGACGGTGATGAGTACGATATCCGTGTACGTTATGCTCCCGAGTTCCGTACAAAGATTGAAGATTTGGAGAACATTCTTATCTATACACCTTCCGGTGAAGGTATCCGCGTGAAGGACCTCGGTAAAGTAGTTGAGCGTTCTGCTCCTCCCACCATCGAGCGTAAGGACCGTGAACGTATTGTGACTGTATCCGCTGTTATTTCGGGAGTTCCATTAGGTGACGTAGTGGCCGATGGTAATGCCATTATCGATAAAATGGACTTGCCGAGTGGTATTTCTATCCAGATTTCAGGTTCGTACGAGGACCAGCAGGATTCATTCTCCGATTTGGGTACGCTGGCTGTACTGATCATCATTCTGGTATTTATTGTAATGGCCGCCCAGTTTGAGTCTTTGAGTTATCCGTTCATTATCATGTTCTCCATTCCGTTTGCATTCAGCGGTGTGTTGATGGCACTCTTCTTTACGGGCACAAACCTGAACGTAATGAGTTTGTTGGGTGGAATCATGTTGATTGGTATTGTGGTAAAGAATGGTATCGTGTTGATCGACTACATTACACTTTGCCGTGAGCGTGGCATGTCGGTGATTCACTCTGTGGTTACGGCAGGCCGTAGCCGTCTGCGTCCGGTATTGATGACCACACTGACTACTATCCTTGGTATGGTGCCGATGGCTGTAGGGCAGGGTGAAGGTGCCGAGATGTGGCGTCCGCTGGGTGTGGCTGTAATTGGTGGCTTGACGGTATCTACCATCTTGACGCTGATTCTGGTTCCCGTTCTCTACTGTTCGTTTGCCGGTATCGGTATCAGGCGCAAACGTGGCAAAATCAAGAAAGACCGTGAACTGAACGATTACTATCAGACTCATAAGGAGAAAATGACGAAACCCAGAAAACAGTGAGAATAATTACGAATTACGAATTACAAATTACGATGAACTGTATAATTCGTAATTCATAATTCGTAATTCATAATTCGTAATTCATATATTATATATCATAATTTGTAATTCATATATTATATATCATAATTCGTAATTAATATGAAGTCAGTATTTATAACATTCGACCAGGCATTCTTTGAGCGTATCATGGCGTTGCTCGACCGCCAGGGTTGCCGTGGATTCAGCTATTGGCAGCAAGTGCAGGGACGTGGCAGCAAGACGGGTGAGCCGCACTATGGCAGTCATGCATGGCCCAGCATGTGCTCTGCTATTATTACTATTGTAGACGAAGCTAAAGTAGATCCGTTGCTCGATGCACTCCATCAGATGGACGAGGAGACTCAGCAACTCGGTCTCCGGGCATTTGTCTGGAACATTGAGAAGACGATATAGTTGTGAGCGCATCGTTCTAGCAGGCTAGGACGGCGCGTCCCAGGGTGCGTGAGCGGTGTGTCCCAGCAGGCTAGGACGTACCGCTCACAAATGACGGGGAATGAGGAAGAAAGGGAAATCTTACAAAACGTGAAGATTTCCCTTTCTTTTTATGTCTTTTCTCTATCTTTGCAAATCCTTTATGGACAACATGGAAAAGAATTATCTGAAATATACTTGCATTTGGGCATTGATTATATTGGCGGGCTTGTTACTGATGTACTTCCTGCCCGGTTTTACGGTAGGTGAACATGTGATGAGGCGTGTCGACTTGCTGGGTGACGTGCGTACTCAGAAAGATATTGCGGAAGAACCGGATAGTTTGTTTCCGCCCCCGCCGAAGGTGAAACCTGCTTTTGTGGATACCTGCCGTGCGGGTATGACGTGCATTGAAGACTACAGCGACTCCACTCTGCGTGGCATGACACCTTTTTACCGGGCTTTGGATGAATTGGCGCAACGCCCCCGCCGGGTACGTATTGCCGTTTTCGGAGATTCCTTCATTGAAGCGGATATTCTTACTGCGGATTTGCGCAATATGTTGCAGGATAAATATGGTGGTTGTGGAGTAGGCTTTGTTACCATTACTTCTATGACCAGCGGATTCCGCCCTACCGTGCGCCACTCGTTTGGTGGTTGGCAAAGCCATTCTGTAATGGATTCTACTTTCTTTGATCGCAAAAAGCAAGGTATTTCCGGACATTACTTTGTTCCCCGTCCCGGTGCTTATGTGGAACTGAAGGGACAGAATAAATATGCTTCCCATCTGGATACCTGTGAACAGGCTTCTATCTTCTTTTATAGTAAAGGAGAAGTCACCCTTTCTGTGAATGTCAACCGGAACGAAAAGCAAACCCGTACTTTTCTGGCTACAGATGATTTGCAGGAAATGCAAGTGGATGGAAATATCGGTTCTGTCCGTTGGACGGTTGATGAGGCGGATTCTACCTTATTCTATGGTTTGGCTATGGATGGTAAAAAAGGAATTATCCTGGATAATTTCTCTTTGCGCGGCAGTTCGGGCTTATCCTTGCGTTCTATTCCTGTGTGGATGATGCATGAATTTAATGAGCAGCGTCCTTACGATCTGATTATCTTGCAATATGGATTGAACGTTGCTACTGAACGTGGGCGGAATTATGACAAATACATTGCAGGTATGCAGACTACTATTGATCATTTGAAGGATGCATTTCCACAAGCAGGTATCTTGATAGTCAGCGTAGGAGACCGGGATTATAAGACGGAAGATGGTACTCTACGCACAATGCCCGGCATTAAAAATCTGGTGCGTTACCAACAAAATCTGGCGGCAGATAACGACATTGCTTTCTGGAATATGTTCGAAGCAATGGGAGGAGAGGGAAGCATGGCGAATCTGGTACATGCCAAGCCTTCTTTGGCGAATTATGACTATACGCATATTAATTTCCGGGGAGGTAAGCACCTGGCAGGCCTACTTTATGAAGCGCTTGTGTATGGAAAGGAACAGTACGACAGGAGGAGGGCTTATGAAGCGGAATAATAGAATAAAAATCGTATTGGAGGTTTCAAAAGCATATTTTTCATCCGCAGATAACACGGAAAACGCAGATTTTAAATATAAGAATCCGTGTTATCCGTGTTATCTGCGGATGAAAAATCTCTTTATCACAACTTTGTTTCTTCTATACTTTTTCCCGCTTCATGCCCAGGACCCTATTCCATCCTGTCCTCTAATTAGCAAAGTCACAGCAAATTGTGACACACTTCGTTCCTATTCCCAGCGTACGGATACTGTTGCCGTTCCTCAAATAGCTTTTCCTTCCGGCTTTCAGCAACTTGGTGAAAATGAGTTGACGGATAGCCTTGGCATCCTCAATCCTTTTTGGGAAAAGTTACGTCTGTTACATGCCGGCTTTTCTACAGATACCATCCGTATCGTACATATCGGTGACAGCCATATCCGTGGACGTATCTTGCCCCGTACTACCGGAACGCTGCTGACAGAAACTTTTGGTGCTATCTCTTATATCGATATGGGTATCAATGGCGCTTTTTGTACCACCTTTACCCGTCCCGACCGTATTTCTGATATTGCCGCCCTGCATCCCGACCTGGTTATACTTTCTTTCGGAACGAACGAAAGCCATAACCGACGTTATAACACCCTGTTGCACTACCGACAAATGGATGAACTGGTGCGTATGCTTCGCGACAGTCTGCCCAATGTACCCTTACTGATGACAACTCCTCCCGGTTCCTACGACAGTTTCCGGAAAAGTCGCCGCCGCCGCACCTATTCCATTAATCCCCGTACTGCTATTGCCGTAGAAACCATGCGTCGCTTTGCTGATGACAACGGTCTTGCCGTGTGGGATATGTACGAAGCGGTGGGAGGGAGACAGCGTGCTTGTCTGAACTGGCAGGAAGCAAAATTGATGCGTCCGGACCATGTACATTATCTTCCCGAAGGATATGTACTGCAAGGTGAATTGTTTTATCAAGCTCTTTTAAAAGCCTATAATGATTATGTGGGATATTGACTTTAACCGTCTGCGAGACGTATTCGTTTATGACCCGCAAGCGCCGATGATATTCAGTAGCGGCATTTTCTTGTGGTTGTTTGCAGCATTTATACTGGTTTATCTGCTGTTGCAACGCCGTCTGACTGCACGCTTGTTGTTTGTTACCGCATTCTCCTATTATTTTTATTATAAAAGTAGCGGAACTTACTTTTTCCTGCTGGCACTTGTCACGGTAAGCGATTTCTTTATTGCTCGTTTTATGGCAGGTACTTCCGTAGGCTGGAAACGTAAGGCAAGTGTTGTGCTTAGCCTTGCTATTAATCTTGGTTTGCTTGCATACTTCAAATATACTAATTTTCTGGGAGATGTCTTTGCTTCGCTGGTAGGCGGTACGTTTCATCATTACGATATATTCCTTCCTGTGGGCATTTCTTTCTTTACTTTCCAGTCACTTAGCTATACCATTGATGTTTATCGCAAAGATATAACTCCTCTTACTAATTTGCTGGATTATGCTTTTTACGTATCCTTCTTCCCACAATTGGTGGCAGGCCCTATTGTACGTGCCCGTGACTTTATCCCACAGATACGCCGTCCTTTGTTCGTATCCCATGAGATGTTCGGAAGGGGGATATTCCTGATTGCAAGCGGTCTGTTCAAGAAAGCGATTATTTCGGATTATATCAGTGTGAACTTTGTAGAACGTATTTTTGATAATCCTACGCTCTATTCCGGAGTAGAGAATCTGATGGGTGTTTATGGATATGCCTTGCAAATCTATTGCGACTTTTCCGGATACAGTGATATGGCTATCGGAATAGCCTTGTTGTTAGGTTTTCATTTTAATAAGAACTTTGATTCTCCTTATAAGTCCGCTTCCATTACAGAGTTTTGGCGGCGATGGCACATTTCGCTTTCCAGTTGGCTGAAAGATTATCTCTATATATCTTTGGGTGGAAACCGGAAAGGAAAGATTCGCCAGTATGCCAATCTTGTCATTACCATGTTTTTGGGTGGTTTGTGGCATGGGGCTTCCTGGAACTTTGTCATTTGGGGATTGTTCCATGGTATTGCTTTGGCGGCACATAAATTCTGGATGACATTGACCGGAAGAAAGAAAGGAGAAGAAAGCCACGGCATCCGCCGTTTCTTCGGTATACTGATCACATTCCACTTTGTTTGTTTCTGCTGGATATTCTTCCGTAATGTGGACTTTTCCACTTCTTTGGATATGATCAAACAGATCTGTACCACTTTCCGTCCGCAACTTTTCCCGCAACTGATTGCAGGCTATTGGGAAGTGTTTGCACTGATGGCATTGGGTTTCTTTCTGCATTTCTGCCCTGATCGTTGGGAGAACGCTTGCTGTAAAACAGTAACCCGCCTTCCCCTTATGGGAAAGGCGGCTCTGATGCTTGCTTTAATTTACTTGGTAATCCAGATGAAGAGTACGGAGATTCAGCCTTTCATTTACTTCCAGTTCTGATAGTCTCACTCTCAAACTCTTTCAGTTCTGCCAGTCCTTGCTCTACTTCTTTGATTTTTTGTTCGTGCTGCTTCATTTTCGTATAACTGTAGATGCAGCCCACAATCATCACTGTCAATACGGGCACGAAAGCGTAGGGATTGGTAATTTTACTCTCTGAAATCATAAAGACTATTACGGAGCCAAGGCCGAGAATAGTACCGTACTTCTTGTTATAGCTATAAAATCTTCTGTATTTCAAGACGGTACGGGTCAACTCATTTACTTTCATGTAGTTCAGCTTAAACTTGGATAAGCTATAGAGGATTGCCAATTGAAACAGTAAGGCCAGAAACATCACAGTTTCCAGAAGTATGAAAGAACTCAGTTTCATATTGATTCCCAGGAACCTGTTTACGGGCAGTACAATCAGGCCGCAGAGCAGGATTATATAAAGTCCCCGTAATTCCTGGTTATAAATACTGTCATAAGCAGATTTTGTTTTACTTGCAACCATTTCTTCGATGATCCTCTTGTTTAATATCTCATTTTGTTCTAAACGCTCGTTCAGGACATTCCAACTATTTTTCATTTCATCTAAATTCATTATTCGTCAGTTTTAGGAGTTAGACATGTTTTTCAGATTCTCTTTGATGCGATAGAGTTTTACGGCCACATAATTCTTGGAGATACCCAATATATCGGCAATTTCCTGATGACTCCGTTCTTCAAGCCAAAGCAAAATCAGCGCGCGTTCCAATTTGCCCAGCATGTTTATCATACGATAAAGTTCACGGAGTTGGGATGTCTTTTCTTCTTCATCGGCAAAGGCAGATTCCAGGTCGATAGTGATGGGAATCACGACCGGTCTTGAATTGGATTTGCGGAAAAAGGAGATACAGGTATTCAACGCAATCCGATAAACCCAGGTAGATGCTTTGCACTCGCCCCGGAAGCGAGGAAAAGATTTCCATAGATTTATCACGGTCTCTTGATACAGATCATTGAGACTGTCGTTGTCTGTGGCATAGATATAGCAGATCTTGTAGATAATCTGTTTATACTCTGTCACGAAGTCGACGAATTGCTTTTCCAACTTTTTAGTGTCCATAATTTAACTCTTTACTTCATTAGTCGCATGGCAGAGCATTCGATTACAAGCTTTGAGAATAATTATTCAGATACGAATTGAGCGAATTATACGGATTTGCAATTAAAAGAATCCGTATAATTCGCTCAATCAGCGTTATGAGAAATGATACTGAGTGGTCTTCCTGTATTTTATCAGTTCACCTCTATTTCATCAATGAACATATAAGCTGCTTTTCCTTCGCCTGCATGTCCTTTCGGCAGGGCAGGGCTACGCTTGATAACAACTTTCACATACCGTGCTTTTACCGGATCAAAAGTTATCTCATAGTTTTCCACACCTTTCTTATCAATATTTGTTTCAGCAGGAATATCCTTAACGGCTACTTCGCGGAACTCTTTATTATCGTCAGATACAGAGACTACCAACCCTGTACTTCCCATAATCCAGGCACTCATATCGACAATGGCGTTCGTAGCTACCCGTTTGATTTCTGTTTCCTGTCCCAGGTCGATGATGGCTTCCACATCACCACCTACAAAACCTAACCAAGCTCCGGTGGCATAGCTATCGTTTCCCTTCATACCGTCTACCAAAGTGATAGCACCTCCGAATTTATACTTTTCCGAAGGCTGGAAGGTCAGTTCGATAGGGCAATATGTAGCCTTATTGAAAGAAATCTTCTTATTCACCACTTTGCTCTTTCCTTCCGGGCGGATAACCACTGCCTGGAAATCTGCTGTTTCAGTAATGGCAACAGGTTCTGTGTATTTCAATGAAGTTGTGGTCGGTTCGGTTCCATCTAATGTATAATAAATAGGAGCGTCATCAATAGTACTCAATGTAACGACTACCGCTTTCTTGGCAACATCCGGTGTGAAGTCGACCTTCAGATCGAATACATGCTTGGCATAGTTGAAACCATCTCTTTGATAGAACTTCATCAGGCGGGCCAGACGTTTAGTGAAATCTTTGAAATCCTTCTTTTCGGGCTGTGTCCATTGTACTTCGGCAAGGGCAGCCATACGAGGCAATACCATGTATTCCACGTGTTCTGTGGTAGTTATGTACTCTGTCCATAAGTTGGCTTGGGCACCAATGATATGTTTTTTCTGTTCTTCATTCAGATCGAAAGTAGGATCCAGACTGTATACCTTTTCTATGGGTACATATCCACCGATACCCAGCGGTTCATCCTTGGTGTCTGCCGTCTGATAATAATCGAAATAGCAATAGGTATTGGGTGTCATAATTACATCATGTCCCATTTGTGCGGCTTTTATACCTCCGGATGCTCCGCGCCATGACATTACTGTTGCATTGGGTGCTACATCTCCTTCCAGAATTTCGTCCCAGCCGATAATCCGGCGTCCCTTGCTGTTCAGGAACTTCTCGATACGTGTCATGCAATAACTTTGCAGGCGATCTTCTGCCGTATGGTTTTTATCCGCTTTCAGCCCTTCCGCTTTGATACGCGCCTGACATTTCGGACATTCTTTCCATCGGTCACGTGGAGCTTCATCGCCACCGATATGTACATACTCTGATGGGAATATTTCGATGATTTCACTCATTACATCTTCCAGGAATTGCATGGTTTTATCATTACCGATGCAGAGTACGTCTTCAAATACACCCCAACGCGGACACACTTCATATGGACCACCCGTACATCCCATTTCTGGATAAGCGGCCAGTGCAGCAAGCATGTGTCCCGGCAGGTCTACTTCCGGAATTACTGTGATGTAGCGTTCCTGTGCATATTTCACGATTTCTTTAGCCTCTTCCTGTGTATAGAAACCGCCATACGGCGTATTGTCATACTCTTGTGTGTTTTTTCCAATTACCGTGCGACTGCGTTGAGAACCTATTTCCGTAAGTTTCGGATATTTTTTAATCTCAATACGCCAGCCCTGGTCTTCCGTCAGGTGCCAGTGGAAAGTATTCATATTGTGCAGTGCCAGCAAGTCTATATATTTCTTTATAAACTCTTTTGGGAAGAAGTGACGCCCTACGTCGAGGTGCATACCGCGGTAACTGAAACGCGGTTCGTCCTTAATTTCACCTGCCGGTATCAGGATGGTTGCTCCTTTGGCTTCGGCGGGAATGGATTTGCGTAAAGTCTGGATGCCATAGAACACTCCGTTTTCGGTTTGTCCGTTGATGCTGATACCTTCGGGGGTGGTAGTCAGCACATATCCTTCCTTGTTTGCAATGCCCGGATCGAGTCCCAGTACAATTGCATTTTTCACTTGTTCTCCTGCTGCGATGGCCTTTGTTTTCGGTGCATAGTTTGTGGCTTGTTGGATGTACTCCGACAGGAACTCAGCATTGCGTTGCAATAAGGCATTGTTTTCCGGATAAGCGATGAGAACATTTTCGTTCAGTTTGAACGGATTTCCCTGGGTTAAACTTACCTCTTGGGGGAGAGGTATCACTTGGTAGTTAGCTTCTTTCTCCGCTGTACACGAAGCGCATGCCAAGGCGAGAGCACCTGCAAGAAGTGCGTGGTTAAGTTTTCTCATGGTGTTAGTATTTAATTGATTGTACAAATGCAAATGTACGTGATTATCTTCGAATTTTCACATAAACGGACGCAAAAGTATATTTCCGGTACTGAAGAAAACTACAAACCAGCCTGTCTGCTCAAAGTCCGGTTGAGTTCGTTCATCTTCTCATTTCTCAATGCGTTGATCTCTTCCGCTTGTCCGGGTTTCAGATAATCTTTGTTGAGTTTGATGAAACGTTTGTCCAGTTTCCCGGCTTCACCGATGATTTTTTTAAGTTGCGTGGCAAGTCCGGAAGCCTGTGATACATCATATCCCGAAGATTCGTAGGTGAACTCTACTTCTTTGTACTGAAGATAGTTGATGCGCAGGTCCAGCATCAGGCGATAATGTTCGAATTCACCGCCCTGTTTCCGGGGAATGATCTTGTTGAAGTGGCTTTTCAACTCTTCACATTCCTGTATCACCTGTTCTATCGGCTTTCCTTTAGCATCCTTTCCGTGACGGACTAACTCTTGGGGAAGCAGGAAATAGGTGAGAAAGATTTGCGCTTCGTCCTCCGACAACCCATAGCGTTGCTGTGCATACTCTTTTATGAAAGTTTCGGCATGAATCGCTTCTGATGAATTGACCGCCTTGCAATAAGCGTCTATCAGCAATTGGAATCCTGACATGGGATATACCTGTCGGATGGGTTGCGTACTGATTATTTCCCAACCGTTATCATAGTGGAAACCATAAGTTCCGCTGGTTGACCAGGAAGTTTCTATCATTCCCTCATATCCGTGGGCACGCGCAAAGGGCAGGAAAGTAACTAGGTTATTGAAATGTTTCATCCACTGGGTCAGATACGTATTGTCGGGTGCCGAACGTAGGGAGGCTGCTCCCCACATCTTTACACCGAGTTTCAGCAGATTATCCAGTTTACCGAAGCGGTCCGGTTCCCAACCGTAATTCCAGTCAACGTAGATGAGATCTTTGGGTAACTCCTGAACGGATTCGGGGTGCATCAGGATAATATCCGTCCAAATGATAGGTTTCTTTCCCATTTCCTTGACCACCTCGCACATGGCTTTTATGTAGTCAACAAAAAGGCGCGACTTATTTACTTTGGAACATTGTGCGCAACTTCCCAACAGATAAGTTTCGTCAGCTCCTATATGAAAATAAGGTGACGGATGCAATTCTGCCACTTCCCGGAAGATTTCCCGGAATACCTTTTTAGCTTCTTCTATCTTGAGGGGACATACTTGCGACACTTCCTTGCTGTCCTCACGCAAATGTGCGTATCGGTCGTGCCTTAATATGTATTCGCAATGTCCGAAACAGTTCTGTAACGGGATTACTTCAATACCGAGCGAAGTGCAATAGCTTACAATATCCTGCACTTCGCTGCGGCTGAATGCCAATTGATTACACAAAGTGGCATGCTTTTGGAAAGGGAATGTTGCCTCATACTCTATCAGCAGAGTATTTATCTCTTTCTTTGAAAGGTCGGACGCCAGTTCCTTGATTGCCGAAACCGTCATTACCTGCGTACGGCAATCAAGATAGAAAGCCCTGACTTTGAAGTCGGAAGGAGGGACTGCGCTACGTGCCGGAACACACAGGCACAGGAATATGCTTACTAAAAGTAAACTTTTGTATATGGAACGAAGGGTATGATTCATGGTCTTTATTTTTTAGATGGATAAAAGTGACGCACTGTCCCGGTCGCAATAAAGCGTCGCATGGGGATGAGTACGTAAAATAGAAGCCGGGCAAGTGGTGCTGACAGGACCGTATAATGTTTCTTTCACAGCATTTGCCTTCGGCTTTCCCGGTACTATGCAAAAGATACGGGTAGCTTTCATCATAACCGGTATCGTAATGGTGACTGCCTGTTGGGGTACTTTCTCCAGACTGGAGAAACAACCGTCGTGTACCTGTTGTGTGCGACATACCTCGTCCAGTAATACCACTTTTACCTGCTGGGGATCATCAAACAATGCCACATGCGGGTCATTAAAAGCGATGTGCCCGTTTTCACCGATTCCCATGAAAACAATGTCGATGGGATGCTTTTGCAGAACTTCTTCATAGTGGGTGCAGATGTTCTCGGGTGAGGCGCCTTCTATATATAGATAATGTATAGACTTGAAGGGAAGTGCGGCAAATATGTGTTCTTTGAGATAATTCCCGAAGCGTTGAGGCGCATCCGCTTGCAGACCGATGTACTCGTCCATGTGCAAGGCATGGATGCGGTTCCAGGGAAGAGCATACTTCTGCAAGGCGGCCAGAAACTCGTTTTGTGAGGGGGCCGCTGCAAACAGAATATTGATTTCCTCTTTTTCTTTTAATAATTGGTTGATACTTTCGGCTGCAGCTTGTGCGGCATCTTCGCCCATAATCTGGCGGGTAGCGCATACCCGTACCAGTAAAGCTTCTTTCTTAATTTCTTTTATGTTCATGGTTGTTCAAATAGTGTTTCTCCGTTAATGAATACCCGGTTGATGCGGATATCCGGGTCGAATATTACAATGTCGGCATCATATCCTTTGGCAATCTTTCCTTTCCTGTCCGCAATGCCCATTATTTCGGCGGGGGTGAGTGTCATCATGCGCACGGCTTCTTCCAGAGGGCGTTCTCCCATCCGGTACATATTCCGTACCAACCGGTCGGTCGTAGCTACGCTTCCCGCAAAGGACTGGCGGTCGGGCATCTTGGCTACTCCGTCCTCAATGAGCACTTCGCATCCTTTGGCACGACTGCCCAATATGCTTTTTCCTTCAGGCATACCTGCACCGCGCATGGAGTCGGTGACTAAGGCAATCTTCTCCGCACCCTTATTCTTTACTGCCAGTTTCATAAGCGGTGCCGGAACATGTACGCCGTCCGTTATCAGTTCAATGGTTATTTCGTCCAATAAATATCCCGCTTCTACACAACCTGCGTAGCGGAAGGCGTTCCGACGGGTTACTCCATTCATGCAGGAGTAGAAGTGGGTGATATGGGTAAAACCGTGTTTCACGGATTCCACCACATCTTCATAAATGGCATCTGTATGCGCTATGGAAGGCAATATGCCACGTCGGTGCAGTATATCACCAAACTCAAGTGCCCCCGGAAGTTCGGGAGCAATACTCCACCGGACGATATCCTGGCTCCTGTCCAATATCTCCATGTATTCTTCGGGGGAAGGGTTGCGCAGATAGCGCGGATCCTGTGCTCCCCTGAAGGCATAGGCAAAGTAAGGGCCTTCCAGGTGTAAACCTCCGAAAGCGGCACCCGAACGTTGATCTTTTACCCGGTCGTATATATCGAGAAAGCGAAACAGTTCCTGATTATCCGAAGCCAGTGTGGTAGGATAAAGTAAGGTAGTTCCGTGCCGCAGGTGTTCGCGGGCAATGGTGAGGCAGTCTTCTTCCGTACAATCCATGAAGTCGGAATCGCCTGCGCCGTGTGTGTGCAGGTCGATGAATCCCGGGGCGATGTAGCCGCCGTGTGCATCGTGACCTATGCTGCCGGGCACTTCATAGTTTCCCGGCTCTATGCCGATAATTTTTCCTTCGGCGATGAGTACGGTTCCCACTCCGAAATTACGTTCCGGAGTGATGATTTCACCGTTATAAATTCTGGTTATTTGTCCTTTTTCAGTTTCCATAATTCAGACCAATGATTGATTTTATATCCGTAGAATGCGTAAAATATCAAATAAAGGAAGCAGGGAATCAGCACGATATATCCGATCCGCAATCCGTAATGATCGGCTATCAGTCCATAGATGACCGGCATGAAAGCGTTGCCGCAGAGTGCCATCACCATGAACGAGGACCCCAGGTTCGTCCAGCGTCCCAGGTCATGTATGGCAAGCGGCCATATCCCGGCATAGATCAGTGCGTTGCATACTCCCATCAGGCTTAGGCACCAGATGGAAAGGGAAGTGGCATGTCCGTATATCTGTACTTCTCCGGGAATCACCAGTACACAGACCGATAATATCAGTCCGCCTACGGTGCAGATACGAAACATGCGTTGCTGGCTGGCAAACCGGGGAATCAGCAGGATGCCGATGAAATATCCCACAAGAGCACAGGACAAAGTGATGCTGGGGAATATCTTGGCTTCGTGCAGATTGAATCCCATACTTTCGGCATAGCTGATAATCGTATCGATGGAAATCACCTGGGCCGCCACATGAAAGAAGATGGCGAATACTCCTAATATAAGGTATGGATACGAGCCGATAGACTTGTGGTCACTGGAAGAGTGGGTACTCTTTTCCTGTTCATTACTCAGATCGGGCAGCCGGATGAAATGTATCGCGCAGCCAAACAGGAACAAGAACAGGGAAAGTATCGAGTAGGGGACAATAACCCTCCGTATCAGTTCGTCCAGCAAGAGGTCTTTCTCTACACCTGCCACATTGTTATTCTTCAGCACTTCGAACAATTCGGTATCCGTTGATTTCAGGATGACGGCGGCAAACAGCAGGGGGGCGATGATTCCGGCTATCTTGTTGCATAGCCCCATGATACTGATACGCCGGGCTGCCGACTCTATTGGTCCCAGTATGGTGACATAAGGATTTGCTACGGTTTGCAGGATGGACAGACCGGTACCTATGGTGAATAGTCCGGTCAGGAAGACGGGATAGGCCCGGGTGCAGGCTGCCGGAACGAATAGGACGGTCCCGGCTGCCATAAGCCACAATCCTGCGATAATACCCCGTTTGGGGCCGATCCGACCGATCAGTTTGGCAGCGGGAATAGACATCACAAGGTAAGCGATGTAGAATGCCAAGGTTACCAGATAAGACTGGGTGTGGGTTAACTCGCAAGCCACTTTGAAGTAGGGAATCAAGATGGAGTTTACCCAGGATACCAGTCCGAAGATGAAAAACAGCGTTCCCAGCATCAGCATAGGCAGCAGATTGGAGGAAGGCTTTTGTTGAACGTTACCTTTAAACATACCTTTTTACAGTTTTATATAAATACGTTTGCGATAGAGAATGTATCCCAATGCCCATATCACCCCGATGAAGAACAGGGCGTACACCAGAGAACCTGCATAATCTCCCAGCAAGGGTTGCAGCGTCCGGTTGTAGATAATTCCCCGGACACTGATGGTTGCTTCGCCCCACGGGATGAATGACAATCCGAACAGTACGCTGATGATCCACGCAACTACATACATGAAAAGCGGATTCACTCCGAAGGCTTCGAAGAAGCGGCACCAGCGCTTTTTCTGCCTGACGTCAATGATATCTATCAGTAAAGCAAGAAGCAGGGAAGCTGTTCCGGAAGTGATTAAAGTGTAAGAAGCAGTCCACAGTTTCTTGTTTATCGGATCGAGATATTGTAACAGGAAACCGGCGAACAACAGAACCGTACCGAACAGGGCGACCTGACGGATACGTTCCTTATTTTCCGCTATCCCCGTAATCAGGCTTCCAACGAACGTGCCGAACAGTACATGCGCCCAACAAGGAATCGTACTCAGCAGCCCTTCGGGTTCGAAAGCAAAGCTACCGCCCTCAGCGGCCTCTTTGATTAAATGTCCCGCTCCCAGCAGTTTGACGTCAATCACCGCAATCAGGTTGTCTGCCGAATGTACATATCCGTTGAAACATTGCAGCAACACAAGATATAGCAGCAGAATTCCTCCTGCCGTGGCAAGATAATACTTCTTTGGAATAAGAATTGCCAGGAATGCTCCGCCTGCATAAGCCAATGCCAACCGTTGCATGACACCGAGAATACGCAGATGTTCCCAGGAGAAAGTGCCGTAACAAAGTTTGGAGAAACAATCCAATGCTATTCCTACGGCAAAGAGAGCTACGGTCCGGCGGATGATTTTCAGGCTGACGGTGGTATTGAGTTTATCGAACTTGCGCAATGAAAAGTGGATGGCTACGCCCATGATAAACATAAAAAAGGGATAAACCAAGTCTGTGGGGGTTAATCCATGCCATCGTGCGTGTTGCAACGGGGCATAGACAGACTGCCAGGAACCGGGGTTGTTCACCAGTATCATTCCGGCTATGGTAATCCCTCTTATTACATCGAGTGCAAGTAATCTATTGTTTGGGGCCGACATAAGTGCTGAATGTTTTGATTATTAATAGTTTGGGTGCTCTTCATTAAATGAAAACACCCGGATGCTTTATTCTACTCTTGCAAAAGGTGGCATCTTTTGTAGCAAAAGATGCCATCTTTAACATCATAAGATGCCACCTTTCGTTGCAAAAGATACCATCTTTTGCATGTGATGTTTTATTGCTTCATATCCTTTCCTTTAATGAAACAGGTCTCCGGAATATGGCTTCTGCAAGAGGATGCTTAATGTTCGGTGAAAGCGTCATAGAGCACCTGAAGCAGACTCTCTTCTTTGTTGGGAGAATCGTGCGAGATAGCCCATATCATGATACCTCCGTAACCGTTGTCATTTACATACCCGGCTTTGGCACGCATGGTTGGTTTGCCGTTGTAGAAGAGTAGTCCGATTTCGTCCTTCTCCGTGGCCTGTTCGTTGGGATAATTCTTTAGAATCTCCTTGTACGGCATGTGTGTAGCCCCTACCGGGGTTTCATCGGATACGAAGTGTACACCGTAGAAAGGCACTCCGAGGATAATCTTCTCTTTGGGTACTCCGCGGATTTCACTCCAACGTTTGGCTGCCATGCGGAAGTGTTCCATGCTGGCGTGCTGAGCCACTTTCGATGATTTCCAACCACCGGTGAAGTCGTACACCATGATATTGACCAGGTCCAGATATTCAAACATTGAGTTGGTATATACGTTATAGTTTCCCCAGCCTCCGTTCCATTCCGGATAGTCGGCACTCACGGCGGCAGTCAGCAGTTTGCCTTTGGGAAGTTCCGCCCTCAGTTCTTTGTAGAAGTTTTCAAGGAGAGCTACTTTTTCCTTGTCGCCTTCTCCGTAGCCTTCCGGACCGCCTGCCCAGTGTTCGTAGTCGATGTCAAGACCGTCGAATTCCCAGTCTTCCACAGCTTTCAACAGTTCCTTTTTGAAGCGGTTGCGGTAAGTATCATTAAGCAGTACACCCGCCATAATGGCTTTGTTGCCGCCTCCACCTGCGGATAACAGAACTTTCACCCCTTTCTTTTGCCCTTCGCGGAAGATGGGCAAAAGCTTTTCGATGTTGGCGGCATCAGCCAGGCCACCTTCTTCTGTGGCGCGTCCGAAGGCGATGCTCAGGTGAGTCAATTGATCCCAGGGAATCTGGTATTCGGGAAGTTGTTCATATTGCAGGTATCCGAAGATAACCTTGGATGGTTTCTTGGGTGGTTCTTCCTGGAAGGTTCCTCCGCATCCGAAGAGGATGCAGAGAAGTGCCCATAGAGTCAGATATTTCATAGGTATCCGTATGTTTTTAAGGTGCTGTTACTACTAAAGTGAATTCTCTGAAATTAGTGGTTCCGTTTCGTACCGCTTCAAAGCGCAGCTTGAAACTTCCGGTCTGGGTGAATGTGTAGCTCAGTGTAGGGGCGGTTCCGATCACTTCACCGTCCAGCAACCACTTGACGGACACGCTGCCGTCTGCCGGAGAAACCAGGATAGGGAATTCCGTGAGGGTGCCTGCTATGGCTGATACACTTTCCAACATGTCGGTATAGATATAGAGTTCATCATCGGCAAAGGTCGGGTTGCTTGCCGAGTCGTCTTTACAACTTCCCATGGCGATGCCCAGGAAGCACAATATTAGAAAAATATACTTGGTTTTCATAATTTATCCGTTCTTTTTAATTGTGTAAACTTATTCTTTATCCCACCATACACGACTGGTCCAGCTGTCTGTTCCTCCCATGCGGCTGAGTGCTTCTTCCAGATTTTCCTTGTTCTTAATCTGTTCTTCCAGCGGATACATCATGCGGTTGGGGCGTTTGCCGTCCGATTCGTTTTCTGTGGGAGCCAGGTTGTAGAACTTAGTGTACTTGCTCGGCATACCGCTGCGCCGGATGTTAGACCAGGCTTCAATCGGGTCGAGGATATAGAGCAGCCACAGTTGTTTGTTGATCTCTTCCAGCGCCTCGGTGTCGCCTGCATCCAGCAGTGAAGACTGTTCTTCGGAGAGGGCTTCCAGTGTGGCGTCGTCGGGTACATTGGCGCCAAACAGGCTCCATTGCTTGATGGCGGCTACCAGACCTTTCTTATAGTGTTCCTTGGCACTTTCGGAAGATACATTCCAATGGCGGGCAGCGGCTTCGGCCAGGTAGAATTCTGTTTCGGCATAAGTCAGGTGCATATAAGGAGATGCCGGATCAGTCAGCAGTTTAGAGGGTTGCATCTTCTGGTAGTGGTGTGCTACACTTACATCTTTTCCATCGATATTGATGGTAAGAGCCGGTGCCCAGGCATTGTAGATGAAATCTTGTGCCGGCACTCCTTGGTACGAACCGGTCTTTTCGTAAACAATGGACGTGATATCCGTGCGTTTGCTGTCGGTATAGTAGGCGCCTCCGATGTAGAGAGTGCGCGGGTCGTTGGTGGAAGTCAGCGCTTCCAGCAATTCGTTGGTCATGCGGTAGTTGCTGTAAGTAGGATCTTCCAGCATCTGGTTGGCAAATCCGTTGCCCGGACCTTCGTCCAGCCTGCTCGATTCGTGAGCCACATAACAGATATCGCTGTTAGAAGTCATTACTCCTGCCTCATAAGCTGCTTTGGCTTCTTGCTGGGCAAGTGTGGGGTTGACTTTCAGCAGGCGCATGGAGATGCGCAGCCATAAGGAATTGGCAAACCGTCTCCATTTCTCGATGTCGCCATTGAAGTAAAGGTCGTTCTGCGGAGCCATAGCCGATGCGTCCAGTTGGGCGGAAGCGGCGCGGAGTTCGCTCAGGAAATCCATGTAGATATCTTCTTGCTTGTCGTATCGGGGTTTCACGATGTTTTCATTGTATATCTTTCCGGCTTCAAAGTACGGAATATCACCGTAATAATCCGTCAGTTTAAGGAAAGCCTCTACTTTCAGGATGCGTCCGATGGCATTCAGATTGATTTCTTCCGGATTGTCGGCGGTCTGGCTGACCAGTGCGACTGCATTCTTAATGATATCGGGATAATAGGCTACCCAGAGGCGTTCCATGTAGGCAATGTTCTTTTTGGCTTTTCCGCCGTACTCCTGCATACTCCAGCCACCAATCCAGTGGTTGACGAATGCCCCCGGATAGATAAAGTAGCGGATGGTGTTCTGCATGTATTGCGAATGAGTCAATTGTATGGTCGGAATCAGCAGATGCGGGGATATGCTGGTTGCCTTGGTCGGATTCTCGTTCAGTTCAGTCAGGTCTACACAGCTGCACAGGCAGATGAGGCCGATAAATAAGGAACTCCATTTTATATTTTTCATGTTGGTATGCATTTTAGAATTTGACATTGATGCCGAAGCCGAAGGTGCGGCGTGAAGGTAATGAGCCATACTCGAAGCCCTGTCCGTTACCGTTGTTGTAAGAAGATTCAGGGTCGATGTTGTCTACTTTTGAATAGATCAGCAGCAGGTTGCGACCGTAAGCCGAGAGGGTGACGGACTCAATAGGAGTATGTACGAACCACTTCTTGGGGCATGAGTAAGAGAGTGATACTTCACGCAGTTTCACGAAAGAGTTGTCGCAGATGAACGGTTCGGGGGAAGAGTTCTGCAAGGCCTGCCAGTATTTGGCGGGATCTACGTACACATCGTTGGGCACATAGCTTACGTTACCGTCGGCATCGGTTACGGCTTTTACTCCCTTACCTACATAACCTCCGGTCGGTGTCCAGTCTTTGGCATCCACGTTGGCCGACAGGCGGGCTTGTTCGGAGGCGTACCAGCCTTCGCGTCCTTCCAGGGTTTCTTTGGAAGTACCGTTTACGTGCGACTGCATCTTACTCATGGAATAAACGTCCGCACCGAATTTCATATCTACCAGTACACTCATAGATAAGTTCTTGTAAGAGAAAGCATTGCGGAAACCTAAAGTGAAGTCGTAGTTGCCGTTCCCTAACACGGATACTTTATCGTCGAAAGTAGGCAGACCGTTTTCATAAATCACTTCGCCGGCTTCTGTACGGTTCAGTTTCTTACCTACGATGACACCGTAAGGTTGTCCTTCGCTTGCGTAGATGAAGGCGTTGGCCCAGCGGGCGGCTGCCAGTTCAAAGTCTTTCACGTCTTCGTGCAGTTTCACTACTTCATTATAGTTCTTGGCGAAGTTGATATTGGCATCCCAGGTGAAATTTTTGGTTTTCACCGGTACGAGTGACAGGGAAGCTTCGATACCTTTGTTGGAAATTTCACCGGCATTGATCATGGCACGGCTGTATCCGGTAGATTGTGAAACCGGCAATGACAGGATCTGGTCTTTGGTTATCTGCTGGTAATAAGTAAAGTCCAGTCCCAGGCGGTTATCCAGGAAACGCACATCCATACCTAATTCGAAAGAGTAAGTCGAGGTCGGTTTCAGGTTGGCATTAGGCACGGAACCGGAAGTGATGTAGCCCAAGGAAGTTCCTTTATTGGTATAAGGTTTCAGGCCGTATTCCAATTGAAGCTGATAGGGGCTTGTGTCACCACCTACTTTAGCCCATGAAGCACGCAACTTACCGAAGGTGAACCATTCTTTGTGCTCAAAGAGGTTGGAGAATATCAAGCTTCCCGAAACCGAAGGATAGAAATAAGAACGGTTCTTGGGACTTAGAGTGGACGACACGTCATTACGGAACGTTGCATCGAGGTATGCAAACTCTTTGTAACCCAGGCTGACCTGTCCGAACAGGGAGCGCACGGCTTTACGCACCAGGGCATGTTCGGTTTCTATGCTGGAATAGTTGGTGATGTCCTGTAAATCGGGGATTACCTGCGTTTGTCCGGTCTGGATCATGGATTCGTACTCATAGCGCATCACATTGCCGCCGACGAAAGCCGATACATCGAAATCACCGAAACGCTTTTGGAAACGAAGCATCATCTCGAAGTTGTACTGCATCACGTTGTTGGTCATTTCCTTCATCATTCCATCGGTAAATCCGGGGGTATACATCGGAGTGAAATCGGTGAAGCGGAAGGTGTAGGAGTCCAGACCGGCTTTGAAGCTGGCTTTCAGATAATCGGTGAATGCATAGTAGAGGCGTCCCTGTCCGATGAGGCGGTCGCGCTTGGACTTATTGCTCATTTCATTGATTACCCAGTAGGGGTTGATGCGGTATTTGTCACCGTTCCAGTCATTGTAACGTCCGGTTTCGTCCTTGTAGTTACTGGATAACCATTTCTGGTCAAAACTCGGTGCGATACCTATCAGGGCATTACCAAGATTACTCGGACTGTCGGACAAGGCGGGACGGTTCTGCACGGATTCGTAACTGTAAGTGGCCTGTGCTTCTACGGTCAGGCGTTTGGAAAGCTGGGTGTTTCCTTTAAAGGAGACACTGGTACGGCTCAGTTCCGATTCGGGCACGATATCCCAGTTGCGCATATCAGATACGGATACACGGAAAGCCGACAAGTCATTGGTCTTGCTGAAGGCAACGGCATTGGTGGTAGTGATACCGGTATCGAAGAAACTCAGGATGTTGTTGTTCACATTACTATACTTCCGTATCTCATCATTATAGATATGTACATCCATGTTGGGATCTAACTTTCCACCCCAAGCCACTTGTGAAGTGGTCGATGCCGACTGACCGGACATAGAGGGACGTCCGTCGCGGCCCTGACCGTAGACGCGCTGGTAATCGTCGAAGCCGGTCAGCAATTTAACAATGCTCAGGTTGGATGAGAACTCCACACCTATACCCTTTTTCTTCTGGGCGGACTTAGTGGTGATGAGGACAACACCGTTGGAAGCTCTGGAGCCATAAAGTGCGGAAGCGGACGGGCCTTTCAGGATAGAAATGTTTTCAATATCATCCGGGTTGAGGGAGGACAATACGTCACCATAATCGTAACCACCCCATTTGCCTGCACCTTCCAGTTCCGTATTGTCCACCGGCATACCGTCGATGACATATAGGGGCTGGTTGGAACCTGTCAGCTGGGAATTACCGCGGATAATGACGCGTGTGGAACCGGAAGGGCCTGCTGTTGTGGAAGAGATATCCACACCGGCTACTTTACCCGAGATGGCAGACATTACATTCTGCTCGTTACCGGCTGTCAGTGCGTCATTGTTTACGGAAGATACGGCGTAACCTAAAGCTTTGGCTTCACGCTTGATGCCGAGGGCGGTCACTACCACTTCGTCTATCTTCACGGCTTCTTCCTGAAGGATGATGGTGATTTGGGAACGTCCTTCTACTTTGATTTCTTCTGATTTCATTCCGATATAGCCGACGCGTAACACGGCGTTGCGCGAAGAAGCATTGATGGTAAAGCGTCCTTCTACATCGGTAATGACACCTGTCTGGTTGCTTTTGTCTTGAATAGTAGCCCCGATAATGGGTTCTTTGTCTACTCCGATAACGATACCGGATACCTTGAAATTGCTTTGAGCCAGAGTAATCAAGCTACAGCACATACATACAATGAGGAAGATACTTCGCATTGAAGTGTTCTTTCCTGACGAGTTAGGTAAAAGAATAAAATTTCTCACTGTTTCTCATTGGTTATTAGGGTTAATAATAGTGGTTGTTTTCCCGTACTTATAGTAATTCCTATATTGGGTTGGAGTCATCTGATAGATTCGTTTAAAGGATTTGGTAAGATTGATGTAATCTTCATAACCCAGTTCAAAGGCTATATCCATGATGGGCAGGTCTGAGGTTAACAGTTTCTCGGCGAAACAGGAAGTGCGGTAATCCAGTATATATTGGTAAATGGAAATGCCGACTTCCTTACGGAAATGTTTTTCCAGTACACGGCGTGAAACACAAAGGCGGTTCAGTATTTCTGTGATGCTGATAAGTCCGTTGTTCTCCGCCTCAATAAGTTTCAGGGCATCAAGGATCAGTTTGTCGCTTACCGAGTATCCTTCTGTTGACTTTCTGCGTTCAATACGGATGGGATTGATAACGATATTGAATTGCGGCAGTTGTCTATCTTTCACAATGCTGTGCAGCAGTTTGGCTGCCTGATATCCGCCATTCTTTACATCCAGCATGATGGAAGAAAGGGGAGGGTCGGACATATTGCAGAGTATTTCGTCATTATCCACTCCCAAAACAGCCAGATTCTGGGGGACTTGAATGTTGCTGATACCGCAGACTTCGGTTATGCGTAAGGCGAATACGTCGTCGCAGGCAAACAAGGCTGTGGGATGGGGGAGTTGCTGCAACCAGGCTTGGAGGGTCTGCTGGTCGGAAGTAGAGCCATACCGGATATTGCTCTCTTCATTATAGATATAGGCATGCTGCCCTACTTCGGCAAGGCGGGTACAGAAACCCTCTTCACGTTCGCGTGACCAGATTGTATCACTGGTGCCGTAGAAAGCAAAATTAGTGTAACCTTTCCGCAAGAAGTAGTTGGCGGCCATTTCACCGGTGCCGTAGTAATCACCGGTAATATTGGATATGCCGTCCACACGGTTGGTGTAGTTTTGCAGGATGACAGGGATGCCTATGGAGCGCAGCCGTTCGGTATTTACTTCGGACAGCTGTCCCATGATGGCATCCGCTCCCCAACGCTGAGCAATATCAATGACTGTTTCGATTGCTTTTTCGTCATTGAAGTCTTCACGGCTCAATGGAATTCGATAAAAGCGCCAGTTGCCCACTTCCATGGAATATCGCAGGAAACCTTTTAATAAAAGGCGGCTGTACGCGCTGGTAAAATCGGATAATAGCAGTACTTTCAGCATACGGTATTAAATTTGCGGTTCGCTTTTTAATTGTTCGCTGCAAATTTAAGCCGTTTGCGTTTGTTGATATGCGTCAGTATGCGTTTATTTGTTGTTGATTTGCGTCAATACAATTGTCTCCTATCTATCATATTCTTTTAGCTCTGTATTCTTTCGGTGACATCCCCGTATGCTTCTTGAAGTACCGTCCGAAGAACGACTGGTCGGGAAAATTATACCGGTCGGCTATCTCTTTCAGTGAGAGGTTGGTGGATTGTAGGGCGACTTTGATTTCCAATGTGAGGAACTCATCAATGATTTCTTTAGCGGAAATCTGACCTACCTCTTTAGTAATAGCGGAAAGGTAACGTGTAGAAATACAAAGTTGCTCGGCATAAAAGGCTACATCCCGTTGTGCGGTACAATTGGTGTGTACCAGGTGAATGAACTTTTTGAACAGTTGTCCTTTCCGGTTCCCTCCTTCCAATTGCTCTTTGGTGAAGTATCGCTGCACCTTATCATAAGTATCCAGAAAGAATATCTGAAGCAGGTTCTGGGCAATACTTTCGCGGAACTGGTTTTCCTTGTCGGCATAGATGGCGGCGCTTGCCTCTATCATTCTCAGGATGGGGCGTATTGTTTCGAGTCTGGTATGTGTATAACAGGAGTTTTCTTTCATGAAATGGATGAATGCCGGGTCCAGTCGGAAACAGGCGACCTTCATCATCTCGCCCGAATAAGCGAAATAGTGTATTTGGAAGTCCGGGCTGGCCGATCTGAGCGAAAGAATAGAGCCGGGCAATAACATAATGTTCGTATTCGGTATAATGTGATGCTTCTCCAGATCTATGGTGATTTCCGCTTCTCCGCCGGAACAGAATAAAAGGACTCCATTCGTTAATTTGACGAGTCGGTTGTGGTAAAACTCCAGGTTATCGCTCCCGGATCTGAAGGTTTCTGCTTTCGTAGTTAATAATGGATTCATACTTTATCTTTTTAAAGTTTTGTTGGAACAAAGGTAGAAGTTCTTTTTGGAATGTTAAGCAAACCGTTCCGAAAATGAACAAAGGAGTGCGACAAATGAAACAAGTTGTTGTTCAAAAACGGCATACCTTTGCCGCCGACATAACAAAAGATGTTTTTAAAAAGATTGTAGTATGACAACAAAGAAGAGATTGATTAGACAAATGATGACATTCATTTGTGGAGTAACATTGGTAGCATGCGGACAGGCTCCTACCGTGCAGACCAGTTCTGAGTATGAGGTGATGAGAATCACGACATCCGACAAGGAATTGCAAACGACCTATTCAGCGAGTATCCGGGGAAGACAAGACATTGACATTTACCCGCAGGTATCAGGTTTCCTGACTAAACTCTGTGTGGAAGAAGGTCAGGCAGTCCGCAAAGGACAAGTCTTGTTTATTATTGACCAAGTGCCTTACCGTGCGGCTTTGCAGACTGCGGAAGCCAATGTGGAAGCGGCGCGTGCAAGTGTAGCTACGGCTCAACTGACGTATGACAGTAAAAAAGAATTGTTTGCCCAGAACGTGATTTCCGAGTTCGATTTGCAGACATCTTATAATAACCTGCTGACGGCGAAAGCGCAATTGGCGCAGACGGAAGCGCAACGTGTAAGTGCCGCCAATAACCTTTCTTATACGGAAGTGAAAAGTCCTGCCGACGGTGTTGTAGGCACTCTACCCTATCGTGTGGGCGCTTTGGTTAGTGCCAGCCTGCCTAAACCGTTGACTACGGTTTCTGATAATTCCGATATGTACGTTTACTTCTCGATGACAGAAAACCAGTTGCTGGATATGACGCGCCGCTACGGTTCCAGGAGTAAAGCATTGGAGGAAATGCCTGCTATTGGACTGATTTTGAATGATAAATCCACCTATCCTTCGCAAGGTAAGATTGAAACAATCAGTGGGGTTATCGATACTTCTACCGGAACTGTCAGTCTGCGTGCCGTATTCCCGAATAAAGAAGGATTGTTACAGAGTGGGGGAGCCGGCAATGTAGTGGTTCCTGTTCAAAAACGGAACTGTATCGTTGTTCCGCAAGCGGCTACTTATGAAGTGCAGGATAAAGTGTTCGTATTTAAAGTAGTAGATGGTAAAGCGCAGTCTGCCCCGGTGGAGGTGACCCGTGTAAATGGTGGAAAAGAGTATATCGTAGACAAGGGCTTGAATGTGGGTGATGTAATTGTGGCTGAAGGCGTAGGATTATTGCGCGAAGGTACACCTATTCAAGCTAAGGCAGCATCCTCTGCAACACAAGAAACCGCTAATCAACAAACAAAGGAGGATTAATCCATGAATCTGAGAACATTTATTGAACGCCCGGTATTTTCGGCGGTCATTTCTATAACGATTGTCATTCTGGGTATCATCGGGTTGTTTACCCTGCCCGTCGAACAATATCCCGATATTGCTCCGCCTACCGTTATGGTAAGCACCACGTACTACGGTGCCAGCGCGGAAACTTTGCAGAAGAGTGTTATCGCTCCGTTGGAAGAAGCTATCAACGGTGTGGAAGACATGACCTATATGACGTCTACCGCTACCAATGCCGGTTCGGTATCCATTACCGTCTATTTCAAACAGGGAACCGACCCGGATATGGCTGCCGTTAATGTGCAGAACCGCGTATCCAGAGCTACCGGACAGCTTCCGGGAGAAGTAACTCAGGTAGGTGTGACTACTATGAAACGCCAGACCAGTATCTTACAGATGTTTTCATTGCATAGTCCCGATAATTCGTATGATGAAAACTTCCTTGCTAACTATATGAGTATCAACCTGAAGCCGCAGTTGCTGCGTATTGCAGGTGTGGGCGATATGATGATTATGGGTGGTGACTACAGTATGCGTGTCTGGATGAAGCCTGATGTGATGGCACAGTACAAACTGATTCCGTCTGACGTGACGGCAGCACTTGCCGAGCAGAATATAGAATCGGCTACCGGTTCGTTCGGTGAAAATTCGGACGAAACCTATCAATATACCATGAAGTATAAAGGCCGTCTGATTACACCGGAGGAATTTGGTGAAATCGTAATCCGTTCTACGGAAGACGGTGAAGTGCTGAAGTTGAAAGACATTGCAGATGTGGAACTGGGTAAGGACAGCTACGCCTACAAAGGCGGTATGGACGGTCACAATGGTGTTTCCTGTATGGTATTCCAGACAGCCGGCTCCAATGCAACGGAAGTAAACCAGAACATTGACAATCTGCTGGACGAAGTACGTAAAGACCTGCCGAAAGGTGTGGAACTGACACAGATGATGAGTTCCAATGACTTCCTGTTCGCTTCTATCCATGAAGTAGTAAAGACTTTGATTGAGGCTATCATTCTCGTTATCTTGGTGGTATATGTATTCTTGCAGGACATCCGTTCCACATTGATTCCGTTGGTGGGCATCATCGTGTCACTGGTAGGTACCTTCGCTTTTATGTCCGTTGCCGGATTCAGTATCAACCTGATTACACTGTTTGCATTGGTGCTTGTGATCGGTACGGTGGTGGACGACGCCATAGTCGTCGTCGAGGCGGTACAGTCGAGGTTCGATGTCGGGTATAAGTCTTCTTATATGGCAAGTATCGACGCTATGAAAGGTATCAGTAATGCGGTTATCACCTCTTCACTGGTATTTATGGCGGTGTTCATTCCTGTATCGTTTATGAGTGGTACGTCCGGTACGTTCTATACGCAGTTCGGTCTGACGATGGCGGTTGCGGTAGGTATTTCAGCCGTTAACGCTTTGACGCTGAGCCCGGCTCTTTGCGCTCTGCTGCTGAGACCTTATATTAATGAAGATGGCACGCAGAAGAATAATTTTGCCGCCCGTTTCCGTAATTCGTTCAATGCGGCTTTCGATGTGGTGGTGAATAAGTATAAGAATGCGGTATTATTCTTTATCAAGCGTCGCTGGTTGTCATGGTCATTGTTGGTTTGCTCAGTGGTAGTGTTGGTACTCCTGATGAACTCTACGAAGACCAGTTTGGTGCCTGATGAAGATCAGGGTGTATTGTTCGTCAATGTAAGCACGGCTCCGGGTAGTTCACTGAAGACTACGGATGATGTTATGCTTCGTGTGGAAGAACGCTTGGAGGCTATTCCGCAGAAACTTCATATTCAGAAAGTAACCGGCTACGGTTTGCTTTCCGGACAGGGAAATACCTTCGGTATGATTGTAGTGAAGCTGAAACCTTGGGATGAACGTACAAAGAAAGAAGATCAGGTGCAGGCTGTCATCGGACAGATTTATGCCCGCACGGCAGATATCAAGGATGCCACGATCTTTGCAATTGCTCCGGGTATGATTCCGGGTTATGGTATGGGTAATGCACTCGACCTGAATGTACAGGATAAGTTGGGCACGGATGTGAATACCTTCTTCCAGACTACCCAGCAATACCTGGGTGCTTTGAACCAGCGTCCCGAAATCTCCATGGCCTATTCTACTTTCGATGTGCGCTATCCGCAGTGGACTGTAGAAGTCGATGCTGCCAAATGTAAGCGTGCCGGCATTACTCCGGATGCAGTGCTCTCTACACTTTCGGGCTACTATGGCGGACAGTATGTATCCAACTTCAACCGTTTCTCAAAGGTATATAGGGTTATGATACAGTCCGGTCCGGAATACCGCATGGATGAGACTTCACTGCACAATACCTTTGTTCGGATGGCAAACGGTGAGATGGCTCCGCTGAGCCAGTTCGTTACGCTGACCCGCAGTTATGGTGCCGAGACATTGAGTCGCTTCAATATGTATAACTCCATAGCTGTGAATGCCATGCCTGCCGAGGGATATAGTACGGGTGATGCCATCCGTGCCGTGAAAGAGACAGCGGAAATCAGCCTGCCGAAAGGTTACGGTTATGACTTCGGTGGTATCACACGTGAAGAGAACCAGCAGAGTGGTACGACGGTAATTATCTTCGGCATCTGTATTCTGATGATCTATCTTATTCTGAGTGCGCTTTATGAAAGCTTCATCGTTCCGTTTGCAGTTATTCTTGCGGTTCCGGTAGGCTTGATGGGTACGTTCTTGTTTGCCAAGATAGCAGGATTGGAGAATAACATTTATCTGCAAACAGGTTTGATTATGTTGATCGGTTTGCTTGCCAAGACAGCCATTCTGTTGACGGAATATGCTGCCGAGCGCCGAAAAGCAGGCATGGGATTGATTGCTTCCGCAGTCAGCGCAGCCAAAGCCCGTCTTCGTCCTATCCTGATGACGGCACTTACCATGATCTTCGGTCTGTTCCCGCTGGTAGTAGCTACCGGAGTAGGTGCTAACGGTAACCGTTCGTTGGGTACAGGTGTAGTAGGTGGTATGACCATCGGTACACTGGCATTGCTTTTCATCGTTCCGGCTTTGTTTGTCACCTTCCAGTGGTTGCAGGAACGTCTGCGTCCGGCTCAGTCCATGCCTACCAAAGACTGGCAGATTGAGGAGGATATGGAAGTGAGTAAGAAAGAAATAGAAGAACATCAATCAAAAGAAAAATGAAGAAACAAATCATCACTTTAGCTGTCGCAGCCTTGCTGTTGAGTAGTTGCGGCATCTATACTAAATATGAACGTCCCGAAGTCAAGACCGACGGACTTTACGGGCAGGATGTAGAGGTGGAAGACACCACCTCTATTGCCTCTCTCTCCTGGCGCGAGTTGTTTACCGACCCGCAACTACAATCTCTCATTGAGCATGCACTGCAAGGAAATACCGACTTGCAGTCCGCTCAGTGGCGTATCAAAGAAGCGGAAGCCACTCTGTCATCCGCCCGCCTGGCCTATCTGCCTTCTTTTATGTTGACTCCGCAGGGAGGTGTCAGTAGCTTTGATAAATCAAAAGGTTCCTGGACGTATAGCGGCATAGCATCCGCCAGTTGGGAAATTGATATTTTCGGTAAACTGACCAATGCGAAACGCCGTGCGAAAGCTTTGTACCTTCAGAGTCTGGAGTACGAACAAGCTGTCACTACTTCGTTGATAGCCAATGTGGCAAATATGTATTATACCTTATTAATGCTCGATGCACAATACAACGTCTCTGCCGAAACTGCCGCCAAGTGGCGTGAGAGCGTGAAGACAATGCGTGCCATGAAAGCAGCAGGTATGACAGATGAGGCCGGAGTAGCCCAGACCGAAGCAAACTGTTATATGGTAGAAGCCTCTTTGCTCGACCTTAAACAGCAAATCCGTGAAGTAGAGAATTCACTTTCTATTTTACTGGGTGATGTGCCCGACGCCATCGAACGTGGAAAGCTACAGGGACAAAGTTTCCCGGAAGAACTTACTGTTGGCGTACCTTTGCAGTTACTCTCCCGTCGTCCCGACGTGAAGAGTGCGGAACTCTCGCTGGCACAGGCCTTTTATAGTACCAATGCGGCACGTTCAGCCTTTTATCCTTCCATTACTTTGGGAGGTACGGCAGGTTGGACAAATTCTGCCGGAAGCATGATTATCAACCCGGGTAAGCTGTTACTCTCCGCAGTTGGTTCACTGACACAACCTTTATTTAATAAAGGATTGAACATGGCACAGTTGAAAATAGCCAAAGCCCAACAGGAAGAAGCTAAACTTTCTTTCCAGCAGGCTCTGCTGAATGCTGGGAGTGAAGTGAATAATGCCCTTACCCAAGTGCAGGTGGCCCGTGGTAAAACAGAGTTGCGCGACGGACAAATCACTTCATTGGAAACCGCAGTCCGAAGCACGCAATTGTTGATGAAACATGGCAACTCCACTTATCTGGAAGTACTTACCGCCCAGCAATCGTTGCTCTCTGCCCAACTGACGCAGATAGCCGACCGCTTCGATGAGATACAGGGAATTATCAATCTCTACCAAGCCTTAGGTGGTGGCAGGGAATAAAGAATAAATCATATACTCTCTCTTCTCTCGTTTCTTCATCCCCTTTTATCCTTCACGAAGTGGAGTGGTGAGAGGGGATATTTTTAGTGATCACTTATTCAGGTACTGGTCAATCTGTGCCACCGTTGCATCTTTCAGCAGTACTTTCTTGTCTTTATCCAATAGATACAGGGTAGGTATCGCTTTCAGGTCATACAGATTTTTTTCCTTTATAATGAGTTTTTTATCATACCCGTTTATCCATTCTTTGGGGAAATCCGGTAGGTGTCTTTCCCATTCTTCCTTATCTTCATCCGGATAAATAGCCAGTATCTTTAGACTTCCTGCTGCAAACTCCTTGTTGATGGCAGGCGCCTGTTTCAGTGCTTCTATGCCTTCTTCACAAGCATGACATCCCGGATTGTTGATAAACAGCAGCGTATATTTTGCTTTCACTCCGTAGAGCGTACCGCTTTTTCCGGACAGCAGTGTATAGGTGAAATCTTCTGCCGGCCTTCCGATACGATTCTGTTCAGCCAGTTCCCGGCGTCCTTGCGGAAGTATTTTCTCCGTATCATTCAATACTTTACTTTCCAGCATGGCGTCCAGTACCGGAATGTAAAATTCTTCATTCCGCATCGGAGAATTCGGATCATACAGATATTTTTCTGCTAAGTCCGTATAATAGAAGAATACGACTTTCTTCTGATCTGCCATCTTATACATTTGCTTTATGGCAGCTATCGCAGTAGTGTCCGGCACTATCTTCAGGATATCTATAAAGTCCACCCATGCTTGTTCCGTAACATCCGGAAGGTTGATATAAGTGGTATCGGTAAAATCCATATTGTCCCAATAGTGCCGTACCAGATAGTCCGCACGCAATTCGGGAGTGTTCAGCATGGCTGGTATAAGGGGGAGCGTGAATTTTTTTACGGTGTCTGCCTGGACTGCCGTTTCCTTGTTGTCGTTCGCTTTCCGGCTGCCGCATGAGGCACACAGGATCAGGAATAGGAGGAAAATGTTGAGAGAAGTTTTCATAATTCAACTACTTATATAATGTATTGAGAGACAAAGATAATGCAAATGTTTTAATTACCATTTGTTAAGTATCAGCAAATTTATGAAGCCTACCTTTGCCCCGCTTTTTTAAAAACAATGAGATATGCAAAGGGATAATTTGGACTTCAAAAACATGAGTGTGAGTAAGTTGTTTACAAAACAACTCTTTCCCACGTTGCTGGGTATGGTGTCATCCGCATTGTTCACTGTTGTCGACGGGATATTTGTAGGACGCGGAATAGGTAGTGATGCCATTGCCGCGGTGAATATTGCGGCGCCTATTTTTATGATAGCGGCCGGGTTGGGACTGATGTTCGGTATGGGTGGAGGAATTCTTGCTTCCATTAATCTGTCTCGTGGCAAATTGGTGGTCGCTAATATCAATGTCACGCAGTCAATCGTCATGCTGACGATTGTCAGTATCATTATGGGAATACTATTGACAGTGTTCCCCGAAACTGTAGTAACCTTATTAGGAGCCGAAGGGCATCTGACGGAATTGTCAGCGGAATATCTGTTTTGGTTCTCCATATCCATTCCGTCCACGGTCTTACTGGTGGCATTGCCGTTCTTTGTACGCCTGACGAATCCTAACTTTGCCATGTGGGCTATGCTGGCGGCTACTGTTGTCAATATCTTGCTCGATTATATCTTTATCTTTATTTTTGAGTGGGGATTGTTCGGTGCTGCTATCGCCACTGATTTGGGAGAATTGGTGGGGACACTTTTACTCTTGGGTTATCTGCTTCGTCCCTCCGTATCGGTTCGGTTTGCCAGGTTGAAGATGAGTATCAAGAGCATCCGCCTGACACTGAGGAATACATGGTATATGCTGAAACTGGGTGTTTCATCCTGTTTGAGTGAAATAACGATTGCTGTCATGGCTATTGCAGGCAATTATGTGTTTATGAGCCATCTCGGAACGGATGGGGTAGCGGCTTATAGCATTGTCTGCTATCTGTTCCCTATTATTTTCATGGTGTTTAACGCTATGGTTCAGTCGGCACAACCCATTGTCAGTTACAATTATGGTTGCGGACAGTTATTGCGCTCCAATAAAGCGTTGCGTTTATGCATTATTTCCGCCGTTGTGTTTGCTTTGGTGATTAGTGGAGTGTTTGTCTGTTTCTCCGGTGATATCGTTTCTCTGTTCTTGCCGGACCGGACAAGTCATGCCTGGCAGTATGCGGTTGCCGGTCTGCCCCTGTTTGCTATCGATTACATTTTTTTCGGGATAAATGTAATCACAATAGGGTATTATACCAGTATTGAACGTATTAACTTGGCAATGAGGCTTACGTTGCTGCGTGGCATATTGCCGGTCTTGTTCTTCTTCGTACTTCCTGCATGGTTGGGAGTGACGGGCATCTGGCTTGCTGTGGCGGCAGGAGATATTACTACAACAATCCTTATTGTGTTGTGCAGAAAGAAAGTTTAGTATGGCTGTACCTATGAATTATTTTCAATACATTTGCATACAAAAAATACATTTATCATGAAACGCAACTCTTTCTTATTATTTGTAGCGATTCTCTTCACTTCGGTTTCAGTTTCTTTTGCCCAAAAGAAACTCTCCATCCTTGGAGACTCTTATTCTACATATTACGGTTATGTCACTCCCGACACCAACCTCTGTTGGTATGGCGTACCGGAAGAAAAGAGAGAGAATGATGTGAAGCGGGTGGAGGATACCTGGTGGTATCTTCTTATCAATGAGCACGGTTATCAGATGGAGCGTAATAATTCCTATTCCGGTTCAACCGTTTGCCACACCGGTTATGAGAAAGCGGATTACTCGGATCGTTCCTTCGTAACGCGTATGGACAACCTGGGTAATCCTGATGTTCTCCTGGTCTTTGGCGGTACGAACGACAGTTGGGCGAAAGCCCCTGTCGGCAGCTACCAGTATGCAGATTGGACTAAAGCCGATCTTTACAGCTTCCGTCCTGCCTTCTGCCGACTGATGGACTATCTGACTAAGCGCTATCCGGATACCCGAATCTATAATATCACGAACACCGAACTGTCGGAAGATGTAACCACTTCTATGGATGAAATCTGCCGCCATTACGGAGTAACCAATATCCGCCTGCGTGATATTGACAAACAGTGGGGGCATCCCTCCATAAAAGGAATGAAGAGCATTTGCGAACAGGTTTGGGATAAAATCGGAAAGCAAGATTAGGGTATGAGATGAGAATTATCCGGTGCCAAAATCAGTAACCATAAGTTAGTAACCATGAGAGATAGAATAATAAACTACATTCTACTGTTGATGTTTTGTATTCCTGTTTACTCTCAATCTTATATATTCCGCGGAGTGTCCGGTACAGAAGGACTTTCAGATTTGGTAATCAGTACCCTTTACAAAGACTCCTGTGGATATGTCTGGATGGGAACGGCTACTTCGGTAGAACGTTTTGATGGGGTACATTTGAAACATTATCCGATATATGCATCCAGTGAAAGATGGAAGTGGGTAAATGCCATTATTGAAACATCAGGAAATCAGTTATGGGTAGGAACTGATGGAGGATTTTGGCAGATAGGTCAGGATAGAGTGGATCGCGTTGCTCCTGATGTGATAAGAAACGGAGTTCGCTCCATTGTGAAGGATGATAAAGACACCTTATATATTGGTAGCGAAACTGGGTTGCATATATATAAGGATGGAAAAATAGAAACAGTATTGCTGGAAAACAATTCCTTCTCTTCCGCCAATTTCATTGTCGGACTGCACCTGGAAGGCGAACGGTTGTGGCTCATAACCAGAAATGGGCTGTATTCAATGAATCTGAAAGATAGGAAACCGGTTCATTATGCAAATAACCTGACAGAGAAAGAAGCATTGTTTTCTTATCGGAATATAACCCGTATAGACTCCACACTCTATTTGGGAACTATGGAACATGGTATTCTGAGTTTTGATATCCGTACACACGAATTCCAGCATTATGTAGATGTGGGGTGCAATATTATCAGGTCTTTGTCTTGTGACGGGAAAGGTGTATTATATGTAGGTACTGATGGAAATGGTGTGCATTTCATTTCTACAAAGCAGAATAAGATCATCCGTTCGTTTGGTTACAATCCTGAAAATGGAAAAGGACTGCGTTCTAATTCCGTATATTCGCTTCTTGTTGATCGTGATGGATTGATATGGGTAGGGTTATGCCAGTTGGGATTGGACTATACAGTCTATCAGAGCGGACTCTTTTCTATTTATAGTACTCCTTATTTTACTTCGAAAGACATTCCGGTTCGCACCATATTCATCGGTAAAGAAGAGAAACTGATTGGTTCCCGCAATGGATTATTCTACATTGACGAACGCAACGGTCACGCTATCAAGTATTCTTCCCCGCAATTACGTTCCAGTATTATATCCTGTAGTTACGCTTTGCAAGGTAAGGTCTACATCGGTACATACGGTGGTGGAATGTATGTGTTTGATAGGGAAACAAAGAAAATAGACGATTTTGAGCCGGGAAGACCAATGCCTTTTGTGAACGGTCATATATTTTGTATTACTGCCGACAAGGATAATAATTTATGGATAGGGACATCCAATGGGGTTTACCGTTATAAGGACGGGAAGTTATCGAAACATTTTTCCAGTGATAATTCGCATTTGCCGGAAGGGAATATCTATGTGATCTACTTTGATTCCACCCTTAAAGGATGGATATGTACAGAAAATGGCATCTGTATATGGGACCCTCTTTCCGACTCTATGAAGACAGGTGTCTTCCCTGAGGGATTTGTGGATAAAGAGAAAATATGTGGGATGTATGAAGATTCGGACCATCAACTTTATTTTTTGCCGTACAAGGGAGATGTCTTTATTTCAGATGTATCCATGAGCCGTTTCCGGAAGATGCAGGCTAATACCCCTTTGGAAGGGAAAGATGCAATGTTCATGATAGAAGATAAGGAAGGGTGGCTATGGATAGCAACGAATAACGGATTGTACCGGTATGATAAGAAAGATACTTTTATTCCTTATAGTTTTGCGGATGGAATACCGGGACCGGTATTTCTGGCCTGTAATCCGGTGATAGATGAGAGTGGGGTGATATGGTTTGGGAATGCCAGAGGACTGATTGGCTTATCGGTTGATTGGAAAAATGAAGAGAACAAGTTGGATTATAAAACAGTCATCTCTGCTGTTCATGTGAATGGGCAGGAAGTGTCCGGGGCAGGTCTGACCTTTAAAGATGGGGTAAGAGAGTTGTCATTGGATGCTTCGCAGAATAATGTAACTATTTACTTTTCCGGATTTACCTTTACCGATCCTGCTTATATGGCTTATGAATATCAGATGGAAGGAGTGGATAAAGATTGGCGGGTTCTGACAGGAAAATCTGAAGTCACTTATTATGATTTGTCTTCGGGTAATTACCTTTTTAAGGTTCGGCGTATGGGGAATCCTAAGTCCGAAACATGCCTGCGTATTCATATGCAGATATCCGTAAACTGGTATGGCTATGGAATTACTTTGGCGGTAATCATACTGGCGGCTTTAGCAGCTTATTATTTGTGGAAAAGGAAGTTACAGAATAAGGAAACTGCCCGTTTTTTGCGTGTACCTGAAGAACTCCGGATATCCGGTAAGGGGATGGAGGACGCTGATTTATCAATGGAGGAAAAATACAAAACCAGTAATTTCTCCGAAGAAGAATGTAAGCGTCTGACGGAAAAACTGAAGAAAGTAATGCGGGAAGAGAAGCCGTATACTAATCCTGAACTAAAGATTGCGGATTTGGCTTCGATCATTGGAGTTCCTTCTTATACTTTGTCTTATTTGTTTAATCAATACCTGAAGCGAAATTATTATGACTATATCAATGATTACCGTATTGCCGAGTTTAAATCTCTGGTGAGTAAGGGTGAACACACAAGATACACATTGAATGCTTTGATGGAGTTGTGCGGGTTTAGCTCGCGAACTTCTTTCTTCCGTTATTTTAAGAAAGTAAATGGCATTACTCCGAGTGAATATATCAAGAGCCTGGAGGATACTCAAAAGTAAAATAAAATAGTTTTTCTCTCTTCCTGCGTCTCATATAATAAATTGAGACGCTTCTTCTTCTATTGCTAATTTATTGTTTGATAGTCTGTTATCTGTATACTTTGTCCGCCTCTATAGAGTGGAATATATAGGAGGTGAAGATGAGGCTTTTTTTGATTTTCGCGCTCTATATTTGCAGCATAAAGTTAATCAAAAATATATGGAAATGAGAAATACAGTGATAACTTCCGACCGATTGATAGCCGATTCCTACATAGCCTATCACCACTTGGTATATCTTTATATATATCGTAAAGTGAATAATAAAGCAGAAGCGGAAGACTTGTCACAAGATGTATTCCTTCGTTTGATGGATTATAATCAGATGCTTTGCAAAGAAACAATCAGGTCCTTTATTTTTATCATTGCCAGTAATCTGGTGAATGATTTCTTTCGCCGTTTTTATAGAATTCAGGCTCTTACACCTTATATATATGAATATACGATGGCACGTACTGATGATGTGGAAAGCCGTGTGATTGCTAATGACTTATTGTCTCGCGAGAAGTATAAGTTGAGTTTGCTTCCGCCACAGCGTAAAACGGTTTATGCGATGAACCGCTTTGAGGGTAAGACGGTCCGGGAAATTTCACAAAAGCTCAATCTTTCGCAGCGTACGGTTGAAAATCATTTGTTCATCAGCCGTAAGGAAGTGCGCGAGTACATAAAACAATGCATCTAATTAGATAATATCAATAGTGTTAATTTTAAATTTATAAATTATGAAGAGTGAATTTTTGAAATTCTCGTCGAAAAGAATCTTGTTCTCTACGGTGGTGACTTCTGTCCTCATGGCGGGTAGTCCTCTGGAGGTATTTGCGGCGGATGCCACTGAAGTGCAGGCTGTGATGCAAACCGGTACTGTTACCGGTCGGGTGGTGGATGCCAATGGCGAGCCTGTAATCGGTGCCAGCATCTTGGTAAAAGGAACGGGAACCGGTATAATTACGGATATAAATGGTGATTTTACAGTGAGTGCATCGCCTAATGCCACTTTGGTAGTATCTTTTGTGGGATATAAAACGCAAGAAATATCCCTTAGCGGTAAAAAGAATATTAAAATCATTCTGCAAGAGGATTCTGAACTGTTGGACGAAGTGGTGGTCGTGGGGTATGGTACTCAGAAGAAAGCTACATTGACCGGTGCGGTTGCATCGGTAAGTGGGGATGTGTTGGAGAGCCGTCCGGTATCAAATACTGCTATTGGGTTACAGGGACAGATTCCGGGCTTGACCATTACGCGTACTTCGGCCCGCCCGGGTGATGAAGATATGACTATTCAGTTGCGTGGTGCTTCTTCTACCAATAAGGTAGAGCCACTGGTAATTATTGATGGAGTTCCTGCTATCAGCAATACGGAATTCAGCTCGTTGAATCCCAATGACATTGAGAATGTATCGGTACTGAAAGATGCATCGGCAGCCATCTATGGAGCACGTGCGGCAGGTGGTGTTATTTTGGTGACGACGAAAAAAGGAAAGAAGGGTGACAAACTGAGAATTTCGTATAATGGGATGGTTACAGCCAATACTCCCGCCAATATGATACCGCTGGCAGGCATGAGAGATTTTGCTTCGACCATGGCAGAGGCTTCTTACCAGGACTTTGTAGAATCAGATGGGAATGGCGGGGAAGTCATTACACAACGTTACGTCAACGGACAAACCTGGAATAATGTATTGGCAGTAGGTGGCAAGACACCCCATGCAGGTGTCAGTTTTGATGATACCAATCTGCTGGTAATTGATAAAATGGCACTTGGAGATCCATTTACTTATGTGGATACTAATAATCTGATACATTATTATGAGTCAAATAACTGGTTGGATTTACTTTATGGTACCACCTGGAGCACTCAGCACAATATCGGTATTCAGGGTTCCAGCGAACGTGCACGCTGGTCGGCATCTTTGGGATATGCTGATGACCGTTCTGTTATTATAGCTACAGACGACGGTATCAAAAAATACAATGCACGTATGAATGCGGACTATGATATTACTAAGTGGCTGGTATTCAATATGAATATTTCTTATAGCAATCGTTATAAAGACAGCCCGCTCGATGGGCTTGATGGTAACAACTCTGGTATGTATGATGCGCCTGCGGCACCGGCCTATACTCCTTCCGGAAATTATTATGATTTCTATGTTTGCGGGCGTTCTCCCTTATCGGCTATGCAGGCCGGTGGACGGGCAAAACAAGAATTTGAGACATTCCGTTATTCCAATACGTTGACAGCTCAGCTGACCAAGGACCTGAAAGCAACCGGTTCTATGTCGTTCATTAAGAATAATAATGTGCAAACTGAGTATAAGACAACATATTATGTAGGAGCACCTTATGCCGTAAATATAGAAAAGAACGGAAATGGAGAGGTGATAGGATATGACGTGAATGAGCAGTTGAATGTAGTCAATGCAGGGACAAAGAGCTATGCGCAGGAACGTAGCCAGCGCACTTTCTATGAAAATTACTCCTTGCAACTGGATTACAATCATACATTCGGCAATGTGCATAATGTAGCTGCCATGGTTGGTGCCAATGCTGAGAAGAGAACCTACAAGAACGTGACGGCCAAGCGTACGGATTTGCTATACGACGGTTTGTTTGACCTGAATACCGGATCGGCAGGATCAACGAACCAGACAGTAACCGGCGGCTCTAATGCGCAAGGATATATATCCTATCTGACCCGTTTGAATTACAATTATGCAGGGAAATATATGATTGAGGCTTTGGGACGTCGCGACGGTACTTCTAAATTTCATGTAGACTACCGTTGGTGTAACTTTGGTGCCGCCAGTGTAGGATGGAGAATCTCTGAAGAGAATTTTGTGAAGAAGAATGTAAAATGGCTGGATAATCTGAAATTGCGTGCTTCTTATGGTGTCACAGGTGGTGCGGTGAGCGAATTGGGCAACTATGACTATCTGTCTGCCATCACGCTGAGTACTTACTACTTCAACGGTGGTCAGGAACAAATTGCTTATCTTTCTAAAATGACCGACTACTCACGTACCTGGGAGAAATTGCAAAATCTGAATATCGGTGTTGACTTTGCCCTGTTTGGTAACCGCCTGACCGGTAGCTTCGATTGGTATCAGAAGAAGAACAATAATATGCTGGTTTCCCTTACCTATCCGGATGTATTGGGAACAAATCCGGCAGCCACTAACGATGCAAAACTCCGTGTGAAAGGTTGGGAAGCCGTAATTGGTTGGAACGACCGTGTAGGAAAAGTGGATTATTGGGTAAATGCTTCTTTGAGTGACGCCCGTTCCATGGTGGTGGATTATGCAGGAACAGATACCTGGACAGCGGGGCTGGTGAAAGTACGCGAAGGTTATCCGTTGAATTCATTGTTCGTTTACAAGACTGACGGTTATTTTACCTCGTATGATGAGATTGCTGATTACTACAGGCAATATGCCGGAAACAGTGCCTTGGCGAAAGTAGCGCAAAGCAGTGCAAACACTCATCTGCGTCCGGGCGACCGTAAGAAGGTATTGATTCTTGATCCTGACAATGACACGACAAATGGAAAAGGGAATACCGGAGCCGGAGACGTTTATCACTATGGCGATTCGGACCCTCACTTCAACTTCGGTCTCAATGCGGGAGCCAGATGGAATAACTTCGATTTTTCTTTATTTGTGCAAGGAGTGGGAAAACGTAACATTCTGCGTGATACTGGTATGAACACATGTGCTTTCTATGTTAACTATACCAATATCCTGACCACTCACCTTGATACATGGACTTGGGACAATCAGAATGCTGAGTATGCCCGTCTTTCTTTGCAGCAGGATAAGAATAAATGGAATGTAGACAACAATGATACTGCCATTCAGAACGCATGGTATGCCCGTCTTAAAAACATTACTGTCGGTTACACCATTCCTTCTTCCATCACAAGTAAATGGAAGATAGAGAAACTGAGATTTTATTTCTCGGGCGATAACGTAGCGGAAATCACAGGTCTGTCGGACGGATATGATCCGGAAAAGGGAACCAGTGCAAGAACCACCCTTCCTTTCAGCCGTAGTTGGACGCTCGGTGTTGATTTGACTTTCTAATTATTAACTGAAAAATTAAAGAACATGAAAAAGATATTATTTGCGATGACTGCAACCGCCATAGTGTTGTGCGCGACTTCTTGCTCGGATTATTTTCTGGATCTGACTCCTACCGACCAGCAAACTGAAGCCAACTACTACAAAAGTGCGAAGGAATTTGAAGTGGCAGCCAAAAGTACTTACAGCTTTTACGGATTCAAAGATATGTCGGAGACGGTCAACGGGACTAAATATACCAGAACCTTCTATGACATCATGGATAATAACTCCGACATCATCAGCGGGGTACATTCCATAGCGGCCGGCACGCAGGCTGCATCTACAAACGATACTTACTGGTCATTGTGCTATGCTAAAATCCGTAAGTGTAACGTTGTTATCGAAAAGGGTGATGAATATAGCGGTACGGATGATATCAGTGCCTCACTTGCCATAGCCCGCTTCTTTCGTGCCTACCAGTATTTCTATTTACTTCAGCGATTTGGCGGTGTCCCCATCATTACAGAGTCTCTTTCATCCACTTCCAGTGAACTGTATGCCCCTCGCAACTCGCGTTATGAGGTTGTGAAGTTGATATTGGACGATCTGAATTATGCGATTCTGCACCTTTCGGATGAGGCTGATTATGACGGCAAAGTGAGCCGGCAAGGTGCACAGGCCTTTAAGGCACGGGTGCTGCTGTTCGAAGGTACATGGGAGAAATATGTAGGTGCCACCACTGATGGGAATGGAACTTCGGAGGGAGCCGGAAGCAGCAAACCTTCCGATTATCCAAGTGTGGAAAGCATGCTGACCGAAGCGGCTTCACTGGCCAATGAAATCATTGTATCCGGAAAGTATGAATTGTGGAATGCCAAAGGTACGGTGTATGAAAGCATTGCCTATAACTACCTTTTCAATTTGGAGGATGAGGATACGAATCCGATGGGTTTCAAGAAAGATAAGAACCATGAGTTTATTCTCCAGATTGCTTATAACCATGATAATAACCGCATTGCCAAAAATGTCACCAAGTCTTTTGGAGGTGATAATAATCAGGCCAGTGCCATCACCATCAAGATGATGAATATGTTCCCTTGCACCACGGATGGTTTGCCCTATCTGTATTCAAAGGACTACAACGGGTACGATAAACTGACGGATATTTTCGATAACCGCGACTCGCGCCTGACCTCATGCGTCAAAAGGCCGGGAGATACCTATTATTTCATGGGATCGAACGGTGCGGATCGAACTACTTATGCCAAAGCCGATTATGTGACGGTCTTTGATTTCCCTTCGGCATGTACTCCTTATTATCCCATCGTTCTTAATGCCGGGTATACGGGCTTTCAGAATCGCAAGATGTGCTCGGAACGTAAGGATTATAGAGATGAGGATGAAGGCTATAACTATCCTGTACTTCGTTTGGCAGAAGTTTATCTGATATATGCGGAAGCCAAATGTGAACTGGGGAATGGTGCCATCTCTGATGAAGATCTGGATAAATCTATCAATCTGCTGCATGATCGTGCCGGATCTGCCCGCATCAGTAATGCATCCGTGGCACAAGCCAATGCCAACTATCTGGCCAATACCGGTAAAGCCGGAAATATGACGGTGCTGGAACTTATTCGTAATGAGCGGGCTGTAGAATTACGCAATGAAAATTTGCGCCCTTATGATTTGCTGCGTTGGGGAATTGCCGAAGAAGCATTGAACACTAACCGTTCGGGCATTGTAGTGAAGAATCCTGACGGAACAGATACGGAGTTGGTAACATTCAGCTATGAAGGAGGTGGAAATACTCAGGCCTTATACTCTTCGGCTGCCGCCGTATATGGTTTTGAAACATTGGAAGATGGCTCAAAGGCACTGATTATCAACGATAAGTCTCAGTTCAATATGCAACGTAAAAATTATCTGTATCCGATTCCTTTGTCACAGATTCAGCTGAACCCGGCTTTGTTGCAGAATCCTGGATATTGATAGAAGAGTAGTTTACCGCTAAAGAAAATATACATGGTAAATGCTTGACCGATAAAACAGAAATACTCAAAAAGTAACGTCTCCTGAGTACTTTTGAGTATTTCTGTTCATGTAATTGTAATTAGTGCAAATAGAACATATATAGTATGAACGTTATTAGAAAAATCATTTTCCTGACTGCGCTGTGTAGTGTGGTAAGTGGTCTGTGTGCCCAGAATATATCAATTTCTACCATTAAAACCTCCTTGGTACTTTCGGCTCCGGTCGGGGAGGAATTGAAATATATATATTATGGCAGTAAACTGTCGGAGGCGGATTTCCGGGCAATCAACAGTGCTGAGAAAGGTAATTTATCCGTTTATCCGGTCTATGGCTTGAATTGTCCGTCTGAAACTGCTCTGGCCGTACAGCACAGCGATGGCAGTATGGCGCTTCGCCTGGAAGTGGTGAACGTAGAAACCAGTCGGCAGAAAGATGCTGACCTGACAATCATATCCTTGAAAGACAAAGTATACCCCTTTTATGTAAAGGTCTGCTATAAAGCCTATCAGGATGTGGATATCATAGAAACATGGATCGAACTCAGCCATCAGGAAAAAAAGAACGTGACACTCAATCAGTTTGCTTCCGCTTATCTGCCCATCCGGCGGGGAAATGTATGGTTGTCTCATCTTTACGGAGCCTGGGCCAATGAAGGGCGCTTGTTGCAAGAGCCTTTGGAGCCGGGGATGAAAGTCATAAAGAACAGAGATGGAGTACGCAATTCACATACGGCACATGCTGAGATCATGTTTTCGCTTGATGGGCAACCTGTTGAGAATAGCGGGCGTGTCATTGGTGCGGCATTGTGTTATAGTGGGAACTACAAATTGCGCATCGACACGGACGACAGCGAATACCATCATTTTTATGCCGGTATCAATGAAGACAATTCGACATACCACCTGAAGCCGGGTGAAGTGTTCAGGACTCCTGAACTGGCTTTGACTTATAGTGATGAAGGACTGAGCGGAAGCAGCCGTAATTTCCACCGCTGGGCCAGGCTGCATAAACTGGCCAACGGGACAAAGCTCCGCAAGATACTCCTGAACAGTTGGGAAGGAGTTTATTTCAAGATCAATGAGACTGGAATGAGTCAGATGATGTCGGATATCGCCTCTTTGGGCGGTGAATTGTTTGTGATGGACGATGGATGGTTCGGTGACAAGTATCCACGCAGAACAGACCGGTCTTCTTTGGGAGATTGGGTCGTTGATAAGGAAAAACTGCCTTCGGGTATCGGGGGATTGATTGATGAGGCTAAGAAACAGGGCATTAAGTTCGGCATCTGGATTGAACCGGAAATGGTGAATACCACCAGTGAACTGTATGAAAAACATCCGGACTGGGTGATCCGGGCTCCCGGGCATGAATTGGTTACAGGCAGAGGCGGAACGCAGGTGGTGCTCGACTTGTCCAATCCTAAGGTGCAGGATTTTATTTTTGGTATAGTGGATAATCTGATGACAAAACATCCGGAAATAGATTACATCAAATGGGATGCGAATATGCCTATCATGAATCATGGCTCCGGTTATCTGGATAAGGGAGAGCAGAGCCATCTGTATATAGCCTACCATCGGGGTTTCGAGTCAATTTGTAAGCGTATACGCAGCAAATATCCCGACCTGACCATCCAGGCCTGCGCTCAGGGCGGTGGCAGGGCGAACTATGGAGTACTACCCTATTTTGACGAGTTTTGGGTGAGCGATAATACCGATGCTTTGCAACGTGTGTATATGCAGTGGGGAACTTCTTATTTCTTTCCGGCCATAGCAATGGCTTCGCATATCAGCGCTACCCCTAATCATCAGACTTTCCGTACTATTCCACTGAAATTCCGTATTGATGTGGCTATGAGCGGACGTTTGGGAATGGAAATACAGCCCAAGGACATGACCGGTGAAGAAAAGGAACTTTGCAGGAAAGCCATAGCCGAGTATAAGGAAATACGTCCGGTAGTTCAATTGGGAGATATTTATAGGCTGGTATCACCTTATGATAAGTTGGGCGTAGCCTCGTTGATGTACACATCTCCGGAAAAAGATAAGGCTGTTTTTTATTGGTGGAAGACTGAACATTTCCGCAACCAACATTTACCGCGTGTGAAGATGGCGGGGTTGAATCCGCAAGGTAAATATCGTATCCGTGAACTGAACCGCATTGACAATCAGCCATTAAGTTTTGAAGGACAGATATTCAGTGGAGCATATTTAATGGCAAACGGTCTGGAAATTCCTTACGATCATTTGGTGGATAGAAACAAGAAAAGTGATTATTCCAGCAGAATACTTTATCTGGTAGAAGTGAACGTTTCAGATGTGAACAAATAACGTAAGTTCAGTACACGTCACTTTTTTTGAAGCACCCTTCCACACCGCTGCGTCCCTTTATTCATCGGGCATAGCGTGTGGAAGGGTGTTCTTTTTGCTGACTTATCTCGTTACGAGCCGCTCCCGGCTGACTCCATAATATCCTGCCGCCGGCACATATATCGGTTGCGTCTTCCTTCCTATATTTTCTATCTTTCCTTCCGCATTCAGCCGTTTCAGGTGCTCCGCAGCTTTCGACCGCATAAAGCCGCATATACGCTGGAAATCGGCACGTGTCATCAGTTGGTGTTCTGCAAAATACGCTTTCAGCCGCATATCTATCTCTACATCGGACAGTTTACCGGAGTGCCCGCTGTGCCTGAAGTTTTTCAGTTTCACGTTGCCCACCTCGTCCTTCAGCGCACGGTCGGCACGGAACTTGATACCTTTCAATCTCACCTTTTCATTTTTCCGGTCCGTCTCCCTCGTGATTCCTTTTTCACTTTTCAGTGTGGGGTAGAAATAGCCGATACCATCCAGATGTACTTGCCGCCCTTCCGATAATTCCTCGCCCATCACATGAGAAAGCGCGTCGAGCACCGCCGACACATCAGTTTCAGTCAGCGAGCTGCGTTTCTGTATTTTTCGGCGGATTTCGTCGGTTCCTACTTTTCCATTGAGGGTGATGCGTGCATGGATTGTTGTTTTCTCAGTTTCGTCCGTTTCATTGTTCGGTACCGGAGTCTCATACCATTCAAAAAGTATTGCCATTGCTTGTCGTTTTACAATTGATGATGCAAATGTACCATATATATAAGGGAAGAGCAAATTTTGAACGGACCATTCATATCGTTTGATTATAGTCGGCAGGTTTGCTGATTGCAATCAACAAGCTTGCTGACAGTAATCAGTAAGCCTGCTGACTATAATCAAACGCTGCGGATGCCTTATGCAAAAGACGATGATCTCATATGTGAAATCACAACAATATATACCTGCTTTACTAGCGCTGATTAGTTGAACGGATTTCTCTGAAACGTTTGCAAACAGGCCTTTTATGATGCTAACTTCGTAGCATTAATCACTAAAATAGTAACAGAATTATGAAGACAAAATTAATGCGATTCATTACCTCTTTTTTGGAGAGTTGGAGAGACGAAAAAAAAGTGCTGGCAAATCAGCCGGAATCTATTGTGGAGCACACGGATATTACCGTTGCACGTTCCACAAACCATCCTGTTGCGGAACGTGTAAAGACCGTGCCGGTTAGTCTGACGGATCAGGTAAACCGCTTCCTGCAATCTACCTACGATTTTCGTTATAATTTGCTGACGGAAGAAACCGAATACCGTCCGGCAGATGGGAGAGGAGAACCTTTTGCACCTGTGGGCAGGCGGGAACTGAATTCTTTCTGCCTCGAAGCGCATGCACGGGGCATTGCCTGTTGGGATAAAGACATCAGTCGTTATCTCTATTCTACCAGTGTACCCGGTTATCATCCTTTCCTTCTGTATCTGGACGAACTTCCGGCCTGGGATGGTATTGACCGTCTCGAAGCATTGGCGCACCGTGTTTCTTCTGATCCATTGTGGATAAAACACTTCCATATATGGCTGCTTGCCCTTACTGCGCAATGGCTGGGCATAACGGGAAAGCATGCTAACAGTGTGGCTCCTATCCTTATCAGTACGGAACAAGGCTGTTTGAAATCTACCTTTTGCAAGAGTTTAATGCCTGAAACCCTGTCACGTTACTATTCGGATGAAGTGGAGTTGACTTCAAAAGGAAACGTTACCCGCAAAATGTCGGAAATGGGTCTGCTGAATCTCGACGAGTTCGATAAATATCCCGCTTCTAAAATGCCTTTGCTGAAGAATCTGATGCAGATGGCGGAGCTGAACCTTTGTAAAGCCTATCAGAGAAACTATCGCAACCTGCCGCGTATCGCCTCTTTCATAGGCACAAGCAACCGTTTCGATTTATTATCCGATCCTACGGGAAGCCGGCGTTTTCTTTGTGTGGAAGTGAAGGGGAAGATAGATTGTTCCCGCATTGTGCACAAACAAATCTATGCCCAGTTGAAGCAGGAGCTTCTGAAGGGTGCCCGATATTGGTTTACGGCAGAAGAAGAACATGAATTGAAGGAGCATAATAAGATGTTTCAGCGTCGCAGCATAATGGAAGAAGTGCTTTATGCCTGTTTCCGTCCTGCCACAGCCGAAGATCGGGATGAAATGGTGCAACGCCTTTCCGCGGCAGACATTTTCAAGGTTTTGAAGAGACAGAATCCGGCCGCCATGCGGGGAGTTAATTCGAATGCGTTTGCCCAATTGTTGGCGCCATTGGGATTTTCCCGCTCACGTAGCCGTTATGGGAATTATTATGCGGTCATTTCTTTGTCCGAAAATATCCCTTCCACCCGCTAACCCCGATGAATCGGGCGTTTCGGTAGTGTGGAAGGGTAGGGATACTCGCTATGAATATGGCAAAAGCTGGTTTGACTGAGGAAAACAAGAATAGGTACTCAACGGTTTTTAGAGAATATTTTTTTGATGAAATTCGAAACAAATGAATGCTTTTGTTGTTGAATGTGAAAAAAAACGTATCTTTGCAACTGAACACGTGACATGTGATATCTTTCATGGTTTACATGTCCTCTTCCGATGCCAGTAAAATGTGGAAATTTAGCAGCTGTCGGATGAGCGTAGCCTGTATCAGTTATTGGTACGGGCTTACTCTTCCTTTGCTGCGGGTTCCACATACCTACTGACGGGGAAGAAGTAAGACCCCGTACTTTTATAATATAAACCATTATAGCCGTATAGGGTTGATTTGAAACTTATTTAATCAAACACTATATGGCTAATTGGCTTTCTATACAAGCAGCTGCCGAAAAATACGGCGTAACTGAGGAGTTAATCCGGGAAAGGATTCGGCTCAATTATTTGACAATCTCTTCTTTAAGGAGGGATCCTTTTGAAGATCCGGACCCGCTGGTGGATACTGAAGAACTCGATAGAGCTCTTGAATTAAAATCGATACAATCCTATCCTGATGATGAAACTATTGAGCGAATTCCGAGAGGGCATTTAGACTGGATTTACCAGGAGAATTCCCGATTAGCAAAAAGGAATGATGATCTGCGGGAGGAGAATTATTTGCATGTTCAGTGGGAGGCTAAGCTAAAAGCTGATTTAGATAAAATGATAGAGCTTACCGATCGTTTGAACTCGTTGCACCAGAAAATAGTGGAAGACTATAAGTCTACGCTCAGTAGCCGATTTGAATTTTGGCCTTCTTTCTGGCATTTACTCTTCTCCAAAAAGAAATAAAGACCTAACTTGATAACTAATACCTCATCTAACCAGTATATATTGTTTTTTTAATCCTTTTCATCTTGTGAGTACGGAGTTTCGTGAGGAGCTCCGTCTTTTTTTTTGTATGCCCTCCCTTTCTATTTCTATCCATTTCTCCTCCTCCCGGGAGGAGGAGTACCCCGTAGGGGGGGAGGTGGTAGGTGAGCTCATCTTTCTTTTCTTACCTGTCAGCCCCTTCTTCCCCTGTTTTTTTCTTTTCCTCGTACCCGCATATCCCTATTTTCCCTCTTTCCCGCCTCCGTCTACGCGCACATGTTACGCGCACGTATATATATAATGTATCCCCTTCCACCCCCTTTCATACTTCCTTTCAAATTTATGTTCTACAACATCCTTATCAATCAGCCAGTTACAAAATTGTTTCAGAAATATGGTGAAAAAGTGATAGATATATTTGGATTGAATCGTAATATGCCCTACTTTTGCATCCGCTTTCCGAGAGACGGTAAGCCTTGAAATTGACATTCTGACAGAAACGGCGTAGGAACTCCAACGTTTTTTTTTTCTTTTGCCTTAATTCCGACCAAGAATACAGCATTCTAAAAGAAAAAAGAAAAAAACTTCCGGAAACATTTGGAAGATATGTGATAAAGTTCTTACCTTTGCACCCGCTTTCCGAACGAAGGCAATCGATAATTGACTTGCTGATTAAGAAACCGGTGTTGTTGAGAACTCCTTTCTCTTTCCTCTTTTATCTCCCTTTCGCAAAGAGAGACGACGAGAAAAAGAAAAAAGAAAAAAAACTTCTGAAATTATTTGGAAGATATACTTAAAAGTTCTTACCTTTGCATCCGCTTTCTGAAAAGAAAAGCAGTTTAAAAAAAGAAGCGATCTTTGAAGAATTTACATAAACAATACAAGTAGTACAAGAGCAGAATGCTACAGTGGTTAGTAATGAATAATTAATAACCGAACGTACATTCTGGGTATAAAAAAAGAACCGTCAAGTAACTTATATATATAGGTAATTTGAAGACTTTTAATAAACCGAGCGTCCTGAACAGAGCAAAATCACTAGTATTCGTACTAGTAATAACAATACTTTTACAATGAAGAGTTTGATCCTGGCTCAGGATGAACGCTAGCTACAGGCTTAACACATGCAAGTCGAGGGGCAGCATGACCTAGCAATAGGTTGATGGCGACCGGCGCACGGGTGAGTAACACGTATCCAACCTACCGGTTATTCCGGGATAGCCTTTCGAAAGAAAGATTAATACCGGATAGCATAACGAGAAGGCATCTTCTTGTTATTAAAGAATTTCGATAACCGATGGGGATGCGTTCCATTAGTTTGTTGGCGGGGTAACGGCCCACCAAGACATCGATGGATAGGGGTTCTGAGAGGAAGGTCCCCCACATTGGAACTGAGACACGGTCCAAACTCCTACGGGAGGCAGCAGTGAGGAATATTGGTCAATGGACGAGAGTCTGAACCAGCCAAGTAGCGTGAAGGATGACTGCCCTATGGGTTGTAAACTTCTTTTATATGGGAATAAAGTGCAGTATGTATACTGTTTTGTATGTACCATACGAATAAGGATCGGCTAACTCCGTGCCAGCAGCCGCGGTAATACGGAGGATCCGAGCGTTATCCGGATTTATTGGGTTTAAAGGGAGCGTAGGCGGACTATTAAGTCAGCTGTGAAAGTTTGCGGCTCAACCGTAAAATTGCAGTTGATACTGGTCGTCTTGAGTGCAGTAGAGGTAGGCGGAATTCGTGGTGTAGCGGTGAAATGCTTAGATATCACGAAGAACTCCGATTGCGAAGGCAGCTTACTGGACTGTAACTGACGCTGATGCTCGAAAGTGTGGGTATCAAACAGGATTAGATACCCTGGTAGTCCACACAGTAAACGATGAATACTCGCTGTTTGCGATATACAGCAAGCGGCCAAGCGAAAGCATTAAGTATTCCACCTGGGGAGTACGCCGGCAACGGTGAAACTCAAAGGAATTGACGGGGGCCCGCACAAGCGGAGGAACATGTGGTTTAATTCGATGATACGCGAGGAACCTTACCCGGGCTTAAATTGCAACTGAATATAGTGGAAACATTATAGCCGCAAGGCAGTTGTGAAGGTGCTGCATGGTTGTCGTCAGCTCGTGCCGTGAGGTGTCGGCTTAAGTGCCATAACGAGCGCAACCCTTATCTTTAGTTACTAACAGGTTATGCTGAGGACTCTAGAGAGACTGCCGTCGTAAGATGTGAGGAAGGTGGGGATGACGTCAAATCAGCACGGCCCTTACGTCCGGGGCTACACACGTGTTACAATGGGGGGTACAGAAGGCAGCTACACAGCGATGTGATGCTAATCCCAAAAGCCTCTCTCAGTTCGGATTGGAGTCTGCAACCCGACTCCATGAAGCTGGATTCGCTAGTAATCGCGCATCAGCCACGGCGCGGTGAATACGTTCCCGGGCCTTGTACACACCGCCCGTCAAGCCATGAAAGCCGGGGGTACCTGAAGTCCGTAACCGTAAGGAGCGGCCTAGGGTAAAACTGGTAATTGGGGCTAAGTCGTAACAAGGTAGCCGTACCGGAAGGTGCGGCTGGAACACCTCCTTTCTGGAGCGACGCTCACGAAGATTAGAAGTCGGTTCTTTTCGTATGCTTCCATGAGAACCTCTTGCACTACGCGTACTTGTTTATATAATATATATTGAGAAAGAAGAAGCCGAGCCGCAAGGCGAGGTTGAACTCGACAGTCCTATAGCTCAGTTGGTTAGAGCGCTACACTGATAATGTAGAGGTCGGCAGTTCAACTCTGCCTGGGACTACGCAGTTGGTAATCTATTGGTTGCTTACTTCGGGGGATTAGCTCAGCTGGCTAGAGCACCTGCTTTGCACGCAGGGGGTCAACGGTTCGAATCCGTTATTCTCCACTCTTGAGAATAGGATAGACTTTAGTCAATCCTAACTTCGACTGGTCGAAGTTTTTCTCATACGATCTTTGACATGATGTACAAAAAAAAGTAAAGTTATAACAAGCTGAAAGTATATATCGAGCCATACGGCTAGGTAAGACTAAAAGTAAGTAAGGGCGCATGGCGGATGCCTTGGCTCTCGGAGGCGATGAAGGACGTGATAAGCTGCGATAAGCTGCGGGTAGGTGCAAATGACCTTTGATCCGCGGATTTCCGAATGGGACAACCCAATATCTTGAAGAGATATTATCCATCTTTTGATGGAGGCGAACGCAGGGAACTGAAACATCTTAGTACCTGTAGGAATAGAAAATAAATAATGATTCCCCTAGTAGTGGCGAGCGAACGGGGAATAGCCCAAACCATATGTGTTACGGCATGTATGGGGTTGTAGGACCACGTCATGGGACGACAGTTAGTGAGTAGAATGATCTGGAAAGTTCAGTCATAGACGGTGATAACCCGGTATACGAAGCTAATTTAACCCTAGTGGTATCCTGAGTAGCGCGGGACACGAGGAATCTTGCGTGAATCTGCCGGGACCATCCGGTAAGGCTAAATACTCCCGAGAGACCGATAGCGAACCAGTACTGTGAAGGAAAGGTGAAAAGCACTTCGAACAGAAGAGTGAAATAGTCCCTGAAACCATGCGCCTACAAGCGGTCGGAGCAGTGTAAACTGTGACGGCGTGCCTTTTGCATAATGAACCTACGAGTTACTTTTTCCGGCAAGGTTAAGGGTCTTGAGACCTGCAGCCGAAGCGAAAGCGAGTCTTAATAGGGCGGATAGTCGGAAGGAGTAGACGCGAAACCAAGTGATCTACCCTTGGCCAGGTTGAAGGACAGGTAACACTGTCTGGAGGACCGAACCGATAAGCGTTGAAAAGCTTCCGGATGAGCTGAGGGTGGGGGTGAAAGGCTAATCAAACTTGGAGATAGCTCGTACTCCCCGAAATGCATTTAGGTGCAGCCTTGATTTATACTAATATGAGGTAGAGCGACTGATAAGATGCGAGGGCTTCGCCGCCTATCAAGTCTTGACAAACTCCGAATGCGTATTAGTTCTATATCAGGAGTGAGGGCATGGGTGCTAAGGTCCATGTCCTAAAGGAGAACAATCCGGACCATCAGCTAAGGTCCCCAAATAATTGCTAAGTTGATCTAACGAAGTCAGATTGCTAAGACAGCTAGGATGTTGGCTTGGAAGCAGCCATTCATTTAAAGAGTGCGTAACAGCTCACTAGTCGAGGAGTTTGGCGTGGATAATAATCGGGCATAAGCAATTTACCGAAGCTATGGGATGTGCAAACATCGGTAGGGGAGCATTCCACTCTGCGTTGAAGGTGAAGCGTAAGCTTTGCTGGAGCGTGTGGAAAAGCAAATGTAGGTATAAGTAACGATAAAGGGGGTGAGAAACCCCCTCGCCGAAA